>CAVVPX010000003.1:0-1792713 GCA_963750305.1 uncultured Actinomycetota bacterium
CGGGCGGTGGTGCCCGAGCTGGTCGACTGGGTGAGCCGAAACCCCTTACGAGCTTTGGCGGTTGCCGACGAGTGGTCCCGGATCCTCGCCGCTGTCACCTGGTTGTGGGATTGCGGCGGCCGAGGGCTGTACGTGCGGCAGATAGAAGCCGAGAGGGTGGACACCAAGTTCGTGGCGAGGCACCGGGGGACGATCGCCGCGCTGCTCGATGTCGTGGTGCCAGCGGAGCGCGTCGCGGCCGAGTACTCGCGCAGTGACGGGTTCGCCGAGCGCTACGGCTTCGAGGCGCCCCCGCGGCTGCTGCGGATGCGCATCGACCAGGGCTTCGCCGGGATGCCGGCCGGGCTCACCGAGGTCGCCATGCTACCGAGTGAGGCGGCGCGGATGCGGGTGTCGGTGGGGCGCGTCGTGGTCGTCGAGAACCAGGTGACCTACCTCGCGATGCCGGTGCCTTTCGAGGGTGTGGTTGTTTGGGGCGCTGGGTATGCCGCGGGCAGGCTCGGGCGGTTGCCCTGGGTTCGCGACGCGGAGCAGGTGGTCTACAGCGGCGACCTCGACACCCACGGCTTCGCGATCCTCAGCCTGCTGCGCGGGCAGGTGCCGCAGACGCAGAGCCTGCTGATGGACCGAGTGACGCTGCTCGCCCACCGCGAGCGCTGGGGGAGTGAGCCCTCGCCAACGCGGGCCCGGCTGACCAACCTCACCGCGGCGGAGCAGTCGCTCTACCAAGAGCTCGTCGAGGACGTTCATGCGCCGTCCCTGCGACTCGAACAGGAACGACTCGACTGGCGCTGGGTGGAGGAGGCCCTGGCCGTGGCCGGCCTCGGATAGATCGCTGGCTCAGCGAGCACCCTTGGCGCTGCCGTACAAATGCCGTACAATTCCATGGCAGGAGGTGTGAGATGGCAACAACCAAGACTCGGCGTCTCGAGGTCCGCACGGATGAAGCGACGGACGAGCTGATTGAGGAAGCAGCCGAGTTGCTTCATGTCAGCAAGTCGGCGTTCGTGACCGATGCGGCCCGCCGCGAAGCGGAGAGGGTGATCGCGCGCTCCGATGTGACGCTGATGGCTCCAGAGATCTTTGACGGCCTGATGGCCACCCTGGAGACCGCCGATGAGTCGCCGGAGCTGGCCGAACTGGCCCGGTTGCCGAGGTTGATCGGGCGGTGACCTCCGCGGCGTACCGCGTCACACGGCTAGGACCAGGATTCGATGTAGGGGCTTTCGACTGCGGCGAGGAGGCGTACAACGAATGGTTGCGTGATCATGCCGCCGGTGCCGCGGCGGCTGGGTCCGCCGCGGTGTACCTCCTGCTGGAGAAGGCGCAACCCGCCGACGGAGAGAGGGTCGTCGGCTATTTTGCCATCTGCCCAACCATGGTGGTCCGCGACAAGATCCCCAGGCCATTGCGCGGCGGCGTGCTCCGGGCTGCGCCTGCGTGGCTGCTGGCCAAGCTTGCGTTGGACAGGTCGTTGCGTGGCGACGGTGAACGCCGGTGGGGGGCCCAGCTGCTGCGCGAGGCGCTGCTGGTCATCGTGGGCAGTGCCGACCGAGGAGGTGGCCAGATCATCGTGGTCGACGCCGACAACGCGGGACTCGTGGACTGGTACGCGCATCACGGGTTCAGGCCCACGGGCGGAGCGGATCTGAGGCTCTACATGAAGGTCGCTACCGCACGCCGGTACCTTCTGGGCGACTAGACCGTATCGCCCTCCGTGGCTCCGGTGTCTCGTGGGACGGTTGCCTTGCGCCCGAGGCGCCCTCGATCCCAAGTTCGACGAGGTGGTTGGCGCTGCTCGACTAGCTGCTTGACAACGGGAGCGTGTCCGGGTGGATGCGGGCGAACGTCGGGGGACTGGTTCGTGCTCAGTTGGACTCCGACGCACGTCCGCGGACGGGTCGAAAATGCTTGACACGGAAGAGGTCACTGGTTCAAACCCAGTATCGCCCACCAGTACGAAACGGCCCCTGACCTGCGGAGACGCGGGTCAGGGGCTGTTTCGTTGTCGGCCCCGAGGGGTCGGATCTGACTTCTTCTCTGCTGCTGAGTGACTAACTGAGTGACTAAGTCCCTCGCTCACTCGGATCGGTAGTCCATCGGGATCCGTCATCGTTCGTACGTGTGCGTGGGTGTCGGAGCCGGGGCGGCCGCATTGAGGAAAAATGGGTTCATCCTCATTTCCAGACGATGAAGACTCCACCCAGCCCAGTGCGATTCGAACCGTTGGGCGGAATTTGTCAAGGTGTCTGAGGCCAGTGGGTGTTAGGCGGCGACGATGTCGACGGGTTCGGCCGGGTCTGGGGGTGGGTTGATCCAGGCCGTCTCGGGTAGGGCGAGGATCCGGGGGTCGGCGGTCGTGGCGAATCGTTCGGGGTGGGCGGCGCGGGCGGCGGCCAGGGCCGCGGAGCGGTCCGCAGCGACGGTGGTGGCGTGGCCGTAGTGGACGTCGGCGGGGGTGTGCAGGCCGATGCCGGTGTGGTGGTGCTCGTGGTTGTAGGCGTGCACGAACGCGTCCATGAAGACGCGGGCGTCCTCGAGGCACCCGAACCGGTCGGGGAAGGTGGGCAGGTACTTCATCGTCTTGAACAAGGCTTCGGAGTACGGGTTGTCGTTGCTGACGTGGGGTCGGGAGTGGGACCGGGTCACGCGCAGGTCCTCCAGGAGGGTCGCGACGGACTTCGACGTCATCGAGGTCCCGCGGTCGGCGTGGACCACGGCGGGCACGCCGTGGACGCCGAAGATCTGCTTCATCATCTCCTCGGCCAGGACCCCGGACTCGCGGGCGTGCACGTGGGCCCCGACGATGTAGCGCGAGTAGATGTCGATCATCACGTACGCGTCGTAGTAGACGCCCTTGGTCGGGCCGGCGAGCTTGGTGATGTCCCACGAATAGACCTGGCCCGGGCCGGTCGCGAGCAGCTCGGGCACGGCCCGGGCGGGGTGACGGGCCAGGCGGCGGCGTTCCTTGACCTGCCCGTGCTCGCTCAGGACCCGGTACATCGTCGAGACCGAGCACAGGTACTGCCCCCGAGCCAACAACCTCGCGTACACCTGCAACGGTGTCTGGTCGACGAACTCGTCCCCGTTGAGGACGGCCAGTAGTTGCGCACGCTCAGCCGGGCTGAGCCGGTTCGCAGGGACCACCCTCGCGCGGCGGTCGCCGATCCCGCCATCAGCGCCGGTCGTCGCGGTAGCTCGCGATCGTGCGGTGGCTCTGGTCGCGGTGGCCCGCGACACCCCGCTCAAGGTGGCGGCCGTGCGGGTCGAGACCCCGGCCCCGGTCAACGCCACGTAGGTGGCCATCAGCGCTTCCTGCGCGGCTGCTCGGTGTCCGCGCTCTCGGAGATCTGCTCCAAGAGCGCGTGTGCTTTTCCCATGATCTCCAAGGCGGTCTCGGTGGTCGCCAACCGCCGCTCCCGGTCGGCGAGCTGCTTTCTCAGGCGGGCGATCTCGAGCTGCTCCGGGCTGGGCCGACCCGCCTTCGACCCCGACCTGCCGGACGCGCGGCCGGCCGTCTCCACCTCGGCCCCGGTGAGCAGACCGGCATCGCGCAGCCGGCGCCACTCGAAGATCAGCGAGGAGTACAGCCCGTGCCGGCGCAGGTACGCACCGCCCTCGGCGTTCTCGCATGCCGCTTCGTAGGCGGCCAGGTGCTCACGCTTCTCGGACAGCGTGAACGAGCGTCGGCGCGACGGGCCACCGGCGCGAGGCGAGGAACCACTCATCCCCTCATCATCGGCGACTGCTGCGACGGACATCGAGCTGGACAGAATTGAACTACTCATCGGGCTATCGATCCTGGATCTCACCCTGCGGGGCGGACTTGCTATGAACCACTGGACTCAACTCACCCTGACACGCAGGGGGGCGGCGTCCTCTTCACCGGTCCTTCGTCCGGCAGCCACTGGACGGCCCGGACCCGTGCCTTGGCATCACGTCGCAACCTGCACCGGGCGGGGTGACGCTCTTGCTTTTGGGCTGTCGGTCATTGGCGCAACGCGTTGGGGCAGCCAGCGTCATACCACTGACGCAGTCGCTCGAACCCGGCGTCCAACCCCACCCGGGGCGACCATTGGAGCAGGGTGCGGGTGCGACGCTGGTCGAACCAGTGCGCGGTGGTCAGTTGCTCGGCGAGGAACCGCGTTATCGGAGGGGTGTCGGTGCGTCCGGTCCTCGCCCAGACCGCGTCGGCGACCGAGCCCGCCACGAGGCCCAAAGCCTGGGGCACGTGCCGACGCGGGGGCGGTTCCCCTGCCGCCCGGCAGACCCGGTCGAGGATCTCGAGCACCGTGCGGGGCTCACCCCCACTGACGACGAGAGGCTCGCCGTGAGCATCGGGCCCGCAGGCGTCGACCGCCGCAACCAGTGCGTCCGCGGCATCCGCGACGTAGGTCGTGTCGATCAGCGCCGCACCGGTGCCCAGGACGAGCAGCCTTCCCGACCGGGCGCGCGAGACCAGTCGTGCCACGAGCTGGGTGTCACCGGGGCCCCACACGAGGTGGGGTCGCACAGCGAGCACCGCCAGGTCGGGGGAGTCGGCGGCCATCGCGAGGAGCTCGGACTGGGCCTTGGTCCGTGCGTAGTGGCCCCGGGCAGCCCCCGGGTCGGCACGCTCCGCCGCGGCGCCGCACAGGGGTCGACCGGCATGGGCCACTGACGGCGACGACACCTGGACCAGCCGGCCCACCCCCTGCGTGCGGCAGGCGTCAATGATGCTGCGGGTGCCCTCCGCGTTGGTCCGGACGTAGTCCGCGAGCGGCCCGACCACGTCGACCTTCGCCGCCAGGTGAAGCACGGCATCCTGCCCGCGGACCGCGCGGCGGACGACGTCGGCGTCCGACACGTCACCCAGCACCTCGCGGCAGTCCATGCCCGAAGTCCGACGCTGCAGCACGGTGACCTCGTCACCACGCTCCAAGAGCAGCGTGGCGGTGCTGCGCCCGAGTAGCCCCGAGGCCCCGGTCACCAGGACCCTCACCGGGCCCGCCTCACGAGCCACCTCGACCAGAAAGGAGACGGGCGGCCTGACGGGCGACCTCGATGCGATCCACCTTGGAGGCGTGGCGGATGTCGAGCGGTAGCCGGTGGGCGGTGAGCACGGCGGCGACGGGTGTCCCCGCGACGCTCCGCACGGCTTGCGCCAGGTCGTGACCGGATGGCCTGAGCCCGAGCGAGCCGGGCACCCGTGGATGCGGTGATCCGGCCGAGTCTGGCACGGTCACCACGACGAGCACCTGCGCCCCGATCGGGCCGACCCCGACCGCGGCTGCCGCGCCCACGCCATCGACGGCCTCGACCCGCTGCTCGACGCCGACTGGTGTCACCGCGCCGCCGGCGGTGTGCACCACGTGCGCAAGCCGGCCCTCGACCCAGAGCCGTCCCTCGTCGTCGAGGTGTCCGACGTCACCGGTGTGGTGCCAGCCCGGATGCCGTGAGGTCGACCGTTCCGTCATCCAGAGCGCGTCGTAGCGGTCCTTCATGTGCGAGGCCCGCACGCAGATCTCGCCCGTCACGTCGGGCGAAGAGCTGAGCTCGTCACCACGTGCGGAGCCGGGCAAGGGTGCGAGCGACACCTTGACCCCCGGCAGCGGGTGGCCCACGCACACGCCCTCGTCCGGACCCGCCGCGCGGATCTCCTCGAGCGAGACGTCGGTGACCGGGAGGACCTCCGTCATGCCGTAGGGCGTGTGCAGGCTCGCACCGGGGAGGACCTCGCCCACCGACGCCAGCAGGGTGGCGGGCACGGGCGCGCCGGCCGACATGAGCAGCCGGACCCGGGAAAGCGCGTCTCGCTGTGCCGGGCCGAGTCGGTCCTTGGTGTCCACGACCCGGCGCAGCGCGGCCGGCGACGCGAAGACGATGCGGGCATCGACGGCGGCCACCGCGTCGGCCAACAGGGCGGCCGTCAGGGTCTGCGGGGCGGTGACATCGATGTCTGGCACGGACGAGCCGAGACCGAGGGCGGGGCCGAGGAGGGAGAAGGGCGCGAACGCCGCGACGAAGGTGTCGTCCGGCTGCAGGTCGTAGGTGGCCAAGATCAGGTCGACCTGCGCGCGCACCCGCCGGTGGCTGTACACGACCCCCTTGGCCGGCCCGGTGGCTCCGGAGGTGAAGACCACCGCGCAGTCGGCGTCTGCCCCGGGCTCCGCGGGCAGTGGTGTGTGCCGCCCATGCCGCGCCAGGGTGTCGAGGTCTTGGGTGACCCCCAGCGTTCGGCGGACCGCCCCCGAGAGCGGCCGGACCGAGATCCGCGATCCCGGCAGTCCCATCGCGCGGGCGGCAACCAGGCCGGGCCCCCCCGCCACGACGTGGTCGAGCGCGGCACCGCGCAGGGCGCGGCGCATGCCGGCGAAGCCGAGCCCCTTGTCGGCGACCACCACGACGGCACCGGCGCGCCACGCTGCATACACGACCGCGGTGAGGTCGGGCGAGGGCTCGACCAGGAGTCCGACTCGGTCACCGGGGCGGATGCCGGCCGCGGCCATCCCCGCGGCAAGATCAGTGACCCGCGCGGCCATCGACTGCCAGCTCACCACACTGCCGGCGACCGACATCACCGGTCTGGGGTCCTGCGCGCGGCGCTCGAGCGCCGACCACAGCGTCTCCTCGCTGACGCTGGCGGGCGTGGAGGTGAGTGGCACGTCCGGAGCCACGGACGTCAGGTCGCCCAGCCAGGCGGCCACGGCATCCGCGTACTGCGGTGCGTCCTCGGTGACGAGGTGGGAGGCTCCCTCGAAACGGTGCAGCCGGGCGTGGGGGAGCCGCTGCTGCAGGTCGGCGAGATACCGCTCACCGAAGACGGGGTCGCGCGGACCCCAGAACATCAGCGCGGGTACGTCGAGCCCGCGCACCCCTTCGGCCAGCTCGGCGACGGTGTCGTAGGAAGGGTGGCCCGGGGAGAACGGGATGTCGGCGACGAAGTCACCGACGGCCTTTCGCTGATCTGCTGTGCCGTAGGGCAGCGCGAGCGCGTCGCGCACCTCGCGGGGCAGGGCGGGCCACGACAGTGCGCTGGCCCCGCGGACGAAGAGGGGCGTGGCGACGCAGCCGAACGGGCGGATGCCGGGGAGGTGGGCCAGGCGGATCAGCGGGGGTCCGTGGTCGCCGGCGGGCTGGGCCACCGCGGTGTTGCCGAGCACGACGCCGAGCAGCTGCTCGCGGTGCGCCAGCGCCCAGCCGAGCGAGATGATGCCACCCCAGTCGTGCCCGACGGTGACGACCGGGCCGTCGATGCCGAGGGCGGCGGTCAGGGCGCCGAGGTCGTCGACGCGCTGGGCGACCGTGCGCGGCTGGGCCGTTCGCTCGGAGAAGCCCATCCCGAGGTGGTCGGGTGCGACCACGCGCCACCCGGGCGGGGCCGCGGCCAGCAGGCCGCGCCACAGGTAGGACCACGTGGGGTTGCCGTGCACGCACAGCACGGTGCCGTGCACCGGCTCGGCACTGTTGTCGAGCAGGTGCCAGGTGCGTGGGACCCCTTCTGCGTCGGGGACGGTCACCGTGCGCGACCACGACGGGTCGAGCCCGGGCAGGCCGGACAGGCCAGACAGGTCGGGTGCGTCGCCGACCGCGGCGGGTGAGCCGTTGGTGGGGCTCGCGGTCACCACGTGATCTCGAGGGCGCAGGCGTTCAGCCCCGACCCGATGCCCATCAGCAGCACCCGGTCGCCGGCCTCGAGGTCGTCGCTGGCCCCCGCCATCGTGAACGGCACCGAGCAGGGCCCGATGTTGCCGAAGGTCGGGAAGGTGCGGGGCACGCGGTCGGGGTCGATGCCCAGGCGCGCGCAGATCGCCTCGGTGTGCACCTGGGAGATCTGGTGGACGAAGTAGCGGTCCATCCCCTCGTCCCACCCGAACTCCGTCGCGGCGTCGCACCACAGGTCCGCGGACAGGTCCAACCCGGCGGCCAGCAGGCCCTTGAGGTCGGTGATCATCATCTCGTTGCTCCCCACGCACAACGCGTGGTGCTGGGTGGCCGCGCGGCTCACGGCGGCGACGACCCGGTGACCCTCGGGGTGCCGGTCGGCGCGACCTAGCACCATCGCGGCGGCACCGGAGCCGAGGGTGAGCGCCGCGAACTCGGAGATCACGTCGCGCGAGGAGTCGCTCTCCGCGGAGAGCCGGGCGATAGTGGCCTCCTGCACCGGTGTGGAGTCCTCGGCGTCGACGACCAGGGCGTAGTCGACCACGCCCGAGTCGATCATGGCCGAAGCGATCTCGATGCCGTTGACGAAGCCGAGGCACGCGTTGGTCACGTCGAAGTTCTGGCACGAGGGCGGCATCCCGAGGGCGTCATGGATGAAGACCGCCGTGGACGGCTCGAGCCACTCGCGGCTCAGGGAGGTGTTGATCATCAGGCCGACGTCGGCGGAGGCCACCCCGCTGGCGCTGAGGGCGGCCCGACCGGCGGCGATGGCGCCTTCGGTGAAGGACTGGCCCTCGGACCAGCGGCGGCGCTCGTGGATGCCGACGACGCCCTGGAGCATCCCGCCACGCATCTTGGTCCGCGCGTAGACATCGGCCAAACGCTCGTCCAACTCGGCGGACGTCACGACCACCGGTGCCTCAACCCGCTCGATCCCGAGGACGGCGGTGTTGGTGTAGCGGTGGGTTGAGTTGAGGGTCACGCAGATGCTCCTGTTCGTGCCGCGGTAGACGACCGCCATCGTAGGTCGTGCTGGCCTGCGCCACGGACATGAGGTCCGCATGCATGCACCTATGTTCGCCGGTGCGCACGGGTGTCGGCTCGTTCGGCGAACTGAGCCCGGTGACTCGCTGCGCGCTGTTGCCCTGCGGAGGTTCTTGGGGCTCGAGGAGACCGCCTGGCATGAGGCCCTGGGTCTTGTCGCGCGTCCGCAAGAAGAGTTGACCACAGGGTCAAGACCGCGGCCGCCACCGCCAGGTCGGCCAGGTTGATCACGATGGGGCCCATGACGAGGAAGTCTGCGACGGCTCCGTGGAGGGTCCTGTCGAGCAGGTTGGCGAAGGCGCCGCCAGCCCCGAGACCAACCACGACCAGGGGGAGGTGTCCGTGCCGTGACAGGCGCAGGGCGAGGGCGGTGCCGGCGATGGCCACGCCCGTCATCATGAGGGTGGCGACAGCCGGTGACGTTCCCCAGATCTCGAGGCTGAAGTCGTGATTCCAGACGGGTCGCACAAATCCCACCAGCCCGATGTTGGCCGTGGTGTGCGGGGGTGCCCAGGCGTGCGCGGCCGCCTTGGATGCGACGTCGGCCACTATGGCCGCGAGCATCACGGTGATCGCGCCGACAGCGCCGCTGGGAGGCGTCGTCGATGCACGCGGTTCGCACGTGCCGGGCCTCGTGCTGGGTGCGACTGCCATGTGTCTCGTCCTCACGCTGGATGGTGTGGGGGTGGGGTGGCGCGCGGTGTCAGTGCGCACGGGCCGCTGTGAGGGGACTCAGTAGTGGATCCTGGGTGCGGTCTCGACGATCGCGAAGATCAGCGAGGCGCTGAACGCGAGCAGGATGGTTGCGCGTTGCTTGAGGGCGGACATGGGTTTCATCTCCTTCGGAAACGACAGGTGGGTCAGTAGCGGATCTTGGGTGCGGTCTCGACGATCGCGAAGATCAGCGAGGTGCTCGACACGAGCAGCATGGCTACGCGTCTCCGTAGTGCGGTCACGGGTTTCACCTCCGTGGTGGGTTGTGGGACGCCGTTCGATGAGGTGGGTAGGGGATCAAGCACCGTGGCGGATCCAGCCCGGACCGGTCCCGCAGGTCAGATGTGGGGCGCGGCAGTGGTAGTCACCGGACGAGTTCCAGCCGATGTCGTACCGGCCGAGCCAGCGGGCGTCAGCGGTCCACCAGGTGATGACGGCGGTGACCCTGTAGTAGCCGTTGGTGGTCGTGCGGCTGAGGCCGGAAAGGTTGGTGCTTGCTTGTCCGGCCGGGATCGTGGATTGGCTCCGTTGCGAGGTCGCAGGCCTCCAGGCGGTGCCGTCGTAGCGCCAGACTTGGAAGTCAAGCGTGACGATCTGCGCGGCGGATGTCCCAGCGGGTCTGTAGGCGGTAGCAGCGCCGCTCGTGATGGTGGGTGAGTAGACGCATCCGGTGTACAGGGGCCCGTTCATCCAGTTGCAGAGCTCTCCGCCGACGATGCCGGGGATGATGGACCCGCCGACCGACCCGCCGGGAGAGCCGATGGTGACGGCCTGAGCGGTGGCTCCTGTGGTCGCAGCAGATGCGGTGAGGGCGAGGCCGATGGTGAGTGCGGCTCGTGCAATGGTGCGGTTCATGGGGTGCCTCCGTGCTGGTCCGTGGATGTTGCTCCAGTTTCCGGTCACCTGCTGAAGCGCGGCTGTAGTCCGACTGAAGGACGTTGGCCACGGCGGAGTGGGGTGGCCTGTCGAAAGGTCTGGGTGCGGGCAGTCGTCGGAGTCGTACTCATGGGTGAGGCAGTCTGGAGGAGGGGTCTCTAGCCTTGAGGCGTGGACGAAGGCTGCGTGGGCCTGCTTGCGGGCAACATCACTGTCACCGGGAACATGCGGTGGTGACCGAAACCTCCACCTGGGATGTCATCCTCCTGGGATCGGTCGCCGTGCGAGCGCAAGGCCGAGGCGAGCCGATTGCCGGTCTCCCCACCCGGGAACGGGCCTTGCTCGCGATCCTTGCTCTGTCAGGCGGGCGGGCAGTCAAGGCCGACGTGCTCGTCGAGGAACTCTGGTCTGGGCGACCGCCAGACGGAGCGCGCAACACGCTGCAGGTCTACGTCTCACACCTGAGGCGAGCGATGGGGCGAGACGTGATCATCTCCACCAGTGGCGGCTACAGGCTGTGCCTGGGTGCAGGCCGCGTGGACGCAGTCGACTTCGTCGCGGCAGTGCAGCGGGGCACGACAGCGCTACGCGAAGGTGACTGCGTCACGGCGCAGGCCGAGTTGAGCGCAGCCTTGGACCGCGTGCACGGTAGACCCCTTGACGACCTCACCGACTACGCCTTCGCCACGGCCGAGTCATCACGCCTCGTCGAACTCCAGGCAACGGCCACTGAGGAACTGGCCGAGGCGGCGCTGACCCTGGAAGGTGGTGAGCGGCTGGTACTCGACAGGGTATGGCCGACCCTGGGGGAGCATCCCTTCAGAGAGCGAATGCGTGGAGCCGTCATGACGGCGTTGTTCCGCCAAGGGCGAGCAGCCGAGGCCCTGCGGGTCTACGACGAGGGGAGACGGCTTCTGCGCGACGAGCTGGGGTTGGACCCGGGCGGCGCGCTGCAGGCGCTGCAGGCGTCGATCTTGGCCCAGGACCCCTCGCTGATTGCCGCTCATCCGCGGGTGAACGCCAGCGGAGACCTACTACCGCCGAGGCCGTTAACCTCCATGTTCGGACGCGATGGCGATGTCGCTCGGGTGTGTGCCTCTGCTCCCCAAAAGCGCCTTGTCACTCTCATAGGACCTGGAGGCGTTGGCAAGACGCGACTCGCACTTGAGTGCGCCCACGTCATGGCGATGGACCCTACGTGGACGGTGAGGTGGGTCGAGCTACAGGACCAGCCACCCACGGCGGGCATCCTTCATCCCGTCACTAGTGCGCTGGGCAGAGCGGGAGCGGGACTTTCCGTCGCCGAACTCGCCAGATCGGTCGCGCACGAGGGCCCACTCTTGCTGGTTCTTGACAACGTCGAACATCTCCTACCGAACGCCGCTGCCACCATTGCCGAGCTGCTCGGGCGTAGTCCCAACATCAATATCATCGCCACCTCGCGGGTTGCCCTGGGCGTACCTGGGGAACAACAACACCGATTGGAGGGGCTGTCACTCTTGGACCGCACCGACGCCGCGGACCAGATTCTTCTGGGTGATGCGCTCGACATGTTCGTCGACCACGCAAGGAGAGTCTCGCCCGGCCTCGAGTTCACGCCCGACGTGATGAGAGGCGCGCGCCACATCTGTGTTGCCGTCAACGGGCTTCCACTTGCCGTCCAGCTCGCCGCGGCTCGCTTGAGCACGATGACGCTCGCCGAACTAGTCGCCGGTCTGTCCGCGGCGCCTGAGGCAATCCTGAGCGCCTCGATCAGCTCTCTTCCCATGCGTCATAGGTCTCTCACCGAGACGCTGGCCTGGAGCGAGCAAATCCTCCTCCCCCCTGCGCAACGCCTCTTCGCCTGGCTCTCCGTGTTCAAGGGAGGATTCACCATTGAGGCTGCACGGTCGGTGTGCGGCGGCGGCCCCGGCAACCCGCGCGGCATCGTGGCCCAGATGGTGGAGGTACTGCTCGAAGCGTCTCTGCTCGAACGAGACCGTGGGGCCACGGGCAGGCTCGGTTTCGTGGTGGCGGCCTCAGATCTGGCCGCACAACGACTCATTGAGATGGGCGACGAGGAGGAGGCGAGAAGCCGACACGCTCGCTACTTCGCCGATGCCGTCGCCTCGAGGTTTGCGTCGATGCCCACTATTCCGCGCTCGGTAACCGAAGCCAGGTGGTACGACTGCGAGCATCACAACATCCGGGCAGCCTGCGAGACCGCTCGTCAATATGGCCACGACGCAGAGCTTGCAGACCTGGTCACGTGTTCGGCGGGCCACTGGGTGGAGAAGGGCGAGTGGGATCTGGTCTCGAGTCTGCTCGCTGCTGTGCTTCAGGGGTCCGCCTCTCCGGCGCGACGCGCGGACGCATACTGGTGGCTATCGTGCGTAGCGGCCGAGACCGGCTCCATGGCAGATCGTGTGGCTCATCTCGTGCGGGGCGACGAGGCAGCGCAACGGTGTGGTGATGTGCAGCGTCACGTCTTTCTGCAGGCCGCGCTAGCGAGCTCCTACGCGAGTGCTGGTGAGTTCGACATGGCGAGGATGCACCACACCGCTGCGATCGACATGCTCGCGTCCATCGAGGATCCCATCACCCGATCGCACGTCTTGGTTGCCAGCGCCGGGGCCATCAGGCACGAGCCGGAAAGCGCGCGACAGCAGCTGAGAGAGGGCATCGAGCAGGCCGAGCGTGCAGGCATCGATATTGCCCTCGTTCTCGCCCTTAACAACCTGGCCGATCTCTGTGCCGGCGACGGTCAGATAGAGGAAGCCATCCACTGGGCGACGCTGGGGCTCCGCCATGAGATGGCGGCGCACGACATCGGTACCAGGGCCTACCTGGCTGGAACCCTCGGTGTCGCACTTGTTCTCAGCGGTGACCGAGCGCGTGCTCGACCCGCGGCGGTGGAGGCATTCCGCACCGGAGTGGCAGCCGGCTCACAGGGCCTCGCTGGTGCTGCTGCACTGCTCCTTTCCTGCCTTGCGGCCGGCGTGGGCAGAGATCACGATTCAGCTGTCCTCTTCGGCTGGCACGACGTACGCCTCCGCGGGCTAGGGGATGCTCTGCAGGGGCCAGAACTGCTCGCCTATCAGCGGTTCATCCTTCCACTCCGACTGCGTCTGGGGCATGATCGATTTGAGTTCCTGGCACACAACGGTGCCCTGCTGACGGAAGCCGAGATGGCTGAGTGGATCCTGTGGGATCGCGAGCCCGTAGCTCTCGAACTGCTTTTCTGACGACTTGACCGCGGGCGCATCCGGGGGACTCGGGCGGACGTTGGGGCACTGGTTCGTGCTGAGCCGGCCGTGCACGGACTGAGGCGGGCGGCCAAGTCCCTGCTGGTTCATGGTCTGTCACATTCATCGAGTCCTCCTCCTCGGTGCTGAATTCGGTCTGACTTCGACGAGAAACATGTCGACGGCCCGAGGCAGAAGCCGACGCCAGCGCTCGCCTCCGGGATCGTTGGCGTTCTGCTGACTGGCCAGACCGGCGAGCATCGCGGTCCACAGGTCGGCGGCGTCGGGGTCGGTGATGCCCGAATGATGGCGCTCATCTGAAAGTCCCCGGACCTGCTCGGCGGATTACAGCCGTCGTCGCTACACGGAACCTGCTCGGAGCGCAGCGAACAGCTCGTGCGGTGTTTCCACTCAAGGGTTATGCGGAGGCGGGTGTTGAGCTCGTGGCGGACCCGCAGGAGGTCGTCGGGGGTGTGCACGGCCAGGTTCGTGCCCTCGGGGAAGTAGTTGCGCAGGAGACCGTTGGACAGAGGTCAGCGCCTTTATGGACGCCGGGGCGTCGTGCAAATCACTGGACGCGCACCCAGCTGCAGGGCTGGTGACGTCGCCGCCTTGGACGGCCCATCTCGAGCGGATCGACACCCGACGCTCCAGGTAGTCGCAGGGGATCTCCATGCTGCGACGCAACCGCGTCGTCAACGGGGGGCAACCCCATCGCGATGCGGTCTCGCGCTGATGCAGTGCTCGGCGTTGCGTCGACCGACGTCGTGTGGCGCTTTGCCGGCCCGGAGCCCACCGACGACCAGGACCGGCATGTCCAGCGGCTCGAAAAGGTGATATTGCTGGTCACCTCACCGCCCATTGCGACACCCCACGACGACGACCAGGAAGACATCCATGAGCGAGTCACCCGTCAACCAGCCTGCCTACATCGAGGGGCTCAGCGCCGAGGTGCCCGTGAGTGAGGGAGCCATGAGCGTCGAGGACTGGCAGAAGGAGCAGAGCGCCGGGAAGATCGACATGTCTTTCGATCAGGGCATCACGCCCGAGATGACCGCCATTGCTCACCCCGGAGACCCGGCCTTGCGCGGTGACGCCGGCGATGCCGACGAAGACGGCGTACAGGGGTTCAGCAGGAGCGCCACCCATGCCGGTGTGCACGCGTCCAACGAAGACGGCGCCGGCATGAGGGGCTTCAGCGGACACAGCGACGGCATTCAGGGCTATGCCAGGCAGAGCGGCCGCTCAGGGGTGATGGGGATGAACACGGGTGAGGGCATCGGCGTGCTCGGGCAAGCCGACAAGGGTGGTGCGGGCGTCTACGCAAGAAGCGTGGAGGGCACGGGACTCGTAGCGAAAGGCGGGAAGCGTGCGGGGTTCTTCGAGGGGGCTGTGGACATCGATGGTGCCCTGACGGTGACAGCTGACATCGTCGTCAGAGGTGATGTCCGCCTTGTCGGGGCAGATCTTGCGGAGCACTTCAGCGTGGTCGGAGATGTCGCCGCGGAGCCCGGGAGCGTCATGGTGCTCGCCGAAGACCCGGACTGGATTCGGGTCAGCTCCAAGGCGTACGACAAGCGCGTCGCCGGTGTCGTTTCAGGCGCCGGCAGTTACCGTCCGGCCATCGTGCTCGACCGTCGCGACGACGACGGAGATCGCCAACCGCTTGCTCTCACGGGCAAGGTGTGGTGCAAGGTCGACGCGAGCTTCGGCCCAGTCGATATCGGCGACCTCCTCACCACGTCGCCCACACCCGGCCACGCCATGTGCGCGGTGGATCCGGCCCGAGCCTTCGGCGCTGTCATCGGGAAGGCCCTCGGTGCCCTCAGCTCGGGGGTCGGGCTCGTACCGGTGCTCGTGGCACTGCACTGATGACTGCCTCGATGGTGCGTCGACGTTCTACTCCTGCGGGAAGGTGAGCTTCGCCGTGCCGACGATCAGTACGCGCAGCACGTTCGGCCGGGCCGCTGGCTCGCTCGAGCAGACGCGAGCCGGCCTCGGCGTTCCGCGGCCGACGGGGTTGCGGGCATTGTCGGAGCCCTTCCTCCGGGACCTGGTGTTCGACGAGCCGATCGTTACCGACGAACCCCTCGGCGGCCGACACAGCCTCACCGTGTCACATGACGGCAGGTACCGGTATCAAGGTCATTTGCGGGCAACGGGACTGACCTCCTTCGAGGTCGCCATCGTGGCGACGCTGCGTCATCCGATAGAGGTCCTCGGAGGGCCACCCGCTGAAGGGCAAGTGGCCTTTGCTGCGCACGGAGAGGTTCATGGGTCCAACGAGGCCGGAGAACGTGAGTTTGCGTGGGACGAGGAAGGCCAGCTGCCGTTGCTCGCTGCTGAGTGGGATGCACTGCGAGGGAGCAAGTTTGACACCCGTCTGGAGTTCGACTCCGACCTCTTCGGTGCCGCGGGTGACATCGCGAGCTTCTTCGGCCAAGTCTTCGCGCTCAGCGCGACATTCGGCGCCGCGGGCGTCGCCATCGTCCTCGCCGGCAAGGCGGCTGATCTCCTCGACGTCGAGCAGCTTGTCCTGCCGGGCACGGTCGGTGTCGTCATGGTCTCGGGC
Source organism: uncultured Actinomycetota bacterium (assembly GCA_963750305.1). Classification (GTDB taxonomy): domain Bacteria; phylum Actinomycetota; class Actinomycetes; order Actinomycetales; family Dermatophilaceae; genus CAVVPX01. The sequence goes on from CAVVPX010000003.1 coordinate 16,075, forward strand.
GCGGCCTACGTGCTCGGCCCGGGAATCCTGTACCCGGCCTTCCTCGTCGGCGCGGCCGTCACCGCCACGCTCGTTCAGCAGCGCGTCCTGCGGCATGACGAGAGGACTTTCGCCGACCTGGTCTTTGCGACCCCCTCTCCTGCGCAAGCCTCGCCGAATGCGGATCTATACGACCGCATCCGACTCACGAACCTCGTCGGGCTCGGTGGCCGCCCGTTCACCGCGCCGGGTCCAGGTGGAGCCATCCTGGTCAACCTGGGGGAGGGCTTCGACGACCCGGTCACCTACACCGGGCAAGGCGGTGCGGCGCTGGACGCGAACGCCGCCGGACAGCTGCTGATTCACGAGCTCACGCACGCCTGGCAGATCGCCCACGAGTCCTTCACACCCTCCTACTACTGCCGGGCCTTGTCGACGGCAGTCGGCACGGTGGGCGGCGACATGTCCGCCTACTCCTACGGGCCGGCGGGACCCTCATGGGGCGACTTCGGCACCGAGCAGCAGGCCAGCATCGTGGACGAGTGGTTCGCCGGCAGGGCGTTCCCGAACGGCAACAGGATCGACATCAGGCGGCAGGGCCGGTTTCCGATGAGGCACGACGACGTGGACGGGCCGAACCAGAACCCCTACTTTCGCTACCTCCGCGACAACATCCGCGCTGGCATTGCCTGACCTAGGTAGCCATCCCAGACGCCCGAAGACGAAAGCGGCTCTTCCCAATCCAGGGTGTGGTGCTGGCTGGCGAGTCGGTCCGGGAGTAGAGGTCGAGGCCTTCCGATGATGGGAGTTCTGACGCTGCCCATCGGGAAGACCTCGACATCTCTGACGGTACCTTCGCTTCTGCTGATCTGACGACGTTCGCCCGCCTTGACGAGCTCGGCTTGGAGGCTGTCGGGCAGCGTCTGGAGCCCGGTCGGGCGGTGTTGGCGTGTCGGGTGGGTGGGGCCGTACCGGTGGTGCCGCCGCTGTGGGTGTGAAGGGACGGTCCGGGACAGTGTGGTCCGGCGGTTGGCGCACGAGCCGTCGGGGTGGCGGCCGACGGTCTTGCAGGTCACGGCCGTCGGTACCGGTGCGGCGGCCCGACCGAGGCCATCAATGGCCGACTCGAACACCTGCGCGGCTCCGCGCTCGGGTTTCGCAACCTGACCAACTACATCGCCAGATCACTGCCGGAGAGCGGCGCGGTTCAGGTTCCCGAACCCACGCGAGGTTGGATCAGTCGAGGTCGGGGCGATGGGACTCCCGGCCCCGGCCTACGTGGAAACCTTGCCTTCCAGGGTGGTCAGGCGTCGAAGGCGGTGCGGCCCTGCATGGCGGAGGTGCCCAGATCGCTCTTGGGGAGGGCTTCACCGGCGGTGACGGCCGCGGTCCAGGCCTCGGTGGATGCAACGGCGGCGAAGTTGGAGTGCAACAGCACGAGAAGGGACTCGTGCAGTTGGCCGGCGGAGACCTTGCCGGCCTCGTTCGCCAGGTGGATGGCACCGGTCGCGTCGGAGAGGATCTCAGCCGCAAGGCCGTGCTCCTCGGCAGACACGGCAGTGGCGATGTCGCAGTTGTTGGTCATGTAGCCGACGATGGTGATGGTGTCGACGTCCTGCTCGGTCAGCCACTGGGCGACATCGGTGCCCGCGAAGACGCTGCCCTTGTCCTTGGTGACGCGCTTCCACGAAGGGTTCAGGCGCTGCTCGATCTGGGGGTGCAGCGACCAGCTCTTGCTGCCCACTGCGAAGACAGGTGAGCCCTCCGGCAGCTCGTGCTGCACGACGACTACCGGCAGGTCCCGCTGCTGTGCGACGTCGAGGGCGGCCACGATGTTGGCGAGCGTCGTGTCGCGCGAGGGGGCCTGGATCTGAAGGATCCCGTGGAAGTACTCCTGCTGGACGTCGACGACGATGAGGGCGCGGCGGGGGGTGGTCATGGGTGTTGGCTCCTTGGGCTGGCGAAGTGTCCCAGATCTACCTTCCCTCATTCACCGAGGTAGCGTGAATGGTCTCAATGCCGTCTTTCGATGAGATCGGGCCGAATATGCGTGCCGCGCTCGGCATCGCCGTCCTATCCAGTATCAGCGCAACGACCACCGGCACCCGGCTCCCCGCCGACGGTGCGGCACTACGAGCGGCGCTGACTGACGGATACACCATGCCGTACCTCTGGGCCGGAGCACTCCTGCTCGTCGCGGCCGTCATCGCCGCCCTTGCAGTCACCGCTGTGGAACGCCATCGCGACGTCACGCCAGTCGCCTGAAACGGTGTCGACCTCCTACGCACTCGGCGGAGGACGTCCCGAACCACCCCGTGGAAAAAATGGGCGACACGGCCGTCCGGACCCGACGGGCCCGCCCGAGGGCTCCTCTTCAGCGTGGGCGGGTCGGTGAGGAGGACAGCGCGACTGTGCGGACGAACTTGGTCGGCATCGTGCTCAGGTTGGCGTACGTGTACGACCTGTCGCTTCGCAGGCTCGCCGAGGAGCCGGCAGTGACAACGACCTGCTCGTCATCCGTGCTGAGGGTCAGCGTCCCGCTCACGACGTAGAACAACTCCTGCGACTGTGCTGGATCGGCAAGGCCGCGGTAGGTGTCGCCCGGAACCAGGCGCCACAGCCACAAGTCTGCCGACCGCGACCGAGTGGCTTCTAGTAGGTGTGCCGTGCTGCCGGAGCCGCTCGTCCAGACAAGTGTGTGTTCGGCGCGAAGGTGCATCTTGAGAGCGGAGTTCGCCGGCGCAGGTTCCAGCAGGGCCGTGAACTCGGTCTCAAGCTGCCGCGCGATCCTCGTCACCGTCACGAGGCTGGGGTTTGCCTGACCGTGCTCGATCTGGGTCATCAGCCTACGGCTGATGTGGGACCGGTCCGCGAGCTGCTGCACGGTCAGGGAGCGGGCGGTACGCAACTCGCGGATCCGTGCGCCCACTGTGGCGAGGAAGTCACTGGCCAACTCGCCCCGCCCGGTGAGGCTGGCGGAGTCATCGATGGGCCTCGGTGTCACCGGCATCACGTCACACCGCGAAGAGCTGACCGAGGTCCTTGAACGCCTTGAACTCCAGTGCGTTGCCCGACGGGTCAAGGAAGAACATCGTCCACTGCTCCCCGGGCTCGCCCTCGAAGCGCACGTAGGGCTCAATCACGAAGTCGGTGCCAGCGTCAGTCAGACGCTTCGCAAGCGCTTGGAAGCTGTCGACATCGAGGACCAGCCCGAAGTGCGGAACCGGAACGTCATGCCCGTCGACCGGGTTGGTGCCGGCCACCGTGACCTGGAGATCGGCGACCTCATGGGTGACGACCTGGTGGCCCTCGACATTCCAGTCGGTCCATCGGTCGGCGGAGCGTCCGCTGCTGAAGCCCAGGACGTCGCCGTAGAACCGCCGAGCGGCCTCGATGTCGTGGACAGCTAGCGCGAGGTGGAATGGGGGAAGAGTCGTGGAAGCCATCTGCGCACTTTACTGCGCATTCAATGGGAAGTGCAAACTCATGAGGGGTCGGCGAGCGCCGGCGCGTCTCGAGTCTCAAGACCCGCAGTACATCGCCCGTACCTGAGATTTGCGGTCGGCCAGACCGGTCGTGACGCACGACCGCTCCGGGCGTCAGCCCCGTCACCGCGACGCTCACGACTTCAGTCCCGCGAGCACGTGCTCCTCGCCGTTCGGGAGCCGCGCACGGGCTGCAGGCAGGGTTTGGTCGACGGAGGATCGGGTACATCCCGGACAGCCGGGACGCAGCGGCGCGCCTCGCCGAGCGGGAGAATCATCATGAGCGAAAAGAAGACTCAGCCTGATCACGCGCGGGCGGCCGACAGCGCGGCCACGTCTGGCATCGCCGAGACGACCGTGGATATCGCCGAGACGACCGAGGACACGGGACCTGCGCAGACCATCGAACCAGCTGGGACGCCGGAGCCCGCGGCGGCCACGGCGGTACCCGATGAAGATTCGGAGGTGACGGACGCCCCCCCGGCAGTGCCCGATGAAGATTCGGAGGTGACGGACGCCCCCACGGCAGTGCCCGATGAAGATTCGGAGGTGACGGACGCCCCCACGGCTGAGTCGGCCAAGGAGGAGGACGACGACAAGAAGCGTCAGGAGTCTGCCGAGGAGTTCGCACGCGAGCACGACCCGGCGAACCACGACATCGCCGCAGGCGCCGATGCGCGGCAGCCGGGGGACTGGGTGGCCGCTGACGGCGAAGAGCCAGAAGTGTGGGATGCCGAGGGCAACGTGACCGGTGGCCCGACCGCTGTCGCATCTGCGGGCCAGGAGTCGACCGATGGTGAGCAGTCGCGGTCGGGTGAACGACGCACGTCGTCCCTCGAGGAGGTCCGGGACGGCGGGTACAGCGTGGGCTCGGCTGCCCCCATCGACGACGGCGCACTGCCGCTGGGCCACCCCGTGAAGGGGTGGGAAGGCGACAAGACCTTCAAGGAGCAGGGCGACGACGGGTACGACCAGGCCGACCCCGACGTCTGGTTCACCGACGCCGACGCGGCGATGAGGTTCGGCTTCAGCCGACCTGACTGAACGGCGAGGCGGGAGGACCGCACCTCGCTGCGGGATGCCCTCACCGCGGTGTCAGCGCGCTGACGCCGCTCCGCGGGCGCGGGTGAGCAGCGAGCCCAAGACCTCGTCGTGGGCGTGGCTGTGACCAGCGGTCAGGCCAGCCAGGAGTGCTGCCGGGTATGCCTCGGCCTCGTCGGCTCCGGCCTCGCTCGACGTCGTCGCGACCGCGACGGCGTCGGCGTCGTCCGCCCCGAGGACCGAGCGGAGCCTGTAGTCCGGCGCCGGTCCGCGGGTCCTCGCACGGGAGGTGCCGACGGCTGCACGAAGCCCGATGTCGTGGCACCATCGGAGGATGGCCTCGACGACGTGCCCCTTGTGCGGAAGCGACCAGGTGACGACGATCCGCTTGCCGGACCATCATGGGCCGCACGACGTCGCGCATACGCGAACGGCCTTCCGCTGCATGGCCTGCGAACACCAGTGGCCCTCGGCCCGCGCCTCCGACGCGATGGGGTGAGCTGGGAGGCGGGCGTAAGCCAAGCACGCCGGGCAGCGCCTCACGGGTCCGCGCTGGCCACCGGACCAGTCGCTGCGCACCCTCGCCCGCACGACCAGTCATACGGCCGCCCTCGCGCCCCACGAAGTGTTCGCCGGCCAACCACCCGCTCGTAGCCCTGAACAGCGCTCGTGAACCCGCGGTGGTTATGGTCCCGACAGGGGAGCCCGGTCGTCGGGGTGGACGAGGACGTCCACGGAGATCTCGTCGGTCTCCTCGGGGAGGCCGTGAAGTCCCGGCGCGACAGTCGTGGGGGACAGGCACGCCGCCCGACCCCACCGGGTGGCACGCGCCATCCGGTCAGCGGCGGAGCCTGGTCCCGCAAGCCAACCCGACAGCAGCGCATCTCCGGCACCGGCCGTGTTGACCGGCGTCAGGGGCGGTCCGTGCCCGTGGACGACCTGCTCGCCGTCGGTGAAGAGGGCGCCGTCGCCGCCGAGGCTCACCAGGAGCGTGGACCCGATCCTGCGCGCGAGAGTCGCTGCCACGGAGCCGAGCTCGACAAGGGTGGTCGCCGACAGGGCGCCGGCATCGACCTCTGCGAGCTCGAGCCGGTTCGGGGCGAGCAGGTCGGCGCCCGCCGAGATCGCCGCCTTGAGCGCCTCACCGGAGGCGTCGATCGCGCACCGCGCGCCGTGTTCGTGAGCCAGCGAGACGAACGTTCCGACGACGTCCGGTCCCATGCCCGGCGGCAACGACCCGCAGATGGCCAACCACAGCTCGCCATCGGCGGTGGTGACGCCGAGCGCGGCCTCGACCTCGCTCTTCAGGCCGTCGACCTCCGCTGGGCTGAGCCGGCCGCCGGGGCCGTTCACCTTCACCGTCTCACCACCGGCCACCGCGATGGTCGTGTTGATGCGGGTCTGGGTCTGCTGGACGACGCGGCGGTGCGCGACGTCGTCGGCGGACAGCAGCTCGGACAGGTAGGTCCCGGTCGACCCGCCGAGCGGAAGGACCGCCATCGTCGGCACGCCGTTCGCGTGCAGTGCCCGCGACACGTTGACGCCCTTGCCGCTGGCCTCCATCGTCGCGGTGCGGGCCCGGTGGACCTCGACCTCGCCCACCCGCGACTCCTCCAGGCGATAGGTGAGGTCCAACCCCGGGTTGAGCGTGAGCGTGACGATCACGACTGGGTGCCGATCACCGAGGCGAGGCGAGCAACGGTGTCGGTGACCGCGATCCGCGCCGGGGCGAGGTATCGGCGCGGGTCGACGACAGCCGCGTCGGCGGAGAGGACCTCGCGCACGGCGGCGGTCCACGCCACGTTGAGGATCGTGCCGATGTTGATCTTCACCATCCCGGCACGAACCGCCTGAGCAAGGACCGTGTCCGCGACACCCGAGGATCCGTGCAGGACCAGGGGGACGGTCAGTGCTGCGGCGAGCCGGCGGACCAGTTCGAGATCGAGGGCGGCGGTGCGGTCGACCATGGCGTGCGAGCTGCCGACCGCCACCGCCAGCAGGTCGACGTCCGTCGCCGACACGAACCCGTGAGCCTCGTCGGGGTCGGTCCGGACACCAGGGGCATGGGCGCCGTCCTTGCCGCCGACCTTGCCGAGCTCAGCCTCGATCGTGAGCCCGTTCTCCTGCGCCCACGCCGCCGCACCGCGGGTCGCGGCGACGTTCTCCTGGTAGTCCAGGCCCGAGGCGTCGAACATCACCGAGGTGATCCCCGTGTCCACCACCTGGCGCAGCAGCGTCAGGTCCTCGACGTGGTCGAGGTGCACCGACATCTCGACACCCGCCTGGCGCGCGACCTCCACAGTCGCCGCTGCGATGGGACCCAGCCGCCCGCCGTGGAACTTCACCGCGTTCTCACTGATCTGGAGGATGACCGGGACGCCCGCCCGCTCGGCACCCAGCGCGATCGCCTCCGCGTGCTCGAGGGTGATGACGTTGAAGGCCGGTATCCCCACTCCGGCACTCCTGGCCCGCTCGACGAGGTCACCCGTACGTGCCCATGTCATGTCAGTGCTCCTCGGGTCGGGCGACGTGGTCGCCAGTGGTGGGTCGCTCGTCAGGGCGGACCCGGCCCGGCAGGTCGTCGTAGGAGGCGTAGGTGCCGTGCGCGAGGCCCGCGACAAGCGCCGCCCCTCGCGCACCTGGCTCCCGCGTCCGTGCGGATCGTAGCGAGCCGAACGCCTCGGCCTTCGCGGCCATGAGGGCCGAGCTGTTCGTCCATCCGCCCGCGACCACCAGGTCGCGGCGCGGACCCGATGCGCGGTCGAGCGTCGCTCCGAGCTCCCTGGCCTGGTCGGTCACGGCCCGGGTTGCGGCCCGCCAGACTTCGCCCGGGTCCGCACCCGGCTCCAACCTCACCTCGGCCGTGTCGCTGACCGACAGGACCGACGGGTTGTCGCGGGCGACCAGGGCGGCCTCGTCGAGCCCCGCGAGCCCGTCGCGGTCGACCCCCAGCGCGGCCTGGACCCGGCCCAGGATCAGGCCGCCCTGCGTTGCACCCAACAGGCTCCACCGATCGCGCACCGAGTGCCACCCCACGGTGACGCCGGCCCGGGTGAGTCGCAGAACCTCGTCCGGGGGCAGCTGGGGGTCGATCGTCCGGACGAAGGCTTCTGCCGTCCCGCAGGAGTCCAGCTCGTCTCCGGGTCCACCGATGCCCACGCCGATCACGGCCGCCTGGTGGTCGTGTCCCGCGACGGTCAGCGTCGCGCCGTCCAGCGCGGCGAGACCACGGCCTGAGGAAGCGATCCCGATCGGGGTCCCTGCGGTGACCAGTTCGCTCAACAGCGTCTCGGCGGCGCCGGCCCAGGCCATCGACTCGCTCCACGGCCGACCCGACGCCAGGTCGAGCCAACCGGTGCGCGAGGCCAGGGACAGCTCGGTCACCGGGTCTGCGCCGAACCGGCGGGTCACCCACTCGGCGATGTTGTACCGCCGGACGGCCCGGCGGGTCTCAGGCAGGTGGTCCACCATCCAGCGATGCTTGGTGAGGCTCCACTGCGTCCACAACGGCAGGCCGGTCCGGCGCGAGAACTCCTCGCCGCCCAGCGCAGCGACCAGGTCACCAAGCTGGTCCTCGTCGCGATGGTCGTGCCAGGCGATCACGGGAGCCAGCGACCGGTCGTCCGGTCCGACCAGGACGCCGGCCTCCGCCATGGAGGCCACCCCCAGGGCCACGATCCGGTCCTCCGGAACGCAGGCGGCGGCGTCCTGCAGGGCACGTCGTGCGGCCTCGACGACGGACTCGGCAGACGTCTCGGTGCCGTGCGCGGTCTGTTCCCAGACGGTGGGAACGCGCCCCACGGCAACCTCGTCGCCCTCGGCGGTCAGCAGGAGCGCCTTGACCGACGTCGTGCCGACGTCGAGCCCGGCCAGCAGTTCGCGCCCCGCCATACCCGCACCTCCCGCGATGGAGCCACTTGGATGTGGGTGAAACCTAGGGGACGGCCCGGGGAGGCGACAATCTTGCTCGCCGGTTCACTGGCGCCCGGTGCTCGGCAGGTGGTGCTGTGAGTGCCGCGAGCGGCGAGCCGAGATCGTCATGAGTAGGCCGGAGATCAGCAGGCCCAGTGCCAGGCGCAGCTCACCGGCGAAGTCGCCGCCCGTCCACGGCAGGGTCGACGGGGTGTCGGGACGGGGTGACTCGGCCGGCGGTGGGGGCAGGGGCAGGCCGGCCACACGGGTACTGACCCGGTCGGTGTCGTTGGTGGCGTCGCGGTCCCCGTGGAGGTTCCGCACCGTCGCCGCGTTGGTGACCTCGGTTCCGGCGAGGATGGCGCCCACCCGAGCCCTGAGCCTCACGGTCGCGGTCTGACCGACGTCGAGATCGCCCAGGGCGCAGGTGACCTGGGCGCCTCGAACGGAGCACGTGCCCGCACCCACCGGGTCGGCCACCAGGGTCAGGCCGGCGGGGAGCCGATCGGTGAGCACCACGTCGTAGGCGACCGAAGGTCCGCTCGCGGTGACGCGCAGGGTGTAGGTCAGGACGTCACCCACCGTGGCGCGAGGGGCAGAGACGGTCTTGGTGACGCCGACGTCCGTGTCGTCGACGACGCCGGCGACCACGGTGTCGGTGGGGTCGGTCCCGTCGGGGTCGGGCACGTCGGAAGTGGCGACCGCCGTGTTGACGATGTCACCGGTGCTGTTCGGGCTGACCGTGGCCGTGACGATGACGACGGCCTCTGCTCCGGGCGCCAGGTCACCGATCTCGCAGACGAGCCGTCGGCCCGCGTCGGGCCGGGCACACGTGCCGGTCTGCGTGGTGCCGATGGCGTCGACCAGCTGCACGGGGAGCCGGTCGGTCACCACGACGGCGGGAGCCTGCGACGGACCGCCGTTGCGGACCACGATGCGGTACTCGACCGGCTGTCCGGCGACGACCCGTGGCGACACCAGGGTCTTGGTCAGCGAGAGGTCCGCGCCGGGGTTGGTCGGCAACGTCACGGTCGAGGTGTTGTTGCCCAGGTCGGGGTCGTCGGTCGGGCTGGCCACCGTTGCGGTGTTCGACAGCTCGTCCTGGGCATAACCGGGGTCCACCACGCCGGAGACCGTGATCTGCACCGGGCCGTCACCGGGCGCCAGCGCACCGAGGGCACAGACGAGTACGCCGTCGGTGTCCACCGGCTCGCAGGTGCCGCGCGAAGGCTCGGCCGTCACCGACCCGAGGGACGGGTCGAGCTCGTCGGTGACCGTCACGTCGGCGGCGGTCGACGGTCCGGCGGTGTCGACGGTGAGCGTGTAGGTCACCCGCCCACCCGGGACGACGACGGTGTCCTCTGCCGTCTTGCGGATCGACAGGTCGGATCGGGGGCCGACCTCGGTGACGACGATCGCGGTGTCGTCGGGGTCGGGGTCAGGGGTCGCCGAGGACACCGTCGCGGTGTTGGTCACCGCGCCGGTGGTGCCCGGCGCGAGGGTTGCCCTGACGGTGATGACGACGGGGTCGGCATCGGGGCGCAGCGCACCGAGGTCGCACAGGACGGTGGTGTCGTCAAGCCGGCAGCTGCCGACGCTGGTGTCGACGACCGGCTCCAGGAGCGCCTCGTCCAACGGGTCCTGCACCGTCACCTCGGTGGCGGTGGACGGGCCGTGGTTGACGACGGTGAGGGTATAGGTGACCTGCTCGCCCGGGACGAGCAGGTCGGGGCTGACCGCCTTGGCGATCACGAGGTCCGCCGAGGGCACCGCGGCGCCCACCGCGCCGGCGGTGTCGTTCTCGGCGTCGGGGTCAGGGGTGGTCGTCGCGACGGTGGCCACGTTGACGAGCGTCCCGGTGTGGTCGGCGGACAACGCTGCCTGCACCGTGATCACCACGAGCGGGTCACCGGGCGCCACCGAGCCGACCACGCACCGCAGCAGCGCGTCGACGACGCTGCAGGTCCCTGACGTGGTGGTGACCTCGATGCCCTCGAGGGCCGGGTCGAGCTGGTCGGTGACCATCACGCCGGTCGCGCTGGACGGACCGAGGTTGTCGACGGTCAGGGTGTAGGTCAGGGGCTCGCCCGGAACCAGGGTGGCCGGTGTCAGGGTCTTGGTCAGCGCGAGGTCAGCAGAGCGAGTGATGGCCCCGGACACCGTCGCCGCGTTGTTGGCGTCGTCGGGATCGACGGTCGAGGAGGTGACGGTGCCCGTGTTCGCCAGGACACCCGCTGCGTCCGGAGCCAGCACGGCGGTCACGGTCACGACGAGAGGGTCCTGAGCCGGCGGCAACACGCCCAGCAGGCAGACCAGGCCGTCCTCCGGGTCGATGGTGCAGCTGCCTGTCGACGTCTGGACCTGGACGTCCCGCAAGGACGGCGCCAGATCGTCGACGAGCCGGACCCCGACCGCGGTCGAGGGACCGAGGTTGTCCACAGTGAGCGTGAAGGTCACCGCTTGTCCGGCAACGGGATTCGCAGGACCGAGGGTCTTGGTGACGGCCAGGTCTGCCGCGGGCGCTGCGGTGCCGGTGACTGTGTCGGTGTTGTCGGACAGGTCGGGATCGGGGGTCGGGGAGCCCACCGCCGCCGAGTTGGACAGGGTCCCGACGAAGCCGGGTGACACCGTGGCCCGGACGGTGACCCGGGTCTCGGCGTCGGGAGCGAGCGCGCCCAAGGCGCACGTCACGAGGTTGTCGAGGTCGACCGCGCAGGCGCCGCTGGTGGTGGAGACGGTGGCGCCGAGCAGTGCGGGGTCGAGCTGGTCGATGAGCGTGGCAGCGGCTGCCGTCGAGGGTCCGGCGTTGACCACCGCCAGAACGAAGGTCACGGGCTCGCCCGGCACGGGAGTCGTCGGCTGGATCCGTTTGTCGATCGACAGGTCGGCGGTCGGGGCGCTCGCGCCTTCTGCGCTCGCGCTGTTGTCTGCGAGGTTCGGGTCGGCGGTGACCGAGGAGGCGGACGCCGTGTTCGGCAGGGTCCCGGTGAACGCCGGGTCCAGGGTGCCGCTGATGGTGATCTGCGCACTGGTCGACGGCCCGAGATCGCCTGCGGCACAGGTGACCCGGTTTGTCGAGGAGACGCTACAGGTGCCCCGGTCCGTGACGGCGACGACACCGGTGAGGGCAGCGCTGACGTTGTCGACGACCCGGACGTCGACGGCAGTGGACGGACCGGCGTTGTTCGCACGCACGGTGTAGGCCACCGGCCGGCCGGGCACGGGGCGGGCGGGTTCGAGCGATTTGGTGACCCGCACATCGGCGGAGGGGGCAGTGAGTGCACTCACCGTGGCGCTGTTGTTGGTCGGGTCGGGATCGCTCGTGGACGCGGAGATCGTTGCGGTGTTGGAGATCTGGCCCACCGAGTCCGGTGAGAGCGTGCCGCTGATGGTGACGACGACCTGGTCGGTGGGCCGCAGCGCGCCCAGCGTGCAGGTGACCGAACCTCCGTCGAGGGTGCAGGGCCGTCCGCTGTCCGCGACCGCGGTCACCGCGGAGATCACCGGGCTGACCCGGTCGGTGAGGACGACCTGGGTCGCGGTCGACGGCCCGTCGTTGCTCACCAGCAGGGTGAAGGTGACGGCGGATCCGGGCACAGGGGCCGTGGGACTCACCGTCTTGACGATCGACAGGTCGGCGGACGACGTGCTGCCCCCGGTGGCGATGGCCGTGTCGTTGACCGGGTTGGGGTCGTCGGTGGTGGTCGCGACCGTGGCCGCGTTGGTGAGGGTGCCGGTGAAGTCCGGCGCGACCCTGGCGATGATGGTGATGAGGACAGGGGTGGCTGCCGGCGCGAGCTCGCCCAGTGCGCAGCTCACCTCGGGACCGGTCGCCGAGCAGGTGCCGACGCTGCTGTCGACCACCGCGCCCAAGAGCCCGGGGTCCAGGCTGTCCGAGACGGTGACCGCGCGGGCCAGCGACGGTCCGGACGAGCGGACGGTGAGGGTGAAGGTCACGAGGTCACCGGCCACCGGGTTCGAGGGGCTCAGGGTCTTGGTGATCGAGACGTCGGCACTGGGCGCGACCACCGCCGACACCGAGGCGCGGTTGTTGAAGTCGTCGGGGTCCGGGGTGGGCGACGCCGCGGTGGCCGCGTTGGTCAGGGTCCCGGTGTAGGCGAGGTCGAGGCTGCCGCTGACCGTGACGGTGGCGCTGGCCCCCGGTGGCAGCCCGCCGAGTCCGCAGAGCACGCGGCCCTCGGCGGAGACGCTGCAGGTGCCCACGGACGGCTGCGCCGTCACGTCGGTGAGCTCTGGGGCGACCTGGTCGGACACGGAGACCTCGGTCGCCGTGGACGGGCCGAGGTTGCGCACCGAGAGCAGGTAGGTCACCCGCTGGCCCGGGACCGGCCGCGTCGGCGTGACCGTCTTGGACACGGTGAGGTCGGCCGACGGGGCGGCCGTGCCGGTGGTCGACGAGGTGTTGTTCGTCGCGGTCGGGTCGGGGGTCTCGCTGGTCACGGTGGCCGAGTTGGACAGCGAGCCGGTGAAGCCCGGGTCGAGGACCGCGCTGATCGTGACCGTGGCGGATCGCTCCGGCGGCAGAGCGCCCAGGGCGCAGGAGACCAGTCCAGCGCCGTCCACCGAGCAGGTCCCGGCATCGGTCGTCACGGTGGCACCGGCCAGGTCGCCGGACGAGCTGGTCGCTCAGGTGGACGTCGGCGGCCGTGGACGGCCCCGAGCTGTGGACCACGAGCCGGTAGGTCACCGGCTGCCCGGGCACGGGGGTGGCCGGGCTCATCGTCTTGGCGACCGACACGTCGGCCGAAGCCGCTGCGGTCCCCGAGACGGTGGCGACGTCGTTGGAGGTGTCTGCGTCGGGTGTGGACGTGGTCACCCGGGCGGTGTTGCTGAGCACACCGAGGAAGGTGGGGGCGAGGGTTCCGGTGATGCTGACTGCGACCTCCGCACCCGGCGCCAGGTTGCCCACCGGACAGCTGAGCAAGCGGCCGGCCGACAGTGAGCAGGTCGTCTGGTTGTCGGACGGTGGCGGTCACGGCGGAGATCGCCGGGTCGATCTGGTCGGTCAGCACGACCGAGACCGCGGTGGACGGTCCGGCGTTGCGCGCGACCAGGGTGAAGGCCACGGCGCTGCCGGGGATCGGCGCGGTGGGGCTGATCGACTTGGTCAGCGACACGTCCGCCGACGGCGCGGCCGTCCCGGAGACGGTGGCGCTGTTGTCGCTGGGGTCAGGGTCGGGTGTGGCCGACCCGGCGGTCGCGGTGTTGCGCAGGGTGCCGGTGAACGTGGCCGAGAGGGTGCCGGCGACCGAGATCGTCGTGGTCGCTCCGGGAGCCAGCGCGCCCAGGGAACAGGTCAGGACGTTGCCCTCGCTGACCGAGCAGACCCCGTCGGTGGTGCTGGCCGTGGGCGAGGAGATCGAGGGGTCGATGGGGTCGGACACCGTCACGGCGGTCGCCTGAGACGGGCCGTTGTTGCGCACCGTGATGAAGAAGTCGACCGGCCGCCCGGGGACCGGGTCGGTCGGGCTCATCGTCTTGGTCACCGACACGTCCGCCGAGGCGAGGGGGGTGCCGCTGACGGTCGCCGTGTTGTTTCCCGTCCGGGGGTCCGCCGTCGTCGAGCTCACCGTCGCAGTGTTCGACAGGGGCGCCGTGACTCGCCGCGTCCAGCGTCGCCGTGACGGTCACGGTGGCCACGGCGCTCGGGGCGAGCAGCCCGAGGGCACAGTCGAGTTCGTTGCTCACGCTGACGGTGCAGGTGCCGCGGGTGGAGGTCGCGGTCACACCGCTCAGCGCGGCACTGAGCTGGTCGCGCGCGACGACCTCGGCGGCACTGGACGGGCCGGCGTTGGTGACGCTCAGGGTGAAGGTGACCTGCTGTCCCGGCACGGGACGGGGCGGTGACAGGGTCTTGAGGATCGACACGTCGGCGGACGGCGCCCCGTCACCGGTCACCGTGGCCGAGTTGTTGTCCGTCGCCGGGTCGGCGGTGGGTGAGGCGACGGAGGCGGTGTTGGCCAGCCGCCCGGTGAAGTCGGCCGACAGCGTGGCGGTGACCGTGACCGTGACCGAGCCGTCCGGGCCGACCGACCCCACCGGGCACGAGAGCGTGCTCGAGGCGATGGTGCACGCGCCGGCCGTGGTCGTCGCGCTGGGGCTGAGCAGGGCGGGGTCGAGCGGGTCGGTGAGCACCACCGCAGCTGCAGTGGACGGTCCGGCGTTGCGTGCGACCAGGGTGAACCGCACCTGCTCACCGGGCACGGGCACGGCAGGCGCCAGGGTCTTGGAGATCGACAGGTCGGCTGAGGGAGCGGCGGTCCCGCTGGCGGTCGCGGAGTTGTTGTCTGCGTTCGAGTCGCGCGTCGTTGCCGTGACGCTCGCGGTGTTGCTGAGCGTGCCGGTGAAGGCGGGGGAGAGTGTGCCGGTGACCGAGACCGTCGCTGTTGCTGCCGGTCCCACCGACCCGAGCGGGCACGCCATGGTGTTGGAGTCGCTCACCGTGCAGGTGGTGCCGTTGTCAGTCGTGGCGGTGAGCTGGCTGATGGCCGAGCTGATCTGGTCGGACACGACGACCCCGGAGGCTGCCGACGGACCGGCGTTGCGCACTGCGATGGTGAAGGCGACGGCACTGCCGGGCAGGGGAGCGCTCGGGCTGATCGTCTTGCTGATCGACAGGTCGGCCGACGGCGCCGAGCTGCCCGAGACGCTGGAGGTGTTGTTCGAGGAGTCGGGGTCGGCAACCGGCGACGACACCCGCGCGAGGTTGGTCAGGACGCCGGTGAAGGCTGGCGCCAGGGTGCCGACGACCGAGACGCTGACCGTCCCCGACGGAGCCAGGCTGCCCAGCGCGCAGGTGAGGGCGTTGCCGGCGTTGACCGAGCAGCTCCCGGCGGTCGAGGTGGCCGAGGCGCCGGTGACGGCTGTGGCGAGGTCGTCGGAGACCGTGACCCCGGTGGCGGTGGACGGGCCGTCGTTGCGGACGGCCAGGGTGAACCGCACCGGCTCGCCCGGGACCGGAGCCGTCGGGCTGAGGGTCTTGACGATCGACAGGTCGGCCGAGGCGCTGGAGACTCCGGAGGCGGTGGCCGTGTTGTTGCTGCCCTCCGGGTCCGGCGTGGCCGTCGAGACCGTGGCGGTGTTGCTGAGGGTGCCGGTGAAGTCCGGCCGGAGTGTGCCCTCGACCGTGACCGTGATGTCTTCACCGGGGTCAACCGTCCCCACCGGGCACACGAGCGAGGCGGACACGAGGCTGCACGTGCCGCCGGCCGTCGTGGCCGTCACCCCGCTCAACACCGAGGGGATCTCGTCGCTCACCGTGACCGACGTCGCGGTGGACGGCCCGGCGTTGCGCACGATTAGCGCGAAGCTCACGAGTCCGCCGGGGACCGGGCGCGCCGGGGAGATGGACTTGGTGATCGACACGTCGGCCGACTGGCGCACCGTCGCAGACACGATCGACTCGTTGTTGGAGGCGACCGGGTCGATCGTGTCCGAGCTGGTGCGGCCGGTGTTGGACAGCACGCCGGTGAAGCCGGGGGAGACGGTCGCCGTGATGGTGCCGGCGACCGTGAACCCGGCGCGGAAGATGGGGCCGCTGCAGGTGACGGTGGGGGCGTTGGGGTTGTCCGCTGTGCCGGGGTCGACCGGAGGGATGATGTCGCAGCCGGTGGCTCCAGGCGGCGGCACCACGCTGACGTCGGTGAGACCGGCGGGCAGCTGGTCGATGAACTGGGGGTTCCGAGCCAGTGAAGGTCCGTTGTTCGTGGCCGTCAGGGTGAACGTGACCTGCTGTCCAGCAACGGGATTGGCCGGTGTCATGGTCTTGACCAGCGCGAGGTCAGCCTGTCCAACCACGGGTGAGACCAACGTCGAGCGGTGGTCGCCCGTCGTCGGGTCATCGGTCGTCGTGGTCAGCACGCCGGTGTTGGTCACGGTCGTGTCGGTGAACAGGGCACCGAGCGTGCCGGTGATGGTCACAGCCACCTGGCCGACGTTGACGGCACCGAGGGCGCACTGGACGTCCTGACCGGTGACCTCGCAGGGAGTCGCCGCAGGACCCCAGGTGGCGGTGCTGATCGTGATGTCGGCGGGCACCGTGTCGGTGACGACCACGGTCTGCGCGGTGGAGGGGCCCTGGTTGGTGACGGCCAGCGTGTACGTCACTGCGGTGCCGGGCACGAGGGTGTCCGAGGACGCCGACTTGACGAGGCTGACCTCGGCGCTGCGGGTGACGGTGGAGGTCGCGGTGCCCGAGTTGTTGCTCGCCACGGGATCGGTGACCGCCGAGGTCACGGTCGCCGTGTTGGTCACCGAGCTCGAGCCGTACCCGCGAGCCAGGCGCGCCGTGAGGGTCACGGTGACCGGGTCACCCGGGCTCACCGAGCCCAACGCACAGGACAGGTCCTGCCCGTCGACCGAGCACGAGCCCGAGGTCGCCGTGGACTCGCGATAGGTCAGTCCGGTCGGTAGGGCGTCGTGCAGGGTGACACCGGTGGCCACCGACGGACCGTTGTTGATGACGGTCAGCGTGTAGGTCAGTCCGGTGCCGGCGACCACGTCGCGCTGGTCGACGGACTTCACCACCTCCAGGTCGGCGAGGTTCACGACCGGCGTGGTGATGGTGGTCGTGTCGTTGTCCGGCGCAGGGTCACTCGAGGTGGTGGCGACCGAGGCCGTGTTGACGACGTTCGCGGTCTGCGCCGGATCGACGGCAACTCGCAGCACGACGTCCGCGGTCGCACCCGAGGCGAGTGCGGACCGGGTGCAGGTGACGGTCTGCCCGGTCACCGTGCACGAACCGCCGGCGAACGCGGCCGAGGCCACGGTCACCCCGCTGGGCAGGGTGTCGGTCACCCGGACGTCGCGGGCGGTGGACGGGCCGGTGTTGCGGGCCACCAGCGTGTAGGTCGCCGGGCTCCCCGCGATGAGCGGCGACGGGCTCACGGACTTGGTGACGGACACGTCTGCGGCGGTCCGCACGCTCGTGACGTGGGTGGCGGTGTTGTTGGCCTCCGCCGGGTCGGTGGTGGCCGACGCGACGGTCGCCCGGTTGGACAGCACCGTGCCCTCCGGGGTGTCGGCGTCGACCCGACCGACCAGGGTGATGACGCGGCTGGCGCCCACTGCCAGCGACCCGACCGCGCAGGTGACCAGCGAGGAGCTGAGCGACTGCTGCTGGCTGCAGGTCGCCCCGGTGCCGCTGACGAAGCTGACGCCGGCCGGCAGCGCGTCGTCGACCACGACGGTGTCCGCGACCGAGGGGCCGGCGTTCGAGGCGGTGAGCGTCCACGTGAGGGTGGCGCCCGCCACGACCGTGGCTGGTCCTTCCTTGACCACGGCGAGGTCGGCCCGGGTCTGGACGGTCGTCACGGAGGTCGCCGTGTTGTCGGCGGCCGTCGGGTCGTCGGGCGTGGCTGCCGAGGCAGTCGCGGTGTTGGACAACGTGCCTGCCGGGGTGGACGCCGCGACGGTCGCCGTCACGGTGGCCGCCAGCCCCGCACCGTTGGCCAGGGACGGGACCGTGCAGGTCACGGTCTGACCGGCCACCGCGCAGCCGGCGCCGACGGTGGAGGTCGATGCGGTGATCCCGGTCAGCGATGCCGGCAGCGTGTCGCTGATGGTCACCGTCGTCGCGTCGGAGGGTCCGGTGTTGCGCGCGGTCAGCAAGAAGGTGACCTGCTGTCCGGCCGTCACCATCCTGGTGCTCGCGGTCTTGGTCATCACGATGTTGGCGCTGGCCCCGGTCTGGAGCCGGTAGCTTGCCGTGTTGTTGCCGGGCTCCGGGTCGGTCGTGGTGGACGTGACGCCGGCGGTGTTCGTGACGCCGTTGGCCCCACCGGCGGAGGGGACGCGGGCGACGACCGTGACCGTCGCGGTCGTCCCGACCGTCAGGTCGCCCAGCGAGCAGGTGACGGTGCCACCGACCTCGGCGCAGCTGCCGTGGCTCGAGGCGGACGAGACGTAGGTCAGTGGCGATGGGACCGGGTCCGTCACCACGACACCGCGCGAGACCGACGGGCCGCTGTTGCGAACGGTGATCGTGTAGGTCGCCACCTCACCATCGACCACTGGGGTCGGCGACGCGGTCTTGGACAGGACGAGGTCGGCGCGGGAGGTCACCGTGTCGCTGACCGACGCCGTGTTGTTCGCCGTCGAGGGGTCGGTCGTGGTGGTGGTCGCCGTGGCCGTGTTGGTCAGGGTCCCCTGCACCGTGCTGCGCACGGTCGCGTTGACCACGACCGAGGCGCTCGATCCGCTCGGCAGCGCGCCGATGGTGCAGGCGACCGCCCCCGAGGTGATGCTGCAGGTGCCTGCGGTCGTGGTGGCGGTGACGGCCGAGTACGACGCGGGTGCAAGGGTGTCGCTGAGGCTGACGTCGCGGGCCAGCGACGGCCCGGCGTTGCTGACCGTGATGCGGTACTGCACGGGCGCACCGGCCACCACCGGCGTGGTCAGCGTCTCCTTGGCCACCCGCACGTCGGACTGGGCAGCCGCCGGTGTGATGACCGCGCTGGCCGTGTTGTTGGTGCTGACCGGGTCCGGCGTGTCGGCCTGCACCTGCCCGGCGTTGCTCAGCGAGCCGCCGATGAACGCCGGGTCGAGGGTGCCGGTGATCCGCACGATGGCCGAGGCACCGGGCGCCAGGGCACCGACCGGGCAGGAGACGCCGTTGCCCGTCACGGAGCAGGCTCCCGCGCTGTTGGTCGCGGTCAGCCCGCTGAAGGCCACCGGCAGGTCATCGGTCACCACGACACCGGTTGCGGTCGAGGCGCCGTTGTTCGTCGCGGTGAGCGTGTAGGTGACGGTCGATCCCGGGACCGGCGTGGTGGGCGCTGCGGTCTTGGTCAGGCTGACATCGGCGGCACGGGTGACCGAGGTGGTCACGGACGCACGGTTGTTCGTGGTGTTGGGGTCGGAGGTGGCGCTGGTGACGTCGGCGACGTTGGTGATGCCCGTGGTCGTCGCTTCCGGCGCCACCCGCACGACGATGGTGACGGTGGCACTCGAGGCGTTGGCCAGGGCGCCGAGTGCGCAGCTGACCGTCTGTCCGGTCGCCTTACAGGTCCCCTGCGTCGGGTTCGTGGACACCAGGGTCGAGCCGGTCGGCAGGGTGTCGGTGAGGACGACGTCGGCTGCGGCGGTGGGTCCAGCGTTGGTGGTGACCAAGGTGTAGGTCACGTTGCTGCCGGCCGTCGTGGACGCCGGCGTGCCCGTCTTCACCAGGGACAGGTCGGCCAGGGACGCGACGACGGTGGCGACATCGGACGTCTGGTAGGTGTAGCGGGTGCCGATCGTCGCGGCCGTGTAGAGCAGGTTCGCCGAGTTGGTCACCGAGGTCCCGGCCGAGGCCGCGTTCAGCGTGACCTGGAACCTCACCCGGGTGGTGGCACCGTTGGTCAGGGTCCCGCCCACCGCCGCGTTGGCGCCGGTTCCGACCCGATAGCGCACCAGCCGGTTCGCGGCGACATACTCGGCCTGGTCGTCACCGGCCGTGTCGGTCTTGACGCCCGTGTTCGCTCCGGCGAGCACCTGCAGCGACCCGGGGACGTAGGTCGTGTTCGCCGGCAGCGCGTCCTCGATGATCGAGGTCGCGGCGTTGTCGTTGCCGGAGTTGGTGAAGGACATCGTGTACTCGAGGGTGTCGCCGACCTTGGCCGGGCTGTTGCCGTTGAGGTCGCTCACGGTCTTGGTGCCGGTGATGGTGGGCGCGTAGAGGTCGATCTGGGTGGTGAGCGCCGCGGGGTAGTAGAAGTCGCCTGCGGTGGAGAACGTGACGGTGGCCGACGTGGCACCGTTGGGGACGACTCCGGGGGCGTCGACGACCTTCGCGTCGCCACCGAAGTTGTTGAGACTGTTCGGGTTCCGGTCCAGCAGGTTCGCCCCGGCGGCGGTCACCCGGCTGCCGAAGAAGTTGGCCGACGGGTTCTCGGCATCCGCCAGACGGGTGGATCCGACGGTCATGTAGTCGCCGGTGATGCTCGCGTCGCCTTCGTAGGCGATGGTGCCGAACTTGGCGTTGACCGTGCCCGAGGGCGGGGTCAGGAAGCCGGAGATGTTGGCGGTGACCGTCTCGTTGCTCGTCAAGGTCGCATAGCCGTTGAACACGGTGAGGTCGCGCAGCGGCGCCGCCGGGTCAGCGATCGCGACCACCATCGACCAGGAGGCATAGCGGTCGGTTCCCGTCGCGGCGGAGATGTCCGCACTCCAGTACGCTCCCGAACCGCCGGTCTGGACGAGGGCGGTCACGTCCTTGTAGGCCGAGTAGTCGTTGGTGCTCAGACCCGAGCTGTCGATGCTGTCGGCGGTCAGGGTGGAGTAGGTGCCCGCAGCCGGGGTGCGGAACTTCAGCTGGTTGGCGTTGCCACTCGCAGCAGAACCTCCGGAACCGGCAGCTCGCGCGGCTCCCCAGAACAGCCCGGCATAGATCACCCGGCCACCGGCCGGAACGGTGACCGACGCGGACGAGGAGCTCGTGGTAGTGCTCACGGCGTCCACGTCGAGGAACGACATGGCGAAGTTGTTGTTGCTCGAGGAGGACGCGCCGCTGAGCGCCTGGGTGCAGGCCGTCGAGGCCGAACAGGTCAGCAACCGGTTGCCGGTGATGACGATCGACCCGTTGGTCTGCTGGGAGAACAGCTTGCCGAACGACCGGACCGTCGCGGCGTCCGCACGTTGGGCGCCCGGCGCGATCGCGACCGTGGTGAGCAGCGCCAGCGCCAACGCGAGCACCGCTCGAAGAACGACCGCACCTCGCCAGGACCGTGCGCTGACCTTGGACAAGGGCGACGTCCCTTCGCAACCGGGGGATGGGTTCGGGTATCGGGCGCAGAAACATGCGTTCTCGACAATGCTGGGTCATGCTAACGCGATGAGCCATGTCCCTGCCCGCCCGGGCACCACCGGGCGAAGGGAATCATGACTGCGCGTGGTTCAACCGTGTTCACCGGGCGGGTTCGGGGCAGAGACACCGGTAGCGCACTCGCACACACGCTCTACCCCGCACCAGAGGAGATGTCATGACCGAGGAGTCCATCCAGACCGCCCCGAGCGACGAGGCCCGTCTCGGGTCCACCACGGACACCGGCGCACCGGCGGTCAGTGACCGCAACTCCCTGACGCTGGGCCCCGACGGCCCGATCCTGTTGCATGACGTGCACTTCCTGAACCAGATGGCGCACTTCAACCGTGAGCGGATCCCCGAGCGCAACGTGCACGCCAAGGGGTCCGGGGCGTTCGGGCACTTCGAGACCACCGAGGACGTCAGCCACCTCACCAAGGCGGCGTTGTTCCAGCCCGGGGCGAAGACCGAGATGCTGGCCCGGTTCTCCACCGTCGCCGGCGAGCAGGGTTCCCCGGACACCTGGCGGGACCCGCGCGGGTTCTCCCTGAAGTTCTACACGACCGAGGGCAACTACGACCTGGTCGGCAACAACACCCCGGTGTTCTTCGTCCGCGACACGATGAAGTTCCCCCACTTCATCCGCAGCCAGAAGCGGCTCGGCGGCTCTGGGCTGCGGGACAACCACATGCAGTGGGACTTCTGGAGCCTCAACCCGGAGTCGGCCCACCAGGTGACCTACCTGATGGGGGACCGGGGCATCCCCCGGAGCTTCCGGCACATGAACGGCTACGGCTCGCACACCTTCCTGTGGATCAACCAGGCCGGGGAGAAGCACTGGATCAAGTACCACTTCCACAGCGACCAGGGGGTCCAGGGACTGACCGGCGCCGAGGCCGAGCGCATCGCCGGCCAGGATGCCGACCACCACCGCCGCGACCTGTACGAGTCGATCGGCGCCGGCGACTTCCCGTCCTGGACCCTGTCGGTCCAGGTCATGCCGTACGAGGAGGCGAAGACCTACCGCTACAACCCCTTCGACCTCACCAAGATCTGGCCGCACAGCGACTTCCCGCTGCTCAAGGTCGGCACCATGACGCTGAACCGCAACCCGGACAACTTCTTCGCCCAGATCGAGCAGGCCGCGTTCGAGCCGTCGGCGCTGGTGCCCGGGATCGGGTTCTCCCCGGACAAGATGCTGCTCGGACGGGCGTTCGCCTACTCCGACACCCACCGGTACCGGATCGGCCCCAACTATCTCCAGCTGCCCGTCAACCGGCCGCACGTCGAGGTCAACGTCTACTCCCAGGACGGACCGATGGCCTTCGAGCACCGAGGTGACGACCCGGTGTACGCGCCGAACAGCGCCGGGCGCGGATACGCCGACGAGGTCGGTGAGGTGGAGGACGGCTGGGAGGCGGATGGTGCGATGGTGCGGCAGGCCTACACCCTGCGTCCGGACGACGACGACTTCGGCCAGGCCGGCGCCCTGGTCCGCGAGGTCTGGGACGACGCGCAGCGGGAGGCGTTCGTCGAGACCGTGGCCGGGCACCTCCTCGGCGGCGTCAAGTCCCCGGTCCTGGAGCGTGCCTTCGAGTACTGGCAGAACGTCGACGCCGACACCGGCAAGCAGATCGAGGAGCTGGTCCGGGCCGGTCTCGGCGCCCCCAACCCGGGCGGCGACGCCGAGGACGCGAAGGTCGTCAACGAGCCGATCAAGGAGGTCGACACCAACGCCGCCACCTGAGGCCGCGGCGAAAGGTCTTGTCGTCCTTGGGCTCTCATCGCCTGCGGGTGCTGAGCCGGCTCAGCCGCGCAGGAGCAGCCGTCCGCGGCGGCGTGCGGCGATCGCCGCACGTGCTGCGTTCATCCCGCACGCGCCGTGGACGCCCCCACCGGGGTGCGCAGAAGCGGACGCCAGGAACAGGCCGGGGATGCCGGTCTCGGCCCGTCCCAGCCCGGGGACCGGTCGAAAGATGAGCTGTTGGTGGATCTGGGAGGTGCCCCCGTTGATGGCGCCGCCGACCAGGCTCTCGTTGCGGGAGGCAAGCTCGCGTGGACCCAGCACGCGTCGCGCCACGACCCGGTCACCGAAGCCCGGGGCGACGCGCTCGACCTGGTCCTGAACCCGATCGGCGAACCGTCGGCACTCCGCGTCGTCCCACCGGCCGGTCAGCCCGTCCGGACCGGCGTCCTCGCTCACCGACTGCGGTATGTGCGTGTAGGCCCACATCGACTCGGTGCCTGCGGGTGAGCGCGTCGGGTCTGCGGTGGTCATCTGGCCGGTCAGCAGGAACGGGTCGGCCGGGACGACGCCGGCAGACACCTGGCCCAGCGCGCGGACCAACCCGGTCTCGGAGGTCGCCAGGTGGACCGTGCCCGGGTTCACCGCGGGCGGCCGCTGCCAGGGCACCGGACCGTCAAGGGCCCAGTCGACCTTGAAGGTGCCGGGGTCCCAGTCGAACCGGCGCATGCCCCTGGCGACCCTCCTCGGCAGAGCCTCGGCGGGAACGAGGTCTCCGAACAGGGTCGGGGCGACGACATCGGCGAGAACACCGTGGCGGGCTCGGATGCGGCTGCCGTCCTGCAGGCGTACGCCGGTGGCGCGGCTGCCGTCGACCTCGATGCCCGTGACCCGGGCCCCGCACTGCACCTGCCCACCCTGGGCGCGCAGACGCCGAGCCATCGACGCCGAGAGCTCGCCCGCTCCGCCCTCGGGCACAGGGAAGCCGACGGTCTGTCCGAGCATGCACATGAGTACACCCATGAGTCCGGAGCCGGGTGCGTCCAGGGGAATGTCCGCGTGAGCGGCGTTGCCGTGCAACAACGCTCGCGCACCCTCGCCGCCGAACCGCGTCGCCGCGAGGTGCAGCACCGGCTCGAGCAGCATCCGCACGAACCCGAGCCCGCCGACGGACGGGAGCCGCGCGAGCGCGGCGAGGCCGCCGCGAACGGGTGGGAACGGGCTCATCAACGCGTGAACCAGCTGCTCGCCGATCCGGTCCCACGTGCCGCACAGCTCCAACCACGCCGCACCGTCACCCCCGTGCTGGGCATCGAGCCCGGCCGCAGTGTCATGACGGTCGCGGTGCAGGATCGCCCAGTCACCGGAGGGCAGGAGGTGCCCGACGACGGCCGGCGCGTGCCGCCACCGCAGACCGTGGTCCTCGAGCCCGAGCCCGGTGATGGTCGGGGAGGACGCGCCGAGCGGGTAGAACGCGCTGAAGGTGTCGTGCACGAAGTCGGGGTGGACCCCGCGGTCGCTGTGCACGGCGCCGCCGACGTGGTCCTGAGCCTCGAGCAGGAGCACCGACCACCCGGCGTCGGCGAGGTGGTTGGCCGCCACCAGGCCGTTGGGGCCCGAGCCGATGACGACCGCGTCGACGGTTCCGGTCACTGCACGCCGCGTCGGAGGGGGGCCGGCGGCGGCGGGGCCGGCGTACGGAGCCGCCGCAGGTTGGTGCGGATGCCGAGCAGGACGCTGCCCTGCTGTCCCCGTAGCCGGTTCAGCTCCTCGCGCGACCTCAGCACGTTGCCCTCGGTGTCCTGCGGGGCAGTGGCGAGGTCCACCGCGGCAAGGGGGAAGAGGACGCCGACCAGCCGGTCGTAGACCCAGGGCGCGGCGGAGAACCCGAGCCGGATCACCCCGTTGGCCAGTCCCACCTGCGTGCGCGGTCGGGGATGGTCGAGCCGTCGAACCGCGGCCCGGGCGACCTTCTCGGGCGGGTCCACCGGCGGTGGCGGACGACCCACCGCGCGCGTGATGTTGGCGGCCTGCAGGTAGATCGGGGTGTCCACGCCGCCGGGGGACACGTAGGAGATGTGAACCCCGGACCGGTCGAGGTTCTCGATGTGCAGCTGGCGCGCGAGGTTGCGAACCCCCCACTTGGTGACGGAGTACGCGGTCATCGTCGGCGCCGCGATGTGGCCGATGACCGAACCGATCTGCACGAACGCTCCCCGGTTGCGCTCACGCATGCCGGGCAGCACGTGCCGGACCAGGTTGACCGAGCCGAGGAGGTTGGTGCGGACGACGGCATCGAACAGCTCGACCGGAACCTCCTCGGTGCGCCCGTAGGCCACGACCCCCGCTGAGTGGATGACGCCGTCGATCCGGCCGTACCGCTCGAGCACCGTCCTGACCGCCTCGGCCACCGCCGCGTCATCGCCGATGTCGGTGACCAGCAGGTGGGTGGAGGCGGCACCTCGGGCGACGCACTCCCGCTCGGCCGCCTCGAGTGCGGTCCGGCCCCGGGCGAGCAGCACGACATGGTCGCCGGCGTCCGCGCACAGATGGGCGGCAGCACGGCCGATACCGCTGGACGCACCGGTCACGACGACGACCCGACCACCGTCGGAGGTCACGGCTTCAGAACCACCTTGATGCAGCCGTCCTGCTTCTTCTGGAACATCTCGTAGGCGCCCGGCGCCTCCGCCAGCGGCAGGGTGTGGGTCGGGAGCGACTCGAGCCCGAACACGTCCTCGTCAGCCTCGACCACCCGCAGGATGTCATCGGTCCACCGCCTGACGTGGCACTGGCCGAACCGCATGGTGATCCCGCGGTCGACCATCTCCATCAACGGCATCGGGTCGACCTCGCCGCCGTACACCCCGACCACCGAGACCGAGCCACCTCGACGCACGCCCTTGGTCGACTCGGTCAGCGCCGCGAGGCGGTCGATGGCCATCTTGTCGGCGAGCGGCTTGGCGAGCGCGTCGGGAAGCAGCCCGACCGCGCCGATCGCCGCCTGGGCCAAGGGCGACCCGTGGGCCTCCATCCCCACCGCTTCGAGCACACCGTCGGCCCCGCGGCCGTCCGTGCGCCCGATGATGGCGTCGGCGACACCGTCGGCGCCGACCTCGGACAGGTCGACCGTCTCCACACCCCACTGGGCGGCGAGCGCGAGCCGCTCGGGAACACGGTCGACGCCGATCACCCGACATCCGGCACGGGCGGCGATCCGGCAGGCCAGCTGCCCGACCGGCCCCAGCCCGACGACGGCGAGGGTGTCCCCCTCGCTCACGTCGGCGTACTGCACTCCCTGCCACGCCGTCGGCAGGATGTCGGACAGGAACAGGTACCGCTCGTCGGGCACGCCCTCCGGGACGACGATCGGGCCGAACTGCGCCTGGGGGACGCGCAGGTACTCAGCCTGTCCGCCGGGCACGGAGCCGTACAGCGAGGTGTAGCCGAACAGGGCCGCGCCCTTGCCCTCCTGACGGACCTGGGTCGTCTCGCACTGGGCGAACAAGCCCCGGGTGCACATCCAGCAGTGTCCGCAGGAGATGTTGAACGGCACGACGACCCGGTCACCGACCTTGACGTGGTCCACGTCGGCGCCGACGGCCTCGACCACGCCCATCGTCTCGTGACCGAGGACATCGCCTGGCCGCAGGAACGGGCCGAGGGCTTCGTACAGGTGCAGGTCCGACCCGCAGATCGCGGTGGAGGTCACCCGGATCACCGCGTCGGTGGGTTCTTGGATGGTCGGGTCGGGAACCTCGGTGACGGCGACGTCGCGTCGCCCTTGCCAGGTCAGGGCCTTCATGGGCGGACTTCCTCAGGTGGGTTGGCCGGTGCGGCAGCGGACGGGACGGGTGATCGGATCAGCGGCGTTCGGCCAGGTAGGCCAGCCGGCGAAGCGTCTCCTTGTTGCGCACGGCGAGGACGGCATCCTCGATCACGTTCGGGAGGAGAGCGCCGGGACCCTTGACCGCCTGCTCGACGATGGTGACGAGGGTTCCGGCGCCGCGCTCCTGCAGGTGGATCTCCACGTGCGCCTCGCCCAGCGGCCAGCCCCGAGCTCGGAGCGTCAGCCGCTCGTGCGGGACGCACTCGAGCACCTCGGTCTCGTCGTCGACCACGGCCGGCCAGATCCCGAAGGAGTGGTGGAGCCGGGACGCCGGCGCCGGCCAGCTCTGGTCGACCTCGCGGATGCGGGACGCACCGACCACCCACAACGGGTACAGCCACCCGTCGGCGAGGATCGTCCAGACCTTCTCCGGCGGAACGGAGAACTCGCGTTCGCTGGTACCCACAGCTCTCCTTGTGTCGTCGTGGTGGTGCCGTCGTGGTGATGTCCTTCGTGGCGATGCCGCCGAAGTCCCTCTGGCTGCTCCCTGCCCCGTCGGGGCACCGATGATGCGGTGCAGACCCAAGAATCGACAATGGCTCGCCGCTGGTTCGACCGTCGTCAGGGTGGGTAGCCACCACCCATGAGCGACAACGGGCCGGACGATGCGAAGACCACGAGCGAGGACACCGCGGCACCGACCGAGCCGGTGCAGGAGGACCGGCCGGCTTCGGCTGACGAGCCCGGTGTCGCCCCCCAGGGCACCATCGACGCGGACGGCCCGGGTGGGACCGAGGACGGGGCCTCCTCCGATGGCGACAGCGGCCCGACGGGCGGCGAAGAACGCGCCGACGGGGGATGACCCGGCTGCCGCCGGAGGGTGACGCCTCCGGTCGCTCCGCGATCCTGGTCGACCTGTCGGGTCGACACGAGCGGTCGGCGGAGCTCGCTGGCTCCGACTGGTTGCGGGAGCTGATCGAGCTCGACGGTCTGGAGGCCCCGGACGTCGACGCCTCTTTGGAGCTCGCTCGCGCGTGGGGGCAGGAAGCACCCGTCCCGGGGCGGGGTTGCACCGCGCAGCTGTGGACCCGGATGGCGACGCTCGCCTCGGTCGACCTCACCGCCGCTCGGGTCGTCGAGCCGCACCTCGACGCGCTCGCGATCCTCGACCAGTCTCCCGACCCGGTCGACCTGGGCCTGCTCGGCGCCCGGGCCGGCGCGGTGTGGGGCGTCTATGCCGCCGAAGCTCCCGGCCTGCAGGTGACCGCGTGCCAGGACGCGGACGGCAGGTGGCTGCTGGACGGGACCAAGCCTTGGTGCTCCCTCGCGGCCCGCCTCACGCACGCGATCGTGACGGCCCGGACCTCTGGTGGCCGCCGAGCGTTCGCCGTCGACCTTCGTGGCCCGGGCATCCAGGTGATGGACGTCGCCTGGCGAAGCCGAGGACTGGTGGATGTCCCCAGCGGCCCGATCCAGCTGCAGGGCGTCCCGGCGGTGCCGGTCGGTCCGGAGCAGTGGTACCTGTCCCGCCCGGGCTTCGCCTGGGGTGGCATCGGCGTCGCCGCGTGCTGGCTGGGGGGTGCCATAGGAGTGGCGAGGACGCTGCGGGCGGCAGCACTTCGACGTGACCCCGACCAGGTGTCACTGATGCACCTGGGCGCCGTGGACAGCATCGTGCACGCATCCATCGCCGTGCTGGCGCGGGCCGCCGAGCTGGTGGACGAGGGCCACGCCGAGGGTGCTGCGGGAGCGCTGCTGGCCGCGCGCACGCGGGCAGGCGTGGCGGATGCTGTGGACGTCGTCCTTGCTCGGGTGGCGCACGGCGCGGGACCCGCACCGCTCACGAGCGACGAGCGCCACGCGCGGCGGGTGGCCGACCTGCAGGTCTATGTCCGCCAGCACCACGCCGAACGTGACCAGGCCCGGCTCGGGCAGACGTTGCTCGACACCGGTGACTGGGGTTGGTGAAGATGGCTGACTCCACCGGTTTCCTCCACACCGACGTCGGCACGCCGGAGGCGAGCTGGGCCGTCGACGAGCGGTGGGCGACGCTGCCGCGGCTGGCGTTGGCCGGTCGACACGGGAAGCCGGCGTCGCGGGTGGTGGTGGTCGCGGCGCACCCGGACGACGAGACGCTCGGGGCGGCGGGGCTGCTCGCCCTGGCTCACGACACCGGGCTGACCTGCGTGGTCATCGTCGCCACCGACGGAGAACGCTCGCACCCCGGGTCGGCGTCGTTCGACCCCGCCCAGCTGGGGGCTCGGCGCCGGCACGAGCTCGCCCGGGCGATCGCCGTGTGCGCCCCGTCGGCCGACCTGGTCCATCTCGGGCTGCCCGACGGCGAGCTGGCCGAGCGGGTGCAGGTCCTGGCCGGCGTCCTGGCGACCCACGTCGACTCCGACACCATCGTCTGCGCGCCGTGGAGGAGCGATGGCCACCCCGATCACGAGGCCGCCGGTCGCGCGGCGGCCCAGGTCGCGGCGAGCGCAGGCGCTCGACTGCTGGAGTATCCGATCTGGCTGTGGCACTGGGGGACTCCCGACGACCTGCCGTGGCCGATGGCGTTCTGTCTGGGTCTCCCCGAGGAGGCGGGTGAACGCAAGACGATCGCGTTGACCCTGCACGAGTCCCAGGTCACGCCGTGGTCCGACCAGCCGGGGGAGGAGGCGATCCTGCACCCGGCGATGCTCGAGCACTTCTCGCGCGGGTGGGAGACGTTCCTGGACTGCGGCGCGGTGGCTGATCCCCGCAGCGAGACCTTCGATGCGATGTTCGATGACGTCGAGGACCCCTGGCGGGTGACGAGCGCCTGGTATGAGGAACGCAAGCGCGCGGTATGCCTCGCTGCGTTGCCG
Organism: uncultured Actinomycetota bacterium; assembly: GCA_963750305.1. GTDB lineage: Bacteria > Actinomycetota > Actinomycetes > Actinomycetales > Dermatophilaceae > CAVVPX01. Next base: position 45,722 of record CAVVPX010000003.1, read on the forward strand.
ACCCGTGAGCTCGGTGCGGTGCTGGAGGTCGGTTGCTCGATCGGGGTTCTCACCGAACGGCTCGCCGACCGCTCGGCGAGCGTCCTGGGGCTCGACCTCAGCGCGCGAGCCCTGGCGGCCGCGTCGCGCCGTCTGGCCGGCCGGTCACACGTCCGTCTGCGCCAGGCGGGCGTGCCGCGGGACTGGCCGCACGGCGAGTTCGACACCATCGTGCTCTCCGAGGTCTGCTACTTCCTGGATCCAGTGGAGCTCGATGAGGTGCTGGACCTGGCGGTGACCAGCCTGTCCGGTTCCGGCTCCATCCTCGTCTGCGACTGGCGGCACCCGATCGTCGGTTGGCCGCTGCAGGGAGACCAGATCCACGAGATCGTTCGCGCGACAACAGGACTCGAGGTCGTCAGCCACTTCGAGGACGCCGACTTCGCGGTGGACGTACTCCGGCGCCCAGGCCTGGGCAGCGTCGCGGCGCGGGAGGGTCTGGTGTGAGCGGTGTGAGCGGCGTGAGCGGCGTGAGCGGCTGTGGCGCCGCTGAGCAGGCCGCCAGTGGCCCACGTGGCCGTCGTCATCCCCGTGCACAACGAGGAGGAGCTGCTGGGCGACTGCCTCGACCACGTCAGGCAGAGCGTGGCGCAGCTCCGCCTGGCCGACCCGACGATCGAGGCCAGCGTGTGGGTCGTGCTCGACGCGTGCACCGACCGCTCGGCAGCGATCGCCGAGCACGAGCCGTCGGCAAGGGTCCTGGTGTCGACGACAGCGCGCGTCGGTGCTGCGCGAAGGGCCGGTGTCGCGGCGGCGATCGAACACGTCGGCCAGGTCGACCAGCTCTGGGTGGCCAACACCGACGCAGACTCGTGCGTTCCTCCCCACTGGCTGGTGCGACAGCTCGCCCTGGCGGACGCGGGGGCCGACGCGGTGATCGGCACCGTCGTCCCCGATGACCGGATCTCCCGCGCGCGGCAGCGTGAATGGCAGGCGCGGCATGTCCTGCAGGAAGGACATCTCCACCTGCACGGAGCCAACCTCGGCGTCCGCGCGCGTGCCTACGTCGACGTGGGCGGGTTCCCCGATGTGCCCAGCCACGAGGACCGCGCGCTGGTCACCGCCCTGCGGCGGTCGGGGGCCTGCTGCGTCGCCACCGACTCCACCCGGGTGAGGACGTCGTCGCGGCTGGTGGGTCGTGCGCCAGAGGGCTTTGCCGCCTATCTCGCAGCTCTTCCTGCTCTGCGAGCGCCGCTCCGACCCGCCCAGTCGGCTGCTCTCCCAGGGGGCCCACGTGAACACTGAGGTCGGGTCGGACGAGGCGCAGGAGATCGAGTTCGAGACCTATGCGCAGTGGACGCAGGAGGCTGTCCACCACCTCGGGAGTCACGTCGCGGTGGCAGCTGCGTGCCGTGGCAGCGGAAGCCCCGCGGTCCTGGACTGGCTGCTGGACCGCCTGGCTCCCACCACCGATGAGCTCCTCCTGGACATCGGCGGTGGGATGGGTGGTCCTGCGGCATATGCGGCCGAACGCACGGGGGCCCGGATGCTGGTTCTGGACCCGTCGCGTGAGGCGTGCGTGGCGGCCAAGGAGCTGTTCGGGTTCGAGGCGGTGGTGTCGTCGGCCACTGCGGTCCCGTTGCCATCGCGCATCGGACGGGTCGCGTGGTCGGTCGGTGTGCTCTGCACCATGGAGGACCAGGCCGGCCTGCTTGCGGAGTCGGTGCGCGTGCTGTGCGAGGGCGGCACGCTTGGGCTGTATGTCCTTGTCCGACAGCATGACTCGACGCTGCCGGAGCCCGATGGAAACAACTTCCCCACCGGTGACCGGCTCGCGCAGCTGGTCGAGCAGGCCGGGCTGACCGTGGTCGACCGGTCCTGGGTGTCCGACCTCGACGACCCGGGACCCGACCGGTCGTGGCGCGAGGCGGAGCGCCAGGTCGAGGACCTGATCGCGGAACGGCACGGACAGGAGTCGGCCTACACCACCGCCCACGAACAGTCCGACCGGATCACGAACCTCCTCGACGACGGCGCACTCCAAGCCATGGTGCTCACCTGCCGCGTCTGACCTCCCTCGTGCGTCGCGCCCATCGGCGTGCGGCTGCCCGGGGAGGTCAGGAGGGCCCGTCGCGACCTCTGACGGACCCTGCCGCCGACAAACACCCCCGGCGCGCCGCGCTCGATGCAGAATGCGCGGATCTGCCGCAGACTGAACATACCTACCAACGCATTTGGAGCGACATGACCACTAGCACCAATGACACCACCTCGATGTCCGACCTCGGCCGCGACATGTGGTCCTACCTCACCGGGCAGGAGGCGACGATCGACTACTCCTTCGTCGACATGTCGGTCGAGGTGCCGCGCACCACCGGCGCCGACGCCGACCGCGCCCACTGGAAGATCAACGGGACCCTGCGCATCACCACCTCGGACAAGGACCACCGCGGCGCCGCCAACGGCGACGGTGCCTGAGACCGCGGCACGCCCGTCGCTGCGCATCGTCCCCGATCTCCTCATCGAGGTCGGGGACTCGCGCAGTGCGACGTCAGCCCGTCTGACGGCGCACCCGGGCGATCACCACACCCTGGTCCTGGACGTCGACGACCCCGTCGTCTTCGCCCGGTGCCTGCCCACCCGTGAGGTTCGGCGCGACCTGCGGCTGCCCACTCCGCGTGGCGTGACCGGAGCGCCGCTGATCCGCCTCACCTCCCGGGGCCGCGACCTCGGGCGGGTGCGGGTGACGCCCTCGGGGCGGCTCCGCTACCGGCCCGCGTCCGGCGCGCTGCTGGTCGGTGCGCATCTCGCGGTCGCCGACCATCAGAAGGCGCTGGCGCGGATAGCCGCAGCGGGTGCCACGCTGAGCGCTCTGCTCCTGCTCTGGCGACGCTGGCGTCCGGCGCGGTGAGCAGGAGCCGATGACCTGCCGCCCGCCGCAGGGCTCAGTCCGCCGACTGGGTGATGCGGTCGAGCCACGGGCCGAGCAGGCCCCGCTCCTCGTCGGTGAGCGCACCAGCATGCGGGAGCAGGGCACCGAGACGTGCTGCGGCCGCCTGCCAGCTCGCGTCCGTGGCGAGGCGCGACCCCAGTCGAGATCGAGCCGATCACCGTCTTCTTGGTCCCGGTCGAGAGCGCCGCGACGCGGTGGGTGGGGCCAGGTCACCGCGGCCTCGCAGGTGGGCGGCAGAGTCCTCGGCGACCGCGCGTCCAGCAGGCCCTGCTCGCCGCCGAGGAGCCGGCACAGCCTTCCTGCCAGATGCCTGCGGCTGGTCACACTTCACGGGTGGAGACTGCACCCCGCCCGCGCTCGGGCAGGATCGCCGCGGCGGCCGAGTCGACCTTCGACCGCCGGCCCTCGCGCAGCGCGGCTCGACCACTGACCAGGTACCCACACGAACACTTCACCGTCACCCCGAACGTCGGTTCGGTGGCAGCGCTCGACCATCTCGCTGAAGCAACCGGCGCACCAGGACGGAACCGACAGGGCCGTCCTCCCTTCAGAACAGGAGAGACGAATGCAGATCAGCCGACGACAGTTCCTGGGTAGTGCAGCCGCCGTCTCGGCACCGTTGATGCTGGGCGCGTGCAGCGGGTTCTCGACCTCCAGCGGCGAGGCCGCCCAGGCGTCCAGCGACACGCTGACCTTCACCACGTGGGGCACCGACAGCGAGCTGGCAGGCTTCCGGTCCGCGATCGCCGGCTTCGAGAAGGCCAACGCGGGGGTGACGGTCGCGCTGAACGCCGTTCCCTACGAGCAGATGTTCACCAACATCGACGCGCAGCTGCAGGCGGGCAACCCTCCTGACGTCTTCCGCGTGCCGTACTACACCTTCGGCGGGTACGCCGGCCGCGGACAGCTGCTCGACCTCACCCCACACCTTGACCCGGGGTTCGGCGACCGCTTCGCCGGCAGGCGTGGCGGGCGGTCCAGAACGAGGACAAGCCGTTCGGGGTCCCGCACCACACCGACACCTCGGTGGTCCTGTACAACAAGGCGGCACTCGCGACGGCGGGCATCACCCCGTGCCCACCACGTTGGAGGGCGCCTGGACCTGGCAGGAGTTCGAGAAGGTCGCCCAGCAGCTGCGCGCCGGCCTGCCCGCCAGCAAGTACCCCTTCGCCTACAACTGGCAGGGCAACGGCGTGACCCGTTGGCTGAGCTGGCTGTTCGAGTCCAACGGCCGGTTCCTCGCGGAGGACCTCACCGCTCCGGCGATCGACTCGGCGGCCGGGCGCGCGGCCGTCGACTTCACGTCCTCGTTCTTCGACAAGAAGTTCGTGCCGCCGAGCAGCTCGGTCAAGTCGACGACCTACGCCAGCGACCTCTGGTACTCCCAGACCGTGGCGATGACCTTCGCCGGCGCGTTCCTGGTGCCCGACGCCGACAGCACGCTGGACTTCGAGTGGGGCGCGACGTTCTCCCCGCGCAACGAGCGCTCGGCCGGGGACTTCGGGGGCAACGCGTTGGTCGCCACGGCCGCAACCGCCAAGCCGGAGCTCGCCGCGTCGTTCCTCGACTTCGCCACCGGCGAGCAGCCGATGCGCGAGTTCTGCTCTGGCGCCTCACTGCTCCCCACCCGCGCCGACCTCATCGACGCTGGGATCGAGTTCGCCGTGCGTCCCGAGCTCTCGCCGGTCTTCATCGGTCAGGCGAGCACCGTGCTTCCCCAGGACTCCGGCCAGGTCGCCTCGGCGGACATGACCAAGATCATCACGGTGCTGAAGGACCAGCTCGAAGAAGCGTTCGTCGGTGGTCGTGACACCGCCACGACGCTGAAGGGCATCACCCGCGGGATCTCGGCGGCCACCGGGTGACCTCCACCGCGGCCGGGCCGGAGGCGCTCGGAGCTGCCGCGGCCGCTCCGCCGCGACGCGGTCGGAGCCGCGCTCGCCGCGAGACGTTCGCCGCATATGCGTTCCTGACGCCCAACCTGCTCCTGCTCGGGCTGTTCGTGCTGCTGCCGCTGGTCGGGACAGCGGTCATCTCGCTGCAGGAGACCAACGGGTTCGGCGACGGCCGGTTCATCGGGCTGGACAACTATGCCCGCCTGGCAAGCGATCCGCTGTTCTGGCGATCCACCCTCAACACGGCGCTGTTCACCCTCATCGTGACGCCCGCCTCGATGGCGCTCGGTCTCGGGGTCGCGGTGCTTCTCAACTCGGCGCTGCCCGCTCGAGGCCTGTTCCGTTCGGTGCTCATCTCGCCGATGGCGATCTCGGGTGTGGCGACAGCACTGATCGGGACGCTGGTCTTCGACCAGAACAGCGGCATCCTCGACAAGCTGCTGCGGTTCGCAGGACTGCCGGCCATCCAGTGGCAGTCCGGGGGCATCGAGGCCTTCGCCTCGGTAGTGCTCGTCACGCTGTGGTGGCGGGTCGGGTTCAACATGCTGATCTACCTCGCCGGGCTCCAGGGAATCAACCCCCAGCTGTACGAAGCCGCCCGGCTGGACGGCGCCAGCGGATGGCAGCGGTTCCGCCACCTCACCGTCCCGCTGCTGGGACCGTCGTCGTTCTTCCTGGTGGTCATGAACGTCATCTACTCCTTCCAGGTGTTCGACATCGTCTTCGTGCTGACCGGCGGCGGGCCCCGCAACGCCACCTCCGTGCTGGTGACCTACGCCTACGACACGGGGTTCGTGACGCGCGACCAGGGATATGCCGCGGCCATCGGCGTGGTGCTCCTGTTGCTGACCCTTGCCTTCACCGTGGTGCAGTGGCGCACCAGCCGCACTCGAGACCTCGTCGAATGAGCCGGCTCGACTCCCGCCGCGCCGCGCGGGCGCTCCTCGCGGTCCTCGTGGCCCTCGTGGTGATGTTCCCGCTGTACTGGATGGTGGTCGTCGCCTTCTCCTCGCGCGCCGAGCTGCTCGGTGGCGACCTGCGGCTCTGGCCGCGGGACCTCACCATGGAGAACTTCCAGCGCGTGCTGTCCGCGTTCCCGGTGCTGACGTGGTTCGGCAACTCGGTCGCGATCGCTCTGGTGGTCTCCCTCGTCACGGTGACGGTCAGCCTGCTCGGCGGATACGCGTTCGCCCACCTGCGCTTCCGCGGGTCGACGGCACTGTTCCTGCTGTCGCTCTCCACGCTCATGATCCCGGTGCAGGTCATCATGGTCCCGCTGTTCAAGATCGTGACGTCCCTGGGCATCTACGGAAGCTACTGGGCGGTGATCCTGCCCACCGCGGCATCGGCCTTCGGTGTGTTCCTGTCCCGGCAGTTCATCCTCGCGATCCCCCGAGAGCTCATCGAGGCGGCGCAGATCGACGGCGCCGGGCACGTGCGCACCTTCACGCGCATCGTCCTGCCCCTGTGCCGACCGCTGGTCGCCGTCCTGTTCTTCATGAGTCTGCTGCAGACCTGGAACGACTTCGCGTGGCCGCTGATCGCGCTCAAGGAGAACCAGCTGTTCACCCTGCCCATCGGGCTGCTGTACCTGCAAGGTCAGTTCGGCTCGGACTACGGCGGCACCATGGCCTTTGCGCTGGTGAGCGTGACGCCCATGGTCGTGCTCTTCCTGGTGTTCCAGCGATACTTCGTCCAAGGCCTGTCCCGCAGCGGTATTCGCTGATCGACCTGGCGGGATCCACGGCTCGGGCGGTGGCCCCTTGCCAGACGGTCGGACTGTCTTAAGCGTTGAAGCCGTTGCGTGCGTGCGGTCGCGCGCGGCTGCGTCGACACGGACCGGTGGGACTTCGCGGAACACACCGGGTCGCCCGAGCCGATCGCGCAGGCTCGGGCTGACCCCGGACTCATCCGGCGTCCACACGGTCGAGCGAAGGCTGTGCCATCACTCATCGTGCGAGACGCACCGAATCGAGCCCAGGCCTGTGACCGACCGCGCAGAGATCGACCCGCCGCCCCGTGACGGCTGGATGGACGGTCGGGGAGCAGGCGGTGGGGTGCCGGTCGCTGAGCCCTCCGCACCCCTGGCCGACCTGATCGGCCGGTGCGCCGACGGTGACGACTCCGCGTTCGCCGAGCTCCACCCCCAGATCGAGGGCAGGTTGTATGGCCTCGCCCTGCGCATCCTGCGCGACCCTGCTGTCGCGGAGGAGGTCACCCAGGACGCACTGCTGATGATCTGGGCAAGCTCGCCGTCCTTCGACCCCAGCCGCGGCTCGGCCCTCGCGTGGATGTTCACCATCGCCCACCGCAGGTCGGTCGACCGCGCCAGGTCGATCGCGGCGACTCGGCGACGCGACGACCGGCACGCACGACGAGACGGCGAGAGCCCGCTGGACGCGACCGGTGATCTCGCGCTCTCCCTGGTCGAGGGCCAGGTGGTGCGAGCAGCGTTGGCGAGCCTGGACGCGCCGCTTCGGCGTGCAGTCGAGCTGGCGTTCCTCTCCGGCCTGTCGCACGCCGAGGTCGCCGTCGCACTCCAGGTGCCACTGGGCACCGCCAAGACCCGCATCCGGACCGGGCTGACTCGGCTGCGCGTCATCCTGGAGGACATCGGCCGACAGCGGGCGTCCGCCTAGTCGGTCCCGGCCGTCGGCAGCCGACCGCCGTCACAGGCGACCGGACGCCGACGCAACGCTTCGGGTGCCCCGGCGAAATCTCCCCGCCGAATCTGATGCGCATGGACGCCGGATGGATCTATCGTGACGGCAACGGGTTGTGGTGCGACTGTCATCGACTACCTAGAACCCGTCGGCCCCCTCGCCCACCTGGGCTCGAGGGGGCCGTCCCCTGTCCGGGGTCCGGTGGCGCCGGTCACCCGGCGCGCTGCAGGGATGTGCAGGTCCACTGCAGGGTGTTGCAGGTCCTTCGTGGCGCGCGGGGGACAGCGGGCGGAGGCCAGCCTCGAGGTCGCGCCCCTTGCCCTGAACGCGCGACCCAGCACCCGGTTCCCTGACGTGGTCCGGCTGGGCCGACCTCCGCTCACTGCGAAGTCTGGCGCAGCGGAGGCATCCGGAGCCATCACCCGTTCAGTGGATTCTGCCGGCGGGTCGCGGTTTCAACCCCTTGGCAACGGCCCCGTTCCACGGCAACCCGAGTCGGTCGCTGGGACCTGCCGCCTTCGGAGAATGCCGGTGCGTGCTTGCGCGGCGGGTTAGAATCAGAAGTCCGGCATCGCGCCGGTGACGTGCAAGGACAAGAGGCGAACTCGATGCAGAGCCACCCGAGGGCCGCACTGGCGGCAATGATGCCGATCGCGCCGCGGCGACCCAGCCTCGCCGAGCTCAGCCTGGCCATGCGCATCGCTCGGCGGGAGGTCCAGGCCCTCCGCCAGGCGCCCGTCGTGCCCGACCAGCTCAGCGCGGCGCGGACCGTGCTCCTCAAGCGGATCACGGCCTATACCGAGGAGCTGCAGGCCTTGCACCTGCCGATCCCTCCTGGTCTGCGGGACGACCTCCGCCTGCTCCAGGCCGGGATGCTGCAGGCTCGCCGGACCGGCACTCGCTGAACCTGCTTCTCCTGCCGGGAGCTGCGTCGCGAAGTCCGACCCTCCCTCACGGGTCCTCGCCGAGCGCTCCCCGCAACGGCCGGGGCACGGCCTGCAGGTCGAGCGCCTCGACCAGCCGCCGCGCGTACTCGACCTTGCGCCCGGACCGGGTCCCCATGAACCGGTGCAGCTGGGCATCCAGGGAGCGCTCCTGCTGCGCGGGCTGACGCTGGAACATTCGCAGCAGCCCCAGCTCGCCGGCCTCTTCGATGACCGCCTCCACGAGGTCCGCACCGAGGGCTCGGATCAGCTCGTCCTCCAGGTCGGTCACGCAGACGTGGAAGCCGTGGCGTGCGAGGTCCTCGCGGGTGAGGTCGGCACCCCAGCGAGCGCGTTCGAGGGCGCGCGCGAAGAACCGCTCCTCCGCCTCGTCGCACAGACCCGTGATCCGCAGGCCGCGACGCCCACCGAACAGGTCCAGGAAGGTGCCGATGCTGGTCGCGCCGCCGAGGGACACGACCCGCAGCCCCTCCGCGACCAGGTCGCGGTGCATCCGCTCGGCCAGGGTCTGCACAGCCGCCCGGTCGCTGGGCCCCTCGACGAGGACGACATGCCGCACGGCGGGGTCCTCGACCAGTCGCCGTGCGGCTGCGAACTCCGGTGCCGCGCTCATCGACTCCACCCTGTCAGCCCGCACCCGAGCCCGCCAAGATTTCCGCCGGTCGGTGATGGCGGGCGCTAGCGTGCCGACATGGCTGACACCGCCGACCTACCCGATGCGCGCCTGCGTGCCCTGGACGCGGCCCACGAGGAGGCGGTGCGGTTCCTGACCTCGCTCGCGGACCGGCCCGTCTGGCCGCGGGCGACGTACGAGGAGATGCTGGTAGCGCTCGGAGGTGACCTCCCGGCCGCGGGCGGTGACCCCGCCACGGTGGTCCGGGACCTGGCACGGGCGGCTGACCCCGGGGTGGCTGCCAGCTCCGGTGGGCGCTTCTTCGGCTTCGTCATCGGTGGCGCGCTGCCGGCTGCTCTCGCGGCCGACTGGCTGGTCTCGGTGTGGGACCAGAGCGCCACGCTCAACGCGTTCACCCCCGCCGCGGCGGCGATGGACGCCGTGTCCGGCCAATGGGTGCGATCCCTGCTCGGCCTGCCCGAGGGAACCGCCGTGGGGCTGGTGACCGGCGCGATGATGGCGAACTTCACCTGCCTGGCCGCAGCGCGGCACTCGGTCCTCGATCGGGTTGGCTGGGACGTCAACGAGCAGGGACTGGTCGGTGCGCCACCCGTGCGGGTGGTGGTCGGTGGCGACCGCCATGACACGGTCGACCGAGCGGTGCGCTATCTCGGGCTGGGGCAGTCCGCGGTGCGCCGGGTCGACACCGACGCGCAGGGCCGGATCGAGCCGGCCGCGCTCAGCCGCGAGCTCGCCCTCGAACACGGCCCGGTGGTGGTGTGCCTGCAGGCGGGGGAGGTGCACACCGGCGCCTTCGACCCGTTCGAGCCGGCGATCGCGGTGGCGCGTGAGCACGGGGCGTGGGTCCATGTCGACGGCGCCTTCGGGCTCTGGGCCGCGGCCAGCCCGCGGACCCGCCACCTGACCAGGGGGGTCGCGGCGGCCGACTCGTGGGCCACCGATGCCCACAAGACCCTCAACGTCCCGTACGACTGCGGGTTGGCGCTCGTGCGCGACCCGCGGGCGCTGACGGCGGGCTTCGGGCTGGCGGCCGACTACCTCGTGGGCAGCATGGGCGACCCGCTCGGGCGCGCACCCGAGCTGTCGCGCCGTGCCCGCGGGGTGCCCCTGTATGCCGCGCTGCGCAGCCTGGGCAGCGATGGCGTCGCCGCGCTGGTCGACCAGCTGTGCGACCGGGCCGCCGCGCTCGCCGAGGCGTTCGCGGCCATCCCCGGCGCCGAGGTCGTCAACGAGGTCGGGTTCACCCAGGTGATGGTGGCGTTCGAGAACGACGACCGCACAGCGATGGTCGGGCAACGCCTCCTCGCCGGCGGCGAGGCAGCGTTGACCCCGGCGACCTGGCGTGGTCGGGCGGTGCTGCGCTGCGCGGTCTCCAACTGGTCCACGACCGCCTCCGACGTCGTCCGCACCGCTCGCGCCCTCGAGCTCGCGGCCGCTGGTCCAGGCGACGCCGCCCGTTCAGGAGGTACAGTCGCCCGACCCAACGCCGAGCCAGGGATGATGAGATGAGCGCCGATCCGACACCGGGCACGACAGACCTCCAGCTGCTGGCGGCGCGTCGCGCGGAGCTGCGGGAGCGGCACCTGCGTCCTGCCGAGCTGCGCAGGCCGTCGACGGCTCGCGGTCTGCACCACACCGCCCTGATCAGCAGTGACGTCGAGACGACCATCGACTTCTACCAGGGCGTGCTCGGCTTCCCTTTGACCGAGATCGTCGAGAACCGCGACTACCCGGGGTCGTCGCACTTCTTCTTCGACATCGGCCACGGCAACCTGCTCGCGTTCTTCGACTTCCCGGGCCTGGACGTGGGTCCCTATGCCGAAGTGCTGGGCGGCTTGCACCACTGCGCGATCTCGGTCGACCCCGAGCACTGGGAGGCGTTGGTGGCCAACCTCGACGCAGCCGGGGTGGAGCACCAGGTCCACTCCGGCGTCTCGGTCTACTTCCGCGATCCCGACGGCGCGCGCATCGAGCTGATCGCCGACCCGCTGGGTGAGATGTACGGCCACCAGGTGCTCTGACGCGAGCCGCGGCGACTACGTTGGCCCTCGTGGAGAGCGCGGGGACCAACTGGGCAGGCAACTACAGCTATCGGGCGCAGGGGTTGGTCTCGCCCCGCACTGTCCAGGAGCTCCAGGAGCTCGTCTCCGGCACCGAGCGGATCCGCCCGCTGGGCTCGCGCCACTCGTTCACCGACCTGACCGACACCGACGGGGTGCTGGTCTCGCTCGCCGGTCTCCCGCAGGACGTCCACCTCGACGCGGTCGCCGGCACCGCGGAAGTGCCCGCCGGTGCGGCGTACGGCCCGGTCGCCCGGCACCTCCAGGACCACGGTTGGGCGCTGCACAACCTCGCCTCGCTGCCGCACATCTCGGTCGCGGGCGCCGTCGCCACGGGGACGCACGGCTCAGGGGACCGCAGCGGGAGCCTGACCACCGCCGTCGGTTCCCTCCAGTACGTCGCCGCGGACGGCAGCCTCCGGCGCACGTCCCGCGGGGACGACGACTTCCTCGGCTCGGTGGTGGCGTTGGGTGCGCTCGGGATCGTCACCCGGCTCACACTCGACATCGAGCCGTCCTATGACGTGCGGCAGGATCTTTACACCGGAATTCCCTGGGAGAGAGTCGAGTCCGAGTTCGACACCCTCACCTCCTCCGCCGACAGCGTCAGCCTGTTCACCGGCTTCACCGACGAGGGTGTGCGGCAGGCCTGGCTCAAGAGCCGCAGTGACACCGCCCCGGACCGGCTGGCCGGCGCCCCCCGCGCCACCGAGCGGTTGCACATCTTCGCGGACGCGCCCATCGACGCGGTCACCGACCAGACCGGACAGATGGGGCCGTGGCTCGACCGGTGGCCGCACTTCCGGATGGAGTTCACTCCGAGCTCGGGCGCGGAGCTGCAGTCCGAGTACCTCCTGCCGCGGGCCGCTGCACTCCCGGCGATCGCGGCGCTCCGATCGCTGCAGTCCCGGCTGGAGCCGGTCCTGCGCTCGGCCGAGATCCGGACCGTCGCCGGCGACGACCACTGGCTGAGTGGCGCACACGACCAGGCGACGATCGGCGTGCACTTCACCTGGCGGCTCGACCCTGACGGCGTGTACGCCGTGCTGCCGGCGATCGAGGCGGCGCTGCTTCCCCTGGGTGGGCGACCGCACTGGGGCAAGTGCTTCGTGGCCACGGCCACCGAGCTGGCGCCGTTGTACCCGCGGTGGGACGACTTCCGTGCGCTCCGCGCCGAGCGCGACCCGACCGGGAAGTTCGGCAACGCGTTCCTGGATCGGGTTCTCGAGTGACCGGGGCGGGTAGGAGCTCACCATGACCTCCAGCGACCTCACCCGAGTCGGCGCCGAGAAGTTCGTGTCCCTCACCACCTTCCGTCGCAGCGGCGAGCCGGTCTCCGCACCCGTCTGGGTAGCCCGCCACGGCGAGGAGCTCGTCGTCACGACGGTCGACGGGACAGGCAAGGTCAAGCGGCTCCGCCGCGACGACCGCGTCGAGCTGGTGCCGTGCAGCCGGCGGGGCACCGTCAGCCCCGACGCGGCGCCGGTCAGCGGAACCGCGCGGATCGAGGATCGTCCGGCCGAGGTCGAGGCACTGACGCAGGTCATCCGCGCGAAGTACCGGCTCGAGTACCGAATCGTCATGCTCGCCGAGCGCCTGTTCTCCCGCGGCGAACGGCCGCGAGTGATCCTGCGGATCACCCTGTCCTGACCCGGGCGTCCCGGACGCGGGCCACGCCCGCCGGGTCAGTCCCGACCGAGCGCGTCAGCCTCGGTCCGCACCTGGTCGGCGAGGTCCTCCGCATGGGTGAACGGGTTGTTGTGCGAGCCGCCGAGCACGCTCGTGCGGACCCTGGGCGAGGCGATCGCAGCGCGCTGGAGCTCGGCCAGCCACCACTTCGGAGCGAACGCGTCCGCCGTCCCCGCGGTGAGCAGCAACGGGATCCGCAAGGCAGGCAGCGCGACCCGCGCGTCGACCGCCAAGCCACTGCGCACCAGTGCCAGCACTGCGGACGGCGCCCGGAACGCCTCGACCAGTGCCGGCAGCTGGCGTGGTGAGTCGCGCAGGTAGGCTCGCGGCGCCGTCAGGATGACCCGCGAGAGCCGGCGCTGGGAGGGGACGAACACCGGGCCCGCCATGACGAGCGAGCGTGGCCCGTCACCGATCCCCCGCGGATCGAGTGCGGCGGCGAGCGCGGCCAGCGCCCCTGTGGAGTGCCCGAGGACCACCACGGGCAGACCGTCGTCGAGCGCGCGGATGAACGCCGCCGACGCCGCACCCACATCGCGTACATCGGCAGGACAGTCGCGCCGGCGCCCCGAGGCCAGTCCGGGGAGGTCGAGCAACGTGCTGCTGATGCGGCGCTCGGCCAGGGCTCGGGTGAGCGGGCCCAGGTATCGGGGAAGTCCCAGTCCGGGCAGGATCACGACGTGGGCATCAGGGACCGGCGCGTGGAGTCGCCACCCGTGCACATGTCGACCCTGCACGAGGGTCCACTGCTCGGCACCGCTGATGCGGCAGGCTCGGTCGGTCACGGGACCGAGCCTGCCATCACCGCTCGGTCCTCGCTGCGCCGGGCGGTGAGCGGCAGCCACTCCGCATGGACTCCCGACCGACTCCCTCACGATGAGGAGGGACCCGGGTGTTTCACGGGTGCAGGCGACCGCTGACCCCGCTCCCAGCCACGGCTGAGAGGCTGTGTCCATGGCCCACCCCGCTCTGCGCCGTCGTGTGCTGGCCGGTGCCGTCGGCGTCCTGGTCGTCGGTGGGCTGTCGACCTGGCGGATCCTGGACAACCGGTCCGTGAACTACCAGTCCGAGGACCTGACGATCTCGAGCACGACGCCCCGGGGGGTGGTGTCACTGGACGCTCGTGTCTATGTGCCGACCGGGGTGGACGGAGACCACCCCGCACCGGCGGTGATCCTGGCTCACGGCTTCGGAGGGACGAAGGAGTCGGTCACCGGGGAGGCGGCCGATCTCGCCGACCGCGGCTACGTCGTCCTGACCTACAGTGCCAGAGGCTTTGGTCGCAGTACGGGCAGCATCGGTCTGGATGCCGCCGACGGTGAGGCGGCCGACGCCCGCAACCTGGTCTCCACTCTCGCGCGGCGCGCGGACGTGCTCCAGGACGGCCCGGGCGACCCACGGGTGGGCATCGAGGGCGAGTCCTACGGCGGCGCCCTGGCTCTGATGACGGCAGGCACGGACGACCGTGTCGACGCGATCGTCCCGCAGATCACCTGGAACCGGCTCTCCCGAGTGTTCTTCCCCAACGGGGCGGGTGCTCCTGCGTCCGGGGGTGCCGCGTCCCCCGCCGACGCGGACACGGTCCCCGGTGCGTTCAAGCGGGAGTGGGCGGGCATCTTCTTCGGCAGTGGCAAGGGCCTCGACCTGGGTAGCCTGACCGGGCTGGGCGGGCTGTTGACTGGTTCCGCTGGGGGGGCCGGCACTGGTTCCACTGCGGGTGCCGGCGCCAACGGTGGGTCCGGCGCGGGTGCCGCTGCAGCCGATGGACAGCGGGAGCTCGTCTGCGGACGATTCGCCGCCGAGGTGTGCGACGTCTACACGAGGGCGGCCGCGAGCGGCACTCTCGACGCGGCCGGACGCGACCTGCTCGACCAGTCGAGCCCGTGGAGCGTCGCCACCCGGATCACCGCACCGACCCTGCTCATCCAGGGCGAGGCCGACACGCTGTTCCCACTGAGCGAGGCAGACGTCACCGCTACCCAGATCCGTTCTGCCGGAACGCCCGTCGCGGTGCGCTGGACCGCCGGAGGTCACGACGCGGGCGGAGTCGCCGACGGCGACGACGAACAGAACGCGCTGCGCGAGGACATCGGCGCGTGGTTCGACCACTACCTCAAGGGGCGGGGCCCGGCCCCCGCCGCCGACTTCGCCTATGACCAGCAGACGGGGCTCTCCAGTGCGGGGTCGCAGGCGACCACGCGGACGCTCCGGGCCAAGGCCTACCCGTTGCGCGACCGCACCGGGACCGCGACGGTGACCCTGGTCGGGCCCACCCAGCCCGTCCTGCGGCCGGCCGGAGGCGCCCCTGCCTCACTCACCGGCCTGCCGGGTGTCGGTTCCGCGCTCGGCGCTCTGGCGTTCGACCCGCCGGGCCAGGCCGCGCTGTTCGGCTCGCCACCCTTGGAGCAGCCCGTCGAGCTGGTCGGCAGCCCGACCGTCCGGGTGACGGTCGAGGGCGCGACCGCGGGGACGACACTGTTCGCCAAGGTCTATGACGTGCCGGTCGACGGCCGCCCCCAGCTGCCCCAGTCCCAGGTGGTTCCCGTGGTCGTTCCGCCCAGCGCCGCCGCGACGCGGCAGACGGTCGAGGTGACCCTCCCGGCGCTGGCCCACCGGTTCGAGGCGGGCCACCGGATCGTGGTGGCGCTCGCCAGCACCGACCGGGCCTATGCGGTGGACACGGCCCAGCAGGTCGTACAGGTCGGGCTGGCCGACCCGACCCTCACGGCACCCACCGTCTCCGCGGTCGTCGCCGGTGAGGACACGTCGGCGTGGCTCTGGCTTGCCCTGGTGGTGGGCGGGTTCGGAGCCGTCGGCGTCCTCGCCGGAGCAGTGGCGAGGCGGGTCACCCGACGCCGCACCCTGCGTGAGGTCGAGGGCTCCCTCACCGACGTGCCGCTGGTCGTCCATGACCTCGCCAAGCAGTATGCCGACGGGTTCACGGCGGTGCGGTCCGTGGACCTGCGGGTCGAGCCCGACCAGGTCGTGGGGCTGCTCGGCCCGAACGGTGCGGGCAAGACGACCACGCTGCGGATGCTGATGGGTCTCATCGCGCCGACCCGCGGAACGATCCGCGTCTATGGCCACGAGGTGCATCCGGGTGCCCCCGTCCTGTCCCGACTCGGCTGCTTCGTGGAGGGCACCGGCTTCCTGCCGCACCTGTCAGGACGGGCCAACCTCACGTTGTACTGGGCCTCCACCGGCCGGCCTGAGGCGGACGCCCGGTTCGAGGAGGTGCTGCAGATCGCCGGTCTGGGCACCGCGATCGACCGGCGGGTGAAGACCTACTCCCAGGGGATGCGGCAGCGCCTGGCCATCGCCCAGGCCATGCTCGGCCTGCCTGACCTCCTCGTCCTCGACGAGCCGACCAATGGTCTCGACCCACCGCAGATCGCCGAGATGCGCGAGGTCCTGCGCGACTATGCGGGTGCGGGCCGCGCGGTGCTGGTGTCGAGCCACCAGCTGTCCGAGGTCGAGCAGACCTGCACGCACGTCGTGGTGATGAACCTGGGTCGGGTCGTCGCCTCGGGCACGGTCGACGAGGTCTCGTCGGCAGTTCCCGAGGGGTCCCGGCACCGTCTCGAGGAGGCTTTTCTCGCGATGGTCGGGGACGGAGCGGGGGAGACGTCGTGACGAGCCGGAAGACCCTCACCGCCGAGGGCGCCGCACCCGGGTACGACCCGGCCCGGACCCTGCGCTTCGGGGTCGAGGTGCGGCGCCAGCTGCGGCGGCGACGCACGCTCGGTGTCTTCGGGTTCATGGTGGCGCTTCCGCTGCTCCTGGTGCTCGCGTTCGCCGTCGGCGACGAACCGTCCAGCCGCCGGGGAAGCGCCAACCTCATCGACGTCGCCACCAGCGGCGCGCTCAACTTCGCGGTGTTCGTCCTGTTCGTCAGCACCGGGTTCCTGCTCGTGGTGATCTTCTCGCTGTTCTTCGGCGACACCGTGGCCAGCGAGGCAAGCTGGGGGAGCCTGCGCTATCTGCTCGCCATCCCGGTGCCGCGCTCGCGGCTGCTGACCCGCAAGCTGCTGGTGGCCCTCGTGCTGTCGGCGCTCGCGCTGGTCACCCTCGTCGTGGTGTCGACTGCGATCGGTGCCGTCTTCTACGGTTGGTCGCCGCTGAGCACCCCCGTCGGCTTCCAGATCGAGCCGGGCAGCGCCATGCTGCGCCTGGCGGGCATCACGGCCTACCTCGTGGTGAGCATGACGATGGTCGGCTCGCTCGCGTTCATGCTCTCGGTGCGCACCGATGCGCCGCTGGCCGCGGTCGGCGGCACCGTCCTGATCATCATCGTGTCCAGCATCCTGGAGCAGATCGACGCGCTCGGCGCGATCCGCGACTGGCTCCCGACCCGGTACACCCTGGCGTGGGTCGGGCTGCTGGGCGACCCGCCCGACACCGCGGACATGGTGCGGGGCGTGGCCTACGCGCTCGGGTACTCGGTGGTGTTCCTCGCCGTCGCCTATCGCCACTTCGCCCGCAAGGACATCGTGACCTGAGCCGTCCCGGCTGCCCGGCCCAGCCCGCTCCGGGTGCTGGCTGCGGGTGCTGGTTCCGGGACGGGCAACGGCTATCGGACGATGCGGCGGTCGGCGAGCACGGTGGCGCGCCGGGAGGACTCGGGCTCGGCGCCGATGGCGGTCAGGAAGACCTCGCGGTCCAGGGCGTGCACCACGGCATCGGTTCGGGCGACGACGCCTGCAGTGCGCGGGATGTCCCGCAGGAGGGCGATCTCGCCGAAGCAGTCTCCCGGACCCATCCGGCTCAGCTCCTCGGTGCCACGGACGGCCGCGAGCTCACCGCTCTCGATCAGGTAGAACCGGTCACCGACCTCACCCAGCGAGATCACCGCCGTCCCGGCGGGGACCTCGATCCGCTCGAGGTTGCGCGCGAGCTCCTCCTGCACCGAGGTCGGGAGCGGCTGGAACAACGGTTGGGCGCAGACCAGCGGGAGCTCGGCCGGGGCCCGGAAGGCGAGGTCGATGCGTCGCAGGCTGGGCCGGCAGAGCACCGCGGCCAGGGCCAGCGGAACGCCGACCAACACCAGCGCCCACTGGAGGTCGGTGGCGGTGATCAGCAGCGGCATCAGGATGGCCCCGAGGGCGACCCCGCCGAGGACCAGGCTCTCCAGGGCCCCGAACACCCGGCCCAGCAAGGCTTCCGGCACGATCCGCTGGAGCAGCGTGACGATGTTGACGTCGACCAGGGGGTTGGCGGCACCGATCAGGGCCATGGTCACGATCGCCGCGATGGGGTGCGGCCACACAGCGATGACCACCAGGGGCAGACCCCAGCCCATGATCCCGAATCCGTAGTCCGTGGCGGCCGTGCCCCGGCGGGCGCGCGAGATGGCCACCAGACCGCCCGCGACGGCGCCGACACCCATCACCGCGTCGAGGTAGCCGACCCCCTCAGGTCCGGTGCCGAGCACCTCGACGGCAATGATCACGGTGAAGACCAGGGAGGTGCCCGTGACGATCACCTGGCCGACGGCGAGCGCCATGAGCAGCCGTAGTCGGCTGTCGCGCCAGATCGTCACGAAGCCGGCTGCGACCTCACGGAGGAAGCTCGAGGTCTCGGCCGGCTCGACGGTCGCGGTGGCGGTGGCGGTGGGGATGGCGATGTCGCCGTCAGTGTCGGTGTCGACGGCATGGGCAACCGCGGTCTCTGCGGTCTCCTCGGTCCGTGCTACCCCTACGGTCCCTACCGGACCCGCGGCCTGCTCCGGTGACGCCGGTGACAGCCCCGACAGCATCAGGGCCGACCAGGCGAACGTGGCCGCGTTGACCAGGAAGATGACCGGGACGGTGGTCAGGCCCAGCAGCACACCGGCCAGCGCGGGACCGGCGAAGAAGGCGACGCTCTCCAGCGTGCTGCTCACCGCGTTGGCGGCGGTCAGCTCGTGCGGTGTCCGAACCAGCGAGGGCATCAGCGCCGACTGCACCGGTCGGAAGGGTGAGCCGATGAGGCCGGCGACCACCGCGATACAGAGCACCAGGACCGCCGGCCCCCCCGCCAGGATGACGACTGCTGCGACGCTCACGACCACCATGCGCAGCAGGTCCGTCGCGACCAGGAAGCGCTTGCGCGAGAACCGGTCAGCATAGGTCGTCAGCAGCGGCAGCAAGATGGCGATGACCGACATCCGGATGGCGACGAACGCGCCGACCGCGCTGGCCCCGCCGTAGGTGTAGGTGAAGACGGTGACCGAGGTGGCGTAGGCCCAGTCGCCGATCAGCGAGGCGGCCAGCGCCAGGTTGACCCGCCGGAGGTTGCGGTTCGTCCCGACCAGCTTGATCGAGGCGAGGGTCTCGGCGACCGCACCGGGCGCAGCGCTCACGGCACAGCCCGGACCGTGTCGCCGGGATCGCTGCGCGCCGTGTCACGGGTCCCTGCACCGCCGTCCGCGAGATCGCCGCCGACGCCGTCCTTGACGTCGAGCGCGTCGTTGCCGCCCTCGCCGTACACCTGGTCGACCCCGGTCCCGCCCGTCAGCGCGTCGTCTCCGTCACCACCGCGCAGGGTGTCGTTGCCGGTCCAGCCGACCAGGGCGTCGTTGCCCGCATCGCCGGAGAGGGTGTCGGCACCGTCGTCGCCGACCAGCAGGTCGGCTCCGGCACCGCCGGACAGCCGGTCGTTGCCGACACCGCCGGTCAGGACGTCGTTCCCGGCTTCACCCAGGAGGGTGTCGTCGCCTTCGTCGCCGACCAGCGCGTCGTTGCCCGCCCCGCCACTCAGGGTGTCGTTGCCCGGGCCCCCGATGAGCAGGTCGTCGCCACCGCCACCGGTGATCGTGTCGTTGCCACCGAGTCCGCAGATCACGTCTCGTCCCGATGTCCCGACGAGGGTGTCGTTGCCGGCGGTCCCGACGATGGTGCACCCTCGGGGTGGCGAGCTCGTCAGCGACAGGGTCGCACTGGAGACCAGGTAGGCCGGGTCGGAGAGGTCGAGCGGGGGACCGGTCGGCACCGCGGCCGCCGCCGAGCCGAACGACGCGGTCACCGACGCCGCACTCACCGGCAGCCCGGCGAGCGGGAAGCGCGCGGCCCCGGCCAGGTCGCTGATGAGGACCTTGGCCGCGAGAACGGCTCCGGCTGAGTCCGTCACCGCAAAGTGAACCGCTCTCTCTCGCAGGGGAAGTGGCGGAGCTCCGGGCACGGTCGAGGTCACGGTCGCCACCAGGTCCGTCGGCCCCCGGACCACGGTGATGCTGGTGGGCTGGCGGGTCACCCGGAACGACGAGGGCGGCCCACTCGAGCCCGCGTTGACCGCGTCACCGGCGAATCCCGCCGTCAGCAGGTAGTCGCCGGGCAGCACGTTCAGGGGAACCACGGTGCGGGCCACGCCGTCGGTCCCGGTGACGGCGAACCGGCTGGACCCACCGATCGCGAAGGCCACGCCGCGACCGGGCAGGGGTGCGCCGCCGGCCGTCAGCCGCGCTGCCACCGGTATCCCGGCGCCATAGGCTCCCGTCGTCGGCGGGGTGGTCAGGACCAGGGTGGTCGGCTGGAGGCCGGTGTCGGGAGATCCGGCAGTGACTCCGGGAACGAAGTAGGTGCCCCGGTTGTCATCGACCCCGACCAGTCCCACCCCGTTGACCGCTTGGATGATGAACCGCACCCCGGCTGCCGGCTGCCCGCCCGGCAGGGTCAGCTGGCCACTCCACAGGGTGGAGTCCGCGCTGTCCTGGGCGAGGTCGACCGAGGCCCAGGTGCCGTGGAACGTCCCGCCCCGCTCGCCGGTGTGGCTCATCCACACCTGCTGGAGCCCAGCGGCCGGATCGCCGACGACATGAGCCCGCACGGTCACGGTGGAGCCGTCGATGGTGCTCTCCACCCCGCTGATCGAGGGCGGTGCCGCCAACGCGGGCTGGTTCGCGTCATACCGGGTGACGTTGCTGCTGTAGAACAGTCGCAGGCCCAGCGCGGCATAGCGTCGCTGGGTGCTGGTCAGGCCGGCGGACCCGTCGCCCCGGTACTGGACCGGCGTCACCTGCAGCCGGGTGGTGCCCCGGGCGCCGCTCGTGCCCAGCGCGTCGAAGTAGTTCGGGACCGCGAGCCGGGCCGGATGGAACGCGGTGGAGACGAACGGGCCGTGCACCCCGTGGACCTCGGTCGCCGGAGCCCCCGTCAGCGGCGTGACCCCATCGGTGTCGGTGTAGGTGGCCGAACGGAGGCCGACGCCCCGCAGCACGGAGCCGGGGACCGTGACGTTGTGGCTGTCGACGGGCAGGACGGGCGCGGCCGGCGACGTGGTGGTCCCGTCGGGTCCACGCAGGTAGGACGCGGCAACCGTGCCACCGTCGAGATTGGTCAGCGTCGTGGTGACCGGGCTCAGCGCAGAGCTGGTCTGCAGGTCGGCGGCCTGCAGTCCGAGGAAGTCGCCGGCACCGCCGACGACGTCGACCGGGCTGACCTCGCTCGCGTCGCCGGTATCGCTCAGCCGCCCGGCCGCCGGCAGGTCGACTCCCTGCATGGGCAGGCCGTACAACGTGGCCTCGAGGATCGACTTCTGGTCGATCCCGGCGAGCGAGACGGCTCGCTCGAGATAGTCCTGCTTGGCCCGGACCAGGGCGGTGCCGACGGCGACCTCACCGGTGCCGACGCGCAGCTGGTGGGCGAAGTCGGCGTACAGGCGTTCGCTGTAGGCCAACAGCTCGGTGTCGCCGTACTGGTATCCGGTCCCCGCGACCAGCGTGGCGCCGCGTCTGGCGAACGCTTCGGTCCAGTCGAGCCCCGCCGTGACCTGGGGTATGCCGTCGCGGTCGACGACGGTGTAGCCGGAGTGACACCCGGCACTGAACACCAGGGTGTTGTCGAAGGTTCCGGTCGGGGCCGTGAGGATCTCGCCGGTGTCGACCGTGGTGGCGTAGTCAGCGGCGAGGGCGTTGTTGGCCGAGAAGTGACCGGCCAGGTAGACGAGGTCGTGTCGCTGTCCGAGGAGCGCGGACCGGAGGTCGGTGGCCGTCCACGACGTCCGGCGGCTCGGCGAGCCTCCCACGGTGGTGGTGCTGGGCGGGACGTCGGCGTCGGTGATCAGGGTGTCGTGACGACCGCCGGGGACACCTGCGGTGAAGTCGGCGGCCACGCTGTCGGCGGCGTCGGTGAGGAAGTCGTACCCGGTGGCGAGGGTCGACGTCGGGCGGATCGGCGCGCCCGCGCGAGCCGCATACGCCGCCAGGGTCGCGGCGATGTCCACGGGGCCCTCGACGAGTCGACCGACCGGGAGGTCGGGCACGGGGAACGACGCGCCCTTGAGAACGAGGTCGGTGACTGCTCCATACGCGTCCTGACCCAGCACGTAGTTGCCCCGCAGGCTCGCCTCCGACGCGGTGTCGGGTCCGACCGGTGGCGCGTAGTTGCTCTCCGGTCCCAGGCCGGCCGCGTCGGGATACCGGAAGAAGGGAACGACGTCGTCGGCGCCGACCACGACGACGTACCCCAGGGTGCCGGCGGCGTCCCGATAGCTGTTGACCACATCGCGGATCGCTTCGGCGACCAGGTTCTTCGCATAGGGACAGGCGCGGTTGGCCGGGTCGTCGGCCTGCCGGTTGAGAGCGGTGACTTTCGGGCTGGTCCCGACGTCGACCACGACCCCGCCCACCGCGTTGGCGAAGGCGGTCAGTCTCGTTGCCAGTGTGGCCTTCTCGTCACTGGTCCCGGGCAACCGCGTCGGGTCGGTGAGGATGACGGTTCGAGCCGTGCCGGGTGTCCCGGTGATGGTCGAGGCGCCCCCGTCGGACAGCGTGGCGGAGCAGCTGCTGTCGGTGGTGGTGACGGTGAGCGCATACGAACCGTCGGTGTCGAACGCGCCGTTGCGGCCCTGGACGCGGACATAGAACGCACCGGTGTTGTTCCACGTCAGGCTGCTGATGCTCTCGGAGGCCGTGCCGTTCTGGGCCGAGATGCCGATCAGGCTGCGCGTCTGGGCGCTGGTGAACGCCTGGCTGACCCGGTCCGGAGAGAAGACCGACGGGCTGAACACCGACGGGCTGAACACCGACGGGCTGAGCGCGAAGGGGTTGAACGCGGCAGGGGAGAAGACCGACGGGCTGAACACCGAGGGCGAGAACACCGAGGGCGAGAAGACCGACGGGCGAGAAGACCGACGGGCTGAAGACCGACGGGCTGAACACCGACGGGCTGAACACCGACGGGCTGAACACCGACGGGCTGAACACCGACGGGCTGAACACCGACGGGCTGAACACCGACGGGGCGAACGCGTCACCGGCGAACTGCGCGCTCAACCGGGTCACGTCCGCTGTCGACTCGACGGTGTCGCGCTGGAAGGCCCGGCCGATGTCGGTGAACAACGAGACGTCGTAGTCGGCCGGGAGTCCGGTGAGGTCGACGCGGACCCGGCTCCCGGGTGTGACGCCGAACCGGTACCAGCGGTCCTGCCCCGGGGCGGTGATCGCGCCCGCGGTCACCGTCCCGTCGGACGGGATCGGCAGGGCGGTCGGCCAGCTGATGTTGACGTCCTCGGGCTGTTCGCTCGGAAAACCGACCACCCGACAGCCCAGGCCGAAGCTCAGCAGCGGCTCGTCCGCACCGTACGGTCCGGAGGTCGGTGAACCTGACGGTGACGGCCAGGCCAGGTCCGGGTCGAGGACGCCGGCGACCGCGGTCGCGATCCCGCCGTCCGGACAGGGGTAGGGCCCGCGTGGGCTGCCGGACATCGTTCCGACCGCGTTGCCGGTGGTGGTCGAGCCGACGTCCAGGGTGCCGTCGGGGCGAAGGGTCTGGCAGACCACCTGCAGACGCTGGACGCGGGGGTAGGCCCGTCCCTGGATCCCCATCACGACCTTGCCCGCCGGACAGCGGGTCGCCACGACCGGCCCGCCCGGGGTGGGGTTGCCGACGAAGTCGTCGTTGCTCGGAGCCACCTCGGCGCCGAGGGAGACCACGCCGCCGTGGTCGACCAGCAGGGGCGCACAGACCGGAGCGACCGATGCCGGAGCGCCCGCGGACGGGCTCCGTCCGACCAGTACCGCGGTCATCAGCGAGCCGGGCGCGCAGTCGGAGAAGATGACGGTGTCCTCGGAGCCGCCGGCGAGTCGTTCCGTGACCGACCGGGGACCGAACACCGCGGGCCCCGGCGTGTCGGCGGTGGCTGTCCCGGGGATGCCGACCAGCCAGCCGGCGCCGATGCACAGGGTCAGCGCGGCGGCGAGGGCGCGGGCCGGGGTCCATACGGTCCGGCGCGGTCGACCGGTCGCGCCGGGAATGGTCAGCATCACGGTGTTCTCCCTGGTGGTGTCTCGGCCGTGTCGGCGCACGCCACGAGGGCACGGTCGACGGCTTGGTCGATGGTGAGGGTGCGGCCGGAGGCGGTCGCCTCGTCGGCCCAGGCCCCGAGCTCGGAGCGAGCGTCGACGAGGTGGGCGTCGAGCTCCTGCTGCTGGGCCGGCGGGCGCGGAGACCCCAGTTCCTCGCGGACGACGTCGGCGGCGCCGACGAGCACCAGCGCGCTGTCGTGGTCGGCGCGCCGCGCCGCCAGCACGGCCACGTCGTCCAGACCCACGGCCAGCGCCCACCGGTCGTCGTACCGCCGGTACGTGCTGAGAGCCGCCGCCAGGTGGGTGCCGGCGGACCCGAGCTCGCCCAGCAGGCGGTGCGCGTTGCCCAGGTTGTTGTGGGCGATCGCCACCATCCAGGAGTCGCCGATCTCGGTGTTCAGCCGCATGGCCTCGGTGAAGCGGCCGATCGCCGCCGCGGGGTCCGACCGCAACAGGGCGATCATGCCGAGGTTGTTCTGGGACACCCCGATGGCCCATCGGTCGCCGACCTCCACCCGAAGCGCAAGGCCCTGCTCGCCCAGTCGTTGGGCCTGCTCGAGGTCGCCGGTGTACTCCGCGATGACGGCCAGGTTGCTCAGCAGCGATGCGGTGGCGGCCCGGTCCCCGAGCTCCTGCTGGATGGTCAGCCCAGCGGAGTATGACGTCCGGGCGGTCTCGTAGTCGCCCTGCTGCGCGGCCAGGGTCCCCGACAGCCTGGCCACCTCGGCGACGCCGGCGCGGTCACCTCGGTGCAGCGCGCCCGCGCGAGCCAGGTCGAGCAGCCCCCCTGCGTCGGCGTACCGGCCTTGCTTGCGAGCCACCTCGGCCAGCGCCACCCGGGTGCGATCCAGCAACGCCATATCGGCCACGGACTCGGCGGTGGCCGCCGCAGCGAGGTAGGTCTGCTCGGCCTCACCCCACTCTCCGGTCAGCTCGAGAACGGCGCCGAGGTGAAGCTGCACGCCGGCCTGCTCAGCTCCGTCCAACAGCGGGGTGAGTCGCCGGTAGTGCCCGATGGCCGCCGCGTTCGCGTAGTCGGTTCGTGCCCGGTCGCCCGCCAGGTGGAGGTACTCGCGAGTCTTCGCGTGGTCGGCGCTGCGCCCGTAGTGATAGGCGAGCAGGTCGAGCTGCGCAGCGGTGAACCCCGTTCCGCGACTGCGGATCTCCTCCTCGCTGAAGGCACCCATCCGCTCGTGCAGAAGGGATCGGAGCGATGCAGGAGTGGCCTCGTAGGCGACCTGTGCGGTGACCAGGTGCCGGAACCGGTGGACCTCCGGCTCCGGCTCGGGCTGCGACTCGGCGAGGACCAGACCACTGCCCTGGAGCATGCTCAGCTGGTCCTGCACCTGCGCCGCCGATCCGAGATCGGGATAGACCCCACGCAACGTCGGGCTGGTGAACTCCCGACCGATGACGCTGCCGACCTTGACGGTTCGCCGGGGTCCCTCCGGGAGGGTGTCGATCCGGCTGAGCACGAGGCTGTGCAGACTGTCCGGCAGCCGGGCCTCACCGTCGGCGGCGGTGGGCTGGTTGCGGACATAGGCCAACAGCTCGGTGAGGTAGAACGGGTTGCCCTCGGCGCGGTCGAGGACGGTCTCGAGCAGGTCGGGTGCCGGCAGGTCCGCGGCGTGCTGGAGACTCCAGTCCGCGACGAGGGACTCGCACGCCGACCGGTCGAGCTCAGGCAGGGCCAGGTCGGCGACCGTCGGCAGCTCTCGCAGGGACGCGAGCGGGTCGCGGGCCTCGCCTCGAAGCGCGATGACGACCAGGACCGGGAGGTCGCTGATGGTCCGCGCGAGCTCGCGGGTCAGGTCGACCGACAACGGGTCCAGCCACTGCGCGTCCTCGATGACGATCGCCACGGGACGGTCGAGCGCGATCCGGGCGAGCACGCTCGCCACCAGCCCTTCCAGGGAGGTCTTGCGGAGCTGCGGGGTCAGGGCCGCGGTGAGGTCCGTCTCCGGCAGGCCGAGGTCGAGCACCGCACCCAGCAGCGGCAGGCGGGGGAGCAGGGTCGGGTCCAGTGCGGAGAGCGCCGACCGAGCGCCGTCGGCCCGCGCGGCCGGCGGGCCGGACGGAAGACCGAGCGCTGCCGTCATCACCCCGTCCCACGGCGCATAGCTCGTGCGGACGTCGAACGCGCTCGCCTCGCCGGCGCAGCGCGTGACCTCGCGCAGGTCCAGGAGCAGGTCGAGCTCGTGCAGCAGACGAGACTTGCCCACACCGGCGGCGCCGGAGACCGTGACCACGCGGCCCCGGCCCGAGAGAGCGGCGTCGACGTGGTCGGCGAGGACGGCGAGCTCCTCGGTCCGGCCCACCATCGCCAGGCTGTGCCCTCGCGCGCGATCCCGTCGGCCGTGGTGCCGGCCGGTCAGGGCCGCGGTCTGGATGCGCTCGCTCCTGCCCTTCACAGCGTGCGCGCCGAGGGCCTCCCAGCCATAGCTGTCACCGGCGGCGAGTCGCACCTCTGCGGTCGCGATGATCTGTCCGGGTGGCGCACCCGCCATCAGGCGGGCCGCGACGTTGACCGCGTCCCCGAGGCAGCAGAACGTGCGCCGCTGGGTATGCCCGTAGGTCCCGCTGCGGAGCCGCCCGAGCGACAGACCGATCTGCACCTCCCCGACCGGATGCGCCTGACCCAGCTCTCTGAGCTGCAGCGCTGCCGCGCAGGCTCGCGCGGCATCGTCCTCGTGGGCGATCGGCGAGCCGAAGACCGCATACAGGTAGGCGCCCTTGTCCCCGATCGTCAGCTGGAGCAGGCTTCCGCCCAGCCCGTCCACGACACGCTGGGCGGCGACGACGAACCCGTCCAGGGCAGCCACGGTGGCGCTGTCGTGCTCGGGTTCGTCGGCGCGCAGCCCGTCCACGTCGAACCGCAGGAACAGCGGGACCGCAGGGCGCAGCTCGGCGAGGAACTCGCCCCGGCCGGTCCTCATCCGCTCCCAGACCGCGGGTAGCAGCCACGGTCGGACCAGCTCGTCCGGAAGGCGGTCCACCGGTGCGGGCGGTGACTCGAGCGGTCGGACGAGAAGGCGGTCCAGCCGCATCAGCTCCAGGGAGCCGGCCCGACGAACCTCTCCGACGACCCGGTCACCCAGGCTCTGGCGGGCTGATACGTCCAGCAGCACCTCGCCCGGCGCAGCCGCCTGCTCGGCCGCCGCGAGCCGGTCCATCAGTGGGCCGGCCAGGACGTCGATGAGCTGGATCGAGGGGTCGCCGACGACGAACCGGCGGGCCGGTCCGACGGCAACGGCGACCTTCATGGCCAGCACCACGGAGCCACCGGAGGGCAGGTGCACGGTGCCCACCTCGGTCATCGCCGCCTGCATGGCCAGGGCGCACGCGGCCGCGCGCATCCCGTCGTCCCCGTCCAGCCAACAGGTGATCGCATCGCCGCTGAAGTACACGGCGCTCCCGTCGAACCGGTGGAGGTGCCAAAGCACCGTGTCGAACACCGACTCGAGCACGACGCTGAGCTCCTCGGCCCCCCGCTCGGGCCCCCACTCCGCGATCAAGGCCTCGGTCAGGGGCGTGAACCCGGAGATGTCGGCGAAGAGCGCCGAGCCGAAGCACCGGTCGGGGAGGGCACGTCCCGCTGCCAGCGCGCGCCTCCGGTCACCGGCGATGTACGCCTGCGGGCTGTCCCTGACGGCAGGGGCGGCGGGAGTCATCTCGACAGTCCGGCGTGGTGAGCGAGGTGGTCCTGCAGCAGATCGGGGAGCAGCACCTCGATCCGCCGACGCGCGATCCGCACGGCGCCGAGTCGTTCATAGCGCCGCACCGTCTCGTTCACGGTCGGTCGGGTCGTGCCACACATCCGCGCGATGTCGTGCTGGGTCAACGGGATGACGCCACCGAACTGTTCGGCGAGCACCAGCAGTCGGCGGGTGACGCGCATCGGCGTGGTCATGAACAGCATCTCCATGAGGTGCTCCGACAGCTGCTCGAGCTGTCGGCCCTGCTCCCGCAGGAGGTACCCGTCGATGCCGGGCAGGGTATGACGCAGTCGGTCGAGGTCCACCCGCCGGATCCACACGGCCTGGACGGCTTCGATGGCCGAGACCGAGGTCGTGCTGGACTGCTCGGGGGCGTGGCCAGGCTCGCCCACGACCGACCCCGGTCCCAGCACGGACATGATCGCGGTGTCCCCACGAGCGCTGACCGCATGCAGCGCGACATGACCAGTGAGCACCAGATGCACAGCGGTCGCCTGCTCACCCGCATGCACCAGATGCTGGCCCGGAGCGTAGTCACGCGGATGGCCGGCGCGCACCAGAGCCCCGACCTCGTCGCCGGGCATCCGGTCAAGCAACGGCCACACCGCCATGTCCGCTGACTGTACGCTCGAACGAGCCCGTCGCGGCGGGTGACTGGTCGACACTTCCCCTCCTGCAGATCGCGTCTCGGCATCATTGCGTCGCCTACTCGGGGCTGTCAGGATGCGCCCGTGCCTTCACCCATATCGGCGAGCGACCCGGCGGAGACCGAGGCCCTGGGTGGGATCGTGTCCGCCCTGCGACGCGAGCTCGGGGCAGCAGCCTGCTCGGTCGCCCTCGTCGACGGTTCGGAGCTCGTCTTCGTCGCCGCCGACGGTGCGGGGGCCGAGGACGTGGTCGGGCTGCGCATCCCGGTGAGCCGGGGCATCGCCGGGTGGGTGACCGTGTCGGGGCAGCCGATCGCCGTCGCGGACGTCCGGGGGGACGGACGGTTCGACCGTGAGACCGCGGAGCAGACCGGATATGTCCCGACGAACATCCTGGCGGTGCCGATCGAGGGCGACGACACGGCGTACGGCGTGCTCGAGGTCCTGGACCGGCGCGGCAGCACCGACGACCTCGAGGCCGCGGCCCGTGCCGCGCGGCTGGCGGCGTTGGTGCACGCGCTGGCGCGTCGCGCGGACGGCGCCGCACCTGACCAGGAACCGGACCGAGACCAGCTGGAGGGTCTGGTCGGACGTCTGCTCGCCGCGACCCCACCCCAGCGCCGGCTCGCGGTCCGTCTGCTCGAGGCGGTGCTTGTCGAGGGCGGGAGCCGGTGAGCGAGCTTCCCGCGTGGTCGGACGCCCTGGCCGCAGACCGGCTCCAACCGGTCCCGGTCCTTCGGTTGAACGAACCGCTGACCCGGCGTCAGGCGTGGGGTGACGGTCGGGGGGCGGGAGTCCGTGTTGCCATCCTGGACAGTGGGGTCGACGCGACGCACCCCTGGGTGGGCCCGGTGCAGGGGGGCGTGGTCATCGAGCCGGATGAGACTGCAGCAGAGGGGGTCTGGATGGTTCCGGGTCCGCACGAGGACCTCTATGGTCACGGAACGGCCTGCGCGGCGATCATCCGCAAGGTGGCGCCTGACTGCGAGATCTACAGCGTGCGGGTGCTCGGGTCTGCGCTCACCGGGCGCGGTTCGGTGTTCGCCGCCGGAGTCCGGTGGTGCCTGGAGCAGGGCATGGACGTGGTCAACCTGAGCCTGAGCACCCGCAACCTCGGATACGCCGGCGTGTTCCACGAGCTGGTGGACCGGGCCGCGTTCGAGAACGTCATGCTGGTCTCCGCGATCAACAACCTGAAGGTGGACAGCATCCCGGCCCAGTTCGCTGGGGTGTTCTCCGTGGCGGCCACGGCCGATCACGATCATGAGCACTGGGTCGTCAACCCTTCTCCACCCGTGGAGTTCGGCGCACCAGGGGTCGATCTGGAGATCGCCTGGCACGGAGGGGGATCGATCGTGGGGACCGGCAACAGCTTTGCCGCACCCCACATCGCCGGACTGGCGGCGCGGATCCTCGGGGAGCATCCGGGGATCAGCGCGGCCGAGGTCAAGATGGTGCTTCGAGCGCTGGCCGACAACAGCCAGGTGGGCCGGTCGTCCGGCCCGACCCACCGTGCGTCTGGGGTCGGCTAGTAGCGGTCGTCGGTACGCGGCGGCTGTACGCCCTCGGGTGCGGCCTCGGGGCGGGGGAACTGTCCCCGGGCCTGCATGTGGCCTTCGACGTCCTCCTCGTCCGGCGCGGCCATCGCAAACATCTCGTCAGCCTTCGGGGTGTCGCCGCGAGCCTGCATGTGACCCTCGACGTCCTCCTCGTCCGGCACGGCCATCGCCATGAAGCTGTCGTCCTTCGGGGTGTCGCTGCGGGCCTGCATGTGGCCCTGGACGTCGTCCTCGTGATACTCCCCGTACGGCCTGAGTCCGTCGGCCTTCGGGGTGGCCTGGGGGGCGTCACCGCGCGCTGGGATGCGAGACGTGATGTGGCCCTGGACGTCGTCCTCGGTCTCGATCGGGTCGGGTGTGGTGTCCTCGTTCATCGTTCGGTTTCCTTTGGTGTCGGTCGCTGGAGAGTCCTGACGAGACACATCCTCGGACCGGTCGCACAGCCGGGGTGTCGTCCAGCCGACGTTCGCCATGTCGGATGGACGACACCCGGTGGCCGCCCCTCCGGCGTCTCGTGCCGGAGTGCCGGAGCGGGCTAGGAGCTTCCCCGCATCGAGGCCGCGACCAGCTCGCCGATGAGGACCGCGGACGCCGCCGGGCCACGGGTCGGTGCGGTGGGCAGGATCGAGGTGTCGGCCACCCGCAGACCCGTGATGCCATGGACGCGTCCACGTCCGTCGACGACCGCGGCCCGCTCGTCGCTGTGACCCATCGGAACCGTCCCGCAGGCGTGCAGCGAGGTCCCGAGGTGGCCGGCGATCCAGGCGTCCAGCGCGCGGTCGTCGCGCATGGTGGCACGGTCGAGATCGACGACGCCTCCGAAGATCGCCCGCATCTCGATGCTCTCCAGCAGGTCCATGCCCCGCCGGACCAGGGTGCGCATCCAGCGACAGTCGTCCGGTCGCGCCAAGTAGTCGTACTCGATGGTCAAACCCGCCTCGCTCGTGGCCTCCCGGGACAGCGCGAGTCGGCCTCGGCGCCTCGGGGTGTGGTCTGAGATGTGAAGGGGCAGCGGGTCATCCGCAGTCGCAGTCCCGCCGAGGAGCGTCGCGGTGCTGCGCGTCGACGGCAGGATCTCGCCGTGCAGCCCGTCCTCCTCGAGGTTGAGCGCCCCGGCCATCCACGCCCCGGGTGTCTCCGGGACCGCGGAGCGGGGCCGCCAGGACAGGACGACCTGGGGATGGTCGGAGATCCCGGCTCCGACTGCGTCGGGACGGATGCCCGACGCGAGCAGGATCCGCGCCGATCCGAACGCTCCTGCACACAGCACCACCTCGGGCGCCTCGACGACACTGGCTCGTCCGCTTCGAAGAACCTCGACACCGCGAACCCTGCTGCCGGAGAGCACGACTCGGCTCACGGTCGCACCGCCGACGCAGCGCAGGCGGGTCCGGTCGGCCGCCAGCCGGTCCAACGCAGGGTGGAGATAGGCCAGGGCCGTGTTGACGCGTATGCCGTTGACCGCGTTCCGGGGCACCGGACCCCACCCCGGCGGCTGCTCTCCGTTCTTGTCCGGCTCCCCGGCGTAGCCCGCAGCGAGGGCAGCGGCGGCAAAGGCCTCGGCCCACGAGGACTCGGCCCCCGCGCGCGTCACGGGTATGGGCCCGTCACCCCCGTGCAGCGGCGTCGACCCCAGGTCGAGGTCGTGTTCGAGAGCGCGGAGGGTCGGCAGCACCTCCTCGTAGGACCAGCCGGGTGCCGCGGCGGTCCAGCGTTCGAGGTCCACCCGTCGCGGTCGTTCGAAGTAGGCGCCGTTGGTCGTGGTCGAGCCTCCGGCGATCCGGCCGCGGACGACCGAGTACGGCCGCCCCGGGGTGAGCAACGCGGGGTGGCTCCAGCTGTCGGGATGTGCCGGGTCGGCTCCCCTCACTGTTCCCGCATCGAGCAGCTCCGGCGGGAAGTCTGCGCGGGACAACGGCATCGGTCCAGCCTCGAGCAGGAGCACGGTTCGACCCGGATCCTCGGCCAGTCGGGCCGCGACCACCGCTCCGGCGCCCCCGGCGCCCACGACCACGACGTCCGCCACCTCCTGTGCCACCACCTCAGGCTAGCCACAGCACGCCAGCCACAGCGGGTCGCCGTGTTCGTCCGGTCCGTCCTAAGGTCGTCCTCGTGCGTACACCAGCGGTCGGGCCCGGCCGGTCCGGGCTCCGGGCGCTCGGGACGGGTTCGGTGACCCTCGACGGCGGGGTCCTGGGGGGCTGGCAGGACCGCAACCGTCGGGCGACCCTGCCGCACCTCACGACCCAGCTGAACCTCAGCGACAGCCTGCACAACCTGCGGCGGCTGCTCGACCCCGGTCTGGGCGGCCGTCGGGGGAGCTATCCCTTCCTCGACAGCGACCTGTACAAGGTCCTGGAGTCGCTGGCCTACGAGCTCGGGTCGGGCCGGGCAGGTTCTGACGCGCGTGCGTTCTGGGACGCGTCGACCGGCCTGTTGGAGGCGGTCCAGCGCCCCGACGGATATCTCAACTCGTTCGTGCAGGACTCCACCACGGGTCCACGGGCGTGGGACGACCTGGCCTGGGGTCACGAGCTGTACTGCCTGGGCCATCTCATCCAGGCCGGGATCGCAGAGTCGCGGCAGCTCGGGGAGACGCGGCTGCTGGCGGTCGCGCGCCGGTTCGCCGACTGCGCGGTGCTCGAGTTCGGTCCGGACGGCCGGGAGGGGATGTGCGGCCACCCAGAGGTCGAGATGGCCCTGGTGGAGCTGTACCGCCTCACCGGCCAGCAGTCCTACCTCGACACCGCGACGGCCATGGTCGCGCGGCGCGGCCGCGGTCGGCTGCGGACGGCCCGGTTCGGTCCGGAGTACTTCGTGGACCACCGTCCGCTGCGCGAGCTCGATGGGGTCACCGGCCATGCGGTGCGGATGGTCTACCTCGCCGCCGGGGCGACCGACGTCGCCGCGGAGACCGGCGACGGCGCCCTGCTCGCGGCCCTGGAGACGCTGTGGGACGACATGGTGGCCACACGGCTCTACATCACCGGCGGACTCGGGTCGCGGCACGCGGACGAGGCGATCGGTGACCGCTACGAGCTGCCGTCAGAGCGAGCCTACGCCGAGACCTGTGCGGCCATCGGCACCCTGCAGTGGGCCTGGCGGCTCTTCCTAGCCACCGGGCGCGCGGACATCCTCGACGTGATGGAGACGTTGCAGCACAACGCTTTTGCCGCAGCCACCTCCGTCGACGGACGTGCCTTCCTGTACGACAACCCACTCCAGCGCCGACCCGACCACGCCCAGCAGACCGGGGGAGAGCTCGACGGGTCCGCTCTGCGGCGGGGATGGTTCGCCTGTGCGTGCTGCCCCCCGAATCTCGCCCGGTGGACCAGCCAGCTCCAGGACCACGTCGCGGCCGCCGACAAGGCCACGTTGTTTCTCGCGCACTACGCGAACGGGACGGTCGACGACGGCCAGGTCGGTCTGCGGGTGACCACCGACTACCCGTGGGGTGGAGTGGTCCACCTGCGGGTGGAGCGCGCGTCGGCGGAGGAACGCACCCTGGCCCTGCGCCTGCCGGTCTGGTGCCCCACGTTCTCGGTGGTCGGCCCCGACGACGTCACGGCCGACCACCTCGAGGTCCGCAGGGGTTGGATCCTGATCACCCGGCGGTGGGAGGTGGGGGAGGAGCTGTCGCTCTCCCTGGCGATGCCGGTCCGCCTGCTCTCCTCCCATCCCCACGTGGATGCGACCCGTGGAGCGGTGGCGGTGGCTCGTGGTCCGATCGTGTTCTGTGCCGAGCAGGTGGATCATGAGGTGCCGGTCGACGACCTGGTCCTGCTCACCGCGGAGCCGATCGACGTCGAGGTTGCGCGACGAGCCAACCTCGGGGAGCACCCCGTCGACCATGTCGTCGTCACGCTCGCGGCGAGGACTCGTCCACCGGCGAACGCGGCGCTCTATCCCCCGGTCGGTTCCGCGGCCACCATGGGGGAACCCGCCACGGCCACCCTCGTGCCCTATGCGCTCTGGGGCAACCGCTGCCCGGGCGCCATGCGGGTCTGGTTGCGCCAGAGCTGAGCTCAGCTCGGCTCAGCCGGGACTCTCGTCGATGACCCACCACGCGGCGTACGGTGGCAGCACGAAGGTGTCGTCCGGTGCCGCCAGGACCGGCGTCCCCGAGATCGCCTCGAACGGCGCCGAGATCCCGTGGGCGCGCAGCAGACTCAGGTGAATTGGCCGCCAGTGCGCCGTGACGTTGTAGAGGCCGACCAGCGGGCCGACCGGATGGCGGCGGATCGTGGCCAGGACGCCCGCATCGTCCTGGTGCAGGATCTCGCTGGGAACCGAGGCGTGCAGATGGACCAGCGACGCCCTGACCTGCGCGAGGTGCGCCAGGCCGGAGAACGCGCGACCCGCAACGGTGGTCGCCGAGGCTCGGTCACCGGCCCGTGCCCAGTCCAGGCGCGGACGGTGCGCCCACCGGTTGTCGTCCGCATGGCCGTCCTCGTCAGCCCAGTCGGGGTCGTTCGCCTGGCCGAGCTCGTCCCCACTCCAGATCACCGGGACGCCGCCCCAGCCGAACGCGATCGCGTGGGCCAGGAAGGACCGGCCGAGGGCCAGGTCCAGCGCGGTGTTCTCGGCGACCGTCTGCTCACCGGCCGCCTCTACGCCGATCAGGCTGGCGGCTGTCCCACTGATCCGCTGGTCGCCGGTGGCCGGGTTGGCCTGAAAGACCAGACCGCGGGACGTGGACCCGGGGAACTGTCCGGCGTACCACTCGGACAGGAAGCGGCGGTGAGCAAATCCGTTGAGCCCCAACGAGGCTGCGTCGTCGTCGTCGATGGCCCACCCGATGTCGTCGTGGCAGCGGAGGTAGGTGATCCAGGCCGAGGTCGAGGGCGCGACCGGCAGCCGGGAGATGGCGTGCGCGGCGAGCCG
Organism: uncultured Actinomycetota bacterium; assembly: GCA_963750305.1. GTDB lineage: Bacteria > Actinomycetota > Actinomycetes > Actinomycetales > Dermatophilaceae > CAVVPX01. The sequence goes on from CAVVPX010000003.1 coordinate 80,626, forward strand.
GGCGTCGCCAGTCGCCAGCGACGACCAGATCTGGACCATGAGCGTGTTGTGGTAGGCGAGGTCGCTCACCTTGCCGGTGTGGCGCCCCACCCCGAGGTACTGCACGAGGTCACCCGGCGCGACGATCGCCTCGGCCTTGAACGCGAGGGCGGGGCACGCCATCCGGGCGACGGAGCGCAGCACCTGGGTGATGGCATGGACCTCGGGCTGGTTCTGGCTGTTGGTGCCGAGCCGCTTCCACAAGAAGGCGATGGCGTCGAGCCGGAGGACCTCGACGCCGGCATTGGCGAGGAAGAGCACGATCTCCGCGAACTCCAGCAGCACCTCCGGGTTCGCCCAGTTCAGGTCCCACTGCCACTCGTTGAAGGTCGTCCAGACCCAGGACCCCAGCTCGTCGTCCCAGGTGAAGCTGCCGGGCGCGAAGTCGGGGAACACCTCGGGCAGGGTCTGCTCATAGGCATCGGGCATCGTCCGGTCCGGGAAGGTCAGGAAGTACTCACGGTGCACGGTGCTGCCGGCCCGCGCCTCCTCCGCCCACTCGTGTTCACGGGCAACGTGGTTGAGGACCAGGTCCAGGACCAGCGAGATCCCGCTGGCCCGCAGCTCGTCGGCCAGGTCGCGCAGGTCGTCCATGGTGCCCAGGTCCGGCCGCAGGCTCCGGTAGTCCTGCACGGCGTACCCGCCGTCGTTGTCCCCCTGGCGCGGACGCAGCACCGGCATGAGATGCAGGTAGGTGACGCCCAGCTCGTGGAGGTACGGGATCCGGCGGCGCACCCCGACGAGGTCCTCGGCGAACCGGTCCGCATAGGCGGCGTACCCGATCATCCGGGGTTGTTGCAGCCAGTCGGGCTGCAGGGTCCGCGCCTGGTCGAGCCGGTGGAGCTCGGGTCGCCGGTCCCGGAACGCGGCAGCGGCGATCGCGGTGAGCTGACGAGCGATCTCGGGGGTCCTCCCGGGTCCGTACACGGCGTGGAGCGCGTCCACCAGGTCGGCGTCCCACCGGAGTCGGCGGAGCTCGAAGAGCTCCTGGCGCTCGGCGGACATGCCGGCCAGGATCGACTCCGGCGTCGTCTCGGGAACCATGGGCGCCATCCTGCCGTGACCGTCCGTGCACCACCAACTGCCCGCCCGGGTAGCCGACCACCGTGGCCGCCAACCACCGTGGCCGCCAACCACCGTGGCCGCCAACCATCGTGGTCTGGGTCAGCCCGGTGAACCGGCGAGGCCCGCGCAGTCGTGGGCGGTCCGCCACACCTTCGACAACCGCGCGCGGTCGGCCCCCGTGACGGTCCTCGGGATGCCGTCGGTGCCGATCAGCATCGGGGTCCACATCGCGTCCCGCACCACGGGCCTGCGTGACCGGCGGCCCGAGGTGGCTGCGGCGACATCGACGTCCAGGGTGAGCACGCCGGTCCTGGAGTCGGGCTCCGCGCTGCGCCACCAGACGAAGTTGCCCAGTCCATAGGCGACATAGGACCGCCCGAGCCACCCGGCCCCGTTGACCCGGTGCGAGTGCCCTCCAACGATCACGTCGGCCCCGGCGGCTTCGAGCGCCTCAGCGGTCTGCGCGGACAGCCGGTCGGGGCATAGCTGGTAGTCCAGGCCCCAGTGCAGGAAGACCACGACCACGTCGTGGGTGAGGGCCGCGGCGGTCACCGCGTCACGCAGGCGGTCGATCGGCGAGGCGCTGGCGATGCCGCCGGAGTCGGCGTCGGCGGAGTACCGCGCCAAGGTCATCTCGAACACCTCGGACCCCCCGAGCAGCGCGACCGTGACTCCCTTGGCGGTCAAGGTCGCCGGCGCGAACGCCTCGTCCTCGTCCGAACCGATGCCGACGATCGGGAGCGGGCTGGTGCGCTTGGCGGCAAGGGTGTCGCGGAGCCCGAGCGGGCCGAAGTCGACCCCGTGGTTGTTGGCCATGCTGACGGCGTCGACGCCGGCCCGCTGCAGGGTGGTCAGCGCGGTGGCCGGGACGCGGAAGTGGAACTCCTTGCCGATCGGGGTTCCTCGTGTGGTGATGGCGGTCTCGAGGTTGACGAACGACAGGTCTGCCGCACCGAGGGTGGCCCTGAGTGCATCGAGGCCGCCCGGGGCGCTGGCCAGAGGTCGGAGATGGTCCTCGAAGTGGACGTCGCCGCCGAAGGCGAGGGTCAGCGTCCCGGGGTCGCCCGTGGCCGCGGGGGAGGCAGTGGCGCCTCCGGTGCTGGTCGTTACGGTGCTGGTCGTTGCGGTGCTGGTCGTTGCGGTGCCTGTCGTGGCTGCCGTGCTGGTCGTCGTTCCGCTGCCGTCCGGCGCGACGCCCGCACACGCCGAGACCAGCAGGCCCAGTCCGGCCACGATGCTCGCCGACGCGCCGATGAGACTGCGACGACGTCGCCCGGTCCGGCTCACCCGGGCAAGTCTAGGGCGAGTCCGAGAGGGCTCGGCGGCCCGACCTATGATCGGGCGGTGGACGTCGCCCGCTTCGGTGCGGTCGAGGCGCGGACTCCGGTCGAGGTGCGGACCGACCTCGCCGGCCTGGACCATGGCTTCTGGGCCGTGGTGGTCACCTTCGAGGGCGAGGTCACCGCCGTGCGGTTCGCGGACGTGCGGTTCGGGGACTTCCGGGCCGGGGACGTGCGGTTCGCGCCGGCCGACCGCGACCTGTCCTCGGCGACGAAGCCATGGGTCCCGCTGGACGGTGAGTGGCAGACCAGCCTGGACGCGAGCGCCTACCGCAGCCGGGTCACGACGATCCGCCGGCGGATCGCCGCGGGCACCGTGTACCAGGTGAACCTGTGCCGGGTGCTCTCCCACCCGCTCCCGGACGACGCCGACCTGGACGGCCTGGCCGAACTCATCGAGGCGGGCAACCCGGCGCCCTACGCCGCACGGATCCGGGTGTCGGCCGTCGACCTGGACCTTGTCTGTGCCTCGCCGGAGGCGTACCTGCTGCGCGACGGGGACGTGCTGACCTCGCGACCGATCAAGGGCACCGCGGTGGGGCTCGAGGAGATGCTGCCCAAGGACTACGCCGAGAACGTGATGATCGCCGACCTGGTCCGCAACGACCTCTCGCACGTCTGCCGGGCCGGCACGGTGCGGGTGGATCACCTGTGCTCCCCGGAGGACCACCCCGGGCTGACCCACCTGGTGAGCACAGTGACCGGCGACCTCCGCCCGGCGGTCCAGTGGCCGGAGGTCCTCGCCGCGACGTTCCCGCCGGGCTCGGTGTCCGGCGCGCCGAAGTCGAGCGCCCTCGCCGCCATCGCGGACCTCGAGCCCGAACCACGCGGTCCGTACTGCGGTGCCATCGGGTGGATCGACGTGGACCGGGGGACCGCGGAACTCGCGGTGGGGATCCGCACGTTCTGGTCGGTGCGGGTCGGGCCCCGCCGCGTGCTGCGCTTCGGTACGGGCGCGGGGATCACCTGGGGCTCGGACCCGCACCAGGAGTGGGCGGAGACCGAGCTCAAGGCGGCTCGCCTGACCGCGTTGGCATCTGGGAGGCTGGGAGCGTGAGCACCGACGCGGTAGTGGTCTGGGTCAACGGCCAGCTGGTGGGGGCCGACCAGGCGGTGTTGCCGGCGCTGGACCACGGGCTGACCGTGGGGGACGGCGCGTTCGAGACCGCGAAGCTGCGCGACGGCCACGTCGTCGCCGCCAGCCGGCACCTCGCGCGTCTCGACCGCACGATCGCCGGGCTGGGCCTGCCACCGGTCGACCACGCCTATCTCGAACAGGGCGTCAAGGCCGTCATCGAGGCCGCGGGGCCGATGCCGCTCGGCAGGCTCCGGTACACGATCACCGGAGGCCTCGGACCGACCGGATCGGACCGCGCCAAGGGCGGCAGCGCAGACCTGACCTATGTCGTCACGCTGGCGCCGGTGGCTACCATCCCGTCCAGCGGCAGTGTGGTCGTGGTCCCGTGGGTCCGCAACGAGCGCGGCGCGCTGGCCGGGCTGAAGACCACGTCGTACGCCGAGAACGTCGTCGCCCTCGCCGCCGCACAGGCGCGCGGCGCGACCGAGGCGATCATGGCCAACACCCGCGACGAGCTCTGCGAGGGGACCGGCACCAACGTGTTCGTGGTGCTGGGCGGGGTGCTGTGCACGCCCCCGCTGGAGTCCGGGTGCCTCGCCGGTGTGACCCGCGGGTTGGTCGTCCAATGGTGCCGGGAGGCCGGGGTCGAGGTGCGTGAGGAGCCGTTGCCGATCACCGCCATCCACGACGCCGACGAGGTGTTCCTCACCTCCTCGATCAAGGACGTGTTCCCGATCCACGACGTCGACGGCCGCACACTGGCCGCACCGGGTCCGGTGACCGAGCAGGTCATGACCGTCTTCGCCCGCACCTCGACCGAACGGACAGACCCGTGACGCCCCAGCCCGACCCGACCGAGGGCGCCGCGGTGGCGACCGGCCACGGGCCCGAGAAGAACCACCAGGACGACCAGCACGAGCGCGGGCTGTCGGAGGACTGGGCCTGGCGCCGACGCATCCGCTCCGACGCCCGGTTGAACTCGATCTATCGCGCGGTCGTGGCGATCCTCGGCCTGGTGGTCACCGTGTCCGGTCTGGTCCTGGTGCCGGCTCCGGGACCGGGCTGGCTCATCGTGTTCGCGGGCATCGCCATCTGGGCCTCGGAGTTCGACTGGGCCAAGCGGCTGCTGGACTGGGGCAAGGCCCGGCTCAAGGAATGGACTGCGTGGATCGAGCCCAAGCCGCTGTGGTTCAAGGGGCTGTTCGGGTTGGCCACGCTGATCCTGGTGCTGGCGCTGTTCTGGGTCCTGTTCAAGGTCACCGGCGTCCCGGGGTTCCTGCCGGAGTTCACCACCGACTTCCTGGCCCAGTACGCCCACCTCGGCTGACCCCGCGGACCCGTGTGGCACCCGGCTGCCCCCTCCGGCTATCCTGCTCTGGCCCGCCAGGGCACCGGGACGTGTAGCTCAGTTGGTTAGAGCGTTCGCTTCACACGCGAGAGGCCAGGGGTTCGAGTCCCTTCACGTCCACCAGGTTCACAAGCCGTTGATCAGGTAAAACACTGGAGTAGCCCGCAGTTCGCCCTTGAGTCGTGTCACATACGTGTCACTGTGCCGACGCTGGGGGAGGGGATCGGTGCGAGACACCCGCCGTCCAGTACATGCGTTTGATGGTGGCAGTCGCTACTTCACGATGTGACCAGCGTGGCTGACCACCACGGCCTCCGTTCGGCCTCAGGTGGTGACCGGAGGTAGCAACATGGAGATAACGGCACATCGTCGCTTCGAATCGATCGCTCAGGCTGCAGCCAGCCCATCTCTCACTATCCATCGGGGACCGACGTCTTGCTTGCGAGCGTCAATCGTGTCGTCGACGAGTAGTGGGCCTGTTCGTCGTACACGGCGTCGGTGTACTCGATGGGTATCCACGCGTCCTCGCCGAGCGCCGCGATCGCGTTCTTGACCGTGGGGTCCAGGCGCACGGTGACGGACACGTCCGCGCCACCGCGGATCAACGCACCGACTGTTGCAGCCCCTTCTGCATCTCCGGCTGGATCAGCTGCATCCGGCGCTGGGAGTGGATCTGCTTGACGAACAGCGGGATCATCGCCCCGTAGAACGCCGAGTCGGCGCGCAGCAATGGCTTCATCGTCGAGCGGCCTGGCAGGGTTCTGGACGGTCTTGAGCGCGTCGGCGACCAGCCGCTTCGCCCCGAGCGGGGACCCGCATGATCCCTTGCGCAGCCGCTGGGCCACGATCACCGGTGCGCAGCCCGACGTGGTGACGGTGGCCAGCAACGCGTTCAGGCCGCGGACCCCGGAGTAGCCGTATCCCGACCCCTGCTTGGCGTGGCCGTGGACCTCGACGATCGTGTCGTCGATGTCGACCAGCACCAAGCTGTCCGCTTCGTCACCGGCGGCACCGATGTCGCCGACGGCACCGATCTGCTGGGCGTGGGCGGCCAGCCCGATCAGCGGCCGGGAGGCGAGCGCGTTGAGCTGGCGGACGTGGCCGAAGGTGAACGTGCGCAGGAACGACCCCAGGGTCGAGGGCGCGTATGCGTTGGTGAACACCCGCCCCATTTTGCCGTGCCGCAACAACGCCATGTCATCGATGCTGTCGGCGCCGGCGACCATCCCCGCGACCAGCGAGGCGACCTTCAGACCGGCGTTCGCGCCCTTGTCGCCCGGCACGCTCAGGTGCTGATCGGCCAGGGTCCGAAGCCCCACCGAGTCGGCCAGCGCAAGCACCGGGACCAGGCCGGCGGACGACACCAGATTCGGATCATCGAACACCGCCGACGTAGCCGAGCGGGTGTGAGAGAGTTTCATCCCAGAGATGCCCTTCCGGGTCGGTCTGATTGGAGTCTTCGCAAACCCCAATCTCCCACCACGGCAGGGCATCTCGCCGTTACGGAACGCTCACACGCCGGGGATCATCGATGGATCCGGGCTTAGGCTCGGCCGGCGTTGTCACCCCGACGCCCGCCTCCGGAAGGACCAGCCGAAGCGCCTCAATGCGGGCAGGCGCTCGGACCTCCGCTGCGCCACTTCCTGACCGACGACCTGCCGGGGTGCCGCTCCGCATCACGGTCGCGACCGAGCTCGGCCTGCTCCCGGCGCTCGGAGGCTGAGGTCACTCCGGACGGGCGGGCTGCGTCAGTCCCGCAGCAGTACCTGTATGACCGCAGGCGCATGAGATGTGCGGCGCCACCAAACCGCCACCCGCGACTATGAATCGCCTGTAAGTGTTGGGGAGGCCTGCCTGGGGCTGGCCGGACAAGGTTGAGGTCGTCTGCTTCGTGGTCGTGTGACTCGTGAATCGCTTGGCCCTCTCACGAGGTGCCTTTCCCGGGATCTGTCCGCGGGCACGAGGTAGGCGACGTCGACCCGGTTCTTCACCTTGATGGCTTGATGAGAAGCCCGCCCGACCTCTTGATCCACCCCGGGTTTGTTGGAGGCTTTCAGGGTGTTGCTCCCACAAGTTGTGAGGGAGCGTTCTCAGCGTAGTAGTTGCTCTCTGCCAGTTCGGCGCGAGAGCATCTGAATCGCCGGGTTCGGCGACAGTGGGGTCGTGACCGGGCACCTCGGTCTGCGCGCTCCACGGCAACGGGTACGCCTATCCCGACTCACGCAATGGCTTCGGCGCAGGGACGATGCTGAGCGCCGCAAGCTCCCCTGCCGCTGCGGCCACTGCGCTCAACGAGGTATGCAGGTCGTGCGGACTCTGGTGTCGCAGTGGGAATCGCGCAACAAGGCCGTCAGCGACTGGAAGGATCGCGTTCACCGTGCCCCGGCCGCGGCCTCTCGAAGTGGTATCGCAGTCCACTCGGGGACCTGCTCATCGCCCCGGCGTCGCGCACTCAAGGCCAGAGTCAGCAGGCAACCACCACCGGCTGCGCGAGCGAATCTCCCTGAGGGACAGAGGTATCAAAAGCGGACCGCGATGCTCTGGGTGGGTAGGAGGGCCTCACCGCGGCCCGGATCAGGGGAAGATTCACGATGCACGCCGTCGCACCACTCCGCCTTGACATGTCCGGCAGCACTCAGCGGATCGCCGACGACGCACCTGATGCAACCACCACAGCCATGACCGCAGAGGTCACCGTGACTGGCCAGCGCATCAGTAGAGGACCGAACGCCGACACTACGCAGGAACTCACCCGCGACCTCGGGCACGTTCTCGAAGCCCTCGTGACGGCCCATCCACGGCCGGGATGGCGGGTACGGCTCGATCGTGTCTGGGCACATGCCGATCAGGCCGACCACATCGACAGTCAGCTCCCCGCCCAGGGCTGGAAGCTGCACGTCTCTGCCACGCCGGCCTCCGCGGAGAGCATGCTCGTGGCCTGTGGCGCCGTGCTCCTGGAGGCCGGCTGTACTTTCAAGGTGGCCCGAGACACTGCCCAGGTCCGGGCGCTGACCAGTGCTCACTGTCCAAAGGGCAACGCCGGGAAGGTCCTCACTGCGTACCCCGCCACGGACGCGGAGGCCGTCCGGGTCGCGCACCTGCTCGACGCCGTCACCGATGGGTTGTCCGGCCCGCGTATTCCCAACGACCAGGTCCTGCGTCCGGGCAGTGTCGTTCATTACCGCTACGGCGTCTTCACCGGGACCCCGACCTTGTCCCACGACGGCACGCTGTCGCTGTCTCTGGTCGACCCTGACGGCAGTCTCGTCGCAGACGTCCGCGGCGCCTCGTTCAGCCCACCCCCGTGGGTGCAGGACCCATTCGGGCGACCTGTGCCACCGTCGATCTCGGCGCAGGCCGCCTCGAGCGGGTCGCCACGTCAGGTGCTGCTCGGCGACCGCTTCGCCGTCCACGAAGCGATCCGGCACGGCAATCGGGGCGGCGTCTTCCGAGCCACGGATCGCCAGACCGGCGCGCCGGTCGTGATCAAACAGGCTCGAGCTCACGTCGCGGCAGACCGACTCGGTAGGGACGTGCGCGACCGGCTGCGGCATGAGGCCGTGGTTCTCCAGTTGCTCGCCGCGAGCCGGGTTACGCCGCAGCCCGTCGCCGTGTTCGACCAGCACGGTGACCTCTTCCTCGCTGAAGAGGATGTCGCCGCCCCGACCCTGCGTGTCTGGGCCACGATGACACCGCGGCCGATCCGCGACGCGCTCACGGTGCTCGCACACGTGGCGAGGGCGCTCGAGGTGATCCACACCCATGGAGTGGTCCTGCGCGACCTCAGCCCCAACAACACCCTCATCCGCGATGACCTGACGATCTGCGTCATCGACACCGAACTCGCGGTACTTCCCGGAGCGATGGATGACCTGTGCCCACGAAGCGGCACAGCGGCATATGCTCCGCAGGAACAGCTTGCCGGCACGGCACCGGATCCCGGCATGGATCTGCATGCGCTCGGAGCGCTGGTGCTCTTCACCGTCACCGGCGAGGACCCGCTTGTGGGTGCCGACGGCTCCACCAGCCTCACCGCGTGGTGCCACCGCGGGCATCGCGCCGCTGCTCTGCCCGACGGGCTGCTTGATCTGGCCCTGCGCCTCTGTGGACCGGCAGCCCTGCGGCCCGCGGCGGCGGACGTGTCCGTCGAGCTCCTGCGGATCCGGGACCGCTCTGCCGCTACCGGCTGGCGCCCGGCGGACGAGACCGAGCAGGCAAACGCGGCGCTGCGCCACCTCGTGCCTCTTGACGCCGCCACGCTCGAGACGGCCATCGAGACACTGCTCGATCGGCTGGTCGGCGAGGTGTCCGGACATGGCTCACGGATCGCCCCGGCCTCGACCTTCGGGGAGATGACGCTCCCGACCAACGTTCAGCACGGAGCGGCCGGGCTCCTCGGTGTACTCGTCCAGGCCCTCCGGTTGCGCGCCGACGAACGCGCCGGCAGCGCCGCGGGCGCCGTCGCACGCTGGATCGAGCAGACGCCTGTCCCCACCGGCGGCGCGGTCGGCCTCCATTTCGGGCACGCCGGCCCTGCATGGGCCCTGGCCGAGGCCGCAGCGGCCCTCGATGATGCTGCCCTGCTCCGCCGCTCAGTCGAGCGCGCCCTCGTGATCCCCACGGACTTCCCTGGCCCCGACATCACACAAGGGCGGGCGGGACTCGGGCTCACCCTGATCCGGCTCTGGGAACTGACCGAGGACGAGCGTCTCCTCGGACGCATTGCCGCGCTGGCCCGAGGCCTGGCGGACGACGCAGTGCACGACGTTGCGGGGATCACTTGGCGAACCCCTCGGCAGGCACGAAGCTCCTTCGCTGGCAAGCGGTTCCACGGCTTCGCCCATGGCACCGCGGGAATCGCAACCTTCCTGTCGTATGCGGCTGCGCTCCTCGACGAGGACCGGCTCACTCGCCTTGCAGCCGAGTCCACGACCGGACTCGTACGCGCGGCGGTCACCCAACCGGACGGCCGGCTCCTGTGGGGATCCGGCCCGGAAGAGTCGTCACCGGGAATCCCACACTGGTGCAACGGCTCGAGCGGTGTCGCTACCGGCCTGGTCCGATCGCCTGAAGCGGCGGGTCTTCGTCACGTGTTGGAGGGCGCGGCCCGTGCGATCGTCGCGGCTAAGTGGCAGTCCGGGACGGCCTACTGCCACGGACTGTCCGGCAACGCCGACGCACTCCTGGACCTCGCAGACGTCACGGGGCTCGGCGCCTGTCGCAGCCAAGCCGGTGACCTGCTGCGCATCATGTGGGAGCGGCGGCAGGTGGACGCCCGCGGCCCAGGGCTCAGCGACGAGCCGGGAAGGATCACGCCAGACTTCGGCGTCGGCTACGCCGGAGGGCTATCCACGTTGATGCGCTACCGCCACGGCGGTCCACGCCTGTGGCTTCCGGTAGGTCAGCGATGAACCACGTGCAGACGAGGGTCCACCCGACCCGACGGTGCCTCCACGACCGACGCGGTACGTGACGCAGTGGGCGGGCAGCGGCTTTCCTGGCGCCTGTCGCCCACCGGGGCGTGGGCCGCGTGCGCGCTCGTCAGTCCCGACGGGCTCACCCGTCTCGAGGTTCGCGGGCCATTGGGGCGACGCGTACTCGATGTTCCCTGCTTGTCCGTCCAGTCGCAGCTTCTCCCCGGGGATGACGGGCTGGTGCTGATGTGCCATCACCGTGGCGGCCTCCACGAGATCGAGTCGGTGGCCTACACCGGAGAGATCCAACACCTGACCACCGCCCGCGGCCCGGCCGCCAGCCTTGTCCGGACTCCGACGGCGGTACTGGTCCTCGAAGCTGTCCAGACCGAGACGGGCACCGACATCGACATCAGGACCCGCATCGCGCGGCTCGAGCCGAGTGGGCTGGTCGTCATCGGAGAGGTGGCCGACCGGGCCGTCGGAGCTGCCGCCCTAGATACGCAGGGCCGGCTGCTCGCGGTCAACGTCGTCCGGCCGGGCCAGGGCGGTGAGGCGGTCGAGTTCGACCTGCTGACCGGTACATCACGCCCCTTGCTGTCCGTGCGGCCCACGAGCGAGGACCGGGTCCTCGATCACTCCAACGGCCTCGTCGTCGTCTCGACGACCGCCTGGGGCGAGTCACGCCTCGGCTATGGGCGACCGGGCTCACACCCGGTCCGGTTCCCCGATGAGCTCACCGCGCCGGGTGGTGCCTCCCATCTTGCGACCAGCCCCGACGGCGCACGCGTCGCGGTGGCTCTCGAGCACGGCGCCGTGACGCAGATCCGCATCCTGGACACCATCACGGGCCACGTGATCACTCCTTCGCTGCCGCCACTGGTGGTCATCGGTCGTGGACACCTGGGTCTCGGCGACGGTCGATTGACGGTGCCGGTGTCAACGCCAGATCACCCCGGCACGCTACTGAACCTCGACCTCAACACCGGCGCCTACGCCTTCGACGACCCGGCCGCGTCCGACCCGGTGCGGCTCCGTGTCGTCAGCGTCGACGGAGCCGCCGGCCCGATCGAATGCGTCGTCCTCGGCAATCCAGACACCGCGAGCACCGTCGTTGTGGCCCTGCATGGTGGTCCGCTCGGCGCGTGGCGAACTCACCACGATCCGATGCTCGCCGGCCTGGCGGCCGCCGGGATCGCCGTCCTGGCCCCCAACGTACGGGGCAGCACCGGTTACGGAGACGCGCACGCGCTCGCCATCCGCGATCAGTGGGGCGGACCCGATCTCGACGACGTCCTCGCGATCGCCGCGGCGTTGCGCGCCCGGCGAGCGGATCGACCCCTGCCCGTGATCCTCGGACACTCCTATGGCGCTTGGCTCGCCCTGCTCGCAGCGGCGGCCGAGGCCGATGCCTGGGGAGGTTGCGTCGCCATCTCGGCCTTTGCCAGCGGGCGGCGGGTCGTCGACGCCGGGGGCCCGGTCGCGGAACTTGTCACGCGACTGGGCGGACTGTCCGGTCCCGATGCAGCCGCTGCCGCCGCGCGCGTCGCGACGCCGACGTTGGTGCTCCACGGCACGCACGACACCGTGGTGACGGCGTCGGAGGGACGGCGATTGGCCGAGGCATTGCCACCAGGCGTGGGTCACCTGATTGAGCTGCCCGGCTGCGGCCACGACGTCTTCACCTCTCATTGGTGCCAGGAGGCGCTCGACGCCATCGTCGCCTTCAGCCGACAGAATTCGCGCCTTCGCCCGTTGGCGCGTCCCACGACTTCCACCGAGAGGAGGTGACATCAATGACGATCGACATCCTTGCCCTCGATGTGCTGCCCGAGACCGAGCCGCTGTCCTACGGCGACTTGGACGATCTCGGCCTACGCCCGTGCTCGTTCACGTGCTGGTTCTGGACCTGTTGGAACACCTGCAAGGTCACCGAGGCCTGAGCCCACATGTGGCGCACTCCAGGGCCCGCAAGATCGCACGAGTCCGAGTCCGCCTAAATGCGCCAAGAGCGGGACATCACCGAGACACCCAGAAGGAGGTGAACCTTCATGACCATCGACATCCTTGCGCTCGAGGTGCTCCCCGAGACGGAGCCCCTCGCTCTCGCCGACCTCGACAACGTGGGCTTGCTGCCCTGTCGCGGCGAGACCTGCTGGAGCACGTGCTGGGCCACGTGTTTAATCACCGACTGGTGATGGGCGACGGCGACGTCGCGAGGTCGGTCCCGGACGCGGGACCGGCCAGACGTGGCGGAAGAAACCACCCACTACCCCTCCATCATCGGAAAGGCTCCGTTCGATGCAGTTCAAGACGTGGCGCCTCTCACCACGGTGGGCGATGGCGACCATCGCGTCCGCGGGAGCCACGACCGCGGTCTCGATCGTGGTGCCATCCCTCGTCGGCGCCGTCGTCGAAGATCTCTCTCGAGGCTCGCGCCCAAGCCTGCCTTTGGCACGTCTGGCCGCCGCGCTAGTGTTCGCTGCGGTCATCGGCACGGTCGCGAGCCTGTGCGGCGGCGTGTACTCGGTCAAGGTCACCCGACTGCTGCGCTCTCGCGCGATCGAGTCGGTGACCCGACGCGATGTCGACGCTCCTTTGTCCACCGGCGACCTGGCGACCCGGCTGCTCGTGGACGCGACCAAACCGGCTTCCGGGCTCGGAATCGGCATCTCAGTGAGCCTGTCAGGCGTCGTTCTTGTCTCCGCGCTGGGTGCCATCGCGATCATCGACTGGTGGGTCCTCCTGGGCCTTATCGCCGGTCTGCTGGGGCTTGTCGCCATGGTCCGCCGATTCGTGGCAGACACCACCCCGCTCGTCGAGGCCTACCGAGCAGGCCAGTCCCAGATCGCCGATCGTGCACTCGATGCCCAGCGGGGCGCCGCCAGCATCCAAGCCCACGGCATCTGGCGCGCGGAGACGGCACGGATCCTCGCTCCGTTGACCTCGGTCCGATCAGCCGGACTCTCCCTCTGGTCCATCCAGGCACGGCTGGCCTGGCGGGCGGGCGTCTTCGCCCCTGGTATCGCGCTGCTGATCGTGAGCGTGGGCGGTGCTTCCTTGTGGCAAGGCCGCATCACCGTGGGGGATCTGGCGTCCTTGCTCGGATACTCCGGGCTTGTCATCGGTGCACTGGACGGCGTAGAGGCGGCCGCCGGACTGCCAGCGGTCCGCGTCGGTGTCCGACGCATTCAGGAGATGATCGGGAGGACGACATTCTCGTCGACGGGCTCCGTGCAGATCCCCCCAGGCCCAGTGGCCATCGATGTCATCGATGTGTCTGTCACCGATGCGGACGGCGGGCTGGTGCTGCGCCGGCAAAGCCTGTGCGCGCCCGCAGGGTCATACACCGCCATCGTTGGGGCGGAACGTCCGTCGGCCGCCCTCGCTCAGGTGAGCGCTGGGGTGGTTCGAGCCTTCGGTGGTCAGGTGCGCGTCGGAGGTCATCCCGGCGCAGACCTGGCCTCGGATGCTCATGTGGTGGCCCTGGCCAGCGCCCGCCCGCCCCTCATTGGAGACACCGTGATCGATCTGATGATGCTCGGCTTGCCCGCGGCCGATCCGCAGGACGCCCGTCACGCCGCTCGGCAGGCCCGTATCGACGACGTCATCATGGGCCTTCCGAACGGGTATGACACCCCGCTGGTCGACCTTGAACTGTCAGGCGGGGAGCTGCAGCGCATCGGGCTGGCCCAAGCCCTGCTGCACGGCGCCGGAGCCCTCGTCATGCAGGACGCGACGTCGAGCCTCGATCCGGCCACCGAACTCGAGGTGTTGCGCGCCGTCATCGGCAGTCGACGTGAGCGCACCGTCATTGTCGCGTCCGCACGCCGGTCCCTCATCGACGCGGCTGACGAGGTCTGCCACCTTCCGGACTGCATGCCCGACGCGGACGATGCGGATGACGCAGGGTTCGCAACGCACGCCCTGGGCAGGGTGCGATGACCCCGGGTCTCAAGCTGTTGTGTGCCTCTGTTCCGCAGCCGCGGCGACTGTGGTCTCTCGCGGCCTGGTCCGGCATCGAGTGTGCACCTGGCCTGCTATCGGGCTACACCATCGCGCGCGCGATGGACGCCGTGGTTACGCGCCACATGTGGGCGGCGGGTGCGTGGCTGCTCGTCCTGGCGCTTGCCATCGGGGTAGGAGTGTTGGCCACCCGGCGCCTCTATGGGGCCATCGCTCCGGTCGTGGAGGACATGCGCGATGAGCTGATGTCAGGTGCCATCCGCGGCACCGTCGCGGCATGCGCGGCAAGCGGGCGACCGGGGCGTGCGACCGTGACCCAGGTCGTCGCCCAGGTAGACCAGGTGCGCAACCTCGTGTCGGCGCTTCTTCGCAGCCTCCGTTCCGCGATCATGCCGCTTGGCTCTGCGGTGATCGGTCTGCACCTGCTTGACCCGCTCTTCGGCCTGGCGGCCGCGGTTCCCCTGCTCGCGGCAGTGCTCATCCAGGCGGCCCTCGTGCCCTTGACGGTGCGCAGGCAGCGTTCAGCGACCTTGGCGGCGGAGGAGTTCGGGTGTGCTGCCGCAGCCATCCTCGCCGACCTGTCTGCCCTGCGCGGGATCGGCGTCAACGAGCACTGCGGCCGACGCCTCATCGGACATGTCGATTCCGTGGCGGAGCGGGAGCTCGCCGTCGTGCGCACCACCTCACTGCGCCATGGGGTCATCCTGCTCGGCGCTCACGCACCGCTGCTGGCCGTGCTTCTCCTCGCCGGGCCGCTGCTTCGCAACCACGCCGTGACGCCCGGCGCTGTCCTCGGCGCGGCCACCTACGTGCTGACCGGCCTCGCTCCCGCCGTGGGCGCGTTCGCCAGCATGTCCGGCGGCTGGGTCGTCGAGCTGATCGTCCTGATCGACCGGCTGGCCGTGGTGACCGGCCAGTCTGGACCCATCCCTTCGAGCGGCTCCGCCTCCTCGGAGATAGGCAGTGACCCACTCGATGATCCACTCGATCCGATCGGAAGCCTGGCTCTCTACGGCGTCTGTTTCGCGTACCGGCCAAACAGCCGACCGATCATGACCGACCTCAAACTGGACGTGACTCCCGGCGAGCACGTCGCCGTGCTCGGCGCCAGCGGCGCCGGTAAGTCGACCTTGGCTCGGCTCATCGCTCATCTTCAGGAACCGACCGACGGCTCGATCCAAACGACGGGGCGGGTTTGCTACGTGCCTCAGGAGTCCTACGTATTCGCGGGCACCCTGCGCGACAATCTGACCCACCTCGCCGAGCAACATCCCGTTCAGGACGACGAGCTGGATGGTGTGGCGGGCACGTTCGGGCTGCGCCCGCTCATCCATCGAGTCGGTGGTCTCGGCGCCGAGATCAGTCGCCGGGATGAGCGGGTGTCCGCTGCCGACCGACAAAGGATCGTCCTTGCCAGAGCGTGGTTGTCGCGCGCCGATATCGTCATCCTCGACGAAGCCACCAGCCTCATCGGCGCGAAGGAGAGGCTCGTCGTGGAGTCGCTGCACCGTCGTCAGGGCCGGACGCTCATCAGCATCGCGCATGACCTCGACGTGGCGCCGCGCGCTGATCAGATCATCTACTTCGACGGGGCCGGGGCACATGTGGGATGCCACGAGTCGTTACTGCGCTGCACTCCTTCCTATGCCGACTTGTATACGTACGCGGATGTACTCCTAGAGTCGGGCCAGTCCCACGGTGAGCCCGCCTACGGCGCACAGCCGGCTGCCGATCCGAGCAGCGCCGGTCTTCGAAGACTGGTGGGATCCACGCCATCACCCGCTCGGCCATCTTCGCGAGGATCAGCACCGGTAGGAGACGCACCGCGGCGGTGCGCAACTGCACTCCCAGCCGCCCATCGGCCGGGGTCAACCGACCCGTCCGCCAGGCGAGTATGACAAGCCGTTGGGTTCGCTTGTGCCGCTGGAGGCCGTGCTGGTGAAGAGCTTGTGGAGCTCGGCTGTTGGCTGCGCCGACTGGGCAGCCAGCACGATGGCGTTCTCGATGGCTTGCCCGGCGCCTTTGTTGATGTTGGGAGTCCTGGGCGCACGCCGCTCGAGTCACACACGCACCTATTTGCGGAACTTTGAGGTTGACCCGTTGGGTGGACACGCCAATTTCGGTTCCTGGCCGGGGGAAGCGAGACGATCCACCGATGGCACGCAAGACCTACAGCGAGGAGTTCCGCCGCGACGCGGTTGACCTCTACGCCAATACGCAGGGGGCGACGGTGAAGCAGATTGCCGCCGACCCGGGCCCGTTTGCGAGGCCGGGTCAGGGAGTTGGAGGCCAGTGATCGGCTGCTGTCGACCGAGCGGGACATCTTGCGGCGGACCGCGAGGTATTTCGCCGGGGAGACGCGCTGGTGAAGTCGCTTCCAGTTCGTCGCCGACTCCGCCACCTTCAAGGTGAAGCGACTGTGCCAGGCCGCGCAGGTCAGCCGTTCGTCCTACTACGCCTGGCAGGCCGGGGCCCCGGCACGGGCCGGCGGGGTGGCAGGTGTTGCCGAGCTCGCGACGAAGGTGCGGGCGATCCAGGAACCCAAGGCCGGTGGGGACCGTGCCTACAGGGCTCCTCGGGTGACCGCCGAACTCAACGCGGGTGTCCCCGCTGAGCAGCGGGTCAATCACAAGCGGGTTGCTCGGGTGATGCGTGAGCACCATCTGGCTGGGCTGCGGTTGCGTCGCATGGTCCGCACCACGATCCCCGCACCCGAGAATCAGGTGGTGCCCGACCTGATCAAGCGGGACCTCACCGTCCCGGGCGCGAACCGCCGCTACGTCGGCGACATCACCTACCTGCCCTGCGGTGACGGCCAAGGGGGCACCACGTTCCTGTACCTGGCCACCGTGATCGACCTGTACTCCCGCCGGCTGTTGGGCTGGTCGATCGCTGACCACATGCGTACCAGCCTGGTCGAGGACGCCATCAACGCCGCCACCCGAACCCGCGGGTCGCTGGCCGGGGCGGTCTTCCACAGCGACCACGGGTCGGTCTAGCGCTCAGCCGACTACGCCCGACTCTGTTCCCGGCTCGGAGTCACCCACTCGATGGGCAAGGTCGGCACCAGCGCCGACAACGCCCTCGCCGAGTCGTTCAACGCAACCCTCAAACGTGAAACCCTCGCCGGCCGCCGAGGCTGGCCCGACGCCGTGACCTGTCTCCGGGGAGGTCTTCACCGGGGTGACCCGCTACAACGCCCGCCGGCGCCACTCAGCCTGCGGCCAACTCCCCCCAGCCCTGTTCGAGCAGTCCCACACGGCCAGCGCTACGCTCGCCGCCTAACCACAAATCCCGTGTCCACACTTCGGGGCCAAGGCCCGCTTGAGCCTCCTGACCACCGATGAGCGTCGCGATGGTCGGGACCGCCCGGGAAGGACCTTGATGGCTCCGGTCGGTGCAGGTTCCTCGCCGCGTGCCGCCAGGGCCGGGTCGCGGCGGCGGCACCTGCTGACGGGCGCGGGCCTGGTGTCCGTGGGTGGGACGCTGGGCACGGCCGGGCGCTATGCGGTCGAGCAGCTGCTTCCGGCGGGGGACGGGGTGCCGCTGGGCACGCTCGTCGTGAACCTCGCGGGCGCGTTCCTGCTCGGGCTGCTCCTGGAGGGGCTGGCCCGGTCCGGGGAGGAGACGCCACCGCGGCGACGATGGCGGCTGCTCGCCGGCACCGGCGTACTCGGCGGGTTCACCACGTACAGCACCTTCGCCGTCGAGACGACGACGCTCGCGCGGGTGGGCGACCCCCTCGCGCTGGGGTACGTCGTCCTCAGCCTCGTCGGTGGGATGCTGGCGGTCGGCGCCGGGGCCTGGTGCGCCGCCGGTCGGCGACCGGTGAGCCGGACCGACGTCCCCGTCGACCCGGACACCGACCAGCCGCCATCCGGGGCACCCCGGGGCCCGGTGGCGTCATGATCGTGCTGGTCGCCCTTGCGGGCGGGCTCGGTGCCGCCAGCCGCTTCCTGGTCGACGACCTGGTCAACCGGTGGTTGCGGCGCGACGGCCGGGTCCAACCGCTGGTGCCCTGGGCGACCATCCTCGTCAACGTCTCCGGCTCGCTGCTGCTCGGTCTGCTCGTCGGTGCAGCAGCCGGCCGCGCCCTCGAGCCGGACCTGCTGACCGTGGCCGGCACCGGGTTCTGCGGCGGCTACACGACCTTCAGCACCGCAATGGTCGAGACGTTCCGCCTGGCCCAGCGGCGCCGCCCCGGCCTCGCGGCGCTGAGCATCCTCGGTTCGTCCGCGCTGTGCATGGCCGCGGCCGCCGCGGGGTGGGCGTTGATGACCGCGGTGGTCTGACCGCTGGGTACTCCTCGAGCGGCGGGTCGCGCCCTGCCGGGTGTGGTCGGCATTCCGGGACCGGCTCGATCCCGGTGTCGTGGAAACAGCCCGCCCGGGACCTCCACGGGTGTTACATGGGCTGATGGCAGTGGGAACGGTGGGCAGCATCCACACCTATCCGGTCAAGGGTGCACCCGGCACCGACCTGACCGACGTCGTCATCGGTCCCGACGGGCTGGAGGGCGACCGTCGCAAGGGGGCACCGGTCCACCTCGTGGCGACCACGCTGGCTGCGGGCATCCGAGCCAACCTCCTGCTCGACGTCGAACCGGCCGACCTGCCGTCGCCGGGGGGCGTCGTCTCGGTCGGCAGCGTGGAGCTGGTGGTCACCGGACCCGCCAAGAACTGTCCCGGGATGTACGCCGACGTGCGGACGCCGGGGTCGGTTGCGGTGGGCGACCCCGTGGCCGTCGCCGATGCCCCCGCGGCGGTCGCCGCCACCCCCGTCGACCCGCACGCCAACCAGGGGCGTTGATGGACCAGCGGCTCAGCCTGGTGACCCTGGGGGTGGCTGACCTGGACGTCGCGCACCGCTTCTACACCGCGCTGGGCTGGCGGGCGACCCCTGGGCCGGAGGATGTCGTGTTCTACCAGGCGGGCGGCATGGTGCTGGCGCTGTGGTCGCGCGAGGAGCTCGCGGTCGACAGCTGCGTGAAGGACCCGGGCGGCTGGGGAGGGGTGACGCTGGCCTACAACGTGCGTTCCGCGACCGAGGTCGACGCCGTCCTGGACCAGGCCCGGGCCGCCGGCGCAGCGATCGGACGGGCAGGAGCCGAGACGGTCTGGGGTGGTTACAGCGGGATCTTCGTCGACCCCGACGGCCACCCGTGGGAGGTCGCCCACAACCCGTTCTGGACCGTCACCGACGACGGCCGCACGCTGGTGCGTGGACCCGGGAACGACCCCGATCCCGAGGCGTCATAGCCTGAGATGGTGACCATGGTGGCCGGCCGGTGACGGGCTGGGAGCAGCATGCTCGTGCGGTGGAGGCGCTGCGCGAGAGCTATGGCGCCATCCCTGCGAGCGCAGGCGTCCGCCTCGCCAAGAAGACCTCCAACCTGTTCCGGGCGCGAACCGCGAGCAGCGCGCCCGGGCTCGACGTGTCCGGGCTCGACGGCGTGATCGGCATCGACGTCACCGGTCGCACGGCCGACGTGCAGGGGGTGTGCACCTACGAGACGCTCGTGGACGCGACCCTGCGCCACGGACTGGCACCACTGGTCGTCCCCCAGCTCCGCACGATCACCCTCGGCGGCGCGGTGACCGGGCTCGGCATCGAGTCGAGCTCGTTCCGCAACGGTCTGCCCCACGAGTCGGTGGTCGAGATGGACATCCTCACCGGCGGCGGCGAGCTGGTGACCGCGCGTCCGACCGGGGAGCATGCCGACCTGTTCCACGGCTTCCCCAACTCCTACGGGTCGCTCGGGTACGCCACGCGCCTGCGGATCGAGCTGGAGCCGGTGCGCCGCTACGTCGCCCTGCGCCACGTCCGGTTCCACGACCTGCGGGACCTCCAGGAGGCGCTGGCGCGCGTCGTGGCTGGCCGCTCGCACGACGGGGGGCGGGTCGACTACGTCGACGGAGTGGTCTTCTCCGCCACCGAGTCCTACCTCACTCTCGGCACCCAGACCGACGAGCCGGGACCGGTGAGCGACTACACCGGCATGGAGGTGTTCTACCGGTCGGTCCAGCACGACGACGCGGAGCCCAGACGGGACCGGCTCACCATCCACGACTACCTCTGGCGGTGGGACACCGACTGGTTCTGGTGCTCGCGGGCGTTCGGTGCCCAGGACCGGCGGATCCGGCGCTGGTGGCCCAAGCGCTGGCTGCGCAGCAGCGTGTACTGGAAGCTCATCGCCCTGGACCACCGGTTCGAGATCGCCGACCGGCTCGAGGCCAGGGCTGACCGGCCTCCCCGTGAACGAGTCGTCCAGGACGTCGAGGTGCCGATCGGTCGCACCGCAGACTTCGTCGAGTGGTTCCTGGGCGAGGTCCCGATCGAGCCGATCTGGCTGTGCCCCTTGGTCCTTCGCTCACGGGCGGACGGTGGACCGACCGGGGCCAGACCCTGGCCCCTGTACCCGTTGTCGGCCGGGGAGCCGTACGTCAACATCGGCTTCTGGTCCAGCGTCCCCACCCGCCCCGGCGCCCCCCGTGGCGAGACCAACCGCCTCGTCGAGGACAAGGTCACCTCGCTCGGCGGGCACAAATCGCTGTACTCCGAGTCCTACTACGACGAGCCTGAGTTCTGGAGGCTCTACGGTGGCGCTGCCTTCTCCGTCCTGAAGAAGGCCTATGACCCCGACGCTCGACTCCTCGACCTCTATGCGAAGGCGGTGCAACGCAGGTGACCCTGCTGAGAAATGCCCGGGACGCCCAGGAAGCGGCGGCCAGACTCTCGATCGCCGAGATCGCCGAGACGCTGAACGGAGGCCCGTTGCCGCTGCGGTTGACGGCCTATGACGGCAGCGCCAGCGGTCCGGCCGACGCTGCCTACGGGCTGCACCTGCGCACACCACGGGCGGTGAACTACCTGGCCACGGCGCCGGGCGACCTCGGTCTGGCCCGCGCATACGTGACCGGCGACCTCCAGACCGAGGGCGTGCACCCGGGGGACCCCTACGCCCTCCTGCGCGCGATGGACGAGCTCACCTGGCGCCGCCCGCAGGCTCGGACGCTGGCCCAGATCACCCGGAGCCTCGGGCCGGAGATGTTCCGGCCGGTGACCCCGCCGCCGCAGGAGCACCTCCCGCGCTGGCGCCGGGTGGCGGAGGGCCTGCGCCACTCCCGCACCCGGGACGCCGAGGCGATCCACCACCACTACGACGTCTCCAACGCCTTCTACGAGCACGTGCTCGGGCCGTCGATGACCTACACCTGTGCCACGTTCCCGCATGAGCAGACCTCCCTGGAGGAGGCCCAGGAGAACAAGTACCGGCTCGTCTTCGACAAGCTCCGGCTGCGGCCCGGCGACCGGTTGCTGGACATCGGGTGCGGGTGGGGTGGCATGGTCAGGTATGCCGCCCGGCACGGCGTCGAGGCGATCGGCGCCACTCTGTCCCGTGAGCAGGCGCAGTGGGCCCAGGACGCGATCCGGCGCGAGGGTCTGGCCGATCTCGCCGACGTGCGGTTCAGCGACTATCGCGACGTCACCGAGACCGGCTTCGACGCGATCTCCTCCATCGGGCTCACCGAGCACATCGGGGTCCGCAACTACGCCTCCTACTTCACCGGTGTCGCCGATCGGCTCCGTCCGGGCGGACTGGTGCTCAACCACTCGATCACCCGACCGGACAACGTCGCCCGCTACACCACCGGTGCCTTCATCGACCGCTACATCTTCCCCGACGGCGAGCTCACCGGGTCCGGCACGATCATCAGCTCGATGCAGGACGTCGGCCTCGAGGTGCGCCACGAGGAGAACCTGCGGGAGCACTACGCGATGACCCTGCAGTCCTGGTGCCAGAACCTGGCCGAGCACTGGGACGAGTGTGTCGAGGAGGTCGGCGAGGCCACGGCGCGTGTCTGGGGCCTGTACATGGCCGGGTCACGACTGGGGTTCGAGCGCAACGTCGTCCAGCTCCACCAGGTCCTGGCCGTCAAGGTCGACGACCGGGGTGACGCACGACTCCCGCTGCGGCCGTGGTGGGAGGGCTGAACCGACTGCCGCGCCCGCGCTCGAATCAGGACGAAGGTCACGCAGGGCTGGTGGATGCCGTGGACGACGTGCTCCGCCACGCGCTGGACATGCCGTCCCACGCAAAGGCGGTGAGCGCCTCGGCGAGCTCCTGCCGCGACATCTGGGCAGGGTCGGTCAGCCAGCGGTCGGCCGCGGCGCGGACCATGCCGACGAGCCCGGCGCCCCAGACGGGGGCCAGGGACCGGTCCTGCCCACTCTCGGTGAGGGCCTCGGCGATGACGGCGCTGATGAGGTCGGCCACCTGGGTGGTCACCGCACCGGCGGGGTCTTCGGTGCCAGGGTGGTCGAGCATCGGGGCGCTGACCACGAACCGGTAGACCTCGGGGTCACGCTCGACCAGGCGGAGATAGGCGTTGATCGCGGCCGCGATCAGGCCCCGCGGCGAGCCGGCCGACTCGGCCAGCCCGGTCTCGTCGGACGTCGCCGGGCCGCCGACGCCGAGGACCGTGCCGAGGTCGCGCAGGATCAGCGCGTCGACGTGGTCGCAGACGGCGTGATAGAGCCCGGCCCGGTCGGTGAAGTGCCGGTAGACCACGGTCTTGGACGTCCCCGCCGCGGCGGCGATGTCCTCCATGCCCACCCCGGCTCCGTGCTCGCGGATGGCTCGCAGGGTGGCTTCGACCAGCTCCTCGCGCCGGGAGCGACGATGGCCGTCCCACCGGGTGCTGCGGCCGTCCGCCGAGGTCTCCGGGTTCATGCCACGGACGGTAGCAGATACCATAAGTACCTGATACTGTCAGTATCAGTCGAGCGCGTCGCGGACGGGCTCACCGAGGTCAGGAGTGTCGAGGTGGCTGACTCCACCGCTCGATCCGTTCCCCGTGCGGCGATCCTCGCCGGCAACCGAGTCCCGTTCGCCCGCAGCAACGGCCCCTATGCGAGGGCCAGCAACCAGGACATGCTGACCGCGGCCCTCGAAGGCCTCGTGGCCCGAGCCGGGATCGCGGGGGAGCAGGTCGGCGAGGTCGCCGCCGGAGCCGTCCTGAAGCACAGCCGCGACTTCAACCTGACCCGTGAGGCAGTGCTCGGGTCCTCGCTGAGCCCGACCACGCCGGCCTATGACGTGCAGCAGGCGTGCGGCACGGGGTTGGAGACCGCGATCCTGGTCGCGAACAAGATCCGGCTCGGACAGATCGACTCGGGTATCGCCGGCGGCACCGACACCGCCTCGGACGCCCCGATCGCCGTCAACGAGGGGCTGCGGGAGACCCTGCTCGCCGCCGGCCGGGCCCGGACGCCGCTGCAGCGCGCCCGCGCGCTCGCCGGGATCCGGCCGGGGCACCTGGTCCCGGAGATCCCGCGCAACGTCGAGCCCCGCACCGGGCTCTCGATGGGCGAACACATGGCCCAGACCGCCAGGCAGTGGGGGATCGACCGTGAGGAGCAGGACGCGATCGCGGTGGCGAGCCACCAGCACCTGGCCGCGTCCTACGACCGCGGGTTCCAGGACGACCTGCTGACGCCGTTCCTCGGTCAGACCCGTGACCAGAACCTGCGACCGGACACCTCGCTGGAGAAGCTCGCCGCACTGAGCGTGGCCTTCGGCCGGGGCGAGGGGGCCACGATGACCGCGGGCAACAGCACCCCGCTGACCGACGGCGCCTCGGTCGTGCTGCTCGGCAACGAGGCCTGGGCGGCCGAGCACGGTCAGACGGCGCTCGCCCACCTCATCGACGCGCAGACCGCCGCGGTCGACTACGTCACCGGCACCGAGGGTCTGTTGATGGCGCCGGCGTATGCCTTGCCGCACCTGCTCGAGCGCCACGGGATGAAGCTGCAGGACTTCGACCTCGTCGAGATCCACGAGGCGTTCGCCGCCACGGTGCTGTGCACCCTCGCGGCCTGGGAGAGCCCTCAGTTCTGCCGTGACCGGCTCGGTCTGGACACGCCGATCGGGGAGCTGGACCGTCGCAGGCTCAACGTCAACGGCTCGTCGCTGGCCGCCGGGCACCCGTTCGCGGCAACCGGTGGCCGCATCGTCGCATCCTTGGCCAAGTCCCTGCACCAGAAGGGATCTGGCGCGCGCGGCCTGATCTCCATCTGTGCCGCCGGTGGTCAGGGCGTCATGGCGATCCTCGAGGCAGCGTGATGGCCACCGACACCTATGCCCGGCTCGTCAACAGTGACCTCGGCACGAGGGTCGCCGGCGCGGTGGGGCTGCCACGGCCCGCCGTGCTTCGCCGCCACACCGTGGGTGCGCCGCTCATCCCCGGCGCCGTCGTCGTCGGTGGACCCGGGTCCGCGCCGGTCGGCCGGGTGGTCCGACGGATCCTGGCCGCCGAGGGCATCGAGGTCCTCGACGGAGTGACCTCCGGAAGCCGGGTGGGTGGCGTCGTCGCCGACCTGACCGACATCGCCACCCCGGCCGACCTCGAGTCGCTGCGAGCTCTCGTCGCCCCGACCCTGCGGGGTCTCGCGCCCAGCGGCCGGGTCATCGTGGTGGGACGCCCACCCGAGACGGCGACCGACGTGGCCCAGGCTGCCGCGCGCCGTGCGCTGGAGGGCATCTCCCGTTCGCTGGGCAAGGAGCTGCGCGCCGGCGCCACCGCGAACCTCGTCCTGGTGAAGGAGGGTGCCGAGGCCGGCGCCGAGTCGACGTTGCGATACCTGCTCTCCGGCCGGTCGGCGTACGTCGGCGGCCAGGTCTTCCAGGTCGGCGCGGGGTCGGTGACGGAGGGGGGAAGCTGGGACCAGCCGCTGGCGGGCAAGGTCGCCGTCGTGACGGGCGCCGCCCGTGGCATCGGCGCCTCGATCGCCGAGGTGCTGCACCGCGACGGAGCGACCGTCGTCTGTGTCGACGTCCCCAGCGCCGGCGACGCGCTGGCCCGGGTCGCCAACCGGCTCGGGGGCACCGCCCTCCCGCTGGACGTCACTGCGGCCGACGCCGGGCAGCGGATGGTCCAGCACGCCAACGCCCGGCACGGTGGGCTCGACATCGTCGTGCACAACGCGGGCATCACCCGCGACAGGCTGCTCGCCAACACCGACGAGGATCGTTGGGGCGCAGTGCTCGACGTGAACCTCCTGTCGATCCTGGCCATGAACGAGGCACTGCTCGCGCCCGGTGGTGTGCGCGACCACGGCCGCATCGTGTGCGTCTCCTCGATGGCCGGGATCGCCGGCAACCGCGGACAGGCCAACTACGCTGCATCCAAGGCCGGAGTGATCGGCATGGTGCAGGCGCTCGCGCGCGAAGGCTCGGTGGTGGGTCGGGGCATCACGGTGAACGCGGTCGCCCCGGGATTCATCGAGACCGACATGACCGCCAAGATCCCGCTGACCACTCGCGAAGCGGGACGTCGGATGAACTCGATGACCCAGGGCGGGCTGCCACTGGACGTCGCCGAGACCATCGGCTACTTCGCCTGGGGCAGCAGCTGGGCCGTCAACGGCAACGTGGTCCGGGTGTGCGGTCAGAGCCTGCTGGGGGCCTGACGTGGCGTCTGCGACCGACACCGCGCGCGGGGTCGAGACCCTGTCGAGCCGCCCGGGCCTGGCCAGGAACCTCCTCCGGGGCGCGTTGACCGCTCGCGGCCGGTCGGGGGAGGTTCCCGCTCGGGCGGTCCGCCTCGAGGCGTACTCGGTCGACCGCGCCAACCTGCTCGCCTACCAGCGGCTGTGCGGCTTCGCGGTGAACGACGCTCTCCCGCATACCTATCCGCACGTCGTGGGGTTTCCACTCCAGGTCGCACTCATGGCCCGCCGCGACTTCCCGATGCCTCTGCCGGGCCTGGTCCATCTCGAGAACACCATCACCGTCCACCGGGCGACGGACGCCGACGACGTCCTGGACATCACGGTGCACGCCGAGGACCGGCGTCCGCATCGCAGCGGGACCCTGGTCGACCTGGTGACCTCGGTGGAGGTCGCGGGGGAGCGGGTCTGGGACGGTCGGAGCACCTATCTCCAGCGTGGTCGCCCCCTCGGCGCACCCGTCGACCGATCCCAGCCCCCCGGGGTACCGCCGGGCGACCCGGTCGCGCTGTGGCAGCTGCCGGAGGGGCTCGGGCGCGCCTACGGCGCGGTCAGCGGTGACGTGAACCCGATCCACCTCCACGCCCTCACCGCGCGGGCCATGGGCTTCCCGCGAGCCATCGCCCACGGGATGTGGACGTCGGCGCGGACGCTGGCCGCGCTGGGGTCCGCGAGCTCCGGTCCGTCGACCAGCCACGTGTGGTTCCGGAGGCCCGTACTGCTCCCGGGGACCGTGGCCCTGACCGTCGCCCACCAGGAGGGGCGTGACGTCGCGGCGCTCACCTCACCGATGGACCGTGGCAAGGACCACCTCGTCCTGACCCTGAGCCGCTGACCCGGTCGTTGCCCCACAACAGATATCGGCGCAGGCCCGGACACGCTCAGGTTCCGAGGGCGGCCACCGCCTCCGTGACCGTTCGGTCGCCGGCGAGGAGGTCGAACTGGACACCCGCCAGGTCCGACTCGAGCACGGCCAGCAGCACCGCTGCGACATCGGCCCTGGAGACCTCGCCGGACGGCAGGTCGGGGCCGACCGCCACCGTGCCGCGTGGTGGTCCGCCGGTCAGCAGACCCGGACGGACGATGACCCACTCGAGCGCGGCGCGGCCACGCAGGTCGGCGTCGGCGGCTGCCTTGGCCCGCAGGTAGACCTGGAACACGTCGTCGCTGTCGGGGTCGGCCCGCTCCACGCCCATCGCCGAGACCATGACATATCGGCGTACGCCTGCCTGCTCGGCGGCGTCGGCCAACAAGCTGGCGCCCGCGCGGTCGACGGTCTCCTTGCGGGCGGCGCCGCTGTCGGGGCCGGCGCCGGCGGCGAAGACCACGGCGTCGGCGTCACCTATGGCCGCCACGACCTCGTCCACCGAGGCGTGCTCGAGGTCGAGCACCCGTCCCTTCGCCCCGTCGGTCTCCAGGTCCGCGACGTGGTCGGGGTTACGGACCAGGCCCACGGCTTCGTGGCCCGCTGCGACGAGCATCCGCTCGAGGTGTCGGGCGATCTGGCCGTGTCCTCCGGCGATGGCGACGCGCATGGGACTGTCCTCCTGTGGGTGGGTGTCACCCATGTCTACCCTGTGGCCCACCTGCGGCTCCCACGGCAGGGGGATGCGAGACCGTGCCGCGCCATGGTGGGGTGGAGGAACGACCGACGAAGGGGACCGAGATGACCCGCAGCCTTGCGGAGGAGTACCTGCTGCTCGCGTTGGACGACGCCTCGGGAAAGCCCCTGCTGGACGGGAGCACCCTCGACGCTGCCATGGCCGGGGCAGCGGTCACCGACCTCACCGTTGCCGGAACCTTGGAGATCGCCGAGCAGGGCGGGGAGGTCAAGGCCGGGCGTTTCCGCAAGACGGGGGTGAACCTCCCCTCGGACCCGCTGCTCCTGGAGATCCTCGACCAGGCTCACGGGCGAAAGCCCAAGGACGCGATCAACCACATCGGTGGCGCCTCGGCCTGGCGCAACCGAGGCGGGTCGCTCAAGGACCAGCTGCTCGAGCAGCTCGCCGCCGAGGGGGTGCTGACTGCGGAGAAGCGCAAGGTCCTGGGCCTGTTCCCGACGACCGCGTGGAAGTCGGCGACCTCGGCGGTCGAGGACGAGATCCGCGACCGGGTGCGCAACGCCCTTCGCGCCGGGGTCGCGCCCGACGCCCACACCGGCGCTCTGATCGCCTTGCTGTCGGCCAGCGACATCGTGCACAAGGTGTTCCCCGGTGAGGACAAGAAGGCGGTCAAGGAGTCGGCCAGGCGGATCAGCGAGGGCGACTGGGCAGGTGAGGCGCTCCGCAGGAGCATCCAGGACATCCAGTCGGTGATGGCGGCAGTCATCCTCACCGCGGTGATCGCGCCGGGGGTGTCGGGCTGACCGCACACGGGCCTAGTGGGTCGGCGTCGCACCCTCGGTCGGGGACGGTTCGGTGGCAGCTGCGGACAGCCCCATCGCCGGCTCAGGGGTCGAAGCCACCCCCACGCCGCCACCGCTGGACATCGGGTACGCCGTGGTCGCTTGACCCGAGGTCAGCGCGGCAGCCGAGTCCTGTTTCACCAGAGCACTGCCGGCCCGCTCGAGGAAGTCTGTGGCGAACCGCTCACTGAACCCGGACAGGAATCCCAGCAGACCGAACATCGCGAAGGTCGCGGGGGTGTCCTGCCCATTCGCGTCGGGCCCCTGCATGCTGAGCAGGCCGGCCATGAGGCCGAAGTAGATGACGCCGGCGAATGCCGCCCCGACGAACGGACGGGCCGCGCCGAGCACGAGACGTTGGTTCCGAGGTGCGGTGAAGTCGAGCGTGAGGGCGTGCCGGACGGCCCCCGGCGCGTCGTCCGGCGCCATGCGCTGGATGACGCTGACCAGCGCGCCGATGGCCCCGGACACCGTCGCGGCGAGGAACGCGGGAGCCAGGATCTGGCCGCTCCAGTGCAGTGCGGCGACCGTGCCGAACCCGCCGAGCAGCACGAGCGCCGCGAGCACGCCCACGGCGACACCGACCAGGTACTCGAACCGAGCCTGCCGCTGGATGAGGATCGCCGTGCGCTGTTGACAGAGCAGCCACTCGGCGCGCAGCCCCCGCAGTGACTTCTGGCCCTCCTGGTCGAGCTGGAGCTGACGCCTCGGGTCGGCGGTGGCCTCGCCGCGGTCGCGTTGGAGCTGTTCGAGGGTGTCCGCTGTCGCCATCAGCCGGGTGAGCACCGAGTAGAGCGAGTCGACGACCTCTCGCCGGTCCTCCGCATGTCTGGGGCCGCCGAACACCCTGGTCGCGTCGCGCGAGGTCTGCAGGATGGACTGCTCCATCACCACCAGCTCGTCATCGCGCCAGTTGAGCACCGAGAGCAGCTCGTCCTGCTGGGTGCGCGCGCATCCGCCGTACACCACAGTGCACCAGTACTCCGCGACCAGTGCGCGCTCGCGTCCCGCGAACCACCGTCGGCCGGCCCGCACGAGCTCGCGACTGGCGCGGCCGAGCTGGTCGGCGGTGAACCGGTCCGAGGTCCGAGAGCGAATGCGGTGTGCCTGTGCGAGCTGGGTGAAGGACGCCGGACCGTTGGAGAGCGACTCCCACAGGTCGATGGAGACCCGTTGCGCCAGTGAGTCATCCGGCTCGGGACCAGGTTCTGGCCTCTGTTCGACCTCTGACGCGGGATCAGGCTCGGCTGGTGCCTCGGCGTCGACCACGGCCGGGTCAGAGGTCCGGTTCGTTCGCCACGGTCGGCAGGGGCCCCGGCGGACGGGGCGACCTCGGGGCGGGCGCGGGTTGCTGGCGCGGAGCAGCGGGCATCGGCCACGAGGTCCCAGACCCAGAGAAGGACAGGTCGGGCTCCGGCACGACCTCGATCTCGGAGTCGTCGTTCGTCGGCTCGTCACGTGGGGTCGGATCCTGGCCCATGACACGTGCTCCCTTCGGCTGGTGCTTCGATCGTCCCTGTACGCCTCAGCTCGGTCAAGCACAGTCAGGCCCAGTCAGGCCCAGTCAGGCATAGTCAGGCCCAGTCAGGCCCAGTCAGGCACGGATAACTGCCGCGACGGGCTGCCGGACGCCCGGATAGCATCGGCAGGCGCGCGCGGGACCGCCGCGCTCCCCGTCCACCAGGAGCCCACCGTGTCTGCCCAGATCACCGTCCACGTCGCCGGGAGCGAGCGATCGGTCGGGCAGCAGACCACGGCGGCCGACCTGTTCGAGGGCGACCGGGCGGTGGTGGTCGCCCGGGTCAACGGTGAGCTGCGGGACCTGGCGCACGTCCTGGCCGACGGCGACGCCGTCGAGCCGGTCCGCGTCGACGAGCCGGACGGGCTGGACGTCCTGCGGCACAGCGCCGCCCACGTCCTCGCCCAAGCCGTGCAGGAGGTCAACCCGAAGGCACGTCTCGGGATCGGGCCACCCATCCGCGACGGGTTCTACTACGACTTCGACACCGAGGAGCCGTTCACCCCAGAGCACCTGAAGGCGCTCGAGAAGGTCATGCAGCGGATCGTCAACGAGAACCAGACCTTCGTGCGTCGGGAGATCAGCGACGACGCCGCTGCTGTCGAGCTGGCCGACGAGCCCTACAAGATCGAGCTGATCGGGTTGAAGGGCGGTGCGGCCGAGGACGCCGCCGAAGGAGCCTCCGTCGAGGTCGGCGGAGCTCAGCTGACCATCTATGACAACGTCCGCAAGGACGGCTCCCGCGCCTGGGGCGACCTCTGCCGTGGCCCGCACGTGCCCACCACCAAGCTGCTCGGCAACTCCTTCAAGCTGATGCGCAGCGCAGCGGCCTACTGGCGGGGGAGCGAGAAGAACCCTTCGCTGCAACGGATCTATGGCACCGCCTGGCCGTCGAAGGACGAGCTCAAGGCCTATCTCGACCGGCTCGCCGAGGCCGAGCGGCGCGACCACCGGCGGCTCGGCAGCGAGCTGGACCTGTACTCCTTCCCCGAGGTGCTCGGTGCCGGTCTGCCGGTCTTCCACCCCAAGGGTGGCGTGATCAAGCGCGAGATGGAGGACTACGTCCGAGCACGGCACATCGAGGAGGGCTTCGACTACGTCGGCTCGCCGCACATCAGCCGCGAGGAGCTGTTCTTCACCTCTGGACACCTGCCGTACTACTCCCAGGGCATGTTCCCGCCCATGGACGTCGACGGGCACAACTACCGCCTCAAGGCGATGAACTGCCCGATCCACAACCTGATCTACAAGTCGCGGGGGCGGTCCTACCGCGAGCTCCCGCTGCGGTTCTTCGAGTTCGGCACCGTCTATCGCGACGAGAAGTCCGGGGTGCTGTCCGGGCTGACCCGGGTCCGGATGATCACCCAGGACGACAGCCACTCCTACGTCACCAAGGAGGATGCGCCAGCTGAGATCCGGCACCTGCTGAGCTTCGTGCTGTCCTTGCTGCGCGACTTCGGGCTCGACGACTACTACCTCGAGCTGTCCGACCGCGACGACGACAACCCCGACAAGTTCATCGGGTCGGACGAGCAGTGGGCCGAGGCCACCCAGATCCTGCGGGAGGTCGCTGAGGAGTCAGGGCTCGAGCTGGTGCCCGACCCCGGAGGTGCCGCGTTCTACGGTCCGAAGATCTCCGTCCAGGCGCGCGACGCGATCGGCCGGACCTGGCAGATGTCGACCATCCAGTACGACTTCAACCAGCCGGCGCGCTTCGAGCTCGAGTACCAGGCCGCCGATGGCTCGCGCCAGCAGCCGGTGATGATCCACTCGGCCAAGTTCGGGTCGATCGAGCGGTTCATCGGAGTACTCGTGGAGCACTATGCCGGGGCGTTCCCGCCTTGGCTCTCACCGGTCCAGGTCACCGGCATCCCTGTCGCCGATGAGTTCAACGACTACCTTCTCGACGTGGCGAAGCAGCTGAGGGCCAAGGGGATCCGGGTCGAGATCGACGAGTCGGACGACCGGTTCCCCAAGAAGATCCGCAACGCCAGCAAGGCCAAGGTGCCGTTCGTGCTGATCGCCGGTGACGAGGACCGGACCGCGGGCGCGGTGTCGTTCCGCTATCGCGACGGGTCACAGAAGAACGGTGTCCCCGTGGCCGTGGCCATCGAGGAGATCGTCTCGGCGGTGGCGGAGAAGCGTCAGGTCTGAGCCGGGACGCTCAGGGGCAGCCAGATGGTGTTCGAGTCCGGTCGGGACCTCTCCCGCGCCTTCCACACGGAGGTGCTCGCGCCGGTCCTGACCGGGCTCGACCTGCCGTATGCCGCCGCCCTCCTCGGCCCCGGCTCGGACGTCCTCGGCTACGACACACAACGGTCCACCGACCACGACTGGGGCCCGCGGGCGCTCGTGCTGGTCGCTGCGACGGACGTGGCGCGGGTGCGGGCGGCGGTGGAGGCCATCCTGCCGGCGAGATTGCACGGCAACCCCGTTCGGCTGACGGGCGACACCGGCACGCCCATGATCTCGGTGCAGACCCTGACGGACTGGACGGTGGCAACCCTCGGGCTGGACCCCCTCGCCCGGGACCTCACGCCAGCGGACTGGCTGTGCCTCCCGCAGCAGCGCCTGCTGGAGACCACCGCAGGTGTGGTCCTGCACGACGACACCGGCGACCTGACCCGGCTCCGGGCGGCGTTGTCGGCATACCCGGACGACGTGTGGTGGTGGATGCTCGCCAGCGCCTGGCGCCGGCTGGCCCAGGAGGAGGCGTTCCCGCAGCGCACCGCCGAGCTCGGGGACGAGCTGGGCAGCGCGGTGCTGACGGCACGGCTCGCGCGCGACATCATGGGGATCGCGCTGCTGATGAACCGCCAGTACGCGCCGTACGGCAAGTGGCTCGGCACCGCGTTCGCGCGGATGCCGCAGTGGGACAGCCTGCCCGAACACCTCGCGGGTGCGCTGGGCGCCTCCTCGCCGGACGAGGCCGACCACCACCTCCTGTATGCCCTGGAGTCCGTCGCCCGCCGCTTCAACACGTTGGCGCCCGGCGACGACCTCGACCCGCGACCACGCCGGTTCCACGACCGGCCCGCGATGGTGCTCGGCTCTGAGCGGTTCGCACAGGCCGCGCTGGCCCGGGTGGACGACCCGCTGCTGCGTCACGTCCCGCTGATCGGGTCGGTCGACCAGTGGGTCGACTCGACCGACCTGCTACGCGACCCGGTCCGGTGCCAGGCCCTGCGCAGCCTCTACAACGCGGGACCCCAGACGTAGCGCACGTCCGGTGCCCGCTCCTCGTTGCTCGCACCATCGGTCCGCTCGACGGCGACGAAACCCTCGCGCTGGTAGAACCGCAGCGCCGCGGTGTTCGACTGGAAGGCCCAGAGCTGAAGGCTGGTCGGCCGCTCCTGCTTGGCCAGCGCGACGAGGTCGTGCCCGAGGCCGCGGCCCGTCCAGTCGGCACGCAGATAGAGGTGGGCCAGCCAGTCGGGTGCTCCCAGGGCGAGGAACCCCACCAGCTCGCCGTCCTGCTCGCCGTTCTTCGTGCCCGGCTCGGTGCCCGGCTCGGTGCCCGGCTCGTGCCCGCTCGGTGCTCAGCTCGGTGGTCACGACCCAGACTTCGTGAGCGGGCAGCAGCACCTCACGGACCCACCAGTCCACGCTCTCGCGCGGGTGGGGCATCGGCGGGATGACCGGGACCGACTCCGTGCGGATCTGCCAGTACAGGGCTGCCAGGCCCGGCGCGTCGGTGACCTCGGATCGGCGGATGACGGTTGGGCGGTCGGCGGGAGTCACGCGTCCATCGTCGCCGGTCGAGGTCCTGCTCGTCGCCTTCTCCCCGGCGGGCTGAACTGCTCCCGGGCGCGGAGGCGGGCGCCGCCTACGCTGGGGTCATGGCAGTGGAGCAGCGTCCCGGCGCGCCAGATCGGCACCTCGCGGGCCCGGCGACCGAGCCGGCCACGGACTTCGCCGGTGCCGCCGACGGTTTCGAGCGGCTCTGGACTCCGCACCGGATGGCCTACGTGTCGGGGGAGCGCCCGACCGACGAGGCCGGAGAGGGGTGTCCGTTCTGCCGGGCACCAGGGCGGGAGGACGGGGACGGCCTGATCGTGCACCGCGGGCAGCACTGCTACGTGGTGATGAACCTGTTCCCCTACAACCCCGGGCACGTCCTCGTCTGTCCCTACCGGCACATCTCGCTGTACGTCGACCTGTCCGAGGAGGAGACGACCGAGTTCACCGCGCTCACCAAGGCCGCGATCGGGGCGCTGGAGGCCGCGTCGCAGCCGATGGGGTACAACATCGGGATGAACCAGGGTGGGGTCGCCGGTGCCGGGGTGGCGGCCCACCTGCACCAGCACATCGTGCCTCGCTGGGGCGGCGACGCGAACTTCCTGCCGATCATCGGGCAGACCAAGGCCCTGCCGATGCTCCTGGAGGACGTCCGCTCGCGCCTCGTGGCCTCCTGGCCGTCCTGAGCCGCTCCCGTCGCGGGCTGGCCCCGGCACGTGCGCGGCGCAGGGCGGACCGGCCAGTAGGGTGGGTGCCGCCATGCTGAACCGATACGCGCGCGCCTTCTTCACCAAGGTGTTCACGCCCCTCGCGCGCCTGTTCCTGCGCCTGGGGATCAGTCCTGACGTCGTGACGGTCGTCGGGACGCTGGGCGTGTGCGCGGGCGCGCTCGCGTTCTATCCCCGGCACGAGTTCTTCTGGGGCACCATCGTCATCACCGTCTTCGTGTTCTCCGACACCGTCGACGGCGTGATGGCCCGGATGTCCGGGCGCTCGAGCAGCTGGGGTGCCTATCTCGACTCGACCCTGGACCGGGTCGGCGATGCGGCGATCTTCGGCGGGCTCGTGCTCTGGTACGCCGGCGACGGCGACTCGGCGTACCTTGCGGGCCTGGCCCTCGCCTGCCTGATCCTGGGCAGCGTCGTGTCCTATGCCAAGGCGCGCGCCGAGGGTCTGGGGATGACGGCCAACGTGGGGATCGCCGAGCGGGCCGACCGGCTGGTCGTGGTGCTGGCGACCACCGGGCTGGTCGGGCTCGGGCTGCCCGAGGTGTTCCTCACGGTGGTGCTCGCGCTGCTGGCGGTGGCCAGCCTGGTGACCGTCCTGCAGCGCATGCTCACGGTGCGCCGCCAGGCCTTCGACGCGACGTGAGCCCGCGCGGGACGGGTCCGGGTCGGCGATGAGCGGGGTCACCGACGCCCTGGTCGTGTGGGGCTATCGCGCTGCCTGGCGCGCCGTCCGCCTGCTCCCCGAGCGCGTGGCCTACCGGCTCTTCGACGTCGTAGCGGACCGCACTACGGCTCGCGGCGGTGAAGGCGTCCGCACGTTGCGGCGCAACTACTCCCGCGTCCGCCCCGAGCTCGACGACACCGCCCTGGACACGCTGGTGGCTGAGGGGATGCGCTCCTACCTCCGGTACTGGTGCGAGGCGTTCCGGCTCCCCGACCTCGACCGTGCGGACCTGGCGCGCGCGGTCCGCGTCGTCGGTGCCGAACCGCTGCGCGCCGAGTTCGCGGCCGGGCGCCCGGTCGTGTGCTTCCTGGGACACCTCGGCAACTGGGACCTCGCGGGCGCGTGGGGGACGGTGGAGCTGGCGCCGGTCGTCACCGTCGCCGAGCGGCTGCGACCGGAGCAGGTCTTCGAGGAGTTCGTGGAGTTCCGCGAGGCCCTGGGCATGCGGATCCTGCCCCTGACCGGCGGCGGCGACGTGTTCGCCGAGCTGCGTGCCCTGCTGACCGGGCCCGTACTGGTGCCGCTGCTCGCCGACCGCGACCTCACCCACCGCGGGATCGAGGTCGAGCTCTGCGGACACCCTGCCCGAGCCGCCATCGGACCCGCCGCCCTGGCGCTGGCCTCGCGGGCCGCGCTCCATCCGGCGTCGATCCACTACGAGCCGTTCACTGCCGGTCTCGGCGGGCGGCGGACCGTGATCACCTTCCACGAGCGGGTCCACGACCCCGGCGAGGGGAGCACGCGCGAGCGGGTGCTGGCGATGACCCAGCAGTGCGTGGACACGCTCGGAACCGAGATCACTGCGCACACCGAGGACTGGCACATGATGCAGCGGGTGTTCACCGAGGACCTCGACCCGGCGCGGCTGGCGCGACCCGGGAGGCGGCCGTGAGGGTCGGGCTGGTCTCCCCGTACTCGTTCGACGTGCCCGGCGGGGTCCAGTTCCACATCCGTGACCTCGCCGAGTACCTCCTGCGGGCCGGGCACCATGCGTCCGTGCTGGCGCCGGCCGACGAGAACACGCCGCTGCCCGACTACGTGGTCCCCGCCGGCCGGGCGGTCCCGGTGCGCTACAACGGTTCGGTCGCCCGGCTGAACTTCGGGCCGATCGCCGCAGCCCGCGTCAACCGCTGGCTCGAGCACGGCGAGTTCGACGTGGTCCACCTCCACGAGCCCGTGACCCCGAGCATCGCCATCATGGCGATGTGGGCGGCAGAGGTCCCGCTGGTCGCCACCTTCCACACCTCGAACCTGCGGTCGCGGTCGATGCAGGCCGCCTACCCGCTGCTGCGTCCGAGCCTGGAGAAGATCTCGGCGCGGATCGCGGTGTCGGAGGACGCGCGGCGCACGGTCACGACCCACATCGGCGGTGACGCGGTGGTCATCCCCAACGGCGTCGACGTCGCGACGTTCGCCCGGGCCGGGACGCGAGCGGACTGGCAGGGACGCGACGGCGCCCCGACACTGGCCTTCCTGGGCCGGATCGACGAGCCACGCAAGGGGCTCCCGGTGCTGTCCGACGCGATGCCCGAGGTCCTGGCGAGGATGCCGGGGACCCGACTGCTCGTCGCCGGCCCGGGCGACAGTGCGGCCGCCCTCGAGCGGATGACGCCCGAGGTGGCTGCGGCCACCACGTTCCTCGGGGCGGTCAGCGACGCCGACAAGGCGACCTTGCTGCGCAGCGTGAGCCTGTACGTCGCCCCTCACACCGGAGGCGAGAGCTTCGGCATCGTGCTGGTCGAGGCGATGGCGGCGGGAGCACCCGTCGTGGCCAGCGACATCGGCGCCTTCGTCCGGGTGCTCGACCGCGGGGCCACCGGCCGGACCTTCCGCAACGAGGACCATCACGACCTCGCCGCGCAGATCCTCGACCTCGGCGACGACCCGGCCGAGCGAGCCCGGCTCAGCCGCCTGGGCTCGCACCGCGCCCAGCTGTTCGACTGGTCGGTGGTGGCCGAGGACATCATCGCCGTGTACGAGATGGTCACGGAGTTCGGCGGTGAGGAGCCCGACGGGCCGCTGGAGTCGGTCTGGCGCCGGCTGCGCCGTGGCATGAACAGTGGCATCAACAGTGGCATCAACAGTGGCATCAACAGTGGCAACGGCCCCGGCACGAGCAGCGGCACGAGCCGCCCAGGGGAGCAGTGATGGACACCTTCACGTGGTCGGTCGCCGTCATCGCGGTCCTGCTGGCGGTCGCGTGGTACCTCTCGTACAACGCCGCCCGGCTGGACCGCCTGCACGCACGGGTCGAGGGCGCGTTGTCGGCCCTGGACGCCCAGCTGATCCGCCGCGCCGAAGCCGTGCTGGAGCTCGCCAACTCCGGTGCCCTCGACCCGGGCTCCTCGCTCTACCTCGCCGACGCCGCCTCGGAGTCGCTCGAGGCCACCAACGAGCGGTCCCTCGAGCACGACCTGCTCGAGGGCCAGCACATCGGTGGACGCGAGAGCATCGAGAGCGACCTCTCGCAGGCTCTGCAGATGTCGCTGACCGCCGAGGCGATCAGCCACCTGCGTGAGGACGCCGTGCACGGCCAGGCCGGGCTGGACCGGGTGGCCGCGGCCGGCGTACGCGTCCAGCTCGCACGGCGGTTCCTCAACGACGCGGTGACCGACGTGCAGCGGGTGAGGCGCAAGCTGGTCGTACGACTGTTCCGGCTGGCCGGGCACGCCGACCTGCCCCAGACCGTGGAGTTCGACGACGACCTCCCCGCGGGCGTGCGGGACTGACCACCGGTCCCGCACCGCGCAGGTCGGGCCTCCCGCAGGACGGCGGTCCCACTGGGGCAGTCGGGTCGTGGTGGTCGGGGCAAGGACGAGGCGAGGACCGGGTGGGGTGGACTTCGCGCCCGGGGACGAGGCATACAATCGGCCGTCCCCTCCCTCCCGGCGGAAGCAGAGCAACGTGAGCACGACCCCGACCCCCAGCACCCCCACCACGGGCACGTCCCGGGTCAAGCGAGGCATGGCCGAGATGCTCAAGGGCGGCGTCATCATGGACGTCGTCACCGCCGAGCAGGCCAAGATCGCCGAGGACGCCGGCGCGGTCGCCGTGATGGCGCTGGAGCGGGTCCCCGCCGACATCCGGGCCCAGGGTGGCGTCTCGCGGATGTCCGACCCCGACATGATCGAGTCCATCATCGCCACCGTGTCGATCCCGGTGATGGCCAAGGCCCGGATCGGCCACTTCGTCGAGGCGCAGGTGCTGCAGAGCCTCGGGGTCGACTACGTCGACGAGTCCGAGGTGCTCACCCCGGCCGACTACGCGAACCACATCGACAAGTGGCAGTTCACCGTGCCGTTCGTCTGTGGCGCCACCAGCCTGGGTGAGGCGCTGCGCCGGATCACCGAGGGCGCGGCGATGATCCGCAGCAAGGGAGAGGCCGGCACCGGCGACGTCTCCAACGCGACGACCCACATGCGCACCATCCGCGCCGAGCTCAACCGGCTGCACGGCATGTCGCCCGACGAGCTCTTCGTCGCAGCCAAGGAGCTGCAGGCGCCGTACGACCTGGTGGCCGAGGTCGCCGAGCGCGGCAAGCTGCCGGTGGTGCTGTTCACCGCGGGCGGCATCGCCACGCCGGCCGACGCCGCGATGATGATGCAGCTCGGCGCCGAGGGCGTGTTCGTCGGCTCGGGGATCTTCAAGTCCGGCAACCCGTCCCAGCGTGCCGAGGCGATCGTCAAGGCCACCACGTTCTATGACGACCCGGACGTGATCGCCAAGGTCTCGCGCGGGCTGGGCGAGGCGATGGTGGGGATCAACGTCGAGGAGATCCCGGCACCGCACCGGCTCGCCGAGCGCGGCTGGTGAGCCGGCGCTGAGCATGGAGCTTGTCGCGCTGGTCGGGGGGCTCCTGACGGTCGTCCCGCTGGCGGTCATCGGCGTCGCGGTGTGGCTGGTGCTGCGCTCACGGCGCAGCACTGTGCGGCGTGGCCCCATGCAGCCGTACACCTCGCCGGCGCAGGGTGCCGGTGCGCCCCGCGGCCTGCCGGTGCCCGCGCCCGGTTCCTCCCCCCGCGGTCAGTGGTACGCCCAGGTCACGCCGGCCGGCGACCTACCCGTTTTCCAGGGTCACGGGACGCTGAGCCTGTACGACGGGTGGCTGGCCTTCGTCCCCGACGGCCAGACCGACCCGGTGTGGACCGTCGCAGCGACCGAGGTCGGAGCGAGCAAGCGGTCGCTGCTGTCCGCCGGTGACGTGGACCTGCACACCCCACAGACCGGGGCGATGACCCTCACCGTCAGCCACGAGCGGATCAACCGCGTGGTCGGCAACGACCTCAAGGCGCTGCGCGAGCGCGGCTACGCCGAGGAGTTCCTGGGCATGCTGGCGACCGCCGGGGGTCGGGTCGGCTGACCGGCCCGCCCCCGTTGGTGCCCGGCGCGGGTGTCGGTCAGCGCGGCTGCACGTCGCGGACCACCCGCCGCTCAGCGCCGCCCACCGGGTCACCGGTGTCGGGGTCGACCACGGTGAAGCCGACGCTGATCACCGTCGTGCCCGGGTCCCACGTCCCTTCGCCGGGACGGACCTTGACGCGGCGGCCCTGCCACACCCCGTTGCAGTCCGGGACCGGCAGGGTCAGGCGCGACCCGGCCTGGAAGCCGTCCTTCTGGCTGACGAACACGCTGCCCACCTGGGGAACCCACGGCGACAGGCACTTGAGCGCGTACTCGACGGCGATGTTGCCGTCCGGGGTCATCACCACCCGGTCGATCCGCACGAAGGCCGGTGTCCGCATCGGCACCGTGCGGTCGGCCGTGCCGGTTCGCGAGGGGTTCCCGTCGATCTGCGGATAGCTGACGGTCATCGACGCCGAGACCACAGCCGGTCCGGGTTCGAAGCTGGGTCCGCCGGTGCCGATCCGCATCGTCAGCAAGGTGTTGCTGCCGTCGCAGCTGATCGCGGGGATCGAGGTGGTGTGCGAGACCACGTCCCCCTGGGTGACGGTCAGCGTGAAGCTGTCGATCGTGCCGAAGTCGTCGCACCGCAGCCGGACCGGCAGGAGGGCGCTGTAGTCGTTGGCGATCTTGCCCGCCGCCCCGATCACGATCTTCGGGATCGGCAGGATGGCATCCGCCGCAGCGGGTGGTGCCGCGGCCAGCAACGCGCCCGTGAGCAACGTGAGACTGGCCAGCGGGGCAGAGAACAGTCGTGGTCTGGAGAACTTCATCCCGGCTCCCATCATGGGTGGCCCTCGCCATTGAGGGTCACCTGCCGAGTATCCTCCGGCGGATCTGTGGGCGGCAGCCGAACTCGCGAACTCGGTGGCAGGTCAGGGTCAGCCGGCCTCAGGGGGCACCATCGCCACGCTCTGCAGGCCGGCCGGGAGCCAGTCCACGGGGACGTGCCCGACGACTCGCCAGCCGCGCCGGTGATAGAGGTCCAGCGCCGGGCCGTGGCAGTCCACGGTGTCCAGGACGACCTGCCGGCCGCGGCGGCCCGCCTCCGCCACGGCGTGGTCGAAGAGCAGGCCCCCCAGGCCGAGGCCCTGACGGCCCGGTCCGACGAACAGGGCGGCGATGCCGCACAGGGTCTCGACCGGCTGGCCGTAGTGGGAGGTCCACGTCGCGGCGAACGTCGCGGTCGGCGGGATCGACGCCAGGGCGACGTGGCCCGCGAGCTCGCCGTCGATCTCGGCGACCCATGCCGCGAACTGGTTGGCCCGGACCACGAAGGCGGCGGGGTCCTCGCGGGTGACCACCGGATACCCGCTGGTCGGCTGTTGGGCGACCAACAGCCGGCCCAGGGCCGGGACGTCCTCGGGGGAGCGTTCGCGCAGCGTCAGGTCGGGGATGGGCACCACCGGACGCTACCCCGTGGGCACCGGCCCGTACCGTTGCACCTCGTGACCGTCGCGATCGGGGTGCTGGCCGTCCAGGGGGATGTGCGCGAGCACGTCCGGGTGCTCACGGCGCTGGGGGCGACCACCTCGGCGGTGCGTCGTCCCGCCGAGCTCGCTGCTGTCGACGGCCTCGTGATCCCCGGCGGCGAGTCCACCACCATGGACAAGCTGGTCCGGGCCTTCGACCTGTTCGAGCCGCTGCGCGACCGGATCGCCGCCGGCCTACCGGTGTACGGCTCCTGCGCCGGCATGATCATGCTCGCCGACCGGCTCACCGACCCCCGACCGGGACAGCAGACCCTCGGCGGCCTGGACGTGACCGTTCGACGCAACGCCTTCGGCCGGCAGCTCGACTCCTTCGAGGCCGACCTGACGGTCGCGGGCTGGGCGGGTGGACCCCTGCGGGCCGTCTTCATCCGTGCGCCCTGGGTCGAGCAGGCCGGTCCCGGGGTCGAGGTGCTTGCCCGTGTGACCACGGGCGCGGCCGCGGGTAGGATCGTCGCCGTTCGTCAGGACGCGTTGCTCGCCACGGCCTTCCACCCCGAGGTCACCGGTGACACGCGGGTCCACCAGCACTTCGTCGAGATCGTGAAGGAACGCGCATGAGCGGCCACTCCAAATGGGCCACCACCAAGCACAAGAAGGCCGCGATCGACGCCAAGCGCGGCAAGCTCTTCGCCAAGCTGATCAAGAACATCGAGGTGGCGGCGCGCACCGGCGGTGGTGACCCGGTCGGCAACCCGACGCTGTACGACGCCATCCAGAAGGCCAAGAAGACCTCGGTCCCCAACGACAACATCGACCGTGCGGTCAAGCGCGGCAGCGGCGTCGAGGCCGGTGGCTCCGACTGGCAGACCATCACCTACGAGGGCTACGCCCCGGGTGGGGTCGCGATCCTGATCGAGTGCCTGACCGACAACCGCAACCGGGCCGCGGCCGAGGTGCGAACGGCCTTGAACCGCAATGGCGGCCAGCTCGCCGACCCGGGCTCGGTGTCCTACGTGTTCCACCGCAAGGGCGTCGTCATCGTCCCCAAGAACGGCAAGTCCGAGGATGACCTTCTCGAGGTGGTGCTGGAGGCCGGCGCCGAGGAGATCAACGACCTGGGGGAGTCCTTCGAGATCATCTCCGGGGCCGCCGACTTCGTCTCCGTGCGCAAGGCGATCCAGGACGCGGGCATCGACTACGACTCGGCCGAGGCGTCGTGGGTCCCTGACCTTCAGGTGCCCCTGGACGCCGACGGCGCCCGCAAGATGATCCGCGTGGTCGAGGCGCTCGAGGACTCCGACGACGTGCAGGACGTCTTCGCCAACGGCGACATCAGTGACGAGGTCCTCGCCGAGCTCGAGGACGACGACGACTGACCGCGGGACGCGCCGCGTGTTGCTGCCGCACCCGCGCGGCGCCGCCGGGTAGCGTGAGGTCCGAACACCTGTTCGGACCCTCGTGACGTGCCGTCACCGGGTGAGCGAGTCGTCGTGACCAGCCAGGAGGCCCACCCGTGCGCGTTCTCGGCGTGGACCCCGGGCTCACCCGCTGCGGGCTCGGTGTGGTCGAGGGTCAGGTCGGGCGGGTGCGCCTGGTCGCCGTCGGCGTCGTCCGCACGCCCCCGTCCGAGGGGCCCGGGGAGCGGCTGCTGTACCTCCAGACCGAGCTCGACGCGTGGCTCGACCGGTTCCAGCCCGACGCGATCGCCGTCGAGCGGGTCTTCGCCGACGTCAACGTCGCGAGCGTGATGGGGACCGCCCAGGCGTCCGCCCTGCCGATGCTGGCCGGTGCCCGCCGCGGGCTCCCGGTGGCGCTGCACACCCCGACCGAGGTGAAGGCCGCAGTGACCGGCTCCGGCCGTGCCGACAAGGCCCAGGTCGGGGCCATGGTCACCCGGATCCTGCGGCTGGAGTCGACGCCGAAGCCAGCCGACGCCGCCGACGCACTCGCCCTCGCGATCTGCCACCTGTGGCGCGGCGCCGCGACGAACCGGCTGCAGGACGCGGCCCGCGCCGAGCAGGCCCGGCTGCAGGACGTGGCCCGCGCCGTGCAGGCCCGGACGAAGGCCGGCACCCGGTGATCGCGTCGGTCCGGGGCACGGTGACCCGTGCCGGGCTCGACCAGGTGGTGGTGGAGGTCGGTGGCGTCGGCATGCTGCTGCACACGACCCCCGGCACCGCCGCCTCGGTGCGCCCCGGGCAGGAGACGTCGCTGTGCACGTCGCTGGTCGTGCGCGAGGACTCGCTGACGCTGTTCGGTTTTGCCGGCGAGGACGAGCGCGACATGTTCGAGCAGGTCCAGACGGTGAGCGGCGTCGGTCCCCGCCTCGCGCTGGCCATGCTCGCGGTCCTGCCGCCCGACCGGATCCGGGCCGCGCTCACCGGCTCGGACCTGGCCACCCTCACCAAGGTGCCCGGCATCGGTCGCAAGGGCGCTGAGCGGATGGTTCTCGAGCTCCGCGACAAGGTCGCCCCGGTGGGTCCGGGTGACCTCGGCGCGACCGGGCCGGCCGCGACCGTGCCGTGGCGGCCGCAGGTGGTCGATGCGCTCGTGGGACTGGGCTGGTCGACCAAGCAGGCCGAGGAAGCCGTCGCGACGGTGGCCGACACCCATCCTGATGCCGGGCGCCCGGACGCCAACGTCTCGACACTGCTGCGCGCGGCGCTGCGCGAGCTGGGGAGGTAGGCCGTGGCCGGCAGCACCGACGGGTTCGCCTCGGAGATCCACGAGGAGCCGCACGACGGCGATGCCGCCAGTGGGGTCGGTGGGGCCGGTGGGACAGGTAGGACAGGTGGGACAGGTGGGACAGGTGGGGCCGGTGGGGTCGGTGCGCTCGCCGCGACGTCCACCGGACGGCACGCCGACGGCTCGCCAGACGTCGGCGGCCGGGTGGTCGACGCGGACACCGACGGTGACGACGAGCGTCAGGTCGAGGCGGCGCTCCGCCCGCGCCGGCTCGCTGACTTCCCCGGTCAGCCACGGGTGCGTGACCAGCTGGACCTGGTGCTGTCCGCGGCCCGGCAGCGGGGGACCACCCCCGACCACATCCTGCTCTCCGGCCCCCCCGGTCTGGGCAAGACGACCCTGGCCATGATCGTCGCCGCCGAGCTCGAGGCGCCCATGCGGGTGACGAGCGGTCCGGCGATCCAGCACGCGGGGGACCTCGCCGCGGTGCTGTCCTCCCTCGCCGAGGGCGAGGTGCTGTTCCTCGACGAGATCCACCGGATGTCCCGGTCCGCCGAGGAGATGCTGTATCTGGCGATGGAGGACTTCCGGGTCGATGTGATCGTCGGCAAGGGCCCGGGTGCCACCGCGATCCCCCTCGAGCTGCCTCCGTTCACCGTGGTCGGCGCGACCACCCGCGCGGGGTTGCTCCCGGCGCCGCTGCGTGACCGGTTCGGGTTCACCGGGCACCTCGACTTCTATGCCACGGCCGACCTGGTCACGATCCTGCGGCGTTCGGCCCGGCTGCTGGGGGTCGAGGCGACCGACGGTGGCATCACCGAGATCGCCCGCCGGTCGAGGGGGACCCCGCGCATCGCCAACCGGCTGCTGCGCCGGGTGCGGGACTGGGCCCAGGTGCACGGACACGGCGCTGTCGACCA
Organism: uncultured Actinomycetota bacterium; assembly: GCA_963750305.1. Taxonomy (GTDB): domain Bacteria; phylum Actinomycetota; class Actinomycetes; order Actinomycetales; family Dermatophilaceae; genus CAVVPX01. The sequence continues at coordinate 124,939 of CAVVPX010000003.1, forward strand.
GGACGCCGCGCACGCCGCACTGGCCCTGTTCGACGTCGACGAACGCGGGCTGGACCGGCTCGACCGGGCCGTGCTGGAGGCGCTGTGCCGCCGGTTCGCCGGGGGACCGGTCGGGCTCAGCACCTTGGCGGTGGCCGTCGGGGAGGAGACCGAGACGGTCGAGACGGTCGCCGAGCCGTTCCTGGTCCGCGAGGGTTTCCTGATCCGCACCCCCCGTGGGCGGGCGGCTGCCCCGCTGGCCTGGCAGCACCTGGGGATCACCCCTCCGGCCAGCGCGGTCGCGGCGATGCTGCCGCTGCCGATGGAGGACGAGGAGGGCCGCTTCCGCGGCTGAGTGCATCTGCGCAGGTGGTCCCGGCGCGTCGCCGACACCGAACACCCTCGGGTACGGCGGGCCGCGTTGGTTCCGGTGGCAGCTGTCACCTACACTCAACCGGTCGTTCCCGTTCGAGTCGGGGATGTCCCGCGCCTGCCTCCAGCAGGACCGGCGCACCCGAGTCACCATCCACTCCCGAAGGGACGTCCATGAACGGCGGGTCCGGCGCAGGCGGCCTCATTCTCTTGGTCCCGCTCGCTCTGCTCCTGGTGTGGATCTTCCTCACCCAGCGTCGCCGTCAGCGCGGCGTTCAGGCAGTGCAGGCCGCCCTGGCGGTCGGTGACGAGGTGTGCACCACCTCGGGCCTGTTCGGCATCATCACCGCACTGGACGAGCGCGTGGCGACCTTGGAGGTCGCCCCGACCGTGCTGGTGCGCTATGACCGAAGGGCCATCGGGCTCCGGGTCGAGGGCACCGGCCCGACCAAGACCCACCCGCAGGCTTCCCCCGAGACCCCCAGGAGCCCGACGCCACCGTCGGGCCAGGGCGAGTAAAGGCGTCATCTGACCGTGGCTATCTCCGGACCCAACCGCAAGCCTGCCCGCATCCTCGCGGCCCTGGTACTCATCATCGTCGGCCTGTACGGCCTGCTCGGGGCAGTGTCGACGTGGGGCATCGCCCAGCGCACGCCGCTGCTGGGGCTCGACCTCGAGGGCGGCACGCAGGTCGTGCTCGCGCCCGTGGTGACCGGCGGCGCGACGGTCAACGAGGACCAGCTCGCCCAGGCGCGCGACATCATCGTGCAGCGCATCGACGCGAACGGCGTATCGGGGGCCGAGGTCACCACGCTCGGTGGCCGCAACATCGTGGTGAGCGTGCCCGGCGCGCTCTCCCGCGCCCAGGAGGACTCGATCCGTCGGTCCTCCCAGCTGCAGTTCCGCCCCGTGATCTGCGCGCAGGGCGTCGGCATCCCGATCCCCGACATCACCGCCCCGGGCACAGCGACCGGCACAGCGACGGGCACAGCGACCGGCACCGCGACGGGCACGGCGACCGGTACCGCCACGGCGACCTCGGTCCCCACGGCGTCGGCGGGCACCTCCTCGGCCAACGGGGCTGTGCCGCAGGCCTTCCTCGCCGCGAGCTCCACCGCGACCGGTACGGCGTCTGCCACCGGGACGGCTACCGGGACGGCCACCAGTACCGCTACGGCCACCGCCACCGCCACTGCCACTGCCACCGCACCAGCGGCCAGCGCGGAGGACCCGACCTGCCCGGCCGGCGCTGCCGGCGCGAAGCCCACCGACGAGAGCGACCCCAACTGGGTCACCTCGGCGATCTCGAGCCGGTACGCGGCGCTGACCTGCACCGAGGGCGACACCACGACCGGCGAGGACAACCCGAAGCAGGCCCTGGTGGCCTGCGGCGGGGGCGAGAAGTTCGTCCTCGGACCGGTGGTCACCGGCGGCAGCCAGATCAAGGACGCCAGTGCGGGGTTCCGACCCCTGCAGAACGGCCAACCCTCCAACGAGGTCGAGATCCAGCTGTCGTTCGACGGCGAGGGCGGGCGAGCCTATGGCGTCGCCAGCGCGCGCATGGTGTCCCTGCCCGACCCGCGCAACCGGATGGCGGCCACCCTGGACTCCCAGGTGATCGTCGCGCCGCAGTTCAACGAGGCGATCCCCAACGGCCAGGCCAGCATCACCGGCGGGTTCAGCATCGAGGGTGCGCGAGCGCTCGCCGACCAGCTCAAGTTCGGTGCCCTGCCGCTGTCCTTCGAGCTCCAGACCCGCACCGAGATCAGCCCGACCCTGGGTGAGGAGCAGCTCCGCCTGGGGATCATCGCCGGCATCATCGGCGCGGCCCTGGTCGTCATCTACTCGTTGTTCCAGTACCGCGCGCTCGGGCTGGTCACGGTGGCCTCCCTGCTGATCGCCGGCGGGATCACCTACGTCTGCCTGACCCTGCTCGGGTGGTCGCACAACTTCCGTCTCGACATGGCCGGGGTGACCGGCCTCATCGTGTCGATCGGTGTCACCGCCGACTCGTTCATCGTGTACTTCGAACGCATCCGCGACGAGGTGCGCGAGGGTCGACCGTTGCGGTCGGCCGTCGACACCGGGTGGGCCCGGGCCCGCCGGACCATCCTCGCCGCGGACGGGGTCAACTTCCTCGCTGCGGTGGTGCTCTACGTGCTGGCCAGCTCCAACGTGCGTGGGTTCGCGTTCACCCTGCTCCTCACCACGCTCATCGACCTGCTGATCGTCGTCATGTTCACCCACCCCGTCGTGGCGCTGCTGGCCGGCACCAAGTTCTTCGGTGGCGGGCACCGGTTCTCCGGCCTGGACCCTGAGCGCCTCGGCGCCAAGGTCCCGGTCTATCGCGGGGCCGGACGCATCCGGGCGACGCCGGCCGCCGCCACCAGGACCGCCATGCCGCCTGCCCGGCCGGTGGGCGAGGGGAGCGCGTCATGATCAGCTTTGCCTCGGTCGGCAACGACCTGTACACCGGGAAGCGCTCGATCGACTTCGTCGGTCGCCGCACGACCTGGTACATCATCTCCGGTGTCCTGCTGTCGCTCGCGCTCATCGGCGTCATCGCCCAGGGGCTGAACCTCAGCCTGGAGTTCCGCGGTGGCTCGGAGTTCCGGGTCTCCCAGGCGTCGGACACCACCAGCTACGAGCAGCGGGCCTCCGACGCGGTGGGCAGCGTCGACGCCCAGACCGACGCCAACATCACCCAGCTCGGCTCGGGCACCATCCGGGTGCAGACCGAGCGCCTGAACGACGCCGAGGCCGAGAGCGTCCAGACCGCGCTGGCGGGCGCGTTCGGCGTCCCGACGACCAACGTCTCGGCCAGCTTCGTGGGTCCGTCGTGGGGTGCCTCGGTGAGTCGCCAGGCGATCCAGGCGCTGATCGTCTTCCTCGTGCTCGTCTCGATCCTGATGGCGATCTACTTCCGCACCTGGAAGATGGCGCTGGCCGCCCTCGTCGCGCTGCTCCACGACCTGGTGGTCACCGTCGGGATCTATGCGCTGTTCGGCTTCGAGGTCTCGCCGGCCACAATGATCGGCTTCCTCACCATCCTCGGGTACTCGCTGTATGACACCGTCGTCGTCTTCGACAAGGTGCGCGAGAACACCACCGAGGCGCGGGGCAACGGTCGGATGAGCTATCCGCAGGCCGCGAACCTCGCGGTCAACCAGACACTCGTGCGGTCGATCAACACGACCGTCGTGTCGCTGCTGCCGATCAGCTCGATCATGGTCGTCGGGTTCCTGTTCCTCGGCCCCGGCACCCTGCTCGACCTCGCGCTCGCCCTGTTCGTCGGGATCGCCGTCGGCGCGTACTCCTCCATCTTCATCGCGACTCCGCTGCTCGCGCACCTACGCCGCAACGAGCCCGAGATGGTCGAGCTGAGCTCCCGGGCGGCCCGGTACCAGGACAAGCAGCGTCGCGAGCTGGCCAGCCGCGGCGAGTCGGCCTCCGCCCCGGCCGACGGCACCAGCCTCGTCACGGCGTCCGCCGTGTCCGGTGGCTCGGCGGCGAAGGAGCCGGTCGACACCGTCGAGGGTGCAGGCCTGACCGGACGCAAGATCCATCCCTATGCCCAGACCGGTCCGCGGAACCAGCCCAAGCGTCCGCCCAAGTCCCGACGCTGATGAGCGACCTCGCCGAGCTGGTCCGCAGCCGCCTGCGCGACGTCCCCGACTTCCCCAGCGAGGGCGTGATGTTCAAGGACATCACGCCGCTGCTGGGCGACGCCGAGGCCTTTGCCGAGGTGGTGGCCGATATGGCGACCCGCAACCTCGACGTCGACATCGTCGCCGGTGTCGAGGCACGCGGCTTCATCATCGGTGCCACCGTCGCGCACGCGCTCGGTGTCGGGTTCGTCCCGCTGCGCAAGGCGGGCAAGCTCCCGGCCGAGACGCTGTCCGTGCCCTACGACCTGGAGTACGGCAGCGCCACCATCGAGGTGCACACCGACGCCTTCACTGCGGGTCAGCGGGTTCTGGTCCTGGACGACGTCCTGGCGACCGGCGGCACGGCCACCGCGGCGATCGAGCTCGTCCGGCTGGCCGGCGCCGAGGTCGAGGCCTTCGAGACGATCGTCGAGCTGGCGTTCCTCGGCGGTCGCGAGCGGCTCGCCGCACTGCTGCCCCAGGAGCGCATCCACGCCACCCTCGTCGTCGACGCCGACTGACCCAGCTGGCCTCGCGGGCCGGGTGGCCCGCTGCGGCCTCGCCCGTGCGGCCTAGACTGGAGCCATGAGCGATGAGGTCGCCGCGCCGACCCAGGACGCGCCCACCCCCCCACCGGGCGATGCGGTGGACCCGCTCGACGCGACGGCACCCGTCCAGCCGGCTGCGCCACAGCCGAGTACCTCCTCCTCGGCCCGGGTCCGCGCGCGGCTCGCCCGGCTGGGTGGACAGCGCGGCCCGACCAACACCGTTCTCGAACCCCTGCTGCAGACCGTGCGGGCCACCCACCCCAAGGCGGACACCGCGATCATCGTGCGTGCCTATGACGTGGCCGAGCAGGCCCACCGCGGGCAGATGCGCAAGAGCGGCGACCCCTACATCACCCATCCGCTCGCGGTGACAGCGATCCTCGCCGAGCTCGGCATGACCCCCAACACCCTGGCCGCGGCGCTGCTGCACGACACGGTCGAGGACACGTCGTACCGCCTGGACGCCCTGGAGCGCGACTTCGGTCCCGAGGTCGCGATGCTCGTCGATGGCGTCACCAAGCTCGACAAGGTCAGCTACGGCGACGCCGCGCAGGCCGAGACCGTCCGCAAGATGGTCGTGGCGATGGCGCGCGACATCCGGGTCCTGGTCATCAAGCTCGCCGACCGGCTGCACAACGCGCGCACCTGGCGGTACGTCTCGGCCGAGTCGGCCAGCCGCAAGGCCAAGGAGACGCTGGAGATCTATGCGCCGCTCGCGCACCGGCTGGGCATGAACACGATCAAGTGGGAGCTGGAGGACCTGTCGTTCGCCACCTTGCAGCCCAAGATCTATGACGAGGTCGTCCAGATGGTCGCGAGCCGCGCCCCGGCGCGGGAGGAGTTCCTCGCCGGCGTGCGCGACCAGGTCAGCAGTGACCTCGGTGAGGCCAAGATCAAGGCGATGGTGACCGGCCGGCCCAAGCACTACTACTCCGTCTACCAGAAGATGGTGGTGCGCGGCCGGGACTTCGGCGACATCTACGACCTGGTGGCGGTCCGGGTCCTGGTCGACTCGGTGCGCGACTGCTATGCCGCGCTCGGCGCGCTGCACGCCCGCTGGACCCCCGTGCCGGGCCGGTTCAAGGACTACATCGCGATGCCGAAGTTCAACATGTACCAGTCGCTGCACACCACGGTGATCGGACCGGAGGGCAAGCCGGTCGAGATCCAGATCCGCACCCACACGATGCACCGCCGCGCGGAGTACGGCGTGGCCGCCCACTGGAAGTACAAGGAGGAGGGCACCGCGGGCAAGGGCGCCCAGGTCGTCCGCGATGGTGAGACCGGCCCGATGAACGACATGGCCTGGCTGCGCCAGCTGCTCGACTGGCAGAAGGAGACCTCCGACCCGGGCGAGTTCCTGGAGTCCCTCCGGTTCGAGGTCAACGCGCGCGAGGTGTACGTCTTCACGCCCAAGGGTGGGATCATCGGGCTCCCGGCCGGGTCGACGCCGGTGGACTTCGCCTATGCCGTCCACACCGAGGTGGGCCACCACTGCATCGGTGCGCGGGTGAACGGGCGGCTGGTGCCGCTGGAGAGCATGCTCGAGAACGGCGACCACGTCGAGGTGCTGACCTCCAAGGCCGACGGGGCCGGGCCGTCGCGTGACTGGATGAGCTTCGTCAAGTCCCCGCGGGCCCGCAACAAGATCCGCCAGTGGTTCTCCAAGGAGCGCCGCGAGGAGATGATCGAGTCCGGCAAGGATGCGATCGCCAAGGCCATGCGCAAGGAGGGCCTGCCGCTGCAACGCCTGATGTCGGTCGAGTCGCTGACCGGCATCGCCAGCGAGCTGAGGTACCAGGACATCGATGGTCTGTATGCCGCGGTGGGTGAGGGTCAGGTGTCGGCCCAGCACGTCGTCGAGCGGGTCGTGGCCTCGCTCGGTGGCGAGGAGGGCGCAAGCGAGGACCTGGCCGAGGCGACCGTCGCCGGCTTCTCCCGCGCGGTGCGCCGGCGCCCGGGCGACCCCGGTGTCGTCGTCATCGGCACGGCGGACGTCTGGGTCAAGCTCGCGCGCTGCTGCACCCCGGTGCCCGGCGACCCGATCATGGGGTTCATCACGCGGGGAAGTGGGGTCTCGGTCCACCGCACCGACTGCACCAACGCCGAATCCCTTCTGGCCCAGGCGGATCGGCTGATCGGTGTCGAGTGGGCGCCGACCGCCGCGAGCGTGTTTCTCGTGCAGCTCCAGGTCGAGGCGCTCGACCGCAACCGGCTCCTCTCGGATGTCACGCGGATCCTCTCGGACCACCACGTGAACATCCTGTCGGCCAGCGTGTCGACCTCACGGGACCGGGTCGCGCTCTCGAAGTTCACCTTCGAGATGGGCGACCCCGCCCACCTGGAGCACGTGATCAAGGCAGTCCGCAAGATCGACGGCGTCTTCGACGTGTACCGGATCACCGGCGGCAAGGTGCAGCAGCCGCAGAGCTGAGCGCGCGGGGTCGTCTGACCTCGCGTACCTCGGGGTCATCCCGCGTGTCCTCGGGGCGTGTGTGCCGCCTCGCGCGTCTTCGCGGACGTGTGCGCGTACCTGTGGGTCACCCCCCCGCGCGACTTCGCGTACGTGTGTGCCACCTCGCGCACGAGCGTCGTGCGCGAAGTGGCACCGGGATACGCGAGGTTGGCTGAGCGACCTCTCGCGCGTCTTCGCGTACGTGTGTGCGTACCTGTGGGTCACCCCCCGCGTCCTCGCCTACCTGTGTGCCACCTCGCGCACGAGCGTCGTATGCGAAGTGGCACCAGGGTGCGCGAGGTTGGCTGAGTGGCCGTCCCCGTGCACCTTGCGCACGTCCTCGCGTACCTGTGGGTCGCGTCCTCGCGTACCTGTGGGTCACCGCGCGCACGAGCGTCGTGCGCGAAGTGGCATCGGGGTGCGCGAGGTTGGCTGAGTGGCCGTCCCCGTGCACCTTGCGCACGTCCTCGCGTACCTGTGGGTCGCCCCCGCGCGTCCTGGCGTACCTGTGGGCTACCTCGCGTACCTGTGGGTCGCCCCCGCGCGTCCTGGCGTACCTGTGGGCTACCTCGCGTACCTGTGGGTCGCCCCCGCGTGACTTCGCGTACGTGCGTGCCACCTGGCGCACGAGCGTCGTATGCGAAGTGGCACCTGGGTGCGCGAGGTTGGCTGAGTGACCGTCCCCGTGCACCTTGCGCACGTCCTCGCGTACCTGTGGGTCGCCCCCGCGCGTCCTGGCGTACCTGTGGGCTACCTCGCGTACCTGTGGGTCGCCCCCGCGCGTCCTCGCGTACGTGTGTGCCACCTCGCGCACGCGAGTCGTGCCCGAAGTGGCACCTGGGTGCGCGAGGTTGGCTGAGCGGGCGCCCCTAGGCCCGACGACGGGCGCGGGTTCGCCGACGGCGGGGCAGGTGCCGGGCGTCGTCGGTGCAGCGCGGGACGTCGTCGGCGGGAGCCGAAGGGCTGGCCGGGTCAGCCCGAGAACTCCTCCAGGCCGCTGCGCGCCTGGTTCAGCCACTGCTCCTGCGCCTGGAGCTTGGCGCGGGCCTCGGCGACCTTCTTCTCGTTGCCGGAGGCCTCGGCCTTGGCGAGGGTCTCCTTGAGCGAGGCGACCGAGGACTCGAGCTGGTCGACCATGCTCTGCGCCCGGGCCGCGACCTCGGGGTTGCTGCGCTTCCAGCGCTGCTCCTCGACGTCGCGCACGGCGGTCTCGACCTTGCGCAGACCCTGTTCGATGCGCTGGATGTCGCCGCGGGGGATCTTGCCGGCCTTCTCCCACTTGTCCTGCACGGTCCGCAGCGCAGCCTTGGCGGTCTCGAGGTCCTTCACCGGGAGGATCGCCTCGGCCTCGAGCAGGAGCTTCTCCTTGACCTCGAGGTTGGCGTTGAACTCTGCGTCCTCGGCGGCGACGATCTCGTCCTTGGCCGCGAAGAACGAGTCCTGCGCCGCCTTGAACTGCGCCCACAGCGCGTCGTCGTCGGTGCGGGACGCGCGACCGGCCTGGCGCCAGCGGTCCATGAGCCGCTTGAACGAGCTCGCGGTCGGGCCCCAGTCCTTGCTCTTGGCAAGGTCCTGGGCCTCGGACACCAGCTTCTGCTTGAGCGACTTGGCCTCGCCCTGGGTCGACTCGAGCTGGGCGAAGTGCACGCGTCTGGCCTTGTCAAAACCGTTGCGGGCGTGGGAGAACCGCTGCCAGAGGGTGCTCTCGCTCTCACGGTCCAGCCGCGGACCGGAGCGCTGTTGCTTCTTCCACTCATCGAGCAGCTCCCGCATGCGCGCGCCGCTGCTCTTCCACTGGATCTTCTCCTCGGGCTGCCCGGCGAGCTTCTCCGCCTCGACCACCAGCTTCTCGCGCTCGGTCCGTGCGGCTGCCTTGGCCGCGGCCCGCTCTGCGCCCTCGGCCGCGCGTCGTTCCGCAACGGCGGCCTCGATCTCGGCCACGTGGGTGTCGAGCTGGGCGAGGTCGCCGACGACGTGGGGTTCGGTCGTGGTCTCCTTCAGCTTGCCGAGGGCGTCAGCGGCGTCCTTGGCCGAGATGTCGGTACCGACGACCCGCTGGTGGAGCAGGTCGACCGACGCCCAGAGCTCGTCGAACTTGCGGGCGAAGTAGTGCAGCGCCTCGTCGGGCGTGGCGCCGGGATAGGCACCGACGCTGCGCTCGGCCTCGCCCACCCGGACGTACACGGTGCCGTCGTCCTCGACCCGGCCGAAGGACTCGGCGGGTGGGCCGCTGTAGGTCGGGGCGACCGGTACTGGCGCGGCGTGCGGAGCGGTACGCAGCGCGGCAGGAGTCGGGCGCGGCCCGGGCTTCGGCGGAGCGGGCCGCGGTGCCGCAGGGGCAGCGTCGGCGGCCGGTGGCTCCGTCGCCTCGGCCTCAGCCTCGGCCGCAGGTTCCTGGACCGACTCGCCCGTGGCGGTCTCGGAGGGTTGCTCATCGACAAGCTCTGGCGCCGCAGGCTCCTCGACTGGCCCGTCCGTGGTAGCCGCGGAGGTCTGGTCGGCTCCAAGCTCCTGCGCGGTAGGCGCCTGGTCCGCAGGCACCTCGACTGACTCGTCCGTGGATGCGGCGGAGGTCTGGTCGGCTGCAGGCTCCTGCGCGGCAGGCGCCTGGTCCGCAGGCTCCTCGACCGACTCGTCCGTGGCGGTTGCGGAGGCCTGGTCGGCTGCAGGCTCCTGCGCGGCAGGCTCCTCGTCCGTAGGTTCCTCGACTGGCTCGTCCGTGGCGGCCCCGGCAGGTTCCTCAGCGACAGCCCCCTCGGCTGCGACCGGCTCCTGTGTTGCGACGGTCTCGACGGCCAGCTCCCCCTGAGCAGCCGGGTCCTCGGCGACGATCTCGTCGGGTACTGGCGTCGCGGGCTGCTCCACGGCTGCCTCGTCCCCGGCTGAGGCCGTTACCGCGGCTCCTTCCGGTGCGCCCTCGGCCGCACCAACCGGTCCACCCTCGGGCTCGACCGGTTGACCTTCGGCCCCCTCCGGTGCACCCACCGGCGCACCCTGGGCCGCCCCCGGCGGAGCCGCCTCATCGGCCTCAGCGACCTGGGCGACGTCGTCGGCCACGACGGGGGCCGCAGAGGTCTCCTCGTCGGGCATCGGCTCAGTCGGGTGGGTCGGCTCGGTCACGGTCACGCCTTCTTCTCGGTGACGGCGACCGCCAGGATGCTGATCGGCGCCAGGGGTTTGCCGTCGCCGGCGCCGTTGCTCTCGTCGGTGCCGGCCGCGGCGACCTTCTGAACGATATCGAGGCCTTGGGTGACCTTGCCGAAGATCGAGTAGCCGCCGCCGTCGGTCGGGAGCTGGGTGTCCTTGTAGACGATGAAGAACTGGCTCCCGTTGCTGTTCGGGTCACTGGTGCGAGCCATGGCCAGCGTGCCGGTCGGGTACTGGCCGTCGGCCGGGGCGTTCTCGATGCCGAAGCCGTAGCCCGGGCCACCCGACCCGGACCCGGTCGGGTCGCCGCACTGGAGCACGAACAGGCCGCCGCTGGTCAGGCGGTGGCACGGCGAGTCGTCGAAGTAGCCCTCGCCGGACAGCGCGTTGAACGAGGCGACCGTCTGTGGTGCCTTGGCGCCGTCGAGCTCGAAGACGATGTCCCCGCAGTTGGTCGTCACGGTGGCGGTGTAGGTCTTGCCCTCGGTGGCCGCCTTGTCGGGCAGGCTGAGCGTCTTGGGAGCGGGCGGGGCGGCGGGAGCCGCCTCGCACCCGGGCACAGCGACCGCGCTGGGACCGGCGGACGCCGTCTCCGTGGGGTTCGCCGGGTCGGTCTGCACGTCGCTCGGCGAGGTCTGCGAGGACTGCGAGGTCCCCCCGGCGCTCGGGGTCGCCTCGTCGTCCCCGCCGAGCTGGGTGGAGACACCGACGAACACCGCGATCACGGCCAGCACCGCGACGACGACCCCGACCACCTGCCGGTTGCGGGCCTGCTCGGCGTCACGCTGGGTCTGCCGGGCCTCGTACTTCGTCGCCTGCTTGCGCGCGCGAGCCCGCTCCTGCTCCCTGGTCACCGGTGTTCTCCTCTGGCAATCGCGATCGTGCGGGGTACTGACGAAAAGTCCGGGCCAGTCTAGGCAGGCGCGTCGGAGTCGTGCCCGGCACGTGGTCACGAAGCCATGACGATGGCCGACTAGGCTCGCCGCCGTGCTGACCATCGGGTTCCCCGCGGCCGCGTTCGCCACCAACTGCTACATCCTCGCGCCGGCCGACGGTGAGGAGTGCCTGATCGTCGACCCCGGTGTCGGTGTGGCCGAGCGCGTGGCCGAGATCGTGCGTGAACGGCGCCTGCGACCGGCCGCGGTGCTGCTGACCCACGGACACGCCGACCACGTGTACTCGGTCACGCCGGTCTGCGGGGGCACCACCGCCGCCTACATCCACCACGACGACCGCTATCGCCTCACCGACCCGCTGAACGAGGGCAGCCCCGGGCTCATCGAGATGCTCGAGCAGCAGTTCGGGCAGAAGGTGACCTGGCGGGAGCCCGAACACGTCGTCGAGCTGACCGCCGCCGGCTCGGCGCCGCAGGAGCTGACCCTCGCCGGCCTGCGGGTGAGCGTGCACCACGCGCCCGGCCACACCGAGGGCTCGGTGATGTTCGCCCTGCCCGAGGTACCCGACGGGCTGGGTGAGGGGCACGAGCTGAGAAGCACGGTCCTGTCCGGTGACGTGCTGTTCGCCGGCTCGATCGGCCGCACCGACCTGCCCGGAGGCAGTGGTGAGGCGATGACGCGGTCGCTGCGCGAGGTGGTCCTGCCGCTGGCCGACACCGCCCTCGTGCTCCCCGGCCACGGACCGGCGACCACGATGGAGCGTGAGCGGGGGACCAACCCCTACCTGCAAGGATTGGTGGCGTGAGCCAGACCCCCGAGCCTGCCGCACCGACGACGCGGGCGGCCAAGGTCACCCCGATCAGCGGGTTCCCCGAGTACCTCCCGACCGACCGCATCGTCGAGCAGCACTTCCTCGACGTGATCCGCGAGACCTTCGAGCTGCACGGCTTCGGGTCGATCGAGACCCGCGCGGTCGAGCCCGTGGAGCGGCTGCTCGGCAAGGGCGGTGACGCCGACAAGGAGATCTATGCGGTGAGCCGGCTGGCCGGTGACGACGCCACCGGACGGGACGCGGAGCTCGGGCTGCACTTCGACCTCACCGTCCCGTTCGCGCGCTACGTGCTGGAGAACGCCGGGAAGCTCCCGTTCCCCTTCCGCCGCTACCAGATCCAGAAGGTGTGGCGCGGTGAGCGACCGCAGGAGGGCCGATACCGCGAGTTCACCCAGGCCGACATCGACGTGGTCGACGTCGGCGAGCTCGCCCCGCACTTCGAGGCCGAGATGCCGCTGGTGATGGCCGAGGTGTTCTCCCGGCTGCCGATCGGGCCGATGGTCATCCAGGTCAACAACCGCAAGATCACCGAGGGCTTCTACCTCGGCATCGGTGTCACCGACATCACCGGGACGCTGCGGATCATCGACCGCCTCGACCGGACGAGTCCCGAGCAGGTCGGACAGCGGCTCGTCGAGTCGGGCCTCACCCGCGACCAGGCCGACCAGTGCCTCGCCCTGGCCGCCATCCGCACCGCGGACCTGTCCTTCCAAGACCGGGTCCGCGCGCTCGGCGTCGAGCACCCCATCCTCGAGGAGGGCCTCGCCGCGCTCGCCGCGGTCATCCGCACCGGGATGGAGAACGCCCCCGGCGCGCTGGTCGCCGACCTGCGGATCGCGCGGGGCCTCGACTACTACACCGGCACGGTCTATGAGACCCAGCTCGTCGGACACGAGTCGTGGGGGTCGTTCTGCTCGGGCGGCCGCTATGACTCGCTGGCCTCCGACGGCCGGACGACCTATCCGGGGGTCGGCATCTCGATCGGCGTCTCGCGGCTGCTCGGGCTGCTGATCGGCAACGGCCTGCTCACCGCGACCCGATCCACGCCCGCCGCCGTGCTGGTCGCCGTGAACGAGGAGGTGAGCCGCGGGGAGTCCACGCGGATCGCGACCGCGCTGCGGACCCGCGGCATCCCCTGCGAGGTCGCCCCCCAGGCGGCTCGGTTCGGCAAGCAGATCCGGTATGCCGATCGGCGGGGGATCCCGTTCGTGTGGTTCCCGGCGGTGGGGGAGACCGGCGACCAGGTCAAGGACATCCGGTCGGGCGAACAGGTGGGAGCGGACCCCGCAGTGTGGACGCCGCCGTCGGCGGACCTCCGCGCCCGGGTCATCACCCCCGGCTGAGCTCGGGACCGCCGCGGCCCAGCCTGCCCACCGGCGGCGGCCGCAGGCCCGCGGACCTCAGCTCCAGGGTCGCCAGCGCCCGGATCACCTCCGGGTCGCCAGCCCGCCACGCCCCGGCCGGGTCGGCCGAGACGCGAGCGAGCCGGGTCATCGGCTGGTTGGCCATGGCGCGCAGGGCGAACAGGTCGAGGTCGGGGGCGCCGTCGATGAACCGCTGGGCTGCGGTCGCGCGCCGGACGAAGAGCCCCCGCACCAGCACCCACGTCAGCACCACGATGCTGATCGGGATGAGGGCGGTGACCCAGCCCAGGATGGTCGCGGCCTGCTCCACCGCGTCGACCAGCTGGGTGCCGGCCTCCTCGATCTGGACCCCGATGCCCTCCAGGCTGCGGAACGGGACCTGCAGGTCGTCCCCGACGATCGGCACCCGCCCCGCCTGCCGGGCCGCCGCCTCGATCTGGTCGGCATACGAGCTCCCGGCGTCCTGCAGGCCCCGTCCGGGGGCCGCGAGCTCCAGCGTGGCGTCGCGCACGAAGATGCCGACCCGCGCCCAGAGGTAGACCCAGGCGATCACGCCCAGGTCCGTCAGGATCTGGGCCGCCCGGCGGCCGGGAAGGTCTGCGTACAGCTTCATGCGGCTAGCGAAACACACCTAGACTCCCAGCGTGCCACCGCCGAGTGCCCTCGCCCGGGCCGTGCAGGGATGGCTGACCCACCTGGACGTCGAGCGCGGCGCGTCGCCGAACACCTTGACGTCCTACCGCCGCGACCTGCGCCGGTACGCCGGGTTCCTGGCCGGCCGGGGGGTCAGCGAGCCCGCAGCGGTCACCGAGGTGCTGGTCACCGACTTCCTCGCCTGGCTGCGCGACGGCGACGCGGAGCACGCCCCCCTCGCCGCGTCGTCCGCCGCCCGCACCCTGGTCGCGGTCCGCGGCTTCCACCGGTTCCTGCTCCTGGAGGGCGACACCGACGCGGACCCGGCCGCCGGGGTGGCGCCACCGCGCCCACCGTCACGGCTCCCCAAGGCCATCTCGGTGGAGGACGTCGAGCGACTGATCGAGGCGGCCAGCGTGGGGGACACCCCGGTCTCGCTGCGGGACCGTGCGCTCCTGGAGGTGCTGTACGGCTGCGGCGCCCGGATCTCCGAGGCGACGGGGCTCGACCTCGACGACGTGGACACCGAGGAGGGAGTCGTGCGGCTGTTCGGGAAGGGGCGCAAGGAGCGGATCGTGCCCCTCGGCTCGTATGCCGTTGCCGCCCTGTCCGCCTACCTCGTCCGGGGGCGACCCGCCCTTGCCGTGAAGGGCACGGGTACGCCGGCGGTCTTCCTCAGCCGGCGCGGAGCACGGCTGTCGCGCCAGAGCGCATGGGGTGCGCTGCGCGGCGCCGCCGAGCGGGCGAACCTCAGCGGACACCTCTCGCCCCACACGTTGCGCCACTCCTTCGCGACCCACCTGCTGGACGGCGGGGCTGATGTCCGGGTCGTCCAGGAGCTCCTCGGCCACGCCTCCGTGACAACGACCCAGATCTACACGATGGTGAGCGTGCAGAGACTGCGAGAGGTGTACGCCCAGAGCCACCCCCGGGCCCGCTGATAGGGTCAGGTCCGATCAGCGGGAGGCTGACCGAGGCACGTAGGTGGAGGGGTGAGCCGGTGGAGGAGATGGCAGTGCCAGCGCAGGAACATGGCGAGCCGACCGGCGGTACCCCTCAGGGTCCGGTCCGGGTGCCCGACCTGGTCACGCCCCACGCGGCGCCGGTCACCGAGGCGGTGCCCGAGCCGGCCGAGGCCGACCCGGTGGCCGATGACGGCGCGTTCGTCGAGATCGTGGTTGAACCGGTAGCCCTGGAGCCGGTGGCCGCTGAGCCGCCAGCCGCTGAGTCCCCAGCCGCTCAGCCCCTAGCCGCTGAGCCCCCAGCCGCTCAGCCCCCAGCCGCTGAGCCCCCAGCCGCTGGGCCGCCGCAGGGCCCGGTCGACGGCCCGACCGGCCGCCCGATGCCCGACTTCGCCGTCCCCGCGCCGCTCGCGTCCCACGGGCCGGCGCGGATCATCGCGATGTGCAACCAGAAGGGCGGGGTCGGCAAGACGACCACGACCATCAACCTGGGCGCCGCGCTGGCCGAGTACGGCCGCAAGGTCCTGCTGGTCGACTTCGACCCGCAGGGGGCACTCTCGGTCGGGCTCGGAGTCCGCGCGAACGAGCTGGACACCACGATCTACAACCTGCTGGTCGAGCGCGGGCACGACGTCCGCGACATCATCCAGCCCACGGCGACACCCGGCCTCGACGTCATCCCGGCCAACATCGACCTGTCGGCGGCGGAGGTCCAGCTGGTCGGCGAGGTCGCCCGCGAGCAGATCCTGGCCCGCGTGCTGCGGCCGGTGCTCGACGACTACGACGTCGTACTGGTCGACTGCCAGCCCTCGCTCGGGCTGCTGACCGTCAACGCCCTCACCGCGGCCCACGGCGTGGTCATCCCGCTGGAGTGCGAGTTCTTCGCGATGCGCGGCGTTGCGCTGCTGGTGGAGACGATCGACAAGATCACCGACCGGCTCAACCCGCGTCTGCAGGTCGACGGGATCGTCGCCACGATGTACGACTCGCGCACACTGCACAGCCGCGAGGTCGTGCGCAGCGTGGTGGACCACTTCGGCGAACAGGTCTTCCACACCGTGATCAGCCGCACCGTGAAGTTCCCCGACGCCACCCTTGCTGCGGAGCCGATCACGGCGTACGCGCCCACGAGCACGGCCGCCGCGGCGTACCGCCAGATGGCCCGCGAGCTGATCGCGCGCGGCGGAGCAGCCTGACCCGATGGGGCCGGCCACCGTGACCGACGCACCCGAGGACACCGCCCCCGCCGGCGCCGTGCCCCCGGGGGCGATGCCCGCACCCCGCCAGGTGACCCCCGGAGGCGTGATCACCCGCCGGTCGGGCGGCGCGCCCTTCGAGGTGCAGCTCACCAACTACACCGGCCCGTTCGACCTCCTGCTCGGTCTGATCAGCAAGCACAAGCTCGACATCACCGAGATCGCGCTGGCCAAGGTCACCGACGACTTCATCGCCCACATCAAGGTGATCAAGGCCGCGTCGAAGGACTGGGACCTCGGGCAGGCCTCGGAGTTCCTCCTCGTCGCGGCCACCCTGCTCGACCTCAAGGCGGCCCGGCTGCTGCCGCAGAGCGGCCCGGAGGACGAGGAGGACCTCGCGCTCATCGAGGCCCGCGACCTGCTGTTCGCCCGGCTGCTCCAGTACCGCGCGTTCAAGGACATCGCCGCGAACTTCGCCGTCCGGATGTCCACGGTGGGGCGGATGACGGCCCGCCAGGCAGGTCTCGAGCCGCAGTTCGCCCGCCTGCTGCCCGAGCTGGTCATGGGCATCACGCCGGACCAGCTGGCGATGATCGCGGCCCGGGCGATGACGCCCCGGGTCGCGCCGACCGTCGGCCTGGACCACCTGCACGCCCCCACGGTCAGCGTGAGGGAGCAGGCGAGCATCATCGCCGCGCGGATCCGCCGAGACCGGGTCTGCTCGTTCCGCTCGCTGGTTGCCGACGCCGACAGCACCCTGGTGATCGTGGCGCGCTTCCTCGCGCTGCTCGAGCTGTTCCGCGAGTCGGTGATCGTCTTCGACCAGGCCGAGGCGCTCGGGGAGCTGACCATCCGCTGGACCGGGACCGACGACGGCGACATCGAGGTCAGCGACGAGTTCGACGACAGCACGACGGAAGGCACCGATGACTGACACCGACACCGTGGTCCAGGAGGTCGGTCCCGAGGTGGTCGCCGACCCGGCCACCGAGCCCGAGGACCAGTTCGCCTTCGACCTCGGCGACTTTCCCGGCGGGGCGAAGAGCGCCATCGAGGCGGTCCTCATGGTCCTCGACGAGCCGGTCAGCGAGATCTCGCTGGCCACGGCGCTGGAGCTGCCGGTCGACGACGTGCGCGAGCACCTGCAGGAGCTGGAGGCCGAGTACGCCGCCGCGCAGCGCGGGTTCACCCTGCGCAGCCTCGGGGGCGGGTGGCGCATCTACAGCCGCAGCGACTATGCCCCTGTGGTCGAGAAGTTCCTCCTCGACGGCCAGCAGGCCAAGCTCACCCAGGCCTCGCTGGAGACCCTGGCCGTGATCGCCTACCGGCAGCCGATCTCGCGCTCGCGCGTGAGCTCCGTGCGCGGGGTCAACGTCGACGGGGTCGTGCGCACCCTGCTCAACCGCGGGCTCATCGAGCAGGTCGGCACCGAGGGCGAGAACGGGGCGAGCCTGTACTCCACGACGGGCTACTTCCTCCAGCGCCTGGGGCTCGACAGCGTCGACGACCTGCCCGCGCTCGCGCCCTACCTCCCCGAGATCGACGTCCTGGACGAGCTGGCCGAACAGGGCCGGGCATGAGCGGCCGGCCGCGTCAGGGCGGCAGCGGCTCCGCGGGCGGTGGACGCTCCGGCGGTGCGGGCGGACGCTCCGGTGGTGCGGGCGGACGCTCCGGTGGTGCGGGCGGACGCTCCGGCGGGGCCGGACGGTCCGACGGCGGTAGGCCAGGGGCTGGGCGAGGCGGCGCCGGAGGCGGACGCGGCCGGGACGACCGTCCTGACCGCCCCGACCGCCCCACTCGCCCGCAGCGCGGGTCCTCCGGCACCACCAAGCGCAGCCAGCCCACCCGGTTGCCCGCCCGGAAGAGCACACCCGCCGTCGACGTGCACGACCCCGACGGCACTCGCCTGCAGAAGATCCTGGCTGCCGCGGGTGTCGGCTCACGGCGCGCGTGCGAGGCGCTGATCACCGCCGGTCGGGTCATGGTCGACGGCAACGTCGTCACCGAGCTCGGCGTCCGGATCGACCCGGCGCGCCAGACCGTGCACGTCGACGGCGAGCGGATCCAGCTCGACGAGTCGCGCGTGTACCTCGCGTTCAACAAGCCGCTGGGCGTGGTGACCACGATGAACGACGAGCTCGGGCGGGTGTCCGTCGGCGACTACGTCGAGGGCCGCAAGGAGCGGCTGTTCCACGTCGGTCGGCTGGACGCCGACACCGAGGGCCTGCTGCTGCTCACCAACGACGGCGAGCTCGCGCACCGACTGCAGCACCCGCAGTACGGCGTGCCCAAGACCTATCTCGCCCAGATCCGTGGCCCGGTGCCGCGGGACCTCGGCAAGACCCTGCGGGCCGGCATCGAGCTCGAGGACGGCCCGGTCGTCATCGACTCGTTCAAGGTCGTCGACTCCCAGCCAGGCAGGGCCCTGGTCGAGATCGTGCTGCACGAGGGACGCAAGCACGTCGTGCGCAGGGTGCTCGAGGCCGTCGGCCACCCGGTGGAGTCGCTGGTGCGCACCGACCTCGGGCCGATCCAGCTCGGCAGCACCAAGCCGGGCAAGATGCGGCCGCTGACGAGCAAGGAGATCGGACTGCTGTACAAGGCAGCCGGGCTCTGACCCGCACCGACCGCTAGCCTTCGGCCGTGGGCATGCGTGTGCGGATCGTCGGTACGGGCCTCATCGGCACCAGCCTGGGCATCGCGCTGACCCGCGCCGGGCACGCCGTCACCCTCAGTGACCCGTCGCCGACCGCGATGGCGCTGGCCCGTGACCTCGGTGCCGGTGAGCTCGCCGACGTCGACGCGTCCGAGCCGGACATCGTCGTGGTCGCCGCGCCCCCGGACGTCGCTGGTGGCGTGGTCGCGGCCGAGCTCGTCCGCTGGGACTCCGCCGTGGTCACCGACACCGCCTCGGTCAAGGTGGCCGTCCTCGCGGACGTGCGGGAGGCCGGGGTCGACACCACCCGGTACGCCGGTTCGCACCCGATGGCTGGGCGCGAGCGGTCCGGTGCGGTCGCTGCGCGAGGTGACCTGTTCGAGGGGCGGGCGTGGGTGGTGGTGCCCCACGAGGGTTCCTCGCCCGCGGCGGTCTCCGCGGTCCGCGAGCTGGCGCTCGCGGCGGGCGGCTCGGTGAGCCAGATGAGTCCGGAGGACCACGACGCCGCAGTGGCGGTCGTGTCCCACGTACCCCAGATCGCCGCGAGCCTGGTCGCCGGCCGGCTGCGCGAGGTGAGCGACGGCGCGGTGGCGCTGTCCGGCCAGGGGGTCCGCGACGTGACCCGCATCGCGGCCAGCGACCCCCAGCTCTGGACCCAGATCCTGGCCGGCAACGCCCCGGCCGTCCGGGAGGTGCTGCTGGAGCTGTTGCAGGACCTCGGGTCGGTGGTCGAGGCCCTGGACAGCCTGGCCACCGGCGACGGCCTGGGTGCCCGGGAGGTGCTCGCGCGCACCGTCGCCGCCGGCAACGCCGGGCACGCGCGTATCCCGGGCAAGCACGGAGCGGCCCCCACGGCGTACGCGGTTGTGGTCGTCCTGGTGCCCGACCGCCCGGGCGAGCTGGCCCGCCTGCTGCACGACGTCGGCGACGCGGGGGTCAACCTGGAGGACCTGCACCTCGAGCACGGGCTCGGCCAGCCGTTCGGACTGGCTGAGATCTCCGTGCTCCCCGCGGCCGCCGAGCACCTGGGGTCCGAGCTGGCCTCGCGGGGCTGGCAGCTGCACGGCTGAGGGTCAGGTCGCGAGCGCCTCGAGGTGCGCCACGACGCTGGCTGGGTCCGGCAGGGCCGCCAAGGAGGCTGCGGCCGCGGCCGCACCGTCGGTCAGCGAAGCGTCACCGAGCAGGGCTGCCACCTGCGCGCAGCCGCGGGCGACCGAGCCCCGCCCCGGTTCCACCCCGATACCGGCGCCGACCGCCTGGACGTGTCGAGCGTTCGCCGCCTGGTCGGAGGTGAAGATCGGGGCGACCACCTGGGGCACGCCGGCCGCCATTGCTCCCACCGTCGTACCGAACCCGCCGTGACCGAGCATGGACGTGGCATGGCGCAGGGCCGACTCCTGGGACCACCAGGACAGGACCGAGGCGTTGTCCGGCAGCGCGCCGAGCGATGTCGGGTCGACCCGGCGGCCCACCGTCATCAACACGCGGACCGGCTGGTCGGCCAGGGCGTCGAGGGCCTCGCGAAAGACGCCGGCGAACGGCGGCAGCGAACCGGTGACGGTCCCGAACGTCACATAGAGCAGCGGGAGGTCGGGGTCACCGACCAGCGGCGGGGGGTCCGGGTCCGTCGTGGCTCTGTTCGTCGGGGCCCAGTCCGTCGTGGCCCAGTCCGTCGCGGCAGGGACCGGCGACGGCCGTACCCGCCAGGTGACCACGTCGTCGCGGTAGCCCACGTCACCCGCGCGGTCGAAGGACTCGGGAACCGTGCTCACCTGGGGCGCGGCGGACATCGCGTCCGTGAGCCGGTTCGCGGACAGGCCCACGAGCTCGGCCAGCTCGGCCAGGGGTTCGGTGGTCAGCGACGCCACGAGCCGGGTCGTCTCCTGAACGCCGATGGCGACCTGGACGTGGGGCAGACCGGCCCGCTCGGCCGCGGCGAGCGACCCGAACTCCGCCGGCTCGCGCACCACGACGTCCGGCCGCCACTGCTCGACGGTGGCGAGGATGCCGGGGAGCGCCGCTCGGGCGTCCAGGCGGCCGAACACGTCGCGGACCACGATGAGGTCGGCTTCCTCGATGCTGAGGTCAACCAGCTGGGCCATGAGCGGGCCGAGGAGCTCGGCGGGCGCGTCGGGGAACGGCGCGTGGATGAACCCGGCGGCAGTGACTGCGCGCGCGAACGACGCCGGGGCGCAGACACGGACCTCGTGACCCGCCGCAGCGCAGGCACGGGCGACCGGCGCCAGCGGGCCGAAGTGGCCGTCGTTGCCGGTCGTGGCGACGAGCACCTTCACCCGCTGAGCGTGGCAGATCCGCCGTCAGCCGGGCAAGGCCGACTGCCCTAGGATCTCCCGCGTGAACGACAGCGCCGCCGCCCTCGACCCACCCCTGCCGACCGAGACCCTCACCGTCGCGATCGACGGGCCCTCTGGGTCGGGCAAGTCCAGCGTCGCCAAGGCCGTCGCCCGCGAGCTGGGGATCGGGTTCCTCGACACCGGCGCGATGTATCGAGCGGTGACCTGGTGGTGCCTCCAGGAGGGTGTCGACCTGCAGGACCAGCAGGCCGTGGCGCAGGCCGCGCGAAACCTCCCGCTCGAGCAGGGCACCGATCCCGACGACCCGTCGGTCCGGGTCGGTGGCCACGACATCACGGCCGCGATCCGCACGACGCGGGTGTCCGAGGTGGTCTCGACGGTCGCGACCAACACCCTCGTCCGCCCGGTGCTGCAGCGGATGCAGCGCGAGGCGATGGCCCGGATCAGCGAGCAGACCGGGGGTGTCGTCGCCGAGGGGCGCGACATCACCACGGTGGTCGCCCCCGATGCGAGTGTCCGGCTGCTCGTCACGGCGAGCGTGGAGGCCCGGCTCGCACGGCGCGCGACCGAGCTGCACGGCGAGGCCGGGGCGGCGGCGGTCGCGGCGACCCACGACCAGATCGTGCGACGGGACGCCGACGACTCCACCGTCTCGGAGTTCACGCGCGCTGCCGACGGCGTGGTCACCCTGGACACCTCGGCGCTGGACTTCGCGCAGTCGGTGCAGGCCGCGCTCGGGATCGTGCGCGCCGAGACCGCCAGGGTGGGCTGAGTGCCCGCTCGGCGGCTACCGGCAGCCGGCGGGCCCAGTCCACGGGTGACCCGTCGCTGGGCGCAGGTGAACCCCGTGGTCGGGCACGGCATGTTCGCGGTGATGTACCGCGTCGCCCGGCCGGGCCGGGACACCGTGCCGGCCGAGGGTCCCTTGTTGTTCGTGGGCAACCACGTCGGATTTCTCGACGGACCGCTCCTGCCGGCGTACTCGCCGCGGGTGGTCAGCATGCTGGTCAAGCGGGAGATGTTCACCGGACCGCTCGGACGGTTCCTCACCGCGATCGGGCACATCCCGATCACCCGCGAGGGCGCCGGCGACCGCGACGCGCTCGCCGCGGCGACCGCGGTGCTGAAGGCCGGGGGAGCGGTGGGAATCTTCCCCGAGGGCACCCGCGGGCGCGGTGACGTGTCGCAGGTGCAGCAGGGCGCTGCGTGGCTCGCCCTGCAGACCGGCGCGACCGTCGTGCCCGTCGCGTTCCTCGGAACCCGAACCACCGGCCGGTCGATCGGGTCGATGCCGCGGTGGCGGTCACGCGTCGCGGTCGTCTTCGGCGCGCCCCTGGAGCTGGCGTCCGGCGGGGGCCGGTCGGGCCGTGAGCGTCTGGCTGCCGCGTCGGCGCAGATCCAGCAGGCGCTCGCGACCCACGTCGGCGCGGCCGCACAGACCTACGGGATCGCGCTCCCGGACGACGTCGGCGGAGCCTGAGACCTGCGCGGCGGCGGCGCACCGAGCCTTCCGCGGTCAGGTCGACGTGCAGTACGCCCCACTCGCTCGGCGCGTCGCGGCGGACACGCCGGGACCGGTGGGCCACCGCACGTTCTCTGACCGCTCGGACGTGCGGGACCGCGGATTGGGAGGACGGCGTGGTGGTGCGCGACAATGGACGGCGCCCGCGTCGCCGGGCGCCCGTGGGCCCGCCGGCGAGGCTGCGACCCACCACCACCCTCTCTGAAGGACCCTGTTGTGAGCGAGCACCTGACCGACGAGTCCAGTGTCGAGCGTGCCCTGCGCGCCGGGCTGGAGGAGTTCGACCTGAGCGAGGAGGACCGCGGTCTCCTCGAGGCCGGCGAGCTCGACCTCGACGTGCTGCACAGCCAGGGACCGCTGCCGGTACTCGCCGTGGTCGGCCGCCCGAACGTCGGCAAGTCCACCCTGGTCAACCGCATCCTCGGTCGGCGTGAGGCCGTGGTCGAGGACGTCCCCGGCGTCACCCGCGACCGCGTGGCGTACGACGGTGAGTGGGCCGGCCGACGGTTCACCCTGGTCGACACCGGCGGGTGGGAGATCGACGCCACGGGTATCCACCTGCGCGTGGCCGAGCAGGCCGAGGTCGCGGTGGACCTCGCCGACGCCGTGATGTTCGTCGTGGACGCGACGGTCGGAGCGACCGACGACGACGAGGCGGTCGTGCGGTTGCTGCGCCGCTCGGGCAAGCCGGTCGTGCTCGTCGCCAACAAGGTCGATGACCAGCGCGGCGAGTCCGACGCCGCCGCGCTCTGGAACCTCGGGCTCGGACAGCCCTGGCCGGTGTCGGCCCTGCACGGGCGCGGCAGCGGCGACGTCCTGGACGCCGTCCTGGCCGTGCTCCCGCCGGTGTCCGCCGGGTCGGCCTACGCCCGAGGTGGGCCGCGCCGCGTGGCCCTGATCGGACGACCCAACGTCGGCAAGTCCAGCCTGCTCAACAAGCTCGCGGGCGAGGACCGGGTCGTCGTCGACCCCGTCGCCGGCACCACCCGTGACCCGGTCGACGAGCTGATCACGCTCGCCGGCAAGGACTGGCGCTTCGTGGACACCGCCGGGATCCGCCGCCGGGTGCACCAGAGCCGGGGCGCCGACTTCTATGCCTCGCTCCGCACCCAGACCGCGCTGGAGAAGGCCGAGGTCGCGATCGTGCTCATCGACGCCGAGGAGTCGATCGCCGAGCAGGACATCCGGGTCGTGCAGCAGGTGATCGACGCGGGCCGTGCGCTCGTCGTGGCCTACAACAAGTGGGACCTGATCGACGAGGAGCGCAGGTACTACCTCGAGCGCGAGATCGAGCGCGAGCTGGTGCAGGTTCCCTGGGCCCCCCGCGTGAACCTCTCGGCCCGGACCGGTCGCCACCTCGACAAGCTGGTGCCCGCGCTGGAGACCTCGCTCGAGTCGTGGGACACCCGCATCTCGACCGGGCGGCTCAATGCCTTCCTCGGTGAGGTCGTCGCCGGGCACCCGCACCCCGTCCGCGGAGGCAAGCAGCCCCGCATCCTGTTCGCGACCCAGGCGAGCACCCGCCCGCCCCGGTTCGTGCTGTTCGCGTCGGGGTTCCTCGAGCACGGGTACCGGCGGTTCGTCGAGCGCCGGCTGCGTGAGGAGTTCGGCTTCGAGGGCACCCCGATCGAGGTCTCGGTCCGGGTGCGGGAGAAGCGCCGCCGCTCCTGAGGCGATTGGGAGGGGCCGTAGCCCGTGCGCTAGGGTTTCGTCTCGCCCCGCTGCGGTCCGCCGGCTCGTCCGGAGACCTTGGACGGGGCATACAACTGGACGGATACAACTCAACAGCGGGCTGTGGCGCAGCTTGGTAGCGCACTTGACTGGGGGTCAAGGGGTCGCAGGTTCAAATCCTGTCAGCCCGACCGAATCGCAGGGCAGGGACAACCCCGCCTGCCCTGCGTAAACAAGACGATATCCCCGTTCCGACTGCTACGTGGAACGGGCTCTCTGCCTCTGGTAGCACGATTGGTCACCACCCGTGAACGTGGTGGCTGCTAGTCCGCCACGGTGGCCGCGCTCGTGGTCATCGCGCTCGTCGCCCGGCGCCCCCAAGTTTGGCATGAGCGGCAGCCGAGTAGGCGCGGTCAACGGTGGGCCGGTACCGCTTGGCCCGCGCAGCGCTGTGATTTCCGGCAGGGATGGCCGCCACGCGCACCCGAACCGCGTTCCTGTCCGCGTTGTGTCAGGGGCAGGCTCATCGTGACGCACGGCACCGCGCCCTCGCGGACTGACTTGATGCCGTCGTCGTACTCCGTGCCCACGACGATGACCCCTGACTTGCCTGCGAGCATGCGCATGGCTGCCTGTAACGCCACGGACTGCTTTGGCCTACGTCGAAAGACGCTCACCCCGGCACCATGCCTGATCGTTTGGCATCCGCCTCGCTTCTAGTCGAACCGGTCGAACCACGTCGGATCGACTCGGGTCACCGACCTGACACCCAGCCGCTGCTCCTTCACCAGGTCGGCGAGACGGTCACCGTCTATCAGGTCCACGGTGGGCGAAGTGACGATCGCGGCTCGACGCGCGGGCTCGGAGAACCTGCCGAGTGTCACGAGGATTGCCCGCTCCGCTCCCTTGGTCTGAGCGTCGCGCTGGAACAGGGCGACGGTCTCCCGACCCACCGGCCTCCCGTTCGGGTCGTATCGCTTCACCTGCACCGCGACGCGGGACGAGAGCACCTTGCTGATCGGAGCGGTGCCGATGCCGTCGATCCCTTCGTCTCCTGAGCCGCCCACCCGCTCTAGTTGCAGGCCGTAGAGCCGGAGCAGATAGAGGGCGAACTCCTCGAAACCGTCGGGACTGAGCCGGTGTAGCCGAGCGAGGAGAGCGTCCTGCCATCGCTCTGGCTCGGTTTTCGTGGTCTCCGCTCGAAAGAGCGTTTCTTCCTCCTCGGCCTCTGCTTCTGCGGCCTCCGCGTCGTCGGGGTCCGCTGGTGCAGGTTGTGCCGTGCGTGCCTTGTCTCGCTTGGGACGATTCCTGCGGTACTCGCGGTCAAGCTCCAGCGTTCGGCGCTGGCCCTCCTCCGGGGGCAGAGCGGTCAACTCCTTGCCGAGAGGCGTCACCAGGAAGACACCGCGCTTGGGGCTCTCCAGCGCCCCGATCAACTTGGCATAGGACCGCGCCCACTGGATGCGCTCCATCAGCACCGAGGGGCCGGGGCGGTTGGGATGCGCCACGGCGAGCATCTCCTCCGAGGGCGAGAGGTCCTCGGTCACCTGACTGGTGACCTCGCGGGCAGTGGCCGATCCTCCCAGTGCAATCACGGCGCGAACGGTGGGCAGAATCAGGTCTGAGTAGGCAGGCAGATCTTCAGGAGTCACGCCGCCGAGCCTCGCATATTGGTACGGGCCCCGAAGCGGGTTCCTCCCGTGATGCCGAGGGCTTAGGCACCGTCGCCATGTCGCGAGGGTAGATCGACTGGCCTGGATCGGGGCCGTTTCCCAGCAAGGGCGAGGCTGGTCACAACCTCGTCCACAAACGGGGTTGGACGTGACCAGACGACACTGGGCGAGACCCGGCGACGCCGCTACTCGGGCGGGGAGGCGAGCCCGGACGAGACCCGGCTTGGTGGTCAAACTGAGGGTCAAGGGGTCGCAGGTTCACATCTGTCAGCCCGACCCCGCGAGAACGGGCGGTGGTGGATCGGCCCACGTCCACCGCCACCGCTCGTCTCTGTCGGCAGGCACACCGCGCGAAGAGACGCCGGGGCCGGATCAGTTCGACCCGAGCACAGCGCCGCAGTAGCCAGTGACGTCGCGCGGCAGTGTGCGTTGCACCGCACCCGGGTCAGCGGTGTGCGTTGCACCCCGGTGGGGTCAGGCGTGTGCGTTGCACCCCGGTGGGGTCAGGCGTGTGCGTTGCACCTCGGCGGGGTCAGGCGTTTGCGTTGCACCCCGGCGGGGTCAGGCGCGTGCGTTGCACCTCAGAGGGGTCAGCACTCGCCGTTATCGCCGCGGGTCGCTGGGGGTGCTGTGCACGGTGCTGGTCCGGTGGGGGTGCAGTGCACGGTGCTGGTCCGGTGGGGGTGCAGTGCACGGTGCTGGTCCGGTGGGGGTGCAGTGCACGGTGCTGGTCCGGTGGGGGTGCAGTGCACGGTGCTGGTCCGGTGGGGGTGCAGTGCACACCGAGTCCAGGGGACGACCCGTTCCTTATCTGGGCTGGGAGCGCACTCCGGGGTTGGGCTGGGCCCGCGGTGGGTCGTCGGCCGGTACGCGGGCCACGGTCGGCCCGGCCCGCCCACCCCCCACACGGCGGGCCTGGCGCAGCCTGGCGCACCGGGGTGGAGCCGACCCGGCATAGTGGCCCCTGTGGTCCTGGTCCTGTTGTTCGGTGGTTGCCTCCTGCTCGCGGTCCTGGTGTCCGGGGTGGCCGCGCGAACGGTGTTGTCGACGTCGCTGGTGTTCCTCCTCGCCGGCGCACTGGTGGGCGAGGGCGGGTTCGGGCTGGTGCAGCTCGACGCCGACAGCGCCATCGTGGGTGACCTCGCCGACCTGGCCCTGTTCATCGTCCTGTTCGTCGACGGCACCGCGCTGCGTGCGCTTCGCGGCGAGGGTTCCTGGCGCCAGCCCGCGCGGGCGCTGGGGATCGGCATGCCGCTGGCCTTCGGGGGAGTGGCGCTGCTGGCGCACTACCTCGCGGGCTTCGACTGGATCACCGCGATGCTGGTCGGTGCGGTGCTCGCCCCGACCGACCCGGTGTTCGCCTCGGCGATCGTCGGCCGCAGCGACGTCCCGGCTCGGCTGCGCCGGCTGCTCAGTGTGGAGAGCGGGCTCAACGACGGCCTGGCCCTGCCCGTGGTGGTGGTGCTGATCTCGGCCGCAGGGAGCACGACCGAGGGCGCCGAGCACCACGGCCTGGGGGTGATCCTGCTGGAGCTGCTCGGCGGACTGGCGCTCGGTGTGGCCCTGCCCTGGCTGGTGAACCTCGTGCTGCGGATCCCCGGTCTGGGCGCCGAGCCGCGGTTGCAGCCCCTGGGCCCGCTCGCGGTGGGGATCCTGCTGTACTCGGTCGCGCACGTCACCGGAGCCAACCCCTACCTGGCGGCCTTCGCCGGTGGGGCGATGGTCGCCCGGCTCAACCCCAGGGCGCAGGAGTCGTTCGCCCTCCTGGGCGAGCAGCTGTCCGAGCTGGCCAAGTTCGCGGCGCTGCTGGTGTTCGGTGCGCTGCTGACCCCGACGTTGTTCGGGAGCATCGGCGTGGGCGGCTGGGCCGTCGCGGTCCTGTCGCTGGTGCTCGTGCGGCCGGCATCGCTGGTCCTGTCGCTGTGGGGCGCGCCACTTCCGCATCGCGAGCTGTTTGCCGCGGCCTGGTTCGGGCCCAAGGGTTTCGCCTCGGTGGTCTACGGCCTGCTCGTGCTGCACTCCGGCATCCCCCAGGGACGCGCCGCCTACGAGCTGGTGGCGGTGTGCATCGGGCTGAGCATCGTCGCGCACTCCAGCACCGACGTGCCGGTCGCGAGACTGTTCGACGTCGAGGAGCTGGCGGGAGTCCCCGACCGCGCCGGCGACCCCGCGCCGGCTCCGCCTCCGGCACCGTCATGACCCACCCCGTCGTGACCCACCCCGTCGTGACCCACCCCGTCGTGACGCACCCCGTCATGACCCACCCAGTCGTGACCCACCCGTAGCGCGGCGCGCTCAGCCGGTACGCGAGGCACGGCATAGGCTCTCGGCGTGAGAGCCGGAGGCGACGGGGAGGCAGTGGTCGTGGACACCCGCGACCGCATCCTCACGATCCCCAACGTGTTGTCGGCGCTCCGGCTGGTGCTGGTGCCGGTGTTCCTGTGGACGATCCTCACCGAGCACGACGGCTGGGCGGTGGTGCTGCTGACCTTCTCCGGGGTCACCGACTACCTCGACGGCAAGATCGCTCGCCACTTCAACCTGGTCTCGCGGGTCGGTGAGCTCCTCGACCCGGTCGCCGACCGGCTCTACATCCTGGCCACCCTGCTCGGGCTGGCCTGGCGCGACATCATCCCGTGGTGGCTGGTGGCCGTCCTGCTGGCTCGCGAGGTGTTCGTGGGCGTCGGGCTGGCCTACACCAGGCAGCGGTTCGGCATCACCGGGCTGCCGGTGCACTTCGTCGGCAAGGCGGCCACCTTCAACCTGCTGTATGCCTTCCCCCTGCTGCTGCTGGGCGAGGGCTCGAGCACCTTCGCGCAGGTCGCGCTCCCGGTCGGATGGGGGTTCGCCTGGTGGGGGACCGTGCTGTACTGGGTGGCCGGCTTGATGTACGTCAGCCAGATCCGTGACCTCCAGACCCAGCACCGGCTCCGCACCCCATGACGACGAAACCGATGAACACGACCGATCAGGCCCCACCGCGGCGTCCCGACGAGTCGATGACGTTGCTCACCTCGATGATGGAGCGGCCCCTCGACCCCGGGTACGCCGCCGCCGCAGAGCTCCGCGAGCAGGCCGGCCTGCCACCGGCCACCTCCCTCCGGTCGGCCCGGGTCTTCGTCGCGGCACTGCTCGTCGGAGCCCTGCTGACCATGGGCGCGATGGCCCTGCGACGACCGGACACGGCCGCCACCCGTGCCCGCGCTGACCTCGTGCAGCAGATCGAGCGTCGACAGAAGGCCGCCGACGGGCGGGCCGACCAGGTCCGGTCGCTGCAGGCCGACCTCGCCCTGGCCCAGGCCGCCGCCCTGGAGCTCGAGCAGGCTGGGCAGGGCAAGCGGCTGACCCGGCTCGAGACCTCGGCCGGCGCGTCGCCGGTCCAGGGTCCCGGGCTGGTGGTCACCCTGGACGATGCCGAGTCCGCCTCGGGCGACAGCGCGGACGGCGATCCGCGGACCGGCTCCGACGACGACGGCCGGGTGCAGTCCCGCGACATCCAGCTGGTCGTGAACGGACTGTGGGCCGCCGGCGCCGAAGCAGTCGCGGTCAACGGTCAGCGGCTGACCACGCTGTCGGCGATCCGGTTCGCCGGTGAGGCGATCCTGGTGAACTACCGTCCGCTGGTCCGCCCCTATCGGATCGAGGCAATCGGGGGCTCGGAGCTCGAGCCCGGTTTTGCGGCCACCGCCGGTGGGGCCTACCTGCAGGCGTTGCGCGAGAACTTCAACATCCAGACCGGGATCGAGCGCGACACCGAGCTCACCCTCCCGAGCGCCGTGTCACTGACCCTGCACAACGCCGCCAGCTCGCCGCGTACGCCTCGCCCGTCCAGCTCCACGCCCGCTACCTCCACGCCCGCAATCTCCACGCCCGCAATCTCCACGCCCGCAACCTCCACGGAGACCCCCCGATGATCCCCATCCTCGGCCTCGTCGGAGGCATCCTCATCGGACTGTTCGTCCAGCCCGACGTGCCGATCGCGCTCCAGCCCTATCTGCCCATCGCGGTGGTCGCTGCGCTGGACGCCGTGTTCGGCGCGGTCCGGGCGGTGCTGGACGGCATCTTCAACGACAAGGTCTTCGTCGTCTCGTTCCTGGCCAACGTCGTCGTCGCCGCGTTCATCGTGTTCCTCGGAGACCAGCTGGGCGTCGGCAGCCAGCTGTCGACCGGCGTGGTGGTCGTCCTCGGCGTCCGGATCTTCTCCAACGTGGCCTCGATCCGCCGGCACCTGTTCCGGGCGTGAGCGCAGATGGCCACCCAGGACACGAAGCCCGCGAAGGGGCGGCACGAGGACGGACGTCCCGTCGGCGAGACCGGGCGGGCGTGGCACACGCTCGCTCGGATGGCCCGGCCCCGGGCGACTCGCGCCAACGGCTTCGCTGCGGTGCTGGCCATCCTCCTCGGCTTCGCGATCGTCACCCAGGTCCAGCAGACCCAGCAGCAGGGACTGGAACAGCTGCGCGAGCCCGAGCTGATCCGGATCCTCGACGACGTCACCCAGGACTCCAACCGCCTGGACGACGAGGCCCGCAGCCTGGAGTTCAGCCGCCAACGCCTGCTGAGCAGCTCGGCGAGCGACGAGGCGCTCACCGCGGCGCGGGAACGGCTCGACACCCTCGGCATCCTGGCGGGAACCGCGCCGGCCACGGGCCCGGGCATCATGCTGCGGATCGGCGACCCCGACCAGCAGGTGACGGCGGCCCTCCTGCTCGATGCGATCCAGGAGCTGCGTGACGCCGGGGCCGAGGCGATCCAGGTGGGCAGCGTACGAGTCGTCGCGAGCACCTACTTCACCGACGTCGAGGACGGGATCAGCGTCGACGGCGCCACGGTCAGCACGCCGTACGAGATCCGGGCCATCGGCGACGCCGCAACCCTGGCGTCCGCGATGGACATCCCCGGCGGTGTCAGCGAGTCGGTGCGCCGCGAGGGCGCGGACGCCTCGGTGGTCCAGGTGGAGGAGCTGACGGTGGCCGCGTTGCACACCGTTCAGGAGCCTCGTTACGCTCGGCCCGTGCCGGAGCCGAGCACCGCGCCCTCCTGAGCCCGGTGCACCACCCTGCTTCCCCTGACCCATCGACGAGGAGCACCATGAGCGACCTGGACTACCCCCCGGACCTGCGCTACACCGCCGAGCACGAGTGGATCCGACCCGGTGAGGACAGCCGGGTCCGCGTCGGCATCACCTCCTTCGCCCAGGACGCGCTGGGCGACGTCGTGTACGTCAGCCTGCCGACCGTGGGGGACACGGTGCAGGCCGGTGACACCTGCGGCGAGGTGGAGTCGACCAAGTCGGTCAGTGACCTGTACAGCCCGCTGCCGGGGGAGGTCGTCGCCGTCAACGAGGCGCTGGACAACAGCCCCGAGCTGGTCAACTCCGACCCCTACGGTGGAGGCTGGATGTATGAGCTGCTGCTGGACGACGAGACCCTGGTCGACGGGCTGATGGACGCCGCGGCATACCAGGGCCAGCTGTCCTGACCGAAGTTCTCGCTGGTGATGGTCGACGCCGTCGGTGGGTGGGGGCACACTGGCGGGACCTGTACACCAGCGCTCCAGCCGTCATCTAGGTTTGCGGCACCCGGGACCCCGGTCCTGACCCCATCGACCAGGCACTGCGCCATCACCGGATACAACGAGGAGGTAGAGCTCATGAGCGGCACCACGGAGGGCCAGCCAGCAGGGGCACGGGATCCCAGTGACGGTGGACCCGCACTGCCAGCGGATCCGACCACCATGCGCCTGCCCGGCGTGGGTGAGCTCGAGCACCTCGAGACCGCGGACGCCGAGGTCGGGCTCAGCAGCTCCGAGCAGGCGACGGTCGACGCCCTGCGTCCGGGCACGGCGCTGCTGATCGTGCTGCGGGGCCCGAACACCGGTGCCCGGTTCCTCCTGGATGACATCGAGGTCAGCTCGGGGCGCCACCCCGACAGCGACATCTTCCTCGACGACGTCACGGTCTCGCGCCAGCACGCGGTCTTCCGCCGCGAGGCCGACCGCTTCGTCATCCACGACAAGGGCTCGCTCAACGGCACCTACGTCAACCGCGAGCGGATCGAGGAGGTTGCCCTCCAGACCGGCGACGAGGTGCAGATCGGCAAGTTCCGGCTCGTCTTCTATGCCGGCCGGAGCTGAGCGACGGCGGTGGCGGGCGCACGCGCTGACGGCAGGCTGACGGTCGGGCAGGTCATCGACCGGCTGGGCGGCGAGTTTCCCGCCCTCACCATCTCCAAGCTTCGCTTCCTGGAGTCCGAGGGTCTGCTCGAGCCTGCCCGGACCGCCGCCGGGTACCGCACCTATGCCGAGAGCGACCTGGACCGGCTGAGGTTCATCCTCACCGCGCAGCGCGACCGGTTCTGGCCGCTGAAGGTGATCCGCGACGCGCTGGACGCGATGGAGCGTGGGCTCGAGGCGCCCTCGGCCCCCGGCGAGACGCGCGCGCGGGTGCCGGCGTCGGAGGGGGTGTCGGGACTGCCGACGGCGAGCGACCTGCTCACCGGTGGGGACCTGCGGATGACCGCGACCGAGCTGGCCGAGGCCTGCGACGCGCCGGAGTCGCTGGTCGAGGACCTGGCGTCCTACGGTCTGGTGCGCGGCGACGGCGACGGCCACTTCGGTGCCGGTGCACTCGAGGTCGCCCGCGCCGCGGCCGGTCTGGCGGCCTACGGGCTCGAACCCCGCCACCTCCGCCCGTTCCGCACCGCGGCCGAACGCGAGGTAGGACTGGTCGAGCAGGCCCTGGGCCCGGTTCGTGGTGACAGCGAGCGCCCACCGGTGGAACGCGCTGCTGAGGTCCTGCAGCTGTGCATTGCCCTGCACGCCGCACTGGTCAAGGACGGCCTCGCCCGCGGGTGACCAAGGGCGACGTCCTGGCCCGGCGCAGGGAACCCCGCCGGGCAGAGCGGGGTACGGTGGTCACGTGAAGCCGATGGACGTCCTCGGGGTGCGCGTGGAGATGCCGACCAACCACCCGATCGTGCTGCTGCGCGAGCGCGACGGCGACCGATACCTGCCGATCTGGATCGGTGCTGCCGAGGCCACCGCCATCGCCTACGCCCAGCAGGGGATCGAGCCGCCG
Organism: uncultured Actinomycetota bacterium; assembly: GCA_963750305.1. GTDB lineage: Bacteria > Actinomycetota > Actinomycetes > Actinomycetales > Dermatophilaceae > CAVVPX01. The sequence continues at coordinate 157,885 of CAVVPX010000003.1, forward strand.
CGTCCGCTCACCCACGACCTGCTCAAGATGGTCATCGAGGGACTCGGGCACGAGCTGACCGAGGTGCGGATCACCAAGCTCGAGGACGGTGTGTTCCATGCGGCGCTGGTGATCGACGGCGGCACCGAGATCGAGTCGCGATCCTCTGACGCGATCGCCCTCGCCCTGCGCACGGGCACGCCGATCGTGGCGGGGGAGGACATCCTGGACGCGGCCGGAGTCGCGATGACCCCCGACGAGGACACCGAGGACGACGAGGTCGAGCGCTTCAAGGAGTTCCTCGACCATGTGTCGGCCGAGGACTTCGAACACCCCGAGAGCGAGGGGCCTTCGGAGGGCCCGGCCGAGGGTCCGCACGAACCATGACCGCGGCTCCGCCGGGAGCTGTACGACGCGTCGAGGGTGCGTTCAACCCTCGACCAGAACCCTCGACTCTCACTCTTGACTATAGATCGAGACTGACTACCCAGCTCTCGACACGCCGCGCCGGTGGCGGGCCCGGTCGTTGACGCTTCCGCATGAACCGCCTTACCGTCCTAGTCAGACAGCAAGTTCGACGGGTGTAGTTTCGTGCGTGTGCCTTGCTCCACAGGTACTCGCCGGACGACAGCGGAGGCCGGCCAACGGCGTCCTGACGAGAGGAACGGCATGGGCCCCACCGGAGAGGCGGAACGCGGCACGACCACGGTGCCCGTGGGCGCACAGGGCCTGCTCTTCAGTGACGACCTGCCCGACCTGAGCGACGACATCGGCTATCGCGGTCCCACTGCGTGCAAGGCAGCCGGCATCACCTACCGCCAGCTCGACTACTGGGCCCGCACCGGGCTGGTCGAGCCGTCGGTCCGCGGGGCGACGGGGTCGGGCACCCAGCGGCTCTATGGTTTCCGCGACATCCTGGTGCTCAAGATCGTCAAGCGGCTGCTCGACACCGGTGTCTCGCTGCAGCAGATCCGGGTTGCTGTCGACTACCTGCGTGAGCGCGGCGTCGAGGACCTCGCCCAGATCACCTTGATGAGCGACGGTGCCTCGGTCTATGAGTGCACCTCGGCGGACGAGGTCATCGACCTGGTCCAAGGGGGCCAGGGCGTGTTCGGCATCGCCGTCGGTCGTGTCTGGCGCGAGGTCGAGGGTGAGCTCTCCGCGCTGCCCAGCGAGCGCACCGAGGAGGAGGTCGTCGCCACCGACCTCCCGGGCGACGAGCTCAGCGCACGACGTCACGCTCGTCTGGCCTGAGCGCGACGACCTGAGCGCGGCGCCCGGTCGCGGCTGGTAGCGTCGGGGGTGCCGAACACCCCACGCGGGAGAGTCCCCGCAGGCCGTCGTTGACGCCGGCCCGTCGGGGCGCCGAAGGGGCAAACTCCCCGGAACCTCTCAGGCGCCAGGACCGCGTGGATCAGGCACCTCTGGAGCGGGCGCGCCCGTGACAGATGGGGAGGCCCCATCTCAGTGACCCCTGACAGGAGCCTCATGTCCTCCCAGACGTCCGCCGCCAGTGACACCGGCGAGCTCGCCGAGTTCGTCAGCCGACACATCGGCCCCTCGGAGTCCGACGTCGCGGTGATGCTGAAGACCATCGGGCAGCCGAGTCTCGCCGCCCTGCTCGACACCGCCGTGCCCGCCGCCATCCGCTCCGAGCGCCCGTTGCGGGTCGAGGCCGCGGCCTCCGAGCACGCGGTGCTGCAGGAGCTCCGCACCTATGCGGCACGCAACCGGCTGCACACCTCGATGATCGGGCTCGGCTACTACGGCACCATCACGCCAGGGGTCATCCAGCGCAACGTGCTGGAGAGCCCGGCCTGGTACACCGCGTACACGCCTTATCAGCCGGAGATCTCCCAGGGGCGGCTGGAGGCCCTGCTCAACTTCCAGACCGTGGTGAGCGACCTCACCGGACTGACCACGTCGGGTGCGTCGCTGCTGGACGAGGGCACCGCCGCAGCTGAGGCGATGACGCTCATGCGTCGCAGCAGCAAGGTGGCGGCTGACGCCGCGCTCGTCGTCGACACGGGCGTGTTCCCCCAGACCGCCGCGGTCATCTCGACCCGCGCGGTTCCGTTGGGGCTCAAGGTGGTCCTGGCTGATCTTCGAGGGGTGGATACCGCCGAGGAGCTCCTGGAGGTGGCGGGCGGCCCGGTCTTCGGCGTGCTCGTCCAGTACCCCAGTGCGCAGGGCGCGCTCGTCGACTGGGGGTCGCTCACCACGGCCGCCCACGAGATCGGGGCCCTGGTCACGGCGGCGGCCGACCTGCTCGCGCTCACCCTCGCCACCCCGCCGGGGGAGTGGGGCGCCGACGTGGCCGTCGGCACGACCCAGCGGTTCGGGGTCCCGATGGGCTTCGGCGGACCGCACGCCGGATACATGAGCGTGCGCGCCGGGCTCGAGCGGTCGCTGCCCGGGCGCCTGGTCGGGGTGTCCGTCGACAGCGCCGGCGCGCCGGCCTACCGGCTCGCGCTCCAGACCCGCGAGCAGCACATCCGCCGGGAGAAGGCGACGTCCAACATCTGCACCGCCCAGGTGCTCCTGGCGGTGATGGCGAGCATGTATGCCGTCTACCACGGCCCGAAGGGGCTCGCGGCCATCGCGGTCCGGGCCCACAGCCACGCCCGCACGCTGGCCGACGGTCTCAGGCGTCAGGGGGTCGAGGTCGTGCACGACTCGTTCTTCGACACCGTCACCGTGCGGGTCCCGGGGCGCGCCGACGAGGTCGTCACCGAGGCGGCCGGCCGGGGGGTCAACCTGTGGCGCGTCGACGACGACCAGGTCTCGGTCAGCTGTGACGAGACGACCGACCTGGCCGACCTCCAGGCGGTGTGGGCCTCGTTCGGTGCCCGGGGCGTGGAGAGCGTGCAGCTGAGCCGACCCGAGTGGGGCCAACCGTTCGACCGCACCAGCGACTATCTCACCCACCCTGTGTTCTCCGCCCACCACAGCGAGACCTCGATGCTGCGGTACCTGCGCCGGCTTGCCGACCGGGACTTCGCGCTCGACCGCGGGATGATCCCGCTGGGCTCCTGCACGATGAAGCTCAACGCCACCACGGAGATGCAGGCCGTCACCTGGCCCGAGTTCGCCCACCTGCACCCGTTCGCACCGGCCCACCAGACCGAGGGGATCCGCGATCTCATCGCCGAGCTGTCCTCCTGGCTGTGTGAGATCACCGGGTACGACGCGGTCTCGCTGCAGCCCAACGCCGGGTCGCAGGGTGAGCTGGCGGGTCTGCTGGCCATCCACGCCTATCACCAGGCGGCCGGACACCACGAGCGTGACGTGTGCCTGATCCCGGCCAGCGCCCACGGGACCAACGCGGCCAGCGCAGTCATGGCGGGCCTGCGGGTGGTGGTGGTCAGGACCGACCCGGCCAGCGGGAACGTCGACATGGACGACCTGCGCGCCAAGGTGGCCGAGCACCGTGACCGGCTCGCCGCCATCATGGTCACCTATCCCTCGACCCATGGCGTCTTCGAGGACACCATCACCGAGCTCTGCGGGCTGGTGCACGACGCAGGCGGTCAGGTGTATGTCGACGGAGCCAACCTCAACGCGCTGGTCGGGTTGGCCCAGCCCGGCAAGTTCGGCGCTGACGTGTCGCACCTCAACCTGCACAAGACCTTCTGCATCCCGCACGGCGGTGGTGGGCCCGGGGTCGGACCGGTGGCGGTCCGCAGCCACCTGGCGCCGCACCTGCCGAACCACCCGCTGGCCCCCGAGGCCGGTCCGGCGTCCGGGGTCGGGCCGATCTCCGCCGCGCCGTACGGCTCGGCCAGCATCCTGCCGATCTCGTGGGCCTACGTCCGGCTGATGGGTGGCGACGGGCTCGCCCGGGCGACCGAGATGGCGATCCTGGGGGCCAACTACATCGCCGCGCGGCTGGCCGAGCACTACCCGGTGCTGTACTCGGGCCACGACGGGCTGGTGGCCCACGAGTGCATCCTCGACGTCCGCGGCATCACCAAGGCCACCGGCGTCACCGTCGACGACGTCGCCAAGCGGCTGGTCGACTACGGCTTCCACGCGCCGACCATGTCCTTCCCGGTCGCGGGCACCTTGATGGTCGAACCCACCGAGTCCGAGGACCTGCACGAGCTCGACCGGTTCTGCGACGCGATGATCGCGATCCGGGCCGAGATCTCCGAGGTCGAGGCGGGCACGGTGGCCGTGGCCGACAGCATGATGCGCCACGCTCCGCACACGGCGGCCAGCCTCGCGGGACCGTGGGAGCACGCGTACGACCGCTCGGCGGCGGCGTTCCCCGTCGGCGTCGCGGCTCCGGACAAGTACTTCCCCCCGGTCGGCCGGATCGACGGCGCGTACGGCGACCGCCACCTCGTCTGCTCCTGCCCACCGCCGGAGGCGTTCGAGGACTGAGGCGTTCGAGGACCCAGGCGTTCGAGGACCCAGGCGTTCGCAGACTGAGGCGTTCGAGGACCCAGGCGTTCGCGGACTGAGGCGTTCGAGGGCTGGGGCGTCGTCAGGCCCGCGCGACATCGGTCCGCTGCCGCGCGGTCCGGCGCCGCCCACCCCACCGTGAGGCGGCGGCCGCGAAGTGCCGCATGGCGGCCGCGAGTTCAGGCCGCTGAGCCGGCCTTCCGCGTGGGACCGACCACCTCCACGCTCGACCCCACCTCGCTCTTGAGGACCCGCACCTGGCTCGGGATGCGGGCCCGGAGCTCGGGGACGTGGCTGACCACCCCGACGGCCCGGCCGCCCTCACGCAGGCCGTCGAGGACCTCCATGACCTGTTCGAGGCTGTCCTCGTCCAGCGAGCCGAAACCCTCGTCGATGATCAGGGTCTGCAGGTCCAGGCCACCGCTCTCCTCGCGCACGGCGTCAGCGAGCCCGAGCGCCAGGGCCAGCGCGGCCATGAACCCTTCGCCACCGGACAGCGTCGTGGTCTCGCGGGTCTGACCGGTCCACAGGTCGCGGACGCGCAGTCCCAAACCCGACTTGGCGCCACGTGCTGCCCGCTCGTCGCTGTGCAGCAGCTGATATCTGCCCTGACCCATGACCGCGAGCCGCTCGTTGGCCAGGGCCGCGACCTTCTCCAGCCGCGCGGCCAGGACATAGGCGGACAGCCGCATCCTCATCTCGTTGCCGCCACCGGTCCCGGCCACGAGGTCAGCCAGCTCGGTGATCGTCTCCTGCTCCTCGACGGCGGGGGCCAGGGCGACCAGGTGCTCCTCGACGACCGGGCGCAACCGGTCGACCTCGCGCTGGGCGCGCGTGGCGAGGGTTCGCTGCTGGTGGGCTCGTTGACGGGTTCGGTCGGCGTCCCGCGCGGCTGCGTCGAGCGTCGCCAGGTCGGTCCACCCGATCTGGAGGGCGTCGGCGATGTCCGGGTCCTCCAGCGTGGTCTGGGCCGAAACTCGCTGGGCCGCAACGGTTTCCAACTGACGAGCCAGGGTCAGGACCGCTTCGTCGGGCAGCAGGGCCGCGATGACGTCGTCCACCGCCCCCAACCCGGTGGACCGGGCCGCGGCGGCCGCGGCGGTGCGCGTGTCGTGCAGCCGGCGTTCGGCCAGCAGGACGGCGTCGTCGGCGCGGGCCGCAGCGGAGACGGCCCGGGTGAGGGCGTCATGTCGTCGCCGCTCGGCTGCCGCAGTCGTGACGAGGTCGTCCCGGGTCGAGCCAGCGGTGTCCACGCCGATGGGTGTCGCGGTGCTCGGCGTCGAGATGCCGGGCGACCACGCAGTTGACGCGTCGTCGAGCTGGGTCTGAGCCTCCGAGCAGGGGCAGGCGCCCCGGTGGACAGCGAGCGTGGTGAGCACCAGGTGGTGCGTCTCCCCGCGGGACGCCTCGACCTCCTGGAGGGTGGCGCGGTCGCTGGCCGCCCGGTCGCGCGAGGCCGCGACCGCTCGCTCGGCCTGCGCCAGCGCCTCCCGTGCGCGGCCGGCCAGGGTCAGGAGCGCGGGCGCCTCGGCCGCCGACGACGTCGCCCGAGCGAGGGCGTCGCGAGCCGCCGAGGCGATGACGGTCAGGTCCTCGGCAGTGCCCTGGTCGGCGAGGTCACCCGCCCGGGCGTCGACGGCGGCGCCGACCGAGGCGATCTCCTGCCGCAACGCGGTCCACGCCTGTTGCGCGACGTCGTACGCCTGCTCGGCCGCTCCGACCTCGGCCGCGGTGACCCGGCGGTGGGCGGTGGCCGGCGCCGGGTGCTCCGTCGCGCCGCAGACAGGACAGGGAGCGGCGTCGGTGAGCGCATCGGCCAGCTCGGCCGCCATCCCACTGATCCTGGCCTCACGACGGTCGAGCAGCCGGTCGCGGGCGTCCTGCGCCGAGCTGCGCGCACTCGGCTCGACGTTGCGGAGCTCGGTCAGCCGCTGTTCGGCGAGGTCCTGGTGTCGTCGGAGGTCGCGCAGCCGACGGGCAGACTGCGCGGACTGCTCCAGACCACCGAGCGAGTCCTTCGCGCTGGCCGCGTCGGCGCGGGAGACCTCGACCACGGCGAGGTCCACGCGGGTCTCCTCGACGCGGTCGACCAGGGCGGCGAGGATGTCGTCGGCGGCGGTGAGACGTCGGCGCAGGTCCTCGCTGCGCTGCGCGGTGGCCGCGAGCCTCTCCACGTGCAGGTCGAGCTCGGCGAGCCGATCATCCTGCCCGCGGAGCTCGGTCACCAGCTCGGCGAGCGGCAGGGCTGAGCCGGTGTCGCTGCCGACCAGGCGCCGGACGGCGTGGTGAGCCTGGTCCCGGTCGCGCGACACCCGCTCGGTCTCACGCTCGGCGTGGACCTGGGCGTCGAGGTGGCCACGGGCACCAGCCGCGCGTCGGGCCCGGTCCAGCTGGGTCCGGGCGCGCGCGTGCAGCTCGCCTGCGTCAGCGAGGGCGCTCAGCACCACCTGTGCGCGTTCTCCCTTGGCACGCAACGACATCCGCGTCTGCGCGGCCGACAGCTCGGCGGTGCTCACCGCTGCGGCCAGTACGGCCCGCTCGTCGTCGGCCATCGTCAGCGTGGCCCAGGTCCCGACGCGCTCGGCGAGCGACTGCAAGCCGGCCGTCGTGTCCAGGTCGGTGGCGTCCTCGCGGTCCTGCGCGAGGTCGGGCACCTCGATGACGGCGTCGCGCAACCGCTGCAGGTCGGCCGCCAGTGCCGAGCGCAGGTCGGCAACCCGGGCGGTGAGCTCCCGTCGACGGCAGGCCAGCCAGAGCTCGACGTCGGTGAACAACGTGACGTCGAAGAGCCGCTCCAGCAGCTGTCGACGGTCCTCGGGGGTGGCCCGGAGGAAGGCGGCGACGTCACCCTGGGGGAGCAGCACGACCTTGGCGAACTGCTCCAGCCCCATGCCGAGAACGTCGCGGACGACCTCACCGATCTCGTCCTGACGGGTCGACAAGGCCTTCCAGCCGGCAGGTGTCAGCTCCTCCAGGCGTGCCGAGGCGGGCACGGAGCGTTCGCCCGTGCCCCGCCTCTTGGGCCGGGTGTACTCGGCGGTGCGGTGGAGGCGCAGCCGGCGACCCGAGGCCGTGAACTCGAGCTCCACCTCGGGCACGGCGTCGCGCGCCGCATGGTCGCTGCGCAGGGAGCGACCCGCCGGCCGGGCGCCGGGCACCCCTGCGTACAGCGCGAAGCAGAGTGCGTCGAGCAGGGAGGTCTTGCCCGCGCCGGTCGCGCCGTGGATCAGGAAGAGCCCCTGCGCGCCCAGGGTGTCGAGGTCGAGGTCGACCTGGTCGGCGAAGGGCCCGAAGGCGGTTGCTCGCAGGTGGTGGAGCCTCACGCCGCACCAGCGGACCGGGCCTGGCCCTCGTCCTCGTGCACGCCGCGTTCGACCCGGCTGTGCTCCAGCGCCCGGGTGAACACCTCGCGCTCGTGGTCGGTGACCGGCGCTCCGGCCCGCACGTGGGCGACGAAGTCGCAGCACACCTCCACCGGCGAGACGGTGCGCGCCCGGTCGGCGTAGGACCGCACCGCCACCGCCGCGCCCTGCGGGTCGAAGCGGAGCTCGAGGGTGTGGGGGAACCGGCGGCGCAGCCGGTCCATGGCTCCGGCCGGTCGGGTCGGGTCGGTCAGGGTGACCTGGCACCACGCCGACCGGGCCGCGGCGTGACGGGGGTCCTCCAGCAGGTCCTCCAGGTCACCGCGGAGCACGGCGAGGGGTCGGGGCACCGGTGCGTCGACCGGCGCGACCAGGAGGTGCCCGGCCGGGTCGAGATCGACGAGCAGCGAGCCCTTGCGCTGGCGCCACTCCCCGAACGACATCGCGAGCGGTGACCCGCTATAACGGATCCGGTCCTGAACCTCCTGGCGTCCGTGCAGGTGGCCCAGCGCGGTGTATCCGACGCCGTCGAACAGTGCCGGACTCACCGCAGCGACCCCACCCACCCTGATGTCCCGCTCGGACTCGCTGGGCTCGCCACCGGTCACGAAGGCGTGCGCCATGACCACGGAGGCACCCGGGCGGCGCTGTGCGAGGTCGGCCCGGACCCGGGTCAGGGCCGCTTCGAGGACACCAGCATGGCTGCGCTCGGTCGCGCCCAGGGCGTCAGCGGTGAGGGCCGGCTCGAGGTAGGGCAGGGCGTGTACGGCCAGGTCGCCGACGAGGACGGGCCGGCCGACCTGGTCGACGGCCGATCGGATGTGGAGCCCGGCCCGGTCGAGCAGGTTCGAGGCGAACCCCAGCCGGATCGCGGAGTCGTGGTTGCCGCTGGACAGCACCACCTGGGCGCCCGCGTCGACCAGCCGGGTCACCGCCTCGGACAGCAGGGCGACCGTGTCCGGTGACGGCAATGCGCGGTCGTACACGTCGCCGGACACGAGCACGGCGTCGACCCGTTCGTCGCGGACCACCTCGACGAGGTGGTCGAGGAACTGCGCCTGGGCCCCCAGGAGCCCCACCTGGTGGAACGACCGCCCCAGGTGCCAGTCCGAGGTGTGGAGCAGGCGCACACCAGCAGGCTAGGAGAGGGTGCCGACAGCGGCGGGGAGGTGCCCCGGCGTGCCCATGGTCAATGGCGCTCCCGCAGCACACTCTTTGAGGCCGTTTCCACGTCCTGGCGTGGAGCCGGCTTCAAAGAGTGTGCTGCGGGGCGGGGAGGGCGAAACGGGGCTGCGCGTACCCGGCGGGGCGCGGCAGGGTGGAGCCATGACCTCACTGATCTCGCACACGTCCGTGGACTGCTCCGACGCCTACACGCTGTCCCAGTGGTGGAAGTCGCTGCTGGGGTATGTCGACCTGCCGGACGACCCGAACGAGCCCGGTCACGACGAGTGCTGGATCCAGCGCCCCGACGCTGGGCACGCGGTCCTGTTCATCGAGGTCCCCGAGGGCCGGACGGTGAAGAACCGGATCCACTTCGACCTCCGGCCCACCGACGGGACCCAGCAGGAGGAGGTCGACCGGCTGCTCGGCGCCGGAGCCACCCTGGTCGCCGACCACCGCGGGATCCACGGTCCGGGGAGCGGCTGGGTGACGCTGGGCGACCCGGAGGGCAACGAGTTCTGCGTCCTGCGCAGTGAGGCGGAGCGGGAAGCGTTCCAGCCGGTCCAGGAGGCGCCCGAGGCGAGGCCACCTGCTGGCCCCTGACCCCCCGCTGTGGTTGGGTCAAGCCATGGGTGAGGACGTCAGCGCACAGAGCTACACGCGCGAGCAGCGGCAGCGGTACCGCGAGAAGGTCCGCCAGAACCTGGACGTCTTCGAACGCATGCTCGCCACCAGCCAGTTCGAGTTCGACCGGCCGATGACCGGGATGGAGATCGAGCTCAACCTCTGCGACGACCGCTACTATCCGAACTTCGCCAACGCCGAGACCCTGGAGGCCATCGCCGACGCCGACTACCAGACCGAGCTCGCGCGGTACAACATCGAGCTCAACGCACCGCCCCGCCCTCTGCCCGGCGACGCGGCCCTCGAGCTCGAGCAGCACCTGCGCGACTCGCTCAACGCCGCCGATGCGAAGGCCCGCGAGGTCGGGTCGCACATCGTCGCGATCGGCATCCTGCCGACGATCATGCCGGAGCACTTCGAGGGCGAGTGGATCAGCGCGAACACGCGCTACGCCGCACTGAACGACTCCATCTTCTATGCCCGCGGCGAGGACATCTATCTCGACATCGAGGGGCCCACGGGGGAGCGGCTCGCGACCTACTGCGACTCGATCGCCCCCGAGTCGGCGTGCACCAGCGTCCAGCTCCACCTGCAGGTCGCGCCGACCGACTTCGCCGCCCACTGGAACGCGGCCCAGGCGCTGGTCGGACCCCAGCTCGCGCTCGCGGCCAACTCGCCGTTCTTCTTCGGCCACCGGCTGCACGCCGAGACCCGGATCGCGCTGTTCTCCCAGGCGACCGACACACGCTCGATCGAGCTGAAGAACCAGGGCGTCCGCCCGCGGGTCTTCTTCGGCGAGCGCTGGATCACCTCGATCTTCGACCTGTTCGAGGAGAACGTCCGCTACTTCCCGGCGTTGCTCGCCGAGCTGAGCGACGAGGATCCGGTGGCCAAGCTCGAGGCGGGCGAGGCGCCGCGGCTGTCCGAGCTGCGGCTGCACAACGGCACGGTGTACCGGTGGAACCGGCCGATCTACGACATCGTCGATGGTCGGCCACACCTGCGGGTGGAGAACCGCGTGCTGCCGGCGGGCCCGACCCTCATCGACACCATGGCCAACGCGGCGTTCTACTACGGCGCGGTGCGGGTGCTCGCCACCGAGGACCGACCGGTCTGGACCAAGATGAGCTTCGCCGTGGCCGAACAGAACTTCGTCAACTGCGCCCGCGACGGGATCGACGCGCGGCTGTACTGGCCCGGGTACGGCGAGGTCGGTGCGGACGAGCTCGTGCTGCGCCATCTGCTCCCGCTCGCCCACCAGGGCCTGGAGGAGTGGGGCGTGTCGGCAGCGGTCCGCGACCGGTACCTCTCGGTGATCGAGGGTCGGTGCACGACCGGGCGGAACGGCGCGACCTGGCAGACCGACACCGTGGCCTCGCTGGAGGCGCGCGGCCGCACCCGCGGCGAGGCCCTGCGCGACATGGTCGAGCTGTACGCCGGGCACATGCACACCAACGAACCCGCCCACACCTGGCCGGTGCCCTGACGCCAGGGTCGGATGGGGTGGCGCCAGGCCGATGACTTCTCGTTGCGCGAGGAGTCAATGGACTGGTGGCGCGTCGGCGCACCAACACCGAGAGGACCGGACGTGATCCATGCGAGGGGACTGGCACAGACCTTCCACACCAAGAAGGGTCGGGAGAAGGTCGACGTGCGCGCCGTCGACGGCGTCGACATCGACGTCGCCGAGGGGGAGATCGTGGGTTTTCTCGGTCCCAACGGCGCCGGCAAGACGACCACGCTGCGGATGCTGACCACGCTGCTGCGCCCCACCGAGGGAACCGCCACCGTTGCCGGGTACGACGTGCTCACCGAGGCCGTCAAGGTGCGCCAGAGCATCGGTTATGTCTCCCAGAGCGGCTCGGTCGGCTCCGAGCCGCGCGCGGGCGAGGAGGTCATGGACCACGGGATGCTGTATGGCATCAGCAAGGCCCAGGCCGAGAAGCGCGGCCGGGAGCTGTTCGACCAGCTCGACCTCGACGGCATGTGGCAGCGCCAGCCCAAGACCATGAGCGGCGGTCAGCGTCGCCGTCTCGATATCGCGATGGGCCTGATCCACGACCCGTCGCTGGTCTTCCTGGACGAGCCGACCACCGGTCTGGACCCGCAGGCGCGCGCCAACCTCTGGACCCACATCCGTGACCTGCGCGAGCAGCGCGGCTGCACCGTCTTCATCACGACGCACTACCTCGACGAGGCCGACGCGCTGGCCGACCGGCTGATCGTCATCGACCACGGCAAGATCGTCGCCACCGACACCGCCGACAACCTCAAGGCGCAGGTGGCAGGCGACCTCGTCGTGCTCGACATCGCGTCGACCGACCTGGTCGCCAGCGCAGCCGAGCGGCTCGGAGCCATCGCCACCGAGGTCGAGACCGAGGACTCCATCGTCCGCGGGCGGGTCTCCCGCGCGGGGACCGCACTGCCCGGTCTGCTCCGCGATCTCGACCGGGCCGGTGTGGAGCTCACCTCGATCGAGGTGCGGCGCCCGACGCTGGACGACGTCTTCCTCAACCTCACCGGCCGCTCGCTGCGCGACGCGGCAGCCTGAAAGGGGTCGGCCATGCAGCGCTTCGCCCGCGAGTCCTACATCATCTTCCGCCGTCAGCTGCGGATGAACCTGCGCAACCCGGCCTGGGTCCTCATCGGTCTGGCCCAGCCGATCCTCTACCTGTACCTCTTCGGCCCGCTGCTCAAGCCGATCGCCTCGCAGTTCGGGGCGCAGAACGCCTACACGTTCTTCGTGCCGGGCCTGCTCGTCCAGCTCGGCATCTTCGGGGCGATGTTCGCGGGGTTCTCACTCATCGCCGAGTGGCGCGAGGGGGTCATCGAGGCTGAACGGGTCACCCCGGCGAGCCGCACTGCCCTGCTCTGGGGCCGGATGATGCGCGACCTGCTCCAGCTGCTGGTGCAGGCGCTGGTGCTGGTGGTCCTCGGGTACTTCCTGGGCATGCGCGGATCGGTGGTCGGCATGGTGCTGGGCGTGGTCCTGACGCTGCTCATCGGCGGAGCCTGCGCCGCGTCGTCCAACGCGATCGCGCTGACCACCAAGAGCGAGGACGTCATGGCGCCGCTCATGAACGCCATCCTCATGCCGATCCTGCTGCTGTCCGGGATCCTGCTGCCGATGTCGCTGGGTTCGGCGTGGCTGCAGAACGTGAGCGATGTCATCCCGATCAAGCACATCGTCACCGCGGTGCGCGACACGTTCCTGGGGGAGTGGAGCACCGACACGGTGATGTTCGGATCGACCTGGGCAGTCCCGCAGGTGGTGTGGGGCGGCTTCTGGGCGGTCCTGCTCGCCGGACTCGCCCTCCTGTGGGGAACCCGGGTCTTCAAGCGCGAGAACGCCTGAGCCACCACCTCGCTCGTCAGCAGCCCTCGGTCCGGCGCCGCGAGGCACGTGACGCGGCGCACGCACTGCGCGGAGCTGCCCGGAGCTGCCCGGAGCTGCCCGGAGCTGCGCGACCTAGTCGGGCAGGTCGATGGTGCGGTTCCAGGCCTCGACCGCAGGGGTTCCACGGTCGAACCCGAGCACGCTCAGCGCCGGGGCCTCCATCAGCAGCTGGGCCGCGAGCCGCGGTTCCTGCCGCAGGAAGGTGGCGGCGAGGATGCGCAGGCAGTGCCCGTGTCCGACCAGCACGACATCCCCGCTCGACAGCAGCGGGAGCACCCGTCCCAGGACCCGCGCGCCGCGGGCGGCGACCTCCTCCACCGTCTCGCCCGGGGTCCGCCCGGGGACGACACCGTCCTCGAAGATGCTCCACGGGTATCCGAGCTGCTTACGGATCTGCGGGGTGCTCAGCCCTTCGTATCCGCCGTAGTCCCACTCGACCAGGTCCTCGTCGACGCTCGGAGCCAGGCCGGCGATCTCGGCAGTCTGCCGAGCGCGTCGCAGGGGTGAGCAGAACGACTGGACGACGTCGAACGGCTCGAGCAGCGTCCGCGCCCGTCGCGCCAGCACCTCGCCGCGAGCGGTCAGCGCCAGGTCGGTGAGCCCGCTGTGCTGCCCGCTCCTGGACCACTCCGTCTCCCCATGGCGCAGCAGCAGGAGCCGCCCCGCGGGGGAGGACGGGCCGTCGCCGGAGTGCGCCATGCGGCTCACCCTAGGCGCCCGGACGGCCGTGGCACCCCGCTGCCACCCGGTGGCCGGCGGGTGCGGGATCGAGTCGCGCCCCTCCGGTGGAAGACTGGCGCGATGACCAAGGAGACGGGCGGCACCGGGCTGGGGCACCGGTCGGTGGGACTGAGGCGCACGGCGCGCGGCGAGTTCGACATCACCAACGTGCGTGGGGGCACGTTGCACATCGGGTCGGGGGAGACCGACCACTTCACCCCTGTCGAGCTGTTGCTGTCGGCGATCGCGGGGTGCAGCGCCGTGGACGTCGACTTCATCACCAGCCGGCGGGCCGAGCCCGAGGTGTTCGAGGTCGTCGCCGAGGGGGACAAGGTCAAGGACGACGCGGGCAACCACCTCGGCGGCATCGAGGTGACGTTCCGCCTGCGGTTCCCCGCGGGTGAGGCCGGGGACCGGGCACGCCTGATGCTGCCGCGGGCCGTGGCTCAGTCCCACGACCGCCTGTGCACGGTGACCCGCACCGTCGAGCTCGGGACCCCGGTCGCGATGCGCTCAGAGGATGTCTGAGGCGGTTGCCCGCAACGCCGCCAGCACCTTGGCGTCGATGCCGTCGGGACTGAGCCGGTTCTCGTAGTTCACCGCGCCGGCCCAGGCGGCCAGGGTCGCGGGGAGGACCTCACCGGTGAAACCGAGCGATGCCAGCAGTCCGCGCACCTCCTCGCCCAGGGCGCCGGTGAGCGGCACGACGTCCTCCGGCGCGCCGAAGACGAGGTCGTGCAGGTCGACCAGTCGCGCCAGCTCGCGCGGAGCGTGTGGGTGGTCGTCGACGCGGAGGTCGATGAGCACACCGCACCCGTCGTACCCCGCGCCGGGCGCCAGTGCGTACACAGCCGCGCCCTGCCGCCCGCGGGCGTCACCACCGGCGTCGTCGCCGGCCAGCAGCGCCCTCAGCAGCCGGGCCGGGAACGGCTGGCCCTCGCTGTCGAGCCAGGCCTGCTCCATCTCCCGCACCACCTCGGGCCCGGTGAGGATGTTGCCCTGGATGGCATACCCGCCGGTCGCCGCCCGCCCGCTGGTGCCGCCGGCCCAGGGCAGACAGCCGCTCCCGGTGTACGTCTGCTGGGTGGTCAGACCCACCAGGCCGACCTGGCGGTCCTCCCGGCCGTCGTCGGCGATCACGGCCGCCGCCAGCACCTCGGTCGCCGTGGCTCCCGCCGCCAGACCGTCCAGACCCTCGGCGCGGTAGGCGTACCGCGCGAGGGCCTGGGTGGCGACTGCGCCGACCCCAGGGCGCACTTCCGGCACCACTGAACCGACGGCGGGGAAGAAGCTGGCCACGGCGACACCGAGGGCGTCGCCGTCCTGGGCCACGATCGAGAACGTCATGACGCGAACGCTAGCGACTGCGGGCACCAGCGGAGCGACGGACGGGGACGGAGCGGTGAACGGGGACGGAGCGGTGAACGGGGACGGAGCGGTCGAGGGTCGAGAGGTCGCGCGGACATAGGGTCGCAGGATGGCCCGCTACTTCGACGTGCACCCGGACAACCCCCAGCCGCGAGCCATCCGTCAGGCCGTCGACCTCGTGCGCGAGGGCGGCCTGATCGCCTACCCGACCGACTCGTGCTTCGCGCTGGGCTGCGCGCTGGGCAACCAGACCGGCAAGGACCGCATCCGCGACATCCGCCAGCTCGATGACCGTCACCACTACACCCTCGTCTGCCGCGACTTCGCCCAGCTCGGACAGTTCGTCCACGTGGACAACGCCGTCTTCCGCGCGGTGAAGGCGGCCACCCCAGGGTCCTACACCTTCATCCTGCCGGCGACCAAGGAGGTCCCGCGCCGGCTCCTGCACGCCAAGAAGAAGACCGTCGGCGTGCGCATCCCTGACCACCGGACCGCCCAGGCGCTGCTCGAGGAGCTGGGGGAGCCGTTGCTGTCGAGCACGCTGCTGCTGCCCGACGAGCAGGACCCGATGACCCAGGGGTGGGAGATCAAGGAGGCTCTCGACCACGTCATCGACGGCGTCGTGGACTCCGGAGACTGTGGGCTGGAGCCGACCACGGTCGTGGACTTCTCCGAGGGATATCCGCAGGTCGTGCGGATCGGTGCGGGGGACCCGACCCCGTTCGCGTGAACGGATGGTCTGCTCGACGGCCGGACGCTCGAAGGGCGTCTACGGGCTGGTCGAATCTCGACTGTCCCTGCTGGTGCTGGTTGGTCGTACTGGTTGCTCGTGCTGGTTGCTCGTACTGGTTGTTCGGCGCGGTGCCTGTGCGGTCACTCTGCTCCGGTGCTGCTTCCCTGACCTCGGGCCCCGACCCGGGCGAGCCGGGGACGGGGGTCGGGGCAGGTGCAGGGTCTGGACAAGCTGCCCCTCCGCGGCCTGTCTAGATCCTGCACCTGCCCACTCCCACCCCCCAGCGGGTCTGTGGTCAGGCCTCGTCCGGCGTTCCCGGGGGCATGAGCTCCCAGTTCCAGGTCGAAACCATCGGTGATCCTCCTTCGTGGATTGGTGCGGGTGGTGGGCGTGGACGCTGGGGTCGACCCGCTGGGCGCGGTGCGGGTCTGAGCCAGGTCCGGCGGTGGTGGCCGAAGCCACCAGGACGGTGTGGGGCCAGGTCAGGGGTTGTTCGCGGTCTGCTCTGCGTTGAAGGTCAGGGTCGCGGTGGTGGTCTTGGCCTGGAAGGTGTTGTCGGTGGTGGTGGGCAGGGTGACCTGGGCGCAGAGGTTCTCGCTGGCGCCGGCGGACAGGTTGCGGTCGCCGGTCTGGGCGCCGGTGGCGGAGTCGCCGATGGTCTTGGTGCCGGCGGTGGAGCCGAGGACGCCGGTGTAGACCTGGGTGCCGGTGGCGGCGAAGCCGGCGGTGGTGCAGGTGGTGACGCCGGTCTTGATGACGAGCTTGAGCTGGGCGGCGAGGGTGTTGGCGTCGGTGGCGTCGGTGGTCGACACGACGGCGTAGCGCTGGGCCAGGGTGCCGGAGTTGGTGACGGCGAGCGGGGCGGTGACGGTGTCGCCGGGGGCCATGTTGGGCAGGGTGAGTGCGGCGGTGGCGGGGGTGGCGCCGATCTTGACGGTGCCGGTGGTGAAGGTGTTGTTGGCGGCGGTGGCGGTGTCGGTGAAGAAGGCGCCGGTCGCGACCGAGCTGAAGCCCAGGACCGAGATGCCGAGGATGCCAAGGCCCGTCGCGATGCGGCCCTTCTCGCGGCGCGACTGCGCCTTCAGCTGAGCTGAGGAGGTGGGGCTGACGGTCATCGGAGGTTCCTTCACGGGTTGGTCCGCAGTGGGTGTCCCATCCAGGCGGATGGTCTGCGGCTCTGTTCATGAAGGTAAAGGGTCAGTAAAGGGCAAGCCAAGTGAAACCCATGCAGACGAACTGATCGACCGCCTCCAGCATCAACCGAACGGAGGATGCCAGGGGGATACTGCTCAGGCCTGCGGGGTCTCCGGTGTGCTCGGCGGACCCTGCTTGGTGGACTCGCTCACTGCGGGCGCACGCCAGGTGCGCTCGAAGGGCAACCGCCAGGCGCGCGGGGCGATCAGCTGGTGGATCGCGTTGGGGCCCCAGCCGCCGGGCTCGTAGGGGCGGACGCCGGGCGGATAGTCCAGCAGCGGCTCGGAGAGCTCCCACAGCCGCTCGATGCCCTCGGCGGCGGTGAACAGGGTGCGGTCACCGCGCATGGCGTCCAGGATCAGTCGCTCGTAGGCCTCGAGCACCTCATCGACGTGGCTGGTCTCGGTCATCGCGAACTGCAGGCTGAGCTTGTCCAGCCGCATCCCCGGGCCGGGGCGCTTGCCGTAGAACGACAGCGACATCTTGGACGCGTCGGCCAGGTCGAAGGTCAGGTGGTCGGGGCCGAGCTCGCCCACACCGCTGCCTGCGGGGAACATGCTCTTGGGGGGCTCACGGAAGGCGATCGAGATGATCCGCTGGCCCTCAGCGAGCCGCTTGCCGGTGCGCAGGAAGAACGGCACACCTGCCCAGCGCCAGTTGTCGATCTCGGCCCGCAACGCGATGAAGGTCTCGGTCTCGGACTCCGGGTTCACGCCCGGTTCCTGGCGGTACCCGGTGTACTGCCCGCGCACCACGTCCTGGGGCCGGATCTGCTTCATCGAACGGAAGACCTTGTTCTTCTCCTCGGTGATCGACCGGGGCTCGAGCGCGGTCGGCGGCTCCATCGCGACGAAGGCCAGGATCTGGAACAGGTGCGTGACGACCATGTCCTTGTAGGCACCGGTCGGCTCGTAGAAGGCCGCCCGCGTGCCGAGGGAGAGCTTCTCGGGCACGTCGATCTGGATGTGGTCGATGAAGTTGCGGTTCCAGATGGGCTCGAACAGCCCGTTGGCGAACCGGAAGGCCAGGATGTTCTGAGCCGGCTCCTTGCCGAGGAAGTGGTCGATCCGGAAGATCCGCTCCTCGTCGAACACCTTGTGCAGCTCGGCGTTGAGGCGCCTCGCGGACGCCAGGTCGGTGCCGAACGGCTTCTCCATGATGATCCGGGCGTCCTCGACCAGGCCGGCCTCGGCGATGGTGGCCACCACGGGCAGCGCGGCGGCGGGCGGCACGGACAGGTAGTGCAGCCGCCGGGTCTCGTAGTTCGGATGCGCCTCCTGCAGGTCGCTCTCCGCCGCCGAGACGGCATCCTTCAGTCCCGCCGCGCCATGGCTGAGCGGCACATAGCTGAGCCGGCGCGCGTAGTCGTCCCAGTGGTCCGCGTCGATGCTGTGGCTGCCGAACTCCTCGCAGGCCTGGCGGGTGAACTCGCGGAAGGCCTCGTTGTCCATGTCGTCCGCGCTCGTGCCGACGATCCGCACCCCGGGGATGTACCCGGACTCCGAGAGTCTGAGCAGTCCCGGCAGCAGCTTGCGCCGCGCCAGGTCACCGGTGGCCCCGAACAACACCACCACATGGGGGTAGCCCGGGCCGACGCCCTTGGGCGAACCGTCGGGGTTGATGTGGGCAGCGATCTCGATGTTGACCACACGAGCCTCCGAGCCTGAGGGGTTTTCGGCAATGTCGGGCAGCGTACTCCGAACGGTCCGTGCCGGCCGCCCGGTCCAGCCCGCTTGCGCTAGGGTGCCGCGAACGCGAGAGAAGGGGTCCAGTGAGCGCCATCGAGCACCGCATCGAGCACCGCATCGAGGCAGCAGGAGAGCAGCCGGACTACTCCGGACGTGAGTTCACGAGCGAGGAGATCGACGCCGGCGCGCACCGGACCTTCATCGGCGGGTCGTGGGACACGCACGGCAAGCACCAGCTCGACTACCTCACGGCGCGAGGCCTGCTGCCGCACCACAAGGTCGTCGACATCGGCTGCGGCCCGTTCCGGGCCGGTCGGCACTTCATCGACTACCTCGAGCCCGGCCACTACTTCGGGGTCGACGCGAACCACTCGCTCATCAGCACCGGTTATGACCTCGAGCTGTCCGACGAGCAGCGGCTGCGGCAGCCGGTGGCGAACCTGCGGGCCAACGACCGGTTCGACGTCGACTTCGGCGTCCGGTTCGACTATGCCGTGGCCCAGTCCGTCTTCACCCACGTCTCGCTCAACCACATCCGGCTGTGCCTGTTCCGGCTGAGCAAGGTCATGCGGCCCGGTGGTTCGTTCTACGCGACGCTGTTCCAGCGGCCGACCACGACGCCCGTGGACTACATCGTCCCCTCGAAGAAGGACAAGCCGTTCTTCACCGAGAAGAACGTGTTCTGGTACTACCGCGACGACCTCGAATGGGCCGCGGCCAACCTGCCCTGGGAGTACCACTTCATCGGCGAGTGGGGGCACCCGGGCAAGCAGAAGATGGCCCAGTTCGTCCGGCTGACCGACGCGGAGTACGCGCGACGTCGAGCTGCGGCCTCGGTCACCCCATCGCCCGCCCGGCGCCTCCTGGTCTCCCGGTCGGCCGCCGACCTCCAGCTCCAGGTGCGGCGCGGACGTCGCTGGGTGGCGCGGCACATCGACCCCAGCTAAGGGGGCTGCAGCGCGGTCGGGTCCGCCCGTGGGAGACCTCCTGGGCGGGTACTCGGCATCCTGACGGGGGGCGGCTTTCCCTACAGTGTCCGCCATGAGCCAGCTGACCCATCGCCTCGGCCGGATGACCGGGCGGGACCCCCGCGAGCAGCACCGGTCCGCGACGCCCCTCGAGCTTCTGTTCGACCTCGCCTTCGTGGTGGCGTTCGGCACAGCGGCGGACGAGCTGGCCCATGCGGTGGCGGCTGCACACACCCTCACCGCGGTCGTCGGCTTCGGCTTCGCGGTGTTCGCGATCTCCTGGGCGTGGGTCAACTTCTCGTGGTTCGCCAGCGCCTTCGACACCGACGACTGGGTCTACCGGCTCTGGACCATGGTGCAGATGGGCGGGGTCGTCGTCCTGGCGCTGGGCCTGCCGGCGATGTTCGCCTCCATCGAGGAGGGCGACCACCTCGACAACGGCGTCATGGTGCTGGGATACGTCGTCATGCGTGTCGCGATGGTGGCGCAGTGGCTGCGGGCCGCCCGACAGGATCCCGTGCACGCACGGGTCTGCCGCGCCTACGTCCTCGCCGTACTGGTCGCGCAGGTCGGCTGGATCGCGTTGCTCCTGGCCGATACCTCGGTCGTCGTAGGGTTCGTGGTCGGGGTGGTCCTGTGGGGGGTCGAGATGGCTGGGCCGCTGGTGGCCGAGCGGCGCGCCGGAGGTACGCCGTGGCACGCCCACCACATCGCCGAGCGCTATGGGCTCATGGTGATCATCGCGCTGGGTGAAGGGCTGATCGGCACCACGGCGGCCCTCGGTGCGGTCATCGGTCCCGAGGGCCCGGGGTGGTCCCTGGATGCGGTCCTGGTCCTGGTCGCCGGCGTCGCCGTCACCTTCGGCCTGTGGTGGACCTACTTCGTGATCCCGCACGCCGACCTGCTTCATGCCCACCGCGAGCGTTCTTTCGGCTGGGGATACGGGCACCTGCTCGTGTTCGGCAGCGTCGTCGCGGTCGGTGCGGGGCTGCACGTCGCGGCCTACTTCCTCGAGCACCAGGCCGAGGTCGGACCGACCGACGTCGCGCTGAGCGTCGCGGTGCCCCTCGCCCTGTACGTCGTGGTGCTGTACTCGCTGTACACGATCTTCACGCGCACGATCGACCGCTTCCACCTCGCGCTGGTCCTCGGGAGCGCGGGTCTGCTGGTGCTCGGCGTGGTGGTGGCGGCCTCGGGTGGTTCGCTGGCGGTCGCCCTGCTGGTGCTCGCACTGGTGCCGTGGGTGACCGTCGTCGGCTACGAGGTGAAGGGGCACCAGCACAACCAGGAGGTCCTCGACGCGCTCTGACCTCAGCCGGGCTGTTCCCGGCGTGTGTCGGCGGGTCGGTCTACCGTGCTGGGATGAGCACCGATGCCCGCCCCGCGCCCCGACGCTCACGGCCCGCGTTCCCCGACGGCTACGGCCTGCCCGAGACCGACCAGGGCCTGCTCGAGTGGTCCCAGGTCGAGGCGCGACTGGTCGCCTCCGAGCACTACTGGCTCACCACGGTCCGGCCCGACGGCCGGCCCCACGTGGTGCCGCGCTGGGGCGTGTGGCTCGACGACCGGTTCTTCTACGACGGAGCTCCGACCACCCGCCACGCGGTCAACCTGCGCGACAACCCGCACTGCTCGCTCAACCTCGAGGACGGCAAGGAGGCTGTGGTCGTTGAGGGCACCAGCGCCGCGACCCGCGCGGACGCCGACGGACTGGGTGCGCGCCTCGCCGAGGCCTTCGTGAAGTACCACGCGGCCGGGTACAGTCCCGGGCCGGACGCGTGGGCGGGGGAGGACGGCGGCGGACTGCGGGTGCTCAAACCCGTGACGGCGCTGGCCTGGTTCAGCTTCCCCACCGACGCGACCCGGTTCACCTTCTGAGGAGGCCACGAGCTGTGGGTCCTACGCGGTGTCGGCCTCCGCCGCGGACCTCAGACGGACCAGGGTCGAGGCGATGCCGCGGCGTTGCGCCGCGGGAAGCCCATCGCCTCGGCGCCGGTCCGGGTCACATCTCCTCGTGGGTCTGCGGGTCGCCACCGAACCGGCGGCCGTCGGTGCGACCGAGCGCGCTGATCGCCGCCACCTGCTCCTCGGTCAGGACGAACCCGTCGAGCGCAAGGTTCTCCCGCTGACGGTCAGCGCTGCCCGACTTCGGCAGCGGGTTGCAACCGAGCTGCAGGTGCCAGCGAAGGATCACCTGGCCCGGCGACACCGCGTGCGCGCTGGCTGCCCCGGCGATCGCGGCAGCGTCGAACGGCACGCTCCCCTTGCCCAAGGGGCTCCACGCCTGGGTGAGGATGCCGAGCTCGGCGTGGACCTCGCGCAGGTTCTCCTGGGGGAAGTGCGGGTGCAGCTCGACCTGGTTGAGGGCCGGCGTCACACCCGAGTCGTCGATGATCACACTGAGGTGCTCAGGGGTGAAGTTGCTGACACCGATGGTGCGGACGAGCCCGTCCTGCTGGGCCTGCACCAAGCCCTGCCAGGCCTGGGGGTACAGCTGCTGGCTGGGGTTGGGCCAGTGGATCAGGGCGACGTCGACCTGCTCGACCCCGAGCCGGCTGGCCGAGTCTCGCAGCGACTGCAGGGCCAGGTCGCGCGCGTGGAACCGGCCGGGGACCTTGGTGGCGATGCGCACCTCGTCGCGCGGCAGACCGGACCGGCGCAGGGCCTCGCCGACCTCGGTCTCGTTCTCGTAGTTCACCGCGGTGTCGAGGTAGCGGTAGCCGGCGGCCAGCGCACCGACCATTGCGGCGATGCCCTCCTCACCGCGCAGGGGATAGGTGCCGAAGCCGACCAAGGGAACCGCGGTGCCGTCATTCAGCTGGTATGCCGTGTCCATGGCCCCACCGTAGAGGTCCCCGAACATTCGAACGCCGAACACACGAGTGCCGAGCACCTCCACTCCGAGCACCTGACTGCCGCCCACGCCGGGCCGGACCGGGCCGAAGGGTAGTCCATCGCCCGCGTGACGCCATATCTCCCTCGTCCAGCCGAATACTGATGTTTAATGTTGTTTGCGCGCGTTTGATAGCAATGAGCACCAGACGCGCCCATTCATGTTCTGCTCACTCCGCCACCCCGAGGCTGCCCATGGCGCGCTCCGCGACCCCCTGCCCGCCGCCGCGACGTCGACCGCGGTGGCGACAGGTCCTGAGGACGGGCCTCGCCATCGCCGTCGCGGTCACCATCCTGCCGCTGGCCGCTGTGCCGTCCCCGCACCAGCGCTAGTCCGCCGGCCCGGCGTGGACTGGCCCGTGTTGCCTGTCCGCGGCCGACCCGCGGGGGACCGGTGGGCGCGGAGTCGTCAAACTCAGGGGGTCGGTTGACCCGCCAGCCATGACGACAGCAGGCTGACGAACTCGGCTGGACGCTCCATGGACGGCAGGTGGGCGACGTCGTCCCAGTCGACCCGAGACGCGTGCGCGATGGCGGCTGAGACCCGGTCGGCAGCCAGCTGGATCGCACTGATGTCCTCACCCCCGACCAGGACGAGCGTGGGTGCCTTGATCTCCTCGAGCCGGTCCAGCGGCGACGGGTCCGGCTCTGCCTCCGCGACGTCGTCCCAGTCCGCGGTGAGATCGAACGCCAGTCGCTGCATGTGGGCGACCAGGGCGCGAACGGACGGGTCGACGACGTCCTCGCCGCGGCGTGGGCCGTCGACCCAGCCGCGCACGTTCGCCGCGACGGCTGCCTCGACGTCGCCGGCCTCCAGGGCCGCGCGTTCGGCGTCCCAGAAGGCCCGCAGGTCGGGGGTCACCTCGCCGATCAGCGAGCCGCCGGGGGCGACGAGCACGAGTGAGGCGACGAGGTCAGGGCGGGTGAGGGCCACCTCGACCGCGACACCGGCGCCGTAGGACGCACCCACCAGGTGGCACCGCTGGACGCCGAGGCGGTCCAGCGTGGCGAGGACGTCGTCGACGGGGGAGAGGGGTCCGGCGGGTCGCTCCGTCGACTCGCCGAACCCGCGCAGGTCAACCCGCACGACTTCGTGCTCGGCGGTCAGGGCGGACCAGATCGGGTCCCACATCCGGCGGTCCGCAACCGCGGCGTGGAGCAGGACGACGACCGGTCCATGCGGCGTGCCGTCAGTGGTGGGTCCGGCGTGGTCGTGCGCGAGCAGGCTCATGAGTTCCTCTCGGGGTTGCCCGGAAGGCTAGGCCGTTCGCCGTGCCTTGCGCCACGGGATATCCCGGGTTGGTCGACGGCTCGCCAGCCGGGCGGCCCCGAGTCGTCAGCGAGACCCGCAAGGGTGGTCGCTGCGTCACCGCCAAGAGAGACGTGTCGCTCGCGTGAGATCAGCACGCAGCCCGGGGGCTGGTCGCCGCGCCGACCGCCTCGGGAAGTGTGAGGCGGACCGGGTCGGGAAGTGCGGTGGCCATAAAATGACATAATGTCGCTTATCGGCGTGATGAGTCGAGCTGGTGACGGCGCACCTGCCACACGACCACAGCGATCACCACCAGCGCCGCCACGACATACGCGGCGTCCCGCCCCACCGCCTTCTCGACCGTGGCGTAGGACGCGCCCGCGAGGTACCCGGCGGTAACCACCACTGCGCCCCAGACGATTCCGCCGGCGGCATTGAAGACCAGGAACCGGCGGTACGGCATCTGTGCGGTTCCGGCCAGCGCCGGCATCACGGCGCGGAAGAAGGCGACCCACCGGCCGAGGAACACCGCCCAGCCGCCCCGGCGGGCCAGGAAGTCCTGGGCGTCGTCCAGGCGTTCTCGGCGCTTGGCGCAGGAAGCGCGCGCCGAGCAGGCGTGGGCCCAGCACCCGACCGACCTCGTACCCGACGGAGTCGCCGACGATCGCTGCGGCCACGACGACGACAAGGACGGCGACGAACGGCACGGTGCCCTGGTGCGCGGCCACCCCGCCCAGGATCGCGACGGTCTCGCCCGGCAGGACGAACCCGACGAACAGGGCGTCCTCGGCGAACACCACGCCGCCGACCACCAGCAGTACCGCCCACGGCGGAGCGGTCAGGATCTGTTCGAGGAACGCGGTCACGCGGCCAGCCTGTCACGCCGCCCGAAACTCCCCGGTCCGCAGTCTTTGAAGCCTGGTCCACGCTATGACGTGGACCAGGCTTCAAAGAGCTGGCTCGGCGACGTGGGGGCTGGCTCGGCGACGTAGGGTCTGGCTCGGCGACGTGGGGTCTGACGGCCCCGTCGAGCTGGGACGTGCGAGGCTCAGGCGGTGTCGTCCCCCGCGCAGGTCTGCCGCACCGCTGCCCGCTGGCTGCTCGGCGGGTTCCTGATCCTTGCCGGCGTCGGACATCTGACCTTTGCGCGTGACCAGTTCCCGGCGCAGGTACCCGAGTGGCTGCCGCTGAACACCGACCTCGTGGTGCTCGGATCAGGGCTGGTCGAGATCGGGCTCGGGTCGGCCCTGGCGGCGGCTGGTGCCCATCGACATCAGGTCGGGTGGGTCGTGGCCGCGTTCCTGGTCGCCGTGTTCCCGGGCAACCTGCACCAGTACCTCGCGGGGAACGACGCGTTCGGCCTGAACAGCGACCGGGCTCGGCTGATCCGCCTGTTCTTCCAGCCGTTGTTGGTGCTCTGGGCGCTCTGGGCCTGCGGGTCCATGCAGCGTCGTGCCACGCGACCGCGGGCTGCCCGGTCGGACTGACTCAGGTCCCGGACTCCCCCGGTCGCCGCGCGAGAACTACTGGTAGGACACCATCAACGGTTCCGGCGTGCGCCGCACGGTGTCCGCGGGGCTGGCGAGCTGGGGATCCTCGTCGTAGAAGTTCTTCCACCCGAAGTGCACACCATCAGGTGCCGCGTTCACGATGGAGGCCCAGGTCGACTCCTTCGCGCTCCTGCCGCCCTGGCCGTCGGCGTGGACCAGCAGCGCGAGCTCGTCGTGCGTGGTGTCGATCCGGCGCTCATCGCCCAGCATCGCCAGCGTGAACTGGTGCAGCACCACGAGCTTCTGCGGCAGGTTCGCCTCACGGGTGAGGTCGGCGAGCCAGGCCAGGACCGCGTTGACCTGGGTGGCGCTGAGCGACCCGATCTGCTTCAACGGCTTCTGGTCCGAGGTCAGCGCCCATTCTGGGTCGAGCGCGAGGCCGACGTTCGGCCGCAGCAGGAGCGAGCGATATCGCTGTGCTTGTTCGACCAGGTCGGCCCGACCGGGCTGGAGGTCCAGGACGACGTACATCCCAGCGGTCGTGGCCGCGTCGATGAGTGGCAGCAGGGTCTCCAGCGGTGTCTCGTTGGAGTAGTCCTTGTCAGCACCGGCGGACCCGCTGGCGACGGTCGCGATGATCTCCAGCGCAGGGACCACCGGCACGTCGTACAGGCTTCGGTAGGGCACTGCGATCTGCGCGGCTCGCGTGATGGTCGCCGCGATCCCCTGCTCGCCGAGCGCACCGAGCGCTCCCCCACTCGGGTGTCCGTAGAGTGCGACGAGGGCCCGACCCGGGAACATCCGCTGCCCACCACCGGGCAGCTGGGCGCCGGTCCGGGCGACGGCGAGGCGACGCGAGAGCCGTTCCAGGGGGCCGAAGGTGGTGCCGACCGCGAGGAGGGGACCGCGGGGCGCCTGGGCCAGAGCACTGATCGCCGCTCCGTCCGCGCGGGGGTCGGTAGAGCGGACCGAGACCACGGTGGCTCCCGCGGCGCGAGCAGTGGCCCGGGCAGCCGCCACGGCGGCCAGCTTGACCTCAGGAGCGGTGCCCCCGGCTGAGGCGGCCCTCACGACCACCGTGGTCGTGGCCAGCGGCTGCGGGGGTCGGGTCGGGGGCAGGGCGGCGAGGCCGTCGTCGACTGCGAGGTTCGAAGCGTCCACCGCCACGACGTCGACACCAGGAAGCCGCTCCCCCAGACCCTGTGCAGTGGTGCCCACGGCGAGCACCACGCTGGCGTCGAGCCGGGCCACCTCGGTCACGAGCGGGTCACCTGGAACAGGCGACCCCGCCGTGGTCGGCACCGCCGTGGTCGGCCCGCCTGTCGTCGTCGCGCCTGTCGTCGGCGTCGCGCCTGTGGGCGCTCCCGACGTCGCCGCGCCGGTGGTCGGCGTCGCGCTGGGTAGGCGTGGCTGGATCCGCGGGTCCAGGAGCAGGGGTACGCCGAGGGTGGTCGCCGCCCTGGCGGCGGCCGCGAACGTCGAGGAGGGTGCCGAGGCGGGGACCACCACCACGACCGGCGCTGACGTGAACAACGTGGCGCTGACCGCGATGACCAGCTCCGAGGGCGTTCGACCCTCAGCGAGCTCGACGGTGGAAGGCGCAGCGGTCACGGCGGACCGGGGTGGGGGCGCGGTGGCCGTCGTCGAGGTGGTGGGCAGGGCGCTGCCGCTGGTCGGAGCTGGGTCGGCATCGGTCGAGGTGCATCCCGCCACCACGACCGCGACCACCACGACCGCGACCACCCCGGCGGCGAGGGTCGCGGACACAGGGCGGGTAGGACTCGACCGGCGCACGCCACGACCATGTCACGTCGCACCCACCCGTCGTGCAGCGACCCGCTGGTCCGCGGTGGCCAGGGGTCAGTCGCCTGACCGGAGGCCTCGACCACCGCCGCGATCGTCTCGCGCCCCTTCTGGGCCATGGCCGGGAAGCTCTCGCGGTAGTAGTCGACCCCGGTGACGGACGGCAACAGGGCCCATCCGCGTGCCCGTCTCCAGGCGGCCCGGTCATAGCCCAGCTGCTCGCGGAACGTCGTGCGCGCGTCGCCGGAGAACGTCCAGAACGCCGCAGTCAGGTCCGGAGCGGGATCCCCGACCCCGAGGGCGCCGAAGTCGATGACCGCCGACAGGTGACCACCCCGGACGAGCAGGTTGCCCGGCATGAGGTCCCCCTGGATCCAGACCGGCGGCCCGTCCCACGGCGGAGCCGCAACGGCGTCGTCCCACACCCGTTCGGCGGTGGCGAGGTCCCGGCGCGGGCGTCCGGCGGCAGCCCCTCCAACCACGGCACCACGCTCCATCGCCACGGATACCCCTCCCCCGGCTCCCCCACCACGAGCGGGGTGGGCACGGCAACGGGCAGATGCGGTGCCAGTTGTGGCAGCCACCGCTGGTCACTGTCGGCCGGGTGGGCCGCCCACCCGATCTTGGGCATCCGCACCAGCAGGTTCGCCCCCAATTGGAAGAGCACGTGGTCGGTGCCCTCCTCGGTGCACCGTCGCACCGTCTGGCCGGCCCACCGCGAGAACTGGGCAGCAACCAGCCGCTCGACCAGGTCGCAGGTGGCCTGAATCTCGTCTGGGTGCAACGTCCTTCAACCGTTCAGCAGCCGAGAGCCGTTGTGCCACAGCACGTTCCGCATCCATTCGTCACCGAGGTCGAGTCGTGCGAGCGCTTCGAGCTGGTGGGCATAGGGATGCGGGATGTTCGGGAAGTCGCTGCCCAGGACGACCTTGTGGCCGAGGTCCGCCAGCCGGGGCAGATATCCGGCCGGCAGGGCGGCGAAGTGGTCCATGAACTCGGTCGCGGCCATCGTCGTGTCGAGGTGGACCCGCGGATACCGCTCGGCGAGATCGGCGAACTGGTGGTACTCCGGTAGCCCGAGGTGGGCGATGACCAGGGTGAGGTCGCGATGGCGTCGCAGCACCCGCTCGACGGGCTCCGGACCGGTGTACCGGCCGCGGTGTGGACCGGAACCGGCGTGGGTCACGACCGGAACCCCCGCTTCGGCAAGCAGTCCCCATGCGCCGTCGAGCAGCGGGTCGTCGGGGCTGAAGTCGCCGACGTCGACGTGCACCTTCCACAGCCGCGCCCCCGCGTCGAGCGCCTGGGCGACGTACTCCTCCACCCCCGGCTCGGCATACATCGTCGCGCAGTGCACGGCGCCGTCGACCCGTCGCGCGAACTGCGTGCTCCAGTCGTTGAGCCACCGCGCCATCCCCGGGCGGTGCGCGTAGTTGAGGGCCGGGATCTCCGCGACACCGAAGCTCCGCAGCCGGTCGACCCGGTCGGCCTCGTCGCCGCGGTACTGCACCGGCCACGCCGTGCCGTAGTAGGCCTGGGCGTCCTCGAAGTGCGACCAGACCTTGCTCATCACGCTGTCGGGCATGAAGTGGACGTGGAGGTCGGCCAGACCGGGCACCCCGAGTGAGTCGAGGTAACCCCGGATCTCCGCATCCGTGGTGGGGCCGGTCGTCGTCACCGGGTCACCACCACCGGCCCCATCTCGTCGGCCTCATCTCGTCGGCCTCATCTTGTCGGCCGGTCCCGTCGGCCTCACTCCGTCGACCAGGCCGCGTCGACCTCACCGCGCGGTCCTGCCGTTGTCGCCGCGCTGCGGCGACCTCACCGCGATGGCCAGAGCTCGCGGCGGCGGGGTTCGGGGTCGGCCACCACCTCGCCGTCGCGCTCACCGCCGAACCGCCGGGTATTGCGGTCGGCGCCGTATGCAGGCCACCCGGGGTCTCCGTCGGTGACGAACCGGACCCAGGCTGCGTGCATGTCGTCGGCCAGCGCCTGCGGCGGCCGGTCACCCGCGAGCGCGAGCCCCTCGGGAACGGCGAGCGTGTCGAACACGAACCCGATCTCCAGGGCGTGGCAGGACCGGAGCCGCCCGTCCATCGCCGTGGTGCGCCAACCGAACTCGTACACGTGGGTGGCCTGGCCGAGCGCCGCTCGCGCTTCGGCAAGACGGATCGCCGGGAGGCGGAAGAACCAGTCGGTCATCGCTGCGACCATGAGGTCGCCGGGTCGGGCCGAGCCAGTGCGCTCGACGTAGGTCTCGTAGGCACCGTCGGCCGCACCGAAGGCGGCGAGCACCCCGCGGACCCGGGGTTCGGCGATGGAGTCCAGGAGCGAGTGCAGGAACAGCGCGTACTCGTCGTCGTTGGTGCCGATGAGGACGTCGACCGGTGCGCCGTCTCCCGCCGCGATCACGGCGTGCGGGACACCCGGCAACGAGTCGCCGTCGACGACGGGCTCGAACGGCATCATGTTGGACGCGACCTCACCCCACTTGGCCGGGTCGGGGTCCAGGCCCACCACGGACTGGAGCTCGAAGTGGGCGGCCAGCAGGTCCGCGACCGGGACGGCGGCCATCGCCTCCGCGGTCGGCTCGACGCCGAGCATCTCGGCGAGCTGGGCGCTGATCTTGGACGCGGTGGCGACGCTGACCACGTGGTGCCCCGCACCACTCTGGGCGATGACCCGGTGGAAGAGCCCACGCGCGGCAGGCATGGCGGTCAGCGTGGTGACCGCCATGGCACCGGCCGACTCCCCGCAGATCGTCACGCGCGCCGGGTCGCCGCCGAAGGCGGCGATGTTGTCCCGCACCCACTCCAGCGCGGCGATCTGGTCGAGCATCCCCCGGTTCTCCGGTGCGCCGTCGAGGTGGGCGAACCCGTCGACGCCGAGGCGGTAGTTCACGGTGACCGCGACCACGCCGTCCCGGGCGAAGGCTGCCCCGTCGTACACGGGAACGGCGTTGGACCCGTTCTGGAACGACCCGCCATGGATCCAGACGAACACCGGGCGCGGAGGGCCGTCGACCGCGGGCGTCCACACGTTGACGTGGAGGCAGTCCTCGCCGTCGATGACCGGCTCGGGCAGGAGATCGGCGACGACGGCCCGGTACGGCGGCTTGGGCGCGGTGGGCCCGAGCATGGTGCAGTCACGCGGCTCGGCCCAGGGCTCCGGCGGCTGTGGTGGCCCGAACCGGCGCGCCCCGAACGGCGGCGCGGCGTACGGGACGGCAAGGAAGACCGACATGTCCTGTCTCACGGTGCCGCGAACCGGCCCGTGGGTGGTGGTCAGGACCGTGGTGCTCGACGTCACTGTCATACCTGCATCCAACCCTCTCCGCCCTCATCACGAGAAGACGGGTTGCTGACGGCAGTGAACCGGCGGCGCCTCGCTGCCGGCACCCCTGCACTGCACCGTTCGGCCAACGACGGTCCACACCACCTCGGGGTGCAGACTGGCTCCCATGGGTGAACCCGTGCGCGTGTACCGGATGGACGAGCTCCTCGAGGGCGACCCGACGCCGGGGATGGTCCGGCGGCAGGCCTTCGAGCTCCCGAACCTGTGGTCGGGCCAGGTGGAGACCGCACCGGGTGCAGTGTCGGGGTGGCATCACCACGACGTCAACGAGTCCAGCCTGTATGTCGTGCGAGGTGTGCTGCGGCTTGAGTTCGAGGGCCACGAGGGTTACCTCGACGCGCGAGCCGGCGACTTCGTCCACGTGCCCGCGTTCACCGTGCACCGGGAGTCCAACCCGACAGACCAGACGTCGTTCGCGGTCATCGCGCGGGCCGGCGGCGGCATCCCCACCGTCAATGTGGCCGACCCGCACGGCGCGTCCGACGACTGACCGACCGCACCCGCGAGCGGGCCCGAGGTCGGTCCTGCTCCACGCCGGAGGGCTCGGTCCGACCCTCGGGCCAGGTGAGCTCAGACGTCCAGGGCGCCCAGCGCCCGCAGGACGGCGCGCACCTGGGGCACCTCATGGGTCCGGATCATCCCGGCTCCCCCGAGTCGCGCGAGGACGGCGAAGAACGCCTCGGCCGAACGGAACTGGTCCTCGAACAGGTCGAACGCGTGCGGGACCGCGTGACACACGGGCAGTCCGAGGGACCGGAGCCGGAAGCTGGACAGCAGCACCGAGGTCTGGTGCCGTACGCGGGCGGTCGGATCGGTGAGGTTGCCGTAGAAGAAGCCCATCCCGGGGTCGATCACCAGGCGGTCCACCCCGGCGGCCCGGGCCCGGCCGACTCGTTCGGCGAACCGGTCGCGCATTGCCGGGAACGGGTCGCCGGTGTCGACGTCGGTCACGTCGCGGACGCTCCCACCGGTGACGTGGCAGAGCACCACGGTCGCGTCGTGCTCCGCGCAGGCAGCGAAGATCTCCTCGTCCTGGTTCGCGCCGGTGAGGTTGACCACCCGCGCGCCGGCCGCCAGCCCCGCCCGCACCACCTCGGGTCGATAGCTCTCGACCGACACGATGATGCCGTCGCCGGCGAGTGCCTCGATGACCGGGACGAGCTGCCGCACCTGGTCTTCAGCCGTGACCCGCACCGCGGCCGCGGTGCTCGACTCCGCACCGAGGTCCACCACGTCCGCGCCCTGGGCGGCGAGCACCCGGCCGCGCCGGATCGCTGACCCGGTCGACGTGGCGACCGAGTCGCGATAGGTGGAGTCGCGTGACAGGTTGACGCTCCCCATGACAACGGGCTCGACATCGGTGTCCACGACGCGCTCCCCGAGCAACAGGGGCCCGACCGGTCGAGCGAGTTCCGCAGTGTGGTCGGCGGCAAGCTGGGCGAGGGCGGCCAGCGAGATCACGAGTCGACCGGGCCGTCGTGGACGAGGTAGCGGTTCATCAGGTAGCCGTCGCCGGCGATGACGTGCGCCAGATGGAACCGGCGGAGCTCGGGCAACGCTGGCGCACGCAGCGTGTACTCGCCTCCCGCGAACAGCGGAGCCATCGTGATGTCGGCCTCGTCGAGCAGGCCTGCGTCGACCACGGCCGCCAGCAGCCGCGGGCCGCCCTCGCAGACGATCCGGCGGAGCCCACGCTCGGCGAGCGCAGTGAGCATGGTCGCCACGTCCAGGCTCGGCAGCGCGATCACGTCGGCGTGCTCGCGGGCCTTCGCCAGCCGCGTCGCCTTCGCGTCCTGCCGGGTCAGGACCAGCGGGCGCACCGCGGAGTCGGCCCACATCGGTTCCTGCCACGGCAGGTCGAGTGAGCCGCTGACCACCGCGATCACCGGTGCAACGGCCTGTCCGGCCGCGGACCGCAGCTCGTGGTCGGCGGGGCGGGCCAGCATCGGCTGGTACCGCTCGGCCCGGATCGTGCCCGCGCCCACCAGGACCACATCGGCGAGGCGCCGTACGGCGAGGAACACCTCCTGGTCCGCCCCCGAGGAGATCGAACCGCTCAGCCCGTCCGGTCCCGCCGCTGCACCGTCCAGGGTCATCACCATCATGGCCCGGACCCAGCGTCGACCCTCCGGCCACGGGTACGCCGCAGCGAGCTGGTCCTCGTCCATCCCACCCTGGTCCGGGCCGGTCAGCAGGTGCGCCATGGCGGTCAACCTAACCCGGCGCAGCCCGCGAGGCGCGTGTCGTCACCGGTCACGACCCCCTTCCGTGCCGTGTGCGCCCTCCCGTGCCGTGCCGCTCGTGCCGCTCCGACACCGCGCGCCTCACCCTGTCCTCACCGGCGATGTCGTCGCACACTGATGGCCTCCACCTCATACCGACTGGCCAACCCACCACTGCCGCGGAAGAACCGGCGGCGCAGGGACCCGACGACCTCGACCCCGTCGTTCTCCCGCAGGGCCCTTGCGCGTTGCCGTGCGCGCCCCGACCAGCACGCGACGTCGATCGTGTCGACGGAGGGCCCTCCTTCGCCCCGACGGTCGGCCGTCCGACGGACCACCAGCCGGAACAGGACCACCTCGCTCCCGCTCGGCAGGGTTCGGGTCTGCGGCGCTGCGCTCACCCGTCCGACGAGCCGGACCTCGTTGACCCCGTCCTCGGGCTGACCGACCCCGTCCTGGCCACCTCCCTGGTCGACCACCGCGGGTTCCGCGGTCACCACCGTCCTGCTCGCCCTGATCCCCATCGCGTGTCTCTCTCGCTCGCCTCGTCGTGGTGTCCACCCTGCGCGCGCAGGGTGGGCTCGAACCACAGCCCGTGGGCTACCTGTGGATGACGATCGGTCGACCGGACCGGCTGTGGACAGGTGACAGACTCGGTTGCATGCCCCTGCTGCGGCCGATCGAGCCCGCTGACCACGCCTTCGTCCTGGACCTCAACCAGCGCAACGTCGAGCTCCTGGCCCCGATGGACGAGATCCGTCTCGAGCAGCTGCTCGGCTGGGCGAGCCAGGCGGCGGTGATCGAGCACGATGGCCAAGCGGCCGGCTTCGTCCTCGTGGTGGGGCCCGGCACCGCGTACGACTCGGCGAACTACCGCTGGCACGCCGACCGGTACGGCGAGGACTTCGTCTACCTCGACCGCATCGTGCTCGCCGACGGCGCGCGCCGCCACGGGCTCGGGAGCCGGGTGTACGACGCGATCGAGCTGGGCGCCGCCGACCAGACCCGGGTCTGCCTCGAGGTCAACCTCCAGCCACCGAACGAGCCGTCGCTGGCGTTCCATGCGCGCCGGGGCTATGCACAGGTCGGCCGGCTGGGCGATCCGGGCAAGGTCGTGGCGCTGCTCGCCAAGCCGGTCTGACGCCGTCGCACGCCGGTCCGCAGCCCAGCTGACCGCGCCGCGAACCATCCGATCGGCCGGTGGCTCCGAAGGTCAGGTGATGGTCAAGCACGAGTCAGTGCTCGGCATCGTCCCAACGGCCGATACACGGTCGGCAAATGAGCGGAGAGTTTCCCTGACGCCTGCGTATCGGGACCGGTTCGGGATTACTCTCCTAGGAGACAGCGGGATCGTCCCGCGGGGTGCACTTCTGGTGCACTCGAGCAGAGAGATGTGGCACTGGGGATGAATCGGCGCGGAGCCTGGGGTGCGGCACTGGTCTGTGCTGCCCTGGCCGCGATCGTGCCCACGGCCGGGTCTGCAGCCGGGTCCACGACGCCGACGCCCACGACCTCCACCACGACCTCCTCCACCACCCCGACGCCCACCTCCTCAGCCGCGACGACACCCACGCCGAGCGCAACGAGCTCGACGACGCCCACGACGGTGCCGACCTCGACGAGCACCACCACCACCACCACTCCGCCGGACTCGACCATCACCGAGGCACAGCCGGGCGGCGGGGCAGTGCCCGAGGTCGAGCAGGCCCTGTCCCCCGTCGAGCTGGCCCAGCAGATCGCGGCCGCCGACGCGCTGCGCGATGAGCTGACCAGCTCCACCGCTGGGGTGGCCGCCGCCGCCGCCAAGCTCGAGCTGCTCGCGGCTCAGTCCAACGCACTTTTGGAGAACTACGCGGTGGCCAAGCGCACCGAGCAGACCGCCCGGGCCGAGGCTGCACTCCAGCTCACCTCGTTCGAGCGTCTCACCAACCAGGCTGCCCAGGACCGCGACGACATCGGACGCTGGGCCTACGAGGCATATTCCGGTGGCGGTTCGTTCGCGACCCTCGGCGCGGTGCTCGACACCCTCAGCACCGACCCCGCCAACGTGGCCGACCACCTCGCCGAGCTGGACTACCTCGGTACCCTGCGGCAGGAGACCTACGGCCGCTCGCAGACCACCGCGACCGACCAGCGCGACGCCGCCGCCAAGGCGGTCGAGGCGGCGACGACCGCGGCCACTGCCACCCACGACGCGTCCAAGGCCCGCACCCAGCTCGTCACGATCACGCGCGAGCAGAACGCGACGCTCGCCTCCCTCCGGTTGCTGCACGCCGAGCAGGCGTCCAAGGGATCCACGATCGCCGGAATGCTCATCGGCCTGGGAAGCGACGAGGCGGACCGCGCAGCGGAGCGGCTGCTCGAGGCGATGCGCCTGCCTGACATGGCGATCGGCGTGACCGGCAAGGCCTGCTCGGAGAACCGCGCGGTGTTCCCCAACGGCCAGATCCCTGCTTCCGCGCTGTGCCCGCTGTACCTCGCGCCAGGTGAGAGCCTGCGACCCACCGCAGCCGCCGCGTTCAACGCGCTCAGCCAGGCCTACGAGCGCGACACCGGCTCCCCGATCTGTGTCACCGACTCCTACCGCAGCTTGCCCGAGCAGATCGTCGTCAAGGCTCAGAAGGGCAAGTGGGCGGCCACTCCGGGCACCAGCGAGCACGGCAACGGACTGGCACTGGACCTCTGCGGTGGCATCAACAGCTTCGGAACAGCCGCCCACCTGTGGATGAAGCAGCACGCCCCGCTGTACGGCTGGTTCCACCCCGCCTGGGCCGAGCCCACCGGGTCGCTGCCCGAGCCGTGGCACTGGGAGTACGCCGGCAGCTGACCGCCGGCGCCGGGTGGCGCGTCGCGCCTCCTGGACCCCGCACGGCGAGCCGCTGCGCGAACCGGCCGCCCCGGCCGCTCCGCTGTGCGACCCTGCTGCCATGACAGCGCAGACGGCCGGGTCGCCGCCGGGCTACCAGGGCCAGGCCAAGCACCGCAGGTCGTGGTACTGGTACGACTGGGCCAACTCGGCCTATGTGACCACCACCGCGACCGTGCTGTTCACGCCGTACCTCACCGCGGTCGCCGAGAGCGCCGCGTGCCCGGACCTCGCCGAGGGCGCGACCTGCACCACCGACCTGGTCGTCCTCGGGCTCCCGATCTCACCCGGATCGGTCGCGCCCTACACGATCACGGTGGCCACCATCGTCTCGGCAGTCGTGCTGATCTTCGTCGGAGCCATCGCGGACCGCTCCCCCCGCCCGGCGCGGCTGCTCGGCGGCTTCGCCTGGGCCGGGTCGATCGCGGCCAGCCTGATGTTCTTCGTCGCGGGCACCAACTGGCAGCTCGGGGTCGTGCTGCTCATCATCGCCAACATCTGCCTGGGCGCGTCGCTGGTGGTCTACGACGCGCTGCTGTGCCGGATCGCTGCGCCGGACGACCGCGACAAGGTGTCCTCCCGCGGGTGGGCGATGGGTTACCTCGGCGGCGGCCTGCTGCTGGCCATCAACTTCGGGATGCTCAGCAAGCCCGAGGCACTGGGCCTCACGACCGGCAGCGCGACCCGGGTCAGCATGCTGATGGCCGGTCTCTGGTGGGCGGCCTTCACCCTCATCCCGGTGCGGGGGATGTGGAACCTGCGTGGGGTCGAGCGTCCCGAGGTCGCCCGCACCGCCGGTGTCATCGGGGGCAGCCTGCGGCAGCTCGCCTCGACCTTCCGCGAGGTGCGAGCACTCCCCCAGACGATGCTGTTCCTCGTCGCCTACCTGTTCTTCAACGACGGCATCCAGACCGTGATCGGCCAGTCCAGTCTCTATGGCCAGCGCGAGCTCGGTTTCAGCGAGTCGACGATGCTCGGCCTGTTCCTCATGGTGCAGTTCGTCGCATTCGGCGGCGCCCTGCTCTTCGGGCGGCTGGCCGGCCGGTACGGCGCCTGGCGGATGGTGCTGGCGGGACTGGCGCTCTGGACCCTCGTCGTGCTGTACGCGTTCTTCGTGCCCGAGAAGCAGCTCGCCTCGCTCGGCGCCCTCGGCATCGCCATCGGGATCGTCCTGGGCGGGACCCAGGCGCTCAGCCGCTCGCTGTTCTCCCAGCTGGTCCCGGCCGACCGTGAGGCGGAGTTCTTCAGCCTCTACCAGGCGATGGAACGCGGGACGAGCTGGTTCGGTACGCTGACGTTCGGCATCGTGTACCAGATCACCGACTCCTATCGTCCTGCGATCGTCGCCCTGGTGGTCTTCTTCCTCATCGGAGGCTTCCTCCTGTCCCGCGTGGACATGCGCCAGGGCATCCTCGACGCCGGTAACCAAGTGCCCTCGGTCGTGTGATGTGAGGCATCTCACACCCCGTCAACCAGTCCGGAACATGCAGCGTCTTCGAACCGTTCATGAGAGCGAGACGTCTGTACGACGGACAGCCGCGACCACGCGGGCAGCAGCAGCAACAGCAGGTCTGGAGATTTACCATGGCAGAGCGCTCATTGCGCGGTAGCCGGCTCGGCGCACTCAGTCTGGAGACTGACGAGCACGTCGTCCCGAGCGCGCGACGCATCACCAGTTATGTGTGCCCCAGCGGTCACACGATCCAACTCCCGTTCTCGGTGGAGGCTGACGTCCCCCCGGTGTGGGAGTGCCGCTGCGGCGGCGAGGCCCGTCTGGTGGACGGTCCGGAGCCCGAGTTCAAGCCGGTCAAGCACGTCCGCACGCACTGGGACATGCTGCTCGAGCGACGCTCGATCCCCGAGCTCGAGGAGCTGCTCGAGGAGCGGCTGACCCTCCTGCGCGAGTCCCGCGGTGAGAAGCCGCGCCGCAAGCGCACCGCCTGACGCACCGACACCGAACAGGCCGCGACCAGTGGGTTGCGGCCTGTTTCGCGTGCGGTCGGAGCGTGTCTGGGCGTGTCTGGGCGTGTCTGGGCCGGTTGAGCCGGTTCACCCGTTGGCGCTGTCGGGGGACAGCGGAGCGGCGGAGCGTCGGGTCGTCAGAGGAGCCAGGTGAGGTGGGACCTCACGAGGCGACCAGGACGACGCTCTTGCCGAGCGTCCGACGCTCGTCCATGTCCCGCAGCGCCTGGCCGAAGTCGGCGAAGGCATACGTCGCCCCGATCGGGGGCGAGATGACGCCGCTGGTCAGCATCGGCTCGAGCGCAGCCCACTGCTCCTGCAGGTACCCGGGGCGGGCCATCGCATAGGCGCCCCACCCGACGCCTCGCACGTCGGTGTTGTTGAGCAGCAGCCGGTTGACCTTGACCTCGGGGATCCCCTGACCGGCCGCGAACCCGACCACCAGGATCCGGCCCTGGGGTCCGAGCACGCGCAGCGAGTCGGTGAAGACGTCGCCGCCGACCACGTCCACCACGGCGTCGACGCCGACGCC
Source organism: uncultured Actinomycetota bacterium (assembly GCA_963750305.1). Taxonomy (GTDB): domain Bacteria; phylum Actinomycetota; class Actinomycetes; order Actinomycetales; family Dermatophilaceae; genus CAVVPX01. The sequence goes on from CAVVPX010000003.1 coordinate 195,862, forward strand.
CCCGGTGAGCGAGAGCACCGCGTCCTTGAACCCCTCGATCAGCACCACGTCGTCAGCACCCGCAGCGAGCGCGAAGTCGGCCTTCTCCTTCGTGCTGACCACCCCGATGGCTCGTGCTCCGAGGCCGCGGGCCACCTGCAGCGAAGCGCTCCCGACCCCGCCGGACGCGCCGTGGACGAGCACCGTGTCCCCAGCCTTCACCTGACCGCGCACGGCCAGCGCGAAGTGGGCCGTCAGGTAGTTCAACGGGATCGCGGCACCCTGCTCCAGCGTCGTGGAGCCGGGGAGCGGGAACACCCACTCGGCCGCGAGGGAGACTCGCTCGGCGGCGGCGCCGTGCGAGATGACGCCGGCCACCCGCTGGCCCACGCTGAACCCACCGGCGCCGGACGCAGCCGGGGCCAGTACCGTGCCGGCCAGGTCGACCCCGAGGGTGAACGGCGGCTCCGGGCGGATCTGGTACTGCGCCCTGCTCAGCAGCAGGTCGGGGAAGCAGACGCCGACCGCCTCGACCGCGATCAGCACCTCATCAGGTCCGCTCACGGGATCGGGGATGTCGGCGACAGCGACACCGTCGGGGCCGGTGGTGGACAGGACCTGGACAGCGCGCATGGGTCGGAGGCTACCCAGTACCGGTGTGGACCGGTACGGCGGCTAGAGGACCTCGCCCTCGATGACGTCCGGGTCCCCGGGCTCGTCGGTCCGCCGGCTCGTTCCCTTCGGTCCCGGCGCGGTGCCCCCCGGGTGACTGGAGCCGGTGCCCGTGCCGGTGCCGAAACCGGTCACGCCGGACAGGAGCCGCTGTGCCACCACGGCGGCCAGGAACCGACGGGCGATCGGCCGGGTGAACGGCAGGATGAAGAAGAACCCGACCACGTCGGTGACGAAACCGGGGGTCAGCAGCAGCGTTCCGCCCACCAGCACGAGGGCAGCGTCGGCCAGCTCGTGGCCCGGCATCTGACCGCTTCTGAGCGCGCCCGAAAGTGCGGTCCACGCCCGGGCACCCTCCCGACGGACCAGCCACGCTCCGAGCGCCGACTCCAGGAGCAGCAGGAAGAACGTCTGCCAGCCCCCGATCGCCCGGCCGACCGCGATGATCACGACCACCTCGAGGATCGGCACCACCAGCAGGAGCAGACCCACCAGGGCAGGCCAGCGCAGCCGACGGCGCCGGGGGGCGCGATCTACAGGCGATGCCATCGCGGCTCCCTGCGCAGTGGCCCCAGCACCTGACCGAGCCGGTGTTGCGCCCCCCAGACGGTGATCCGCAGCAGCGACTCGCGCATGATGTCACCGGACATCTTGGAGTCCCCGACCTCGCGCTCCACGAAGGTGATCGGGACCTCGGCGACACGCAGTCCCGCCCGCACCGCCCGTCGGGTCAGGTCGACCTGGAAGCAGTAGCCCTGGCTGGCGACGTCGGCCAGCCCCATCTCGCGCAGCGCCGAGGCACGATACGCGCGAAACCCGGCGGTCGCGTCGGACACGGGCATGCCGAGCAGGATCTTGGTGTACAGGTTGCCGCCGACGCTCAGCGCCTTGCGGTAGGCCGGCCAGTTGACGACCGACCCGCCCGGGATCCAGCGCGAGCCGATCACCAGGTCGTGCGAGGCCAGCTCCGCCAGCATCGCGGGCAGCCGCTCCGGTGGGTGTGAGCCGTCCGCGTCGATCTCCACCAGCACGTCGTACCCGCGGTCCAGCGCCCAGCCGAAGCCTTCGAGGTAGGCCGCGCCGAGACCGAGCTTGCCCGGACGGTGCAGCACCTGTACGTGGGGGTCTGCCGCGGCCAGGCCGTCGGCGACCGCGCCGGTGCCGTCCGGGGAGCTGTCGTCCAGGACGAGCACGTCGGCCTCGGGCAGCGCGGCCCGGATGCGGGCGAGGATCAGCGGCAGGTTCTCCCGCTCGTTGTAGGTGGGAACCAGCGCGATCACGCGGCCGAGGGGGTCAGCGGGACCCAAGGCCCTCACCCGACCTGAGCTGTGGTGTCACGGCGGTCTCCCAGTGGACGTCATCGTCATCGTCGTGGTCATCGTCATCGTCGTGGTCATCGTCGTCCTCGATCATGTCGACCTCCGCAGTCGGCGCAACCCGAACCGCGGTCCCCTCTGCTCCGACCCCTCTGGCGGTCGCCGCCCGAGTACGCCGGTGCAGCACGAGCGCTGCGCCGGCGAGGACGAGCAGCAGCACGCCCGCGAGGTACTCCGGCGCCGCACCGATCGGTCGGCGACGGTGGTGTCGGAGCGGATGGTGACCTGGGCGAGGAGGTCGGCCGCGGTGAACAGCTCGGTCCGCTGGGTCACCGTCCCGTCGGGCGCGATGAAACCGCTGACCCCCACCGTCGAGATGTGCACGATCGACCGCCCGTGCTCGATGGCGCGGATGCGGGAGATCGCGAGCTGCTGCTCGGACTCGTCGCTGTAACCGAACGTGGCGTTGTTGGTCTGCACCGCGATGATGCTGTCGCTGCGTCCGTCCTGGGTGACCGCGTCTCGCATCAGCCCGTCGTAGGCGACCTCGAAGCAGATCGTCGGGATCACCCAGAAGCTCCGGCCGGGTGTCTTCGTGCTGATCTCGAACCCGCCCTGCGTGGTCCCCTGGGCGAAGTCCTTGGTGACGTAGTCGACCTTGTCGCTGAAGGTGCGGAAGAACGAGCGGTACGGGATGTACTCGGCGAACGGGACCGGGTGCTGCTTGATGTAGCGCTCCAGGACGTCGTTCTGTGGTCGGAAGAGCAGGCTCGCGTTGGAGATCTTGTCGCCCGGTCCCTGGAGCACGGCTCCCACCAGGATCGGGGCGTGGGCACCGTTGACCGCGGCGCGGATGACCGCGTTGGCGTCGGCGTTGCGGACCGGGTCGATGTCCGAGGCGTTCTCGGGCCAGATCACGACGTCGGGCGGCGTGGCTGCCCACTGGTCCTGTCGGCGCAGCGTGCCGGCGACGTGGTTGTCCAGCACGAGACGGCGCTCGGCGTTGAAGTCCAGGCCAGCGCGGGGGACGTTGCCCTGGACGGCCAGGACGTCGGCGGTGGGTCCGTCGGTGGGCTGACCGGCCACTGCCGCAGCGCCCGCCGACCCACCGGCGACCAGGACCGCAGCGATGCCGGTGACCAGTGCGGGCCGCAGCTCCGGCGTGCGGGCCGACCGCAGCACGGTGTACGCACCTGCGCCCAGGAGCGCCACCGCGAAGGTGACCAACGGTGCGCCGCCGTATCGCGCCAGGTCGGCGAGCGGGGTGTCGGCCTGGCTGAAGGCCAGCCGGGCCCACGGAAACCCCCCGAAGGGCGTCGTGCTGCGTGCAGTCTCCTGCAGGACCCAGGCCAGCGGCACCACCAGCGGGGCCGCCGCGGCCAGCCGGGTCCGCCGGAGCGGCCGTTGGACGGCCACGGTCACGAGGCACATGAGCGCGATGTACAGCGCCTCCAGTGTCGCCAGCGCGAACCACGGGAGCCGTCCGACGAAGATGCCCGACCAGGAGAGCGTAGGGAGGAAGAACGCCAGACCGCCGAGGAGGCCGAGCCCGAACGCCAGCCGGGGGCGCGCGCCGTCGACAGCGGCGTACAGCAGAGCGACGCCGACCGGCGCCAACCACCCGATCGACGAGCCCGGGAAGGCCAGCCACAGCAACAGCCCGGCGAACAGGGCAGCGCCGGATCTGGCGGGGACACTCGATCGCGCCGCGGCAGCCCGACGCCGGGCGAGCGTCGGGGGCTGGTCCGGGGATGACACCACACCACGGTAGGACACAGCGCGGCCCGCGCCGCCGTTGGGACCAGGGACGCACCCGATGGGTTCGAGCGCGACGCTGTTGTCTACTAGGCGCGCGGGCCGTGCTGTGGTTCCGTCCGGCCGTGACCGGCGGCGTACCCGAGGAGTGTTCGCAGCCTGGCTCTGCGGTGGCCGCGCGCGCTGGCCACCGCTGACGGCGGTTGTCCCTGGGCTGCCACCGCGTTCACCTATCGGGTTCAGCAGAACAGCCGTGACGAAACCTACCCCTGTCAGATGTGGTGTCAACCGGGCCCTCACCTGCAGGTTTGCACGTTTGCGCAGGTCAGACGGGTAGTTGAAATCCGTTGTTGGACAGCCTGTTTCGTGAGTTCTGTGCGGATGTCGGCGTGTCGCTCGCGACACGCCGGGACCGGTGTGCCAAGAGTCCACGTGGTGGTCCTCAGCGCGTCCCCAGCCGTTCAGCGGCGGATCGGCCAGACGGTCGAGGCGTGGTCAGGGGAGCGTCAGGACTGGTCAGGACAGGGAAGGGCAGGCGAGGGAGGGGCAGGCGAGGGAGCGGCAGGGACTGGTGGGGCGGTGGAGGACGGGAGTCGGAGAGCCGGGGTGCTGATGGCCCCAGGAGACGGTCGGTGGGGCTGCGGCGCCGACGTTCGCCGTGGTTGGCTGGGTCCATGGAGCCGATGAGGGCGACGGAGCCCGCCGCACCAGGCCTGCCGGGCGGACGGACCGACGTCGTCGGTGCCCTCGATGAGAAGGTCGGTGCCCTCGAGACGACGGACGAGCAGATACCCGATGCGTTGACTGGCTCGTTGGGCGAACGAATGGTCGAGCAGGTGGCAGAGCTGGAGGCCGAGCTGCCGGCCGGGACGGTTCTGCGTGACCGCGCGGGCATCGAGAAGTACCGCCACGACTGGTCGCGCGCCGCTGGTGCCGGGACCCCGGTGGCGGTCGTCCGCCCAGCCACGGCCGAGGAGGTGCAGACGGCGGTCCGCTGGGCGGCGCGGCACCGGGTCCCGGTCGTTCCACGCGGGGCCGGCAGCGGGTTGTCCGGTGGGTCGGCGGCGGTCGACGGCGGGATCGTGCTGTCGCTGGAGAGGATGCGCTCGATCGAGATCGACACTGCGACCCGGGTCGCGGTGGTGGAGCCCGGGGCCCTCAACGTCGAGGTGAAGACGGCGGCGGCGGCGCAGGGGCTGTGGTACCCGCCGGACCCCTCCTCGTTCGAGATCTGTTCGATCGGCGGCAACGTGGCCACCAACGCTGGGGGTCTGTGCTGCGTAAAGTACGGCGTCACGACCGACTACGTCCTCGGTCTGGACATCGTCCTGGCCGACGGGCGCCTGATCACCCTGGGCGGCAAGCGGATCAAGGACGTCGCCGGGCTGTCCCTGTTGAAGCTCTTCGTCGGCAGCGAGGGCACCCTCGGCATCGTCACCCGGGCGATCCTTCGCCTGCTGCCCGCCCAGACGGCGCGAGCCACGCTGGTCGCCGGCTTCGCCACCATGGTCGAGGCTGCCGACGCGGTCGTGCGGATCGGGCAGGTCGTCCGACCCTCGATGCTCGAGCTGATGGACCAGCCGTCGATCAACAGCGTCGAGGACTTCCGCGCGTTCGGGCTGGACCGCAGCTGGGGTGCGCTGCTGATCGCCCAGAGCGACGCCCCGGGCGAGGCCAAGTCCCTGGAGATCGCCCAGGTCGAGCAGGCCTGCCGCGCCGCGGGCACCACGGAGGTGGTCACCACCGACGACCCGCAGGAGGCCGAGATGTTCGTCGCCGCCCGCCGGGCCGCGTTCCCGGCGATGGAGGCCAAGGGCTCGCTGCTGCTGGAGGACGTGGGCGTCCCGATCCCGCTCCTGCCCGAGCTGATCGCCGGGATCGGTGACATCGCGGCGAAGCTCGAGACGCTGATCGCCGTCGTCGCCCACGCGGGGGACGGCAACACCCACCCGATCATCGTCTTCGACCCGACCGACCCGGTCGCCGAGCAGCGCGCGATGCAGGCGTTCGACGAGGTCATGCAGCTGGCGATCTCGCTGGGGGGCACGATCACCGGCGAGCACGGCGTCGGTCGCACCAAGCGGTCCGCCCTCCCCGACCAGCTCGGCCCCGACGTCATGGAGATCAGCCACCGGATCAAGGCAGCACTGGATCCCGACGGGATCCTCAACCCTGGCGCCGTGCTCTAGGACCTGCCGCGTTCCTCGGGCGCCCGGACCGTGACCGGTACCGCGCTGGAACTCGGCTCACCCCTGCACGCCGTCTTCGCGCACCGTTGCGCCCCTTCGCGCACGACGCTGGTGAGCGAAGTGGTGCTGGCGTGCGCGAGGTCGGGTGGGGCCACCGCGCTGGCACTCGGCTCACCCCCGTACGCCGTCCTCGCGCACCTTGGCGCCACATCGCGTACGACGCTGGTGAGCGAGGTGGTGCTGGCGTGCGCGAGGTCGGGTGGGGCCACCGCGCTGGTCCCCGGCTGTTCCACGCCTGTACGCCCTCTGCTCGTGCCGCACTCGGCTCACCCCAGTACGCGGTCCTCGCGCACCTTGGCGCCACATCGCGTACGACGCTGGTGAGCGAAGTGGTGCTGGCGTCCGCGGAGTCCGGGCGTGCGCGAGGTCGGGCGGGGTCGAGGTCAGAGCTCGCCGGAGTCGTGGACCTGCTCGCCCGCGACGACCGTACGCAGGGCGCGCGGCGCAGTTCCGCCGTCGGACAGGGCCGGCAGACCGTCGGATCCCCCGCCGACAGCGGTGGCGTCCCACACCGTCAGGGTCGCCTCTGCCCCGACCGTGAGGACGCCACCCTCGAGCCGCGCTGCTGTCCATCCACCGCGCGTGTGCGCGTCGAACGCGGCGCGGACGTCAAGCCTCGCGGCGACCTGGTGGTGCGCGACAGCAGCTCGGACTCCCTCCCAGGGTGCGAACGGGGTCACCGGGCTGTCCGAGCCCAGGGCCAGCCCCAGGCCGAGCCGGTGCATGGCGGCGAACGAGTTCATCTCGGCCGCCCGGGCAGGCCCGAGACGATCGACGTACATGCCCGACGGGTCGCCCCAGCAGGCGTCGAAGGCGGGCTGCACCGACGCGGTGACGCCGAGTCCGGCCAACGCCTCGATGCCGGACTCATCGACCATCTCCAGGTGCTCCAGACGGTGTCGCCCGGCGCGGACCAGGTCGACTCCGACCAGAGCCGCCGCTTCGAGGAACCCGGCCACCACGGTGTCACCGCCCGCGTCACCGATGACGTGGAACCCGGCCTGCAGACCGGCGAGCGAGCACGCCGCGACGTGGTCGCGCACCTCGCCGACCGAGAGGTAGGCGTTGCCGTGGCGACCGGGCGCGTCGCGGTACTCCTGCCGCAGCCAAGCCGTGCGGGAGCCGATCGACCCGTCCACGTTGAGGTCCCCGGCGAGGCTGGCGGTGCCGTGCGACGCGGCGACCGCGGCAGCCTCGTGCTCGTCGCTGACCAGCTGGCCCCAGGAGCCGGTGACGTGGGGGAACCGGCCCCGTTCCGGCGCGGAGAGCACCGCGGCGAAGTTCGCGGCCGAGGAGACAGTCGGCCCGCCGCACTCGTGGACCAGGCCGATGCCTGCCGCAGCCGCAGCACGCAGGGCCAGGTCGATGTCGTCGCGCAGCTGCTGCGGACGGGTCGAGGACTGGAAGGCGTCGCGAGCCGCATGGTGGGCCTCGCGCGTCGCCAGCCCGGCGCCGAGCCATCCGGGGCGGGCATCGGCCCCGCTGGCGGCGACCAGGGCTGAGGACAGCACTGCCGAGTGTCCGTCCACCCGCGGCGCATAGACCACTCCGCCGTAGGACGCCCGGTCCAGCTCGGCTGCGGTGGGTGCCCGGCGCTCGGGCCACATGGTCTCGTCCCAGTTCGGCGCGTACAGGGGTCGCCCCCCGGCGCGACGCGCACCGACCTCCACCCGCTGTAGCGCCTCGGCGAGCGAGGGCACCCCGGCAAGGTCGATCCCGCGCAGTACCGCGCCGGTGTCGGACAGGTGGACGTGGGCATCGACGAACGCAGCGGTGACCAGTGCCCCGGCGAGGTCCACCACGCGGTCCACCCCGTCGGCGTACCGGCTGGCGTCACCCGCCGGACCCACCCATCCGACCCGGCCGGCCTCCACGACCAGCGCCGTCGCCGCGGGGTGGTCAGGGGTGTCGACGCGGCCGTCGCGATACAGGGTGATCACAGCGCCAGTCTGCCTGCCACCTCGCCGGGTCCGGGAGGCCGGCCCGCGCCCAGCCCCGAGTCTTTGCAGCCCCTTCCACGCCCTGACGTGGAAAAGGCTGCAAAAAGCGGGGCGGGGGGTGGGTGACGTGGAAAAGGCTGCAAAGAGCGGGTCGGGCGACACTCACGCAGGCGAGCCCGAGGCGGCCGGCAAGGATGATCCCCTAGACACCTTCGGTGGTCTGCTAGCCCCGATACGGGAAGAACAGTGGTCCACATAGCCGATCGGGGCAGATTCTCCCGCCAACATCCACAGTCACGGGCAGATCTTCCCGTACGCTGTCCGCATGAACGCCATCGAGCAGCCGTACGCCTACCACCGCCGGGCGCTGGTGGAACCCGACTGGACCCGGCTGGCCGGGTGGCGGGGCGTCACCGCCCAGGACTGGGCGAGCGCCCAGTGGCAGCGGGCGCACTGTGTGAAGAACGTCAAGCAGCTGCGTGAGGTGATGGGCGACCTGCTCGACGAAGAGTTCTATGCCGACCTCGAGCGCGACCAGGCCGAGCGGGCCACGATGTCGATGCTGATCCCGCCGCAGATGCTCAACACGATCGTGCCGGCGACCCACGAACCGCTCCCCTCTGCCGGCGCCGAGTTCACCCAGGCGTTCTACGCCGACCCGGTCCGCCGCTACATGCTGCCCGTGTTCTCCGACCGTCGGGCCGACTGGCCCTCGCACCCGTTCGCCGCGCGCGACAGCCTGCACGAGCACGACATGTGGGTCGCCGAGGGCTTGACCCACCGATACCCCACCAAGGTCCTGGCCGAGCTGCTGCCGACCTGCCCGCAGTACTGCGGCCACTGCACCCGGATGGACCTCGTCGGCAACTCCACGCCGCAGGTCACCAAGCTCAAGCTGGCCGGCAAGCCGGTGGACCGACACACCGCGATGCTGGACTACCTGACGCGTACGCCGAGCGTGCGTGACGTCGTCGTCTCCGGTGGCGACGTGGCCAACATGCCGTGGAAGGGCCTGGAGTTCTTCCTCATGCGCCTGCTCGAGGTCGAGAACGTCCGCGACATCCGGCTCGCGACCAAGGCCCTGATGGGACTCCCCCAGCACTGGCTCCAGGACGACGTGGTCGAGGGGGTGGCCCGGGTGGCGGGCGTGGCCCGGCAGCGCGGCGTGTCGCTCGCGATCCACACCCATGTCAACAGCGCGCAGTCCGTGACCCCGGCCGTGGCCGCAGCGTCCAAGGCAATGCTCGAGGCCGGTGTCCGCGACGTCCGCAACCAGGGCGTGCTGATGCGTGGGGTCAACGACTCGACCGAGCAGCTGCTCGACCTGTGCTTCGCGCTGCAGGACGAGGCGATGGTCACGCCGTACTACTTCTACATGTGCGACATGATCCCGTTCAGCGAGCACTGGCGGCTCAGCCTGGCCGAGGCCCAGCACCTGCAGCACTCGATGATGGGCTACCTCCCCGGTTTCGCCACGCCACGCATCGTGTGCGACGTGCCGTTCGTCGGCAAGCGCTGGGTCCACCAGGCCGACAGCTATGACACCGAGCACGGGATGTCGTTCTGGCGCAAGAACTATCGGACCTCGATCGAGGCGACCGACGAGTCCGCCCTGTCCCGGGACTACGTCTACTACGACCCGATCTACACCCTCCCGGAGGCGGGTCAGCAGTGGTGGCGCGAGCACGGCGACGCCGACGGTGTCATGGCCGCCGCTCAGGCTCAGGCCCTTGCCAGCCGCGACGCCTCGGTCGCCCAGCTGGTCTAGCTCGGTCGCCCAGCTACCTCGGTCGCCCAGCTGGTCTAGCTCGGCGTGCGACTCACTCCCAGGCGGTGGAGAGCACCACGGTCGTCCGGGTCGAGACGTTGGCTGTGGCCCGGATCCGCCCGAGCAGGTCCTCGAGCTGGCCGGGCGTCGCCACCCGCGCCTTGAGGATGTAGTTCTCGTCGCCGGCCACGGAGTGGCACGCGTCCAGCTCGGTGATCGGGCGCAGCCGGTCCGGGATGTCGTCGGGGGCAGCGGGGTCCAACGGCGTGATCGAGATGAACGCGGTCAGCGGCAGACCCAGTGCGTCCGGGCTCACCTGCGCGGCATACCCGGTGATCGCCCCGCGCTCCTCCAGCCGCCGCACGCGTTGGTGCACCGCCGACGTCGACAGGCCCATGGCCTTGCCGAGGTCGGTGTAGCTCATCCGGCCGTCCTGACGCAGGAGGTCGACGAGCTTGCGGTCCAGGGCTTCCACGGAGCACACCCTAACCAGATCGGCTCCCCGCGTCCGGTGGTCCACCGATGTGCCCGAGGAGTGGACGACACCGACCAGGGCCTGCGATCGTGCCGCATGGGATGCACTGCATGATCGGGTCGGACCGGACCCATCCGCCGTCGTGGGTTCCACCGGTCGCCGTACTGGCGGGGTGGTCGGCGCTGGCCGCGCCCGCCCTCCCCCTGGTGCTGGTCGGGGCCAACCGCCTCAGCGACCCGTTCGGCCGGCCCGGGTCCGGCGAGCTCGGCTGGTCCGCGAGCCCGGGCTCGGAGTTCGTCTTCCGCTCCGGGTTCGCCGTGGTCGGGATCCCCGCCGCCCTCGGGATCCTGGTGGTCGGTCTCCTCGTCCTCGGTCTGCTGCGTCGGCGGAGCTGGAACTCCCTGCGGCTCGGCACCACCAGCGCTGCGGTGTCGGCCCTGGTGGTTGTCCCCCTGGTCATCCTCCCCCCGCTTCTGGGACCGCTCGCGTTCTGGCTGGGCGGCTGAGGCCGACCCACCGCCGCGCCGTGCCATGATCGGCGCCATGACCGACCGGCTCCTGCTCCTCGACTCGGCCTCGCTGTACTTCCGCGCGTTCTTCGGGGTGCCCGACCAGCGCGACAGCGACCAGGAGCCGCCCAACAACGCGATCCGCGGGTTCCTCGACATGCTCGCCACCCTGGTCACCAACCACCGGCCCACCCACCTGGTCTGCTGTTGGGACAACGACTGGCGTCCCGCCTTCCGGGTCGACGCGATCCCGACCTACAAGGCGCACCGGCTCACCGAGGGCAGCGCCGTCCAGGAGGAGAGCCCCGAGCTGCTGACCCCCCAGGTGCCGATCATCCGGGACGCGCTGCGCGCGTTGGGGATCGCGCGGGCCGGTGCGGACGGGTTCGAGGCCGACGACGTGATCGGGACCCTGGCGACGCGGTACAGCGGCCGGATGCCGGTCGACATCGTGACCGGCGACCGCGACCTGTTCCAGCTGGTCGACGACGCCGCACCGGTGCGCGTGCTGTACACCTCCAAGGGCGGGGTGCGCGAGCCGGACGTGGTCACCCAGGGGTTCCTGCAGGAGCGGTACGGGGTGCCCACCGGCGACGCGTATGCCGACATGGCGGCCCTGCGCGGCGACACCAGCGACGGCCTGCCCGGCGTGGCCGGGATCGGCGACAAGACCGCCGCCCAGCTGATCTCGACCTACGGCACCCTGGCCGGTGTCCGCGCGGCGGTCGACACCGGTGACCCGGCCATCAAGGGCGCCCGCCGGCTCCGGCTCGAGGAGGCGTCGGCCTATCTCGACGTCGCGCCGCTGGTGGTCCGGGTGGCCCGTGACGCCGAGGTCGAGGAGCACGACGCACTGCTGCCCACCGAGGTGGCCGACATCCCCCTGATGAGCCGGCTCGCCACCGAGTACGGCCTGACCAGCCCGTTCAACCGGGTCATCAACGCCGTCGGCATGGGCTGACCCCACGGTCCGCGACGGGTCCAGCCGACCCGCAGCGGGGACCACACCGCCCCGGTCAGTCGACCCCGGTCAGTCGACCCGGTCCGCCGCCACCACCCCGCGGCGTACCGCATCGATCGCCTTGCGGGCCGTGGACCGCACCGCCGGCTCCGGGGCGATGTCGCTGACCTGGCCGAGCAGGTCGATGACCTGCTTGCAGCGACGGACGAAGTCGCCGGCAGCCATGTCCTGGCCGCGCAGCACGGTGTCGAGCGTCTGGCCGGCTGCCCACCGGTGCATCATCGCGGCCATCCCCGCATCAGGCGCGCCGGTCAGCGGCAGCTGGCCCTCCTGCTCGCGGTCCTGCAGCTCCGACCAGATCCGGGTCATCGCGGTGGTGGCCTCGGCCACGTCGGCGGTCGGCATCCGCGGGGTGAGGTCCTCCTCGCGTCGCGGCTCGTGGACCAGCAACGACACCACGGCGGCCAGGGAGGGCGGGTCGAGGCGCTTCCAGACGCCGAGGCGCAGGCACTCCGCGGCGATGAGGTCCTTCTCGGTGTAGAGCCCTCGCAGCTGTTGACCCTGCTCGGTGACCTCGGTGCCGTCCGGCGAGAGATAGTGGAGGTCGGCGAGCAGGCTGCAGATCCGGTCGAACGTCTTGGCGACCGAGCTCGTGCGCCCCTCGACCTTGCGCTGCAGCCCGGTCGTCTCCCGCTTGAGCCGCCACCACCGTTCGGCCCACCGGGCGTGATCCTCGCGGTCGGGACACTGGTGGCAGGGGTGGGCCCGCAGCTGCCGACGGATCTCCTCGATCCGCCCCTCTTCCCCCGCGACGGCCTGACGCGCCGAGGTCTTCGGCGGTGGGTCATAGGGAACGGCTGTGCGGAGCGCGGCAGCGAGGTCACGACGAGACTTGGGGCTCTTGGCGTTGAAGTCCTTGGGCACCCGCACGCGCGTGACCGGCTCGACCGGCTCCGGGACGTCCACGAGGGTCAGCCGCCTCAGCTGGCGGTCCTCGGTCACCACCGCGGGCGAGGGGGGCTCGCCCCGATAGCTCTTGCTCGGCTGGACCACCACGGCGTATCCCGCCCGGCGTCCCGCAGGAACCAGGATGACGTCGCCGACCCGGAGGGCCTCCAAGGACACCGCGGCCTCGGCGCGCCTGCTCGCCGCGCGGCGCCGCACCCCGTCCTTCTCCGCCGAGCGCAGGTCCTCCCGCAGCCGGGCGTACTGCGTGAAGTCGCCGAAGTGGCACTGCATCGACGCGGCGTAGCCGTCCAGCGCCTCCTCGTTGCGCCGCACGGAGGTGACCAGCCCGACGACTGCCCGGTCGGCCTGGAACTGGGCGAACGACGTCTCCAGGATCTCGCGCGCCGTCTCGCGGCCGACCTGGGACACCAGGTTCACCGCCATGTTGTAGGTCGGACGGAAGCTGGACCGCAACGGGTAGGTGCGGGTCGACGCCAGGCCCGCGACGGCGAGCGGGTCCAACCCGCGGTTCCACAGCACGACGGCGTGGCCCTCGACGTCGATACCCCGGCGCCCGGCCCGGCCGGTCAGCTGGGTGTACTCGGCCGGGGTGATGTCGGCGTGGGTCTCTCCGTTGAACTTGACCAGCTTCTCGATGACGACGGTGCGGGCGGGCATGTTGATGCCGAGCGCCAGGGTCTCGGTCGCGAACACCGCGCGGATCCGGCCGGCGGTGAACAGCTCCTCGACGATCTCGCGGAAGGTCGGCAGCATGCCGGCGTGGTGGGCGGCGAACCCGCGGGTGAGGCCCTCGACGAAGTCGAAGTAGCCGAGCACAGCGAGGTCCTCGTCGGCCAGCCCCATGCTGCGTTCCTCGACGAGGCGCCGGATCTGCTCGCCCTCCCGCTGGGGCACGAGGCGTACGCCGTGGTGCAGCAGCTGCCCCACCGCGGCCTCGCAGCCGACGCGGCTGAAGATGAACGTGATCGCCGGCAGCAGGCCGTCGCGGTCGAGCTGCTCGATGACCTCGGTGCGCGTCGGCCCACCTCCGGGTCGACCGCCCCGTGCGAACCCGTTGCCGCCCGATCCCCCGCCCGTTCCTGCGCCCGATCCCCCGCTCGATCCGGCGCCCCGGCCCCCGCCCGGCCCTCCCCGTCCACGGCCACTGCGTTGACGGCCCCCGCCCCCGCGGTACCCGCCCCGGCTGTCGTCGAGCCGGTCGCCCTGCGCGGCGTTGCGGATGAGCTGGAGGAGATCGGGGCTGACCCGCGTCGGGTCGGCCGCCTCGCTCGCGTCACCGCCGTCACCAGCGAACAGGTCCATGATGCGAGGCCCGACCATCATGTGCTGCCACAACGGGACCGGACGGACCTCGGAGACGATCACCGCGTGGTTGCCGCGCACCTCGGCCAGCCAGGCGCCGAACTCCTCGGCGTTGGAGACGGTGGCCGACAGCGAGACCACCTGCACGTCCTCGGGGAGGTGGATGATCACCTCCTCCCAGACCGCGCCGCGGAACCGGTCGGCGAGGTAGTGGACCTCATCCATCACGACGTACCCGAGCCCGTTCAGGGTGGCTGACCCGGCGTACATCATGTTGCGCAGCACCTCGGTGGTCATCACCACGACCGGGGCCTCACCGTTGACCGAGGAGTCCCCGGTGAGCAGTCCGACGTTGCCGGCGCCGTGCCGACGGACGAGGTCGGCGTACTTCTGGTTGGAGAGCGCCTTGATGGGTGTGGTGTAGAACGCCTTGCGACCCGTGGCCAGCGCGAGGTGCACTGCGAACTCGCCGACGATCGTCTTGCCGGCACCGGTCGGTGCAGCGACGAGTACGCCCTGGCCGGCCTCGACGGCCTCGCACGCCTCGATCTGGAAGTCGTCGAGGGGGAAGTCGAGCTCGGCGGTGAACACCCCGAGCTGGGTCCGCTGGCGCCCCCCTCGCTCGCTCGCGGCGGCGAACCGCTCCGCAGGGGTGGGCATACCCGTGAATCTACGCCAGCACGCGCAGGGCGTCCGGCACCACCTCGACCGTGAGCGGGAGCGGCGCGAACCGCTCGCCGTCGGCATAGGCGACGATCCCCTCGGCCTCCAGGCGCACCACCCTGCCCCGGAGGATCTGGACCGCGGGGTGCCCGAGGTGGCTGCCCGAGAACACCCGGGGGAAGACCCGCAGGAACTGCGGGATCGAGATCTCGTGGACGACGAGCACGTCGAGCAGGCCGTCATCGAGCTGCGCGTCCGGCGTGACCCGCATGCCACCGCCGTAGGACGCTCCGTTGCCGACGGCGACCAACATCGCGCGGGTCCGCTGTGCCACACCGTCCACCGTCACCGTGTACGGGATCGGTCTGAACAACGGCAGCTCGCGAGCGATGGCCAGGTTGTAGCGCATCCGCCCGCGCGGCCACGTCCAGCCGTTGGCCCGTTCGTTGACCAGCGAGTCGAACCCGGCACCCAGCACCCCGACGAACCAGCGGGGATCACCGTGCTCGTCGACCGATCGGGCCGCATCGATGACCCGCACCGTGCCGGTGGTGATCAGGTCGGCCGCCGCGACAGGGTCGTGCAGCGGCAGTCCAAGCCCGCGGGCGAGGTCGTTGCCGGTCCCCGCCGCGACCAGCGCGAGCGGGACGTCGGTGCCGGCGACGAGGTTGACGCCGAAGTGCGCCATGCCGTCACCGCCGACCACCACCAGGACGTCGATCCCCTCCGCCAGAGCGCCGAGGGCCCGGACCCTGGCTGCGGCTGCCGTGCGGTCGGACAGGTCGAGGACGTGATGGCCGGCACCACGCAGCCGCGCGGCGACCTCGGCGCCGATCCGCGCGCCCCGGTTCCTGCCGGCGGTGGGGTTGACCACCAGGCCGATGCGCGAGGTCATGGGCGGACCCTGTCGCCCGCTCCCGGGCGGGTCAGATCGTCGAGGCCTGGTCGTCGGGCACCTCGACCCAGTCGGGACGTGCCCGCCGCTTGCCGCGCTCGACCAGGAAGCTGACCCCGATCGCCCCGAAGTACAGCACGGTCAGCGGAACCGCCATGAGGAACATGGTGAAGGCGTCCGGGGTCGGCGTGAGCGCCGCGGCGAGGACGAAGATCCCGAACACGGCGGGCCGCCACGCCTTGAGCATCACCCTCGCCGGCAGCACCCCGATGGTGTTGAGGGCGACGAGGAACACCGGCATGAGGAACGCGCCGCCGAAGGCGAGGATGAACCGGGTCACGAAGGCGAAGTAGTCCGCGACCTGCTGGATGTTGGACGCGTCGTCCGGGGTGAACCCGTACAGGACGTCCAGCACCTTGGGCAGCACCCAGTAGGCGAGGCTGCAGCCGGCCAGGAAGAGGGGGACGATCGCGGACACGAAGGCCAAGGAGATGTTGCGCTCCTTGCGGGTCAGCCCGGGGACGATGAACCGCCAGAGCTGCCAGAGCCAGACCGGGCTCGCGCCGATCACACCGGTGAACAACGAGAGGCTCACCTGCTGGGAGAACGCCGCGGTCGCGTTGCCGAAGTTCAGGCTGATCGCGCTCTTGGGGTGGGCGTCCTTGTAGTCGTTGAACGGGGCCGCGAGGGTGTCGTAGATGTCGGGGTAGAAGATCCAGCCGAGGACGCCCAGCGCGATGATCGCCACGGCCGAGATCACAAGGCGGCGGCGGAGCTCACGCAGGTGGTCCCCGAGGGCCATCCGCCCGTCAGGATCGGACTTCCGGCGCAGGCGAAATCGGGCCATGAACGAAGTGGGGTGACGTCAGCGGTGACGAGCGTGAGCCCGAGTCAGACGCCCGATGCGCCCGGGCCGTTGGGTGAGCTGCCGGTCGTGGAGTTGCCCGTCGAGGCGGTGTCGTGGGGTGCCGGGGTCGCGACCGGAGGCGTCGGCGGCACCGGCTGGTTGACGGCCTGCCCGTCGACGGTGTCCTTGCTCGCGGCGCTGGGCTTGCCGTCGTTCTTCATCTCCTCGACCTCGGACTTGAAGATCCGCATCGAGCGACCGATCGACCGGGCGGCGTCGGGGAGGCGTCGGAAGCCGAAGAGCACGACCAGCAGCGCGATCAGGATGATCAGGTGCCAGCCCTCGAATAGTCCGCGTCCCATGGTGGTCGGTCCCTCCAGTCGGCGGGCGGCGTTGTCTGTGCCCTGCCCGGGTGTTCAGCTTCAGTGTACGTGCTTCGTTCCGGGTATCCGCTGTGGATTGGTCAGGAGCCGTCGGTGCGCGCCCAGCGCGGCATCCGCGCGTCGCGGCGGGCCAACCGTTCCGCGCGCAGGGAGGCCCGGGTCCGGTCCCGGTTCGCTCGGGCCTGCTGGGGTGTGCCGAAGACGGCAAGGTCGGCCGTCGGCGCGCTGTCGCCGAGCCGGTCCATCTGGACCTCGAGCGTCGCCACGACCTCGCTGGCCCGCACGATCTCCGCGCGCAGCTCCTTGAGCTGTCCCCAGACGGCCCAGCCGCGCATCGCGAGGTAGACCACCGCAATGACCACCAGGAGCACCCAGACCAGGACCCACCACCACATGGCTGCGACCCTACCCGTCCGCGGGGCGGGACGACCCGACGCCGTAGGCCTCGAGGGCGGCCCGGGCCGCCACCCCGACCTCGGTGGCCAGGTGCGCCGGTGCCGTCACCTCGGCCTGCCCCCCGAGCCGCAGCACCAGACGGCGCAGCCACGCCGTGTCCGCCGTGCGCAGCGAGACCGTGCGGGTCCCGTCGTCCTCGTCGTGGCTCGCCTCCACCGGGTAGTAGTCGCTGACCCATAGCGCTCCCGGATGCAGCCGCACCGTCACCGACAGGTCGTCCGGACCGGGTTGGAAGGTGCCGGCGTCGAGGTCCCGCAGGCGCGCCTCAGCGGGTGGTGTGCCGTCCACCTCCAGGACCGCCAACGCCTCGATCCGGTCCATCCGGAACAGCCGGGTGTCCTGCGCGCGGTGGCACCAGCCCTCGAGGTACCAGCGGGCGTCGAGGTTGACCACGCGCATCGGGTCCACATCGCGTTCGGTCGCTTCGTCGCGACCTGGCACGACGTACCGGATCCGCAGGCGGCGGTGGCGCTCGAGGCCGTCGCGGGCCGCGGACAAGTGGTCGGCGGCCACCGAGTCGTCGATCGCCACCTCGACGTGGGACAGCGCCTCGGCGCTCGCGCCGGTCGCCTCCTCGAGCTTGGCGAGGGAACGCTCCAGGGCCTCCCGCTCGCCCAGCCCGGGCACGGCGGCCAGTGCGCGCAGTCCCACGATGAGGGTGAGCGCCTCGTCCATGCCGAGCCGTAGCGGACGACCGATCGGGTCGGCGTTGCTGACGAACACGCGCCCGTCCTCGAGCTGGGCGTCGATGAGCTCGTCGGGCATCTGGCCGTAGCCGCAGAGGAACAGCAGGTTGAGGTCGGCCTCGAGCTGCTGCTCGCTGACACCGAGCCCGGCCGCGGCGGTGGCCAGGTCGATGCCCTGCCGGTTGACCAGCCACGGCACCATCGTGAGCAGGCGGCCGAGGCGCTCGGTCGCCGACTCGGGGCCGGATCCGGCCGTCCGGGAACGGGGGGTCACGACGGTGTCCCGTGGGTCGCGATGACACCCTGCAGCCGGCGCACCACCGCGTCGCGCACCTCCGGTGGCTGCTCGACGACGACGTCGGCGCCATAGCCGGCAAGCTCGTCGGCGAACGAGTCCGGGTCGAGGTAGTCCAGGTCCACCAGCGACCAGTCGTCGTCGACCTCGCCCACGGTGCGCGCCCGCTGGCGCAACCGGTGTCCGGCGCCCACCCGGACCCGCAGCACCGCCGGCGACGGCTGGGCCGGCGAGGTCCGCGCGCCCGTGGAGCTGATCATGTCGCGGGCCACGTGCCCGGCCGGGACCACCACGGTGCCACGACGGCCGTCGACCTCGACCGACCCGTCGATGCGAGACAGGCGGAACACGCGTGCGGCGTCCCGGTCGCGGTCGTGCGCCGTGAGGTACCACCGCCCGTGCCAGGAGGCGAGACCCCACGGCTCCACCCGCCGCTGGGCCGCGGTCCCGCCCCCGCCGGTGCGGTAGGCGAAGGTGATCGGAGTGCGGGAGAGCACAGCGTCCTTCACCGCACCGAACGCGGGCTCGTTGGTGCGCAGTCGCGGCTCGATCCCGATGAGGGAGTCGGTGTCGCGCTCGATGTCGGCGGCCTGCAGCTTGCGCAGGGCCTGCGCCGCCGGGCCGGCGAGCGACGCCTGCGCCCAGGCTCGGCTGGCCAGACCGAGGACCGCCAGCTCGTCGGGCTCGAAGGCGATCTCGGGCAGGGCGTACTCGCGCTGGTCGATGCGGTAGCCCTGCTCGTCGTCGAAGCCGGTGCTCACGTCCTCGGTGACCAGCGGGATACCCAGCTCGCGCAGCTCGTCCTTGTCGCGCTCGAACATCCGGTCGAACGCCTCAGCCGTCGGCGCGGCGCCGTACTGCGGGACGATCTGGCGGATCCTGGACTTGGGGATCGGCCGGCGGGTGTAGAGCAGGCAGAGCACGAGGTTCAGCAGACGCTCGGTCTTGGCTGCGGGACCGCTCGGTGCACTCACGCGCGCTCCTCCTCTGCTCGCCGGCGGGCCAAGGTGCCGACACCTGAGGTCCCGGCGCCAGACGCTACCCGAACGGGCGCGGCCAGCCGTCGCTAGTCTGCCTGTCGTGATGCAGTGGCGGGCCGGGACGGTCGAGCGCGAGCGGTCCCGTTGGGGGTCGCCGACCGCGGCGGTGGAGTACGCGGTGCGGCTGGACGACGACGGCGCCGGCGGCGAGGGCGGCGACGTGGTGCGCGCCCTCGCGTACACGGCGCTCGTGGGAGAGCCACACCCCGGCGACCGGGTCCTGCTCAACGCGTCCGCCCTCCTGCGTGGACTGGGCACCGGCGGGGTGGCCTTCGTCGTCGCCGTGCCCGATCGTCTGCCACCGGACCCGGCCCCCGGTCCCGGCCACATCGTCAAGGCGCGGTACACGCCCCAGCAGCAGATGCTGCTGGCGGTGGACGAGCAGGAGAGCGAGCACCACGCGGTGCTCGCCGCGGCCCAGGACCTCGAAGGCATGCCCGTGGTCGCTGCTGACCTGCACTCGGCCCTCCCAGCGGTGCTGGCCGGCATCCGTGCCGACCGTCCGGGCGCGCGGGTCGCCTACGTCATGACCGACGGCGGTGCCCTGCCCGCCGCCTTCTCCCGGGCGGTCGCTGGCTTGCGGGAGGCCGGCTGGCTGGCGGGGACCATCACCGTCGGCCAGGCGTTCGGTGGGGACCACGAGGCCGTCAACGTGCACACCGGGTTGCTGGCCGCCCGGCACGTGCTCGGGGCCGAGGTCACCGTCGTCGCGCAGGGTCCGGGCAACGTCGGCACGGGCACGCCGTGGGGCTTCAGCGGGGTCGCGGCCGGCGAGGCGCTCAACGCCGCCCACACCCTGGGTGGTCGAGCCGTCGCCGCCCTCCGTGTCTCCGGGGCCGACGCCCGTGGACGGCACCTCGGCGTCTCGCACCACAGCGTCACGGCCTACGGACGGGTCGCGCTGGTCCCCGCCGTCCTGGTCACCCTCGCCCCCGCCGACGACCTCGAACGGCGCGTGAGCCGGGAGGCCACCGAGCTGGCCGTGGCCTCGCAGGACAGGCTCACCGTGGCCGAGGTCCCCGCCGACGGTCTGGACGACGCCCTCGCCCAGAGCCCCGTGCCGCTCTCCACGATGGGTCGCGGGCTGGCCGCCGACCCCGCGCCGTTCCGGTACAGCGCGGCAGCCGGGCGGTATGCCGCCCGGCTGCTGTGACCCCCTGCGCGACGGGTCAGCGCACCTCGACGAGGTCCACGACGAAGATCAGCGTCTCGCCGGGTTTGATCGCGCCGCCGGCTCCGCGGTCGCCGTAGCCCAGGTGCGGGGGGATGGTGAGCTTGCGACGACCGCCGACCTTCATGCCGAGCAGTCCCTGGTCCCAGCCCTTGATGACCTGGCCGACGCCGACCTTGAAGTCCAGGGGGGCGCCGCGGTTCCACGAGGCGTCGAACTCCTCGCCGGTGGAGTGCGCGACCCCGACGTAGTGGGCGCTGACGGTGTCACCGGTCTTCGCCTCGGTGCCGTCGCCCTCCAGCAGGTCCTCGATGACGAGGTCGTCGGGCACCTCGCCGGGGAACTCGATCTCGGGCTTGGTGGTGGTGGGGTCGAACGGCATGAGGCCGCCTCTCTGTGGTGGGGTGGTTGGGTGGGGTGCTCGGGACCGGCGCAGGCTAGAACGCGGCGAGGATGTCGACCACGAAGACCAGCGTGTCGGTGCCGGAGATCTTGGGCGGGCTCCCCGCAGACCCATACCCGTCGGCCGGGGGGATCACCAGCAGCACCCGGGAGCCGACGGTCTGGCCGACCAGGGTGTTGTCCCAGCCCTTGATGAGGCTGCCGACGCCGATCGGGCTGTCGAAGTACTTCTTCTCGGTGTTCGCGCTGCTGTCGAAGACCGAGCCGTCCTTGTACAGGGCGCCGGTGTAGGCGATCCGGATCGTCTGGCCCTTGGTGACCTTGGCGCCGGTGCCGATCACCAGCGGCTGCGCGACGGTCTTGGTCGGAGCCTTGGTCTTGGGGATGGTGAAGCTGGCCGCTGCTCCCGCGGTCACCTTGACGGTGGGCAGGCCGGCCTTCGGCGCGACGGCCTTGCCGGTCGCCTCCGCGAGGTCCTCGACCTCGCGCAGGACGTCGACGAGGAACACGACGGAGTCGTCAGCGCCGATGCCCAGGTCGGCCTGACCCTGGGTCCCGAAGGCGTCCGCCGGTGGCACCGCCAGCAGCAGGCGCGAGCCGACCTTCTGCTTCTGCAGGCCCTTGCTGAGCCCCGGGATCACGTTCTCGGAGTCCAACGCGAAGCCGAAGTCCTGCTGGCCGAACGTCGAGCTGACCTGCTTGCCGTCGGTTCCGTTGAGCATCACGAAGCGCACCTGGACGATGGAGTCCGCGGCCAGCGCGTCGCCTGTGCCCCCGGTGATCACCCGGGTCCTGGTGTCGCTGACCGACAAGGGGGTCGGCTTGACCGTGACCTGGGGCGCTTCCTGGTCGGACCCGCCGCTCACGGTCACCGTGGCGAGCGGGTCGGCGCTGGTCCCGTCCTTGGAGTCACCGCAGCCCGTCAGGACGAACGCGGCAGTCAGGGCCGTCAGGGGCAGGACGGCCAGCAGGCGGGTACGTCGGGAGAGCACAGAGGATCCTCACAAGTCTGGAACGGAGCAGCGACCACCATAACCGCGGGTTCTGCAAAGGCCCTGAACGGTCCGGCGGGACCGGTGGAACCGGCGGAACCGGTGTCAGGTCTGCATGCTCTCGATCAGCCGGTCGACCCGCACGTCGGTGGCGGCGAACGGGTCCTTGCACAGGACGGTGCGCTGGGCCTGGTCGTTGAGCTTGAGGTGGACCCAGTCGACGGTGAAGTCGCGGCGGTGGGCCTGGGCCGCCTTGATGAAGTCACCACGGAGCTTGGCCCGGGTGGTCTGCGGAGGGCGCGTCTTGGCCTCGAAGACCTCGGGGTCGGTGCACACCCGCGCTGCCTGTCCCCCGCGCTGGAGCAGGTAGAACAGGCCGCGCTGCCGGTTGATGTCGTGGTAGGCGAGGTCGAGCTGGGCGATCCGCGGGTGGTCGAGCTCCAGGCCGTGCCGCTCCGAGTACCGCCGGATCAGTCGGTGCTTGATGACCCAGTCGATCTCGGTCTCGACCGCAGCCAGGTTCCCGCTCTCGACGGCGGTGAGGGTGCGCTCCCAGAGCTCGAGCACCTGCTTGTGGACGGGCTGCTCGAGACCCTCGCGGTCGGCGAAGGCCAGTGCCCGCTCGAGGTACTCGCCCTGGATCTGCAGGGCTGACAGCTCACGACCGTTGCCGAGCCGGACCGTGCGGCGTCCGGTCATGTCGTGGCTGATCTCGCGGATGGCGCGGATCGGGTTCTCCAGGGTCAGGTCGCGCATGACCACACCCGCCTCGATCATCCGCAGCACCAGGTCCGCCGAGCCGACCTTGAGCATGGTCGTCGTCTCGCTCATGTTGGAGTCGCCGACGATGACGTGCAGACGGCGGTAGCGCTCGGCGTCGGCATGCGGCTCGTCGCGGGTGTTGATGATCGGGCGCGAGCGGGTGGTCGCCGAGGACACGCCCTCCCAGATGTGGTCGGCGCGCTGGCTGACGCAGTACGTCGCGCCCTTGGAGGTGGTGACGACCTTGCCTGCACCACAGATGATCTGACGGCTGACGAGGAACGGGATGAGCACGTCGGCGAGCTGCTGGAACTCCCCCGCCCGGCCGACCGAGTAGTTCTCGTGGCAGCCGTAGGAGTTGCCCGCCGAGTCGGTGTTGTTCTTGAAGACGTAGATCTCGCCGGGGATCTCCTCCTCGGCGAGACGGAGCTGCGCGTCGGCGACCAGGCCCTCGACGATGCGCTCCCCGGCCTTGTCGTGCACGACCAGCTGTCGCACGTCGTCGCACTCTGGCGTGGCGTACTCGGGGTGCGAGCCGACGTCGAGATACAGCCGCGAGCCGTTGGACAGGAACACGTTCGAGGAGCGCCCCCACGACACGACCTTGCGGAAAAGATAGCGAGCGACCTCGTCCGGAGTCAGCCGGCGCTGACCTTCGAACGTGCACGTGATGCCGTACTCGTTCTCGATGCCGAAGATCCTTCGCCGCATGGGATCACTGTAGGCCGAGCACGAACCGGGCGTGCGGACATCTCTTGCAGTTCGGTCGAACGGCAAGAGTGCGTCTGTCATCATGGAGGTCATGGCCGATGCGCTCTCCACCCGAGGGGACACCATCATCTGGCCTGTCCCCGGGACGGTGGAGTCGATGGACGGACCGGACCACGCCCACACCTCTGCGACCTCGGCGGAGCCCACCTCCGTCAATGGCGTCACGGACCTCGCGCTGGCTGTCTCGGCGCCCTCGACCCGCTCGGTCGCGGTCGCTCCGTCCTCCCCCGTCGGGGACGTGTCCCGGCACACCCAGTCGATCCTCGAGCGTGCCCAGAGCTATGCCGACGCGTTGCGAGCCGAGGCCGAGGAGCTGGTGGTCCGTGCCCGTGCCGAGGCGGCGGAGCTGCGCGAGGAGGCACGTCGTCTCCACGACGAGACGGCCCGGCTGCACGCCGATGCCAGCCACGCCTACGAGGTCGCGCAGACCGCGGTGCGCGAGGCGCAGAGCGACGGCGAGTCGATGCTGATCGACGCGACCGACCACGCCGCGATGATCACCCAGGCGGCCGCACGCACCGGCGAGCAGGCCGTCACCGACGCGCGGCTCGAGGCCGCGCGGCATCTCCAGGACGTGCAGAGCCAGGCCGCGGACATCGAGACCAGGGCCCGCGCCCACTACGAGGAGGCGATGGCCCGGTACGCCGTCCACGCCCAGGAACGCGACCGCCTGCACGAGGACCGCGTGCAGGCTCACGAGACCGAGGTCGCCTCGCGCATCGCTGCCCTCACCGAGGAGCTCGACCTGCGCCGGGGCCGGGTCGAGGACGAGATCCGGACCTGCGCAGAGGAGTCCCGGGCCACGGCGGAGCGGCTCGTCGCCGAGGCGACGTCGACGCACGCGCAGTCCGTGGAGGCCGCTGAGCGGGTCCGCGAGGAGGCGACCAGCGCTGCCGAGGACCTCCGCGCTCGCGCCCAGGCCGAGGCGGACGAGCTGATGGGCGGGGCCAACAGCCACGTCGAATGGGGCAACGCGACCGTGTCGCGCCTGCTTGAGGAGGCGCACGACGAACATGCCCGCCGGGAGCGCGATCTGCACCGGCGCCTCGCCGACCGTGCCCGCACCCGTCGCCAGCAGCTGCAGGGAGCCCTCGCCTCGGCGGCGCACAAGGCCCGCAGTGAACGCGAGGCGGCCCGCAGCGAGTCCGAACGCCTGCGGGCGCAGGCGGAGGCGGTGCTCACCTCTGCGGACGCCGAGGCGCGGCGGGTCGAGCAGCACGCCGCCGAGGAGGCAGCGCGCGTCCTCGCTGGCGCCCGTGAGCGCGAGGCGTCCGCCGAGGTCCGGGCCCAACGCCGGGTCGAGGAGGCCGAGCGCACATCCAAGCTGGTCCGGCAGCGCACTGCCGCCGACATCGAGCGACTGCAGCGGGAGTCTCACGAGGCCAGTCGCTCCGCGCGCCAGGAACTGGTGGACACCACGACCCGTGCGCGCGAGGATGCCGAGCGAGTCCGGCAGGAAGCCCGCTCCATGCTCGACCGAGCCAGGTCGGAGGTGGCCGTCCTGTCGGCGCGCCGAGAGGACATCACGCGCCAGCTGGGCAGCCTGTCCGGCGTCATCGAGGCACTGTCGGTCGACGAGGGAGCCCGTGCCGGCGGGCCGCTCGCGAGCGATCCACCGGACGGGTCCCTGGACCACCACGAAACCCAGAACCACGAGGAGACGGACACACCATGAGCGACGCCACGCCCTTCCGCAGCGTCCTGCGCGGCTACGACCCCGCGCAGGTCGACCAGCACCACGCCGAGCTGACGCAAGCGTTGGAGCAGGCGCGTCGGGAAGCAGCCGACCGCACCGTCGAGCTGTCCCAGATCCAGAAGTCCCACGCCCGCCTGCAGCAGCAGATCGACCAGCATGCGTCGACCATCGTCGAGCTGCAGGAGGAGCAGCGCAAGGCGACCGCGCCGGCGTTCTCCGACCTGGGTGAACGGATCGGACGCATCCTGACGCTGGCCGACGAGGAGGCCGCGGAGATGCGCGCCGCTGCGGCTGAGCAGGCCGAGCAGATGAAGGGCACCATCGACCAGGAGTCGGTGGCCGCGCGGGCGCTGGCCGACCGATATGTCGAGGACCGGCGCGGCAAGGCCGACGCCGAGGCGAGCCAGGTCCTGGAGAAGGCGCGGCACGACGCTGACCAGATCCTGGACGAGGCCGATCGCGAGGCGTCGGCGCGGCGTGAGGAGGCCGAGGCCTTCTTCGAGAACCAGCGGGCCAAGGCTGCAGCAGCAGCGGCCGACTTCGAGGCCACCCTCGGCGCGCGTCGCGACAAGGCCGCGTCCGACTTCACCTCGCAGATGTCCGCCCACGAGCAGGCGCTCAACGACATCCAGGACCGCAGCTCGGCCCTGAGTGAGGACGCGGAGCGGGCCCATGCCGAGGCCATGGCCGACGTGCAGTCGGCCCGGGACAAGGCTCGCGCCGAGGCGGACAGCGTGATCTCCAGCGCGCGGGAGAAGGCCGAGCGGATCCGTCGCGAGTCCGAGCGCGAGCTGGCTGCCGCGACCGCGCGGCGG
This sequence comes from uncultured Actinomycetota bacterium, assembly GCA_963750305.1. Lineage (GTDB taxonomy): Bacteria > Actinomycetota > Actinomycetes > Actinomycetales > Dermatophilaceae > CAVVPX01. Next base: position 221,631 of record CAVVPX010000003.1, read on the forward strand.
GACAGCATCACAGCCCAGCTCAGCAACGTCCGTCAGATGCTCTCCACCCTCGGCGGCGGGTCGATGGGCGACAACTTCGGTGCTGTGGCGCCCGACGCGGTGGTGCCTGACGCCGTGGTGGCCCAGCCCGTCGAGGAGCCCGTGTCCGAAGCGGGCGGGTCCGACGACAACGGGTCGGACGATGACGCGTCCGTCGATGATGCGTCCGTTGATGATGCGTCCGTCGACAACGCGTCCGGAGACAACGCGCCGGACGACGACGCGTCCGACCACGCCTCCGACCACGCCTCCGAGGACGACGGGTCCGAGGACGACAGGTCCGAGGACGACACGGTCGTCGCGGAGCCCGGGTCCGAGGACGGCACCGACACCGTGGTTGCGCTGGAGAAGCCGGTGGCCGCACGCGGCTGAGCTCCTCTGGTCAGCGCCGACCTGCACTGCCTCACGGGTCGATGGTGACCCGCGGGCGGGTGTCGAGGTCGACGACGCCCAGCGCCGTCACCCACGCATCGCTCTGCTGGCTGAGGTGCGCCTGCGGCACCAGGCTCCGGCTGATGCTGCCCGGCGCCTCGAGCTGGAGCACGGCCGGGCCGCCGGGCAGCCGGGCGCCCAGCAGCACCACCGAGTCGATGCACCGGGCTGCCCCCAGGCGGACCCAGCCGCCACGCGCCGACACCCCCAGGTCGAGGTCCTCGGCGAGGACGGTCTCGCCGCCGTGGGTTGCTCTCAGCCGGGACACCAGCTCACCCCCCGCCTCACCCGTGCGCCCGAGCACCAGGGTCTCGCGGAGCAGCGCGACGCTGTCGCCCTGGAGGTCCAGCAACAGGCTCCGCGTCACGTCGGCACCGTCTGCGATGACGAACGGCTCGCCGTGCCAGGTGAGGACGGCGCCTCCGCTGAGTCGGACCGTCACGTCCCAGGAGGCACACCCACCCCGCATCGCATAGGCGACCGTCCCCGAGATGTCGGTGAGGTCGAGCCGCACCGGACCCTCCACGACGACCTCGATCGACACTGCGTCCCCCGCGAGCAACAGCGCGGAGGAGGCCACCAGCGCCACGCGGACACGGCCGGGTGACCCGGGCAGGCGACGAGCGAGGACCAGCCCGCCGCGCAGCGAACAGCGGTCACCCGGGGCGGCGACGTGGATCCTGGTGGCCGCGGGCAGCGGTTCGGTCACCGGGTGCCGTCGACGGCCGGACCCTGCGCGTCCACGCGATGTGGCTCGGGTCCGTGCACGTGGGAGATCGACCCACCGTCGGCGCCGAGGTGGCTGTGTGGTGCCATCGGTCCCGGGTCGACCGGCGTGTGCGAACCGGACCGCACCGTCGCATGCATGCCCAGGACCCAAGAGCGCAGTGCTGCAACAGAATCCGCGTCGTGACGCGACAGACCGATGACGGGCAGGTGGGCGCGGGCGGTCTGTGCGTCGGCCAGCATCTGGGGCAGGTCCACGCCGACATACGGCGCCAGGTCGGTCTTGTTCACCACCAGGAGGTCGGCGCGGGCGATGCCCGGGCCACCCTTGCGCGCCACGTCGCCCCCGCCGGCGACGTCGAGCACGAAGATCTGCGCATCGACCAGGGCCGGGGAGAAGGTGGCCGTGAGGTTGTCGCCGCCGGACTCGACGAGCACCAGGTCGAGCGGGGAGAAGTCGCGCTCGAGGTCCTCGACCGCGATGAGGTTGGGGGTCACGTCGTCGCGGATCGCGGTGTGGGGGCACGCGCCGGTCTCGACCGCGCGGATCCGCTCGGGGTCCAGGACGCCTGCTGCGCGCAGCAGGCGCGCGTCCTCGTCGGTGTAGATGTCGTTGGTGATCACCCCGAGCCTCAGGTCCTCCGACAGCGCCCGGCAGAGCGTGGCGATGAGCGAGCTCTTGCCGGCGCCGACCGGCCCGGCCACCCCCAGCCGGAACGAGCGGGCGGGCCGGTCGCGCCGGTCCTCGACGTGCGCGTGGGTCACCTGGTCGTGGGCGTAGTCCTCAGGCATGGAACAGTCGCATCCTCGCGGTCGCGTGCTGGGCGGCCAGCAGGTCCAGCAGCGGTGCTGCGTCGGCGGGCAGGTCCTCGAGGTCGGTGAGGCCGGCGAGGTCAGTGGCAAGGGCCTCGATGTGGGGGTGCAGCCCGACGAGCGCGGCGGCGACCTCGACCGGGTCCACGGGCACCAGCTTGAGCGACGCGGACAGCACGGTCTGGGCATCCTCGTATCCGACCAGCCGGGCGAGCTGCACCGGGCCCATCCCCCCGGTCGCGGCGACCACGCCGAGAACGACCGGACGGGGTGTCTCGGCATCCGCCCGCAGGTGCGCCAGGACCTCCGGCCACACCCGGCCGGCGAGACGCCCCAGGCCGCGACCCTGACGGCACGAGGCGGCCCGCAGGTGCTGGCTGGGTGTCCGTGCGGCCCAGGCCCGCTCGACCGGCGGCAGTGGACGACCGTGCAGACAGGCGTGCCGCGCGACCAGGGCCGTGCCGGCGTCGACCCGGGCGACGGTGCGGAGCCGGTCGAGTGCATACGCCGCCACGTCGGCGACGACCGTGCCACCGGTGCCGAGTCCGGCCCGCACGGCAGCCTCCAGCCCTCCGGACTGCGTGTGCCCGCCCGTGGGCAGCCGTGCGTCGGCCAGCATCAGCGACAGCAGCTCGGGGGTGGCCGGCGTGACCGGCAGGACGGGGACCACGGCTCAGAACATCGAGTACAGCTGGGCCAGGGGCAGCTCGGTGGCCGGGGCGGGCTCGACCGGGTCTCCGTCGACGGTGATCGCGAACGTCTCCGGGTCGATCTGGATCTGCGGGAGCACGTCGTTGTTGCGCATCTGGGCCTTGCCGACCTCGCGGGTCGGGCGCACCGCCTCGAGCCGTCGTGACAGCCCCAGCTGCTCGGCCAGCCCGGCCTCCAGTGCGGCCGGTGCCACGAAGGTCACGGCCAGGTCGGAGGCGATCGCGTCGCCGAAGGCCGGCCGCAGGAGGACGGGCTGTGGGGTCGGGATCGAGGCGTTCGGGTCACCCAGCGCCGCCCAGGCGATGGTGCCGCCCTTGATGACCAGCGACGGGCGGATGCCGAAGAACTTCGGGTCCCAGAGCACGAGGTCGGCCATCCGGCCCACCTCGACGGAGCCGACGACGTGGTCGATCCCATGGGCGACAGCGGGATTCACCGTGTACTTGGCGACGTAGCGCTTGGCCCGCTCGTTGTCGGCGGGCATCGAGGAGCCGAGCGACCCGCGTCGCGCCTTCATCGCGTGAGCCACCTGCCAGGTCCGGCAGACCACCTCGCCGATGCGGCCCATCGCCTGGGCGTCCGAGGAGGTGATCGACAGAGCACCGAGGTCGTGCAGCACGTCCTCGGCGGCGATGGTGGTGGCCCGGATCCGCGACTCGGCGAACGCCAGGTCCTCGGGGACCGACGGGCTGAGGTGGTGGCAGACCATGAGCATGTCGAGGTGCTCGGCCACGGTGTTGACCGTGTGCGGCAGGGTCGGGTTGGTCGACCCGGGGATGATGTGCGGCAGCCCGGCGATCGAGAGGATGTCCGGAGCATGGCCTCCCCCGGCCCCCTCGACATGGAACGCGTGGATCGAGCGTCCGTCGATCGCCGCCACCGTCGACTCGACGAAGCCGGCCTCGTTGAGGCTGTCGGAGTGGAGGGCCACCTGCAGGCCCCACTCCTGCGCCGCGCGCAGGGCTGCGTCGATGGCGGCCGGTGTGGAGCCCCAGTCCTCGTGGACCTTGTACCCCGCTGCTCCGCCCAGCGCCTGCTCGGCGAGCCCCTCGACCGAGACCGTGTTGCCCTTGCCGAGCAGCAGCACGTTCACCGGTATGCGGTCGAGGGCACGGTGCATCCGGGCCAGGTGCCAGGCGCCCGGGGTGACCGTGGTCGCCTTGGATCCCTCGCTGGGACCCGTCCCCCCACCGACCACCGTGGTGGTCCCGGTGGCCAGCGCTTCGTGCAGCTGGGAGGGCGAGAGGAGGTGGACATGGGAGTCGATCGCGCCCGCGGTGAGGATGCGCCCCTCCCCCGAGATGACGTCGGTGGAGGGTCCGATCTGCAGGTCGGGGTGCACGCCGTCGGCGATGTCGGGGTTGCCTGCTCGCCCGAGCGCGACGATCCGGCCGTCCCGGATGCCGACGTCCGCGCGGACGATCCCCCACCAGTCCAGGACGACGACGTTGGTGACCACCGTGTCAGGCGCGCCCTGGGCGCGGGTGGTCACGCCCTGGGCCATCGACTCGCGGATCGACTTGCCACCCCCGAAGACCGCCTCCTCGCCGCCGGCGGTGCGGTCCTGCTCGATCTCGACCCACAGGTCGGTGTCGGCCAGCCGCAGCTGGTCACCGACGGTCGGACCGTACAACGCGGCGTACCGCTCGCGGGAGAGCTCAGCCATCGAGGTCGGCCTCCTTGCCACGCTGGATGCCGGGGACCCGCCGTCGCCCGCGCAGCGCCACGGCCGCCACCTCTCGGGAGGCTCCGGGTTCGAACCGCTGAGAGGTGCCGGAGGGGATGTCGAGCCGGAAGCCGCGTGCAGCCGCTCGGTCGAGCTCCAAGGCGGAGTTAGCGTCGGGCAGGTGCAGGTGCGACCCGATCTGCACCGGGCGGTCACCGGTGTTCAGGACCACGAGGGTGAGCCGCTCCTCCGGTGGCCGGTCGGCGTTGATCTCGATGGTGCCGGGAGCCACCCGGATCGCGCCGGGGCCGGTGGTGCTCGTGCTGCCCATCTGGTGTCCTTTCCGTGGACTCGGACGTCGGTCAGCTGATCGGGTGGTGCAGGGTCACGAGCTTGCGACCATCGGGGAAGGTCGCCTCGACCTGTACGTCGGCCAGCATCTCCGGGACGCCGTCCATCACCTGGTCGCGGGTGAGGACCTGCTGACCCGAGACCATGAGGTCCGCCACCAGCAGGCCCTCGCGCGCACGCTCGATGACCCAGGTGGAGAGCAGGGCGACCGACTCGGGGTGGTTGAGCTTGACGCCGCGGGACAAGCGGTCCCGCGCGACCATGCCAGCCACCGAGAGCAGGAGCTTCTCGAGGTCTGCCGGTGTCAGGTTCACGCAGGCAGTATCCGTGTCCGCTGCCGCCTCGACCGCTCGCGGCCAGATCCTGGGCCTCGGGCTGGGCGGGGAGGACGTGGTCGGCGACCTTGTCCGTGCTCAGGCAGAGCGAGCAGACATACGCGTCGTGGGTCTGGCAGGCGGCCATGTCCGGGCGCTCGTAGTCCTGGCGGCAGACGTGGCAGGTGAGGACCTCGCCCGAGGGGTTGCCGAACTCGTCGAACATCGGCAGGTCGATGCCGTCGTCGACCCGGCGGAGGTAGTAGCGGCCCTGGGTCGCGATGGCGAGCGCCGGGGGCATCACGAGCGCCAGCCCGATGGCCACCAACGGCGAGTACGGACGGATCCCCTCGCCGAGCCCACCGAAGAACACCAGGATCGAGACCCCGGCCGCGACCAGCATCGACACGAACCCGACCGGGTTGATGTCCGGGAGCATGCCGCGTCGGAACTCCGGCACCATCGGGCTCAGCTTCAGCAGGTACTTGTTGAAGACGATGTCCGAGGCCACCACGACGATCCAGGCCATGCCGCAGTTGGCATAGAACCCGAGGATCGTGTTGAGGAAGTCGAACATGTTCGCCTCCATCAGGACCAGCGCGATCAGCAGGTTGAAGCCGAGGAACACCAGCCGCCCCGGATAGGTCTTGGTGACCCGGGTGAAGGAGTTGGTCCAGGCGAGTGAGCCGCTGTAGGCGTTGGTGACGTTGATCTTCACCTGGCTGATCACCACCAGGACCACGGCCAGGGCGAGCGCGAGCCAGCCGGGCAGGAACCCGCGGTAGATCTCCAGGAACTGGTGCACCGGCTCGTTGGCGATGGTGGCCCCGTCGGCGACGTTGGCGATGAGGTACACCGCGAGGAACAGCCCGACGATCTGCTTCAACGCACCGAAGACGACCCAGCCCGGACCGGCCAGCAGCACCGCGGTCCACCACCGCCGTGAGTTCTCCGGCGTCTTGGGCGGCATGAACCGCAGGTAGTCGATCTGCTCGGCGATCTGGGCGATGAGCGACAGGCACACCCCGGCGGCGAGCAGGGTCGAGCCCAGGCTGGTCCCGACGTTGTCCTCACCGCGGTACTGCATGAACTGCCCGACCGACTCGGGGTGGGAGACGACGAGGTAGCCGAACGGGAGGACCATGAGGATGAGCCAGAGCGGCGTGGTCCAGACCTGCAGCGTCGACAGGACCTTCATGCCATAGATCACCAGCGGGAAGATGATGATCGTGGACGCTGCGTAGCCGGCCCACAGGGGCACCCCGAGACCGAGGTCCAGCCCCTGGGCCATGATCGACCCCTCGAGGGCGAAGAAGATGAAGGTGAACGTCGCGAAGATGACGTTGGTGACCACCGAGCCGTAGTAGCCGAAGCCGCTGCCGCGCGTGATCAGGTCGAGGTCGACGTTGTAGCGAGCGGCGTAGTACGCCAGGGGCAGGCCGGTGGCCATGATGACCACGGCGAAGATAAGGATGCCCCACAGCGCGTTGGTGGTGCCGTAGGCGATGCCGATGTTCGCGCCGATGGCGAAGTCGGCGAGGTAGGCGATGCCGCCCAGCGCCGAGATCGCCACCACCCCGCTGGACCAGGTCCGGTAGCTCCGGGGCGCGAACCGGAGGGTGTAGTCCTCCAGCGTCTCGCGCGTCGCGGCGGCGACGTCCAGGCCGACGCCGTGGTGTTCGACCGGTCGCTCGGTCGTGTCCTTCGAGACTTCTTGGGTCATGGTGCTCTCCCGGCGGGTGTACAGCGCAGAAGGGCGCGTCAGGAGGCGTCGTTGCCGGCAGGTGCGCGCCACGGTGGACGGCCCCGAACGTACGGACCTCCTGTTTCCTCCGTGTGTCCTCGATGGGTCCGGATGCATACGTTTTCCGCGGCTCACGACACCGGCCTCCGCGCCACGCGTCCCACGCGCCCCGCACCCGCCCCTCTCTGGCTCTCCGGCACCGCCCTGCTGCCGCTCTTTGCAGCCTGTTCCACGCCCTGACGGGGAACAGGCTGCAAAGAGCTGGACTTGGGCGGGCGTGGTGGGCGGGCGCGGTGGGCTGGGGTCGGGCGGGCGCCGTTCTGTGGTTGCGTGGGCCCATGAGGATCCTGGTGCTCGGCGGTACGGCGTGGCTGTCACGGGAGGTCGCCGAGCAGGCCCTGGCCCGGGGCCACGAGGTGGTGGCGCTCGCCCGCGGTGAGTCCGGGCCGGCGCCGCGTGGGGTCGAGCTGGTCCGTGGGGACCGCAGCACCCCGGACGCGTATGCCGACCTGGCGGGCGACTTCGATGCGCTGGTGGACGTCTCGCGACAGCCCGGGCAGGTCCGCGGCGCGCTTGCCGCTCTGGCGGGCCGGGTGGGCCACTGGGTGTTCGTGTCGACCTGTTCGGTGTACGCGCGCCATGACGTCCCCGGTGCGGACGAGACCGCCGAGCTGCTGCCCGCCTTCGAGGGCGACATCGCGCCGCCGGAGTCCTATGGCCAGGCCAAGGTCGCCTGCGAGGCGGCGCTGCGCGACGTGGTGCCCGCAGAACGTTTGCTCGTGGCGCGCTCTGGACTGATCACCGGTCCGGGTGACGTCAGCGACCGGACGGGGTACTGGCCGCTGCGGTTCGCCCGTCCGGCGGACGACGACGGGGCGGTGCTCGTGCCCGACTCGCCCGCGCTGCGGGCCCAGGTGGTCGACGTCCGTGACCAGGTCAGCTGGCTGCTCGACTGTGTGCAGGTCGACCGGTCCGGGACGTTCAACACGATGGGAGAGGCGATCCCGCTGGCTGACCACCTCGCAACGGCTCGCGCGGTCGCCGATCACACCGGCGAGGTCGTGGCGGTCACCACGACGTGGCTGGTCGAGAGGGAGGTCGAGGAGTGGTCCGGGTCCCGCTCGCTCCCGCTGTGGGTCGCCTCACCGGAGCTGTCGGCGTTCCTCGACCGAGACGCCTCGTCAGCAGCCGAGGCCGGGCTGGTGTGCCGACCGCTCGCCGAGTCGCTCGCCGACACGCTCGCGTGGGAGCTGGCCCACGACCCGGGGCGGGTCCGCAAGGCCGGGCTCAGCCCCGAGGACGAGCGCGACCTGTTGACGACGGCCCGCGCTGGTCGGTGACCGGACTGCGGTCAGGCGCCCGGCGTGGGCTCGTCGCCGGTGAGGATGTCGTGGTGACCCGGTGACTGGTCGTCGTCGGACGGAGCATCGGTCGTCGGGTCGTCCTGGCTGAGCAGCGCGGTGAGCAGCGTCCCGGCGATGCGCCGGAAGGTCCGTCGGGGACGGTGCCGGTCCAGCACCGCGACCTCGAGCTGGGTGGAGTCCAGGGCGCGGTCCTCCCCACCGGCGGGGTCCTTGCCAAGGACGTCCACGGCGAGGGCCAGCGCGTCCGCGAGGCTGAGACCGGGGGTCCAGCGCTCCTTCAGCGCCTCCTCGATCTGGTCGGCGGCACCGCCCATCGCGACCCACCCCTGCTCGTCGACGACCGAGCCGTCATAGGTCAGCCGATAGATCTGGTCGCCCTCGGCGACGGTCCCGACCTCGGCGACCACGATCTCGACCTCATAGGGCTTGGACTCCTGGGTGAACACCGTCCCGAGCGTCTGGGCATAGGCGTTCGCGAGCCCGCGCGCGGTGACGTCGCTGCGGTCGTAGGAGTATCCGCGCAGGTCGGCATAGCGCACGCCCGCGACCCGGAGGTTCTCGAACTCGTTGTACTTGCCGACGGCTGCGAACGCGATCCGGTCGTAGATCTCCGAGACCTTGTGCAGCGCCCGCGAGGGGTTCTCCGCGACGAAGGCGATCCCTCCGTCGTACCCCAGCACCACCACTGACCGGCCGCGAGCAATTCCCTTGCGCGCGTAGTCAGCCCGGTCCTTCATGAGCTGCTCGGGTGAGACGTAGAACGGCATGGTGCTCATCGGGCCCCTCCCGGGTTGCCGCGACGGTCGGCCACGACCTGCTCGACCACCGGGGCCAGGGCATCGTCGTCCAGGAAGCGGACGCCCTCGCCGTCGATGATCGCGATGGACGGCCAGATCCGTCGTCCCAGGTCCGGCCCGCCCGTGGCCGAGTCGTCGTCCGCCGCGTCGTACAGGGCCTCGACGGCGACGCGTACCGCGTCCTCGGTGGTCAGGTCTGGGCGCCAGAGCTTCTTGAGCGACCCACGGGCGAACAGCGAGCCGGAGCCGACGCCGTGGTGGCCGTGCTCCTCGTAGCATCCGCCGGTCACGTCGTAGGAGAAGATCCGGCCACGGCCCGACCCGAGGTCGAACCCGGCGAACAGCGGCACGACCGACAGGCCCTGCATCGCGAGCCCGAGGTTGCCGCGGATCATGGTGGCCAGGCGGTTCGCCTTGCCCTCCAACGACATCAGCGTGCCTTCGATCTTCTCGTAGTGCTCGAGCTCGACCTGGAACAACCGCACCAGCTCGATCGCGACGCCAGCGGTTCCGGCGATGCCGACGGCTGAGTACTCGTCGCCGGCGAACACCTTGTCCATGTCGCGGTTGGCGATGAGGTTGCCCATGGTGGCTCGACGGTCTCCGGCCATCACGACTCCGGTGACCGACTCCAGCGCCACGATCGTGGTGCCGTGCGGCACCTCCAGGGTGCTGCCCGGCGGGAGGCGACGACCCGAGGGAAGCAGGTGGGGGGCGTGCACCCCGAGGAAGTCGGTGAAGGAGGCGGACCCGGGGGCGAGGTAGGCCGCGGACAGGCGTCCGGCGTCGGGGACCGGGGTCACTGGCCGCCCTTCTGGACGAACCCGCGGACGAACTCCTCGGCGTTGGACTCGAGCACGCCGTCGATCTCGTCCAGGACGCTGTCGATGTCGCTGTCGAGCTCCTCCTTGCGGGCCACCGCCTCCGGCGACGCCGGGGTGGGCTCCGGCGCGTCGTCCGGACCGTCCTCACGACGCTGAGGTCTGGTCTGCTCCTGGCCTGCCATCTTCTCTCTCCGCTCTCCTCGCGCGTTCCCACCGGGGCGCGCATGTGCTGGGTCGACCCTAGTCCGAACCTATTCCGATGCCGAGGCGAGTTCGCGCAGCAGCGTCTGCGCGTCGGGGCTCCGATCGAGCAGCGCCTCGACGCTGGCCCGGGTCCCCCGCAGCGGCTCGAGCATCGGAACCCTCTGGAGCGTGGGCTGCCCCGGGATGTCGAAGATCACCGAGTCCCAGGAGGCCGCGGCGATGTGGGCGGCGTACTTGGTCAGGCACATCCCGCGGAACCACGCGCGGGTGTCCTCCGGCGGGGTGTGCACGGCCCGCTCGACGTCCGCCATCGGGACCAGCTCGGTGAACCGTCCCGCGGCCCGCAGCCGGTGGAACAGGCCCTTGTCGGCGCGGACGTCGGACCACTGGATGTCGATCGCGCGCAGCCGGGCGTCGGCCCAGTCCAGGCCGTCACGCTCCCGGTATCCGTCGAGGACCTCGAGCTTGGCCACCCAGTCGACCTCGCCGCGAGCCTCGCGAGGGTCGCGCTCGAGGCGGTCCAGGGTCGTGGCCCACCAGTGCATGACCTCGGCGGTGTCGGCGTCGACCTCGCCGGCGTACTTGTTCTCGAGGTACTTCTCGGCGAGCTCGTGGTATCGCCAGAGCAGCTGGACCGCGGTGAGGTGGGTGCCGTCCCGGAGCTGGATGGTCTGGCTGCAGGTCGGGTCGTGGCTGACCTGCTGGAGCGAGGCGACGGGACGGGCCACGGTGAGGTCGGCGTCGATCGCCCGGTCCTCGATCATCGCGAGCACCAGCGAGGTGGTGCCCACCTTGAGCAGGCCGGACACGTCGCAGTGGTTGGCGTCGCCGATGATCACGTGCAGGCGGCGGTACAGGTCGGCGACGGCGTGCGGCTCGTCCCGCGTGTTGATGATCGGCCGCTTGAGCGTGGTCTCCAGACCGATCTCGACCTCGAAGAAGTCGCTGCGCTGGGCGACCTGGAACCCTGCGGTGCGCGAGTCCTGGCCGATGCCGACCCGTCCGGACCCGCACAGCACCTGCCGCGCGACGAAGAACGGGATGAGGTGGCGCGCGATGTCGCTGAACGGCGTCTCGCGACGCATCAGGTAGTTCTCGTGCGTGCCGTAGGACGCGCCCTTGCCGTCGGTGTTGTTCTTGTACAGGTTGATGGTCCGGCCCTCACGGGCCAGACGCTGGACCGCCTCGCGGGCGATCAGCTCGCCGGCCCGGTCCCACGTCACCACGGCGCGGGGGCTCGTCACCTCGGGAGAGGAGTACTCCGGGTGCGCGTGGTCGACGTACAGTCGAGCCCCGTTGGTGAGGACCACGTTGGCCAGCGTCGGGTCCTCCTCGTCGGTGAGCTGGCTCGCGTCGGCGACATCGCGCCCCATCTCGAAGCCGCGGGCGTCGCGCAGCGGGGCCTCGTCGGCGTAGTCCCAGGAGGCGCGGGCGGCGCGGATCCCCTGCGCGCTCGCATACGTGTTGACGACCTGACCCGACAGGACCATCGGGTTCGCGGTGGGGTCGCCCGGCACCGAGACCCCGAACTCGGTCTCCACCCCCATCACCCTGCGGACGGTCATGCGCCCAGCCTAGGTGAGCCCTCGCGGAGCCACGACGCCCCTCGGCACTCACCCCAGCAGGCGCAGGCCCTCGCACCCGAGCAGACGCCAGGCACCCGCACCCGGTCGGACCGGCGGCTTGCGGGTAGTGTCTGGTCGAGAGCCCTCCCCGCCCACGAGAGGCCCCGATGCGAGACATCACCGTCTTCACCGGAAGCGCCCACCCCGCGCTCGCCCACCGGATCTGCGCGGCGCTCGGTGTCGAGGTCTCCCCCGCGCAGATCACCCGGTTCAGCAACGACTGCCTCCAGGCCCAGCTGATGGCCAACTGCCGCCAGCGCGACGTGTACATCATCCAGCCGCTGGTGCCGCCCACGCAGGAACACCTCATGGAGCTGCTCCTGATGATCGACGCGGCCAGGGGGGCGTCGGCCGCCCAGATCACCGCGGTGATCCCGCACTTCGCCTATGCCCGCAGCGACAAGAAGGACGCGTCGCGCATCTCCCTCGGCGGCCGGCTGGTCGCGGACATGCTGACCACCGCCGGCGCCCACCGCGTCCTGACCATGACCCTGCACGCGCCGCAGGTCCACGGCTTCTTCTCGGTGCCGGTCGACCACCTCACGGCGCTCGGCATCCTCGCCGACCACTTCCGCAACACCGACCTGCGCGGCTCCATCGTGGTCTCCCCCGACCTGGGCAACGCCAAGACCGCGACCCAGTTCGCGCGGCTGCTCGGGCTGCCGGTGGCCGCGGGGAGCAAGCAGCGGCTGGCCGACGACCGGGTCGTCATCGACGCCATCGTCGGGGACGTCGGGGGACGCCGGGCGATCGTGCTCGACGACGAGATCGCCACGGGCGGCTCGATCGTGGAGCTGCTCGAACGACTCAAGGACTTCGGGTGCTCCGAGGCTGCGGTCGCGTGCACCCACGGGCTGTTCGCGGGCAAGGCCGTCGAGCGCCTGCGCGACCACCCCATGATCACCGAGGTGGTCGTCAGCGACACGGTGCCCCCTCCGCAGGGGTGGCCCGAGCTCAAGATCCGCAGCGTCGCCGCGCTGTTCGCCCAGGCCATCTCGCGGATCCACGTCGGGGAGTCGGTGAGCAGCCTCTTCGACGGGGTCGACCCGGCGTATGCGCCGCCGCAGCCGTCGCTGTTCGACCAGGTCCGCCCGTGAGGGCTGTGGTCGGAGCCTTCGTCATCGACGTCGCCTTCGTGCTGGTGTTCGCCGCCGTCGGCCGGTCCAGCCACGACGAGGGGCTGTCGGCCCTGGGGGTGCTGGAGGTCGCCTGGCCGTTCCTCACCGGTCTCGTGGTCGGCTGGGCCGTCTCGCGCCAGCTGCGCGGCGGGTGGCCTGTGCGGCCCCGCGCTGCCCTCGTGCCGTGGATCTGCACCGTCGCGGTCGGCATCGTCCTGCGAGCGGTCACCGGCGCAGGGGTTGCGGCCTCGTTCGTCCTGGTCGCCTCGCTGACGCTGTTGGCCTTCATCGTCGGCTGGCGCTGTCTCGCCGAGATCGTGCGCTTCGCCGCAGGCGGGCTCGGGCGCTGGTCTGCGCAGAACGCCCGCGAGGCCGAGTCCGCCCGCCGCCGCAGGTGACCCGCGCTGGCCCGCTCGCTGAGCCGTGCCCTACCGCTGGGGCGCGGAGACGCATACGGTCGCCTCACCGGGCGGGCGGACGGACCGGCGCCCACGTCAAGGAGGACCGATGAGCGAGTCAGGCAGCGGCCGGTACGCCGGCAAGGTCGTGTTCGTGACGGGCGCCGCCCGTGGTCAGGGGCGCGCAGAGGCGGTGCGGTTCGCCCAGGAGGGCGCCGACGTGATCGCGGTGGACACCACCGCGCAGATGACGTCCACGGCCTACCCCGGCAGCACCGCCGAGGACCTCTCGGAGACGGTCGCGCTCGTCGAGGGGCTGGAGCGGCGGATCCTCGCCGCCGATGTCGACGTGCGGGACTTCGACGGGTTGCAGGGCTTCCTCGCCAAGTCGGTCGCCGAGCTGGGTCGTCTGGACGTGGTGGTGGCCAACGCGGGGGTCTGCTCGGCGGCGATGTCGTGGGAGATCACCGCCCAGCAGTGGCAGGAGACCCTCGACGTCAACCTCACCGGGGCCTTCCACACGGCCAAGGCCGCGATCCCGATCCTGATCAGCCAGGGCACCGGCGGGGCGATGGTCTTCACGAGCTCGGTGGCCGGCCTGCGGGGTCTGCCGTTCCTGGGTCACTACGTCGCGACCAAGCACGGCCTCGTCGGGCTGGCCAAGACCATGGCCGTCGAGCTCGGCCAGTACTCGATCCGCGTCAACACGGTCCACCCGCACGGCGTCGCCACCGGCATGACCGTGCCGGACATGATGCCGCTCATCGAGCAGCACGCGGCCACCCTGGGCCCGATCTTCATGGGTACCCTCCCCGACCAGGTCAGCCAGCCCGAGGACATCGCCGCCGCGGTCGCCTGGCTCTGCTCGGACGAGGCTCGCCACGTCACCGGCATCCAGCTCCCGGTGGACCTGGGCACCCTGATCCGCTGAGGCGCTCCCCCGCCCCCTCCCCCCCGCCCCCCGGCCCCCCAGCGCCCAAGTCTTTGCAGCCCAGTCCAGGTGAGGCGCGCCCGGGGCGAGTCTTTGCAGCCCAGTCCACGCGAGGCCCGCCCGGCGCGAGTCTTTGCAGCCCAGTGCACGTGAAGCGCGCCCGGCGCGAGTCTTTGCAGCCCAGTCCACGTCATGGCGGGGATTCGGCTGCAAAGAGTGGGTCGCAGCGGCGGATCTCGAGGGCTCAGGTTCCGTGGCCTGTGGATAACCCAACGGCCCCGGTCGCCTGATCCACGACGATCGTCAGGTGACGGTCAACTGGGCGATGTTGCGGCGGTATGCAGAGGGTCAGGCCGACCTGGTCACCCGGCGTCAGTGCCTGGCCGCCGGCCTGACCGACAGCGCGATCGAGTGGCGCATCGCACGCCAGCGCTGGATCCGGCGAGCGGTGGGCGTCTACCTGGTCCGGCCGGGCCGGCGCGACTGGGCACTCACGGCCATGACGGCCCTGCTCTCGAGTCAAGGTGCCGACTCGCTCGCCGCCGACGCGGCGTTCTGTGGACGGTCCGCGGCACGGCTATGGGGACTGGACGCCCGCGATCCGCCGGTGATCGAGATCGTCGTCCCGCAACGACGCTCGCTGGCCAGCTCCACGGGGGTGAAGATCCGTCGGTCCATGAGATGGTCCGGCCTGGTCGACGACTTCGCCGACCCAGCGCGCACCACTGTCGTCGCGACCGTGCTCGACCTGGCCCGATCCGGTTCAGCGATGGACGCGCTGGCGACCGTCGCCCGGGCGATGCAGAAGGAGCAGGTGAGCGCACAGCAGGTTCGACAGGAGATCCGCAACCGGGGCGGCCACGCATACTCCAAGCTGCTCCTGGCAGCGCTGCCCGACCTGGACGACGGCGTCGAGAGCGGCGCGGAGCTGCTCTATGTTCGCGATGTCGAGCGCGCCCACCGCCTTCCCCGGGGCACCCGACAGCTCAGCTCGGCCCTCGGCAGGGGTCAGCGGCACGACAACGGATATCCCGAGTACGCCCTGATCGTCGAGGTCGACGGCCAGCTCGGACACGAGCCCTGGGCGGACCGGGTCAAGGATGGCGTCCGAGATCGACGCCTTCTCGGCCATGCCCAGGCGACCGCGCGCGTGTACTTCTCCGATGTGGCCCTGACCCCGTGTCAGACCGCTGTGGAGCTCGGGGAGATCCTGCGCAGCCGCGGTTGGACCGGGCGGGTCCGACCGTGCCGCCGCGCCACCTGTGTGGTGCCGTCCTGACCCGCACCGGGAAGCAGTCTTTGAAGCCGATTCCACGCCATGACGGGGACCAGACTTCAAAGACTGCTGCACGGGACGGTCAGTCCGTCGGCGTGGTGCTGCGGCCTAGAGGTACTGGCCCGTGTTCGCGACGGTGTCGATCGACCTGCCCGGCTCGGTGCCGGACTTGCCCGTGACCAGCGTGCGGATGTACACGATCCGCTCGCCCTTCTTGCCGGAGATGCGCGCCCAGTCATCGGGGTTGGTGGTGTTGGGGAGATCCTCGTTCTCCTTGAACTCGTCCATGCAGCTGGCGAGCAGGTGCTCGACCCGGATGCCGCGCTGGCCGACGGTGAGGAAGTCCTTGATCGCCATCTTCTTGGCCCGGTCCACGATGTTCTGGATCATCGCCCCGGAGTTGAAGTCCTTGAAGTACAAGGTCTCCTTGTCCCCGTTGGCATAGGTGACCTCCAGGAACCGGTTCTCGTCGATCTCGGAGTACATCCGCTCGACCGTCGCCTGGATCATGGCGTCCACCGTGCCCTGTCGCGAGCCGTCGTGCTCGGAGAGGTCGTGCTCGTGCAGCGGCAGGTCGGCCACGAGGTACTTGGTGAAGATGTCGCGGGCGCTCTCGGCGTCGGGCCGCTCGATCTTGATCTTCACGTCGAGTCGCCCGGGGCGCAGGATCGCGGGGTCGATCATGTCCTCGCGGTTGGAGGCACCGATGACGATGACGTTCTCGAGCCGCTCCACCCCGTCGATCTCCGAGAGCAGCTGCGGGACGATCGTGGTCTCGACATCGCTGGACACCCCCGACCCGCGCGTGCGGAACAGGCTGTCCATCTCGTCGAAGAACACGACCACCGGCGTACCCGTGGATGCCTTCTCGCGCGCGCGCTGGAAGATGAGCCGGATGTGCCGTTCGGTCTCGCCGACATACTTGTTGAGCAGCTCGGGGCCCTTGATGTTCAGGAAGAACGACTTGCCCACCGGCTTGCCCTCGCGCTCGGCGACCTTCTTGGCCAGCGACGCGGCAACCGCCTTGGCGATCAGCGTCTTGCCACACCCGGGCGGGCCGTACAGCAGCACGCCCTTGGGCGGCTTGAGCCGGTGCTCGGTGAACAGGTCGGGATACAGGTAGGGCAGCTCGACGGCGTCGCGGATGGCCTCGATCTGTCCGGCCAGGCCACCGATGTCCTCGTAGGCGATGTCCGGCACCTCTTCGAGGACCAGCTCGGAGACCTCGGCCTTCGGGATCCGCTCATAGACGAACCCACTGCGGGGCTCGAGCATCAGCGCGTCACCGATCCGGATCGGCTCCCCCGCCAGCGACTCGGCCTTGCGGCAGACCCGCTCCTCGTCGGCGTGGGCGACGACGAGCACGCGGTCGTCGTCGAGCAGCTCCTTGATCATGACGACCTCGCCGACCCGTTCGTACCCGCGGGCGGCGACGACGTTCAGTGCCTCGTTGAGCATGACCTCGCGGCCCTGGGCCAGGTCGGAGGGGTCGACGGCCGGGCTGACGGCGACGTGCATCTTGCGTCCGCCGGTCAGGATGTCCACGGTGGCGTCGTCGTAGGACTCGAGCACCACGCCGTACGCGGCGGGCGGCTGGGCGAGCCGGTCCACCTCGCTCTTGAGCGTGATGATCTGCTCGCGGGCGTCCTTCAGGGTGCGGACGAGCCGCTCGTTCTGGGCGGACACCGTGGACAGGTTCGACTGCAGCTGCAGCAGCCGGGTCTCCAGGTCGCGGGTGTTGGCCGGCGAGTCGGCCAGCCGGCGGCGCAGCTCGGCGACCTCCTCGGCCAGGCGCCGCTGCTGCTCGGCGTCGTCGTCGCGGGCGTGCTCGCCCCGGTGCAGGCCATCGCTCATGTCGCCTCCCAAGACGCGTCGGGCTCCCTGGTGTCAAGGATGCTGCTCCAACCTAACCCCATCACTGTGACGTTTCACGGAGGTTTGGGTCACAGAGCGGGTATGCCGTCCGAACGGGCCCCCGTCATCTGCCGGTGGCGGGTCGCCCCCCGACCCGGCGCTCCTACCGCCGGTCTTTGCAGCCGGCTCCACGCCCTGACGTGCAACCGGCTGCAAAGACCGGGACGGGGCGAGCCGGCAGGCCGATAGCGTGGGCGCGGCGCACCGCGCGCCGGCTCACCGACGGCAGGGACGTGCATGGCCAAACGGATCGAGGAGCTCGCCTGGCTGGCCACTCCCCTGGGCGAGATCATCCTGCGGCGCCGGCTCGACCCGACCCTCGGTGTGGACCTGTACGAGGTCAAGCTCGGCGAGGAGTACCTCATGTCGAGCCTGTTCACCGCGGGCGAGGTCGCGCTGACCCACCTCGGTCTGGCGGCCTGGCAGGACCGTCACCGCTCGCCTGCCGACCCGGCGACCGGCCCACCCCGCTCCCCCGACGTCGTGGTCGGTGGCCTCGGCCTCGGGTACACCGCCCGCACCGTCCTGGAGGACCCCACGGTGGGGTCGCTGCTGGTGGTCGAGGCGCTCGGCGAGGTCATCCGCTGGCACACCGAGGACCTCCTGCCCGACACCGCAGGTCTGGCCGCACACCCGCGGGTCCGGTTGGTCGAGGGTGACTTCTTCGCGCTCAGCAGCGGCACGGAGGGCTTCGACCCCGAGGCCCCGGGCCGCCGGTTCGACGTGATCCTGCTCGACGTCGACCACACCCCCGACCACGTGCTGCATCCGAGCCACGCGTCCTTCTACACCGTCGAGGGTCTCCAGCGGCTTCGCCGGCACCTGCGCCCCGGCGGTGTCTTCGCGCTCTGGTCGGACGACCCGCCGGAGGAGGCGTTCAGCACGCGGCTGCGGGCGGTGTTCACCGACGTGGACGCGCACGTGGTGGCCTTCCCGAACCCGCTCACCGGGTCGGAGTCGGCGAACACGGTCTACGTCGCGGGCTGACCTGCGGGGTCCGGGTCCGAATCGGGGTGCAGTTCCGAAACGGGGTGCAGCTCCGAAACGGGGTGCAGTTCCGGAGCAGAGTCCGGTACTGGAGCAACGACCGGTACTGGAGCAGGGTCCGGTTCGGCCGACAGGTCAGGCCCCTGCGCAGAGCGCGCGATCCGGCGGAGCCGCTTGTCCGAGGGCACCCGCTCGCCCAGCTCCTCGGGCGTCCACCGGTCCTCGGCGATGCCGTCGAGACCAAAACCTGCGGCGATGTCGGGGGCACCCTCGTCCTCGTACGCACCGCGACCAGGGCGTCGCTTGCGAAGCGGCGGCGTGGTGCCCGGCGCGAGCCGGCGGCTGGTCACGAGGAAGCCGGTGTGGCCGTGCATCCGGTGCTGCGGTCGCACGGCCAGGCCCTCCAGGTGCCAGCCGCGGACGAGCGACTCCCAGGCCTCCGGCTCGGCGTACGCCCCGTGGTCCCGCATCGCCTCCGCGACCCGTGACAGCTGGGTCGCCGTCGCGACATAACAGATCAGGACACCTCCGGGCGCGAGGGCGTCGGCCACTGCCGACAGGCACTCCCAGGGGGCGAGCATGTCCAGCACGACCCGGTCGACCGTGCCCGGCCCGACCTCGGCTGGGAGCGCCGTGACGAGGTCACCGACCGTCACCGACCACGCCGGGTGGTCCTGGCCGAAGAAGACGCGCGCGTTGCCGCGGGCGATGTCGGCGAAGTCCGCGCGTCGCTCGAAGGAGTGCAGCCGACCGTGCTCCCCCACCGCACGGAGCAGCGACATCGACAACGCCCCGCTGCCGACCCCGGCCTCGACCACGACCGCCCCGGGGAAGATGTCGGCCATGGTCACGATCTGGCCCGCGTCCTTGGGATAGACGACGGCCGCACCACGGGGCATCGACATGACGTAGTCGGAGAGCAGGGGCCGCAGCGCGAGGTACTCGACGCCGGCGGTGTTGGTGATCGTCGACCCGTCCGGCGCACCGATGAGGTCGTCGTGCGCCAACCGTCCGCGGTGGGTGTGGAACTCGCGCCCCGGCTCGAGGGTGATCGTGTGGAGCCGACCCTTGGGGTCCGTGAGCTGGACCCGGTCGCCCTCGACGAACGGTCCGCGGCGCCGGTCAGCGCCGGTCGCGCCCGCCTCAGAGGTCATGGCGGGCGAGTCTAGGCGCCCAGGGCCGCGTTGACGTCGCTGGCCGTGACCACGCCGTGCATCCGTCCGCCGTACACCACGGCCACCATCGAGGCACGGGTCGCGACGAGCGCCTGCAGGACCGGGTCCAGCTCGCCCGCCGGGTCCGCGTCGACCACCCACTGCGGATGCTGGCGCACGGCGACGGCCTGGATCGGCGTCTGGGACCGGGCCCCCTCCGGGACCTGGGCCGCGTCGACCGCCGTCGCGAACGCCACGGCCTGCCCCGCGTCGTCGACGACCACTGCGGGCTGGGTCCGGAGCGCCGCGACCAGTTCGGGGTCGAGCACCTGGGTGCCCCGCACGAGCATGACCGGGACGACCAGGTCGGCCAGGCTGGCCCGGTCGATCCGTTGCCCGACGGAGCCCCGCTGGATCGCGGCCGAGGCGCCGGTCCACAGGAAGCCCGCGATGAGCAGGCTCCAGATCAGCCCGAGCGAGGTGTTGCCCTGCAGCACCGGACGGACGATGAACCACAGGACGACCACCACGGTGACCACCCGACCGCACCACCCGGCCGCGATGAGCCCCTGGTTGCGGCTGCCGGTCACCTTCCAGACCGCGGCATCCACGAGCTGCCCACCGTCGAGCGGCAGCCCGGGCAGGAGGTTGAACCCGGCCAGGGCGATGTTGAGGATCGCCGTGCCCTCGGCGAGCGTGGCGGGGATCCCGACCGGCAGGACCTGCAGGAGCAGCCAGGCCGCCAGTGCCAGCACCGCATTGGCCACCGGCCCGGCGACGGCCACGACCGCCGACGTACCCGGGGTGGCGCTGCCCGCCTCGAACGCGGTGTGCCCACCCCACAGGTCGGCGACCACCCGGATCACCGGCAGCCCGGCCCGCCGGGCCGCGACCGCGTGCGCCGCCTCGTGGACCAGCACCGAGACCAGCAGCATCACGGCGAACAACAGGGCCGCACCGTAGGCCAGTACCCCGAGCTCGGGGTAACCCCGGGCCAGGTTCGGGCCGACCAGGGCGGCGACCACGACGGCGATGATCGCCCAGCTCGCGCCCACGTACACGGGTACCCCGGACACCACGGCGATGCGCAGGCCGCGGGGCCGGTCATCGGTCATGGCACCGACCCTAGGTGCCGGGGCTGTGACCTCGCTGGGTGGCCCACCCGGGCCACCGGGGGGATGGGGAGGCAGAACGGCATACTTGAGGGGTTCAGCATCACCCTTGACTCCCGACGTGCGAGGAACCCATGACCGCCACCGCGCATCGCCCCGATGCCACCGAAGACCTGCGCGCCCTGCTGGCCCGGCGGATCATGGTGATGGACGGGGCCATGGGGACCATGATCCAGCGTCACGGGCTGTCCGAGGAGGACTACCGCGGGGAGCGGTTCGCGGACTGGGGGCAGGACGTCCAGGGCAACAACGACCTCCTGGTGCTCACCCAGCCGGACATCGTCACCGGGATCCACCGTGACTACCTGCAGGCGGGCGCTGACCTCGTCGGGACCAACACCTTCAACGCCAACCGGATCTCGCTGCGCGACTACGGCATGGAGGACCTCGCCTACGAGCTCAACCTCACCGCGGCCCAGCTCGCGCGCGCCGTCTGCGACGAGGTGACCGCCGAGACGCCCGACCGCCCGCGCTTCGTCATGGGCGCGATCGGGCCGACCAACACCACCGGGTCGATCTCCCCTGACGTCAACGACCCCGCAGCCCGCAACGTCACCTATGACGGCCTCGTGGAGACCTATCTCGAGCAGGCTCGCGGGCTGGTCGACGGCGGGGCCGACCTGCTGATCATCGAGACCATCTTCGACACCCTCAACGCCCGGGCCGCGATCTTCGCGGTGGAGAAGCTGTTCGCGCAGGTCGGACGGTCCTGGCCCGTGATCATCTCGGGGACCATCACCGACGCGTCCGGGCGCACCCTGTCCGGACAGGTGACCGAGGCCTTCTGGAACTCGGTGCGCCACGCCCGGCCGCTCGCGGTCGGCCTCAACTGCGCGCTCGGCGCCGAGGAGATGCGTCCCTATCTCGCCGAGCTCTCGAGGATCGCGGACACGATGGTGTCGTGCTATCCGAACGCTGGGCTGCCGAACGCCTTCGGTGAGTACGACGAGACCGCCGAGCACATGGGCGGCATCATCGACTCCTTCGCTGCCGAGGGACTGGTCAACATCCTGGGCGGGTGCTGCGGCACGACGCCGGACCACATCAAGGCGATCGCCGCGGCGGCCGAGGGCGGCACCCCGCGCACCGTCCCCGAGATCGAGCCGGCGCTGCGGCTCTCCGGTCTCGAGCCGTTCAACGTGGTGGACGAGTCGTTGTTCGTCAACGTCGGAGAGCGCACCAACATCACCGGCTCGGCTCGGTTCCGCAACCTGATCAAGGCCGAGGACTACTCCGCCGCACTCACCGTCGCGCGGCAGCAGGTCGAGGCCGGCGCGCAGGTCATCGACGTCAACATGGACGAGGGCATGATCGACGGCGTCGCCGCGATGGACACCTTCCTCAAGCTGATCGCCAGCGAGCCCGACATCTCGCGGGTGCCGCTGATGATCGACTCCTCCAAGTGGGAGGTCATCGAGGCAGGCCTCAAGGTCGTTCAGGGCAAGCCGATCGTCAACTCCATCTCGATGAAGGAGGGCGTCGAGCCCTTCATCCAGCAGGCACGGCTCTGTCGGCAGTACGGCGCGGCGGCCGTCGTGATGGCCTTCGACGAGGAGGGCCAGGCCGACTCGCTGGAACGCCGCAAGCAGATCTGCCGCCGGGCCTACGACATCCTCACCCAGGAGGTCGGGTTCCCGGCCGAGGACATCATCTTCGACCCCAACATCTTCGCGCTCGCGACGGGCATCGAGGAGCACGCGGCGTATGGGTCCGACTTCATCGAGGCCACCCGCTGGATCAAGGCGAACCTCCCCGGGGCCAAGGTGTCCGGTGGAGTGTCCAACGTGTCCTTCTCCTTCCGCGGGAACAACCCTGTGCGAGAAGCGATCCACGCCGTCTTCCTGTACCACGCGATCCAGGCCGGGATGGACATGGGCATCGTCAACGCGGGCGCCCTCGTGGTCTACGACCAGGTCGACCCCGAGCTGCGTGAGCGGATCGAGGACGTGGTCCTCAACCGCCGCGCCGATGCCGCCGAGCGCCTCCTGGAGATCGCCGAGCGGTTCAACGCCACCGGCGAGGTGGCCCCGGAGAAGGCGCAGGAGTGGCGGTCGCTCCCGGTCGGCGAGCGGATCACCCACGCCCTGGTCAAGGGCATCGACGAGTACGCCGAGAGCGACACCGAGGAGCTGCGGGCCGAGATCGAGGCTCGGGGCGGTCGGCCGCTGGAGGTCATCGAGGGTCCGCTCATGGACGGCATGGGTGTCGTCGGCGACCTGTTCGGCTCCGGGAAGATGTTCCTGCCCCAGGTCGTGAAGTCCGCGCGGGTGATGAAGAAGGCCGTCGGCTATCTCATCCCGTTCATCGAGGCCGAGAAGAAGCCCGGGGACCACAAGACCACCAACGGCACGATCGTCCTCGCGACGGTCAAGGGCGACGTGCACGACATCGGGAAGAACATCGTCGGAGTCGTGTTGCAGTGCAACAACTTCGAGGTCATCGACCTCGGCGTCATGGTGCCCGCCGACAAGATCCTCGCTGCCGCCGAGGAGCACTCCGCCGACATCATCGGGCTGTCCGGCCTGATCACCCCCTCGCTCGACGAGATGGTGCGGTTCGCGACCGAGATGGAACGCCGCGGACTGGAGATCCCGCTGCTGATCGGTGGGGCGACCACCTCCCGCGCGCACACCGCCGTGAAGGTCGACGGGAAGTACCACGGCCCGGTGGTGTGGGTGAAGGACGCGTCCCGCTCGGTGCCCGTCGCTGCGGCGCTGCTCTCCGACGAGCGCCGCGGCGCGCTGCTGGACACCGTCAAGGCCGACTACGACTCGCTGCGCGAGCGCCATGCTGCCAAGGGCAACGAGCGCCAGCTGCTGTCGCTCGCCGCGGCCCGCGCCGCGAGCACCACCGTCGACTGGTCGAGCTTCCGGCCGCCACGCCCGCGGATGCTCACCCAACAGGCCAAGGACATGCACCAGGGCCCGCACCGCAACGCCAGCCAGTTCGTGAAGACCTTCCACGCCTACCCCCTGGCCGAGCTGCGCCGCTACATCGACTGGGGTCCGTTCTTCCTTGCCTGGGAGATGAAGGGCCGGTTCCCCGACATCCTGAACAACCCCGCGACCAGCGAGGCAGCGCGCCGGCTGTACGACGACGCCCAGGAGATGCTCGACCGGGTCATCGAGGAGAAGTGGCTCACCGCCAACGGCGTCATCGGCCTCTTCCCGGCCAACGCGGTGGGCGACGACATCGAGGTCTATACCGACGAGACGCGAGAGGCGGTCCGTGCCACGCTCCGCGGCCTGCGTCAGCAGGGCCAGCACCGCGAGGGCGTCCCGAACCGCGCCATGTCCGACTACGTGGCGCCCAAGGGCTCCGGGCTGGCTGACTACGTCGGCGGGTTCGCGGTGACCGCGGGCCTGGGCAGTGCGGAGCGGTGCGAGGCGTTCAAGAAGGACAACGACGACTACAACGCGATCCTGCTGGAGTCCCTGGCCGACCGCCTCGCCGAGGCTTTCGCCGAGCGGATGCACGAGCGGGTCCGCAAGGAGTTCTGGGCCTATGCGCCCGATGAGCACCTGGACAACACGGCGCTCATCGCCGAGTCCTATGTCGGTATCCGCCCCGCGCCCGGCTATCCCGCCTGCCCGGACCACACCGAGAAGCAGACCCTCTGGGACCTGCTCGACGTCGGAGCCAACACCAGCATGGAGCTGACCGAGTCGATGGCCATGTGGCCCGGTGCGGCGGTCTCGGGCTGGTACTTCGCCCACCCGCAGTCGCAGTACTTCGTGGTGGGCCGGGTGGCCCGGGACCAGGTCGAGGACTACGCCGGGCGCAAGGGCTGGTCGATGACCGAGGCGGAGCGCTGGCTCTCCCCCAACCTCGGGTACGTCTCGGAGGAGTGACACCACCGGGCTCACTCCCGCGCTTCCGGGCGGCAGTCTTCGAAGCCTGGTCCACGCGCCGCCCCCGGGCCGCAGTCTTTGAAGCCTGGTCCACGCGCTGCCCCCGGGCCGCAGTCTTTGAAGCCCTTTCCACGCCATGGTGTGGAAAGGGCTTCAAAGAGTGGAGCCCAGGGGTCGTGGGGAGCCCAGGGGTCGTGGGGAGCCCCGGGGTCGTGGGGCCCCACGGTCGCGTGGGCCCGCCGGGGTCGTGCGGGGCGGGGCGGGGGCGGTGTCGGACCCCCCGCCTACAGTCGCGGGTATGGGTGCAGCGCTGTCGCCGAGTCGGGCGGCCGACTTCAAGCAGTGCCCCCTGCTGTATCGGTTCCGGGTGGTCGACCGGCTCCCCGCACCACCCAGCGCTGCGGCCACGCGGGGGACGCTCGTGCACGCCGTCCTGGAGCATCTCTTCGACCTCCCCGCCGAGCAGCGGACCCCCGAGGCCGCGGTCGCCCTCATCAGGCCCCGCTGGGCCGAGCTCGTGGAGCAGGAACCGGCCTTGGTCGACATGGTGGATGCGGCCGGGCTCAGCACCGACGCCTGGTTCGCCCAGGCCGACGCACTGATCCGCACCTGGTTCACCCTGGAGGACCCGACCCGCCTCGAGCCGGCCGAGCGAGAGCTGTACGTCGAGACCGACAGCGAGGGTCTGGTCCTGCGCGGATACGTCGACCGGCTCGACGTCGCATCGGACGGGCAGATGCGGGTGGTCGACTACAAGACCGGCCGCTCGCCGTCCGAGCTCTTCGAGCGCAACGCCCTGTTCCAGATGCGGTTCTACGCGCTCGTGCTGTGGCGGACCCGCGGGGTGGTGCCCACGCTGCTGCAGCTGGTCTACCTCGGCGACGGGCAGGTGGTCCGCTACGAACCCGACGCCGAGGACCTGGTCGCCCTCGAGCGCAACGTGCAGGCCGTCTGGGCAGCGATCCGCACCGCCGCCGAGACCGGGGACTGGCTGCCTCGCCCCTCGCGCCGCTGCGACTGGTGCGACTTCCGCGACCACTGCCCCGCCTGGGGTGGAACGCCGCCTCCCCTGCCCCCCAACGCGACCGAGCTCGCCCTCGACCCGCGACGCTCGGGCGACCTCGACCCGCGACGCTCGGGCGACCTCGACCCGGTCCCGGACTGAGGCTCGCCTGGTTGACCTAGTCGAACAGCGCGAGGAGATCGGAGGGCGCGAGGTCGGTCAACGTACGCAGGTGGACGGCGCCCTCGATCTGCGGCACCGGCACCACGTGGGGCACGGCGATCGTCTTCACGCCCGCGGCGACCGCGGACCGGACACCGGTGGGTGAGTCCTCGATGGCGACGCAGTCGCGGACATCGACCCCCAGGGTCCGCGCGGCCGCCAGGTAGGGCTCGGGGTGTGGCTTGCCGTGCTCGACCTCGTCGCCGGTGACCAGCGCCGCGAAGCTGTCCGCCGGCAGCCCGGAGACGACCGCCTCGGCGAGGCTGCGCCACGACATGGTCACCAGTGCCGACGGGACGCCGGCCTCGCCCAGGGCGGCGAGCAGCTCGCGTGCGCCCGGCCGCCACGGCACGTGCTCGCTGACCTGACGCACGACCTGGGCCAGGAGGGTGTCGACGATCTCGCGGTCGGTGAGCGGCACCGCGGAGTGCTCGCGGATGAACGCTGCCGAGACCCAGAGGTCGTTGCCCACGAGCTGGTGGGCGTACTCGTCGCTCCACACCCCGCCGTAGCTCTCGACGAGGTCATGCTCGGCCTGGATCCAGTACGGCTCGGTGTCCACGAGGGTGCCGTCCATATCCCAGAAGACCGCACCGGGGAGACGGTCAGGAGGGTGGGTGCTCACGCGCGGCGAGTCTAGCCAGACCTCCGAGCCCGCTGCGCCGCCCTGTGCATAGGCTGGAGTCCTGTCCACACGGTGGGAGGTCACGTGATCGAGCTCGAGGATGTGCCGGAGCTGGACCGGCCGGTGATGATCGCTGCCTTCGAGGGCTGGAACGACGCAGGCGAGGCCGCCACGGCAGTGATCGACCACCTCGTCGACGTCTGGGACGCCGAGGCCGTGGCCGCGCTGGACCCCGAGGACTACTACGACTTCCAGGTCAACCGTCCCCGCGTCCTCCTCGAGGACGGACGGCGCCGGATCAGCTGGCGCACCACGCGGATCCTCGTGGCGACCAACACCACGCTGGGTCGCGACGTCGTTCTCGTGCAAGGCATCGAACCGTCCTTCCGCTGGCGCGGGTTCACCATCGAGGTGATGGAGTTCGCCCAGGACCTCGGCGTCCAGGCGTTCTACAGCCTCGGTGCGCTGATGGCCGACGTGGCGCACACCCGCCCGATCCCGGTGACCGCCACGTCGGACGACGAGGACGTCATGCACCGGTACGACCTGGAACAGAGCCGGTACGAAGGTCCGACCGGCATCGTCGGTGTCCTCGCGGACGCAGCCACCCAGTCGGGGATCCCGTCGCTGTCGTGCTGGGCCGCGGTCCCGCACTATGCCGGCCACTCCCCGTCCCCCAAGGCGACCGAGGCGCTGCTGTCCAAGCTCGAGGAGCTCCTCGACGCGCCCATCCCGCACGGCGACCTCGCGGACGGCGCCCACGCCTGGGAGCGCGGCATCAACGAGCTGGCCGAGACCGACGACGAGGTCGCCGAGTACGTCCAGTCGCTGGAGCAGGCCCAGGACACCGCCGACCTGCCCGAGGCGAGCGGCGACGCGATCGCGCGCGAGTTCGAGCGCTACCTGCGTCGACGGGGCACGGAAGGCACCTGACCGGCCCGAGCGCTCCGACGCCGGCTCGCTGAGAGTGGCTCGCTGACCGCCTGGTTACTATCCGCGTGGTGGCTACCCCCGTGGTGGCTACCCCCGTGGTGGCTACCCGCGTGTTGCCTAGACGCGGACGCCGAGGATGGCGTCCAGGGCGCGAGCGAGGATGCCGGGGGCTCCGAGCTCCTCGCCCCCCGACTCCAGCGACGCGGTCGCCCAGGCGTCCACTGCGTCCAGGGCTGCGGGGGTGTCGAGGTCGTCAGAGACCGCTGCCCGGATCGCGGCCACGGCGGCCGACGCGTCCGGGCCGCCGTTGACCGACAGCGCGGCACGCCAGTGGTCCAGCCGGGTCTGCGCCGAGGTGAGGTCCGCGTCGGTCCACTCCCAGTCCTGCCGGTAGTGGTGGGCCAGCAGCGCGAGGCGGATCGCCATCGGGTCGACACCTGCGTCGCGCAGCGCGGACACCAGCACGAGGTTGCCCTTGGACTTGCTCATCTTCTCGCCCTTGTACCCGACCATGCCCTGGTGGACGTAGGCCCGCGCGAACGGCCGGTCGCCCGTGAGCACGACCGACTGCGAGGCGCTCATCTCGTGGTGGGGGAAGATCAGGTCGCTGCCGCCACCCTGGATGTCGAAGGACGTGCCGAGGTGGTCGACGGCGATCGTGGAGCACTCGATGTGCCAACCCGGCCGGCCGGCGCCGAGCCGGCCACCGTCCCACGACGGCTCTCCGGCGCGCTCCGCGAGCCACAGCAGCGGGTCGAGCGGGTCGCGCTTGCCCTCGCGGTCGGGATCCCCCCCGCGGTCGGCGAACACCGCCATCATCTGCTCGCGCGTCCACCCCGAGACCTCCCCGAAGGACGGGTCGGCGGTGAGGTCGAAGTAGGTGTCGTACCCGTCGCCCTCGGCGTCCGGTGCCTGGAGCTGGTATGCGGCGCCGGAGGCAAGGAGCTTCTCGACGGCGGCGACGACGGACCCGATGCTCTCGACCACGCCGATGTAGTGGTCGGGCGGGATGATCGCCAGCGCGGTCATGTCCTCGCGGAACAGGGCGATCTCGGTGGCGGCCAGGTCCTGCCAGGTGATGCCGTCGCGCTCCGCGCGCTCGATCAGCGGGTCATCGACATCGGTGATGTTCTGCGCGTAGTCGACGGCGTGCCCCGCATCGCGCAGGGCGCGCCCGAGGACGTCGAAGGCGAGATAGGTGGCTGCGTGGCCGAGGTGGGTCGCGTCGTAGGGGGTGATGCCGCAGACGTACATCCGGGCCGGGCCGTCGGGGGCGATCTCGACCAGGCTGTCCGACACCGTGTCGCGCACTCGGACCACGGGGCCGGTGCCCGGGACGGCGGGGACGAA
The DNA here is from genome assembly GCA_963750305.1 of uncultured Actinomycetota bacterium. Lineage (GTDB taxonomy): Bacteria > Actinomycetota > Actinomycetes > Actinomycetales > Dermatophilaceae > CAVVPX01. Next base: position 250,175 of record CAVVPX010000003.1, read on the forward strand.
GGGCATCGGCCAGGAGTTCACGGTTGAAGCCTAAGCGAGGCCATCAGATGGCGGGCCATGGGATCGAGGGCCACCCACCCGAGGGCAGGGGGAAGGCCGACTCGGCGAGCAGGCGGTCGACCCGCTCGGCCAGGGCGGCCACCTCGCGGAGCGTGAGCAGGTCCTCGAGGGCGAGCCGCACCTGCTCTCCCTCGGCGAGGTCGGCTGCGAGAGCAGCCAGGTGGGTGACCTCCGAGGTCGGGAGCGGCTGACCGGCGTAGCCCCAGAGCACCGTGCGGAGCTTGTCGTCCTCGTGCAGGGTCACGCCGTGGTCGACCCCGATGACGGTGTCACCGGCGCGGATCAGGTGGGACCCCTTGCGGTCGGCATTGTTGATCACCGCGTCGAAGACCGTGATCTCGGCCATGCGAGGGCTGTCCTCGTGGACGACCATCACCGGCCGGCCGCCGCTGCCCTCTCCGCGCAGCACAGGGAGCCAACCGTCGCGGACGCGCCCGGGAGCCACCACGTCGACGGCGTACTCGGGCTCCACGTCCGGATCGCCGATCCACTGCTGGACCGATCCCGCGCCGTGGGGTCCGTCCCGCAGGACGGTGGGTGGCACGACGTGCCAACCACCGGTCTCCGACACCAGGTAGCACGCGACCTCGCGCTGGGCGAGGGTGCCGTCCGGGAAGTCCCAGAGCGGACGCTCGCCGACGACGGGCTTGTAGATGGCGAGGGTCTCGCGGCCGTCACCACAGACCCTCACCAGGAAGGCCGCGTTCGAGGCATCGACCAGCCGGCCGACCACCTCGATCGACCCCGTGGCCAGAAGTGCGAGGACCTCGCCCACGGGCAGGCCCGACCCGGTGCTCGGGTCGGGCACGGGCGCGTCGTTGCGCGAGGGCGGGGTGGCGGTCACGTCCTCAACGTTTGTAGCCGTTGGCCCGCGGGCAGATGTGCCCGTCGATCTCGAGCGGACCGCCGCAGAACGGGCAGGGCGGCCGGCCGGCTGCGACGAGGGCGACGCAGCGACGGGCGAAGGCACGGGCGGACGCAGCCTCGACGACCACGCGCATGACGCGGGGCGGCTCGGGGGCGACACCGGTCTCGGTCTCGGCGATCGCCGCCTCCTCGGGGTCGCGGTCGAGCGCCTCGATCACCACCAGACGCCGGTCCTCGTCCCAGCCGAGGGAGAGCGTGGTGACCCGGAACTCGTCCTCGATCGGGGTGTCGAGTGGGGCGTTGTCCTCGGGCAGGATCGGCTTTCCCGCGCCGGCGACCTCGGACAGCTCGTCCAACATGTCATTGATCCGGTCGGCGAGGACGCTGACCTGTTGCTTCTCGATCGAGACCGAGTACAACCGGCGACCGGCGCTGGCCTGCAGGAAGAAGGTGCGTTGACCCGGGGGGCCGACGGTGCCGGCAACGAACCGGTCCGGTGGGTCGAACTCCTCCAGCGTCATGTCCAAACCCTAACGCGGCGTCCGGTGGCTACCGTGCCGAGGTGCTGGGCTCGTGCCCTGCTCCGCCGCCCACCACTGCGTCGTCCGGCTCGGGGCCCTGGCTGCCCGGCTCGGCCGCGCCCTCGCCGTCAGAAGGGGTCTCGGGCCGGGGTGGCGGCACGAGCCGCCCGAGGTCTCCACCGTTGTCGTTGGTCGACACCACGAAGGGGCGAGCGGCCGTGTACCGGACGGCGGACACCGTGGCCGGGTCGGCCTGGAACCTCTGGAACAGGTCGAGGTGGGTCCCCGCAGCCTCGGCGAGCACCGCCTTGATGATGTCCCCGTGGGTGACGGCGACCCAGATCGCGTCGTTGCCGTGCTCGCTGGCGACCGCGGCGTCGATGCGGCGCACCGCGCCCACGGACCGCGCCGACATCTCCCGCAGGCTCTCCCCCGCGTACTCCTCCCCGTCGGGGAAGGCCGCCGCGCTGGGGTGGCCCTGGACGGTCCGCCAGAGCGGCTCCTGGGCCAGGTCCTTGAGCGGTCGACCCGTCCACGCGCCGTACCGGCACTCCCCGAGCGCCTCCTCCTCCACCCGCGTCAACCCGTCGTCGCGCGCCGCGAGGAGGGCGTCTGCGGTCTCGACACACCGCTGCAGCGGGCTGCTCACGAGATGGACCACCGGCAGCGGACGCAGGCGCTCCCCGAGGGCGACCACCTGCTCCTGCCCTCGCTCGGTCAGCGCGATCCCGGGCGTCCACCCGGCCAGGACGCCCTCGGCATTGGCGGTCGAGTGTCCGTGGCGGACGAGCAGGCAGACAGGCACCGGGCCACTGTACGGGGGCACGCGCGCGCGGCCGCCGGGCAGGTTTGCCGCCCGCCGACGGACCCTGTCGGGACACGCGCCGGACCGGACGGTGCGTTCGGGGGCGGTTAGTGGTGGAGTACGAGGGTGATCGTCGACCAGGCCATCTATCGCAACGGGCAGCGGCAGCGCTGTGGGGACCTCTCCGAGGAGCTGGCGGCGCTCCGCGAGACGACCGACCGGAGCTTCCTCTGGATCGGCCTGAAGGACCCGACCGACGCCGAGTTCGCGCTCGTCAACGACGAGCTGCAGCTGCACCCGCTGGCGGTCGAGGACGCGGTGCGGGGCAACCAGCGACCCAAGGTCGAGCTCTACGACAACACGGTGTTCGTGGTCCTCAAGACGCTGCGCTACATCGATGCCACCTCCGACGTCGAGACCGGCGAGGTCATGCTCTTCGTCGGGGACCGGTTCGTGGTCACGGTCCGGCGCGGTGAGGCCAACCCGCTGATGGGGGTCCGCCATCGTCTGGAGGCCCATCCCGAGCAGCTGGCCCACGGCCAGGTCTCGGTGCTGCATGCGGTGATGGACTCGATCGTCGACAACTACACGAGCATCGACCACGAGATCCAGGACGACCTCGACCAGATCGAGGCTGCGGTGTTCGCGGGCACCTCCGACGTCGACTCGCGGGCGATCTATCGGCTCAAGCGCGAGGTGCTGGAGTTCAAGCGCGCGGCCGTCCCGCTCGCCGCACCGCTGCGAATGTTGCACGACGGTTCACGGTCTCCCTTGCCCAACAAGGAGATCCGGCTCCTGATGCGCGATGTGGCCGACCACCTGATCCAGGTGATCGAGCACGTCGAGTCCTATGACCGGTTGCTCACCGACATCCTCAGTGCCCATCTGGCGCAGATCTCCGTGCAGCAGAACAGCGACATGCGCAAGATCTCGGCCTGGGTCGCGATCGCCGCCGTGCCGACCATGATCGCCGGGATCTACGGCATGAACTTCGACTTCATGCCCGAGCTCTCGGCCAGCGTCCACCTGGGAGGCTACGAGTTCGAGTACGGCTACTTCGCCGTGCTGGCCGTGATGGCCGGCGTCTGCCTGCTGCTGTACAGGGCGTTCCGCCGGTCGAGCTGGCTCTAGGTCGCGCCGAGCCAACCGGCACCCAGGGCGACGGCGAGCAGGACGCCGACCGCCACGCGGTACCAGACGAACGGCCGCAGCGAGTTGCTCGCCACGAAACGGAGCAACCAGGCGATCGACGCGTAGGCCACACCGAACGCGACGACGATGCCGACAGCCATCTGGCCGTAGCCGAGGTCGGCCAGACCGTCGCGCTCCTCGACCGCCTGGAACACGCCTGCCGCGGTGAGCGCCGGGATCGCCATGAAGAAAGACAGCTCGGTCGCGGTCACCCGGTCGATGCCCCGGAGCAGTCCCGCCGAGATCGTCGCGCCCGACCGGGACACGCCGGGGATCAGCGAGAAGCACTGCACCAGGCCGATCACGAGGCCGTCCTTGATGCTGACGCCGCCCTCACCTCGTTGGGCACCGGCCGCGTCCAGCTGGTCGTGTCGGCGCTCGGCCACCACCATCACAGCACTCCACACCACCAGGGCAGCGGCGACGACCCAGAGGCTGCGCAACCCACCAGAGATCAGGTCGCGCGCGAAGAAGCCGACGATCCCCACCGGGATCGATCCCACGATCACCGCCCAGGCGAGGGCGTAGTCGTGGTGCTGGCGCGCCTCGACGTTCACCAGTCCCTGCACCCAGGCGCTGAGCAGGCGGATGATCTTGCGGGCGAAGAAGATGAAGGTCGCGATGATCGCGCCGAACTGGATGATGACCGTATAGGCCGTCACCGACCTGTCGTCGACCGGCAGCCCCAGGAACTTCTCGGCGATGGTGAGGTGGCCGGTGGAGGACACCGGGAGGAACTCGGTCAGGCCTTCGACGATGCCGAGGATGATGGCCTGAAGGTAGGTCAGCGTCACGCAGGATCTCCTGTGGTGGGGGTGGTGCGCAGCCCGGCCGCGTCGAGCACCTCGGCCATGGCCCGGACGATCTGGCGCTGCTCGTCCGGCGTCGCCGCGAACGGCGAGACGCCGAGGGTGCCGACACCAGCATCCGCGTACCGGCTGAGCCGTTCCTGAATGCGCTCCCGTGGTCCGATCAAGGAGGTGGCGTCGATGAACTCCAGCGGCACCGCCGCGGCTGCGTCGCGCTTGTTGCCGGCCAGGTACAGGTCCTGCACCTTGGCGGCCTCCTCCTCAAAGCCCATCCGGCAGGCCAGCTGGTTGTAGAAGTTCTGCTCGCGCGACCCCATGCCCCCGACGTACAACGCGGCGTAGGGCGCGATCGCCGCCGCGGCCACCTCCACGTCGTCGTGGATGCAGACCGGCACGGACGGGGCGATGTCGAACCCGGCGAGCGGGTCCTCCGCGGTCCCTCGACCGGCACGGCGGCGACCGGTCGCGACCGACTCGACCAGCTCACCGGAGTGCTCGGGTGAGAAGAAGATCGCCAGCCATCCGTCGGCGATCTCGCCGGCGAGCTCGAGGTTCTTCGGCCCGACCGCCGCGAGGTAGATAGGGATGTGCTCGCGGGGCGGACGGATGGTCAGGCGCAGCGCCTTGCCGGGGCCGTCGGGCAGCGGCAGCGTGAAGTGCTTGCCACGGTGCTCGACCAACTGGCGGGTGAGCGCCTTCTCGATGATCTCGACGTAGTCGCGGGTGCGCCCGAGCGGCTGGGCGAACCGCACCCCGTGCCAGCCCTCGCTGACCTGCGGGCCCGAGACGCCGAGCCCGAGACGGAACCGGCCACCGGACAGGGTGTCCAACGTGGCGGCGGTCATCGCGGTCATCGCCGGCGTCCGAGCGGGGATCTGCATCACCGCGGCGCCCAGACCGAGGCGCGTGGTGTGTGCGCCGATCCAGGACAGCACGGTGACCACGTCCGAGCCGTAGGCCTCGGCCGCCCAGGCGACGGAGTAGCCGAGCCGGTCGGCCTCCTGCGCGATCTCGACGACGGAGCCGCCCGCACCCATCCCGAAATAGCCGAGGTTCAGTCCGAGGTCCATGACCGGCAAGGCTAACGGCAGGCTGGACGGCGGCGTCGGCGAGCCCGTCAGCTAGCTGCGGCTGGTGTCCGGCGCGTTGTCCTCGACGTCGTAGTCGTCGTCCAGACCGGAGTACACCTCGTCGACGTCGTCATCGTCCAGATCGTCATCGTCATCATCGTCATCGTCATCGTCGTCGTCAGTGTCATCGTCATCGTCGTCGTCGTCGTCGGTGTCGTCGTCGTCGTCATCGCCCTCGTCGGCGCCGTCGTAGACGTCCAGCGGCGTCATCTCGCCGTACGCATGGAGCAGGGCTTCGTCGTACGCGCCGAAGGCGTCGGCCAGGTCGTCGTACGCCGCGATCACCGACGGGTCGTCCTCCCCGCTGCGCGTGGACGACGCCTCGAGGTGACGCTCGAAAGCCAGCATCAGCGTGGAGAGCGCGGCACGCGGGTCGACGGTCATGACCTGACCGTAGCGAATCGCGGTAAGAATGGGCAGCAATGGTCGAGTACGAGTACCGCATCGTCAGTTTCCCGCGTGGGGCGCCCCGGGCGGAGATCCGGCGTGCGCTCGCCGAGCACGCCGAGTACGGCCATTGGGAGCTGCACCGCACCCGCATCTATTTCGGCGGCACCCAGCAGTCGTGGTTGCGGCGCAAGATCATCCGCGTGCCCCGAGCGTCCTGAGGATCCGGGCCTGGAATCAGGTCAGCGGCGACCTGGGCCGATGACGTCAGCAGGTCTGGATCAGCCGCTGGAGAACGCGGGTCCCGAACTCGAGGGACTCGACCGGCACCCGCTCGTCGATCCCGTGGAACATCGGGACGAAGTCCAGGTCCGCGGGCAGACGCAGCGGCGCAAACCCGTACCCGGTGATCCCGAGGGTGCTCAGGGCCTTGTTGTCCGTGCCACCGGAGAGGCAGTACGGCAGCATGACGGCGTCCGGGTCCTCAGCTTCGAGCGCTGCTCTCATCGCGTCCACCAGATGCCCCTCGAAAGGCACCTCCAACGCGATGTCCCGGTGGAGCACCTCGACCTCGACCCGGTCGCCCGCCAGCTCGCTGATCGTCTTGAGCAGCGCCTGCTCGTGACCGGGCAGGAACCGCGCGTCGATCGAGGCGTGGGCCGCACCGGGGATGACGTTGTGCTTGTATCCGGCATCGAGCATGGTCGGGTTCGCGGTGTCCTGCAACGTCGCCCGGACAAACCCCTGAGCGCCGCGGAGGTGGGTCAGCAGCGGGTCGAGGTCGTCCTCGGCATACGCCGTCCCGGTGATCTCGCTGATGCCGTCCAGCAGGTCGCGGACCGCGGGGACGAACTCTCGCGGCCACTCGTGACGCGCGATGCGGGCCACGGCCTCGGCGAGGTGCACCACCGCGTTGTCGCTGTTCGGCACCGACCCGTGACCGGCACGGCCGTAGGCGTGCAGCCGCAGCCAGGAAATGCCCTTCTCCGCGGTCTGCAGGAGGTAGGCCCGCTGGTCGCTGCCGTCCGGGCGCGGCACCGTGACGCTGAAGCCTCCGACCTCGCTGATCGCCTCACTGACCCCGTCGAACAGCTCGGGGTGGTGGTCGATGACCCAGTGCGAGCCGTGGACCCCGCCGGCCTCCTCGTCGGCGAAGAAGGCGAACACCAGGTCGCGCGGCGGCTTCTCCCCCGAGCGGGCGAGGTGGCGGATGTTGGCCAGGATCATCGCGTCCATGTCCTTCATGTCCACGGCGCCGCGACCCCAGATGCATCCGTCGCGCTCCTCCGCGCTGAACGGATCCACCTGCCAGTCATCAGCATTGGCGGGCACGACGTCCAGGTGGCCGTGGATACAGAGTCCCGGACGCCTGCGGTCGGTGCCTTCGATCCGCAGCACGACGCTGGTCCGGCCCGGTTCGCTTTCCAGCACGGTCGGCTGAAGCCCGACCTCTCGGAGCTGCGCGACGACGTACTCCGCAGCCTCCCGCTCCCCCGGCCCACTGCCGTCACCGAAGTTCGTGGAGTCGATCCGGATGAGGTCGCGGCAGATCCGCACGACCTCCTGTTCGGGGGAAGTGAGCTCGCTCATGAGACCACGATAGGCACCTCGCGAAGCGGACGGTCCGGTGCTGGGCACCCGCACGCGCGGGTTCGAGGATGGCGCAGGCTGCGTGCTATCGTTCCGGGTCGCAGCAGGCAGTCTCACGACGCCTGCTCCAGCACCTGTCCGGGTGGCGGAATGGCAGACGCGCTAGCTTGAGGTGCTAGTGCCCTTTATCGGGCGTAGGGGTTCAAGTCCCCTTCCGGACACCGCACGACGAGGCCCCTAGCCTGCGCACACGCGCCTAGGGGCCTTGCGCATGCCCGGGACCGGGCTCGCCGTTCTGACGCCACGCTGACACCCCTCACGCACTCTGCTCCTGTCGCTCACACCCGTGGTCGACCCGACTGGCGGTCATCCGATGGCCGTCCCACCGATGGAGCAGAACATGTTCACCGAGCACACCACCAGGATGGCCCGCCTCTCCCTCGCCATGGTCGCTGCGGCCGCGTTGCCGCTCGGGCTGGCAGCGGCGGCCCACGCGTCCACCACCAGGGACGGCTGCACCGTCAACCCGCTACCGGCCGAGTACCGCGGCACGTCCAACCCGCAGAACATCCCCTACGTCTTCTACCCCTACGAGGTGACCTGCGACCCGTCCGCGGGAGGTCTCAGCGTGGAGGTCAAGACCGTCACCTGGGAGCAGGACCTCCTCGGAGCGCCCGGCGACGTCGACGCCGACGGGGTGAACAACGCGGACGAGGACCGGATCGGCACGGCCACGACCCATCCCAGCTTCGGCGCGGCCGGCGGGACCAGGACCGTGACCGTCCGAGGGGTCCTGCCACACACCGACACCAACTTCGACGAGGAGGTCTACCAGGCGGTGAAGTTCCGCGTGACGAGCGGGCCGGTGACCGGTGGCTGGAGTGCGCAGGAGCTGACCGTCCCCTCCGAGATCGGCTGGTGACCGCCAACCTCCCCTACGTCACCAGGGACAAGGGGTTCCACGGCCGTGACCGTGGGACCCCTTGTCCTTGCCCCCCTGTCACCCGGTGTGCTCAACGCTCCTGCCGGTCTGACCGTGGTGCTCCGCGGACGCGAGGGTCGGTCTGATCGGCGGGTGGGTCGGCCTCACCTCAGGCTCGACGACCCGCATCCTGCACGCAGGTGCGGGCCGTCGGTCGCGCCAGCAACCGTTCGGTCGGGATCGGCCCGCCGCATACCTCGCAGGTGCCGTACGTCCCGGACTGCAGCCGGTCCACCGCGGCCTCGATCTCGGCGAGGTGGGCCCGCCCCTGCTCGAGCAACGCAGAGTGGCGCGACCGCTCGTAGGCGATGGTCTGCCCTTCCGGATCGTGCTCGTCGTCGGCGTTGGAGTCCAAGGAGGAGGCGAACAGGGCCTCCAGCTCGTCGGTCATTCCGGCCACCCGGGCCAGGACCTCCGCACGTTCGTCGGCGAGGCGGGCGACGGCGTCCTGCTCGGGCACAGCGTCGGGGGCAGCGTGTCGTCGGTCCATGATGTCGTGCAACGAAGGCGTCCCCCACGGCCATTCCGCGTCCCGCGTCCCAGGAGGACGAACACGCGATCGAGGCATAGTCCGTTCTAGCCATCTTCGCAAGGATGCGCCCGGCATGTACCAGAACCGCGCGACGATGCTCTTCATAGATACGCGGTGAATCGGTTCGGTTCCCCGGACGGCCGCGTAGCTCGATACCTGGATCTGGACCTTCGACATGACCGCCACCGCCCGCCGCATCGACACCGCGCACCACCACCCACACGTCCGCCGGACGTTCGTCGGCTGGACCTGGGAGTGCTCGTGCGGCGGGGCGTCCCAGCGGGCAGCCGTGTCGTCGACCACGTGGAGGGCCGCGGTCATCTCTGCGCTGAACCACTCGGTTTGCCTCGCCGCCTGAGCGTCGTCGTCTCGGGGGCTCCTCAGGGGGCGTCGCGCGACCGGCTCTCGCCGCGCAGGTGCTCGAAGACCAGGCTGGTCTCGGTCCGTGCGACATCCGGGTTCCCGCTCAGCCGCAGCACGACGAACTCGCGCAGGCTCTCGGTGTCCGGCATCGCCACGTGCACGAGGAAGTCATAGCTGCCGGCCACGAAGAAGACGTTGCGCACCTCGGGCAGGGCCGCCAGCTCGGCGGCGTATCCCGCGATGGCCCGGCGCGCGTGTGACTGGAGCCCGACCGCGATGACCGCCTGGATGTCCCGCCCCAACGCCTCGGGGGCGATGTCGGCGTGGAATCCGCGGATGACGCCGGACTGGACGAGCGCCCGCAGTCGGCCCAGACAGGTCGACGGTGCGATGCCGACCCGCTCGGCGAGGGCGTTGTTCGGGATCCGTCCGTGGACCTCCAGGACCTCGAGGATGGCGCGGTCGGTCGCGTCGAGCGCGGGTCGAAGATTGTTCGGCGCGGGCACGGCTCGGACCTCCAGGTCGCGATGAATCTTCACAGAAGAGCCATCCTGGCAGAATCCTGTGCCCTCGTGTTGGCATAGTCTCGCACTTACTGCATTCTTGCGCTCACGGCTAGCGCCTCCCGTCGTTGCCGCACACCCCAGATCGGAGCCCACGATGAAGGTCGGAATCCCCCGCGAGGTCAAGAACCACGAGTACCGCGTCGCGATCACGCCCTCGGGTGTGCACGAGCTCGCGCGGAACGGCCACGAGGTCCTCGTCGAGAAGGACGCCGGCGTCGGTTCGTCGATCACCGACCACGACTACGTGTCCGCCGGCGCGACGATCCTGCCGACCGCCGATGACGTGTGGGGCACCGGTGACCTGATCCTGAAGGTCAAGGAGCCGGTCTCCTCCGAGTACGCACGCATGCGCGAGGGCCAGACCCTGTTCACCTATCTCCACCTCGCCGCCGACAAGCCCCTGACCGAGGAGCTTGTCAAGCGCAAGGTCACGGGCATCGCCTACGAGACCGTCGAGCTCCCCGACCGGAGCCTCCCGCTCCTGGCCCCGATGTCCGAGGTCGCGGGTCGCCTTGCGCCCCAGGTCGGTTCGCACACGCTCATGCGCGCCCAGGGTGGACGCGGCATCCTCATGGGTGGAGTGCCCGGCGTGTACGCCGCCAAGGTCGTCATCATCGGCGCCGGCGTCTCCGGCGTGAACGCCGCCGCGATCGCCCTCGGCATGCAGGCGGAGGTGCTGCTCCTCGACCGCAACGTCGCCCGGCTGCGTCACGTCGACGCGATCTATCAGGGCCACTGCCAGACCGTCGCCTCCAACAGCCTGGAGATCGAGCGCGCCATCGAGGACGCCGACATGGTGATCGGCGCGGTGCTGGTCCCCGGCGCCAAGGCTCCCAAGCTCATCACCAACGAGCAGGTCTCGCGGATGAAGCCGGGTTCGGTGCTCGTCGACATCAGCATCGACCAGGGCGGGTGCTTCGAGGACTCCCGTCCGACCACCCACGACGACCCGACCTACCAGGTCCACAACTCGGTGTTCTACTGCGTGGCCAACATGCCCGGCGCGGTGCCGTTCACCTCGACCTACGCCCTGACCAACGTCACCCTCCCGTATGCCGTCGAGCTCGCCAACCGCGGCTGGCGCGACGCGCTCAAGGCTGACCGCGCGCTCGCGCTCGGGCTGAACACCCACGACGGCCACGTGACCTACGGCCCCGTCGCCGAGGCCCACGGCTTCGACTCGGTCACCTTGGACACCGTGCTCTCCTAGTCCCGGCTCGTTTCGCCACCCGCGCCCGGCCCCGAGGGCCAGCTTTTTGCAGCCGAATCCACGTCATGGCGTGGAACCGGCTGCAAAGAGAGCCGCTGGGCCGGGATGGGTGCGACCGTGTCGCGGGAGCGGTGGCGAGTGCCGGCCCCGGGGCGGGTGTCGGCGCCGGGTCGTAGGGTCGGACTATGTTGCTGCGTGCGCTCGTCGACGCCTCCGCAGAGGTGGCCGCGACCCGATCGCGGCTCGCAAAGACGAGCACGCTCGCGAGGGTGCTACGCGCTGCGGGAGCGGCGGAGGTGGGGATCGCGACCGCCTACCTCTCGGGGGTGCTGCCCCAGCGCCGGGTCGGCGTCAGCTGGCGCGGGCTGACCACGCTTCCCGAGCCGGCCGACGAGCCGAGCCTGACGCTGGCCGAGGTCGATGCGGCGATGACCACGCTGGCCTCGATCTCCGGCAGCGGATCGGTGCAGGCCCGGGGGGCGGTGGTCATCGAGGTGTTCGGACGCGCCACCGCGCCCGAGCAGACCTACCTGCGCGGGCTGGTCACCGGCGAGCTCCGGCAGGGAGCGCTGGACGGCGTCATGCTCAAGGCGATCGCCGAGGCCGCCGAGGTTCCGGAGGCCGCTGTCCGCCGCGCCGTGATGCTGGCGGGGTATGCCGCGCCTGTTGCCGCCGCGGCCCTGACCGGAGGCGAATCGGCGCTCGCCCAGGTCAGCCTCGAGATCGGCCGTCCGGTGCGGCCGATGCTGGCCGCCTCCGCGCCCGATGTCGCGTCGGCGCTGGACGGGATCGACACCGGCGCAGGGGTTTTCGTCGACGGCAAGCTCGATGGCATTCGCATCCAGGCCCACCGGCAGGGAGGCGAGGTCCGCCTGTATACGCGCAGCCTGGACGACATCACCGACCGGCTGCCCGAGGTGGTCGAGGCGGTGCTGTCGCTCGAGGTCGAGGCCGTGGTGCTCGACGGCGAGGCGATCGCGCTGGACGAACGTGGGCGTCCGCGGCCCTTCCAGGAGACGGCTTCACGGACGATGAGCAGCCTGGGCGTGCCCGAGCTGCGCGCGAAGGTTCCGGTGACGCCGTACTTCTTCGACGTGCTCCACCTCGACGGCGAGGACCTCATCGACGCCCCCGCGCACGAGCGCTTCGCCCGGCTCGAGGCCCTGGTGCCCGACGTCGCCCGCGTCCCCCGTCAGCGCGTGGACGACCCCGCCGCCGTTCAGGTGTTCTTCGACCGGCTGGTGGCCGACGGTCACGAGGGCGTGGTCGTCAAGAGCGCCACCGCGCCGTATGCGGCCGGTCGCCGCGGCGCGGGCTGGGTCAAGGTCAAGCCCCGGCACACCCTCGACCTCGTCGTCCTCGCCGTCGAGTGGGGCAGCGGACGCCGCCGTGGGCTGCTGTCCAACATCCACCTCGGCGCCCGTGATCGCGACGGCGGGTTCGTCATGCTCGGGAAGACCTTCAAGGGCATGACCGACCAGATGCTGGCCTGGCAGACCGAACGGTTCACCGAGCTCCGCACCGAGGAGGACGGGCACGTCGTGCACGTGCGGCCCGAGCAGGTGGTCGAGATCGCCTTCGACGGGCTGCAGCGGTCACGGCGGTATCCCGGCGGGTTGGCGCTGCGGTTCGCCCGCGTGCTGAGGTATCGCGAGGACAAGACTGCTGAGGACGCCGACACGATCGAGACGGTGCGCGCCCTCGCCGGGCTGTGACCACACCGGTGCGAGGCCGGGCGACGACAAACCCACTGCAGCCGGCTGAGCCGAGCACGCGGGTCTGCGCCACGCCCTCGACGGAGTGCAGTCTCAGGCGGCGCGCAGCGCCTTCAACGCCTCGTCCGCGTGGCTGTCCATGCTGAACTCGCTGGTGTGGGCGAGCCGGACCACCTTGTCGGTCCCGATGACGAAGGTCGCGCGCTTGACCGGCGTGACGTACTTGCGACGGACGCCGTAGGCCACTGCGGTGTCCCCGGACTCGTCGGACAGCAGGGGGTAGCCGAAGCTGTTCAGCTCGTCGAACTGCTTCTGCTTGGCGACCGGGTCCATCGAGATCCCGATGCGCTGGGCGCCCAGCTCGGAGAACTCCTTGGCCACGTCGCGGAACGAGCAGGCCTCCTTGGTGCAGCCGCCGGTCATCGCCGCGGGATACCAGAACAGGACCACCGGTCCGTTGGCAAGCAGCTCGTCCAGGCTGCGGGGAGTGCCGTCCTGGTCGGGGAGGGTGAAGTCGGGAGCGGTGGAGCCGACGGTGATGGTCTTCATGGCAGTGAGCCCTTCTGGGGTGGGAGCGGGAAGAACCCGCTGGTGCGCTTGACGTACTCGACGTACTCGGGTCGGCGGTCGCCGATGTCCTTCTCCAGCAGCTTGGCGCCGGTGCCCTTCATCAGGTTCGCTGTCATCGCCAACGGGCTGAGGACGAAGAGGATTCCCGGCCAGGCGCTCGCGGCGACCACGAACAACCCCCACCACGCCGTCGCGTCGCCGAAGTAGTTCGGGTGCCGGGTGTAGCGCCACAGGCCGGTGTCCAGGACCTTGCCCCGGTTCGACACGTCATCCCGGAACCGCTGGAGCTGCAGGTCGCCGACCGTCTCGAAGGCGAACCCGACACCCCACACGATGACACCGACCCACGTCAGCCAACCGAGGCCGGTGCGCTGCACCATCGCGACCTGGACGGGCAGCGAGACGAACAGCATGACCACCCCCTGCGTGAGGTACACGCGGCGCAGTACGAACACGGTCGGGCTCCCGGTCGCGGTGGCGAGCATGGCCGCGTACCGGGGGTCCTCCCCCGCGCCCCGCGACCGCAGGAGGATGTGGGTGGCCAGCCGGAGGCCCCACGCCGCGGTGAGCACCAGCGTGAGCCAGCTGCGGGCCGGATCCCCGTGCCCGGCGACGAACGCGGCCACGGCGATCGCGGTGAAGCCGAGCCCCCACGCGACGTCGACGACAGCGTGCCTGCCGACCCGCAGCGCCACGAGGAACGTGGTGCCGAGAACCACGACCACGGCCGCCACCGACCAGAGCAGGACGGCGAGGAGCTCTCCCCAGAGGAAGCCGCTCACCAGATGCGGACGGCCGGCATACCGCTCTCACCGACCGCACCCGGCTTCACGGCGAGGATCTGGTCCACACCCATCCGGCCCTCCTCGAAGGCCAGTGCCGCACCCACGAGGTACAGCCGCCAGACCCGTCCGATCTCCTCACCCACCATCGCCACGACCTGGTCCCAGTTGGACTCGAAGGTGCGGTACCAGGCGTCGACCGTCCTGACGTAGTGCTCACGCAGCGCGTGCACGTCACGGACCTCCAGCCCGCCGGACTCGATCAGGTCGACGGTGCGCCCCACCGGTCGCATGGACATGTCCGGTGCGATGAACGCCTCGATGAACGGGCCACCCCCGGGGTTGGCTCGACGGGACATCTGCTGGATCAGCATCCGGCCGCCCGGGCGTAGTCGGTCGTGGATCGCCTTGACGTAGGTCGCGTAGTTCTTGTCCCCGACATGTTCGCCCATCTCGATCGAACCGATGGCGTCGAACCGGCCCTCGGGGATCTCACGGTAGTCCTGCAGCCGGACCTCGACCCGGTCCTGCAGGCCACGCTCGGCGATCCGGGTCTCGATGAACGCCTTCTGCTCGCTGGAGATCGTCACGCCCAGGACCCTCGCACCGTAGTGCTCCGCCGCGAACAGGCTGAGCGACCCCCAGCCGCACCCGATGTCGAGCATCCTTGCGCCATCGACGAGCCCGAGCTTGCGGCAGACGAGGTCGAGCTTGTCGCGTTGGGAGTCCTCGACCGTGTACTCGGCGTCGTCCGAGGTCCAGTACCCACTCGAGTAGGCCATGTGCGGGTCGAGGATGAGGGCGTAGAAGTCGTTGGACAGGTCGTAGTGGTGGGCGATCGCCGAGCGGTCGCGGTCCTTGGTGTGCAGGCGGCCGCGCAGCCGGGCCTGCGACACCGGCGGCACCGGAGGCAGACCGATCGCATCGAGCGAGCGGGCGAGCTTCAGCGCGTCGACGACGCCGGTCACGGTGGGGATCCTGCGCGTCTGTCCCCGGCGAGCCGACCGCCACACCCGGCGGAACCCGTCCAGCAGGTCGCCCTCGATGTCAAGCTCGCCGGTGACGTAGGCCTGGGCCAGCCCGAGCTCGCCGGGGTGGGCCACGATGCGTCGCATCGCCTCCGGTGTCCGGAGGGACAACACCGGTGCCCCCACAGCACCAGCCTCGCTGCCATCCCACGCTCGCAGCCGGACGGGCAGGTCACCACCGAACATGGGGGCCGCGATGGCCTCCAGCCGGGCGGCAACACCGCCCGGGGATCCGGTGCTCGTCATGGTCTGGCTCAGGGTGGCCATGGTGCTCCTGCGATCGGTGGGACGGCTCCTCGGTCATTCGTCACGAGCGACGGAATCGGATGGCCAACGGTCGAGATGCACCGTGTTGCTCCGTGGTCGCGACGTGCCGGCCACCGCGCGGTATCGCGATGCCCTCCACGTCGAACGCGGTGCCGGCTCTGTCACCGCGCCGGTTCGTTCACCTCACCGATGCCGGCTCAGCCATCGCGCTCGTTCGCTCGGCTCACCTCCGGAGGTGACCGAGGGCGGCGTCGGCGGCGTTGGCCCCGGACATGCCGTGCACTCCCCCGCCCGGTGGGGTCGAGGACGAGCAGAGGTACACCCCGGGCACCCCGGTGGCGTACGGCGACAGTGTCAGGCCCGGCCGGAACACCACGCGCAGACCGGCATTGCTCCCGGCGCTGATGTCCCCGCCGACATAGTTCGGGTTGTACGCCTCCAGCCCGGCCGGGCCGCGCACGTGGGTGGCGACGACCCGCTCTCGAAATCCTGGCGCGAAGCGCTCGATCTGGTCGAGTACGGCCGCGGTGGCGTCGCCTGAATACCCCTGCGGCACATGCGCATAAGCCCAGATCGGGTGTACTTCGCCGGCCGACCGCGTCGGGTCCGCGAGGTACTGCTGGCCCACGAGGACGAACGGCCGGTCGGGCATCAGCCCGCGCACCGTTGCGTCCTCCGCATCGGCGATCTCGGCGAACGTCCCACCGAGGTGCAGCGCCCCCGCCGTCCTGGCCCACGGGTTGGTCCACGGGATCCCCTCGTGGACGGCGAGGTCGACCTTGAACGCGGCCGGGCCGTAGCGGAACCGGCGGTAGGTGCGAGCGACGCCCGACGGGAGCCGGTCACCGAGGATCGCAGCCGCTGCGGTGGGGGTCGTGTCGAGCAGGACGACATCAGGGTCGTCGAGCTCGGACAACGCGCCCACCCGCACCCCTGTCTCGACCCGCCCGCCGAGCCGCTCGAGCCGGTGGACCAGCGCCGCAGCGATCGCCCCCGATCCGCCCTCGGCCACGGCCCAGCCGTAGCGGTGGGCGGACGCCACGAGCGTGTACCCCACAGCACTGCTGAGCGGAGCCCGCAGCGATGTGAACGCGTGGGCTGCCGCACCTCCGAAGAGCGCCCGCGCCCTCACGGTCGACCACTGCCGCACCGTGACCGACGCCGGCAGGAGTGACGGCACGCCGAAGCGGGCCAGGCGCAGCGGGTGACGGGGCAGGTGAACCAGCGGGCGCAGGATGTCCTCGGCCAGGTCGTCGAAGCCGCCAGCGATGGACTGGTGGGCCCGGCGCCACGCAGGTCCGTCGGGTCCCAGGCCGGCGACCGTCCGATTCAGGTCGCGCCACAGCACGCCCGCCGAGCCGTCGTCCTGGGGGTGCACCAGGTCGACCTCCGGCCACCTCCAGCGCAACCCGTCCGACTCCAGTCCCAGGGCACGGAACGCCGGTGAGGCGAGGGCGGTCGGGTGGAACGCCGAGCAGTCGTCGTGCAGCACGCCGGGCACGGTCAGCTCGCTGGTCCGCAGCCCACCCCCCGGCCGGTCGGCGAGCTCCAGCACGCGAACCGACAGCCCAGCCTCGGCCAGCCGCACTGCGGCGACGAGCCCGTTGGGCCCACTGCCCACCACGACCGCAGTGCTCATCCACCCACTATCGCGCACGCCGCCGCCGGGGGCAGGCTCGAGGTCGGACGCGCACGCCGGTGACTCGCCTTCCGTCAGGTCAGCCCCCCTCTAGGCTGGCGTGGTGCTGGAGCAGATCACCGCGACTCGGTTCGTGACGCCGCTGCGCGAGGGTGGGTCCCTGCCGGGGCTGCTCGAGGCCGACGACGACGGGACCTATGTCGTGAAGTTCCGCGGTGCGGGTCAGGGTCTGAAGGTCCTGGTCGCCGAGGTCCTGGTCGGCGAGCTCGCCCGGGCACTCGGGATCCGCGTGCCCCGGCTGGCCGAGATCGACCTGGTGACGGCCATCGCCCGGTACGAGGCGGACGAGGAGGTGCAGGACCTGCTGAACGCCAGCCTCGGCAGCAACCTCGCGCTGGACTTCCTGCCCGGTTCGTTCGGCTACGACGGGTCGCGCCCTGCCCCCGCCGCCGTGGCCTCGGAGATCCTGTGGCTGGACGCCCTCACCGCCAACGTCGACCGCACCTGGAGCAACCCGAACCTGCTGGTCTGGCACGGCGAGGTCTGGTGCATCGACCACGGTGCCGCACTGTACTTCCACCACCAGTGGCCCTCGCGCGCACCGGACCCGGCGCGGTTCGCCGCCCAGGCCTATGACGCCGACCAGCACGTCCTGCTGCACGCCGCCGATGACGTCCGGGGCGCCCACACGCGGCTGGCGCCGCTCGTCACCGCTGAGCTCCTCGAGACGGTGACCGGGTTCGTCCCGGACCAGTGGCTCGAGCCCGGGGTCGGGGTGCCCGACCCGGCATCGGCCCGCGCCGCCTACCGGGAGCTGCTCCTCGCCCGCGTTGCCGACCCGCGCGCGTGGCTCCCAGGGGGGGCGACGTGAAGCCGTACCAGTACGTCGTGCTGCGGTGCGTCCCTCGTGTGGAGCGCGAGGAGTTCCTCAACGTCGGCGTCGTGCTGTACAGCCAGGCGGCCGACTTCCTGGACGCCGCGTACCGCGTGGACACCGACCGGATGCGCTCCCTCGCACCGGGACTCGACCTCGCGGGACTGAGCGACACGCTGGAGACGGTCTGCGAGGTGTGCCGCGGACTGACCGGCGGTGGTCGCCCCGACCTCGGCAGCCTCGGCAAGCGGTTCGGCTGGCTGGCCGCGCCGCGCAGCACGGTCGTGCAGCCCGGCCCCGTCCACGGGGGCCAGGCGGCCGACCCTCGCGTCGAGCTCGACCGGCTGCTGTCCCGGCTGGTCGGCTGAGCAGACCTACCGAGCAGACCTACCGAGCAGACCTACCGAGCAGGACGCAGCGCCCAGGCGGCCACCGCTCCCGCCGCCGCCACGTTCAGCGAGTCCACGCCCCCGGTCATGGGGATCGTGACCGTCAGGTCGGAGAGGGCGAGGGTGCTGCGCGCCAGGCCGTCGCCCTCGGTGCCGAGCACGAGCGCGAGTCGTTCGGGAGGTTCGGTCGCCAGGTCGTCCAGGCTCGCGGCATCGTCGGCGAGGGCCAGTGTGGCCACCGTGAACCCGAGGTCCTGCAGGTCCGTCACCCCCGCCGGCCATGGGTCGATGCGCGTCCACGGGACCTGGAAGACGGTGCCCATCGACACCCGCACCGACCGACGGTACAGCGGGTCGGCACAGCGCGGGGTGACCAGGACGGCGTCGACCCCGAGCGCGGCGGCAGAGCGGAACAACGCACCCACGTTGGTGTGGTCGACGATGTCCTCGAGGATGAAGACACGCCGCGCACCGGCGAGAACCGTTGCCGGAGAGGCCAGCTCGGGACGCTGTATGGCAGCGAGCGCCCCCCGGTGCAGATGGAAGCCCGTCAGCTCCTCGATCATCGGGTGGGCCCCGACGTACACCGGGACGCCTGCCGTCTCGGCGTCGGCGACGAGGTCGGCGAGGTCGACGAGCCATCGCTCGGCCATGAGGAATGACAACGGTCGGTGGCCGGCGCTCAGGGCCCGGCGAATGACCTTCTCCGACTCCGCGATGTACAGGCCGCGCTCGGGCTCGACCCGCCGACGGAGCGCGACGTCGGTCAGGTGGAGGTACTCGGCGACCCGGGAGTCGGCGGGGTCCTCGATCCGGATGGGCACGCGCGGCAGCCTACGGCTCGACGCGGTGCTGGCTCGGTCGGGTCCCTCAGCCGATGACGGCCCGGGCGAGGACGACCACGCTCGCCACCACCGCGAGTGCGAGGACGGCCTGGCGGAACCGTGGTCCGGACAGCCGACGACGCAGCGGTCCGGCGCCGAGGTGACCGAGGATCACGAACGGGACCCAGGTCACCCCGGCGACGAGCTGGTCGCGGGAGACCTCGCCGACGACCGACAGCGAGCCGAGCCCCAACGCCGACCCGGCCAGGAAGAAGACTGCCAGGGTGCCACGCGCCCGGTCCGGTCGGTCGTGCTGCAGCACCAGGGCGAGGAACGGCCCGCCGATCGCCGCCGCGGTCCCCGAGACCCCGCTGATCATGCCGGCACCGAACGCGCGTCCAGTGGTGGGATGCACGTCGACGGCCCAGATCGACAGCGCGACGGCGACCAGGACCAGTACCCCGACCAGAGCCGCGATCGCCGAGACCGGCAGCAGGGCGACCGCGGCCACCCCCACCGGGGTGAGCAGGAGCCGTCCGGCCAGGGCCCACCGCAGGATCGGCCACGAGACCTCCGGCCGCCGACCGATGATCTGGACGACGGGCAGGGCGAACGCCGCGACGAGCAGCGAGACCGGCATCAGCTCAGGCGCCATGAGGACCACCAGGGGCGCCGCCACGACCGCGAGACCGAACCCGACGGTCGACTGGACGAGCGCGCCCACGCCGACCATGGCGCCGGTCAGCAGGACGACCGACGGGTCGGTCACGCGAAGAACACGATCCGGATGATGCCCACCACCCCGATCACCACGATCAGCCCACGCAGCGCGACCGGTGGCAGGCGGCGTCCGACCCGGGCGCCGAGTACACCACCGACCAGAGACCCGACCGCGATCAGCCCGACCACGCGCCAGTCGACGAGGTCGCGCGCGACCAGGACGAAGACGAGGGCAGCGACCCCGTTGACGATGAGCGCGAGGACGTTCTTGTACCCGTTCAGCCGCTGGAGCGGTTCGACGGTGAGCAGGCTGAGGACGCCCATCAGGATGACGCCCTGAGCGGCTCCGAAGTAGCCGCCGTAGGCACCGGCGACGAAGACGCCGGCGAACAGCGCCGGGTCGTTCCAGGCCGGAGCGGTCGCGGCTGTGGTCGCCGCTGTCGAGGCCCGGCGCCGGGCGGACCGCTCCTGGATGCTCGGCCCGAACAGCACGAGTACCACCCCGACGGCGATCAGGACCGGGACGATCGTCGTGAACGCGTCAGCCGGTAGGACGCGGAGCAGGAGGGCTCCGGTGATCCCGCCGAGGAGCGACAGCGGGGCGAGCCTTCGCAGCACCCCGGCTCCGCCGCGCATCTCCTCGCGGTAGCCCAGGGACCCGGTGACCCCGCCGGCGACCAGCCCGATGTTGTTGGAGATGTTGGCGGTCAGCGGCGGCACACCGATGAACAGCAGGGTGGGGAAGGTGATCAGGGTTCCCGACCCGACGACGGTGTTGATCGTCCCCGCGGCGAGCCCGGCGAGGAGGATGGCGAGCATCTCCGGCAGCGACACCCGGCCACCCTAACCAGCACGGCCAGGTCGACTTCGCGCACCCCCGGGCCACCTCGCGCACGAGCGTCGTGCGCGAGGTGCATCGGGGGTACGCGAGGTCCGGGACCGGGGTACGCGAGGTCCGGGACCGGGGTACGCGAGGTCCGGGACCGGGGTACGCGAGGTCCGGGACCGGGGTACGCGAGGTCCGGGACTGGGGTACGCGACTTCGAAGGCGCCGGGTCAGCGCGGGGGTTCGGTGCCTCCGGTCGGCGGGCCGGGGTCGATCGGGGGCGGCGGAAGGGCGGGGGTCGGGTCGGCGGGGTCGACCGCCGGGGCCGGTGGCGCCTCGGTGGTGGGCATGGCCGAAGGTTCCACCGGGGCGGGCTTGTAGGCCGGTACGGCGTCGGCCGGGGGCGCGATCGGCGGCTGGACGCGCGGCGCAGGCTCGGAGTGCTCGATCGCCTCCTGGCTCGCGCGACCGGCCAGACCCCGAGCCTCGGCGAGGGCCTTCATCGGGTCCTCGAGCTTGGTCTCGTCGAACGCGTCCTGCAGCGGACCGGGGTCGACCCAGTCGTCCTCGTCGGTCCCGCCGGTGAACGGTCCCCCGCCTTCGCCGCGACCCAGCATGCCGCCGATGCCCTTGAGGGCGTCGGTGAGCTCGCTCGGGATGATCCACATCTTGTTCGCGTCACCGCGGGCGAGCTGCGGCAGCACCTGGAGGTACTGGTAGGCCAGCAGCTTCTGGGTCGGCTTGCCGCGGTGGATCGCATCGAAGACCTGTTGGATCGCGCGGGCCTGGCCCTGTGCCTCCAGGATGCGGGCCTGGGCCGAGCCCTCCGCCCGGAGGATCTGCGACTGCTTCTCGCCCTCGGCCGTCAGGATCGCGGACTGCTTGGTCCCCTCGGCATAGAGGATCTGGGCGCGCCGCTCACGCTCGGCCTTCATCTGCTTCTCCATCGACTCCTGCACCGAGGTGGGCGGGTCGATGGCCTTCAGCTCGACGCGGTTGACGCGGATGCCCCACTTGCCGGTGGCCTCGTCGAGCACTCCGCGCAGCTGGGCGTTGATCTGGTCGCGGCTGGTCAGCGTCTGCTCGAGATCGAGGGACCCGATGACGTTGCGCAGCGTGGTGACGGTGAGCTGCTCGATCCCCTGGATGAAGTTGGCGATCTCATAGACCGCGGACTTCGCGTTGATGACTGAGTAGTAGATGACCGTGTCGATGTTCACTACCAGGTTGTCCGAGGTGATCACCGGCTGCGGGGGGAAGGACACGACCTGCTCCCGCAGGTCGACGTTCGCGCGGATCTTGTCCACGAACGGCACGAGGAAGTGGATGCCACCCTCGAGCGTGCGGGCGTAGCGCCCGAGTCGCTCGATGATCAGCGCCGTCTGCTGCGGCACGATCTTGATGGTGCGGAAGATGACGATCGCCGCGAAGACCACCAACAGGATCAAAACGATGAAGCCGGCACTGATGCCGTCCATGGACTACTCCCCTTTGAGGCCGGCCGCGCCGCCGGTGACGATCGCGGTGGCCCCCTGGATGGATACAACCCGGACCTCTTGGCCGGGTTGGCACTGCGAGTCACCGGGAGCGAGCCGCGCCGACCAGGTCTCTCCGGCCAGCTTCACCCGCCCGTCGGTGTCGGTGACGGTCTGCAGGACGTGGGCCGCCCGTCCAATGAGGCTGGTGGCTCCGATCGTGTCCCCCGCGGTGGTGTCGTTGAACTTGCGCTGCAGCACTGGCCGGACGCCCAGGAGCAGCGCGACCGCGACCACGACGCCGACGATGATCTGCACGGCGAACCCGGCGCCGAGCGATGCTGCCGCGGCCGACGCGACCGCGCCGGCAGCGAGCATGACGAAGACGAAGTCGACGGTGGCCGCCTCGATGGCTCCCAACACCAGAGCCACGGCCAGCCAGGCCAACCACGGGTTGTCGCCGATCCAGTCCATCACTGCTCCCTCCGCCGGTACCTCTTTGACGAGTCCGACACCTGCGACGTTCCCTGACCTAGGCCCGAGCGCGGGCCGACCATCGGTCGCCGTGCTGCTCCAGCACGAGGTGGAGCCCAAACGTAGCGGACAGGTTCTCCTCGGTGAGCGTGAGCTCGAGGGGGCCCTGGGCGACGACGCGTCCGTCACGGAGCAGCAGCACGTCGGTGAACGACGGTGGGATCTCCTCGACGTGATGGGTGACGAGCACCAGGGCGGGCGCCTCCAGGTCCGCCGCCAGCTCGCCGAGTCGGCGCAGGAGGTCCTCGCGGCCGCCCAGGTCGAGCCCGGCCGCCGGCTCGTCGAGCAGCATCAGCTCGGGGTCGGTCATCAGGGCCCGCGCGATCTGCACCCGCTTGCGTTCGCCTTCGGACAGAGTGCCGTAGTTGCGGTCGGCCAGACCGTCGGCGCCCATCGCGGCGAGCAGCTCTCGCGCGCGGTCGTGGTCCATCCCGTCGTACCCCTCACGCCACCGGCCGACGATGCCGTAGGACGCGGTCACCACGACGTCGCGCACCCGCTCCCCCGCCGGGATGCGCTCGGCAAGACTGGCGGAGGCGAGGCCGATGCGCGGTCTCAGCTCAAAGACGTCGACGGCACCCATCACCTCGCCCAGGACCCCCGCCACGCCGGTGGTCGGGTGGATCCGCCCTGCGGCGAGCTGGAGCAGGGTGGTCTTGCCTGCGCCGTTGGGGCCCAGCACCACCCAGCGCTGGCCCTCCTCGACCTCCCACGAGATGTCGTCGAGCAAGAGGGTCTGGCCCCGTCGAACTCCCACCCCCGAGAAGGCCAGCACGTCACTCATGCCACCGACCCTAGTTGAAGCCACGCTGCCTACGATGACGACGTGCCCGCCGTACCCGCTTCGGTTCGCCTCGCCCTCTGGGTCACCAGCGCCTGGGCGGGGCGCACCCCGACGGCGGACGTTCTCCGGAACGCGCTCCCCGACGTGGACCACGTTGCCGGAGACCTCGATCGCCTCGAGCTGTGGCGCACTCTGGGCGAGCAGGCGCTGCTCGTCGGGCTGCCCGCGCCGGGTGACCTCACCGGCCTGCCCGTTGCCACCCCGGAGGCTCTCGGCGCCGCGGCGACGGTTGGCGAGTGCGTCTTCGTGCCGGGCCTGGGCGGGATGCTCGTGCCGACCCTGAGCACGTTCGGAACCCCGCGAGCGAAAACGGCCAAGGACACCGGCCTCCGGGTGGACTGGACCGCCTACGACGCGCAGCCGGTCGCCCGCCACCGCATCGAGGCGCTGGACGCCTCCACGCTCGAGCGCCACCTGCGCGAGCAGGTGCTCGAGACGACCGAGCACCTGACGGCAACCGGCGGACAACCGTTCGGAGCCGAGGCCGCGCGGACGATGGCCGACGCGGCCCTCGGGGGCCGCTGGGGGCTGCCGGAGGACCTGCCGAGCCGTGCCCGCCGTGTGATCGTCCTCGCTGGCACCGTCGGCACGGCAGTGGATCTGGCTCTGATGCACCGGGACGACGCGCTGGACGTCACGACGTCCGGTCGTCGCCGCCTGCTCCTCCAGCGGCTTCAGCGGGACGCCGACCGGGCGTTGGCCGACGCGACCAACCTGGCCTGCGCTGTCCTCGCCGGGTGGCGGCCCGCGTAGGCACACTGCGCGCGCCTCAGCCCCGCCCGACCAGAACAGCGGTGGAGCACGTCAACAGCCGTCTAGAAGGTGCCCCGCATCGGTGTGCCCGGTCGCCCGTGGTGGTCGGCGACGATCTCGGAGACCACCGACAGCGCGATCTCCCCCGGCGAGCGACCGCCGAGGTTAAGCCCGGCCGGGACGTGCAGCGTGCCCAGTTCGTCGTCGGTGTAGCCGTCATGGGCGAGCTCGGCCACGAGGTCGGCCGACCGCTTGCGGCTGGCCATCATGGCGACATAGCCCGCCCGGCCCCGCACCGCGCCGCGGACCATCGCGTAGGCACCCGGGGCGTCGTGGTTGCAGACCACGAGCGCGTCCTCCGGCTCGAGCGGGTTGTCCTCGACCCAGCCCGAGGGATCCGGGCAGGATCCCTCGGGGCTCCCGTCCAAGAGCAACGTGTCATAGCCGGTCGCCTTGGCGATCTCGACCACGGCGCGGGCGATCTCGTTCTCGAAAGCCACCACGACCCGCCCCAGCGGAGCGTCGGCGGGCAGCGCGCCGCTGCCCCGCGCCGGGTCGTGGGCGGTGTCAGTGGCAGGAGCCGGTGTTCGGCTCGGTCATCCCCCCAGCACCTGCTGGTACACGGCCATGGTCTGGTCACCGATGCTGGCCCAGGAGAACGACTCGACGGCGCGGCGACGACCGGCCTCACCCATGGTCCGGGCGCGGTCCACGTCGCTCACCGCCTCGGTGAGGGCGGCCGCGAGGTCGGCGACGAAGCGGTCGGGGTCGACTGGCGTACCCGTCCCGTCCTGCACCTGCTCGATCGGCACGAGCCAGCCGGTCTCCCCCGGGACGACGACCTCGGGGATGCCCCCGGTCGCGGTGGCCACCACGGCGAGGTTGCAGGCCATGGCTTCGAGGTTGACGATGCCGAGCGGTTCATAGACCGACGGGCACGCGAAAACCGTTGCAGCAGAGAGAAGTGCGACGACCTCGTTGCGAGGCAGCATCTCGGGGATCCACACCACGCCGTCCCGCGTCTTGCGGAGCTCCGCCAGGAGCCCCTCGACCTCGGCCTTGATCTCAGGGGTGTCAGGGGCGCCCGCACAGAGGACCAGCTGGACGCCCTCGGGCAGGAAGGCCGCCGCGCGGAGCAGGTACGGCAGGCCCTTCTGGCGGGTGATGCGTCCGACGAAGAGGACCGACGGGCGGTCCGGGTCGACGCCGTGCTTGCGCACGATGTCGAGATCCTGGCTCGGCGCCCACAGCTCGGAGTCGATGCCGTTGTGCACGACGTGCACCCGCGTCGGGTCCACTGAGGGGTAGGCCTTGAGCACGTCCTCGCGCATGCCCGCGCTCACCGCGATCACCGCGGCCGCTCCTTCATAGGCGGTGCGCTCGATGAAGGAGGACACGCGGTACCCGCCACCGAGCTGCTCGGCCTTCCACGGTCGCATCGGTTCCAGACTGTGGGCCGAGACGACGTGAGGCATGCCACCGAGCAGCGAGGCGATGTGACCGCCGAAGTTGGCGTACCAGGTGTGGGAGTGGACCAGGTCGGCACCCACGCAGTCGCCGGCCATCGCCAGGTCGACGCCCATGGTCGAGATGGCGGCATTGGCCGACGCGAGGTCGGGAAGATCGGCGTATCCGAAGGAGCCGGGCTCCTCCCGTGGTGGGCCGAAACACCGCACCCTGGCGTCGACGTCACCGCGCTCGCGCAGCGCGCGAACCAGCTCGGCGACGTGGACACCGGCTCCCCCATAGATCTGCGGTGGGTACTCCTTGCTGAGGATGTCGACGCGCACGACTCGCAGACTAGTCCCTGGTGTCGCTCGCCTGCGACCGTCGCGTACCCCTAGATTGCCGTCATGGCGTATCGATCTGGTGGACCGAAGGTGCTCTCAATCGTCTTGGCCGGTGGTGAGGGCAAGCGGCTGATGCCGCTGACCGCCGACCGGGCCAAACCGGCCGTCCCGTTCGGAGGGATCTATCGGCTCATCGACTTCGCGCTCAGCAACGTCGTGAACAGCGGCTACCTCAAGGCCGTGGTGCTGACGCAGTACAAGTCGCACAGCCTGGACCGCCACGTCACCAAGACGTGGCGCATGTCCACGATGCTCGGCAACTACGTCACGCCGGTGCCCGCCCAGCAGCGGATGGACAAGAGCTGGTTCCTCGGAAGCGCCGACGCGATCTACCAGAGCCAGAACCTGCTCATCGACGAGAAGCCCGACATCGTCGTGGTGGTGGGTGCCGACCACGTGTACCGCATGGACTTCTCGCAGATGGTCCAGCAGCACATCGACACCGGTGCGGGCGTGACGGTGGCCGCCATCCGGCAACCGATCTCCCTGGCCGACCAGTTCGGCGTCATCGAGGTGGATGCCAAGGACCGCCGCAAGATCGGCAAGTGGCGCGAGAAGCCCACCGACGCCGTAGGCCTGCCGGACGCACCGCACGAGGTGCTCGCCTCGATGGGCAACTACGTCTTCAACGGCGACGTGCTGATGGACGCCGTGACCCGCGACCACGAGCGCGAGGGCAGCATGCACGACATGGGCGGCGACATCGTCCCCGACTTCGTGAGCCAGGACGCGGGCTACGTCTATGACTTCAAGGACAACGTGATCCCGGGCTCCACCGAGCGGGACGCGGCATACTGGCGCGACGTCGGGACGCTCGACTCCTACTACGAGGCCCAGATGGAGCTCGTCTCCATCTACCCGGTCTTCAACCTCTACAACTACGAGTGGCCCATCTACACCGACTACGGTCCGTTCCCGCCCGCCAAGTTCGTGCACGGCCAGAACGGCCGGTTCGGTGAGGCGCTCAACTGCGCGGTGTCCCCCGGTGTCGTCATCAGCGGCGCGCGGGTCAGCAACTCGGTGCTTGGTCCGACCTGCAAGATCCACAGCTACACGACCATCGACGACAGCGTGCTGCTCGACGGGGTCGAGGTGGACCGCAACGCCCAGATCCGCCGGACCATCATCGACAAGAACGTCCATGTGCCCGATGGGGTGCGGATCGGGTACGACCACGAACACGACCGCGCCCGCGGCTTCGTGGTGACCGAGTCCGGCCTCACCATCGTCGGCAAGGGCCAGCTGGTGACCGAGTGATCGACCGGCCCATCCGGATCGCTGTCCAGCTCCAGCCCCAGCACGCGGAGTATGCAGCGATCCGGCGGGCCGCCGCCCAGGCCGAGGAGATCGGGGCGGACGTCGTCCTCAACTGGGACCACTTCTTCCCGCTGTACGGCGACGCGGACGGCGCGCACTTCGAGTGCTGGACCATGCTCGGTGCGTGGGCCGAGGCCACCGAGCGCGTCGAGATCGGCGCGCTGGTCACGTGCAACTCCTATCGCAACCCGCAGCTGCTGGCCGACATGGCGCGGACGGTCGACCACATCAGTGACGGTCGCCTGATCCTGGGGATCGGGTCGGGCTGGTTCGAGCGGGACTACGACGCCTACGGCTACGAGTTCGGCACGGCGGGCGGACGGCTCGACGCCCTCGACCGTAACCTGCCGCTGATCCGCGACCGCTGGGCGAGGCTCAACCCGCCGCCCACCCGCCCGATCCCGATCCTCATCGGTGGCGGAGGGGAGAAGAAGACCCTGCGGATCGTCGCCGAACACGCCTCGATCTGGCACTCGTTCGGCGATGCCGAGACGATCGCCCACAAGCACGCCGTGCTCGACCAGTGGTGCGCGAAGGCCGGACGCGATCCGGCTGAGATCGAGCGCTCGGCCGGCGTCTCACCCAAGCCCGGGCGAGTCCCCGAGGACGTCGGGGACTACGCCGCCGGGGCCGAGGAGCTGTATGCCGTCGGGACGAGGATGTTCACAGTAGGCATCGGTGGGCCCGACTACGACCTCGGCCCGCTGCGTGACCTGGTGGCGTGGCGCGACGGTCGAGCCTGACGACGGCTCTCCCGCCAGCGCGTCGGCGAGCTACTCGCAGCAAACACACGCACCCCGCGTTTTCGACTGATCTCCAACCAGATCCGTCCACTCGACTTTGGTGAATGTGCTTCGCTCGGCGAGGGAGCGCTGCGACACTGTGGCCGCCGTGGTGGGGGCGGACGGGCCCCTTCCAGCACCCGGGGAGGGTCATGCCTACGAACGACGCCGATGCCGTGCTGCCCACAACACGTGAGCACAGCCGACGAACCCTCCTTCGCGCAGGTGCCACCGGTGCGCTCGGTGCTGCTGCCCTGACCATGGCTCCGGGGGCGACACACGCCGCTCTGCCACGCACGGGAGAACTCGCCGCGGCAGCCGTCACCGACGTGTACTCGCCGTTCGCACCCGCGCTCCCGTTGAACGCGGACCCGGCCTGGCACGCGGCCCGCAGGCTGGCGCCCGCGCCGACGGCAGCGCTCGTCGCCGACATCAACCGGATCGGGGTCGGCACCTGGATCGCCCAGCAGATCGCCACCACCGGGGTCGACAACAGCGCGTGCGACGCCTTGATGACCCGCCACTTCCCGTGGCTCACCCTGACGCCCGCCGAGCTCATCACCGCCTCGGGCAACCGGCCCTGGATCGGAGCAGCCCACGTGTCCCGCGCCACCGCCGCGCGCCAGATCTTCACGCGTCGGGTCCTCTTCGAGTCGATGGTCGAGTTCTGGGGCGACCTGCTCTATGTGCCTTTCACCTCGGACAAGTGCTTCGGCTTTGTCATCGACTACGACCGCGAGGTCATCCGCGCCCACGCCATGGCCTCGTTCCGCTCCATGCTCCGCGCGGCCCTGCGGCATCCCGCGCTGCTGCTGTTCGTCGACAACGAGACCAACGTCGCGACGGGGGTCAACGAGAACCTCGGACGTGAGCTGCTCGAGCTGCACACCGTCGGCCGCGACAACCTGGTCGACGGTTCGCTCAACTACACCGAGGACGATGTCCGGAACAGCAGCCTGATCCTGACCGGGTTCACCCGCGACTGGCCGGTGCAGCGAGCCAGGTTCTATGCCGCGCGGCACCACGTCGGGCCGGTCAAGGTGATGGGGTTCGAGCACTCGAACGCGGTGGCCAAGGGCGGCCCCAAGGTGCTTGACCTGTATGCCGACTACCTCGCCCGCCACCCGTCGACCGCACGACGGATCGCGACCCGCCTGTGCGTGCGGTTCGTGTCCGACACCCCCCCGACGTCACTGGTGGATCGTCTCACCGCGACCTACCTCTCGAGCGACACGGACGTCAAGCAGGTCCTCACCGCGCTCTTCGCCAGCTCGGAGTTCCGCGACTCGGTCGGACAGAAGATCCGCCGCCCGGCTGAATACACCAACACGGCGATCGCAGCGGGTCGCCCGCGGCTCAACATCACCGCGGACACCACCACGTACCCCCGGGCCGCTCTGACGCAGTACATGGACCGGCTCGTGCAGAGCGGACACCGTCCTCGTGACTGGCCCGTCGTCAACGGCTATCCCGACACGGCTGGCCCGTGGACGTCCACCCAGAGCATGCTGGCCCGCCTCCGCTCGGCGTACTCCGTTGCGGCCCAGGATGATCCGGAGCTCCCACCCACGCAGACGTGGGCGGCGACCACCGGCCTGAAGGGCGGTCAGAAGGCTCACGAAGCGGCCAGTCGGCTGTTCATCACACTGACCGGGTTCGACCCCACCGCAACCCATCGGGGCGCGCTCGCGGCTGTCCTGGTCGGCGCGGTGGCCGACCCCGGCCCTGCCGCGTCGATGACCAAGGCCCAGATGAACGCCAACCTCACCGAGGCCGTCGCCCAGGTGTTCGCCTCCCCCTACTTCGCCCTGCGCTGACGAAAGACCCTGATGACCATCATCGAGAACGACCGCCCGGTGGGCCGCCACGAGGCCCTGCTCGCCGACGACGTGATCGTCCCCATGCACGCCCATGACGAGCGCGATGACCACTTCGTCAGCCTCGCCGACGGCACCCCCCGGCCGGTCGGTGCGGCCGAGGCCGCCCAGATCGCGTCCTCGCGCCACGGGATCGGGTCGGCGGCTGACCTCACCGACATCGCCCCAGGCGGACCGCGGTGGGTCAACCGTCGCCATGCGCTGCGGGGCGGCGCGGGCGTCCTCGGGGCGATGCTCGCGCCCCATGCCCGGCCCCGGTACTCCTTCGCCGCCGCGCCCGCGGGTGACACGGTGATCCTGGTGTTCCTCCGCGGCGGCATGGACGGGCTGTCCGCCCTCGTCCCGGTGACTGACCCGCACTACTACGCTGCGCGCCGGGAGGCGGCCGTCCCGGCCGAGCTGACCCACCCCTTGGACGCTCAGTACGGGCTCCACCCCGAGATGGGCGCACTCCTGCCGCTGTGGGACGCCGGTGATCTCGCGTTCCTCACCGGGGTCGGCGCGCCATGGGCTTCTCGCTCGCACTTCAGCGACCAGACCGCGACCGAACGGTGTGCGCCGGCCCAGATGCGCAGCGGGTGGCTCGGACGCCATCTCGTCTCGGCCTCCAGCGAGACCGGATCGTTGCGCGGCATCACGATCGGATCGCGCTCGACCCTGGCACTGGCAACGACGTTCCCCACCCTTGCTACGTGGACGATCGACGGGTTCGATCTGCCGACGGCCCCTGGGCGGCGGGATGCCGCGATGCGGTCCCTGGACGCGATGTACGGCGAGGCCGGCGGCCTCATCCACACCCAGGCGCAGGCGACCTTCGACTCGATCGCGCTGCTCAACGGGATCCGCGGCACGGCCTACACCCCAGAGAACGACGCGGCGTACCCCGCTGGGGAGTTCGGCTCCGGTCTCACCGAGATCGCGCGGTTGATGAAGTCCGGCGTGGGTCTCGAGGCGGCCTGTATCGACATCGGCGACTGGGACATGCACAACGACTTCGGACTGGCCAGCAACCCCGACTCCAAGTTCTCCGCCAAGGTCCGCGACCTCTCGCTCGGACTCGCGGCGCTGAGGGCCGACCTCGGCCCGCGCTGGGCGACCACCACGGTCATCACGATCTCTGAGTTCGGCCGCCGCGTCGTCCTGAACGGCAGCGGCTTCGACCACGGTTCCGGCGGGTTGATGACGGTCTGTGGCGGGTCGATCAACGGCGGACAGGTGCTGGGTAGCCAACCGCTCGTCACGTCCGAGAACCTCACCCAGGGCGACCTACCGATCACCCTGGACTTCCGCGAGGCGCTCTCGGAGATCGTGGTCAAGCGGCTCGGGAACCCGGCGATCGACGCCGTCTTCCCCGACTTCGTGCCGGCTGGCGGACTCAACCTGGCCTGACGACGACGGGTCTGGGCCGCACAGCCCCCCGTCGACCCGGATCGGCGGAGCCCATGGCTAGGGTTGTCGGCGTGACTCAACCCGCCGGCCTGCGGCACACCGGGACCCTGCTGGTCACCGTGAGCGGGGACGACCGACCAGGCGTCACCAGCGCGCTGTTCGACGTCATCGGTGACATCGGCGCGGAGGTGCTCGACCTCGAGCAGGTCGTCGTCCGGGGCCACCTCACCTTGGCGATGCTGTTGACCACTGATGGCGACAGCGATGCCCGGATGCAGCATGGCGTACAGGCCGTCTGCGCCGACATGGGGATGCACGCCGCGTTCGCGACCGGCTTGGGCGACAACCGTTCCCGGCCGACCGGCAGAGCGGCGGTCGTTGTGCTGGGCGCACCCGTCCTGGCCAGCGCGATCGCAGCCATCACTGCCCGGATCGCCGCGCACGGCGCCAACATCGACCGCATCCGCCGTCTCTCGCGCTACCCGGTCACTACGGTCGAGTTCGACATCTCCGGCGCCGACGTGCCGAGCCTGCGGGCCGAGCTGGCGGTCGAGGCCAGCATCCGCGGGGTCGACATCGCCGTGGCGCCTGCCGGTCTGGCACGGCGGGGCAAGCGTCTTGTGGTGATGGACGTCGACTCCACCCTGATCCAGGACGAGGTCATCGAGCTGCTGGCGGCCCGCGCGGGCCGAGCGGCGGAGGTGGCCGCCGTGACCGAGCAGGCCATGCGTGGCGAGCTGGACTTCGCCGAGAGCCTACGGTCCCGGGTCGCCACCCTCGCCGGGCTGCCCGAGACGGTGCTGGCCGACGTCCGCAAGGCCGTCCAGCTGACGCCCGGCGCCCGAACGTTGGTTCGGACCATGAAACGACTCGGGTTCACTGTCGCACTGGTCTCCGGGGGCTTCATCGAAATCGTGCAGCCGATCGCCGACGAGCTGGGCATCCACCACGCCCGCGCCAACCGGCTCGAGATCATCGACGGGGTGCTCACCGGGCGGCTGGTCGGCGACATCGTGGACCGCGCCGGCAAGGCCAGCGCGCTGCGCGACTTCGCCGACGCCGAAGGGCTGCCCCTGTCCCGGACGGTAGCCATCGGTGACGGCGCCAACGACCTCGACATGCTCCAGACGGCCGGGCTCGGAGTCGCCTTCAACGCCAAGCCGGTCGTGCGCGAGCTCGCCGACACCTCGGTCAACGTGCCCTACCTCGACTCGGTGCTCTTCCTGCTCGGGATCACGCGCGAGGAGGTGGAGGAGGCCGACGCCGCCGACGGCACGCCGACCGCCGCACCGGACCTGCCTCCGCGGCCCCGACCCGGGTCGACCTAGGATTCGGCAATGGCCCGCAGCACCCAGACCACCCCGACACTCTTCGTGATCGGCGGGGCCGAGGACCGCGCGGGCAATGCGCGTGTACTCCGCCGGTTCATCCGGCTAGCGGGTGGCCGTCGCTCCCGCATCGTGGTCGTGCCCACCGCGTCCTCCTTCCAGGTCGAGGCCTCCGCCGCGTACGAGACCGTGTTCGCGCGCCTCGGCTGTCCCGAGGTCACGGTGGTGAACCCGGTGTCCCGACAGGACGCCGCCGACCCCTCGCTGGTCGCCCGCCTCGACGAGGCGACCGGCATCTTCCTGACCGGTGGCAGCCAGCTGCGGCTCAGCCAGTTCTTCCCTGGCACACCCGCCGGTCAGGCGATCCACCGGGCGTATGCGCGTGGAGCGGTCGTCGGTGGCACCTCGGCGGGCGCATCCATCATGAGCGAGTTCATGATCGCGCTGGGTGAGGAGGGCTCGACCCCCCGCCAGGGTGCCAGCCAGCTCACCGCAGGACTGGGTCTGATCAAGGGTGTCGTGATCGACCAGCACTTCGGCCAGCGGAGCCGCTACGGCCGGTTGATGGCCATGGTCGCCGGCTCACCGGCCCTGATCGGCATCGGCATCGACGAGAACACCGCCATCGAGATCACCGACGGCCGGGAGTTCACCGTGCACGGCAACGGTGTGGTGTTCGTCCTGGACTGCCGGTTCGCCCGGACCGACGCTGCCGACGCCCGCGACGGCGCTCCCCTAATGGTGTCGGGCGCAGTGGTGCACTCGCTGCCCGCCGGCGCTACGTTCAACCTCGAGAGCGTGCAGCTGGTCGACTTCGTCGAGCAGCACCCCTACGTCGAGGCAGCCTCCTCCACCACGACGTCCTGACCGGCACACCCCAGCGTCCGGCCCCGGCCGGGAAGGAGCGCGCGATGCCCGAACGCCCGACACCCACCGGTCCCGCTGCGCCCGACCTGAGGATCCTGGAGTCCCGGGTCTACCGCGGTGGCAACATCTGGTCCTACAACCCGGCCATCCACCTGGTCGTCGACCTCGGGGTGCTCGAGGGTTACCCGACCGACACGCTCCCCGGCTTCACCGACCGCCTCCTCGAGCTGCTGCCGGGGCTGGAGAGGCACACCTGCTCCCGTGGGCACCGCGGCGGGTTCGTCGAGCGGCTGCGCGAGGGGACCTGGGTCGGGCACGTCAGCGAGCACATCTCGCTCCAGCTGCAGTCCGAGGCCGGCCACGACCAGCGGCGGGGGAAGACGCGTGCGTTGAAGGGCAGGACGGGCCAGTACAACGTGATCTACGGCTACACCGACGAGCGGGTCGGGCTCGCGGCCGGTGAGCTGGCGGTCCGGCTGGTCAACGACCTCGTTCGCCGCGACGAGGAGTTCGACTTCGCCGAGGAGCTCGACCTGTTCCTCCGTCGCGCCGAGCGTTCCGCGTTCGGCCCGTCCACGGCCGCCATCCTGGAGGAGGCGGTGAGCCGGGACATCCCCTACATCCGGCTGAACGGCGCCTCCCTGGTCCAGCTCGGGCAGGGTGTCCACGCACAGCGCATCCGCGCGACGATGACCTCGCGGACCGGCGCCCTGGCCGTCGACATCGCCAGCGACAAGGACATGACCACCCGGCTGCTGGGCTCGGCGGGGCTGCCGGTTCCCAAGCAGGAGACCGTCCGCACCGCTGACGGCGCCGTCGCGGCCGCCCGCCGGATCGGGTACCCGGTCGTGGTCAAGCCGCTGGACGGCAACCACGGGCGCGGGGTCTGCCTCGACCTGATGGGCGAGGACGACGTTCGCGCCGCGTTCGTCATCGCCGAGTCGGAGTCGCGGCGGAGCTACATCATCGTGGAGTCGCAGATCACCGGGCGCGACTACCGCTGCCTCATCGTCGGCGGCCGGATGCAGGCGATCGCCGAACGCGTCCCTGCGCACGTGATCGGCGACGGAACCCACACGGTGGCCGAGCTGGTGGACATCACCAACGCCGACCCTCGCCGTGGCGTCGGTCACGAGAAGGTCCTCACCCGCATCAAGGTCGACGAGGGCGCCGAGACCCTGGTGCGTGACCAGGGATTCGCGATGGATGCGGTCCCGCCGCAGGGCGAGATGGTCAAGCTGGCGCTGACGGGCAACATGTCGACCGGGGGCATCTCGGTCGACCGCACCTTCGAGGCGCACCCGGACAACGTCGAGATCGCCGAGGAGGCGGCCCGGATGATCGGGCTCGACGTGGCGGGCATCGACTTCATCTGTCCGGACATCGCCTCTCCGGTGCGCGAGACGGGTGGGGCGATCTGCGAGGTCAACGCGGCCCCGGGGTTCCGGATGCACACGCACCCGACCGTGGGTGAGCCCCAGTTCATCGCCAGACCCGTCGTCGACCTGCTGTTCCCGCCGGGCGCGCCCTCGCGGGTGCCGATCGTCGCGGTCACCGGAACCAACGGCAAGACCACGACCTCGCGGATGATCGCCCACATCTTCAAGGGCATCGGACACAAGGTGGGCATGACCTCGACCGACGGCATCGTGATCGACGAGCGGCTCGTCCTCAAGGCGGACGCGTCCGGGCCGAAGTCCGCCCGCATGGTGCTCCAGAACCCGCGGGTCGACTTCGCGGTCATGGAGGTCGCCCGCGGCGGCATCCTTCGCGAGGGGCTTGGATATGACCGCAACAACGTCGCCGTCGTGACCAACGTCGCCCCGGACCACCTCGGCATGAAGGGCATCGACACCCTCGAACAGCTCGCAGACGTGAAAGCCGTTGTGGTGGAGGCAGTTCCGCGAGATGGGTTCGCGGTCCTCAACGCCGACGACCCGCTGGTGGCCGACATGCGCCGTCGGTGCTCCGGATCGGTGGTGTGGTTCTCGCTGAAGCCGCCGGGCTCCCCGGAACGCGACATGATCGAGGACCACTGCCGTCACGAGGGCCGCGCCGTCGTCCTCGAGCCGACCGACCGTGGCGACATGATCACCATCAAGCACGGACGCCGCTCGATGCAGCTCGCCTGGACCCACCTGCTCCCCTCGACCTTCGGCGGCACCGCCGCGTTCAACGTCGCCAACGCCATGGCCGCCGCCGGTGCGGCGTTCGCGGCCGGCGCGGGCCTCCACGAGATCCGGCAGGGACTGCGCACGTTCACGACGTCGTACTACCTGTCACCGGGCCGGATGAACCTGGTCAACGTGCACGGCATCGAGGTGTTCGTGGACTACTGCCACAACGCCCCGGCCATGAAGGTGCTCGGCGAGTTCGTCGACCGGTACGCCGACCAGCGTGCCGTCCAGTCCGAGCTCGGCAAGGTCTCGCGGATCGGCATGGTCGCCACCGCCGGCGACCGGCGCGATGACGACATGCGCGAGCTCGGGGCGGTGGCGGCGCACCACTTCGACGTGATGGTGGTCCGCGAGGACGAGCGGATGCGCGGTCGCAAGCGCGGCGAGGTCGCCGCGCTCGTCGTCGAGGGCGCCCAGGCTGCGATCGCGGGCGGCGGGGTGCGGTGCCGGCAGGTCGAGACCGTCCTCGATGAGGTCGAGGCCGTCCGTCACTGCGTCACCCGCGCGAACCCCGGCGACATCATCGTGCTCTGTGTCGACAACCACGGCACCGTCCTCACCGAGCTCGAGGACATGACCCACTCCGCCCAGGCCGGCGCCCATACCGGCCAGGAGGCCGGCGACCCCGACCTCGACCCGACCGAGCTCGTGGAGGAGGCCATCCAGTCCGGAGAGCAGGCTGGGGAGCAGGCCACCGCGGACGTCGACGCCGAGATGACCCCGGAGCCCGCCCAGCCATAGCCCTGGCGCTCCACCCGCCGGGTTATCGGGTTACCCGAGAAACCAGCGCTTCACCCGAGAACCGTTCTCGGGTGAAGAGACACTTTCTCGGGTAACCCGAGAAAGCGTCAGGCGCGGCTGCGGAGCTCGGCGGCGGAGGCGTTGAGGATCTGCTGGTAGGTCAGCGAGTCCGGGTCGCCGGCCAGAGCCAGCAGGGCCTGTACGAGGTCGCCGACCGCCTCCGAGCCGCGGCCGAGGTCAGCCAGGACCAGGGCGCGGAAGGCGGTCACCGCCGGGCTGTCGGGACGCTCCGCCGCGACGAGGTCCAGCACGGTCAGCGCCTCCTCCGTCCGGCCGAGCACCCGCAGGCTGGAGGCCAGCTGGATCTGCGCGCGGTGGCGGTGCGGCTCGCCCAGACCGGCGTCCATCGCCTGTCGGTACTCGGGGACGGCCTCCGCGTCGCGGCCGGCACCGTCCAGGCTCCCGGCATACTCGAACCGCAGCCGGGCGTCCGCCGGACGTGCGTCCAGCAGCGTGCGGGCGGCGGCGACCTGAGCCGGTCCGGGCTCCAGGTCGCAGACCGCGGCGATCTCCAGCTCGAACTCGTGCTGTCCGCGGGCCCGGATCACCTTGCGTCGCAACGTAGTCGGGTCATCGGCGACCGCGCCCAGCTCGCGCAGCCACGTGAGCACCTGGGGACGCTCGGCGTGGCACATGAGGGCGACGACGTCGCCTTCGGCGGCTGCAGCGACCAGAGCCTGCAGCCCAGCGAGCTCGGTGTCGTAGGACTCGATCTCGGCAACTCCCGCCCGGGCGAGGCCGATCCGCAGGTAGTGCTCCAGGTCCTCCATGGTGCGCCCACGCAGGTAGTGGGCTTTGTGGGCCGCGACGACATGGTCGGCTCGCAGCCCGGCCATCTCCCCCATCGACTCGAGCAGGTCGTCGGTGCGGTCCCCCGCCAGACCCAGACCGAGGTGGACCCGGGCGCCGGGCGCCGTGAGACCGCGAGAGACATCCATCAGCGCTTCGAGGCCGGCCTCGTTGTGGGCCAGGTCGAGGATCACGGTCGCCTCACCACCGCTGTCGAGCGGCACGGTATAGGTGTTCATCCGCCCCGGGTTGAGCTGGTCGTCAGGTGCGAAGCTGCGGAGCCCCCGGACCACGCTCTCGCGGGACAGTCCCAGGCCCAGCCCCGCGGCGGTCGCGGCGAGCGCGTTGGCGATGTTAGGTGCGGACAGGCCCGACAGCGTGACCGGGACGTCGACGACATCGACCAGCCGGTCGACGTCGCCGTCAGCGAACAGCACCGTGATCTGGCCGTCGAGCACGGTGATCCCCCGCCCGCCCGCCATGGTGGCCTCGCGCAACGACGGCGACTCCGGGGTCAGGCTGAAGGCCCACGGC
Source organism: uncultured Actinomycetota bacterium (assembly GCA_963750305.1). Lineage (GTDB taxonomy): Bacteria > Actinomycetota > Actinomycetes > Actinomycetales > Dermatophilaceae > CAVVPX01. The sequence goes on from CAVVPX010000003.1 coordinate 288,139, forward strand.
CGGGCCTTGCTGCGGGTGCGCATGGGCCACACACGCGGGTCGTCGCCGTTGAGCACCGTCCAGCCGCCGGGCCTGGTCACCCGCGTCACGATGGCCTTGACCTCGGCGAGCTGGTCGAGGGTGTCGATCCCCTGCATCCCGAGGTGATCGGCGGACACGTTGGTCACCACGCTGACGTCGTTGGCCAGCACTCCCATCCCCCGCAGGAGCATCCCGCCCCGGGCGGTCTCCAGGATCGCGATCTGCAACCCCTCGGTGTCCAGCACCGCCCGTGCCCCGGCGGGCCCCGAGTAGTCGCCCGGCTCGACCATCTCCCCCTGTGCGACAACCCCGTCGGTGGAGGACCACGCGGTCCGCAGGCCGGCGGTCATGCAGAGGTGGGCGAGCAGGCGCGTGGTCGTGGTCTTGCCGTTGGTCCCCGTGATGGAGGCGACCGGCACGCGTGCGGTGATCGCCAGCGCGCGCTCGCCCGGCTCGGAGCGGGTGACCGACAGCGCGCCCTCGACGACCGCCTCCTCGGCGGCCTGGGCCTGCCGCTCGCGATCGGTCACGCCGGCGGAGGCAACCTCGAGCCAGCGCAGGATCAGCGGTCCGGCGGCCTCTCCGAGCGCACGCGCCCGACCGCGGCGGCGCCAGACGAAGGCGACCACCACCTCGGCGGCGTGCTGGCCCGGCCGGGAGCGGACACCCAGCCGTGACGTGCCCGACGCGGCCGCCAGGCGGCGTACGGCGCGCTCGGCCACCCGGAGCGCGAACCGCTGGCGCTGCTGGGAGCCTGGCGACCCGGGCCTGCCCGACTGCAGTCCGGCGAGCTGGCCGACGGTGACCGCGACGGGCTCGGGAGCGTCCAGCAGACCCGGCAGGTCCAACGTGATCTTGACTGCCGGCTTGGTGAAGTAGAGGTTGGGACCCTCCAGGATCCGCACCTCGCGGGTGTCCACACCAGGTGGTGCGACGGCCTGCTCCTGCTCGGGGACGGTGCTTCCGGAGGGTTCCGACACGTGCCTACTGACCCATCGCGTGGACGCCGCCGTCCACGTGCACGATCTCGGCGGTCGTGGCCGGGAACCAGTCCGACAGCAGCGCGACGCAGGCCCGGGCCGCGGGGACCGCGTCGTTCACGTCCCAGCCCAACGGCGCACGGTTGTCCCAGTTGTCCTCGAAGGCGACGAAGCCCGGGATCGACTTGGCAGCGGTGGTGCGGATCGGTCCCGCTGCGACGAGGTTGCAGCGAATTCCCTTGGGACCCATGTCCCGCGCGACATAACGGCTGGTCGACTCGAACGCCGCCTTGGCGACCCCCATCCAGTCGTACACCGGCCAGGCGAACTTGGCGTCGAAGGTGAGGCCCACGATCGAGCTGCCCGCGGCCATCAACGGTTCAGCGGCCACGGCCAGCGACTTCAGCGAGAACGCCGAGGTGTGGACGGCGGTCGAGACGTCCTCGTAGGTCGCGTCCAGGAAGTTGAACGCGCCCGGTGGCGCGAAGCCGATCGAGTGCACGACACCGTCGAGGTGGTCGACGTGCTCGCGCAGCCGGTCGGCCAGCGTGTCGAGGTGCTCCTGGTCGGTGACGTCGAGCTCGAGCACGGGGGGGGTCTGGGGGAGCCGCTTGGCGATGGTCTGGGTGATCTTCATGGTGCGGCCGAACGAGGTCAGCACCACGGTGGCGCCCTGCTCCTGGGCCAGCTTGGCGATGTGGAAGGCGATGGAGGAGTCCATCAGCACACCGGTGACGAGGAGGGTCTTGCCTTCGAGGATCATCGATTGCCCTTCAAGGGTGTCGGCTGGTTCTGGGTCGAGACAGCGGGGTGGACGACGCGCGGGTCAATGCCCCATGCTCAGGCCGCCGTCGACCGGGATGACCGCACCGCTGATGTAGCCGGCCTCCTCGGATGCGACGAACCGAACTGCGGCGGCGACCTCCTCGGTGCGACCGAAGCGGAGCGAAGGGATCATCTTGATGTACTCGGCTTGCCGTTCCTCGGGCAGGGCCGCCGTCATGTCGGTCTCGATGTAGCCCGGCGCGACCACGTTGGCGGTGATGCCACGAGACCCGATCTCGCGGGTCAGCGCGCGGACGATCCCGGTGAGCCCGGCCTTGCTCGCGGCGTAGTTCACCTGTCCCGGCGCCCCCATCAGGCCGACGACGCTGCCGACCAGGACGATCCGGCCCCTCTTCATCCGGATCATGCCCTTGCTCGCACGTCGGACGCACCGGAACGCACCGGCGAGGTTGGTGTCGATGACCGAGGCGAAGTCGTCGTCGCTCATCCGCATGAGCAGCTGGTCGGCGGTGATTCCCGCGTTGGCGACCAGGACCTCGACGGGGCCGCCGAAGATCGCCTCGGCCTCGGTGAACGCCGCGTCGACCGACGCCGTGTCGGTCATCTCGCAGTGCACGCCACGCAGGCCCTCGGGTGGCTCACCGGACCGGTGGGTGATCAGGACGTTGTCCCCGCCGTCGACGAAGGCGCGGGCGATGCTCAGCCCGATCCCCCGGTTGCCCCCGGTGACCAGCACGTTGCGAGCCTGAGCCATCGGTTGTTGTCCTCCTGGTCGACGCCGTCTGTGTGCTTCTGGTCACGACGCCGTGCTGGCGTCAGGTCTGGTTGACGCTAGTGGATAACCGGCCAGTACGGCGCATCGCCTCCGGACGTATCGTGGGGTCATGGGGAACGCACGGAAGCCGGCGCGAGAGCAGGTCCAGTCCGCGACGACCGCTCCGCCGAACCTGCGTGAGGAACAGACGTCGCGGATCCGTCGGTACCTGTTCACGATGGGGATCCGCACCGCGTGCTTCGTGCTGGCCGTGGTGACCACCGGCTGGCTGCGGTGGACCTTCGTCGCCTTCGCCGTGGTCCTGCCGTACGTCGCCGTGGTGGCCGTCAACGCCGTGACCCCCCGGCTGATGGGGCGGACCGCCCCGGTCACCCCGACCGGGCAGGGTCCCCGCTCGATCGGGCGCTGATCGGCGTGGTGGGACGGCCCGCCGGGATGAGGTGCAGCGCCAAGGGGTGCCGTCGCGACGCGGCCTACGGGCTGCTGTGGAACAACCCCACCCTGCACACGCCGGAGCGACGCAAGGTCTGGCTCGCGTGCGAGGAGCACCGCGACACCCTCGGTCCCTATCTGTCCGTGCGCCACTTCCTCAAGGACGTCGTCCCGGTGCAGGCCATCCCCGAGGACGCCGGCTGACGCCCACAGACTCGTCAGCCGCCGATGGCGGACATCGGTCGAGAGGGCTGGGAGAAGCCCGGCGTCCCGATCCCGTGACCCCGCAGCTTGGCCCACATCTCACCCTGGATCAGCGCAGCGATCTCCTCGTCGCTGGCCCCCTCGCGCAGCGGCTCGCGCAGGTCGGTCTCGCGCTCGGAGAAAAGGCAGTTGCGCACCTGGCCGTCGGCGGTGAGCCGGACCCGGTCGCACGCAGCACAGAACGGGTCGCTCACGCTGGCGATGATCCCCACGGTGCCCGGACCACCATCGACCAGGAACCGCTCGGCCGGTGCGCTCCCGCGCGCCCCGGACGGCTGGGGAGTGAGGGTGAACCGTTCGCTCAGCCGGTCGTGGATCTCGGCGGAGGACACCATCGCCATGGCGTCCCAGCCGTGCTGGGCGTCCAGGGGCATCTGCTCGATGAACCGCAGCTCGTAGCCGCGGTCCAGGCACCACTGGAGCAGGTCCGGCAGCGACTCGTCGTTGATGCCCCGCATCCCCACCGCGTTGACCTTCACCGGGACCAGACCGGCTGCGGCCGCGGCCTTGAGCCCGGCCTCGACGTCGTGGAGCCGGTCGCGTCGGGTGAGCCGGGTGAACTCATCGCCGTCGATCGTGTCGAGGCTGACGTTGACGCGGTCCAGCCCGGCCGCAGCGAGCGGTCCAGCGAGCCGGTCCAGCCCGATGCCGTTGGTGGTCATCGCGATCTGGGGGCGCGGCTCGAGGGCGGCGATGCGCTGCACGATGTCGGTCAGCGACCGTCGGAGCAGCGGCTCGCCACCGGTGAGGCGCACCTGTCGCACGCCGAGTCCGACGAAGATCCCGACCAGGCGGACCAGCTCGTCGTCGGAGAGCATCTCGGGCTTGGCGAGCCACGGGAGCCCCTCGGCGGGCATGCAGTAGGTGCACCGGAGGTTGCAGCGGTCGGTCACCGAGACGCGCAGGTCGCGGCCGACCCGCCCGAACTGGTCCGGCATACCGGTGAGCCCCGCGGGTGCGTCAGCGGCGCGCACGTGGGGGAAGGGCAGGCCGGTCATGTTCTCAACTCTATGCTGGGTACCGTGGTGAGGTGCTGAGGGTCCTGGCAACGCGCAGGTGGCTCGGCGCCCTCCTGCTGGCGGCGGCGTTCGCGGTGGCAGCGTTCCACCTCGGACAGTGGCAGTGGGGCCGCTACCAGACCAGGGATGCACGTGCCGAACGGATCACGAGCCACTACGACGCGCCCCCGACCCCGCTCGGGTCGCTCACGCCGCAGCTCGGGACCGAACCGCTGGCCCGCACGCAGGAGTGGACCCGGGTCACGATGACGGGGACGTATGCCGCCACCGACCCGCTGCTGGTCCGCAACCGGCCGTACCAGGGCACCTTCGGGTATGAGGTCATCAACGCCCTCGATGTGGCCGGGATGCCTGCGCCGCTGGTCGTGGACCGCGGATGGGTCCAGAACGCCGACCGTGCCGCCGACCTCCCGACCCTCCCGCCGACCCCGGCCGGCAGCCTCCAGGTCACCGGCTGGCTGCGGGTCGGTGAGCCGACGCTGAACCGGTCGATGCCGAGCGGGCAGCTCGCGAGCATCAACCTCACCGAGGCCGGCGCAGCGCTCGGCCGGCAGGTGCTCGGCGCCTATCTCATCCTGGAGGTCGAACGGAGCTCTGAGGGTTCGGCGCCCGCCCGCCCGACGCCACTGGAGCCGCCGGACACCGACCTCGGCCCACACCAGGCCTACGCCTTCCAGTGGTGGGGCGCGATGCCGGCCGGTTTCGCGCTGGTCTTCTTCGGCATCCGCCGCGAGGTGTTCGAGGGTGAGCCCGAGGACCTGACGCGCCCGGTCAAGCCGAAGAAGGTGCGGATCTGGGACGAGGAGGACGGCTGAGCGGTGCCCGACCTCAGGCGCTCACGGTGGGCGCCTGATCGCGGAACTGGGTGGCGTACAGGTCTGCGTACAACCCGCCCAGGGCCACCAGCTCGGCGTGCCGGCCGCGCTCGACGATCCTGCCCCGGTCGACCACCAGGATCTGGTCGGCGTCCCGGACCGTCGAGAGCCGGTGGGCGATCACCAGCGAGGTGCGGCCCTGGAGGGCCGTGTCGAGGGCGAGCTGGACCGCCAGCTCGGACTCGCTGTCGAGGTGGGCGGTGGCTTCGTCCAGGACGAGCAGCGACGGGCTCTTGAGCAGGAGGCGGGCGATCGCCAGACGCTGCTTCTCGCCACCGGACAGGCGGTGGCCACGGTCCCCCACCACGGTGTCGAGTCCCTCCGGCAGGGACTCGATGAGCGGCCACACCTGGGCCGAGCGGAGTGCGTCGTGCATGTCCTGCTCGGTCGCCTCGGGGCGGGCGTAGGCGAGGTTGGCGCGGATCGTGTCGTGGAACAGGTGCGCCTCCTGGGTCACCACGCCGACCGTGTCGTGCACCGACGCCAGTGTCGTCGCGCGCAGGTCGCGCCCGTTGAGCAGCACCGCCCCGGCGGTCGGGTCGTAGAGCCGCGCCACCAGTGCGCTGATCGTGCTCTTGCCGGCGCCACTCGGACCGACGAGCGCCACCATCTGGCCGGGTTCCACCTCGAACGACAGGTCGCGCAGCACGGGCGGGCCGCCACGGCGGTCCCCCGTCGCGCGGGCCTCCAGCGAGGCCAAGGACACCTCGTCGGCCGAGGGGTAGGCGAACGTCACGCCGTCGAAGGTCAGCGATGCCGGTCCGCCCGGGAGCGGTTTCGCGTCGGACCGCTCGGACACCAGCGGCTGCAGGTCGAGCACCTCGAAGACCCGTTCGAAGGACACCAGCGCGGTGAGAACGTCCACGCGGGCGTTCGACAGGGCGGTCAGCGGCCCATACAACCGGCCCAGCAGGGCCGCCAGCGCGAGCAGGGTGCCGATGCTCAGCCCACCGTCGACCGCCATCACGCCACCCACGCCGTACACCAGGGCCGTCGCGAGGGAGGCGATGAGCGTCAGCCCGACGAAGAAGTAGGAGCGGGTCAGCGAGATCCTGACCCCGATGTCGCGCACGGCGGCCGCCCGCTCGGCATATTCCTTGTCCTCGCGTGCGGGCTCCCCGAAGAGCTTGACCAGCAGCGCACCGGCGACGTTGAACCGCTCGGTCATCCGGGTGCCGAGGTCGGCGTTGAGGTTCATCTGGTCATGGGTCAGGCCGGCCAGCCGGCGTCCGAGCAGCTTGGCCGGCAGGAGGAACAGGGGGACCAGGCACAGTGCACCCAGGGTCAGCGGCCAGCTCAGCAGGAGCATCGCGATGACGATCACCGTCAGCGACACGACGTTGCTGGCCAATGAGGTCAGGACCGTGCTGAACGCCTGCTGGGCGCCGATCACGTCGCTGTTGAGGCGGCTGACGAGCGAGCCGGTCTGGGCCCGGGTGAAGAAGGCGATGGGCTGGCGCAGCACGTGGGCGAACACCTCGGTGCGCAGGCTGAAGATCAACCCCTCACCGATCCGCGAGGAGTACCACCGGATGACCATCGTGAGGACGAGATCCAGGATGGCCACGAGTGCCACGAGCAACGCAAGGTTCACGACGAGGGACCGGTTGGCCCGGGTCACTCCGTTGTCGACGATCTCCTTGAGCAGCAGCGGCGTGGCCACCACCAGCAGCGCGTCGAGCACCACCAGGACCAGCACGATGACGACCTGCCGGGAGAACGGGCGTGCGTACACCGCGACCCGTCGCCACGTCCCGGGCGCCAGACGGGTGCCCTTGACCGAGTCGTCCTGCGACATCGACCGCATGGTCTGCCAGCTCTGCATGCTCATGCAGCGTCACCTCCATCGAGGGTCAACCCCACTGCCACGCGTGGTCATTCCCGGCGTCAGCGTCGCACGTCCCGCCGACAGCCCCGCATCGACGTCACCGCGCTCCGCGTGACATCGCGGCCAGCAGCCGGGCCTGCGCGGACCGCTCGGCCGCCAGCTGCTCCCCGACGGTCGCGGTGGCTGCTGAGCGCAGCAGAGGTTTGAGCTCGCGAAGTGCCGCCTCGGGCGCGGCGAGCAGCGCGGCGACGGCCTGGTCGGTGGTCGCGGGCAACCGCTCCACCGGAACGGCCATCGACGCCAGCCCGATGGCCACGGCCTCCTGCGCCCCCACGAACCTGCCGGTCGCACAGATCTCCAGCGCCCGGCCGTACCCCACGGCTCGCACGAGCGGCCCGGTGCCGGCAAGGTCGGGAACGAGCCCCAGTGAGGTCTCGCGCATCGCGAACTGGACGTCGTCGGCGACGACGCGCAGGTCCGCGGCGAGGGCGAGCTGGAACCCTGCGCCGATGGCATGGCCCTGCACTGCCGCGACGACCACGGGCGCCACCTCGCCCCAGACCGAGAACCCCTGTTGGAACGCGGCGATCATCGTCTCGGCGTCCTCGAGGCTACCCGCCGCGACCTCGGTCAGCCGATGCTCCCCGGGCACCCCTCCGGGCGTGAGCATGCCGCGGTCCAGGCCGGCGGAGAAGGACGGCCCCTCCCCGGAGATCACGACCACCCGCACCGAGGGGTCCAGCGACTCCGCGACGGCAGCCAGCGCGACCCACAGTGAGGGGACCTGGGCGTTGCGGTGCTCGGGACGGACGAGCCGAACGCGCAGGACCGGCCCGTCCTGGCTGACGCGGAGGTGGGGGTGCGGGTCGGTGTCGGTCACGGGGTGAGGCTAGCGAGCGCGACGTCGGCTCGGCGCACGGCGAGGGCGGCGACGGCGGTGGTCTCGCCCAGCGTGCCAGGCACCAGGGCAAGTCCGACCTGAGTACAGGCCTGCGCCATGCGGTCGCGCAGGATGCCGTCGGCGACCATGAACGAGACCACCACCACGCGTGCAGGGTCCAGGTCCGCGACCACCTCGGACAGCGCCTGGCCACCGTCGAGCGCGGCGACCTGCCACGGCGCCCACCCCCGCGGTGGGCTGGACGCCACGGTGTCCACGATGGCGGCCACCGCGGCGCTGTCACTCGAGCCGGCCGCGAACAGCACCACCGTCAGATCGCGAGCAGCCCCGATGCCGCCGCGCGCCAGGAGCTCCTCCACCCCCTGCAGCAGTGCCGGGTCCGGTCCGAGCGCCCCGGCAGCGACGAACCCCGCACCCATCGTCGCGACGGCGGCCGGCACGTCGACGCGGGCGTGGTAGGCGCGGGTCAGCAGCACCGGGACCACCGCGCCCTCGGCCAGCTCCGCGGCGGCCTCGGCCGGGGTGGGCGGGTGGTGGTCCAGGTAGGCGACGGCCACCGGACGGCCTGGTACCAGCGCGCGGACCTGCCCCGCGAGCGCCTCGACCCCGACGCCGTGGCGTGGGTCGGGCGAACCGTGGGCGAGTAGGACGATCGGCGCCTGCATGGGCGAGGTCACGGCATCAGGGGGTGGTCGAGCCCAGGTCGGCCAGCGCCGAGCGCACCGACACGACCTCGCCGACCACGACGACCGCGGGTGGGCGCACACCGGCGGCCTCCGCGTCCGCGGCGGCCCGCTCCAGGGTGGTCACGGTGGTGCGTTGCTGGGCGGTCCACCCCGACTCGATCAGCGCCACCGGCGTCTGCGGGGAGCGCCCGGCCTCGATCAGCCCGGCGGCGGTCTCCGCGAGCCGGCTGACCCCCATCAGCAGGACCAGAGTGGCGTCGGCGGGTGCGTCCCGCAGGGCGGCCAGGGCGTCACCTGGTCCGTCGTGGCCGGAGGCGACGACGAACGAGGCCGTGATGCCGCGCTGGGTCACGGGGATGCCCGCGGCAGCGGGAACCGAGATCGCGGACGTCACGCCGGGCACGACCTCGACCGGCACCCCGGCGGCCGCGACGAACAGGGCCTCCTCGCCGCCACGACCCAGGACGAAGGGGTCACCACCCTTGAGCCGCACCACCCGTCGCCCCTGACGGGCGTGCAGCACGAGCAGCTCGTTGATCCGGTCCTGGGTGACGGGGTGGTTGCCGGGCAGCTTGCCGACGTCGATGACCTGCACCTCCGGCGCGAGCGAGTCGAGCAGACCTCGCGGGCCGAGACGGTCGGCGACGACGACGTCGGCCGCGGCGAGCAGCGCGCGTCCGCGCACAGTGATCAGGTCCTCGGCGCCCGGTCCGCCACCCACGAGCGCGACCGAGCCACCTGCCACTGCGGACCTGTCGTCGCCGGCTGGTGGAGCGGGTCGCACCCGCCGCACCGGCAGGGTCCCGCTGTCGAGCCCGGCGAGGACCGCGTCCCGGAGCGCAGTGGCCCGGCGTGGGTCACCACCGGCGGTGACAGCGACGGTGAGCCCCTCGGACACGTGTCCGGCCCGCCCTCGGGCCACCGCGGGCGTCCAGGCAGCCGAGGCGGCCGCATCGTCGGCTCGGACGCACCAGATGCGGGCGGACTCGGCGTGGGCTGCCACCGCGGCGTCGGTGCGGGGGTCGCCGGTCGCGGTGTGGACCAGCCAGGCAGCGTCCGGGTGGACCAGGTCGCCCACGAGGTACTCGCGCTCGTGCCAGCGGAGCGCATCTGACGCGACCAGCCCGGCGAGGTCCTCGCACACCCAGGGCGCGACGACCTCCACGGCCCCACCGGCGTCGACCAGTGCGGCGGCGCGGCGGGCCGCGACCGGGCCGCCTCCGACGACCAGGACTCGGCGGCCGTGGAGGTCGAGGGTGAGGGGGTAGTCAGGCTGGTTCACGGGGCGCTCGATCCGGGAGGGGACGGGTGCGAATGGGTGGCAGGTGCCGGTTCAGGCGTGCAGGCCGCACTCGGTCTTGCTGCGTCCGGCCCAGCGTCCCGAGCGCGGATCCTCGCCCGGGGCAACCGAGCTCGTGCACGGCTTGCACCCGATCGAGGGATATCCCTCGCTGAGGAGCGGGTTGGTGAACACACCTCGTTCTTCGTTGTAGCGCTCGACGTCCTCGCGGGTCCACAGGGCCAGGGGGTTGATCTTGGCCATCTTGCGGCGCGCGTCCCACATGACCACGTGGATGTCCTTGCGGGTGGGCGCGTCCTCGCGGCGCAGGCCGCTGACCCAGGCCTCGTGGCTCTCCAGTGCCCGCTCCAGCGGCTCGACCTTGCGCATCGCGCAGCACTGGTCGGGGTTGCGGGCGAAGAGGTTGCTGCCGTACTCCTCGTCCTGCTCCCCCACCGTCTGCAGGGGATAGCTGGTGCGGATCTGGATCGGCAGCTCGACCGAGAGCGCGTCGCGGGTGCCGATGGTCTCGGAGAAGTGGTATCCGGTGTCCAGGAAGAAGACGTCGGCTCCCTCGACCTCACCGGCCACGAGGTACACGAGGGTGGTGTCACCCATCGAGCTGGACGTGGTCAGCCGGTCACCGAACGTCTCGGCGGCCCAGCGGATCGCGGCGCGGGAGACCTCGACGCGGGCTTCGTGGGTGTCGGTGCCGAGTCGCTCCTGGAGCGCGGCGACGAGGGCAGCGCCCTCGGCGACGGTCTCACGCAGGTCGGTCTCGGTGCGGGTGCTGGCGCAGAGCGTCATCGCAGCGACCCCTGGTGGTGGTGGGCGCCCTGCTGGTGACCGGGGACGATGGAGGTGTCCACCGTGACCAGACCGACGGTGAAGACGCGGGCGCACGCGCTGCACGACCAGGCCCCGGCGGAGCCCTCGTGGGGTCGCAGGTCCTCCTCGCCGCAGAACGGGCAGTGGTAGATGGCCGCAGCGCGGCCGGTCGAGGTGCTCATCGCAGGTCGTCCTCCTCTGCCCGTCGGGCCCAGAGGGCGAAGGACTCGCCCTCCTCGCGCTGTGCCAGGTATCGACCGGCGAGCCGCTCGACGTAGTCGGGGAGATCGGTCGCCTCGACCTTGAGCGCCCGGGTCTTGCGGGCCAGCCCGGCGTCCTGCCCGATGCTGCCGCCGAGGTGGACCTGGAAGGCCTCGACGGTCTCGCCGCTCTCCCCCGTCATCACGATGCCCTTGAGGCCGACGTCGGCGACCTGCGTGCGGGCGCAGGCGTTGGGGCACCCGTTGACGTGGATGCTGAGGGGCGCGTCGAAGTCGGGAAGACGGCGTTCGAGCTGCTCTACGACCTCATGGGCACGCGCCTTGGTCTCGACGAGCGCGAGCTTGCAGTACTCGATGCCGGTGCACGCCATCACGCCGCGACGGAACTCGCTCGGCCGGGCGGGGAGGCCCAGCTCGTCCAGCCCTGCCACCAGCGACTCGGCGCGGTCCTCGGGCACGTCGAGCACGAGCAGCTTCTGGCCGGTGGTCAGACGGATCCGCGCGGACCCGTGGCTCTGCGCGAGATCGGCCACCTGGTGCAGGATCGGCCCGCTCACGCGGCCGGCGATCGGAGCGACGCCCACCCAGTACAGGCCGTCCTTCTGCTGGTGCACGCCGATGTGGTCGCGGCGCAGGCGACCGGGCACCTCCGGGGGCGGACCGTCCAGCAGCGGACGGCCGAGGTACTCGGTCTGCAGGACGTCGCGGAACTTCTCGACCCCCCAGTCGGCGAGCAGGAACTTCAGACGGGCGCGGTTGCGCAGACGGCGATATCCGTGGTCGCGGAAGATCGACACGACGCCGACCCACACGTCGGGGATGTCCTCCAGCGGCACCCACGCACCGAGGCGCTGGGCGAGCATCGGGTTGGTCGACAGGCCGCCGCCGACCCACACGTCGAACCCGGGACCGTGCTCGGGGTGGTCGACGCCGACGAACGAGATGTCGTTGATCTCGTGCGCGACGTCCAGGCTGGGCGATCCGGAGATCGCGGTCTTGAACTTGCGCGGCAGGTTGGAGAACTCCGGGCTGCCGATGTGCTCGGTCAGGATCCTCTCCACTGCGGGCGTGCCGTCGATGATCTCGTCCGCGGCGATCCCGGCGACGGGCGAGCCCAGGATCACGCGCGGGGTGTCGCCGCACGCCTCGCTCGTGGTCAGCCCGACGGCCTCGATGCGGCGCCAGATCTCGGGCACGTCCTCGACCCGGATCCAGTGCAGCTGGATGTTCTGGCGGTCGCTGATGTCCGCGGTGCCGCGGCCGAACTCGATGCTGATGTCGGCGATGGTCCGCAGCTGCTCCACCGAGAGCGCTCCACCGTCACTGCGCACGCGCAGCATGAAGAACTCGTCGTCCAGCTCGGCCGGGTCCAGCGTCGCGGTCCTGCCCCCGTCGATCCCGGGCTTGCGCTGGGTGTACAGCCCCCACCAGCGCATGCGGCCCCGCAGGTCCTCACCGGTGATCGAGGAGAAGCCCTCGACCGAGTAGGTCGACTCGATCCGGGCTCGGACGTTGAGGCCGTCGTCGGCCTGCTTGAACTCCTCGTTGGGGTTCAGGGGCGTGCGGTCACCGTCGGCCCACGCGCCGGTCGCCTTGCCGGCCTGCCGGTTGGGGCGGGCGGCAGCAGCGCGTTGGGCGGTGTCGACATCGGGCATAGCGACATACTGGCCTACGTCGCGTTATGGAATCTATAACTGTCCATTATCTGAACCAGGGCGCTCGGTCGGGACGGCGTGATCCGGCCGGTCCGATGGTCAGAGCGCCACCACCGTCAGCCCGGCCTCGGCGGTGCTGCCCGGCTCGGACAGGGCGGCCAGGGCGGCCCCCGCCCCGTCCAGGCCGATCACGCGACCGACCAGCCGCCGCGGGTCCACCCGGCCGGTCGCCACCAGCCCGAGCAGGGGCGGGTAGTCGCTCGCCGCCATGCCGTGGGACCCATGGACCGACAGCTCATGGGCCACCACCGTGTCCATGGGCAGCGGCGGCCTGGCGTCGGCCCCGAACAGCAGCCCGACCTGGACGTGGCGCCCACGCCGCCGCAGCGACTCGACCGAGGCGACCGCGGTTCGGGCCGACCCGACCGCGTCGAGCCCGACGTGTGCTCCCCCGCCCGACAGCTCGCGCACTGCGGCCACCGCGTCGGTCGCCGCCGGGTCCAGCGCCACCTCCGCGCCGAGGTCGACCGCCAGCGCACGGGCGCTGGCCGAGGGGTCCACCACCGCCACCCGCGCCCCGAGCGCGACACCGAGCAGCACGGCGGACAGACCCACCCCACCCGCGCCCTGGACCGCCAGCCACTGGTTCTCCCGCAGGTCTCCGTGCGCGGTCAGGGCGCGGTAGGCGGTGGCGAACCGGCACCCGAGCGAGGCCGCGGTCGTCGCGTCGACCTCGTCGGGGAGCGCGACCAGGTTGTGGTCGGCGGCATACAGCACGACCCGGTCGGCGAACGAGCCCCAGTGCGTGAAGCCCGGCTGGGTCTGGTCGGGGCACACCTGGGAGTCCCCCGCCACGCAGTAGGCGCACCGTCCGCAGCCACACACGAACGGCACCGTCACGCGGTCCCCGACGCGCCACCGGCGTACGCCCTCCCCGACCTGGTGCACCCGCCCGGCCAGCTCGTGCCCGGGCACGTGCGGCAGGGCCACCGGGTCGTGCCCCATCCAGGCGTGCCAGTCCGACCGGCACACGCCGGTGGCCTCGACCGCCACGACCACGCCGCCGGGCGGGCAGTCGGGTGCGGGCACCTCGGCGAGCCGGGGCTGCTGCCCGTGGGCCGCGTACAGGACCGCGCGCACGTCCTCTCGCCTCGCCCGCGGGGTCAGGCCAGCGCGACGAGGTCGCGGTAGTCGGGTCCCCAGAGGTCCTCGACACCGTCGGGGAGCAGCAGGATCCGCTCCGGCTCGAGGGCCTCGACGGCGCCCTCGTCGTGGGTCACGAGCACCACGGCACCCTTGTAGGTCCGCAGCGCCCCGAGGATCTCCTCGCGGGAGGCGGGGTCCAGGTTGTTGGTGGGCTCGTCGAGGAGCAGCACGTTGGCCGAGGAGACGACCAGCAGTGCGAGCGACAGGCGCGTCTTCTCCCCACCGGACAGCACGCGAGCGGGCTTGTTGACGTCGTCCCCGCTGAACAGGAACGACCCCAGGACCTTGCGGACCTCGGTCTCGCCGAGGTCCGGCGCGGCGGTCTTCATGTTCTGCAGCACGGAGCGGTCGACGTCGAGATTCTCGTGCTCCTGCGCGTAGTAGCCGAGACGCAGGCCGTGTCCCGGTTCGACCTGCCCGGTGTCGGGGGTGTCGATGCCGGACAGGATGCGCAGCAGCGTGGTCTTGCCCGCGCCGTTCAGACCGAGGATGACGACACGCGACCCGCGGTCGATGGCCAGGTCGACGTCGGTGAAGATCTCCAGCGAGCCGTACGACCTCGACAGCCCGCTGGCCCGCAGGGGGGTCTTGCCGCACGACGCGGGGTCGGGGAAGCGGAGCTTGGCCACCTTGTCGCTGACCCGCTCGCCCTCGATGCCGGCGAGCAGCCGCTCGGCACGACGCGCCATGTTCTGGGCGGCGACGGCCTTGGTCGCCTTGGCGCGCATCTTGTCGGCCTGGGCCATGAGCACCGAGGCCTTCTTCTCGGCGTTGAGCCGCTCGCGCTTGCGTCGGCGCTCGTCGGTCTCGCGCTGGTTCAGATAGGGCTTCCAGCCGATGTTGTAGATGTCCATCTCAGCGCGGTTGGCGTCGAGGTGGAAGACCCGGTTGACCACCGTGTCGAGCATCTCGACGTCGTGGCTGATGATGACCAGCCCACCCTTGTAGGTCTTGAGGTACTCGCGCAGCCAGACGATGGAGTCGGCGTCCAGGTGGTTGGTCGGCTCGTCCAGGAGCATCGTGTCGGCTCCGGAGAACAGGATCCGGGCGAGCTCCACCCGTCGCCGTTGGCCGCCGGACAAGGTGCGCAGCGGCTGGCCCATGATCCGCTCGTCCAGCCCCACCGAGCCGGCGATGGACGAGGCCTCCGCCTCCGCGGCATACCCGCCCTGGGTGGTGAACTCGCCCTCGAGCCGGGAGTAGCGGCGCATCGCGCGCTCGAGCTTGTGCTCGTCGTCGCTGCCCATACCGGTCTCGGCGAGGCGCAGGTCGCGCACGATGGTGTCCAGGCCGCGGGCGGACAGGATCCGGTCGCGGGCCAGAACCTCGAGGTCACCCGTACGCGGGTCCTGCGGCAGGTACCCGACCTCACCGGAGCGCGTCACCGTGCCGGCTGCGGGCTGCGCCTCGCCGGCCAGGACCTTGGTCAGCGTGGTCTTGCCGGCGCCGTTGCGGCCGACCAGCCCGACGCGGTCGCCGGCCTTGATGCGGAAGGCCGCTCCCTCGAGCAGGAGGCGGGAGCCCGCGCGAAGCTCGATCCCGGTGGCGGCGATCATGACGGACGATCCTTTCCAGCAGTGGGGTGGCCCGGAGGGCAAGGGCGGGGGCTGAGCCCGTGGGGCAGGGGGCAGCCACGGTGCCGCCGAACAAGGGGGTGTTGGACGGCTAGTCTACGCGCAGGCGCAGGACCGGCCGCGCACCCGAGAGGAGTCCCGATGAGCTTCAACGAGAACGCACGACTCGACACCTCCCAGATCGAGAGCGGCGGAGGCGGCGGGCGGCGGGGCGGAGGCGTGGTCGTCGGCGGTGGCGTCGGGATCGTCGGGGTCATCATCGCGATCATCGTCACCCTGCTCGGCGGGGACCCGTCCCAGATCCCGGGCGGCACCACGTTCGACCCCGGACAGGTGCAGGGTGGCGGCGCGGTGGACACCGGCGAGTTCGACCGTTGCAAGGACGGAGGCGACGCCAACACCGACACCGAGTGCCGCGTCGTCGGGACCGTGAACTCGGTGCAGGCGTACTGGCAGGACGAGCTCCCGCGGTACGGCCTGACGTACACCAGGTCCAACACGGTGCTGTACTCCGGTGCCACCCAGTCGGCGTGCGGGACGGCGTCCAACCAGGTCGGCCCGTTCTACTGCCCGCTGGACAAGAAGGTGTTCATCGACGCCAGCTTCTTTGCGATCCTGACCGACCAGTTCGGTTCTGACGACGGCGCCCTCGCCCAGGAGTACGTCGTCGCCCACGAGTACGGCCACCACATCCAGGACATCCTCGGGATCCTGGGCAAGGCCCAGCAGGACGCGCAGGGCGCCCAGAGCGGCTCGGTGCGGCTCGAGCTGATGGCCGACTGCCTCGGCGGCATGTGGGCCAAGAACGCCAGCCAGGTGAAGGACCAGGACGGCAACGCCTTCCTGCAGCAGCTGACCGAGGCCGACATCCGCTCGGCATTGTCGGCTGCCTCAGCGGTCGGTGACGACCGCATCCAGGAGAAGACCCAGGGTCGGGTCAACCCCGAGTCGTGGACCCACGGCAGTGCCGCGTCGCGTCAGAAGTGGTTCACCACCGGGTACACCAAGGGCGACCTGAACTCATGTGACACCTTCGCCGTGGACACGGTCGACTGAGGCTGGCCGAGGGAGCGCAGTCCCCCCAGGCCCGATGGGCGGCGCCAACGCGTCCACGCGCCCTGCGACGAATCCGTGCGGTTGCGCATCTCTCAGTGAGGCGTTCGGAGCAGCTCCATGGTGCAAGTCGGGCCGGCCGCCTGGGCAAGTCGTCGGTCGCCGGTCAGCAGCGTCGCATCCAGCGCCTCGGCCAGGGCGACGTAGGCGGCGTCATAGGTGGTGAGGTTGTTTCTCAGCTCCCAACAGCGCGCCAGCAGCGGCCGGTGCGGGGCCCGATCCATCGGGATCGCCTCGAGGTCGGCCAGGGCCATCTCCGCCCGGCGGTCGTCGAGGATCCCCACCCGGTTCTGACGACGAAGCACCGAGGCGACCTCCAGGTCGACCAGCGCCGGCGCAGCCAAGGACTCGCCGCGCAGCCGGGTGCGAGCGGCATCTCCTTCTGGTCCGTCATCGGCCAGCGCGACCACCAGGACGCTGGCGTCAACGACGAGCACGATCCCCTCGCACCGTCCTGACCGCGTCCGCGAGCGAGACCGACCCGCCAGCTCGCCCGCCCGCCCGGTCGAGGACCTCCTCCAGCGTCGGCTGGTTCGCCTCGGAGATCAGCCGGGAGCGGAGGTACTCCTGCAAGGACTGGTGCGCGGCTGCAGCCCGCTGGCGCAGCACGGCGTGGGTGCTCTCGGGGACATCCTTGATCTGGACACTGGGCATGGCGCCATAATGGCGCCGAATGCGCCGGATCGCAAGCGCCTCCACTCCTTCAGGTCACCGCCCACCGACCCTCACCCTCACGCCGAGGGTGTCTGTCGCCCCCAACATCACGCCGCCAATGTCACGCGCCGCCAACGCCACGCGCCGCCGATGTCAGCGGGTCCCGAACAGGTAGCAGGGCCGATCGCATCGCGGACGGCCCTGCCTGGCGGTGACGCCGTCAACGTCCTCGCTAGGACGACACTGCCGCCGCGAGGTTCCCGAGCGAGTCCTCCAGGGCCGACTCGGGGACCAGCGGGAAGCTCAGCTTGGACAGCAGGTCCTGGTCGGTGACCTTCTCCCAGTCGTAGGTCAGGGTCACTTCGGTGCGGTCCGAGCCGTCGGCCTTGAGCTCCCAGACCCACTCCCAGCCGGGAGGCTCCTGACCGGCGGGCGCGGTCTGCCAGGCGAGCAGCTGGTTGCGCGCGTAGCCCGTCACGGTGTTGTCGGTCTGGTAGTCGCCACCCATGTGGTCGCCGGTCATGTTCATCCGGAACGTCTGTCCGGTGGCGGTGATCCGGTCGCTGCGGTCGTCGCTGAGGACGAACCCAGAGCCGTCGAGCTCGGCGTGCCGCTCCGGGTTGGACAACACCTCGAAGATGTCGGTGGTCGGGGCGTCGATGGTGCGTTGGACGGTGATCCGCTTGTTATCGCTCATACCTGTTCCCTGCCCCGCCCCGCCCCCGGGCAACCGGGGCTTCTCAGCTCAGGACGGCGGGTTCAGCGGTCCTCGATGGTGACCCGGACCGCACGGCCACGGTCGAGCGCTTTGCGCAGGACGTCGAGGCGGGGGTCGGGGAGGTCGTAGAGCTCGCGGGTCGGGAGTGTGCTGAGGACAGCGAGGCGGGGGTACTCCAGGACCTGAGCGGCGAGGGCACGGTCGCCCCCGAGGACCAGCCCGCGGGGTACGCCGGTGGGCACCAGGCGGACGACCTGCTCGGCGACGGCGCGCACCAGCTCATCGGCCTGGTTTCCGCGCCGTCGCGCGAACCGCTGCTGGGACCAGCCGCCTGCGGCCGTGCGGGACTGGACGTAGCGCGTGCCGCACTTGTGCGCGGTGAGCTCACCGCGGACCGCGAGCCCCACGGCGTACCCGCCCCGACGGACCAGCACCACGGCCAGCGGGTCGTGGTCGAACCGCTGCTCCCCCACCAGTCGCTGGGCGGGGTCGGGGCCGGGGTGGTTGGCCGAGAAACGATCTCGCCACGCGTCGAGCCGTTCCGGGGCGACCTCGACGACCCGGGTGCGGCTCAGAGGTTGAAGCCGAGGGCGCGGAGCTGGTCGCGGCCGTCGTCGGTGATCTTGTCCGGACCCCACGGCGGCATCCAGACCCAGTTGATCCGGTGGGTCGCGACGAGGCCGTCGAGCGCGCTGGCCGTCTGGTCCTCGATCACGTCGGTGAGCGGGCAGGCCGCCGAGGTGAGCGTCATGTCGATCACGGCGTGCGACTGGCCGTCGACGGTGATGCCATAGATCAGGCCGAGGTCGACCACGTTGATGCCGAGCTCGGGGTCCACGACATCGCGCAGGGCCTCCTCGACGTCCGCGACGTTGGGCGGGGTCTGGGTGTCGGTGGTACTCATCGCGTCTCCTGGTGCTGGGTGGTGTCGGACGGGCTCGCGGCAGTGGGGGTGCGGGGGGATTCCGGGGGGCGGAGCCCCCCGGAGGTGGCGGAGAGGGTCGGGGGGGATTCCGGGGGGCGGAGCCCCCCGGAGGTGGCGGAGAGGGTCGGGGGGGATTCCGGGGGGCGGAGCCCCCCGGAGGTGGCGGAGAGGGTTCGGGGGGATTCCGGGGGGCGGAGCCCCCCGGAGGTGGCGGAGAGGGTTCGGGGGGATTCCGGGGGGCGGAGCCCCCCGGAGGTGGCGGAGAGGGTTCGGGGGGATTCCGGGGGGCGGAGCCCCCCGGAGGTGGCGGACAGGGTTCGGGGGGATTCCGGGGGGCGGAGCCCCCCGGAGGTGATATCTACGCCGGCGCGGGCCAAGGCGTCGGCGAGGGCGGACCAGCTGAGCAGGGCGCACTTCACGCGGGCGGGGTACTTGGCCACGCCCGCGAGCGCGACCCCGTCACCGATGACCTCCTCGTCGCCGGGGTCGGCGCCTCGGGAGGTGAGCATGGCCCGCATGGCGGCATACACGGTGGCGGCCTCCGCGGCCGGCTGCCCGATGACCTCGTCGGCCAGGACCGAGGCCGAAGCGGTGGAGATCGAGCAGCCGAGTGCGTCGTAGGACACGTCGCGGATCACCACGGACTCCCCCGCGCCGTCGACGTGCACGCGCAGGGTGACCTCGTCGCCGCAGGTGGTGTTGACGTGGTGTGCCTCGGCGTCGAAGGGGTCGCGCAGGCCGGCGTGGTGCGGCGACTTCGCGTGGTCGAGGATCAGCTGCTGGTACAGGTCCATCAGGCCACCTGCAGACCGAAGACCGCGGGGACCCGGTCGAGCGCGGTGACCAGCGCGTCGACGTCCGCAGGTGAGGAGTACGGCGCGAAGGACGCTCGGGCGGTGGCCGCGACGCCGAACCGGCGGTGCAACGGCCACGCGCAATGGTGACCCACGCGTACGGCGACTCCCTGGTCGTCGAGCACCTGACCGACGTCGTGCGCGTGCACCTCGTCGACGACGAAGGCGACGGCCGCACCGCGGTCGCGCAGGTCGGTCGGCCCGACGACACGCACCCACGGCCGCTGGGCCAGCTCGGTGAGCAACCGCTCGACGAGCGACAGCTCGTGGGCATGCACACGGTCGAGGCCGAGCTCGAGCAGGTAGTCCGCGGCGGAGGCCAGCCCGACCGCCTGCACGGCCGGTGGCGTCCCGGCCTCGAACCGCTGCGGTGGCGGGGCATAGGTCGAGCGTTCCATGGTGACCGTCTCGATCATCGAGCCTCCGGTCAGGAACGGGGGCATCGCCGCGAGGAGCTCCGAACGTCCCCACAGCACACCGATCCCGGTGGGACCGAGCATCTTGTGACCGGAGAACGCCAACAGGTCGATGCCGAGCGTGGCGACGTCCAGCGACAGGTGCGGAGCGGACTGGCAGGCGTCCAGCACGGTGATCGCACCGACCCTGCGTGCCGCCTCGACCAGCGTGGCGACCGGGTTGACCGTGCCGAGCACGTTGGAGACATGGGTGAAGGCCAGTACCTTGGTCCGCTCGGTCACCAGCGCGTCCAGACCCGTCAGGTCGAGGCGACCCTCCTCGGTCACCGGGATCCAGCGCAGGGTCGCGCCGGTGCGGTGCGCGAGCTCCTGCCACGGGACGAGGTTGGCGTGGTGCTCCATCTCGGTGACGAGGATCTCGTCACCGGGGCCGACCACCAGACGGGGGTCCTTGGCCTGGCCCGCAACGGAGTTGGAGAACGCATAGGCCACGAGGTTGAGGGACTCGGTCGCGTTCTTGGTGAACACGATCTCGTCCGGGTGACCGCCGACGAAGCGCGCGAGAGTGGCTCGGGCACCTTCGTAGGCGTCGGTGGCCTCCTCGCTCAGCTGGTGGGCCCCCCGGTGCACGGCGGCATAGCACTGCTCGGTGAACGCCTGCTCCGCGTGGGCAACCGTCCAGGGACGCTGGGAGGTGGCACCGGAGTCGAGGTAGACCAGCGGCTTGCCGTCGCGGACCGTGCGCGCCAGGATCGGGAAGTCGGCCCTGATCCGAGCCAGCTCTCCCGCGTCGAACGGCTGAGCGCTCATCGCGTCCGTCCTTTCCCTGTCGCGCAGTCCGGTGCGGGTCCGGTGTGCGCTGGTGTGCTCTTGGTGCCGTCTCAGTGCGGTCTGGTGCGGTCTGGCCCGGTCTGGTGGGTCTGGTGCGGGGTGGTGGTGCGGCTCAGGCCTTGGCCAGGTATCGGTCGTAGCCCTCGGCCTCGAGGCGGTCGGCGAGCTCCGGGCCGCCTTCCTCGACGACCTTGCCGTCGACGAACACGTGGACGAAGTCGGGCTGGATGTATCGCAGGATCCGCGTGTAGTGCGTGATCAGCAGGACACCGACATCGGTGGACTCCTTGGCGCGGTTGACGCCCTCGGAGACGATCTTCAGCGCGTCGACGTCCAGGCCCGAGTCGGTCTCGTCGAGGATCGCGATCTTGGGCCGGAGCAGCTCCATCTGGAGGATCTCGTGGCGCTTCTTCTCCCCGCCGGAGAACCCCTCGTTGACGTTGCGCTCGGCGAACGCGGAGTCGATGCGCAGGCTCTCCATCGACGCCTTCACGTCCTTGACCCAGGTGCGCAGCTTGGGCGCCTCCCCGTCGATCGCGGTCTTGGCCGTGCGCAGGAAGTTGCTCACCGTCACGCCCGGGACCTCGACGGGGTACTGCATCGCCAGGAACAACCCGGCGCGAGCGCGCTCGTCGACCTTCATCGCCAGTACATCCTCACCGTCCAGGGTGACGGTGCCGCCGGTGACGGTGTACTTGGGGTGCCCGGCGATCGAGTACGCCAGGGTGGACTTGCCGGACCCGTTGGGGCCCATGATCGCGTGGGTCTGCCCCGACGCGACGGTCAGGTCGACGCCGCGCAGGATCTCCTTGACGCCGGCCTCGGTGTCGACCGTGACCTGCAGGTTGCGGATCTCCAGTGTTGCCATCTCTAGCTCTCCTTCGGTGCGTCGTGCCGGGTTCGGTCGGCACGCGCGTGGTCAGCGGGGGTTCCGGGGGAACGCGGTCCGCCCGTGTGTACATAGACGTCGTCGCCCTCGACCTTCACCGCATACACGGCGATGGGCACGATGGCGGGAGGACCGGACGGCTCCCCGGTGCGGATGTCGAAGCGCGAGCCGTGCAGCCAGCACTCCAGCGTGCAGCCGTCGAGCTCGCCCTCGGAGAGCGACACGTTGGCGTGGCTGCAGGTGTCGTCCACCGCGTGCACGGTGCCGTCGGCGGTGCGGACGATCGCCACGGTGGTGCCGTTGATGTCCGCTGCGGCGACGCCGACCTCTGGCAGCTCGTCAAGGCGGCAGACGCGGACGAAACCGTCGAGCTCGTCGGGGACGACGGGCTGGGCGCTCACGTGCTGGCCCCCACTGGTGCGGACGACACGGCGCCCTCGATGCCCTCGAGCTCGGCGTCGATCGCTGCCATCAGGTGGTCGGACACCTCCGGGACACCGATGCGGTTCACGATGCTGGCGAAGAAGCCTCGCACCACGAGCCGGCGGGCGACGTCCTCGGGAATGCCGCGGGCCTGCAGGTAGAAGAGCTGCTCGTCGTCGAACCGGCCGGTGGCCGCCGCGTGACCGGCGCCCTCGATCTCGCCGGTCTCGATCTCCAGGTTGGGGACCGAGTCGGCGCGCGCGCCGTCGGTGAGGATGAGGTTGCGGTTCAGCTCATAGGTGTTGGTGCCCTCGGCGCTGGCGCGGATGAGCACGTCACCCACCCACACCGTGTGCGCTCCATCGCCTTGCAACGCGCCCTTGTACTCGACGTTGGAGCGGCAGTTGGGCGGCTCGTGGTCGACGAACAGGCGGTGTTCCTGGTGCTGGCCCGCGTCGGCGAAGTAGACGCCCAGACCCTCGAACGACCCACCGGGACCGGCGTAGGAGGCGTTGGTGCAGACGCGAACGACCTTGCCGCCCAGGGTGACCGCGATGTGCCGGACCTTGGCGTCCCGCCCGACGACGACGTCCTGCTGGGCGAGGTGGAGGCTGTCGTCGTCCCACTCCTGGGAGCTGACGACGGTCAGGTTCGCACCGTCACCGCTGACCACGGACAGCAGCTCGGCATAGCGGGCGGACCCGCGGTGCTCGATGATCACGGTGGCCTTGGAGTGTCGACCGGCTTTGACCACGATGTGGCCGTAGACCGGGTCGGGTCCCTTGCCGCTCAACGTGATCCGCACGGGTTCGGACAGCTCGGCCTCGACCGGGATCTCCAGCAGCATCGCGCCACCGGAGTTGGTGACGGCCAATGCGGCCGCCCGGTCGGCCGGCGCCATGATGCCCAGCGCCAGGGCCTCAGCGGTGCTGATCTCCCGTAGGGTCACGCCCTCGGGCAGCACCGACGCCCACGCCAGGGTGCTGTCCTGGGCCGCTCCGTCAGCCGAGGAGCCGATGAGCGTCTGGACCCGGTCGACCGGCGTGAACCGCCAGTCCTCCTCGCGGCCTAGCGGGACAGGGAAGTCGGACGCGGCATACGACGTGGCGCGCTCGGACCGCGACTGCAGTGGGACCAGCGTTGCCGCACTTGCGGTCTCGGCGCCGTGGGCGCCAGGGATCGGGGCGCGCGAAGCGCCCTTGTCAGCCAGAAGGCTCATCAGCCGACGGCTCCTTCCATCTGAAGCTCGATGAGGCGGTTCAGCTCGAGGGCGTACTCCATCGGCAGCTCACGCGCGATCGGCTCGATGAAGCCGCGCACGATCATCGCCATGGCCTCGTCCTCGGCCAGGCCTCGGGACATCAGGTAGAACATCTGGTCCTCGGAGACCTTGGAGACTGTGGCCTCGTGACCCATCTGCACGTCGTCCTCGCGGATGTCGACATAGGGATAGGTGTCCGAGCGGCTGATCGTGTCGACCAGCAGCGCGTCACAGACCACGCTGGACTTGCTGTGGTGGGCACCGTCCAGGATCTGCACGAGTCCGCGGTAGGACGTGCGACCGCCACCGCGTGCAACCGACTTGCTGACGATCGAGGAGGACGTGTGCGGCGCAGCGTGCACCATCTTGGCGCCGGCGTCCTGGTGCTGGCCCTCGCCCGCGAACGCGATCGAGAGGGTCTCACCCTTGGAGTGCTCGCCGAGCAGGAAGATCGCGGGGTACTTCATGGTCACCTTGGAGCCGATGTTGCCGTCGACCCACTCCATGGTGGCGCCCTCGGCGCAGGTGGCCCGCTTGGTGACCAGGTTGTACACGTTGTTCGACCAGTTCTGGATCGTCGTGTAGCGCACCCGGGCGTTCTTCTTCACGATGATCTCGACGACCGCTGAGTGCAGCGAGTCGCTCTTGTAGATCGGCGCGGTGCAGCCCTCGACGTAGTGCACGTAGGAGCCCTCGTCGGCGATGATCAGGGTCCGCTCGAACTGGCCCATGTTCTCGGTGTTGATCCGGAAGTAGGCCTGGAGCGGGATGTCGACGTGGACGCCCGGCGGGACGTAGATGAAGGAGCCACCGGACCACACCGCGGTGTTCAGCGACGCGAACTTGTTGTCACCGGCGGGGATCACGCTGGTGAAGTACTCGCGGAACAGGTCCTCGTGCTCGCGCAGGCCGGTGTCGGTGTCGACGAAGATGACGCCCTTCTCCTCCAGGTCCTCGCGGATCTGGTGGTAGACGACCTCGGACTCGTACTGCGCGGCGACACCGGCGACCAGGCGCTGCTTCTCCGCCTCGGGGATGCCGAGCCGGTCGTAGGTGTTCTTGATGTCCTCGGGCAGCTCGTCCCAGCTGGTCGCCTGCTTCTCGGTGGACTTCACGAAGTACTTGATGTTCTGGAAGTCGATGCCCGACAGGTCGCTGCCCCAGTTGGGCATGGGCTTCTTGCCGAACAGGCGCAAGGACTTCAGGCGCAGGTCCTGCATCCACTGCGGCTCGTTCTTGCGGTTGGAGATGTCCAGGACCACGTCGTCATTCAGGCCACGACGGGCGTTGGTGCCGGCGGTGTCGCTGTCGGACCAGCCGTACTCGTAGCTCCCGATGCCCTTCAGGCCCGGGTTCAGCTCTTCGATGGTGCTCATCGAGGTGACCTCTCTGTGGTGACGGTGCTGGTGGTGGTGCTCGTGGTGGGGGTGCTGCCGGTGGGGGTGCTGCCGGTGTGGATGTTGCCGCGCTGGGGTCGACCCGCAGGTGCGAGGGCCTCGGCCGGGATGAAGGTGGTGCAGACGTGGTCCCCGTGAGCGAGGGTCGCCAGCCGCTGCACGTGCACGCCCAGCAGGCGGGAGAACGCCTCTGTCTCAGCGTCACAGAACTGCGGAAATTCCCGGGCGACGTCCTGCACCGGGCAGTGCCCCTGGCACAGCTGGATGCCGGTGAGTGCGCTTCGGGACCCCTTGTCGCCGACCGGACGCGCCGAGGCTGCGTAGCCGTCGCGGGTCAGGGCGGTGACCAGGGCCTCGGCCCGGGCGCGAGGGGTGGCGCCCGCCTCGGCCAGCTCGACGGCATACCGCTGCTCGACCGTCGCGATCCGCTCGGCGGCGAAGGCACCCACCGCTTCCTCCCCCGCGTGGGCAGCGAGGAAGCGCAGGGCCTCGATGGCGAGATGGTCGTAGTCGGACTCCAGGGCATGGTGGCCGGCCTCGGACACGACATAGGCGCGCGCCGGTCGCCCGCGTCCGCGCAGTGCTGGCGGGGCCTCGTGGCTGACGATGACGCCCGCGTCCGCCATGTTGTCCAGGTGCCGTCGGACGGCGGTGGCGGTCAACCCGAGCTGGTCGGCCAGCGCCAGCGCGGTGAGCGGTCCGTGCTCGCTGATGGCCTGGAGCACCCGCTCACGCGTGCCGGACTCCAGCGCGGGCGGGGTGCCCTGCGGGGTCGCGCGCTCGGCCATAAACACAACACCTATGTTACGTAATTGCCCGCAGGGTCGATAGGAAGGGCGACCTAACCCCGGGAACGCCTCCGCGTTGAGTGACGCCAGCCCCTCGAACAGACGGCAGTCACTGGTCGGACGTCACGTCCACGGCAGTTCACGATGATCGGACGCCAGCGCGCGTGCGAGGACGCCGGCGGCGAGCCACGAGGCGGCGGCTTCACCCGAGAAACCCTCGCTTTACCGGGGAACGCTTCTCTGGTGAGGCGCGGGTTTCTCGGGTGACCCGAGAAACCACCGCTTTACCGGGGAACGCTTCTCGGGTGAGGCGCGGGTTTCTCGGGTGACCCGAGAAACCGCCGCCCACCGCACCACCCACTTCCGCCGACCCCCCGGGCGGCGACGCCAACGTGGTCTCGAACACCAGCGCCGCATCATGGTCGAACCGAGGTCGTTGCTGCCGTCCGTGGACGGACAGGGTGTCTCCTGTGCGCCGCCTCCGGTGGGCGGGCGCCACCTGAGGTCCGGACCAGGGCGGCGACGTCCACCCGTAGACTTCAGCCCGTGCCCCCTGCCGTCGACGTGCGTGACCTGCGACGACGCTTCGGCACCGTCACCGCGCTGGACGGGGCGACCTGGTCGGCCGCGTCAGGGGCCGTGACCGCGGTGCTCGGCCCCAACGGAGCGGGCAAGACGACGATGGTGGCGTGCGGCGAGGGCCTCGAGCGCCCGGACTCCGGCACGGTGCGCGTGCTGGGAACCGACCCGTGGCGAGCCGGTGCCGACCATCGGGCCCGGGTCGGAGTGATGCTCCAGCAGGGCGGGCTGCCCAACGGCTCCCGGCCGCTCACCCTCCTGCGCTACCTCTCCCGCCTGTACTCCGACCCGGTGCCGCTGGAGGGGCCGTCGGGGCTGTCTACCCGACTGGGCATCGACGGGTTCGCGGGCACGCCGGTGCGGCGGCTGTCGGGCGGGGAGCGCCAGCGGGTCGCCCTGGCCGCGGCCCTCGTCGGTCGCCCCGAGGTCGTGTTCCTCGACGAGCCCACCGCTGGGCTGGACCCGCACGCCCGCCTGGGCGTCTGGGACCTGGTCCGCGAGACGGCCGACGGAGGCGCCGCCGTGATCATGACCACGCACTCCTTCGAGGAGGCAGGCCGACTGGCGGACCACATCGTCATCGTGGCCGCCGGACGGGTGGTGGCGGCCGGGCCGCCGGCCGACCTGACCACGGCCCTCCCACTGGAGGACCTGTACTTCTCCCTGACGCGCCCGGTCGCGTCGTGAGCACGCCGGTGCTGCCGCCCGCGGCGGTGCACGAACGTGTCCTCGCCCAGGCGCGGTTCGAGACCGCGACGCTCCTGCGCAACGGCGAGCAGCTGCTGGTCGCGGTGGCGCTGCCCGCCGCCGCCCTGCTCGGCCTGGCGATGTCATCGGTGGCCGACCTCGGCCCGGGCCGGAGGATCGACCTCGCGGTCGCCGGCGTCCTCGCGCTCGCCGTGGTCTCCACCGCCTTCACCGGCCAGGCCATCGCCACCGGCTTCGACCGGCGGTACGGCGTGCTCCGGCTGCTCGGAGCGACCCCCCTCGGTCGGGGCGGCCTCCTGGCCGGCAAGGCCCTCGCGGTCCTCACCGTGGAGGCTCTCCAGATCGCCGTGCTGACAGTCCTCGGCGCCGTCCTGGGGTGGCGGCCCGTCGCGGCCGGCATCCCCGCCGCGCTCCTGACGCTGGTGCTGGGCACGTGGACCTTCGTCGCGCTCGCCCTGCTGCTGGCCGGCACGGTGCGGGCCGAGGGTGTACTCGCCCTCGCCAACCTCGTCTGGGTGGCGCTGCTCGGGGTGGGCGGGCTGGTCATGCCGGCCTCCGAGCTCGGGGCGGGCCTGTCGGTCGTGGTGTCCGTACTGCCGTCGGCGGCGCTGGGTGACGGGCTGCGCGCAGCCCTGGTCGAGGGCGCCGCCAGCCCCGGCGCGTGGGTCGTACTGGCCCTCTGGGGCGTGGGCGCGAGCCTGCTGGCAGCCCGGACCTTCCGCTGGTCGGACTGACCCGGTGACCGAGCGCGGCGTGGAGGTCCTCGGTCTGCCGGCCGGGTACACCACCCACGCGCCGACGACCAAGGACGTGGGTGACGTGGTGGCGCTGCTCGAGCGCCACCAGCTCGCGGCGAAGGGAGCCGCCGGCGTCGACGCCGACACGGTCACCGGACAGCTCGTCGGCACCGGCTCGTGGACCCGGCGCCAGGTGCTCGTGCGCAGGGCCGACGGGCACCTGGTCGCCTGGCTCTCGGTGCACGACCGCGCGGCCGGACGCACCTTGGTCGAGGTCACCGTCGACCCGGACGCCCCGCCGCGGGAGGCGACCCGGACAGCCAACGCCCTCCTGGCCGCGAGCGAACGCCATGCCGTGGACATCAGCCGGGAGCGCGGGCTGGCCCGGACGTTGCTGGACACGGGCGCCTACGTCGACGACCCGCGGCAGCAGGCCTGGCTCGCCGGCGCGGGGTACACCCACGTCCGCACCTGGCTGCAGATGACGCGTCCCGCGTCGGCCCCCGACACGGACGCGGTGCCGACGCTGCGCCAGGGTGTCAGCCTGCGACGGGTCCAGCGGCACGACGACGGGCTCCCGGTCGCCCAGGACCTGCAGGACGTGCATCGGGTCCTCGAGGAGTCCTTCGAGGACCACTTCAGCTCCTATCGCGAGAGCTTCCCCGAGTTCGTGGCCCGCCTGCGCGAGGACCCCGGTCACCGCTGGGACCACTGGTGGCTGGCAACCATCGACGCCGGCGACGGGCCGCTGCCCGCAGGGGCGATCGTCTGCACGGTGCTTCCTCCCGACGCCGACGGCGTTCTCGGCAGCTACGTCGACTACATCGGCGTGCATCGACGCGCCCGGGGCCGCGGCGTGGCCAAGGCCCTGCTGAACACCGTCATCGCGGACGCGGCGGACCGCGGGCGCAACCGGGTCTCGCTCGAGGTCGACGCCGACTCGCCCACGGGGGCGGACGGGCTGTACGTCTCGATGGGATGGGTCACGGCGTATCGGACCCAGTCCTGGCACCGCGACCCGCAGCCACCGGAGCACCGCGACCCGTTGCCACCAGAGCACCGCGACCTGCTGCCACCGGACCGAACGCTCCGCTGACCGGCCGTTGAGCCAGGGCAACCGGGGTGGCCACGGCAGCAAGCGCTACGACGGGCGCGGGCGACGAGCCGAGCTGTTCTCGGACGGCCCGGGGGCGAGCGGCCAAGGTGTGCCCGCGCAAGGTGAGGGCCATCGCGACCACGCCGACCAGCCAGAGGGGCTCCTGCCGCCAGAACACCTCGCGGGTGAGGGGGTCAACCGAACCACCGGCCCACGGGACCGCCGTGAGGATCACCACGCTGGACACGAAGTGGCCGACCATCAGCCCTACCCCTAGACCGGCCGGGACCCGCAGCCACCAGCGCCGCCGCAACCGGCTGCGTCGCTGACCCGGACGCAGCAGCCACCCGACTGCGGCCCCGCCCAGGCAGAGCGGGATCGCGATCAGGTCGATCGCCAGCAGCGCAGGGACGTCCCGCACGTCCACGCTCCCCGGCAGCAGCAACCCCGAGCCCATCGCCCAGGCCGTGTGCAGAGCCCCGAACCCGAGCATCCAGGCCACCGCCACCCGCCAGCCGTGACTGGTGAGGACGCTCGGGATCCGCGCGAGTGCGCTGGTGGACTGCGACATCCCCTCATCCAGCCACGGTCCAGCCCGTCGCCGTATCGGGGCCGACCCGGACCCGCCCCTGGTCCCACCCTGACGCCCACCTGCGGCGGCGAGGGCGGCAGCGGGTGCGAGCGGGGCGGCCAGAGCGGGCCCGGCGGTGGGTGCGAGAGGGCGGCGGCGAGGGCGGCGGTGGGTGCGAGAGGGACGGCGGCAGTCAGGCAGGCAGCAACGAGACGGCGGTAGCGCCGCGGCTCGGTCAGCGCAGCTGGGCCGCCAGGTCGACCAGCGAGCTCGCCCGGACGTCCGCGGGTCGGAAGTAGGTCGGGTAGCGGCCGCCGGTGCGATCCAGCCAGGCCGTGGCGAGTCCGGCACGGGACGCCCCGTCGACGTCCCAGGGATGGATCGCGACCAGCATCGCGTCCGCGGGGGCGACCTCGCACTCCTGCAGCGCATAGGCATAGGCCCGCGCGTCCGGCTTCCACCCGCCTGCGTCCTCCACCGACAGCAGGCGCTCGAGGTGCTCGCTGACCCCGGCGCGGTCCAGGAGTGCCTCGGCCACGGACGTCGCGCCGTTGCTGAGCGTGACCAGCCGGATGCCCAGCTCGCTCAGCGCCGCCATGCCCTCGGGGACGTCACCGTGCACGGTCAACGTCGAGAACCCCTCCAGGATGTGGGCGACCGCCTCCTCCGGGGGCCGGTTCAGGCCTACGCCCTGGAGGCTGACCCGCAGGGACTCGGCGGCGAGGTCGGCGAACTTCTCGCTGGACCGGACCACCGTCAGGGCGAACCCGTCACGCAACAGCTCCGCGAACCAGCTGGTCGCCAGCTCGGCTGACGCGCCGACGTCGGTGAACCTCGTCGCCATCGGCGCCATGTCCGAGAGGGTGCCGTTGACGTCGAAGATCAGCAGGCGCGGTGGTCGCGGGTTCGTCCGGGGATCTGACACGCAGGCCACACTAACCCTCGGTGCGACGGCCTTCGCAGCGACCAGCGCCCGGGGCTCGACCGCTCAGGGTGCCGGGACGTGGCCGGCTCGTTCACGGCGCGACCCCGCGTCCCGGGTCAACACCGTCAGCGGCAGCAGCCGCCGGAGCTGCTCGTTCTCCCCGGGGTCCAGGACCGAGTGCTGGACGCACGCCGGCACGAGCTCGCCGGTCTCGGGGTGCGCCATCGCATAGCTGCACGCCGCCAGCCGCTCCTGGGTCTGCAGGAGCTGTGGGTCGGTCGCCACCTCGCCGTCCTGCATCAGCCGCCACGCCGGAGCGACGTCGGCCGCATCCATGAAGTTGTGGACCACATAGGTCATCGGCGCGACGCGGCCGCGGCGCCACGCCGACACCAGCCGCCGCAGTCCCCCGGCCCGCCCGGCCAGGCGCAGCGCCCACGCCACCCCGACCCGCAGGTCACCCGGGTGCGCGCCGAGCACTCGCACCACCTTGGCGGCGAGCAGCACCGGCGCGGTCCCGCCGAAGTTCATGCCCCCGAAGTGGTCCAGGGCGTGGTCCCGGGCCACCAGGTCAGCCGCACTGTCGGGGTCGAACATCGGCAGCCAGCGGCCGTCCACGCGGAGGCCGAACGCCGTTCGGTTGCAGCGGGGGTCACCGACGTGCAGGGCCTGCCAGGCGACCCGCTGCCCCAGACCCGCCTCGAGCTTGTCCCACACGTCGTCGATACCGACCGTCCGGTAGTCGCCGCCGGTCCAGCGCCGCTCGTCCCCCACGTGGGCACCGGGCTGGAAGGACATCATCGAGAACCCCATCGCGCTGACGTCGCCGACGATGTCGGACACCTGGTCCAGGTTGGCGGGGGTGACGGTCATGGTGTGGGCCAGATAGGAGCCGACGCCGTACTGGTCGTGCAGGTCGCGGAACATCTGGACGAAGCGGGCTCGGAACGGGTTCAGCTCCACCTCGCTGCGAGGTCGAGGGATACCGGCCCGACCTCGCATCAGCGAGTCGAAGTGGGCGGCGAACGACAGGCGCCGGAACCGCGGGCGCCCGTCCTCGTCGAGCGCGAGCGCGCGGAGGTAGTCGCCGTCGAAGTCGCCATGGGTCATCGACATCGGCTCGCGGCCGTGCGCGCGCATCACGGCCAGCGTCGCGGCGTGGTCCGCGGGCGCGAGCAGGGTCACCTCGCCACCGATCAGCTGCGCGTGCGCCCGGGGGCCACGCGTCTGCTCCATCAGCTGCATCTGGGCCTCCACCTGGGCGAGGGTGTGGGCCCCGTCGACGCGAACCTTGTTGGCGTCCTTGGAGTGGTAGCACGGGGAGCAGGTCAGGTCGCACTTCGGGAAGACGCCGTGGGTGCCCTCGCACCCGACGGCGTGCCGCCCGAGGAGCTGGTGCCCGGTCCGGACACCGGGGGGCAGCGCCGCCCACCGCTCGGCCAGGGCGCGGGCGGTCTCGGGGTGCACGGGCCGGGTGGCCAGCTCCACCCTCTTCCAGGGGGACGTCATCGTCATGGCACAGCCTTCGGGTGGGTGGAGCCGGGTAGGTCGAGGTCGAGGTCACGCGCCGAGTCGCTGGCCGGGTCACTGGCCGGGTCACTGACCGGGTCACTGACCGGGTCACTGACCGGGTCGGGGCCGGACCGGGCTGGGTCGGTGGACGTCGCGGCACGCGCAGGGTGCGGGCCTGCACGACGCTCGTCCGGGTCGTCCGCGGTGACGGCCCAGACACCGTCGGGGCCGGGGACCTGCACCCCGACCCGGTCACCGGGAGCGAGGGTGGTGCCGAGCCGCGCCTGCACGTCGACCCGGACCCGAGCTCCGCTGGACGACCGGTCGAGCTCGACGACCACGTCCTGGTGCGGCCCGGCCTGCCGAACGGCCACCACCTGTCCGGTCGGGCCCGAGGCGGGGTCGACCAGGGTCAGCCGTTCCTTGCGGACCAACAGGGTCGCTGCGCCGGCAGCCCCGACCGCGCGAGGGAGCACGACCGCTCCCATCTGCGAGTGGTGACGGCCGCCTGCGACGGTGCCCGGTATCTCGTTGAACCCGCCCACGAGCCGAGCGACGGCCAGCGACGCGGGTGCGGAGTACAACGTCTGGACGGTGTCGAACTGCTCGATCCGCCCTTCGACCAGCACGGCGACCCGCTCGGCCAGACCGGCCTCGTCCAGGTCGTGGGTCACCATCACGATCGTCGGGTCCAACGCCGCCCGGACCTCGCCCAGCAGCTGGTGCATGGCGGTCCGCAGGCCGGTGTCCAGGGCGCTGAACGGTTCGTCGAGCAGCATCACCTTGCGGCTTGCGGCCAGCGCCCGGGCCAGGGCCACCCGCTGCTCCTGCCCACCGGACAGCTGGCGGGTCCGGCGCGGGCCCAGCTCGCCGAGGTGGACCAGGTCGAGGTACCGCTGGGCGGCGGCCCGGCTCTCCGACCGGCTCCGGCCGGCGAGCCGGTCGGCGAAGGCGACGTTGTCCAGCACGGTGAGATGGGTGAACAGGTGGGGCTTCTGGAACATCACCGTGAGGTCGCGCCGCTCCGGGGGCACCCCGAGCACGCTGGTGCCGTCGAGCAGGACGTCGCCGGACTCCGGCGTCTCCAGCCCCGCGGCCACCCGCAGGAGCGTGCTCTTGCCGGACCCCGAGGGCCCCAGCACGGCGACCATCTGCCCGTCCTGCACCTCGAGGTCGACCTCGGACAGGGTCGCCCGTGCCGTGCCCGGGTACCGGTGGCTGACCGCGCGCAGGCGCAGGGCCGCGGTCACGACGGCCGGCCCGACCGGAGGCGGGAGACCCAGGCGAACACCGCCAGCGCCACCACGGGTGGCAGGCTGGCCGACACGGCCAGCGCGGCGGTGAGGGCGTCGTTGCCCGAGCCGGCGGCGGCGGAGCCGATCAGCATCGGCGCGGTGAGGATCCGCCCGCCACCGATGAGCAGGGTGACGGCGTAGTCGCTCCACCCCACGAGGAAGGCCAGCCCGGTGGCCGTGACCAGCCCGGCGGCGGCGGCGGGCAGCGTGACGCGGCGCCGGGCCTGACGCGGGCTCGCGCCCAGGACCCGCGCCTGCTCCTCCAGCGCCGGATCGAGCCCGAGATAGGTGGTTCGCAGCGTGATCGTCGTGTACGGCAGCGCCAGCACGCTCAGGACCAGGACCACCCCGAGCTCACCGGGTATGCCGAGTCGGAGGAGGACCACGTCCAGACCCATCGCCACCGCGAACGGTGCCAGCACCACCGGCCCGAGCAGCACGACCGACGGCAGCGCAGGCCGTCGCAGCAACCGCCAGCCCAGCGCCCGGCCCGCCATCGCACCCAGCGGGGTGGCGACGAGCGCGACCGCGACCCCGAGCAGGGCTGAGCGGGCCAACGCCTCCACCACCCCCGCGTCCAGGGCCTCCCGCCACCCGCGCAGGCCGAGCTCCTGCGGGAGGATGGCCGGCCCGGACCACCGCGACGCGAGTGCCCAGAGCAGGACGGGCGTCAGCGGGACGGCCAGCCAGAACACCAGGACGACCGGCAGCAGGTCGAGGCGACGCAGGGCGGGCCCCCGGCTCGGGTGCACGACGCCGCTCACCGGTTGGCGCCCAGTCGGGCGATGACCGCGACCACCAGGACGGTCCCGCCCAGCGCCAACCCGGTCGCGACCACTGCGGCCGCCGCGGCCTCGGGTCGGGCGGTGACGTCGATGTCGGTGAACAGGCGATAGGCCATCACCGGCAGGGGTTCGGGGTACGCGCGTCCGAGCAGGCGGGCGACCTCATAGGTGCCGAGGGAGTAGACGAACACGATCAGCGAAGCCGAGGCGAGGGCGGGCGCGGCCAGCGGGAGCAGTACCCGCCTGCGTTGGGCACCGGGACCGGCGCCGAGGACCGCCGCGACCTCGCGCAGGTCTGCGTACTGGCGTCCGACGGCGGCGACGACGACCAGGGCGACGAACGCGGACTCCTTCCACGCCAGCTCGAACACCGTCGCCCAGGGCCAACGGCCGCCGACCAGCTCGGGCCAGGATGCTGCAGGGAACCCCGACCAACGTTGGGCCAGACCGACATCGGAGAGCAGGAGACCGGTCGCGGCCGCACCGACGAGGTGCGGCACAGTCAGGACGAGGACGCTGAGCCCGGCCACCAGGCGCACGCCGCGACCACCACGGACGACGAACGAGACGATCGCGTAGCCCAGCAACCCGGCCAGCAGCGTCGCACCGGCGGCGGTGAGCAGCGACTCCTGGGCTCCGGCGAGCAGGTCACCGGACGGCCCGGAGAACCCCTCGACGCTCAGCCGCGGCTGGCCGATGAGGGGGAGCAGGCCCAGGCTCGTGGCGAGGACAGCGCCCAGGGCCGTGCCGGTGACCGCCACGATCAGGATCACCGCGGGCGCGACGAGCCGCGCGCCGCTGGCTGAACCGACGGCCGTGCGCACGTGGGGGCGAGGGCCGGGGCGGGCGCGCGCGACGGGCAGCTCGCTCATGACCCGGCGCCCAGCACGGACCTGCGCCACCCGTCGTCCACCCGGGGCACCCAGCTCGAGGCCAGCTCGGGGTTGGCGTTGCGAGACAGGACCTCATACGGCGGCACGACGTCCGAGGCGGGAACCTCGTCGAACAGAGCCCGGCCACCGGCGTCCAGCAGACCGGTGTCCAGGACCGTGAACTGTCCCCAGACCTTCGGGTCCGCCTTGGCCGCCTGCTGCTCGGGGGACAGCGCGAGGTTGGCCACGACCATCGCGCCCGCGGCGTCGTTCGACGAGGAGGGGATCGCCAGGAAGCTCGCGTTGCCGATCGTCCCCTCGTCCAGGGGCAGGACGCGGGTGGTCCTGGGGAAGGTGCCGTCGGCGACCAGCGCGGTCAGCGTCGCCGGCCCATAGGTCATCGTCACGTCCACCTCCCCGTCGGCGAAGAGCCGGTCGAGCGCGACCGAGTCGCGGGGGTAGGTGCGACCCTGCCGCCACAGCGAAGGCGCCACGTCGGTCAGCGCGGTCCACAGCGCAGGGGCCAGCTTGTCGTAGGCGGCCTGGTCGAACTGCGCGGGGATCTGCGCGAAACCACCGGACGTGCTGTACAGCACCTCTCGCACGAACACCGACCCGGTGAAGTCGGGCGGAGCCGGATAGGTGAAGCGGCCGGGGTGGTCCTTGGCCCACTGAAGGAGCCCGGCGATCGAGCTCGGTGGGTCGCTGACACGTGCCGAGTCATACACGATGGTGAACTGCGCCTTGTGCCAGGGCGATTCGCATCCGCCGACCTCGGTGCCGAAGTCCTGGCCGACGAGGACGTCGTCGGGCGCGACGAGCTTCATGTTGGGCAGCTCGGAGGACCAGCCGCAGAGCCAGGCCCCGGCCTGCTTGCCGGTCGCGAAGTTGTCCCCGTTGACCCACACCAGGTCGACCGCTCCGTCCTTCGTGCCGGCCTGGCGTTCGGCCAGCACCCGGGTCATCGCATCCTTGGTGTCGGCGATCGGGACCCTCCGCAGCGTCACGCCGAGAGCGGCGGCCGCGGGCGTGAGCACGTCGTCGACATAGGCGTTGCCCTGCTGGTCACCGCCGTACATCCAGAGGTCGACGGTCTGGCCCTGAGCCGCAGCCACGGTCTGGGACCAGGCGCGCGGCGCAGGCTTCGGATCGGCCGGACGCGCCGGCGCGGCGCAGGCGGCGGCCGCCACGCCGAGCACCGCGGCGTACAGGAACGGTCGGGCGAGCCGTGCGTACATCAGACCTCCGGAGCGGGGACAAACCAGATCAGCGACACTGCGAGGTGACCACGAATGGCGCCCCACCGCACTCCCACCACACTTCGACCGCACCTCGACCGCGCTTCTACCGCGCTTCGAACGACCACGAGTCAGGACTCCGATGAACAGAGCTGCCCTCGCCAAGGCCGGCGTGCTCGCCCTGATCCTGCTGGGAGCCATCGGTCTGGCGCTGGTGCTGGGCGCCCCCGACATCGGGGCTCTGCGGGAGCGGGTCGACGCAGCCGGCGTGTGGGGACCGATCCTGTTCGTGGCGGTGTATTCAGCGCTGGCGCTCATCCCGTGCCCCAAGGCGGTCCTCACAGCGGCGGGTGGCGCCTTCTTCGGACTGTGGGCCGGGGCGGGCCTGGCGCTGACCGCCGCGTTGATCGGCGCCGTCATCTCCTTCGGCACCGGCCGGGTGCTCGGACGGGACGCCGTCGACCGACTGATCCGGGGTCGGCTCGCGCGGGTCGACACCGTGCTGGGCGACCACGGGCTGGCAGCCGTTCTCGTGGTCCGTCTCGTGCCGCTCGTGCCGTTCATCGCGATCAACTACGCTTCCGGGCTTTCGGGAGTCAGGTTCCGCCACTACCTGCTCGGAAGCGCGGTCGGCATGGTGCCCGGAAGCCTCGCGTACGCCGCGTTGGGAGCCTACGGCACCAACCCCTGGGGCCTGGCCGCCGCCGTGTCCGCGCTGGTGGTGCTCGTCGCCGTCGGGTCGTGGTGGGCCCGGCGCCTCGACCCCCGCCGAGCCGCCGGGGACGCTGCGGACCCCACGCGTGTTTGACGCACCCGTCCGCCGCCTCCTGGAGCAGCCGCTGGACCGTCTGGCCCAGTCGCTCGACCGACCCGGCGTCACCCCGGACCGGCTCACCCTCCTCGGTCTGGTCACCGGTCTGGCCAGCGCCGGCGCAGCGGCCGGGCAGCTGTGGTGGTGGTCCCTCGGGCTCTGGTGGTTCTCCCGCGCGATGGACGGGCTCGACGGCCCGCTCGCGAGACGGAGGAAGAGCGCGGCGCGGCTTTCCCCGCAGGCCACCGAGCCGGCGTCGAGCGCGTCCGAGGCCGGCGGCTTCCTGGACATCACGGCCGACTTCGTGGTCTACGGCTGCACCGTCGTCGGCGTCGCCGTCGGCGTCGCTGGTCAGTACGACACCGCGTGGCTACCGTTCCTGGCCGTCCTGTTGGCCTACTACGCCAACGGCACTGCGTTCCTGGCCTTCTCCTCGATCGCCGAGCGGACCGGGCGACGACGCGACGACGGCCGGTCCCTGAGCTTCATCGGCGGGCTGGCCGAGGGGACCGAGACCATCGTGGTCCACTCGCTCTGGCTGGTGGTCCCCGCGCAGGCCGGGGTCGTCGCGACGGTCTGGGCCGTGGTCGTCGGCCTGAGCGCCGTCCAGCGCATCGTGGCGGGCTATCGCGACCTGTCCTGAGGCGCCTGCTGGTCCGGTGACACCTCCTGTCGGCCCCCGCCAGCCCAGCCGAACCGTCAGTGTCGCCGCCCGACCCACCAGGACCGGGCCCGCGCCAACGTACGCAGCACGCCCCGCGTGGCCGGCCGCTCCAGCTGGGCCTGGACGTCGGCGATCGCGGCGTTCCACGGCCCGTCGTTGTAGGTCGGGTAGGCGTGCGTCACGCCGGCCAGGTCCCGGGTGGTCAGTCCTCGGGCCACTGCCAGGGTCAGCTCACCGAGGGTCTCCCCCGCTCGGGGACCCATCACCGTGGCGCCCCGCACCCGTCCGCGTCGGTCGACCACGATCCGGGTGAAGCCGTCGGTCGACCCCTCGGCGACGGCGCGGTCGACGTGCGAGTGCAGCCACTGCACGACCTGCATCCCGCGCGGCGTCGGGTCGGTCCCGATCCCGACCGCCGCGACCTCGGGGTCGGTGAAGGTCACGCGAGGCACCACCGGGTCGATCGAACGGCGCAGTCCCAGAACTGCATTCGTCACAGCCAGACTTGCGTGGACCCCGGCGAGGTGGGTGAACTGCGGGTGACCAGTGAGGTCGCCGGCCGCCCAGATGCGAGGGTTCGTCGTCCGCAGGTGGTCATCGACCACCACGAAACCCCGGTCGTTGAGCTCGACGCCGGCGGCGGCCAACCCGATGTCGGTGGTGCGAGGCCTGCGGCCGACCGCCACCAGCAGGGTCGAGAAGCTCACCCGTGTCCCGTCCTGAAGCACGACGACACCCGACCGCTGGCCGGTGGACTCCGCGCTCGCCACCCCCGAGCCGGTGCGGAGGTCGACCCCGTCGTGGTCCAGCGCCCGGTGGACCCCGGCCGCTGCCCGCGGGTCCTCCCGCGGCAGGATCCGGGACTCGCCCTCGACCAGCGTGACCCGGCTGCCCAGACGGGCGAACGCCTGGCCCAGCTCGCAGCCGATGCTCCCGCCGCCCAGGACCACCAGCTCGGTCGGCAGCTCGGTCAGGTCCCAGACGGTGTCGCTGGTGAGGTACCCGACGTCGCTCAGGCCCGGGATCGGCGGGACGGCCGGTGCGGCCCCCGTGGCGACCAGGGCCTGCCGGAAGCGAAGGGTCGCGCCGTCGACCTCCACCGTGTCCGGGCCGGTGAAGCGCGCGGAACCGGTCCGCACCGCGACCGAGGCCGCCTCGAGGGCCTCGACGGAGTCCACCGGCGCGATGTGGGCGATCGCGGCCCGCACGTGATCCATGACGCGGGGGAAGTCGACCTCCACCGCACCGACGGTGACCCCATAGCGCTGTGCGCCACGGGCAGTGGCGACGACGTGCGCGGCCGACAATAGCGCCTTGGACGGGACGCAGCCGGTCCACAGGCAGTCCCCGCCGGTGCGGTCGCGTTCCACCAGGAGAACCCGTGCCCCCAGGCGGGCCGCGGTCTTCGCGCCGACGATGCCGGCGGTCCCGCCGCCGACCACGAGCAGGTCGTAGGGGTCGCGGTCGGGTGTCATCGCACGCGCACGCGCACGCGGGCTCGGCTCGGTCTGGCTGGGTGGGGATGGCACTGTGGAACCTGACACGGTTTGCCGTTCCTTCGTCGCTTCACACGCGGTGGCGCCGACCTGACTGCACCCGGACCCCAAGGATCACATGCCCCGCTACGCGAGCTCCGCACCGTGGTACGACGTGGTCTCGGCCGAGCCGTTCTACCGGGTCGGTCGCCGGCGCGCGATTCCCGCCCTCCACCTCCCGAGCGGGGCGCGGGTGTTGGACGTGGGCTGCGGGACGGGGCTCAACCTCCCCCTGCTGCTGGACGCCGTCGGCACAGGTGGCCAGGTCGTCGGCGTCGACAGCAGCCCTGAGATGCTCGCCGTGGCGCGGCGTCGCGCCCCGGACCGACCGGTGGGCCGCGCGGTGTTCGTTCAGGCCGACGCCCAACGGCTCGACCCGGACTCGGTGGCCAGGGCGGCCGGTACCGACCGGCCCTTCGATGCCGTCCTGTTCACCTACTCGCTGTCGTTGATGGCCGACTGGGAGCAGGCCTGGCAGCGCGCGATGTCGCTGGTCCGTCCGGGTGGCCGCGCCGCGGTCGTCGACATGCAGGCACCGGTCGGCCTGGCGCGGCTGCTCACTCCGGCGGCTGCACTGGCCTGCTGGCTCGGCGGATCGGACATCACGGCGCGACCGTGGACGGCGCTGGAGCGGGACGGTGCAAACGTGCGGGCCTGGAGCCTGCGCGGCGGCCACATCCAGGTCCGGGTCGGCACGCTCTGACCCGACTCCCCCGCCCCTTACGTCGCCGTCCGGTTCGTGTCCGGGACGTGGGGCGAGCGGACCAGACGGCGGCACGACGACGTACGCTGGGGCTGTGAGCATTTCGATCGTGCCGACCTCCTTCTCGACCACGGTCGTGCGGCGACTCGCCTGGGCGACGCTGGTGGCGAACGCGCTCATCATTCTCACCGGCGGGCTGGTTCGCCTGACCGGCTCGGGGCTCGGGTGCCCGACCTGGCCGCGGTGCACCGACGACTCCTTTGTCCCTCACCGCGAGCTCGGTATCCACGGGGTGATCGAGTTCGGCAACCGGATGCTGACCTACGTCCTGATCGCGGTGGTGGTCGCCGCCGTCGTGGTCGTCTGGCGCTGGGCGGGCACCAGCCGAACGCTTCGCCGCCACGCCGTCCTCATCGCGGTCGGCGTCCCGTTCCAGGGCGTGATCGGCGGGATCACCGTCCTGACCAACCTCAACCCGTGGGTCGTGTCGCTGCACCTCCTGCTGTCGATGGCGCTGGTGTCGGCGTCGGCCGCGCTGGTGCTACGTGTCGACCCTCCAGCCGGCCTCACGGTCCCGCCCGTCCTCGTTCGGCGGTTGGCGACCGCCTGTTACCTGACGACCTGGTTCGTGGTCTATCTCGGCACGGTGGTCACCGGCAGCGGCCCGCACGCGGGAGACGTGGACGCACCCCGCAACGGGCTGTCACCGGAACTCATGAGCAAGATCCACGCGGGCTCGGTCTACGTGCTGGTCGGGCTCACGATCGCGCTGGTCCTGACCTCCCGCACCGTCGGCCGGCACCGCCCGGCCCTCGCGCTCCTGGGAGTCGAGCTGGCTCAGGGCGTGGTCGGCTATGTGCAGTACTTCACCGGGCTGCCGGTCGCAGTCGTCGCGCTGCACCTTCTCGGTGCCGCCACCCTCGTCGCGGTGGCGACCTGGGTTCTGCGCGACGCCGCCGGCTCGGCTGCTGCTGACTCGGAGCGAACCGTCCGGCGGAACGAGCCCGCGCCCGCTTGAGCTCCGATCATCTACAAGATCAGTTGCACAACTACTCTTGTGCAATGACTCTTGTAGGCCTACCGTAGGGCGATGAGCTCCCCCGAGATCAAGGTCCTGCGCGAGGCCAAGGCGCTCTCTGCCCTGGCCAACCCCTTCCGCTCGCGGATCATGGACGCGCTGAAGGTGGACGGTCCGTCCACCCCTTCCACGCTGGCCACCCGCACCGGTCAGGCGGTCGGCAGCGTCAGCCACCACATGAAGGTGCTGTCCGAGGCCGGTCTGGTCGAGGAGGCGCCCGAGCTGGCCAAGGACCGTCGCGAACGGTGGTGGCGGCTGGCCAGCGCCGGGACCCGCTGGAGCCGCGCCGACTTCGCCGACGACCCGGTGGCGGTCGGTGCCGCGCTGGCCGCCGAACGCCTCGCCCTGGCGCGTCAGTTCGAACGGTCGCAGGAGTGGCTGGACAACTTCGAGTCCGCCGACGAATCTGGCTGGGGCGAGAGCTCGTTCGTCACCCAGAACTGGATGCGGATGACTCCCGAGGAGCTTGTTCAGCTCAGCGAGGAGATGATCGAGCTGGTGATGCGCTGGAGCCGGCGCGAGGTCCCCGACGACGGTCAGGACCGCGAGCCCGTCTTCGTGTTCGCCCGAGCCTTCCCCGCGCAGCCGTGAGCACGCCGCGACGCTTCCGCGGCGGCACCTCGATCCCCACCGCCCTGCGTCCCCTGCGCCAGAACCCCGGCTTCAACCTCCTGTGGTTCGGCGAGGGCATCAGCGTCATGGGCAACGCCACCACTTCGGTCCTTCTCCCGTTGCTCGCGGTCCTGGCCTTCGACGCCGGGCCCGGGTCGATGGGGCTGCTCACCGCCGCCGCGTGGTTGCCCTGGCTGCTGATCGGTCTGCCGGCCGGAGCCTGGGTCGACCGGCTCGATGCGCGCCGGATCATGATCGCCGCCGACCTGGTCAGCGCCGTCGCGTTCGCAAGCGTGCCCGTGTTCTGGCTGCTCGGCCGGCTCACGCTGCCCCACCTCATGGCCGTTGCTCTGGTCGGCGGCGCCGCGACGGTGTTCTTCCGGACGGCCTACGCCGCCTTCCTCCCCCAGGTCGTGCCGACCAGTCAGCTCGAGCCCGCCAACGGACGGCTGGTCGGCACTGAGTCCGCGATGCAGATCGTCGGACCTGGCGTGGGTGGCCTTGTTGCTCAATGGCTCTCGGCGGCGCTCGGGCTCGCGGTCGACGCGATCAGCTTCCTCGTGTCCGCCATCTGCCTGTGGCGGATCAAGCCGGCGTATGCCTCGACTCCCTTCGAGCCCTCCGAACCGACGAAGCGGACCGGGCTGGGCGAGCAGATTCGCGCGGGCGTGTCGTTCGTCCGCAGCGACCGCTACCTGCGGTACTTCGTCGTGGTCGGCAGTCTGTCCAACCTGGGCCTGACGGGGTATGCCACCCTGCTCGTGCTCTTCCTCGTGCGCGACCTCGGGCTGGACGCCGGGTCGGTCGGGCTGGTCCTGGCCGCCGGCAGCAGCGGCGGCCTGGTGGGCGCCGCGATCGCGACCCGACTCTCC
The DNA here is from genome assembly GCA_963750305.1 of uncultured Actinomycetota bacterium. Taxonomy (GTDB): domain Bacteria; phylum Actinomycetota; class Actinomycetes; order Actinomycetales; family Dermatophilaceae; genus CAVVPX01. The sequence continues at coordinate 330,331 of CAVVPX010000003.1, forward strand.
GCGCGGCTCGGCTCAGCTCGGGCCTCCACCCTGCTGCTCGTCTCGGGCGGGCCTCCGGCGCTGCTGATCCCGCTCGCGCCGGACGGGTGGGGTGCGGCCCTCGCCGTCGCCGGCCTGTTCCTCGTCGGTGTCGCCGTCGTCGCCGGCAACGTCGTCCGCGGCGCCTGGCGGATGCGCTATGTCCCGCGTGCGCTCATGGGCCGCGTCGTGACCTCCAGCTCGGTGATCAACTACGGCACCATGCCGCTGGCCGCGCTCCTGTCCGGCTGGATGGGCGCGCACCTCGGTGTCCGTGCCACCATCGCCGTGATGGCCGCGGTGCATGCCGCGGCCTGCCTCAGCGGCCTACGCAGCCCGTTCCGTGGAATGCGCGAGCTGCCCGAGCCGCGGGGCGGTGTCCAGATCGGCTGACTTCGCGCACCTGCGTGCCACCTCGCCTACGAGCCCCGTGAGCGAAGCGGCATCGGGATGCGCGAAGTGCGGAGATCGGGACGGACTACTAGCGCACCGGGAGGTACACCAACGGGTCCACCGCCACGGCGAGGAACAGGATCGTGATGTAGGTGATCGAGAAGTGGAACAGCCGCATCGGCTTGAGCACGGCCGGACCCTCGCCGCGCGCCGCAGCCCGGTGGAGGCGGTGCGCCTCGCCGACGAAGAGGGCGCCGGCGACCAGCGCGCCAGCGACGTAGACCCACCCCATCGGGGCCACCGGGATGAGGGCCAGCGAGGCCAGCACCATCACCCAGGAGTAGGCGACAATCTGCCGTGCGACGACGGTGAACTGCTCGACGACCGGAAGCATCGGGACACCCGCGTTGGCGTAGTCGTCCCTGAACTTCATCGACAGCGGCCAGTAGTGCGGCGGCGTCCAGAAGAAGACGACGAGGAAGAGGATGACCGCCTCCCAGCCGACGCTGCCCGTGACCGCGGACCAGCCGATCAGCACCGGCATGCAGCCGGCCGCCCCGCCCCAGACGATGTTCTGTGATGTCCGCCGCTTGAGCACCATGGTGTACACGACGACGTAGAACAGCAGCGCACCGAGCGCCAGCACGGCAGAGAGCCAGTTGACGAGGGTGCCGAGCCAGAGCGTGGACAGCACCGCGAGGGTGAGCCCGAAGACGAGGGCGCCGCGCGGGCTGGCCTCCCCGGTGACCAGCGGCCGCGCACTGGTGCGGTGCATCACCGCGTCGATGTCGCGGTCGAGGTAGCAGTTGAGCGTGTTGGCGGCACCGGCGCTGAGCGTGCCGCCGACGACCGTCGTCACGACCAGCCACAACGACGGAACGCCGCGCTGGGCCAGGAACATCACCGGGATCGTGGTGACGAGCAGGAGCTCGATGATCCGGGGCTTGGTGAGGGCGACGTAGGCGGTCAGCGTCCGACGGAGTGCGGGACGGGGACGCGTGGTCACCTGGCCGGGCGACTCCAGTGCAGTCACGGCATCCTTCACGATCTCGGCGATCTCGGTCGGCGCACCGCGGACGCCGATGCGAGAACAGGTGCACCGGCGCGATGCGCGGCCAGTCTAGCCGTGATCGATCGTGCCGTTGCGCCCCTCCCCGCCGGTCTGGGTCAAAGTCCGCCGTGCCCCTGGGGCGACGGGTGTGACGCGCAGCACTAGGCTCAGAATCAACTGTTGTCCGCCGGTGAAAGAGAGCATGTTCGTGACCACGAAGACACGTTCGACAAAGGCGTCCACGACCACGCGGAGCAGCTCGCTCCGCCCGCCGGTCGCCCGCAAGGCCGGTTGGGCCGACCTTGACGTGAAGGCGGTCGACACCGTCCGCATCCTCGCCGCGGACGCCGTGCAGAAGGTCGGCAACGGCCACCCGGGGACGGCGATGAGCCTCGCGCCCGCCGCCTACCTGCTCTTCCAGCAGGTGATGAAGCACGACCCGTCCGACCCGCACTGGCTCGGGCGCGACCGGTTCGTGCTGTCCTGCGGGCACTCCAGCCTGACGCTGTACATCCAGCTCTACCTCAGTGGCTACGGCCTGGAGCTCGACGATCTCAAGGCGCTGCGCACCTGGGGCTCACTGACCCCCGGCCACCCCGAGGTCCACCACACCAAGGGTGTCGAGATCACCACGGGCCCACTGGGATCCGGGCTGGCCTCCGCTGTCGGTATGGCGTTCGCCCAGCGCCGTCAGCGCGGCATGTTCGACCCGGACGCCAAGGCGGGAACCAGCCCGTTCGACCACCACATCTGGGTCATCGCCTCCGACGGCGACCTGATGGAGGGTGTGTCCTCCGAGGCCAGCTCACTCGCCGGGCACCAGGAGCTCGGCAACCTCACGGTGATCTACGACGCCAACCAGATCTCCATCGAGGACGACACCGACATCTCGTTCTCCGAGGACGTCGGCAAGCGCTACGAGGCCTACGGCTGGAACGTCGTCGAGGTCGACTGGCGCAAGAACATCTCCGACCCCAAGGACGCGGGCAGCTACGTCGAGAACGTCGACCAGCTGTTCACCGCTCTGGAGAAGAGCAAGACCAGCCGCAGGCCCACCATCGTGGTGCTGCGCACGGTCATCGCCTGGCCCGCCCCGACCAAGCAGGGCACCGGCAAGTCGCACGGCTCCGCCTTGGGCGACGCCGAGATCGCAGCGACCAAGGAGTTGCTCGGCTTCGACCCCGCCAAGACCTTCGAGGTCGACCGGGCCGTGCTGTCGCACACCCGCAAGGTGGTGCAGCGGGGCAAGGCCGCCCACAAGGCCTGGGACAAGCCGTACGCCGCGTGGCGCAAGGCGAACTCCGAGCGCGCCGCCCTGCTGGACCGGCTCGTCGCGGGCGAGCTCCCCGACGGGCTGGACGCCGCCCTCCCGGTCTTCCCGACCGACCTCGCGACGGGCGTCGCGACCCGCACCGCGTCGGGCAAGGTCCTGGGCGCCCTCGCCGACGTCATGCCCGAGCTGTGGGGCGGTTCGGCAGACCTCGCCGAGTCGAACAACACCACGATGGAGGGTGAGCCCTCGTTCATCCCGCGCAGCAAGCAGACCCGCGCGTGGCAGGGCGGGCCGTATGGCCGCACCCTGCACTTCGGCATTCGCGAGCACGGGATGGGCATGATCCTCAACGGGATCGCGCTCGAGGGCCTGACCCGTCCCTATGGCGGGACGTTCCTGGTGTTCTCCGACTACATGCGTCCTGCGGTGCGGCTGGCAGCGATCCAGCAGCTGCCGGTCACCTTCGTGTGGACCCACGACTCGATCGGCCTGGGTGAGGACGGACCGACCCACCAGCCGATCGAGCACCTCGCCGCCCTCCGCGCGATCCCGGGTCTGGACGTCGTCCGTCCCGGCGACGCGAACGAGACCGCCGCCGCCTGGTCGGCGATCCTCAAGCGCAAGAACCCTGTCGGCCTGGCGCTGACCCGCCAGAACCTGCCGGTGTTCGACCGCAAGAAGGTCGGCAAGCTGACTGGGGTCGCCAAGGGCGCCTACGTGCTGGTCGAGTCCAGCACCTCGGTCCCCGACGTGATCCTCATCGCCACCGGCTCCGAGGTGTCTCTGGCCGTCGAGGCCGGGGCGTCCCTGGAGAAGCAGGGCATCGGCGCGCGGGTGGTCTCGATGCCGTGCCGCGAGTGGTTCGAGGAGCAGACCGCGGGTTATCGCGAGAAGGTCCTTCCCGCTGCCATCAAGGCTCGGGTCAGTGTCGAAGCCGCTGTGCCGCAAGGCTGGCGGGACCTGGTGGGCGACGCCGGCGAGATCATCGGCATCAACCACTACGGCGCGTCCGCCGACTACAAGACGCTCTACCGCGAGTTCGGGATCACCCCGACCGCCGTGGTGAACGCCGCAAAGAAGTCCATCAAGGCTGCGAAGGGAAACAAGTGATGACGAACGAAGCGATGACTGACAACGCCGCACTGAAGGCACTCGCCGACGCGGGTGTGTCCGTCTGGCTCGACGACCTGTCCCGCGAGCGCATCGTCACCGGCAACGTCCAGGAGCTCATGGCCACCAAGGGGATCGTCGGTATCACGACCAACCCCTCGATCTTCCAGGCCGCTCTGAAGCTGGGAGAGACCTACGACAAGCAGGTCGAGTCCCTCGCCAAGGAAGGCAGGACCCTGGAGGAGGCCGTCTTCTCGATGACCACCGAGGACGTCCGCAACGCCTGCGACATCATGATGCCGGTGTACGAGTCGACCGACGGCAAGGACGGGCGGGTCTCGATCGAGGTCGACCCGCGCCTGGCCCACGAGACGGCCAAGACGGTCGAGCAGGCCAAGCAGCTGTTCGCCGCGGTCGACCGGCCCAACGTGATGATCAAGATCCCGGCGACGGTCGAGGGCCTGCCCGCCATCTCCCAGGTACTGGCCGAGGGCATCAGCGTCAACGTCACGCTGATCTTCTCCTTGGACCGGTACCGCGGGGTGATGAACGCGTTCCTCACCGGTCTGGAGCAGGCCCGCGAGGGCGGCAAGGACCTGTCGACGATCCACTCGGTGGCCTCGTTCTTCGTCTCGCGCGTCGACTCCGAGATCGACAAGCGGCTCGACGCGATGGGGTCCGAGGAGGCTCTCGCCCTCAAGGGGAAGGCCGGTGTCGCCAACGCCCAGCTGGCCTACCAGGCCTACCAGGAGGTCTTCGCCACCCCGCGCTGGACCAACCTCGAGGAGGACGGCGCCCACGCGCAGCGTCCGCTGTGGGCGTCGACCGGCGTGAAGGACCCGGCGTACCAGGACACCATGTATGTCACCGAGCTGGTCGCCGACAACACGGTCAACACGATGCCCGAGAAGACCCTGGACGCGGTCATCGACCACGGGGAGATCCGCGGCGACACCATCACCGGCTCCTACGCCGAGGCGACGGCAGTGCTCGACGCGCTCGAGCAGATCGGGGTGTCCTACGCGGAGGTGACCGCACTGCTGGAGACCGAGGGCGTCGACAAGTTCGAGACGGCGTGGGAGGAGCTCCTCGTGGGCGTCCAGGACCAGCTGGACAAGGCCCTGGCGTGACCGGCGGCTCCAGCCTGGGGGTGGTTGCCTCCGGGCCGGCCGCCGATGCCGTCGCGGCCTGGGTGCCCACCCTGGCCGGCGAGCGGTTCGCCAGCAGGCTCTTCGCCCAGGACCCCACCCTGTGGGGCCACGAGGCGGAGGCCGAGTCGACGATCCGGTTGTCCTGGGTCGGGCTCGCCCGGACGTCCCGTCCGCTGGTCGGTGAGATCGCCGCGTTGCGCGAGGAGCTGCGCGGTCAAGGCGTCGACCGGATCGTGCTCTGCGGCATGGGCGGCTCCTCACTCGCTCCCGAGGTCATCTGCGGCACGGCCGGGGTCGACCTCGTCGTCCTCGACTCCTCACAGCCGGACATGGTGCGCGACGCGATCGTCGACCTCGACCGCACTGCCGTCGTCGTCTCGAGCAAGTCCGGGTCGACCGTCGAGACCGACTCGCAACGGCGGGTCTTCGTCCAGGCGTTCACCGACGCGGGGATCGACCCCACCCAGCGCATCGTCATCGTCACCGACCCCGGCAGCCCGCTGGACAAGGACTCCCGTGCGGGTGGCTTCCGGGTCGTCAACGCCGACCCCAACGTCGGTGGCCGGTACTCCGCCCTGACCGCCTTCGGCCTGGTCCCCTCCGGTCTGGCCGGAGCCGACATCGAGGCACTGCTCGACGAGGCCGAGTCGGTCGCCGACCTGCTCGCCGAGGACGACGAGGCGAACCCAGGTCTGCGTCTCGGCGCGGCGATGGCTGGGACGCGTCCGCTGCGCGACAAGCTCGCCATCGTCGACCGGGGCTCGGGCATCGTCGGTTTTGCCGACTGGGCCGAGCAGCTCATCGCCGAGAGCACCGGCAAGCGGGGCACGGGAATCCTTCCGGTCGTCGTCATGGACGGCGAGGACCCTGAGGTCCGCGACCCGTCCGCCGACGTGACGGTCGCCTCGCTCGTCGGCGACACCGAGGACGAACCGGGCGCGGTCGACACCAGCCGCTCGCAGATCGAGGTGTCCGGCAGCCTCGGTGCCCAGCTGCTGCTGTGGGAGGTGGCCACGGCCGCTGCCGGGCGGATCCTGTCGATCAGCCCGTTCGACCAGCCTGATGTCGAGAGTGCCAAGAACGCTGCACGTGGGCTGCTCGACGGCGGCGGGACCGGGGGCGACGCGCCGGCGTTCACCGACGGCTCGGTCGAGGTCCGCACCCTGGGCGGAGACTGGCTAGGCGGCGCGGAAACGGTGGACGCGGCGATCTCGGCCCTGCTCGCCCAGCTCAGCGACCACGGATACGTCTCGGTGATGGCCTACCTCGACCGGATCAGCGACGCACCGCTGGCGGAGTGCCGCCGGGCGATCGCGCTGCGCACCGGGCGGCCGACGACCTTCGGCTGGGGTCCCCGGTTCCTGCACTCGACCGGGCAGTTCCACAAGGGTGGTCCGGCCACCGGCGTGTACCTCCAGGTCACCACGGCGCCTCAAGAGGACCTTGCGGTCCCCGGGCGGGAGTTCACCTTCGGGGAGTTCCTCGCCGCCCAGGCGGCCGGCGACGCGCAGGTGCTGGCCGAGCACGGACGTCCCGTGCTGCAGCTGCACCTCAGCGACCACGATGCGGGTCTGGCCCAGGTGACGGCCGCGCTCGGGCCGATCGGCACTGCATGAGCCCGTCCCGGGTGACCGCGGACACCAACCCCCTGCGCGATCCGCGGGACAAGCGTCTCCCGCGGATCGCCGGGCCCTGTGGCCTGGTGCTCTTCGGGGTCACGGGGGACCTCGCCCGCAAGAAGCTCATGCCGGCGATCTATGACCTCGCCAACCGTGGGCTGCTGCCCCCGGGGTTCTCACTGATCGGGTTCGCACGACGCGACTGGGCCGACCAGGACTTCGGCAAGGTCGTGTACGACGCGGTCAAGGCGCACGCGCGCACACCCTTCCGGGAGGACGTGTGGCGCAACCTGTCGGAGGGGTTCCGTTTCGTACCAGGGGTCTTCGACGACCCCAACGCGTTCGACCTGCTGGCCCAGACGGTGGCCCAGCTCGACGACCAGCGTGGCACGAGCGGCAACACCGCCTTCTACCTGTCGATCCCTCCAGGCTTCTTCTCCCAGGTCTGCGAGCAGCTCGAGCGCAGCGGGCTGAGCCAGGCTCCTGACGGGAGCTGGCGCAGGGTTGTCATCGAGAAGCCGTTCGGTCACGACCTCGCCAGCGCTCGGGAGCTCAACGCCATCGTCGAGAAGGTCTTCCCCTCTGACGCGGTGTTCCGGATCGACCACTACCTCGGCAAGGAGACCGTCCAGAACCTGCTGGCCCTGCGGTTCGCCAACCAGATGTTCGAACCCGTGTGGAACGCCAACTACGTCGACCACGTGCAGATCACGATGGCCGAGGACATCGGCATCGGCGGCCGCGCGGGCTACTACGACGGCATCGGCGCGGCCCGCGACGTGATCCAGAACCACCTGCTCCAGCTCCTCGCGCTCACCGCCATGGAGGAGCCGGTGTCCTTCGAGGCCGAGCACCTGCGGGCCGAGAAGGAGAAGGTCCTGTCGGCGGTCCGGATTCCCAAGGACCTCGGCAAGGCGACCGCCCGCGGGCAGTACGCCGCCGGCTGGCAGGGCGGCGAGGAGGTCATCGGCTATCTGCAGGAGGACGGCGTGACGGCCTCGTCGACCACCGAGACCTATGCGGCGATCAAGCTGGAGATCGACTCACGGCGCTGGGCTGGCGTGCCGTTCTACCTGCGCACCGGCAAGCGGCTGGGCAAACGGGTCACCGAGATCGCGGTCGTGTTCAAGCGCGCGCCGCACCTGCCGTTCAGCCACACCGCCACCGAGGAGCTCGGGCAGAACGCCATCGTGATCCGGGTGCAGCCCGACGAGGGCATCACCATGCGGTTCGGCGCCAAGGTGCCCGGCGGCTCGCAGATGGAGGTCCGCGACGTCACCATGGACTTCGGCTACGGCAGGGCGTTCACCGAGTCCAGCCCCGAGGCCTACGAGCGCCTCATCCTGGACGTGCTGCTCGGCGACCCACCGCTGTTCCCGCGGCACGAGGAGGTCGAGCTCTCCTGGCAGATCCTCGACCCGGTCGAGCGGTACTGGTCCAAGCAGCGTCGCCGACCCGACCCCTACGTCGCGGGCGGCTGGGGGCCGGCCAGCGCCGAGGACATGATGGAGCGCGACGGGCGTACCTGGAGGATGCCGTGATCGTCGACCTGCCCAGCACCACGACCGGAGCCGTCAGCAAGAAGCTCGTGCGCCTGCGCCAGGACGTGGGCGCGATGGCCCTGGGCCGCGTCCTGACGCTGCTCATCGTGGCGGACGAGCACCAGGCCGAGGACGCGCTGGAGGCGGCCAACGATGCCAGCCGTCAGCACCCCTGCCGGATCATCGCGATCGTCACCGGCAACGCCCGCGGAGCCTCGCGACTGGATGCCCAGATCCGCGTCGGAGGCGACGCGGGGGCCAGCGAGATCGTGGTGCTGCGGCTGTACGGCCCGCTCACCCAGCACGGGCGGAGCGTCGTGATCCCGTTGCTCCTGCCGGACTCCCCCGTCGTCGCGTGGTGGCCCACCGCCGCGCCGGCGGACGTCGCGAACGACCCCATCGGGTCGATGGCCCAGCGCCGGATCACCGACTCGGCGGAGGGACGCAGCCCGCGGACGATCCTCGCCGGCCGGGCCAAGACCTATGTCGAGGGTGACACCGACCTGGCCTGGACCCGGATCACGCTCTGGCGCGGCCTGCTGGCCGCGGCGCTGGACCAGCCTCCGTTCGAACCGGTCATCTCGGCAACCGTCACGGGAGCCATCGACTCCCCCTCCACGGACCTGCTTGCGGCCTGGCTCGCCCAGACCCTGCGCTGCCCCGTGGTCCGCGGTCGGGCCCGCGCCGGCCAGGGCATGGTCAGCGTCCGGCTCGAACGCCGCAGTGGCAGCGTGGACCTGGTTCGCCCCGACGGCGCGACGGCCACGCTGTCCCAGCCGCTGCAGCCCATGCGGCGCATCTCGCTCCCGCGCCGCGGCCTGGCCGAGTGCCTCGCCGACGAGCTGCGCCGGCTGGACCCCGACGACATCTATGCCGAGACCATCCGACGAGGGTTGCCCAAGGTCAGCACACGGACCAGCGTGACCATGAGCGAGGCCATCGCCGATGGCGAGGCGCCCTCGGTCGTGGAGTCGCGTCGCGCCGTGCGCCGGATCCGCCGCGAGCGGTCCGAGACCGCCAGCAGCGCGATGGTCGAGGCACCCACACCCCCGCAGGCCCCGACCACCGACGCGGTGAAGCAGGCCGCCGCCCGCAAGCTCGCCGACCCGGAGGCCAAGGGCGCCACGTCCGCCCAGGCCGACCCGGGGGCCAAGGCCACCAAGGCGGCCAAGGCGGCCAAGGCCACGAAGGCGGCCAAAGCCACGAAGGCCACCAAGGCCACCAAGGCCACCAAGGCCACCAAGGCCACCAAGGCCAGAGCTACCGCGAAGGCCTCGGACAAGGCCTCGTCATGACGGCCCCGCTGGTCCTCGTCCATGCCACCAAGCAGCTGTTGGCCGACGCGTCGGGGGCTCGGCTGATCACAGCGATCGCCGACGCCCAGGCAACACGCGGCCTCGCCCACGTCGTCCTGACCGGTGGGTCGATGGGTTCGGCGATCCTGGCGTCGGTGGCGGCCAGCCCCGCGCGTGAGGCGGTCGACTGGTCGACACTGCACCTCTGGTGGGGCGACGAGCGTTGGCTGCCCAGCGGCGACCCCGAGCGCAACGACACCCAGAACCGCGCGGCGCTGCTCGACCAGGTGCCGATCCCGCCGGAGCACATCCACGCGATGGGGGCCGACGACGGCGACGGCTCGCCCGAGGACGCGGCGATCGCCTACAGCCAGGTGGTGCGGTCCGCGCCGCACGGTCGAGGCGACGACGTCATGGGCTTCGACGTCGTACTCCTGGGTGTCGGTCCCGACGGACACGTGGCGTCGATGTTCCCCGGGCACCCCGGGCTCCTGGCTCGCGACGCGATCGCCGTCGCGGTGCACGACTCCCCCAAGCCCCCGCCGACCCGGGTCAGCCTGACCTTCGAGTGCCTCAACAGGGCGCGCGAGGTCTGGTTCCTCGTGGCCGGCACGGACAAGGCCGAGGCGGTCTCGCGCGGTGTCGCCGGCGACGACGTGGACCGCACGCCCGCCGCCGGCGTCAAGGGCGCCGTACGCACCCTGTGGCTGGTCGACCAGGACGCTGCGCGCCTGCTCTGACCGGCAGTGACCCCGCCAGTGAGCCGTCGAGGACGTAGCCTGCTCGTGGATCGACCGCGTCGTCAGCTCGACGTCACCACCAGGTCAGCGGGTCGGGCCGGGCAGCGTCGGCGTGGCGATGCAAGATAGGGACATGCCCCCGCCCGAGCCCCGAACCACCGGTGCATCAGGTGGCTCCGGTGCCGGCATGCCGGGCGGGTACGGCCCACCGACGCCCGAGACACCACCGTCGCCTCCGCGGCGACCTCGGGTGACGCATGCGGCGAAGCTGGCTGGCAAGGGGGTCCGGTCGACGGCTCGGGTCTCGGCCAAGGGCGCCGCGCGCGTCGGGTTCGCCACCGGCCGGGCGGCGCATCTCACCTTCCGCACCGCCAAGCGGGCCACCGAGGCCGACGGCGCTGCCAGCACCGGCCTGTCCCGGATGATCGTGATGCACGCAGTGAGCGGTGCCGGCGACGCCGCAGTCGCGATCTCGCTCGCCGGCACTCTGTTCTTCCAGGTCCCGACCGCGCAGGCCCGCGGCCAGGTCGCGTTGTTCCTCGGTCTGACCATGCTCCCGTTCGTGCTGCTGGCCCCCCTGATCGGACCGGTGCTGGACCGGTTCGCGCACGGCCGTCGGTGGGCGATCGGCTCGACCATGGCGTTGCGCGCCTTCCTCTGCTGGGTGCTGGCCGATGCCGTCGTGGACGGCTCGGCAGCCGTCTTCCCCGCGGCGCTGGGGTGCCTTGTCGCGTCCAAGGCCTACAACGTGGCACGCGCTGCAGCCGTGCCGCTCGTCCTGCCCGAGCAGCAGAACCTGGTGCGCGCCAACTCACGGATCTCGCTCGCTGCGGTGGTCGGGACCGCCGTGTCCGCGCCCCTGGCCGCTGGGGCAGCCGCCCTCGGCTCCCAGTGGTCGCTGCGCTACGGGTTCGTGGTCTTCGTCGCCGGCACGGTGCTGGCCATCCTGCTGCCCGCCCAGGTCGACAGCTCCGCAGCCCACGACGCCCGCACGCTGCGGTTCCTCGTGCGCCAGCAGTGGTCACCGGGAGCACTGCCGCGGGATGTGGTCTCCGGTCTGCGGTGCAACACCGGCCTGCGTCTGCTGTCGGGCTTCCTGATCATGTTCATGGCGTTCCTGCTGCGTGACGAGCCGTTCGAGGGATGGCAGACCCGCGCCGACCTCCTGCTCGCCCTGGTGATCGGCTCTGCCGGGGTCGGTAGCGTCATCGGGCTGGGGCTCGGGTCGCTGCTGCGGCGGATGCGCGCCGACCTGACGGTGATCCTCACCCTGGTGGTGGACGCCGCGGTCGTCGTGCTGGCAGCGGTGTTCTACAGCCTGCCGCTGGCTGTGCTGCTCGGGTTGACCGCGGGGCTCGCGCAGTCGCTCGGCAAGCTGTCGCTCGACTCGATCATCCAGGAGCAGATCCCCGAGCGCGACCGCTCGGGCACCTTTGCCCGCTCCGAGACCGTCCTGCAGCTCGCGTGGGTGCTCGGCGGGTTCGTGGGCATCACCGTGCCGCTCATCGCCCACGTCGGCCTCGGCATCGCGGCGGCGATCATGCTCGGGTGGACCGGCTGGGTGCTGGTGGGTCTGCGCCGGGGGGCGATGACGTCGCGTCAGCCGTCCACGGCGGGTGGTGGGCCCGAGGCGACGGAGGAACCCACCGGGGACCAGTGGCCTACTGGATGAGCTTGCGGCCGCGCAGGGTCTGCAGCGCCTCGTCCAGGATCGCCTTGCCGTCGGCGTCAGAGCGCCGTTCCTTCACATAGGCGAGGTGGGTCTTGTACGGCTCGACCTTCGGCGGGGCCGGGGGGTTCGCCTGGTCCTGGCCGGCCGGCAGGCCGCAGCGCGGGCAGTCCCACGTCTCGGGCACAGTCAGGCCGGGCTCCTCGGCGAAGCTGGGGCGGGTCTCGTGGCCGTGCGCGCACCAGTACGAGATGTAGACGCGGGGAGCCGCGTCGCCGCGCTCGGCCTCACCCATCGGTCCTGCGCCGACCCTGCTGCCACGGATTGCGTTGCCACCGGCCATGTGCTGTGTGTGTCCCTTCGGGGATGGTCAGTCAGTTGGTGCGGGCGAACGGTCGTGCGGGTGGGGCGTGGTGCGGGTGGGGCGTGGTGCGGGTGGGGCGTGGTTCGGGTGGGGCCTCAGACCGAGAACCGCTCGATCAGGCCCAGCCCGACGATGCACGTGAACCAGACCAGGGCGACCGCGATGGTGAAGCGGTTGAGGTTCTTCTCGGCGACCGAGGAGCCGCCCAGCGACGTCGACATGCCGCCTCCGAACATGTCCGAGAGGCCGCCACCCTTGCCCTTGTGGAGCAGGATCAGCAGGGTCTGGATCAGACCTCCGATGACCAGCAGCACCTGCAGGCCGATCTTTACCGCGTTCACGCTTCACACCTATCTGATCGGCATCTGTGCCGCCCGTCACGGACGACCCGGGTCAGGATACCCAATCCACGCCCGGGACCCACCATCTCACCCGCACGAGTGAACGACGATCGGCGCGCCATCGGGGCATACCTCATCGGAGCGCTCAGCTGGTGCCGACGTGGTCGCGGTAGCGACAGATCGAGGCAAACTCCTCGGCTGTGGTCGACGCACCGCCGACGAGGGCGCCGTCGACGTCCTCCTTGGCCATGATCGCAGCGACGTTGTTGGCCTTGACCGAGCCGCCGTACAGGACCCGGATGCCGTCAGCGGTGTCCCCGGAGTACAGCTCGGCGAGCCGGGTGCGGATCGCAGCGCAGACCTCCTGCGCATCCTCGGGCGTCGCGACCTCTCCGGTGCCGATCGCCCAGACGGGCTCGTAGGCGACGACGATGGTGGTGGCCTGCGCCTGCGTGACATCGGCTAGGCCGGCATCGAGCTGGGCGAGCACATGAGTCACGTGCTCGCCGGCCTCGCGGACCGGCAGGCCCTCGCCGACACACAGGATCGGCGTCAGTCCGTGGCGGTAGGCCGCCTGGACCTTGGCGTTGACCAGCTGGTCGGTCTCCGCGTGGTACTCGCGCCGTTCGCTGTGGCCGACGACGACGTACGAGCAGCCCAGCTTGGCCAGGAACTGGCCCGAGATCTCTCCGGTGTAGGCGCCGCTGTCGTGCACTGACAGGTCCTGGGCGCCGTGCTTCAGCTCGAGCCGGTCCCCGTCGATCAGCGTCTGCACGCTGCGCAGGTCGGTGAACGGCGGGATCACCGCGACCTCGACGGCGCCGAAGTCGTGCTTGCCGTCCTGGAGGGTCCAGTCGAGCTTCTGCACCAGGTGGGTCGCCTGGAGGTGGTCCAGGTTCATCTTCCAGTTGCCCGCCATGAGCGGGGTGCGGCCGGAGGAGGGAGTTGCAGCCATGGGTGGGATGGTCCTTCCAGGAGGTGAGCCCGTCTGGGCTTCACCCGACAACATGTCGCTTCACCCGAGAAGGGTTCTCGGGTGAAGCGCCGGTTTATCGGGTGACCCGATAAACCGGCGGTGGGGTGCGACGACGGTCAGCCGACGCCGAGGACAGTGAGCCCGGGGAGCTCCTTGCCCTCGAGGTACTCCAGGCTGGCGCCACCGCCGGTGGAGATGTGACCGAACTGGTCGTCAGTGAAACCGAGCTGACGGACGGCGGCAGCTGAGTCGCCGCCGCCGACCACGGTCAGCGCGCCGTGGGCGGTGACGTCGACCAGTGCCTTGGCGACCGCAGCGGTGCCGTCGGCATACGGGGCCATCTCGAACGCACCCATCGGGCCGTTCCAGAAGACCGTGCGGGTGTCGGCGAGCTTCTCGGCGAACAGGACGCCGGACTCCGGGCCGATGTCCAGGCCCATCCGGTCGGCCGGGATCGCCCCGGCCGGCACGACGTCGTACTCGGCGTCGGCCGAGAACGCCGTTGCCGCGACGATGTCGACGGGAAGCACGATCTCGACGCCACGCTCCTTGGCCTGCTCGAGGTAGCCCTTCACCGTCTCGATCTGGTCGGCTTCCAGCAGGCTCTTGCCGACCTCGTAGCCCTGGGCGGCGAAGAAGGTGAAGACCATCCCACCGCCGATGAGCAGCCGGTCGGCCGTCTTCAGCAGGTTGTCGATGACCGCGAGCTTGTCCGACACCTTGGCCCCCCCGAGCACGACGGCGTAGGGGCGCTGCGGGTCCACGGTGAGCCGCTTGAGCACGTCGACCTCGGTCTGGACCAGGCCGCCGGTGGCCGACGGCAGCAAGGAGGCCACGTCGTACACCGAGGCCTGCTTGCGGTGGACCACCCCGAAACCGTCCGACACGTACGCGTCGGCGAGCGAGGCGAGCTGGCCGGCGAACTCGGCCCGTCCGTCCTCGGTCTTGGCCGTCTCCCCGGGGTTGAACCTGAGGTTCTCCAGCAGGACGACATCGCCGTCCTTCGCGGCAGCGACGGCGGCCTGCGCCGACTCCCCCACCGTGTCGGTGGCGAAGGCGACCTCGGTGCCCAGGACCTCGCCGAGCCGGGTCGCGACCGGACGAAGCGAGTACCGGTCCTCCGGGGCGCCCTTGGGCCGCCCGAGGTGGGCGCACACGATGACGCGCGCGCCCGCCTCGGAGAGCCGGGCGATCGTCGGAGCGGACGCACGGATACGTCCGTCGTCGGTGATCGTCTGCCCGTCAAGGGGAACGTTGAGGTCGGACCGCACGAGGACCCGCTTGCCGCGCAGGTCACCCAGGTCCTCGATCGTGCTCATGAGGTCAGAGGGACTTCCCGACGAGAACGGACAGGTCGACGAGCCGGTTGGAGTAGCCCCACTCGTTGTCGTACCAGCCGATGACCTTGACCTGGTTGCCGATCACCTTGGTGAGGCCGGCGTCGAAGATGCAGGAGTGCGGGTCGGTGACGATGTCGGCCGAAACGATGGGGTCCTCGGTGTACTTCAGGATGCCCGGCAGGCCCTCGGCAGCGGCCTTCACCGCGGCGTTGACCTCCGCGACCGTGGTCTCGCGGCCGGCTTCGAAGGTGAGGTCGGTGGCCGAGCCGGTCGGGATCGGGACGCGCAGCGCGAAGCCGTCGAGCTTGCCCTTGAGCTCGGGCAGGACGAGGCCGATCGCCTTGGCCGCACCGGTGCTGGTGGGCACGATGTTCAGGGCCGCTGCGCGGGCACGACGCAGGTCCTTGTGCGGCCCGTCCTGCAGGTTCTGGTCCTGGGTGTAGGCGTGGATCGTGGTCATCAGACCCTTGACGATGCCCACCGAGTCGTTGAGCGCCTTGGCCATCGGGCCGAGGCAGTTCGTGGTGCAGGAGGCGTTGGAGATGACGGTGTGCTTGCTGCCGTCGTAGTCGCCGTCGTTCACGCCCATCACGATGGTGAGGTCCTCGTTGGAGGCCGGCGCGGAGATGATGACCTTCTTGGCGCCGCCGTCGACGTGGACCTTGGCCTTGGTGGCGTCGGTGAAGATGCCGGTGGACTCGATGACCACGTCAGCGCCGATGTCGCCCCACGGCAGTGCGCCCGGGTCGCGCTCGGCGAACGCCTTGAACGACGTCCCGTCGACCGAGATGTCGGTGTCGGTGTAGGTGACCTCGCCGGGGAAACGGCCGAGGATGGAGTCGTACTTGAGCAGGTGTGCGAGGGCTGCGTTGTCGGTGAGGTCGTTGACCCCCACGATCTCGATGTCGGCGCCCGAGGCCGCCACAGCGCGGTAGAAGTTGCGCCCGATGCGGCCGAAGCCATTGATGCCTACGCGAACAGTCACGTGCCAAGCCCTTCTGGAGAGTGATATGCCGCGCCACGACAGTGGGGCGCTCCTCGCGCAACCCTAGCGGGGTGACGTGGACCACATCCGCAAGTGTCCGTAGTACGGGCGAGTAGGTTTCTGCCCCCCGGTCGCCCCCCGGTCGCCCCCCGGTCGCGCCCCGGCGGCGTGGCGGCTGTTCGCTGGCCTGCCAGGCGCGCCACGGCCTTCCAGCGCCGCACGCCCGTTCTGACCAGGGACACCACCGCTCCTCGGCTGCGCACGGAGCCGGGCCGGGCCGGCCGGGCCGACCACCGGTCCTGCTCGCAGCGCAGTGTGCGCTGCACCCTGTATGAGCCAGCCCACCCACTGACCCTGCTGGGGTGCAACGCAACCCGCTCGCCCTCTCCGGCCCGGCTCGGGTGCAACGCAACCCGCTGACCCGCCTGGGGTGCAACGCAACCCGCTCGCCCTCTCCGGCCCGGCTCGGCCCGGCTCGGGTGCAACGCAACCCGCTGACCCGCCTGGGGTGCAACGCAACCCGCTCAACCTCTCCGACCCGGCTCGGGTGCAACGCAACCCCTCAACCTCTCCGACCCTGCTGGGGTGCAACGCAACCCGCTCACCCGCTCCGGCCCGGCTCGGCTCGGGTGCAACGCAACCCGCTCAACCTCTCCGACCCTGCTGGGGTGCAACGCAACCCGCTCACCCTCTCCGGCTCGGCTCGGCTCGGCTCGGCTCGGCTCGGCTCGGCTCGGCTCGGCTCGGGTGCAACGTAACCCGCTGACCCGGCTGGGGTGCAACGCACCCCGCTGACCCGGCTGAGGTGCAACGCACCCCGCTGACCCGCCTGACCCGGCTGGGGTGCAACGCAACCCGCTGACCCGGCTGAGGTGCAACGCAACTCGCTGACCCGCCTGACCCGGCTGGGGTGCAACGCAACCCGCTGACCCGGCTGGGGTGCAACGCACACCGCCGCCGGACGACACCGGGAGGATCCCGCCCCTCACCTCCCACAACCCTTCGAGCGCCCCGCGCCCGGCGCCCGCGCCCCGCGCCCCGCGCCCGGCAGCCTTTAGTCGGGAGTTCGGCGTCGCGACGGACCGGTCAGTCGTCTCCGCCGAACAGGTCTCGGGTGTACACCTTGTCGCGGACCGGCTCGAGCTCGGCGACCATGCGGTTGGCCACCACGACGTCGGCCTCGAACAGCTCACTCAGGTCATGCACGACGCGAGACCCGAAGAACGTCTCATCCGTCAGCTCCGGCTCGTAGACGACAACCTCGACGCCCTTGGCCTTGAGCCGCTTCATGATTCCCTGCACGCTGCTGTCCCGGAAGTTGTCCGACTCCGCCTTCATGATCAGCCGGTGGATGCCGACTACGCGCGGCCCCCGTCGCAGGATGTCCGCGGCCACGAAGTCCTTGCGGGTCGTGTTGGCGGTGACGATCGCCTCGATGAGGTTCTGCGGGACGTCGCGGTAGTTGGCGAGGAGCTGGCGGGTGTCCTTGGGCAGGCAGTACCCGCCGTAGCCGAACGACGGGTTGTTGTAGTGCGTGCCCACGCGGTGGTCGAGGCTGACTCCGTCGATGATCTGCCGTGGGTCCAGGCCGTGGGTCGCCGCGAACGTGTCGAGCTCGTTGAAGAACGCGACCCGCATGGCGAGATAGGTGTTGGCGAACAGCTTGACCGCCTCGGCCTCGGTGCTGTCGGTGAGCAGCACCGGGACACCGTGGTCCAGCGATCCCTCGCACAGCAGGTCGGCGAACGCCCTCCCGGCTGGTCCGCGGTCCCCGACGACGATCCGCGAGGGGTGCAGGTTGTCCCACAGGGCCTTGCCCTCCCGCAGGAACTCGGGGCTGAACAGGATCCGATCGCCCCCGGTGCGCGCCCGCAGGCCGGCGGTGAAGCCCACCGGCACGGTCGACCTGATGACCACGTCGGCCTCGGGCCGGCGGGCGAGCACGTCCGCGACCACCGACTCGACACTGGAGGTGTCGAAGTAGTCGGTCAGAGGGTCGTAGTCAGTCGGCGTGGCCACCACGACCACCTCGGCACCGACGTAGGCTTCGGCCGGGTCGGCGGTGAACGTGATCCGCAGGTCACCCCGTGCCAGGAACCGCTCGATCTCGGTGTCGTGGACAGGGCTCTCGCCCGCGCGCAGACGATTGACCTTGTCTACATCGATGTCGTGAGCGACGACGTCGTGCCGCTGGGCGAGCAGCACCGCGATGGACAGACCGACGTAGCCCGTGCCGACGACCGTGATCCGGGTCATGCGTCCAGCATGTCAGGGGTCAGGTTCGCGTCGGTGCCGGCGATCCCCTGGTCCTCGGCGACCTTGTCGGCCATGGCGAGCAGCCGCCGGATCCGACCGGCGACCGCGTCCTTGGTCATCGGCGGCTGTGCGAGCTGGCCGAGCTCCTCGAGCGAAGCCTGCTTGTGCTCCAACCGGAGCCGACCGGCCGTCTGCAGATGCTCCGGCACCCCCTCGCCCAGGATCTCCAGGGCGCGCTCGACCCGCGAGCCGGCGGCGACGGCTGCCCGGGCGCTGCGGCGGAGGTTGGCGTCGTCGAAGTTGGCGAGCCGGTTCGCGGTGGCTCGCACCTCGCGGCGCATGCGGCGCTCCTCCCAGGCGAGCACCGCGCCGTGGGCGCCGAGACGGGTCAGCATGGCTCCGATGGCGTCACCGTCGCGGATGACGACGCGGTCCACCCCACGGACCTCGCGCGCCTTGGAGGAGATGCTCATCCGACGGGCCGCCCCGACCAGTGCGAGCGCCGCCTCGGGCCCGGGGCAGGTGATCTCCAGGGCCGACGACCGGCCCGGCTCGGTCAACGAACCGTGGGCGAGGAAGGCTCCACGCCACGCGGCCTCGGAGTCGCAGGTGGAGGCGCTGACGACCTTGGGCGGCAGACCCCGCACCGGACGTCCGCGCGAGTCGATCAGCCCGGTCTGGCGGGCCAGGGCCTCACCGTCCTGGCTGACCCGCACGACATAACGGCTGCCCTTGCGGATCCCGCCGGCGGCCAGGACGAGCAGCTCGCTCTGGTGGCCGTACAGGTCGTGCACGAAGCTGCGCAGGCGGCGGGCCGCGATGGCCGTGTCGAGCTCGGCCTCGACCACGATGCGCCCGCCCACGATGTGCAGGCCGCCGGCGAACCGGAGCGTCGCCGCAACCTCGGACTTGCGACAGCAGGGTTTGGTCACCTCGAGCCGACTGAGCTCGTCCTTGACCATCGCTGTCATTGCCATGTCGTCATCCAATCACCACTGCGGCACCATGACGCGCCCAGCGGTCGGGGGTCCGCAGCGCCGGGCGGGACCGATCCCCGCGGCCTCTCACGCCTGTCCGAGGATGTCACGGTAGGCGGCGGCCAGACGCAGCGAGTCATGCTCCCCCCGAACGCCGCGCTTGGCGACCGGAGACAGGAACAGGGCAGCGCCGAGCTGTGCCGCGGCTTCCTCGAGCTCAACCGGGTCGTCGTCGGTGTCGCTGTCAGCGAGGACGACGTCGAACCGCAGGTCAGGGGCGTGACGGGCGAGGGTGCGGACGTGGTCGGCCGCCGACAGGCCAGCGGTCTCGCCGGTCGGCTCGAGGTTCAGCGTGAGCAGCCGGCGGGCCGAGGTCTCGTGCAGCGCGGTGGACAGCTCGGGCACCAGCAGGTGCGGCAGCACGGAGGTGAACCACGACCCTGGACCGAGCACGACCCAGTCCGCGGCGTGGACCGCCTGCAGCGTCTGGAGGCATGCCGGCGGGTTCTCGGGCACCAGAGCGACCTCCTCGACGTGCCCCTTGGTCGTCGCGACCGCGACCTGCCCGATCGCACTCGTGACGCCCTCGGGGTGCGCGGGGTCCGCGCCGAGTACCCGCGCGGTGATCTCCAGGGGCACCGCGGCCATCGGCAGGACCCGGCCACGCGCGTTCAGCAGCCGGCCGACGAGGTCGAGCCCGGTCACGGGGTCGTGGTGCAGGTCCCAGAGCGCCACGATGAGCAGGTTTCCGAGCGCGTGTCCACCGACCTGACCGTCCCCGGGGAACCGGTGCTGCAGGACGTCCCGCCAGGTGTGTCCCCACTCGGTGTCGTCGCACAGCGCGGAGAGAGCCATCCGCAGGTCACCGGGTGGCAGGACGTCGAACTCCTCACGCAGCCGGCCGCTCGAGCCCCCGTTGTCGGCCACCGTCACGACCGCGGTGACCGAGTCCGAGACCAGCCGCAGGGCCGACAGCGACGCGTACAGGCCGTGCCCCCCGCCGAGGGCGACGACCGCGGGCCCGGTCACTCGCGGCCCAGGTCGCGGTGCACCACGAAGGTGGCGACCTTGGGTGTGGTGAGAGCAGCGGCGAGCCGCTCGGTGACCGCGACCGAGCGGTGCTTGCCGCCCGTGCAGCCGATGCCGATGGTGACGTATCGGCGTCCTTCGCGCTGGTAGCCGGCGAGGACGGGCTCCATGAGCAGGGTGACCCGCTCGATGAAGGTGCTGGCACCCTCCTGGTCGAGGACGAACGCGGCCACGGCCGGGTCCTGGCCGGTCAGTGGGCGCAGCTCGGGGATCCAGAAGGGGTTGGGCAGGAACCGCATGTCGAAGACGAAGTCGGCGTCGAGCGGGATGCCGTACTTGAAGCCGAAGGACATCACCGCCAGCCGCACACTGGCTCGGCCCTCGGGTGCGAACACCGGCCCGACCTTCTTGGCCAGACCGTGCACGTTCAGGCCCGAGCTGTCGATGACCAGCTCCGCCTCGGACCGCAGGTCGCTCAACAGGGTGCGCTCGCGGATGATGCCGTCAAGGAGCCGTCCGTCGCCCTGCAGTGGGTGCGGCCGGCGGACGCTCTCGAACCGCCGCACCAGCGCCTCGTCCGTCGCGTCGAGGAACAGCAGCGTCGGGGTCCATCCCTCCGACCGCAGGGCGGCGATCGCGTCGCGGAGGTGGGCGAAGAAGCTCCGGGCCCGCACGTCCACGACGGCCGCGATCCGCAGCCCCTCCTCCCCCTTGCGGGAGAGCAGGCGGGCGAAGTCGACGAGCAGGTGCGGTGGCAGGTTGTCGACGACGTACCAGCCCTGGTCCTCGAGGACGTCCGCGACGGTGCTGCGGCCCGCGCCGCTCATCCCGGTCAGGATCAGCAGGTCCCCGGGCCGCCGCCGGGTCGTGCCGGTGCCGGTGTCCGCGCCGCTGTCGTTCGGCACCGACTCCTCAGGAGGGGTGGGGGTCTGGCTCACGCTGGGGCTCCTCGTCGTCGTCCAGGATCTCACCCGTGGTCAGGTTCACCGCCGGGGTGGCGGGACGGCTCGAGGACAACTCTGCCGCAAGGGTGGCTGCCAGCGCGCGCCCAATGCCCGGCACTTCCTGGATCTGCTCGACACTGGCCGCCCGGATCCGCTTCACCGAGCCGAAGTGGCGCAACAGCGCCTTGCGTCTGGTCTCCCCCAGCCCGGGGATGTCGTCGAGCACGCTGGTGGTCATCGCCTTGGAGCGGCGCTGCCGGTGGAAGGTGATCGCGAACCGGTGCGCCTCGTCGCGCACGCGCTGCAGGAGGTACAGGCCGTCGCTGGTGCGCGGCAGGATCACCGGGAAGTCCTGACCGGGCACCCAGACCTCCTCGAGCCGCTTGGCGAGCCCGACCAGCGCGACGTCGTCGATCCCCATCGCGGACAGGGCGGCGGCAGCCGCATTCACCTGTGGGAGACCACCATCCACGACCACCAGGTTGGGTGCGTAGGCGAACTTCCGCGGCTTCCCGGTGTCGGGGTCGATGCGTTCGGCGACCGGGCCGTCGCCGTCGGAGTCCATCGCGAGCTCGAGGTCCGATGCGGTGTCCCGCTCCTCGAGATAGCGGGTGAACCGCCGGGTCAGCACCTCATGCATCGCCGCCGTGTCATCGACCCCGGTGCCGTCGGGCCCGCCCCGGATGATGAAGCGGCGGTACTCGGACTTGCGGGCCAGCCCGTCCTCGAAGACCACCATCGAGGCCACGACCTGGGTGCCCTGGACGTGGCTCACGTCGAAGCACTCGATGCGCAGCGGCGCGTCATCGAGGTCGAGCGCCTGCTGGAGCTCGGTCAGCGCCTGGCTGCGGGCGGTGAGGTCGCCGGCTCTGGCGACCTTGTGCCGGGCCAGGGACTGGTCGGCGTTGCGGCGCACGGTCTCCATGAGCGCGCGCTTGTCGCCGCGTCGCGGCACCCGCAGGTCGACCTGGGACCCGCGCAGGCCGCTGAGCCACTCGGCGACCGCGGCGGCGTCCGGTGGCAGCACCGGGACGAGCACCTCGCGCGGCACGCCCTCTCCCGACTCCGAGCCATAGACCTGCTGCAGCAGGTGCTCGACGATCTCGGGCACCGACTCGGCGTCCTTCTCCGCGACCCAGCCCCGCTGGCCCCGGACCCGACCGCCGCGGACGTGGAAGACCTGTACCGCCGCCTCCAGCTCGTCGTCGGCCAGGGCGAAGACGTCTGCGCTCGTGCCGTCGCCGAGCACCACGGCCGACTTCTCCAGTGCCTTGTTGAGCGCCACGATGTCGTCGCGCAGCCGCGCCGCCTGCTCGAACTCCAGGGAGTCCGACGCCTCGCGCATCCGGGTCTGGAGCCGCTTGACGAACTTCGTGGTGTTGCCGGCCATGAAGTCGCAGAAGTCCTCGGCGATCGCACGGTGCTCGTCCTCGTCGACCCGTCCGACGCACGGCGCCGAGCACTTCTCGATATATCCGAGCAGGCACGGACGACCGACCTGTCCGGCCCGCTTGAACACCCCGGAGGAGCAGGTGCGCATCGGGAACACACGCAGCAGCAGGTCGAGGGTCTCGCGGATCGCCCAGGCGTGGGCGTACGGACCGAAGTAGCGGGTGCCCTTGCGCTTGCTGCCCCGCATCACCTGCGCGCGGGGGAAGCTGTCGCCGAGGGTCACCGCGAGATAGGGATAGGACTTGTCGTCGCGGTACTTGACGTTGAAGCGCGGGTCGAACTCCTTGATCCAGGAGTACTCGAGCTGGAGCGCCTCGACCTCGTTGGCGACGACGGTCCACTCCACGCTGGTCGCCGTCCTGACCATCGTGGCGGTCCGGGGCATCAGGTTGGTGATGTCCTGGAAGTAGGACGACAGCCGCGGCCGCAGCGACTTCGCCTTGCCGACGTAGATGACCCGACCCGCGGCGTCACGGAACCGGTACACCCCCGCGTCGGTCGGGATCTCCCCCGGCCGTGGACGGTACGTCGACGGGTCAGCCACTGATCCAGACTAGGCGGCGGGTCCGACAGGGGACGCCCGGCCCGCTGCGGCCGTGGAACCGGGCTCAGGCGATGGTGAGCCCGTCCGCGCCTTCGGTGACCTTCTTCTCGGCGAGCGGCGCGGGCGCAGGTCCGCCCTTCACGGCGCCGGTGGTGGCGTCGAACATGCTGCCGTGGCAGGTGCACTCGATGGTGTTGTTCTCGACCTTGGCCACGATGCACTGCTTGTGGGTGCAGACCGCGGTGAAGGCCTTGAAGACCCCTGCGGTGGGCTGGGTCACCACGGCCTTGCTCGCCTGGATGATCAGCCCCCCGCCCACGGGCACGGTGGCCGGGTCGATCGGATCCGATGCGGCGACGTCGCCGGACCCGGCGGCGGTGCTCGCGTCGTCCTCGCCGGACCCGCAGGCAGCGCAGGCTGCGACGGTCAGGGCGCCCGCGCCGGCCAGACCCACCCCCCGTAGGACGGTTCGGCGGTCATGAGTAGTGGTGGGGAGCGTCATGGCTAGGCCTTCCGGTCGTGGCTCGGTCAAGCCGTCTGGTCGTCGGAGCGACCGAGCCGAGTGGTCCGAGGTGGTCAGAGGTGGTCAGCGCTGCCGCGCCTACCCGGGAAGAACGAGAGGAGTCCATGGATGGTTCACCTTGCCCGTGATCCTCGAATTCGGCCAGAACGTGCCGATCCTCGGCAGGTAACGACCTAGACACGGGTGTTGTGGATACTGGCCCCGGCTTCCACCGCAAGGTTTACTGTGCCCATGCCCGCGCCAGCGCGGGCCCGGAGCCTTCGGCTCAACCCTCAAAGGCCTTCAGCTCAACCCTCAAGAAACCATTCCAGGAGGAATCGTGCCTCAGCGCTCCGCCGTATCCATCGGCGCCTCGCTGCTCGTCGCATCACTTGCCCTTGCTGCCTGCGGAACTCGCGGCGGCGACGGGGGCACCGGTGGCACCGGCGACAGCGGTAACAAGACGGCGACCATCGGCGTCATCGCCCCGCTCTCGGGCGACCTGTCCGCCCTCGGCAAGGGCATCCAGCACTCGGTCGAGCTCGCTGTGGACCAGGCCAACAAGAACAAGACCATCCCGGGCTGGACCCTCAAGGTCGACGCCAAGGACGACCAGGCCACCCCGGACGTCGGCAAGAACGCCGCCACCCAGCTCGCCGCCGAGGAGGACGTCATCGGCGTGGTCGGCACGCTGAACTCCAGCGTCGCCCAGACGGTGGCCCCCGAGCTCCAGAAGGCCAACATCGTCCAGGTCTCGCCGGCCAACACGAACCCCTCCCTGACCCAGGGTGAGGCGTTCGCGACGGCCCCGGCCCGCGTGTGGAACACCTACTTCCGCACCTGCACCACCGACTCGATCCAGGGGCCCTTCGCTGCGCGCTACCTGTTCGAGAAGGCGGGTCTGAAGAAGGTCGCGACCATCCACGACAAGAAGACCTACGGCCAGGGTCTGGTCGAGGCCTTCTCCGCCGAGTTCAAGAAGCTCGGTGGCACCATCTCCGCGGCCGAGACGATCAACCCCGACGACGACAAGTACGACGCCGTCATCACCAAGGTCAAGCCGTCCAAACCCGAGGCGGTCTACTACGGCGGCGAGTTCCCGCAGGCCGGTCCGCTGTCCCAGCAGATGAAGTCCGCCGGCCTCAACGTCCCGCTCATGGGTGGTGACGGCATCTACTCCGGTGAGTTCATCAAGCTGGCCGGCGCGACCGCAGACGGCGACCTCGCCACTTCGGTCGGCGCCCCGACCGACACGCTGGACAGCGCGAAGCAGTTCGTCTCCGACTACGAGGCCGCTTCCTACGCCGAGCCCTATGAGGCCTACGGCGCGTACGCCTACGACGCTGCGAACGCGATCATCAACGCGCTCAAGGTCTCGCTCGCCGATGCGACCGACGCCAAGTCGGCTCGCGAGGCCACGGTCACCGCGATGAGCTCAGTCTCCTTCGAGGGGGTCACCGGTTCGGTCGCGTTCGACGAGTTCGGCGACACCACCTCCAAGGTGCTGACCGTGTACGAGGTCAAGGGCGGTGCGTGGACCGCGGTCAACACCGAGGCGTTCAAGTAGGCGCACTGCGCTGATAAGGGCACTCAGCTGACGGGTCAGTGACGCCAACGGGGGCAGGACTTTCGCGAGTCCTGTCCCCGTTGTGGTGTCCGGACCACTAGGTTTCGTCTCACGCCAGTCCCGAGGCGCCGTTGCGGCGCCCGTGCAGGAAGGTAGCGAGTGGATCCGGTTCTGTTCTTCCAGCAGCTCATCAACGGCCTCACCCTCGGCTCGCTGTATGCGCTCATCGCAGTGGGCTACACCGTGGTCTACGGCATCGTGCAGCTGATCAACTTCGCCCATGGCGAGGTGTTCATGATCGGGGCGTTCGGCGGGCTCACCACCTCGCTGGTCCTGTTCAAGGGCAACACCTCGATCTGGGTGCTGCCGGTGATGCTCATCGGCGCGATCGCGGCCTCGGTGCTGGTCGCGGTGCTCATGGAGCGCATCGCCTACCGGCCGCTGCGCAACGCGCCTCGGCTTGCGCCTCTCATCACCGCCATCGGGATCTCGGTGTTCCTGCAGGAGGTCGTCCGGCTGGGCTACAACGACCCGACCCTGTTCATCAGCAACTGGAACCCCCTCGACCTCCCCGACGCCAAGCAGCGCATCCCGTTCCCACGGATCGAGGTGGTGACCGGCCAGGCGTTCGACGTCGCCGGTGTCACCGTCCAGCGCCCCGCGATCTTCACGATCGGTGCGTTGGTGGTCTGCGCCGCGCTGCTCTGGTACTTCGTCAACCGCACCCGCCTCGGCCGGGGCATGCAGGCCGTGTCCCAGGATCCCGACACCGCGCGGCTGATGGGCATCAACGTCGACCGGATCATCGTCGTCGCCTTCGCGATCGGGGCCGCACTGGCCGCGATCGCCGGCGTGGCGCAGGGCCTGCAGAACACGAACATCAACTTCAAGATCGGCTTCCTCGCCGGCCTGAAGGCATTCACCGCGGCCGTGCTCGGCGGCATCGGCAACATCCAGGGTGCCGTCGTCGGCGGACTGGTGCTGGGTCTCGTCGAGGCGATGGCCATCCAGTACATCCCCGGCCAGTTCGGTGGTTCGTCCTGGAAGGACGTGTGGGCCTTCGCCCTCCTCATCGTGGTCCTGGTGTTCCGACCACAGGGCCTCCTCGGAGCAAGGGTGGTGGACCGCGCATGAGCACCGACCACAACGTCAGCAACCCCGAGGTGACCCTCGAGAAGGACACGACCGACCCCTCGTCCCGCCTGAGCGGACTCGGCGGCCAGGCGCCGTACCTCGCCATCGGCGGTGGGGCGCTCATGGTGCTCAGCGGCCTGCTGAGCTGGTCCTATGACGACCGGATCCTCGGCGACATCTCGATCAGGTTCTACCCGCTGGGCATCCAGATCTTCGTGATGGTCCTGGGTGTCCTGTCGATCGGGGTCGGCGTCCTCGGGATCACGCGCCCGCCATGGCTCAACCCCGCCCGAGGCATGCGCGGTCTCGGCATCTTCAGCGCCCTCTTCGTCGTGCTGGTCCTGGCCGCGATCACCTACCAGGCCAGTGGGCTGGTCAACATCAACGAGGGCGGCTGGGTCGGCCTGCTCGGCGCCCTCGCGGCCCTCGCAGCCGGATACCTCATGGTGCCCCAGGACATCGACGTCCGGACCTGGCCGCGGCTGAACAGCTATGTCGACATCGCCATCATCGTGGTGCTGCTGACCGTCTTCATGCTCACTGCCGCCTATGCACTCGACCTCGATGACTCGATCACGTTCTTCTCCATGCTGATCGCCCTCGGTGGCCTGGCCTCGGTCATCATGGGCACCGGATTCGGCGCATGGATCGGGTTCGTCACCCAGTCCCACCGCCAGGTGCTCATGCTCTCGGCGTTCGCCGTAGCCTTCTTGTTCCCGTTCACCCAGGACGGCTCGGACGCCAACATGTCGATCGCGACGCAGATCCTCATCTTCGCAGCGACCGCCATCGGCCTGAACATCGTGGTCGGCCTCGCCGGACTGCTCGACCTCGGGTACATCGCGTTCCTGGGCTCGGGTGCCTACGTCGGCGCAAGCCTCTCCGCATCCAGCTTCGCGACGATCGGGTGGAAGCCCCCGTTCCTGCTGGTGATGCTCATCGGCGCGTCCGTCGCGGCCACGCTCGGCCTGATCATCGGCACACCGACGCTGCGGGTCTCGGGCGACTACCTGGCGATCGTGACGCTGGCCTTCGGTGAGATCTTCCGGCTGGCGATGTTCAACCTCGACGGCACCAACGGGCCGGACCTGACCAACGGGCCCAACGGCATCCCGGCGATTCCCGACCTGGCCATCGGCTCGTTCAACTTCGGCGACACGCACACGCTGTTCGGTGTTCCACTCGGCCGGTTCTCGAACTACTACTTCGTCCTGTTGCTGCTCATCGGCTTCATCATCCTGGTGTTCACCCGGCTCAACAACAGCCGCATCGGCCGTGGCTGGGTCGCGATCCGCGAGGACGAGAAGGCCGCCGAGGCCATGGGCGTCAACGTGTTCGGGCTCAAGCTGCTGGCCTTCGCCGGTGGGGCGTTCCTCGCCGGTCTGGCCGGCACGATCAAGGCCCACCAGGACAGCGCGGTCAGCCCGGACCAGTACGTCTTCCTCGAGTCGGCGTTCCTGCTGGCCGCGGTCGTCCTCGGCGGTATGGGCACCGTGGCCGGCGTCCTCATCGGCGCGACGATCCTCAAGCTCCTGCCCGAGAAGCTCCGCAACGTCAACGACTACCGGCTGATGCTGTTCGGTCTGGTGCTCGTGCTGATGATGCGGTTCCGCCCTGAGGGGCTGGTGGCCAGCCAGCGTCGTCAGCTGGAGTTCCACGAGGATGACGAGGGTCTCGCTTCGCTGATCCAACAGGAGCACATCAAGGAGGTGGAGGCCAAGTGACGGTCACCCAGGACAGCCCCGGCTCCCCCGTGGGCAAGCCGACCGTCGGCGCGCCGGTGCTGCAGGCCGAGGGCGTCATCATGCGGTTCGGTGGCCTGGTGGCCGTGAACAACGTGGACATGACCGTCAACGAGGGCGAGATCGTCGGCCTGATCGGTCCCAACGGCGCCGGCAAGACCACCTTCTTCAACTGCCTGACCGGCCTGTACCGCCCGACCGAGGGTCGGGTCGTCTTCAACGGCGAGCTGCTGCCGCCCAAGCCTCGCGCGGTGGTCATCGCCGGGATGGCCCGGACCTTCCAGAACATCCGGCTGTTCGGCAACATGACCGCCCTCGAGAACGTCATGGTCGGGCGGTACTGCCGCACCAGCTCGATGGCGCTCACCTCGATCCTGCGGGGGCCGAAGTTCCGCAGGGAGGAGGCCGCGACCCGCGAGCGAGCGCAGGAGCTGCTCGACTTCGTCGGGCTCGGCCCGTCCACCGAGCTGCTGGCCCGCAACATGCCGTACGGCGACCAGCGGCGCCTGGAGATCGCGCGGGCACTCGCGACCGACCCCAAGCTGATCCTGCTCGACGAGCCGACGGCGGGCATGAACCCGCAGGAGACCAAGCAGGCCAGCGACCTGATCTTCCGGATCCGCGACAGCGGGCTCGCGGTCGTGGTGATCGAGCACGACATGCGGTTCATCTTCAACCTCTGCGACCGGGTGCTGTGCCTGGTCCGCGGCGAGCTGCTGGTCGAGGGCACCCCCGGCGAGGTGCAGTCCGACCCGCGGGTGATCGAGGCCTACATCGGCGGAGCCGAGACCGAGGAGGAGGAGGACCAGTGACCGCGATGTTGGAGATCAAGGACCTCGTGGTCGCCTACGGGAAGATCAAGGCGGTCAAGGGGATCTCCTTCGCCGTGGAGGAAGGTCAGGTCGTCACCCTGATCGGCACCAACGGCGCCGGCAAGACGACCACGCTGCGGACCATCTCGGGTCTGTTGCGACCGTCTTCCGGCGAGATCCGGTTCCAGGGCCAGCGCATCGACTCCACGCCGGCCCATGAGATCGTCACGATGGGTCTGGCCCACTCTCCCGAGGGCCGCCGGATCTTCCCGCGCCTGTCGGTCGAGGAGAACCTCCTGCTCGGCGCCTTCGCACGTCGGGACAACGAGATCAACAAGGACCTCAAGGCGGCGTACGAGCTGTTCCCGATCCTCGGCGAACGGTCCAAGCAGCCTGCTGGCACGTTCTCCGGAGGCGAGCAGCAGATGCTGGCCATGGGTCGGGCGATGATGAGCCGCCCGAAGCTGCTCATGCTCGACGAACCGTCGATGGGGCTGTCGCCGTTGATGATGAAGCGGATCATGTCCACGGTCTCGACGCTCCAGTCGCAGGGCACCACCATCCTGCTGGTCGAGCAGAACGCCCAGGCGGCGCTCCAACGTGCCCACCACGGCTACGTCCTGGAGGTCGGCAAGATCGTGCTGACCGGGACGGGCAAGGAGCTGCTGGCCAGCGACGAGGTCCGCAAGGCCTATCTCGGGGAGGACTGACCCGGGTCTCGCCCCGCGACCCACGTCCGGCGACCTACCGCCCGCGGCCCACCTCCCGCAACCCCTGCGCGGACGAGCCGCCGACACGATGTCGGCGGCTCGTCGGTGCTCCAGGGGGTGGGAAGCACTGCGCAGGCAGACCGGCGCGGGAGGCGCCGATCTGCCTGCGTACTGCGTGGGAGGTGCTGTGCGGTACTGGTGCTGCTGCCGCTCCGGTGGTCTGGCGCCTGCCGGTGAGGAGGCTACTTGCGCGCGGCGACCGGGGTCGGCACGGTGGCTCCGGCGAACAGCGGGGAGTTGGCGAACGCTGCTGCGCCAGCTATCGCACCGGGCCCGGCGGTGATGCGAGCGTCGCGCTCGGCGCTGCCGGAGTTCCAGTACGAGATCGCCTTGATAGCTGGGTAGTTCGCGGCCTGCTCAGCGGCTGCGGCGAAGAAGTCGGCCTTGCGCGAGTCGCCGGTGTTGTAGGCGCCCATCTCGGCAACCACGAGGGGCTTCCTCGGGTGGTTGGTGGTGGCCCAGTGGTACATGCCCTGCCACGGGGTGCGCTCGGAGAAGCGACGGTTGATCATGCCGTGGAAGCTGTTGCACGGCATGTCGGGCTCGGGGTCGACACAGGTGTAGCTGTCCCAGCCGAGCCAGTCCACGAAGGAGTTACCCGGGTACATCTGGCTCCACCAGGACTCGGTCTTGAACTTCTGGCTGCCCTGGAAGATCACGGTGAAGAGCGCGTTGTCGACACCGTCGACCCGGAGCTCGCGGACGACGTGCCGGAACATCTGCTTGAAGTCGTTGGCGGTCATGCCCGAGCCCTTCCGGGTGAGCACGTCGTTCTCGGGCTCGTGGTGGATCACGAGCAGGAACTTCTCGGAGTAGTTCGCCTTGATGTAGGCCGCGAGCTGCCCGAGGTAGGCGTCCTGGGAGCCGCGCGCGACCTGGGCCCAGGTGTCACCGTTGGCGTTGAGGCGCAGGCTCTCCAGCAGGATGCGGTGGCCGTTGGGGTCGCGGGCGATGTTGCGCTCGGCGAGCGTGGGGAACATGTCGCCGGTGCGGTGGTAGGCGCGGTACATGTCGGTGCGCTTGTTGGTCAGGGTCTCGAAGTCTGCGATCTTGGCGGCCTCGTCGGTGGCTCCGCCGGGCGAGACGCCCCACCAGGCGCCGCAGGAGGGCACGAGCAGCTCGGAGACGGTGCAGCCCGCGACCGGCTCGTCAGCGAGGACGACCCTGGCGGCGGTCGCGCCGGCGGCCGCCGTCGCGGAGGTGGAGGCCGCGGCGACCATCCCGGCGGTCAGGCCGACGGTCACGGTGAGGGCGGCGACAGCGCGCACCATGCGGCCGACGGGGCGGTTTCGGACTCGACGAGACAGGGTGGTGGGCATGGCGAAGACACCTTTGCGGGGAGGAATGGGGAACGGGAGGCCGTGCAGGAAGATCGAGAAACCGAGAACAAGAGCGAATGCGAGAAGGAGCTCAAGCGGAGCGTGCAGGATGTGGGGCGAAGGCGAGAGGTGCGGGCCTTCGGTGTCGGTAGCGAGTGGCTGGTCCGACAAGAAAAAAGGTAGCCCACAGAATTCGGGTGGTCGGGACGAGAAAGGGCGACCACGCACGGACTAACGTCAGCGCCGGTTCTGGAACAGGTAAACTCGCGGTCTGCGACGGACAACTCGAACGGATCCCGCCCGGCACTGAAGTGCAGCGCCCACGACGCGGGAGTCCTGTCTGCTCGATCGAGGCTCCACGTGACTTCTGTTGTGCTGCAGGACATTCGGTCTCTGATGGTGTGCCGTGTTCGGGGGCAGACCATCGCCGCTCACGCCGCGTCGGCAGATTCTTATCCAGCGTCAGGGTTTGGCCAAGATGGTCAAGTCGGCCCGAGATGGCGAGACGACCCGATCGAATGTGAGCGCTCTCAACCGAAAGGACGAGATGCGGCGCGAAGACACCGCGTCTGACCGGATCCGGCGCTTAGACGCCCCCCACAAGCGAACAGATCGCGGAACATCAATGGGTGATGCCCCCATGAATGGCCTGCCATTGCGTGGCGCGCTCAGCAATCCTTGCCAGCGTCGCGGTGGTTCAGTGACTGGCGCGGCTGGTCGACCTGGCGGGCTGCCGGTCAGTGACGTTCTTCGCGGTCGCCTTCGTGGCTGGCGCCTTCTTGGCAGCCGTCTTCTTGGCTGGCGCCGTGGTGACTGGCGCCTTCTTGGCGGCCGCTGTCCTCACGGTCGCCTTGGTCGCGGTCGCCTGTGCGGTCGCCTTTGTTACGGTCGCCTTGGTCGCGGTCGCCTTGGTCGCCCCCGCCTTCTTCGTCGTCACCTTCTTCGTTGTCGCCGCCACAGCAGTGGCCTGCTCCGCTGCGGCCCTGGAGCGGCCGCCGGTCGCGGCCTTCACGGAGCGGCCCGCCGGCGCGGTGGTGGTGCTGCGCGGCGCGGCAGCAGCCGCCGTGGCCTTGCGACCGGTGGCGCGGGTCGGCGTACGCGCGCTCCGTGCCAGGATCGGAGCCAGGAACCGCCCGGTGTGACTGGCCTCGACGGCGGCCACGACCTCGGGTGTGCCCTCGGCGACCACCCGGCCTCCCCCGCTGCCACCCTCGGGACCCATGTCGACGATCCAGTCCGCGCACTTGATGACATCGAGGTTGTGCTCGATGACGATCACCGTGTTGCCCTTGTCGACCAGCCCCTGGAGCACGCCGAGAAGCTTGCGGATGTCCTCGAAGTGCAGCCCCGTCGTCGGCTCGTCGAGCACATAGATCGTGCGTCCGGTCGAGCGCTTCTGCAGCTCGGTCGCGAGCTTGACGCGCTGGGCCTCACCGCCGGAGAGCGTGGTGGCTGGTTGACCGAGCCGTACGTAGCCCAGGCCGAC
The DNA here is from genome assembly GCA_963750305.1 of uncultured Actinomycetota bacterium. Lineage (GTDB taxonomy): Bacteria > Actinomycetota > Actinomycetes > Actinomycetales > Dermatophilaceae > CAVVPX01. Next base: position 362,731 of record CAVVPX010000003.1, read on the forward strand.
CTCGTTCAGGGTGGTCATGTGCCGGGCGATCGCGGGAACGGCCGCGAAGAAGTCGGCAGCCTCCTCGATCGGCATGTCCAGGACGTCGGAGATGGTCTTGCCCTTGAAGTGCACCTCGAGCGTCTCGCGGTTGTACCGGGCGCCGTGGCACACCTCGCACGGGACATACACGTCGGGGAGGAAGTTCATCTCGATCTTGAGCGTTCCGTCACCCGAGCACGCGTCGCAGCGCCCGCCCTTGACGTTGAAGGAGAACCGGCCCGGCTGGTATCCGCGGACCTTGGCCTCGGTCGTGGTCGCGAAGAGCTTGCGGATGTTGTCGAACACCCCGGTGTAGGTGGCCGGGTTGGACCTCGGCGTGCGGCCGATCGGCCCCTGGTCGACGTGGACGACCTTGTCGAGCTCCTCCAGGCCGGTCACCGTCTTGTGCCGGCCAGGCACCCGGCGCGCGCCGTTCAGCTTGTTGGCCAGGACGTTGTAGAGGATGTCGTTGACCAGCGTCGACTTGCCCGAGCCGGACACCCCCGTCACCGCGACCAGGTTGCCCAGCGGGAACGTGACGTCGACCCCGTCGAGGTTGTGCTCCCGCGCCCCGACCACCCCCAGGGTCCGGCCGTCCTGGGGTCGCCGGATGGCCGGCATCGGGATCTCCTCGCGGCCCGAGAGGTACTTGCCGGTCAGCGAGTCCGGGTGGTCGAGCAGACCCTGGACCGAGCCGGAGTGGACCACATGCCCGCCGTGCTCACCCGCACCCGGACCGATGTCGACCACCCAGTCGGCCGTGGCAATGGTGTCCTCGTCGTGCTCGACGACGATGAGGGTGTTGCCGAGGTCCCGGAGCCGGGTCAGCGTCTCGATCAGCCGGTGGTTGTCGCGCTGGTGCAGCCCGATGCTGGGCTCGTCCAGGACGTAGAGGACGCCGACCAGGCCGGACCCGATCTGGGTGGCCAGCCGGATCCGCTGGGCCTCTCCGCCGGACAGCGTGGCCGCCGGGCGGTCGAGGGAGAGGTACTCGAGCCCGACGTCGAGCAGGAACCCGAGCCGGGCCTGGATCTCCTTGATCACCTGCTCGGCGATCTGCTGCTCCCGCGCGGAGAAGTCGATGGACGCCACGAAGCGGGCGCAGTCGGCGATCGACAGCGCGGACACCGCCGCGATGCTGGTGCCGCCGACGAGGACGGCCAGGCTCTCGGGCTTGAGCCGGGTGCCCTTGCACGTCGGGCAGGGCACCTCGCGCATGTAACCTTCGTACCGCTCGCGGCTCCACTCGGAGTCGGTCTCGGAGTGCCGTCGCTTCACGAACGGGATGACGCCCTCGAACCCGGTCGTGTACGACCGCTCACGCCCGAAGCGGTTCTTGTACTTCACGTGGACCTTGTAGTTCTGGCCGGTGAGCAGGGCGTCCTTCGCCCGGTCGGGCAGTGATTTCCACGGCTTGTCGACCGAGAACTTCAGGTCCTCCGACAGCGCCGTGACCACCCGCTGGAAGTACTCGCTGGAGGTGCTGCCGGTCGCCCACGGCGCGATGGCACCCTCGGCGATCGAGAGGTCCTCGTTGGGGATGACCAGCTCGCGGTCGACCTCGAGCTCGGTTCCGATGCCGGTGCAGACCGGGCACGCGCCATAGGGGTTGTTGAACGAGAACGCCCGCGGCTCCAGCTCATCCATGGCCAGCGGATGGTCGTTGGGGCAGGCCATCTTCTCGGAGTAGCGGCGCTCACGCCTCGGGTCGTCGGGCTCGAGGTCCACGAACTCCACCACGAGGACGCCGCCGGCCAACCCGAGCGCGGTCTCGACCGAGTCGGTGAGCCGCTGCTTGGCGCTGCGGTCGCCACCCTTGGCCACCAACCGGTCGACCACCACGTCGATGGTGTGCTTGACCTGCTTCTCCAGCCGGGGCGGCTCGGTGAGCGACACGACCTCGCCGTCGACACGCGCCCGCGCGAAACCCTTGCTCTGGAGCTCGGTGAACAGGTCGACGTACTCGCCCTTGCGCGCGCGGACCACGGGCGCCAGGACCTGGAACCGGGTTCCCTCGGTCAGCTCGAGGAGGCGGTCGACGATCTGCTGCGGAGACTGGCGGGTCACCGGCTCGCCACAGACCGGACAGTGCGGGCGTCCGGCACGCGCGTAGAGCAGGCGGAGGTAGTCGTGGACCTCGGTGATGGTCCCGACGGTCGAGCGCGGGTTGCGGTTGGTCGACTTCTGGTCGATGGACACCGCGGGCGACAGCCCCTCGATGAAGTCGACGTCCGGCTTGTCCATCTGCCCCAGGAACTGACGGGCATAGGCGGACAGCGACTCGACATAACGTCGCTGACCCTCGGCGAAGATCGTGTCGAACGCGAGCGAGGACTTGCCGGAGCCGGAGAGCCCGGTGAAGACGATCAGGCTGTCGCGGGGAAGCTCGACCGAGATGTTCTGCAGGTTGTGCTCCCGTGCCCCGCGGACGACGAGCTGGTGGTGCGGGGAGGTTCGGGAGCGGTGGTCGGCAGAGGTCAGGTCGGGCACTCAACCATGCTAAGTGCCCCCACCGACAGCCACGAATCGCAGCCAGATCCCTCGGCCTGGTGCCCTCGCCTCGCGCGCCCCGGTGCTCCCCCGCTGCCCCGCCGATCGCAGTAGCCTCACCGGTATGTCCCCCGAAGCTTCGATTTCGCCGCCGAGCGCCGCCGCAGTGCTCGAGCTGCTCGACCACCATACTGGCCTGCTCGTCGCGACCGTGGCGGACCTCTCGGCGAGCGACCTCGGCGAAGACTCGCGCTGCGGGGGCTGGACGCGTGGTCACGTGGTCGCCCACGTCGCCCGCAACGCCGACGCGATCGGCAACCTCACGCAGTGGGCGCTGACCGGCGAGCCGCACGCGATGTACCCGGCAGGTCTGGACCAGCGCGACGCGGACATCGAGGCCGGGGCGCACCGCTCCCCCGAGATCCAGCAGGCCGACCTGCGCGGGTCGGCCGACGCCCTGCGGCCCCAGCTCGTCGAGCTCGTCGACCGCGGGGCGATGGTCGAGACCGTCGAGGGGCGCGGTGGGGTCACGGTCAGGAGCGCCTCCCTCCCCTTCATGCGGCTCCGCGAGGTCGTCTTCCACCACGTCGACCTGGCCACGGGGTTCTCGTTCGCCGAGGTCGAGGCACCGCTGATGGCACAGCTCGTCGCCGATGCGGTCCGTCGCCTGTCCGGCTCCGACCTGTCCGTCGCCCTCGTGGCGGACGAGGGCCCGTCGTGGACCCTTGGTGAGGGAACGCAGGCGGTGACCGGCAGCCTGGCCGGGCTGCTCACGTGGCTGGCCCGCCAGGACCCCAGCGGTGTCAGCTCGACCTCCTCCCTCCCCGCTGTTCCGCAGGGCAACTGAGGATGGGCACCGACAGCTACACCGGCGAGGTCACGCCCGGTGGCCCGGCCGACGTGAGGCAGACCCCCGACCTGGTGATCAGCAAGCTCGCGGTCTCCCCGATGTCCAACAACGTCTACCTGCTGACGTCGCGGGCGACCGGCGACCAGCTGCTCATCGACGCGGCCGACGACGCGCCGACCATCCTCGACCTGGTCGAGGCCGGTGGGGGCGGGCTCGCCACGATCGTCACCACCCACCAGCACTGGGACCACGTCCGCGCGCTCAAGGCCGTCGCAGCAGCGACGCGCGCGCAGACCGCGTCCGGTGAGGACGACGCCGACGCGCTTCCCCTGCCCCCCGACGTTCGCCTCCGCCAGGGCGACACGGTGCGGTTCGGCGACATCGTCCTGGACGTCGTCCACCTGCGCGGCCATACGCCGGGGTCCGTGGCCCTGGCCTACACCGAGGCCGGCGGAAGCGTGCACCTGTTCACCGGCGACTCGCTGTTCCCCGGGGGCGTGGGGAACACCAAGAACGAAGGTCAGGACTTCGGCACCCTGATCGAGGACGTCACCACGCGCGTGTTCGACGTGTTCGGCGACGACACCTGGGTCTATCCCGGACATGGCAACGACACCACCCTGGCTGTCGAGCGCCCGCACCTGCCGGACTGGCGCGAACGCGGCTGGTAGGCAACGGTGCCGGGCCGGCCGAGTACCTCAGGGGGGGCTGGCCGCGATCGGGACCGAGGCGACCGCGGGGACGTGTGTCCCTCAGCCGACCGTCGACGTCTCCCGCGCGTCGCGGTTGGACTTCCACAGGCTGGCCACGGTGGTGACGCCGAGGATGACGACGATCGCGCCGAGCGACACCGAGATCGGGACGTCCCAGACCGGCAGGTGCTCCCCGCCGTTGACGAACGACAGGTTGTTCTCGTGGAGCGCGTGCAGGATCAGCTTGACGCCGATGAACCCGAGCAGCACGGCCAGTCCGATGCTGAGGTAGACCAGCTTGCGCAGCAGGCCGCCGAGGAGGAAGTACAGCTGGCGCAGACCCATCAGGGCAAACAGGTTCGCGGTGAGGACGAGGTAGGGCTCCTGGGTGAGGCCGTAGATCGCCGGGATCGAGTCGAGCGCGAACAGCAGGTCGGTGGTGCCCAGGGCGAGGACCACGAAGAACAGCGGGGTCGCGATGCGCTTGCCGTTGTCCTTGATGAACATCGTGGTGCCGTGGAACTCCGAGGTCGCCGGGAACCGCGCCTCCATGAACGTCATGAAGCGGTTCTCCTCGAACTGCTCGTCGTCGGCCTCACCCTCGCGCGCGAGCTTCACCGCGGTGTAGATGAGGAACGCGCCGAAGATGTAGAAGACCCAGGCGAACTCGTTGATCGCGACCGCGCCGACCGCGATGAAGATCCCCCGCAGGACGATGGCGATGATGATGCCGATCATCAGGGCCTGCTGCTGGAGCTTGGCCGGCACGGCGAAGCGGGCCATGATCAGCAGGAAGATGAACAGGTTGTCGACCGACAGGGAGTACTCGGTCAGCCAGCCGGCGTAGAACTCTCCGGCCAGCAGCCCGCCGTGGACGTACCAGATGCCCATCCCGAACAGCAGTGCCGCGCCGACGTACACCGTCAGCGCCAGGCCTACCTCCGTGGTGGACGGCACGTGGGGCCGCCTGATGGTCAGCAAGACATCAAAGGCCAGGACCATGGCAGCGATGCCGATGGTCACCAACCAGACCCACAACGGGAGATCGAGGGACGGGTCGTTCATGGGAGGTCCTTCCGGTCACGCTTGCGTGGCCGGAGGTCTCTCCCGCCCTGGGGCGGACCGGTTCCCCGGGCATGTCACGCTCCGAGGGAGACGTTCGATGCCGTGATGACGAGGAGACCGCGCGGGGATACTCCCCTCCGAATGGTCTGGGCCAAGAACTCACTCACCCTCGGAGGGGGCCCTCCCTCCGAATGGTCTGGGCCAACAACTGACTCACCCTCGGAGGGGGCCCTCCCTCCGAATGGTCTGGGCCAAGAACTCACTCACCCTCGGAGGGGGCCCTCCCTCCGAATGGTCTGGGCCAACAACTGACTCACCCTCGGAGGGGGCCCTCCCTCCGAATGGTCTGGGCCAACAACTGACTCACCCTCGGAGGGGGCCCTCCCTCCGACGATGACCAATTATTTCAGAGACACGCGTCTTCAACCAACTCCACCCGACGTGGGATAAACAACACCACGCGGCTCCGGAGACGAGATCGGCCGCCAGGACTCAGATGAGTCCCGGCGGCCAACCTCACTGCGACGACAGCCTCACGCGCGAACCGAACTCCCCCTGTGCGCTTGCCCTGACGACAAGCGCGGAGCCGGTTCGAAGTGCGTGTCCCTGACGGCAACTCGTCGCGCCCTTCGTGGGTACGACACGATTCTAGGTGGCGACCAGATGCACGGGATGAGCCCGTGGACCCACACCCGGGCCCAACGAACGCCCGCCGCGCCCGACGACGTGGAGAGGTTCGCAGGACGTTCACTCGGCTTCGGCACGACCTCGCGGTCCGCCCTCGCGGTCAGTCTTCGCGCACACTGGTGCCACCTCGCGCACGAGGCTCGTACTCGCAGTGTCACCCAAATGCGCGAAGTCGCCTACAGCCGGGTCCGCGACATCGCCTACAGCCAGGTGCGCGACGCCGCCCAGCGGCCCGGTGCCGAACGACCTCAGGCCGCCAGCGTGTCCTGCTCAGGGTCGCTGGGACTTCGGGAGCCGGCTCACCACGCTGTCGTACGACGTGTCGACAGCCTCACAGATCTCCTCGTCGCTGATCGCCCCGCCGACGGTCAGCGTGTTCCAGCCGTAACGGCCGATATAGGCCATCGACCTCGCGTCGTCGGGATACTGGCGAACCCACTCGTCGGCCTCGTCACGGCCGGCACCGCACTTCAGCCCGACCGAGGTCGCCCCGAGGAACACGAAGATCTTGTTCGCGACCTTGGCGACGTGGTCGCCCTCCCAGGGCTGGTCGTCCGAGGCCCCCGGCTTGGCCAGACAGTACGCGCGGAGCTCCTCGGGGCTCACGACGTGGCGGCGGTCATCTGGCGCAGCTCCTTCTTGAGGTCGCCGATCTCGTCGCGGAGCCGGGCCGCGAGCTCGAAGTGCAGGTCACCGGCTGCCTGGTGCATCTGGGTGGTGAGCTCTTGGATGAGCCCGGCGAGGTCACCGGCCGCCAGGTTCGCCGCACGGTTGGAGGCGACGCTCGCGTCGGCCGCCGCCTGTCCCCGGCCGGAGCTGACCGACTTGCCGCGTGACTGGGACCGTCCCGACCCCAGGAGGGCCTCGGTGTCGGCGTCCTCACGCTGGATCAGGTCGGTGATGTCCGCGATCCGCTTGCGCAGCGGCTGCGGGTCGACACCCATCGCGGTGTTGTAGGCCACCTGCTTCTCGCGACGTCGCGACGTCTCGTCGAGCGCCTCCCGCATCGAGGGGGTGACCGAGTCGGCATACATGTGGACCTGACCGGACACGTTGCGGGCGGCGCGACCGATGGTCTGGATCAGCGAGCGCGCCGAACGCAGGAACCCCTCCTTGTCAGCGTCCAGGATGCTGACCAGCGACACCTCGGGCAGGTCGAGCCCCTCGCGGAGCAGGTTGATGCCGACCAGCACGTCGAACTCCCCCAGCCGCAGCTCGCGCAGCAGCTCGACGCGACGCAGCGTGTCCACCTCGGAGTGCAGATAACGGACGCGGACGCCCTTGTCCAGGAGGTAGTCGGTGAGGTCCTCGGCCATCTTCTTGGTCAAGGTCGTGACCAGGATGCGCTCGTTCTTCTCGGTGCGCAGCCGGATCTCGTGCAGCAGGTCGTCGATCTGGCCCTTGGTCGGCTTGAGCACGATCTCGGGGTCGATCAGCCCGGTCGGCCGGATGATCTGCTCGACGATGCCGTCGGCCTTGGCCAGCTCGTAGGGCCCCGGGGTCGCGGACAGGTAGACGGTCTGCCCGATGCGGTCGAGGAACTCCTCCCACCGCAGCGGGCGGTTGTCCATCGCCGACGGGAGCCGGAAGCCGTGGTCGACCAGCGACCGCTTGCGGGACATGTCGCCTTCGTACATCGCCCCGATCTGCGGGACGGTGACGTGCGACTCGTCGATGACGAGCAGGAAGTCCTCGGGGAAGTAGTCGATCAGACAGTTGGGCGCCGAGCCGCGGGCTCGTCCGTCGATGTGCAGGGAGTAGTTCTCGATGCCGGAACAGGACCCGACCTGCCGCATCATCTCCAGGTCGTAGGTGGTGCGCATGCGCAGCCTCTGGGCCTCGAGCATCTTGCCCTGCTTCTCGAAGGTGGCGAGCTGCTCGCCGAGCTCCTTCTCGATGCCGTTGATGGCCCGGTCCATGCGCTCCGGACCTGCGACGTAGTGGCTGGCGGGGAAGATGTGCATGACCTGCTCCTCGCGCACCACCTCCCCCGTCAGCGGGTGCAGGGTGTGGATCCGCTCGATCTCGTCGCCGAAGAACTCGATCCGGATCGCTAGCTCCTCGTACATCGGGATGATCTCGACGGTGTCACCCCGAACCCGGAAGGTGCCGCGGGTGAACGCGAGGTCGTTGCGGGTGTACTGCATCTGGACGAACCGCCGCAGCAGGTCGTCGCGGTCGATCGAGTCGCCCACCGACAGCGCCACCATCCGGTCGACATACTCCTGCGGGGTTCCGAGCCCATAGATGCAGGAGACCGATGCGACCACGATCACGTCTCGGCGCGTCAGCAGCGAGTTGGTCGCGCTGTGCCGCAGCCGCTCGACCTCGTCGTTGATCGAGGAGTCCTTCTCGATGTAGGTGTCCGTCTGCGCGATGTAGGCCTCGGGCTGGTAGTAGTCGTAGTAGGACACGAAGTACTCGACGGCGTTGTCCGGCAGCAGCTCGCGGAACTCGTTGGCGAGCTGGGCGGCGAGGGTCTTGTTCGGGGCCATGACCAGCGTCGGCCGCTGGACCTGCTCGATCAGCCAGGCCGTCGTCGCCGACTTGCCGGTGCCGGTGGCCCCCAGCAGCACGACGTCCTCCTGACCGGCGTTGATGCGCTGGGCCAGGTCAGTGATCGCGGCCGGCTGGTCACCCGCAGGCTGGAAGTCCGACTGCACGTTGAACGGGGCCACCCGGCGCTTGAGGTCGGTGATGGGACGCATGCGTCCACGGTATGCCGCACCACCGACAGCGCGTGCACCAGAGGGCGGACGACCTCAGTCCGGCGGCGCCCACCCGGTCGTGGCCACCCACTCCTGCAACCGGCCGTCGACACCGTCGAACCAGGGTTCCTTGGCCGCGGCGTAGTCCTTCGTCGAGGCGATCTCCGTGGCCAGCGCGAGCTTCATCGCCGCGTACTCCGTTCGGGCCTGCGCGTCCGATCGCAGCCAGTCACGGAACGCCAGCGCCCAGCGCCACCCCGGGGACCCGATCTCCCTGACGTGCACGTGGGCGAAGGTGGCCGGGTCGGCGCTGCCGTGGAACCGTTTGGGCCACGGCTGGGTGCCGCGCTTCGGGTGGTCCTCGGCCGTCCCGGGCACCCGGGGGAAGCCGGCCCTGGCCATCTTGTCGAGGAACTCCGGAGCGTCGGCGGCCGCGAGCGACCGCACCCCGACCTGCAGGTCGACCACGTCCTTGGCCACCAGCCCAGGGACCGCGGTGCTGCCGATGGGGTCCACCCTGACCGCCGAGTCGCCGGCGGCGTGAGCGACGCGGGCAGCCCATCGACGCCCGCGGTCGGCCCAACCCGGGTCGGGCGGGCTGAGGACCAGACGGTCGGGTCGGCGGCTGCGTGCGCCGGCGCGCACGTTGGCTTCGTAGGGCAGGAGCCGCTGCTCCCACAGTGCGTCGACCGCAGCCTCCAGCGTCTCGCGGCTGCCGTTGTTGTCGAGCAGCACGTCCGCGGCAGCGCGACGTTGTTCGTCGGAGGCCTGCGCGGCGATGCGCCTGCCGGCGTCGGCCCCGTCCATGCCGCGCAGTCGCACGAGGCGGTCGAGCCGCGTCGGCTCGTCGGCGTCCACCACCACCACGAGGTGGTACGCGGGACCCAGCGCCTTCTCGACCAGGAGCGGCATGTCGTGGACGACCACCGCGTCGGTGGGAGCCGCCGCCATCAGTCCGGTGGTCCGTTCGGCGATCAGGGGGTGGGTGATCGCCTCGAGGTCACGCAGCGCGCCGGTGTCGGAGAACACCATCGCCCCCAGCGCCGCACGGTCCAGCGCCCCGTCCGCACCGACGACCGCCTCGCCGAACCGGCGGACCACCGCGGCGAGGCCGGGCGAACCCGGTTCGACGACCGCGCGCGCCAGCACGTCGCCATCGACCACCACGGCCCCCAGGGACGCGAACCGGGTTGTCGCCGTGGACTTTCCCGAGCCGATACCCCCCGTGAGACCGACGCGCAGCATGCCCTCACCCTAGGGGTCCACGACCCGAGCCGGCCCGGCACCTGGTGGGAGGTGTCGGGCCGGCAGGGTCCTGCGTGTGCGGTCGTCGCCGACCTCACGTCCGGGTCGGTGCTGGACCGACCCACGGTGACGTCACCGGATGAAGCCGTGCTTCTTGGCGACCTCGAAGCTCAGCTCCTCGGGCACCACGGGCGACTTCGACCGGCTCAGGGCGGTCAGCCCCGACACTCCGCCGCCGACGGCGCCGCCGCCGAAGGTCAGGTTGGCGTAGTTGTTGTAGCCGAGCAGGTTGGACAGCACACCGTCGCCGTTGAGGTCGGCCGCCACCGTCCCCCCGACGAACCCTCCACACGACCAGTCCAGCGGTCCGTGCGCGGTCCCGGGGCTGATCATCGTGCCGCCACTGGGGCAGCTCCAGATGGTCCGGAACGTGTTCGCCTGGGACACGTCGATGCCGACGTCCTCGTTGAGCGCGCTCTCGTTCAGCGCCGGGGCGGTGAACCACGAGTACCCGAAGGTGTTGGTCCCTGACGTGCGCGGCACCCCGCTGACCTGGAACCGGTAGTTCATGACGCTCAGGTAGTTGGGCTTGTAGTTCTCGCCCGCGCCGTCGCCCCCGTGGCACAGGCCGAGGTCGTGGCCCGAACTCGTGGATGAACGTGCCGACCTTGGCGTCCGACTGTCGCCGCCACCGGACCACAGGCCGAGGGTCACCACGAAGCTGTCGTTCGGGATGGCGAAGGCGTTGCCCGAGCTGGAGCCACCGTCGTACCCGTGCGCCCAGATCATGTAGTGGAAGACCTTGGCGCGCTACGGGTTGAAGTTGCCGGCCTTGATCGCCGAGAACTGGGCCACGACCGGGTTCAGGTCGCTGTCGAACGGCACCAGGTTGCCACCACCGAGGTCGTACGCCGCGCCGCGTGCGGCACCGGCGTCCAGGTGCAGGTTGATCCCCGGCTTGCCGTCAGGGTTGTTCTGCTGCGGGGCGGTGGCGAAGTCGCTGCGGATCTGGTCCAGGTCCGCGGCGAGTGGCAGGTGGCACGGGCAGACGGCCTCGGCGCCCATGTGGTCCATCTCGACGAACAGGTCCTTGTGGACCACGCTCGCGCCGTAGCCGTCCAGGGGGACGTCGACCGTGCCGTTGCCGTCGGCGTCCAGGCCGTTGGCCTCCCAGCCGTCCTTGAGCGAGTCACCGTCGGTGTCGACCGCACCGTTGGTCCCCATCGAGACGACCTGCGCCACCCACGACGACACAGTCCGCGCCACCGCTGACGCTGACCGTCGCCTTGTTCTGGCCGGGCGAGACGAACCGGCCCACCGACGCGGTGTCGGTGTCCCACAGGTTGCCCAGTGAGTACGCCGGCAACGGACCGTCGGTGCCGTCCCAGTCGGCTGCGCCGATCGCCACACCGTTGAAGGTGCTCGCGACCTCGTCGCGCGTCCTGCCCGTCGGCACCGATGAACGTCGTCCGGACCTCACCGACCGGGTTGGACGCCGCGGCGCCGTAGGGGATCACGGAGGTGGCCGTGCCGCCCGAGCCGACCATCGCATACCCGTTGGTCAAGGTGATCGCGGTGGTCGGATAACCCGCCTTCTCGTAGACGACGACCAGCGACGCACCTTCGGCGAGCGGTGCGGCCGCGGGCTTGGTGTTGTCCCAGGGGTCCGCACCGTCCGTGCGGCTGGAGGCGAACTTGGTCAGGGCGTAGGCGCCGTTGCCGGTCACCTGGGGGGTCACCGTCGCCCGGTAGGCGTAGCCGGTCGTGGTCTGGGTCCAGCACGGTGTCGGTCCGCTGCCGACCAGGGTGCCGGTGAGCGCCTTGCCCTTGAAGGTGCCCTTCTTGAAGGCCGCGCCCTCGGCGTTGCCCAGGATGGACCAGTACAGGTAGGCCGCCCTGACCTTGGCGCCGGTCGGGATGCCTGCCACGTTGATCGTGCCCTTGCCGCGGTTGCGCAGGCTCACGCCCGAGGCGACGTAGCCGCCCTTCAGCTTGAACTGTGCGTGCGCCGCTGGAGCGAGCCCTGCCGAGACGGCCTTGGTGGCCTTCCCGTTGCTCATCCCGTTGGTCCCCGACGCTGCCTGGCCGGCTGCGACGGCAGACGACGACGCGCTCAGTCCGTAGGCGAGCGCCAGTGCCGCGCCCAACGCCAGCACACCCAGTCGGGTGGTCCTTCGACCGCGCCTTGGCGCGGCGTGCTGTTCTGACATGGTTGCTGAAACCTCCCGGTCACGGCCCGGCGGACACCCCGCCACGACCACGCTCAGGGCGTGGGCGTGTGGCCTAGACCGCAGGAGGCGCGGTGCGGGCCGCCTGATACCTCGCGCGGGCGTGAAAGATCACGCCCCACAGCAGGACCCCGACGAGGAGCACGCCGATCCCCCGGGTGAGGATCACCGAGGCCGCGAGCTCCACGGTGATCGCCCACAGTCGCTCGACCACCGGGACCGAGAGCGCGAGCACCACCACCGCGACTCCGCCCGCCAGGCCCAGGATCACGGTGAGTCGCTGACGGTCGGTGAGCATCTCGGGCACCTCAGGCCGCACCGGACGACCAGCGAGGGCGACGGCCGCCGCGGTGAGCACCACTGCGAGCCCCACCACGCTGCTGGCGTACTGGCCCCACACGTAGTTCTGCAGACCCGCCGAGCTGTCCTGCAGCCAGGCGAGGTGGTTCACCCCCCACCGGTCGACATGGGTGAAGGAGTCCCACAGCACGTGGGTGGCTGCTCCCACCACCACGGACGGGGCCGCCCAGACCCAGTCGCGGAGGCTCACCCGTGCCGGCTCGGGCAGACGGACCCGCACCCACCGCGGCGCGAGCTCGGCGAGGGGCGCCCGCAGCCACCACCAGAGTGCGAGGGCGAGCACGCCGACCACCGGGTCCCAGGTCATCAGGCCGTGTATCGAGTGGGTCTGTCCATAGGCACCGGACACCGGGAGGAACGAGGTGCGGCCCGCGATGAACAGCGGCAGGTCGGGCGTCATGGCACCCACGGCCAGCGCACCGGGGACGAGGTGCCGGGCGGCCCGGCCGCGCATCAGCGGCAGGACCACGGCAATGTGCGCAGGCGTGAACGGCACAGGCTCGACGTGGGCGTCAGTCGGCGAGACGAGCGGGGAACCCGCCGGTGGCCACCGGGCCCCATGACGACGGCGTGATCCGCAGCAGCGACTTGCCCTGGTCGACCATGGCGCGGCGATACTCCGCCCAGTCCGGGTGCTCCCCTGCGATCGCGCGGAAGTAGTCGACCAACGGCTCGACGGAGTCGGGCAGGTCGAGCACCTCGCACCCACCGTCGACCTGGACCCAGGCCCCGTCGAAGTCATCGGACAGCACCAGGACACTCACCTGCGGGTGCCGGCGCGCGTTGGTCGTCTTGGCGCGCTCAGGATAGGTCGAGATCACGATCCGCCCCTGGTCGTCCACGCCGCCGGTCACCGGCGAGGACTGCGAGCGCCCGTCCGCGCGGCTGGTCAGCAGGACCATGTGGTGGCGTGGGCGGACGAAGTCGAGCAGTTCCTCGAGGTCGACCTGGGTGGAGGTCGCGATGGTGCGGGGCATGGTTCCAGCGTAGGTCGCGGACCCCGACGCCGGGACCGCACCCGGGGAAATGACGGAGGACCCGCCCCGGGATGGGGCGGGTCCTCGCGTTCTGCCGGGTGGTGCCGGTGAGGCGGCTGACGCTCAGCCTCCGGTGAGCTTCTCCCGCAGGGCGGCCAGGGCCTCGTCGGAGGCCAGGGTGCCCTCGGACTCCGGCGCGCTGCTCGCGGACTCCGACGATGCGGACGACGACGAGGCCGAGGAGGACGTCGAGGAGGACGAGCCCGAGGAGTAGGTCGTCGGGGCGTCGCCACCGGTGACGGCCTCGGCGTCGGCCTTGGCCGCAGCCTCGACCTGGGCCTTGTGGGCCTCGAAGCGGGTGTGCGCCTCGGCGTACTGCTTCTCCCACTTCTCGCGCTGCTCGTCGAACCCGTCGAGCCACTCGTTGGTCTCGGAGTCGAAGCCCTCGGGGTACTTGTAGTCACCCTTCTCGTCGTACTCCGCAGCCATGCCGTACAGGGTCGGGTCGAACTCGGCGGCCATGGCGCCCTCGTCGTTGGCCTGCTTGAGGCTCAGCGAGATCCGGCGACGCTCGAGGTCGATGTCGATGACCTTGACAAAGATCTCGTCACCGACGTTGACGACCTGCTCCGGCAGCTCCACGTGGCGCTCGGCCAGCTCGGAGATGTGGACCAGACCCTCGATGCCGTCGTCCACGCGGACGAACGCACCGAACGGGACGAGCTTGGTGACCTTGCCCGGGACGACCTGACCGATCGCGTGGGTCCGGGCGAAGTGCTGCCACGGGTCCTCCTGGGTCGCCTTGAGCGACAGGGAGACGCGCTCGCGGTCCATGTCGACGTCGAGCACCTCGACCGTGACCTCGGTGCCGACCTCGACGACCTCGGACGGGTGGTCGATGTGCTTCCAGGACAGCTCGGAGACGTGCACGAGGCCGTCGACGCCGCCGAGGTCCACGAAGGCCCCGAAGTTGACGATGGAGGAGACCACGCCGGAGCGGACCTGCCCCTTCTGGAGCTCCTTGAGGAAGGTCGTGCGGACCTCGGACTGGGTCTGCTCGAGCCAGGCCCGGCGGGACAGGACCACGTTGTTGCGGTTCTTGTCCAGCTCGATGATCTTGGCCTCGATCTCCTTGCCCACATAGGGCTGGAGGTCACGCACCCGTCGCATCTCGACCAGGGAGGCGGGCAGGAAGCCGCGCAGGCCGATGTCCAGGATCAGGCCGCCCTTGACGACCTCGATGACGGTGCCGGTGACGACGCCGTCCTCCTCCTTGATCTTCTCGATCGTGCCCCAGGCGCGCTCGTACTGGGCGCGCTTCTTGGACAGGATCAGGCGACCCTCCTTGTCCTCCTTCTGGAGGACGAGGGCCTCGATGTGGTCACCGACTCCGACGACCTCGGAGGGGTCGACGTCGTGCTTGATCGAGAGCTCGCGGGAGGGGATGACCCCCTCGGTCTTGTAGCCGATGTCGAGCAGGACCTCGTCGCGGTCCACCTTGACGATGACACCTTCGACGATGTCTCCGTCGTTGAAATCCTTGATCGTCGCGTCGATCGCGGCGAGCAGTTCTTCCTCAGTGCCGATGTCGTTGATGGCGATCTGAGGGGCGGTCTTCTCGACCGTGCTGGCAGTCATGTAGTAGGAGCTCCGTTGTGGGCAGATAGTCGGTGGGCAGCTGGAGGGCCGGCAACCCGGGGGTGGACACTGGTGCTTCCAGGCAGCGACTGGTGGCAGGCCCGGAATGGATGACACGCGCTCGCGCGCGCAGACCGCACAATGTTACCGACCTGCCACGGGTGGGTCAAAAATGCAGGGGGTTGGCCGTGAGTGAGTTCCCGCAGGTCAGCGGGCAGGCCGCCGACCACACGCACCGTCGGCGCGCCGACCAGTCCGAGACGGTGGCAGCCAACCGGTCGTGGTGGGATGCCGAGGCAGGCACCTACTACGCCGAGCACGGCCTGTTCCTGGGCGACGCGGACTTCGTCTGGGGACCCGAGGGCTGGCACGAGCACGAGCTGGGACTGCTCGGCGACGTGCGGGGCGCCGACGTGCTGGAGATCGGCGCCGGCGGCGCCCAGTGTGCCCGCTGGTTGCGGGGCGAGGGCGCGCGCGTGGTCGCGACCGACCTCTCCCGCGGGATGCTGCGGGTGGCCCAGAGCATCGACGACGCGGCCGACGGCGGCGTCGCGGTGCCGCTCACCCAGTGCGACGCCACAGCTCTGCCCTTCGCCGACCGTTCGTTCGACACGGTGTTCACGGCCTACGGGGCCGTGCCGTTCGTCGCGGACTCCGCAGCGCTCATGGCTCAGGCGGCCCGGGTCCTGCGCCCCGGCGGGCGCTTCGTCTTCTCCACCACGCACCCGGTGCGGTGGGCCTTCGCCGACGACCCGGGCCGTGCCGGGCTGGTCGCCCAGCAGTCCTACTTCGACCGGACGCCCTACGTCGAGACCGACGGGGACGGCGAGACGTCGTACGTCGAGCACCACCGGACCATCGGTGACCGGGTTCGTGAGGTGAGCGCGGCGGGACTGGTGCTCGTCGACGTCGTCGAGCTCGAGTGGCCCGACCGCAACCAGGACACCTGGGGTGGCTGGTCACCGCTGCGGGGCGCCATCCTCCCGGGGACCGCGGTGTTCTGCGCCCGTCGACCCTGACCCGCTCACGGCGTCAGTGCCGGGCGCGGCTGGAGTGCGTGTCGAGGTCGACGTCCTGGCGGAACAGCAGCAGGAGCCCCAGCGCGAGCAGGAGGAGCCCGGCGACCAGCCCGATGGGGGTCAGCGGGCCGTTGAGCAGCCCCAGCACGGTGCCCTTGCTCCCCCACTCCTCGACGTTGGCCCGGACCGTGGCGTCGCTGTAGCCGATCGTGCCCTTGGTCGTGCTCAGCACCGGATAGCCGTCGGCCTGGAGCCCGCGGTCGAGCTCCTCCTGACCCTTGATCAGCACGCCGGTGTTCGGCTCGACCCAGAGCGTGCGCGTGTTGGCATACAGCACCTTCACCGGCACGTTGCCCTCGGTGGTGTCACCGAACAGTGCCCGGGGCACCTCACGGGTCGTCGGGTTGCCCTGCTTGTCGAACTGCTGGACCTCCTGGCTCGGTGTCACCTGCTGGAACACATAGGTGCCGACACCGTCGACGTCCTCCTCGCGCAGGAACTGCATGGGCTGGGTCGCGTTGAGGTCTCCGTCCCACCACGGATAGGTGCGCTGCTGCACGTCGAACGGGAACTTGAAGAACAGGCCCTCGCGGGTGATGTCGCGCACCGAGGTCGTGTCCTCGAGGTCGCCGGTCGACTTGTAGTCGCCGCAGCAGTTCGTCGCCTCGCCGCTGTGCCGGTCGATCGACACCCCCTCGTCGCTGTAGGAGAGGTCGACCCACTCGCCGTCGATCAGGGCCTGGGAGGTCACGGCCGTCTGCCAGAACGCGTTGTCGTCACGGTCGGCGCGCGGCACGCGACCGGGGATGCCGACGACCTCGCGGATGCTGCGCAACGTGACACCGTCGAGCCGGTCGAAGACCGCGGCACCGTCCACCTCGTGCGCATACAGCGCCGTCATGTTCTGGCCGATCGACTCCGACGTCGAGCGCTGGTCCAGCTTGACGATGGCCAGGCTGCGGTACAGCACGGGCTTGGCGAGGACACCGATGACGAGGAGGAACACTCCGAACACCACCGCCATGCCGCCCAAGGAGCGCCGCATCGGTTCCTCTCCCTCGATATGCGCTGGCTGGACACTACCAGCGGGTACGCGGCCGGTTGCGCTGATCATCGCCCCGGTCTGGGCGGGTCGGCCACATCACCGCTCGACCGGACCGGACCGACAGTAGGCTGGGCGGGACAGGACGTCGTCCGTTCCAGCCCAGCCAGGACCTCCGCCGTTGCCCAGCACCCCGACGACCATCCCGCCCGAGTCGTGGTCGGGCGACCACGACATGCGCCCTGAGCGCGCCGTGGACGCGACCTCGGCCCGCCTGCCCGCGTCGGTCCCAGCAGGGCCGGGAACCGCACCGGCTGCGGACCGCGTCGCGGCGATGGTGACCGCTGCGGCGATGCTGGCGACCGCCTTCCTCGTGGTCCCCGGTGGCCTCTACATCGACGACATCCGCGCACAGGCCTACGCGGCGGGGCGGTCGTACTGGCCGTTCGTGGTGGAGAGCAACGGCACCCACCTGGCGCCGGGGGCGCGCACCGTCGACTGGGTGCAGTCGGTCCTGTGGCCGCTGGAGGCGTGGCCGGCCGCCGTGTACACCGTGGTGCTCGTCGGCGCGCTCGGGGCCGTCGTCTGGCGGCTACTGCGCGAGCTCGTGCCCCAGACCTGGGCGGCGCTGGTCGGCTTGGCCCTGGCGCTGTTCGGGGGCTCGCTGGTGCCCTCGCTCGCGTGGTACCGCCAGGGCCTCACCACCGTCACGGCGCTGGTGCTGACCCTGGCCGCGATCGACGCGGCCGCACGCTACGTCCGCACCGGACGGATCCACCACGCCGCTGTCGCCGCCGGCGCCGTGGCCCTCGGGCTCACGTTCTCCGAGCGCACCCTCGTCGCGGCGGTGTGCGTGACCTGGCTCGGCCTGCTCCATCACCGTGCGGCCCCGTGGTGGACACGCCTGCGACGGACGGTGGTCGTGGTCGCGCCGCTCGTCGTCCTCAACCTGGCCTTCCTCGCCGGGTACGGGTCGGGAGACTTCGACCGTGGGGGCGAGGGCACGCCGACCTGGGGAGGTCTGGTCGTCAGCACCGCGCGGTCGTTGTTCAAGAACACCATCCCGTCGCTCCTGGGCGGACCCGTGCGGTGGCGCGAGGCCGGTGCGAGCTACGCGTTCGCGGCCACCCCGACCTGGCTGGTGGTGCTGGGCAATATCGTCGTCGTGTCGCTGGCCCTGCTGGCGTGGCGGTCACGTCGAGAGCGCCCTGGCCACCCGGGCATGGTGACCGGGCTGGTGGTGGCCTACGCCGTCCCGATCTATCTCATCGTGTACGCCGGCCGGATCAGTCGCGCCGACGTGATGTCGGTCGACGACCTGCGCCTGTACTCCGACGTCGGGGTGTTCGTGGCGATCGCCGCCGCCGCACTGCTCGGAGCGGCCGTGCCGGAGCGCCGGCCCACCGGGCGGCCCCTGGTCGTGGCGGTCGCAGCAGCGACCGTGGTGGCGGTCGCCATCGGGGTGAGCTGGGTCGGGTTCGCCCGGTACTGGCACCGGTCGACGAGCACCGCGTACCTCCAGACCCTCCGGGCCGACCTGGCCACCAACCGGTCCCCCGTGCTGCCCACCCCCGTGCCGGACACCATCGTCCCGGGCTGGGTGCAACCGGACTTCTCCACCTCCAGCCTGGTGGACCTGCTGCAGCCGGGGACCGAGATGTCCCTCGTCGACGCCCTCCCGCGGGTGGTCGCGCCGGACGGTCACCTCGTCGCGGGTCGACTCGACCCGGTCGCCACGGCGGTGAACACCCGCGAGGACTTCTGCGGCAACCCCCTCGTCGCCGGGGCTGACGCGGTGACCATCGACTTCGCCGAGCCGGTGCCGTACTTCCGCGGTTCGATGGTCGAGCTCAAGCTGCTGGTGTCCGACACCACCCGGATCCGGGTGACGGTCACCGGTGAGGACGGCACGAGCCGACCCGCCGGCGGCGCCTCCGATCCGTACCTGCTGCGCGGTCCGCACACCATGACCGTGCCGGTGCCGTACACGATGCGGCTCACGAGCGTCACGGTGAGCCGGACGCGCACGGCGGCCGGCATCTGTGTCACCGGCGTGCGCTCGGTCGTCCCCAGCCAGGCGACGCGGTGAGCGCCGCGCCGGTCACCCGGCCTCCCGACCCGACCCGCCGGTCCTCTCCGGCACCGCTCGCCGAGCTCGACGGACTGCGCGCGGTGGCGGCCGGCGCAGTGGTGCTCACCCACGCCGGGTTCCTGTCCGGAGCGATCGGCCGCGACATCCTCCCCGGCTTCCTCGCCCGGATGGACATCGGGGTGGCGGTCTTCTTCGTGCTGAGCGGCTTCCTGCTGTACCGCCCGTACGCGCGGGTGAACGCCGGGCTCGGCCAGCCCCGGCCGGTACGCGTGTTCTTCGCGCACCGCGCGGCCCGGCTGGTGCCGGCCTGGCTCCTGGTGCTCGCGGGCACGCCCCTGCTCGTGCCGGCAGCCCGCGAGAGCGGGACGGTACCGTGGCTGGCCAACCTGGTCCAGCTGCAGGGAGTGCGTCAGGACTGGATCGTCCCCGGCCTCGCCCAGCTCTGGAGCCTGTCGACCGAGGTGATGTTCTACCTCTCCCTCCCCGTGCTCGCCGTCCTGCTGTCGGCGGCCGCCCGTCGTCACCCCCGCGGTGAGCTGCTCGGTCTGGCCGCGCTGGTCCTCGGGTCGCTGACGTTCCGCGCGCTCGTGGCGGTCGAGGCGCTGCCCGTCGGCTTCACCTGGCTGCAGACCTTGCCTGCGACCCTCGACTGGTTCGTCGCCGGCATGCTGCTGGCCTGCGTGGCGGCGCGGCCCGGTCGCTATGACCGGGCCGAGGGGCTGCTGCGCACCAGTCCACTGGCGCTCTGGACCATCGCTGCCTGCGTGCTGTGGGTGCTGACCACCCGTCTGGGCGGCCCCTACGACCTCGCTCCGGCCACCTGGCAGGAGAGCCTGCTGAAACATCTGGGCTACGGCGTGATCGCCTTCCTCGTCGTCGCACCGGCCACCCTGGTGAGCAGCCCGGCCGCGCCGCTGCTGACCCACCCGGTGGTGGCTCATCTCGGCCGGATCAGCTATGGCGTGTTCCTCTGGCACCTGCCGCTGATGTTCGCGGTGCGCGACCTGCTCGGGTTCTCGCTGTTCGGCGGGCACTTCTGGGTCACCCTGCTGGCGACCGTCGCGGCGACCGTCGTGGTTGCCTCCGTCAGCTGGCGGTTCGTCGAGGAGCCGGTCCAACGCTGGGTCCGAACCCGAACCCGAACCCGGACCCGGACCTGAACCTCAGCCCGGACCGTCGGAGCCGGCGGACGATCACCGGCGGACGACCGCGCCGGTCGCAGCCTGTGTCGCCGGCGCGGCGGCCGGTTGCGACCCGCCCACGGAGTCGGCGCCGGAGTCGGCGCCGGAGTCGGCGCCGGAGTCGGCCACGGAGTCAGCGCCGGGCTCGGCCACGGAGCCAGCGCCGGGCTCGGCCACGGAGCCAGCGCCGATGTCGACGCCGGTGCCGGCACCGGAGTCAGCGCCGGAGTCAGCGCCGCGACGCGGACGGAGCCAGCGCCGGCCGGTCGACGGCAGGAGCGCGAGGACGACGAGCCCGACGCTGAGCACCTGCGACGTCAGACCGCGGTTGGTGGCCGCCGCGCGTGGCCACGGGGCCACGCTCGACCAGACCACCCACGCCAGGGCTGCGACGCCGAGCGCACCTGCTCCCCAACGCAGCCCGCGCGAGTGCAGCAGCAACGCCACCACCCCGGCCAGCAGCCCCCACGTCCCGGCCAGCAGCGTTGCGACCGCGAGCGCCAGGGCCGCCTGGACCAGCCACCGGATGCTGATCTCGCCGGCCACGGCGGCCTGGTCGCTCGGCGCAGCCCGGGTCGGCGCCGACGTCCCTCGGCGCGGCCGCGCCGCCCACGCCACGAGCAGTGCGGTGAGCAGACCGAGTCCCAGCGCGAGACGGAACGGCAGCTGGGGGGTGAACCCCAGCTCGACCTCCCCGGAGCGGTCGGCGGGGACGACCCAACCCTGGGACCACCCGTCGGTGGTCACCGCCGCGAGCGTGGTGCCACCCAGCGCTGCCGACCAGCCGGGGTTGGCGTTCTCCCGGACCGCGAGCAGGTGGGGTCCAGCCACCGCAGGAACCGACACCGAGCGGCGGGTCGCACCCCAGCTGTGCACGGCGACGCCCGGTCCCGACAGCGACGCGCTCGCTCCGGTCGTGAAGGACAGGGACCGAGCACCGAACTCGGCCGACGCGAGCAGCCGGACCCGCTGCTGGCCGCCGTCGAGCCGGACCGGTCCGCAGGGCAGCAGCTGCAGGGGTCGGCCCGCCACGAACGCGGCGCGGGTACCGGTGACCCTCGTCGGGTACTCCCTGCCGTTGACCTGCAACCGCGGTCCGGCGCCGCACGGGACCCCGACCCGGTCATCGCGCAGTGCGTTCCACGGCGCCCCGACGAGGACCAGGTCCCCGACCACGACCGGCGCGGGTTGCTCGGTCAGGCCGTTCCGCATCCGCAGCGAGGTCGTGGCCAGCACCGCGACCCGCACCCGCGCTGTCGCGACCGTGGGGAAGCTGACCGAGCCGTCCGCCGCGACGGGCCGGTCGAACTCCCGTCCCGCCGCGCTGACCCGGACCATCGTCGGCCGGCGGCCCATGGCGCTGTCCGCCGTGGTCAGCCGCAGTCCCGAGATCGCGCGGGCGCGGGGCAAAGTGACCGACAGGGTCGGCTCGACGTCCGAGGGTTCCGCAGCCCAGTACGTCCGGTCGTCGCCGTCGACGGCCAGCTCGGCTGCGGTCTGGACGCCGTCGACCCAGGTGCTCGAGGCCTGGACCGCGACGCCGTCGGGCCGGAGCAGCAGGCGGCGGGCCGCGGCGTCGTCCCGAGGCACGACGCTGCCGGTGACCCTCAGGTCGCCGCCGGTGGGGAGGGTGAAGATGCGCCGCAGGTCGAGCTCGCCGGCGGCCAGCCTGGTCGCCCCCGGAAGACAGCTGGCGACGCCTGCCGAGTCGGGCACACAGGCCGGGTTGCGCGACGGGGACGCCTGCAGCAGAACGGCATCCACCACAGGCGAAGTCGGATCGGGCAACCGGAGCCAGGTCTCCACCCGGGGCAGGACGCTGGCGCCCAGGTCGCGCAGCCGCACGGTCGCCCGCCCCGGTCGGACGTCGTTGACGGTGAGGCGGAGCCGGGTGGTCGAGCCGGCGGGCACCGCGAGCGGCACCGGATAACGCGCCGCCGGTCCACCGGAGAAGGCCGGGGAGCTGATCGGGGTGCGCGCGGCGCCGGCGTCGGTGGTGACCGTGACCGCGGCGATGTCGGTGCCGCCCGCCATGTCGAACAGGGCGGTGAGGGTGCCGGGGAGGTCGACCGGCGCCGCCCACCTCACCTCGAGGAACTGGCCGCGCGGCTGGGCTCCCGCGGACTCCCACCAGGTGTCCGCGCTCGCGTCGAGCGCGCTCTCGGGCACGCGGGTCAGGTCACGGGTCTGGCCCAGCCCCGGGTAGGCCAGCGAGCTGGACGCCGTGACCCCGGCCGCACCGGTCACGACCTGGGTGGTCTGGTATCGGCTCAGCCCACCACCGTCGGGCAGCCACGGCATCAACCAGTCGTGGACCGCACGGTCGGGACGGTAGGCCTGGTTCGCCTCCAGCGGTGGGCCGTAGTTCTGGCGCACGGCGGCGAACCCGGCCTCGCGGCGCTGGAGGGTGTCGGTCAGGACCTCCGCAGCGTCGTCGAGCCCGAGCGCGGTGCGCGACGCGGTGTCCGAGCTGAGCACCGTCGGGGTTCCGGCGTCACTGACCATCGCGAGCCCCTCGGGACCACCGGAGACCACCCGGACGTCGGCGGCGGACACGAGATGCTCGGGCGCGATGGTGGTCGAACCGGACAGGTCATAGACCGAGATGGCCGGGGTGGGCCGCTCCCGACCGCCGTCGATGGCCAGGCTCTCGCGAGGACTCCCCCCGACCTGGGGGCCGAAGCTGGCCACCCGGGTCGCCCCGGTGGTGGCGAGCGCAGCCTCGACCACGAGCGGGCTCGGCGCGCCGGTCACGCGGAAGTCGAGGTCGGCCCGTTGGAGCACGCGGGAGACACCCAGCCGTTGGAGCTGACGCTGGAGCTCGGGTCCGCCGTACCCGGAGGCGACCCGCGCCTCGATGTCGTTGAGCATCCGGATCGCCGACGCCGAACCCAGCGGCACCGCGTCGCGCACCATCCACGCCGACCGGGCCAGCGGCTGCAGTGGCTCGTCACGGGGGTCACCCCAGTAGCTCTGGGGCGCCGTCGCGCCCGGCAGCACCAGCGTCCGTCCTGGTGAGGGGTGGCTGCCGAGCCAGGTGGCGGTCTGCTCCCAGTACGCCGGCACGGCGAGGTACGCGCCACGCTGGCTCACCCCCGTGTACAGCGGACCCGCGCCCTGGGCGAGGATCGCCAGGACGGCGACGGCATACGCGACCCACGGCACCCGGCTGCCCGAGCGAGCCAGCCAGCGGGTCAGCAGCGGCAGCGCGTGCGCCAGGCCGAGACAGAGCACCAGCCGGACGACCGGCTCGAACTTGTGGGTGTTGCGGAACGGGCTCAGCGCGCCGTCGAGGAGGGCGGCGACGGCCTGCGCCTGCGGCGGTGCGGCGGGACCCACGTGGCCGAGCGTGACCAGGAGCAGTCCGATCGCCAGACCACCCCGGGTGAAGACCGCCCACGGCGGACGCGCGAGCAGCAGACCCAGCAGGCCCAGCGAGGCCAGGGCCAGCCCCAGACCGACGGTCGGGACCTGGGTGAGGGTCTCCCACGCGCCCGGCCACTGCGGCCCCCTCGACCCGCTGATCGCGGCGATCCACTGCGTGGTGCCGCGCAGCGCCTCGGTGGTCGAGGCCACCGACGTGGTCACGGCGCTCGACTCGATCCAGTCCAGGAACGGGGGGCTGTACCGACCGAGCAGCAACAGAGGACCCGCCCACCACACCGAGACCAGGGCGATGCCGGCGACCCACCACCCGCGCAGCCGCCACCCGCTGCGCCGGGTCACCAGCCACCAGGCCGGGAGCACCAGGATCGCGAGGCTGGCCACCGCGTTCACGGCCCCCGCCAGGAAGAACGCGGTTGCCGACCGCGCCGCGGCGCTCCGTTCGGTGCCGGGACGCACGCCGACGAGCGGGAGCACCACCCACGGCGCAACCGCCATCGGCCAGATCTCCGAGCTCACCGCACCGAGCCCACCGAGCATGCGGGGGGCGAGGGCATAGGCGAAGGCGGCGATGAGCTGGGAGCCCGCCGTGCCGATGCCGAGCCGGCCCAGGAGCAACCGCACGCCATGGAACGCCGTCAGCAGCACGATCGCCCACCAGAGCCGCTGCACCAGCCAGCCGGGCAGGCCGGCGACGTGCCCGACCCAGAAGAAGGGACCCATCGGGACGAGGTAGCCGTAGGCCTGGTTCTGCAGCTGCCCGGCGGCGCCCTGGACGTCCCACAGGGTCACCGACCGCGACAGCAGCGAGCCCGGGTCGAGGGTGAGGTCGAGCTTGGTGTCCGGCGCGGTGTACCTGGGGTCCTGGGTCAGCGCGAAGGCGACCAGGACCGCCGACTGGGCCACCAGGGCGAGCCGGCGTCGTAGCACGGCGACCGCCACCTGCCCGCGACCGGGATGCTCTGGTGCAGCGGGATCGTCGGGGTGGGGGGTGTCGCTGCGGTCCTCGCGATCGCGGTCGCCGGGCCCGGAGGACCCACCCGACCGGTGCTTCGTGTCGGTGGTCATCGGGTCGGCTTCTGGAGGACGATGACCGCGTTCCACGAGGCCACCTCGCGCAACCCCGGCACGCGGACCACCCATCGCAACCACGCGGGGTGGTAGCGCGGGAGGATCTCCACGACGTGCGCCTCGCCGCGGACCTCGACCTCGTGCGCCCAGCGCACCATGCGGGCCACCGAACACGCGAAGAGGGTGCGACCGAAGTCGTTCTTCGGGCGGTGGCCATGGCGCGTCGCATAGCGGTCGGCGGCGCGCCGGCCACCGAGGTAGTGCCACGGCGCGGTCTCGTGGCCGCCCCAGGGCGACAGCCACGGGGTCCAGGACAGGACCAGTACGCCCCCGGGCTCGGTGACCCTGAGCATCTCGGCGGCCATCGCCTCCGGCTCAGGCACGTGCTCGAGCACGTTGCTGGAGTATGCGAGCCCGACCGACCCCGTCGCCAGCGGCAGTCCCATCCCCGAGCCGCGCACGACGTTGGCGACGACGTCGCCCCGTGCGGTCATCTCCCCAGCATCGGGCTCCAGCCCGGCATAGGCTGCGCCCGCCACGCGGAACGCGTCGGCGAAGTAGCCGGGGCCGCCCCCGATGTCCAGGACCGTGCGACCGCCGAGCTCGCACCACCGGCCCACCTCGGCCACCGAGTCGGCCGCGAGCAGGGAGTAGAACCGGTCCGGATCGGTCTGCTCGACCCGGAAGGCGCGGAACAGGTCGAGGGATCGGCGCAGCGAGCCCCGCGGACGCACCCGGGGCTCAGCGGCGCCGAACTCACTCACTGCTGCACCCTATTCGGGCTACGCTCGTCCCACTGGCCACTTGTCGATGATGCGGGGAACGCAGTGCGCATTGCTTTTCTGAGCTGGCGCGACTCCTCCCATCCCGAGGGCGGCGGGGCGGAGCACTATGCCGAGACGGTGGCCGGTGGGCTGGTCTCGCGTGGTCACGAGGTGACGATGTACTGCGCCGCCCACGGCAGCGCGCCGGCCGATGAGGTGCTCGACGGTGTCCGCGTCCGGCGCCAGGGCGGCCGGCTCGGGGTCTACGGCGCGTCGCTGCGGGCCCTGCGCGCTGACGAGCGCCGCGACGGTGCCCATGACGTCGTGGTCGACGTCCAGAACGGCATCCCGTTCTTCGCCCCGCTCGCGCACCCGGACCCCCGTCGTCGTCCTGGTCCACCACGTCCACCGTGAGCAGTGGCCGGTGGTCTTCGGACCGGTCGCCGCGCGCGTGGGGTGGACCATCGAGTCGCAGCTCGCGCCCCGCGTGTACCGCCGCAGGCAGTACGTCGCCGTCTCCCACCGCACCCGGGAGGAGCTGGTCGGACTCGGTGTGGATCCCGACCGGATCGCCGTGGTGCACAACGGGACCGACCCTCCGCTCGTCGCGCACCTCCCCCGCCGCGCGGCTCCGACCCTGCTGGTGCTGGGCCGGCTGGTGCCCCACAAGCGTGTCGAGCACGCGATCGACGTCCTCGCGCTCCTTCGCCCGCAGCATCCCGGGATGCGGTTGCGGGTCGTCGGCCAGGGGTGGTGGCACGACCGGATCCTCGCTCATGCGCGGGCGGTGGGCGTCGCTGACGCGGTGGACCTGCTCGGTTTCGTCCCCGAGGAGGTCGAAGCACGCCGAGCTCGCCGGCGCCTGGGTGGCGTTGGCGCCCAGCATCAAGGAGGGGTGGGGGCTGAGCGTGGTCGAGGCGGCGAGCCACGGCGTCCCCACCGTGGCCTACGCCGGCGCCGGCGGGCTCTCGGAGTCGATCGTGGACGGGCGCACCGGCCGGTTGGTCGCATCGATGGAGGAGATGGCCCGCGAGGTCTCGCGGCTCGTCGACGACCGGGCAGCTCGGGAGCAGATGGGCGAGCACGCCCGGGAGTACGCCCGTCAGTTCACCTGGCCTGAGACGGTGCGTCAGTGGGAGGTGCTGCTGGAGCGGATCGCATCGGGCGAAGCGCCGGCGGCGACCATGGACCGGCTGGCCACACCGCTGTCGAGCTGACTCAGCCGCCGTAGGGGATGAGGTCGGCCGGCGGGAGCACGTCCTTGGGGCCGGACTGCACGGCCCGGCTGTCCTGCGGACCGTTGGCGTTGACCACGGCCAGCACCGCCCCTGTGGCCGCACCGACCCCGAGGATGAGGCTCAACAAGGTCACGACGAATCCCGTCCCGACTTTGCCGCACTCTCCGCGGCGATCCGGCCTCATGTGTGTCCTTCCAGACTGCTTCTCACCGAATGTTATCGACAAGTCCAGACCGCTGCCCTTGGACTCAACAATCTCATCCGGTTGGCGTGTCGAGCCTCACCCGTTCGGATGATGCGCCCAGACCTCGAAGTCGGGTCCGGAGAAGACAGCCGTCAGCGGCGCCACCTGCGCCGGCTCGGTTCCGGGTGTGTCCTGCCAGATCACGACGGCGACGACGCCGAGCCGGCGCAGGGTGTCGGGGTCCAGACGGCCCGCCGCCCACTCGGTCGCCACAGCCGGGTCGCCCTCCGTGACGGTCACCGGGCGACCGTCACGGACGACGGTCAGGTCACGCGCGGAGACCACCGGTGCGTCCAGCGCCCGGGGTGTCGGGTCGAGGAACGGGGCCGTCCCGGCCCACCCCACCTGCCGGAACGGCTGCCACGGCAGCACGAGGACCCGACCGGCGCCACCGCTGGCGCGGTCCTGCTCGGACAGGCGCTGTGCCGCCTCGATCGCCGGCGACCAGTCGGGCGGATAGGCGACCGGACGGTACGCCACGGCGGTGCGACCGGGCAGGTCGGGCACCGTGAGCACGGCCAGGCCCGCACCGAACAGGGCCAGACCGGCGGGTCCGAGCAAGGTCGCGCGCAACCCCGGCTCGGTGAGCCGGTCGAGCCGCCGGGAGAGGTCACCGGCGGCCAGCCCCGCCGCCGCGGCGACGGCGAGGGCGGCCGGACCGAGCAACCGGTGGGTGTCCCGGGCGAGCGCGAGCCCGGGCACCTCCAGGGCGACGCGGGCGACGCGCAGCCCGGATTCGGTGGCCAGCAGCACGGCCACCAGCACCGGCACCGCCCAGCAGGCCGCCAGCGCGACCGCGGTCGCGAGCCGCCGTTGCGCCAACGTCCCCACGCCCCACGTGGCCAGGACCAGGAGCAGCAGCGCGGCCACCACCGCGAGGACGGAGGTCCGCGAGCTCGGGACGGCGCCGGGTGCCCACACCCCGCCGAGCGTCATGAGCGACACCAGGGGCCCCCACCCGGTGTCGTCGGCCGCTGCGAAGGCGACCGCTCCCGCCGGGTCGACCGCGACGCCGTGGCTCACCGCGGGGACCACCCACGGCAGGCACCACAGCACACCCAGCGCGGCACAGGCTCCCGCCCACCGAAGACGCACCGACCACGGGCGCGCATCCGTCGCCCAGAGGGCGGCCACCACCGCCGTGGTCGCGGCGGACACGCCGCCCCACGGGGTCAGAGCCGCCGGCGCGGCCGCCAGCAGGAGCAGGACCGCCCGACGCGGGTAGGACGTGCGGGCTCGCGCAGCGGCGACCACCCACGGCAGCATCGCGTAGGCCAGCAGGGTCGGCGGCTGGCCGAGCAGCAGCCGCTCGGCCACGAACGGGTTCCACGTCGCCGCGGCTCCACCGACCAGCACGGCTGCAAGCCCGTGCCGGCGCAGCAGCCAGACCACGCCGGTACCCCCGCCGACGACCGCGAGGGACAGGAGCAGCCGCTGCTGGGTCGCGGCGGGCACCACCGGGTCCAGCAGCGCGGTCACCAGGTCGAGCGGGACGGCGCGCGGCGCCCCGCCTGCCCCCAGGGCGGCGGGCCCGACCACCGGGTCGGGGACGCCGACGAAGTCGCGGTACAACAGCCAGCCCGGACGCCACGACGACCAGGTCAGCACCGCCGTCAGCACGACGCACAGCGACCCGCCGAGGATCACGTCGCGGCGGGGCCGCAGCGCCCTGGGCGGAGGGTCCGTGGTCACCTCAGTGCGCGGCGTCGTACCAGCTGCGTCCGACACCGACGCTGACCTCCAGCGGGACATCCATCGCCACGGCCCGACCCATCTCCTCGCGCACGAGCTTCTCGACGTCCTCGCGCTCCCCCGGAGCGATCTCCAGGACGAGCTCGTCGTGCACCTGGAGCAGCTGGCGCGACCGGGCACCGGAGACCCGAAGCGCCTGGTCGACCCGGAGCATCGCGATCTTGATGATGTCGGCGGCCGACCCCTGGATCGGGGCGTTGAGCGCCATCCGCTCAGCCATCTCGCGCCGCTGCCGGTTGTCGCTGGTGAGGTCGGGCAGATACCGGCGTCGACCCAGCATGGTCTGGGTGTATCCGGTCTGTCGGGCGACGGCGACGATCTCACCGAGGTAGTCCCGCACTCCGCCGAACCGGGCGAAGTACTCGTCCATCAGCCCCTGCGCCTCGCCGGTGGAGACCGTGAGCTGCTTGGACAGGCCGAACGCCGACAGGCCGTAGGCGAGCCCGTACGACATGGCCTTCACCTTGCTGCGCTGGGCGAGGGTGACGTCCTTGGGCTCGACGCCGAACACCCTCGACCCCACGAACTGGTGGAGGTCCTCACCGGTGCGAAAGGCCTCGATGAGACCCTCGTCACCGGACAGGTGGGCCATGATCCGCATCTCGATCTGGCTGTAGTCGGCCGACATCAGCGACTCGTAGCCCTCACCCACCACGAACACCTCGCGGATCCGGCGCCCCTCCTGCGTGCGGATCGGGATGTTCTGCAGGTTGGGGTCGACCGAGGACAGCCGGCCGGTCGCGGCGATGGTCTGCTGGTAGGTCGTGTGGATCCGGCCGTCGTCGGCGACGGACTTGAGCAGCCCCTCGACCGTGACCCGCAGGCGCGAGGCGTCGCGGTGGCGGAGCAGGGCCTCGAGGAACGGGTGCTCGGTCTTGGTGAACAGGTCGTTCAGCGCGTCGGCGTCGGTGGTGTAGCCGGTCTTGGTGCGGCGGGTCTTGGGCAGGCCCAGGGTCTCGAACAGGACCACCTGGAGCTGCTTGGGCGACCCGAGGTTGATCTCCTCCCCACCGATGGCGTCCCAGGCCTCACCCTGCGCATCGGCCACCCCGGCCGCGAAGTGCTTCTCCAGCTCGGTGAGGCGGTCGACGTCGGCCGCGATCCCCGCCCGCTCCATGGCGGCGAGCACGTCGACCAGCGGCAGCTCGACATCGCGCTGGAGCTCGGTGCCACCGGTCTGGTCGAGCTGCTCCTGGAGCACTTCCGCGAGGTCGAGGACCGCACGGGCCCGCACCATCCCCGCCTGCACCTCGGCCGCGTTGTCCTCGGCGAAGTCGAGCAGACCCTGCCCGCCCTGGTCGGGCGCGGCGTCTGCCCGCAGCTCGCGCCCGAGGTTGCGCAGGACGAGGTCGGCGAGGTCGTACGACCGCTGGTCAGGACGCACCAGGTAGGCGGCCAGCGCCGTGTCCATGGCGATGCCGCGCAGCTCCCAGCCACGGGTCGACAGCGCCTGCATCTGGGCCTTGGCGTCGTGCAGGACCTTGGGTCGGTCGGGGTCGGACAGCCAGGCCCCGAGCGCGGCCTCGCCCGCGGGGTCGAGCAGGGTGAGGTCGACATAGGCGGCCGCGCCGTCAGCCGTGGCGACCGAGATGGCGCCCGCGTCCCCTGCGCCGAGCTTGTAGCTGCCGGCCACGTGCACCCCGACCGGGAGCGTCTGGGTCGCGGTCGCCTCCTCGAAGAAGGCTTGTGCCCCCTCGGCGTCCAGCACCGTGCCGTCGACCTCGAAACCCTCCTCGGCCTCGGGCGTGGTGGCCTCGAGGGTCTCGAAGAGCCGGTCGCGCAGCACCCGGAACTCGAGGCTGTCGAAGACGGTGTGCACCTCCTCGCGGTCCCAGGTGGAGCGGGCCAGGTCGGCCACCCCGAGCGGGAGGGCGACGTCGCGGATCAGCTGGTTGAGGCGGCGGTTGCGCATCACCCCGGCGAGGTGCTCGCGCAGAGCGTCGCCGGTCTTTCCCTTGATCTCGTCGATGTGGGCGACCAGGCCGGCGAGGTCGCCGAACTGGGTGATCCACTTGGCCGCGGTCTTCGGACCCACGCCGGGCACGCCCGGGAGGTTGTCCGAGGACTCCCCCACCAGCGCGGCAAGGTCGCTGTAGCGGTCAGGCTGCACGCCGTAGCGCTCCTCGACCGCCGCCGGGTTCAGCCGGGCCAGGTCGGACACGCCCTTGCGGGGGTACAGCAGGGTCACCTGGTCGGAGACGAGCTGCATCGCGTCGCGGTCCCCGGAGACGATCGAGACCTCCATGCCCGCCGCCTCGCCCTGGGTGGTCAGCGTGGCGATCACGTCGTCGGCCTCGAACCCGTCGACCTCGACCGTCGCCACACGGAGCGCCCGCAGCACCTCGTGCAGCAGGGGGATCTGGCCGGAGAACTCCGTCGGCGTCGCCGAACGACCTGCCTTGTACTCGGCGTACTCCGCGAGCCGGAAGGTCTTGCGGCTGACGTCGAACGCCACCGCCAGGTGGGTCGGGTCCTCGTCGCGCAGCAGGTTGATGAGCATCGCGGTGAAGCCGTAGACCGCGTTGGTGTGCTGCCCGGTCTGGGTCGAGAAGTTCTCGGCGGGCAACGCGAAGAAGGCGCGGTAGGCGAGCGAGTGGCCATCGAGGAGGAGGAGTCGACTCACGCAGGGCAGCCTAGGCCCCGCCGCCCACACCGCCCGCCGCGGTCAGGTCGAGCGCGCGGTCCGGTCGGGTCGGATCAGGTCGCGCCGGCCAGCCGGAACAGCCTGGTCCCGACGGGGCCGGGGTCAGGTCAGCCGGCGAGACTGTGCGGGGCGCGGTCGGCCCGCCGGCGCAACGTGCGGCGGCGGTGCAGGACCATCTCCAGGCTGGTGCGGGGCTGGTCGTCGTTGAGGCGGCGGCGCAGGGCGTTGGTGCCGACCACGCGGCGGACGACCTGTCCACCGAAACCGAGCCGGGCGAAGAAGCGGTTGGCGTCACGGTTGTGCACGGGCACGTTGCTGACGACCTGCTCACACCCCAGGGTGTCCGCATAGGCGGTGGCGGCGCAGAGCAGCTGCTTGGCCACCCCGCGACGACGCGCCTCGCGGACGACATAGAGCTGGTCGATGGCGACCGTCGGAGCCTCGACCAGCCCGGAGAACGGCGACTGGGCCATCAGGATGAACCCGACCGGCCCGGAGTCACCGGTGGCGAGGTAGGCCCGGACGTCGGGACGGGACAGCGCGGTCGAGACGCGGCCCTCGGTGGCGGCACGTGAGGCGACCTCGACCCCGACCCCGCTCTCGATCAGCGCAGCCGTCCACAGCGCGACGAAGTCGGTCTCGTTGTCCCCGCCGACCCTGCGCACACTCACCGATGGACGGCTCACGGGGTGTCCTCCTGCGTCGACCGATGGCCGATCTCCCCCTGACCGGTTCGCCCCGGTGGGGGCGTGTCCCTCACCCTAGGGCCCTGCCTCACCGCGGGTGAAGGGGGTGCGGGAATCCGGTCGGCTCGCACCTCGCCGACCAACGGCTCCGGGCCCGGCTCGTGAGTGGCTAGGGTTCGGGACGTGGAGGGCGCCTTCCCCGGCCTGGGTACGGTCATCAACGTCGCGACCGTGGTCGTCGGCTCGCTGCTCGGCATCGCCGTCGGGCACCGGCTTCCCGAACGCACCCGTGCGGTGGTCACCGACGTCCTCGGGCTGACGACGCTGCTGATCGCCGCGCTCTCGGCGGCCAGCGTCCTGGACCCGGGCCTCACGGCGGCCGTTCCCTCGGGTGCCCCCGTGCTGATCGTGCTGGGCTCACTGCTCGTCGGGGGGATCACCGGCTCGCTGCTGCGGATCGAGCAACGTCTGGAGGGTCTGGCCGGGGCCATCCAGACCCGGCTGTCCCGGAGTACGCCCTCCGGGGGGTCGGCGGACGACCCGCGCGACCACGCCGCGCGCGAGCGCTTCATCGAGGGCTGGCTCGGGGCCTCGCTGCTGTTCTGCGTGGGTCCGCTGACCATCCTGGGGTCACTGTCCGACGGTCTGGGCCGCGGCATCGAGCAGCTCACCCTGAAGTCGGTGCTCGACGGGTTCGCCGCGCTGGCGTTCGCCTCGTCCTTCGGCGTCGGGGTGCTGCTCTCGGCGGTGTCGGTGCTCGTCGTCCAGGGCACCCTGACCGCGCTCGGGGTGGTCCTGGGCTCGGTCCTGGGTGACGCGCAGATCGCCGCGCTCACCGCGACCGGAGGCCTGATGCTGGCCGGGATCGGACTGCGGCTGCTGCGGATCCGCGAGGTGCCGGTCGGCGACATGCTCCCCGCGCTGGTGGTCGCCCCGCTGCTCACCCAGCTGGTCGTCGCGCTGTCCTGACCGGCCGGGTCCTCGGTTGGAGTCTGGAGTCTGGAGTCTGGAGTCTGTCTGAGTCTGAGGTCTGAGGTCTGGAGTCTGGTTTCGGGCCTGGGCTCAGGCCTTCTCCATGCCCGCGACGACCGCGTCGGCCACCTCGCGCATGCCCAGCCGCCGATCCATGGCGGTCTTCTGGATCCAGCGGAACGCCTCGGGCTCGGTGATCTTGAGCTTGGTCATCAGCACGCCCTTGGCCCGGTCGACGGCCTTGCGGGTCTCCAGCCGCTCGCCGAGGTCGGCGATCTCCTTCTCGAGGGCGTGCAGCTCGGTCCAGCGGGAGCGCGCGATGTCGATGGCCGGAGCGAGGTCGGCGGCGGTGAACGGCTTGACGATGTAGGCCATCACACCGGCGTCGCGCGCCCGCTCGACGAGCTCCTTCTGGCTGAACGCGGTGAGCATCAGCACCGGGCAGATCTTGGCCTCGCCGATCTTCTCCGCGGCGCTGATCCCGTCCATGACGGGCATCTTGACGTCGAGGATCGCCAGGTCCGGCTGGAGCTCGGTGGCCATCTCGACGGCCTGCTCGCCGTTGCTGGCCTGGCCGACGACCTGGTATCCGGCCTCCGTCAGCATCTCGGCGAGGTCGAGGCGGATGAGCGCCTCGTCCTCGGCCACCAGGATGCGCAGCCCCGATCCGGTCGGCACGACCTCCTCGGCGGGCACGTCATCCAACGTCGGGGTCGTCTGCTTCTCGGTCACGGTCAGCAGCCTAGGCGATCGATGTGTACACGGTGTTGCCGAAAGGTCGGCTCAGTGTGTCCTGGACCACCTCCGGCACCCCTGTCGAACGGTCCGGGCGCGGGTCGCGTGCCGTGGTGCCGAGGGCGGGACTCGAACCCGCACGGCCTTGCGGCCAGAGCATTTTGAGTGCCCCGTGTCTGCCATTCCACCACCCCGGCGGGGTTGCGGGCGTCAGCATATCTGCCTCGCGGGACCGCTCAGACCGGGTGCTCGAGGTCCTCATAGGCGGGCGCGACCTTGTTGATCGCGTCGCCCATCCGGTGCACCCGCAGCGCGTTGGTCGACCCCGGGATGCCGGGCGGGGAGCCGGCGACGATGACCACGAGGTCACCCTCCTTGGCCCGCTTGCCCTCCAACAGTGCCTTGTCCACGAGCAGCACCATCTGGTCGGTGTGCCGGGCCATCGGGACGATGTAGGTCTCGATCCCCCACGACAGCGCGAGCTGGGACCGGGTGGTCTGCTCAGGGGTGAACGCGAGCATCGACATCGACGGCCGCAGCCGGGAGATGCGCCGTGCGGTGTCGCCGGACTGGCTGAACGTCACCAGGAACTTCGCGCCGACGGACTCCCCGACCTCGACCGCGGCCGCGGTGACCGCGCCTCCCATGGTGTGGGGGGTGGAGCCGAGCGGCGGGATGCGGTCCATGCCGTGGGTCTCGGTGGACTCGATGATCCGAGCCATCGTGCGCACCGCCTCGAACGGGAACGCGCCCACGCTGGTCTCGCCCGACAGCATCAGCGCGTCGGCTCCGTCCAGCACCGCATTGGCTGCGTCGGAGGCTTCGGCCCGGGTCGGGCGCGGGTTCTCGATCATCGACTCGAGCACCTGGGTGGCGACGATGACGGGCTTGGCCTGGATGCGGGCGTACTCGATGGCGCGCTTCTGGACCAGCGGCACCTCCTCGAGAGGCAGCTCGACCCCGAGGTCGCCGCGCGCGACCATGATGCCGTCGAACGCGTCGATGATCTCGTGGATGTTCTCGACCGCCTGCGGCTTCTCGATCTTGGCGATCACGGGTCGGTGCACGCCGACCTCGTCCATGATCTCCTCCACGTCCTTGAGGTCCTCGGCGGACCGCACGAACGACAGTGCGACCCAGTCACAGCCGAGCCGCAGTCCCCACCGCAGGTCCTCCTTGTCCTTCTCCGACATCGCGGGCACGGACACCGCGACACCGGGCAGGTTGATGCCCTTGTTGTTGGAGATGGTCCCGGGCACCACCACGGTGGTCACCACGTCGGTGTCGGTGACCTCGACCGCCAGGAGCGCGACCTTGCCGTCGTCGACCAGGAGCTGGTCCCCGATCCGGACGTCGCCGGGCAGTCCCGAGTACGTCGTCCCCACCTCGGTCTGGGAGCCGGCGACCTCCCGGGTGGTGATCGTGAAGCGGTCGCCGACCGCCAGCACGGCAGGACCGTCGGCAAAGCGTCCGGTGCGGATCTTGGGACCCTGGAGGTCGACCAGGATCCCGACCGCGCGGCCCGCGGCGTCGCTGGCCGCACGCACCGACCAGTACACGGACTCGTGGTCCGCGTAGGACCCGTGCGAGAGGTTCAGCCGGGCGATGTCCATCCCCGACTCGACGAGCGAGCGGATCTGCTCGGGGCTGGAGCAGGCTGGTCCCATGGTGCAGACGATCTTGGCGCGACGCATGGAACCACCTTAGCGAGACGCAGGTCACCTCCCGGCGTCAGCGCGGCCTGCGTCCAGATGCTGGGCGGCGCCCCTCCGACGGCCGGACCGCGCTCAGACGACCACCGGTCGGTCGGTCGGGTTGATGGGCCGCGGAAGGCTCGTCGCGCCGGTGAGGTAGGCGTCGACACCCGCTGCGGCAGAACGACCCTCGGCGATCGCCCACACGATGAGCGACTGCCCGCGGCCCGCGTCACCGGCCACGAAGACACCGGGCACCGAGGTCATGTAGGAGCTGTCGCGGACCACGTTGGACCGGTCGTCGAGCTCGACACCGAGCTGTTCGACCACACCGGGGCCCTCCGGTCCGAGGAACCCCATCGCGAGCAGCACCAGCTGGGTGGGGAGCTCACGCTCGGTCCCCTCGACCGGCTCGAACCCGCGGTCGGTGCGCTGGACGTCGACCACGCGCAGCGCACGGACGTGCCCGTCCTGATCGCCGAGCGCCTCGAGGGTGTTGATGGCGTACACGCGCTCACCACCCTCCTCGTGGGCGCTGGCCACCCGGAACAGCATCGGATAGGTCGGCCAGGGCTGACCGGCGACCCGCTCCTCGCCCGGCTGGGGCATGATCTCCAGGCTGGTGACCGATGCCGCGCCCTGGCGGATCGAGGTGCCCAGGCAGTCCGCGCCCGTGTCGCCGCCACCGATGATGATGACGTCCTTGCCCTCGGCCGTGACCTGGCCCTCGACCTCCTCGCCGAGTGCGACCCGGTTGGCCGGTGGCAGGAAGTCCATGGCCTGCATGATTCCCGTGAACTCCCGACCCGGGACGTTCAGGTCGCGGGCGACGGTGGCCCCGATCGCCAGGACCACCGCGTCGTAGCGGTCGCGCAGCTGGGTCCCGGTGAGCTCGCCACCGACGTCGACGCCGCTGCGGAAGCGGGTGCCCTCGGCCTCCATCTGCGCAAGGCGGCGGTCGAGCACCGCCTTCTCCATCTTGAACTCCGGGATCCCGTATCGCAGCAGCCCACCCGGCTTGTCCGCGCGCTCGTACACGGCGACGGTGTGGCCGGCGCGGGTCAGCTGCTGCGCGGCGGCCAGACCGGCCGGTCCGGACCCGACGACCGCGACGGTCTTGCCGGAGAGGCGCTCGGGCGGCTGGGGAAGCACCGAGCCGTGGGCGAAGGCCTGGTCGATGGTGGTGACCTCGACCTGCTTGATGGTCACGGCGGGCTGGTTGATGCCCAGCACGCACGCGGTCTCACACGGCGCCGGGCAGAGCCGGCCGGTGAACTCCGGGAAGTTGTTCGTGGCGTGGAGTCGCTCGATGGCCTCGCGCCAGTCGCCCTTCCAGGCCAGGTCGTTCCACTCAGGAATCAGGTTGCCGAGCGGACAACCGTTGTGACAGAACGGGATCCCACAGTCCATGCAGCGACCGGCCTGGCGCTGCAGCTGTGCGAGCTCCTGCTCCTCGTACACCTCTTTCCAGTCCCTGATGCGGACCGGGACGGGACGACGGGTGGGGAGCTCTCGCTCCCTGGTCTTCAGGAAGCCCTGGGGGTCAGCCATTACTGGCCTCCATGATCCGCGTCCAGACCTCCGCGCCGTTCACGTCCAGGCCTTCCTTCTCGGCGTCCACGCGCACGTCGAGCACGCGTTGGTAGTCACGGGGCAGCACCAGCGTGAACCGGTCCTTGTTGGTCTGCCAGTCGTCCAGCAGTCGCTGCGCGACCGCCGACCCCGTCCACTGCAGGTGCCGGGTCAGCAGCTCCCGCACGGTGGACTCGTCGTCGGGACGCAGGGGCGACAGGTCCACCAGCTCGGCGTTGACCAGGTCGGCGTCGAGGTCCAGCACGAAGGCGTTGCCGCCGGACATGCCGGCCGCGAAGTTGCGACCGGTGTCGCCGAGAACCAGCACGACACCACCGGTCATGTACTCGCAGCCGTGGTCCCCGACGCCTTCGACCACTGCGGTGGCGCCGGAGTTGCGGACGCAGAACCGCTCGCCCACCCTGCCCCGCAGGAAGATCTCGCCCGTGGTCGCGCCATAGCCGATCACGTTGCCGGCGATGACGTTCTCCTCGGCGACCAGTGCCGTGCCGGGGCCGGGGCGCACGACCACGCGACCCCCGGACAGTCCCTTGCCGACGTAGTCGTTCGCATCGCCGACCAGCCGCAGGGTGATCCCGGCCGGGAGGAAGGCGCCGAACGACTGGCCGGCCGAGCCGGTGAGGGTGAGGTCGATCGTCCCGTCGGGCAGTCCCTCGGGGTGGGCCTTGGTGACCTCGTGCCCGAGCAGCGTCCCGACGGTGCGGTTGACGTTGCGGATGACGGCCTCTCCGGTCACCGGGGTGCCGTCGTTGATCGCCTCGCGGGCGATGGCGATGAGGCTGTGGTCCAGCGCCTTCTCCAGCCCGTGGTCCTGCCCCACGGCGTGCCGGCGACCCGAGCCGTCCGGGCTCTCGACCTCGGTGAGGATGGGCCCGAGGTCCAGCCCGGACGCCTTCCAGTGGGCGACCGCCTTGGTGGTGTCCAGTGCCGACACCTCGCCGACGGCCTCCTCGATCGTCCGGAAACCCAGCGCGGCGAGGTGCTCACGCACCTCCTCGGCGATGTACTCGAAGAACGTCTCGACGAACTCGGGCTTGCCGGAGAAACGCGACCGCAGGTCGGGGTTCTGGGTGGCGATCCCGACCGGGCAGGTGTCCAGGTGGCAGACCCGCATCATGATGCAGCCGCTGACCACGAGCGGCGCGGTGGCGAAGCCGAACTCCTCGGCGCCGAGCAGGGCAGCGATGACCACGTCGCGTCCGGTCTTGATCTGGCCATCGACCTGCACCACGATCCGGTCCCGCAACCCGTTGAGCACCAACGTCTGCTGCGTCTCGGCCAGGCCGAGCTCCCAGGGGCCACCCGCGTGCTTGAGCGAGGTGAGGGGGGACGCCCCGGTGCCGCCGTCGTGCCCCGAGATCAGGACGACGTCGGCGTGGGCCTTGCTGACACCGGCGGCCACGGTGCCCACACCGACCTCGGAGACCAGCTTGACGTGGATCCGGGCGTCGGGGTTGGCGTTCTTGAGGTCGTGGATCAGCTGAGCCAGGTCCTCGATCGAGTAGATGTCGTGGTGTGGGGGCGGGCTGATCAGACCGACCCCCGGGGTGGAGTGCCGGGTCTTGGCGATCCACGGGTACACCTTGTGGCCCGGCAGCTGCCCGCCCTCGCCCGGCTTGGCACCCTGGGCCATCTTGATCTGGATGTCGCTGGACTTGCTGAGGTACAACGAGGTCACGCCGAACCGACCCGATGCCACCTGCTTGATCGCCGAGCTGCGCTCGTCGTCCATCAGCCGGTCGACGTCCTCACCACCCTCGCCGGTGTTCGAGCGCGCGCCGAGGCGGTTCATCGCGATGGCGAGGGTCTGGTGGGCCTCCAGGCTGATCGAGCCATAGCTCATCGCGCCGGTGTTGAACCGCTTGACGATCTCCGCGACCGACTCGACCTCCTCGATCGGCACCGGCTCGCGGGCCGTCGCTCCCCCGAGCTCGAAGAGCCCACGCAGCGTCATCAGCCGCTCCGACTGCTCGTCGATGCGCGCTGTGTACTGCTTGAAGATGTCGTAGCGGCGGTTGCGCGTCGAGTGCTGCAGCCGGAAGACGGTGTCGGGGTCGAACAGGTGCGGCTCACCCTCACGGCGCCACTGGTACTCACCGCCGTCGGCGAGCTTGCGGTGCGGGAGGCGCACCCCGTCCGGCGGGTAGGCGGCCGCGTGGCGCGCCGCGTTCTCGGCGGCGACGACGTCGAGCCCGACACCACCGAGCTGTGACACCGTGCCGGTGAAGTACTCGTCGACCAGCTCCTGCGCCAGCCCGATGGCCTCGAACACCTGCGCGCCGCGGTAGGACGCCACGGTGGAGATGCCCATCTTGGACATGACCTTCAGGACGCCCTTGCCGAGCGCCTTGATGAGGTTGGCGACCGCCTTCTCCGGGGAGACGCCGCTGACCGCGCCGGACCGGATGAGGTCCTCGACCGACTCCATGGCGAGATAGGGGTTGACCGCCGCGGCGCCGTACCCGACGAGCAGCGCTGCGTGGTGCACCTCGCGGACGTCGCCGGCCTCGACCACGAGCCCGACCAGGGTCCGGGTCTTCTCACGGATGAGGTGGTGGTGCACTGCCGAGGTCAGCAGGAGCGACGGGATCGGCGCGAGGTCGCGACCGGAGTCGCGGTCGGAGAGCACGACGAACCGGGCACCGTCGGCGATGGCCTGGGAGGTCTCGGTGAAGATCTCCTCCAGCCGGGCCCGCAGCGCCGGGGCGCCACCGGTGACGTCGTACAGGCCCCGGACCACGTGGGTCGCGTAGCCCGGCAGGTCGCCGTCGGCGTTGATGTGCACGATCTTGGCGAGCTGGTCGTTGTCGATCACCGGGAACGGCAGCACGACCTGGCGCGCGTGCGCGGGCGTCGCCGCGAGCATGTTGCCCTCGGGGCCGATCACGCTGCCGAGCGAGGTCACCAGCTCCTCGCGGATGGCGTCCAGCGGCGGGTTGGTGACCTGGGCGAACAGCTGGGTGAAGTAGTCGAACAGCAGGCGCGGGCGGGTCGAGAGCACCGCGATCGGCGAGTCGGTGCCCATCGAGCCGAGGGCCTCGCCGCCGGTGCGGGCCATCGGGGCCAGGAGGGTCTTGAGCTCCTCCTGCGTGTACCCGAAGGTCTGCTGGCGTCGGGCCACCGAGGCGGCGGTGTGCATGATGTGCTCGCGCTCGGGCAGGTCGTCCAGCTCGATGAGGCCACCGTGCAGCCACTCGCCGTACGGCGCCTGGGAGGCGAGGTCGGACTTGATCTCCTCGTCGCTGATCAGGCGGCCCTCGGCGGTGTCGACGAGGAACATCTTGCCGGGCTGCAGCCGGCCGCGCTGGACCACCTTGGCCGGGTCGAGGTCGAGCACGCCGGACTCGCTCGCGAGCACGACGAGGCCGTCGTCGGTGACGGCGTAGCGCCCAGGTCGCAGGCCGTTGCGGTCCAGGACCGCACCGATCAGCGAGCCGTCGGTGAAGGTGACGCAGGCCGGTCCGTCCCACGGCTCCATGAACATCGAGTGGAACTCATAGAACGCACGCCGGTCGGCGTCCATGGTCGCGTGGTTCTCCCACGCCTCCGGGATCATCATCAGGACGGCGTGGGGCAGCGAACGCCCACCGAGGTGGAGCAGCTCCAGGACCGCGTCGAACGACGCGGAGTCCGAGGCGTCCGGCGCGCAGATCGGGAACAGCCGCTCGATGTCGCCGGGGAGGACGTCCGAGGCGAGCTGGCTCTCCCGCGCGCGCATCCAGTTGCGGTTGCCCTTGACCGTGTTGATCTCACCGTTGTGCGCGATCAGCCGGTACGGGTGGGCCAGCGGCCAGGACGGGAAGGTGTTGGTGGAGAAGCGGGAGTGGACCAGGGCGAGCACCGAGGCGAAGCGGCGGTCGGACAGGTCGGGGAAGAACGGCTCGAGCTGTCCGGTGGTGAGCATCCCCTTGTAGACCAGCGTGCGGCACGACAACGAGGCGAAGTACACGTCGCTGTCGCGCTCCGCGCGCTTGCGCAGGCAGAACGCCATCCGGTCCAGCGCCACGCCGACGACCCGTGCGGCGGTGGCCGTCACGAACAGCTGGCGGAAGAACGGCATGCACTCGCGGGCGGCGTCACCGACCAGCTCGGCGGCGACCGGCACGTCGCGCCAGCCCAGCACGGTGAGCCCCTCCTCGCCGGCGATCTCCTCGATGCGGGCCACCACAACTGACCGCTCCTGCTCCTCGACCGGGAGGAAGGCGATGCCGACGGCGTACGCGCCGCTGATCGGGAGGTCGAAGTCGACCGAGGCGCGCAGGAACTCGTCGGGGATCTGGGTCAGGATCCCGGCCCCGTCACCGACCAGCGGGTCGGCGCCGGTCGCGCCGCGGTGGTCCAGGTTGCGCAGCGCGGTCAGCGCGTGCTCGACGATGTCGTGGCCCGCCGTGCCGCGCATCGTCGCCACCATGGCCACTCCGCAGGCGTCGTGCTCGAACTCGCGGCGGTACAGGCCTTGGCTCGGGGGCTGGGTGCTGAAGCGCGACGAAGTCACCGTTCACCGTCCCTGGTCGGGTCATCTGTGGCGTGCCAGCCTGGACTGAGGGGGCACCGGACATGCTCGTGAACAGCAGTGGCCACGGCTGGTCGAAGGATACCCGAGGGCCCTATCGTCCTACCATGTGGGCGATCTCGTCCCAAGGAGTGAGATCGGCTCGAGTCCTCCGCCCTCGCCCGGGGTCACCCCGAGACCCCGTCCGCCTCCTGCGGCTGGGCCTCGTCGGTGTCGCCGTCGACGTCGCCGGGCTCCGGCTCGGGATCGGGGTCGGGGTCGGAGCGGGAGCTGCGCCCGCGGACGCCGGCCCGCCAGTACAGGACCACGCCGAACAAAAAGACCAGAATGCTGGTCCAGACGTTGAGGCGCTGGCCGAGGATGAGGTTGGCCTCGTCGGTGCGCATCGTCTCGATGATCAGCCGCACCACGGTGTACCCGCAGATGTACAGGGCGAACACCTGGCCGCGTTCGAACCGGCGGCGGCGACCCAGCCAGACGAGCAGGGCGGCCAGCACCAGGCACCAGATCGACTCGTACAGGAAGGTCGGGTGGAAGGTCCCGAGCACGATCGGGTCGCCGGAGCCGTTCAGCCGGGCGCGCCCCAGCCCCTGGTCCCAGTCGTACACCCGCAGACCCCAGGGCAGGTCGGTCGGCCCACCGTGCAGCTCGTTGTTGAACCAGTTGCCCCAGCGCCCGAGGGCCTGGGCCACCGCGATACCGGGCGCGCAGGAGTCGGCGAAGTCGGCGAAGCGCACGCCGGTGCGCCGGCAGCCGATCCAGGCGCCGACCGCGCCGAGCGCGACCGCACCCCAGATCCCGAGCCCGCCCTGCCAGATGAACAGGGCCCGGATCGGGTCGCCGTTCTCACCGAAGTACGGCTGGGGCGTGGTGATCACGTGGTAGACCCGCCCACCGACGATCCCGAACGGGACGGCCCAGGCGGAGACGTCCAGCGCCTGTCCGGGCTGCCCGCCCCGCGCCTCCAGCCGCTTCTGGGTGCTCCAGACCGCGACGACGATGCCGGCGAGGATGCACAGCGCGTAGGCGCGGATGGCCAGCGGTCCCAGGTGCCAGACCGCGACGGTCGGGCTGGGGATGACGGCGATCACGGGAGTGAGCGTGCCACAGCCGGGCCCCGACCGCGGTGGCGGACCGGCGCCGCGGCCCGATGGGTCACTGGGTGGCCGCGGTGATCATCGCGGTCAGGCCCTCCGGGCCGCCGATCGCGTTCAGGTCCAGGGCCTTGCCGTTGATCTGGACGGTGGGCGTGCTGTTGACACCGTCCTTGGTTCCCTGGGTCTGCACCGACTCGACATATTGGTTGTGGTCCCGGCCGTCGGTGCACGCCTGCCAGGTGTCCAGCGCGGCGCCGGTGATGCCTGCGGTCCGGGCGAACCCCGCGAGGTCGGCGGCGGTGTAGCCGGTGCCCTCCGCGGGCTGGCCCGCATAGATGGCCTCGTTGAACGCGACGAAGGCACCGGCGTCGTCCGCACATGTCGCGGCGTTGGCCGCCCTGTTGGAGGAGTCGTTGCGCAGGTTGTCGTCCAGGAACGACAGCAGGTGCACCCGGTAGGCGACCTTGCCCGCCTCGGCCAGGGCGTCGATGGTCGGGCCGTAGGTCGCCTCGAACTGCTTGCAGTTGGGGCACTGGTAGTCCTGGTAGATGTCCAGGGTCGGGGCGTTCGCGACGAGGGTGGCCTGGGCGTTGGCGATGATCGGGGCACCCATGGCGGCGGCGTTGACCGGCAGCGTGCTCCCACCGGCGGTGGCCCGGTCACGCGCACCTGAGGTACCGACGATGACGCCGACCACCACGGCGATGATCGCGACCACCGCCACCGCGGTGCCGATGATGAAGCGGCTGCCGCCGAGCCGTCGGCGGGGGGCGGCCGCCTCGATCTTGTCCTGCCGGGTGGTCGTCTCGGTGCTGCCCCGATCGGCCTTGTTCCTGCTCGCCTTGCCCATGCTCTCGTTCTCCTCGCTGATGGAACCTCGCTGACGGAACCTCGCTGATTGAATTCCGGTGGTGCTTTCCGGTGGTGCTTTCCGGTGGCGCGAGGACGGTCAGGACAGCCGGTCGTCCAGCCCGAAGGCCGTCCGGGGCCGGCCGACCAGCCACAGCGCGCACAGCAGGAGACCGGCGTCGCGCGCGATCTCCCACGGATACGTCGTCTGGGAGGCCGCGATAGTTCCCCCGCCGCCGAAACAGCCGCAGTCGATGCTCAGGCCGCGTGCCCAGGCCGAGCCGATCCCGATCACGAAGGCGAGCATCAACAGCCCGCCCACCACTGCGCTCACCCGGGTGAACAGACCGATCACCAGGAGGACCCCGACCAGGACCTCGACGATGGGCAACGCATACCCGATGACCCCGGCCAGGTCGTACGGCAGCAGCTGGTAGGCCCGGACGGCGCGGGCGGACACGGCGGGCTGGAACACCTTCAGCGCACCGGCCACCACCAGCACGGCGCCCAGGACGAGGCGGGCGAACGTGCCCACCAGGTCGCGGTGCCGGGGGTTGGCCAGAACTGCCATCTCAGCGCCGCTCGCGCACTCCCTCGGCGAGCTCGCCGACGAGCGCGCGCAGGGCCCGCAGCCCCTCGGCGGGGCTGTCCGCCTCGGTGAGGCAGCGTACGAGTGCCGACCCGACGATCACGCCGTCCGCATACGCCGCTATCTCGGCCGCCTGCTCGCGTCCGGAGACGCCCAGACCGACACAGACCGGCTTGTCGGTGACGGCCTTGGTGCGGGCGACGATGACCTGAGCGGCATCGCCCATGCTGGTCCGCACCCCGGTCACCCCCATGTGTGAGGCGGCGTAGACGAACCCGCGACAGGCCCCGGTCACCTTGACGAGCCGCTCCTCGGTCGAGCTGGGCGCGACCAGGAAGACTCGGTCCAGCCCGTAGGCGTCGGTGGCGGTGACCCAGTCCTGGGCCTCGTCGGGGGTGAGGTCCGGGGTGATCATCCCGGCTCCACCGGCGCTCGCGAGGTCGCGAGCGAACGCGTCCGGCCC
The DNA here is from genome assembly GCA_963750305.1 of uncultured Actinomycetota bacterium. GTDB lineage: Bacteria > Actinomycetota > Actinomycetes > Actinomycetales > Dermatophilaceae > CAVVPX01. The sequence continues at coordinate 407,314 of CAVVPX010000003.1, forward strand.
GTGCCGAAGGATGAGGTTCCAGTAGGTCATACCCAGGGGTGGCACCCCCGCACTGCGGACCGCCTCCGCGGCCGTGAACAGGTCCCGCACCCGGGCGCCTCGCTTGAGGGCCTGCTCGGCGGCGTACGCCACGACCGGACCGTCGATCAGCGGGTCGCTGTAGGGCATGCCGACCTCGACGATGTCCACCCCGCACTCGACCATCGCGACCATGGCCTCGATGGACCCGGGAACGTCCGGGAACCCGACCGGGAGGTAGCCGACCAGCGCGGCGCGGTTCTCGGACCGGCACTGCGCGAGGACGGCGCCGGTCCCGAGGTCGGTGCCGATGCCGACGTGGGGGGTGGCGGTCACGAGGTCGCCGTCCCGTCGTCGTCGAGCAGGCCGAACCAGCGGGCCGCGGTCTCCATGTCCTTGTCTCCACGCCCCGACAGGTTCACCAGGAGGACAGCGTCCGGTCCCAGCTCGCGACCGAGCTCCATGGCACCGGCGAGGGCGTGGGCCGACTCGATCGCCGGGATGATGCCCTCGGTCTTGCAGAGCAGCTCGAAGGCCTCCATCGCCTGCACGTCGGTCGCATAGCGGTATTCGGCCCGCCCGAGGTCACGCAGGTAGGAGTGCTCCGGGCCGACGCTCGGATAGTCCAGACCAGCAGAGATCGAGTGCGACTCGACGGTCTGTCCGTCCTCGTCCTGCATGAGGTAGGAGTACGTGCCGTGCAGGACGCCGGGCTCGGCGGTGGCGAAGCGAGCTGCGTGGCGACCGGACGCGATGCCGTCTCCGCCGGCCTCGATCCCGATCGAGACGGACATCGGCGTCGTCGATGAACCGGTGGAAGATCCCCATCGCGTTCGACCCGCCGCCGACACAGGCGATCACGGCATCCGGGAGGTGGCCGAGCAGGTCCAGGACCTGGGCCCGGGCCTCGACGCCGATGATCCGGTGGAAGTCCCGCACCATCTCCGGGAACGGGTGCGGTCCGGTGACGGTGCCCAGGATGTAGTGGGTGCGGTCCACGTTGGCCACCCAGTCACGCATCGCGTCGTTGATCGCGTCCTTGAGCGTCGCGCTGCCGGTGGGGACCGAGACGACCTCGGCCCCGAGCATCCTCATCCGGGCGACGTTGAGCGCCTGGCGCTCGGTGTCGACGCGCCCCATGTAGATCACACACTCAAGCCCCATCAGCGCAGCGGCCGTCGCCGTGGCCACACCGTGCTGGCCGGCGCCGGTCTCGGCGATGACCCGAGTCTTGCCCATCCGCTTGGTCAGCAGGGCCTGGGCCAGCACGTTGTTGATCTTGTGCGAGCCCGTGTGGTTGAGGTCCTCACGCTTGAGTATGATGCGCGCGCCACCTGCGTGCTCGGCGAAGCGGGGGACCTCGGTGATGATGCTCGGTCGGCCGGTGTAGGTGCGGTGCAGCCGCTCGAGCTCGCCGAGGAACTCGGGGTCGACCATCGCCTTGCGACGCGCCTCGTCGAGCTCCTCGAGCGCGGGCACCAGGGCCTCGGGGACGAAGCGGCCACCGAAGGCGCCGAAGCGACCGGGACGGTGGACGGCGTGGGGCTTGAGGTCGGGCTCGAGGTCGGTCATGCGCGTACTCCTGCTGCGATCAGCTCGGTGGCGGCCTCGCGTGGGGAGCCGCCGGTGACCAGCGCCTCCCCCACCAGCACCGCGTCGGCACCCAGCGACGCGTAGTGCGCAGCGTCGCGGGGACCGGTGATGCCGGACTCCGCGACGCGGACCGCGGTGTCGGGGATGAGGGGGGCCAGGCGGCCGAAGGTCGCCGTGTCGACCTGGAGTGTCTTCAGGTTCCGGGCGTTGACACCGATGACCGAGGCGCCCGCGTCGACGGCGCGGCGGGTCTCGTCCGCGTCGTGCACCTCGACCAGGGCGGTCATCCCGAGCTCGCGGGCCAGCGCCTGCATCCGGGTCAGGTCGCTCTGGTCGAGCGCGGCGACGATCAGCAGGACCAGGTCGGCTCCATGGGCGCGAGCTTCCCATATCTGGTAGTCGGTGACCATGAAGTCCTTGCGCAGCAAGGGGATCTGCACGGCGGCGCGGACGGCGTCGAGGTCGGCGAGCGACCCGGAGAAGCGTCGCTGCTCGGTGAGCACACTCACCGCGCTCGCCCCGCCCGCTTCGTAGGCCAGGGCCAGCTCAGCGGGGTCGGGGATGGTCGCGAGGTCGCCCTTGCTCGGGCTGCGGCGCTTGACCTCGGCGATCAGGGACAGCTGTGGTTCGCGCAGCCGGGACTCGGCGTCCAGGGCTGGCGCGGCCGCGCGGGCGGCGGCCACCAGCTCCTCGAGCGAGCGACGGGACTGGCGAGCAGCGAGGTCCTCGCGGACGCCCGCGATGATCTCCTGCAGGACGGTCGACATGGAGCCAAGGCTAACTCTCGGCCCGGGCCGAGGTGCGCCGCGGGTAGCGGTGGGGACGGGTCTGCGAGCGTGCAAGGGAGCCTTCAGTTGATGCCGAGCTCCGGCTTGTCGGACTCGGGTGCGTCGCCGCCCTCGGTGAGGACCTGCTTGCCGCCGTACCCAGCCATCGACAGGACCTTGGCGGCAACGGCGCCCAGGATGCTGATGACCGTCCCGACGATGAACAGGACGAGGTTGGGGTCGAGCACGGCGAAGGACATGATCGCGGTGCCGACCAGGATGACCCCGACGCCCGTCCACGCCGCGACGCTGTGGCCGTGGTCCTCGTGGTGCTCGTGGGTGTCGCTCACTGCGCTCTCCTCGGGGGTGGCAGGCCGCTGCTCGGCGGCTGTCGGCTCGATGTCGTCATGGTGATGCTTCGGGCGTCATTGTGTCAGGTCGGCCGGTCTGCGGACTCCTCGGTCGGGTCCTCACCGGCGGTGAGTCGCTCCCAGTCGCTGCCGACCCGCTCGCCGCGGCTGCCTGCCGTCTGACCCGCACCCTGACCCGCGGTCTGGCCGGGTGTCTGGCCGGGTGTCTCGTAGCGGGAGGACAGCCCCGCCCAGCGTCGTGCGCCGAGCAACCCCGCCACCCACGACGCGAGCAGGACGATGACGGCGACCAGGGCCAGCCAGGGCCACGCGGTGGCGGACGCCGCCGTCTGGATGCTCCCGCTCCGACCGGTCGCACGGGCCGCTACCGCGCCGAGGGAGCCAGAGGGGTCGACGAGCACCCGCACGACGAAGCTGCCGAGGCCGAGCGTGGCCAGCAGGAGCACGCCGAGGGTCACCCGGCGGGTGACCCGACCCGAGGTGGCGGTGACCAGGGCCGCGGCACCCGCGGTGAGCGCGAGCACGATCACCCCCGACGCGACCTCACTCCCGGCGCCCTCGATCTGGCTGGCTCCGAGGACGGCGTCGTCCACCGTTCCGCGAACCCACACCCGACCACCGCTCGCAAGCGCCACTCCGGCGCCCAGCAGCGCGAGCAGCACGACCCCGGCCTTGCTGGTCATCCGGGCGCTGAGCCCCGGGCCGGGACGCGATGCCGCGCTGGGCCCTCCCAGGCGCCGGCTCATCGGGAACGCGCGGGGACGGCGTACCCAGCCGGGTCCTCGGCGACCGGCCGCAGCGCACTGGCCGACGCGACCGCACGCAGGGCGGCGGCCGCCTTGTTCACCGTCTCCTCGAACTCGTTGAGCGGAACCGAGTCGGCCACGATCCCGGCGCCCGCCTGGACATGGGCGCGGCCGTCCTTGATGACCGCCGTGCGGATCGCGATGGCCATGTCCATGTCGCCGTGGAAGTCGAGATAGCCGACCACCCCGCCGTACACGCCGCGTCGGCTGGGTTCCCAGGTCTCGATGAGGTGCATCGCCCTGGGTTTGGGCGCGCCCGAGAGCGTGCCGGCAGGGAAGGTCGCGACGAGCACGTCGTAGGCCGTCGAGGCGGGGCGGAGGTCGCCGACCACGGTGGACTCGAGGTGGGTCACGTGGCTGTAGCGGCGGACATCCATGAACTCGACCACGTCGACGGTGCCCGCTTCGCTCACCCGCTGGAGGTCGTTGCGGCCGAGGTCCACGAGCATCACGTGCTCGGCTCGCTCCTTGGGGTCGGCGAGCAGGTCCTCGGCGAGGCGCAGGTCGTCCTCGGGAGTCTTGCCGCGCGGGCGCGAGCCGGCGATCGGATGGGTGATCGCGCGGCGTCCGGTGACCTTGACCAGCGCCTCGGGCGAGGACCCGACCACGTCATAGGTGCCACCGTCGGGGAGCGGGAGGCGGACGAGGTACATGTACGGGCTGGGGTTGCTGGCCCGGAGCGCGCGATAGACATCGATGGCATCGGCGGGGCAGGGCAGCGAGAACCGTTGGGAGAGAACGACTTGGAACACCTCACCAGCGCGGATCGCCTCCTTGCCGCGCTCGACCAGGTCCTCGAACCCGCCCTGGTCCATGTTGCTCGTGACCGTGGCCAGCGCCTCGGACGCGGTTCGCTGGTCGATCGTCGCCACCGTGCTCGGTGCCGGCGCGGCGAGGTCGCGCGTCATCGCGTCGAGGCGGTCGACCGCATCGGCCCACGCCCACTCGACACGCTCATCGGAGTCGTCATAGTTGACCGCATTGGCGACCAGCAGAAGCGACCCGTCGGTGTGGTCGAGCACGGCCACGTCGGTGGCCAGGACCATCCCGATCTCGGGGAGTCCGAGGACGTCGGGGGCGATCTGCGGGATCTTCTCCCACCGGCGCACGGCGTCGTAGGTGATCGCCCCGACCATCCCCCCGGTCAGGGGTGGCAGGCCGGCGATCGGAGCGGTGGCCAGCGCGGCGACGGTGTCCCGCAAGGCGTCCAGCGGTGAGCCGGAGGTAGGGACACCGGCCGGCGGTTCACCGATCCAGTGCGCCTCGCCGTCCCGTTCGGTCAGGGTCGCGCGGCTGGCCGCGCCGACGATCGAGTACCGCGACCACACCCCACCGTGCTCCGCGGACTCGAGCAGGAACGTGCCCGGCCGGTTCTGGGCGAGCTTGCGGTACACCCCGATCGGCGTCTCAGCGTCCGCCATCAGCCTGCGGACCACCGGAACCACCCGACGGTCCGCGGCAAGCACCGAGAAGAGGTCGAGCGACGGCCAGGTCGCGCCGAAGGCGAGGTCGGGTGCGGGGTCGGCTGCGTTCCCAGCCATCGACCCCGCCCCGGCCGGGTCAGCCATCGGCCCGCGCCCTCGGTGAGTTCGCCGCGTGGTCCCCCGCCTGGGCTGCGGGCACCGCAGCCACCATGGCCTCAAGTTCACCGGCGTGGAAGCAGGTGCGGTCCCCGGTGTGGCACGCCGCGCCCACCTGGTCGACCCGGACCAGCAACGCGTCGCCGTCACAGTCGAGCGCGACCGACCGCACGTGTTGGACGTGGCCGCTGGTGTCGCCCTTGCGCCAGTACTCCTCGCGGCTGCGCGACCAGAAGGTCACCCGCCCCGAGGTGAGGGTGCGGTGGACCGCCTCGTCGTCCATCCACCCGAGCATGAGCACCTCGCCGGTATCGTGCTGCTGGATGATCGCGGCGACGAGGCCCGCGGCGTCACGCTTGAGCCGCGCCGCGACCTGCGGGTCGAGGGCGGAGGTGCGGGTCGGCGTACTGCTCACCTGCCCCATTGTGCCGTGTCACCCTCCCCCGTCCCGACCACGTCCATCCACCTCGGGCGCACGGCGGTCGGGGCCCCGGGGTCGAGCCACAACGGTCGAGCCACAACTGTCGGGCCACGGCGGTCGGGCCACGGCGGTCGGGCCACAACGGTCGCGCCTCGGCGGGCGGGCCTCGGCGGGCGGGCCACGACGGGCGGGCCACGACACCCCGGATGTCCACCCCTGCTCTGCCGACAGTGTGCATTGCACCCCACGTGGGTCAGCGGGTGCGCTGACCCGCCCGGGTGCAACGCACCACCCTGGCCCGCCCAGGGTGCAACGCACCACCCTGACCCGACTGAGGTGCAACGCACCCGCCGTGACCCGCCCAGGGTGCAACGCACCACCCTGACCCGCCCGGGGTGCAACGCACCCGCCGTGACCCGCCCAGGGTGCAACGCACCACCCTGACCCGCCCGGGGCGCAACTCACCACCGTGACCCGCCCAGGGTGCAATGCACCGCCGTGACCCGCCCAGGGTGCAACGCACCGCCGTGGCCCGCCCGGGGTGTAATGCACCGCCGTGGCCCGCCCGGGGTGTAATGCACCGCCGTGGCCCGCCCGGGGTGCAATGCACCGCCGTGACCCGCCCAGGGTGCAATGCACCACCCTGACCCGTCCGGGGTGCAACGCACAGCGCCGCTGGACGAGGTTATGCGCATGGCCGCGCCCGCATGGCGAGGACAACGGAGTACAGCCCAGGCGTCGGCGTGGCGGTCGCACAGCTGACGGCGGCCGGTCAGCTGACGGCGGCCGGTCAGCTGACGACGGCCGGTCAGCTTGCAGCGGCCGGTCAGCTTGCAGCGGCCGGTCAGCTTGCAGCGGCCGGTCAGCTTGCAGCGGCCGGTCAGCTGACGGCAGCTGGCGTCAACCGCCCTGCTGGGAGGCCCAGCTCGCGTGGAGACCGGCGTACACCCCACCCTGGGTGATGAGGTCGCGGTGGGGGCCACGTTCGACGATGTGGCCGTGGTCGACCACGATCACCTCGTCCGCGGCCTCGGCGGTCGAGAGCCGGTGCGCGATCGCGATCGAGGTGCGGCCGCGGGTGAGACCGTCCAGCGCGCGCTGGATCCGCACCTCGGTGGATGGGTCGACCGCTGACGTCGCCTCGTCCAGGACCAGCAGGTCGGGGTCGGCGAGGTAGGCCCGGGCGAGCGCGACGAGCTGGCGCTCGCCCGCCGACATGGACTCACCGCGTTGGCCGACCTCGGTGCGCAGGCCCTGCGGCAGCGACGTGAGCCAGGCGTCGAGCCCGAGCTCGGTGAAGGCGAGACGGACGTCGGCGTCCTGCGCGTCGGGACGGCCGAAGCGGACGTTCTCGAGCAGGGTGTCGTCGAACAGGAACCCTTCCTGCGGGACGAGCACGACGCGCGACCGCAGCGAGGAGAAGCGCACGTCGCGAAGGTCCGTCCCATCCAGGCGGACGGTGCCCTCACTGGGGTCCATCAGCCGGGTGAGCAGCTTGGCCAAGGTCGACTTGCCGGAACCGGTCTCCCCCACGATCGCCACGCGAGAGCTCGGCTCGATGAACAGGTTCACGTCGTGTAGGACCCGCCCGGTCCCGGGATAGGCGAAGCTCACCTGGTCGAACTCGACCGTGATCGGGCCACGCGGGAGGGTGACTCCGGAGTCGCCCGGGTCGGCCACGTCAGCGGGGGTGTCGATGACCCCGATGACCCGGCGCCACCCGGCAATCGCGTTCTGCATCTCGTTGAGGTTCTCCGAGGCGTTCATCACCGGCTGGGTGAAGATGTTGACGAGGAAGACGAAGGCGAGCAGCTCACCCAGGGTGAGCCGTCCGCCCGCCGCGAGGACCGTCCCGACCACGAGGACCACGACGAGCGTCAGCCCCGAGACGAGCTGACCGGTCGAGAACGCGGCCACCGAACGCCACTGCGCCCGGACGCTGGCGTCCCGGTGGTTCTGGATCGCGACGTCGATCCGGCTGGAGGTCCGGTGCTCGACCGCGTAGGCGCGGATGGTCGCCGCACCGACCACCGACTCGGACACCGCGGCGAGCAGGTCGCCGACCCGCTCGCGGACGATGGAGTACGCCGCGCCGACCTGACGCTGGAAGCACCGGATCGCGAACAGCAGGGGAACGAAGCAGACCCAGACCACGACGGTCAGGATCGGGCTGTAGATCGCCATCAGAACGGTGGCGACGGTGATCTGGCCGAGGCTCAGGATGAGGATCAGGCCACCGAACTGGAGGAACTGGCTGATGGTGTCGACGTCGGAGGTGACGCGCGAGACCATCGAGCCGCGCCGCTCGGTGTTCTGGGTCAGCATCGACAGGTCGTGCACGTGGCGGAAGGCCCTGAGCCGAAGGGTCGCCAGCCCCGCCTCGGACGCCTTGAACAGCCGCACGTTCACGGCGTACGCGCTGGCGGCCGTGACCAGGACGAGGACGACCGCGACCATCGCGAACTGCCACACCAGCGTGGTGTCCGGCCCGCCGTCAGCCATGATCCCGTCGTCGGTGACGCGCTGGACCAGGACCGGGATGACGACGCGGCCCACTGTGGACAACGCCGCGAGGGCGAGCGTGACCCACAGCCCCCGACGCAGCTCCGGGGACAGGTCGAGCCCGCGCCGCAGCGTGGCTCGGACACCGAGGCTGGAGGTGCTCTCGATCGCGGTGCTCATGAGATCGCGTCCGCTCGGTCAAGCTCGTCAACGAGCTCGTCGTCCTCCAGCTCGGCGAGCGCTGCGCGTTCGGCCGCCTCACGCTGGTAGGCCGTGACCAGACGGATGTATCCCTCGCAGCGTCCCATCAGCTCGGCGTGGGTGCCGACGTCCACGACCGAGCCGTGCTCGAGGTAGGCGACCCGGTCGGCCAGGGAGATGGTCGACAACCGGTAGGCCACCACCAGCACGGTCGTGCCCGCACTCGACGCCCTGAGACCGCGCAGGATCGACTGCTCGACCGAGGGGTCGACGGCCGACGTCGCGTCGTCGAGGACCAGCAGCTGCGGGGTGCGGATGATGGCCCGAGCCAACGCGATCCGCTGTCGCTGACCACCGGACAGGGACGTGCCGCGCTCGCCGACCCGAGTGTCGAGCCCTGCCTCCAGGTCCAGCACGAACCCGGTGGCCTGGGCGATGTCCAGCGCCGCCCAGACCTCGTCGTCGGTGTGGTCGCCACCCAGGGTGATGTTGCCCCGCACCGTGTCGTCGAACAGGAACGTCTCCTGGGGCACGAGGGCGGCGACCTCCGCCACGGCTCCACGTCGGGCGCGGCGCAGGTCGAGGTCGTCGATGCTCACCACGCCTGCGGTGGGGTCGATGAGGCGCAGGGTCAGGTTGGTCAGGGTCGACTTGCCCGAGCCGGTGGGGCCGACCAGAGCCACGGTCGTACCGGCCGGGACGTCCAGGCTCACGCCGCGCACGGCATGGTGCCGGCTTGGATTCCCATGTTCGTCGACGATGTCGTAGAAGTAGTCGACGTCCTGGACACGGCTGGTGCTGGCGCCACGGCGGGGGATCGAACCCTCCCCGAACTCGAGCTCTCCGCTGGCCTGCAGCACCGAGTCGACGCGTTCCCAGCCGACCACACTGCGCGGTAGCTCACCGAGTACCCACCCGAGCGCGCGCACGGGGAAGGCGAGGACCGAGATGAGGTAGGCGACCTGGACGACCTCGGCAGCGGTCATCGCCCCTGAGGCCACCCGGGCCGTGCCGACACCGAGCACCACGATGGTGCCGATGGTCGGGATCGCCTCGATGATCGGGTCGAAGGTCCCCCGCGTGCGGCCCACCTCGACGTTGGCCCGCTGCAGACGCCGCGTCACAGCCTCGAAGCGCTCGGTCTCACGGTCCTCGCGGCCCATCGCCTTGACGACGAGCGCTGCCTCGAAGCTCTCGTGCGCGACCTCGGAAACATCGGCGCGCAACTGCTGGGCGCGGGTCACCCGCGGCGACATCACTCGCTGGAAGAACGCGTTGGCCAGGAACAACAGGGGGAACACCAGCAGCCCGATCAGCGCCATGACGGGGTCGACCACGAGCATCTGCCCGACGCCGACCACGAGCATGACGAGCACGCCCAGCGACATCGGCAGCGGCATGAAGACGTTCCACGTGGCCTCGACATCGGCGTTCGCGTTGGACAGGAGCTGGCCGGAGGGGTGCCTGTGGTGCCACGACAGCGGCAGCCGGAGGTACTGCCGGGTCACCCGGCGACGGAACTCCGCGGACACGTTGTACATGGTCAGGCCACCGGCAATGCGACGCAGCACGATGCCGACCACGTTCAGCAGGACCGCGCCGGCGACCCAGAAGGCGATCCATCCGAGCTGGCTGCCGGTCACCCGGCCGGCCGCGACCGCGGGCTGGATCTGCTCGTGGGTCACCTTGCCGATCGCGGTGGTCGTCAGGACCGTCATCACGCCGTACAACGCGCTGCCCGCGACCGAGATGGAGAACCATCGCGGCTGCTCGCGCACACCGACCCCGATCACACGCAGCCCGCGCAGGAACGGCGAGCGGGAGGTGCGCACTGGTCTGCTCCTGGGGGTTGATGGTCGTCGGGATCGGCTCCCTCATCCTGACGGGAAGGGCTGACAGCCACGCAGGACAACAACGGGCAGGCGTCAGCCATGCCGGGTTTTCGGGGGGAGTTCTGAAGGTATCCCACGCACGAGCTTGTCGCCGCGGACCGGTGACCGGTCAGCAGCCGCAGGCATGATGGGCCCATGACGACCCTGGCCCAGACCGAGAGGGACGCCCTGTGCGACACCCTCGAACGCGTCGGTCCCGACGCCCCGACCCTGTGCGACCCATGGCGGTCGGTCGACCTCACTGCCCACCTGGCGGTGCGTGAGCGACGTCCCGATGCCGCGGCCGGGATCGCCGTCAGCGCGCTCGAGGGTCACTCCGAGTCGGTGATGCAGGCCTACGCCGCCCGCCCGTGGGCCGAGCTGGTCGGGCTGGTCCGGTCCGGACCGCCGTGGTGGTCCCCCGTCAGGATCCCGGCGGTGGACGGTGCGGTGAACCTCGGCGAGTTCCTCATCCACCACGAGGACCTGCTCCGCGCGGAGTCCGCCGGCCCCCAGCGCGAGCTCGCGACCGAGGTGGAGGAGTCCGTCTGGCGCACCCTCGTCCGTCTTGCCCCCCTGATGTTCCGCCGTTCACCGGCCGGTGTCGTCCTCGTGAGCGACCTCGGACGGACCGCCGCTCGCAAGCCGAGCAACTCTCACGCCACCGTCGTCCTGCGGGGCGCGCCGATGGAGCTGCTGCTCACCGCCTACGGACGGGCTCGCGTGGCCGACGTCGACATCCGAGGCGCCGACCCCGACGTGGCCGCCCTGCTTGGCTCACCGCTCGGCCTGGGCGGCTGACCGCGCCACCGCCTCATGGACGACCTCGCCTGGTCGTGCCGCCGAGCGCCGGCAGTCGACAGCGCTAGCGGACGACGACCCCACCCGCGCGCAGTGAGTCCTTGACCTCGGAGATGGCGATCTCGCCGAAGTGGAACACGCTCGCCGCGAGCACCGCGTCGGCGCCCGACCGCACCGCCGGCAGGAAGTGTTCGAGCCGTCCGGCCCCACCGCTGGCGATCAGCGGGATCGCGATCTCCTGGCGCACCTGCTCGATGAGTTGCAGGTCGAAACCGGACCGGGTGCCGTCGGCGTCCATCGAGTTGAGCAGGATCTCCCCCGCGCCCAGGCGAGCGGCTCGCGCACACCACTCGATGGCGTCGATGCCGGTCCCCTGGCGACCACCGTGCGTGGTCACCTCGAAGTCGTCGCCGAGCGGAGTGCCGTCGGCAGCGCGACGCCGCCGCACATCGGCGGACAGCACCAGCACCTGGGCGCCGAACCGGTCGGCGATCTCGCTGATCAGCTCAGGCCGTGCGATCGCGGCGGTGTTGACGCCGACCTTGTCCGCACCGGCGCGCAGCAGACGGTCCACGTCGGCGACCGTGCGGACACCCCCGCCGACGGTCAGCGGGATGAAGACCTGCTCGGCCGTCCGGCGGACCACGTCGTAGGTCGTCTCCCGGTTGCCGCTGCTGGCGGTGACGTCCAGGAAGGTCAGCTCGTCGGCGCCCTTCTCCCCGTAGGCCTTCGCGAGCTCCACCGGGTCACCCGCGTCGCGCAGGTTCTGGAAGTTGACGCCCTTGACCACCCGCCCGGCATCCACGTCCAGGCAGGGGATCACGCGCACGGCCACCGTCACGGGGACAGCCTAGGAGCCGGGGTGATCCGCCCTCGCCGTCGGGCCCACGACGATGCGGCAACGATGCCGCGACGAGGCGACGAGGCGCCCGGCCGGCCCGGTCAGCAGCCACGACCCACCGCGTGCGCACCGCCGCGACTAGGGTGATCGCGTGGATCGCGACGAAGCGCTGGCGCGGACCGCGGACCTCACCCGCCGGTCCGAGCCACGCTGTGGCAGAACGACTCTCGTCTGTATTGACGGCCGCAGCGGCTCGGGCAAGACCGAGTTCGCAGCGTCCCTCGCGGCCCTCGTCGCCGCCCCGGTGCTCGCACTCGACGAGCTGCTCCGCGGGTGGGACGGCCTCGACGGGGTCGCGCCACGGGTCCACGCCGAGGTGCTGGTCCCCCTGCGACACAGCCACCCAGCCCGCTTCCAGCGATGGGACTGGGAGCGGGACCGCCTCGACGGCTGGCAGGACGTGCCCGCCACCGGGGTACTGGTGCTCGAGGGCTGCGCAGCCGGGTCGCGCCTGCTCACGCCCGACACCTCGGTGCTGGTCTGGCTCGAGGTCGACCCCGAGCTGCGCCGGCAGCGCGCCCTGGCGCGCGACCCCGCCTACCTCCCGTTCTGGGACCGCTGGGCCGCGCAGGAGGACCGCCTGTACGCCGCGGAGCGCCCGTGGGAGCGCGCGGCAGTGGTCCTCGACGAACCCGGCTGACCCGCCATACTCGGAACCATGTCGACCCTGGACGGCCTGCGCTCCCGCGGTGCCGGGCTGGCCGACCGGACCGCCGAACGCTCCCGGGCATCCGCGCGCAACCGCGTGCGACGGCTGCTGAGCAGGGTCGTCTTCATCCTCCAGTGCGGGGTCGGTGCCGCCGCCGCATGGTTCGTCGCGGCCGAGCTACTGGGCCACCTGACCCCGTTCTTCGCCCCGGTGACGGCCATGGTCAGTCTTGGGATGTCCTACGGACAGCGGCTGCGCCGGGTCGGCGAGGTCATGCTGGGAGTCGCCGTCGGCGTCTTCACCGGGGATGTCTTCGTGCACTTCTTCGGCTCCGGCGTCTGGCAGATCGCGGTGGTGGTCACCATCGCGATGAGCATCGCCGCCCTCCTCGGGGCCGGCATGCTGCTGATCACCCAGGCCGGAGTGCAGTCGGTCATCGTCACGACGCTGGTCGCCGCTCCCGGTCAGGCGTTCTCGCGATGGCTCGACGCGGTGATCGGCGGGCTGATCGCCCTGGTGATCACGGTGGTCGCACCGGCCGCTCCCGTGCTGCGTCCACGCCAACAGGCCGCCGCCGCGCTCCGGGAGGTCGGCGCCATCCTTCTCGACACCATCGCCGTCCTCCGCGAGCGCGACGGAGACCTCGCCAGCCAGGCCCTGATGCGGGCCCGGCAGTCCGAGACGATGCTGACCGACCTGAGGTCCGCCTCGGCCGAAGGCGTTGCGGTGGTGCGACTCTCGCTCCTGCGGCGCCGCAACCTGCCTGGCGTCCAGGCCATCGCCGACATCCTCGACCCGCTCGACCGCGCCGTCCGCAACCTGCGGGTCCTGGTCCGTCGAGCGGCGATCGCCACCTGGCGCGACGAGACGGTGCCAACGGCCTACGTCGCGTTGCTGTCCTCGCTCGCCGAGGTGTGCGAGGACATGGCGGCCGAGCTGGAGGAGCGCCGGCTGCCTGTCGACGCGGTCCGGGGGCTGGTCAACATCGGCGAGCTCAGTGCGGTCATCGACACCCACGCCGGACTCTCCGCCGAGGTGATGCGGGCCCAGATCCGCTCGATGGTCGTCGACCTGCTGGAGCTCACCGGCATGTCCTACGCCGAGGCCCAGGGCTGCGTGCCCGAGTCGGAGACCACCTCCGCCGACTGACCGCCGCCGGGTTCACCCGGGTTGTCGGTGGTCGCCGGTACGGTTGCTTATGAAGTCAGTTGTTCATAAGCAATCATCAGGAGTCGCACCATGATCGCGAGCCCCTACACCCCGGGCGAGTCGCCGCGCGTGCTCGTCGGCCGGCGCGAGCAGCTCGAGTCCGCCGAAGCCGACCTGGCGCTGGTCGCGACCTACGGCCGGTTCCTCGGCCGCGTGCGGGTCGACGTCGGTTCGCGCGGTGTGGGCAAGACCTCACTGCTCAAGGCAGTGCGGGACACAGCCCTGCAGGCCGGCGCGGTCGTCGCGTGGGTGACCGGACGGGCCGACGAGTCGCTGGTCGCCTCACTGGTCTCGGAGGTCGCTCGCGGGCTCGACGGCATCGGCATCGACCTGCGCGCTCGCACCACGGTCGCGCAACGGCTGCGCGGGCTCCAGGTCGAGCTCGGCGTCGGTCCGGTGCGCGCCGGCGTGGACCTGGACGTCGCCCCCGTGGCGACGCCCGGAAGCACGGCAGCGTCGGCGGCCTTCGGCGCCTTCGTCACCGAGGCGGCCGCCGCCGCGCGCGAACGCGGCTCGGCCGGCCTGTGCCTGCTGGTCGACGAGATCCAGGCCGCACCCCGCGAGGACCTCCGGACCCTGGCCTACGCGTGGCAGGAGCTGCAGGGCGCGCCCGACGCGCCGGCGGCGGTCGTGTTCGCGGCCGGCCTCCCCAACGCCCCCGACGTCCTCACCGCCGCCGTGACCTTCAGCGAGCGGTTCGCCTTCCGCACCCTCGAACGCCTCGGCGGACCCGACGCCGCCCGCGTCCTCACCGAGCCGGCCGATGACCACGACGTCCGCTGGTCGCCGGCTCTGCTGGACGCCGTGCTCGACCACGCACAGGGATACCCCTACTTCCTCCAGCTGTTCGGCGACGCCGTCTGGCGGGTGGGGCTTCCTGCCACCGGCGACACCCTCGGGATCCGCCTGCTCGACCGAGCCAAGACGGCCGTCGACGCCGAGCTCGACACGATGTTCCGCGCCCGGTGGGCCAAGGCCTCCCCCGGCGAGCGCCGACTGCTCGCCGCGATGGCCGAGCTCGCCGATGCCGACGAGGAGACCGTTCGCCGCGGTGACCTCGCGCAGCAGATGGGCGTGACGAGCAACGACCTGAGCGTCCCGAGGCGGAGCCTGCTGGACAAGGGGCTGATCGAAGTCGCCTCGCGTGGGCGCCTGCGGTTCACAGTGCCGGGATTCGCCGCGTTCGTGCGATCGGAGGCGGGCGTGATGGACTGAGCTCGCCCCGAGGTGACCCGTCGGGCCTACGGTGGGTGCATGTACCTGGAGAACCTCGTCATCGACGCCCTGGAGCCGCAGCGGCTGGGCCGGTTCTGGGAAGCGGTGCTTCGCGGCGAGCGGCTGACCGACGCGCCGGACATCTTCGAGACGAGGCTGGTCCTCGACGGCGGGCCCGGGCTCGATGTGTGCTTCCAGCGCGTCCCGGAGCCACCCTCGGAGCCGTTGCGGCTGCATCTGGACCTTCTCGGGGGGATCCACCAGGCCGAGGAGGTCGAGCGGCTGGTCGGGCTGGGTGCACACCACCTGGACATCGGGCAGCGAGGCGTGCCGTGGGTCGTGCTCGCCGACGTGGAGGGCAACCCGCTCTGCGTCATGGAGGACCGCGCCGCCTATGTCGAGACCGGGCCCATCGCGGCGCTCCCGCTCGACGCCTCCGACCCCGACCGCGACGCAGAGTTCTGGTCGTGGCTGACCGGGTGGACCGACGTTGCTGGCGTCGCACCCCGCTCGCTTCGCCACCCGTCGCGCCGGGGCTTCCTCCTCGAGCTGTGCCCGGAGCCGGCGCCCAAGGGGCCGGGCAAGAACCGCATGCACCTCGACGTCCGGCTCGACACCGGAGAGGACCCGGACGCCGTCGAGGCAGCCATTCTCGAGCGGGGCGGCGGCCGCATGCCCGCCGACTGGGGCGAGCTGCCCTGGCGGTCCTACACCGACCCGTCGGGCAACGAGTTCTGCGTGCTGCCGGCGCGCTCGTGAGGCAGGCGCAGCGTCGCGTGGTACTCGGGCAGTCTCCCGCGAGCAAGCTACCGAGGACCGCGCCGGTCAGAGGGGCGAGGAACCGGCGACCCCGCGCTCAGGGCATGTCGGAGAGCCTCGTTCATAGCCCGGAGTACGGGTAGTCAGTGGCGCCGCGACCGGGTTACTGTCGCCTCGCATGTCAGTGGGATGTCAACTCGACGAGGGTGGCGCCCTATCTCGGGAAGGCACCAACGGTGAGCAGGCTAGTCGGAACGAAGAAGACCATGAGCGTCCTCTCCACGGTGGTGGTGGCAGTGGGACTCCTGCTTGCACCAACCGCTTCGTTTCCGGCGCGAGCCGCCACTCGAGCCCAGGTAGATGAGACGCCACCGACGGTGACTGCTGAGCCGTTCGGGCGGTACGTCAAGGGGTCGCGCCTCAATACCCTCTACGACGACGATGGCTATTTGGACTGGTTCGATGCCAACTACTACCTCAAGTGGTCCGCATCGGATACCTCGGGGATCTGCGCGCAGACCCTCACCATGCGCAACTACGACACCCAAGGTGGCCCGGACGACCCCATTCTCGGCAGCGAGACACGCACTGTCGACCTGGCACCAGATGTAAGGACCTACACCTATCAAACCAACCTGGTCGACGCCTCGCGGCTGCGACCCCGGTTCGTCCTGCGAGTGACCGACTGCTTCGGCAACACCACAGCTAGCCCGATCATTGACACACAGTTCGGTCTCCGGGAGGACTCAAGTTCCTCGGTCGCCTACGACGGTCAGTGGCGAGTCGCCAAATTCAACGGCTTTTCCGGCGGCACGACCCACTACTCCACCCGCGCTGGCGATACGGTGCAGCTGACCGGGCTTACCGCCGGACCGCTCGCGCTGGTGCTGGAGGCCAAGGCCGACCGCGGGGCCTTCGACGTCTTCGTCGACGGATCCTTCCGCGCCACCGTTGATACGAAGGCATTGGGGAAGCAACACCGAACTGTTGCCTGGCAGATCATCCTCACTTCCGGACGTACCCACACTCTGAAGGTCGTCAACAGAGGCACAGCGGGCCGTCCGCGTATCGACCTCGACGCCGTCCTGACGGGGACGATCATCTAGTCCGCGTCAGCTACGGGACCGGTCAGACGCCCTGCGGGCGGTTCCTGTTCGCCTGCTGTGCAGGGGGGCGCGGAGCCGCAGCACCACGGACCGGGCGGACTACCCGAGCGCCTGGACGAGCGCCGCGAGCCGGCGCGCCTCGGCCTGACCCCGCTCGCCGTCGGCCTTCTGCACGGCCATCACCGCGACCAGCTCGGTGTCGTCGAGCTCGAGGGTGACCCAGGGGTCGCCGCCGGAGAACTGGACGAACACCACGCGTTTCCAGTCGATCTGCTCGGTGCGGATCAGGTTGCGGACGGTCAGGCCCTCGCGGGTGGGTACCGCGCGGATGCTGGCGTACCGCGCGAGCAGCGCCGCGACCGCGACACCGCAGCCGAAGAAGAAGACCCGGTCGACTGCCGTCCACTGGCCTCCCTCGCTGCGCCCCGGCAGGACGACGGCAAGGACCCCGAACAGGACGAGCGACACGATGGCGACCACGATGGCCGTCACCCGTCCGCGCCGGGGACGAAAGACCGCGAAGGCGTCCTGCTCCCCCGCACCGCTCAGGGCGGCGGAGGTGGGCTGTTCAGGCATCGACCCCTCCCTGCCTACAGCCGACAGGCCGCGATGTCGGTGACCAGGATGGCGCGCGCGCCCAGGTCGTACAGCTCGTCCATGACCGGGTTGGTGCGCGCCCTCGGGACCATCACCCGCACGGCCGACCAGTCGTGGTTCTGCAACGAGGAGACGGTCGGCGACTCCAGACCCGGGGTGATCAGGCAGGCCTCGTCGACCAGCTTGCTGGGCACGTCGTAGTCCATCATGACGTAGCCGCGCGCGGTGAGGACGCCCTGCAGCCGGCGCGCGAGCACCTGTACGCCGCCGTCGGTCACGTCGCGGCGCCGGATGAGCACCGCCTCGGACTGCAGGATCGGCTCGCCGAACACCTCCAGGCCCTGCTGGCGCAGCGTCGTCCCGGTCTCCACGACATCGGCGATGACGTCAGCGACCCCGAGGGTGATCGCCGTCTCGACCGCACCGTCGAGACGGACCACGTCGGCGGTCACGCCGTGGGCAGCAAGGTGCGCGGTGACCAGACCCTCGTAGGACGTGGCGACCCTGAGGCCGGACAGGTCGGCGACACCGCGGGCCACACCGGGTCGCGCGGCGAACCGGAACGTCGAGCGGCCGAAGTCCAGACCCAGCTCCTCGACCGCCTCGGTGCCCGAGTCCAGCAGCAGGTCACGGCCGGTGATGCCGACGTCGAGCGTGCCCGAACCGACATACACGGCGATGTCCCGCGGGCGCAGGAAGAAGAACTCGACGTCGTTGACGACGTCGGTGAGGATCAACTCCTTGGGGTCACGGCGACCGCGGTAGCCCGCCTCGCGGAGCATCTCGGCGGCCGGCTCGGCCAGGGAGCCCTTGTTGGGCACGGCAATGCGAAGCATGGGTTCTGCCTTTGGATCAGAGGTGGGCGTAGACGTCGTCGAGGCTGATGTCGCTCGCGATCATCAGCACCTGGAGGTGGTAGAGCAGCTGGCTGATCTCCTCCGCCGCTCGCTCCGGACCCTCGTGCTCGGCCGCCATCCACACCTCGGCGGCCTCCTCCACGATCTTCTTGCCGATCTGGTGCACGCCGGCGTCCACCGCGGCCACCGTTCCCGACCCCTCAGCGCGGGTGGACACCTTCGCTGCCAGCTCGGCATAGAGCCCGTCGAACGTCTTCACCCGCCCAGCGTACGGGGCGCCAGCGGCGCCAGTGTCACGGCGGTGGCCACCGCCGCCACCGCTGCCTCGTGGCCCTTGTCCTCGACCGACCCCGGCAGCCCGGCACGGTCGAGGGCCTGCTGCTCGGTGTCGCAGGTGAGCACACCGAACCCGATCGGTATACCGGTGGCCACGCTCACCTGCGCGAGGCCCACGGTGACCCCCGAGCAGACGTACTCGAAGTGTGGTGTGCCACCACGGATCACCACTCCCAGCGCGACCAGCGCGTCGTGAGCGGGTGCGAGACGGGCGCAGCCGACGGTCAGCTCGACCGTCCCCGGGACGCGCACCACCGGTGCGTCGACCACGCCGCACTCGGCCAGCCCGCGCAGGGCTCCGGCCACCAGGCCGTCCATCACGGTGGTGTGCCAGGACGCCGCGACGACGGCCACCCGCAGCCCGGCGCCGTCCGCGGTGACGACCGGCGCGCCGTGACCGCTCACCGCCACCCGCCGCTCACGCCGTCGCCCCGTGAGCCGGCAGGACCAGGTCGTGACCGAGCCGGTCACGTTTCGCGCGCAGGTAGGCCTCGTTGGCCGGCCCGGGCGCGAGCATCAGCCGCTCGACCGCGACGACGTCGAGACCGCGCACCTCGAGGCCGGCGACCTTCGCCGGGTTGTTGGTCAGCAGCCGCACCTCCTGGACGCCGAGGTCGCGCAGGATGGCCGCGCCCACGTCATAGCTGCGGCTGTCCACCGGCAACCCGAGCGCCGTCTGGGCCTCGACCGTGTCGAGGCCGCCGTCCTGCAGCGCATAGGCGCGGAGCTTGTCCAGCAGGCCGACGCCGCGGCCCTCGTGCCCACGCAGGTACACGACGACGCCGCCCTCGATGGCGACGCGGGCGAGCGACCGGTCCAGCTGGGGTCCGCAGTCGCACCGCAGGGAGCCGAACGCATCTCCGGTGAGGCACTCGGAGTGCAGCCGCACCAACGTCGCGCCCTCCCCCAGCCCGTGCGGGCTGACCAGTGCGATGTGCTCGGCCCCGGCGACGTGGTCGCGATATCCGTGCACGGCGAAGGTCCCGTGCGCCGTGGGCAGCACCGTCTCGGCGACCCGCTCGACCAGGTCGTGCCGACGTCGGTGCTCGGCGACCTGCTCGACGGTGATGACCAGCAGGTCGTGCGCGTCGCCGAGGGCCTGGACCGCGGGCGCACGCATCATCGTGCCGTCGTCGTTGACCAGCTCGGCGATCGCCGCCACCGGCGCCAGCCCGGCCAGCCGACACAGGTCGACCGCGGCCTCGGTGTGTCCCGGTCGCTCGAGCACTCCAGAGGGGCGCGCTCGCAACGGGACGACGTGACCGGGCCGGATGAGCGACGTAGGGGTCGAGGTCGGGTCGGCGAGCACGCGGATGGTGCAGGCCCGGTCGGCCGCGGAGATTCCGGTCCTCACGCCCTCGGCCGCGTCCACGGTGACGGTGTAGGCGGTGCGCAGCGGGTCGCGGTTGTCCTGCACCATCGGCGGCAGACCGAGGCGGTCCGCGACCTCGGGCGCGACGGGCGCGCAGACGTACCCGCTGCTGTGCCGGATCGTCCAGGCCAGCCAAGCGTCAGTCATGGTGTCCGCGGCCAGGACGACGTCGCCCTCGTTCTCGCGGTCGGGCCCGTCGAGGACCAGCACCGGACGGCCGGCCCGCAAGGCGGCCAGCGCGCCTTCGACCGGCGTCCCGACGCTCATGTGCTGGCCTTGGTCAGCTCCGGCACCGGGTCCCGCTCGACACGAGATGCCTTGAGCCACACCACGAAGCCATAGATGACCAGCGCGCCGTACACGATGAACAGGATCGCGGTCGGGTAGTACCCGGAGTGCCAGAGCAGCGGCACACCGACGAGGTCGACCGCGATCCAGGCGAGCCAGAAGTCGTTCCACCCACGGGCCATCGCATAGGTCGCGACCATCGACCCGACGAAGATCCAGGCGTCACACCAGAAGTACCAGCGCGGCGCCGGCCAACCCGCGCCGATGACCGAGAAGAGCCACTGGAACACGAGGACGCCGGCGACCGCTGCCAGGAGATAGGCGATGCGCTCGCTCTGGGTGGCCCAGCGCGGCGTGATGACCGGCGCGCCATGGGCGGCGCCCACGGCCTCACGGGCCTTGCGGTGCTCGTTCCAGCGCCACCAGCCGTAGGCGCTTGTCAGGATGAAGAAGACCTGGCGTCCGGCCTGGCCGAACAGCGGCTGCTGCGCGTGGTCGTCGAAGGTCGCGGCGATGAAGACGGTGAACAGCAGGACGTTGCCGACGATGCCGATCGGCCACGCCCAGATCCGCCGGCGCAGCCCGCCGATGGCCGAGGCGAACCCGAACCCGTTGCCGACGATCTCCCGCCACGTGATCGCGTGCCCGGCGATGGTGATGTCGGCGTCATAGAGCCAGTGCAGGATGTTCACGGGTGATCCTTCTCGGTGGGGCGTGGCGTGGCATCGGGGGCGGGACGTGGCGTGGACTGAGACGTGGGACCCGGAGCGGACAGGGGCGGCGCGGTGGTCGCTCCACCCACAGGTGAGCTCATCAGCCGCTCGACATATTTCGCGAGGACGTCCACCTCGAGGTTGACCGGGTCGCCGATCTTCTTGCGGCCCAGCGTGGTCAGCTCGAGCGTGGTCGGGATGAGGGAGACCGTGAAGCTGTCGGCATCGATGTCCGCGACGGTCAGGCTCACGCCGTCGACGGTGATCGAGCCCTTCTCCACTACATAGCGCGTGAGGGCCGCGGGCAGGCTCAGTCGCACGACCTCCCACCGGTCCCCCGGCGTGCGTTCGAGGATGGTCGCGGAGCCGTCGACATGGCCCTGCACGATGTGGCCGCCGAACCGGCCGTCCGCCCGCATCGCGCGCTCCAGGTTGACCGGGTCACCGGGCTCGAGCGCGCCGAGGCTGCTGCGGCGAAGGGTCTCGGACATCACGTCGACGGAGAACTCGCCGGCGCCGCAGCGGACCACGGTGAGGCACACGCCGTTCACCGCGATCGACGCGCCGTGCACAGCGTCGGCCGTCACGAGCGGTCCGCGCACGGTGAGCTGGGCGGACTCGGGAGCGCGAGCGATCGACACGACCGACCCCAGCTCCTCGACGATCCCGGTGAACATCAGTGGTCCTCCTCCAGGCGGGCAGTGATCCGGACGTCGGTGCCGACCACGGTCACGTCGGTCGGGCGGAGGCGAAACGCCTCGCCGATGCTGACGACCCCCAGATCGGCCACGCTGCTGGAGCCCGCGCCTAGCAGGACGGGCGCGATGTAGGCGACCACCTCGTCCACCAGCCGGTCGCGCACGAACGCCGCGGCCAGCGTGGGTCCACCCTCGAGCCACAGGTGGTGGATCTCGCGGTCGGCGAGCTCGGCAAGGACGACCTTGGGGTCGCGCGTGCGCAGGTGCACCGTCGGGGCAGCGCCGTCGAGCACCCGCGACCGGTCCGGCAGGTCGCGGAGACCGACCACCACACGGAGCGGCTGGCGCTCGGCGAGCGTGCCGTCGGGCTCGCGCACCGTCAGCCAGGGGTCGTCGGCGAGCACCGTGCCGGTGCCGGCGACCATGGCTCCGCACCGGGCCCGCTGGAGCTGGACATCGGCGCGCGCGTCCGCCCCGGTGATCCACTGGCTGGTGCCGTCGAGGGCGGCCGACCGACCGTCCAGGCTGGTCGCGAGCTTCCACGTGACGAACGGACGACCGGTGCGCACCAGGTGCGTCCAGGTCCGGTTCAACGCCTCGGCCTCCGCCGCCAGCACTCCCCCGGTCACCTCGACCCCCTCACCGACCAGGACCCGGGCTCCACCGGCCACCTGCGGGTTCAGGTCGGACTGGGCGTACACCACGCGCGCCACCCCCGCCGCCAGCAGGGCGACGGTGCAGGCGCCGGTCCGGCCGGTGTGGGTACACGGTTCGAGGGAGACGTATGCCGTGCCTCCGCGGGCGCGCTCGCCGGCTCGTTCCAGCGCGTCGACCTCGGCGTGGACGGTGCCGGCGCCACGGTGCCAGCCCTCCCCCACCACCGCGCCGCCGGCGTCGGTCACCACGCAGCCGACCCGTGGGTTCGCATCGGGCTCGACGCCGCGGGTGGCCAGGTCGAGGGCGCGGCGGACGAGCGCGTGGTCGCGCTCGCCGGTGGTGCCCTGCATGGCCTGCCTTCGCTCCAGACGGTGTCCGTCGAGCTCCGGGGGGCCGTGCGGCAGGGGTCGCGGTCCGACGGCGCGCGCCGGACGACCACCACCGGCCAGCGCCACCAGGACACTGACCTGCACGTGCTGCCTACCATCCGGACTTTCACCGTCGGTCCTGGAGTTACACCAGGTCAACCGGCCGCTGGCTGCGGCCGGGTCGCGGACTGTCACCGCCGGTTCGGAATTACACCGACCCCGGAGCACGTGGGACCAGTATGCCAGCGTGGCCGCTCCGTGCGGCACCCAGATCGCGGGTGAGGCCTCTCACGCCTGCTCCGAGCGAGCCCGGTGCACGATCTGATCCGCAGCAACTCTGCCCCAAGGCCTCTTGCCCGGCCGTCGGAGCCGGCGCGATGCTGGACCGAGGATCATCCGGGAGGGGAGCACGCCGTGAGGGTGGATGTGGTGCGGGCCCGCCGGCGGTGCTCAGTGACCGGCCGGGCGATGCTGGCGGCAGTCATCGCGATCGTCCCATTGGCCCTCCTCGGGGCCGGCTCGGCCGCTGCGGGGGTCGCCGGGCCACCGACCCGCGTGCTGGCGATCGCCAGTCCCGGGTCAGCTCGCGTGGGGTGGTTCGGCCCTGACGTCGACGGGGGGTCACCCATCACGAGCTATCGGGTGACCGCGTCGACCGGTGCCGTGTTCACCGTCGCAGGCAGTCCCGCCACCATCACCGGCCTCGCCAACGGGGTGACGGTCTCGTTCCGCGTCGCGGCCGTCAACGCGGACGGGGTGGGTCCGATGTCGGCACCCTCGGCGACCGTGACCCCCTCCACGGCTCAGTCCCCCAGTCCCTGGAGCGCTCGTGCCCCGATGATCGCGGCGCGCAGCTCAGCGCCGGCCGTGCGTCTGCGCAGCGGCAAGGTCCTGGTCGTCGCCGGGGATCCCGGGGGCTTCGACGCGACGCCACGCACCTCGGCCGAGCTCTTCGACCCGGCCACCAACAGCTGGTCCACGACCGGGTCCCTGCCCGAGCCGCGCTCGAGCTTCACCACCACGGTGCTCGGTGACGGCCGTGTGCTCGTGGCGGGCGGGCTCTCGGCCAGCTTCCGATGGCTGGCGACGACCCGCGTGTACGACCCGGGCATCGGCACGTGGTCGGCAGCCGCACCGATGGCTCGGGCTCGGGCCGCGGGCACGGCGACCCTGCTGGACGACGGCCGCGTGCTGGTGGCCGGTGGGTCGACCACCGGCCCGAGGGCACTCGCCGCGGCGGAGATCTACGACCCGGCGAGCGACACCTGGACGGCCGCTCGACCGATGAAGGTCGCTCGCTTCGCACACTCCGCGACGGCGCTGCCCGACGGTCGGGTCGTGGTGGCCGGAGGGACGGCGGGCGGCCAAGGCTTCCGCAGCACCGAGGTGTACACGCCGAGTACCGGGCGGTGGTCGACCGCCGGGGACCTGGTGAGCGTTCGCGAGAACGACGAGGTCTGCTGCAAGCAGGCCGTGCTCCTCTCGAGCGGTCGCGTGCTGGTCGCCGGTGGCTGGGACCTCGACGTCCTCGCCACCGCCGAGGTCTTCGACCCGGTCACCGCAACCTGGTCCGCGACCGGTCGGATGCGGGTCGGGCGGGAAGCCGGGTTCAGCCTGGTCCGGTTGCCGGACAACCGGATTCTCGCGGTGGGCGGGCTCGACTCGTTCGGCGGGCTGAAGTACGCCGAGACCTATGACGAGTCCACCGGGCGGTGGACCCGCGTCAACGACCTGCGGGTGCCGAGGTACGGACCGTCCGTGGTGGCCCTGGCCTCCGGGTCGGTGCTGGTCGCCGGAGGCGGAGACCAGGGGCGTTCGGTCCGCAGTGCGGAGCTGTTCGCCCCCGCCCCCTGACGGGGCCGCGAGCCTGCCGCGTGGGTTGCGGGCTGGTCCCGACCCGCGCCGACGACGTCCCGGACGACCGTCGCCACGCTGCTGGTGGCACCCCGATACGTTGTGGGCCCGCACCCGATCAGATGAGGACGTGGCATGCGGACCGTTCAGGCAGCGACGTTGGTGGCACCCCGGACATACGAGATCAGGCAGTATCCGTTCCCGACCGACCTCGAGCCGGGCGCGGTGCTGGTGCGGATGACCGCGTCCGGCATCTGCGGGACCGACAAGCACACGTTCCGTGGGGAGACCGTGCAGTACGCCGGGACGGAGATGGAGCGCACGACGCCGTTCCCGATCATCCAGGGGCACGAGAACCTCGGCGTGGTCGAGGCCGTCGGACCGGGCGGCGCGCTGGCGCACGACGGGTCTGCGCTCCAGCCCGGAGACCGGGTCGTCCCGGCACCGAACCGTGCCTGCGGGACCTGTCGCAGCTGCCAGCGCGACGACCCGTACTACCTGTGCCGTCGACTGGAGAACTACGGCAACTCGTTGTCCAGCGCCGCGGCTCCGCACCTGTTCGGAGGCTGGGCGGAATACCTCTATCTCAAACCCGGGACCCCCATCTTCCTTGTGCCACAGGGACTTTCCGATGATGTCGCCGTGCTGACCGAGATCTTTGCCGTGACCCACTCGCTCGAGCGGATCGCCGCGATCCGGCGACCTGGGGGCTTCCTGCCGGGTGACACGGTGGCGGTCGTGGGCGCCGGTTCGCTCGGCATGGCGCACGTGGTCAAGGCCGCGTTGATGGGCGCCGGTCGCGTCATCGCCGTCGACCGGTCGGCCAGGCGGCTGGCGCTCGCCGGCCGCCTCGTCGGTGCGGACCAAGTGGTGTTCGGGGGCGGCGGGGAGCAGGAGGTGGTCGCGCAGGTGCGCGAGCTGACCGAGGGGGACGGGGCGGACGTGGTCGTCAACGCCACGGGGTTCCCGGGTTCGTTCGCCCTCGCGACCTCGCTCGTGCGGGACGCCGGCTCGATCCTGGAGGTCGGGGCCTTCGTCGACATGGGTCCGGAGGCGTTCAACCCCGCCCAGGTGTGTGGGCGCAGCCTGACGATCATGGGCACCGGCGGCGAGGACGCCCAGGCGTACGCGCGCACGCTGGCGCTGCTTCTCCGGCACCAGGTGTCGATCCCGTTGTCGGAGATGGTGTCCCACGTCTTCCGCATCCAGGACGCGGCGCGGGCCGTGGACACCGCTCTCGACGCCGAGAACGCCACCAAGGTCCTGATCTCCGACGTCCTGCCGGTGCGCGGCATCCCGGTTGGGGCCTCCTGACCGGCTGGCTCGACCCTCGGCCGCCGCCCAGCTCTTTGCAGCGAGTTCAGCGCCCTGACGTGGACCACGCTTCAAAGACCGGTGCGGGGGCGGGGTGCGGGGCGGGGGTGCGGGCCGGGGCGGGGTGCGGGCCGGGGCGGGGTCACGGCGCGGGCCTGCGGGCCGGGCGCTGTCGGTCAGCGGGTCCAGTTGTACGGCGTCGTGGTCGACGCCTTGACCAGCCCCGCCCGCTCGAGGATCGGCCGCGAGAACTCGGTGGAGTCGCTGTGGATCAGCGTCTTGCCCATCGCCAGAGCCGACCGGGCGCGCGTCGCGGTCAGCGCGCGATAGATCCCCTGGCCGCGCCACTCCACCCGGGTCGCCCCACCCCAGATCCCGGCGAAGCTGGTGCCGGCCACCGGCTCGAGCCGACCGGCGCTGACCATCTGGTCGTCCGCCTCGGCGACCCACAGCTCCATCCCGTCGTCCAGCGCGAGCCGGCGCAGCACCCCGTCGGCCATCTCCACCGACACCGCGTCACCGAACACCTCGTCCTGCATCGCGCACATCGCCCGCACGTCCGCCTCCGCAGTGACCCGCCGCAGCGTCACCCCGGCCGGCAGCACCACGTCCACCGCCAGTCCCTCGGCGCGTCCGAGCATGATCGACTCCGGGTCGTCGGCCACCAGCCCGTTGTCCAGCAGCGTCTCGTGCAGCCCGGGTGCGAGGTCATGGCCGCGGCTCTTCCACTCGAACCTGCTGACCTCGGTCCGGTCCCGGAAGTACGCGACGGTCTCGCCGACGAGGCGGCCGATCTCGACCTCGTCCGCCCCGCCGAGGTCGCGGTAGGTCACGAAGCCCCGCGGACCGGGGAACGTCACCAGCCGCAGCGGCCCGAGCAGGTGGACGGTCAGGGCACTGGGCGTCTCGGCGTCGGTGCGGAGCTGTTCGTCGTAGGCCTGCAGCAGGGTGGCAGTGTCATCCATGCCAGCCACAGTGCAGGGTGCGGGCCGTGAGGACAACCGCAGTGTCGCCCGCGAGAGCCGCGCTCAGTGCAGGTGGCCGGCGACCAGCGCGCGCAGGTTCGCGATGTTGGCTGCCGCGTCCTCGGCGTTGTACACCGCGGAGCCCGCGACGAACACGTCGGCGCCGGCCTCCGCGCACTGCTCGATGGTGGACGCCGAGACTCCCCCGTCGACCTGGACCCAGATCTCCCCGCCCCGGCGCCGGACCGCCTCACGCACCTCCGACACCTTGGCCATCTGGTCGGCCATGAACGACTGGCCACCGAACCCCGGCTCCACCGTCATCACCAGGACCAAGTCCAGATCGGACAGCAGCTCCTCGTGCGGCGCGAACGGCGTCCCCGGCTTCACCGCCATACCGGCCCGGGCACCCGCCGCACGCAGCGCTCGGGCGAGGGCGCGCGGGTCGCGGGCGGCCTCGATGTGGAAGGTGACCGACTGCGCCCCCGCCTCGGCGTAGGCCGGGGCCCACCGGTCCGGGTCCTCGATCATCAGGTGGCAGTCCAGCGGGATCGGGCTCACCCTGGCCAGCGCCTCGACGACCGGGAGCCCGAGGGTCAGGTTGGGGACGAAGTGCGCGTCCATCACGTCGACGTGCGCCCAGTCGGCGCTGCGGATCCGCTCCAGCTCGTGCTGAAGGTTCGCGAAGTCGGCGGACAGGATGCTGGGCGAGATCTGCACGCGCGCAGCCTATGGGTCATCGGACCGGCAGCGCGCTCTCCGGACCGGGCTGGGCGTCGGCCCGCCCGGGGCCGAGCACCGCGTGACGTCGCGGAGTCACCGTGATCCTCGCCCCGCGGCGGGGGACGCTGGTGACGTTGCGGACCTTGGGGCCGTCGGACCCGGTAGCCGAGATGTCATAACGGCTCAGCACCTCGCGCAGGACGGCGACACCCTCCATCAGCGAGAAGCCCGCCCCGATGCACCGTCGTACCCCACCCCCGAACGGGATCCAGGTGTTCGCCGGCGGCCCGGTCCGGTTGCCGTGCTTCTCCAGGAACCGGTCCGGGCGGAACCGGCCGGCCTGTTCGTGGTTCTCCTCGCTCTGGTGGGTCAGGATGATCGAGGGCGCCACGGTGGCGCCGGCCGGCAGGTCGATGCCGGCGACGCGCGTCGGCCGCGCGAGCTGCCGCATCACCATCGGGATCACCGGGTGGATCCGCATCGACTCCTTGAGCACCGCTTCGAGCCAGTCCCCGTCACCGGTGTCCACCGCGTGCTGGGCGCGGGAGAGCTGCTCCTGGTCGCGGCCCAGCTCCCACAGGGCCCAGGAGAGGGCCGTCGCCGTCGTCTCGTGGCCGGCCAGCAGCAAGGTGATCAGCTGGTCGCGCAGCTCCGGGTCGCGGAGCGAGTCACCGTCCTCCTCCACCTGGATCAGCCGCGACAGCACGTCGGTGCGCTCGGCCAGGTCCGGCGCGGCGCGACGTTCGGCGATCTCGGCGTACATCAGCTGGTCGAGGTCCCGCTGGTTCTGCAGGTGGCTCCTGAACGGTCCGACGTCGGGCACCCACGGCAGGCTCCACCCGATCAGGATGCCCGGGCTCATCGCCACGGTCCGGTTCACACGGGGGCGCAGGGCGGCCAGCCGCCTCTCGTCGGACACCCCGAACACCACCCTCAGGATGACCTCGAGGGTGAGCGCGTTCATCCGGGTGAGTGAGGCGAACTCGATGCCGGGCCTCCACCCGCGCACCTCGTCGGCCGCCACCTCGGTCACCAGCCGCTGGTACCCGCGCAGGCTGGCCCCGTTGAAGCTCGGCATCAGCAGGCGACGAGCGCGTTGGTGGTCCTCGCCGTCCTGGATGAGCAGCGAGTGCTCGCCGAGGACCGGTCCGAGGATGCTGTTGCCCTTGCCCGCCTGGAAGACCTCCGGGTCGCCCGCGAACACCTCCTTGAGATGCTCGGGTCGGGTGAGCATCACCAGCGGGCGCTTCCCCGGCACCATGGTCACGGTGAAGACGTCGCCGTAGCGATGGTGCAGCCACGGCACGACGAGGTGCCGGAACCGCACCACGAGCACGGTCTGCACGATGGCGGGCCACCGTGGACCGGCCGGCAGGTCGCGGCGGTCCACCGGCGCGAGCCGGCCGATCCGACGGCTGCGGGCCACCCGGGCCCCGGTGAGCTCGGTGATCCGCTCTGTGCTGAGCGCCATACCCACCGACGTTACGCTCGGTGGGATCAGTGGCGGAAGTACCGGTCTGCGCCCGACCCGAGAGCGTGCGCACCGTGCGGGCCTGGCGGCCCAGTGGGTTCAGTGGTTCAGCGCCGGCGGAGCAGCGCCAGGAACATCCCGTCGGTGCCGTGCAGGTGAGGCCACAGCTGGGCGGTGGGCCCACCACCGGGCAGGTCGAGCGGACCAGCGGCGAGGCCGACCAGGACCGCAGCGGTGTCGAGCCGCTCGACGTCGGACCGCTTCTTCACCACGTCATCGACGACGAACCGGGTCTCGGCCAGGTGCGGGCTGCACGTCGCATAGGCGACCACCCCACCAGGTGCCGTCGCGTCCAAGGCAGAGGCGAGCAGGTCGCGCTGCAGGGTGCCGAGCGTGGCAAGGTCGGAGGGCTGCCGGCGCCAACGTGCTTCTGGGCGGCGGCGCAGGGCGCCGAGCCCGGTGCAGGGCGCGTCCACGAGCACCCGGTGGTATGCGGCCGGCTCCGACTCGCCCACCTCACGCCCGTCCTCGGTGCGGACCTCGACCGACCGACCGAGGTCGGCAGCGAACGCGATGGCTGGTCGCAGCGTCTGTCGGACCAGCTCGGCCCGGTGCGGACTGACCTCGTTGGCCACCAGGTCGGCTCCCTGACGCGCAGCGAGCGTCGCCAGCAGCCCGGCCTTCCCGCCGGGACCGGCGCACAGGTCGAGCCAGCGCTCGGGGCCGGCCACCTCGACCGGAGCGGCGGCCAGCGCCAGCGCGACCAGCTGCGAGCCCTCGTCCTGCACCGCGGCGCGACCCTCGCGCACCGCCGCGATGCCGCCGGGGTCGCCACCCGGGAGCACCGCGCCGAACGGCGAGAGCCTTGACCGCCGCGCACCGGCGTCGAGCAGCTCGTCGAGGTCGCAGAGCCCCGGCCGGGCCACGAGGCTCACGAGCGCTGGCTCGTTGTCGGCCCGGAGCAGGTCGGCCAGGGAGGCGTCGACCGTCTCGGCCGTCGCGGCCCCGTGCCCCAGCAGCGCGGCGCGCATCGCCTTGACCACCCATTCGGGGTGGGAGTACCGCACGGCGAGTGCGGCCGGCGAGGCCCCGTCCGGCACGACCCGCTCGGTCCAGGCGTCGAGCTCGCGTTCGCTGATCCGACGCATGACCGCGTTGACGAAACCCGCCGCGCCTGCACCGTTCACCGTGCGCGCCAGCCCGACGGTCTCGTCGACCGCGGCGTGCGAGGGCACCCGCATCCCGAGCAGCTGGTGGGCGCCGAGACGCAGGGTGTCGAGCACGGCAGGGTCGATCGAGGTCAGCGCGCGGTCGGCGGCGACCGCGACCACCTGGTCATAGAAACCCTGCATCCGGATGGCGCCGTAGGCGAGCTCGGTCGCGAACGCCGCGTCCCGTCCGCGGATCGCGCGGTCGCGCAGTACCTTGGGGAGCTCGAGGTTGGCGTAGGCGCCGTCGGCGACGGCCCGCAGGACGGTGTACGCCGAGAGCCGCGCCGGATCGGTGCTGCGGCTGCGCTCGCTGGGTCGCTGGAGCGACCGTTTTCGGCTGCCACCCGACCGGCCGGAGCCCCGACCCCTCTCGTCAGCCACGTGAGTCCTCTCCCATCCGCTCTCCCGAGCCGATCCGCAGACCGCGCGCCCAGTCGGGGGCCGGCATCAGCTTCTTTCCGTGCGGCTGCACCTCACCGAGACGGACCGGTCCCGTCGCGGTGCCGACGTGGACCGCGGCTCGGGACGCGACGACCTCGCCGGGGCCTGCACCTGACGGGCCGTCGGGATCGAGGGCGACCGGTGCGAGCTTGAGCCGCTCACCACGGAACACCGTCCATGCACCGGGCGCCGGGGTGCACCCGCGGACCAACCGGTCCACCGCGGCGGCCGGGTGGTCCCAGCGGACGCGGGCATCATCGACCTGAACCTTGGGAGCGAGCGAGATCCCCTCAGCCGACTGGGGTTTCGGGGTCAGCGACCCGTCCGCGATGCCGTCCATGGTCGCGACGAGCAACGCGGCACCCCCGGTGGCCAGACGTCCGAGGAGGTCACCGGAGGTGTCGGTGGCGCGGATCCGCTCGGTCATCACTCCATACACCGGTCCGGTGTCCAGACCGGCCTCGATCAAGAAGGTGGAGGCGCCGGTGAGCTCCTCGCCGGCCATCAGCGCGTGCTGGACCGGCGCGGCGCCGCGCCAGGCGGGCAGCACCGAGAAGTGGAGGTTCACCCAGCCGTGCCGGGGGATCGCGAGGGCGCCGGTGGGGAGCAGCGCTCCGTAGGCCACGACCGGGCAGACGTCCGGCTCCAGCTCGCGCAGCAGGTCCTGGAAGTCGGGGTCGCTGGGCCGAGCCGGGGCCAGCACCGGGAGCCCGAGCTCCTCGGCTCGCCGCCGCACAGGCGAGGCGACCAGGCTGCGGCCGCGACCCGCACGGGCGTCCGGCCGCGTCACCACCGCCACGACCTCGTGAGCCGACGCGGCCAGCGCGTCGAGGGCAGGCAGGGCGGGTTCCGGCGTGCCGGCGAACACCAGCCGCATCAGGTGGCCCGGCCGAACGTTCCGTGCGGACTGAGCCGCACCATGGGTGCCGCCAGGCCGGACCACTCGGCCTCGCGAACCAGCTTCATCGCCTCGCGGCGCTGGGCCTGGTCGAGCCGGTCGATGAACAGGATGCCGTCGAGGTGGTCGGTCTCGTGCTGCACCGCTCGGGCCAGCAGCTCGGTCCCCTCGAGGAAGACCGGCTCGCCCCACATGTTCTGTCCGCGCGCCACCACCGACAGGGCGCGGGTGGTCTCGAACTTCAGACCGGGGAACGACAGACACCCCTCGGGTCCGCACTGCTGCTCCGCGGAGAGCTCCAGCACCGGGTTCACCAGGTGACCGGCGATGCCTTCGACGTGATAAGTGAACACCCGCAGGCCCACCCCGACCTGCGGCGCGGCCAGACCAGCGCCGGCGGCCGCGAGCATCGTGTCGGTCAGGTCCAGGACCAGCCGGCGCAGCTCGCGGTCGAAGTCCACCACCGGCTCGGCAGGGGTGCGCAGGATCGGGTCGCCGAAGAGCCGGATGTTGGTGACTGCCACTCGGTGAGTCTAGGTGTCCGCTCAGAGGTCGACGTCAGCGCCGAGCCGGCGCGGGTGGCTCATCCGTACGGCGGTCAGGCTCCACGGTCCACCGGCGGTCCGGGCGAGCGACATACGGGCAGACCGAGGTCCGCCAGGTCGGACCGCAGCCGGTCTGCGGTGGTGAAGTGCAGGCCGGTCATCCCCACTGCGGCTGCCGCCTCGACGTTCGCAGGGCTGTCGTCGACGAAGACCGCCCGGGCCAGCTCGAGACCACCGTCGGCTGCGAGCCGATGGAAGGTCTCCGGGGCCGGCTTGGCCAGGCCGATCCGCCCGGACACCGTGATGTGCTCGAACAGACCGAGGAACTTGAACCGCTCCTCGGCGCGCGGGAACAGCTCGGCCGACCAGTTGGTGAGCGCCAGGACCCGCGTCCCGGCCGCGGCGAGCTCGCTCAGCAGGTCGACAGTCCCGCTGATCGGACCGACCAGCGAGAGGTCGAAGTGCGTGCGGTAGGCCAGGATCTCCGCCCCCAGGTGTGGGTGGGCCGCGACCGCGGCGGCCTCGCCCTCGGCCCAGGTGCGGCCGGCGTCCTGCAGGTGGTTCCACGCCATGAACCCGAAGTCACCCTCGAGGAAGGCGCGAGCCCGCTCCGGACCGACACCGGCCGCGATCGCCGGGAACGGGTCCCAGCGGATCAGCACGTTGCCGAGGTCGAACACCACGGCGTCCAGCGGGTCGCCATCCACGTCGACGGCGTCGGACGTGACCACCCAAGGACGGATGGGGCTCTGGTCGGACGTCGGCACGCGGTCACGGTACCGAGCGGTGGCCGACCTTCCGGCGCCGGTCTCAGACCCCCAGGTCGGGTGGGTCGACGCGCACCGCCACCGAGACCTCCTCCTTGCGCGCGCTGCGCACCGACCTGAGGTCGACCAGCGTTCGCGCGAGCGCGGGGCCGCCCTGGAGGTCGGTGCGCAGCAGGACCGCGGCGCCCTCGCCCGCCGGGAGCGGGCCGAGGACATCGACGCCGTCGGGGAGGTCCATGGACCCGACCGCGGTCTGCAGCACGGACCGCGGGCCGCCCAGACGGGCCATCCGCACGGTGGGGGGCAGCCGCAGGGCGGCCCGCTCGGCGAGCTCTCGACCCGCGAACCACGCCGGGTCCCATCGGACCAGCGCCTCCACCGCGGGCAGGGTCACGTGACCGGGTACGCCGCAGAGCACCACCACGCCACCGGCTGCCGCCCCGCGGGCCAGTGCCGCGGCCCCCACCCAGCGGCGCAGCGCCTCCTCGCCCGCGTCCAGGGTCGCCCGGTCGAGCAGCGCCCAGGCGTCCAGCAGGAGCACCGCGGCGTACCCGTCCCCGGCCACCGGCTCCGCGCCGGGGGTCGCGATCACCAGCGAGGGCCCGGACCCCACCGCGTCCATCACCTCGCCCGACCCCGAGGTGTGCACCAGCGCACCCGGGAACGCCCGGCCCAGCTCCTCGGCAGTCCGCCGCGCCCCGACTACGGCCGCGCGGAGGGTCCGGCCCCCACACGTCGGGCAGCCGAACCCTCCGGCGGCGACACCTCGCCCGCACCAGCGGCACGCCGGGGGCGCGTCCGACGTCGACAGGGCGAGCGGGCCGTGGCAGGTGGCGCAGCGGGCCGGCGACCGGCAGGTCTGGCAGGCCAACGACGGGAGATAGCCGCGCCGGGGCACCTGGACCAGCACCGGTCCGGTGAGCAGCGCCTCCTTGGCCGTCCGCCACGCGACCGACGGCAGGTGCGCCGACGCGGCCAACGGGTCGCGGTCGCGCTCCGCACCCTCGCCAGCCACCACGACCCGGGGCACGGAGCGCCGCAGCTCCCCCGACCCGGCGACCACGGGCCGCACCGTGGACCCGTCGCGGGTGAGCACCTGCTCCATCGCGGAGGTGCGCACGTGTCCCGCCGAGAGGGCAGCTGCGTCCTCGAGGCCGGCGCGGATCAGCAGGACCTCGCGCACGTGGGGGTACGGCGACCGCGGCTCGGCGAGCAGGTCGTCGCCGTCGTCCCACCAGGCGACCAGCCCGAGGTCATGGACCGGCGCGAAGACCGCGGCCCGGGTGCCGACGACCACCCGGACGTGACCGCGCAGCACCCGCAGCCAGGCGGTGTACCGGGCCTGGGGGCCCTGGTCGGCACTGAGCCGGACGAAGCGGTCTCGACCGACCGCGCCCTCGAGCGCGGCCTCGACCCGGGCGAGGTCCCGGCGGTCGGGGACGACCAGTACCGACCCGCGGCCCGAGGCCAGGGTCGCGGCCGCCGCCTCGGCGAGGGCAGCCGGCCAGCCCAGCGCGGGGTCGGTGGAGGGCAGCGCCAACCAGGAGGCCCGGGGTGACTCCCCGGCTGCGAGCCGGCCCAGCAGTGCCGGGCCCGCTGGGTACCGCTCCCAGGCCCGCTGGCCACGCATCGGTGCGGGCCCGGGCGGCTCGGGCGCGTCCACGGGCAGCGCCTTCTCGGCGGTCGCATGGCGCGGGGGGACGGCCAGCCGGAGCACGTCGCCGACCGTGCCGGCGTACCGCTCGGCCACCGCCCGGCAGAGGCGGAGGCTGGCGGGAGTGAGCACCGGCTCGGGCGAGACCACCTTGCGGAGAGGGCTGAGCCGCCCGGCGTGCTCGGCCGCCGCCCGGCGTTCGACGACGTACCCGTCGAGGTCGCGCCCCGCGAACCGCACCTTGACCCGCGCACCCGGGACCGCGGTGTCGGCCAGCGAAGCCGGGACGGTGTACTCGAACGGCCGGTCGAGGTGCGCGAGCCCGGAGTCGACGATGACGAGCGCGACGGGTTCAGAATCGGCCTTGCCCTCGGGCTCGGCCCGGCGCCGGGGGGGCCGCACTGCGGCGTGCACGAGCTCGAGCTGCTCCCCGTCGTCGGCACCCACAGGCCGAACCTACTGGCCAACGCTGCCGAGCCCGACGGGCCGTCCACAACCCTGCGCCGCAAGGGTGACAGGATTGCCGCATGACCCTGGTTGCCGGAATCGACTCCTCCACCCAGTCGTGCAAGGTCGTGATCCGTGACGCCGAGACTGGCGCGCTGGTCCGGATCGGCCGCGCCGACCATCCTGCCGGGACCGAGGTCGACCCCGAGCTGTGGTGGACGGCGCTGCAGGCGGCGATCGCCGACGCCGGCGGGCTCGGCGACGTCGCGGCTGCTGCCGTCGGGGGCCAGCAGCACGGCATGGTCGCGCTCGACGCCGACGGCCGCGTCGTGCGCGACGCGCTGCTCTGGAACGACACCAGGTCCGCGGGGGCCGCTCGGCAGCTCACCGAGAAGTACGGTGCGCAGTTCTGGGCCGACCGCACCGGCTCGGTGCCCGTGGCGTCGTACACGATGACCAAGATCGCCTGGATGGCCGAGGCCGAGCCCGAGAATGCTGCCCGGACGGCGGCGGTCGCTCTGCCGCATGACTGGCTGACCTGGCGGCTCGCCGGTCACGGTGGCCCCGATGGTGGCGACCTGGCCGCGCTGGTGACCGACCGGTCCGACGCGAGCGGCACGAGCTACTGGTCCCCGGCCACCGGCGAGTACCTCCACGACCTGGTCCTCGAGGTGCTCGGGCACGACCTCGCGCTGCCGCGCGTCGTCGGTCCGGGCGAGCAGGCCGCAACCGGGGCAGGGGGGTACGACGGCCTCGCCCTCGGCGCGGGTGCCGGTGACAACGCGGCCGCTGCGCTCGGCCTGGGACTGGGCGAGGGCGACGTCGCCGTGTCGCTCGGCACGTCGGGCGTGGTCTCGGCCGTGTCGCCCCAGCCCACCGCCGACCCCACCGGGCTGGTGAGCGGGTTCGCCGACGCCACCGGGCGCTTCCTGCCCCTGGCCTGCACCCTGAACGCCGCCCGCGTGCTGGACGCCACCGCCCGGATCCTGGGTGTCGACCACAAGCAGCTGGCCCGGCTCGCTCTCGACGCTCCAGCAGGCTCCGACGGGCTGGTGCTGGTGCCCTACCTCGAGGGTGAGCGCACGCCCAACAAGCCCAACGCGACCGGTGCCGTGCACGGGCTGCGGCTGGACACCTCGACCCCGAGCCACCTCGCACGGGCCGCCGTCGAGGGCATGCTCTCGGGTCTCGCCGACGGCCTCGACGCCCTGCGGGCGGCCGGGGTCGTGGCGACCCGGCTGATGCTCATCGGCGGTGCGGCCCAGTCACCCGCGGTGCACGAGATCGCGCCCACCGTGTTCGGGATGGACGTCGAGCTGCCCGAGCCCGGCGAGTACGTCGCCAACGGCGCGGCCCGCCAGGCCGCGTGGATCCTGGCCGGCGGCGACGAGCCGCCGACCTGGTCGATCGGCGAGACCCGCCGCTACGCCGCCGACGACGCCGCCCGCTCGGCCTCGACCCTCATCGCCGGCCAGTACGCCTCGGCCCGCGACCAGATCGTCGACCGGGCCTGAGCGGTTTATCGGGTCACCCGATAAAGGGGCGCTTCACCCGACAAGCGTTCTCGGGTGAAGCGCTGGTTTATCGGGTGACCCGATAAACCCGACCTGGCTCACGCGCGCACGGCGGCCTGGAGCTGCTCGACGCGGTTGACCTGCTCCCACGTGAACGGGCGGTCGACGCCGGGGGCTGAGGTGCGACCGAAGTGGCCGTAGGCGGCGGTGGGCTTGTAGATCGGGCGCAGCAGGTCGAGCTCGTCGACGATCGCGCCGGGGCGCAGGTCGAACACCGATCCGATCGCCGCCTGGATCTTGTCGACGGGGGCCTTCTCGGTGCCGAACGTCTCGACGTACAGGCCGACCGGCTGGGCCTTGCCGATGGCGTAGGCCACCTGCACCTCGCAGCGCGAGGCGAGACCGGCGGCGACCACGTTCTTGGCCACCCAGCGCATCGCGTAGGCCGCGGACCGGTCCACCTTCGACGGGTCCTTGCCCGAGAACGCGCCACCGCCGTGGCGGGCCATGCCGCCGTAGGTGTCCACGATGATCTTGCGCCCGGTCAGGCCGGCGTCACCCATCGGGCCACCGATCTCGAAGCGGCCGGTCGGGTTGATCAGGGTGCGGTAGTCGGACACGTCGAGCTCGGTCCCGGAGTCCTGCAGCTCGGCCACGACGGGCTTGATGACGTGCTCGATGATGTCAGGGGTGAGCAGGTCGTCCAGCGAGACGTCCTGCGCGTGCTGGGTCGACAGGACCACGGTGTCGAGCTTGACCGCCTTGTCGCCCTCGTAGGCGATGGTCACCTGGGTCTTGCCGTCGGGCCGCAGGTAGGCGACCTGACCGCTCTTGCGGACCGCCGCGAGCCGCTCGGACAGCCGGTGCGCGAGATAGATCGGCAGCGGCATGAACTCGGCCGTGTCCTCGCAGGCGAACCCGAACATCAGCCCCTGGTCGCCGGCGCCCTGCTTGTCCAGCGGGTCCACCCCGCCCGTGCGGCTCTCGTACGCCGCGTCGACGCCCTGGGCGATGTCGGGGCTCTGCTGGCCGATCGACACCTCGACACCGCAGGAGAGTCCGTCGAAACCCTTGGTGGAGGAGTCGTAGCCGATGCCGAGGACGGTCTCGCGGACCAGGCTGGGGATCTCGACGTAGGCCTCGGTGGAGACCTCGCCGGCGACGTGCACCAGGCCGGTGGTCACCATCGTCTCGACCGCCACCCGGCTGCGCGGGTCCTTCTCGAGCATGGCGTCCAGGATCGCGTCGGAGATCTGGTCGCAGATCTTGTCCGGGTGGCCCTCGGTGACGGACTCGGACGTGAAGAGGCGGGACACGGATTCTCCTTGCGGTTCAGGGGGGCGGCTCGACGATCAGCGGCGGGCGCGGAGGGTACTCGTCGGGGCAGGTCGGCGGGCTCGGCCACCGGGACCCGCGCCGGCGCTCCGCGAGAGTCTAGTCCGGGTTCAGAGCGCGTCGTCCACGGCATCCAGCACGGCAGCCGCGACCTCGTCCTTGGACGCCGGACCCGCTGTCCGGACCCTGCCGCTGCCGCGCTGCAGGATCTGGACGGTGTTGGAGTCCAGGCCGAAGGTCTTGTCGACACCGACCTCGTTGACCACCAGCAGGTCGCAACCCTTGCGGGCAAGCTTGTCGCGCCCGTGCTCGAGGACCGTGCGCTCGGCGTCGCCGGTCTCGGCCGCGAACCCCACGATGAGAGGGGTCGTCGCGTTCCCGCGCGCCTGCACCAACCCGGCGAGGACGTCGGGGTTGCGGACCAGCTCGATCACCGGAGCGGCGTCGGGGTCGGCGGGGTCGTGGGTCTTCTTGATCTTGCTGGTCGCGACCGACGCCGGGCGGAAGTCGGCGACCGCGGCGACCATCACGACCACGTCGGCCTGGGCGGCGGCCTTCTCGACCGCCTCCTGCAGCTCCAGCGCGGTCTCGACCGCCACGACGTGCACCCCTGCCGGCTCCGGGAGCGCGGCGTTGGCGCTGACCAGGGTGACCACGGCGCCGCGCCGGGCGGCTTCCGCGGCGACCGCGTACCCCTGCTTGCCGGACGACCGGTTGCCCAGGTAGCGCACGGGGTCCAGCGGCTCCCGGGTGCCACCCGCGCTGACCACGACGTGGCGGCCGGTCAGCGGACCGGTGTACGCGCCGGTGGTCGGTGGGCTTGGCGCGCCGGCCTGCGTCGCCGCTGGCCCCGCACCCAGCAGCCCCACGCAGGCGGCGTACAGCTCCTCGGGCTCCGGGAGCCGGCCCGGACCGGTGTCCTGCCCGGTCAGCCGGCCGGAGGCGGGCGGGTGCACGTGCACACCGCGCGCGGTCAGCGTCGCCACGTTGGCCTGGGTGGCCGGGTGCAGCCACATCTCGGTGTGCATCGCCGGCGCGAGGAGCACGGGGCAGCGCGCCGTCAGCAGCACGTTGGTGAGCAGGTCGCCCGCCATGCCGGTCGCGGCTCGTGCCAGCAGGTCGGCGGTGGCCGGGGCGACGACGACGAGGTCGGCCTCCTGGCCCAGGCGCACGTGGGGCACCTCGTGCACGTCGGACCAGACGTCGGTGTGCACGGGGTTCCCGCTCAGCGCGGCCCAGGTGGGCGCTCCCACGAACTCCAGCGCCGCGGCGGTGGGCACGACCGTGACGTGGTGCCCGTGCTCAGTCAGCAGCCTGAGCAGGGACGCGGCCTTGTAGGCGGCGATCCCTCCCGCGACCCCCAGGACGATGCGCATCAGCCGCTCCTGCGGGGTCGGGTCTGGTGGTGGGCCGAGGTGAGCGCGGGGCTCAGCCCTCGGTGGGCTCGGAGGTGAGCAGGCCCTCGTCGATCTCGCGGAGCGCGATCGACATCGGCTTCTCGTGCACCTGGGAGTCCACCAGCGGGCCGACGTACTCGAGCAGGCCTTCCTGGAGCTGGCTGTAGTAGGCGTTGATCTGGCGGGCGCGCTTGGCGGAGTAGATCACCAGGGCGTACTTGGAGTCGGCCTTCTGGAGGAGGTCGTCGATCGGCGGGTTGGTGATGCCGATGGGCGCAGGCAGGGTTCCAGACACGGGGTGGTCTCACTTCTGTTCGGGCGTCAGCGCTCAGCGGCACTGCTGTCGGTGGTGCCACCAGACCCCGGGGGGGCGTACGGCGGCTGGTGGGACGTCATCCATGATACGAGGTGTTCGGCCGCACGCTGAACATCGTCGTTGACGATGGTGACGTCGAACTCCTCGGCGGCGGCCAGCTCGCGCCGCGCCGTGGCCAGTCTGGCCTCCCGCTCGGCCTCGTCCTCGGTGCCCCGCCCGACGAGCCGGCGCACCAGCTCCTCCCAGCTCGGCGGGGCGAGGAAGACGAACAGCGCCTCGGGCATGACCTCGCGGACCTGACGGGCGCCCTGCAGGTCGATCTCCAGCAGGGCTAGCCGCCCCTCCTCCAGGGCGCGTTGCGCCGCCGCCCGCGGAGTGCCGTAGCTGGCCCGCCCGTGGACGACCGCTGACTCCAGGAGCTCGCCGGCCGCCTGCATCCGCGCGAACTCCTCGACGGACACGAAGTGGTAGTGCACCCCGTCGACCTCACCGGGCCGCGGATGCCTCGTCGTCGCGGAGACTGACAGCCACACCTCGGGGTGGTTGGCCCGGATGTACGCCGAGACGGTGCCCTTGCCGACCGCCGTCGGTCCGGCCAGCACCACGAGGCGACGTCGCCCTCCAGTCGGCTCGCTCACGCGTCGGAGAAGCGCTCCAGCAGCGCGGCGATCTGGTTGGCGCCCAGGCCACGGACGCGGCGGCTCTCGGAGATGCCGACCTCCTCCATGATCTGGCGCGCTCGCACCCGTCCGACCCCAGGCATCGACTCGAGCAGCGCCGAGACCTTCATCTTGCCGATGATCTCGTTGGACTTGCCGTCGGAGATGACCGTGGCCAGCGAGCCCTGGGCGTACTTCAACCGGTTCTTCACGGCTGCGCGCTCGCGGCGGGCGATGGCGGCCTTCTCCAGGGCAGCAGCCCTCTGCTCGGGGGTCAGCGGGGGTAGCGCCACGTCGAGGTCTCCTCGTGATTCCAGTCATCGCCTGGCAGGCCGCCCCCGATGACCAGGGTGCTCCCGCCGCTCCGGTGAACCTATCGAGTCGGCGGGGCCGACACCAACGCGGGGGCCGGAGTCCGGCTCGGAGATCTGTCCTCGGGAACGCGGGTGAGGCCAGCGGGACGGCTGTGGCAGAACGCGATCCGTAGGCGGCCCGGGGTCCGGCAGCACCCCCTCACGAGGCATCCCCCCACGAGGCTGCGGGCCAGGCCAGCGGACCACCGCGGACGTAGGGGCCCCGCGGGGCGACGCCTGCCGGCGCTGGTCCGGGTCAGGCTAGGCGGGCTGGCCCGCCAGCTGCGCGCGCAGCTGCTGGGTGACCTGAGAGGCCGCCGCGCGGAGCGCGCCGACGTCGGGCCCGGCCGAGAGCACCTCGCGGCTGCTGGTCCCCAACACCTGCGGCAGCGCGTCGCCGAAGGTCGCCCGAAGCGCCTGCGGGGTGCCGCCCTGCGCGCCCAGCCCCGGGGCGAGGATCGGGCCGGCGGACCCGACGAGGTCGAGCCCCAGGTCGGCCGGCCCCGTCCCCACCGTCGCACCGATGACCATCCCGACACTGCCCAGACCGTGTGCCGCGATCGCGGCCGTGTTGTCACCACGGACCCCTGCGACCATGGCCGCCGCGACCGCCGACTCCCCCGCCCCGTCCGTCCGTCCGGTGGTTCGCGCCGAACCGCCGGTCAGCGCGTGCTGCACCTGCGGGCCCTCCGGGTTGGAGGTGAGCGTCAGCACGAAGACCCCGCGACCGGTGCGGGCGGCCAGGTCGAGCGCGGGACGCAGCGACTCATATCCCAGATAGGGGCTCACCGTGATCGCATCGGCGCGCAGCGGCGACCCCTCGGACAGGTAGGCGTCCGCGTAGGCGGCCATCGTCGACCCGATGTCGCCGCGCTTGACGTCCAGCAACGCCAGCGTCCCGGCCTCCCGCAGCTCGGCAAGGGTGCGCTCCAGCACCGCGACCCCGGCCGAACCGAACCGCTCGAAGAACGCCGACTGTGGTTTCACGGCCGCCACCGTCCCGCCGAACGCCTCGACACAGGCCAGTGCGAACCGTTCGAGCCCCTGGACCGTGTCCGGCAGGCCCCACTGGGCCAACAGCGCCGGGTGCGGGTCGACACCGGGGCAGAACGGGCCGAGGTCGTCCATCGCGGCGCGCAGCCGGGTGCCGAAGGGTGGGGTGCTCATCTGCCGGAGTCCGATCTGGTGTGGGCGATGCCGACGACCTCGGCCAGGGTGTCGAACCGGCGCTCGGCGAGCAGCTCGGCCAGCTCCCGTCCCACCCGGACCGGCGCGGTGGGGTCGTTGAAGGTGGCGGTGCCGACCTGGATCGCGCTGGCGCCGGCGGCCACCATCTCCAGGGCGTCGCGACCGGTGCGTACGCCGCCTGCGCCGATGATCGGCACGGTCGGGAGCCGCTGGGCGTTCATCGCGGCGCGCACCTGCCAGATCGCCCGCACGGCGACCGGGCGGATGCCCGGTCCCGAGAGCCCACCGGTCACCCCGCCGAGCTGCGGTCGGAGCCGGTCGGTGTCGATGACCATGCCGAGCAGGGTGTTGATCATGGTGAGCCCGGTGGCTCCGGCCCGGACCGCCGCCACGGCGATCTCGACGATGTCGGTCACGTCGGGGCTCAGCTTGGCCAGCATGGGGATGTCGCGCGGCAGCTGCTCGCGGACGAGGGCGAGCACCTTGCCGGCCGAGGTCGGGTCGCAGGCGAAGACCAGCCCCCGGTTGGCGACGTTGGGACAGGAGATGTTCACCTCGACCCCGACGACGGCGTCGAAGGCCTCGCTCTCGCGGAGCACCTTGGCCACCTCGGCGAACTCCACCCCGGTCGACCCCGCGATCGACACCACGACCCGCGCACCGACCGACTTGAGCCACGGCAGGTCCTCGGCGACGAAGGCCTCGATCCCCGGCCCTTGGAGCCCGATCGAGTTCAGCATCCCCGAGGGGGTCT
The DNA here is from genome assembly GCA_963750305.1 of uncultured Actinomycetota bacterium. GTDB lineage: Bacteria > Actinomycetota > Actinomycetes > Actinomycetales > Dermatophilaceae > CAVVPX01. The sequence goes on from CAVVPX010000003.1 coordinate 449,776, forward strand.
CGGCCATCCGGGGGGTGCCGCGACCGGAGCGGGGCGCGGCCATCACCGACTTCGTGACGAACGCCCCGAGCTCGGCGACGTCGACGAACCGGTGCATCTCCCGACCGTTGGCTGCGCACCCGGAGGCGGTCATCATCGGGCTCGGGAGGACCCGGCCGCCGATGTCGGTGGACAGGTCCACATGGGCAGCGCGCCGTCGCGCGCGCGCGGCGACCAGCTCCTGCTCCTCGGCCGCGAGGTAGACGTCCTGACCCATCAGTGCCCTCCGGCCTGCGGTGCGCCCACGGCGTCGACCGGCACCCGGCACCGGCCGTTCTCGAAGGCGTCCCAGCGCACCCGGTCGCCGCGGAAGACCGGTCCCTCGACGCAGGAGCGCACCATCTTGGTGCGGCCGTCCCTGCCGACCACCGGCATCACGCAGGTCATGCACACCCCGATCCCGCAGGCCATCGACTCCTCGACCGCGACCTGGGCCACCGCACCCTCGGCCGCCGCGACACCGGTGATCGACTCCAGCATCGCCATCGGTCCGCATCCGTAGACCACCGCTGCCCCGGTGCGGCGGATGATCGCCGGCAGGACGTCGGAGACCCATCCCTTCGTTCCGGCCGAACCGTCGTCGGTGGTGACCGTCAGCCCGTCCGCGCTGCGCAGCGCACCCACGACCCCGAACAGCCGGTCCTCCGATGCCGCGCCGAGCACCATCTCGACGTGGCATCCGCGGGCCCGCAGGCTCTCGGCCAACCAGAACAGCGGGGCACTGCCGTACCCGCCGCCGACCAGTACGCAGGGCACCGCCTCGGTGGGCTGCGGGAACGGCCGGCCCAACGGGCCGATGATGCTGGCGTGGTCGTGCACCGACATCTCGGTCAGCCACCGGGTTCCCGGACCGTGCGCGGCGACGACGAGCTCGACCGTGCCGCCGTAGGTGCCCGACGGGCTCACCCGGTGGATCGAGAAGCAGCGTCGCAGCAAGGTGCTCGACGTGTCGCCTCCGACGGCCATCGCGACGAACTGCCCGGGTCGCGCCAGCTCGGCGATCCCGGGCGCGACGAACGTGAGGTGGTGGTAGGCGCCGGCCCGGCGGGTCGCGATCAGCTCGCCGACGACCTGGACGACGCCGGCGCCTTCGCGGGCCGCGACCGTCGGGGTGGTACTGGCCTCAGCCGTCATAGCGGAACCCTCCGGCCCCCGCGGTGCCCGCCCGGCCGTACAGGTCGAGGTCGGCTGCGTGCTCCTGCAGCGACTTCACCCGCAGCTCGCCCTTCATCTGGGCCTCGATGCCCTGGACCGCCGCCGCGAGCTGCTGGACGGTGGTGATGATCGGGCGGTCCATCGAGGTGGTGGCGGCGCGGATGAGATAGCCGTCGGCGCGGGCGTTGGGACCGGACGGGGTGTTGACCACCATGCCGATCTCGCCGGCCAGGATCATCTCGACGATGCCCTTCTCGCCATCGTTGCGGTCGCTGTGCTTGCGGACGACGGTCGATGCAATTCCGTTGCGCCGCAACACATCTGCCGTTCCGCCGGTGGCAACGATCTCGAACCCGAGGTCGGCGAGCCGCTTCACCGGGAAGATCATCGCCCGCTTGTCGCGGTTGGCGACCGACACGAACACCGACCCCGAGTTGGGCAGGCCCGAGGTCGAGCCGAGCTGGCTCTTGGCGAACGCCGCACCGAAGTCCCGGTCGATGCCCATCACCTCACCGGTCGAGCGCATCTCCGGCCCGAGCAGGCTGTCGACGACCTCGCCCTCCCGCGTGCGGAACCTCTTGAACGGCAGCACTGCCTCCTTCACCGACATCGGTGCGTGCGGGGGGAGGTTGCCGCCGTCACCGGTCGGGGGCAGGATGCCCTCGGCCCGCAGCTCGGCGATGGTCGCGCCGAGCATCACCCGGGCCGCCGCCTTGGCCAGCGGGACGCCAGTGGCCTTGGCCACGAACGGCACGGTCCGCGACGCGCGCGGGTTGGCCTCCAGGACATAGAGCACGTCCTGGGCGAGCGCGAACTGCACGTTCATCAGGCCGCGCACCCCGATGCCCTGGGCGAGCTTCAGCGTCGACTCGCGCACACGCGTCAGCTCCCCGGAGCCGAGGGTCACCGGTGGCAGGGTGCACGCCGAGTCACCCGAGTGGATCCCGGCCTCCTCGATGTGCTCCATGATCCCTCCGAGATACATCTCCTCGCCGTCGTAGAGCGCATCCACGTCGATCTCGATCGCCTCGTCGAGGAACCGGTCGACCAGGACGGGGTACTCGGGCGAGGCGACCGTCGCGCGGGTGACATAGGTCGCCAGCGTCTCGTCGTCGTACACGATCTCCATGCCCCGCCCGCCGAGCACGTAGGACGGGCGCACCAGGACGGGGTACCCGATCTCCTTGGCCACCTCGACCGCCTCGGCCGCGCTGTATGCCGTGCCGTGCCGTGGCGCCGGCAGCTGGGCCTCGGCCAGCACCCGACCGAAGGCGCCTCGGTCCTCGGCGAGGTCGATCGCCTCCGGCGTCGTGCCGACGATCGGCACCCCCTCGGCCTTGAGCGACTTGGCGAGCCCCAGCGGGGTCTGCCCGCCGAGCTGGACGATGACGCCCGCGATCGGACCCGCCTCCCGCTCGGCGTGGACCACCTCGAGCACGTCCTCCAGGGTCAGCGGCTCGAAGTACAGCCGGCTGCTGGTGTCGTAGTCGGTCGACACCGTCTCGGGGTTGCAGTTGATCATGATCGTCTCGTAGCCCGCGTCCCGCAGCGCGAAGCTCGCGTGCACGCAGGAGTAGTCGAACTCGACGCCCTGCCCGATCCGGTTGGGACCCGACCCGAGGATGATGACGGCCGGCTTCTCGCGGGGCGCGACCTCGGTCTCCTCGTCGTAGGTGCTGTAGTAGTAGGGCGTCTCCGCCGCGAACTCACCGGCGCAGGTGTCGACGGTCTTGTACACCGGGCGCACCCCGAGCGCGTGCCGCACGCCGCGCACGACCGCCTCCGGCATACCGGTCAGGGAGGCGATCTGGGCGTCGGCGAACCCGTGCCGCTTGGCCAGCCTCAGCAGGTCCGGCGTGAGCCGACCCGTGGGCCGCGCACCCCCGGCACTGTCTCCACCCCGACGCACCGTCTCGGCCACCTGGTTGATGAGCTCGATCTGGTCGAGGAACCACGGGTCGATCCCGGTGCCGGCATGGACCTGCTCGACGCTGAGCCCCGCCCGCAGCGCCTGCTGCACGGTGACGATCCGTCCGTCGGTCGGTGTGCCGGCGATCTCCAGCAGCTCCAGCCCCCGCGCGGTGTCGGGGGTCTCGCCGTCCCAGTGGAATGTCGCGTCCGCACGCTCCATCGACCGCAGCGCCTTCTGGAGGGCCTCGGTGAAGTTGCGTCCGATCGACATCGCCTCACCCACCGACTTCATCGTGGTGGTGAGCGTGGGGTCGGCCGCGGGGAACTTCTCGAACGCGAACCGCGGGACCTTGACGACCACGTAGTCCAGCGCGGGCTCGAAGGATGCGGGGGTCACTCCGGTGATGTCGTTGGGGACCTCGTCGAGGGTGTATCCGATCGCCATCTTTGCCGCGATCTTGGCGATCGGGAACCCGGTCGCCTTGGAGGCCAGCGCCGAGGAGCGCGAGACGCGCGGGTTCATCTCGATGACGATGATCCGGCCGTCGACGGGGTTCACCGCGAACTGGATGTTGCAGCCGCCGGTGTCGACCCCGACCTCACGGATGACCGCGATGCCGATGTCGCGCAGCCGCTGGTACTCGCGGTCGGTCAGGGTCAGCGCGGGAGCGACGGTGATGGAGTCACCGGTGTGCACGCCCATCGGGTCGAGGTTCTCGATCGAGCAGACGACCACGACGTTGTCGGCGTGGTCGCGCATCACCTCGAGCTCGTACTCCTTCCACCCCTTGATCGACTCCTCGAGGAGCACCTCGGTGGTCGGGCTCGCGTGCAGGCCGGCACCGGCGATGCGGCGCAGGTCCCGCTCGTCGTCGGCGAAGCCGGAGCCCAGCCCTCCCATGGTGAAGGACGGCCGCACCACCATTGGATAGCCGAGCTCCGCTGCTGCAGCAAGGCATTCGTCGATGGAGCGAGCGATGATCGACCTGGCGCTCTCGGCGCCGCAACGCTCGACGACACCCTTGAACCGCTCGCGGTCCTCGCCGAGCTGGATGGCCTCGACGTTGGCGCCGATGAGCGGGCAGTCGTACTTCTCCAGCACTCCGGCCTCGTGCAGCGAGATCGCGGTGTTGAGCGCGGTCTGCCCGCCGAGGGTCGCCAGCACCGCGTCGGGGCGCTCCTTGGCGATGATCGCCTCGACCACCTCGGGTGTGATCGGCTCGACGTAGGTCGCGTCGGCGAACTCGGGGTCGGTCATGATCGTGGCCGGGTTGGAGTTGACCAGGATGACCCTGATCCCCTCCTCGCGCAGCACCCGGCAGGCCTGGGTCCCGGAGTAGTCGAACTCGCAGGCCTGGCCGATGACGATCGGGCCGGACCCGATGACCAGAACGCTCTTGATGTCGTCGCGCTTCGGCATTATTCGCGGCTTTCCTTCTGCGACAGGGGATGTGCTTGCATGAGGTCCACGAACCGGTCGAACAGATATCCCGCGTCGTGCGGACCGGCGGCCGCCTCCGGGTGGTACTGGACCGAGAAGGCGGGCCCGTCGAGCAGCTCCAGGCCCTCGACCACGTTGTCGTTGAGGTTGACGTGCGACACGCGTGCGCGGCCGAACGGCGTCTGCGGCTCGCCATCCAGGGGCGCGTCCACCGCGAAGCCGTGGTTGTGCGAGGTGACCTCGACCTTGCCGGTGGTGCGGTCCATCACCGGCTGGTTGATGCCACGATGGCCGTACCGGAGCTTGTAGGTCCCGAACCCGAGCGCGCGGCCGAGGATCTGGTTGCCGAAACAGATGCCGAAGAAGGGGATCCGCGCGCCGAGCACCTCACGCAGCACCCCGACCGCGTGCCCGGCGGTCTGCGGGTCACCGGGGCCGTTGGAGAAGAAGACGCCGTCGGGCTGCACCGCGAGGACGTCGGCGAACGTCGAGGTCGCCGGCAGCACGTGCACCTCGATCCCGCGCTGCGCCATCAGCGCCGGCGTCATCGCCTTGATCCCGAGGTCGACCGCCGCGACCGTGAACCGGTGCTCGCCGACCGCAGGGACGACGTACGGCTGGTTCGTGCTGACCTCCTCGGCCAAGGCTGCCCCAGCCATGGCGGGGGCATCGCGGACCGTGGTGAGCAGCTGCTCGACCGGGGTGGCGGCGACCGGGCCGCTGAAGATGCCGACCCGCATCGCGCCGCGCTCACGCAGGTGACGGGTCAACGCTCGCGTGTCGATGCCGCTGATGCCGACCACGCCCTGGGCGTCGAGGTCGTCCTCCAGCGTGCGGACCGACCGCCAGCTCGAGGGCCGCAGCGCAGGGTCACGCACGACGTACCCGGCGACCCAGATGCGGCTCGACTCCCCGTCCTCGTCGTTGACGCCGGTGTTGCCGATGTGGGGAGCCGTCATCACGACGACCTGACGGTGATAGCTCGGGTCGGTGATCGTCTCCTGGTATCCGGTCATCCCGGTGGAGAACACGGCCTCGCCCACCGTCTGGCCGACGTGACCGTAGGACTGGCCGTGGAAGGCGCGCCCGTCCTCCAGGAGCAGGACGGCGGGCTCCCGGGCAGACGGTGCAGCGAGCTGGGGTGCGGCGGTCACGGGCGACGGCCCTTCTTGTTCGGAGGTGCGGGTTCAGGCTCGGTGTCGGACGGGTGCGTGGTGTCGTCACCCGGGTCGGCGTCATGGTCGGCACCCGGGTCGGCGTCATGGTCGGCACCCGGGTCGGCGTCATGGTCGGCGGAGGGCCCGTCCTTCGCGGCCGGCTCGTGCTCGGTCGCGGGCTCGTCCTCCGCGGCGGGCTCGTCCTCGGTCGTCGGCCCCCCGACCGGGGACTGCCCCACCAGGATCCGCACGTCGGTGCCCCCGGCGTGCCACCACAGCGAGGACTCGAGGCGGTCGAGATCGGCTCGCAGCCGCGGGGTGAAGGTCGTCAGGTAGGCCTCACCGGCCGGCCCCTTCCAGCTGACCGCCAGCGCGCGGTCGTGACGACCCCGGCTCCGGACCGTGCGCACCGACCCGAGGCGGTCGGCGGCGATGACGAGGGGCTCGACCCCCACGCGCTCGATGGTGAGCAGGTCCTCGACCGAGGCTCGGCGCACCTTCAAGGTGGCCTTCGACTTCGGTCCCAGCGCCGTGACCGGCGAGCTGGTCCCCGAACGGATCCGGGTGGTGCCCAGATAGGTTCCCTCCGCCGACAAGGTCTCCACCGTCGCTGCACGGGTCGGGCGACTGGCCTCGAGCGCATCTGCGGCACGCCTCCGGCGGGCGAGCCACAGCCACCCGGCATACAGGACCCCGTAGGCGATCCCGAGCGCGATCAGCACCACGCCGAACACCTGGAGCCCGGTCATGCGAGCGCGCCCTTCTGAGCGGTGACGCGACCGCGCAGGATGGTGGCATGGACGGCGCCGGTCAGGGTTCGTCCGTGCCAAGGAGTGTTGCGGGACAACGACATCGACGCGCTCCGGTCGACCGTGACGGTCGCTGACGGGTCGATGAGCGTGAGATGGGCCGTCGACCCGACGCTGAGGTCGTGGCCGTGCCCGGCAAGCCCGGCGATCCGGGCCGGGTTCTGCGACATCACCCGCGCGACGCCGGCCCAGTCCAGCCGGCCACTGCGGACCATCACGTCGCTGACCACCGACAGCGCGGTCTCCAGCCCGAGCATCCCGAACGCCGCCTCGGTGAACGCGTGCTCCTTGTCGTGCCGCGCGTGTGGCGCGTGGTCGGTCGCGACGGCATCGATCGTCCCGTCGGCCAGCGCGTCGCGCAGCGCCTCGACGTCCTCGGCGGGACGCAGCGGCGGGTTCACCTTGAACGTCGGGTCGTACCCCGCGAGCAGGTCGGTGGTGAGCGCCAGGTGGTGGGGCGTGACCTCGGCGGTGACGTCGATGCCCTGTGCCTTGGCCCAGCGCAGGATCTCGACGGTGCCGGCGGTGGAGGCGTGCGCGACATGCACCCGCGAGCGGGTGTGGCGGGCCAGCATGACGTCGCGGGCGACGATGACCTCCTCGGCGATGCCCGGCCACCCGGGCAGCCCGAGACGCCCCGACAGCTCGCCCTCGTGGCAGCAGGCCTGCGCGCCGGCGAGCTGAGGGTCCTGCGCGTGCTGGGAGACGACTCCCCCGAACCCGCGGACGTACTCCAGCGCGCGCCGCATCAGCCGGGAGTCGTGCACGCACCTCCCGTCGTCGGAGAACACGTTGACCCGGGCGCGGGAGCGGTGCATGAGCCCGAGCTCGGCGAGCTCCTCCCCTGCCAGGGCCTTGCTGACCGCGCCCACCGGCTGCACGTCGACCAGGCCGGCGGCGCGACCGAGGTCCAGGATCCGTTCCGCCGCCTCGGCCGTGTCGGTGACCGGTGTCGTGTTGGCCATGGCCAGCACCGCGGTGTACCCGCCGACGGCCGCGGCGGCCGAACCGGACTCGATCGTCTCGGCGTCCTCGCGACCGGGCTCGCGGAAGTGGGTGTGGAGGTCGACCAGACCCGGCAGAAGGACCAGTCCGTCGGCGTCCAGGACGTCCGCGCCCCGGGCCGAGCGGATGCTGCCGACCTCGGCGACCACGCCGTCCTCGATGAGCAGGTCCTGGGCGCCGCGCCCCAGCAGGTCGGCCCCGGTGACCAGCAGCGTGCTCACGTCGTGCTCCCTTCTCCGGCGAGCAGGTGGTAGAGCACCGACATCCGCACCGCCACCCCCGCCGACACCTGGTCCAGGATCAGGGACTGGGCGGCATCCGCTGCGTCCGCGGCGATCTCGAGGCCCCGGTTCATCGGTCCGGGGTGGCAGATGACGACGTCCGGGTTGGCGGCGACCAGCCGCTCGAGGCGGGCGCGGGTCAGCCCGTAGCCCACGGTGTACTCGCGTGCCGTCGGGAAGAACCCCCCACTCATCCGCTCGCGCTGGACCCGGAGCATCATGACGGCGTCAGCGGTGGGCAGCACCGCGTCGAGGTCGCTCGACAGCGAGAATCCCTCTGCCGCAGCCCAGCTCGTGATCCCGCTCGGCATGAGGGTCGGCGGTGCCACCAGGGTGACCTCGGCCCCGAGCCGGCGCAGGGTGATCAGGTTGGAGCGGACCACCCGGGAGTGGGTCAGGTCACCCACGATCGCGATGTGCCGACCGGCGAGATCGCCCAGCCGCCGCTGGATGGTGTAGGCGTCCAGCAGCGCCTGGGTGGGGTGCTCGTGCATGCCGTCGCCGGCGTTCACCACGATCGGGTCGACCCACTGGGCGACCTGGTGGGCCGCTCCGCTGGCGTGGTGCCGGATCACCAGAGCATCCACGCCCATCGCCGCCACCGTCATCACCGTGTCGCGCAGCGACTCCCCCTTGGAGGTCGAGGACCCCTTGCCGGAGATGTTGATGACGTCGGCCGACAGCCACTTGCCGGCGATCTCGAACGAGCTCCGCGTGCGGGTGGAGTCCTCGAAGAACAGGTTGACCACGGTGCGCCCGCGCAGGGTGGGCAGCTTCTTGACCTCGCGGTGCTGCACGTCGTGCATCTCGGCGGCGGTGGCCAGCAGGGTGCGGACGTGGTCGGCGGACAGGTCGGCCGAGGACAGCAGGCTGCGGGGCATGGTCGCGCCGGCAACCGCGGCCGGCTCCAGGGTCGTGGTCATCGAGGGTCTCCTCCGGCGATGCGGACGACGTCCAGCTCGTCGAGCTCGGACAACCGCACCTGGACCCGCTCGCCGCGCGCCGTGGGCAGGTTCTTGCCCACGTGGTCGGCTCGGATCGGCAGGTCGCGGTGACCACGGTCGACGAGGACCGCGAGGCGCACCGCGCTGGGCCGACCCAGGTCGGACAGCGCGTCCAGGGCGGCCCGCACGGTGCGGCCCGAATACAGGACGTCGTCCACGAGCACCACGGTGCGCCCGTCGACCCCGCCGTGCGGGATGGAGGTGTGGGTCGGGCTGCGGGTGGGCTGGCTGCGCAGGTCGTCGCGGTGCATCGTCACGTCCAGCGCACCCACCGGCACGTCGACGCCCTCGACCTCGGCCATGACGTCCACGAGCCGCTGGGCCAGGACCACGCCCCGGGTCGGGATGCCCAGGACCACCAGCCGCTCTGCTCCACGGTTGTGCTCGAGGATCTCGTGGGCGATCCGGCGGAGCGCGCGAGCGATGTCGGTGTCGCTCATCACCGGGCGGGCTGGAGCCTCGGTCGCGACGGTCGACGAAGGGTCGCCCGAGGGCGGCACAGCGGCGGCGGAGCGGACTACGGGTACGGCTGAGTCAGGACACATTCGCGTCAGGACCTCCTTCCCTGCCTCACCGGACAGGTCGTTAAAGGATGTCGATGCCGTCACTGTACCGGCAAGAAAGAACGGTCACGCGCACCGGTGGACCCGCGCCGCTCGACCTGCAGCAGCACGCCCGGATCGACTTCAGCAGGTCGTGTGGCGTACGTCACCAGCGGCCGGACGGTTGCGAACACCGACAGCGGGGCAAGGTCTTCGGCCGACAGCTGAGCCGCGGTCGTGACGGAACAAAGGGGTTCAGATCACGAATCGGTAACGGGATCGTTCTCACCTTGTGAGACGCGGCACGGACGTGTGGACTGCCCAGTGGCCGTCACACAGCGGCCGCGCACAGGTGGCGAGATCGGCTGCAGGTCTGCACAGACGGAGCCGAGGTCATCCACGGGACGTGCGCTCACGTTGCGTAAGTTGGAGGACGATGTGCGACACCCACGTATTCGGATCGTAGGGGCGGTGTTGGCAGCAGGGTTGGGAGCAACCATGTTCCAGACCGCCATCGCTGCGTCGGCACCCGCCGTCACGGCGCCCGGTCCCGGGATCACGGCTTCAGAACCCACCCCTGGCGACGAGCTGCCGAACCCGCTGGAGAAGAAGCGACGGGCGCTGCGCACGGAGGCCATCGCCGACGTGATCAGCGGCAAGGCCACCCCGGTCAAGCGGGGCAAGAGCACGGTGGTCAAGGTCGGGGAGACCGTGAGCGCCCAGGCCAAGGGTTCGGCCAAGTCCCCCACGGTGCGGAGCCAGTACGTCGAGCTCTCCCGCGAGGCGACGGACCGGATCTTCGTCGTGCTGGCGGAGTTCGGCAACCAGCGTCACCCTGACTATCCGGACCAGGACACCGACCCGACCACCCCCGGCCCGGCGACCTTCCGGGGGCCCCTGAACAACGCGATCCCCGCGCCCGACCGTGCGACCGACAACAGCACGGTCTGGCAGCCGAACTACGACCGGTCGCACTACGAGGACATCTACTTCGGCAAGCACGTCAGCCCCGGCAGCGGGAAGGACGTCGAGTCGGTCAAGCAGTACTACCAGCGCCAGTCCTCCGGTCGCTACAGCGTCGCCGGCACGGTCACCGACTGGGTCAAGGTGCGTTACAACGAGGCTCGCTACGGCCGCTCGAACGGCTACCCCTGTGGTGGAGTCGTCTGCTCCAACACCTGGAACCTCGTGCAGGACTCGGTGAACCAGTGGGTCAAGGACCAGAAGGCGATGGGTCGCACCCAGAAGCAGATCAAGGACGAGCTCAAGACGTTCGACGTCTGGGACCGCTACGACTACGACGGCGACGGCAACTTCAACGAGCCGGACGGCTACATCGACCACTTCCAGGTCGTCCACGCCGGCGGCGACCAGGCCGACGGCGACCCCCAGCAGGGTGAGGACGCCATCTGGTCGCACCGCTGGTACGCCTTCGTGACCAACGCCGGTTTCGACGGCCCCTCGACCAACCCGCTGGGTGGCACCCAGATCGGCAACACCGGACTCTGGGTCGGTGACTACACCATCCAGCCTGAGAACGGCGGGGTCAGCGTGTTCACCCACGAGTACGGCCACGACCTCGGTCTGCCGGACCTCTATGAGACCCAGGGTGGCCAGAATGGTGTCGACTTCTGGTCGCTCATGGCCCAGAGCCGGCTCAGCGGCCCGCAGGACCAGGGCATCGGCACGCGTGCCGGTGACCTCGGCGCCTGGGAGAAGCTCCAGCTCGGCTGGCTCGACTACGCAGTCGTCGCGCCGTCGGCAGCTGGCGAGACGCTCAACCTCGGTCCGCACGAGTTCAACAGCGACCACGCCCAGGGCGCGGTGGTCGTCCTCCCCAAAAAGGAGGTCACTACCTCCCTGGTCGACCCGTACGCCGGCTCGAGCAGCTGGTGGAGTGGCTCGGGCGATGACCTCAACAACACCATGACCCGCCAGGTGGCCCTGCCCGCAGGTGCAGCCGAGCTGTCGATGCAGGTCAACTACGACGTCGAGCTCGACTTCGACTACGTGTACGTCGAGGTCAACGACGGGTCCGGCTGGGCCACGATCCCCGGTTCGATCACCGACCCGAGCGCCAACAACGGGATCGGCGGCTCCACGGACGGTGAGTGGGTCCCGGCGACCTTCGACCTGTCCGACTACGCCGGACAGACGATCGGGCTGCGTCTGCGGTACGCCACGGACGGCGGACTCGCACTGATCGGCTTCTTCGCCGACGACATCACCGTGACGAGCGGGGCGACCGAGGTCTTCACCTCCGGCGCCGAGTCCGGCACCGAGGGGTGGACGCTGGATGGCTTCAGCGCCGCCGAGGCCAGCTTCACCAGGCTCTACGACAACTACTACCTGGCCTCGCACCGGGACTACCAGTCGTTCGACAAGTACCTCAAGTCCGGTCCGTACAACTTCGGCTGGGCCAACAGCCGACCGGACTACGTGGAGCACTTCCCGCTCCAGGACGGGCTGCTCATCAGCTACTGGGACACCAGCTTCATCGACAACGACACGAGTGTGCACCCCGGCCAGGGCGAGATCCTGCCGATCGATGCAAACCCGAGGCCGTACGTCCGGCTCGACGGTGGACTGTGGCGCGAGCGGATCCAGATGTACGACGCCACCTTCTCGCTGGAGAAGTCGGACTCGGTCCGGCTGCACTTCAACGGGCAGGAGACGCTGCTGCGCGGTCAGCCCGCACAGCCGCTGTTCAAGGACAACGTCGCCTACTGGACGGCTGCCCAGCCGACCAAGAGCGTCAAGGTGCCGAACAACGGCGTCAACATCAAGGTGGTCGGCCAGAACGACACCACGATGAAGATCAAGGTCTGGCTCCGCTAGTCAGAGCCGGACCAGCAGCACCGGTACGCCGCAGTGGCCGGGAGGAGCGATCCTCCCGGCCACTGCCGTGCGCGGGGGGTTCAACGACCGGCGGGTTCAGGCCAGGGTCGGCCTCACCTGGGCGAGCCGGGCGAGCAGCCCGTTGACGAACGAGGGCGACTCGTCGGTGGACAGGCTGGTCGCCAGGGCGACGGCCTCGGAGATGGCGACACCCTCGGGCACCTCGCCGTACAGCACCTCCCAGGCGCCGAGGCGCAGGATGGCCCGGTCGACGCTCGGCATCCGCTCGACGGTCCAGCCGTGGGAGTAGGTCTCGAGCAGCTCGTTGATGTCGCTCCAGTGGGCGACGACACCCTCGACGAGGGTGACGGTGTACTCGTTCAACGCGGCCTCGGTCACCGGCTTCGCGACGCGCTCGACCAAGAGTGCGGAGACGTTGACGCCGCGCTGCTCGGCCTCGAAGAGGAGGTCGACAGCGCGTTTGCGTGCCTTGGTCCGAGCGGCCATGTCAGGTGTCCTGGGGGTTGCTCAGGCGCGGACGGTCAGTTGACCCGGCCGAGGTAGGACCCGTCGCGGGTGTCCACCTTGACCTTGGTGCCGGTCTCCAGGAACAGCGGGACCTGGATCTGCGCGCCGGTCTGCAGGGTCGCGGGCTTGGTGCCACCGGTGGAGCGGTCGCCCTGCAGCCCGGGCTCGGTGTAGGTGATCTCCAGGACGACCGAGGTCGGCAGCTCCACATAGAGCACCGTTCCGTCGTGCGTGGCGACCTGAGCCTCGGTGTTCTCCAGCAGGTAGTTCGCGGCATCGCCGACGGTCGACTCCGGGATGGAGATCTGGTCATAGGTCGACCCGTCCATGAAGACGTAGTCGGTGCCGTCCTTGTAGAGGAACTGCATGTCACGACGGTCGACGTTGGCGGTCTCGACCTTGGTGCCCGCGTTGAAGGTCCGGTCCACGACCTTGCCGGACAGGACGGCCTTCAGCTTGGTCCGCACGAACGCGGGGCCCTTGCCCGGCTTGACGTGCTGGAACTCCACGACGGCCCAGAGCTGGCCCTCGATGTTGAGCACCATGCCGTTCTTGAGGTCGTTGGTCGATGCCACGCGTAGTTCACTTTCGTCTGCCGGGTGCGCGCGAGCGCGCGTCAGCCCCGGGAAGGTCTCTGGGATCGCCGACCACCCTATCGGCCGCGGTGTCACTCCCCCGAATCCGTCGCCGTGCAGCCCGTCGGGGGTGAGCGCGCGAGGCATCGCCAGCGGGTCCCCCTCCGACCGGTGGCGGCCGGGGCGGGTCTACCTCGAGCCGGCGGTGCCGCGGGCAGCCCAAGCGGTGCCGACGATGGTGAAGGGCACCGGTCCGAGGGACCGGCGGCACTCCTCGCGCACGGCCGCGCGCGCCTCCGGCGAGAGCGCCATCAGCGCCTGCCCGGCGGGCCCGATGCCGTACTCGTACGGCTGCCACCACCGATCGAAGTCGTCGAAGACGACACTCACCGAGAGCTCGGTGGCCATCACGTCCTGCATACCGGCCCGCACGAGCAGTGACTCGAGGTCACCCGCATGGGACCCGGCGAGTCCGGACTCGTCGGTGGCGTCCGGGTGCAACCGGGTCAAGATGTCCCAGAACGCGGTGAGCGGGCTGCGACGGCCCCCGTGGTCCCAGACGCTCGCGGCCACCGTGCCGCCCGGACGGGCCACCCGTGCCATCTCACCCAGACCTGCGACCGGGTCGGCCATGAAGTGCACGACCAGCTGGGCGAGCACCAGGTCGAACCCGTCGTCAGCGAACGGCAGCGCCTCCGCGGGGGCCCGGTGCACGTCGACCCCGGGCAGACGTTCGGCGAGGGCGGCCACGAAGGACTCGGACGGGTCCGCGGCGCAGACGCCTGCCTCGCCCAGTCGGCGGCTCAGCTCGGCGGTCAGGGCACCCGGGCCGCACCCGACGTCCAGGGCTCGCTGTCCCGGCTCGACGCCGACCCAGTCGGCGAAGCCCGCCGACAGCGGCTCGGAGAAGCGACCCATGAACTGCCCGTAGGCCTGCGCCGCGACGTCGAAGCTCATGGCCCCGACGCTAGACCTCCCCACGCGCCGTTCCTAGACCCCGATCGTCAGGTTCGCGACGAACCCGGCGTCGGCCGAGCCGGTGACGGTGGCGAGCTGGTGGACGCCACCGTCGTCGCCGAACACGTTGTCCGACGTCAGGCTGGTCTGGGCCATGTTCTGCACGCTCCGCTCATAGCCGCTCGTGGCGTACACCGCGTCGCACGCGGCTTGGGGCAACGCGATCTGCGACGTCTTGACGATCGGGCCGCTGGAGATCGCGTCGGCGGCGCTCGCATAGACCTCGAAGTGGATGTGCGGCCAGCGCCCGGAGTACGCCGCAGGGAAGACCGAGGTGAAGGTGACGGTGCCGGCAGCATCGGTGGACTGCACGCCTCGCAGGTAGTTCTCGTCCTGCACACCCTGGGAGTACAACGAGTACTGGCCGTCGCGGTCGCAGTGCCAGAGGTACACCGCCGCACCGGACAGCGCGGCATAGCCGTCGGTCGAGTCGGTGACGGTGAGGTTGATCGTGAGCGCTATGCCCTCGGCCGTGGTCGTGGAGGCGCCGAAGCTGCTGCGAATGTCGGAGCGCACGATGCCCGAGTCGTCAAGCACGTTGGGCCCGTTCGAGCCGTCGCCCGGGTAGGGCCCACCGGTCTCGTCGGGCACCTCGGAGTCGACGGCGGTCGCAGCGTTGGTCGTGCCCGTGGTCGCGGTCGCGCTGCTGGACGTGCTGGTGGCCGAGGAGGCCGTCGAGGTGTCGGCTGCCGACCCGCACGCGGCCAGACCGGCCGCGACGCCGAGGCCGCCGAAGATCCCGAGAATCCTGCGGCGTTCGAGCAGGGTGGACACGTCGAACGCCAGACCGCGGTCGTGGCGGTCGTCGTGCGGACGGCCGAAGTGGTCGGTGCCGTGGTCCTCGGTGCTGTGGTCCTCGGTGCGTGTCCGTGGTCCTCGGTGCTGTGGTCCTCGGGGTCGAGGCCGTCGGTGGGGCGCTGGGCGCGGGGCTGGGTGCTGGTCATGACCCCACGATGAGCGGGCCACCGAGCCGGAGCCTGAGGGCCCGCTGTGAGCCCGTTGTGAGGCTCAGCCGGAGATCTGGGCCATCAGCGCCTCGGTCACCGGCGCGGCCCGCCCACCGGCCGCGGCCGCCCGGAGCACCGCTCCCCCGATCGCGTCGAGCTCCAACGGCAGCCCGGCCTCGGCATCCTTCTGCATCGAGCTGCGCATCGCGTCGGGCAGGACGCGCAACAACCCGACCACCCGCTCGGCGTCGATGCGCGCGCCCCGGACCTCCGCGGCGCCGGCAACCTCGTGCACCACGGCGACGACGTCCTCCCAACGCTCGGTCCGCGGGACCCCGAACGGCGCTGCCATGGCCGTCGTGAACAACGCGAGCGGCGCGAGGAGCGAGAGCTTCGACCACAGCATCTGCACCTCGTCGCTGCGCACGGCCACCTCCAACCCCGCGGCGCCGATCGCCGCGGCGAGCTGCTCGACCGCCGCCGGGTCGGCCTCTCCGGCCGCGAGCTCGGCGATCGCGAACCCGGAACGGTGGACGGCGACGCCCGGGCTGGGCCGTTCGGCCTCGATCCGGATGGTTCCGGCGGCGACGTGGTGCCGGGGGTACACCTCGCGCAGCCGGCCCACATGGTCGACCCCGTTGAGGAACGGCACCACGATCGCATCACCCAGCGACGCGGGTGGGACGAGCGCGAGCGCGGCCTCCAGGCTCGTGGCCTTGACCGTGACCAGGACCGCGTCGACGGGCGAGGTGAGCGAGGTCTCCGCCCGGACCGACTCGGTGGAGTCCCCGAAGGTTGCGCTGCGCAGCTCCAGCCCCCGGGTCCGCAGGTGCGCGGCCGTCGAAGGTCGCGCGAGAACGGTCACCTCGTGTCCCCGGCGGGCCAGGAGCGCGGCCAGTACCCCGCCGACCCCGCCCGGTCCCAGCACCGCGATCCGCATCGGTTCGGTCATGGGCCCCACCGTAGGTCAGCCGGTGAGCGCGGCGTACGCGGCTTCGAGCAGCTCCGGTGCGGGGCCTTCCAGCCGCGCCGGTCGGGCGATGTCCTCCAGGACCACGAACCGCAGCGTCGAGCCGCGCGTCTTCTTGTCCCGTCGCATGGCGGTGAGCAGCAGGTCCCAGCGGTCGTCGCGGTAGCTCGTGGGCAGCCCGACGGCGCTCAGCACGTCGCGGTGCCGCTGGGTCACCGCCGCGTCCAGCCCGCCGGCGAGACGGGCGAGCTCGGCGACGAAGACCATCCCGATGGCGACTGCCTCCCCGTGCCGCCGCTGGAACTGCTCGACCTGCTCGACGGCATGGCCGAAGGTGTGGCCGTAGTTGAGGATCTCGCGCAGCGACGACTCCTTGAGGTCCTGCGCGACGACCTCGGCCTTCACCGTGATCGCCCGCTCGATCAGCTCGCGCAGCCGCCCGCCATCCACCACGGCGGCGTCGACGGGGTCGGACTCGACCAGCTCCAGGATCTGGGGGTCGGCGATGAACCCGCACTTGACGACCTCGGCCAGCCCCGCGGTGAGGTCGACGGCGGGGAGGGATCGAAGGCTGGTGAGGTCGCACAGCACGCCCGCCGGCGGGTGGAAGGAGCCGACCAGGTTCTTCCCCTCGGCAGTGTTGATGCCGGTCTTGCCACCGACCGCCGCGTCGACCATACCCAGCAACGTGGTCGGGACCTGGACGACACGGATGCCCCGCAACCAGGTCGCCGCGACGAACCCGGCCAGGTCGGTGACCGTGCCGCCACCCAGCCCGACCACCGCATCGGTGCGGGTGAAGTCGGCGCGCCCGAGCACGCCCCAGAGGTCGGCCGCGACCTCTGCGGTCTTGGCGGCCTCACCGTCCGGGACCGCGGCGACGACGGTGTCGAAACCGGCCTCTACCAAGGACGAGCGGACCAGCTCACCCCGTGCAGCGAGGGCAGCGGGGTGCACCAGGAGGACTCGGTGGACCGTGTCACCGAGCAACCCGGCCAGCTCGGCCGTCACGTCGTGCCCCACCACCACGTCGTACCCGCCTCCGACGCTGATCCGGGTCGGGGTCACGCGCCGGGCTCCCCGATGGAGGCCTCGATGTCCCCGAGGTCGGTGAGCACCTCGTCCACGATGTCCGCCGGCGTGCGGCCGGCCGTGTTGATCCGGATCCGGGCCAGCCGCGAGTAGGTGGAATGGCGCTCGTTGTTCATCTTCACCCACTGCTGACGCGGGTTGACCACGAGCAGCGGGCGACTGGTGTCGAACCCCACCCGCTTGGCGGCATCGGCGATGCCGACCTCGAGGAAGACGACGGTGTGGCCGACCAGCCGCGCCTGGGTCTGCTCGTCCATGGGGGCGCCGCCACCGACGGAGACCACTCCGGACTCCTGCTCGAGCGCGCGTGCGACTTCCGACCGCTCGAGCTCGCGGAAGCGTGGTTCACCGTCGTCGACGAAGATGTCCGAGATCGAACGGCCTTCTGCCGCAACGATGGCCGCATCGGTGTCGTGGAACGGCAGGTCGAGCCGCCGGGCCAGCAGCGCGCCGATCGTCGACTTCCCTGACCCGGGCGGACCGATGACCACGGCACGAGGACGGGAGGTCACCATGTGCGCATCGCCTCCGGGATCGCGGCGAGATACGCCGCGTGGTTGCGCGAGGTCTCGGCCACCGAGTCGCCACCGAACTTCTCCATGCACGCCTGGGCCAGCGCGAGGGCGACCATGGCCTCGGCGACGACACCCGCCGCTGGGACCGCGCACACGTCGGAGCGCTGGTGGATCGCCTTGGCCGCGTCGGCGCCCGTCGTGTCGATGGTGTCCAGCGACCGGGGGACCGTGCTGATCGGCTTCATCGCGGCGCGGACCCGCAGGGTGCCACCGGTCGACATACCGCCCTCGGTGCCGCCCGCCCGGGCGGTGCGGCGCCTGATCGTGCCGGCCGAGTCGCGCTCCATCTCGTCGTGGGCCTGGGACCCGCGGCGGGCTGCCGTGCGGAACCCGTCACCGACCTCGACGCCCTTGATCGCCTGGATGCCCATCAGGGCCGCAGCCAGCTGAGCATCGAGCCGGCGGTCCCAGTGGACGTGGGACCCGAGACCCGGGGGCACGTCATAGGCGATCACCTCGACCACCCCGCCGAGGGTGTCGCCGTCCTTCTTGGCGGCCTCGACCTCGGCGACCATCGCGGCTGAGCCCGCCGCGTCGAGGGTGCGGACGGGGTCGGCGTCGATCGCCTCGACGTCGTCGGGGTGCGGCAGGGGTGCGTCGTCGGCGACCCCGGCCGTCCCGATCGCGACCGTGTGCGACACCAGCCGGATGCCGTAGGCCTGCGCCAGGAAGCGCGCGGCCACCTCACCGAGCGCGACGCGCGCGGCGGTCTCCCGGGCCGAAGCCCGCTCGAGGACCGGGCGGGCGTCGTCGAAGCCGTACTTCTGCATCCCGACCAGGTCGGCGTGCCCGGGCCGGGGGCGCGTGAGCGGCCGGTTGCGGGCGACCTCTCTGTCGGCGTTCACGTCGTCCGAGGCGGCGTACTCCTCGGTGGTGACCGGGTCCGCCGACATCACGGTCTGCCACTTGGGCCACTCGGTGTTGCCGATCCGGATCGCGATCGGCGAGCCCATCGTGAGCCCGTGCCGCACGCCTCCGAGGAACTCGACCTCGTCCTGCTCGAACTTCATCCGCGCGCCGCGGCCGAACCCGAGACGACGACGGGCCAGGGCGTCGGCAACGTCCTTGGTGGTCACCTGGACCCCGGCGGGCAGACCCTCCAACGTCGCCAGGAGAGCAGGTCCGTGGGACTCCCCCGCAGTCAACCAGCGCAGCATGACCCGATCCTCCCACGCACCCGAACCGCCCCCGTGGGCGCCTTCACGATGCGGTGCGACCGAGCGCGGCGAGTCCGGCCGACCGCATCGCCTCGACCGGTGCCTGCTGACCGGTGAACAGCCTGAACTGCTCGGCGCCCTGGTGGACCAGCATCTCCAGACCGGACACCACCGTCATGCCCGAGTCCAGCGCGCACCGGGCCAACGGGGTGGGCCAGCCGGCATAGACGACGTCGAGCAGGGTGCCGCCGTGGTGGTCGGTCGCTGCTTCGCGCAGGTGCTCACCGGCGCTCTCGCTGGCACCCGGCGCCAGCGTCGACACGACCAGCCCGGCGGGGTGCCGGGCCCACTCGGCCAGCGCGACACGACCGGCGCCGACGCCCTGGCCCCGGGCCAACCTCAGCAGGTCGTCCACCGCCGCCGCGTTGCGCGCGGCGACCGACACCTCGCGCACGCCGAGCCGCGCCAGCGCGACGACCGCCGACCGCGCAGTGGCGCCCGACCCCAGCAGCACCGCTCGACCTCGGTGGTCGACGGACTCGAGCGCCCGGACCAGCCCGACCACGTCGGTGTTCTCGGCCTCCCAGGTCGAGCCGCTGCGGACCAGGGTGTTCGCGGCCCCCGTCAGCACCGCGGTGGGCGCTGCCCGGTCGGCCAGCGCCAGGGCCCTCTCCTTCAACGGCATGGTCAGGCTCAGGCCGCGCCACGTGTCGTCCAGGCCGCCGACGAAGCCGCCCAGCCCCTCGGCGTCGACCTCGTGCGCGGTGTACTCCCAGTCGGTCAGGCCGAGTGCGTCGTAGGCCGCACCGTGCAGCACCGGAGAGAGGGAGTGGGTGATCGGCGAGCCGAGGACGGCGGCGTGGTTCACGGCCGGACCGCGGGGGTCAACAGACGCCGGGGTGGTCGTTGCACCACCGCTGGAACTCAGCCACGTTGACCTGGTGCTCGGCAAAGGTCGTCGCGAACTTGGTCTCGCCGGTCTCGGGGTTCACCGCGACGAAGAACAGCCAGGGCCCGTCGGCCGGGTTGCCGGCAGCCTCGATCGCCGCCGCACCGGGGTTGTTGATGGGGCCGACCGGAAGGCCCGGATACAGGTAGGTGTTCCACGGGTTGTCATCGGCTCGCTCGGCGTCGGTGGTCGTGATCGAGCGATGCTTGACGCCATAGGACACCGTCGAGTCGAGCTCGAGCTTCATCGAGATCTCGTCCCGGTTGAGCAGCACGCGCGCGACCTTGGGCCGGTCCTGCTCGCGGTTCGCCTCGGCCTCGACGATCGAGGCGAGGATCATCGTCCGCTCGAAGTCGGCGGGGTCCACACCGGCGTTCTCGAGCTCGGTGACGGTCTTGGCGACCATCATCGTGAGCTGTTCGACCGCCGTCGACTTGGCGGGGAACTCGTAGGTCGCGGGGAACAGGTAGCCCTCGACGTTGCCCTTGGCCGCGCTCGGCAGACCGATCTGGCCGGTCTTCTTCGCCGCTGCGCGGTAGTCGGCCACCGGCAGGCCGGTGCCCTTGCTGAGCGCGGTGTACACCTCGGAGGCCCAGAGCCCCTCGCGGACCGTGACGCGCGGCACCGTGCGGTTGGTCGGGTCGATGAGGATGCTCAGGGCTGCGCTGGCCTTCATCTGGAGCTGCAGGGTGTAGGTGCCGGGCTGGATCCCCGCCGCGGCCGGCTCCACCGCCGCCGCCTTGACGAACGCCTCGGTCGAGCGGATCACGTCGGCCTCGAGCAGCGTCGCGGCGATGACAGCGCCTGTGTCGCCGTCCCCGACGGTCACCGAGACGTCCTCGCCGCCGGGGCCGGGGTAGTCGAGCGCCGGGGCGGTCCCTCCCCCGATCTTGTCGACGAGCGGGCCGAGCGCCCTGACCCCGGCGTACCCGCCGCCGGCGATGACCGCGAGCGCGACGATCAGGAGCACCAAGCGGGCCGGACCCCGCCCGCGAGGGGGTCGGCCCACCCCGCGACCGGTCGGACGGGACGCCTGACCTCCAGGCGGCGCCGCCTCGGGTTCGGGCTCGTTGCCGAAGATCGAGTGCTCCAGATGGGGCTCGGTCATCGGTTCCTGTCTCTCGTGCGGGGCTTGCGCCGGACGGCACCGACCAGCTCGCCCGGGGGGCGTCCGGTCGCGCGCTCCGCGTCCAGCGCCCCTTGCAGGATGAGGACGGCAGCGGCCTGGTCGACGACCGTCCGCTGCCGCCGCCCGCTGACCCCGCTCTCGCGCAGGGCCCGGTGGGCGTCGACGGTGCTCAGCCGTTCGTCGTGGAGGCGAACGGGCACCGGGTGCACGCGCGCCGCCAACGACCGAGCATAACGGCGCGCCGCCTCTGCGGCAGGTCCCTCGGCACCGGACAGGTTCATCGGCAGCCCGACGACCACCTCGACCGCGTCGCGCTCGGTCACCATCGCCGCCACGTCCTCGACGCCGTCGTGACCTGGCGCCACCGCGACCGTCGCCTCGGGAGTCGCCAACCGGCCCTCGGGGTCGCTCAGCGCGACCCCGATGCGGACGCTGCCCACATCGACCCCGACCCGGACGCCGAGCCGCACAGGGTCAGCCGCCGGACCCGGCCACCGCGGCCTCGACCGCGGTCTCCACCGCGGCCAGCGCCTCCCCCACCTTGGAGACGTCCTGGCCGCCGCCCTGGGCGAGGTCGTCCTTGCCGCCCCCGCCGCCGCCGAGGACCTGCGCCGCGCTGCGAACCAGCGCACCCGCCTTGATCCCGCGCTCGCGCGCCGGCTCGTTGGTGGCGACCACGATGAGCGGGCGGTCGTTCGCCGATCCCGCCACGGCGACCACGGTCGGGCGCTCGTTGCCGAGCCGTCGGCGTACGTCCAGCGCCATGCTGCGCAGGTCGTCCGCACCCGCGCCCTCGGCGTGATGGCCGAGGAAGGTCACGCCCGCCACCTCGCGCGCCTGGTCGGTCAACGACCCCGCCGCCGCCGCGACCTGCACCTGGCGTGCCTTCTCGAGCTCGCGCTCCGCGTCCTTGACCCGTTCGAGCAGACCCGCGATGCGCTCCTTGAGCTCGCCGGGCTGCACCTTGACCAGGGTGCTGAGCTCGGCGACCAGGGCCCGTTCCTTGGCGAGATGGCGCAACGCGTCCATCCCGACGAACGCCTCCAGACGCCGCACGCCGGAGCCGATCGAGGACTCGCCCGTCACCGCCATCGCGCCGATCTGGGAGGAGTGCTGGACGTGGGTCCCACCGCAGAGCTCGCGCGACCAGGGGCCACCGATCTCGATGACCCGGACCTGTTCGTCATAGGTCTCGCCGAACAGCGCGAGCGCACCGAACTCCTTCGCCTCGGGCACGGTCATGTAGGCCGCTGACACCGGAAGATCCTGTCGCACAGCGATATTCGCGACCTCCTCGATCTCGGACCTGGTCTCCGTCGACAGTCCTTGGCCCCACGCGAAGTCGAGACGGAGGTACCCCGGCTTGTTGTAGGAGCCCGACTGGAGCGCGGTGGGCCCGAGCACCTGACGCAGCGCCGCGTGGACCACGTGCGTGCCCGAGTGCGCCTGGCAGGCCTCGACCCGCCAGTCGGGGTCCACCGCGACGTGTGCGCCCTGACCCTCGCGCACCCCGCCCTCGAGCACCTCGACGGTGTGGACGACCAGCCCCTTGAGCGGACGCTGGACGTCGACGACCTTGAGCCGGAACCCGTCGCCGGTGACCAGGCCCTGGTCGCCGACCTGACCACCGGACTCGGCATAGAACGTGGTGCGGTCCAGGACGACCTGGCCGCGCTGCCCCTGCCCGAGCTCGGCCACCCGCCCGCCGTCGACGACCAGGCCGCGCACCGTGCCCTCGGTCTCCAGCGCCTGGTACGCCAGCCACTCGGTCGGACCCTGAGCGCGCAGCTCGGTCCACACCTGGGTGTCCGCGTGGCCGGACTTCTTGGACCTCGCGTCGGCCTTGGCCCGCTCGCGCTGCTCGGTCATGAGCGCACGGAACCCGTCCTGGTCGACCTCGACGCCCTGCTCGGCCGCCATCTCCAGGGTGAGGTCGATGGGGAAGCCATAGGTGTCGTGCAGCGCGAACGCCTGGTCGCCACCCAGACGCGTGCCGCCCTGCTCCTTGGTCCGCGTCACCGCGGTGTCCAGGATCGTGGTGCCCGAGACCAGGGTGCGCCGGAAGGCGTCCTCCTCCGCATACGCGATCTGGCTGATCCGGTCGAACCCGGTCGCGAGCTCGGGATAGGACTGGCTCATCCGCTCCATCGAGACCGGCAGCAGGTGCGGCAGGCTCGGCTCGTCGAAGCCGAGCAGCCGCATCGAGCGCACGGCCCGCCGCAGCATCCGGCGCAGGACATAGCCGCGACCCTCGTTGCCGGGGGTGACGCCGTCGCCGATGAGCATCAACGCGGACCTGACGTGGTCGCCCACGACCCGCAGGCGCACATCATCGGGGTGGGACTCCCCGGCCGAGTGGCCCGACCGCGCGCCGTAGTCCTTGCCGGTCATCTCCGCGGCCCGGCCGATCACCGCATAGACCTCGTCGATCTCGTACAGGTTGTCGACGCCCTGGAGCACGGTCGCCATGCGCTCGAGCCCCATGCCGGTGTCGATGTTCTTGGTCGGCAGCGGCCCCGAGACGTCGAAGTCGACCTTGCTGCGGACCTGCGAGAGCGACTCCTGCATGAAGACCAGGTTCCAGATCTCCAGGAACCGGTCCTCGTCGACCGCGGGTCCACCGTCGGGCCCGTACTCGTGTCCACGGTCGACGTAGATCTCGCTGCACGGTCCGCCCGGGCCAGGAACGCCCATGTGCCAGTAGTTGTCCGCGAGCCCCCGCCGGACCAGGCGCTCCGCGGGGATGTCGGTGAGCTGCAGCCACAGGTCGGCGGTCTCGTCGTCGCCCTCCAGCACCGTCGCCCACAGACCGTCCTTGTACAGGCCGTACCCGCCCTGGTCCTGCGGGGTGGTCAGCAGCTCCCACGCGAACTGGATCGCCCCGGCCTTGAAGTAGTCGCCGAAGGAGAAGTTGCCGTTCATCTGGAAGAACGTGCCGTGCCGGCTGGTCTTGCCGACCTCCTCGATGTCCTGGGTGCGAACACACTTCTGGACCGAGGTGGCGCGGTCCCACTGCGGCGCCTGCTGACCGAGGAAGTACGGCTTGAACGGCACCATGCCCGCGTTCACGAACAGCAGGTTGGGGTCGTCGTACAGCAGGGGCGCGCTCGGCACGATGGTGTGGCCGCGGCTCTCGAAGAACGCGAGCCAGCGACGGCGGATCTCAGCGGTTTCCATCAGTTCTCAGTCCTTGGGGCTGCCCGGCGCCCGTCGTGGGCGCGGGGGGGCGGGTGGGCGCGGGTGGGCGCGGTGTGGGCGGGCATGCTCGATCGTAGGGGCCCCGCGAGGTGACGGGGCCGGGAGGGCGTCGGCGGGGCGGGCGACGGCCCTAGGGAGCTCGCGGGCCGCTCGGGTCGTCGAGCAGGGCGCGCGCGGACTCGGCGTCCAGCCCGGCCAGGCCGCGGCCGGGCGGGCCCCCGGCGTCGATCCCGAGGGCATACCGGAGCTCCTCCTCGCGCTCGGCCATGCCCTCGCGCACCGCGTCGGCGAGGTCCTTCAGACCCTCCCCGAGGTTCGACAGGCTCGAGGCCATGCCCGCGGGCGTGTAGGCCTGCGCCGCCGTGCTCAGCCGGCGGACCGCGTACACCCCGACTGCCGCGCCGAGCGCGACCCAGAACAGGCGCTTCACCGGTCAGCCCCTCCGCCGGCGGCGCTTGCCCGCGCCGCGGTTGTCGGAGGAGAGGGCGGTGCGGACGCCATAGGTGAACGCCGCGGCCTTGACCACCGGCGAGCCCAGCGTGGCCGCGAACAACGCGGTCAGCGCGTTGGCGTTGGTGGTGATCGACGCGACGTTGCTGGTGATGCCGTCCACCCGCGCGAGCTGGTCGTTGGTCAGGGACACCGTGTCGGTGAGCTTGATCAGGGTCGGCTGCACGTTGTCGGTGGTGCTGCGCACGCTGATCCGCGTCTCGTCCAGGATCTTCCCGGCCTTGGCGATGACCCCGCCGAGGCGGATCACGAGGTACGCGAACGCCAGCGCGGCGATCATGCCGGCGATGTCGCCCAGGCTCACATCCATGCCGCAACCCTACCCACAAGTCACCGACGTCATCGCGGGGCTTTCTCGGGGTGCGGCAGCCACCCCCTGCGCCGCTCCACCCCCTGCGCCGCTCCACCCCCTGCGCCGCTCCACCCCCTGCGCCGCTCCACCCCCTGCGCCGCTCCACCCCCGCGCCGCTCCACCCCCCGCGCCGCTCCACCCTGCGCCGCTCCACCCCCTGCGCCCCGACCCGCGGCGTCATGGACAGGCAATGCGCCGGTGGGCGCGCAGTGTTGCGGCCGCCACGCCGTCACCCACCTCGCCATTGCCTGTTGATGGCGCCTGTGGACAACTTCGCGGGCGATGTTCGCGATGCGAGCACCATCGGGGGATGACCCCCGTTGGTGCGCTGGAGCGGCTCGGCGGGTGCGCGACGTGGTCCGAACTGCGGACGTATGCCTCCGAGCGGGCGCTGCGTCGGGCCACCCGCGAGGGTGCGATCCTGCGGGTGGCCCGGGGCCGGTACGTCCTCGGCTCGGTGACTGACCACCGTCGCGTCGCCCACCAGCTGGCCGGCGCGGTGTCGCACCTGAGCGCGGCCCTGGCCCACGGCTGGAAGGTCAAGTGGGTGCCCGACCGGCCGTGGGTGACGGTGCACCGCAAGCGGCATCTGAGCCCCGAGCAGCTCGCGACCGCTCGCATCGGGTGGAGCGACCTCTCCGCGCGCGAGCGGGCGACCGGCCTCACCGACCCGCTGCGGACGGTGCTCGACTGCGCCCGCGTGCTTCCGTTCGACGAGGCGCTGTGCGTCGCCGACTCCGCGCTGCGGGCCGGCGACGTCGGCGCCCGCCAGCTGTCCGAGGCCGCGGCCGGGCTGCGCGGCCCCGGCTCAGCGGCGGCTCGCGCAGTCGCCGCCGTCGCCGACGCCCGGGCCGCGAACCCGCTCGAGTCCGTCCTGCGCGCGATCGCCCTGGCGGTCCCCGGGCTGCACCTCCAGCCGCAGTACCTCGTGACCGACACCGACCTGTACGCCACCGTCGACCTTGGCGACCCGCACGAACGCCTGGCCCTGGAGGCCGAGGGGTTCGAGGCGCACTCCTCCCGCAGGGACCTCCACCGTGACGCCCGCCGGTACACCTCCCTCGCGATCCGGCTGTGGACCGTGCTGCGCTACTCGTGGGAGGACGTCATGCTCCATCCCAGGTGGGTCCGGTGGTCGATCGAGGTGTTCCTCGCCGAGCGCCACGGTCTGCCGCAACCCGCCTACCCGCGGCGTGACCGACAGGCAGTGCCTGCCTGAGGTACGGCGCGTCGAGGGCGACACGCCGCCCTGCCGGGCTCATTGCCTGTCGCTGACGCCGCTGGCGCGAGCGGGAAAGGAGCGCGCTAGTCCCCACGCAGCCGGCCCTTGAGCCAGGCCCAGCGGGTCTGGAGGCGCTCCTCGAAGCCGCGGTCGGTCGGGCGGTAGTAGTCGGTGGTGCCGGCGAGGTCGTCGGGGAGGTACTGCTGGGTGGCGACGGCGTCGGGTTCGTCGTGGGCATACAGGTACCCGTCGCCGTGGCCGAGGCGGGTGGCGCCGGCGTACCCGCTGCCGCGCAGGTGGACCGGCACCGCCCCGCCCTTGCCGCCGCGGATGTCGGCGATGGCCTCGTTGACACCGAGGTAGGCGGCGTTGGACTTGGGAGCCAGCGTGTTGTGGACGACTGCCTGGGCCAGGATGATCCGCGCCTCGGGCATCCCGATCTGGGCCACGGCGTGCATCGCCGCGACCGCGGTCTGCAGCGCCGTCGGATCGGCCATGCCGACGTCCTCACTGGCCGAGATGACGATGCGACGCGCGATGAACCGGGGGTCCTCCCCGGCCTCGAGCATCCGGGCCAGCCAGTGCAGGGCCGCGTCGACGTCCGACCCGCGCATCGACTTGATGAGCGCCGAGGCCACGTCGTAGTGCTGGTCGCCGGTCCGGTCGTAGCGCACCGCGGCGTGGGCCACCGCCTGCTCGCAGTGTGCGAGCGTGATCGCGACGGGCCCCTCGACCGCCGCGCCGGGCGCGACGTCGTCCTCCGCCACGCCCGCCGCGGCCTCGAGGAAGGTCAGGGCCCGGCGGGCGTCGCCCCCCGAGAGCCGGACCAGGTGGTCCCGGGCGTCATCGGCCAGGGCGTACGCGCCCGCCAGCCCTCGCGTGTCGGTCACCGCAGCGTCCAGGACGTCCGCGACCTGCTCCTCGGTGAGCGACCCGAGGGTGATCAGCATCGACCGGGACAGCAGTGGCGCGATCACCGAGAACGAGGGGTTCTCCGTGGTGGCCGCCACGAGGATGACCTGGCGGTTCTCCACGCCGGGCAGCAGCGCGTCCTGCTGGGCCTTGGTGAACCGGTGGATCTCGTCGAGGAACAGGACGGTCTGGCGGTCGTACAGGTCGCGCTCACGTGCCGCCTGCTCCATCACCGCGCGGACGTCCTTGACCCCGGCGGTGACCGCGCTCAGCTCGACGAACGCCCGCTCCGAAGCGGTCGCGACGAGGTGCGCCAGCGTGGTCTTGCCGGTGCCCGGCGGTCCCCACAGGATCGCCGAGATGGCGCCCGCTGCTCCACCCGAGCCCTCGATGAGGCGTCGGAGGGGGCTGCCGGATCGCAGCACGTCGTCCTGGCCGCGCACCTCCTCGATCGACCGGGGTCGCATCCGCACCGCGAGGGGAGGCAGGGAGGCCCCGCCGGCATCCGGTCGGGCGTCGGAGAAGAGGTCGTCCGCCACGCCGAGAGGCTATCCCGCGACGACGACAGGTCGTGCGCGCCTCGGCCCGGCTGCGCGACGAGGATCCTGCGGGTCCGGACGACTTGCGCACATCGCCAGCCCCGGGCTGGCAGGCTGGGCCCGTGAGCGGACGTCACGCAGCCGCGCGGGCCAGCCTCCTCAGCCGCCTCGGTCGCGGGCTCGCCCACCACCCGCGGACCGTCGTCACCGTCTGGCTGGTCGTGGTGGTCGCCGGGTTCGGGCTGTCGCTCGGGGTGTTCGGGACCACCTCGCTGTTCGACCGGCTCCAGTCCGGCAACCCCGAGGTCGCGGGTGAGAACACGGCAGGGTTCGACCTGCTCGCCGCGGCCGGAGACACCGCGATCAGCACCCACCTGCTCCAGGTCACCGGGGTCGACACCTCCTCACCGCAGACCGCCTCCGCGGTCGTCGCGCAGGCCGGCGAGATCGCCAGGATCGACGGGGTCGCGAGCGTCGCCACCCCATGGACCGTCCCCGGCGGGCCGGACGGACCGGCGGCCACCCCGCTGTACCGCGGCGGCCGAGTGGGCGCCGACGGCTTCGTGACCGTCGTGACGTATGCCGATGCGGAAACCGAGCGAGCAGCGGGTGCGCGCCCAGGACGAGGTCGACCAGGAGTTCAGCACCCTCGTCGAGCTCCTGCCCGGGGCCACCGGAACCACCGGCGGGCTCGCCGACCTCATCGAGGCGATCACCGGCCAGGTCGAGACGGACCTGCGGGCGGGCGAGGGCATCGCCCTCCCGGTCTCGTTCATCGTCATGGTGCTGGTCTTCGGTGGCTTCGTGGCGGCGGGGATGCCGATCCTCGGCGCGATCGCCTCCATCTCCGGCGCGCTGCTGTCCCTGCTCGGGTTCTCCTACCTCATCGACCTCGACGCCACCGTGGTCAACGTGGTCACCATCCTCGGGCTCGGCCTGTGCATCGACTACGGGTTGCTGACGGTGAGCCGGTTCCGCGAGGAGCTCCGGGCGCGGGTGCGCGGCCGCCCGGTCGAGGAGATCACCCGCGAGGAGATCGTCGACGCGGCCGCGCGCACGGTCGACTCCGCCGGTCGCACCGTGGTGTTCTCGGGGCTGACGGTCGCGATCTCGCTCGGCGGCCTGCTGGTCTTCGAGGCTGCGATCCTGCAGGCCATCGGATCCGCCGGGCTCTCGGTCGTGCTCGTCGCGATGGTGGTCGCCCTGACCCTCGTCCCCGCGCTGTGTGTCCTCGGCGCGAAACGGCTGCTGCGCAAGGGCACCGAGCAGGCGCCGGAGACAGGGGTGTTCAGTCGCCTTGCGAACTGGGTCCATCGCCGACCGATCGCCGTCATCGTCGGAGTGGTCGCGTTGCTCACGCTGCTGGCCCTCCCGGCGTTGGACCTGCGGCTGACGTCCTCGGGCAAGGAGCTGCTACCGGTCGACAACGCCCAGCGCCAGTTCTTCACCGCGCTGGAGAACGACTACCCGGTGCTTGCCGGCCCGGACGTACAGGTCGTCGCGCGCGCCCCGCTGGCCGACGTCCAGGCCTACGCCGCCGACCTGCCGAGCGTGGGTGGCGCGAAGATCCGCGGTCGGGTCTCCTCGGTCGGCGACTCCACCACCGACCCGGTGTCGGTGATCTCGATCGACGCCCGCGACGGACCGCAGGGCGACGACGCGCGCGCGATGGTCACGGCACTGCAGGCCGACCGGCCCGACTTCCCGACCTACGTGGTCGGGCAGGCCTCCGGCCTGAAGGACTTCAGCGAGTCGACCGTGGAACGCGCGCCACTGGCGTTCGCCCTGGTCGTGCTGGCCACCCTGATCCTGCTCTTCCTCATGACGGGGTCACTGGTGATCCCGGTCAAGGCACTCGTCCTCAACGTGGTGTCCCTCGGGGCGTCGCTGGGTGTGGTCGTGTGGATCTTCCAGGACGGCCACCTCCAGGGGCTGCTCGACTTCGACTCGGTCGGCGGCATCGAGTCGACCATCCCGATGCTGGTGCTGGCGTTCGGTTTCGGGCTCTCGATGGACTACGAGGTGTTCCTGCTCTCCCGCATCATCGAGCTGCACGAACGCGGGGCGTCCAACGACGAGGCGGTCGTCGTGGGGCTGCAGCGGTCGGGACGCATCATCACCTCGGCCGCGATCCTGGTCGTCATCGTCTTCTCGGGGTTCGTGGTCGGCGACCTGCTGATCATCAAGGAGACCGGCGTAGGGCTGGCCGTCGCCGTGCTGCTGGATGCGACGCTCGTGCGGATGCTGCTGGTGCCGGCCACCATGACGGTGCTGGGCGACTGGAACTGGTGGGCGCCACAGCGGCTCAAGGGACTCCACGAACGGTTCGGGATCACCGAATGACCCTGCGGCCGTTGACAAGTCACGCCGAACTACTGGCGGCCACAGCGGGAGACCCGTTGGTCCGGTTCGAGCTCCCCCACGACTTCACCGGCCCGGCGTACTCCAGTGGTGACGCGGTCGTGCTCGTGCGCCTGACCCACACCGGCCGACGCGGTCTGACGTTCCTGGGTCCGGACGACGCGGTGCTTCGCCTCGTGCAGGAGGTGTTCGCCACCGATCTCGTCGCGACCCACCAGATCGGCAACCTCAGTGTCGAGCAGTCGGTGTTCGGCCGGGTGTCGTCCTTGGTTCCGCTCGGCCGTGGCAACGACTGGGAGTGGATGCACACCGCGTCCGCACCCCCCGCCATGGCCGGCGAGGACCGCGTCGAGCCGCTCACCGAGCCCGAGCGCGCCGAGATCCAGTCCCTGCTCGACTCGGCCAACCCTCGCACCGACGCGAGGCCGTTCCAGGACGACGGCCAGCGGTGGGTCGGGGTGCGCGACCGGGGGCGGCTGGTCGCCATCGGCTGCGAGGAGTCGACCCGGGCCGGCTTTCCGGTCCTCACCGGCGTCACCGTCGACCCGGTCGTGCGCGGCACCGGGCTGGGTCTGGCCGTGACGGCCCACCTCACCCGCGACGCAGTGGAGCGCGGCGGAGTCTGCCTGCTCGGCATGTACTCGGACAACGCCGTCGGGCGCCGGCTCTACCTCGGCGTCGGTTACACCGTCGGCCACGCCTTCTCCAGCCGCGCCCTGGCCTGAGCCCCGGACCCGCAGGTCCGCGCAGGTCCGCGCAGGTCCGACCCGGTCCAGCCCAGCCCACCCCGGTACGGCCTGAGAGACCAGATACCCAGTGCCACAACGAGCTTCGCAGTCTCAGCTGCCCGCGAAGTCCTCCGCACTCCACGCGCGCTGCTCGACCAACACCATCGTGTTCCCACTGTTGTCGCGGATGAGGGCCTCGACACCGTACGGTCGCTCGGCCGGCTCCTGGAGGAACACCACCCCCTTGGCGCTGAGGTCCTCGAAGGTCTTCTGGCAGTCGTCCACGGTGAACCCGAGGCTGTGCATGGTGCCCTCGTCCAGCGCCCGGTTCATGGCCTCGATGAGCTCAGCGGACAACGGCGGGCCGGGGACGGTGAGGTGCACGTTGAACCCGGGCTGGTTGGGCGGCGACACGGTGCACCACCGGTATCCCTCGCCCAGCGTGATGTCGTCCTTCGGGGTGAACCCGAGGACCTCGGTGTAGAACGTCTTGGCCTCGTCGATGTCCTTGACGAAGACGGGCACGATGGAGATGTCGGTGATCATGGGGCACAGGCTATTCCGGGGAGGGCGTCGCTGGCTTCTCCTGGATTGCGGACCGTTCGGCCAGGCCCCACAGGAAGACGTAGCACCCGGGGATCCGGGGGGCGCCGGACGCGGCGTACCGCCGCTGGAACTCGCTCGGAGTCTCCCCCACCAGCTCGCGGAACCGGCCGCTGAACGAGCCCAGGCTGGTGTACCCGACCGCGTGGCAGACCTCCGTGACGGTCAGGTTGGAGGCGCGCAGCAGGTCCTGGGCGCGCTCGATCCGTCGTTCTGCGAGGTACACCGCAGGGGTGTGTCCGTAGGTCGCGCGGAAGAGCCGCAGGAAGTGGTACTTGCTCAGGCACGCCTCGGCCGCCAGCGCGTCGAGGTCCAGCGGCTCGGCGTAGGACCGGTCCACGAGGTCGCGCGCCCGGCGAAGGTGCACCAGCACGTCGCCCGGCGCGCGCACGACTCAGCGCTCGGGCGGGCTGGAGTCCGGGGCGCCCGGCGTCCTTGGAGCCCCCGGATCACCCGGTCCGCCGGACGACGCGGGCGAGCCACCCTCGCGAACCGCCGGCTTCGCGTCGACGCCGGCCTCCTTGCGCTGCATCGCCGTGATCGGCGCCGGGGCCGCCGTGAGCGGGTCGTAGCCGCCGCCGGACTTCGGGAAGGCGATGACGTCCCGGATCGACTCGGTGCCCGCCAGCAGCGCGACGATCCGGTCCCACCCGAACGCGATGCCGCCGTGCGGGGGCGCACCGAACTGGAAGGCGTCGAGCAGGAAGCCGAACTTCTCCTGGGACTCCTCCGGCGACAGGCCCATGACCGCGAAGACCCGTTCCTGCACCTCGCGGCGGTGGATACGGATCGAGCCACCGCCGATCTCGTTGCCGTTGCAGACCATGTCATAGGCGTAGGCCAGCGCAGGTCCGGGGTCGGTGTCGAAGGTGTCCTCGAACTCGCGCTTGGGTGAGGTGAATGCGTGGTGCACCGCGGTCCACGCCCCCGAGCCGACCGCCACGTCGCCCGCGGCAGTGGCCTCCGAGGCCGGTTCGAACAACGGGGCGTCGTTGACCCAGACGAAGGACCACTGGCTCTCGTCGACCAGACCGACCCGGCGCCCGATCTCCAGCCGCGCCGCACCGAGCAGGCTGCGCATCGGCTTGGTCGCGCCCGCCCCGAAGAAGATGCAGTCGCCCGGGCTCGCGCCGACGTGGGCGGCGAGGCCGTCGCGCTCGGTGTCGGTCAGGTTCTTGGCGACCGGGCCGCCCAGCTCACCGTCCTCGCCGACCAGCACGTAGGCCAGCCCGCGGGCACCGCGCTGCTTGGCCCACTCCTGCCACGCGTCGAGCTGCTTGCGGGGCTGGGAGGCGCCGCCGGGCATCACGACGGCTCCGACGTACTCCTGCTGGAAGACGCGGAAGGTGGTGTCGGCGAAGAACTCCGTGCACTCGACCAGCTCGTGGCCGAACCGCAGGTCGGGCTTGTCCGAGCCGTACCGCGCCATCGCGTCGGCGTAGGACATCCGCGGGAACGGCGTGGGCAGCTCGACCCCGATGAGGCGCCACAGCGCCACCGCGATCGCCTCGCCGAGCTCGAGGACATCGTCCTCCTCGACGAAGGACATCTCGATGTCGAGCTGGGTGAACTCGGGCTGGCGGTCGGCGCGGAAGTCCTCGTCGCGGTAGCAGCGCGCGATCTGGTAGTACCGCTCCATCCCGGCGACCATCAGGAGCTGCTTGAACAGCTGCGGGCTCTGCGGCAGCGCATACCAGCTCCCCGGCGCCAGGCGGGCCGGCACCAGGAAGTCGCGGGCCCCCTCGGGGGTCGACCGGGTCAGCGTCGGCGTCTCGATCTCGACGAAGTCGCGCTCGGCCAGCACGGCGCGCGCAGCGGCGCTGACCCTGGAGCGGAGCCGGAGCGCGGTGCCCGCGGAGTGGGCGCCCGGGCGGCGCAGGTCGAGGTAGCGGTGCCGGAGGCGGGCCTCCTCGCCGACGGTGACCCGCTCGTCGATCTGGAACGGGAGCGTTGCGCTCGGGTTGAGGACCTCGATGGACTCGGCGACCACCTCGATCTCACCGGTCGGCAGGTCCGGGTTGGCGTTGCCCTCGGGCCGGGCGCGCACGCCGCCGACGATGCGCACGACGTACTCGTTGCGCAGGTCGTGCGCGCCGCCCTCCTCGAGCACCTCGTCGCGGACGACCACCTGTGCGACCCCGGAGGCGTCGCGCAGGTCGAGGAAGGCCACCCCGCCGTGATCGCGCCGACGGGCCACCCAGCCCGCGAGGGTGATGATCTGGCCGGAGTGGTCGGCACGCAGCGTGCCGGCCTCGTGGGTGCGGAGCACGTGGAGTCCTTCTGGGGTCGTGGTCGGGGGTCGTGGTCGGGGGTCGTGGTCGGGGGTCGTGGTCGGAGGTCGTGGTCGGGGGTCGTGCTCCGCCGAAGCGAGCACGGAGCGAGCACGGAGCGAGCCTTCGGCGACCTCACCGACGTGGTGTGGTGGCCCTGCTCATCCTACGGAGACCGCGCGTGGGCCCACGAATCGGCGCCCGTCGCGACGCGCGCCTCTCGGCGCCACCCGAGGCGCCGCCCGATCCCCGGGGTGATCGCCCCGAGATCTGCAGACATCTGCATGCTTGAGCAATCAACTGATCACGCCCGAGCGTTCGTCGGCGGCGGATCATCCGAACGGTTGAGGGTCGGGTCATCGCTTGCGCTGTACGTCTGCATTGGAGTCGTGTTTGCGCTCACTTGCTTCCTATAGTCGGCATCGACGTCGAAACACCGGCGTCAGACAACTGGAGCCGACCGGGGAACGGCGGCTCACCGCCTAGGAGCAATCCGTGAATCGTCCCTCCACCCACCTCGCCCGGCTCGCCGCCTGGTCGGCCGTCCCGCTCGCCCTCCTGGCCAGCGGCCTGACCGTCGCCACCGCGTCGCACTCGGCCTTCAGCGCCACCACCTCCAACCCGACCAACAACTGGGCCGTCGGCAGCGTCGCGCTCTCCGACGACGACTCCAACACCGCCATGTTCAGCGCGAGCGGCCTCAAGCCGGGCTCGACCGGGACCAAGTGCATCGCGGTCACCTCGACCGGCACGCTGGCCTCCTCGGTCAAGCTGTACGGCACCACGCCGGCGACGACCAACGCGCTCAGCACCTACATCAACCTCAGCATCGTGCAGGGCACCGGCGCGACCTTTGCCTCCTGCACCGGCTTCACCCCGCTCGCCACCGGCTCCTCGGTCTACTCCGGCACGCTCGCCAGCTTCGGGTCGACCTACACCGGTTATGGCAACGGCGCGGGCACCTGGGCCCCCACCGGCAGCGCGAGCGAGACCCGCGTCTACCAGTTCACCTACACCGTGGACGCTGCTGCGCCCAACTCCACCCAGGGCGGCACTGCTGCCCTCGGCTTCACCTGGGAGGCCCAGAACACCTGATCGGATGGCTTGCCTGCCACTTGATCCGGCCAGGCCCCAGCAGAGAGATGACCATGGACCGTCGCAACCCCCACGACGAGCCCCTCACGGGCTCGCGGGTTGCGGCGGTCCCCTCTGCCGTGTCCGCCCGGGGCGACTGGGTGCGCCTGGTCATCGCCAACCTGTCGCGGATGATCCTGGTGTCCTGCCTCGGCCTGGCGATGTGGAGCAGCCTGCCGCGCGTGATCGGCTGGGAGCCGACCACCGTGGTCTCCGGCTCGATGGCGCCACGCATCCAGGTCGGTGACGTCGTCGTGGCGCGGCCCGCTCAGGACGCGCAGCTCAGCGCCGGACAGGTGCTGCTGGTGGACGACCCGGACCGCGTGGGCGAGCTCCGCCTGCACCGTCTGGTCGAGCGCAACGACGCCGGCGACCTCGTGCTGCGCGGCGACGCCAACGGACACGACGACTCGACGCCGGTGGACCCGGGCGCCGTGCACGGCGTCGCGGTCCTGAGGATCCCGTGGACCGGGCTCCCCGGGCGTTGGGTGGCCGAGCGTGACTGGCTCCGTCTCGGGGTCCTCACCGCGGCACTGGTCCTGGCGATGGTGGGATGCGGCCGCGACCGGGTCCTGCGCCGTCGCGAGCCCCCGGCCGGTCCCCCGCCGGCGCCGACATCCGATCCGCGCCGCGCCCCGGCAGGGCGTCAGAAGCCGATGCTCCCCGGCCTGGCGCGCTCGGCGACACCCGCTCTGCGCCCGGTCCTCGCCGGTCTGGTCGCCGGGCTCGCGCTGGTCGGGATGGGCACTGTGTCGCCCGCCGGAGCCGCACTCACCACGCGAACCTCCAACTCCGGCCTCACGCTGAACACTCTTCGGTACTACACCTGTGGCGCAGCGGTCGCAGCCGGCTCCCCGTACCTCTACTACCGCTTCGACGAGACCAACCCCGGGTCCACCACGGCCATCGACAGCTCGGCGAGCAACCTCGACGGCACCTTCGAGGGAACGGGCGTGTCCCGCGGGCAGGCCAGGGCGTGCCCGCGCGACACCGGCAGTGCCGTCACGCTCGGGGGGACGACGACCACCGGCTACGTCTCCTCCTCCGGCTCCTCCAACCCGGGACCGGAGACCTTCACCATCCAGATCTGGTTCAAGACGACCTCGGCGGCGGGGATGCTCATCGGGTTC
Source organism: uncultured Actinomycetota bacterium (assembly GCA_963750305.1). Taxonomy (GTDB): domain Bacteria; phylum Actinomycetota; class Actinomycetes; order Actinomycetales; family Dermatophilaceae; genus CAVVPX01. Next base: position 485,856 of record CAVVPX010000003.1, read on the forward strand.
GGCAGCTCGAGGACCGGCGCCTCCAAAAAGTCCGACCGCACCCTGTACATCGCCTCAACAGGCAAGGTGGTGTTCGGCGTCTACCCCACGGCGTACAAGACGGTGACCAGCACGACGACGGTCACCGACGGCACCTGGCACCTCGCCACGGCATCGCTCTCGACGGGGGGGATGAAGCTCTACCTGGACGGCGAGCTCGAGGCCACGGACTCCACGACGACCAGTGCGGAGGGCTCCAAGGGGTGGTGGCGGGTCGGGTACGACGACCTCACCGGCTGGCCCACGCCGCCGTCGTCCCCCTATGTCAAGGCCACGGTCGACGACGCCGCCGTGTTCACCAGCGAGCTGAGCGCCGTGACGGTCCGCGACATCTGGGCCGCCAGCCGCTGACCTGCCGGCACCTGGTCACGGGCTCAGGGCAGCGCCTGACCGTCGAGGTACAGCCATCGACCGGCCCGGCGGGCAAAGCGGCTGCGCTCGTGCAGGGCGCCGCGCTGGGTGGGCGGTCCGGCACCGGTCCAGCTCGCCCTGAACTCCACCACGCCGACCTGGTCACCGACGCCGCCGTCGACCACGTCGAGGACCTCCAGTCCCGTCCAGGTCACCGCTGGTGGCAGGTCGACCTCAGCGGGCCGCGACCGGGGATGCCAGGTGCGGAACAGGTGGGCCGGGTCGCCCACCGCGAACGCGGTGTACCGCGAGCGCATCAACCGTTCCGCAGTGTCGGCGAGGACGCTGCCCTCGACGAGAGGACCGCAGCAGCGGCCGTACTCCGCGCCCGACCCACACGGGCACCCGGCCTGGCTGCCCGCCGGACCGTCGTGCCCGAGTCCCGCCACGCCCGCACCGTATCGCCGTGACGTGCAGGCGTGACGTGCAGGCGCGACGCGCAGGCGTGAACCATGGGGGCACCCGCGACGTTACCGTTCAGTGATGACCCGGACATGGCGTTGGTGGGTGGTGGCCGGCGCCACCGTCGTCACCGCCTCGGTGCCGGTGCTGCTCGGCGCACTCCCGGTCCCGGGGCGGACCGAGGACGCCGCCACGCTGCTGGCTCGGATGCAGGCCGCGCGCGACCGACCGTACGAGGGGTACGCGGAGTCCACCGGATATCTCGCGCTCCCCGTCTCCGACCAGTTCGACTCCGTCACCGAGCTGCTCGGGGGACGCACCCAGCTGCGGGTGTGGTGGCGCGGCGCTCGGGACTGGCGGGTGGACACCATCACGCCGGTCGGCGAGCAGAGCCAGCGGAGCGGTCCGGACGGCTCGTGGCTCTGGGACTTCGAGGACGACCGGGCGACCCGCCTCCGGCCCGAACCCGACGGTGCCGTCCGCCTGCCGAGGGCGGGAGACGCCATCGCGCCCCAGCTGGCCGCACGAGTGCTGTCCGAGGCGTCACCGAAGCGTGCGAGGACGCTCCCGTCGCGCCGGGTGGCCGGGCGGGCCGCCGACGGCATCCGGGTCACCCCCGACGACCCCGACAGCAGCATCACGGCGATCGACGTCTGGGCGGACCGGGCCTCGGGCATCCCGGTCACCGTCGAGCTGTACTCGGCCGGAGCGAGGCGGGCAGCCCTCACCACCACCTTCCTGGACTTCAACCCGACCACCCCGAGCGCGGCCGAGACCGCCTTCGCACCCCCACCGGGGGCGCGGGTCCGGGGGCGCGAGCGCCTCGACCTGGTCGGCGCGATCGGGCGGTTCTCCCGGGTGGAGCCGCCGGGCTCGCTCGCGGGGTACGACCGTCAGCCGCCGCTGCCCGGGGCCGGTGGCGTCGGGCTGTACGGCCGGGGGGTCACCCAGTTCTCGGTGGCTCCGCTGCCGCCGCGGACCGCCGGGTCGCTGCGCTCGCAGCTCCAGGTCGCGGCCGGGGTGGTCCAGCTGCCCCAGGGTCTGGTCGCGTCGGTCGGGCCGGTGGGCCTGCTGCTGACCTACTCCGAGGTCACCGCGGGGCAGTCGTGGCTGGTGACGGGCACGCTGACCTCCGGCGGGCTGGCCCGGGTGGCGGCCGATCTCCAGCGAGCCGGGCCATGACCGAGGGCGCCGTGATCTCCACGCTCGGACTGGTCAAGAAGTTCGGCGACCTCACGGCAGTCGACCACGTGGACCTCAGCGTCGGAGCCGGCGAGATCTATGGGTTCCTGGGCGCCAACGGCTCGGGCAAGACCACCACGGTGCGCTGCCTGCTGGGTCTGGTGCTGCCGACCGCGGGCACGATCGAGCTGCTGGGGCGACCGATGCCGCGGGAGGCGGCCACGATCCTGCCCCGCGTCGGGGCACTCGTCGAGGGACCGGCGGCCTACGGCCACCTGTCCGGCGCGCGCAACCTGTCCCTGTTCGACGCGAGCGCGCGGCTGCCCGCAGGGCCGGTGGGCGCGGTGTCCCCGGGACGGCGGGCCCGGCGCACCCGAGTCGCCGACGCGCTCGAGCTCGTCGGTCTCGGTGCGGTCGGCCCCCGGCCGGTGCGGGCATACTCGCTCGGCATGCGCCAGCGGCTGGGCCTGGCGGGCGCGCTGCTGCGACGGCCCGAGCTGCTCGTCCTCGACGAGCCCACCAACGGCCTCGACCCCCAGGGCATCCGCGAGATCCGGGACCTGCTGCGCGTGCTCAATGCCGAGGGCACCACCGTGTTCCTGTCCAGCCACCTGCTGGCCGAGGTGGAGCAGCTCTGCTCACGGATCGGTCTGCTCGACCGGGGTCGCCTGGTGCTCCAGGAGAGCGTCGCGTCCCTGCGGGCCCCCACCGGGCGGATCGCGGTGACCCCCACCGACGTCGGTGCGGCCGTGGCCGTCCTCGGGGTCCAGGTCGACGCGCGCGACGGCGGCACCCTGTTCGTTCGCGGGATGGACGCACCGGCCACCGCCGACCTCCTGGTCCGCGGCGGTATCGGTATCCGTGAGCTCGGCCCCGAGCGACGCTCGCTCGAGGACGTCATCGCCGAGCGGACCTCCGCCCGCCAGGCCGGGGAGGTCGCCCGATGATCCGGGTCGAGCTCGCCAAGCTGTTCGGCCGACGCCGCACCTGGGGCGCGATCGCCCTGCTCAACCTGCTGCCGACCATCGTCGCGGTCCTGCTGGCCGTCACCGGGATCGCCCCCCGCCCCGGCCAGGGTCCGGCCTTCCTCTCGGCGGTCACGGCCAACGGCTCGCTGTTCGCGATCGCGGCACTGGCCATCGTGCTCCCCCTGTTCCTGCCGGTGTCCGTGTCGGTGGTCGCCGGCGAGGCGGTGGCCGGGGAGGCGCAGGCGGGCACCTTGCGCTACCTGCTGGTGCGCCCGGTCAGCCGGACCCGGCTGCTGGTGAGCAAGCTGGCAGCCGTCAGCGCGTTCGTCCTCGTCTCGGTGGTGACGGTGGCCGCGATCGGGTTCGTCGTGGGCCGGTTGACCCTGGGCAACGCACCGCTGAGCCAGGCCATGGTGAGCGTCTCGGGCACGCTGCTGTCCCCCGGCCAGATCGTGTGGCGCACCGCCGTCGCCATCGCCTACATCACCTTCTCGATGCTCGGTGTCGCGGCGATGGCGATGTTCCTGTCGACGCTCACCGACTCGCCCCAGACCGCCAGCCTCGGAGCGATGGCCTTCCTCATCGGCTCCTCGCTGCTGCTCACCATCGATGCAGCGCGCCCGTTGCAGCCCTACCTCCCCACCCGATACTGGCTGTCTTTCGTGGATCTTTATCGAGATCCGTTGCTGCTCAGTGGGATCGAGCGAGGGGTTGGTCTCCAGGCGATCTACGTCGTGGTGCTGCTCGGCGCAGCATGGGCCAACTTCGCGACCAAGGACGTCACGAGCTGAGCCGCTCGCAGTCGGCGGTGGTCCAGCTCGGGACCGGCCCGACACCGAGCGCCTCACCCACCATCGCGACCACCACCGGGTCCGAGGGGAACCCGCTGTGGCGCACCGGGTCACCTGCGCACACGCTCTGCACCGACGGGCTGGCCACGCCCTCCAGCACCGCGGAGGTCGGTGGGACGACCACGTCGTCGGCGGTCGTCCAGAGCGAGAGGTATCCCGGCCCGACCGGCAGCCCCTCGGCGGCCAGCTGGTCCAGCACCGGGCTGTCCGTCACCAGCTGTTGGCAGGCGGTGGGGCAGGCCCCGGAGAACAGGGTGCCGATGGCCGCGAGCTGGGTGCCGTGGTGCGGCGAGGCCAGCGTGACTAGCCGGCGTACCCGGGCCGGCCCCTCGCGGGTGACCCACAGCCGGGCGACGACGCCCCCGGCCGAGTACCCGACGAGGTCCACCGAGGTCTGACCGGTGCGGTCCAGTGCGGTGTCGACCGCGTCACCGAGGGCATCGGCCTGGTCGCCCAGGTCGCCCCGGGCCCGGTCAGGGAGCCGCACCACGGTCACGTCCCGCCCCTGCTCACGCAGGGCCGACGCGAGCACCCGCAGACCGCCCTCGGACCCGCCGTACCCAGGGACCAGCAGTACCGGTCCCGGTCGCGACGGGTCGGCGACCTCCGCGGGGCTCCCGAGCACCCCGGCCGACCGGAGGACGGCCGCCACGGTGAGGAGCACCCCGACCCCGACAACGACCCCGACCAAGGCCAGCAGCGCCAGGACGAGGCGCCGCCGTGCCGGAGCGAGGTTGCCCAGCACGCCGTCGGTCAGCCGCGGTAGGCCGGGTGCTCCGGCCACGGAGTGTCGGCCGGGCGCAGCGTCTCCCAGCCGGCGGCGCGCGACGCGTGGGCGGTCAGGATCCCGACCACCGCCGCCGGGCTGGTGAGCCGGCCGGCAAGGACGGCGGCATGGGCGTCGTCCAGCGAGACCCAGCGCGTCGGCATCCCGAGCTCCTCGTGCTGTCGGTCGTGGCGCTCGGCCTCCGGCACCGCGGTCAGGCCACGGGCGAGGAAGATGCGCAGCGCCTCGCTGTTCCCGCCCGGTGAGGAGTAGTACCCCGACAGGGTGTGCCAGGTGTCCGCACGGAGGTCGACTTCCTCCCCCAGCTCGCGCTCGGCCGTGCGCAGCGGTGGCTCGCCGACGACGTCGAGCAGCCCGGCCGGGATCTCCCACAGCCGTGCGCCGACCGGGTGCCGGTACTGCTGGATCAGGACGACGCGGTCGCGGTCGTCCAGGGCCACCACCGCGACGGCACCGGTGTGCCGGACATACTCGCGGCGGACGGTGCCGGCCTCCCCCAGGTCCACCGTGTCGACCTGGATGTCCCAGATGATCCCGTGGTGGGTCCGCTCCGCTCCGGTGACCGGGCGCGGGTCGACCTCGTCGGCCAGCCAGTCGGGGATGCTCACCGGCAGGTCAGACCGACGCCTCGGCCGACACCCGCGGGCGCTCGACCTCCACCAGCCGCAGTGAGCGCTGGCGGGCGAGGGCAGCCTCGACGAGACCGGCGAACAACGGGTGCGCGCGGTGCGGTCGGGAGAGGAACTCCGGGTGGGCCTGCGTCGCGACGTAGTACGGGTGCACCTCAACCGGCAGCTCGACGAACTCGACGAGCTGGCCGTCCGGAGAGGTCCCCGAGAACCGCAGACCAGCCTCCTCGAGCTTCTCCCGGTATCCGTTGTTGACCTCATAGCGGTGACGGTGGCGTTCCTGCACGGCCAAGGTGCCATAGGTCGCCGCTACCACCGAACCTTCTTGCAGCACAGCAGGATTCAGCCCGAGCCGCATGGTTCCACCGAGGTCGCCGGCGCCCTCGACAAAGGCCTTCTGCTCCTCCATGGTCGCGATCACGGGCGCGGGTGTGTCCGGGTCGAACTCGGTCGAGGAGGCACCCTCGATACCGGCGACCTGGCGGGCGTACTCGATGACCATGCACTGCAGGCCCAGACAGATCCCGAGCGTCGGCACCTGCCGCTCGCGGGCCCATCGCAGCGCTCCGAGCTTGCCCTCGATGCCGCGGATCCCGAAGCCGCCCGGCACGAGGACCGCATCGACCCCACCCAGCGCCTTCTGGGCACCGGCCTCGGTCTGGCAGTCGTCGCTGGCGACCCAGCGGATGGTCACCTTGGCGTCGTGGTGGAAGCCACCTGCGCGCATCGCCTCGGTGACCGACAGGTATGCGTCGGGCAGGTCGATGTACTTGCCCACCAACGCGATCTCGACGTGGTGCTCGGGGTTGTGCACGCGGCGGAGCAGCTCGTCCCAGTTGGTCCAGTCGACGTCGCGGAAGTTCAGGCCCAACCGCCGGATGACGAAGGCGTCCAGGCCCTCGGAGTGCAGCACCTTGGGGATGTCGTAGATGGACGGGGCGTCGACCGCGGCGGCGCAGGCCTCGGTCTCGACGTCGCACATCAGCGAGATCTTGCGCTTGATCTGCTCGGGGATCTCGCGGTCGGCCCGCAGCACCAGGCCGTCGGGCTGGATGCCGACCTGCCGGAGCGCGGCCACCGAGTGCTGGGTCGGCTTGGTCTTGAGCTCGCCACTGGGAGCGAGGTACGGCACGAGCGACACGTGCAGGAAGAACACGTTGTCCCGACCGACGTCGTGGCGGACCTGACGCGCCGCCTCGAGGAACGGCAGCGACTCGATGTCACCGACGGTGCCACCGATCTCGGTGATGATGATGTCCGGGGGGTCGGCGCCCACACCGGGGCTCCCGGCCGCCTGGGCCCGCATCCGTTCCTTGATCTCGTTGGTGATGTGCGGGATCACCTGCACGGTGTCCCCGAGGTACTCACCGCGACGCTCACGGGCGATCACCCGGTTGTAGATCTGACCGGTCGTCACGTTGGCCGTGCCGAGCAGGCTGGAGTCCAGGAAGCGCTCGTAGTGCCCGATGTCGAGGTCGGTCTCGGCCCCGTCGTCGGTCACGAAGACCTCACCGTGCTGGAACGGGTTCATCGTCCCGGGGTCGACGTTGAGATAGGGGTCGAGCTTCTGCATCGTGACCCGCAGACCGCGGGCCCTCAGCAGATGTCCGAGGCTCGAGGCGGTCAGCCCCTTGCCGAGAGAGGAGGCCACGCCACCGGTCACGAAGATGTGTTTTGTCTGCATCACCACGGATTTCGACTGTACTTCATCCCGGCCAGACCCTCGTACACGTCTCGCCACCGGCGCGCCGAGGAGACCGGGTCCTCCCACCTGCTGGCGCGCTCGCGACCACCGAGTGAGACCGCGTCACGGCGCACCGGGTCACCCAGGAGCGCACCCACCGCCGCCGCCAGGGCCTCTGCGTCACCGACCGGGACCAGGTCCCCCACGCCCCCGACGAGGTCGGTGAGCCCTCCGGCGTCGCTCGCGACGACGGGGGCGCCGGCCGCCATGGCCTCCTGCACGACCAGGGCTCGCGCCTCCCACTGCGAGGGCAGCACGAAGACCTCGGCGGCCCGCAGCCAGGGCTCCGGGTCACCGATCCGCCCCAGGAAGTGGACCGGTGCCGCCGTGTCCTGCACCATCTCGAGCAGGCGGTCGAGCAGCGGCAGGTCACCGTCGCCGAGCACCACCCAGGTCGCAGCGACGCCGGCGCGCGTCGCCTCGCCGGCGGCCTGGACCACCGTCCTGAGGTTCTTCTGCGGGGCGATCCGGGAGATGTCCAGGACCAGGGGACCGGTGGGCTCGACCCCGTGCTCGGCCAGCAGGCGGGTCGCCTCGGCCCGTCGCTCGTCCCGGTCCAGGGTGGGTTGCGCCAGCAGACCGGGTACGCGCGGTGAGGGGACCTCGGCGAGCGCGGCGTGACGGGCGCCCGAGCGCCGCGCGTCCTCGACCAGGTCGCTGCTGGCCCCGGTGACCAGCGCAGCGCGGCGCGCCACCACCCGCCCGGCCAGCGCGCCCCATCGAGCCGCGGCCGCGGTGGCGAGCACCGCGTTGTGCTGGCTGACCACCAGTCGGGGTCGGCCCAGACCGAGGAGGGCGAGCGTGGCGACCATGCCCGCCTGGTGGCCGTGGGCGTGGACGACATCGCTGCGGGCGAGCAGGCGCCGCAGCCGCAGCAGGTTCCGCACGGTCCCCCGCACCCCGACATCTCTCGAGGGCCACCACCGACGCGCGTCGGCGAGCGAGAACCGCTCGGCGGTCAACGCGTCGGTCACGAACGACACCTCGACTCCGAGGTCACCCAGGTGCCGGGTCAGGTCGACGGCGTGGGTCCCGATGCCGCCGGTGCTGCGTCCCACAAGCATGACCACGCGCACGGTCATCGCCCCCGTCGGGATCGTCCACGCGCGACGATGGCCCCCATGCTCGCCCGGTCCGCGACGTACATCGCCGCAAGGTACACCGCGACGGTCGCGATGGCCGTGACCACGGAGGAGCCGACGGCCGCGACCAGGCCCTCGGGTCGGGTCGTGTAGGCGACCAGGTCACCGGCGAACACCGCGACGACGATGGCGACCACCAGGGCGCTGACCGTGCGGCCCGAGCCCGCCAGCGCCTCGGCGCCCCACGCACGCCGCACCAGCACGGCCAGGAGCACGGCGGCCAGGGTCATCCCGACCGTGGAGCAGATCCCGATGACGCGCAACGTCGTGCCCGGCGCGCCGCCGTCGCCCACGAGCAGCAGTGGCCCCAGCCCGGCCACCGCCCAGCCGGCCGCCATCGCGGCACCCGCGAGCGAGGCACGACCCCGGACGTACAGGGCGCGGGTGAGCAGTGCGGTGGCGGCGAAGCCGACGGCACCGGGCGCGAACGCGTACAACGCGGCGGGTATGGCGGCGAGCGCCTCGGAGCCGGCCGTCTGCCCGGATGCCGCGTCGAGCCGGACGAAGAACACCCCGACCGGGCGGGCGACCGCGATCAGTACGGCGGTGGCGCCACCGCTGAGCAGCAGGATCCCGCGCAGTGACCAGGCCAGCGTGTCCGAGCGGGTGGTTCCTGACCCCTCCGCCTGGGCGAGGGCGGGGAAGGCCGAGGTCGCGATCGGGACAGCCAGGACGGCGTAGGGCAGCAGGTAGATCGCCTGGAGGTAGGTGTAGACGTTGATGGTGCCGATCCCGCTGGTGCCGTTGGCCAGCCAGATCGTGACCAGCACGGCCAGCTGCTGGGTGACCAGGGCGAGCAGACCGGCGCCGGCGAGCGCGGCCGCCCGGCCGGACGTCCCCGCGGGAAAGCTCCAGGTCGGGCGCAACCGGACGCCGGTGCGCAGCGCAGGGACCAGCAGCGGAAGGCTGAGCACCACGACGCCCAGCGTCGTCCCCCACGCGAGGACGGCCACCGCCTGGTCGGGGACCGCGTCGGCGGTCGTCGCGCCGTCGGCCAGCACCGGGAACAGCAGGTAGGCGCCGATCACGACCAGGCTCGACAGCAGCGGGGCCAGGGCCGCGGCGAGGAAGCGACGGTGAGCCTGCAGGACCCCGATGAGCACGATGCCGATGCCGTACAGCGCGACCTGGGGGGCGAAGACCAGCAGCATGCCCTGGCCGAGGTCGGCGCCGGGGCTGCCGCCCGGCTCGCGCAGCAGCAGGCGGGAGAGCGCGGGGGCGGCGAGCACCAGCAGCAGGGTGAGCGGGAGGAGGATGGTCAGCGACCAGGTCAGCAGGGCCGAGGCCGCCTGGTCCGCACCGTTGCGGTCCCGCGCACCGATCCGTCCTGCGATGACCGGCACAGCCACGGCAGCGAGCACGCCGCCCGCGGCCACCTCGAACACCACGTTCGGCAGGGTGTTCACGGTCTGGTAGATCTGCCCGACCTCGGTCGCCCCGACGCTGTGCGAGAACACCAGGGTCCGCGCGAACCCGGCCGCCCGCGAGGCGAGGGTGACCACGGCGATCAGGCCCGCCGCGGCCAGGATCGACCCGCCCAGCGACGGCCCCGCCGACTCGGGTGTGCCCGCCAGGCTGGTCCCGGCGGGTTCGGCGCCCGGCACCATCTCCGGCACCACCTCGCGGGTCATCTCTGCAGTCGTCTCTGCAGTCGTCTCTGCAGTCGTCTCTGGAGTCATCTCTGCAGTCACCTCCGGCGCCTCCCCCACCGACCCGCCGTGACCTGGACCGGACTGCCGGTCGCGGCCGACGTCGGGCGCCTCGGGGCGCTCGCGGTCGCGCTCGCCGTCACCGGGCGTCGCGGTCATCGGCGCCCCCAGGCATCGAGCTCGCGCAGACCGGGGGTGGACTCGATGACGCGGGTGAAGCTGACCTTCTCCGATGCCAGGGTCAGTCCGGCGAGCACGGCGAGCGCGGCCAGCCGACCCCGCAGCCCGCTCTGCTGGACCATCGCGGTGCCCAGCAGCGCCCCGGCGCTGTTGGCGCCGGTGTCGCCCAGCATGGTCTGTCCCGCGAGGTCGGGCCGCAGCAGTGTGACCGCGGCTCCACCTGCGGTCAGGGCGGCGCCACGAGAGTGTGGTGCGGCGGCGAGCACGGTCGCCGCCAGCAGGGTCGTCTTCAACGCCCGGCCGGGCCGCAGGTCGAGCAGGTTGAGCAGGTTGGCCGACCCGGCGACCACGCCGGCCCCGACCACCGTCGACACCAGGGTGGTCACCTGGGTGGTCCTGCTGGTGGTCGTGGAGGTGGGCACGCCGCTGGTTCGCGCCGCAGAGGCACGCACGCTTCCAGCTGACCGCGTTCCCCGGTGCTCCCCTGACCACCCGTCCCGGTCGACCCACGCCGCCGCGCCCAGTCCGGTCAGGCCGAGCCCGAGGATCTTGACGGCGCCGGTGGTGAGCTCGCCGTGTGCGAGCGCCCCGAGGTGTCCTGCCAGACCCTTGCTGCTGCTGTCACCGGCGAGGTCGTCATACAACCCCAGGCCCCCCGCTCCGGCGGCCGCCACCACGGGGGCCAGCGCGGCCGACGGCCCAGCGACGAGCGCCCCGGCACTCGCGCCGAGCACATAGGCCGGCCCCTCCAGCAGCGAGACGACGCGACCGGCGTGGTTGGTCCGGTCCCACCGATGCGCACCGCCCGGCTGCGCCGCCCGCAGGGCGCGCAACGACCACGCCGCGACGACGCCCGCGACCACCCCGCCGACCAGCGCTGCCCCGTCACCGGGTCGACCAGCCTCCATCCCGCTCAGCCTGCGCTCGGCAGCGGTGGGTACACGCTGTTGGCTCCCTCGCCGAAGCCATAGCTTCCCGAGCGGCCGGAGTACTGCTCGGCCAGGGCCAGGGCCGCGCTCAGGAGGCCGAGCGGCTGGTCACCGTTGTCGACGGTCGAGACCGCTCGGGACAGGTCGGAGTCGTCACGGATCGTGCTCACGGCGGTCACCTGCGCGGCGGCAGCGTCGCCCGGCCACCCCACCACGACCGTGCCACCGGCGGACGCGTCGAGCGCCGCGGCGAGGTCGGTGATCACCGACGCGCGGCGCGAGCGGTCCTGCGCGGTGTCGCCGGCGATCGGACCCGACACGACGACGACGCCCGTGGCCGGTCCGGCGGCGGGGTCCTGGACGCTGAGGAGGCCGGCGTCGTCCAGTGCGGTCAGCGCGGCTTCGGCCCCGGGGTTCCGAGTGCCCGCGGCGCTGGCCAGCGACCGCGCGAGCACCAGGTCGACCAGTGGCAGGGCAGGCGCGGGCGATGTCTCGATGCCGAGCGACGGCGCCAACGTCTGGCCGAGCTCGGTCCGGTCCTGCTCTGAGGACGTGTCCAGCCAGCTGCCCTGCAGGGTCGCGGTGGTGGTCACGGTGGCGCCCGCCTGCTCCAGGGCCGTGCGCATCCCGCTGACGACGTCGCCATCGGCGCCGGGGGCCACGACGACGGCGACCAGCCGCCCGGACAGCCGGGTGGCGAGTACCGCCGGGGCGGCCTCCTGGATGTACTGGCTCTGCGCCTTGCTGTCGGCGTTGGCCTGGTCGAGCTGGGCCCGCAGCGCCGTCTTGTCGTCGCGCAGCTGGCGGACCTGTTCGGTGAGCGTGGCACCGACCTGCTCCTTGAGCGGTCCGGCCCCGAGCACGATCCCCACGGCGAGCGCGAAGAAGATCGACACGATGGAGACCAGGTGGTACCGGAAGTCGATCACGTGAACACCCCAACGACGAAGGACCTCAGGTCGTCCCAGCGAGCCCCGAGGACCTCCAGGAGGACGCGACCGCCAGCGGTCGACGCCAGCGCGACGATGAGCGCGAACAACCCGACCACAAGCATCAGCATGAGCCAGCCGAGGGAGATACGGGCGCGGTACAGGCGGCTCACGCCCTTGGCGTCCACCAGCTTCCCCCCGACCCGCAGACGGGTGAGGAAGGTGCTCGCCATGCCCGAGCGTCCCTTGTCCAGGAACTCGATCAGGGTCGCGTGCGTGCCGACGGCGACGATGATCTCGGCGTCCTTGTCGTCGGCGAGGAGCATGGCCACGTCCTCGCTGGTGCCGGTTGCCGGGAACACCACGGGCTCGACGCCGAGGGCCTGGACGCGCTCCAGCCCGGGTGCCTTGCCGTTGCGATAGGCGTGGACCACGATCTCCGCGCCACAGGTGAGGGCGCGGTCGGACACCGAGTCCATGTCGCCGACGATCAGGTGGGGGCGGTGACCTTCTTCGATGAGCGCGTCCGCACCCCCGTCGACGCCGATGAGGATGGGTCGAAACTCACGGATGTAGGGGCGGAGGGTCTGCAGGTCCTCCTTGTAGTGGTAGCCACGCACGACGATCAGCGCGTGGCGGCCATGCAGGTCGGTGACGATGTCCGGGACGCCCACACCGTCGAACAGCAGGTCACGCTCGCGGCGCAGGTAGTCCATGGTGTTCGCGGCGAACGCCTCGAGCTGGACCGCCAACCCGGCCCGGGCCTCGGTCATGGCGCTCTGGACGCTGTCCTCGTCGAGGGCGGTCCCGGAGGCCACGACCCGCTCGCCGAGCCGGACCTCGCCGCCCTCGATCCACACGTCCTGACCCTCGCGGATCGCGGTCATCACGTCCGGACCGACGTTGTCGATCAGGGGTATCCCCGCGTGGATCAGGATCTCCGGACCGAGGTTGGGATATCGGCCGGAGATCGAGGGAGAGGCGTTCACGATCGCGGCGGGCTGACAGCCACGCAGGGCCTCGGCGCTGACCTTGTCGATGTCGATGTGGTCGATCACGGCGATCTCACCGGGCCGCAGTCGTTTGGTGAGGTCCTTGGTCCGCTTGTCCACCCGAGCCGAGCCGGACACGCCCGGACGACCCGGGTCGCGCGGCGATGAGCGGTGCAGGCGGAGGGGCATGGTGACCCCATCGTGCCAGACGTCAGGCCGTGCGCCGGGAGCCGCTCCACGTCCGCTTCACCACCGCACCACGCCCGCGTCACCACCGCGCCAGGTCCGTGTCACCAGCGCGCCACCACTCGCGGGAGGACCGTCGCCGCGGCCGTCAAGGGCGCCGCGGTGACTCACCAGGGGTCAGCCCGCACGCTGGGGTGGACGAGGGGCGCGGCTGCGTCGGGGCGCCGCGGCGCTACGCGCGCCGCCGGTCCTTGGTGGTGGTGTCGCACCACCCGGCACCCTCACCGGGCGACGTCAGCGCGCGGCGGTGGCCGTCCCGCCGGGCCCGGGCCTCCGCCAGGAGCTCGCTCGCGTGGGTCTGAGCGGTGGCGGAGTCGACCCCGGCCATCATGCGGGAGAGCTCGCCGAGGCGTTCCTCGTCGTCCAGCAGGTGCACCCCGCTGGCCGTGACGTGGCCGTCGCTGGCCTTGCTGACCACGAGGTGCCGGTCGGCGAAGGCCGCGACCTGCGCCAGGTGGGTCACCACCACGACCTGGGCGTGCTCGGCGAGCGCGGCCAGCCGGGCACCGATGTCCAGGGCAGCGCGGCCGCCGACGCCGGCGTCCACCTCGTCGAACACGAAGGTCGGCACCTCTCCCGCCGATGCGGCTGCGCTCACGACCTCGATCGCCAGCATCACCCGCGACAGCTCGCCGCCACTGGCCGCTCGGGTCACGCTGCGCGCGGCCGCACCGGGGTTCGCCGCGAGCTGGATCTCGACGTCATCGGCACCGCCACGGCCCCACGCCTCTGCGTCGTCACCGCGACGCCGGGTCACCTCGACTCCGACGGCGGCCTGGCCCATCGCCAGGTGACCGAGCTCGGCGGTCACCCGCGTCCCGAGCTCGGTGGCCGACTGCCGGCGCACGCGGCTGAGCTCGTCGGCTGCTGTCCGGAGCTGGTCGGCGAGGACGGCCGCACGGGCACTCAGCACCTCGACGGCGTCGTCGGCCCTCATCAGCTGGTCCAGGCGTGCGGCGGCGTCCTTGGCCCACTGCAGCACGTCCGCAGTGGTCTCGCCGTACTTGCGCGACAGGGCAGCGAGATCGGACCGCCGCTGCTGCACCCACGCCAGTCGGGCTGGGTCGGCGTCGAGGTCGGCGAGATAGCCGCCGAGGTCGATCGCCAGGTCACCTGCGAGGTACCCGATCTCGGCCACCCGCTGGTCCAGCACGGTGAGGCCCTGGTCGTGGGCCGTCCCGGCGGCGAGGACAGCACGGGCCTGGGCGACCAACCCGAGCACGGTGGCCCCCGGCGCGGCGGAGTAGGTCTCGTCCTCGGCGCCGACGAGCGCGTCACGAGCGGCACGCGCTCCCTCGCGCAGGGTCTCGGCGTGTCCGAGACGCTCGTCCTCGGCGGCGAGGTCGACGTCCTCGCCGGGGCGGGGGTCGGCCTGCTCGATCTGCTGCAGACCCAGCTGAAGGGTCTCGATCTGCTGGGCGCGGTCGCGCGCGGCCTCGACCAGCCGCACCAGCTCGGACGTGACCTCGCGGTGCTCGTCGAACAAGGTCCGGTAGGCGTCGAGCCGGGCAGCCACGGCCGGTCCGCCGAACCGGTCGAGCAGCTCTCGGTGCTGGTCGGCGTGGCGGAGCCTCCACTGGTCGGCCTGGCCGTGGACAGCGACCAGCAGCTCGCCCAGCTCGGCCAGCACACTGACCGGTGCGCTGCGACCGCCCACGTGAGCCCGCGACCGCCCCTCGGCCGACACCCGACGCACGAGCACCAGGCCGTCCTCGACCTCGGCACCCGCCTCGGCCGCGCGCAGCGCCGCGGGATGGTCGACGGCGATCGCCACGATGCCTTCGACGGTGGCCGCGTCGGCACCGGCGCGCACGAGGCTGGTGTCCGCCCGAGCACCCAGCAGCAGACCGAGGCCGGACACCACCATCGTCTTGCCGGCACCGGTCTCACCGGTGAGCACGTTGAGCCCGGGGTGGAGCTCGAGCAGCGCGTCGTCGATCACGCCCAGCCCGCTGATCCGCAGTTCCTGGAGCACGACGCCAGCCTGTCACATGCCGCCGATGGACTCGGCGTCCTCCAGGGGCGCGCCGATGCTGTCGTCAGGGCGAGGGGGGTCCGATGTCTCGACGTCCGCGCCACCCCTCGACCGAGAGGTCGAACTTGGCGACCAGCCGGTCGGTGAACGGCAACGAGGTCAACCGCGCCAGGCGTACCGGGATGTCCGAGCGGACCATCTCGATCCGCGCGCCCGGTGGGAGGTCGACGGCGCGACGCCCGTCGCACCACAGGACCCCCGAGCCTGCCGTCCCGGCGAGGACCTCGACCGCGATGTGCGAGGTCGGACCGACCAGGATCGGCCGGGCGAACAAGGCATGGGCCGCCAACGGCACGATGAGCATCGCCTCGACGTCGGGCCAGACGACCGGGCCACCGGCGGAGAACGCATAGGCCGTCGAGCCGGTGGGTGTCGCGACGACGACCCCGTCGCACCCCCAGGTCGAGAGCGGTCGACCGTCGATCTCCAGGGTCACCTCCAGGACCCGTTCCCGCGACGCCTTCTCGACGGTGGCCTCGTTCAGCGCCCAGGTGCGGCAGACCTCGGTGTGGTCGACGCGGGCGGTGACGTCCAAAGTCATCCGCTCCTCGACCGTGTACTTGCGGGCCACGATGTGCTCGACGGTGGCCTCGAGGTCCTCGCGCTCGGCCTCGGCCAGGAACCCCACGTGTCCGAGGTTGACCCCCAGCAGGGGCACCTCGGTCCCGCGCGCGAGCTCCGCGCCACGCAGGATCGTTCCGTCGCCGCCGAGGACGCAGACCAGCTCGCAACCGCGGGCCGCGTCCTCCGGCCCGGTCACCACGACCGCAGGGTCCTCCCCCAGGCTCATCGCACTGGCCTCGTCGGCGAGCATCCGGACCGAGATGCCCGCGCGCGTGAGGCGCTGCACGACCCCGGTGGCGAGGTCGTGGGCCTCCTTGCGCTGGGGGTGGGCCAGCAGCAGGACCTGGCGGGCGCCGGTCACCGGCCCTCCCCGGGCTGCTCGGTCATCTGACGGGCGCGCACGGCTACAGCCTCCCATCCCAGGGCTCCCTCCGGACGGGTGCCCAGCCACAGGAGGTACTCGGCGTTGCCGGTGCTGCCCTCGATCGGGCTCGCTGCGAGCCCCCGCACGTGCAGTCCGAGCTCGACCGCGGCCTCGACGACACCGAGCAGCGCCCCGGCGCGGTCCGAGGGCGACCGCACGATGCCGCCCTTGCCCAACCGGGTGCGCCCGACCTCGAACTGGGGCTTCACGAGAAGCACGGCCTCGGCGTCAGCGCCGAGCAGGCCGCGCAGGTCAGCGAGGACGACCACCAGCGAGATGAAGCTGAGGTCCGCGACCAGCAGGTCCACCGGTCCGCCCAGGTCACGCGGCGTGAGTCCCCGCACCGTGGTCCCGGACCGCTCTCGGACCCTCGGGTCCGAGGCCACCTTCTCGGCGAGCTGACCGTGACCGACGTCGAGGGCGATCACCTCGGCAGCACCCTGGTGCAACAGGACCTGGGTGAAGCCGCCGGTGGAGGCCCCCACGTCGACACACCGTTTGCCGTGGGCGGTCAAACCCTCCGCGCCGAAGGCGGCGAAGGCTCCCACCAGCTTGTGGGCCGCGCGTCCCACCCACTGCGGGCCGACCGCGGTGACCGCGAGCGCGCGCTCCGGCCCGATCTGCACAGACGCGCGGCTCACCGTCATCCCGTCGACGCGAACGTCCCCGGCCGCCAGGAGCTCCTGGGCGTGACCGCGCGAGCGCGCCAGCCCCCGCCGGACCAGTGCCGTGTCCAGGCGCACCGAGTCGGCCGGTCCCGTCGGACCACCCGGCCCTCCGCGTCCGTCCCCTCCGGCCGGTGGCGGGTCAGTCCCCACCGAGGTCGGCCAACCGGGCCTGGAGCGTCCGGTGCACGTGCTCACCCGCCGCGATCTGCGCATCCAGGTCCTGGGCCGACGCGCCCGCGAGGTCGGCCAGCGCGGCGTCGATGACGATGTCCCCGGTCTCCTGGGGCTGCGGGACCTCCGGTGTCAGGAACGAGCGGGCCTCCGCGGAGCCGCCGGCCGCGGGTTCGGTTCCGGCCTCCTCGCCGGGCTCGGCCCGGTGGGCCACCGGTGGGTCATCCTCGCCGGTGGCCCGCGACGGATCACCTGGTGCGGCGGACCGGCCCGGGTTCGCCTCACTCACTGCGCCGCCGCCGTGCCCGTGGGCGTCGTGCGTGCGGTCGAGGTTTTCTGGGCCGGAGACTTCTTCGCGGCGGTAGTCTTCCGTGGAGCGGTGGCCTTCTTTGCAGAAGCCTGTTTCGCGGCGATCCTTTTTGCGGCGGTCTTCTTTGTCGCGGCGGTCTTCTTTGCGGCGGTCTTCTTCGTCGCGGTGGTCTTCTTCGTCGCCGTAGCCTTCTTTGCGACGCTCTGCTTCGTCGCCCCAGCCTTCTTTGCGGCGGCCTGCTTCGTCGCCCCGGCCTTCTTTGCGGCGGTCTGCTTCGTCGCCCCGGCCTGCTTTGCGGCCGCCTTCTTTGTGGGCGCCTTCTGTGCCGTGGTCCCCTTCGTCGCCGTGGTCCCCTTCGTCGCGGTGGCCCCCTTCGTCGCGGTGGCCCTCTTCGCGGCCGCCTGCTTCACCGCGGCGCGCGACGGTCGGCCGGTCGATGACCGCGGTGCCGCAGGTGACAGGTCCACGGTTGACGCCTGGGGCGACCGCTGAGACGACGCCGAGCGGGGCGTCGTGGTGACGGCCGACGGGCCGCCCACCAGACGGGTTCCGCTCAGCCCGCGCAGCGCTCCACCGAGCACCGTGTCCCGCAGCTCCTCGACGTCGGCGGTCAACCGCGCGATCGTCGCCCGGGCCGCGTCGAGATCGGCGACCCGCGCGAGTTCCGCGCGACCCAGAGCGGTCTCGACCTCCTCACGCACCAGTCGGATCACCCCGTCCCGGTTCGCCTTGGCCGACTCGAGCAGGTCATCGGCCAGCGCCGACGCCTGCGTCGCGCGCCGGCCGGCCTCCTCGACGACCGGGATCGACAACAGGGCGTGGGCGGCCTCCATCGCCTTGGCCTTGGTCATCTCGCCGACCCCCGCCGCGAGCTGGAGGTAGGGACGCAACGATGCGGGGTTCATGGGCTCTCCCTGGACTCTGGTGCGGTCGGCGTGCTCGGGTGCGGTCGGCCGACGCAGGTCCGGTCGGGTCCAGCTCACGTCGACGTGCCCACGCTACTGCGCCGTCGCCGGTGCGGTCACTCCGAGCGGACGAGCGCCGCCACGGCGGCCGCGGCCAGGCCGGCGTCGATGGCCTCCTGCAGCGAGGCGACCCGGGCCCGCATGACCTCGATCGTGGATCCGGCTCCGTTGTCCACCCAGGTGCCGCCCTCGATCCGACACCGGTGAGGACCACACGCCCAGCCGTCGGAGTCGCGCACCGGCTCGACGTACGCCTCGTGCAGACCGCGCAGGTCGGTGACCAGATAGGTCGGCCGCAGTGCGCGCGGTGCCTGCGCGGCCGTCTGCCAGGTGTCGACACCGGTCAGCACGAGGACCGAGTCCAGTCCAGCGGCCACCGCGCCGGCGATGTCGGTGTCGAGCCGGTCGCCGACCGCGACGAGCGACCCCGCAGGCTGGCCCAGCCGCTGTGCGCACACCAGGTACAACGGTGCCTCCGGCTTGCCGACGACGATCGGGTCGACCCCACACGCCCGGCTCACGGCGGCGACCATCATGCCGTTGCCGGGAGCGGTCCCGCGGTGGGTCGGCAGCGTCGCGTCGGTGTTGGTCGCGACCCAGACGGCACCCGACTGGACGGCGTACGCGGCCTGCGCGAGGTCGGAGGCCGTCACCGACGGACCGTACCCCTGCAGGACCCCGCGGACGGGCACCGTGCCGGACCCGAAGTCAGATGGTTCCACGACGACCAGGCCATGCTCGGTGAGCGCAAGAGCCACGCCCGGCCCGCCGACCGCGAGCACGGGCGACCCCGCCGGAAGCACGCGGGCGAGGTGGTCGGCACCCGCCTGTGAGCTGGTCAGGACGTCGCGCTCGGTGACGTCCAGCCCCAGCTCACGCAGGTGGTCGGCGACGACCTGCGGTGGACGCGACGCGTTGTTGGTGGCATAGATCACCGGGACCGTTGCGGCAGAGAGCGACTCGACAGCGTGCTCCACCGGGGTCGGGCCGCGGTAGACCACGCCGTCGAGATCGCACACGACCCCCGCGTAGGCGTCGAGCAGTCCGGTCACCGGGCGTCGTCGCGGTGGTCGTCCGAGGCGGCCTCGTGCTCTTCGTCGTCGCCCTCGAGGAGATCGGTCAGGATCACCCCGTCGAGCTCAGCCAGCCGATCGCCCGCATCGGTCTCGAGCTCGTCATCGGCGTCCACTGCTCGGGCAAACCAGTCACGGGCGACCTCGCGGTCACCGCGGGCCAACACGGCCTCTGCATAGGCATAGGCCAGGCGAGCCGTCCACGGCTTGCGGGCGCGCGTCCGGAGCTCGGGAATCAACAGCGCCTCGACCGCGGCGTCGACCTGACCCTCGTCGCGCCGGAGCCCCGAAGTGACGATCGCCAGCTCGACCCGCTCGGGCACGGCCAGCGTCTGGGCCTCGGGCGAGGTCGCCAGCTCCAGGGCCCGGCCGGACCGGCCCAGACCTCGCTCGCAGTCGACCATGAGCGGCAGCAGGTGCGAGGACCCCGACAGTCGTCGAACCGTCCGGAACTCGCTGAGCGCCTTGGCCCAGTCACCCTGCCGGTAGGCGACCATGCCCAACGCCTCCCGAGCAGCGGGGACTCGCCCCGCGCGTCGCACGGCGGTCTCTGCATGCGCCTGGGCTCCGGCGAGGTCCTGCTCGCCCAGCAGGAGGTGCACCATCACCAGGTGCTGCGCCACACCCTCGGCGTTCTCCTTGCTCAGCGTGCGTAGCTGCTGGTGGATCTCTCGATCGAGCTCCTTGCCGGTGACGCCGTCGGCGATGCGCGGGTCGGGGAGCCTGGGCGACCGTCGTGCCAGCCGCTCACCGGCCTGCCGGCCGTCGCGGTCAGCCCCACCACGGGCGGTCCGGTCACGACCGGGGCCATCCCCGCGAGCGGCCGGACGACCCTCGCCGCGGAGCTCCTCGCGACCGCGACCCGCGCCACGACCACCGAGCTCCTCGCGGCCACGGCCACCCGTGCCGCCAGCGCCGCCACCTCGTCCGCCACTTCGTCCGCCGGCCGGACCATCCGGTCGGCCTCCGCGTCCCGCACCCCCGCCACCGCTGGGGGGACGACCGCCACGACCGCCCGGTCCACCGCGCCCGGCACTGCCGCCTCTGTCGTTGGTCACGGGGGACACCTCTCTGGTCGACCGGGACGAGGCCCGGGTCTGCGCCACATTCTATGAATGAGGTCTGGACATGCAAAAGCGCCCTGGCCAGATGGCCAGGGCGCTTTTGAAAGTATGTCCGGCTGCGTCCTACTCTCCCACACCGTCACCAGTGCAGTACCATCGGCGCTGAAGGGCTTAGCTTCCGGGTTCGGAATGGAGCCGGGCGTTTCCCCTTCGCTATGACAGCCGAAACTCTATGGAGATTTCAATCGTTCCCGACCGTATCTCGGGAACTAAACAGTGGACGCGAAACATCAGTTACTTGGAAAGATCAAGTCTTAGAAAGTGTGTAGTCAAGTTGTCGGCTTATTAGTACCAGTCAGCTACATGCATTACTGCACTTCCACGTCTGGCCTATCAACCCGGTAGTCTAGCCGGGAGCCTCTCGGGGTAAACCCCTTGGAAACCTCATCTTGAAGCGTGCTTCCCGCTTAGATGCTTTCAGCGGTTATCACTTCCGAACGTAGCTAATCAGCGGTGCTCTTGGCAGAACAACTGACACACCAGAGGTTCGTCCATCCCGGTCCTCTCGTACTAGGGATAGCCCTTCTCAAGTTTCCTACGCGCACAGCGGATAGGGACCGAACTGTCTCACGACGTTCTAAACCCAGCTCGCGTACCGCTTTAATGGGCGAACAGCCCAACCCTTGGGACCTACTCCGGCCCCAGGATGCGACGAGCCGACATCGAGGTGCCAAACCATGCCGTCGATATGGACTCTTGGGCAAGATCAGCCTGTTATCCCCGGGGTACCTTTTATCCGTTGAGCGACGGCGCTTCCACAAGCCACCGCCGGATCACTAGTCCCGACTTTCGTCCCTGCTCGACATGCCTGTCTCACAGTCAAGCTCCCTTGTGCACTTACACTCGAAACCTGATTGCCAACCAGGCTGAGGGAACCTTTGGGCGCCTCCGTTACCTTTTGGGAGGCAACCGCCCCAGTTAAACTACCCATCAGGCACTGTCCCTGATCCGGATTACGGACCGAGGTTAGATATCCAGAACGACCAGAGTGGTATTTCAACGTTGACTCCACACACACTGGCGTGCATGCTTCACAGTCTCCCACCTATCCTACACAAGCCGTACCGAACACCAATACCAAACTATAGTAAAGGTCCCGGGGTCTTTCCGTCCTGCTGCGCGTAACGAGCATCTTTACTCGTAGTGCAATTTCGCCGAGTTCATGGTTGAGACAGTGGAGAAGTCGTTACGCCATTCGTGCAGGTCGGAACTTACCCGACAAGGAATTTCGCTACCTTAGGATGGTTATAGTTACCACCGCCGTTTACTGGGGCTTAAATTCTGAGCTTCGCTCCGAAGAACTAACCCGTCCTCTTAACCTTCCAGCACCGGGCAGGCGTCAGTCCGTATACATCGTCTTGCGACTTCGCACGGACCTGTGTTTTTAGTAAACAGTCGCTTCTCCCTGGTCTCTGCGGCCCTTTCCCCTAGAGAGCAAGTCTCTTCAGAGTCTGGGCCCCCCTTCTCCCGAAGTTACGGGGGCATTTTGCCGAATTCCTTAACCATGATTCACTCGATCGCCTTGGTATTCTCTACCTAACCACCTGAGTCGGTTTGGGGTACGGGCGGCTAGAACCTCGCTAGGAACTTTTCTAGGCAGCATAGGATCACCCTGCTTCCCGCATTCGCGGTCACTATCAGGTCTCAGGCTGTATGAGGGAAACATTACTCTCCCTCGCCCTACACCCTTGGACGTGGACTACCATCGCCACGCGGAGGCTACCTTCCTGCGTCCTTCCATCGCTTGACTACTACTTCATAGGGTCGCGCGCTCCGCCTCCGTCAGTCCGAAGACGTCAGGAGGTTTCAGGCGCTTAGCATCAAAAGGTTCGTCATGGGCGGTTCTTCGCCGGTTCCGGAATATCAACCGGATGTCCATCGACTACGCCTGTCGGCCTCGCCTTAGGTCCCGACTTACCCAGGGCAGATTAGCTTGACCCTGGAAACCTTGGTTATTCGGCGGACGGGTTTCTCGCCCGTCATTCGCTACTCATGCCTGCATTCTCACTCGTGTGGCGTCCACGGCTGGTTCACACCGCCGCTTCACTCGCCACACGACGCTCCCCTACCCATCAACACGCTTGGACCGCTAGGCGGCCGGGCAATGTGTCAATGCCACAGCTTCGGTGGTGTGCTTGAGCCCCGCTACATTGTCGGCGCAGAATCACTTGACCAGTGAGCTATTACGCACTCTTTAAAGGGTGGCTGCTTCTAAGCCAACCTCCTGGTTGTCTGTGCAACTCCACATCCTTTCCCACTTAGCACACGCTTTGGGACCTTAGCTGGTGGTCTGGGCTGTTTCCCTCTCGACTACGGAGCTTATCCCCCGCAGTCTCACTGCCACGCTCTCACTTACCGGCATTCGGAGTTTGGCTAACGTCAGTAACCTGGTGAGGCCCATTAGCTATCCAGTAGCTCTACCTCCGGTAAGAAACACGTGACGCTGCACCTAAATGCATTTCGGGGAGAACCAGCTATCACGGAGTTTGATTGGCCTTTCACCCCTACCCACAGCTCATCCCCTCAGTTTTCAACCTAAGTGGGTTCGGTCCTCCACGACGTCTTACCGTCGCTTCAACCTGGCCATGGGTAGATCACTCCGCTTCGGGTCTAGACCCAGCGACTCATTCGCCCTGTTCGGACTCGCTTTCGCTACGGCTTCCCCACACGGGTTAACCTCGCCACTGAGCACTAACTCGCAGGCTCATTCTTCAAAAGGCACGCCGTCACCCCACAAGGAGGCTCCGACGGATTGTAGGCACACGGTTTCAGGATCTATTTCACTCCCCTCCCGGGGTACTTTTCACCTTTCCCTCACGGTACTTGTCCGCTATCGGTCACCAGGGAATATTTAGGCTTAGCGGGTGGTCCCGCCAGATTCACACGGGATTTCTCGGGCCCCGTGCTACTTGGGATACTTCTCTGGAGTTCGCGTCATTTCGTCTACGGGGGTCGCACCCTCTGTGCCGGACCTTTCAATGTCCTTCGACTATAACGCGAATTTTTGACTCCATGTCAGCCTGTCAGAGCCAACTGAAAAGTCCCACGACCCCGACCATGCAACGCCTGACAGCTATCACACATGATCGGTTTAGCCTCTTCCGCTTTCGCTCGCCACTACTCACGGAATCGCGGTTGCTTTCTCTTCCTGTGGGTACTGAGATGTTTCACTTCCCCACGTTCCCTCCACTCGCCCTATGTGTTCAGGCGAGGGTGACTGGACTTGCCTCCAGCCGGGTTTCCCCATTCGGAAATCCTCGGATCATAGTCTGGTTATCGACTCCCCGAGGCTTATCGCAGATTCCTACGTCCTTCTTCGGTTCCTGGTGCCAAGGCATCCACCGTGTGCCCTTATAAACTTGAGCCACAAAGATGCTCGCGTCCACTGTGTAGTTCTCAAGGTACGGGCGGCTCCCCGTCGTGCGTGGCGCCTGCCGCGGCTCTCGATGAGCTGCACGGGGGTTCGTCCACTGACGGGGGTCCTGACCGGTATACCGGCCTGAGGAGAGGCAAAAAGCGCCCAGATCCCTCAGGACCCAACAACGTGTCAAGCGCTGCCACCCCCTCGCCTGCGTTCCACAGTCACCGAGGTGACCTGTACTTGCATGACGAACTGATGTCAGCGCCAAATAATCGATGTTCCACCCTTGAGCACCTGCTGTACGACATTCGCGCACAGACCAGGCTCTGGATCGCTTGCGCGACCAGTGCTCCTTAGAAAGGAGGTGATCCAGCCGCACCTTCCGGTACGGCTACCTTGTTACGACTTAGTCCCAATCGCCAGTCCCACCTTCGACGGCTCCCTCCACAAGGGTTGGGCCACCGGCTTCGGGTGTTACCGACTTTCGTGACTTGACGGGCGGTGTGTACAAGGCCCGGGAACGTATTCACCGCAGCGTTGCTGATCTGCGATTACTAGCGACTCCGACTTCATGGGGTCGAGTTGCAGACCCCAATCCGAACTGAGACCGGTTTTTTGGGATTCGCTCCACCTTGCGGTTTCGCAGCCCTTTGTACCGGCCATTGTAGCATGCGTGAAGCCCAAGACATAAGGGGCATGATGATTTGACGTCATCCCCACCTTCCTCCGAGTTGACCCCGGCAGTCTCCTATGAGTCCCCGCCATTACGCGCTGGCAACATAGAACGAGGGTTGCGCTCGTTGCGGGACTTAACCCAACATCTCACGACACGAGCTGACGACAACCATGCACCACCTGTACACCGACCTTGCGGGGCACCTATCTCTAGGTGTTTCCGGCGTATGTCAAGCCTTGGTAAGGTTCTTCGCGTTGCATCGAATTAATCCGCATGCTCCGCCGCTTGTGCGGGCCCCCGTCAATTCCTTTGAGTTTTAGCCTTGCGGCCGTACTCCCCAGGCGGGGAACTTAATGCGTTAGCTGCGGCACGGACCTCGTGGAATGAGGCCCACACCTAGTTCCCAACGTTTACGGCATGGACTACCAGGGTATCTAATCCTGTTCGCTCCCCATGCTTTCGCTTCTCAGCGTCAGTAGTGGCCCAGAGACCTGCCTTCGCCATCGGTGTTCCTCCTGATATCTGCGCATTTCACCGCTACACCAGGAATTCCAGTCTCCCCTACCACACTCTAGTCTGCCCGTACCCACCGCAAGTCCGGAGTTGAGCCCCGGATTTTCACGGCAGACGCGACAAACCGCCTACAAGCTCTTTACGCCCAATAATTCCGGACAACGCTCGCACCCTACGTATTACCGCGGCTGCTGGCACGTAGTTAGCCGGTGCTTCTTCTGCAGGTACCGTCACTTTCGCTTCTTCCCTGCTGAAAGAGGTTTACAACCCGAAGGCCGTCATCCCTCACGCGGCGTCGCTGCATCAGGCTTTCGCCCATTGTGCAATATTCCCCACTGCTGCCTCCCGTAGGAGTCTGGGCCGTGTCTCAGTCCCAGTGTGGCCGATCGCCCTCTCAGGCCGGCTACCCGTCGTCGCCTTGGTGAGCCATTACCTCACCAACAAGCTGATAGGCCGCGAGTCCATCCCAGACCGAAAAACTTTCCAGACGGTAGCCATGCGGCTCCGTCTCGTATCCGGTATTAGCTCCGGTTTCCCGGGGTTATTCCAGAGTCTGGGGCAGGTTACTCACGTGTTACTCACCCGTTCGCCACTGATCACCCCAGAGCAAGCTCCGAGGGTCACCGTTCGACTTGCATGTGTTAAGCACGCCGCCAGCGTTCGTCCTGAGCCAGGATCAAACTCTCCATTGATGTTTTGCTCTCGACCGAGGTCGAGAAAACGAAACCCGTGAAGGGTTGTCTCACTGACTGAGCAAGAACAACTAGCTATTGCTAGATGATCATTGTCAACCAAAGGATTTTCGTTCGACGTGACGACTCCGGACGACCAGAGGTCGACCTTTGCTGCCACCTCGAGACGAGGTAATTGGCATCGATTTTTGACACGCTGTTGAGTTCTCAAGGATCGGACGCGCACCATCGACCGGACTTTCGTCCTGCCTTCGGGGCAACCCTTCTAACTTACTCTCACCGCCGGTGGGCGTCAAATCCGTGCCACTCTGACGAGTGACCTGTTGGACTGCCGCGCTCTCGCTGTGTGAGCCACCCACTGTACCACCGTGCAACGGTGCTTTTCTGTGGGGATCAGCCCCGGGACCGGCCTACTTCGAGTGGGGCTTGCGCTCCACGCGGTGGTGTCCGTTCCTCCCTGTCGGGCTGACGTAGAGAACAGTAGGCAGGGTGGACACCGAAACACAAATCTGCTGGTCAGCGCCCTGCGGGCGGCTCCGGTCGCCCGCTCCCCGGTCTCCGCCGGCCGAGTCAGTCCTGCACCCACCGTGCGGCTGCCAGCGACCTGCGGCCGCGTCTGAGCAGCGCGACCCGCCCGTGGAGGTAGTCCCCTGCGCGCAGCGTGGCCTCGGGGTCGGTGACCTTCGCCCCGTTCAGTGACGCCCCGCCCTCGGTGATCGCTCGTCGTGCCGCGTTGCGGGAGTCGACCAGCCCCACGGCCACGAGTGCGTCGGTCAGGGTCGTGCCGACGGCGACCCCTCCCCCGGGCAGCTCGGCCGTCGCGTCGGCCAGGGTCTGCTCGTCCAGGGCAGTGAGGTCTCCCTTACCGAACAGCGCCTCGGAGGCCGCCTGGACCGCCGCCGTCGCTCCCGCGCCGTGGACCAGGGTCGTGACGTCAGCGGCGAGGGTGCGCTGGGCGGTCCTCCGCCACGGTTCGTCGGCCACCAGACGCTCCAGCTCGGCGACGTCGTCGGCGGAGCGGTCGGTGAACACCCGCAGGAGCATCGCGACCGACGCGTCCTCGACGTTGATCCAGTACTGGTAGAAGGCATACGGCGAGGTCATGTCGGCGTTCAGCCAGACCGCATTGCCAGCGCTCTTGCCGAACTTCTCACCCGAGGAGTCCGAGATCAGCGGGGTGGTGAGCAGGTGCACCGACTCGCCCTCGACGCGGTGGATGAGGTCGGACCCGGCAGTCAGGTTGCCCCACTGGTCGTTGCCGCCGGTCTGCAGCGTGCACCCGTGCGCGCGGTACAGCTCGAGGTAGTCCAGACCCTGGAGGAGCTGGTAGCTGAACTCGGTGAAGGAGATGCCCTCGTCGCTGTTCAGCCGTGCCGCCACGGCGTCCTTCTTGACCATCTGGTTCACGCGGAAGTGCTTGCCGACGTCGCGCAGGAAGTCCAGCGCCGACATCGGTGCGGTCCAGTCGAGGTTGTTGACCATGAGCGCCGGGTTGTCACCGTCGAAGTCCAGGAACGGCCGTACCTGCTGCTGGATGCCCTCCACCCACTGGGCGGTCTGCTCCTTGGTCTTCAGCACCCGCTCGCTGGTGGGGCGTGGATCCCCGATCAGCCCGGTCGACCCTCCGACCAGGCAGATCACCCGGTGCCCGGCCCGCTGGAGGTGGCGCAGGACGATGAGCTGAACCAGGTTGCCGAAGTGCAGCGAGGGGGCAGTCGGGTCGAAGCCGCAGTATGCCGTGACCGGCCCGTCGGCGAGGGCCCGGCGCAACGCGGTCTCGTCGGTGGTCTGCGCCACCAGCCCGCGCCACTTCAGCTCGTCGAGGATGTTGCTCACGCTCGTGCGTCCTTCCGGTCGGCGGGCGCCGGCGCCCGGTGTCTCGCCGGGGTCCGGCGCACGGGACCCAAGCCTGCCCTACCTGTTGCGGTGCGCTCCCCCGGGACCGACCGGGGTCAGTCGTCGGTGTCCGTGCGGCTCTGGGCGGACCGGACGAGCGAGGAGGGGTCCTGCGTGCCGGCGGGGGCTGCGACCCGCAGGCCGAATGCCAAGGAAGTGGACCTGCCCGGGCTACAACGACACGACGGTTCGGGCGACACCGCAGAGCAGCAACGAACGGGTCGGACCCAGGCAACGCGACTCAGCGTCGCGGAGCAGCCGGGCGGTAGTCGGAGACCGTCGGCTCACCGTCCAGCCACAGCCGCCAGGGGTAGGCGCTCGCGTCGCCCCCTGGGCCGGACACCCCGACCCGGGGACCGGACCGCACCGGCTCGACCGGCGTGAACGCCGCGCCGCGGCGCAGCCGCACCACTGCATCGGCCGCGCACAGGTCGAGACCGTTGTGCTCCCGACCCAGGCCGAGCGCCGTCGCCAGTCGCGCCGGTCCCCGCGCCCAGTCGCGCTCCCGGGCGCCAGGGCGGCGGGTCGCGACGAGGTCGTGCCCGGCGACGACCTCACCCGCGCGCATCAGCACAGCGCTCGCCGTCCCCTGCGGACCGCAGACGACGTTGGCACACCAGTGCATCCCATAGGTGAAGTAGACGTAGAGGTGACCCGGCGCGCCGAACATCACCTCGGTCCGCGGTGTGCGCCCGCGATAGGCATGCGAGCCCGGATCATGTTCTCCCGCATACGCTTCCACCTCTGTGAGACGGATCGCCACCTCACCGTGGGTGACGACAGCTCCCAGCAGCACCCGCCCGACGTCCAGCGGTTCGGCACGCAGAGCGGAGCGCGGGACGCGGCGCCCGAGCCGTGGGCTCGCCGTGGTGCGAGGGGTCGGGTCGGGCTCGGTCACTGGGCGCCGGGTACCGCCAGGACACGCTCGAGCCGCGTCATCTTGAAGCCCTGGTTGCCGCTGCCGCCCGGGGCGGTGTTGTTGTTGTCCTGGCAGACGAACATGCCCTGGGGGAACTCCGGACCCAGGTCGCCCGCATACGCCGCCACTCCGTCGGTCCGCGTGCAGCCGTCGGCGTTGGCGCCGCCGTCGACGATGCGGAACGAGTGGCTGTAGGTCGCGGCGGGCAGGTCGTAGACCACGAAGTAGGACTTCTTCGGCGCCGCCACGTTCTGGGCCGACGCGATCAGGACATCACCGCCGGCGGGGTGGGCGATGGTGACGCCTTCGATATCCGCCACGAGGTTGCCGGTGACACCGACCGTGTCGACCGCGACGCGCGAGGATCCGTCACCGGGGTTCGCCCCGTATCGCCAGAGGGCGACGTCCTCCTCGCTGACGTAGAGGTCCCCGCGCTCGTCGTCGGCCACGCAGCCCTCCGCCTCAGAACCGACGGCGACCTCCCGGACGAGGGTCGCGGACAACAGGCCGTCCTGGTCCGCGTCGGTCAGGCGGTACTGCCGCAGCCGGCCGGGGCGGGTGATCTTGAAGGCGTACACCTCGCCGGTGGGCGGGGCGTAGAGGCAGTGGCCCTCGCCGCCGCCCGTGCGGATCGGGCCGGTGCCCTCGGTGGTCGGGTCGAGGGTGTTGGCCGCGTTGACGCGGTAGGCGCGGATGCCGTTGCCGTTGCTCGCGGTCACCAGGTCTCCGGTGAACCCCCCGATCGTGACTGCGGACCGGACGTCGACGTTGCCCCAGAACTTCGCCGAGGAGACGATCCGCTGCACCCGGGCTCCGGACAGGTCGTAGACCTCCAGCGCGCCCTTCTTGTCATTGCCGATGACCAGCGACCGGGAGGGGTCGACCGGGTCCACCCAGATCGAGGGATCGTCGGCCGAGTCGCCCGCGTTCAGGGTCGGCACCGTCTCCTGGTCCGCCGTCACCAGGAGCGGCGACGTGGCGGGAGGACCGGCCTGCGGACCCGCGCCCAGACCCTGGTTGGAGGTGCCGGCGACCGCAGGTGGCACCGCCACGGCAAGCAGGCTCAGACCGGCGAGCGCGGGCCAGGTCCACAGTCGGTGGACGCGCGGATGAAGGGACATGGCGACGTTGCCTCTCGCTTGGGTGGGACGAGCGTAGATCCCATGGCCCGACCGCGGCACGGGAATGGTCCGACATCGAGCACCGTCCCTGGCGTTGCCGCCCGGATGCCCCGGGTCGCCTGCGATCAGGCCACGACAGCTCCGCCTCAGGCGACGACCACCGGGCGATCGGTCCAGCTGCGCATCGCCGCCACCAGGTCACGGCAGCCTGCCAGCTGCTCGGCCACCCGGGCCGGCGCTGTGCCGCCGTGCGCGTCCCGTGAGGCCAGGGAGCCCTCGACGCTGAGCACGTCCCGCACCCCCGGCGTCAGGTGCTCGGAGATCCCGGCCAGATCATCGTCGGAGAGGTCCCACAGCTCGATGCCGCGCTGTTCGCAGGCCCGGACACAGGCACCGGCGACCTCGTGGGCGGCCCGGAACGGCACCCGCTGTCGGACCAGCCATTCTGCGATGTCGGTGGCCAGGGAGAACCCCTGCGGAGCGAGCGACGCGAGGCGGCCGGTGTCGAAGACGAGCGTCCCGACCATGCCCGCAAAGGCGGGCAGGAGGACCTCGAGGGAGTCCACCGCGTCGAACAGCGGCTCCTTGTCCTCCTGGAGGTCACGGTTGTAGGCCAGAGGCAGTGCCTTGAGCGTCGTGAGGAGACCGGTCAGGTCTCCGACCAGCCGCCCCGCCTTGCCCCGCGCCAGCTCGGCGACATCGGGGTTCTTCTTCTGCGGCATGATGCTCGACCCGGTCGAGTACGCGTCGTCGAGGGTGACGAAGGAGAACTCCTTGGTCGCCCAGATCACGACCTCCTCGGCCAGCCGCGAGATGTCCACGGCCGTCATGGCTGCGACGAACCCGAACTCGGCCATCACGTCGCGCGAGGCGGTCCCGTCGATGGAGTTCTCGGTCGACGCGGAGAAGCCGAGGTCGGCCGCCACGAGGTCGGGGTCCAGACCGAGTGAGCTGCCCGCCAGCGCACCGGAACCATAGGGCGACACATCGGCCCGGCGGTCCCAGTCCCGCAGTCGGTCCACGTCGCGCAGCAGGGCCCAGGCGTGCGCGAGCAGGTGGTGGCTCAGCAACACCGGTTGCGCGTGCTGGAGGTGCGTGCGGCCCGGCATGGGCACCCCGAGGTGTCGATCCGCTTGGGCGACAAGGGCATCCGCCACGTCAAGCACGAGCCCGCCCACCGATCGCGCGTGGTCGCGCAAGTACATCCGGAACAGCGTGGCGATCTGGTCGTTGCGCGAACGCCCTGCGCGCAACCGGCCGCCGACCTCGGCACCGGCCCGCTCGATCAAGCCTCGCTCGAGGGCGGTGTGCACGTCCTCGTCGTCCTCGGCCGGAACGAACGCGCCTGACTCGACGTCGGCCAGCAGGGCAGCCAGCCCCGCCAGCATCGCGGCGCGCGCGTCGTCATCGAGGAGTCCGGCGCGGTGGAGGACTCGCGTGTGCGCCCGCGACCCGGCGATGTCGTAGGCCGCCAGACGCCAGTCGAAGTGCGTGGACTTGCTCAGGGCCGCGAGGGCGTCCGCCGGACCACCTGCGAACCGCCCGCCCCACAGGCTCACGCGTGGACCGTCGCTGGGCGGGTGCGTGGTTCCGTGGTCGCTCACGGGGTCTCCTCGGTTCGGGTGGCGGTGGGCGCGGCTCGGCGGCCGCTCAGGTCTGGAGGCGGGTCAGTCACGTGAGCCAGCCAGGTCGAGCAGCAGGCGACTGAGACCGCGGCTCGCCGCCGGACCACTGGTGATGACCATGATCGTGTCGTCCCCGGCGATGGTGCCCAGGACCTGGTGCTGCCCGCTGTGGTCGATGGCCGACGCCAGGAAACTCGCTGCGCCGGGCGGTGTGCGCAGGACGACCAGGTTGTGCGACGCCTCGGCGGTGACCAGCAGCTCTTCGCACAGCCGCCTGAGCCGGGCATCGACCGCACCTCGCTCCTCGGCCGGACGGGTCGAACGGTCCCCGCCCTCACCTGGGACTGCGTACACCAGGGTGCGTCCCTGCCGCACCTTGGCGGCGCCGAGCTCGACAAGATCGCGCGACAACGTCGCCTGGGTGACTTCGATGCCGTCCACGGCGAGCAGCTCCAGCAGCTCAGCCTGCGATCGCACCGTCGCACGGCTGAGGATCTGGACGATGCGGCGCTGCCGCCCGGTGCGCGAGTTGGCCACCGTGGCGGTCATGACCGGTCCTGCTCCAGCAGCCACGCCAGGAGCGCCTTCTGCGCGTGCAGCCGGTTCTCAGCCTCGTCCCACACCACCGACCGCGGCCCGTCGATCACCGCGGCTTCGACCTCGAAGCCGCGGTAGGCGGGTAGGCAGTGCAGGAAGACCGCGTCGGTGTGGGCCTCGGCCATCAGGGCCTCGGTCACCGAGAACGGGGTGAAGGGACTGGCCCCGCCCTGGCGCTCGCCCTTCTCGGCCTCCATCCCCATCGAGACCCAGGTGTCCGTGACGACGACGTCGACGCCGCTGACGGCGGCCGACGCGTCGTCGGTCACCGTGACCGAACCGCCTTGCGCCGCAGCGATCTCGCGCGCACGGTCCACGATCGTGACCGGCGGCTCGTGACCGGCCGGTGTGCCGATCCGGACGTGCATCCCGGCAAGCGCACCGCCCAGCAGGTAGGAGTTGGCCATGTTGTTGGCGCCGTCCCCGACGTAGCCCAGACGCAGCCCGGACAGGCGGCCGCAGTGCTCCTGCACCGTGAGGAGGTCGGCC
Organism: uncultured Actinomycetota bacterium; assembly: GCA_963750305.1. Taxonomy (GTDB): domain Bacteria; phylum Actinomycetota; class Actinomycetes; order Actinomycetales; family Dermatophilaceae; genus CAVVPX01. The sequence continues at coordinate 518,159 of CAVVPX010000003.1, forward strand.
AGGATCTGGCACGGGTGGAAGTCGTCGGTGAGCGCGTTCACCACGGGGACACCGGCATGAGCCGCCATCTCCTCGATCCGCTCCTGGCCGTGGGTGCGCCAGACGATCGCCGAGGCCTGGCGGCCGAGGACCCGTGCGGTGTCGGCGATCGACTCGCGGACGCCGATCTGGGCGAGGCTGCCGTCGACGACCAGTGGGTGGCCGCCGAGCTGGGCGATGGCACCGCAGAAGGAGACCTGGGTGCGCAGCGTCGGCTTGTCGAAGAGCACGGCCACCACCTGCGGTCCTTCGAGCGTCCGTCGCGAGACCGGTGCCGCCTTGAGCTCGGCGGCGAGGGCCAGGACCTCTGCCTGCTCGGCGGCACTGAGATCGTCGTCGCGCAGGAAGTGACGGGTCACTGGATCTGCTCCTGGGTCGGGGCCAGCGCAGTGGCGAGGATGTCGGGCAGTGCGGCGACGAAGGTGCCGAGCTGCTCACGGGTGATCACCAGTGGCGGCGCCAGTCGCAGCGCGTCGGGCGCGACCGGGTTGACGATGAATCCGGCGTCCCGCGCCGCGGCGGCGGCGGCGACCGCGATCGGCTCGGTGAGGACGATGGCCCGCAGCAGGCCCTCGCCGCGCACCCCGTCGACCAGCGGGTGCCTCAGGGCCAGGACGTCATCGGCGAACTGGGCGCCGACCTCTCGAGCGTGGTCCAAAAGGCCCTGTTCCTCGATGGTGTCGATCACCGCGATTCCCGCGGCGGACGCGAGCGGGTTGCCGCCGAAGGTCGAGCCGTGCTGGCCAACGGTGAGCAGCGCAGTCGTGGCACCGAACGTCACCAGTGCTCCGATGGGAAGACCCCCGCCCAGCCCCTTGGCCACGGTGATCGCATCGGGCTGGATCCCGGCCTGCTGGAACGCGAACCACGTCCCGGTGCGGCCGATCCCGGTCTGGACCTCGTCGATGACGAGCAGTGCGCCGTGCGCGGTGGTCAGCTCGCGGGCCAGGCGGAGGTAGTCCGCCGCGGGGGCGAGTACGCCGGCCTCGCCCTGGATCGGCTCCAGCACGACCGCGGCGGTCTGGTCGGTCACGGCCACCCGCAGGGCGTCCGCATCTCCGTAGGGGACGTGCGTCACGCCCGGGATCAACGGCTCGAAGGGCTCACGGTAGGCCGGCTTGTGGGTCAGGGCGAGGGCACCGGTGCTGCGGCCGTGGAACGCGCCCTCGGCCGCGACCAGCCCGGTCCGACCGGTGCGCCGGCTCAGCTTGATCGCGGCCTCGATGGCCTCGGTGCCGGAGTTGCAGAAGAACACCGCCGACCCGTCGGGCGCGCCGCTGACGCGAAGCAGCCGTTCGGCGAGTCCGATCTGGGCCTCGGAGGTGAAGAAGTTGGAGACGTGGATCGCCTCTCCTGCCTGCTTGGACACCGCCGAGACCAGCGCCGGATGGCCGTGGCCGAGCGCGTTCACCGCTATCCCGGCGAGCAGGTCGAGGTAGCGACGGCCCTCGACGTCCCAGATGTAGCAGCCGTCTCCGTGCGAGAGAACGAGCTGGGGCTGCCCGAAGACTCCGAGGAGGGCGTGCTGGTAGCGCTCCAGCAGCTCCTCGGTCCGCGGGGTGGGGGTCGTCATGACGTCTCCTCGGTGGTCGGGTCGGGGGTGATCATCGTCCCGATGCCCTCGGAGGTGAAGACCTCGAGCAGGAGCGAGTGGGGCTGGCGGCCGTCGATGACGTGAGCCTGCGGGACGCCCTGCTCGACGGCGCGGACGCAGGCCTCGAGCTTGGGGATCATGCCGCTGTCGACGGTCGACATCAGCTCGCGGGCCTCGGTCGCCGTGAGCTCCGACAGCAGGGAGGTGGAGTCGGGCCAGGCGGCGTAGACGCCCTCGACATCGGTCAGGATGACGAGCTTGTGGGCCCTCAGCGCGGCGGCAAGAGCCGCTGCGGCGGTGTCGGCGTTGACGTTGAGCACCTGGCCCTCGGCGTCAAGATCCGGCGCGACCGTCGACACCACCGGGATGCGCCCGGCGTCCAGAATGTCCTGCACCGCAGAGGGATCCACCGTCTCGACATCACCCACCAGACCGATGTCGACCACCGCGCCGTCGACCATGGCACCCCGGCGACGGGCCCCGAACAACCCCGCGTCCTCACCCGACAGCCCGACGGCGAGCGGACCGTGCTGGTTGAGCAGTCCGACCAGCTCGCGACCGACCTGGCCGGTGAGCACCATCCGGACGACGTCCATGACCTCGGGAGTGGTGACCCGCAGCCCGCCCTTGAACTCGCTCGGAAGGCCGAGCCGGCCGAGCATCGCGGCGATCTGGGGTCCACCGCCGTGGACGACGACCGGTCGCAGCCCGGCGTAGCGGAGGAACACGACGTCCTGGGCGAACGCTGCCTTGAGCTCAGCGTCGACCATCGCGTTGCCGCCGTACTTGACGACGACGAGTGCGCCCTGGAAGCGCTCGAGCCAGGGCAGCGCCTCCACGAGGGTCTGCGCCTTGCCTGCGGCGACACGCAGAGCCGCGGCGCCGATGGTCCCGCGGACCGTGTTGGGCGGTGTCATGGTGTCCTCAGCTCGAGTACGCAGAGTTCTCGTGGACGTAGTCGTGGGTCAGGTCGTTGGTCCAGACCGTGGCCGTCTCGTCGCCGGCGTACAGGTCGACGATGACGTGGACGACGCGCGGCCGCAGGTCGACGAGCGCACGGTCCTCCCCCACGCCGCCGGACCGGCAGACCTCCACGCCGTTCATCGACACGTCGAGCTCGTGCGGGTCGAAGGCGGCCCGGGTGGTGCCGACAGCCGCGAGCACGCGACCCCAGTTCGGGTCGTTGCCGAACATGGCACACTTGAACAGGTTGTTCCGCGCGATCGACCGAGCGACCTCGAGCGCATCCGCCAGCGTTGCGGCAGAACGGACCTCGATCCTGATGTCGTGGTGTGCGCCCTCCGCATCGGCGATCAGCTGCCGCGCGAGCGAGGCGCACACCTCGGTGACGGCCTCGGTCAGGTCGGTCGCCGAGACGGCGACCCCCGACGCGCCCGACGCGAGCAGCAGCACCGTGTCGTTGGTCGACTGACAGCCGTCCGAGTCGATCCGGTCGAAGGTGAGCGCGGTCGCCTCCCGGAGCGCCGCGTCGACCTCGGCCGCGTCCTCGACCACCGCGTCGGTCGTGACGACGACGAGCATGGTGGCCAGCGCCGGGGCCAGCATCCCGGCGCCCTTGGCCATGCCGCCGACCGACCAACCGTCTCGACGGGCGACCGCCTCCTTGTGAACGGTGTCGGTGGTCTTGATCGCGGTCGCCGCGTCGGTGCCACCGTGGCTGCTGAGTGCTGCCGCTGCCGATGAGATCCCGTCCAGGATGCGTGGCATCGGCAGCAGCTCGCCGATCAGTCCGGTGGAGCAGACGGCGACGTCACTGGCCGAGACCCCCAGGACCTCGGCGACCCGCTCCGCCGTGGCGTGGGTGTCGGCGAATCCCTGCGCACCGGTGCACGCGTTGGCCCCGCCGGAGTTGAGGACGACGGCGTCGACCCGACCGTCGCTGACCACCTGACGACTCCAGGTGACGGGAGCAGCCTCCACCCGGTTGGAGGTGAAGACCGATGCCGCGTGGCGGTCGGGTCCGTCGTTGACCACCAGGGCCAGGTCGGGAGCTCCCGTGGACTTGAGCCCGGCGACCACGCCGGAGGCGCGGAAACCGGCGGGCGTGGTGATGCTCATGGTGCGACTCCTGCGGCGGTCAGCCCGGTGGTCTCGGGGAGTCCGAGAGCGAGGTTCATACACTGCACGGCGGCACCGGCGGTCCCCTTGGCGAGGTTGTCGACGGCCGCGACCGCGATGACCCGCCCGGCACGCTCGTCGAACGCGACCTGGAGGTGCAGTGCGTTGCTGCCGACCACGCTGGCCGTCGCGGGCCACTGTCCCTCGGGCAGCAGGCGGACGAACGGCTCCCCGTCGTACGCCGTCTGCCACGCCGCCCGCACGGAGGCCGCGTCGGCGTCACTCGACGCCCGGGCGGTGCAGGTCGCGAGGATCCCCCGGGGCATCGGCGCCAGGGTGGGCGTGAACGAGACGACGACGCCCTGTCCACGCACGGCGCCGAGGTTCTGCTCGATCTCCGGGGTGTGCCGGTGGGTGCCGCCGACGCCGTACGGCGACATGGAACCCATCACCTCCGAGCCGAGCAGGTGGGGCTTGGCGGCCCTGCCCGCGCCCGACGTGCCGGACGCGGCGACCACCACGATGTCGGTCGCGGCGATGACGCCCGCCTGCAGACCCGGGGCGAGGGCCAGGCTGACCGCGGTCGGGTAGCACCCGGGCACCGCGATCCGTCGCCGACCGTGCAGCGACTCGCGCTGTTTGCCCTCCCCGACCGGGAGCTCAGGCAGCCCGTATGGCCACGACCCCGCATAGGGGGTGTCGTAGAAGTCGGTCCATGCCGTCTCCTCACGCAGCCGGAAGTCGGCGCCGCAGTCGATGACCACCGTCTCGGCCGGGAGCTGGGCGGCAAGGGCGGCACTGTGCCCGTGCGGAAGGGCCAGGAACACCACGTCGTGCCCGGCCAGCGTGTCCGCGGAGGTGTCGAGGATGACTCGGCCGGCGAGCGGCGTGAGGTGGGGGTGGACTGCACCGAGCACGCTTCCCGCGCTGCTCGCCGCAGTGACCGCGCCGATCTCGACCTCCGGGTGGGACAGGAGGAACCGGAGGATCTCGCCCCCGGCGTAGCCGCTCGCGCCCGCGACTGCCGCCGTCACCATGCGCATCATTATGCAGAGTTCGGAATCTATATGCAAGCAGGCGGATCGCGCCGTTCCCGCGCGTCGAACGCGGGCCACCTCGTGCGCTCAGGGCATGGGGTCGTCGTCGCCGTAGGTCACGAGCGCCACGGTCCGGGCCGCCTCGGGGAGGCCCTCGGTGGATCGGCGCAGCAGGCTCTGGACCGTGTCCGCTCCCGCGCGCACGAACCGCCCGGACCAGCTGTCCAGGGTTCCGTCGGCCAGCGCCAGTGCCAGCGTGCTCACGTCCTCGGGAGCCGTCCAGTCGGTCCGGTCGCGGTGGAGGAACATCGAGCGGGTCATGTCGGTCGCCACCACCCCTGGGGCGAGGTCGAACGCGCGTACGCCCTGCTCCCACCCCTCGAGGTGGGTCGACCCGGTGAGCCGGCCCAGCGCCGACTTGCTCACGTTGTAGGCGGACGCGACGCCGCCCGGTCGGATACCGGCGCCGCTGTTGAGGTTGATGACCCGCCCCGACCCGGCCGCGAGCATCAGCGGCAGGACGCTGCGCGTCATGAGGTAGGGCCCCAGCACGTTGACCTCGACGGTGCGCCACCACTGGTCGGGGTCGGACTGCGACAGCGGGACCTCGGTGTCGATGACGCCGGCATTGTTGACCAGCACATCGATCCGTCCGTGCCGGGCGCGGATGGCGTCGACCCACGCCTCGACGGCTCCGCGATCGGTCACCTGCGCGACCGCCCGGGAACCGCGCTCGACGGTGTACCCGGCGGTGGCGAAGGCCTCGGCGAGGTGGTGACCGATGCCGCGGGAGGCGCCGGTGACCACGGCGACCGGCCGGTCCGGAGGAGCTGGCGCCGTCACGTGCGCTGGCTCGCCCCGGTGGCGGAGGCGGCGCGGTCCACGGCGGCGTCCCGCAGCGCGCTCACCTCGGCCGTCTTGAGCGTCCGGTCCGCGGAGCGGAAGGTGAGCCGGTAGGCCAGCGACTTGTGGCCCTTCCCCACCTGGTCGCCCCGGTAGACGTCGAAGAGGACCAAGGACTCCAGGTCGGGCCCGGCCCCCTCGCGCAGGGCGGCTCCGACCGAGGCTGCGGGAACAGCCTCGTCCACCACCAGGGCCACGTCGGTGTGCGCGGCCGGGAAGGTCGACAGCCGCTCGGCCTGGGCAACCGTGTCGGAGGCGAGCTCGAGCACGTCGACGTCGAGCTCGGCGGCCACCGCCCGGGCCGGGAGGTCGAGTGCGGACACCGTCTGGGGGTGCAGCTCACCGGCGTACCCGACGACAGTGCCGTCCAGGAGGGCCAGCTGGGCGCACCGGCCCGGGTGCCAGGGCTCGCGCTGAGCCGCGGAGACCACCAGGTCGACCCGCAGGGCCTGCCCGATCGCCAGGGCCCACGCCACGGCGTCGCTGGCCTCGACCGCGCGAGCCGGACCCCACGGTCCAGCCGGTTCGGTGTCACCCCCGGCGGCGAGCGCCACGTGCCGTGGCTGGGCGGGTACGGCGCCGAGGAGGGCCTCGACCGTTGCTGCGTCCGGTCGCGTGGTGACCCCGGGCACCGGCGCATGCGGCGCGGATGACGAGCCCACGGTGACCAGGCCCATCTCGAACACCGCCGCATCCCGCTCACCGCGGGACACGTTGCGACGCAAGGTTTCCACCAGCGTGTCGAGCACCGAGGTCCGCATCAGCGGGGACTCCTCGGACAGCGGGTTGGCCAAGGAGACCGTGAGTCGACGGGAGTCCTCGGAGGCGTATCCGAGCTGGTCGAACCGCTCGGCACCGACGAACGGGTAGGACAGCACCTCGACCAGACCCTGACCGGCCAGGGTGGTCGCGATGGTGCGGCGAACCCGTTGTCCGTGGGTGAGGCCGCGGCCCGGTGGTGCGGGCGGCAGGGCCGACGGGATCTGGTCGTAGCCGCGGACCCGGGCCACCTCCTCGACCAGGTCGGGGCCGTCGGCGAGGTCCGGCCGCCAGGTCGCGGGCAGCACCGTGACCTCGTCGTCGCCGGCCTCGGTCACCTCGCACCCGACGGCGCGGAGGGTTCCGAGGACTTCGTCGCGCGGGTAGTCGACGCCGACGTAGCGGCTCGGAAGGGTCAGGTCGAAGCCGAACGGCTCGCGCGGCACCACCTCACCGGCATCGGTGACGCCGGGGTCGGCGACCCCGCCCCCGAGCTCGACGAGCAGGTCGACGGCGAGCTGCGCGGCGACCGGGGCCACTGCCGGGTCGACGCCGCGCTCGAACCGCTTGGAGGCCTCGGTGATGAGCCGGTGCCGGCGCGAGGAGCGGGCCACCGTGGTCGGGTCGAAGTGGGCGGACTCGATCAGCACGTTGGTCGTCCGCTCGGTGACCTCGGACGTCTCGCCGCCCATCACGCCCGCCAGCGCCAGCGGCGTGTCCGCGGCGTCGATGATCAGCAGGTCCTGCGGGTCCAGGGTGCGCTTGACGTCGTCCAGGGTGGTCAGCACCTCACCGGCTCGGGCGCGACGGACGCCCACCCCACCGGGCAGGGTGTCGAGGTCGAACGCGTGCAACGGCTGGCCGAGCAGCATCATCACGTAGTTGGTGACGTCCACGGCCAGCGAGATCGGGCGCATGCCGACCTGGGCGAGGCGCTTCTGCAACCACGACGGCGACGCGGCGCGGACGTCCACCCCCCGCACCACCCGAGCGACATAGCGGTCGCACCCGACCCGCCCGTCGACCGGTGCGGTGTCGGTGAGGTCGACGGCATACCCGGAGTCGTTCGCGTCGGCGACCGGGAGGGCGGCCGGGTCGCGATAGGCGACGCCGGTCGACAGGGCGTACTCGCGGGCCAGGCCGCGCAGGCTGAAGCAGTACCCACGGTCCGGAGTGACGTTGACCTCCACGACCTCGTCGTCCAGGCCGAGCAGGGCGATGGCGTCGTCGCCGGGTTCGACCCCGTCGAGCCGGGCCGGGTCGGTGGCGAACCACTGCGTCAGCACCACGATCCCGTCGTGGTCATCCCCCAGCCCGAGCTCCTGGGCCGAGCAGATCATGCCGTTGCTGAGGTGGCCATAGGTCTTGCGCGCCGAGATCGCGAAGTTCCCGGGCAGCACCCCGCCCGGCAGGACGCAGACCACGAGGTCGCCCGCGGCGAAGTTGTGTGCGCCGCAGACGATGCCCTGCGGGGTGCCCTCGGTGACCCGCTGGCCGTGCTGACCGACGTCGACCGTGCACCAGTTGATGGTCTTGCCGTTCTTCTGGGGCTCGGCCTCGACCGACAGGACCCGACCGACCACCAGCGGACCGGTGAGGTCACCGCCGGTCAGGCCCTCCTCCTCGAGGCCGACCTTGACGAGCGCGGCCGCGACCTCGGCGCCGGTGGTGCCGGGAGCCAGGTCGACCAGCTCGCCCAGCCAGGACAGGGGCGCCTGCATCAGATCTCCATCCCGAACTGTCGGCTGAACCGGACGTCGCCCTCGACGATGTCGTGCATGTCGGCGACGTTGTGCCGCAACATGAGCGTGCGCTCGATGCCGAGACCGAACGCGAACCCCGTGTAGCGGTCGGGGTCGATCCCGCTCGCGGTCAACACCCGCCGGTTGACCATGCCGCACCCACCGAGCTCGATCCACCCGGTGCCGCTGCAGGTGCGGCAGGTGGTGTCCTCGCCCCCACAGACCCAGCACCGGCAGTCGATCTCGGCGCTGGGCTCGGTGAACGGGAAGTACGACGGGCGCAGCCTGGTCACGGTGCCCTCACCGAAGGCCCGCGCGACGAACGCATCAAGGGTCCCCTTGAGGTGGGACATGGTGATGCCCTCGTCGACGACCAGACCCTCGAACTGGTGGAACACCGGGGTGTGGGTGGCGTCGAGCTCGTCGGTGCGGAACACCTTGCCCGGGCAGAGCACGTAGATCGGGGGCTCACGGTCCAGCATGGTGCGCACCTGGACCGGGCTGGTGTGGGTGCGCAGGACCAGCCCAGAGTCGGGCGGATCGACGAAGAAGGTGTCCTGCATCTGCCGGGCCGGGTGGTCCGGACCGAGGTTGAGCGCGTCGAAGACCAGCCACTCGGCCTCGAGCTCCGGCCCCTCGGCGATCTCCCAGCCCATCGCGACGAACGCGTCCTCGACCAGCTCGGTGGTCAGGCTGATCGGGTGCCGGGCGCCGAGGCGGTGGCGGGGGGAGCCGACCGTGAGGTCGAGGGTCTCCTCGACCAGGATCCGCTCGTCGCGCTCGGCCTCCAGGACGGCTTGGCGCGCAGTGAGCGCCTGGGCGACCTGACCGCGGGCGTGGCCGACCCGCTTGCCGGCCTCGGCCTTGGCGGTCGGGGGCAGCGCCCCGATCTCGCGGTTGGCCAGGGCCAGCGGGCTCTTGTCGCCCTGGTGGGCCTGGCGGACGGCCTTGAGGTCTGCCAGCGAGCCAGCGGCTTCGCTCGCGACGAGGGCATCGGCCACCGCCTGGGCGATCACGGCGGGGTCGAGGGCGCTGACCTCCACCGGGTCGTACTGGCTGTTGGGTCCTGACATGACTTCATCTCTGTCGGCACGGGACCACGCTGCTGGAGGCGCGGCGACCCCCGAGTCTAGGGGCCGGGTTCAGCGCGACCGGCGGCTGGTCCATGGGTGGGCGGGGTGCGGGGTCGGGTGGTGACACGCCGTCGAGCCGGGGCGGGTGGGCTCGTGCGGCCTGGCCCGAACCTGCCTACCCCATGAACTCGGGCGCCCCACTCGGCAGGGTGAAGCGGAACTGCACGCCGTGATCGGCTCCCTCGACGTCCTCGGCCACGATGCTGCCGCCGTGAGCCTCGACCAGGCCCTTGACGACGTACAGGCCGAGCCCGCTGCTGCCGCGGGCGTTGCCGTGCCAGAACTTGGTGAAGACGATGGTCCGGTTCTCCGCCGTGATGCCGGGACCGTCGTCCGCGACCAGGATGTCGACCGGGTGCCGGGCGGGGTCGTGCTCGCCACGCGCTCGGAAGGCACCGAGGCGCACCAGACCGTCGCCGTGCTTGATCGCGTTGTCGATGAGGTTGCCCAGGATCTGGTCGAGCCGGTCGGGGTCTGCCCACAGCTCGGGCAACGCGTCGTCGACCTCGACCACGAACCGCTCCCGGTCCACCCCCGAGGCGACGTGCCGCTCGACGTGGCGCTGCAGGGTGGCCCTCAGGTCGACCGGTTGGGTCCGCAGCTGGATCCGCCCGGCGTCGATGCGGGACACGTCGAGCAGCTCGGTGATGAGCCGGGTCACCCGGTCCGCGTCCACCTCGATGGTCTCGATCATCAGGCGCTTCTGGTCGTCGGTGAACCGGTCCCAGCGACGCAGCAGCGTGGAGGAGAACCCCTTCACCGAGGTGAGAGGCGAACGCAGCTCGTGGGCCAGGGTCGAGATCAGCAGCGCGTGGGAGGCCTCGGCTCGCTGCCGGGCCGCCGTGTCCCGCAGCGAGAGCACGACGCGGACGACCGGTCCCAGGTGCTCACTGCGGAGGTACTTCGCGGTGACGAGGGCCTCACGGCCGTTGCCCAGGAGCAGGAGCTTCTCACGGTGCCCCGTGCGGATGTTCAGACCGCGATAGGGATCGGCGACCTCCCACCACGACTGGCCGTTGGTGTCCTGCAGCACCAGGGCCTCGCTGAGGTCCCGGCCGATCGACTCCTCGCGGCTCAGACCTGTGAGCTGCTCGGCGCGTCGGTTGAGGTGCGCGATCTGTCCGTGGCTGTTGGCGCTGATGAAGCCGTCGGGCAGGAGCTCGGTCGCCTGCGCCGCCATGGCGCTGTTGCGCCGGATCATCTCGATGGGTTGGAGCTCGGTCACGCCTCGACCCTATCCAGTGGTGCACCCGATAGCCCGCGGTAGCCCGTGGTTGGTGGTTGCCGGTGGCTGGTCATCCGCGCTGAGCGGTGGCCGATGCGTACAGGCAGACCGTGGCTGCCATGGCCAGGTTGAGCGACTCGGCCCGTCCGTGGATCGGCACCCGGACCGTCTGGTCGCACCATCCCCGTGTCTGTTCGTCCAGCCCCCACGCCTCGTTGCCCATCACCCACGCGTGCGGGCCGGACAGGTCGACGTCCTGGATCGTCTGAGCCCCGGCCCCGTCGGCGGCGTACCGGAGGATCCCCCGCTCGCCGAGCGCGGAGAGCAGGCCCTGCAGCTCCAGACCGGTGACCACCGGCAGGTGGAAGATCGACCCGGCCGTGGACCGCACGACCTTGGGGTTGTGCACGTCGACCGAGGCGTCGCTCACCAGGACGGCGTCGGCGCCGGCCGCGTCGGCGCCGCGGATGACGGTGCCCGCGTTGCCGGGATCGCGCACGTGGGCCAGGACCACCAGAAGCCGAGGGGCGGCGTCCAGGACCTCGGCCAGGGCGGGCGTCGGGGTCCGGCAGACCGCGACCATGCCCTGCGGGGCCTGCATGTCGGTCATCGCGAGCAGCACCTCGGGGGTGACCGCGTGGGTCCGTACCCCGGCCTGCTGGGCGGCGGTCGCGATGTCGGAGTGGCGCTCGGTGGCGTCCTTCGTGAGGTACAGGTCGACGACGTCCGCGGCCGCGTGCCGGACCGCCTCACGCACGGCCTGCGGCCCCTCGGCCAGGAACTGACCGGTCCGCTCACGCACCGAGCGCCCGGACAGCGCCCGGACCGCCCGGACCCGCTCAGCCCGAGGGTTGGTCAGCAGGTCGGTCGGCACAGGGTGTCCCGGCGCTCGGTGTGGGGGGCGCAGTGTGAGGTGCTCGGTGTGAGGTGCTCGGTGTGGGGGGCGCAGTGTGAGGTGCTCGGCGTGAGGTGCTCGAGTTCCGCGTCAGGCGGACGCGGTGGCGTCGGCCTTCTCGGGCTGCGCCGGCACGTTGGCCCTGGCGATCTCCACGAGCACGGTGAAGGCCGCCTCGTCGTTGACCGCGAGCTCGGCCAGCATGCGACGGTCGACCTCGATCTCGGCCGCCTTCAGACCCTGGATGAAGCGGTTGTAGGTCATGCCGTTCGCGCGGGCGCCGGCGTTGATCCGCTGGATCCAGAGGCGACGGAAGTCACCCTTGCGAGCGCGACGGTCGCGGTAGGCGTACCCGAGGGAGTGGGTGACCTGCTCCTTGGCCTTGCGGTAGAGCCGCGAACGCTGCCCGCGGTAGCCGCTGGCGCGCTCGAGGACGACCCGGCGCTTCTTGTGGGCGTTGACTGCCCGCTTCACGCGTGCCACGTGAGTTCTCCTTCTGTCGGTGCTGGTCCGAGTGGACCCGGCCGCTGCCCTCGCGGGGTCGCGGCGTTCAGGTGGGTTGGGGGTGCTCGGACTACTTGCCGAGGAGCTTCTTGATCTTCTTCGCGTCAGCGGGAGCGACCTCGACGTCGTTCGCGATGCTGCGGGTGTACCGGGACGACTTGTGCTCGAGGTAGTGACGGCCGTTCGCCTGCTCGCGCATGACCTTGCCGGAGCCGGTGATCCGGAACCGCTTCTTGGCACCGGAGTGCGTCTTGTTCTTCGGCATTGCGGCCGATCTCCTTCATGTCTGCGGGCGCCCGGGTGGGTGTCCGTCGTACAGGTCAGTGGTGCAGGCCAGCAGGCTCCTCCCGGAGCCCGCGACCGGCATGGTCAGGACGCGGGCTCGGCGGCCGGCTCGTCGGTGTGGGCCACGGCGGCCTGCACCTCGGCGTCGATGTCAGCGTTGAGGTCAGCGTCGGCGTTCAGGTCAGCGTCGACGTGCTCCGCCGCAGCGGTGGAACTCGGGGCCTGGGTGTCGCGCGCGCGGCGCTGCTCGGCCTTGGCCTCGGACTTCTTCTTGGTCGGCGCGAGCACCATGATCATGTTGCGGCCGTCCTGCTTGGGTGCCGACTCCACGGTGCCGAGCTCCAGGACGTCCTCGGCCAGGCGCTGGAGCAGCCGGTAGCCGAGCTCGGGCCGCGACTGCTCGCGTCCGCGGAACATGATCGTCACCTTGACCTTGTCGCCGCCCTTGAGGAAGCGCTCGACGTGGCCCTTCTTGGTGCCGTAGTCGTGCGGGTCGATCTTCGGGCGGAGCTTGATCTCCTTGATGACCGTGTTGACCTGGTTCTTGCGCGCTTCTCGGGCCTTCATGGCGGCTTCGTACTTGTACTTGCCGTAGTCCATGAGCTTGGCGACCGGCGGGCGGGCCATCGGGGCCACCTCGACGAGGTCGAGGTCGGCCTCGGCAGCCAGCCGGAGGGCGTCCTCGACGCGGACGATCCCGACCTGCTCGCCGTTGGGTCCAACCAACCGCACCTCGGGAACCCGGATGCGGTCGTTGATGCGAGGCTCGCTGATGTGCTGCTCCTTCAGTCGGTGGGCGACCGCGGCAACGAGAAGAGGCTCCTCGGCGCTGTTGCGCGAGAAGCCTCACCAGATCCGCCCCAGACCTGCACCACGCGTACGCTGACGACACGCTCCAGGTGAGCGAACGTCCTGCCGTACGGGTCGTGCTGACCTGGGGAACCCGGCGACCCGGTGGGTCGACGCGGGTGGAGACGGTGAGGTCCCTCTTGCACACCTCCGCCGTGCTGGGCACGACGAAGACCGGTCGCAGGCGAGACTACCAGCGGGAGGAGCCAACCTCCCAATCCTGCCGCTCGGGATCGGGATCGGCCTCGGCCGAGACCGGCAGGGGTCGGGGAGCGGGATCTGGACCGCCTGCAGGTGCAGCCGCCGCTGCAGGTGCGACTGCTGGTGCGGCTGCAGGTGCGGCTGCAGGTGCGGCTGCAGGTGCGGGTGCGGGTCGGGGTGCGGACCGGCTGCCGCTTCGGCGTCGCCGCCGGACAGCGCTGAGGGTGGCGACACCCAGCGCGGCGACGACCAGCCCGAACACGCCGACCGAGGTGAACCCCGCGCCGAAGCCGTAGTGGTCGATGGCGAGCCCGGCGCCGGGAGCGCCGAGGGCCAGTCCTGCCGTCATCGACGACCCGTGCCACCCCATCGCCTCGCCCAGCCGGGACTCGGGCACCAACCTGCTCGCGCCGTCGACGGTCGCGGTGATCGTCGGCGCGCAGAGCACGCCGGCGACGAAGGCAAGCAGGCCGAGCGAGAGCGGTCCGGTGGCCAGGCCCATCGGGATGGTGACCACCCCGAGCGCCGCCAGCAGGACATAGGGCGACAGGGAACGCTGCAGTCCGCCATAGACGAGGCCGCCGAGGAGCGACCCGAAGCCCCACAGGGCGAGCACCCAGCCGATCGAGGGCTGCGCGTCGAACTCACGCAGACCCGCGACGATCGAGATGTCGGACCCGCCGAGGACCAGGGTGGTCGCGGCAGCCACCAGGCACATCGCGAGGAACGGCGCGCGGAACCAGGTGGAGAAGCCGGTCTCGGCCGGGACCGGCGTGGTGCGAAGCGCCCCGGCTCCCTGCGGTGCGTGCGCCGGCGGGTACGCCTCGGCCTCGGGCGTGAGTTGGGTCGACGCGGTGCCCACGGGCGCCGCGTTCACCGGTGCCGCGTTCAGAGGCGGGTTCACCAGCCACAGCAGGATGCCGGCGGCGACACCGGACATCTCGATCCCGAACACCACCCACGAGGTGGGGTACATCGTGGCCAGCCACACGCCGACAGCCGGTCCGATCATGAAGGAGATCTCGACGAAGACGCCGTCCAGGGCGATCACCGTGCGTCGGTCGGTCTCGGGCACCGCCGAGATCAGCACCTGGCGGACGATCGAGAACGAGGGAACGACGAACAGCCCCGCGAGCGCGGCCAGGACCAGCAGGACCGCATAGCCCGCGAACGGGGCGACCGACCAGCAGACGGCGGCGACCACGACCGAGGGGACCACGACCCGCCGCAGGCCGATGCGGTCGAGCAGCCGGCCCCGCCACGGCCCGCTGATCGCGATCGCGATCGTCGCCGCGGCCGCGACGAGCCCGGCCGCGCCGTAGCTGCGGCCCAAGGTCGTGACGACGTGCAGCGTCAGCACGACGCTGCCGGCGAAGATCGGCATCCGCACGAGCACCCCGAGGAGCAGGGCGCTGCGCACCGCGGGCACGGCGAGCACCCGCTGGTATCGGTCGACGGCGGACATGGGCCCAGCGTGACAGCCGCCACCGACAGGAACCAACTGCATATATCGCGCCTGTCCGACGGGCCGGGATCAACTGCGCACCTCTGGTCCGCCGGGCGCAGGACTGGGAGGCCGCCGACCCGGACGCGTTCCACCCCTGACCCCTGCGACCTCGGGGTCGCTGCAGACCGGTGCGGCGCGCCTTCGCGGCCCCGGTTCGCCCACCTCCGGACCGCTCAGCCCGCGAGCACCACGACGGTATGGATAGCCACACCCGCCAGCCCACCCACGATCGTCCCGTTGATCCGGATGAACTGCAGGTCACGGCCGACGAACAGCTCGATCCGGTCGGCGGTCTCCTTGCCGTCCCAACGGTTGATCGTCGCGCTGATCACCTCGGTGACCTCCTTGCCGTACCGCTCCACGAAGAACGCGACGATCTCGGACAGTGCGCCGTCGAGGCGGGACTGCAGGTCGGCGTCGTCGCGGACCCGCTCGGCCAGCGCCGCTACCTCGAGGCGGGCGCGGGTCCGCAGCGCACCGTCGGCGTCGGCCAGGGCACTGAGCAGCGCGGTCCGGAACGCGGCCCACAGCGAGAGCACGGTCGAGAGCACCTGGGGGTGGTCCAGGACGCGGAGCTTGAGCCGCTCGGCCCGCTCCATCGTCTCCGGGTCGTGCAGCAGGTCGTCGGCGAGCTGGGCGAGCAGGTCGTCCAGGGCCACCCGAGCAGGGTGCCCGTTGTCGGCCCGGATGTCGGCGACCCACCGCAGCGCCTCGGTGTGGGCCCGCTTGATGACCAGGACGTTGACGATGGCGGGCGACCAGCGGGGGGCCCGCTCGGCCAGGACCGCGCTGAACGCGTCCTCGTTGTGCTCGAGCCAGCGGTGGGCCTCGTCCAGCGCGAGGTCGACCAGCCCCTCGTGCGCCCGGTCCCGGATCACCTCGGTCAACAGGCTTCCCGCGATCGGGCTGATCGGCTCCTCGCGCAGGCGCGGGATCACCGCGTCCCGCACGAGCTCGGCGACGGTCTCGTCGCGCAGCCCGTTCAGGCCGGTGGTCAGCAGGGTCGCCGCCTCGTCGACCACTCGCCTCGTGTGCGCCGGCTCGAGCAGCCAGGTGGCCACCCGCCGGCTGACCCGCGCCTCGAGCACGCGGTCCTGGACGATCTCCCGCCGCAGGAAGTTCTGGGCCATGAAGTCCTGCAGGCTCAGCGCCAGCATGTCCTTGCGCCGAGGAATCAGCGCGGTGTGCGGGATCGGCAGGCGCATCGGGTGGCGGAACAGCGCGGTGACCGCGAACCAGTCGGCGAGCGCGCCGACCATCGACGCCTCGGCGGCAGCGTGGACGAACCCCCACCCGCTGGCGTCCTCGGCGCGAAGGGTCAGCAGGAACACGATCGCGGCAGCGAACAGCAGCGACAGTGCGACCAGCCGCATCCGCTGCAGGCCGCGCAGCCGTCCGGCGTCGGCGGCGGGGTCCGAGGCGATCGAGAGCGACACCGCGACAGCCTTTCACGACGCGGATCGCCATCGACCGCGCGTTCGCGGGCTGGGCCAGTGCCCGGAACGCAGAGGTCCGAAGCGCTGTTGCCTCGACGGGGCTCAGCGGATGGTGAAGGCCAGCCCGTCGATCCGGGCGCGCAGCTCACCGTCGGTCGCGAGGCGTTCGCCGAGGCGCGTCGCCACCAGCTGGACCTCGTCGCGCTCGAGCCCGGGTGACAGCTCGAGCTCGACGGCCAGTACGCCGTGACCGGGCGGGGTGCCCTCTCCCACCGCGTGCGTGCGGACCTGCGGCTCGCGGGCGACGGCGTCGGCGACCGCGCGGACGACGTCGGGGTCCTCGTGCGGTGGCAGCCATGGCCGTTCCTGCGCCAGCGCCCAGAGCATGCTCGGACGCAGCGTGAGCTCGCGCGGGCCACCGAGGTCGAGCACGAGCACGTCACACCGTTCGAGCACCGCAGCCTGCGCAGCCCGGCCGGCGGTCACGGGTACGGGGCGGGCGGTGGCGTCCCACTTCGCCAGCGCCTCCGCGCTGGTGAACACGGGCAGGGCGCGCGTACCGTCCGGGGCGGTCAGCGTGATCGAGGCCATGTCGGTCTGCTTCTCGACGGCGTGCTCCCCCGAGCGGTCCACCTCCCCCGGCTCGGCGACCACGGGCACGAGCAGCCGAGCCGTGGACAGAGCAGCCATGAACGCCGTCGCCGCGCTCACGTCGTCGAGCAGCTCGCGGATCCGTTGCGCCAGAACCGGATCCGCCGCACCGGTGTCGCTCTCGAACCCGGTGTCGGGCAGCGACCGACCCGTCCAAGGCTGACCCGCCGAGTCCCCGTCGTCCGCCGCGCCGCCCTGGGGGGTGGGGCCGGTGGCGGGGCCGGGTGCTGGTCCGGTCACGGGCGGCCGGCCACGTCCAGCGCCTCGGGCAGGGTGAAGGCACCCCGATAGAGCGCCGACCCGATGATCGCGCCCTCGACCCCCTCGCCCACGAGCGCACGCAGCGCCTCGAGGTCGGCGAGGGTCGAGATGCCCCCCGACGCGACGACCGGCCGGTCGGTGCGGGCACACACCTCGGCGAGCAGGTTGAGGTTGGGTCCCTTGAGCATCCCGTCCTTGGTGACGTCGGTGACGACGTAGCGGGCGCACCCCTCGCCGTCGAGGCGGGTCAGGGTCTCCCACAGGTCGCCTCCGTCCTTGGTCCAGCCCCGCGCGGCCAGGGTCGTGCCCCGGACGTCGAGCCCGACGGCGATGCGGTCACCGTGCTCGGCGATGGCCGCGGCGGTCCACTCGGGGTCCTCCAGCGCGGCGGTCCCGAGGTTGACCCGGCGGCAGCCCGTCGCCAGCGCGGCGTCCAGCGACGCGCCGTCGCGGATGCCGCCCGACATCTCGACCAGGATGTCGAGGCGGCCCACGATCTCGGCCAGCACCTCCCGGTTGGAGCCACGGCCGAACGCCGCGTCGAGGTCGACGAGGTGCAGCCACTCCGCACCCTGCTCTTGCCAGGCGAGGGCTGCCTCCAGCGGGTCGCCGAACTGGCCGCCGGTGCCGGCCACGCCCTGGACCAGCTGGACGGCCTGGCCGTCGGCGACGTCGACGGCGGGCAGGAGCTCCAGGCGGGGTGCGTCGTTCACGGGGGAAGTACCTCTCGTAGCGGTGCGCCGGGTCGGCGTGGTGTCGAACAGTCTGCTTTGGGTGCCCAGACGCTCGGGATTCCGAGCGTCTGGGCACCCAATGTCGCTGTGGGGCGAGCGGGGCGGCGGGAGGGAGGCGGGGGCAACCGGCTGGTCACAGGCTGCGCACCCAGTTCTCCAGCAGCGCGAGGCCGGCGTCACCGGACTTCTCGGGGTGGAACTGGGTCGCCGCCAGGGGTCCGTTCTCGACGGCCGCGACGAAGTCGTCGCCGTGGGTGGCCCAGGTGACCCTGGGGGCCACGACCGCGAAGGCGTCGGAGGGCTCCAGCGACCACCCCTTCGCGGCATAGGAGTGGACGAAGTAGAACCGCTGGTCCCCGATCCCGCTGAACAGCACCGAGTCGGCGGGCGCGCGGACCGTGGACCAGCCCATGTGCGGGACGACGGGGGCGCGGAGCCGGTCGACCGTGCCCGGCCACTCCCCCAGGCCCTGCTGGATCGACTCACTCGGTTCGCTGGACCCCTCGAACATCACCTGCATGCCGACGCACACACCGAGCACCGGTCTGCTCCCGGCCAGCCGGAGGTCGATGACCTGCGGGCCGGCGGCCGCCCGTAACCCCGCCATGCACGCGTGGAAGTTGCCGACGCCCGGGACGAACAGGCCGTCGCAGCCGAGCGCTTCGTCACGGTCGGCGGTGAGGCTGACCTGGGCACCCACCCGCTCGAGGGCGCGCACCGCGGACCGGATGTTGCCGCTGCCGTAGTCGAGCACCACGACCTGCCGCCCCCTCATCGCTGCTCCTCGATCTCGGCGCGCTCGCGGGCCTCCTCGGCCACCGTCCGGTCGAACCGCCGGACGGCCCTGGTGTCCGGCTCGACCAGGTCGGCCTGCCGCAGGGCCGACGGGTCGTCGAGCAGCCCGGCCGACGGCAGCTGCAGCACCGCCATCAGCCGCTCGATCATCCCCGCCGCGTCGGGAGCGCCCGTGGTGAGGGTCCGCACGACGTCCCTCGCCTCGACCCGGGCCACCACCCCGGCGGCGTCCACGAGGTCGATCGGGCGGGCCACGGACAGCAGCGGCGCTCGCACCACGCCCTCGCCGGGCTCCCACAGCAGCCAACGGTGCACGGTGCGCCAGCCCTCGGCCTGGACGGTGAGGACCGCGCGACCCTCGATGGCGAACAGCCCCAGAGCGGTCCGCAGCCGGGACGGCACCGGACGTCCGGCGAGAACGGTGAACGGGTCGTCGTAGGGCGGCGCGCTGCGGGCCCGGTCCTCCGCGGGCACCACTGCGGTCCAGCCGGGGAGCTCCAGGACGCGGGCCGCCACCTGGCCCCGTCGGAGCCAGGCGACGACCGGCTCGCGGTCACCGCGCAGCAGGAGCACCCCCCTCCCGTGGCGGTCCCGCAGTGCGGGTCCGGCCACGGCTTAGAGGGCGCCCTTGGCGCTGGGGATGCCGCTGACCCGAGGGTCCGGCTCCACCGCGGCGCGCAGGGCCCGGGCCACCGCCTTGAACTGGGCCTCGACGATGTGGTGGGGGTCGCGCCCGGACAGCACCCGGACGTGCATCGCGATACCGGCGTGGTGGGCGATGGACTCCAGGACGTGACGGGTGAGCGACCCGGTGAAGTGTCCGCCGATGAGGACGTACTCCTGCCCGACCGGCTCGCCCTCGTGCACGAAGTACGGTCGCCCGGAGACGTCCACCACTGCCTGGGCCAGGGCCTCGTCCAGCGGCACGAGCGCGTCACCGAAGCGGGAGATCCCGCGCTTGTCGCCCAGCGCCTCGCGCAGCGCGTCCCCGAGGACGATGGCCACGTCCTCCACGGTGTGGTGCGCGTCGATGTCGACGTCACCGGTCGCGGTGACGCGCAGGTCGATCAGCGAGTGCTTGGCCAGCGACAGCAGCATGTGGTCGAAGAACCGGACGCCGGTGCTGACCTCGGCCTCACCGGTGCCGTCCAGGTCGAGCCACAGCTCGACAGTGCTCTCGGAGGTGGTCCTGCGGAGCGAGGCGGTGCGCCCGCGACCGAGGTCCCCGATGCGCGGGGTCTCGTCGTGCAGGCCTGAGGTGCTCACGCGGGGACACCGCCGAGCATCGGCGGAGCGAAGCGGGGGAGAACTTCGCAAAGTGAGGTCATGCGCGCTGCTCCTGTGCGGTGGTGACCTCGGCGAGGGCGTCGAGGAAGGCGTCGGTCTCGGCGGGGGTGCCCGCGGTGACCCGTAGACAGTGTGGCAGCCCTACGTCTCGGACCAGCACACCACGCTCCAGCAGCGCCCGCCACGTGAGCTTCTCGTCGGCGAACCCGTCGATCAGCACGAAGTTGGCGTCGCTGGGCACGGGGGCGAGCCCGAGGGCCCGCGCCTGCTGGACGATCCGGTCGCGCTGGGTCTTGATGGCCTCGACCGTCGCGAGCATCGCCGGCGCGTGGCGCAGCGCCGCGAGGGCGATCGCCTGGGTCGGGGTGGACAGGTGGTAGGGCAGCCGCACCAGCCGCATCATCTCCGCGAGCTCTGGTGCTGCCGCGAGATAACCCAGCCGTCCACCGGCGAACGCGAAGGCCTTGCTCATGGTGCGGGTCACCACCAGCCGCTCGCGTCCCTCGAGCAGGGTCAGCGCACTGGGCGTGCCCGGTCGGGCGAACTCGGCGTAGGCCTCGTCGACCACGATGACGGCGTCGGGCGCCGCGTCGTGCACCGCCCGGACGACGTCGAGGCCCAGCGCGGTGCCCGTCGGGTTGTTGGGCGAGCAGAGGAAGACGACGTGCGGCTGGTGGGCCGCCGACTGCTCGGCGGCGGACTCCGCGCTCAGGTCGAACGCCGCGCCGCCCTCTCCACGCAGCCCGTCGACCCAGGTGGTTCCGGTGCCCGCACTGATGATGGGGTGCATCGAGTACGCCGGGGTGAATCCGAGCGCCGTGCGCCCGGGGCCGCCGAACGCCTGGAGGAGGTGCTGGAGCACCTCGTTCGAGCCGTTGCCGGCCCACACGCCCGCTGGCGTGACCTCGACGCCGCTGGACGAGGTCAGGTAGGCCGCGAGCGCCCCGCGCAGCTCGGTGAACTCGCGGTCGGGATAGCGGTTGAGCCCGGTCGCGACCGCGGTCATGACGTCGCGGATGTCGGCGACCACCTCGTCGGGCACCGGGTAGGAGTTCTCGTTGGTGTTGAGCCGCACCGGGACATCGAGCTGCGGTGCACCATAGGCGGTCGCGCCCCGCAGGTCCTCGCGCAGGAGCTCCTCCAGCCGAGTCACCGACCGGTCCTTGCGGTGACCGCCTCGCCGTGGGCGGGAAGGTCCTCGGCGTTGGCCAGCGCCACGACGTGGTGGCCGACCTCGCGCAGTGCAGCCTCGTCGTAGGCGACGACGTGGATGCCGCGCAGGAAGGTCTGCACGGACAGCCCGCTGCTGTGGCAGGCGCACCCACCGGTGGGCAGCACGTGGTTGGACCCGGCCTCGTAGTCGCCGAGGCTGACCGGGGAGAACGGGCCGATGAAGACGGCGCCGGCGTTGCGCACCCGGGCGGCGACGGCGTGAGCGTCTCGGGTCTGGATCTCCAGGTGCTCGGCGGCATAGGCGTTGACGACGTCGAGCCCGGTGGCGATGTCGTCGACCAGGACGATGCCGGACTGGGGGCCACCGAGCGCCTCGGCGACCCGAGCGCTGTGCTTGGTGGCAGGGACACGAACCTCCAGCGCGGCCGCCGTCGCCTCAGCGAGAGCCTGGCTGTCGGTCACCAGGACCGCGGCGGCGGCCGGGTCGTGCTCGGCCTGGCTGATGAGGTCGGCCGCGACGTGGTCGGGGTCGGCGCTGTCGTCGGCCAGGATCGCGATCTCGGTGGTGCCGGCCTCGGCGTCGATCCCGATCAGCCCCTTGAGCAGGCGCTTGGCCGCGGTGACGTACACGTTGCCCGGACCGGTGACCATGACGGCCGGCTCGCAGACCTCCGCACCGTCGGCGAACCCGTAGGCGAAGGCGGCGACGGCCTGCGACCCGCCCACGGCGTACACCTCGTCGACGCCGAGCAGCGCACAGGCGGCCAGGATCGCCGGGTGGGGGTAGCCCGCGAACACGCCGGTGTTCTCACGCTGTGGTGGGCTGGCCACCGCGAGCGACCCCACGCCCGCGATCTGGGCGGGCACGACGTTCATGACGACGCTGGACGGATACACCGCACGCCCGCCGGGGACGTAGAGCCCGACCCGGTCGACGGGAACCCAGCGCTCGGTGACGGTGCCGCCGGGGACGACCGTGGTGGTGGTGTCGGACCGTCGCTGGTCGCCGTGGACCAGTCTGGCGCGGCGGATGGACTCCTCCAGCGCGGCGCGCACCTGTGGGTCGAGGTCGGCCAGGGCCGTGTCCAGCACGTCGGCGGGCACGCGCAGGCTCGGGGGCCGCACGCCGTCGAGCCGCTCGCCGAGGTCGTACAACGCCTCGGCGCCTCGATGGCGGACGTCCTCGCAGATGGGGCGGACGGTCAGTACGGCCGTCTCGACGTCCAGCGTGGCTCGCGGCAGGACGTCGCGCAGCTCGCGCGGGCTGGGGGTGCGACCGCGCAGGTCGATGGTGCCCATCATGGCCACGAGTGTAGTGAGCCCTCCGGAGGCGGGCCGGCTCGGTCTCAGCCTCCGGGAGTGCCCCGGGCGCGGTCGGACGGGCGCGCCGCCTTCGGCGGGACCGGACCCGGCTGGCTGGTCGGAGCACCGCGCCGGCCGCCGACCGCGTACGCCTTGGCGACGCCGAGGCGCAGCGCGTCCCCCGGCCAGGTCGCCGCGAGCAGGACGAGCCCGGCGAGCGACAGCACGGCGCAGATCCCCACGGCCGCCGCCGGCGTCGTCAGCTCGGACAACCATCCAGCGGCGAGGAACGCCAGACCGCTGGTGGCGACGGCCAGCGACCCGGCGAGGCCGAAGACCCGCCCGCGCAGGTCGTCGGGCACCATCACGGTGAAGCTGGACTGGAGGGGCAGCATGAACGCCTGCAGGGCGCCACAGGCGACCCAGGCGACGCCGACCACGACGAGGGGCGGTTGCAGCACGGTCACCAGCAGCGGGAGCGGCATGAGGACCGCGAGGGGCAGGATCGCCCGGATCTGCCGCTCCGTGCGCAGGCGGCCGATGACCAGCAGGCCCAGCACCGCACCCACGATCGGGGCCGCCATCAGCAGCCCGGCCCAGAGTCCGCCGTCGGTGTGGCTGCGCGCATAGGGGATCGCCACGGCCTCGGGGGCGGCCATCGCCAGCGCCGCGACCAGGCTGAGTCCGAGGAGTGAGCCGAGTACGCGCTCGTGCCGGAGGAACCGCATCCCCGCGAGGGTGTCCGCGAGGTACCCGCCGACGCCGGCGGTCGGTGTACCCACGATCGGGCGGCGCTGCACGACCAGGACGACCACCACGGCCGCGGTCGCGAAGCTGAGGGCGTCGAGCACCAGCGAGGGGGTGGGTCCGAGCAGGAACACGACGGTCCCGCCCGCGGCCAGGCCGATGGCCTGGTTGACCTGTTCGGCGAGGGCGTTGAGCTCGAAGGCTCGAGCGAACAGGCGGCGGTCGGGGAACAGGTCCGTGAGCAGCATCTGGCTGGCCGGGATCACTGGGCCACCGACGATCTCGAGCAGGAACACCAGGACGAACATGCCCAGGATGCTCGACTCCTGCGCGACCCAGACGAGCAGGACGACGGCGAGCACCGCGCGCAGCGCGTGCCCCACGACCAGGACGTCGCGGTACGGCACCCGGTCGGAGACCGCCGACAGCAGACCGCGGCCCACGATGGTGGGCACCAGCGACACGGCGAAGGTCGCGGCGGTGGCCAGTGCGGAGCCGGTGCGGTCGAAGACGACCGATGCCACGGTGATGCGGGCGATGTAGTCACCCCAGACCGACACCGTGTTGGCCAGGAACACCGGGAGGTAGGTGCGGTTGGCGAGGACGTCGCGGATCGACGCCCCCTGACCAGGTTCCCCACCTGCAGACGCCATGCCGCGACGTTACCTCGCTAGGGGGAGTCGTAAAAGTTGAACTCGACGGCGGCGCGGGCCCGCCGCGCGACCCGCCGGTACCGCTCGCCGAGCTCCTGGCCCGAACCGGGAGGCAGCCCCATGATCCGCCCGATCCCGTCCGCGTCCCGCAGGTCACTCGGGACCGCGTCGACCGGACGACCGCGGAACAGCACGGCGGCGTTGCGCATCCGGCTGGCCAGCCGCCAGGACTCGCGCAGGACCGCCGCATCGCGGGTCGCGAGGAGACCGGCCTCGGACGCCGCCCGCAGCGCGTCGAGGGTACTCGTCGTCCGGAGCCCCGGAACACGCGCGGCGTGGCGCAGCTGGAGCAGCTGGGCCGTCCACTCGACGTCGCTCAGACCACCGCGTCCGAGCTTGAAGTGGGTCCTCGGGTCGGCCCCGCGCGGCAGCCGCTCGGCCTCCATCCGCGCCTTGAGGGTCCTGATCTGGCGCACCGCAGCGACGTCGAGGTCGGCCTCGGGCCAGCGGATCGGCTCGATCAGGGCGAGGAACTGCTGGCCCAGGTCGACGTCGCCCGCCACCGGTGACGCGCGCAGGAGGGCCTGGGCCTCCCACGGGTCCGACCACCGCTCGTAGTAGGCGCGATAGCTGTCGAGGCTGCGGATGAGGGGGCCGTTCTTGCCCTCCGGGCGCAGTGCCGAGTCGATCTCCAGCTGGGGGTCCGGGCCGCTGCTGCCGAGCAGCTTGCGTAGCTCCTGCACGACCAGTGTCGCGTCGGACTGGCTCGTGTCGCTGGTGGACTCCTCCAGCGGCAGGTGCACGAACATGACGTCCGCATCGCTGGAGTACCCCATCTCCCCGCCACCGAGACGCCCCATGCCGATGACGGCGACCCGGGTCAACAGCGGGCGGTCGAGCTGCGCCTCCACCACTGCGGTGGCCGAGGCCAGGGTCGCCTCGAGCAGGCTGGCGGTGACATCGGTGAGGGCGACCCCAACCTCCTCCAGCGCCAGCTGGCCGGACAGGTCGGCCACGACGATCCGGAACAGCTCGGTGCGTCGGATGGCCCTCGCCGCGGTCACGGCTGCAGCGGGGTCGGCGGCGCGTCCACCCGCCGCGAGCATCCGGCGGGTGGTGTCGGCCCGTGGCCGGGGGGCCAGCCCACCGTTGTCACCCAGGATCGCCACCGCCTCGGCCGCCCCCATCAGCAGGTTGGCGGCATACGTGGACCGGCCGAGGGTGTGCGCGAGCCGCTCGGCGGCCGACCCGCCGTCGCGCAGCAGCCGGAGGTACCAGTGGGTGCCCCCGAGCTCCTCGCTGATCCTGCGGAAGGCGAGCAGGCCCGAGTCGGGGTCGGCCTCGTCGGCGAACCAGGCGAGCATGACCGGGAGCAGGGTCTGCTGGATCGCGGCC
Organism: uncultured Actinomycetota bacterium; assembly: GCA_963750305.1. Classification (GTDB taxonomy): domain Bacteria; phylum Actinomycetota; class Actinomycetes; order Actinomycetales; family Dermatophilaceae; genus CAVVPX01. Next base: position 543,345 of record CAVVPX010000003.1, read on the forward strand.
CGCCGGCTCAGGCCCGAGGTGAGGGCCTCGAGGTGGCGCATCGCCCCCGCGGGGTCCCGGAAGCCGAGCGCGGCGAGCCGGTCGCGGGCGGCCTCGGGTCCGAGCCGCGCGTCCTGGCTGCTCAGCCGGGCGACCGCCGTGAGCAGCGGCCGGTAGAACAGCCGCTCGTGCAGGCGGCGCACCTCCCGAGCCTGGCCGCGCCACTGCTCGACCACCGCGGTCGCCGGGTCACGACGGTGGCCGAGGGCGCGCCCGAGCCGGCGGAGGTCGCCGGGGTCGGTGGGCATGAGGTGAGTGCGGCGCAGTCGGTACAGCTGGATCCGGTGCTCGAGGCTGCGCAGCAGCCGGTACGCGTGCTCCATCACGGCGGCGTCGTCCCGGCCGATGTACCCCGCTGCGGCCAGTGCGCCCAGCGCCTCCAGCGTCGTCCGCGACCTCAAGCCGGGGTCGGAGCGGCCGTGCACCAGCTGGAGCAGCTGGACGCTGAACTCGACGTCGCGCAGGCCTCCGGGGCCGAGCTTGAGCTGGCGCTCGGCCTCGCCCGGGGGGACGTGCTGCTCGACGCGTCGGCGCATCGCCTGGACGTCCTCGACGAAGTGGTCACGCGACGCCGCGGACCACACCATCGGGGTCATCGCCTCGAGGTAGGCCTCGCCCAGCTCCCTGTCGCCGGCGACGACGCGCGCCTTGAGCAGCGCCTGGAACTCCCAGGTCTTGGCCCATCGCTCGTAGTAGGCCCGGTGGCTCTCCAACGTCCGCACCAGCGGCCCGTTCTTGCCCTCGGGCCGGAGGTTCGCATCGACCTGCCACAGCGATCCCGCCGGGGTCGACTGGAAGCAGGCCCGCATCAGGGCCGTCGCGAGCGCGGTGCCCGCGGCGAGCGCGGCGGGCTCGGCCACACCCTCCGCCGGTTCGGCGACGAAGATGACGTCGACGTCGCTGATGTAGTTGAGCTCTCGGCCGCCCGTCTTGCCCATACCGATGACGGCGAGCCGCACACCCTGGCCCCGCGGCCCGGTCTCCTCGACCGCCACCACCAGGGCCGCCTCCAGGGCCGCCTCCGCCAGGTCGGCCAGCGCGCGTGCGGTGTCGGGCAACGTCTGAACCGGGTCGGGTGAGGTGACGTCGAGCGCGGCGATGCCGAGCAGCTGCTGGCGGTAGGCGATGCGCAGTGCGTCGTAGGCGGTGTGCTCCCCCGGGTCGCGGACCGCCGCCACGAGCCGCTCGGTGCGAGCCTCGACGGCGAGCGGCTCGGCCTCGGTGACGCATCGCCAGTGCTCGGGGTGGGTGAGCAGGTGGTCGCCCAGCGCCAGCGAGGCACCGAGCACGCCCAGCAGCCGGTCCCGGGCGCGACCCGGGCCTCGCAGCGCGCCGATGAGTCCCTGGGTCCCGGCATCGGGTCCGGTCTCGGCGTCGCGCCGCCGCGGCTCCTGCGCCCGCAGCGACTCCATCATCCGCACCAGGCTCAGGAGCGCCAGGTCCGGGTCGGCGACCTGGCTGAGGGCGTCGGGGAGCCCGTCGGCGAACTGCTCGTCCAGCGGGTCGATCAGACCCGCGAGCGCCGGGTCCTCCAGCAGCCGGGCGGCGCGGTCGGGCTCGGCGAAGCCCAGGCGGGTCAGGGTCGCCTGGGGGGTGGTCGCCGAACGGGTGGTCACCGGACCAACCTACCGACCGGTGAGCAGCCCTCCGAACCGGCCGAGGGGCGTGGGGTTCAGAGCATCGGCAGGTAGCGCTGGAGCTCGAACTCGGTGACCTCGATGCGGTAGTCGTCCCACTCGGCCCGCTTGTTGCGCAGGAAGAAGTCGAAGACCTGCTCGCCCAGGACCTCGGCCATCAGGTCGCTCTTCTCCATCGCCATGATCGCCTCGTGCAGCGAGGCCGGCAGGGCTTCGATGCCCATCGAACGGCGCTCTCGTGACGTCAGGGCCCACACGTCGTCCTGGGTCTCGGCCTGCAGCTCGTACTTCTCCTCGATGCCCTTGAGCCCGGCACTGAGCATCACCGCGAAGGCGAGGTAGGGGTTGCACGCCGTGTCGACGCTGCGCACCTCCACGCGGCTGCTCTGGGCCTTGCCCGGCTTGTACATCGGCACGCGGACCATCGCCGAGCGGTTGTTGTGGCCCCAGGTGAGGTAGGACGGCGCCTCACCCGGCGCCCAGATGCGCTTGTAGGAGTTCACCCACTGGTTGGTCACCGCGCTCATCTCCGCGCCGTGGCGCAGGATGCCCGCGATGAACTGACGACCGGTGGCCGACAGCTGGTAGGGCGCACCCGGCTCGTGGAAGGCGTTGCGCTCGCCCTCGAACAGCGACATGTGGGTGTGCATGCCGGAGCCCGGGTAGTGCGAGAACGGCTTGGGCATGAACGAGGCGACGATGCCCTGCTCGAGCGCGATCTCCTTGATGACCGAGCGGAACGTCATGATGTTGTCCGCGGTCGACAGCGCGTCGGCATAGCGGAGGTCGATCTCGTTCTGACCCGGTGCACCCTCGTGGTGGCTGAACTCGACCGAGATGCCCATCGACTCGAGCATCGAGATCGCGGCCCGGCGGAAGTCGTGACCGGTGCCGTGGGGGACGTGGTCGAAGTAGCCGGCCTGGTCCACCGGCTCGGGGGGTGAGCCCTTCTCCCGGCCCGGCTTGAGCAGGAAGAACTCGATCTCGGGATGGGTGTAGAAGGTGAAACCCATGTCCGCGGCATGGGTCAGCGACCGCTGCAGGACGTTGCGCGGGTCGGCCATGCTCGGCGTCCCGTCGGGCATCGTGATGTCGCAGAACATCCGCGCCGTCCCGGGGTTGTCGCCCCGCCACGGGAGGATCTGGAACGTTGCGGGGTCGGGCTTGGCGAGCATGTCCGCCTCGTAGACCCGGGCGAAGCCCTCGATCACCGACCCGTCGAACCCGATGCCCTCGCTGAACGCTCCTTCGAGCTCCGCCGGCGCGATGGCGACCGACTTCAGCGTGCCGAGCACGTCGGTGAACCACAACCGCACGAAGCGGATGTCGCGTTCCTCGATGGTGCGGAGGACGAACTCCTGCTGACGATCCATGACCGGCATCCTGCCGTATGCGTGTGTCCCAGGCGTTACCTACCCCGCCGCTCGGAGCCTCGGTGGGTGGGCGCGGAGGTCGGTCACGGACCTGACCCGCGGGCCAGCACCGCCGCGGCCGCGTTGTGACCCGGTATGCCGGACACCCCTCCCCCGCGGCGTGCCCCGGCTCCAGCGAGCAGGATCCGCTCGTGGGCGGTCTCCACGCCCCAGGTCCCGACCTGCTCGGGCGTCTCGGCCCACGGCCACTGCAGCAGGCGGTGGAAGATGTTGCCGCCCGGAAGGCCGACGTCGGCCTCGAGGTCGACCGGGCTGCGCGCCTCCAGGCACAGCGCACCGTCGGCGTCGCGCATGAGGACGTCCTGGATCGGTTCGGCGAGAACCGAGTTCAACGAGGCCAGCGTGCGGGCCAGCGCCAGGTCGCGCACACCGTCGGGGTCCTCGCGGAACAACCGCGCGGGCAGGTGCAGGCCGAACAGGGTCAGGGTCTGCGCGCTGGTCGCGGCCAGCTCCGGAACGAGGATGGACCGGTCGGACAGCGTGTGGCAGTACACCTCGCAGGGCGGGACCGAAGGCACGTGCCCGCCGGCGGCCTCGGCGTATGCGGTCCGGAGCTGCTGGTACCCCTCGTTGACGTGGAACGTGCCCGCGAACGCGTCCTCGGGGCGGACGCGCGGGTCCCGCAGGCGGGGGAGGCGGCTCAGCATCATGTTGACCTTGAGCTGGGCGCCCTCAGGGAAGGGCGCGGCGACGGCCGGAGCGTCACCACCTGCAGCCAGCAGGGAGTCCAGCGTGGCCGGCGCGCACCCGGCGAGGACATGCCGTGCGCTCGCGGTGCCCCCGTCCCACTCGACCCGACCGTCGGCGGTGAGGGCGGTGACCCGCGCGCTGGTGGTGACCTGCGCTCCGGCGCCGGTCGCGGCGCGGGCGAGCGCGGTGGTCACCGCACCCATACCGCCGACCGGGACGTCCCAGTCGCCGGTCCCCCCGCCGATGAGGTGGTACAGGAAGCAGATGTTCTGGGCGAGCAGCGGGTCCTGCAGGTCCGCGAACGTGCCGATGAGCGCATCGGTGGCCACGACGCCGCGCACCGTGTCATCGGCGAACTCCCGCTCGAGCAACCGTCCCAGCGGCTCGGCGGTCAGCGACCGCCACAGCTCGTCGTCCTCGACCAGGCCGGCCACCTCCGCCGCCGACCGCAGCGGCTCGAGCACGGTCGGGAAGACCCGCTCGGCGAGCCTGGCCATCCGGCCGTAGAACGCGGTCCAGCGGTCGTGGTCCGCGGCGCCGGTCCCGCCCGCCACGCGCTCGAACGAGGCCCGCGTGGCCGCACTGTCCCCCGTGTCGACCAGCAGTGCGCGAGTGACGTCGGCGGGGCTCGGGGTGCACGAGGAGATCCGGCGACGCACCAGCTGGATCTGCAGGTCGAGGTCCGACACGATCCGGGCGGGGAGGAGAGAGACGAGGTAGGAGTACCGCGACAGCCATGCGTCGACGCCGTCGAAGGCCTGCGCCGACACCGCAGCGCCGCCGACGTGGTCGCTCGCCTCCAGCACCAGGACCCGCTGGCCGGCCCGCGCGAGGTACGCCGCGGCGGTCAGCCCGTTGTGACCGGCGCCGACGACGATCGTGTCGTAGTCCACGTCCCGACCCTAGGCCTCTGGCCTGCACACCCTTTCGACGAGCTGTGACCGGACACCTGCGACGACCTGTGAACGGCCTGAACTGTCGGTCACGAGGTGGTAACGAAATTCGCCGTCGTCTCGGAAGTCGATACCAGCCGCTTTGAATGAGGACACGTCATCGGTGCCGGTGCGCTGCTCCGTGCGCGCGGTGACCTTGGCACACACCACCTGCAGGAGAGGGACATCACGTGAGGCACAGGAAGATCATCGGGGGGCGAGCGGCGGCAGCGCTGTTCGTGACCGGCAGTCTCGTGGCAGCTGGACTCGCCACGACCATCCCCGCCAGCGCGGCGCCGGCGGCGGCCGCTCGAGTCGACAACTCGGCCGGCGGCATCCACAACCTGAGCACCCCATGGGGGGACAAGCAGAACGCCCTCCGCGAGGAGGCGCTGAAGCAGCGGCTCCAGGGCGTGCCGGCTGCCCAGGGCAAGGTCGCCAAGGTCGGCGCCTCGTCCAAGGTCAAGGGCAAGGCCGCGAACAAGGGCAACTACGTCCAGCTCGAGCGCGAGGGGACCGACAAGATCTTCGTCGTGCTCGCGGACTTCGGGAACACGCGCCACGCGTCGTACCCGGACACCAACCCCGACGGGACACCGGCCAGCGACGCGACCAGGTTCACCGGTCCGCGGAACAACCAGATCCCCCAGCCCGACCGCAGCCGCGACAACAGCACCCTCTGGCAGGCCGACTACAACAAGGCCCACTACCAGGACATGTACTTCAACCGGATGGCCGACTACTACCAGACCCAGTCCTCGGGTCGGTACAGCGTCGAGGGCGCGGTGACCGAGTGGGTCAAGGTGCCGTTCAACGAGGCCCGCTACGGGCGCGACTACTGCGGCTCGATCGTCTGCAACAACACCTGGTTCCTGCTCCGTGACGCGATGGCGATCTGGACCCAGGACCAGCTCGACAGCGGCATGACGATGGCCGAGATCACCGACTACCTGAAGACCTTCGACGTCCAGGACCGCTACGACATCGACGGTGACGGCAACTTCGCCGAGCCCGACGGGTTCATCGACCACTTCCAGATCGTGCACGCCGGCGGCGACCAGGCCGCGGGCGACCCGACCTACAACAGCGACGCGATCTGGAGCCACCGCTGGTACGCACAGATCTCGGCCGGCGGCCCCGGCGGTCTGCCGGGCATCAACATCGGTCAGGGTGGCGTGTCCTCCACGGTGACGCTCCCCGACAACCCGACCGGCGTCTGGGTCGGCGACTACACGATCCAGCCCGAGAACGGTGGCCTCGGCGTCTTCGCGCACGAGTTCGGTCACGACCTCGGTCTGCCGGACCTGTACGACACGTCGGGCAACACCGGTGGCGCCGAGAACAGCACGGCGTTCTGGACCCTGATGTCCTCGGGCGCCAACATCGGCGACGGCGGACCGGACGGCATCGGCGACGCGCCGACCGACTTCGGCGCGTGGGAGCTGTTCCAGCTCGGCTGGCTCCAGCCGCAGGGGCGCAAGGGCCCGTTCTACGACGTCGCGGAGGCCGGCCAGCGCTCGACTCACACGCTGAAGAAGAACACTCCCGCCGTCAGGGACTCGGTCCAGGCGCTCTTTGTGCTGCTCCCGGACAAGGAAACGACCAGCAGCCTCGGTTCGGCCGCCTCCGGCGACTTCTTCTACTACAGCGACCAGGGCAACGACCTGAACAACACCATGTCGCTCACCGAGGGCGTCAGCGGCACTGACCTCACGGCGAAGGTGTCCTACGACATCGAAGAGGCGTACGACTTCGCGTTCCTGGAGGCCTCCAGCGATGGCGGTTCGACGTGGCAGGCGGTACAGACCAACCTCTCCTCGCCCGCCTCGGAGGACCAGAGCGGCAACAACTCCAGCGGAACAGGGATCACGGGCACATCCGACGGCTACGTCGACCTGACCGCGACCCTGCCGGCCGGCACCAACGGCCTGCGGTTCCGATACCAGACCGACCCGGCTGCGGTCGGCACCGGCCTGCAGGTCGACGACGTGACCGTGGACGGCACCCTGGTGGGTGGCGCCGAGGTGGACGAGGGCTGGCAGTTCGACGGGTTCTTCCGCACCGACGGCGAGATCACCACCACCGCGTTCAACGCCTACATCGCCGAGAACCGTCAGTACGACGGGTACGACGCCTCGCTGAAGACGGCGTACAACTTCGGCTGGACGAACAGCAACCCCGACAAGGTGGAGAACTACCGCTACCAGAACGGGCTGCTGATCAACTACTGGGACACCACGTTCGCCGACAACAACGTCGGTGACCACCCCGGTGGCGGGCTCGTCCTGCCGGTCGACGCGCACCCGACGTTCTTCCACGCCTACGACGGCACGCTGCTGCGGCCGCGGGCGCTGTCGTTCGACTCCACCTTCGGGTTGGAGAAGACCGACAAGATCGTCTACCACACCCGTGGTCGGCCGACGTTCATCCCGAACCAGAAGGCGGTGCCGACGTTCGACGACACCAAGACCTGGTGGTACGACGACGACGGTGACGGAGCGACCGGCTCGCACGTCGGTCGCTACCAGCCGGGCTGGAACGGCGTCGACGTGCCGAAGACGGGCACGACGATCAAGGTCGCGGCCTCCACGACCTTCGGTCGAACCCTGACGGTCAAGGTCGCGCCGAAGGCCTCCCGGTAGTCACCCGCACCACCTCGGGGAGCCCCGTCGGCCGTGGCCGGCGGGGCTCCCTGCTGCCCGGGCAGGGCCGCTGTCGCGGGGCGCCAGGCTGGGCCGACCACGAGGTCGAACCGGCCGGCGTCGCCCTTCGGCAGCAGCTCCCACCCGGCGGCACCGAGCGGCCCGGCCGCGCCGGGTGGGCTCCCGATACAGTCCGTTCATGGCCCAGCTCAGACTCGCCCTGGCCCAGGTCAACCCGACAGTCGGTGACCTCGGGGGCAACGCCGCAGCGATCCGCGAGTGGGTCGGTCGGGCCGCCGACGCCGGGGCGCACCTCGCTGCGTTCCCCGAGATGGTCCTGACCGCCTACCCGGTGGAGGACCTCGCCCTGCGCCAGTCGTTCGTCGACGCGTCGCGCGCGGCGGTCGACCAGCTCGCGGCCGACCTCGCCTCCGACGGTTACGGCGACCTGCCGGTGGTCGTCGGCTATCTCGACCAGGCGCCCGAGGGCGCCGCCGACGCCGACCCCACGCGCGTGCTGCCCCAGAACTGTGCCGCCGTGCTGCACCGCGGGCGGGTGGCGGCCCGCTACGCCAAGCACCACCTCCCGACCTACGGCGTGTTCGACGAGGCCCGTGTGTTCGCCCCGGGGCACGACCTGACGGTCGTCCGGGTCCGCGGAGTCGATGTCGCGATCGCCATCTGCGAGGACATCTGGCAGGAGGGCGGCCCGGTCTCCCAGACGCGTGAGGCCGGGGCCGAGCTGCTGCTGGTCCTCAACGGCTCTCCGTACGAGCGCGACAAGGACGACACCCGCCTCGAGCTGGTGCAGCGTCGCGCCGCGCAGGCCGACTGCACCCTGGCCTACCTCAACCTGGTCGGGGGGCAGGACGAGCTGGTCTTCGACGGCGACTCGATCGTGGTCTCCGCCGGCGGCGAGGTGCTCGCGCGTGGACCGCAGTTCGAGGAGGCGCTGCTGGTGATCGACCTCGACCTCGCCGAGTCGACGGTCGACCCGACCAGCCCGCCCGAGGGCGTCGTCCTCACCATCCTCACCGAGGACGCCGTGAAGACGTATCACCCTGCCCCCCCGCCCATGGTCGGACGACTCGACGAGGTGGGCGAGGTCTACCGCGCTCTGGTGATCGGGCTGCGCGACTATGTGCGCAAGAACGGCATGTCCTCGGCCGTCCTCGGGCTCTCCGGCGGCATCGACTCCGCTCTGGTGGCGGCGATCGCCGTCGACGCGCTCGGCGCCGACCAGGTGCACGCCGTCTCGATGCCCAGCTCCTACTCCTCCGAGCACTCCAAGGACGACGCCGCCGACCTCGCGCAGCGCACCGGCCTGCACTACCGCGTGCAGCCGATCGCCGCCATGGTGGAGGCGTTCCTCGCCGAGCTGCCGCTCACCGCGGTCGCCGAGGAGAACCTCCAGGCGCGGTGCCGCGGGGTCATCCTGATGGGGTTGTCGAACCAGGAGGGCCACCTGACGCTCGCGACGAGCAACAAGTCCGAGCTCGCGGTGGGGTACTCGACGATCTACGGCGACAGCGTCGGTGGCTTCGCGCCGCTGAAGGACGTGCCCAAGACGCTCGTGTGGGACCTGGCGAGATGGCGCAACGCCGACGCGGAGCGGACGGGCAGCACGCCACCGATCCCGGAGAGCAGCATCACCAAGCCGCCGTCGGCAGAGCTGCGTCCGGGCCAGACCGACCAGGACTCGCTGCCGCCGTACGACGTGCTCGACTCGATCCTCGGGCTCTACGTCCAGGGCGCCCAGGGCCGGGCCCAGCTCATCGCGGCCGGGTTCGAGCCGGCGACCGTGGACCAGGTGGTCTCGCTGGTCGACCGGGCCGAGTGGAAGCGCCGCCAGTTCGCCCCGGGCACGAAGATCTCGGCGCTCGCCTTCGGCCGCGACCGGCGGCTGCCGATCACCAGCCGGTGGCGCGAGCAGGACTCCTGAGTCAGCGCCGGGCCGGCCGGCCGGACCCACGCGTCACCGGGCAACGGAAACGGGCCCGGGACGCGGACGTATCCGTGTCCCGGGCCGGGTTCCCTGGGGAAACCGTGCCTATGGCAGGCGCGGAGTGAGGCGGCTCGCGGTGGGGACGGGGAAGGTGAAGCCGAGGACGACGGCGCGGCCGCGGATCCGGTTCTGGGCCTGGCAGTCCTGGACGCAGTCGGTGGCCGACGGCGAGACCTCGACCGAGTCCTCGCCCATGACCTGACCCATCCGGCCGCCGCTGGCGACGCTCCACACCGAGACGCCGCCGCAGTGGGTGCCGAAGGCGTTGGTGCAGGTGGGCTGGGAGACGCGTGTGGCGACCTGGGCGCTGTCGCGCCCGACGAACTTCGGGGAGACGTCGTTGCCGAAGTTCACCCGAGCGGCCACCGGCATCTGGATCGTCTGGCCCGCGGTGGTGACGAAGGGCACGGTGGTGCCGATGCGGGCCCGGAAGTTCGGGTTGTCGAAGTAGAACGTCGACGGCGCGAGGGTGTGGGTGAACACCGTGGCCGTGTTGTCGGCGCGCGCGGGCTCCATCTGGAAGATGCCACCCTGCGCGCAGTCCTTGGCCTGGATCTTCATGTCCACGCCGCCGCCGGAGCGTTCGAGGCGGAGGCCGCCGTCGCCCAGGCGGAGGTGCAGGCCTCCCGAGAGCACGGACCCGCGCAGGTCGGGACTCTTGCTCGCGAAGACGACGGTCCGGCGGCCGCCGGTGATGTCGGCCGCGTTGGCCGCGCCGGTCAGGGTCCAGTCGCGGACCCCCAGGGTGCGGGAGTCGACGGTGAACTCGACGTACCTGCCGCGCACCAGGAACGAGGTGCCGAGGCGGTTCGCCGCGATGGTGGTGCGGAGCGCCTGTCCGGCGCGAGGGGTGACCGTGCTCGCCGGCAGGACGAGGGAGAAGCCGCCGCCCGCACACCCGTCCTTGCCGCCGTCGCCCGAGCCCGCTTGGGCGGAGGGGTTGGCCAGGGTGGTCGCAGCAAGGGCTGCTGTCACGGCGAGGACCAGCCGCAGGGTGCTGCGTCGCTTCATCGGTGCTTCTCCTTCAGGGAGGGTGTCGTTGGTGCCCTGAGGTTCACAGCGACGAGGTCGCACCGGCCAGTGTCCGATGGTCGTAGTACCGGGGCGAGCGGCCCGACCGCTCTGGGTCCGTCCGGACCGGCTCAGACGGTTCCGCAGCGACGCAGCGCGAGGACCACGTAGGCCTGCGCGCAGCGGAGCACCTCGGACAGCTCGACGGACTCCTCGGCGGCGTGCGCCTGCCCCAGTTCGCCCGGACCGAGCTGGAGGGTCGGTATCCCCGCTGCCGCGTAGTGGCGCAGGTCCGACCCGTACGGACCCCCACGCACCGGGAGGTGGTCGAACCCGACCGCCCCGGCAGCGGCGAGGGTGCCGGCCAGCAACGGGTTGCCGGTCGGGAGCGAGCCCGGTGCGAAGACCCCGCCGGGCCAGGTCACCTCGGGCGGGTGGCTCGCGAGCCAGCCGTGGTCGTCGCGCACCTCGGCCACCGCCGACTCGAAGGCCGCCCGAGCCTCGGCGACACCCTCGTCCGTGCGCACGCCGTAGCGACCCTCGGCCACCAGCCGGTCGGGCACGGTGCTCGCCCAGTCACCGGCGCGGACGACCCCGACCGACAATGGCCATGCAAGGTCGAGGTGCGAGAACTCCTGCGGCACAGCGGTGTTGCGCTCGGCTTCAAGTCGGCGGAGGGCACCCAGGACGGGATGGAGCAGGTCGACGGCGCTGACCCCGGTGGTGCGCATCGAGCCGTGGGCGGCGCGACCCTCGAGCACGATCCGGAAGGTGAGCGAGCCCGCGTTGGCGGGGATCACGGCGCCCTCGGTGGGCTCGGCGATGAGGCACGCGTCGGCCCGGTGTCCGCGACGCAGCGTTGCGAACGTGCCGATGCCGCCGTCCTCCTCCCCCGCCACCGGGTGCATCGCGAGCGGGCGTGCCAGCGTGACGCCGGAGCCGGCGACCGCACCGAGCGCGGCGACCGCCGCGACCACCCCGGCCTTCATGTCGCAGGCGCCCCGGCCGGTCGCGACGCCGTCGACGACCCGCAGCGCATACGGATCGGCCGACCATCTGGCCAGGTCGCCGGGCGGCACCACGTCGGTGTGGCCGTTGAGGACCAGGGCGGGACGCGTCGCGCCGGGTTCGGCGGACCCCCCCAGGACGCCGACGCACCCTCGGGCGACCGTCCGGTCGACCTCCATGCCGGGGAAGCCGCGCGCGGCGGACTCGGCTGCGACATCGATGTCCCACACGTCGACCTGCGCACCCAGCCCGGCGAGCCGGTCGGCGCACCAGTCCTGGGCCTCGACCTCGGCCGCCGTCCCGCCGACGGACGGGATCGCCACCAGCTCGCTCAGGTCGGCCTCGATCGACGCCGGGTCGAGCAGCTCGAGCACGCGTCGTTCGAGGGGGCTGAGGCGGTGCGGGTCCACGCGCGAAGCCTGCCACGCCCGTCCGGAGCCGCGGCGCCCGGACGGAACGACGACCACATGCTCGGCGACGCCGCCTCACCCATACGCAGGCGCCCCACCCGTACCACCTCTGGTCGTCGTTGCGTCCGCCTCCGACCCGAGCACCTCCGCGCGCCCCGGCGGTCGGACATGATGGCGGCATGGCCGACGACCACCACTGCGACGCTGACTCAGCGACCGACTCCGACTCAGCGACCGACTCCGACACCGAGTCCGGGACCGAACAGCCGACGCTCGCCGACGCCGAGGCCGTGGTGTCCTGGCGCCGCGAGACCTTCGCGCTGTACGCGGCCGTGCGCGACGAGACCGATCCCGCTGCCGCGCACTACCTGTGGACGTCCGGTCGCTCCCGGATGTTCGAGACCCACGCCGCATCGGCGCGCTCGGGGACCCAGCGGCTACGGCACGCGCCCTACGACCCCGCCTTCCGTCTGGTCGTGCAGCCCACCGACGCGGAGGCGGAGGACTGGACCGCCCGGACCGGCACCGACGGCTCGGTGCCCTTCACCCGGGTCGGCCGCCTCGACCTGCCCGAGCTCGGCACCCTCGACGTGTGGCGGCTGGGGACCTACGGCAACGGCCTCTTCGTGCCACTGCGCGACGCCACTGCGGGCCGGACCACCTACGGCGCCGGGCGCTACCTGATCGACACGGTCAAGGGCGCCGATCTCGGGGTCGGCAACGGCGGCTGGGTCGTGGACCTCAACTTCGCCTACAACCCGTCCTGCGTGTACGACGAGCGCTGGGCCTGCCCGCTAGCGCCCGAGGGCAACCGGCTGGCCGTCGACGTGCCGGTGGGTGAACTGCTGCCGCAGGAGTGACGCGGGCACGACACCGCGCGGGTCGGCCGGGACCGGGACGCGCCTATCCTGCTCTCACCGGCGAACCGCGCGGGCCGGTCGCGACGCCAGGAGACCGCAGGAGCAGGAGGCACCCATGCCCGAGGAGATCGAGGAGATCCGCACGCGGTGGTCCGAGGTGTCCGGTGGACCCGGCGCGGCGACGGCCTACCAGCGGCGGTTCGACGACCTGGCCACCGCCGGCATGGACATCCACGGCGAGGCGGGGTTCGTGGCGAAGCTCGTTCAGCCCCCGGAGCGCGTGCTCGACGCGGGCTGCGGCACCGGTCGCGTGGCGACCCAGCTCGCCGCGATGGGGTTCCACTGCCTCGGCGTGGACGCCGACGCCGCCATGATCGCGGTCGCCGAGGACCGCGACCCCAAGACCCGTTGGGTGCGGGCCGACCTGAGCACCCTCCAGCTGCGCGGCCAGGCCTTCGAGCTGGTCCTGCTCGCGGGCAACGTGGTTCCGCTGCTCGCCGCCGACACGCTCGGGCGCGCGATGCAGCGGCTCGTTGCGCACACGCGCCCCGGGGGCTACGTCGTGGCCGGCTTCGGCCTGGACGAGGAACACCTGCCGCCGCAGTGCCCGGTCACCGGACTGTCGGTGTACGACAGCGCCTGCGAGGTGGCGGGGCTGTCCTTCCTCACGCGGTACTCCACCTGGGACCAGCAACCCTGGGTACCCGGCGGCGGGTACGCAGTGTCGGTGCACCGCCGGAACTGACCGACCCCGACCGGCCGTCGTGCCCCGAGGTGCGGCTGGCAGACTGCCGCGGTGAGCACGCTGAAGCACCTCCGCACGGTCTACGCGGCCATCACCGAGCTGGTCGACAGCGCCGGGCCGACCGACCTTCGGATGAGCACTCTCGCGCAGTCCTGGACCGTGCGCGAGCTGCTGTTCCACGTGCTGCTGGACGCCCAGCGGGCCCTGGTCACCGCAGCCACACCGGACATCGCCCGGCCCGACGTCGACCAGGTGGGCTACTGGGCCAGCTGGCGTCCGAGCAAGGACACGGCGGCCTCCGCGGCGCACGCGGCGTTCGTCCAGCGAGCTGCGGCGGCGTACTCCGACGACGGGCTGCGTGCCCAGTGGCGCGACACGTCCGCGGCGGCCCTTCGAGCCCTCCGCGCGCTCGGCCCGAGCAGCAGGGTGCGCACCCAGGGGCACGTGCTGACCGTCGCGGCGTTCACCCACACGCTCCTGGTGGAGGCGACGGTGCACCTGGTCGACCTGTCGGCCCGCCTGGACGCGCCACCACCTCCGCCGGCCGGGCTGACCGCGGTCCGGAGTGTGGTGGAGGGCCTGCTGGGCGCTCCCCTGCCGCCGGACTGGGACGACCTGACCGTGCTGCTCAAGGGCACCGGCCGGGCCAGGCTGGACGCCGCCGACCACCTCTTCCTCGCAGACGCGGCCGACCGGTTCCCACTGTTCGGTTAGACCGGAGCGGCGGCGTCAGTCCTCGCCGCCATCGTTCCAGCGGCGGTCCTCCTCGTCCCAGGACTCGGTGCGCTCGCGCGCCGACTCCAGCGCGCGCGCGGCCTCGGCCTCGGAGTCATAGGGGCCCATGACGTCGTCGCCCTTGCTGCGCGTCTCGTCGGTCTCCACCTGCTTGGTGCCCACGTTGAACCAGTACGCCACGGTGCGCTCCCAGTCTCGGTCCTTGGATGCAGCCCGGTCCGGCCGGGGCCTTGCCGTGCCGTTGCACGGGCTCCACCTAGACTCCACCGTATGCCGGTGAGGTTCGCAAGCGTGGCCCCGGGTGTGGTGTCCGGGCGGCGTCCGGTGCCGGCCTCGATCCCCCGCCCTGAGTATGTCGGCCGGGCCGCGCCGGCGCCGTTCACCGGGTCGGAGGTCAAGGACGCCGAGACCATCGAGCGGATGCGGGAGGCGGGCCGGATCGCTGCCCGGGCGATGGCCGCCGCAGCCGCCGTGATCGCTCCGGGTGTCACCACCGACGACGTGGACCGCGTGGGGCACGAGTACCTCCTGGACCATGGCGCGTACCCGTCCACCCTCGGGTACCGCGGGTTCCCCAAGTCGCTGTGCACCTCGGTCAACGAGGTGATCTGCCACGGCATCCCGGACTCGCGACCGCTCGAGGACGGCGACATCCTCAACATCGACATCACCGCCTTCGTCGGCGGCGTACACGGCGACACCGATGCGACCTACCTCGTCGGCGACGTCGACGACCAGTCGCGCCTGCTGGTCGAGCGCACCGAGGAGGCCATGATGCGCGGCATCAGGGCCGCCCAGCCGGGCCGACAGGTCAACGTGATCGGCCGCGTCATCGAGAGCTTCGCGCGCCGCCACGGGTACGGCGTGGTCCGTGACTACACCGGGCACGGGATCGGCACCACCTTCCACACCGGTCTGGTGATTCCTCACTACGACTCCGCCCCGCAGCACGACGACGTGATCGAGTCCGGGATGACCTTCACCATCGAGCCGATGCTCAACCTGGGCGGCTCCGGGTGGGAGCTGTGGGACGACGGCTGGACGGTCGTCTCGGCGGACCGCTCACGCTCGGCGCAGTTCGAGCACACCATCCTGATCACCGAGACCGGCAACGAGATCCTCACCCTGCCCTGACCGCGGTTCGCGACACCGGGCACCCACCCTGCAGAGAGGCAGACCATGACCCGCTCACTCCCCCTCGGCATCGACGTCGGCGGCAGCGGCATCAAGGGCGCTCCGGTCGACCTGGACGCCGGCGACTTCGCGGCCGACCGGCTCCGTATCGAGACCCCGGAGCAGGCGACCCCCCAGGCGGTGTGCGACGTCATCGCCCAGGTCGTCGAGCACTTCGACGACGTCCGCGACGACTCGCCGATCGGCGTCACCATCCCGGGCGTCGTCACCCGCGGCATCGTGCGCTCGGCGGCCAACATCGACCACGCGTTCATCGACTTCGACATGGCGACGCTGCTCCAGGACCGGCTGCAGCACCCCGTCGTGGTGGTGAACGACGCCGACGCGGCCGGGGTCGGCGAGCTCCGCTTCGGCGCGGCGAAGGGTCAGGACGGGCTGGTGGTCGTCACCACCCTGGGGACCGGCATCGGCACCGCGCTGGTCCACGACGGCGTCCTGGTCCCCAACTCCGAGCTGGGCCATCTCGAGGTCGGTGGCAGCGACGCGGAGCCCTCCACGGCTCACGCCGCCAAGGAGCGCGAGGACCTGTCCTACGAGGAGTGGGCCGAGCGGCTGCAGGCTTACTACCGCAAGCTCGAGGACCTGCTCTGGCCCGACCTGTTCGTGGTGGGCGGCGGGGTGTCCAAGAAGAGCGAGAAGTTCCTGCCGTTGCTGGACCTGCGCACCAGGATCATCCCGGCGACGCTGCAGAACAAGGCGGGCATCATCGGCGCCGCGGCCCTGGCGGCCGACCGCGCCTGAGCCCTCCCACGGCACGGTGAGCCAGTACCAGTCGGCCAGCAGCGGTCAGCGCGCGCGCACCAGCGACTGGAGCAGCTCGGGTGCGCGCTGGTCGAACAGCCGCGCGCCCAGCCGCAGACCGGCCCCCAGCATCACCGCGCCGAGCACGCCCCCCGTGGCGAGGGCGGCCCAGCTCGCCCATCCGGTCCCCAGGTAGGCCGCGACGGAGAGCCCCAGGACGGGCAGGCAGGGAACCGCGATGGCCATGCCGCAGACGAGCTGGATCACGACAGTGAGCCCGGTGGCTCCGGGTGGGGTGGCGAACGGGCTCTCTCCCGGTGCCGGCACCGCATAGGGACGGAACGCGCTGGCCACGCTGGAGACCCCGAAGCCCGACAGGATGAGGCACAGCGTCAGGCCGACCTGGGCCGGCAGCATGTCCCAGCGGTCCGCCAGCCCCGAGCCCAGCACGGAGTACGTCGGCAGGAGGAGCAGACCGAGCACGGCAGGCGGCACGAGCCGGCCGAGCCGGTCGCTGGTGCCGGACAGTCCCCCGGCCACGTGCAGCCAGAACGGTGTCGAGTCGTACCCGACGTCGTTGTGCTGCCCCCAGCCCAACAGGTACCCCCCGAGCACCGGCATCGCGAGCAGGGCGAGGTCGGAGCCGGACAGCCCGGGCACCAGCAGCGCCAAGGGGAACAGGCAGGTGATGATGGCGGGGAAGCTGAACCGCGGGTCTCGACGCCAGTAGGTCAGGGAGCGCGCGGCGACGGCCCAGCCGGGGCCCTCGGGGAGGCGAGCGAACATCCCGGTCCCCTCCTGCGCACGCTGGGTGCTCTGTCCCCCGATGCCCCGCGGCGCCAGGACCGAGGCCCGGACCTGCCGCTCCCAGAGGGCGAACAGGGCCACCACCAGGGCGACCGCCAGGACCAGCCGGACGACACCGGTACCGAGGTGGCCGAGGGCGACGTCACCGGCACCCGCCCACGCCCAACCGAACGGGGTCCAGCCGAGGACGTCCGCCGTGGAGCGCAGCACCTGCGGTGACCACCCCGACCCCCGGCTGGCGGTGTTGAGGGCGGGGACCACCAGCAGCAGGGCGACGAAGCCGGCGGCGGCCACGATGTCGCGACCGCGACGGCTCTGCAGCAGTCCGGCGGCCGCGGTGGTGAGCACGCGGCTGAGCAGGATGCAGGTGGCGAGCCCGCAGGCGGCGCAGACCACCCCGGCGAGGACGCCCGCGAGGGAGACCGACACGGCGACCGGCACGAACGCCAGCACCAGGAGCGTGGCCATACCGGGGATGCCGACCACACCGGACACGGCGAGGCCGACGGCCAGCGTGCGCGGCGCGATGGCGTACACGGCGAAGCGGGCCGGGTCCAGGGTCGGGTCCACGCCGTACAACAGCACCGGCACCAGCGCCCAGGCCACCACGACCCCGGAGCCGACGAGGGTGAGCACGAGCGCCGTCTGCGGCACCGAGCCGCTCACCCGCAGGCCGATCAGCCCGGCGATCGCGAGCATGAGCAGCCCCAGGGCGTACAGCATCCCCAGGGCCATGCCGATGAGCGCGGCCGGTGACCGGCGCAGCGAGTTCGTGACGAGCTGGAGCTTCAGTCCGAGGAGGTGCGCAACCACGACAGCCCCTCCACCGCGACCCGTCCCCCGACCAGGTCGAGGAAGCGGTCCTCCAGGCTCGCGTCGCCCCGGACGTCGGCGATCGTGCCGCTGGCCCGGACCGCGCCGGCGGCGATGATCGCCACGTGCGAGCACATCCGCTCGACCAGGTCCATGACGTGGCTGGACAGGACGATGGTGCCACCACCGGCGACGTAGTCGGTGAGGATGCCGCGGATGGTGTTGGCCGACACCGGGTCGACGGCCTCGAAGGGCTCGTCGAGCACCAACAGCCGCGGACCGTGGACGAGCGCGCAGGCAAGGGTGACCTTCTTGGTCATACCGGCGGAGTAGTCGACGACCAGGGTGCCCGAGGCCTCGCGGAGTCCGAGCGCGCTGAGCAGCTCCGCAGCCCGCTGCTCGGTCTGGGCCCGTTCCATCCCCCGCAGCAGACCGGCGTACACGACCAGCTGGAGCCCGGTGAGCCGGTCGAAGACCTTGAGCCCGTCGGGCAGCACGCCCACGAGCGCCTTCGCCGCGACGGGGTCGGCCCACAGGTCGACACCCTGCAGGCGGACCTGGCCGTGGTCGGGACGCAGCAGCCCGGTCGCCATCGACAGCGTGGTCGTCTTGCCCGCGCCGTTGGGCCCGACCAGACCGTAGAACGACCCGCGCGGGACGTCGAGGTCCAGGCCGTTCACCGCGAGGGTGGTGCCGAAGGCCTTGGTGAGACCGCGCAGGGACAACGCCGGTGCCGTACCCCCGTTCGACTCCATGCGCTGGACGCTAGCAGCCCGACGAGCGGCTCTCCTGCTGGGACTCAGCGTTGGCGCGCGAGGACCAGAACCTTCTTCGGGACCTTCCCGTCCAGCCGGTACTCGCGCTTGCCCTCGCCGGTCCGCTGCGCGTAGCCCAGCTTCTCCAGACGCATGAGCACCACCGGGCACTTCTGACAGCGCGGTTTGTCCTTGCAGCACTTCTTCTTCGCCCGGACCGTGGCCATGCCAGAAGCATAGGTGAGGCTAACCTAAGTGCTTCACCCGGTCCGTCATCCGGACAGGCCGAGGCTCCAGGGCTCACCGTCGGCGAGGTCGTGGAGCTCGCTGGTCGGGCTGCCGAACTGCCGCGCCTGGCTGAGGTACAGCTCGCGGCCGGTCGGGTTCAGCAACCCGTCATGGACCGGCACGGCGTGCGCTGGGGCCAGTCGGGCGAGGAACGCGGCCATCTCCTTGCTGGCCTGCCAGGGCGCGTTGAGGGCGAAGGCCAGGACGTCGATCTGACCGGGGTCGGCGTCCAGCGCGTCGCCCGCGTGGAACACCGTGGGCTCCCCGTCGGCTCGAACCACCATGCCGGTGTTGGTGATCCGGTCGAGCGCGGCGTTGATCACCGCGTGCTGGGCACCGGCTCCGGACACGGTGACGCTGTTGACCCTGACCTGCTCACCGCCGGTCAGCGCGGTCGCCTCGACTCCCGTGGCCCGCAGGATCTTCGCCGTGTCGGGGTCGGTGACCAGCAGCGGGTCACCGTTCGCCCGCAGGAGGTCAGGTAGCCGCTCTCCGTCGAGGTGGTCCGGGTGCTGGTGGGTGACCAGTACCGCGTCCAGGTCGCGCTGCTCGAACGCCCGGGGCGACCACACGCCCGGGTCGACCAGGATCCGGGTGTCGGCGGTCTCGATGACCAGGCAGGCATGGCCGAGGTGAGTGATCCGCATCGCTCCACGGTATGCCCGCCTCGCCTCGCCCGGTCCAGCCCCGACCCGCCCCGTCCCGAGACCTCCCGAGCGACCGGCGAGGACCTCGGGGGTCACTGCGAGCGCAGCACAGGCAGCCTGTGAATATCCACAGGCTGCCTGTCGATGTCTGGGCGACCACCCCGAGAGGTCGCCCCCGGTGGTCCCGGTCAGCCTCGGGCGGTCAGGACGATCGGTTCGCCGTCGGTGATGGCGATGGTGTGCTCGACGTGGGCGCCCCGGGACCCATCGGCACTGCGGATGGTCCAGCCGTCGGGGTCGGTGAAGATCTCGTCGGTCGTGGCGAGGAACCACGGCTCGATCGCGATGACCAGACCGGGGCGCAGGGGGAACCCGCGGCCGGCGCGTCCGTCGTTGGACACGTGGGGGTCGCCGTGCATGGTGCGGCCCACGCCGTGTCCGCCGAACTGGGTGTTCACGGCGTATCCGGCGTCGCGGGCGGTCTGGCCGATCGCCGCCGAGATGTCGCCGAGCCTGTTCCCGCCGCGGGCCTGGATGAGTGCGGCGTCCAGCGCGCGCTGGGCGGTGTCGATCAGGTGCTGATCGCCCGGTCTCGGCTGGCCGACGATCATGCTGAGCGCTGAGTCGGCGACCCATCCGTCGACCGAGGCCGCGAAGTCCAGGCTCAGCAGGTCGCCGTCCTGCAGCCGGTAGGCGTGGGGCAGGCCGTGCAGGACCGCGTCGTTGACCGAGGTGCAGATGACCTTGCCGAACGGCATCGCCCCGAACGTCGGGTGGTAGTCGATGTAACAGGACTCGGCGCCACGCTCGCGGATGAGGTCGTGTGCCAACGCGTCGAGCTCCAGCAGCCCCACCCCGACATCGGCCGCAGCGGACACCGTGGTCAGCACCTCCGCGACGAAGCGCCCGGCAGGGCGCATCTCCTCCACCTGCTTGGGGGTCAACAGCTCGATCACACGGTCGATCCTGTCAGAGCGGCGTGAACCCGGTCGGCCATTGCCGTCATCAGGTCCCGGCCTGCATCACGAAGGCACCGCCGTGCAGGGCAGGTGAACGCCGCACGCCGCCAGGTCAGACAGTCCACCACGCAACTCGCCACGCAACCTGGCGCCTTAATACTCCGCTGGAGTCCCTGCTGGAGTCCAGATGTTGCTCTGGGGCACGCCCGCCGTGTCGGAATCCCGTCACGGGGCGTCAGGGAACCGTCGTCGTACTGACGCCGACCCGTGCACGGGCGTACTCTCGATGCGTTCTCCTGCCGAGGGGTCCGGGCCCTGCCACCGCCGGTATCTCCTCTCCGCGCACCGCCCCTTCCGTCCCTCCGTCGCCGGGAGCGCACCGATGGTCGCACCGCTCACTCCTCAGGAGATCGTGGACGCCCTGACCGTCTGGGGCATCCGCATTATCGAGGAGCCCGGGTGGCGCACCCGCTCCAACAACTCCGGGTTCGGCGACGTCACCGGCTTCATGTGGCACCACACCGGCGACGACCTGCTGAACAACACCAACCTGGAGATCGTGGTCGGCGGCCACGAGGGCCTGCCCGGACCTCTGTGCAACTTCGGCCTGCGCGACGACGGTCGGGTGCACCTGGTCGCAGCGGGCGGCGCCAACCACGCCGGTGGCGGCGACATCCGGGTGCTCCAGGCCGTCCAGGACGAGACCTACGGCGAGGCACCACCAGCGCCGCGCTTCACCCACGACGACCTCGTGAACGGGGTTCCCGGCACGGTCCTGGGCAACCCCCGGTTCTACGGCGTCGAGTCGTTCTACCACCAGGACCTCACCGGCACGGCCCGCTCGGTGATGCCGCGCCTGGCCGCGGCGGTGATCTGGGCACTGGACCGCAAGGACACCCACAACACCTGGACCGCCAAGTCCGCGATCGGCCACAAGGAGTGGCAGAAGGGCAAGCCCGACCCTCGCCTCGACAACGGCGAGACCTGTGCGGATCTGCGCAGGGAGACCCAGGCGTTCCTGGACGCCGGACCCGAAGGACGAGCGGAGTGGTGGCGCGACATGGCTGACATCCCTGACACCGAGATCGACCGGATCGCCCGCCGAGTCTGGCGGATCGGCCAGATCGACGCCGAGGTGTTCCTCGGCGCGGCCGGCGAGGGGGTCCGCTGGTCCCCCGACACGACCCTCGCGTACACCTTGGCGCGCACCAAGGAGGCGAGGGCCAACGCCGCGGCCGCGCTGGCCAAGGTCGATGCCCTGACCCAGGCCTTCACCGCCTTCGCCCAGGCCGGGGGCGGCAGCGCCGACCTCACTGCGATCACCTCCGCCGTCGACAACGCCGTCGACCGCGCCTTCGCCGAGCATCTCCTCGAGGGGCCGAGCGAGCCGGGCGGGCCCGGCTGACGCGGTCCGCGCCGGACGGCTCCGCCCTGGGTCAGCGAGCCTCGGTCGGCGCCCTCCGGCGCAGGACGACTAGCGCCAGGAGCCCGGCCATGCCCAGCATCACGGCCCAGGTCACCGGGCTCCGCGCAGCGCCGGACGCGGGGGCCACGCGGCGTCCAGTGCCTGCTTCAGCCGTGGCACCCGGAACCACCACCGTCGCGGGCAGCGGTGAAGGGCTGGACACCTCGGCGAGGGTGCCATCGTCGGCCACCTCGAACCCGATGCTCTGCAGCCCACGGGTCTTGCGGATCGCATCCACCTCGACCTGCCAGTGGGCAGGGGTGAGGTGCACGGTGCCTAACCACCGACCCGGCTGACCCTGGATCTCGGTGAGCTTGAGGGGTCGGACCTGCCTCAGGTCCGGCGAGTAGGCGACGGCTGCCACTGTCTCTGACTCGACGGGGTCGCTGTCGGGGTAGCGGATCGTCGCCGTGATCGCGATGTCGCCCCGCGAGCCCGTAACCTCCAGCACGATGGTGGAGATCGGGGAGTGGGCGCTCGCCGGCGCTTGTCCGAGCCAGGCCACCTGGGTGCCGACCAACAGGACGAGCAGGACCACCCGTGGCCACCCCGCGCGGGACACGTGCACGTCGACCTCCTGGAGCAAGCACTGCGGCAGCCGAGCCGCACCCCGAGTATAGGTGGCGGCACGCGAGGACCCACGGTCTTCCAGCCCCCTCCTTACGCTCTCGCAGAAGGACGAAAATGCCCGTGGTGCCAGAGGCGCCGGGGTAGCCTGCACCCAGCTCACCCGGACCGACCGCCCTCGGAGGACACATGCTCTCACCGCGCCGCTGCCTGCTCGCCGTCCTGCTCGCGGTCCCCCTCTTCACCGGCGCACTCACCTCCTGCTCGGGTGGGGACGATCCCGAGGCGAGCCCGAGCGAGTCATCCACCGCATCACCGACGAGCCCAACCGCCTTGAGCAGCCCCACCTCGCTCGGCTCGTCTCCGGGATCCTCGAGCAGCTCCTCGAGCACCTCCTCCCCGGGCCAGCGCATCGAGGTCACCATCACCGGCAAGAAGGTCTCCCCCTCCCCGGCGACCGTGAAGCTCAGGAAGGGGGCGACGCTGACCCTGGTGGTGACCAGCGACCACGACGACGAGATCCACGCTCATGGTTTCGAGGTGGAGGAGGAGCTGACCGCTGGTGTGCCCACGACGTTGAGCCTCACTGGCTCCGAGCCGGGGGTCTACGAGGTCGAGACCCACCATCCCGCCCTGACCCTGATGAAGATCGCCGTCAGCTGACGGCGGCCGGAACCCGGTCCGTGGCCGTGCAGATCGCTGGCGTCCCTCTGCAGTGGGTCGCCCACGGCGTCGGCAAACGCGAGGACCTGCCCCTGCCCTTCGCGCTCGTGCTCATCGGTGCGTGCTTGACACTGGTGGTGTCCTTCGTCGCGCTCGGCGCCCTGTGGCGAGCCCCGCAGCTCGATTCACGGGGCGGCAGATCCCTGCCCCGGGCTCTTTCCCGGGTGCTCGACTCCCGGCTGCTGCGCGGCGTGACGGCGGGGTTGGCGCTGGCCCTGACCGCCTGGACCCTGCTGGCCCTGGTTGCGGGGGCGGACAACGCCAACAACCCGGGTCCCTACGTCGTGTACGTCTGGCTGTGGATCGGGCTGCCCTACCTCTCCGTGGTGTTCGGCCCGGTGTGGCACGTGGCCAACCCGCTGCGGTGGCTGTCCATGCTGCTGTGCCGGGTGGGCGGCCTGGACCCCCGGCGGGGCCTCGTCCCCTACCGCCTCGGATACTGGCCCGCTGCCGCGGGACTGTTCGCGTTCACCTGGCTGGAGCTGATCGCCCCCGACCGGACCACCCGAGGCGTGCTGCTACTGGCCGTGGTCGCGGTCATCCTCGCGTCCCTGGCCGGTTCCGTCGTCTTCGGCCCGCAGTGGTTCACCCGGGCCGATCCCTTTGAGGTCCTCTCCACCCTGTACGGCGCGCTCAGCCCCCTGGGACGGCGCCCCGACGGCACCTGGGTGCTCCGTAGTCCGCTGCACGGAGTCGACCGGCTGAGTGCCGACTCGGGTCTGCTGGCGACGGTCGCCGTCCTTCTGGGAGGCACCGCCTACGACAGCTTCGCCGGCCTGCCTGCGTGGTTCGGCTTCACCCAGTCCTCGCCTTCTCCGCTGGCCGCCCAGACCGTGGGACTGCTCGGGTTCTGCGTCCTCCTCGCCGGGACCTTCGCGGCTGCGGCCCGGGTCGCCGCCCGGGTCGGCGGAGCGGCGTCCGGACGGGACGCCGCCACGGCCTTCGCGCCGTCGCTGCTTCCGATCGCTGCCGGATACCTTGTCGCCCACTACTGGTCGCTGTGGGTGTACGGCGGCCAGCTCACCCTGGCCCTCCTCTCCGACCCGCTCGGGACGGGCGCCGACTGGCTCGGCACCGCCTCACTGACTCCCGACACGACCCTCATCGCCCCGACCCTGGTCGCCTGCCTGCAGGTCGCCGCGATCGTGACCGGGCACGTCGGGGGAATCGTCCACGCCCACGAGCGAGCCCTGACCCTGTTCGACCGGCGGCGGGCGATCCGCGGACAGGTTCCGATGCTGGTGGTCATGGTCGGGTACACCTGCGGTGGTCTGGTCCTGCTCTTCGCGGCCTGAGGCACTAGCCACCTCGTGGCGGCGGACGCGGGCGGCGCCAAGCCCGTCGGCGCCCCGAACGCCGCGCGGGAGGGTGCCCGGCGGGAACCCCGAGGGGGGACGAGTCGGCCGATACGCCGGGTTCTGTCCCGCGCCGCTGTTGCCGGCGACGTGGTGACGGTCATCCATCTAGGACGGTCGTTGCCGACCGCCTCCAGCGCTCTACCCGTGTACTCGGGCGGGCCGCCCTCGAACGCACACTGTCTGAGCTTGCTCCGGGTGGGGTTTACCGAGCCGGACCAGTCACCTGGTCCGCTGGTGGTCTCTTACACCACCGTTTCACCCTTACCGCGCGGTCCGGATCGCTCCGGGCCGCTCGGCGGTCTGTTCTCTGTGGCACTGTCCCGCGGGTCGCCCCGGGTGGCTGTTGGCCACCACCTTGCCCTGTGGAGCCCGGACGTTCCTCGGCGGCACCCGAGGGCACCGACGCGACCGCCTGGCCGACTCATCCTCGCTCAGCGTAGGGCACCGGGAAGGGGTCAGAACACCAGCTCGAACCCGACCTTGCCCGTGGCGATGTCCGCCGACACCAGCCGGGCCTTGACCTCGGTGCCGATCGCGACCTCGCCGTCGGCGTGCGCGACGACCGCCGGGTCCAGGATCTGGATGATCACGGTGCCCTTGTCGGTGCGGTCGACGGCGACGGCATCGAAGGTCTCGCCCAGGCGAGTGCTCAGCACGGCCGCCTCGACCGCGTCCTGGCATGCCCGCTCGACCGCACCAGCGCGGCGGTCGCTGTCGCGCATGATGTCGGGCAGCGCGTCGAGCGCGTCGAGCGCCCACTCGGGAGCGGGGGTTCCCGCCGAGATCGCCGCGCAGACCACCAGACCGAACCGGTCGACCAGCCTGCGCAGCGGTGCCGTCACGTGGGCGTAGGCCGCCGCGACCGCCGCGTGCTCCCGCTCGGCCGGGAGGGTGCCGCTGAACGGCGTGTAGCCGGCGCCGCGAAACAGCGACGTCGCCTCGTAGATCAGGGCGAGGTGGTGGGGGTCGGTGCGGTCCAGCGACCGCAGGAACTCGCCGTACGGCAGGTCGTCGGCCCACGGGACCCCGAGCGCCTGCGCCTGCCGCCGGAACCGGGCGAGCGTGCGGTGCTCGGGTGCGGGCATCGTCCGCAGGATCCCGACCCGGCCACGCAGCATCAGCTCGGCCGCGCCCATCCCCGTGAGCAGCGAGATCTGTGCGTTCCAGTCCTCGGCCGGCGCCAGGGGGCGGAACTCCAGACCGTAGCGGCCGTCCCCGAGGTCGACGACCTGCTGGTCGGGCATCGGCAGGCTCGACCCCCCACGGGACCGCTCCCGCTCGATCCGCTTCTCGCCGATCTCCTTCAGCAGCAGCAGGTGCTCGTCGACGCTGCCGTCGTCGATCGTGGCCTGGACCGCCGCGTAGTTCAGGCGGGCGACGCTGCGGACCTGCGCGCGGTACACCTCGACCTCTGTGCCCTCGCCGTCCTCGGCCAGGCGCAGGTCCCAGACGAACGCCGGGCGAACCTGGTCGGGCAGCAGTGACGCGGCGCCCTCGCTCAGCTCGGGCGGGTGCAGCGGCGACCGGCGGTCGGGCGCATAGATCGTCTGCCCGCGCCGCCTGGCCTCCAGGTCCACCGCTCCCCCGGCCGCAACGAACGCGGGCACGTCGGCGATCGCATACCGGACGCGATATCCCACGCCGTCCCGCTCCAGAAACATGGCCTGGTCCAGGTCCATCGACCCGGCCGGGTCGATGGTGACAAAGGGCAGCGCGGTCTCGTCCCTCGCAGGGAGGTCGACGGTGACCACCGCTCGCCGTGCCTCCTGGAGGACGTCGGGCGGGAAGTCCACCGCGACGCCCTGCTCAGCGCGGATCGCGTCGAACCGCGCCTGCAGCGTCGCCGACGTGTCATCGGTGGTCCTCTGCAGCGCCGTGTCCAGCCCGATCTGTCGCTTCGGCATGCCCGCCAACCTACCCGGGCCACCGCGCCCGGCCCGGGCCCGCTCTCCTAGGCTGGCGCGCGTGCTGATCCTGCTCCCACCCTCGGAGTCCAAGACCGGCCGCGCGCGTGGCCGGCGCCTCGACCTCGACGCCCTGTCCTTCCCCGAGCTGACCGGCACCCGGCGCGCCGTTGCGGACGCACTGGCGCGGACGAGCACCCTGCCGGACGCCGCCGCGCGGCTGGGCGTCAGCCCGAACCTGACCGAGGAGATCGCCCGCAACACCCGACTGCACACCACGGCCACGCTGCCGGCGGGACGGGTGTACTCGGGCGTGTTGTACGACGCGCTCGACCTCGCCACGCTCGACCCGGCGGGCACCCGGCGGGCCAACCGCTGGCTGCTCGTCGTGTCCGCGCTGTTCGGGGCAGTCCGCCCCCGCGACGCGATCGTGCCCTACCGGCTGTCGATGGCCGTCAGCCTCGACGGCGTGGGTCCGCTCGCCGCGGTGTGGCGCCCCCACCTCGCGGGGGTCCTTCCGCCGCTCGTCGGACGCGGGCTCGTCGTGGACTGCCGGTCCAGCACCTATGTCGCGGCGTGGACCCCGGGCCCCGAGCTGGCCGCCCGCTGGGTACAGGTGCGGGTGCCCGGTGCGACGCACCTGGCCAAGCACACCCGAGGTCTGGTCGCCCGCCAGATCTGCGCGGACGGCCTCGACCCGCGTCGCGTCCCCCAGCTCGCAGAAGGACTCGCGCGCACCTTCGACGTGGAGCTCACCGGGCCCGCCCGACCCGGCCGGCCGTGGGTCCTGGACGTCCACCCGCCGGCCGGTCCCGGGTCGGCCTGAGCCCTCGCCCGTGCCAACTTGGGTGCGCAGACGCTCGCATATCCGAGCGTTCAGACACCCAACTCGGCGGGCGAGCGAGCGGGCGGGCGGGCGAGGCGGGGTGAGGCGAGGGCGGGGCTGAGGGCGGGGGGTCGCTACCCCAGAGCCTGCTGCAGGTCCTCCAGCAGGTCCTGGGCGTCCTCCAGCCCGACCGAGACCCGGATCGTGCCGTCGGTGATCCCCACCGCGGCCCGGGCCTGCTCGGACAGGCGACGGTGCGTCGTCGTCGCGGGGTGGGTCGCCATCGACTTGCTGTCGCCGAGGTTGTTGCTGATGTCGATGACCCGCAACGCGTTCATCACCGCGAACGCCTCGGCCTTGCCGCCGTCGACCTGCAGCGTGAGCACAGTGCCCCCACCGAGCATCTGGCGTCGGGCGAGCTCGTGCTGCGGGTGGCTCTCCAGGAACGGGTAGACCACCTGACGGATCCGCGGGTGCCGCTCCAGGACCCGGGCGATCGCCAGCGTCGACTCGGCCTGGGCGCGGACCCGCAGGCCCATCGTCTCCAGGCCCTTGAGCATCACCCAGGCGTTGAACGGCGACAGGCTCGGGCCGATGTGCCGCATCAGGTTCTTGACCGGCCCCCCGATGAACTCGGCCGAGCCGAGCACCGCACCGCCGAGCGCGCGGCCCTGACCGTCGATGTGCTTGGTCGCCGAGTACACGACGATGTCGCAGCCGTGCTGCAGCGGCTGGGAGAAGACGGGGGTCCCGAAGACGTTGTCGACGACGACCTGGGCACCGGCGGCGTGAGCGAGCTCGGCGACGGCGGCCATGTCCACGAGCTCCTGCATCGGGTTGCTCGGCGTCTCGAAGAACACGGCCTGGGTCGGCTCGGACAGTGCCGCGCGCCACTGGTCGAGGTCGGTCCCGTCGACGAACACCGTCTCGACACCCCAGCGCGGCAGGATCTCGTCCAGGATCACGAAGCACGAACCGAACAGTCCCCGGGCCGCGACCACCCGGTCGCCCTGGCCGAGGAGCGCCGACAGCGCCACGAACACCGCTGCCATCCCCGAGGCGGTGGCGAAACACGCCTCGGCGCCCTCGAGCTGCCGCAGCCGCTCCTCGAACATCGCGACGGTCGGGTTGCCATAGCGGGAGTAGACGAACCGGTCGACCTCCTCCTTGAACGCGGCCTCGGCGTCCTCGGCGGTCGCATAGACATATCCCGAGGTGAGGTACAGCGCCTCGGACATCTCCTCGAAGCCACTGCGCATCTGCCCACCGCGCACCGCCAGGGTGTCCGGTCGGTAGGGCCCGCCGAACGCCTCGGGCAGCCCGCTCACCCCTGCCGCCACGGCAGTCCGTCGTGCTTCCAGCCCGCGACAGCGCGGTGCCCGGTCGCGTCGTGCGGACCCTCGAAGCCGTCGGTCACGTTGTAGGCCGGGCCGAGCCCCGCGGCCGTGGCCGCCTCGGCCGCCGCCGCGCTCCGCACCCCCGAACGGCACAGGAAGTACACCGGCACACCCGGCTGCACGGCCTGGCCGAGGAGCTCGAGGAAGGCCTCGTTGCGGGCCCCGTCCGGGAAGCTCTGCCACTGGATGCAGACCGGCTCCCGGCCTACCGCGGTGAGGTCCGGCAGCCCGACGTAGGTCCACTCGGCCGCCGTGCGCACGTCGACCAGTACCGCATCCGGGTCGCGCTCGAGCGCAGCCCAGGCCGCCGCGGGCGGGACGTCACCGGCATGTGCAGGGGCTTCCATGGCTCCAGCGTAGGACGGTGGCAGGAGCGCGGGTGCGGGTGTCTCAGCACGAGTTCGTCAGTTGACCGGCGACGGTGAGGGTTACTGGGCGACGCGCACGGCGTAGGCGCCGATCGACCCGTAGCTGCTGTAACCGCTCGTCCTGGCCGAGCCGAAGCCGCTCCCGGCGACCCGGACGTAGTAGGTGCCGGCGGCCTGGGGGGTGAACGACACGGTCGCGCCGAGGCCGGTCGCGGTGCTGGCGGACGTGGCCGAGACGGCGGGCCTGGCAGTCGCGATCACGCGTCCGCGACCGTCGGTCACCTGCAGGGTCACGTCCAGGTTGGCACCCACCGGGGCGGTCGTGACGATCACGCGGGTGGCCCTGCGGGACAGAACAACCCGGAAGTAGTCGACATCGGCGGAGGAGCCGATCACGCTGGACCTCGTGGTGTTCGCCCTCACCGCGGTGGCCGCCCCGCGCAACCCGGACACGTCGTCCCTCCGCCGGGTGAGTCCACCGTGGACGATGATGCTCAGGTCGTCCTGGCGGTTGTTCGACCCGGCGTACTCGCCCCGGCTGAACTGGGTGACCGGGCGGGAGAAGCTCGAGCCCATGATCGGGGCCCAGACGCCGTGGCCGCCGTAGTACGACGCCCTGGTCGTGCCGTCGTGGGACAGGCCCAGGGTGTGGCCGACCTCGTGTGAGACGGTCTCGGCGATGTTCTTGGCGCCGCGACCGACTGCGCGGGTGAACACCCAGGCCTCGTTGTAGCGGTCGCTGCCCACCAGGTCGAAGACACCGGTGTACGCCGCGCCGCCGCACCCGCAGGTGGCGGCGTAGAACGTCTCGCCGCTGACCACGGCGGTCACGCCGTAGCGGCTGTCCCCGGCGGACGTCCGGTTCAGCTGGTCGGCGGACGGAGCGACGGTGGTCACGTTGACGTCGAAGGCGGCGAAGTCCTCGACGACGCGACGGTAGACCTCGGTGACGACCGCGCGCTCGCGAGCGTTCGTCGTGGTGGGCCTGCCGTCCAGGTCGTACGGCCGGACCGTCACCGCGGAGCTGCTCCAGGCCGTTGCGGACTCCCGGCCGCCGGCGAAGTCGAGATAGATCGTGCGCGTCGAGCCCGGACGCGAGCTCAGGGCGGGGATGCCCGAGGCGACGACGATCCTCGAGAGGGCTGGGGTGGAGGTTCCGGTCGTGGTGACCCGGTCCGCACCGGAGGCGACGAGGCGCTCGTTCATCGGCGAGGAGGGGTCGATGCCCGACGCGCGCTCCGACTCTGCGAGCTCGGCAGCGGTCGCTGCGCGGTCGTAGGCGACCTCGAGGGTCCGCGGTGACGGTGCGACCACCACACCGCCGGAGGTCTGCACGGCCCCGCTGGTCATCCCCAGGACGCCCAGCGAGGTCAGGATGAAGGCGACCCCGACCGTGCGAACCGGTCCGCGCGGTCGTTCAGTAGTTGAAAACGTGGTCACATACCGAAGAATGACACGCACTTGACGATATCTTGACCAAAGTGGGGGGTTATCGGGGCTAACTGAATAAGTTACGGCCAGGGACACGTGGACGCACGATCTCCACGCGCTCGTCGGACCCCCGCGACACTCGGCGACACTCGGCGACACTCGGCGACACTCGGCGACACTCGGTGACACTCGGTGACCGCCCGGCGCCACCCCCGGACGAGGAGGTCAGGCCCCCGTCAGACCCGGTTGGTGAACGCCACCGAGGCGCCGCCGTCGGGCCACACCTCGACGGCGGTCAGCGAGCCGGGAGCGGCCGCGAGCCGCCAGGCGTGCTCGTGGTCCATCCCGAGCAGGTCGGCCAAAACGACCATGATCGGCTTGCGGTGGCAGACCACCACCGTGGTCCCACCGCCGGCCACCACCTCGCCGAAGGCCTCGAGGACCCGGTCGGTGAGCTCGTCCTGGCTCTCGCCACCGGGACGGGCATAGGTCGGGTCGCTGCGCAGCCGGGCCAGGTCAGCCGCGTGGTCGCGAGCGAGGTCCTCGATCGTGGCTCCGTCCCAGTCGCCGAACGCCTGCTCGTCCCACCGGGGATCCGGCTCAGCGGCGGTCCCGATCGCCTCGGCCACGCGCGCACCGGTCTCCCGCGCCCGCGCGAGCGAGGACGTCACCACGCGGGCGCCTCCACCGGCGAGCAGGTGGGCCGCCGCACGCCCCGCGCGCTGGGCCTGGGCGATACCTTCGGGGGCCAACGAGGGGTCCGACCCGCCGCGACCGTCCAGCCGGCTCTGCAGCGTGTACGGCGTCACCCCGTGCCTCACGAGCACCACCCGGGCCGGAGACGGTCCGCGCTGAGGCGCCGGCGGGCCATCGGCGGACGGCTGCGCTGCGTCGAGCGCATCTCGGGCCGGTCCCCGATGCACGGTCTGGCCGTCCATCGCGACGTTGGAGAGCGCGTCCGCGTCCTTGTTCTGCTCCCGCGGGATCCAGCGATAGCTCACCGAACCGCCGCGGGCGCTGATCTCGGCCGCAAGATCCCGGGCCTGCAGCGCCAGCCGGCGCATGTCCTCGTGCTTGATCTTCCAGCGTCCGCTCATCTGCTCGACGACGAGCTTGGAGTCCAGCGCGACGTCCACGTCGGCGCCGGGGTCCACCTCCGCGGCGGCCTCCAACCCCGCGATGAGGCCCGAGTACTCCGCGACGTTGTTCGACGCGGTGCCCAGCGGTTCGGCCCGCTCGGCGAGCAGGGCGCCGGTCACCGCGTCCCGCACGAGGGCGCCGTACCCGGCGATCCCCGGGTTGCCCCGGGACCCTCCGTCGGCCTCGACGAGGAGCGGCCGCCCCACGGCTACAGGCCGGATTCGGGCGTGCGCACCAGGATCCGACGGCACTCCTCGCAGCGCAGGACCTCATCGGAGGCGGCCGACCCGAGATGGTTGATCTCGACCTGGTTGAGCTCGAGCTGGCACCCACCGCACCGGCGCTGCGCCAACGCCGCGACGCCCACTCCGCCACTGGACGCCCGGATCTTCTCGTACAGCGCCACCAGGTCCTCACCGACCTGCTCGACCAACCCGGTCCGCGGACCGGCGACGGTGGCCGCCTCGGCGTCGAGGTCGGCGAGGGCGCCGTCGCGCGACTCGACGAGCGCGGTGACCGCCCGGCCGAGGACGCGCTGCTGCTCCTGGACCGCAGCGGTCTCGTGCTCCAGGGACTCGGCGCGTTCCATGATCTCCAGCTCCAGGTCCTCCAGGTCCGACTGGCGCCGCGCCAGTGACTCGAGCTCGTGCTGGAGTGCCTGCATGTCCTTGGCCGTCCCCGTGCCGGCGTCGAGCCTGGACTGGTTGCGCGCGGCACGGTCGCGGACCTGCTGGACGTCGGTCTCGGCTCGGGCGACCTCGCGCTGGACGTCGCTCAGTGCGGTCTCGCTGCGCACCACCTCTGCGTCGAGGGCGGCGAGGCGGGCCTGCTCGTCGGCGATCTGGGCGTGCTGGGGCAGGTGGGTCCGCGCGTGCTGCAGCTGGCCGAGCCGGGTGTCGATGGCCTGCAGGTCGAGCAGGCGGAGCTGGCGCGACGAGTCGGCTTTCAGGACGAACCTCCGGGAGTGATCAGATCGCCGGCCCCGACCGTGAAGTCCCACGGATCGGTGCGCACGGCGGACAGGTGGGTCTCCACCGTAGTCGCGCCGGGCGCGGTCGCGGCCAGCACGTCGCGAAGACGTTGCGATGCCCCGGCGAGCCAGAGCGACTCGGTGGCCCAGTGCCCGGCGTCGATCAGGTAGGGCGGGCCGCCACGCGACTCCTCACGGGCCTCGAGCACGGGGTGGTGGCGCAGGTCGGCCGTGACATACACGTCGGCGCCGCTGGCCCGGACCGCGTCGAGCTCACCGTCGCCCGCTCCCCCGAGGACGGCGACCCGCCGGACTCTGGCCTCCGCGGGACCGGCCACACGGATCCCGCCGGCAGCGGCGGGCAGCGCAGCGGCGAGTCGCCGCGCGAGCTCGGCGAGGCCCACCGGCGCCGGCAGGTCACCGACCCGGCCCAGGGGTTGTCCCTCGGTGAACACCAACGGCTCCGTGGCCTCCAGCCCGCAGGCCTCGGCGAGCGCGTCGCTCACCCCGGGGGTGGCGACGTCGGCGTTGGTGTGGGCGACGTAGAGCGCGATCCCGGCCCGGATCAGCGCGCTGACCGTGGCGCCCTTGGCCGTGGTCGTCGCGACGGCATGGACGCCGCGCAGGAGCAGCGGGTGATGGGTCAGGACCAGGTCCGCGCCCATCCGGTCGGCCTCCGCGACGACGGCGAGGGTGGGGTCGACGGCCAGCAGCACGCGGCGTACGCGCTGGGCCGGGTCGCCGGACACCAGCCCGACCCGGTCCCAGGACTGGGCCGTCTCCGGTGGGTACAGCTCGTCCAGCGCGCGCACGACGTCGGCGAGGGTCAGCTCCACGTGGGCCCGGCCGGGATCGAACCGACGACACCCGCGGTGTAAACGCGGTGCTCTGCCAGCTGAGCTACAGGCCCCGACAGACGGGCACAGGCTATGCCGCAGGCGCCAGCCGAGGCGAGCCGCCCGGGCGACCGTCTCAGGACAGCTCGGCGAGGGCGCGGTGGTAGGCCGCGAAGTCGCGGACCTCGCCTGGGCCGTTCACCAGCGTCCAGCGCACGACACCCTCGGTGTCGATGAGGAACGTGCCCCGGATCGACATGCCGGCGCGCTCGTTGAAGACGCCGTAGGCCTGCGCGACCGCGCCGTGGGGCCAGAAGTCCGACAGCAACGGGAAGAAGTAGGCCTCCTTGTCCGCCCAGGCCCGCAGGCTGAACATGGGGTCGCAGGAGATCGCCAGCACCTGGACCGCGTCGGAGACGAAACCACCCAGGTTGTCGCGGATCTCGCAGAGCTCACCGGTGCAGATGCCCGAGAACGCGAACGGGTAGAACACGAGGATGACGTTCTTCTCCCCGCGGAACGAGGACAGGCTCACGTCCTCGCCGTTCTGGTTCTTCAGCGTGAAGTCGGGCGCCGTGTCACCCAGGGCGAGTCCGGTCGCGGTGCCGGTGGCCTCAGTCATGGCGCCAGTGTGACAGCCGGAGCGTGGGTCCGCGCGTGCGGTCCGCGCAGGGTGGTGAAGGGAGTGGGTGACGTGGGCGGGCGAAGGAGGCCGGCGAAGGAGGCGGGTCACGGCGGGCCGGTGGGGTGCGGTCAGCGACGCGCGGTCTTCGGGGCCACCAGCCGGGTCGCGGCCCAGTCCGAACACGCGTTGAGCGTGCCGGAGGTGTGCAGCCCGGCCGTCGTCGCGGCTTCCTCCACGTCGCTCGCGTCGACATAGCCCGGCCGGCCGGGCTTGGGCGTCAGGAGCACGATGAAGCCCTCGTCGGCGAGGTTGGTGAGGGCGTCCACGAGCGCGTCCACGAGGTCACCGTCGTCCTCACGCCACCAGAACAGGGTGCCGTCGGCAACGCCGCCGTAGTCCTCGTCCTCGAGGTCGTTGGCGGTGAGACCCTCCACCGCGAAGCGGAACTCGTCGTCGACGTCGCCGTCATAGCCGAACTCCTGAACCAGCTGGCCCATGGCGAAGCCCAGCCGGGTGGGAACCCCACCCGGATCCGCCTGCGCGGAGGTCGTCACAGCCCAGCCCCGTCCTTCCCTCTTGCCCGGCTCGCCCCGAGGCGCTCACCGACCCTTGTGATCGCACAGTCCACCGAATGCGCCGCCATTGTGCAACCGAGTCGGGGAAAGTCACCCGAACTCATCGCTCCGTCAGCCTCTGGACGTCGGCCCGGATCGGGGGCCCGGAGCACCCGCGCCGTGCCCAGCCCGCAGCAGCGAACCCCGTCGTAGGGTGAGGTCATGCCATCCGCCCAGGACCACGCCGACCCCAAGAAGTGGGCCACCGGAATCCCCGCCGTGCTCACCTCACTGCGCGAGGGCGTCGAACAGATGGGTCCGCTGCGCACCGGTCGCACCCTGTTGCGGCTCAACCAGGTCGAGGGTTTCGACTGTCCGTCCTGCGCCTGGCCCGACCCCGAACCCGATGACCGGGCGGTTGCCGAGTTCTGCGAGTCCGGCGCCAAGGCGGTGGCGTGGGAGGCCACCACCCGCACCGTCGGGCGTGCGTTCTTCGCCGAGCACCCCGTAGCGGCACTGCACGCCCAGAGCGAGTGGTGGCTCGGACAGCAGGGTCGCCTGACCGAGCCGATGTACCTCGCGCCGGACGGCACCCACTACGAGCCGATCACGTGGGACGACGCCGAACAGCTGGTCGCCGAGCGGCTCCGGGCGATGGACTCCCCCGACGACGCGTCGTTCTACACCTCGGGGCGCACCAGCAACGAGGCGGCGTTCCTGTACCAGCTGATGGTGCGCGCCTTCGGCACCAACAACCTCCCCGACTGCTCGAACATGTGCCACGAGTCGTCGGGCGCGGCCATGACCGAACAGATCGGCATCGGCAAGGGGGCGGTCACCCTCGAGTCGATGGAGCAGGCCGACCTCATCGTGATCTGCGGCCAGAACCCCGGCACCAACGCCCCCCGCATGCTGACCCACCTCGAGCGGGCCAAGCAGAACGGCGCGGTGATCGTGGCCGTGAACCCGCTCCCCGAGACTGCGCTGATCCGGTTCAAGAACCCGCAGACCCCACGCGGGCTGGTCGGCCCGGGCACCGCGATCGCCGACGACTTCCTGCAGATCCGGCTCGGTGGCGACCACGCCCTGTTCCGCGCCGTCGGGCACCTCCTGCTCCAGGCCGAGGAGGCGTCCCCCGGCTCGGTGGTGGACCGGGCGTTCATCGAGGCGCACACGACGGGGTTCGACGCATACGTCGACGCGGCTCGTGAGATCGACTGGGAGACAACCGAGCTCGCCACCGGCCTGCGTCGAGGTGAGATCGAGGCCCTGACCCACCGGTTCGTGGACTCCAAGGCCACCGTGGTGGCGTGGGCGATGGGCCTGACCCAGCACGTCCACTCGGTCACCACGATCCAGGAGATCATGAACGTCCTGCTGCTGCAGGGCAACATCGGCCGCACCGGCGCCGGTCCGTGCCCCGTGCGTGGTCACTCCAACGTCCAGGGTGACCGCACCATGGGCATCTGGGAGAAGATGCCGCAGGAGTTCCTGGACGCCCTGGAGGCCGAGTTCGCCTTCACTCCGCGCAGCGAGCACGGGACGGACACCACCGAGACCGTGCGCCGCCTGCGCGACAAGACGCTCCGGGTGTTCGTCGGCATGGGTGGCAACTTCGCGATGGCCACCCCGGACACCCCGGTGGTGCACGAGGGTCTTCGTGCGTGCGACCTGACGGTCCAGCTGTCGACCAAGCTCAACCGGTCGCACACCGTGCCGGGCCGGGAGGCGTTGATCCTGCCGTGCCTGGGCCGCACCGACCGCGACGTGACCAGCCGGGGTGAGCAGGGCGTCACGGTCGAGGACTCGCAGTCCCAGGTGCACCTGTCCACCGGCCGGCTCGACCCGCCGTCGCCGCACTGCCGCTCCGAGGTCCAGATCATCGCCGGTATCGCCCGGCACCTGGTCCCGGACGTCGGCGAGATCCCGTGGGCGGAGCTGGCCGAGGACAACGACGCCATCCGCGACCGGATCGAGCGGGTCGTCCCCGGCTTCCCGGACTTCAACCGCCGGGTCCGCGAGCCAGGTGGGTTCCTGCTTCCCCACGGTCCCCGGGACAGCCGGACCTTCACCACCGACTCGGGCACCGCCGTGTTCGTGCCCGGCTCCGTGCCGCTGCTGGACGTCCCCGACGGCCGGCTGCTGCTGCAGACGATCCGCAGCCACGACCAGTTCAACACCACGATCTATGGCCACGAGGACCGCTATCGCGGCGTCTCCGGTGACCGCCATGTGGTCCTGGTCAACCCCGACGACCTGCACGCCCTGGGTCTGCACGGTGGGCAGCTGGTCGATGTCGTCAGCGAGTTCGAGGGCACCGAGCGCGTGGCTCGCGGGTTCCGGCTGCTGGCCTACCCGACGGCGCCCGGGTGCGCGGCGGCGTACTACCCCGAGACCAACGTGCTGATGTCCGCCGACCACGTGGCGCAGCGGTCCAACACCCCGGTGGCCAAGTCGCTGGTCATCCGGCTCGACCCACGCTGACCGCCCTCAGCTCAGGCGACGGGCCAGGGCAGACCGGCCGACCTGCTCGTTGACCAGGTGCTCGGCATCGGCCTGGTCGAGGTGGTCCACGGCCGGCGACACCGGTCCGACCGTCGAGACCAGCCGGACGCTGGCCACGCCGCGAGCTCGCTGCAACGGTCCCTGCTCCATCCGCAGCGACTGGACCCGCGCGTGCGGCACGAACTGCGCAGCCCGGTACGCGACCCCCCGGCGGGTCACCAGCGCGGACGGCAGGACGGCGTACCCGTGACGCCGCCAGCTGAGCGGGTCGAACGGCTTGGCCCGCTCGCTGGTCGTGACGAAGCCACCGGCGGCACCCTCGCCCAGGAGCGCGGCGAGCACGACCTCCCGCGGCAGTCCGGGCAGGACGAGGTCCAGCACCTGGAGCGCCTCCTCCAGCGTGCCGACCGGCATGAGCACGGTCTGGGTCTCGTCGTTCGACCCCCAGACGCCCGCGACGTTGATCGACAGCCGCCACCAGCCGGGCAGTCGCCAGGGCAGCGACTGGGAGATCTCGAGCGCCTGGATCCGGTGGACCGGCACGGTGGTCGTCCGCAGGTCGGTGAGGCCGTGCCGGATGCGCAGCCGGTCTCCCTGGTGCAGCAGTGAGAAGTTGGTCTCCTGGGTGAGCCGCCGCAGGACCTGGCCGCCGACACCCAGCGTGAGCGGACCGAGCCAGGCGACCATCTGCGGGACGCCGAGCGCGAGCGACCCCAGGAGCGCGGGCACGGCCAGGGCGACGACCACCCCGGGCCCGCCGTACAGGACGGACTGGATGATGCGGAGGTTGGGCACCCGCAGGATGAGGTCGCCCGGGGGCGACCCGGGTCCGGGCAGGGCCGATCCCGACGCAGGGGCCGAGTCCGACGTCGGGGTCGATCCCCACGCCGAGGGCGGGATCGGGGCGCCGTCGGGGTGGCCGGCGCCCTTGTCCACATCCTGGGCGGGGTCGCCGACCCTCCCCGGACCACTGGCGGCGCTGGCCGGGTCAGCGCGACGGGCCAGCTCGACCAGGTGCTCCCGCACCTGCTGAGCCTCGGCGTCGGTGAGGAAGGACAGCTTGAGCTGGGAGCCCTGGCCCCCTGCGGACTGCACGACCACCTCGGACAGTCCGGTGAAGCGCGCCAGGAGCGGTCGCCCGACGTCGACCGCCTGGATCCGGTCGAAGTGGACCTGCCGGTGCTGACGGAACAGGAACCCGGTGCGCAGCTCGATCAGTGACGCTCCGACCCGGAAGCGGGAGAACCGCCAGGACAGCCAGGACGCCGCGACCAGGCCGACCAGCACGACCGAGACGACGCCGGCCGCGATGCCGAGGTGGCCGTCGGTCGGGTCACCGCCGCCCTCGCCGAACAGCTTGTCGGCCTGCTGGGAGATCAGATAGGCCAGCACGGCCACCAGGGCGATGCCGCCCTTGAGCAGCGGAGAGAGCGGGTGCAGGTGCCGCCAACCGTCCGGGTCCGGTCGGGCTGGGTCCGGTCGAGCTGGGTCCGGTCGGGTTGGGGGCAGCTTCGGCGGCACGGCGTGGGGCGGGTGGTCCGGTGCGGCGGCGCTCACAGACCCGCTCGCTGCGACTCGCCTCGAGCTGCCAGACGCCCGCGCAGCGCTTCGGCCTCCTCGGTCGGCAGGCCCGGGATCCGCCCTCCGCTGACCGGCGATGCCGTGTGCAGCTCGACCGTCGCCATGCCCAGCCGGCGGGTCAGCGGCCCGGACTGCACGTCGACGTACTGGAGGCGACCGTACGGCACGCTGACCACGGTGCGGAACAGGCGCCCACGCCGGACCACCAGCTCCTCGGGCGCCTCGACCCAGGTGATCGCCGGCACCTGGCGGCGGATGACCCACACCCCGGCCCCCACTCCGAGGACCACGGCGACGACCAGCGCCCAGAACCACGACCAGACCGTGACCGCGAGCACCAGGCCAGCCAGCAACGGCACGACCGCGGCGGCGCCGAGCACGACCAGCCGCGCGGTGGCCAGGTCCGGTGACACCGACCGCCACGCGTGACCCGCGTCGTCGTACAGGCGGACGAGCGCCGGGTCGGGATGCGGCTCCGGTCGCTCGGTCACGGGCCCAACCTAACCCGTGAAGAGCTTGGTGGCCCGCATCACCGTCTGCCACAGGCCGTACGCCAGCGGCGCAGTCACGGCGAGCCAGGCCAGCCCCACCGTCACGGGACTGCTCGGATGGTTCGAGGACTCGTTCATCGCACCCCCTCCCGCTCGGCGACCTGGGTCGCACCGGTGATCTCGGGGTCGAAGTGCGAGCGGTCGACATCGGTGACCAGGAGGTTGGCCACGAACCCGACAGCGAGCACGCCGACCATGATGAAGAGGGCGGGTCGATACTCGCTCGCAGTCAGCGTTCCCGGCTTGCCGGCGTGGTCCAGTATCGCGTTCACGATCAGGGGCCCGGCCACCCCAGCGGCCGCCCATGCGGTGAGCAGCCGACCGTGGATGGCGCCCACCTCCAAGGTGCCGAACAGGTCCTTGAGATAGGCCGGGACCGTGGCGAACCCGCCGCCGTAGAACGAGATGATCACGGCGCCAATCAGGACGAACAGGACCGTCGACGAGGCGCCGAACAGGGCGAGCAGGACGTACATCACCAGTCCGACCCCGAGGTACACCATGTAGATCGGCCGTCGGCCGATCACGTCCGAGGTGCTCGACCAGACGAACCGCCCGGCCATGTTGGCCAGGCTCAGCAGACCGACGAACCCGCCGGCTGCGGCAGCGGTGACCGTCGAGGTGTCGCCGTCGCGGAAGAAGTCCTGGATCATCGGCGATGCCTGCTCGAGGATGCCGATGCCGGCGGTCACGTTGCAGAACAACACGACCCAGACCAGCCAGAACTGCCGGGTGCGGATCGCCTCCGCGGCCCGGACCTGGGCGCCGCCGCGGCCGGGCGCGTGCCCCGTGGCGCTGGTGAGGTCGGCGGCCGACTCCGGGACCCGCACGAGCGCTGCCCCCAGCAGCATGAAGGCCAGATAGACCAGTCCGAGCACGAGGAAGGTCTTGGCCAGGGCACTCCCGTCGGCGACGTTGCCCACGGTCGTGGGGTCGAAGTTGGCGTCGAAGGCGGCCATCAGCTTGTTGGACACCGGCGAGGCGATCAGCGCACCGCCCCCGAACCCCATGATCGCCAAGCCCGTGGCCAGGCCGGGTCGCTCCGGGAACCACTTGATCAGGGTCGAGACCGGCGAGATGTAGCCGATGCCCAGCCCGATGCCGCCGACCACGCCGTAGCCGAGATAGAGCAGCCAGAGCTGGGTGGTGGCGATCCCGGCCGAGCCGATGAGGAACCCCGCACCCCAGCAGACGGCGGCGGCGACCATCGCCTTGCGTGGGCCCTCCCGCTCCACCCACGTGCCGAGCACCGCGGCCGACAGACCGAGCATCACGATGGCGATGGAGAAGATCCAGGCGATCGGTGTCTGGGAGGTGCCGAAGTGCGCCACCAGCGAGGTCTTGAAGACGCTGAACGCGTAGACCTGACCGATCGAGAGGTGGACGGCGAGGGCCGCCGGGGGGATCAACCACTTGCTGTAGCCAGGTCGCGCAACGCTGCGAGACCGGTCGAGAACCGACATATGCCACCTTCCGTCCGCCCCACGCTAACCCGGCGGCCGGGTCGGCGCCACGAGCGCGAGGTCGGGCCGGGACCGGTCCCGGAGCCGGCTCGCGGGCAGGCAGGGCGCCCGCGGCGCGCGCCGGTGGTGCCGCCTACAGTGCTCAGCATGGAGTCCAGATGGGGAGGGTGACGCGCCGGGTGCCGAGCACCCGCGTTGACCTGTCCGACCCCTCGGCGCCGCTGCTCACCCGGCGCCCGGACACGGTCGTGGTCGAGGAGCCGCTCGAGATCCGGGTCGACGGCACCTCGCTCTCGGTCACCATGCGGACGCCGGGAGACGACTTCGACCTGGCCATCGGTTTCCTGCTGACCGAGGGGATCCTGCACGACCCCAAAGACATCCAACAGATCATGCACTGTCTGGACGAGGACGAGACGGGCTCACCGACCTACAACGTCGTCGACCTCACGCTTGCTCCCGGGGCAACGCTCCACCTGGCCCACACCGCACGCACGGGATACACGACCAGCGCATGTGGCGTGTGCGGGAAGGCCAGCATCGACGCGATCTCCGCGGCCAGCAGATATCCCGTCGCCACCGACCCAGTCCATCTCGATGCCGCTGTGCTGCAACAGATCCCCCAGCTGCTGCGGGCTGAGCAGAAGTCGTTCGAGAAGACGGGTGGACTGCACGCAGCGGGCATCTTCACCGCCGAGGGCCGGACCCTCGTGGTGCGCGAGGACGTCGGGCGTCACAACGCCGTCGACAAGGTCATCGGCTGGGCCGCCCGCGAGGGGCTGCTGCCCCTGCGTGGTCAGGTGCTCGGCGTGACGGCACGCGCCAGCTTCGAGCTCACCCAGAAGGCGGTGATGGCCGGGCTGCCGGCCCTGGTCGCGGTCTCCGCACCCTCGTCGCTGGCCGTCGACGTGGCCCGGGAGACCGGGCTCACCCTGGTCGCCTTCACCCGCCCGCCGCGGATGACGGTGTATGCCGGGGGTCACCGGCTGGGGCTCGCAGCCGGTTGACTCCTCCCGGGACGTAGGGTCGGCCCATGGACTTCCGATACCTCGGCAACAGCGGGCTCAAGGTCAGCGAGATCATCTACGGCAACTGGTTGACCCACGGGTCGCAGGTCGAGAACGACGCGGCCATCGCGTGTGTGCGGGCAGCGCTGGACGCGGGGATCTCCTCCTTCGACACCGCCGACGTCTATGCGAACGGCGCCGCCGAGACCGTGCTCGGCGACGCGCTGAAGGGCGAGCGGCGCGAGTCGCTGGAGATCTTCACCAAGGTCTACTTCCCGACCGGCCCGAGAGGCAAGAACGACACGGGCCTGTCGCGCAAGCACATCCGCGAGTCCATCGATGCGTCGCTCACCCGGCTGCAGACCGACTACGTCGACCTGTACCAAGCGCATCGCTACGACACGGAGACGCCGCTCGAGGAGACGATGCAGGCGTTCGCCGATGTCGTCCGCGCCGGCAAGGCGCTGTACATCGGCGTCAGCGAGTGGGATGCCCAGCAGCTGCGAGCCGGCCACGCGCTGGCCACCGACCTCGGTGTCCAGCTGGTCTCCAACCAGCCGCAGTACTCCATGCTCTGGCGGGTGATCGAGGCCGACGTCGTCCCGGCGTCGCGCGAGCTCGGCATCTCCCAGGTGGTGTGGTCGCCGATCGCCCAGGGTGTGCTCACCGGCAAGTACCAGCCGGGTCAGGCACCACCGGAGGGCAGCCGCGCGACCGACGCCAAGGGCGGCGCGGACATGATCAAGGGCTTCATGGAGGACGACACCCTCACCGCCGTCCAGGGACTGCGCCCCGTCGCGGACGACCTCGGCATCACGATGGCCCAGCTCGCGGTCGCGTGGGTGCTGGCGGGCGACAACGTCGCCGGCGCGATCGTGGGCGCCTCACGGCCCGAGCAGGTCGAGTCGAACGCCGCCGCGTCCGGCGTGACCCTCGAGCCGGACGTGCTCGCCCTGGTCGACGAGGTGCTGGGCACTGTCCCGCAACGTGACCCGGGTCTGACCCGCTCACCGAAGTCCCGCCTGACCTGACCCCACCGGGCGCTGCCCCTGCCACGAGGCGGGTCGTCGCTGCGCTCGCGGCAGCATCCCTCTCCGCTCGAACGGCGCTGGGGACCAACGGCTCTCAGGTCCCGGTGGGGCTCGTCTGCTCCGGCAGCTCGACCGTGACGACCTCGACCCCTGCGTCACGGAACCTCGTGAGCTCGGCCGGGTCGGCGGTGGCGTCGGTGACCAGCGTCCAGGTCGTCGGCATGACCGCCCAGGCATGGAACGGTGCGTGACCGATCTTGGCGCCATGGGCCAGGACGTACACGTGGTCGGCCCGGCTCATCATCAGCTCCTTGAGCCGGGTCTGCTCGAGGTCCTTCTCACAGATGCCACGATCGGCCCGGACACCGTCCGCGCCCATGAACGCGCGGTCGAAGGACATCCGCTCCAACGCGGCCTCGGTCATCGGACCGACGAACGCCTGGCTCAGCGTGCGCAGCCGGCCACCCAGCAGGATCACCTCGATGTCCTCGGTCTCGGCCAGCACCTCCAGCGAGTTCAACCCGATGGTGGACACGCTGAGGTTGCGAAAGCTCCTCAGCTCCTCGGCCAGGGCGGCGTTGGTCGAGCCGGCGTCGAGCAGCACGCTCTCCCCCGGCACGATCTGGGCGCTGGCCCACGCCGCAATGGCCCGCTTCTCCGCATGCGCCTCGCCGAGACGCTGTCGCAACGAGGCCTCGGGGTGCGGCTCCAGGCTGAGTGCGCCTCCGTAGGTGCGGGCGAGCTTGCCCTGAGACGTGAGCAGGGCGAGGTCGCGGCGGATCGTCGACGCGGTCACCCCGAGTGAGGCCGAGAGGTCCTCCACGTTCGCGAGTCCGTTGGACGCAGCGAGCCGGAGGATCTCGTCGCGCCGGCGCTCGGACTTGACCTGTGCCATCAGGCTCGCACCCTATCGAACCTCACCGGACGCGGACGCCCCCTCAGCTCGTGACGCGCGCCGGCGCCATCTCCGCGGCCAGGCGGAGCGCCTCCACCATCGAGCCGTGGTCGGCGATGCCTCGGCCGGCGATGTCGAACGCCGTGCCGTGGTCGACCGAGGTGCGGATCACGGGAAGACCGACGGTGATGTTGACCCCGGCCTCCAGACCGAGGATCTTCACCGGCCCGTGGCCCTGGTCGTGGTACATCGCGACCACGAGGTCGTAGTCACCGCGGCCCGCGAGGAAGAACAGCGTGTCCGCGGGCAGCGGTCCCACGGCGTCGATGCCGGCGGCCCGGGCCGCCTTGATGCCGGGAGCGATCTTCTCCTCCTCCTCGCCCCGGCCGAACAGTCCGTTCTCGCCGGCGTGGGGGTTGATGCCGCAGACGCCGATCCTGGGCGCCGCGACGCCGGCGTCGAGCAACGCCTGGTGACCGCGCCGCAGCGTGCGCTCGACCAGGCCCGGTTCGATCCGGTCGACGGCGTCGACCAGCCCGATGTGGGTCGTCACGTGGATCACCCGCACTCGGGGGGTCGACAGCATCATCGACACCTCTTCGGTGCCGGTCAGGTCGGCGAGCAGCTCGGTGTGCCCGGGATAGGCGTGGCCACCCGCGTGCAGTGCCTCCTTGTTGAGCGGCGCGGTGCAGATCGCCTGGACCTCCCCGGCCATCGCGAGCTCCGCGGCGACCCGGACGTAGTGATAGGCCGCGTCGCCGGCGACCGCCGACAGCTCGCCGAACGCCAGGTCGGCCGGTATCAGGCCCAGGTCGATCACGTTGATCCGCCCCGGCACGGACTCCACCGCACCGATGTCGGCGATGGCGACGATCTCAGCCGTCACCCCGGTCAGGGCCGCAGCAGCCTGCAGCCGGACCACGT
The DNA here is from genome assembly GCA_963750305.1 of uncultured Actinomycetota bacterium. Classification (GTDB taxonomy): domain Bacteria; phylum Actinomycetota; class Actinomycetes; order Actinomycetales; family Dermatophilaceae; genus CAVVPX01. The sequence continues at coordinate 587,817 of CAVVPX010000003.1, forward strand.
CGCCGACCACGACGTACTCGGCGCGGGCCAGCACGTCCGGGTCGGTCAGGGCTCGCACGATCACCTCGGGCCCGACGCCAGCGGCATCGCCCATCGTGACGGCGATGCGGGGAAGTGAACTCATCAGGTCTCCTTCGAGGTGGTCCCCCGGGACTGGCCCGAGGGGTCGGTGAGGGTGCCGTCGGCGACCCCTTGGTGCCACAGCAGGTTGCGCAGCGAGTCCGGCGTGCCGAGGCTGCCGGGGCGAGTGAGGACGAGGCGCTGGTCCGGGGTGCGAGCGGCGACGAGCCCGCCCGGTCCGGCCCAGAGCGGTGACAGGCGGTCCAGGCCGAGCCTGTCCAGGACGACGCGGGCGGTCTCACCGCCGGTCAGGAAGAGGGTGTCCGCGCCGACAGCGACCGGCAGCACCGCCTCGGCGAGGGCTGCGGCCAGCGCGCGCCCGTCCACCGATCCCAGGGGTGCGTCGGGGTCGACCGCGACGACCAGGCGCGCCCCCGAGCGGGCGGCGGCGACCTCGGCCCGGGCGAGCGCCGGCTGTCGCACCACCTGCTCCGGGTCGAGTCGGATGACGGGCACCCCCGAGCGGGCGACGGACTCCAGCTGCGCCCGGATGCCGGGGGCGGCGGTCCCGACCACCGCCAGCATGCGGCGAGCGAGGGCCACGTCAGCCGGAGCACCATGGCTCCCGCCTCCCGGCTCCTGCGACGTCAGCACCGGCATCGCCCGCGCCAACGCAGCTGCGAGCGCGCTCGTGCCGACCAGCAGCGGCAGCGTGACCACTCCGGCGACGGCGGCCACGATCGCGTCCAGGTCCTCGTCGGTCTCGCTGTCACACAACGGGATCGCCCCCGACGCGATCACGGCGGAGACGCTGCTCGGCCAGACGGTCGGATCGGACGACCTCGAGGGTGAGCACCTCAGTGTGAAGGGGACCCAACGCGTCCGCGAGGGACTCTGGAGCATCCGAGCGTTCGGCCCGCCACAGATCGGTTCTCGCCAACGGGATGCCGCCCACCCGCGGGATGCCGCCCACCACGCTTCGGCCGGCCGAAGGCAGGGCGGTGGCGACCACCGGCGTTCGACCGAGGGCGACGGCAAGCGCCTCGAGCTCGGCGACGAGGTTCCCGCGCAGGAGCGAGTCGACCTTCTTCAGCACCCGGGTCGGTGGATGGGCGGGAAGGGCCCGGCGCACCCGGGCAGCGGCCTCGGCCGGCTGCAGGTGACGCGAGTCGGTGTCCACGGCCAGCACCCGCAGACCCTGCCGGGTCTGGTCCGACGCAGCCGAGGAGGCTGAGCCCAGTAGGACCATTATGCGTGTTGTGCGCAAAAGGAACTCGGCTGCGGCTTCCGTCGTCCCGCTCAGGTCGTCGCCGACGACCAGCTGCTCCGGCACGGGTTCCTCCCTCCGCATTGAGGCTGAATACTGCTGTCTGTCATGCCTATTGGGTTTTCTTCACCTGTTCCGACCCGCCCGGCTGTCCGCTTGGCGTGAGAGCGCGATGAGGGTTTCTGCCACGAATGACGCTACAAGCATTGCGCACAACGCGCAACTATGTCAGGGTGGCCACCACGAGCAGAGGCGCCCGTCACGGGCGCTCGCAGAGACTTCAAGGAGGAAGCTCGATGACCCACATCGTGTCGATGAATGGTGCAGAGGTCGTGGCCCCGGGAGTGTCCCGGCGGTCCATCCTGCAGCTGGCCGGCTTCCTCGGGGCCGGCGTGGCCCTCGGACCGGCTCTGGCAGCGTGCGCCGGACCGCAGAGCACCGGCGGAGGCGCGGCCGCCGACGGTACCGGTGGCTCGCTCAGCATCACCCTGAACCGCAACCTGGTCAGCCTGGACAACAAGCTCAACCAGTACGACGCGGCCGTGACCGTCCAGCGGGCGGTCCGCCAGGCGCTGACCCGGATCGGGCTGGACCTCAAGCCCGAGCTGGTGCTGGCCGAGTCGTTCGAGCAGACCTCCCCCACCGTGTGGACGGTCAAGCTGCGCGACGACATCCACTACTCCGACAAGTCGCCCGTCACCGTCGAGGACGTCCAGACCGCCCTGAAGCTGTACTTCGAGGTGCAGGCCGGATACGTCGCGTCCCAGTTCCCCGAGCAGCCGACGCTGGACAAGGTGGACGACCGTTCGTTCACGCTGACCACGACCAAGCCGGTCGTCACGCTCGACTCGCTGATGTCGAACATCCTGATCACCCCCGCCGCGGCCAACAAGGCCGAGGAGCTGCGCGACGGTCTGGGCAGCGGTCCGTTCACGGTGTCCAAGGCGGACTCCGGCACCGGCACCTACACCCTGGTCCGCAACGAGAACTACTGGGGCGAGAAGGCCCTCCTGGAGACGGTCAACGTGTCCTACCAGGAGGAGGAGGGTGCACGCGTCATCGCGCTGACCTCCGGCCAGACCGACGTGATCGACACGATCACCCCCGAGTCCGCAGCAAGCCTGAAGAAGAACAACGACATCGAGGTGCTCGAGACCAAGGGCACCCGGCTGATCCACCTGTTCTACAACTTCCGCAAGCCGGCCGGCTCGCCGCTCAGCAAGCCCGCCGTGCGGGAGGCGCTGTCCTATGCGGTGGACCACGACTCGCTCATCTCCTCGCTCATGGAGGGCCAGGTCACCTCGGCCGAAGGCGTCGTCCCCACGACGCTGCAAGGGTTCGTCAAGACGGGCCAGTACACCTTCGACCCGGGCAAGGCGAAGTCGATGCTGTCGTCCGAGGGCGTGTCCGGCCTCAAGCTCCGCTTCATCTGGGAGGACTCCGAGTTCGCCGGCGCCGCTCGCGTCATGGAGGCGCTGGTCGGCATGCTGGGCGACGTGGGCGTCAACGTCGAGCTCAAGCAGATTCCCAAGGGTGGCGACATCAACGCCTGGCGCCGCGGCGAGGCGGGCGACTGGGACGTGCTCGGCAACGGGTACGGCAACCAGACCGGCCTGGCGCTCACCAACCTCCAGGGCCAGTACGGCGGCACCGCCGCCAAGGAGAAGACGCGCGACACCTACCACGGCTTCGTCTTCCCGGAGATCACCAGCCTGCTCGATCAGGCGTCCTCCGAGCCCGACGAGGCGAAGCGGGACGGGCTGCTCAAGCAGGCCCAGGACGACATCTGGGCGCAGTGGCCCGCGATGTGGGCATGGACGCCGAACAACCTGCTCGCCCGCCGCAAGCGCGTGACGACGCTGGACCTGTCCCCGGGCAACTTCTACGACCTGTCGACGGTCAAGGTCTCCGGCTGAGCCATGCGACGGTATGTCCTGACCCGACTCGTCCAGACGGTGCTGACCGCGCTGTTCACGGTGACCGTCGTCTTCGTCCTGCTGCGGCTCGCGCCGGGCGACCCGGCCGTGAGCTACGCGCCGCCGAACCCGACCAGCGAGCAGCTCGACGCGATCCGGCGCGAGTTCGGGCTGGACCAGCCACTGCTGAGCCAGTACTGGACCTTCATGACCCAGCTGTTCCAGGGCAACGTCGGTGAGTCCTTCCAGTTCCGCCAGCCCGCGCTGACCGTCGTCCTGGACCGCCTGCCCTACACCATCACCCTCGCCGTGGCGGCGATCGCGGTCACCGCACTGATCGCGATCCCGCTGGGTGTCTGGATGGCCCGGCGGGCCAACACCGCCGGAGAGCTCGGCGCCAACATCGCGACCATCGCGGGGCAGTCCATGCCCGACTTCTGGATCGGCTTCGTCCTGCTGATCGTGTTCGCGGTCAACCTCCAGTGGCTGCCGTCCTCGGGGTTCACCTCGGTGGCCTCGCTGGTGCTGCCGACGCTGACCATCGTGGTCCTGCAGGTGGCCCTCATCTCTCGGCTCGTGCGGCGGGAGATGTCGGTCAACCTCGCCGCGCCCTATGTGACGATCGCTCGGTCCCGTGGTGTCTCGGAGCGCCGCCTGACCTGGCGCTACGCCTTCTCCAACTCGGCGATCCCCGTGGTCACCGCCCTGGGCACCCGGTTCGCGGCGATGCTCAACGGCGTGGTCATCGTCGAGGTCGTCTTCCGGTGGCCCGGCGTGGGTGATCTGGTCGTGGACGCGCTCGAGCGCCGCGACCTCCCCCTCATCCAGGCGACCGTCCTGGTGACCGTCGTCCTCGCGCTGGTCGTCCAGCTGCTCGTCGACCTGCTGTACCCCCTCATGGATCCACGGGTCCGACTCGGACAGGGAGCCCGCTGATGGCTGTTGCCGACCTCATCCGCCCTGGCACCGTCTCGGTCCGCCAGCTGCGCCACTCCGCAGCCGCCCGTCAGTCCCGGCACAGCACCATCAAGATCTGGATCGGCGCGATCTGTGCCGCCTTGATCGTGCTCCCTGTGGCGTTCGCCCGGGTGCTCCCCCTGCCCGATCCGGTACGCGGGGTGCTGAGCGAGAGCTCGCTGGCGCCACTGTCGGCCGGCCACCTCCTCGGCACCGACCCCAACGGGCGAGACCTGTTGTCCCGCATCCTGTTCGGGGGGCAGACCAGTCTGGTGATCGGGCTCCTCGCGATCGTCCTGTCCGGCGCGATCGGCATCGTCGCCGGGTCCATGGCCGGCTACTACGGCGGTTGGGTCGACACGGCGGTCAGCCGCGCGCTCGAGGCCCAGATGTCACTGCCACTGCTGCTGATGCTCCTGCTCGTGGTCGCCCTGTTCGGCCCGTCGATCCCGGTGATCACGCTGGTCATCGCCCTCGCCCAGTGGCCCGAACCCGCGCGGCTGACGCGAGCGCTGGTGCTGGTCGAGCGGGAGAAGCCGTACGTCGCGGCGGCTCAGGTGCTCGGGCTGCGCCGGTTCATGGTGATCATCCGCCACATCATCCCCAACATCCTCCCGCAGGTGCTGGTCGTGGTCTTCCTGCTGCTGGCGCAGGCCGTGCTGCTCGAGAGTGCCCTGAGCTTCCTCGGCGCCGGCGTCCAGCGGCCCTATCCGACCTGGGGCGGGATCATCTCCGACGGCCGCGAGCTGTTCGTGACCGGCACCTGGTGGCTGGTGACCATCCCCGGCATCGCGATCGCGCTGCTGGTGGTCGGGGTCAACCTGCTCGGTGACGGTCTGCGTGACCGCACCCGGCGCGCGAAGGCGAGTGACTCCTGATGGCCGTCCTGACCGCACGCGACCTCGTCGTCGAGCTGATGACCGGGCGGGGAGTCATCCGGGCCGTGGACGGCGTCAGCCTGCACATCGACGCCGGGGAGACCGTCACCATCATCGGCGAGTCCGGCTCGGGCAAGTCCACCACCGCGATGGCGATGCTCCGGCTGCTGCCCGACGACCTGGCCGTGATCTCGGGAACCGGCGAGATCATGGGCCAGGACGTCGTCTCGACCCGCAAGCACATCGGCACCCTGCGCGGGCGGGCGGTCGCCCTCATCCCGCAGGATCCGATGACCGCGCTCAACCCGATCGCCACGATCGGTGCGCAGATGGCCGAGGCCATCCGACACGCTCACCCCGAGCTGTCGACCAAGGCGGCCAAGGCCCGGGCGCTGGAGCTGCTGCGCCAGGTCCACCTCAGCGCTCCCGAGAAGCGGATCAGGTCCTACCCGCACGAGCTCTCCGGCGGGATGCTCCAACGCGTCCTCATTGCCATGACGTTGGGCGCCGAGCCGGCCCTCATCGTCGCCGACGAGCCGACGTCGGCGCTGGACGTCACGGTCCAGGCCGGAATCCTCGACCTGCTCCTGGAGATGCAGGAGCGCACCGGCGTCGCCATCCTGCTGATCACCCACGACCTGGGCGTCGCTCGCCTGATGAGCGACCGGATCCACGTGATGCGGGCGGGCGTGTTCGTCGAGGAGGGCGAGGTCGAGCAGGTCGTCGGTGACCCACAGCACGAGTACACGCGGGCGCTGCTCGCTGCGATCCCCGACCTCGGACCCTGGTCCGACCCGGACGCGCAGCCGGTGGACACGGACACCACCGCGGTCCCCCCGCCCGTCCACGCCACCCACGGAGGCCCGAGGGCATGACTGTGACCCCTTCCGACCCCGGCACCCCGTCCACCCCGGCCACCCCGCTGCTCGAGGTCTCCGACCTGGTCGTCGAGTACCACCGCGACGGTGAGGTCTTCCGCGCCGTCGACGACGTCTCCTTCAGCATCGCGCGCGGCGGATCCCTCGCTGTCGTCGGCGAGTCAGGATGCGGCAAGTCCACCATCGCGCGCAGCCTGGTCCGGCTGGTCAAGCCCACCGCCGGGGCGATCACCTTCGACGGCACCGACCTCGCCACCTTGTCCGAGCGCGACCTCCGACCCATGCGGCACCGCATCCAGATGGTCTTCCAGGACCCCTACGGCTCCCTGGACCCCCACCTGACGGCCCAGCAGATCGTCGCCGAGCCGCTGGCCGTCCGGGGCGAACGCTCCGCGGCCACCCGTCGGGCCCGCGCCGCGGAGCTGCTCGACCAGGTCGGGCTGCCGTCCAGCGCTCTCCAGCGCAAGCCGAGCGAGTTCAGCGGTGGTCAGCGCCAACGCATCGGGATCGCCCGGGCGCTGGCCTCCGACCCGGACCTGCTGGTCCTCGACGAGGCCACCAGTGCGCTCGACGTCTCGGTGCAGGCCCAGGTCCTTCAGATCCTGGCCCAGCTCCGACGGGACAACGGACTGACCTATCTGTTCATCTCCCACAACCTCGGGGTGGTGCGCGCCATCTCCGAGGACGTCATGGTGATGCAGGCCGGTCGGGTCGTGGAGACCGGGCCCACCAGCCGGGTGCTCAGCTCACCGGCCGACCCCTACACGCGCCGGCTTCGGCGTTCCGCGCTCGAGCCGGCCCAGATGAAGGGGCGCAAGCCCCGCGAGGTCGTCCGGGCGATCGCCGAGGCGCGGATCGCCGAGAGCGCCGCCGCGGCCGCGGCGGTAGGCGCATGAGGCAGACCGACCTGCCCGGGCTCCCGCTCCCCCTCCCGGAGCTCGTTCTCGGCACCATGACCTTCGGCGACACCGCCGGTCCCGAGGCGGCTGCCGCCATGCTCGACGCCGCGCTGGAGGCGGGCATCACCCACGTCGACACGGCGAACGGGTACGCGGGCACACGCACCGAACAGATCCTCGGTGAGCTGCTCGCCGGGCGACGGGAACAGGTCACCCTCGCCACCAAGGTCGGGATCTACCGCGGTGACTGTGGCGACGATGCCGCGCTCTCCCCGAGGGGGATTCGTCGCTCGCTCGAAGCGAGCCTGCGCCGGCTTCGGACCGACCGGGTCGACCTGCTCTACCTGCACCAGCCGGACCGGAGCGTGCCGGTCGAGGAGACCGCCGCCGTCCTCGCCGACCTCGTGGCCGAGGGGCTCGTCGGGGCGCTCGGCACCTCCAACTTCGCCGCTTGGCAGGTGGAGGAGATGGCCCGCGCCTGCGTGGCCGCGGGTGCGCCACGTCCGGTCGTCGCCCAGCAGCTGTACAACCTGGTCGCCCGGCGGATCGAGAACGAGTACGCCGAGTATGCGACCACCCACGGCCTGGCCACGATGGTCTACAACCCCCTCGGCGGCGGGCTCCTCACCGGGCGACACTCCTTCGAGGATGCGCCGGGCGAAGGCCGGTTCGGCAGCTCCTCCCTCGCGGTGATGTATCGCGAGCGATACTGGAGCAGAGCCATGTTCGACGCAGTGGAGGCTCTTCGACGCATCGCCGCCGACGCCGGACTGAGCCTGCCCGAGCTCGCCTTCCGCTGGTTGCTCTCCCAGCCGGTCGTCACCGCCGTGCTGCTCGGCGGGTCCAAGCCGGACCAGCTGCGGACCAACATCGCCACTGCCGCCCGTGGCCCCCTGCCCGATGATGTGCTGGACGCCTGCCAGGAGGTCGGCGCCGCTCTGCACGGACCGATGCCCGCCTACAACCGATGAGGAACCCGACACCGTGACTTCCCCTGACGCCAGCACTCCCTCCGCCGCCGCTGCGTTCGCCGACCGAGTCCGCGGGCGCCACGAGACCATCGGCTACTGGGTGATGATGGACACCCCGGTGTCGACCGAGCGGATCGCCCGCGCCGGATACGACTACGTCTGCGTCGACGCGCAGCACGGGATGCTCGACTACAAGGGGATGTTGGCCAACCTCACCGCGATCGACGCCGGTGGCCGGTCGGTCGGTCTGGTCCGGGTCGGTGCGAACGACCCGTTCCACATCGGTCAGGCACTGGACTCCGGAGCCGTCGGCATCATCGTGCCGCTGGTCAACTCGGCCGCGGACGCCGCCCAGGCCGTCGCGTCCGCGATGTACCCGCCGGTCGGAGTCCGGTCCTACGGTCCGATGCGGTCCTCGCTGCGGATCGGTCCGGTGCCGGCCGAGGCCAACGCGGCCATCACCGTGATGGCGATGATCGAGACCCCTGAGGGCCTGGCCAACGTCGAGGAGATCTGCGCGGTGCCCGGGCTCGCCGGGGTCTACATCGGTCCTTCCGACCTCGGCATCGCCGTGGGTGCCGCGTTCCCCGGAGATCCGGCGATCGGCGAGCCGTTCGAGGCTGCGCTGGTCCGGATCCGCTCTGCCGCAGAGGCTTCCGGCATCGCCTCCGGGATTCACACCCCCAGCGGCGCTGAGGCGAGGCGTCGGCTCGACCAGGGCTTCACCCTCGCGACCGTCGCCTCCGACCTGGTCCACCTGGACCTCATCGCCCGCGACCACCTCGCCCAGGCTCGTCCGACGTCATGACGACGCCGGAGGCCCTGGCCACCGACGGTGTGCTGCGCACCCGCCAGGACGGTCTGGACCAAGCTCTTCTCCCCGCGCCCACCGTGCAGTGCCATGCCGCGAACCTCGCGGTGCTGGGCAACGGTGACCTGGGTTGCGTGTGGTTCGGCGGCACCCAGGAGGGCGTCCCCGATATCTGCATCTGGTTCTCGCGACTCGCGCCCGGCGGTGCGTGGTCGGACCCGGTTCAGCTGAGCCACGACCTCACCCGCTCCGAGCAGAACCCGATCCTGTTCCAGACCCCCGCCGGCCCCCTCTGGCTGCTCCACACCTCCCAACACGCGGGCAACCAGGACACCTCGGTCGTCGTCGTCCGCGAGTCCGTCGACGACGGCGGGAGCTGGGGTGAGCCACGGACCCTGCTGGAGTCCGAGGACGGCGGTGTCTTCGTCCGTCAACCACCTGTGGTGCTGCCCGACGGCACCTGGGTGCTGCCGACCTTCACCTGCGTCAGGGTGCCTGGCGAACGCTGGGTGGGCGACCGCGACACCAGCAGCGTCTGGGTCAGCACCGACCGCGGAGCGAGCTGGGTAGAGCGTCCGGTGCCCGAGTCGGTCGGCTGTGTGCACATGTCGATCGTGCCGCTGGCCGACGGCACCTACGCCGCGTTCTACCGCTCGCGCTGGGCCGACCACGTGTACCGCAGCGCGTCGCAGGACGGACTCGAGTGGTCGGCTCCGGTCCCCACCGAGCTGCCGAACAACAACTCCTCGGTCCAGGCCACGTCGCTGGGCGATGGTCGGACGGCGTTGGTGTTCAACGAGAGCAGCCGCCTGGACGCGACCTCGCGCCGGGTCTCGCTGTACGACGAGATCGATGACGACGGGCTGGCCGAGCCGGACCCTGCGACGTCGCAGGCGCCCGCCGTGCCCACCGTGTCCGCGGACCATCCGGGCGCCTTCTGGGGCGCGCCGAGGGCTCCTCTGACCCTCGCGATCTCCGACGACCGCGCCGAGGCGTGGCCGGACCGGATGGTGCTCGAGGACGGCGACGGGTACTGCCTGTCCAACAACTCCCGCGACGGCAGCAACCACGAGCTCAGCTATCCCTCGGTCGTGCGCGACGGCGCCGGCGACGTCCACGTCGCCTACACCTATCATCGCCGCGCGATCCGCCACGTACGCCTGCCCGCCTCGGTCATCGAGGCCCAGCGGCGGACCACCTCGAATGCCTGACCGCATCGCCGTCGTCACCGGTGCCAGCTCGGGCATCGGGGAGGCGATCGCGGCGCGGTTGCTGGTCGACGGCTGGACCGTCGTCGCACTCAGCCGCACCCGTCCGACCCTGGACCACCCCGGCCTCAGCTGGCACGCCACCGACCTCGCCGATCCCCTCTCGATCGACGCCGCGGCCGCGCTTCTCCCCGAGGTCGACGCGATCGTCCACGCAGCGGGTTTCCAGCGGACCGGACTGCTCGGCACGGCCGACCCTGCCGACGGCGACGCCATGTTCACCGTCCACGTGGGCGCGGCCTACCGGCTGGTGGGCGCCGTCGTGGACCGCGTCAGGGACGACGGGCGGATCCTGCTCATCGGCAGCCGCACCTCCTCCGGCGTCGCCGGCAAGAGCCTGTACGCCGCGAGCAAGGCGGCCCTGCGCGGTCTGTCGCGGTCGTGGGCGATGGAGCTGGCTCCCCGGCGGATCACGGTGAACGTCCTGGCGCCGGGCCCGACCGCCACGCCGATGCTGGCCGACCCGGGACGTGCCGGCACCCCTCCGCGGGTCCCCCCGCTCGGGCGGCTGGTCGACCCAGCCGAGGTCGCGGCCTACGCCGCCTTCCTGCTCGGCCCCGACGGCCGCTCGATCACCGGCCAGCACCTCGTGGTCTGCGGCGGCGCTTCACTCACCTAGGTCCGGGGCGTGCTGAGGACCACGCGCGCCGATCCCCCATCGCACAGATATATGCGTCGCATACCGGACAGTAGCCCGCACCGGTTGTGACACCCGCGACGTTGGGGTGGAGGATGTTGGAGAGGCCCCTGCACCCCGGGGTCGACCGCGAGAAAGGACCCACGACCGTGGCCACAACCGAGGAAGCCGGACCCATCCTCAACGGCATCCCCAGCCAGCTCCCGGACATCGACCCCGAAGAGACCAAGGAGTGGCTGGACTCACTCGACGGAATCACGAGCGAGAGCGGCCGCACTCGCGCGCGCTACATCATGCTCAAGCTGCTCGAGCGGGCCCGCGAGCTGCACGTGGGTGTCCCCTCGCTGACGGCGACGGACTACATCAACACCATCGGCCCCGAGGCCGAGCCGTGGTTCCCCGGTGACGAGGACGCCGAGCGCCGTTACCGCGCCTATCTCCGCTGGAACGCCGGCGTCATGGTCCACCGGGCCCAGCGCCCGGGCATCAGCGTGGGCGGACACATCTCGACCTACGCTTCGGCGGCGACCCTGTACGAAGTGGGCTTCAACCACTTCTGGCGCGGCAAGGACCACCCCGGTGGTGGCGACCAGATCTTCTTCCAGGGTCACGCCTCCCCCGGTATGTACGCGCGGGCGTTCCTCGAGGGACGGCTCTCCGAGCAGCAGCTCGACGGCTTCCGGCAGGAGCACAGCCACGTCGTCGACGGCAAGCCGGTGGCGCTCCCGAGCTATCCGCACCCGAGGTTGATGCCCGACTTCTGGGAGTTCCCCACCGTGTCGATGGGCATCGGCCCGATGAACGCGATCTACCAGGCGCAGTTCAACAAGTACCTCGGCAACCGCGGCGTCAAGGACACCAGCCAGCAGCACGTCTGGGCGTTCCTCGGCGACGGCGAGATGGACGAGCCGGAGTCCCGAGGTCTGCTGCAGATCGCCGCGAACGAGGAGCTCGACAACCTCACCTTCGTCGTCAACTGCAACCTGCAGCGCCTCGACGGACCCGTCCGCGGCAACGGCAAGATCATCCAGGAGCTCGAGTCGTTCTTCCGCGGCGCCGGCTGGAACGTCATCAAGGTCGTCTGGGGCCGCGGCTGGGACCCGCTCCTGGCCGCCGACCGCGATGGCGCCCTGGTGCACCTCATGAACTCCACCCCCGACGGCGACTACCAGACCTTCCGGGCCAACGACGGCGCGTACGTCCGCGAGCACTTCTTCGGGCGCGACCCGCGCACCCGCAAGCTGGTCGAGAACTGGACCGACGACGAGGTCTGGTGGAAGCTCAAGCGCGGCGGCCACGACTACCGCAAGGTCTTCGCGGCCTACCAGGCGGCGATGAACCACACCGGCCAGCCCACCGTGATCCTGGCCAAGACGATCAAGGGCTACGGCCTGGGCACGCACTTCGCGGGTCGCAACGCGACCCACCAGATGAAGAAGTTCACCCTCGAGGACCTGAAGGGTCTGCGCGACAGCCTGGACATCCCGGTCACCGATGCCACGCTCGAGGCCGATCCCTATCTCCCGCCGTACTACCACCCGGGCGAGGACGACGAGGCGATCCAGTACCTCCGCGAGCGCCGCACGAAGCTCGGTGGTGGCCTGCCGCGGCGGGTCGTCGACCACAAGCCGCTGCACCTGCCCGACTCCTCGGCGTACAACATCGTCAAGAAGGGCACGGGCAAGCAGCAGATCGCCACGACGATGGCGTTCGTCCGTCTGCTCAAGGAGCTGATGCGGGACAAGGAGTTCGGCCCCAGGGTCGTGCCGATCATCCCCGACGAGGCGCGGACCTTCGGGATGGACTCGTTCTTCCCGACGATCAAGATCTACAACCCGCACGGGCAGAACTACAAGTCGGTCGACGCCGAGCTGATGCTCGCCTACAAGGAGTCGGCGCAGGGCCAGATCCTGCACCTGGGCATCAACGAGGCCGGCTCGGTCGCGGCCTTCACCGCCGCCGGCACGTCGTACGCCACGCACGGCGAGCCGATGGTGCCGATCTACGTCTTCTACTCGATGTTCGGCTTCCAGCGGACCGCGGACTCGATCTGGGCGGCTTCCGACCAGATGGCCCGGGGCTTCCTCATCGGTGCAACGGCCGGTCGGACCACGTTGACCGGCGAGGGCCTGCAGCACGCCGACGGCCACAGCCCCATCCTCGCGGCGACCAACCCGGCGGTCGTGTCCTACGACCCCGCGTTCGGCTTCGAGATCGCTCACATCATGGAGGACGGGCTGCGCCGGATGTACGGCGACAACCCTGAGAACGTCATCTACTACATCACCGTCTACAACGAGCCGATGTCCCAGCCCGACCAGCCGGCCGATGTCGATGCCGACGGCATCCTCAAGGGGATGTACGTCTTCGCCCCGGGCATCACCGACGGCATGCCCGATGACGCGCCGCGGGCCCAGCTGCTCGCCTCGGGTGTCGGGGTCCCGTGGGCACTGGAGGCCCAGGAGCTCCTGCGCAACGACTGGGGCGTCGTGGCCGACGTGTGGTCGGTGACGTCGTGGACCGAGCTGCGCCGTGAGGCGATGGCGTGCGACGAGCACAACTTCCTCGACCCGGGCAGCGAGCGGCGGATCCCGTACGTCACCCGCCGGCTGGCCGACGTCCCTGGTCCGGTCATCGCGGTGTCGGACTACATGCGTCAGGTCCAGGACCAGATCCAGCCCTGGGTGCCGACCACGTTCGCCTCGCTGGGCGCCGACGGTTTCGGCTTCTCCGACACCCGCCCGGCCGCCCGCCGGTACTTCCACATCGACGGGCCGTCGATGGCGGTGCGCACCCTGCAGGCACTGGCCGAGCGCGGCGAGATCGACCCCGGAGCGGCCCGCGACGCGGCCTACCGGTATCGGTTGAACGACATCACGGCCGGGTCCTCCGGCAACGCCGGCGGCGACTCCTGACCAGCGGCGCCGCCTGACCGCGGCACACCGATGCGTGGCACGACCCGAGCGGTCCTGAGCCACGGATCGGTGTGCCGCGTGCCCCCGGCCGGCCCGCGGCACACCGATCCGCTGGTCCCACGGTACGAGCGCACGAACCTTTGCGGGTGCGAACGGGGCAGAACCGTCCGCGGCGGGGCAGACCGGTCAGCTGCCGAGGCCGGGGGGCGCATGGTTTCGAGCGGTCTGAGTGGGTCCGATGCGCCCGGCGCGGGTCTGCGTGGTTCGGCATCGACCCGCCGGGGATGCGGCAGGCGAGGCTCAGATCGCGGAGCCGACCGGCTGCATGGCGGGGCGGCGCTGGAGGGGCTCGACCTGACGGACGCGCAGGTGCGCCCACCACGAGGCGTACCCGCTGGCCACGAACAGCATCGAGAACGCCACGACGGCAACCGGTGAGCCGAGGTCGGCGAGGAGCGCCCGCTGTGCCGGAGCCAGCGGGACCAAGGGGAGGGACACCACGAGGATCGAGACCCAGACGCCGGTGATCGCGGTCCAGAGCCCGGCGGTGTAGAGCAACGGGCGCAGGGTGCCGAGCCGTCGGGGTGCGCGACGTGCCTCGGCGACGACGCGGTCGGAGTACAACCGGCGCAGCAGGGCCAGCACCACCACGGCCAGGGTGGACAGCAGCAGCATCGGCAGGGCAACTCCGGCAGCGCCACTGGGCAGCGACGTCAGCCCCACGTCGGGCGAGGCCACCCCGGCCGTGTCCTGCGCGCTCATCGACGCCAGCATGGTCCAAGCCGCCGGCATCGCCAGCAGTGCGGCGGCGAGCACCCCGGCCCCGGTCGCGGCTCGCTGCGCCGCACGGGCGTCCGGCAACCTCCGGCGGGCAACGTCGGTCATGGGGGCCACCTGTCGTCGAGCACGGTCACTGAGCGATTGCTCCGCCCAATCTACGATCCGCAGCGCGCGAAGGTGGCGGATTGGCCGCCACTGGAGCGGTAGGACCCAGCCGGACACTCGGGTCCCGCGGCCGCTGCTTGTGGACGGCATACAAATAGGCTGCGGTGATGGCGACCAGCCGAGCACCCGTCTCCGAGGAGGCCAAGCGACGTGTCGAGCGTCAGGCCGGCGACCTCGCCACCGCCGCGGCGCGCCACCTCGAGCAGTCCCACGACTGGTACCGCGACCTGTCGGCCGAGGACCGCTCGTGGGTCGGGCTCGTCGCCCACGCCGGCATCGCCGCGTTCATCGCCTGGCTGCGCGACGGCGGCGACTCCGGCCAGCCGGTGACGGCGGACGTGTTCGGCACCGCACCCCGCGAGCTCACCAGGTCGATCAGCCTGCGACAGACCTTGGACCTGGTGCGGTCGGTGGTCGACGTGGTCGAGTCCGAGGTGGCCACCCTGGCCACGCCGGGCGAGGAGCAGGCCCTGACCGAGGCCGTGCTCAGGTACAGCCGCGAGCTTGCGTTCGCGGCGGCCGAGATCTATGCCCGCGCGGCCGAGGAGCGGGGCGCGTGGGACGCGCGCCTGGAGTCCCTGGTCGTGGATGCCGTGCTGCGCGGGGAGGCCGACGACTCGATGCAGTCCCGGGCGGCAGCGCTCGGTTGGGGGTCGATGACCCGGGTCTCCGCCCTGGTGGGGAGCACGCCGGAGGGCAGCCCAGTGGGTGTGGTCGACGCGTTCCGGCGGGCCGCCAACCGCCACGGGGTCGATGTCCTCGCCTCGGTGCAGGGACGCCGGCTGGTGGTCATCCTCGGCGGCGTCCAGGACCCCCTGGCCGTCGCGCAGACCCTTGCGGGGGAGTTCGGCAGTGGGGCCCTGGTCCTCGGTCCGACCGTGCCGCACCTGTTCGCCGCAGGGCGGTCCGCGCGCGCGGCGCTGTCCGGTCAGTCGGTGGCCCGGGCGTGGCCCGATGCCCCGCGGCCCGTCCTCGCCGACGACCTGCTGGCCGAGCGGGTGCTGATGGGCGACGCGCCGGCGCGGGCCCTGCTGCTCGACCGCGTCTGGCGGCCGCTCCAGGACAGTGGTGGCGGCCACCTGCTGGAGACCGCGGCGGCCTATCTCGACGCGTCCGGGCTCGAGGGCACGGCGCGGGTCCTGTTCGTCCACCCGAACACCGTGCGCTACCGGCTGCGACGGATCAGCGAGGTGACGGGGTACGACCTGACCGTGCCCCACGAGGCGCACACGGTGCGGCTGGCCCTGGCCATCGGCCGACTCTCGCTGCCGGCGCGGATGAGCCGAGTGACGCCGCTCACGGTGATCGAGGACGACGACCCGCTCACCCGGACCAAGTTGTAGGAAACCTCCAAAGCCGACGGACGATGTTCGTGCGCTTCCGGTGCGGCCCACCGCCGCGGACCGGCAAGGCTAGGACCGTGCTCGTCATCGTGTGCCCTGGACAGGGCTCCCAGACCCCAGGTTTCCTCGCGCCGTGGCTCGAGCTGCCCGGAGTGCGCGAGCATGCCCAACGACTGAGCGAAGCCGCCGAGGTGGACCTCATCGCCCACGGCACGACGTCGGACGCTGACACCATCAAGGACACGGCCGTCGCCCAGCCGCTGATCGTCGGTGCGGGACTGCTGGCGCTGCGCCCGCTCCACGCCGGCGCAACCCCGCTGGCCGGTGCCGGCGCCGCGGCTGGCCACTCGGTGGGCGAGATCACCGCCGCGGCCGCGGCCGGCGTGCTGCCCGAGGGCGACGCGGTCGTCTTCGTCCGGGAGCGAGGGCGCGGGATGGCCGCGGCCAGCGCCGTCACGCCCACCGGGATGAGCGCGGTGGTCGGTGGTGACGCGCAGGAGGTCGCTGACGCGATCCAGCGCCACGGGCTCACCGCTGCCAACATGAACAGCGCGGGCCAGGTGGTCGCGGCCGGCACGCTCGAGCAGCTCGCCGCGCTCGCCGCCGACGCACCCGCCAGGGCGCGGGTCATCGCGCTCCCGGTCGCCGGGGCGTTCCACACCCTGCACATGCAGCCTGCGGTCGCGGCCCTACAGGCCCTGGCCGACAGCCTCTCCCCGGTCGACCCCACGCTGCCGCTGGTCTCCAACGCCGACGGCCGCCCGGTGACCGACGGCACCGAGGTGCTCCGCCGGCTGGTGGCCCAGGTGAGCAGTCCGGTCCGGTGGGACCTGTGCATGCAGACGTTCGCCGACCTCGGAGTCACCGGGCTCATCGAGCTGCCCCCGGCCGGCACCCTCGCGGGTCTGGCCAAGCGCGCGCTCCCGGGGGTCGAGCTGCTCGCCCTGAAGACACCCGACGACCTGGACGCCGCCCGGCGGATGGTCGCCGAGCACGGCACCACACCCGACCAGCAGGAGGCCCGACATGACGGCTGAAGTTCCCCGCAAGGGCATCACCTCTCCGGCCGGCGCGGCCCACGCCCGCCTCTGGGGCGTCGGGGCGTACCGTCCCGAGCGCGTGGTCGACAACCACGAGATCTGCCTGGTCCTGGACTCCACCGACGAGTGGATCCGTGAGCGCACCGGCATCATCAGCCGCCGCTTCGCCGCCGCGGACGAGACCGTCGTCGACATGGCCGAGCACGCGTCGCGCGAGGCCCTCGCCGCCGCCGGCATCGAGCCCAGCCAGATCGGCTCGATCCTCCTCGCCACGGTGACCCACCCGTACCAGACCCCCGCTGCCGCACCGATGCTCGCGCACAGCCTCGGTGCGACCAACGCCTCGGCGATGGACCTGTCGGCGGCGTGCGCCGGATACTGCCACGCCATCGCGCTGGCGGGCGACATGGTGCGCGGCGGCAGCGCCGAGTACGTGCTGGTGGTCGGCGTCGAGAAGCTCTCGGACTTCACCGACCCGACCGACCGTGGCTCCGCGTTCATCTTCGGCGACGGCGCCGGCGCCGTCGTGGTCGGCCCGTCGGACTTCCCCGGCATCGGGCCCACCGTCTGGGGGGCGGAGGGTGACAAGTTCGACGCGATCATCCAGCGCGACCCGTGGACCGACTTCCGGCCCGCGCTGGACGGCGGAACCACCAGTGAGCAGAAGTGGCCGGCCTTCATGATGAAGGGCCAGACCGTCTTTCGCTGGGCCGCATACTCGATGGCCCCGGTCGCGATGGCCGCCATCGAGAAGGCGGGCATCAGCATCAACGACCTCGACGCCTTCATCCCCCACCAGGCGAACATGCGGATCATCGACGTGATGATCAAGCAGCTCGGGCTGCCGGCCCACATCCCCGTCGCTCGCGACATCGCCGAGAGCGGCAACACCTCGGCCGCCTCGATCCCGCTGGCCACCGAGCGCATGATGCGCGAGGGCGAGGTCAAGAGCGGCGGCCTCGCGCTCCAGATCGGCTTCGGCGCCGGACTGGTGTACGCCGCACAGGTCGTCGTCCTGCCCTGAGCGGCCGCTGATCGGCGCTGATCGGCACAGACTCCCGGTCGGTCCGCGGGTGATCCGGACCAGAGTGAACAACAACCACAACCCACCACCCCAAGGAGCAGACATGGCTGACGCACAGGAGATCCTGAGCGGCCTCGCCGAGATCGTGAACGAGGAGACGGGCCTGGACACCGACTCGGTGCAGCTCGACAAGACCTTCACCGACGACCTCGACATCGACTCCCTGTCGATGATGACCATCGTGGTCAACGCCGAGGAGAAGTTCGGCGTCCGCATCCCCGACGACGAGGTCAAGAACCTCAAGACCGTCGGCGACGCGGTGACCTTCATCGCCGCAGCGCAGGGCTGACCCATCCCCGCCCGTACGCCGCGACCACTCCTTGGTGACTGCGCGGCGTACGGGGCGGGTCCAGCGGGCAGGACTACAGTGCCCACGGGCACGATGACGAAGGAGCAGAGCCGATGAGTACACGACGAGTGGTCGTCACCGGTCTCGGGGCCACCACGCCGGTGGGCGGAACCGTCGCTGAGACCTGGGACGCGATCCAGGCCGGGCGGTCCGGAGCGCGCCCGATGGAGTTCGACTGGGTGACCAAGTACGAGCTGCCGGTCACGTTCGCCGCAGTGATCCACACCCCGGTCTCGGAGGTCCTGGACAAGGTCCAGATCCGCCGGCTCGACCCCTCGGCCCAGTACGCGCTCATCGCCGCCAGGGAGGCCTGGGCCGACGCGGGTGCCCCCGAGGTCGACCCGGAGCGCTTCGCCGCCGCAGTCGGCAGCGGTATCGGTGGCGTCTGGACGCTGCTGGACCAGTGGGACAACCTGCGCGAGAAGGGTCCCCGCCGGGTCTTCCCGCTGGCGGTGCCCATGCTGATGCCGAACAGCCCGGCCGCGACCGTCTCGCTCGAGTTCGGCGCGCGGGCCGGTGCCCACACCCCCGTCTCCGCCTGCGCCTCGGGCGCCGAGGCGATGGGACTGGGCATGGAGATGATCAAGTCCGGCCGCGCCGACATCGTCATCGCTGGTGGCACCGAGGCCGCGATGCACGCCCTGCCGATCGCGGGATTCGCTGCGATGCAGGCACTCTCGACCCGCAACGACGACCCGACCAAGGCCTCGCGCCCCTACGACATGGGCCGTGACGGCTTCGTGCTCGGTGAGGGGGCCGCCATCATCGTGATGGAGTCCGAGGAGCACGCCAAGGCACGTGGCGCCCGGATCTATGCCGAGCTCGCCTCGGTCGGGATGTCAGCCGACGCGCACCACATCGCGGCTCCCGAGCCCGAGGGGGCCGGCGCATCGCGCGCGATGAGGGAAGCCGTCGAGCGGGCCGACCTGACCCCCGCCGACATCATCCACGTCAACGCGCACGCCACCTCGACCCCGGTCGGCGACATCGCCGAGTCCAAGGCGATCCGCCGCGCGTTCGGCGCCGAGGCCGACCACATGCCGGTGAGCGCGACCAAGTCGATGACCGGGCACCTGCTCGGCGCGGCCGGCGCGCTGGAGAACGTCCTCACCATCCTCGCGGTGCACCACCGCTCCGCCCCCGCGACCATCAACCTGGACGACAAGGACCCGCAGATCGACCTCGACGTCATCGTCGGCGAGGCCCGAGCGCTCCCCGACGGCGACATCGCCGCCCTGAACAACTCGTTCGGCTTCGGCGGCCACAACGTCGCCCTGGTGATCAAGAGCGTCTGACGCCGCCCCCCGCCGGTTTATCGGGTCACCCGATAAACCGGCGCCTCACCCGAGAAGCGTTCCCCAGCGAGGCGCTGGTTTCTCGGGTGACCCGATAAAGCGACGCCTCACTCGCGAAGCGTTCCTTGGCCAGGAACAGGCCTCTCGGGTGGAGCACACGACACAGGACCCGACCGCCCTTGGCAGTCGGGTCCTGTCGTCAGTCCCTGTGGCGGGGCTGGAGTCTCTGGTTGCAAGGGTGGGAACTGGAGGAGCCTGAGGGGCGATGCCGGTCGAGCAGGACCGGGCCCGGTGCTCGGCCACCAGTCTGTGGCGTGGTGGACCCACGCCGTGGACACCAGCGGGATCAGCCCACCTTGTGCAGCCAGCGCACGGGCGCTCCTTCACCGGCATACCGGAACGGCTCGAGCTCGGCGTCCCAGGCCTCCCCCAGCAGCTCCTCGACCATCTCCTCGATGGCGTCGGGGTCACCGGCGGCGAGCCGGATCACCTCGCGCAGCCGGTCCTCGTTGATGACGGCGTCGCCGGAAGCGCTGACCCAGGTGTGGTGGATCCCCAGACGCGGGGTGTGCGACCAGCGCGACCCGTCGCACCCCGGGCTCGGCTCCTCGGTCACCTCATAGCGCAGCCCCTCCCACCCGCGCAGGGCCGAGGCGATCCGAGCACCGGAGCCGGCGTCACCGGTCCACGAGAGCTCGGTGCGGACCAGGCCGGGTGAGGCGGGCTGCGGTGTCCAGTCGACGTGCGTGGGCTGCCCGAGTACGGACTCGAGGGCCCAGCCGATGTGCGGGCACAGTGCAGTCGGGGTGGAGTGAACGAACACCACCCCGCGGGTTGCGGCGCGCGGCATCGCGATCGACATCCTGACCTCCTAGGTGTGCGAGGGACGTCTTCCCCAACGGCCTCGCCAGGCGGTCTGCGATGTGATCCGGTGCTACCGGGTACTGCTGTGTGGTTGTGGCGACCAGTCTGCACCAGATTCCCCACCAGCACCACCCTGCACATGGTTCACTCCTCTCCGGGCGCGGCGCCCCTCCCGGTCGCACGCTCGTAGGCGGCGAGCTGGTCGTTGAGCGCGCGCATCAGCTGGAAGATCTGGTCGGGCAGGATCCGGACCCGCGACACCACCTGGGCCTGCATCCCCGGTCCGGCCGCGACGATTCCCACTGGGCTGGTGATGGCCGCGAAGTCCAGCGTGAAGTACTTGCCGTTCTGGGAGATCGCGACGAAGTCGGCGAACGTCCCGGCGGCCACCGCCTCGGGCACGTGCATCTGCAGCTGCTGGGGCTGGTCCTCAGTCACCGCGTCTCCTTGCTCGTCGGGAAACCCCAGCATGGCCCATCTGGTCGGCCACACGGCCGCCGATAGAGTGCGGTGCGTTTCTCCTCCCGGGGCAGTAGCTCAGTCGGTCAGAGCAGCGGACTCATAATCCGTCGGTCGTCGGTTCAAGCCCGACCTGCCCCACCACGTTCGCGCTGTCCTGTCGCTGGCAGCTCAAGACCTGGACGACACCTCGGTGCCGCCCAACGGTCTGCCGGAGTCGTGCGTGCGTCGCGAGAGAACGCATCGAGAAACCCTGCGCCCACCGGCGGCGAGATGGCCAGACGATGGACGCTCCCCGGCGCCCGACCCACCAGGCTCCGTGCGCCGGAGGGAGCTTGCCGACCGTCTCTGGTGATCAGTCCTCGCAGCCCACACCGTCGCCATCGCGGTCGAGCTTCCTGGAGTAGCCGGGGTCACCGACATGCACGGGCGCGGCCCCGGCCGCGCGCGCAGCGTCGCAGTTCCGGTAGTACACGCTGGCGGCGGCTGCTCGGGCCGCGGCGGCTGCTCGGGCCGCAGCGGCTGCTCGGGCCTGTGCTGCGGCCTTGGCCCGCGTCGCGGAGGCCGCCTTCCTCGCGGCGGCGGCCCTGTTGGCAGCGGCGGTCCTTGCTGTCGCCACGGCTTTCGCCTGGGCGGCCGCCTTGACCTTCGCCGCGGCCCTCAGCTCGGCGGCGGCGCTCGCCTCCGCGGCTGCGCGCGCGGCGGCGGCGCTGTCAACGGAGGACGGAGAGGCGGATGCCGTTGCACGCCCGGTGACGTCGTCGGTCGCCCGCGGCTCCGCACCGGCGGCCAGGCGGGCGATGCTGGGGCTTGTCGCCGCTGCCGGCGCTGTGGCGGAGCCGTCCGCGCAGCCGGTGAGCGCAATGAGAACGGCTACGGCGACCGCGCCGACGCCAACCTTCTGGATCATGTTCCCCCTGGTGAGTCGTGAGGACTGTACGCGTTCGGCGGCACCCGCGTGCGAACATTCGCAAACTGCGCCGGCCGGGCAGCGGTGAGGTCACGCATACTTCCTCGCGAGCAGGTCCAGGCCGAGCCGTTCGGCGCAGAACACGCCGACTTCGACCACGTGCACCGTGGCCGCCCCGGATCGCGACGTGGTGGTCCACGAGCGCCGCCTACCCCTCGGCCAGGTCCAGGTCCGGCCGCGCGATGAGCGAGTCGAGCAGCGCCTCCTCCTGCTCTCGTCCGTGTGTCCACACGGTGGGTCAGACCGCGAACGCCTCCACGACCGGGGAGAACCGCTCCACCTCCCCGGCGCCGGTGAGGTCGGGGAACGACACGAACACCGTCGACACCCCCCGGTCGCCAAGCTCGCGATATCTCCTGACGTGGTCCGCAACGGTCCCCGCGGAGTGCGCCCGCGCATACACCTGCGCCTGCTGGCGACCGCGGTGACGCTCCACCAGCGCTGCGACCTGATCCGGGGTGCCACCCACGATCGGCACGTCCAGGACGGTGATCGCGACATCCCGGGGGTCCCGACCGGCCCGCGCGCAGTGGGCCCGCAGGACGTCGATCTTGCGATCCAGCGCCGGCACCGTCGAGGGCACGTTGCACCCGTCGCCCAGGCGCGCCGCGATGTCCAGCGTCCGTCGCTCGCCTCCCCCGCCGACGATGACCGGGACCTGCCCCTGCAACGGTCGCGGGTATGCCGTGGTCTCCGGCAGCCGGCCGTGCGCCTTGGTGCCCGGGCCCCAGAACGCACGGAGCGTGCCGATCCCCTCCTCCAGGGCGTCCAGGCGGGCCCCCGCGCTCGGGAACGGCAGGTCGTACGCCGCGTGCTCCCGTTCCTGCCAGCCCGCGCCGATCCCGCAGAACGCGCGGCCTCCCGACACTGTGTCGAGCGTGCCGATCATCTTGGCCAGCAACGGGATCGAGCGGAACGTCACCGGTGTCACCAAGGCACCGAGCCCGATCCGGTCGGTCACCCCCGCGAGGTACCCCAAGGTGACGTAGGCCTCCGGCAGCGGGTCCCACGCACGCCCCACCTGCGGGATCTGGATGAGGTGGTCCATCACCGCGAGCGAGGAGAAGCCGACCTCCTCGGCCGCCCGGGCCACGGTCGCCAGCCAGGTCCGCGGGTCCTCCCCCCACGGGAACGCCGACACCTGCAGCGCGAACTGCAGCCCGCCGCGCTCCGATCCCGATCCGGCACCCGCCCGGGCGACCGCGGGGCCCGGGGGGCCTGGAGGCATGTCGTCCTGTCCCCCGTCCACCCTGACCACGAGGTCGAAACCCTCGGAGTCCAGCGTGAGCGCGGCTGCTTGCTTCACCTGCTCGGCGAGGACGCGGGCCGGTACTCGCCGGTCGCGAGCAGCGTTGCGGCGGCGTCCGACCGCAGCGTCGGTGACGAGCTGGACGGCCACGACGGGCAGTCCTGCCGCACGAGCGTCCTCGCGCCACCCGACCCGCCGGGACGGGTCCAGCCCCAACGTGTCGACGACCGTGGTCAGCCCACGGCGCAGGCGCGCCGCCACGACCGCGTCCAGCACCGCGAACGCGTCCGCGCTCGCGTCGAGATCGCCCTCGCCCGTGCCGACCTGGGCTCGCAGCGCATCCGAGGACACGACCTCGCCGGCGGCGAAGTACGTCCGGGCCCACGTCGTCTTGCCCGACCCGGACGGGCCCACCAGCACCACCAGGGCAGGGCGCGGTATGCCTCCCGCACCTACCCCGGGTTCCACCAGGCCCACCATGGCGAGCAGTCTGCCGCAGGGCGGCCTCAGAGGGATGGGCGGCGGGGGGAACCAACCAGCCGCATCGGCGCGTCCGATCGCCATGACTGGACCGCTGCCCCGACTTCTCCCCGTACTCACCGTCGGACTCGCTGCGCTGCTCGCGGCCGGGTGCGGAACCCAGCTCGCGGGCGGGAGCGCGGGTGCTGCCGCGACCGCCACCGTCCCGGCACTCGACGAACCGGTCGGCTCTCCCGGCGACCTACCCGCGGTCGACCCCAGCGCCCCACCGACGATCTCGCTCCCGCCGGGCGCGAACCTGCCGGTGAGCCCGGTCTTCGAGAACCGGGCGAAGCAGGTGGCCGACGCCTGGCGGTCCCGTGGCCTCGTCGCCGCCTGGCGCGACAGCCTCATCCCGCTCAGCGGGCTGACCGACGTCCCGGCGTTCAGCCCGAACGGCGAGCTCAAGGCGGCCTACGGCAACGGCTGGGTCGAGGTCGCGGGCACCCTGCCGACGGCCACCAAGCCCGGCGCCTCGGTCTCGGTGGGCGGCAGCACCATCGCGGTGCGCCTCCAGCCGGCCGCGGCCGCGCTTCGGGATGCGACCCCCCAGAGGTTCGGCGCGTGCCCGCCGGCCGTCACCGTCGGCGGCTGCGGCGACCCGGTCCTCATCACGGGTGCGAAGCTGACCACGACGACGCTGGCCACCAACCGCGGCGTGGCGACCGTCCCCGCGTGGTCCTTCACCATCAAGGGCAACGAGGGGCCACTGGTCCAGGTGGCGATCGACCCCGCGGACCTCGACCCCGCCCCCGGGGCCGGCACCCAGATCCCCGGCGCCGACGGGGACCGGACCCGCGGCGTGGTCGCGTCCCAGGCACTCATCTCGATCGGCGGCTCGACCGTGACGTACTCGGTCGGGGTCGGCGCCTGCGACTCCGACATCACGCCGAGGGTCTATGAGACCGACGACCTCGTCGTCGTGGGTGCCACGATCGGGCAGCCGACCGCCGAGGTCTGCAACGACATGCTCAAGATCCAGCCGGTCCAGGTGACCACGAGGTCCGCGGTCGGGACGCGTCCGGTCGTCGACGCCCTCACCGGCGCACCGGTGGTCCTGCCCGCCCTCCCGCGCTGACCCGGGCCGGGTCCGGCTCAGGCAGCGGCGAGCGGCTCAGGCCGCGCGGACGAACATCTGAGGTCACGCCGGGCGCGGCCGGGGTCACTCGGCGAGTACGGACAGGACGTTGCCCGCCGGGTCGGTGAACCACGCGATGAGCGGCCCGCCCTTGCGGAAGACGCCCTTGGCATCGGTCTCGGCCGGCGTGCCCTCGTAGCGCTCGAACACGACCCCGCGCGCGGTGAGCTCGTCGACGGTGGCCTCCACGTCAGCGACCGGGAAGTTCAGGATCGTGTAGGCCGCCGGCTCGTGGTTCGGCTTGGGGTACACGAGGGTGTCCCGGTCGCCGGCGAGCCGCAGCCAGAGCATGCCGTTCTCCTCGCGCACCGACAGCCCGAGCACGTCGCCGTAGAACGCGCGTGCGGCAGGAATGTCGTCCACGCTGAAGCCACTGAAGGCCCGGCTCTGGTCCAGGGCCATCAGAACGCGCCCTTGCCGGGGTCACCGACGCCCACGTTGCCCGCAGCCACGATGCGGGGCTCCTCGGCCAGCAGCTCACCGGCAGCACCGAGCGCCGCAGCGATGTGCGCAGAGGCCATGTGCCCGGCCAGTGCCTCGGGGCTGTCCCAGCGCTCGATGGTGACGAAGACGTCGGTGTCCTCCAGCCCACGCTGCAGGCTGTACAGCTGGCAGCCCTCCTCGTCGTGGGTGGCCGTCGCGAGCGTGGACAGGATCTGCTCCACCTCGTCCCCGGAGCCGGGCTTGGCAGTGATGATCGCGACGGTGCTGATGCTCATGGGGTGCCTTCCTTGGCGGGGTGTTCCCCTGATCCTCACCCATCGGCGAGGCGTTGGCGAGGTCCGGATACAGGACCCGGCGGACGGGCCGGACTCGGGCGACGTCACGCGATGGTGGGCTCCGGGCGCCGCTGGACCCCGATACCGTCATGTTGCTTTTGCGTGACAGATGGGTCCGTGACGCTGCTCGCGCCCTCCGGCCCGGTAGGTTGCCCAGATGACCGAGGCCGCAGCTGCTCCCCTTGTCGTGATGGACTCCGTGAACAAGCACTTCGGCGACCTCCACGTGCTCCAGGACATCAACCTGTCGATCGCCCAAGGTGAGGTCGTCGTGGTGATCGGGCCCTCCGGTTCGGGCAAGTCCACCTTGTGCCGCACGATCAACCGCCTCGAGACCTTCGAGAGCGGCTCGATCACCATCGACGGCGAGGCACTGCCCGCCGAGGGCAAGGAGCTGGCGGCGCTGCGGGCCGACGTGGGCATGGTCTTCCAGTCCTTCAACCTGTTTGCCCACAAGACGATCCTGGACAACATCACGCTGGGCCCGATCAAGGTCCGCAAGCAGAGCAAGGCTGAGGCCGAGAAGCGCGCCATGGCGTTGCTCGAGCGGGTGGGCGTGGCCCACCAGGCCCAGAAGTTCCCGGCCCAGCTGTCCGGTGGACAGCAGCAGCGGGTCGCCATCGCTCGCTCGCTCGCCATGGACCCCAAGGTCATGTTGTTCGACGAGCCGACCTCGGCGCTCGACCCCGAGATGATCAACGAGGTCCTCGACGTCATGACCAGCCTGGCCAAGGAAGGCATGACCATGGTCGTGGTCACCCACGAGATGGGCTTCGCCCGCCGGGCCGCGAACCGCGTGGTCTTCATGGCCGATGGCCAGATCGTCGAGGAGGCCGAACCCGAGACCTTCTTCACCCACCCGACGTCGGACCGCGCCAAGGACTTCCTCGGCAAGATCCTCACCCACTGACCAGCACGCACCTGCATGAGACCGGCGGGCAACGGCTCGCCGGCCGACCAAGGAGGAACAACGATGACACTGCGACCAGCGAGCGGACGGCTCGGAGCCGTGGCAGCCGTGGCCACCCTCGCCCTGGGCCTGACGGCCTGCGGCGACAGCGCGGACACCGGCGGCTCCGGGTCCGGCGGTGGAGGTGGCGACTGGAAGGTCGGCATCAAGTTCGACCAGCCCGGTCTGGGCCTGAAGGAAGGCTCGGGCTACACCGGGTTCGACGTGGACGTGGCGACCTACGTCTCCAAGGAGCTCGGCCACGACAACGTCACCTTCGTCCAGGCGCCCTCGGCACAGCGCGAGACCCTGATCTCCACCGGCCAGGTCAACATGGTCGCCGCGACCTACTCGATCACCGACGAGCGCAAGGGAAAGGTGTCCTTCGCCGGCCCGTACTTCATCGCCGGGCAGGACCTGCTGGTCCAGGCCGACGACAGCTCGATCACCGGCCCGGACTCCCTCGGCGGCAAGACCCTCTGCTCGGTGACCGGCTCGACATCGGCGCAGAAGATCAAGGACAAGTACCCCGACGTGCAGCTGCAGGAGTTCGCGACGTACTCCGAGTGCGTTGCCGCGCTCGCCACCGGGACGATCGACGCCCTGACCACTGACAACACCATCCTGGCCGGCTTCGCCTCCCAGGAGCAGTACAAGGGCAAGCTGAAGGTGGTCGGCCAGACGTTCTCCGAGGAGCGCTACGGGATCGGCATCAAGAAGGGCGACACCGCCCTCTGCGAGAAGATCAACACCGCGATCAAGAAGATGGTGGACGACGGCGACTGGCAGAAGGCGATCGACGACAACCTCGGCCCGGCCGGGTTCAAGGTCGACACGGCCACGAACCCGCCGACACCCGACGCCTGCTCCTGACCCGGATCGGCATCGCCGGTGCGTCAGCTCGCCCTCGGGCGCGTGTTGACGCACCGGCCGATGCCCCACTCCACCTGCTGCAGAAGGGTCCCGCATGCTTGACCTGCTCCGCGAGTACGACGTCCTGGGCGCATTCTGGCTGACCATCCAGCTGTCCTTCTTCGCGGCGATCGGGTCGTTGGTGATCGGGACCGTCGTCGCGGTCATGCGCCTCTCGCCGGTGGGGGTGCTCCGGTTCCTGGGCACGTCCTACGTCAACATCTTCCGCAACACCCCGCTGACCCTGCTGGTGGTCTTCAGCGTGCTCGGCATGACGTTCCTGCTCGGGCTCAACCTGGCGCCGGGCGACGTCAAGGGCAACGCGTTCCGGTGGGTCGTCATCATGTTGTCGATCTACCACGCGGCGTTCGTCTGCGAGTCGCTGCGATCGGGCGTGAACACCGTGCCTGCCGGTCAGGCCGAGGCGGCGCGGGCCATCGGACTCACCTTCGGACAGAGCATGACCGAGGTCCTGCTCCCCCAGGCGTTCCGCGGTGCCGTCGCCCCGCTGGGGTCGACGCTCATCGCGCTGATCAAGAACACCACGGTCGCCGCCGTGGTGGGGGTCGGCGAGGCCGCCAACCTGATGAGCGTGATGATCGAGAACGAGACCGGTGGCCTGGTGGTGTTCGGCATCTTCGCGATCGGGTTCGTCATCCTCACCCTGCCCCTCGGACTGTTGTTCACCCGGCTCTCCCGGACCATGGCGGTGAAGCGATGAGCACCAGCGTCCTGTTCGACGCGCCCGGACCGAAGGCTCGGATCCGCCACCGGATCCTGGCGGTGATCGGCCTGCTGGTGATGCTCGCGATCGCCTACGTCGCACTGCGCAAGCTCCAGAGCGCCGGCCAGCTCCAGGGATACATGTGGAAGCCGTTCGTCACCGACCGCTCGGTGTGGCGTGACTACCTGTTGCAGGGGCTCTGGGGCACCTTCCGCGCCGCCCTGATCTCGATCGTGTTCGCCGGTGTGTTCGGGCTGCTGTTCGGCATCGGCCGGCTCTCCGAGATCGCCCCCGTCCGGTGGGTCTGCGGCGCGGTGGTCGAGTTCTTCCGCTCGGTGCCCGTCCTGATCATGATGCTCGCCAGCTATGGCATCTACAGCCGCAGCGGGGTGTTCTCGGCCAACGTCGCGCCGCTCGCCGGTGTCGTGACCGGGCTGACCCTGTACAACGGGTCGGTCATCGCCGAGCTGGTGCGCTCGGGTGTCTTCGGCCTGCCCAAGGGACAGAGCGAGGCAGGACTGTCGGTCGGTCTGACCCCGAGCCAGACCCTGCGCAGCATCCAGCTTCCGCAGGCCCTCACCGCCATGCTCCCGGCCCTGATCGGTCAGTTCGTGGTGATCCTGAAGGACTCCGCGCTCGGCTACCAGATCACCTATCTCGAGCTGCTCAACTGGTCCAAGACCCTCGGGTCGGCCTTCGCCAACCCGGTCGCGGCCTACATCGTGGCGGCGATCCTGTTCATCATCGTCAACTACTCGCTCACCGTCGTGGCGCGCCGCGTGGAACACCGGCTCAGCAAGCGTGGACGCACGGTCATCCACCAGGGACCGGTCGTGGATGGTCCGCCCCAGGCGTCGACCCTGGGTGGCTCGGACGTGCAGGTCACCGGCCCGCCCAACACCTCTCGCTAGCACCAGCGCACGTCGAAGGGGCCCGGATCCAGTGGATCGGGGCCCCTTCGTCCGCGCTCCCCCGACTGGACTCGAACCAGTAACCTGCCGATTAACAGTCGGCTGCTCTGCCAATTGAGCTACAGGGGAATGGCTGGTGCGGGAGTGACCCGCGACGGCGCTGGGAAACCATAGCAAAGGAAGGCCGCCGTCCTGAAAACGGCTGCGCCCGTGCGCTCAGGTCAGGCCGACCTGCTCCTTCAGGTAGTCCAGGGTGGCCTGCGCGGCGGCCCGGACACCGGGGTCGCTCGAGCGCACGCCCCGGCCGAGGACGACCTGGGGCACCAGCTCGGAGGTGGCCAGGTCCTGGCGGATCACGGCTCGGGCGATCGCCTTCCCGGGCAACGGGACCCGCTCGGCGATGACCACGCTGGCCTGCACCCGTTCGCGCAGCGTCTCGGGCACCATCGACCCGTCCTCGAGCCGCCACACGCCGTCGGGCGAGGGCCCCACCCAGGTCACCGTGAGGGTGTTGCGCTCGTGGTCCCACACCCCACTGTCGACGAGGTGCCACGGGTGGTCTTCGGTCAGCGTCCCCTCCTGGTCGACGACATAGAGCCGGTGGTTGCTCGCGACCAGCCAACCGCCGTCGCGGACGACGCCATGGGCTAGAAGGCGCTCGCCGCGACCGGCACGGATCGCCGCGCTGGGGACCATGGGGACCTGGGAGCGGGCGCGCATCGCGCGGAACGACGGGCTCATGCCTGGGACTCCCGAAGGTCGGCCAGCTCGCGCTGCAGGCCCTGGAGGCGTGCACCGAGCTCGCGGGTGGCGGAGGGGTCGGCCGCAGGATCGGCAGCCATCCGACGCATCGAGGACATCGCGTCCCCGATCTGACGGGTCAGGGCGACCTCGCGCACCCGCATCAGGAGCGACGCGATGTATCTTTGCTCGGGCTGGCCGGTGGCGGCGTCGAACCGGGTGGGCAGCTGGTCGACGGCCAGCTCGGACACCAGCCCGCGGACCGCCAGCGGTGCCGCCTGGGCCACCTTGTCGGCCCACGCCGCCGCGGACAGCGAGGGCTGCACCCCGCCGGCACCACGGATGCCGTCGAAGACCGCTCCGTGGGCGGGTGCGGTGAACGCGGCCGGGTCGATGGCGTCGACCTCCTCGGGCACGAACTGACCGGGATACTGCAGCAGCGACTGGAGCAGCTGGCGCTCGGCGAACACCACGGGGTCGCGCAGGTTGGGCGCCGGCAGGGACGCACTGGCCTCTTGGGGTGACGGCTCAGGGACCGCGACGTCGCCCAGACCCGCGTGGAGGTCTGCTCCTCCGTCACCGCGCCCCGCTCGCTCGGCTCTGGCGATCCGACCGGCCCGCGCCACCTCGGCCTGCACCTGCTCGACCTCGACCCCGATCCACCCGGCGACCGTGCGAGTGTACTCGGGGCGCATCGAGGAGTCGCGGATGGTAGTGATGATCGGGGCCACGGCGCGCATGCCCTGGACGCGGCCTTCCGCGGTCGACAGGTCGAAGCGGGCGATGGTGGTGCGCACCGCGAACTCGAACATGGGGACCGCGCCGTCCACCAGGTCGACGACGGCCGCGTCGCCCCGGGCCAGCCGCAGGTCGCACGGGTCCATCCCCTGCTCGGCGACCGCGACGAACGACTGCGACGCCCAGCGCTGGTCCTCGCCGAACGCCCGCATCGCGGCCTTCTGCCCGGCGGCGTCACCGTCGAAGGTGAAGACGACCCGCGCGGGCGCGAGCTCGGCCTCGTCGCGCATGATCCGGCGCAGGACCTTGATGTGGTCCACGCCGAACGCGGTGCCGCAGGTGGCGACCGCGCCGTCGACGCCGGCGAGCTGGCAGGCCATCACGTCGGTGTACCCCTCGACCACCACGGCCCGGCGGTCCTGGGCGATCGCCTTCTTGGCCGCGTCCAGGCCGTACAGGACCGTCGATTTCTTGTAGATCGGCGTCTCGGAGGTGTTGAGGTACTTCGCCGCGATGCGGTCGTCCTCGAAGAGACGCCGGGCGCCGAACCCGACGGTGTCGCCGGTGATGTCGCGGATCGGCCAGACCAGCCGACCGCGGAACCGGTCGTAGAGCCCGCGCGACCCGCGGGCGCAGAGCCCGGCGGTGATGAGCTCGTCGTCGCTGAACCCCTTGGCGCGCAGATGACGGGCCAGGTCCTCCCCGCCACGCGGAGCGAAGCCGACCGCGAACTGCTTGGCCGCGTCGCTGTCGAACCCGCGCTCGCGCATGAAGTCGCGGCCGGCTCGGGCCTCGGGCCCCTCGAGCAGGGTCGCGCCGTAGAACTCCTCGGCCACCCGGTGCGCCTCGACGAGCCGGGTGCGACGGCCCAGGCCGCCCTCCTCGCGGCGAGGGCCGCCGCCCTCCTCGTAGTGCAGCTCCATCCCGAGCTTGCCGGCCAGCCGCTCCACCGAATCGGAGAAGGTGAGGTGCTCGACCTTCTGGATGAAGGAGATGACGTCACCGCCCTCGCCGCAGCCGAAGCAGTGCCAGGCGTTGTTGCCCGGTCGCACGTTGAAGGACGGGGTCTTCTCGTCGTGGAACGGGCAGAGTCCCTTGAGCGAGCCCGGACCGGCGGGGCGCAGCGTCACGTGCTCGCGCACGACGTCCTCGATCGAGGACCGCTCCTTGACTGCCGCGATGTCCTCGGCCTTGATCAGACCCGCCACAGCTCCACCTGGTCCCTCCTGGTCCTGCCGCTGAGTCTAGGTGGTCGGTCCGTCGTCCCGACCCTGTGGTCTGGCAGCATCGGGCCCATGACCCCGCTGCGCGGAACGGCCCTGCTCGTGGCCTTCCTGACGGAGATCGGTGCGCTGGTCGCTGCGGCGTGGGCACTCGAGCGGTGGGCAGGTGTGACCGCGGCGATCGCAGGGGTCGTCGTGCTGGGCTTCAGCTGGGGCCTGTTCGCCTCACCGCAGGCTCGCTGGCCGCTGGCCGGGCCCGGGCGGCTGGTCTTCATGGTGGCGTGGTTCGGTGCCGCGGTCGCCGCCGTGGCCTACCTCGCCGGTCCGGGGTGGGCACTGACTGCAGCGGCGGTCGTGGTGGGCAACACGGTGGTGCTGAGGCGCACCGGCGGACGCCCGGACGAGGAAGGGGGCGCGGGCACGGGGTGGGCCGGTGATCTCGATGGGGACGGCGGTCGCCACAGCCATGGAGACGGCGATGGCGGTGGGTGACACGGACCTGGGTGCCGCTCCCGCCGGCGTGGTGCTGGGTGAGGCCGGGCCTCCCGATGCCGATGCCCTGATGCGGTTGGAGAAGGCCACCTGCGAGATCGCGCTGGCCCACATCTTCGACCCGCCGTACCCGGTCCGCGAGGTCCGCGACCGCTGGGTGTGGGTGCTCGCCGACCCGGCCGCCCGGACCCTGGTCGCCAGCACGGATGCCGGGCCCGTGGGGTACGCAGCGGTCAACGGCCGCGACCTGTGCCACTTCGGGGTCCACCCCGCCTGGTACGGCACGGATCTCGCGCCGTGGCTGCTTGGCGAGGCGGAGCTGGTGATGGGCGCCACCGGACCCGGTCCGCTCGGTCTGTGGGTGCTGGAGGAGAACCATCGGGCCCGACGCTTCTATGCCAAGCACGGCTGGGCCCCGACCGGCGCCGCGGAGCCGAGCGAGTTCTCGCCGTTCCCCGTCCAGGTCCGCTACGAGAGGGTCAGCACCACAGCGCGTGCACGGCGGTCGCCCGGACGTCGGTGAGCGAGGACACCTGGTCGATGACCACCCGGAGCGCGGCGGCGTCGGAGCCAGCGGCCTCCCAGTCCTCGCGCAGGTCGTCGTCCAGACGGGACGGGTCCTGGAGATAGGCCGCGACCAGCGCGTCGATCACGCCGCGCTGGTCGGCCATCGCGGCCACCCGGTCCTCCGCGAACATCACGAAGTGGGCGGCGACCCCCTTGAGCACTGCGCACTCGGCACGGACGTCATCGGGCACGACGAGGTCGGCGTCGTACCGCGTCAGGTCGCCCGGTCCGTGCACGGCGCGCGTCGCGTCCTCGACGGTCGAGACGAAGTGGCCGATCAGCCGGGAGGTCATGTCCTTCAACGCGGCCAGACCGATCCGGGAGCCGTCGTACGACGTCGGAAGCACTCCGCTGTCCAGCAGGCGCTCCAGCGCGAGAGCGAGCCGGTCCGGTCCGAGGTCGGGAGCATACAGGGTTGCTCCGACGAGGAGGACCCGCCCGACGTCGTCGGGGTCGCGCAGGCTGCGGAGGTCGACCCGCCTCGAGGCGATCGCGTCCTCGACGTCGTGGACGGAGTAGGCCACGTCGTCCGCCCAGTCCATCACGTCCGCCTCGAGACAGCGCTGACCGGGCACGAGGTCCCCGCGGAACCAGGCGAAGACGGGCAGGTCTTCGGCATACACACCGAACTTGGTTGAGCCAGGGGGTGATTCGCCTGTCACCCAGGGGTACTTGGTCGTCGCGTCCAGTGACGCACGTGTGAGGTTGAGCCCCGCGGGCCGCCCGTCGGGGTGAAACCGCTTGGCCTCCAGCCTGGTCAGTAGGCGCAGCGTCTGGGCATTGCCCTCGAACCCGCCGATGTCCGTGGCGAGCCGGTTGAGGGCCTGCTCACCGTTGTGGCCGAACGGTGGGTGGCCGAGGTCGTGCGCGAGGCAGGCGGTGTCGACCACGTCGCCGCTGCAGCCCAGGGCGGACCCGAACTCGCGACCGATCTGGGCGACCTCCAGGGAGTGGGTCAGCCGGTTGCGGACGAAGTCGTCGCTGCCGGGCTGGAGCACCTGGGTCTTGGCCGACAGCCGGCGCAGCGAGGCCGAGTGCACCAGCCGAGCGCGGTCGCGCGCGAAGTCGTCACGGTCCGAACGCTTCTGGGCAGGGTCCTCCCGAACCCAGCGCTCACGGTCGACCCGGCTGTACGGCACCACACGACTCTAGGAGCCGCCTGCCTCCTGCGCGGCGGCGGTCGCCCGCACGATCCAGGTGGGCGTCTCGCCGTACCGCTGGCTCGGGATCAGCTGACCGGTCCGGCAGGACTCGACCAGCTGGGTCATCCGCCGGTCGCGGGTCGCCTCCTGCTTGGCCGAGAGCACCCAGTGCAGACAGAGCTTGCGGTATGACGCCGTGCTGGCCGCGAAGAAGGCGGTGGCGGCCGGACTGTCGTCGAGCAGCGCCTGGTAGGCCGTTGGCAGGACGCCCTGCTCGGCCTGTTCGTAGGCGTAGATCGCCTGACGGTCCTCCTTGCGCCGCTCGAACGCGGCCAGCCCCGACGGCTGCATCCGGCCCTCCTCGGTCAACCGGGCGACCGACTCGAGGTTGACCTTGCTCCAGACGCTCGTGGGACGCCGCGGTGTCCAGCGCTGACGGACCGCGTCGTCGTCGATCCGCTGCGCCACCGAGTCGATCCACCCGTAGCAGAGCGCCTCGACCACGGCGTCGGCCCAGACCAGCCCGCGCTCGGGTACGTGCTTCTTGTACAGGCCCATCCAGAGCTCGGGCGCGGTCTGGTGGTTGGCCTCCAGCCAGGCCCGGAACTCCTGCGGTCCACCGAAGAACAGCGCCGGCCGCTCCGGCGACCCACCGGGGGTCCCGATCTGCCGTCGCCTCGGACTCATACCCCCGAGCCTGCCAGACCCCGCCGACGCCCCGAGCCCGCCACACGGGGCGCGAGCCTCAGCCGCCGGACACCGACAGCTCGGCCTGGGCCACGTGGGCCCGGGCGGCGTCGTCGAGCTCGCGCGAGTCCAGCCAGTGCTCGGGCAGGGCGACGCGCCGCGGCGAGCCTGCGCGTCCACGCTGTCCCTCGGCGTCCTCACCCGGCCACGGAGCAGTGGCGTCCATGGTCTCGACGAGGCGGTCCAGCGCCGCCAGGCTGTCGACCAGGGCGAGCTGGTGGCGCACGGTCGAACCGGCGGGGAACCCCTTGAGGTACCACGCGATGTGCTTGCGGATGTCACGGCAGGCCTTGTACTCCTCGCCGTAGAAGTCGACGAGGTACTCGGTGTGCCGACGCATCGTGGCCGTCACCTCGCCCAGGGTCGGCCGCACGCGGGCGGTCGTGCCCGCGAACGCCGCGGCGAGGTCGGTGAACATCCACGGCCGGCCGAGGCAGCCACGACCGACGACGACTCCGTCGCAGCCGGTCTGCCGCACCATCTCCAGGGCGTCCTCGGCCGACCAGATGTCGCCGTTGCCCAGCACCGGGATGGTCCGCACCGTCTCCTTGAGCCGCGCGATCGCGGTCCAGTCGGCCGTGCCCGAGTACGCCTGCGCGGCCGTCCGACCGTGCAGCGCGACCGCGGCGACCCCGGCTCGCTCGGCCGCCAGTCCCGCCTCGAGATAGGTCACGTGGTCCTCGTCGATACCGATGCGCATCTTCACCGTGACCGGCACGTCGTGGGGGCTCGCCTCGCCGACCGCGGCCACCACGATGGCCTGGAACAGGTCGCGCTTCCACGGCAGCGCCGCCCCGCCGCCCTTGCGCGTCACCTTGGGGACCGGGCAGCCGAAGTTGAGGTCGATGTGGTCGGCACGGTCCTCGGTGACCAGCATCCGCACGGCTGCCGCGACCGTCGCCGGGTCGACGCCGTACAGCTGGATCGACCGCGGGTTCTCGTCCGGGTCGTGCTCGATCAGCCGCATCGACTCGGGGCTGCGCTCGACCAGCGCGCGCGAGGTGATCATCTCGCTGACGTACAGCGAGGTCGCGCCGGTCGCGCCACCCACCTCGGCTCCACCCACCTCGGCACCGGCCGTGCCGTACTCGCGGCAGAGCCGCCGGAACGCGCGGTTGGTGATGCCCGCCATCGGTGCGAGCACGACGGGCGACTCGATGGTGTGGCGCCCGATCTGCAGGGGCGGCAGGACCGGCGTCGGGCGGGTGGTCGTCGTGGTCGTGGCGGTCGTCGTGGTCGTGGCGGTCGTCGTGGTCGTGGCGGTCGTGGTGGTCATGGCTGACCCATTCTCGCACCGGGCCGGGGGCCCCTGGTCACCTCGGTGACCAGGTCGGCGATCGCGCGGGCCACGACCTGCGGGTGCGTGATCGGCAGCAGGTGGGTCGCCCGCGGTATGCGGACCACCCGTCCGTCGCGGCAGGCGGCGGCGTACCGCTGGGCGTGGACGTGCAGCTGGTCCAGCCGGCCCCCGAGCAGGACCACCGGACAGGTCACCTCGTGCAGGCCCTCGGGTCGGCAGCGGGTGAGCACGACCTCCCACGCCGCCTGGGTCGCCTCATAGCTCGCCCCACCGGCCATCGCCGCGGAGAACGCCTCCTCCCCCGCGACGCGCCGCAGCACCAGGTCGGCTCCCCTGCCCCACCGGTCGGGGCCGACCCGGTCGATCAGCTGTCCGATCCCGCGGTACACCGCGGCGCCCCACCCCTCGGGCACCGCGCTCGCGCCGATGAGGACCAGCCCGGCCAGCCGCGTGGGGTGCTGCTCGGCCCAGAGCTGGCTCACGTACCCGCCGAGCGAGTGCCCGGCCAGCACGACCGGCAGGTCCGGTGGCCCACCCTCGACCGCGGTCTGGATACGGGCCACGGCGGTCTCGGCGGTGAACGGCTCCCCCGTCGCCGCCCCGTGTCCGGGCAGGTCCGGCGCCACCACCTGCAGGCCGGGCAGCCGCTCGGCGTACCCGTTCCACTGAGTGCGACTGAGCCTCGTCCCGTGCACCAGGACGACCCGCGCCCGGGGGCGCGGGGACAGCTCGGCCGAGGACACGTGGCGACGCTACGCCGGCAGTGGTGGGTGCGCTTGACTGGCCCGGTGAGTGCACTCATCAGCCCCTCTGACCTGACCGCACTGCTGGCGGGCGACCCATCGCCGGTCGTCCTGGACGTGCAGTGGACGCTGAGTGTCCCGGGCGCGGGTCCGGCCGTCGCGCGGGGTCACGAGGACTACCTGCGCGGTCATCTGCCGGGCGCGCACTTCGTCGACCTCGACCACGTGCTCGCCGGTCGGGTCTCCGGCGCGGACGGCGAGGGACGACGCCTGGGCGGTCGGCACCCGCTGCCCGACCCGTCAATGGTCGAGGCCGCGCTGCGCGCGTGCGGCGTGCGGGTCGACTCCGCGGTCGTGGTCTACGACCAGGGCATCGGCTGGTCGGCCGCGCGGGCGTGGTGGGTCCTGCGCCACGTCGGAGTGAGGGACGTACGCGTCCTGGACGGCGGGCTCGCCGCGTGGCAGGGGGCGGGTGGCCCGGTCACCAGCGAGGTTCCCTCCCCCGGCGCCGGCAACCTCGTCGCGCGTCCCGGCGGCATGCCCGTGCTCGACGCCGACGCAGCGGCCGAGCTGGCCCGCACCGGGCTCCTGCTCGACGCCCGGGCTGCCGACCGCTACACCGGCGAGACCGAGCCGTTGGACCCCGTGGCCGGCCACGTTCCCGGCGCGGTGAGCGCCCCGACGACCGCCAACCTGATGGCTGACGGCCGGCTGTTGACCCCCGACCGGCTGCGTGAGCGGTTTGCGGGCCTCGGCGCCGACAAGGCCACATCCGTCGGGGTGTACTGCGGGTCGGGCGTCAGCGCCGCCCAGCAGGTGCTGGCCCTGCACGAGGCCGGGATCGACGCCGCGCTGTACGTCGGATCGTGGAGCGACTGGGTGAGCGACCCGGCCCGCCCGGTCGCCACCGGGCCGGCGCCGGGGTGACCGAGTGCGGATGATGGCACGGCCCCGACCCGCACCCGCCTGCGCCGCTACTGCAGCAGACCGAGGGCGACCACCGGACGATAGGCCTCGGCGGAGACCCCGACCAGCCGGGTCACCCCCCGGACGTCGCCGGTGACCGTGTTCCAGGACATGACCCAGGTGCCGTCGATGCCCGTCGACAGGTACAGCAGCGTGCCGCCCTCGGCCCAGGTGAGCGGGACGCAGCACCCGAGGGACCGCGGGTTGCGAGCATCTTCTGGGAAGGCCAGGACCGTGCGCGTGGCCGAGTGGTCGGCCTGGACCACCAGGAGTGCGTTGTGGAGCTGGAAGGAGTCGGCGAAACCACCGAACCTCGCCGGATCGACGAACACGGCGACGGCCGCCCGACCCTCCAGGCTCGACACGGTCTCGCCGAAGACCTCGGTGAACAGGTGTCCGATCCCGACCGGCTCGGCGCTCTGCCGGCCGTAGGCATCCCAGGTCTGCAGCGCCATCGGCCGCTCGCCGGTCGCGTCCGCCACGATGCGGTAGTGGTCGCTGCTGGCCCGCGCGGGCAGCGGCGTCACGGCATAGGTCGTGGCGTCGACGAACCACGACGAGCCGGCGTCCGAGGCGACGATCCCGACCCTCCCGCCGCTCCAGCCGACCCGCTCGAGGTTCTTCGACGGGACCGGCACCCTTCGGACCGAGCCGGTGTAGGCATCGAGCACGACCACCTCGCCGGGCTGGGCGAACACCACGCGATGCCCGTCCGAGGTCACCGAGTCGGTGCTCAGCGGACTGCCCAGGTTGCCGCCTGCGTCATGTACGGGTTCGAGGGTCAGCTGGTCGACCTCGACGAGTCGCCCGTCCAGGGCGACCAGCACCGGGCGGAGCTCTCGCTCGGACAACGCCCGCAGCGAGACCATCGCGACCCGGATCTTGCGACCGACGGCGTCCGTGGGGAGGGTCGACAACGGTATGGCCGGGTCACCCAGACGAACCTCGACCGGCAGCCGGGACCCGGCCTGATGCGGATCGAACCGCTCGTCGCCGGTGTCGGGGGCGAGGGTGAACGGCGTGCCGTCGGCCGTGGTGCCCCGCAGACGGGTCGCACTCGTGCTCGTCTGGGCCGGTCTCGGCGGGGCGGGGTCGTCGCCCGCGAGCTGGCCGACGGTGTACCCGAGGACGCCCACGGCCGCGGCGGCGGCGACGCCCGCGCCCAGTCGCCGGCGGCGGCGTCTCCGGTGGGCCAGCGCTGACGACCACGCCTGGTCGGAGAGGTCCCCGGCGTAGACGTGCTCGCTCGCCTCCTCCATCAGGTCGGTCAGGTCATGACGGGTCATGCCAGCTCCTCGGTGCTCAGGACGAGGTCGGGGACGACCTCACGCAGCCGGGCCAGGGCTGCTTGGGTCTGGCTCTTGACGGTGCCGACCGAGACCCCGATCACCTCGGCGGTCACCGCCTCGCTGCGGCCCTCGAAGAACCGCAGCACCAGGACGGCCCGCTGCCTGGGGGTGAGCAGGGCGAGCGCCGCCATCAGGTCGACCCGCAGGTCGGTGCGTCCCCGCTCGTCGAACGACTCGGGCTCCACGTCGATGGACTGCAGGTTCTCGCGTCGCGTCTTGCGCCACGACGACACCGCGTCGCGGTACAGGGTCCGCCGGACATAGCCGTCGGGGTTCTCGCCCCGCAGCCGTTCCCACCGCAGGGCCAGCTTGACCAGGGCCTGCTGCAGCAGGTGATCGGCCAGGTGGGCATCACCGCAGACGAGGTATGCCGCCTGCAGCAGCTGACGCTGCCGGGCTCGCACGTACTCGGCGAACTCCTCGTCCCGCTCTGCGCGCATCACACCTCCTCCCCCATTGAACGCTCCTCAGGGCCCGGAAGGTTGGCACCGACCGGCAGAGATCGCCAGCCGGAGCCGGCCGTGCTCGTGACTGCGGCCAGGACGCGGTCAGGCGCCCACGAGGCGACCGGCGAGGTAGGCCTCGACCGCGTCGAGCGACACGCGCTCCTGGTTCATGGAGTCGCGCTCACGGATGGTCACCGCGTGGTCCTCCAGGGTGTCGAAGTCCACGGTGATGCAGTACGGCGTGCCGATCTCGTCCTGGCGGCGGTAGCGCCGACCGATCGCGCCGGCGTCGTCGAACTCGATGTTCCAGTGCCGACGCAGCGCGGTCGCGAGGTCCTTGGCCTTGGGCGTCAGGTCTGCGTTGCGCGACAGGGGGAGCACCGCGGCCTTGACAGGAGCGAGCCGCGGGTCGAGGCGCAGCACGACCCGCTTGTCGACCCCGCCCTTGGTGTTGGGCGCCTCGTCCTCGAAGTAGGCGTCCACCAGGAAGGTCATCAGCGAACGGGACAGACCGGCCGCGGGCTCGATGACATACGGGACGTAGCGCTCGCCGCTGGCCTGGTCGAAGTAGGACAGGTCGGTGCCCGAGTGCTCGCTGTGCGTCTTGAGGTCGAAGTCGGTCCGGTTGGCGATGCCCTCGAGCTCGCCCCACTCGGTCCCGGTGAACCGGAAGCGGTACTCGATGTCGACGGTCCGCTTGGAGTAGTGCGAGAGCTTCTCCTGCGCGTGCTCGTAGTGGCGCAGGTTGTCGGGGTTGATGCCGAGACCGGTGTACCAGCGGGTCCGCTCGTCGACCCAGTACTGGTGCCACTGCTCGTCCTCGCCCGGCTTGACGAAGAACTCCATCTCCATCTGCTCGAACTCGCGGGTGCGGAAGATGAAGTTGCCCGGCGTGATCTCGTTGCGGAAGCTCTTGCCCGTCTGGGCGATGCCGAACGGCGGCTTGCGACGCGAGGACCCGAGCACGTTGGCGAAGTTGAGGAAGATGCCCTGCGCCGTCTCGGGCCGGAGGTAGTGCAGACCGGACTCGTCCTCGATCACGCCGAGATAGGTCTTGAGCAGCCCGGAGAACTGGCGGGGCTCGGTCCACTGCCCGCGGTTGCCACAGTTGGCACAGACGATCTCGGTGAGCGGGATGTCGTCGGGGTCGACCTCCTCGCCCTGCTTGCCCTTCTTCTCCGCGGCCGCCTCCTGCAGGTGGTCGGCTCGATAGCGGCGGTGGCAGGAGAGGCACTCGACCAACGGGTCGCTGAACGTCGCGACGTGG
This sequence comes from uncultured Actinomycetota bacterium, assembly GCA_963750305.1. Classification (GTDB taxonomy): domain Bacteria; phylum Actinomycetota; class Actinomycetes; order Actinomycetales; family Dermatophilaceae; genus CAVVPX01. The sequence goes on from CAVVPX010000003.1 coordinate 628,525, forward strand.
CCGGACGCCTCCCAGGTCTGGCGGGGCAGGATGACCGAGGAGTCGAGTCCCACGACATCCTCGCGCGCGGTCACCATGGCCTTCCACCACTGCCGCTTGATGTTCTCCTTGAGCTCGACGCCCAGCGGGCCGTAGTCCCACGCCGACCTCGTTCCACCGTAGATCTCTCCGCACGGGAAGACGAAGCCCCGGCGCTTGCAGAGGGAGACGACGGTGTCGACGGTCGAGGTCGGTGCTGCCATGCGGGCAAGGTTACGGGGCGGCACCGAGCGGGTGCGATCGGGTGTGCCGTTGCTGGCGAAGCCTGGCGAAGCCTGGCGCGCCGGCACCGGGCCGTAGGCTCTGGTCTCGTGTCCAGCCTCCGCACCGCCGTCGAACGAGCCAGCCTGGGACCGGTCAAGGCGCTCAGCACGCTCCCCCGCGCCCTCCCGTTCCTCCTCGTGCTCGGGTTGCTCGTGGGCGGCATCTTCATCCCGAGGTGGGGGTTCATCCTCATCCTCCTCGTCGCGGGGTTCCTGGGCTGGTTGCTGTTCCTGGCCTGGCCGCGGCTCCCCGGCGTGGAGCGGCTGATGCGCGGGACCGTGGTCCTGCTCGCACTCGCGATCGGGCTCACCGAGGCGTTCCCCCGGTCCTGAACCCGGTCGGGCGCGGGCCCTTTTGGAAATGATTCTCATTCCTTGTAGCGTGGGGTCATGGTCCGTCTCCTCCGCCTGGCCGCGCCGCTCTCGGTCGTCGTCCTCACGCTCACCGCATGCGCCGGCAGCGGGTCCACGGGCGACACCGCCGACGGGACCGTCTCGGTCGTCGCGGCCTTCTACCCGCTCCAGTACGCGGTCCAGCAGGTCGGTGGTGACCGCGTCGCGGTCACCACGCTCACCAAGGCCGGGGCCGAGCCGCACGACCTCGAGCTGACCCCGCGCGACGTCACCTCCCTCGGCAAGGCCGACCTGGTCGTCTACGAGCGGCGGTTCCAGCCCGCGGTCGACGACGCCATCGACACCGTCACCACGGACACCGCCTTCGACGTGTCTAGCAGCGCCGACCTGACGCTCGCTGCTGCCGGGGACGGCCACGGCGCCGAGGACACGCCGTCCGAGGAGGGAGTCGCCCCCGACCCTCACTTCTGGCTGGACCCGGTCCGGTATGCCGCGGTCGCCACCGCGATCGGCGCGCGCCTGGCGCAGACCGACCCCGACCACGCCACGGAGTACGCCGCCCGGTCGAAGGACCTCGTCGCACGGCTGGGCGCGCTGGACGAGGAGTTCCGGACCGTCCTCACCGGCTGCACCTCGACGGACCTGGTGACCGGCCACGCGTCGTTCGCCTACCTCGCCGACCGGTACGGGCTGAACCAGGAGGGCATCGCCGGCGTGAACCCCGACCTCGAGCCCAGCGCGAGGCAGCTGCGGGAGATCGCAGCGCACGTCAGGGGGCGCGGGCTGAGGACCGTGTACGCCGAGACCCTGGTCAGCCCCGCACTCACCGAGACGCTGGCCCGCGAAGGCGGCGCGAAGGTCGCCCTGCTCGACCCCCTCGAGGGGATCACCGACCAGTCGGCCGGCGCGGACTACTTTGAGGTCATGAGGTCCAACCTCGCCACGCTGAGCGTCGGGCAGGGCTGCCCGTGACGGCCCAGGTCGCACCGGTCAGCGCGCCGGTGATCACGTTGCAGGACAGCGCCTTCGGGTATGCAGACCGTGCCGTGATCACGGGCGTCGACCTCACCATCCGCCCCGGTGAGGTCGTGGCCCTGCTCGGGCCCAACGGGTCCGGCAAGTCCACGCTGGTCAAGGGGATCCTGGGGCTCAACGAGCACCTCGGCGGCACCGTCGAGCTGTTCGGCACTCCCGCCCGACGTTTCCACGAGAGATATCGCATCGGCTATGTGCCGCAACGTCATTCACTGTCCACCTCGGTCCGGTCGACGGTTCGCGAAGTCGTGGCCATCGGGCGCCTCCCCCACCGCAGCTGGTGGCGGCCGACCACTGCCGCCGACACGGCTGCCATCGACCGGGCCCTTGACCTCGTCGGCCTCGCGGACCGGTCCCGGGAGGACGTGAGCACGCTGTCCGGCGGCCAGCAGCGCCGGGTCCTCATCGCCCGCGCGCTCGCGGCCCAGCCCGACATCCTGGTCATGGACGAGCCGACCGCCGGGGTCGACGCGGCCAGCCAGGAGGTCCTCGCCGAGGTACTGGCCCGGCTGGCCGCCCGGGGCACGACCATGCTGGTCGTCACCCACGAGCTCGAGCCGCTGGCCGGCATCGTCACGCGCGTGGTCTGCACCCGCGCGGGCGCGATCGACTACGACGGCCCGATGGACGCCTACCTGCGCTCCCACGGCCACGCCGGGGCCCACGCCGGGGGGCACAGCCACCACCACGAGGACGACCCGGAGCCCGGCGCACCGAAGCTGCGCGGCTCGACCTCCGACGGTCCGCTCGACCGCGTGGGGAGGCGGGCTCGTGGCTGACCTGCTCGCCCTGGAGTTCATGCGTCAGGCCCTCCTCGCCGCCTTCCTCGTCGGCATCGCCGCACCCATGGTCGGCGTGTTCCTCGTGCAGCGCCGCCTGTCCCTGATCGGTGACGGCATGGGCCACGTCGCGCTGGCGGGTGTCGCGGTGGGCGTGCTGACCGGCACCGCGCCCGTGGCGACCGCGCTGGTGGCCGCCGTCCTCGCCGCGGTGGCCATCGAGGTGATCCGTGCCCGTGGCCGAACCAGCGCCGACCTCGCGCTCGCGGTCATGTTCTACGGCGGCATCGCCGGGGGTGTCGTCGTCATCTCGCAGTCCTCGGCGGGCACCCCGGCCAACCTCACGAGCTATCTGTTCGGCGCGATCCTGACCACCAGCAGCTCCGACCTCTGGGTGTTCGCCGGGCTCGCAGTCGTGCTGCTGGTGACCACCGTCGTGCTGCGACCCTGGCTGTTCGCGGTGGCCAACGACGAGGAGTACTCGCGTGCCACCGGTCTGCCGGTGACCGGCCTGAACATCGCGCTGGCAGTGCTGACCGCGGTCACCGTGGTCGTGTCGATGCGCGTCGTGGGCCTGCTGCTGATCAGTGCCCTGATGATCCTGCCGAACGCCACCGCCCAGCTGCTCGGCCGTAGCTTCGCGTCCTCGATCCGCTGGGCCGTCCTGGTCGGCGTCGTGTCCAGCGTCGGCGGGGTGACCGGGTCCTACTTCGCCGGCACTCCGAGCGGCGGCAGCATCGTCCTGGTGGCCATCGCGATCTTCCTGCTCACTGCGGCGGCCACCGGCGTGGTCGCCCGCGCCCGGGCGCGACGGCACCACCGCGCCGACGGGACGGCGCACGGCGTGCAGGACCCGCACGCCGAGCACGAGCACGGGGCGGGCTGCGGCCACGACGTGGTCGCGCACGGCGACCACGTCGACTACCTGCACGACGGACACCGGCACGCCCCGCACGAGGGCCACTACGACGAGCACTCGTTGCCCGAGCGGGATCGGGTTCTCGACCCCAAGGGCAGGCCGTGAGCTCCGCCGCCCGCGCCGAGCCCCGTCGCCCGACGCGCCAGCGGGTCGCGGTGGCGCAGGCTCTGGCCGGGACCGAGGAGTTCCAGTCGGCGCAGGACCTGCACTCGCGGCTCCGCCAGCAGGGCGAGAACGTCGGGCTAGCCACGGTGTACCGCAGCCTGCAGGCGATGGCTGCGGACGGTGAGATCGACATGCTCCGCACCGACGACGGCGAGGCGGTGTACCGCGCCTGCTCCACCGAGCACCACCACCACCACCTGGTGTGTCGCGAGTGCGGAAGGACGGTCGAGGTCGAGGGGGCCGCCGTGGAGCGCTGGGCGACCGCCGTGAGCGCCGAGCACGGCTTCCGCGACGTGAGCCACACCATCGAGATCTTCGGTCTCTGCCCCGACCACTGACCGGTCAGGAGGTGGGCGTGTCCACCGCTCCGCCATAGCGCCGGTCGCGGGCGGCGTACAGCTCCAACGCCTCCCACAGGTTGCGGCGGTCGAAGTCGGGCCAGAGCGTGTCGAGGAAGACCATCTCCGCATAGGCGCTCTGCCAGAGCAGGAAGTTGCTGGTGCGCTGCTCCCCCGAGGACCGCACGAACAGGTCGACGTCGGGCATGTCGGGCTCGGGCAGATATCGCGCGATGGTGTCCTCGTCGACACTGCTCGCCCTGAGCCGTCCGCGGGCGACGTCCTGGGCGAGCGCCCTTGCGGCGTCACCGATCTCGGCGCGGCCACCGTAGTTCACGCAGAAGTACAGCGTCAGCCCGGTGTTGTTCCGGGTGAGCTCCTGGGCGACCTCGAGCTCCTTGATGACCGAGCTCCAGAGCCGGGGGCGGCGGCCGACCCAGCGCATGCGCACACCCCACTCGTGCAGCTGGTCCCGGCGACGGCGGATGACGTCGCGGTTGAACCCCATCAGGAACCGGACCTCGTCGGGGCTGCGCTTCCAGTTCTCGGTGGAGAACGCATATGCCGACAGGTGCGTCACGCCGGCCTCGACCGCACCGGCCACCACGTCGAGCAGCGCGGCCTCCCCCGCTTCGTGGCCCTGGGTGCGCGGCAGGCCCCGCTGGTTGGCCCACCGACCGTTGCCGTCCATCACGATCGCGACGTGCCGCGGCAGGACCTCGGCGGGCAGGCGGGGCGGCTGGGCGCCGCTCGGGTGGGGGAACGGAGGCGCGTACGGCGGGCTCATCGGTCCCTCATGCCGGCGCGCCCACACCGGGGTGCCCGGGCAGGGTCAGCTGCGCTACGACCGGCCGGTCGACCAGTCGCAGCGAGCGGATCCCTCGCTCGAGGTGCCACTGGAGGAAGGCCGCGGTCAGCCCGCTGCCCTCACGCCGGTTGCGGTCCAGCGAGGCGTCGGCGACGTCCCAGTCGCCGGCCAGCAGCGCCGCCAGCAGCGCCAGGGTCTCCGGAGCCGGGGCGGCGGAACCGGGTGGGCGGCACTCCCTGCAGACCGTGCCACCAGCCTGCAGGTTGAACGCGCGGTGTGGCCCGGCCGCGCCGCACCGCGCGCAGTCGTGGAAGCTCGGCGCCCAGCCGGCGATGGCCAGACCTCTGATCAGGTAGGCGTCCAGCACCAACCCGGGGTCGTGCTCGCCACCGGCCAGCGAGCGCAACCCGCCCGCGAGCAGGTGGTACTGCTGGATCGCGGGCTCGCGCTCCTCGGTCAGCCGGTCGGCGGTCTCCAGCATCGCGGTGGCCGCGGTATAGGTCGTGTAGTCGCGGGCGATCACCTCGCCCCAGGTCTCGCGGGTCTCGGCCTGGGTCACGGTGTCGAGATTGCGCCCCTCGTAGCACTGCACGTCGACCGCCATGCCCGGCTCGAGACGCGCGCCGATCCTGCTGCGGGTCCGCCGGACCCCCTTGGCCACGACCCGGACCTTGCCCAGCCCGCGCGTCAGCAGCGTGACGATGCGGTCGGCCTCGCCCAGCTTCTGGGTGCGCAGCACGAGGGCCTCGTCGCGGTACAGGGGCATGGTCACAGTCTCTCAACTCGCCACCCCGTTCGCGGTATGCCGTGCCGCTACCCCGGCGTTGCCCGGGACCCGGCACGACCCCACAACTAGAACAGGTGTTCGAACCAGCGCTAGGATGGACTCATGGCGGTGGTGCTGCAGGGGTCGTTGCTCGACATGGCCAGGACATCTCGTTGCACCCCATCGGGGCGCGGCTGGAGCGGACCGATCTGGGCCGCGGGGCCTGGGTCGACTACCACCGGAGCTGGCTGGCGGGTGCCGACCCGCTCTTCGAGATTCTGCACCGCGCCGTGCCGTGGCGGGCCGAGCGCCGCGAGATGTACGAGCGCGTGGTCGACGTGCCCCGGATGCTGAGGTTCTACGACGAGGGTGAGGTCCTCCCCCATGACGTCCTCGCCCAGGCCCGCGCGGACCTGAGCCGGCACTACGCCGGGGAGCTCGGCGAGCCGTTCGTCACGGCCGGTATGTGCCTGTACCGCGACGGCCGCGACTCGGTCGCGTGGCACGGCGACCGCATCGGGCGGAGCAGGAACCTCGACACGATGGTCGCGATCCTGTCGATCGGTTCGGCCCGGTCGCTGATGCTGCGACCGCGGGGCGGCGGCGACTCGACGGGCTTCTCACTCGGTCACGGCGACCTGGTCGTGATGGGCGGGTCCTGCCAGCGGACGTGGGACCACGCCATCCCCAAGACGACCCGGGCCGTCGGGCCGCGCATCTCGGTCCAGTTCCGACCCCGTGGGGTCCGCTGAGCACAGTCCCCACCCCTAGAGTGTGGCCACGCCCCCGAACCGCCCGCCCTCAGGAGACCAGTGGCCCCCCGAAGGATCCCCCTGTCCCGCACCGCGCGTCGGCTCGCGCTCGCCCTCCCTCCGGCTCGCGCAGCCCTCGACGAACGCGACGCACTGCGTCGCCAGCTCGATCAGACGCTCACCCAGCTCTCGCTGCAGACGGCTCAGGTCGCCAGCCTCGAGGTGGCCGAGGAGGCGGCCCGGCGTGCGGCGAGCCCACTGAACCCCGACCTGCGTTTCCTGGTCATCTGCACCTACGGGCGCACGGGGTCCACGCTCCTCCAGGGTCTGCTGAACGCCGCTCCCGGCGTCATCATGCGGGGCGAGAACCACGACGCGCTGCGCAGCCTGCACCGCTACCACCAGGTCGTGATGAAGGCGCGGGCCGAGCACACGCCCGAGAGCGGCGCGCTCGCCCCGACCAGCGCGTGGTACGGCATCGACGGATACCAACCTGAGCTCGCGGTCACCCTGCTGAGGCTGGTGGCACTGCAGACCCTGCTGCGCCCCGACCCCGACACCCAGCTGGTCGGATACAAGGAGATCCGCTGGCAGCACGCCGAGGACCAGTGGCGGGACTACCTCGACTTCATCCAGGTCCTGCTCCCCGGCGTGAAGTTCATCGTGCTGACCCGTGACAACGATGCCGTGGCGCGCAGCTCGTGGTGGGCGACGGCGGGATCTCCGCGCACGGAGGTGGAGAAGCACGCCGCCCGGCGGGCCGCCATCGGTGAGTACCTCGGCGACGTGGCCTACCCGCTGCACTACGACGACTTCATCGCCGACCCCGAGGTCCTGCGCGGGCTCTACGACTGGCTGGGGATCGAGTTCGACCGCGCAACCGTCGACCAGGTGATGGCGGTGCGCCACTCCCACTGAGGTGGAGACCGGCGCACGACGGAGCCCGGCAGGCCCACTCCCGCCTACCGGGCTCCGCGCCGCCGCACTGTCGGTCAGCCCAGCCAGGGTGAAGGCGTCGATGTCCACCTTGGGTCGGCCGGCGGTCCCGGCGACGACGACCTTGATGGTGTGGGTGCCCGAGCGCGGCCAGGTGTAGGAGGCGCTGATGTTCCGTGCCCGGGTGGTCGCCGAGTACAGGTCCAGGGTCTGCATCAGCTGGCCGTCGAGGTAGACCGAGGCGACCCCGCGGTTGGTGGCCAGCGTCCCCACCCACCCGATGCTCGCCCCGGTGAAGGTGAACGACGCAGCGGCGTTCCGGGTCGAGGACAGGGTGAGGTTGCCGCCGTTGGCCGGCGCCCACGCCGTGCGCGTCCAGCCGGTCGTGTAGCTCACATAGCTCGAGTTCTCCTGGAACAGCCCCACGCCGAAGTTGGGGGTCACCGACCACGCGCTCCAGTTGCCGCGCGAGTCCTGGGCCGCGACCGCGACGTCGTAGCGCCTGCCCGGCGTCAGCGACCAGGTCTGGGACCGCGTCGTCGCGGTGGGCAGGGTCTGCGCCACCCACGCACCGCTGTTGGTGCGGATCTGCACGGCGTAGGCAGCGATCCCGCTCGCGTCCGAGGCGGACCAGGAGACCAGCGCGGGGACGGTGGTGCCGACCTGCTGACCGGGCGCCGGCGCGTACGTGATCGCGCCCATCGACGGCCCGGTCGTGTCCGTGCTCGTGCTCAGCGCCGCGATCGCTGCGCGCAGGTTGGGGAGCGGTCCGATGTTGCCGGTGCCGACCTGGGCGGTGCCCGCGGCGATCAGACGCGCACGGACGTCACGCGGCGTGAGCGTGCGACCGCGCGCCTTGGCAACGCTGGAGAGTGCGGCGGCCGCGCTGGCCACGATCGGCGACGCGCTGGACGTGCCGTTGAAGGTTGCCGTGTAGTAGGCGTTCACCCCACCGGCCGAGTACAGCTGGCCGTAGCCCGTGGTGGTCACGCACTCCCCCCAACCCTGCAGGTTGACCCGGCGACCGTAGTTGGAGAAGCTCAAGCGCTGCCGGGCGCCCGAGCAGCCGGGAGCTCCTCCGGCGCCGACGATGATCGCGCCCGAGTCCGCCTTGTTGCTCGGGAAGGTCGTGCCGTACACCGCGGAGTCGAGGTTCTGGTATCCGTTGCCGGCCGCCTCCACCACGATGATGCCGCGTGAGGTCGCGTTGACGATGGCGTCGTAGAACAGGGCGTTCCACTCCACCGGCACCAGACCGACGTCGCCCTTGCACCCGTTCCCGCTCGCCGGACCGCACATCTGCTGCTCGAGCAGCATCACGTCGCCGGCACGGAGCACGTTGCTGGCGGTGTAGATCGCGTTGGCCAGGTCATACCCGCGCTCGGTGTTGTTGGCGTTGGTGACCTGCAGGCGCGCATCCGGCACCAGCCCGGTGACGCCGATACCGTTCGCGTCTCCCACGATCTCGCCGGCGACCGCCGTGCCGTGGTTGGAGTCGTTGAAGGGATCGGCGTAGGTTCCGTTGGTGTAGAACGCCGTCCGCAGCTTGGAGAGGTCCTCGTGGGCCCCGTTCCACGAGTACTCGATGTCGTGCACCCGGACGTTGACACCAGTGCCGCCGGCGACGGTCCACGCGTAGTTGGCGTCGATCCCCGAGCTGCTGGCCGGTGAGTGGTAGCCCTGCCGCGAGCGGTAGTCCGGTGATGCCGGCGGGCGGACCGGCAGCGGAGCGGCCTGGGCCAGCTCCACGACGTCCAGGGCGTTCAGCTGGTCGATGACTGCGGCTGGGTCCGTGCCCGTGGGGAGGGTGAGCCGGTGCCAGAGGTTGAGGTCGGCCTGCTCGCGGGACCCCGTGGCCGCTGCCTTGCGCACGGTCGAGTCCACGGCGGCCTCGGTCGCGGCGAAGGTGCGGCGAAGCGTGCGTCCCGGCGCGGCCAGGACGCGGTCCAGCGAGGTCAGGTCAGCGCTCTTGGCCACCAGACCGGCCGAGGTGCCCGGGCGGGTCAGGTCCGCCGCGGCGGCGTCGACGACCAGACGGCCCTGACGCAGCCGCAGACCCGACCCCTCGCGGAACTTCACGTCGATCTGGGTGCGCGAGGTCGTGGACCCGAGCACGGCCCTCGCCGGCTTGGCGGGAACGACCCTGCGCTGCAGCGGCGCGGCCTGCGGGAGGGAGGATCCCTTCGCGGCCGGGACCGCGCCCGTGGTCGCCGGGCCTGAGGGAGCGGCGCCGGGCGTGACGCCGGCTGCGGCTGCGGGGCCGGCCAGCAGGCCGGCGAGCAGTCCTGCGGCGGCGGTGGCCGCGACGGCAGCGGTGACGGCAGCGCCGGCGGGCCGCCTCCGTCCGGATCGGGTCTGGTGAGCGGACATCGAAGCCTCCTTGGTCGGCCGGCGGACTGTCGGCACGATCGAAAGCTAGGAGTGCGCGCTGAAGAAGTGCTTAAGTCCTCAGGACCGGCCCGCCGTGGCGTGTCGTGGGCGTCGAGATCGACGGCTGAGCCGTCTCGAGGACGACTGAGCCGTCCCGAGGACGACAGCGCCGTCCCGAGGACGACAGCGCCATCCCGAGGACGACGGGGCCGGCGCGCCTGATGGCGCGCCGGTCCGGTCGGGTCGTCCGGGTCAGGCGGCGGGCTGGCGCTCGGCCCGGTTGACCGCCGACAGGATCGCGGTGAGCGACGCCTTCACGATCGAGCTGTGCAGACCGACGCCCCACAGGACCCGGTCGCCGACGGCGCACTCGACGTACGCGGCGGCACGGGCATCGCCACCGGCGGACAGGGCGTGCTCGGCGTAGTCGAGGACGCGCGCGTCGACGCCGATGGTGCCGAGCGCGTCGACGAACGCTGCGATGGGACCGTTGCCCTCGCCCTCGACCACGATCTCCTGACCCCGGTCGAGCATGGTCGCGGTGATGCGGTCGCGCCCGCTCTCACCGCTGACCAGCGTGTGGGAGACCGGCGTGAACCGGCCCCAGGCGTTGAAGGCGCCGTCCACCGCTGGGAGGTACTCGTCCTGGAACGTCGTCCACAGAGCGGCCGGGCTGACCTCGCCGCCCTCGGTGTCGGTCTTGGACTGCACCACGCCGCTGAACTCGATCTGGAGCCGGCGGGGCAGGTCGAGCTGGTGCTCGCTCTTGAGGATGAACGCGACGCCGCCCTTGCCCGACTGGCTGTTCACCCGGACCACGGCCTCATAGCTCCGGCCGACGTCGTGCGGGTCGATCGGCAGGTACGGCACGCCCCAGACCAGCTCGTTGATCGGCTTGCCGGTGGACTCGACCTGGGAGTCCATGTCCTCGAAGCCCTTCTTGATCGCATCCTGGTGGGAGCCGGAGAACGCGGTGAAGACCAGGTCGCCGCCCCACGGGTGCCGCTCGCCTACGGGGAGCTGGTTGCAGTGCTCGACGGTCCGACGGATCTCGTCCAGGTCGGCGAAGCTGATCTGCGGGTCGATGCCCTGGCTGAACAGGTTCATGCCCAAGGTCACCAGGTCGACGTTGCCGGTGCGCTCACCGTTGCCGAACAGGCATCCCTCGATGCGGTCCGCGCCGGCGAGATAGCCCAGCTCGGCCGCGGCCACCCCCGTGCCCCGGTCGTTGTGGGGGTGCAGCGACACCACCATCGACTCGCGTCGTTCCAGGTGGCGCACCATCCACTCGATGGAGTCGGCATACACGTTGGGCGTGGCCATCTCGACGGTGGCCGGCAGGTTGATGATCATCTTGTGGTCCGGCGTGGGGTCGATGACCTCGGCGACCTCGTTGCAGATCCGGACCGCGAACTCCATCTCGGTGCCCGTGTAGGACTCCGGCGAGTACTCGTAGAAGACGTCGGTCTCGGGGATCGTCTCCTCGAGCTTGCGGCACAGCCGGGCGGCCTGCAGAGCGATGTCGACGATGCCGTCCTCGTCCAGGCCGAACACGACGCGGCGCTGGAGGATCGAGGTCGAGTTGTAGAAGTGCACGATCGCCTGCTTGGCCCCGCGGATCGAGTCGAAGGTGCGCTCGACCAGGTGGTCTCGGCACTGGGTCAGCACCTGGATCGTCACATCGTCGGGGATGTGGCCGCCCTCGATGAGCTCGCGGACGAAGTCGAAGTCGGTCTGGCTCGCGCTGGGGAACCCGACCTCGATCTCCTTGTAACCCATCCGCACGAGCAGGTCGAACATCCGCTTCTTGCGCTCGGAGTTCATCGGGTCGATCAGGGCCTGGTTGCCGTCCCGCAGGTCGACCGCGCACCACCGCGGCGCCTGCGTGATGACGTTGGTCGGCCAGGTCCGGTCGGGGAGGTCGACCACGATCTGCTGCTGGAACGGTACGTACTTGCCGAACGGCATGCCCGAGGGCTGCTGGGGGTCTCTCATCGCTTCGCTCGCCTGTCTGAAGAACGCGATCTCGTCGCTGTTGCGGGGGCTCAGCCGGGCACCACGGACTCCGCGACGAGGGGCGGCTGATCTAGCGAGCCCCGCCGCGGCGGCGAAGGAGGAGAGTGCGCTGCACCCTGCGAGCGTAGGCGCTGGGGCTACCGGGCGTCCACCCGCCACGGCGTCCACCCGCCCCGCCCCTACCCGACCCCGCGTCTCGCCCGCCCGTACCCGACCCCTGCCTAAGTCTTTGAAGCCCGGTCCATGCCCTGGCGTGGATTTCGCTTCAAAGACTCGGCTGCGGGGGCTGGAGCTGAGTCTTTGAAGCCTGGTCCATGCCCTGGCGTGGATTCCGCTTCAAAGACTCGGGTGCGGGGGGCGGGGCGGGGGCTGGGGGGCTGGGCTGGGGCTGGGGCTCTGCAACCGGGTCCCGACGACCTCACCTGCGGTCCCGACCAAAATTCGCGAGACGACACCCGCCCACCACGGCATTCTTGCCGGATGGACACCGCGATCGCCCTGCCGGCCGGTCTCACCGCGCGCGCCTGCGTGCCCGCAGACGCGCCATCGGTGACCGAGGTCGTGGCGGCGGCCGAGCTGCATGACCTGGGCGAGGTGATGATCGAGCTCGCCGAGGTGGTGGGCGACTGGCAACGACCCAGCTTCGACCTCACCCACCACAGCCTGGCGGTGGTCGACGGCGAGCAGATGGTGGCGACGGCCGAGGTGACCGGCGCCCGCCGGCTCGAGGCGGCCGTGCGCCCTGGGTGGCGTGGTCGCGGGATCGGCACCGCGATGGTGCGATGGGCGGAGGAGTGCGCCCGCGGAGCGGGTGGCACGGTGCTGGGTCAGACGGTCGCGGTCGGCGGGGACGCCGAGGCGATGTTCCGGGCGCTCGGCTACCGCGAGGGCTGGACCTCCTGGTTACTCACGCTCCCCGAGGGCGCCGCGATCGAACCACAACCACTGCCTGCCGGGTATGCGCTGCAGGACTTCGTCGCTGGAGAGGACAACCAGGCGACGTACCGCGTCGTGGAGGACGCGTTCAACGAGTGGCCGGGCCGAGCCAGCGTGCCGTACGGTGACTGGGCCGCTCGGGTCGTCCTTCGCCCCGGCTTCGCCCCCTGGCAGATCCGGCTCGCCGTCGACGCCGCCGGGGAGGTCGTGGGCGCAGCCGTGTCCTCGATCTATCAGGACACCGGGTTCGTCGACCAGCTCGCGGTCCGCGCCGACCAGCGCAGCCGCGGCCTGGCCCGCGCGCTGCTCGTCGACGCGTTCGCCCGGTGCCGCGAGCGCGGAGCTGCGCGCAGCGAGCTCAACACCGACTCCCGTACCGGCGCACGTGGGCTCTATGAGCACGTCGGCATGGTCGTCACCCGCACCTGGAAGCACTGGCAGACCGACCTCTGAGGGAGGGTGTCGCTCGTGCGGTGGGTCAGCGGCGCTTGAGCAGCTCCTCGGCGACCTGCACCGCGTTCAGCGCGGCGCCCTTGCGCAGGTTGTCGCCGACCACGAACAGGATCAGGCCCTTGCCGTCGGGCGCGGCCTGGTCGGCCCGGACCCGACCGACGAAGACCTCGTCGCGCCCGGCAGCATCCAGCGGGTTCGGCACCGCGGTCACGACCACGCCAGGGGCGCGACCGAGCAGCTCGAGCGCCTCGTCCACCGCGATGTCGTTCTCGAACTCGGCATGGATCGCGAGCGAGTGACCGGTGAAGACAGGCACCCGGACACAGGTGCCGGATACGCGCAGGTCGGGGAGGTGCAGGATCCTGCGGGACTCGTGGCGGAGCTTCTGCTCCTCATCGGTCTCCAGCGACCCGTCCGGCACGATCGACCCGGCGAGCGGCACGACGTTGAACGCGACGGGCACGGCGTACAGGGTCGGCTCGGGGACCGCGACGGCGCGGCCGTCGAGCGCGAGGCCCCGGACGTCGCCCGCGGCGAAGGCACCCCTGAGCTGCCCGTCGAGCTCGGCTACGCCTGCCCCGCCGGAACCCGAGACCGCCTGGTAGGAGGCGATGTTCAGCCGAACCAGCCCGGCGCGCTCGTGCAACGGCTTCAGTACCGGCATGGCGGCCATCGTGGTGCAGTTGGGGTTGGCGACGATGCCCTTGGGGATCGTGTCGAGGTCGTCCGCGTTGACCTCGCTCACCACCAGCGGAACCTCGGGGTCACGACGCCAGGCCGAGGAGTTGTCGACCACCACCGCTCCGGCCGCAGCGACCTTGGGTGCCAGCTCCAGCGAGGCCGTCTTGCCGTTGCTGAACAGCGCGATGTCCAGACCGGTGAAGTCGGCGGTGGCCGAGTCCTCCACGGTGACCTCGCCGCCGGCCCAGGGCAGGGTCGTGCCGGCCGAGCGCGCCGACGCGAAGTAGCGGATCTGCTCGACCGGGAAACCGCGGTCGGCGAGCAGGGTGCGCATGACGGTGCCGACCTGACCGGTGGCGCCGAAGACTCCGATCCTCATGGGACCAGAGTACGAGGCCGTCTCACCGCGTGAACGACCACGCCCATCATGTGACCAGGGGTCGGCGGGGCGAGCGACCCTGGAGCCCGCGCGGACCGGCACGGCGCGCCCTGGGTGAGCGAGCGCTCAGAACCCCAGTCGCTGGAGCTGCTTGGGGTCGCGCTGCCAGTCCTTGGCGATCTTCACGTGGAGGTCGAGGTGGACCCGCTGGCCCAGCAGGGCCTCGATCCCCTGCCGCGCGTTGGTGCCGACCTCACGCAGCCGGGCACCGCCGCGACCGATGACGATGGCCTTCTGGGACGAACGCTCGACGAACACGTTGACCCGCACGTCGAGCAGCGGGCGGTCCTCGGGTCGCCCCTCGCGCAGCAGCATCTCCTCGACCACCACGGCGAGCGAGTGCGGCAGCTCGTCGCGGACGCCCTCGAGCGCCGCCTCGCGGACGAGCTCGGCGATCATGATGGCCTCGGGCTCGTCGGTGAGGACACCATCGGGATACAGCGGACCGGGGGCCGGTGGGAGGTGGGCGCTCAGCTGCTCGGCCACGACGTCGACCTGGCTGCCGTCGACGGCAGAGCAGGGCACGATCGCCGCCCAGTCCCCGAGCTGGTCGATCGCGATCAGGTGCTGGGCCATCCGCTCGCGCTGGACCGTGTCGGTCTTGGTGGCGATCGCCACGACCGGCACCTTGCGGGCCTGGCCCAGCTCGGCGAGCTGAGCGGCGATGTACTGGTCGCCCGGCCCGATCCGCTGGTCGCTCGGCAGGCAGAAGCCGATGACGTCGACCTCGAGCAGGGTGTCGCGGACGAGGTCGTTGAGCCTCTGCCCCAACAGGGTTCGCGGTTTGTGCAGCCCCGGCGTGTCGACCAGGATCAGCTGGCTCTGCTCGGTGGTGACGATGCCGCGGATGGTGTGGCGGGTGGTCTGCGGCTTGGAGGAGGTGATCGCCACCTTGTGGCCGACCAGGGCGTTGGTGAGGGTCGACTTGCCCGCGTTGGGCCGGCCGATGATCGAGGCGAATCCCGCGACGTATCCGCTCATGACACCTCCTCGCGCTCTCCGCGCCGGGGGCGGCGCGCGTCATCGTCCTCGAGGCGCTCGTGGGGGTCGGGCGCGGGTACGCGCTCCACGATGACACTGGCGATCCGGTGCCGTCGACCGGCCATCCGCTCGGCGGTCAGCACCAACCCGCTCACCTCGCACGACGAGCCGATGATCGGGACGCGACCGATGGTCTTGCCGATCAGCCCACCGACGGTGTCGACCTCGTCCTCGTCGATCTCGACCGCGAACAGCTCGGCCAGGTCGTCGATGTCCATCGTGGCGGGCACGCGGGTGCGCCCGTCGCCGAGGTTCTCCACGCCCGGGGCCTCCCGGTCGTACTCGTCGGCGATCTCGCCCACGATCTCCTCGAGAATGTCCTCGATCGTGACCAGGCCGGCCGTCCCGCCGTACTCGTCCACCACGATCGCGAAGTGGCTCTGGTCGCGTTGCATCTCGCGCAGCAGGTCGTCCACCGGCTTGCTCTCGGGGACGAAGTGCATCGGACGCATCCGCTGTTCCACCGGCAGGACTGCCGCCTCCGGCGAGGCGTTCACCCGGCGGACGACGTCCTTGAAGTACAACAGCCCGAGGACGTCGTCAGACCCGTCCCCCACCACGGGGATCCGCGAGAACCCGGAGCGCAGGAACAGCGACATCGCCGAGCGCAGCGTCTTGTCGCGCTCGATGGTGACCATGTCGGTGCGGGGAACCATCACCTCGCGGGCCATCGTGTCGCCCAGCTCGAACACCGAGTGGATCATCTGGCGCTCTCCCGCCTCGATGAGCGCGCTCTCCCCCGCGAGGTCGACGAGGTCGCGCAGGTCGGCCTCGGTCTGGAACGGGCCGTCGCGATAGCCGCGACCGGGGGTCACCGCGTTGCCCAGGGTGACCAGCAACCGCGCGAGCGGCCCCAGCACGCGTCGAAAACCGACCACGAGCGGTGCGGCGGCCAGTGCCACGCCCTCGGCGTGCTGCCGGCCCAGGGTCCGGGGCGAGACGCCCACGAGGACGAAGGACAGCACCGCCATGATCCCGATCGCCGCGAACAGGGCGGGCCAGAAACCATCCATCGCGCGGCTCACCGCCAGCGTGACCAGTACGGCCGCGGCAGCCTCGGCGACGACCCGCACGAAGGCGAGCACCGAGAGGTAGGCCGCACCGTCACCCAGGATCAGCGACAGCGCCGCGGAGCCCCGGCGGGACTCCTCGGCGAGCTCGTGCACCCGGACCCGGGACACCCGGGGGAGGGCTGACTCGGCCGCGGCGAGCAGGAACGCGATGACGGTTGCCAGCAGCGCCGCGAGGAGCAATCGACCGGTCATGGGGCCGCAGCCCCGTCCGCGACCGGTCGGCCGCGCGTGGCCAGGAAGGTCAGCAGGAGCTGACGTTGGAGCTCGAACATCTCCTGCTCCTGCGCCGGCTCGGCGTGGTCGAACCCGAGCAGGTGGAGGACGCCGTGGGTGACCAGCAGGAGCAGCTCCTCCTCCGTGGTGTGACCGGCGGTCCTCGCCTGGGCCGCAGCCACCGACGGACACAGCACGATGTCGCCGAGCACTCCCTCGCGCGGCTCGTCGCCGTCACGTCCGGGTCGGAGCTCGTCCATCGGGAAGGACATGACGTCGGTGGGGCCGGGCAGGTCCATCCACTGCACGTGCAGGACCTCCATCGCGGCCTCGTTGACCAGACGCAGGCAGAGGTCCGCCTTGGGGTGAACCTTCAGCTCCCCCATCACGTACCGGGCGCAGGACACCAGCTCGAGCTCGTCGAGCCGGTGGTCGGTCTCATTGAGAACGTCGATGCTCATGCTGGACCCGACCTCCCCCGCGCTGCTGCACGTCGTCCCAACGGCCATAGGCGTCGACGATCTTGCCCACCAGCTGGTGCCGGACGACGTCCTGGGCGGTGAGGAAGGTGAAGTGCACGTCCTCCAGGTCGGTGAGGATGTCCTGCACCACCCGGAGGCCGGACAGGGTCCCGCCGGGCAGGTCGACCTGGGTGACGTCCCCGGTGACCACCATCTTGGACCCGAACCCGAGCCGGGTGAGGAACATCTTCATCTGCTCCGGCGAGGTGTTCTGCGCCTCGTCCAGGATGATGAAGGCATCGTTGAGCGAGCGGCCACGCATGTAGGCCAGGGGCGCTACCTCGATGGTGCCGGCAGCCATCAGCCGCGGGATCGACTCAGGGTCGACCATGTCGTGCAGCGCGTCGTACAGCGGGCGCAGGTAGGGGTCGATCTTGTCGTTCAGCGTGCCCGGCAGGAAGCCGAGCCGCTCGCCGGCCTCGACGGCGGGGCGGGTCAGGATGATGCGGGTGACCTGCTTGGCCTGCAGCGCGGCGACGGCCTTGGCCATGGCCAGGTAGGTCTTGCCGGTGCCGGCGGGACCGATGCCGAAGACGATGGTGTGTGCGTCGATCGCCTCGACGTAGTGCTTCTGGTTCAGCGTCTTGGGCCGGATCGTGCGACCGCGCGAGGAGACGATGTTCATCGTCAGCACGTCGGCCGGGCGCTCGGTGGTCTGGGCACGGAGCATCCCGATCGACCGCTCCACCGCATCGCGGTTCAGCGGCTGGCCCGCGTCCATCACGAGCAGCAGCTCGTCGACGAGGCGCTCGAGGAGCGCGACATCCGCGCTCGGCCCGTCGAGGTGGAACTCGTTGCCTCGGACGTGGATGTCCAGATGGGGGAAGGCCCGCTCCATCGTGCGGAGGAGCTCGTCGTGGGGTCCGAGCAGGGACACCATCTGCACCTGCGGAGGGATCACGATGGTGTGCGTCGCGGTGGCCCGGGCGGGGCCGCTCGCCTCCGCAGCGGCGACGACCGGCTGGTGGGTGTTCGGTGAGCTGTCTGTCATGTCCCCCCGAGTCTACGGCCCCGTTCAGCCGGGCGGCCACGCCATCGCGCGTCCACCGAGCAGGTGGACGTGGGCGTGGAACACCGACTGCTGGGCGTCCGCCCCGGTGTTGTACACCGTCCGGTAGCCGCCATGCAGACCTTCCTGGTCCGCGATGGCCGAGACGGCGCCGAAGACGTCGGCCAGCTCCGCGCCCGAGGCCTCGGCCAGAGCCGCGACGTTCGGGACGTGTCGCTTGGGGATCACCAGCACGTGGGTCGGAGCCTGCGGCTCCAGGTCGCGGAACGCGACGGTGGTCGGGGTCTCGTGGACGACATCGGCCGGGATGTCACCGTTGACGATCTTGCAGAAGAGGCAGTCCGCCGAGCCCTCGGGAGCAGTCATGGCCCGACCCTACCCAGCCGCACCGGGTCACCCCGCCGGGTCCGGTCACCGCCGCGAGTCAACCGGGAACCGGCTCTGCGCGTCGATGCACCGTGAGAGCGTTAGGTGTGGTGGAACGCGGTGCCCTGGGCGGCGGCGTGGATGCGCGGACGACGGCGGACGCCGGGGTCAGCGCGCTGTACGCCGTCCACTGGCCCGGACTGGTCCGGCTGGCCTGGCTCCTGCTGCGCGACCAGGGGGTGGCCGAGGAGGTCGTGCAGGACGCGTTCATCGCCGTCCACCGGCACTGGGCGACCCTGGAGTCCGAGGACCGCGCCTCCGCCTACCTGCGTCGCTGTGTCGTCAACGGTGCTCGATCCTCGCTGCGGCACCGTGGTGTGGAGCAGCGCTACCTCGCGCGACAGGAGGGCAGCCCGGACTCCGGTGCCGGGATCGCCGCACCCAGCGCCGAGCGGTCCGCCCTGGCCCGGGTCGAGGGCGAGGCCCTGATGGTCGCGCTCGGCCGACTCCCCCAGCGCCAGCGCGAGGTGCTGACGCTCCGCTACTACCTCGACCTCTCCGAGGCCCAGATCGCCGACGCACTCGGCATCTCGGCGGGGTCGGTCAAGGCGCACGCCCATCGCGGGCTCGCCACCCTCAGGGCTGGATGGGAGGCCGTCTCATGACTGGCCGAGAGCACGACCCCGACGACCGTGTCGACCGCGATCGGGAGTTCATGGACCGACTGATGGACCGCGACTACGAGCCGGGCGAGTTCGACGCCGTCGAGGCGCGGTTGCGGCGTGCGCTGCGCGAACACGCCGACCAGGTCACCCCGCGTCCGGGGCTGGACACCATCCTGCGCGAAGCCCGTGCCCAGCCGCTCCTCGTCGTGGACCCCGACCGGCGCCCCCGGCGGTGGCTCGTCCCCGCGGCCGCAGCGGCCGCCGTGGCGGTGATCGGTGGCGTCGTCGCGCTGGCGAGCCTGGACAGCCGCAACGTGCTCCTGCCTGCCGCGCCCGACCGCACCGCGACCGCTTCGCCGACTCGTTCCGGCGATGGCACCCCCGCAGCCACCACCTCGCCCACTGCCTCGCCCACCGCCTCGCCCACTGCCACGCCCCTCCCTCCCGGACCCTCGGGGTCCATCGCGCTGCCCGTCTACCAGGTGGGGCCCGTCGGCGACGCCGCAGGCACGCTGCGGCTGTTCCGCGAGTTCGTGCCGGGAACGGTGAGCCAGCCAGGACGCTGCGGGGTGGTCACCGCGGCGCTGGGCAAGCTGACCTCGCCGGACCTGAGCGCGATCGACGGCTGGCTCCGACCGTTCGAGGGGGTCAGGGTGACCAGCTGCTCGGCCTCCAGCGACCTCATCGAGATCGGGCTCTCCGGCGCGGGTCGTGGGTCGGGTTCGGCTGGCAGTCCGGACGCCGACCGGATCGGGGTGCAGAGCCTGGTGTGGACCGCCCAGGCGGCCTACGGGAAGGGCAACATCCCCGTCCGGTTCACCATCGGTGACGGCAGCCAGAAGCTGCTCGGCGCCTTGGCGACCACACAGTCCTACCAACGCCCGGCGGCCAAGCAGGACTACTACGAGGACCTGGCCCCGATCTGGGTCACCTCGCCCGAGCGCTGGGGCGGGCCCCTCACCGGTGCCGTCACGATCACCGGTCAGGCGAGCGTCCTCGAGGCCCAGGTCAGCTGGGAGCTGCTCGCGGGAGACAAGCCGGTCCGGCAGGGGACCGCCACGGCAGACATCGGGGCGCCGGACCGGGGCGCGTACTCCTTCGACCTGGGCCAGCTCGACCCGGGCCGCTACACCATCAGGGTCTTCGCCCTGAGCATGAAGGACGGCACCCAGGTCGTGGCCGAGGCGCGGGTGGCCTTCGACGTCGCCTAGCGCCAGCGGGAGCTTGCGAGCACCACGGCAAGACCGGCCGGGCCGGCGCTGGAGGAGCGCAGCACGGTCTCGCCCAGGCGCACGACGGTCGCGCCCGCCCGGGCGAGTGCGGCGAGCTCGTCGGGGCTGATCCCCCCCTCCGGCCCGATCACGAGCAGCACCTCACCTCGAGCCGGGATCGTTTGTGCAGCAAGGGATGTGGTCGCCTCCTCGTGCAGGACGAACATCGTCCCCCCGGCCGCGCGGTCGGCGAGACCGCGTGTCGTCACCAGGTCGCCGACCACCGGCACACGGCTGCGGCGCGACTGCTTGGCCGCGGCCAGCACCGTGGACTCCCACTTCCGGCGGGCCTTCGACCCGCGCTCGCCGCGCCACTGCACGATGCTGCGGGACGCCTGCCAGGGCACGACCTCGTCGACGCCGAGCTCGGTGGCGGCCTCGATCGCCTGCTCGTCGCGATCGCCCTTGGCGAGGGCCTGCACCAGCACCAGCCGCAGTGGGGGCTCCGGGTCGTGGTGGAGCTCGGTGACCCGCAACCGGAGGGCGTCGCGTTCGGCGCCCACGACCTCGGCGGTGAGCCGCAGGCCGGTGCCGTCGGTCACCTGGACCAGCTCACCCACTCCGATCCGGCGGACCGTCGCTGCGTGCCGGCCCTCCGGCCCGTCGAGCAGGACGACTGCACCGACCGCGACGCCGGACACCGTGTCCGCGTCGACCAGGAACAGGGGCAGCGTCACGGGCGTCTGGCCGACCGGCTACTTGGGCTTGAAGGCGTCGCGGAGCTTGCCGAAGATCCCCGCCTGGTGCACCGGTGCGAGCCGACCCTCGGGGCGCTCCTCGCCGCGCAGCACCGACAGCTGGCGCAGGAGGTCCTGCTGCTGGTCGTCCAGCCGGGTCGGGACCTGGACGTTGGCGTGGACGATGAGGTCACCGCGACCCGTCCCGCGCAGGTGGGTCACGCCCAACCCGGCGAGGGTGAGGGCTTCGGCCGGCTGGGTGCCGGGTCGGATCTCCAGCTCGGTCTGCCCGTCGAACGTGTCGAGCTTGAGGGTCGTGCCGAGCGCGGCAGCCGTCATCGGCAGGTCGATCCGGCAGTGCAGGTCGTCCCCGCGACGCTGGAAGACCGCGTGCGGGACCACCGCGACCTCGACGTACAGGTCGCCCGAGGGGCCGCCGTTCTGGCCGATCTCCCCCTCGCCGGTGAGCTTGATCCGGGTGCCGGTGTCAACGCCCGCCGGAACGCGGACGGTGAGCGTGCGACGGGTGCGGACCCGGCCGGTGCCGGAGCACTCGAAGCACGCCTGGATGAAGACATCTCCATATCCCTGGCAGGCGGCACAGGTGCGGGTGGTCATCACCTGACCCAGCAGCGATCGCTGGACCTGCTGGATCTCGCCCGCGCCCTTGCAGATGTCGCAGGTGCGGCGGCCGGTGCCGGGCGCGGCGCCCTCACCGTCGCAGGTGCCACAGGTGGAGGCCGTCTCGAAGGTGAGCTGCCGCTCCCCACCGAACACCGCGTCGGACAGCTCGATGTCCAGGCGGAGCAGCGCGTCCTGGCCACGCGCCGTCCGCGACCGCGGACCCCGCGTGGCCGCACCGGCCGAACCACCGAAGAAGGCGTCCATGATGTCGCTGAACGAGAAGCCCTGTCCGAAGCCGGCCGCGGACCCGCCGTACGGGTCGGCGCCGGCGTCGTAGGACTGGCGCTTCTGGGTGTCCGAGAGCACGTCATAGGCCTGGGAGACCTTCTTGAACTGCTCCTCGGCCTCCGGGCCGGGGTTGACGTCGGGGTGGAGCTTGCGGGCCTGACGGCGGTAGGCCCGCTTGATCTCCTCCGCCGTGGCGTCGCGGGAGACCCCGAGGTCCTGGTAGTAGTCGTTCACGAAAGTCCTTCGCTCACATGCGGTCTGATGAGGGCCGGGAGAGGCGGCGGTGCGTCGCCCGGCGTGGTGGACGGATCACTCGGAGAGGATCCGGGAGACGTAGGAGGCGACGGCGCGCACCGACGCCATCGCCGTGGGGTAGTCCATCCGGGTCGGCCCGAGGACACCGAGACCAGCGACGAGGTCGGTGCCAGTGCCGTACTCGGTGGAGACCGTGGAGATCCCGTGCAGCCCGGCATAGGGGTTCTCGTGCCCGATGCGCACCGAGACCCCCGCGCCGGTGAGCGCGCCGGTCTGCTCGGCGCCGGCCCCGAGCAGCTTGAGCAGCACGACGTGCTGCTCGAGCGCCTCCAGCACCGGCCCGATGGTCAGCGGGAAGTCGGTGCCTGATCGGGCCAGGTTGGCCGTGCCGGCCAGTACGACGCGCTCCTCGCGCTCCTCGGCGAGGGCATCGCGCAGGGCGCCGATGACGGCTCGGACCACGTCGCGCTGGGCCGGCTCGAACCGCTCGGGCAGTGACTCCAGCGCAGCCGCCGCCTCGGGCAGCCGGCGGTCGGTGGCCTGGGTGTTGAGCCTCGCTCGCAGGTCTCCGAGCAGGGTCACGCCGTCGTCGGTGAGCAGGTCGGTCGTGGTCTCGATGACCCGCTGCTCGACCCGCCCGGTGTTGACGATGAGGACGAGCATCAGCCGGTTCGCGGACATCGGCACCAGCTCGATGTGGCGCACGGTCGAACGGGTCAACGAGGGGTATTGCATGACCGCGACCTGCCGGGTCAGCGTCGCCAGCAGTCGCACGGTGCGGTCGACGACGTCGTCGAGGTCGACGGCGCCCGCGAGGAACTGGGAGATCGCGGAGCGCTCCGCGCTGCTCATCGGCTTCACCGCGCTGAGCCGGTCGACGAACAGCCGGTATCCGGCATCGGTGGGGATCCGACCCGCGCTGGTGTGCGGGGCCGCGATCAGCCCCTCCTCCTCCAGGATCGCCATGTCGTTGCGGACGGTGGCGGCCGACACCCCGAGCTGGTGCCGGTCGAGCAGCGCCTTGGACCCGACGGGCTCGGAGGTCTGGACGTAGTCCTGCACGATGGCGCGGAGGACCGCGAGTCGACGTTCCTCGGTCACGGTGCTCCTCTCCTCCCGGGCCGGCGGCCGCACGTACCCACCATGCGCACTTGGCACTCCGGCATTCTGAGTGCCAAGTCTACGACGTGGTGCGCGAGGGCACCGCATCGCGGCGCGGCATCCCCCGGGCCGACCGGCGGCACGCCTACGCTGCCAGCGTGGCTGACCGATACGGCACCGACGTTCTCGCCGGCGACTGGCGCAAGCCCCCTCGGGGGCGTTCTCGCGAGGTCGCGGCCGAGCCCGGCCTGGTGGTGGAGGAGGTCGAGTCCGGTTGGTGCGGCGCCGTGGTCCGGGTCGAGAAGGCCGGCGGCATGCACGTCGTGCACCTCGAGGACGGCCGCGGGCGCACGCGGGGCTTCCCCCTCGGACCCGGGTACCTCCTGGACGGCGCGCCGGTCGTGCTGACTGCACCGGCCGCGGCCGCGAGGGCGCGACTGGAGGCCGCGCGGGCCGTCGCCGCACGCACGGCGTCCGGGTCGGTCGCGGTCAGCGGCCGCCGTGCCCGGGTGGCCAGCGGCTCCCGGCTGTTCGTCGAGGGACGCCACGATGCCGAGCTGGTCGAGCGGGTCTGGGGTGCGGACCTGCGCGTCGAGGGCGTCGTGGTGGAGCTGCTCGACGGAGTCGACGACCTCAGCGGCGCGATCGCCGACTTCGCTCCCGGCCCGGGTCGCCGGATGGGGGTGCTCGTGGACCACCTGGTGCCGGGCACCAAGGAGTTCAGGGTCGTCGAGCAGGCGTCGCGCCTTCGTGAGCATGCCGCGCACGTCCGGATCCTCGGCCACCCCTACGTCGACGTCTGGCAGTCGGTCCGACCCGAGCGGCTCGGGCTGCAGACCTGGCCGGTGGTCCCGCGGGGGACGTCCTGGAAGCACGGCGTCTGCGAGGCGCTCGGGTGGGCCGCCGACGACCAGGCGGACATCGCCCGCGCGTGGAAGCAGATCCTTGGGACGGTGCGGAGCTATGCCGACCTCGAGCCCACCCTGCTCGCCAGCGTCGAGGAGCTCATCGACTTCGTCACCGAACCCGGACACTAGGCGACGGGACGAGACAGGGCCGTTCAGTGCAGCCTGCTCAGTGCAGCCTGCTCAGTGCAGCCCGTTCAGTGCAGCCCGTTCAGGGCAGCGCGTTCAGTGCAGGCCCGTTCAGTGCGCGCCCGTTCAGGGGAGACCCTGAGCCATCCCTGAAACCACCCCTGAAACCGGGATCGACGGACACGTGGCACGCGTCGGATGCGTTTGAATGGTGACCGACCACCACGAGGGGATGCCATGACCGACCAGCCGCACCACGACCCGACCGCACCGTCCGACGAGCCCGGCCTCGTCCCCGTCGAAGCCGGGGACCCCGCCGCCACCCTCCGTGGGGCACCCGCCGTCCACGCAGGGCGGACCCGATGGGTACCCGGCGCCCGCGCAGGGCGGACCCGGTGGGTACCCGGCGCCCCCACCGGGCGGACCCGGCGGCTATCCGGCACCGCCGCAGGGCGGCTACCCGGCACCGCCGCAGGGCGGCTATCCGGCACCGCCGCGGGGCGGCTATCCGGGCGCTCCGTCGAACCTGCAGGGCTACGGCGTACAGCCGATGTCCCCTGCCGACGAGAAGGTCTGGGGCACCCTCGTGCACCTCTCACCCCTCGTGGCGTCGGTGGTCGGTCTGCCGTTCCTCGGACCCCTGATCATCTACCTGGTGCTCCGGGACCGCGGACCGTTCGTCCGTCACCACGCGGCGCAGGCGCTCAACTTCCAGATCATCGTCATGATCGCGCTGGTCGTCTCCTTCATCCTGGCGATCGTCACGCTCGGCCTGCTGTTCTTCGTTCCGATCGTCATCGGGATCGGCGCGCTGGTGTTCGCGATCGTCGCGGCGGTCGCCGCGAACCGTGGCGAGTGGTACCGCTATCCGATGACACCGGACTGGGTGAAGTGAGTGACCAGCTGACGGCGCGGTTCAGTCGGCCAGCAGCCGGCGCACGACCGTGTCGGCCAGCAGCCGTCCGCGCACGGTGAGCACCGCGCGGTCCCGGGCGATCGCCGCCGGGCCGTCGACCAGACCGTCGGCGATGAGCCCGGCCACCGACCCACGCCCGGCGGGCGGGAGCACCGCCAGGGGCAGACCCTCGACCAGACGGACAGCGAGCAGCACCCGCTCGTCGAGCACCTGGCTCGCAGTGAGGGTCTCGCGGCCGGCCGCCGGTGACCCACCCGCAGCCAGCCGGGCCGCGTACTCACTCGGGTGCCGGACGTTCCACCACCGCACCCCGCCGACGTGGCTGTGCGCGCCAGGCCCGGCGCCCCACCACGACCCGCCAGCCCAGTATCCGAGGTTGTGCCGGCACCGTGCCGAGTCCTCGCGGGCCCAGTTGCTCACCTCATACCAGCCGTAGCCGGCCGCCGCGAGCCGTTCCTCGGCCATCTCGTACTTCTCCGCCTCGTCGTCGTCGAGTGGCGCCGGCACCTCGCCCCGACGGACGCGGGCCGCGAGCCGGGTGCCCGGCTCGACGACCAGTGCATACGCGCTGACGTGGTCGGGCTCGAGCGCGATCGCGGCGTCCAGGCTCCGTCGCCAGTCCTCGAGCGATTCCCCGGGCGTGCCGTAGATCAGGTCGAGGCTGACCTGCAGGCCCGCCCTTCGCGCAGCGGTGACGGCCCGGGCGACGTTCTCCGGGTCGTGGGTGCGGTCCAGCACGCGCAGGACGTGGCCGACTGCGGACTGCATGCCCAGCGACACCCGCGTGAACCCTGCCTCGGCCAGCATCGTGAGCCCCGCGGGGGTCACCGAGTCGGGGTTCGCCTCGGTCGTGACCTCCGCGCCCTCGGTCAGTCCCCATCGCTCGCGGACCCCGGCCAGCAGGCGGCCGAGGTCGGCCGGTGGCAGCAGGGTCGGGGTCCCGCCGCCCACGAACACGGTGTCGACCCGCGGCGCGGAAGGCCCGAGGACGGCGACGGCGAGGTCGAGCTCGAGCAGCGCAGTGTCGGCGAAGGTGCCGATCGACGTCGCGCCTGCGCCCGTTCCGAGCTCGGTCGCGGTGTAGGTGTTGAAGTCGCAGTAGCCACAGCGCAGGGCGCAGAACGGCACGTGGAGATAGACCCCGAAGGGACGCTGGCCGAGAGCCGTCAGCGCCTCCTCGTGGAGGCCGCCGTCGGGCGGAGGCGGGTCCCCCTCGGGCAGGGCGCTGGGCATGCGGTGATCCTCTCAGGTGCCTCTGCCGCGGCCGGCACGGCGTGTCGGCACGACACGCCGTCGGCCCCGGAAGTCGTCCTGGTGAACCCCTTGTCACGGGCAGGTTGCCAGGCGTAGACATGGTCTTGCACAGCCGCTTCGGTGGCAGTGCAGATCAGGGCTTCGGCTCCGATCTTGAGAGGCCCGGCAACTCATACTTGCCGGGCCTCTCACCTGTCTCCGGGCGAAATACCCTGCAGGGCAACGACAAGCGCGAGGAACAGCACCAGAACCAGCTCGCAGGGGTGCGATCACGACCTGCTGGGCCTGCTCCCCACTGGCGTGCCGTCTGGACCGTCCACCCTGCGCCCGCGGGCCCAGCATCGCGTGTTCGGCCTACGCTGGCCGGGTGAGCTCAAGTGCGTGGGTGGACCTTGAAGGCACCGTCAACATGCGGGACCTGGGCGGCCTTCCCACGGTCGACGGGCGTCGCGTCCAGCCGGGTCGTCTGCTGCGTTCGGACAACCTCCAGTCGCTCACGGCCGCCGACGTCGAACGGCTTGCGGCGATGGGCGTCAGCGACGTCGTCGACCTCCGCACCGGAGTCGAGGTGCTGCGGGAGGGGCCGGGTCCGCTCCGCGCGGTCGAGCGGGTCGTCCACCACCACCACACGCTGTTCCGCGAACAGCGCGCGGTCTCGACCGACGACGTGCTGGCCCTGCCGTGGGACGACGCAGCCCGCGCGCCGGAGGAACGGGCGCCCCCCGACCAGTTCTGGACCTCGCACTACCTGAGGTATCTCGAGCACCGGCCGGACTCCGTCGTGGCTGCTCTGCGCGTCGTCGCCCGCGCCGAGGGGGCCACGATCGTGCACTGCGCGGCGGGCAAGGACCGCACCGGCACCATCGTGGGACTGGCCCTGGCGGTGGCCGGGGTCGGCGAGGACGCCATCGTGGCGGACTACGCCGCCACCGCCGAGCGGATCGAGCAGATCATCGCCCGGCTGATGACCTCGGACACCTATCGGGCGAACCTCGAGCACCGCGCCGTCGAGGAACAGGTCCCCAAGGCCGAGTCGATGCGCGCCGTGCTGACCGCCATCGAGGACTCCTACGGTGGGTTGTTGCCGTGGTTGGAGCGGCACGGCTGGAGCCGCGTCGACACCGAGTCGCTCCGGACCAAGCTGCTCGACGACTGACCGCTGGCCGCGAGCGCATCGGGCTCTCGCGACCACTGGCGCTGGCCAGTGCCGAGCTGTGCCCAGAGGTCATCCCCGCGGCACGGGTCAGTCCTCACGCCCGGCGTACGTGCCGAACGAGTAGGTGTTGCCCTCGGCGTCCCGGATGCTGAACCCGGTCGACCCGTAGTCGGTGTCTTCCATCTCCCGCACCACGGTGGCACCGAGCGCTCGTGCGCGAGCCCAGACCGCGGCCGGGTCCTGGGTCACGACGTACACGCCGGCGCTGCCCGGCGGGACCTCGAAGGTCGGGTCCTGCATGCCGCCCCGGCCGGCGACGGTCAGGCGTCCGCCTTCGGGCCAGAGCATCTCGGAGTGCATCACGCTGCCGTCGAGCTCCCCCGGGACGCAGATGCCCTCCTCGAACCCGAGCGAGACCAGCCACGCGCGCAGCGCCAGCGCGTCGTCGACGGTGATGTTCGGCCAGATGTTGGTGTCCTCACGGTTCGTCATGGGTCCATGCTCAACCCGCTGACCCGTCTGCGTCCTGCCCAGCTGCGGCGATCCTGGGCTGGGAGCGGCGCTCCCCGGCGGCTCGGGTCACGAGCCGCCGGGGTGCACCGGTGTCAGTCCCCCACGCGGGGGCGGGTGCTACCGGGTCACCCGGAAGGAGACGACCTTGCCGCTCCCGGACAGGACCGCGCTGCCCAGATAGACGACCGTCACCTGCTTCTTGCCCCTGCTGGCGAAGCTGCCGAGGTCCACCGTGGCCGAGCCGTCCGACAACGTCACGGTCTGGGTCGTGCCGTCGACGGTGACCTCGACGTCGCCGGTGACCTCGACGCCCCTGGAGCTGGAGACCGTGACGTCCAGGGTGACCGGTTGGTTCACCGTGGCCGGCGCCGGCGAGACGGTGGCGCTGGTCGTGGACGGGTCCTTGGAGATCGTCACCGTCGAGGTCGTCGACAGCGCCGCCAGGTTGGCGTCGCCGGAGTACTCCACCGTCAGCGCGTGGGACCCGACACCCAGCCCCTGGGTCGGGAGCGGCACCAGGGTCAACGAGTCGGTGACCGTCTCGCTGGCCACGACCACCCCGTCCTCGGACACGGTCACCGTGCCGCCGGGTGTGAAGCCCCCGAGGTTCTTGAGGTTCACGCGAAGGCTGCGACTCTGCCCGTAGGAGTAGGCGAGGTCGTTGGAGGTGATGGTGCCGACGACCTGGTTGACCGTCAGCGTCAGCGTCGTGGAGCTCGAGCGGTGGGTGCTGTCCCCGGAGTAGGACGCGGTGAGCTGGTAGGAGCCCGGAGTGTAGGTGCCGGCCGGGATGCGCACCACGGCCCTGCCGTTGCGGTCCAGGACCGAGGACCCGCGAGGAAGCTCACCGTCCATGAGGGAGACCGTGCCGGTCGGCGTGGTGGTGCCACCGGAGACCTGCGCGACGATCCGGGCCGCCGAGCGATGACCCACGGTCACATCGCCGGCCGTGACCGTGGTGCCGGGCGTGGTGTCGACATTGATGCCCACGAGCTCGGGGTTGTGGTCCGAGGAACGGAACGGACCGCTGGAGTACAGGTTGGTGAGGTTGTAGTTGAACCGGCTGTACTCGTAGTAGACCGACTCGTTGGCGTTGATCGGCCAGATGTCCACGGCATTCACGTCGGCCAGGGCAGCGTCGTTGGCGAGGACGTGGTCCAGGGACCCGATCTGCCCGTCGAAGTTGTAGCTCTCCTCGTTCGGGTCGCTGCTCGACTCCAGGTTGGTGTACCCGGCCGCGTCGAGGACCTGGATCGGGTCCTCCTCGGAGTAGGCGTTGAAGTCACCGGCGAGGAAGACCCGGGTGAGGTCGCGCAGGGTCGTGAAGGTGTCGGCAAAGGTCACCAGCCGCTGGGCCTGCAGGATGCGGCGGTCGTTGGCGTTGCCCTGACCGTCGGGGTCGGGGTTGCCGCTGCCCTTGGACTTGAAGTGGTTGACGATGACCGCGAACGCGCTCTCGTCCGCCGTGCCGGTCTTCTTGAAGGCCTGGGCCAGCGGCTCGCGAGCGTCGGCGAAGTCCCCACCGGGCCCGCTCTGGTCGGCCAGCACCACCGACGCTCCGACGAGCGCGATGTTGGCGGGCCGATAGACGAACCCGGACCGGATGACGTCCTGCTGGTCGGTGGGCGGTAGGTCAGCCGGCGCGGGCGACGGGACGAAGTCCCAGGTGCCCGGACCGGCGTCGGCGTTGAGCGCCGTGACCAGCTCGGAGATGGCGAAGTCGCGGTCCTTGCCGAACTTGACCGAGTTCTCGAGCTCCTCCAGCGAGATCACGTCGGCCCCGGAGCCGTTGATCGCCGAGACGATCTTGTCGCGCTGGCGGACCAGGTTCTCCTCGTTCGCGGCGCCACGCGGACCGTTGCCGCTGGAGGTGCTCGGGGTCCCGCAGTTGTTGGTGGTGACCCGGCCGCCGAGGCGGTCGGTGAAGTAGGTGCAGGAGCCCATGCCACTGGCGACGTAGGCCTCCCCGGTGGTGGGGAAGAAGTTCAGCACGTTGAAGGTCGCGAGCCGCACGTCGCCGCCGACGTCCTGCGGCACGGCGTTCTGCGCGCGGGTCTGCTCGAACTGCGGCTGGCTCGCGTCGGGTGCTCCGACCACCTGGCTGGTGGGTAGCATCCGCCAGGAGCCGAAACCGAAGGTGAACACCACCGGCGTCGCAAAGGTGACCCGAGCGCCCACCCGGACGGCGTGGTCAGCGGTCAGCCACGGGAACGCCGAACCGGTGGTCGACGTGTAGCTCGTCGACGAGCCGTCGTCCAGGATGATCCGGTGGGCGTCGTTGTAGGCCTTGCGGGCGTTGATGGCGTCGGTGGCCTGGGCGTCGATGACCTCGGTGGGCGCGACCAGCGCGATGTCGCTGTCGGCCGCCAGGCCGATCTCGCCGAAGAAGCTGCTGGAGGGCGTACCGGTGGAGAACGGCGAGCCGTCGTAGACGTCGGTGGCGGTGTAGGTCGAGGTGGGCTGGAAGGCCTCGCTCTCGACCACCTCACGGGCCGCGTCCAGCGCAGCGCCGGTGAGGCAGTCATCGCCGGGCAGCACGCAGTCGGTGCCCGGGACCACGGACTTGGGCACCACGGTGCCGAGCGGCTCGGCCAGGGTGACCACGCGGGAGCTGGTCGACGTGACCTGGGTCTGACCCGAGAACTCGCTCGCTGATCCGGTCACCTGGACCGAGTCGCCGATCGCCGGGTAGGAGCCGAACCCGCTGGACCCGCCATAGACGAAGATGCCGTCCGACGCGTCCGGGGTGAGGTCCTCGCCCGGGGTCTGGAGGTAGAAGCCGTTCAGGCCGCCGGTCGGGTAGGCCGCGGTGACGACGCCCGTGGTCCTGACGGTTGATCCGGCCAACGGGGTGGTGGCACCGGCGCCCTGGATCTGCGCGATGGTCGCGTCGACGATGCTGGCGACCGTGAGGGTGAAGGTGGTGTCGGCGGTGGCGGCCGGGGTCGCCGCGTCGGTGACGGTCGCCGTCACGGCGAAGGCGCCGGTCTCGGTGGGTGTACCCGACACGGTGCCGCCGGCGGAGACGGTGATCCCCTCGGGCAGACCGGAGGCAGACCAGGTGTACGGCGTCGTCCCCCCGCTCGCGGCGAGGGCGAAGGCGGTGATGGGCTCATCGACGGTCGCGGTCCTGTTGCCGGGGTTGGTCGCCGCGAGGGGTGCGGGGCTCGCCGTGGGGGACAGACCGCCGACGGAGAAGTCGGTCGAGTTGTTGTCCGTGTCCGCCAGGACCCGGTTGGCTGCTTGGCTGTTCGTCGAAGGTCCCGCCGCCCGAGCTGTCTCGAAGGTGTTGGACGTGCCGTAGCCCACTAGGTCACGGATCGCACTGTTGTCCACCACGGACCCGATCGGGGGCGACGTCAGCGCCGTCGCCTGGTTGGCCAGGAAGATCGTGCCGGCGGAAGCGCTGAGGTTCACCGGCGGCTCGGCGATGACGTTCGCAGCGACGGGGAGGTCCGCGCCGACCGTCCCGACGGGACCGAGGGCGACGAGGAAGTACCCGCCCGCGGCGATCGAGCCGGTCAGAGGCACGACCCCGTGGGGTTGGCGGACCCACCAGACGAGCGGTACTGGACCGACGTTCCGTCGAGCGGCACGCTCGCATCGGTCGGGTTGTACAGCTCGACATAGTCGCGGTTGTAGGTCGCGCCGGCGTTGCCGCCGCCGCCGTACACCTCGTTGATGACGACGTCCGAGCTCGCGGCTTGCGCTGACGGGGCAAGGGCGAGCTGCAGTCCGGTGACGGCTACTGCCGCCGAGACGAACGCGGCCAGCTTGGCGCGCTGCGACGACCGGGACAAGAACATGTGGGATCTCCAAGGGGCATGGCGGTCACGTCGGACCGGCGTCAGTGACGGCGGCACCGCGGAGCTGACCAGCACTAGAAGGGGTGGTGCACAGTGGCCGGACGGCCAAGGTGGTTCTCGACGCTACATGGTGCCTTCGGTAGA
Organism: uncultured Actinomycetota bacterium; assembly: GCA_963750305.1. Lineage (GTDB taxonomy): Bacteria > Actinomycetota > Actinomycetes > Actinomycetales > Dermatophilaceae > CAVVPX01. The sequence goes on from CAVVPX010000003.1 coordinate 660,501, forward strand.
TACGAGTCCCTGCGAGTGACTGGTCGTTGAACCGCATGTGTCTTCGCAGGCGGGCGTCCGCCTGACCCGCGGCGGCCGACGGAGCGGCGTCTCCCTCTCGACCGGACCGGGTCGCCCCGCCCGGCCCGCGCCCGTCTCACTCTCGTCAGACTCCCGTCATCCACCGGGGCATTGTCCAGCCGGGCACCGGGGGTGGAGACTGCGACCCATGAGCGACTGGGACTTCTCGGGCCTGAAGGCGATGTACCTCAACTGCACCCTCAAGCGGAGCCCGGAGGTCAGCCACACCGGTGGTCTCATCGACGCGAGCGCGGAGATCATGCGACGCCACGGGGTCGAGGTGGAGGTGCTGCGGGTCATCGACCACGACATTGCGACCGGGGTCTACCCCGACATGCGCGAGCACGGGTGGGAGACCGACGCGTGGCCCGAGATCTACCCCCGCCTGCTCGAGGCGGACATCCTGGTCATCGGCGGGCCGATCTGGCTCGGCGACAACTCCTCGGTCACCAAGCAGGTCATCGAGCGGATCTACGCCCTGAGCGGGATGCTCAACGACAAGGGCCAGTACCTCTTCTACGGCCGGGTCGCCGGGTGCCTGATCACCGGCAACGAGGACGGCATCAAGCACTGCGCGCAGAACGTGCTCTACAGCCTCCAGCACGTCGGCTACACGATCCCGCCGAACGCCGATGCCGGCTGGATCGGCGAGGCCGGACCCGGCCCGTCCTACCTGGACCCCGGCAGCGGCGGCCCGGACAACGACTTCACCAACCGCAATACGACGTTCATGACCTGGAACCTGCTGCACCTGGCCATGATGCTCAAGGACGCGGGTGGCGTTCCGGGACAGGGCAACGTGCGCTCGGCCTGGGACGACGGCGAGCGGTTCGACTGGGAGAACCCGGAGTACCGCTGAGGTAGGTCACAACGAGGTGGGGCGCGGGGCCTGACGTCGCCGCGCGGTCGAGCGCCCTACTTCTTGGCGGGGGCGTCGTCGTTGGACAGCGCGGCGATGAACGCCTCCTGGGGGACCTCGACGCGGCCCACCATCTTCATCCGCTTCTTGCCCTCCTTCTGCTTCTCCAGCAGCTTGCGCTTGCGCGTGATGTCCCCGCCGTAGCACTTGGCAAGGACGTCCTTGCGGATCGCCCGGATGTTCTCCCGGGCGATGATCCGCGCGCCGATCGCCGCCTGGATCGGGACCTCGAACTGCTGGCGCGGGATGAGGCTCTTGAGCTTGGCGGCCATGAGCACGCCATAGGCGTACGCCTTGTCGCGGTGCACGATCGCCGAGAACGCGTCGACGGTCTCGCCCTGGAGCAGGATGTCGACCTTGACCAGGTCGGCGACCTGGTCGCCGTCGGGTTCGTAGTCGAGCGAGGCATATCCGCGGGTGCGCGACTTGAGCTGGTCGAAGAAGTCGAAGACGATCTCGGCCATCGGCAGCGAGTAGCGCATCTCGACGCGCTCCTCGGACAGGTAGTCCATGCCGCGCAGGCTCCCCCGCCGTTGCTGGCAGAGCTCCATGATCGCGCCGACGTACTCCGTGGGCGCCAGGATCGTGGCCCGCACGACGGGCTCGCGGACGTCGGCGATCCTGCCGTCGGGGAACTCGCTCGGGTTGGTGACGTGGATCTCGGTGCGGTCGTCGAGGGTCACGTCATAGACGACGTTCGGCTGGGTCGAGATCAGGTCGAGGTCGAACTCGCGCTCGAGCCGTTCCCGGACGATCTCCATGTGCAGCAGTCCGAGGAAGCCGCAGCGGAACCCGAAGCCGAGGGCCACCGAGGTCTCGGGCTCGTAGACCAGCGCCGCGTCGTTCAGCTTGAGCTTGTCCAGGGCGTCGCGCAGGTCGGGGTAGTCCGACCCGTCGAGCGGGTACAGCCCGGAGAACACCATCGGCTTGGGGTCGCGGTAGCCACCCAGGGCCTTGGTCGCCGGCTTGGCCAGGGTGGTCACCGTGTCACCGACCCGGGACTGGCGCACGTCCTTCACGCCGGTGATGAGGTATCCGACCTCACCGACGCCGAGGCCCTTGGACACCACGGGCTCCGGTGAGATCACACCGATCTCGAGCAGCTCGTGGGTCGCGCGCGTCGACATCATCTGGATCTTCTCGCGCGGACTGAGGCTGCCGTCGACCACCCGGACATAGGTGACGACACCGCGGTAGGAGTCGTACACGGAGTCGAAGATCATCGCTCGCGCCGGCGCGTTCGCGTCACCGACGGGCGAGGGCAGCTGCGCGACGATCTGGTCCATCAGGGGCTCGACCCCCTCACCGGTCTTGCCGGACACCCGCATGCAGTCGCCGGGGTCGCAGCCGATCAGTCCGGCCAGTTCCTCGGCGTACTTCTCGGGCTGCGCAGCCGGCAGGTCAATCTTGTTGAGCACGGGGATGATGGTGAGGTCGTTCTCCATCGCGAGATAGAGGTTGGCGAGCGTCTGGGCCTCGATCCCCTGCGCGGCGTCGACCAGCAGCACCGCACCCTCGCACGCGGCCAGGCTGCGCGACACCTCATAGGTGAAGTCGACGTGCCCCGGCGTGTCGATCATGTTCAGCGCGTAGGCCGTCCCGTCGACCTCCCACGGCATCCGCACGGCCTGGGACTTGATGGTGATGCCCCGCTCGCGCTCGATGTCCATCCGGTCGAGGTACTGGGCACGCATCGCCCGCGCGTCGACCACCCCGGTGAGCTGGAGCATCCGGTCGGCCAGCGTCGACTTGCCGTGGTCGATATGGGCGATGATGCAGAAGTTCCGGATCAGGTGCGGCGCCGTCGCGGCGGGCTGCGGCGAGGTACGGGCCATGGGTGACACAGGTGGGCAGACCTCTGGGTCGTCGGGTGCGCGGAACACCACAGTCTCCCACGACTCTCGGTTCCCGCATGACGCCCCACCCCGATATCCATCCGACGCCGCTCCACGCCGGAGCCCGGGGCGCCCAGCACGGCCTCAGGAGCTGAGGACACCTTCGCGGGTCGCAACGGGAGCGTCGACCACCTCGCGCGACCTGCGGTCCAGCAGGACCGAGGACCCCGCCACGACCAGTCCGAGCACGGCGAGCACGGCACCCACCCGCGAAGGCCACTGGTATCCGTAGCCGGCCGCCAGCACGAGGCTGCCGAGCCACGCGCCCAGCGCGTTCGCGGTGTTGAGGGTCGAGTGGTTGAGCGCCGCAGCCAGCGACTGGCCCTCCTGGGCCACATCCATCAGCCGGGTCTGCATCATCGGCACCAGGATGCTCGGCAGGAGGCCGAGCAGGAACACGGCCGCGATAGCGGTGGGCAGCCAGGTGGCAGCCGTGCCGAACCCGGTCAGCAGGACCGCGATCGCCGCGAGCGAGAGGATCATCCCCCGGAGCAGGCCGCGCTGGGAGAGCCGGCCGGCCGACAGGTTGCCCGCCGTCATCCCCAGGCCGTAGAGCGCGAGCATCCACGGGATCGCGCTCGAGGAGACACCGGTCAGCTCGGTCAGGGTCGGGGTGATGTAGGAGAACGTCGAGAACATCCCGCCGAAGCCGACCACGCCGATCGCCAGGGTCAGCCACACCTGCGGGCGACGCAGTGCACCGAACTCGGCCCGGAGGGACCCGGCGCCGGTGTTCGCCTGGAACGGCACCCAGAGCCGCATCGCCGCCAGGGTCAGCAGCGCCAGCAGCCCGACCGTCGCATAGGGGTACTGCCACCCGAGTCGCTGGCCGAGCACTGTGGTGAGCGGCACGCCGACCACGTTGGCGACCGCAAGTCCGGCCAGCACCATCGAGACCGCCCACGTTCGCCGGTGGCGCGGCACCAGCGACGCCGCGACCAGCGAGGCGATCCCGAAGAACGCACCGTGCGGAAGGCCGGAGAAGAACCGAGCAGCCATGAGCGACCAGTAGTCGGTGGCGAAGGAGGACGCGAGGTTGCCGACGGCAAAGGTGGCCATGAGCGCGAAGAGGACCGTCCGGCGGGGGAACCGGGCGCCGATCGTGGCCAGCAACGGCGCGCCCACCACCACACCCAACGCATAGGCGGAGATGATGTGCCCCGCGGTGGGGATGTCGATCCCGACCCCGCTCGCCACCTCGGGCAACAACCCCATGGTGACGAACTCCGTTGTGCCGATGGCGAACCCGCCGATGCCCAGCGCGAGGATAGCCAGTCCGGGATGCGCTGTCGGGCAGGGGGCTTGCTCCATGTGAGGAGTCTGAGGGACTTCGACGGCAACCACGCAGGGGCAACAGCATCTGGACACGGGAGCATTCCCGCACAGGCGGCGCTCATGGTGACCACCTACGCTCGTCCCGAGCCAAGACCACCCAGGGGGACCACCCATGAGCTATCCAGAGGCGCTGCCGCCTGCTCCCGAGGCGCCGCCCGCGATGCCGGCGCCCACCGTCGAGTACAAGCGCGCTGTTCGTGTCGCCCTGCGGCACCCATTGGAGATCCTCTGTCTCGTGCTGGCGATCCTGGGCAACGTGGTGCTCGTGGTCGTTGCCGCCGTCCAGGTCGTCCGCGCGTTCCGCGGGAACTCCGACCCAGACCCCTATGCGCTCCTTCTGGTCGTGGCCCCGCTCGTCCTGTACTTCCTGCGTGGCCAGCTCTATGCCCAGCAGCGGCTCAACGGCGTCAAGATCAGCCCCACGCAGTACCCGGAGGCGCACGCGATGTTGGTCGACGCGGCCCGGTTCCACGGGCTGCAGAAGCTGCCCGACGCCTACGTCGTGCTCGGGAACGGAGCGATCAACGCGGCGGCCTCCGGTCACGGGTTCCGGCGGTTCATCTTCATCTACTCCGACCTGTTCGAGATCGGTGGAGCCGCCCGCGACCCGGAGGCCCTGCGGTTCGTGATCGCCCACGAGGCCGGCCACATCGCCGCGGGCCACACGAGCTACTGGCGGCTGGTCGGGATCTTCGGGTCCTCCTACATCCCGTTCCTGGGGTCGGTCCTGTCCCGCAGCCAGGAGTACACGGCAGACAACTACGGGTACGCCCTCACCCCGCAGGGCAGCCCGGGGGCGATCGCCACCCTCGCCGCCGGCAAGTACCTCAACCGCAGCGTGGACGTGAACGGCTTCGCCGACCGCGCGACGACGGAGAAGGGCTTCTTCGTGTGGATGGTGAACGCGCTGTCCAGTCACCCCGTGCTCGTCTGGCGGGCGCACGCGCTGCGCGACCGTCGCTCCCCCGGCCATCTTCTCTGGCGCCCGCGCGACTGAGCCCAGCCGCCTCGGAACATGGGGACAAACTTTACTTGCGTACCGTTCATCAAGTTTGACCCGTTTGTCATGCTCATGGCATGCACCGACGTCCCCTGGCCTCGATCCTGGCCGTTGCCACCCTCTGCGCCCTGCTGTCCGCAGCGGGCGCGGCGACTGCCTCCACCTCCCGACCAGCACCGCCTGACCACGCCCTCACCCCGACGGCCACCGCCCGCGCCCGCGGGATCACCGCGCCCGGCGAGGCAGAGATGGGCTGGTCCCAGCCCGCCGCCAGGATGACTCCGTCCCGGGCCGGCGCGAGCCGCGCGGCCGCGCAGACCCAGACCGGTGGCATCGACGTGTCCAGCCACCAGGGCAACGTCTCCTGGTCGACCCACTGGGCGCAGGGCAAGAAGTTCGCCTACGTGAAGGCGACCGAGGGGACGAGCTACACCAACCCCTACTTCGCCCAGCAGTACAACGGGTCCTACGGGGTCGGCATGATCCGCGGCGCCTACCACTTCGCCCTGCCGGCGAGCTCCAGCGGCACGGCCCAGGCCGACTGGTTCGTCAACCACGGCGGGGGCTGGTCCCGCGACGGGAAGACCCTGCCCGGGGTCCTGGACATCGAGTACAACCCCTACGGGTCGACCTGCTACGGCCTCGGCCGGGCCTCGATGCGGTCGTGGATCTCGGCCTTCACCAGCCGGTACAAGGCGCGCACCGGCCGCGAGGCGGTGATCTACTCGACGACCGACTGGTGGGAGACGTGCACGGGGAACACGAGCAGGTTCTCCGGGTCCAACCCGCTGTGGATCGCGCGCTACTCCTCCACCGTCGGCACCCTGCCGTCCGGCTGGCTCTACTACACCTTCTGGCAGTACACGAGCAGCCCGGTCGACCAGAACTACTTCAACGGCGACCTCACCCGGCTCGCGGCGCTGGCGCGCGGCTGACCGGGCCGGCCGCCCGAGCGGCCCAGCGGGACGGCCCCACCAGCAGGGCCGCAGGCGCAGGTCGTCGGCCCCGACGGCACGGCTGTCGGGTCAGCCGGTGTTGCGCAGCCCGGCGGCGATCCCGTTGATCGTCAGCAGCAGCGCCCGCTGCAGGTCGGGGTCGGGCTCGGCGTCCTCGGGCAGCGCCCGGCTGCGGGCGAGAAGCGAGGTCTGCAGGGCGTGCAGGGGCGCGAGGTAGGAGTCGCGCAGCGCGAGGGTGCGCTCCAGCACCGGGGCCGACTCGAGCAGGCTGCGCTGCCCCGTCACCCGCAGGACCTCCTCCACCGTGCGCTGGTGCTCCTCGCGGATCCGGTCGAAGACCCAGGTCGACTCCTCCGGCACCAGGGTGCGGACATAGCGGCCGGCGATGTCGAGGTCGGTCTTGGCCAGGGTCATCTGGACGTTGGAGACGAACGTGCGGAAGAACGCCCAGGAGCCGTACATCTCGCGCAGCGTCTTCTCCCGGCCACCCTCGCGGGCCGCCAGCAGACCGCTCCCGACCCCGAACCAGCCGGGCAGGATGATCCGCGACTGGGTCCACCCGAACACCCACGGGATGGCCCGGAGGTCATCGAGCCCACCCTCTCCACCGGGACGCTTCGACGGACGCGAGCCGATGTTCATCTTGCCCAGCTCGTCGACGGGGGTCGCGGCGACGAAGAACGGGACCAGGGCCGGGTCGTGGATGAGGGCCCGGTAGGCCTCCTGCCCCTGGCCGGCGACCACGTCCATCGTGCCGTTCCAGCCGTCGAGGACCTTCTGTGGCAGCAGCGACGTGCGGTGGAGCACCGACGCCTCCAGCACCGCGGCGAGGGCCCCCTCGAGATTCCAGCGCCCGAGCTCGGGAAGCGTGTACTTGTCAGAGATCACCTCACCCTGCTCGGTGATCTTGATCGGGCCGTCGAGGCTGCCGTTGGGCTGGGACATGATCGCCTCACCCGTCGGACCACCGCCGCGCCCGACCGATCCGCCGCGACCGTGGAACAACCGCAGGACGACCCCGTGGGCCTTGGCGATGTCCCGCAGCGCCCGCTGGGCCCGGTGGATCTGCCACTGGGACGCGGCGATCCCGGCGTCCTTGGAGGAGTCGGAGTATCCGAGCATGATCTCCTGGACGTCACCGCGGGCAGCCACCACCCGACGGTAGGCCGGGTCGGCCAGCATCGCCTCCAGCAGCGGACCGGCGGCCTCCAGCTCGGCAACCGTCTCGAACAGCGGCGCGAACCCCAGCCGGGCGGTCGCCGGCTGCGTGTCGCTGCCGGTGTCGACGAGCCCCGCCTCGCGGGCCAGCACGACGACGGCGAAGACGTCGTCGATGTCGTGGGTCATCGACACGATGTAGGTCTGGATGACGTCGGCACCGAACGTGTCGAGCGCCTGACGGATCGAGGTGAACAGCTCGAGCGAGGCGCTGGCCTCCTCGGCGACATCGCTGCGACCCACGCCGACCAGCGGCCGGCGGCCGGCCATCTCCTTGGACAGCAAGGCGATTCGCGCGGGTCGGTCCAGGTCTGCGTACGGCTCCGGGAGCTCCCCCAGCCGGTCATAGAGTGCCCCGAGCGCCGCGTGGTGCTTCTCGCTGTGTTCCCGGACGTCCAGGGTCGCGAGCCCGAGGCCGACGGCCGTCGCCGTGCGGATCAGGCGCAGCACCGAACCGTTGGCGGTCAGCTCGTCGCCGCCGGCCAGCATGGACTCGCGGACCAGGGTGAGGTCGGTGAGCAGCTCCTCCACGCTGAGGTAGTCGCGGCCCGGCTCGTGGGCGGTGCCCTCGGCCAGCCGGTCCCGGGTGCGCAGCAGGCGGACCCGGACGAAGCTGACCTTGAGCCGGTACGGCTCCTCGGCGTTGAGGCGCTTGATCGTGCCGTAGGTGATGGGTAGTGCCTCCGCGTCGCGATCCAGGCTCGCGCTCAGCTCCTCGCTCACCGAGACCACGCGGGTCGAGGCGGTCATCTCGGTGAGGAGGTCCTCGACCCCCACCACCAGCGCGCGGATGCCGAACTCGTGCTGCAGACCCAGCACCTCCAGCGTCACCGCGGGCGTGACGTTGGGGTTGCCGTCGCGGTCCCCCCCGGCCCATGTGCCGAACCGCAGCGGGCGGGCGGTCGGGGGCAGCGTGACCCCCACTGCGGCCAGGGTCCGGTCGAGCTCCTCGAGCAGCCCGGGCACGACCTGGGTGGCCAGGGACTGCAGGTAGTAGATCGCGGTCCGCGCCTCGTCCCGGGGCTCGGGGCGCACGACCCGCAGCTCGTCGGTCTGCCACAGCAGGTCGACCAGCTCGGCCAGTCGCCGCTCGTCGCGCGGCACATCGGCGGGTGGGCGGCGCGGGTCCTCCATGGCGTGCACGAGGTCGGCGATCCGGCGGAGGAGGTCGAGCACCGAGCGACGGCTCGCCTCGGTCGGGTGCGCGGTGAAGACCGGCCGGTACTCCAGCCGGGCGAGTACGGCCTCGACGAGGTCGCGGTCGACGGTGCCGGCCTCCAGCGCCTCACCGATGCGTCGCGTCGTGGCGGCGAGCGGGCCCTCGGCGACGGTCGACAGCTCCTGCCAGCGATGGAGCTGCTCGGTCACGTTGACCAGCTGGAAGTAGGCGGTGAAGGCGCGGGCCAGCACCACGGCTGTGGCGTCGTCGACCTCGCCGAGCAGCTCGTGCAGGTCGGCGTCGTCGGCCTCACGCGCGAGCGCGCGGACCCGCTCCACGAGGGCGAGCAGCTCGGGGCCCTCGTGGCGGGTGAGCGCCTCTCCGAGCAGCTGGCCCAGCTGGCGCACGGAGGCCCGCAGCACGGCGTGCTGCTCATCGGAGAAGACTCCCCCGGCGAACAGTGCGACGTCTGGGTCCCGCCGGTCGGCCTCGATCATCTGCTCGGTGGTGAGGCTCTCGCCGCGGGCGCGGGTATCGGTGTCCGTCTCAGGGGCCGTCATGGCGCCAGTCTGGCCCCGGTTTGTTACAGACACGTGCCGCGCCCGTATGCCGGTCGCACTGCGCGGGGATGGACCAGGACCAGGCGGGTACGGTGCGTGCATGGCCAGAAGAGGGATCGCCGAGCAGCTCGCCACCGTGATGGGTCGCGCTGCCGTGCAGGGGGTGCAGACGTGGCTGCGGAGCCGGCAGGGACGGGGGTCGACCGGTCTGCCGCGTCGCACACCGGCGTCGGGTTCGACCCGGCCCTCGCGGCCGGCGGGAGCCGGCCGAGCAGGTGAGGCGCGGGCTGGCGGGGCACCCAGTGACGCGGCGTACCCGGGGGACTTCACCGGAACCCCCGAGATGGTCTACTCGCCCCAGCCCGACGGCCTGCCCGACCCGGGCGAGATCGTCTGGACCTGGGTGCCGTACGAGGAGGACCACTCCCGGGGCAAGGACCGGCCGGTACTGCTCGTCGGCCACGACGGCCCCTGGCTGCTGGCGCTCCCACTGACCAGCAAGGACCACGACCGCGACGTCGCCCAGGAAGCCCGGGCCGGGCGCAACTGGACCGACATCGGCACCGGCGACTGGGACCGTGAGGGCCGGCCGAGTGAGGTGCGGGTGGACCGCGTCCTGCGGATCGACCCGGACGGCGTACGCCGCGAAGGAGCAGTGCTCGACGAAGGGCGGTTCCTCGAGGTCGCCGACGCCGTCCGCAGCGCCGGTTCGAGGTAGCGCGCGTTCAGTCCCCGGTGGCCGCACCTCGCACCGGCGGTGGTGGACAGCAGCGAGCCCGCCACCACCAGGCGACGGGCTCGGGATGCTGCGGTGCGTCTCGGCTGACCTCAGGTCACCTCAGGTCAGAGTGAGGCGGCCTTCTTGGCCATCGCCGACTTCTTGTTGGCGGCCTGGTTGGCGTGGATGACACCCTTGCTGGCGGCCTTGTCGAGCTTGGTCGACGCCGCGGAGAGGGCGGCCAGGGCCGCGTCCTTGTCGCCGGCGTCGGCAGCGGCGCCGAACTTGCGGATCCAGGTGCGGAGCTCGCTCTTGACGGCCTTGTTGCGCTCCGTCGCGCTGCGGTTGGTCTTGATCCGCTTGAGCTGGGACTTGATGTTTGCCACGAATGAGTCTTTCTGGTTGGTCGGTCGGTTGCCGTGAGGGAGCGGCACCTGCAGCTCGGGACCGGGCGGTCGGCGCCCGTGGTTCAGCCGCGCTGGATGGTGCAGTCGTGCGCACACGACCCGAGCGCGCACGCGAGGACCAAACTTACCAGCGGTATCGGCCGAGACCCAAACTCGAGCGGTGGACGCGTCGCCCAGGGTGCTCGGCACGGCCCTCCTGCACCGCCACCTGCTGTCCTGCACCGCCACCTGCTGTCCTGCACCACCCATGCCTAACGTCCGCCGTGGGCGCGGGCCGAGGTGATCTGCAGGATCGCCCGCTCCACCGCGTACACGGGGTCTCGTCCGCCGCCCTTGACCTCGAAGTCGGCCTCGGCCACTGCCTGGATCGACCTCCCCAGCGCCTCGGGCGTCCAGCCGCCGAGGGCCCGCCGCGCACGGTCGACCTGCCAGGGGGCCATCCCGAGGTCACGGGCCAGGTCCGCGGACCGTCCTCGCCCCGCTGCCCCGACCCGCACGAGCTGACGGAGCTGCTGGGCCAGGACGGCCACCACCGGCACCGGGTCCAGTCCGGTGCCGATCGCATGACGGAGCAGGCGCAGCGCCTCTCCGGTGTCACCGGCCAGGGCAGCGTCGGCCACGCGGAAGCCGGTCGCCTCGACCTTGCCCCCGTGGTACCGCTCGACGACGGTCGGGTCGATGGTTCCGGTGGTGTCGGAGATCAGCTGCTGGCAGGCGGCGGAGAGCTCGCGCAGGTCCTTGCCCACGGCTTCGATGAGGGCCCGGACGGCGTCCGGCGTCGCCCTGCGCCCGGCCGCACGAAACTCGTGGGCGGCGAAGTCGGTCTTGTCGCGGTCGGACTTGATCGCGGGGGCCTCGACCGCCCGAGCCCTGCCGGACCTGAGCGCGTCGAGCACCTTCTTGCCCCGTTGCCCGCTCTTGTGCAGGACCACGAGGGTCAGGTCGGGGTCGGGCGCGGCCAGGTAGGCGAGCAGGTCGACCTGGAGGTCGTCCGGCGCCTCGTCGAGGTCGGGGACCACCAGCGCCCTGGGCCCACCGAACAGCGACGGGCTCGCCTCCAGCGCCAGCAGCCCAGCGGTGTAGGTCGGCGTGTCGAGCCGGACCACCTCAAGATCTGGACGGTCGGCCCGCAGCTCGTCGAGGGTGGCCGCGAGCGCCCGGTCGGCGAGGACGCTCTCCGGTCCGGCGATGAGGACGAGGGGTGGGACCGGCACGCGTCCAGCCTGTCACGCGACTCGGACACTGCGCCAACAGGGCGTGACCGGCCCGCAACGGCCACAACCCGCGGTATCAGTCGAACGTCAGGGTCGCTGCGCCGGAGGCTTCGAGCCCCAGCGCGCTGAGCCGGGCCGCCACGGCATCAGGCGACCTCTCCAGGCTCTCGGCGAGCTCGCCGAGGGTCAGACCGAGGTCGACTCCGTCGCGCAGCTCCTCGTCGGACTGCTCCGACCAGGTGGAAGCCTGCGCCGGAACCGCTGCGGGGGCGGCCCGGTCCGGTGGATCGGGCGCCGCAGCCGGCGACGGCTGCCGTACATCGGCCACGGGACGGGGATGCTCGGTCCCGTCCGAGGAGCCCATCGTCGTCCCCGCGAGGGCACCGGTCGCCCCTCGCAGCGCGGGATCGGCGACCGGCAGGGGCGGCTCGGCGGTCTCGTCGAGCCGGCGCAGCGCGCCGAGCACCATGTCCCGGTCCGCGGTGGGCCAGAACGGGGGCAGCGACTTCTGCAGGAACCCGGCGTACCGCGCGGTCATCATCCGCGAGTCGAGGAACGCGACGACGCCCCGGTCGTCGGAGCGACGGATCAGCCGTCCCGCCCCCTGGGCCAGCCGGAGGGCGGCATGGGTCGCCGAGACCGCCATGAACCCGTTGCCCCCCATGCGGGCGATGGCCTGCGATCGCGCCGAGGACAGTGGGTCGTCGGGCCGTGGGAACGGGATCCGGTCGATGATCACGAGCTGGCACGACGACCCGGGCACGTCCACGCCCTGCCACAGCGTCAGCGTGCCGAACAGGCAGGTCCGCGGGTCGCGCGCGAACTGGCGCACCAGCGTGGCGATCTGGTCCTCGCCCTGACAGAGGAAGGCGATCTCGCCCTCCACGTCGGCGAACCGCTCCCGCATCTGCTCGGTGGCCTCCTTGGCCGCGCGCATCGAGGAGAACAGCCCGAGCGTGCGGCCACCCGAGGCGCGCACCAGGGCCTCGATCTCGTCGAGGGTCTGCGTTGCGAGCCCGTCGCGGCCGGGCGCCGGAAGGTGCTGCGCGACATAGGCGATCGCCTGCTTGGGGTAGTCGAACGGGCTCCCCACGTCCAGCCCGGTCCAGCTCGGCGCGCCCTCGCCGCGCAGCCCCATCGTGCCGGCGACGGCGTCGAAGCTGCCGCCGAGCTCCAGGGTGGCCGAGGTGAGCACCACCGTCCGGTCCTCGAACAGCTTCTCCCGCAACAGCATCGCCACGCTCATGGGCGCGACGTTCAGGACGGGACCGCGGCGTGGGTCGTGTCGCAGCCAGACCACGTCGAGCTCGCGCTCCTCGAGGATGCGGGCTGTGTTCTCGTTCAGCTCCTCGATCGCGGCCTGGGCGACCTTGCGCGCGCCGTCGGGCTCGCTGCCCTTGTCCGACTTGAGCTCGGTCTGCACCTGGCGGGTCGTGTCCCGCACCCGTGAAAGGGCCAGCGCGAGCCCGTCGGGGATCCCGGTGAGCCGTCCCTCAGGCAGCTGTTCGAGGACATCGGCGAGGAATCCCCCTGCGTCCTCGACCGCCTCGGTCGACTCCGCCATCCGCCCGGCCCGCTTGGCCGCGGCCGACACCATGCCTGCCGTCACCTCGTCGGTGATCGTGGAGGTCACGCGGTCGACGAGCTCGTGCCCCTCGTCGACCACGAGCACGTCGTGCTCGGGGAGCATCTGTCGTCCCTCGAAGGCGTCGATCGCCATGAACGAGTGGTTGGTCACCACCACGTCCACGTCGCGTGCCGCCTCGCGAGACTTCTCGACGAAACAGTCGTTCACCATGGGGCAGGTGCTGCCGAGGCACTCGTGAGCGCTCACCGAGACCTGACGCCAGGCCCGCTCGGTGACACCGGGCACGAGCTCGTCGCGGTCACCGGACTCGGTCTGGTCCGCCCACTCGCGCAGCCGCACCACCTCGGTCCCGAGCCGCGAGGCCTGCAGGTCGACCTGGCCGACCTCGAGCAGTGCGAACTCGTCGTCATCGGGGAACCCGCCCGAGAGCTTGTGCGCACACAGGTAGTTGCGGCGGCCCTTCACCAGTGCATAGGTCGGCTTGCGCCCCAGCACCGGCGCCAGCGCGTCGGCCAACCGGGGCATGTCGCGATCGACGATCTGGGCCTGCAGAGCCAACGTCGCGGTGGCGACGACCGCCGGCTTTCCCGTCTTCATCGCGTGCGCGATGGCCGGCACGAGGTAGGCCAGCGACTTGCCGGTGCCGGTCCCCGCCTGGACCAGCAGGTGGTCCCCGGTCCTGATCGCGTCGGCCACCGCCTCAGCCATCTGCACCTGACCGGGGCGTTCGGTCCCGCCGACGCCGGCGACCGCGGCGTGCAGCAGGTCAGGGAGAGCGGGCGCCATGCCGCCCAGCGTATGACGGCACCACCGCACGCCCGCAGACCGCCACCCGCACCTGTGGACGACCCCACCGCGGTGGCCCTCGCGGCCCGAACGGTCGTGGCCCGGCTCACACTTCTGGCGCCAGTCGTGCTCGTCCCCGAGCCACCGGACCGACCGTGCGCTGAGCTGGCACGCCGAGGCCCTATGCTGAGGGAGACGCATTCAGCGTCAAGGTCGTCTGCTGAGCCCCTGGACGGGGCCTATCTCCTCTCGAAGACGTGAGTGAGCCGCAACCACGGCCACTCCACTCATCTGAGGATTTCTGTTGTCCCAGCACGTCCCTGCCCCCATTTCGACCCTGCCCACCTTTGCCGAGCTCGGCGTTCCCGCCGAGCTCGTGCGGATCCTCGGCCAGCGCGGAATCACCACCCCCTTCCCGATCCAGGCGGCCAGCCTGCCGGACAGCCTCGCCGGATACGACGTCCTCGGACGGGGGCGCACCGGCTCCGGCAAGACCGTCGCGTTCGCCCTGCCGCTGCTCGTCGCGCTGAAGGAGACGGGCAACTCCCGTCGCAAGGGCCGCCCGCGCGCGCTGATCCTGGTGCCGACCCGCGAGCTCGCCAACCAGGTCCACGAGACGGTTGACGCCCTGGCCCGCGGTCTCGGCCTGACCACGATGACCATCTTCGGCGGGGTCGGCCAGAACCCCCAGGTCTCCCAGCTCCGCACCGGCGTCGACGTCGTCGTCGCCACGCCAGGACGTCTGGAAGACCTGATGAAGCAAGGACATTGCCACCTCGGTGATGTCGAGGTGACCGTGCTGGACGAGGCCGACCACATGGCCGACCTCGGATTCCTGCCCGCCGTCAAGCGCATCCTGGACGCCACGCCGAAGGACACGCAGCGCCTGCTGTTCTCGGCCACGCTCGACAACGGCATCGACGTCCTGGTCAAGCGATACCTCACCGACCCGGTGACCCACTCGGTCGACGACGCGACCTCGACGGTGCCGGCCATGGCCCACCACGTGTTCCTCGTGCAGCACGACGCCAAGAACTCCGTCGTGCGCGAGCTGGTCTCCGGCCAGGGTCGCACCCTGGCCTTCACCCGGACCAAGCACGGCGCCAAGAAGCTGGCCAAGCAGCTCACCGCGGCCGGTGTCCCGGCGGCCGACCTGCACGGCAACCTCAGCCAGGCCGCGCGTCAGCGCAACCTGGCCGCCTTCGGCGAGGGCAAGCTCCGCGTGCTGGTCGCGACCGACATCGCCGCCCGCGGTATCCACGTCGACGACGTCACGCTGGTCGTCCACGTCGACCCGCCGACCGAGCACAAGGCCTACCTGCACCGTTCCGGCCGCACCGCGCGGGCCGGCTCGGAGGGCACCGTCGTCACGGTGACCACCCGGGACCAGACCCACGACGTGCGCAGCCTGATGCGCAAAGCCGAGATCAAGCCCACGCTGGCGACGGTCAACCCCGGCGACGCGGCGATCACCGAGCTCACCGGGCCGGTAGCGGACTACGTCGCTCCCGCCCCGGCCGCGGCCGGGGCGGGCGACGGACGCAGCTCGGGCGGCTCCGGCCGCCGTGGCTCCGGTCGCCCCGCCCGTGGTTCGCAGCAGAACAGCAGTGGTCGGTCCGGCGCCGCACGTTCCGAAGGCCGCGCTGGCGGTCGACCCGGAGCGGACCGAACGGGCGGATCTGCTTCTGGCTCAGGCCGATCCGGCGGCACGCGCACTGGTGGCGCGCCGCGGAGTGGCTCGGCTCGACGCGGTGGCTCCGGACAGCGGTCCGGTGGCGCAGCGGCGTTCTCGAGCAGCAGCTCAGCCGGGCGCCGCTCGCGCTGATCGCGCGCCACAGGTCGAACCACGCCGGGACCGGCGTGGGACACCCATCACCGGCCGGTCTGTGCGCCGGTCGACGCGCGTGCGGCGGCGCCACCACGACCGACCCCGGAGCCCAGGCTCCGGGGTCGGTCGTGGTCTCAGCGCGAGGTCAGGAGCAGGGTGAGGAGGATGCCCAACAGCACCACCGGAACCCCGAGCACGGCGACGAGGACCAGCGCCCTGGAGGTCGGGAGAGCGTCCCGTCCCGTGCGTGGGTCGATGACCCGGTCGCGGCCCGGCGTTCGAGCCAGGCTGAGCGTGGTCGCGGCCACCAGCAACAGCCCGGCCACCAGCGACGCCGGAGCGGGCACCACCAGGCCGCCGCCGACCTCCAGCCCGCTCAGCACGTAGGTCCCCACCATCACCACGGCCACCAGCACCGCGACTGCGGAGGCCGCACGAAACCGGCCGCGCGCCAGCCACGGCATGAGCGCGCCGGCCGCGACCGCCGCGGCGATGACGACTCCGATCGACGCCAGGACCGGCCAGGTGAGGCGCACCTGATCTCCCTGGAGCAGAGCGTCGAACCCGTTCAGGGACAGCGCGATTCCCGCAGTCATGACACCGGCGACCACCAGGGTGCTGAGCCGGAACAGCCGGTGCCCGGGGCGGGGCGGCAACGCGGCCAGCACCTCGCGGGCGTACTCCGTGGGGTCACCGAACGCCTGAGCCGGGCTCTGGCCGGTGTCAAGACAGTGGACCTCGACCTCGGCCAGCACCTCGCCGATCTGCGCTCCGGTGGCCTCGGCCAGCCGGAGCTCGAGGACGAGCTCACCCCGCCAGCGGTCGGCGTCAGTGGTGTTCACCGCGGTCTGCGCGGTGGGGTCGTCCTGCGTGGGTGCGTTCATGTCATCCTCCGGAAGGCTGGTGGGGCTGAGCGTCGGCCGGGCGGCGCGACGAGGGTGTGGCTGGTGTGGCGGTTGGTTCTCGGGCAGGTTCTGCGGCAGCGGGTCGGGCGCGGCGTGGTTCACCTCGCGGTCTCCAGGGCGAGCACTTGCTGGGTCACATCGCTGAAGCGGCGCCAGCCTGCTCCGCGCTCCAGCACCGTGGCCCGGCCGGCTTCGGTGATGTGGAAGACCTTGCGGCCCGGGCCGGAGTCGCCCGCCTGCCACACCGAGCTCAGCAGACCGGCCGTCTCCAGGCGGGTCAGGATCGGGTACAGCGTGCCGCCCTTGATCACCCCGAGACCGGCGGCTTCGATCTGCTGGGCCACCGCGTAGCCGTGCGACGGTCCCCGTCCGACGATCGCCAGCGTGCAGAGCTCGAGCACTCCTCGGAGCCACTCGGTGGGCCATCCGTCATCGTCCATGGGTAGACAGTACGACTAACTAGTCAGCCTGTCTACCTATTCGGTCCGACAACCTAGATACCAGGAGTGGTCCGCGCCCAGCGAGCGGTCGCAGCACGGTGCCCCGGCCGGGCGGCCGCTCAGTGCTGGGTGCAGAACGCAGCCACCAGGTCACCCAGCTCGGCGCCGGCGTCCTCCTGGAGGAAGTGTCCGGCGTCGGCGACCACCGGGTGGTCCAGACCAGCCGCTCCGGCCACCGAACGCCGGAGGATGGGCGCCATGCCGGCGGTGATCGGGTCGCCGTCGGAGAACGCCACGAGGAACGGCCGGTCCCACCTGGTGAGCGCAGCCCAGGCCGCCCGGTTGGCCTCGGTGGCCGGGTCGTCGGGCCGCGTGGGGACCAGGGTGGGCATCGCCCGCGGCCCGGCTTGGTGACTCGGGTCGGGGAACGGTGCGTCGTACGCCGCCTGGTCCGACGGGGCCAGCCCGCGCCGGCAGCCGGACGCGACGAAGCGCCCGACGTCGATCCGTTCGGCTTCGACCATGGCGTTGCGGAAGGTCCACCAGATCGGCGGCATGTCGTGGTCACCCGTCGGGAGGCCGGTGTTGGCGGCGACCACGCGCGCGAACCGGTCCGGGTGCTCACCGACCAGCCGCAGCCCGATCAGCCCACCCCAGTCCTGCCCGACCAGCGTCACGTCGTGCAGGTCCAGGACGTCGAACGCGAGCGCGCGGACCCATTCGACGTGGCGCGCGTAGGAGTGGTCCTCGACCCGGGCCGGCTTGTCCGAGCGACCGAAACCGACCAGGTCCACAGCCACCGACCGCAGCCCGGCCTCGGTCAGGCGGGCGATGACGGCGCGGTACAGATAGGACCAGGTCGGCTCGCCGTGGAGCAGCAGGACCACCGGCCCGTCCGCCGGACCGGCGTCGTACCACGCCATCTGCAGCGTGCCGCCGTCCTGGTCCGGCACCTCGGCGTAGCGCGGCTCGTGCGGGAAGGCGGTGGCTCCGGCGAAGCAGGACTCGGGCGTGCGAAGGACGTGCATCACCCCAGTCTGCCTCGCCCGGCCAGACGGCGGGGGTCAGGCCGCGAAGTCCGCCAGCTCGGCGGCCAGACCCGGGTTCACCCGTGCCTTGACGTGGGTGCCGCGCTCGGTGTGCTCGCTCGAGAGGATCTCGGCCTCCTGGTGCAGACGGCTGACCAGGTCGCCGCGGTCATACGGCAGGAGCACCTCGACGTCGATGTCGGGGCGCGGCAGCTCCGCGGCGATGAGGTCGCGCAGCGCGTCGATGCCCTCACCGGAGCGGGCCGAGACGATGATCGAGTGCTTCTCGTGGCGGCGGATCCGGTCAAGCACCTCGGGATCGGCGGCATCGGCCTTGTTGATGACGATGACCTCCTTGACGTCCGTGGCGCCGACGTCGGCGAGCACCGCACGCACTGCGGAGATCTGGCCCTCGGGGTCGGGGTGCGAGCCGTCGACGACGTGCAGCAGCAGATCGGACTCGGCCACCTCCTCCAGCGTCGAGCGGAACGCCTCGACGAGCTGGGTCGGGAGCTGGCGGACGAACCCGACGGTGTCCGCCAGGGTGTACAGCCGTCCGTCCTCGGTCTCCGCGCGGCGGACGGTGGGGTCCAGGGTCGCGAACAGCTGGTTCTGCACGAGGACCCCGGCCCCGGTCAGGCGGTTGAGCAGGGTCGACTTGCCGGCGTTGGTGTACCCGGCGATCGCGACGCTGGGCACCTGGTGGGCCTTGCGGCTGGCGCGCTTGGTGTCGCGGGAGGTCTTCATCAGCTTGATCTCGCGGCGCAGCTTGGCCATCCGGGTGTTGATCCGGCGCCGGTCGAGCTCGATCTTGGTCTCACCGGGACCACGTGAGCCCATGCCCTGGCCGCCGGCGGCCTGGCCACCGGCCTGCCGCGACATCGACTCACCCCAGCCGCGCAGACGCGGGAGGAGGTACTCGAGCTGGGCCAGCTCGACCTGCGCGCGACCCTCCTTGGACTTCGCGTGCTGGGCGAAGATGTCCAGGATCAGGGCGGTGCGGTCGATGACCTTGACCTTGACGACGTCCTCGAGCGCACGACGCTGGCTCGGGGCCAGCTCGGTGTCGCACACCACGGTGTCGGCACCCTCGGCGATCACGATGTCGCGGAGCTCCTCGGCCTTGCCCTTGCCGAGGTAGGTGCTCGTATCGGGCTGGGCACGGCGCTGGACGATACCGGCCAGCACCTCGGAGCCGGCGGTCTCGGCGAGCGCCGCGAGCTCACGCATCGAGTTGTCGGCGTCCTGGGCGGTGCCCTCGGTCCAGACCGCAGCCAGGACGACACGCTCGAGGCGCAGCTGGCGGTACTCGACCTCGGTGACGTCCTCGAGCTCGGTGGACAGGCCCGCGACCCGGCGCAGCGACGCGCGATCCTGGCGGTCGTACTGGTCCCCGTCGTAGTCGAGCTCGTCGTCGGGTCTGGCGTCGGTGCGGTCGTCGGTGGCGTCGAGAGCCTCGGCGCGCTGGCTGAAGATGGTGGTTCGGTTCGTCATGTTCCCCCTAGCGTCTCATCAGACCAACGCCGCGGGCGAGTCATTTGCTCCCGGTACCGTGTCCAGCGATGAGCACCGACCCGAACTCAGGCGCGCGACCGGACCACTACTTCACCGCCGCCCCGGCCAGCGCGGCCGACCAGCGGACCATGGACGTCATGCTCGCCGGTCGCCGGGTGAGCCTGCGGACCGCATCAGGGATCTTCTCCTCCGACCGGGTCGACCACGGCACGGCAGTGCTGCTGCGCGAGGCTCCCGCTCCGCCGGTGAGCGGCACCTTCCTCGACCTCGGCTGCGGCTGGGGCCCGATCGCGATCACCCTCGCGCTGCTGTCGCCCGAGGCAACCGTGTGGGCCGTCGACGTCAACGAGCGGGCGCTGGACCTGGCGGCCACCAACGGTGCCTCGCTCGACCTGGCGCTGCACGCCTCGCTGCCCGGAGCCGTGCCCCCTGACCTGCGGTTCGACCTGATCTGGTCCAACCCCCCGATCCGGGTGGGGAAGGCCGAGCTGCACGCCCTGCTGCTCACCTGGCTGCCCCGTCTCGCGCCGGGCGGCGTGGCCTATCTGGTGGTTCAGAAGAACCTGGGCTCGGACAGCCTGCAGCGGTGGCTGGCCGATCAGCTCGCCGGCCACGGGTACACCGTGGGTCGGCACGCGAGCGACAAGGGATTCCGGGTCCTGTCGGTCACCGCACCCTCGGGGTAGGTCGCATCCCGCTGCGGGACCAGGCAGGCCGCCCGTCACTGTGGCGGCACCAGTCCTCCCCGCCTGGTCACCGAGGGTCGACCACCATCGCCGAGCCGCCGCCTCGGCGGGTGGTCTCCGCCGCCGCGGTCATGTCGTCGGGTCCCTCGATCCGGATGCCCACACCGTTGCCGATCGGGTCCTGCAGGGCGAGGGTGTGTCCACGCTTGCGCAGCGCGTCCCCGAGCCAGCCGTCGAGGATCGCGGGCTCGGCACTCTCGGTGCCGTTGCGGGAGGAGAGACGCGGCGCGGCGATCGCGTCGACCAGCGGCAGGCCCCGGTCGAGGTGACCGGCCAGGATCTGCGCGACGGTCGTGATGATCGTGGCGCCGCCGGGGCTACCCACGCTCAGCAGCGGCTTGCCGTCCTGGAGGACGATGGTCGGGCTCATCGACGAGCGGGGTCGCTTGCCGGCCGCCGGCAGGTTCGGGTCGGGGACGCCCGCGGTGAGCGGGGAGAAGTTGAAGTCGGTGAGCTCGTTGTTGAGCAGGAAGCCCCACCCGGGCACGGTGATCCCCGAGCCGCCGTACTGCTCGATCGTCGTGGTGAACGAGACCACGTTGCCCCACTTGTCGGCGGTGCTGAGACTGGTCGTCGACTGCCCGTCGTGCGGCAGTCCGGTGGTCCCGCCGCCCGCCGCGCAACCGGTGTACGACCCGTCGGGGGTTCCGAACGGAACCGGGCGCGGCTGGGCGCGGTAGGGCTTGAACGAGCACGCGCGCTCGTCGGCGAAGCCCTGGGAGACGAGCTCGGCGGTGGGAACGTTGGCGACGTCACCGACGTAACGGTTGCGGTCGGCGAACGCGGTGGCCGACGCCTCCGAGAACCAGTGCAGGTAGTCGGCGTCTCCGAGGTCGGAGACGGACTTCCCGGTCCTGGCCTCGTAGGCCTCCATCAGGTTGAGGATCTCTCCCACGGCGATGCCGCCCGAGCTGGGCGTGCCCATGCCGTACACCGACAGACCGCGGAAGTCGGCGGACACCGGTTCGCGCACGGGTGAGGTGTAGGCCTTGAGGTCGGCCCGGGTGATCTGCCCCTGGGGCACCCTCACGCCGGGGGCGGTGCTGGGGTTTCGCGCCTCGGCCACGATCGCGTGCCCCAGCGCACCGGAGTACACCGACCCGACTCCGTGGGTCCGGATCTCGCGGTAGGCCTTGGCGATGTCGGGGTTGCGCACGCGCGTGCCGGGGACCGGCGCCTTGCCGTTGCGCAGGAAGACCCGCGCCGTCTCGGGGAACATCGCGAACCGGGTCTCGTTCTCGGCAGTCAGCTCCGAGAAGCTCTGGTCGACGATGAAGCCGCGGTCGGCGATGTCCTCCGCCGGCTTCAGCACCTCCGACAGCGACTTCGACCCCCAGAGGTCGATCGCCTTGTCCCACAACGCAGGCGTGCCCGGTACACCGACGGAGAGCCCGGAGTTGACGACGTGGGTGAAGTTCATCTCGGTGCCGTCGGGGTTCTGGAAGACCGACTGGGTGAAGCTCGCCGGCGCCGCCTCGCGTCCGTCAATGGTCTTCACCTGCCCGGTGCGCGCGTTGTAGTAGACGAAGAACCCGCCGCCGCCGATGCCCGAGGTGTAGGGCTCGACCACGCCGAGGACGCCCGCGGTCGCGATCGCCGCGTCGACCGCGTTGCCGCCTGCCCTCAGCACGTCGATCCCGGCCTGGGTCGCATCGCGGTCGACCGAGGACACCGCTCCCCCGCCACCGGTCATCACCGGGACCTTGGGGCCTTGCGCGGCGGCCGCACCAGGTGGCGCCGCGGTGGCCGGCAACCCGACCGCAGCGGCAAGACCGCCAGTGAGAAGCGCGGACAGGGCTACGGATCGCCGGAGAGCCATCACCCGAACGTAGCGCTGGCGGCCCCCGACCGCACCCTCGGCAGTGGAGGTCAGGGACCGACGGCCAGGCCCACGGCCAGCGTGACCAGCGCCGCGACCCCGACCGGCAGGAGCAGCCAGGCCAGCTCGCGGCGCCACCGCCAGCCGAGGACCACCGCGACCCCGGCGGCCGCCAGGGCCATCGGGGCCGTGCCGCCGCCGATCGCGTTCGTTCCCCACGTGACGCCGACCGCGAGTGCCGGCACCGGCGCCCACCGGGCCGGCGGGCGGGGCCGACCGCGCAACGACGCGATGAGGGTCGAGGCGACGACGGCGACCCCGGCGTACCAGAGCAGGTGGCCGACCACCTCGTCCCACAGGTGGACGGTGTCCCCCGGGACGACGTTGCCGATCGAGTTCGCCGAGAGGTGGATGCCCTTGCCCAAGGTGTAGACCAGCGACCCGAACCCGAACCACGCCCAGACGCGTGGGCTCGCCTCGGCCGCGCGGAGGGTCAGGGCCGCCGGGACCAGGACGGCAGCCGGCGTGAACAGGTCGACCCAGTCCACGATCCGAGTCCCCCCACCAGCCGGGCCGAGACCGTCGGGAAGGCTGCCGAGGTGGTGGCACACGGCGTACGCCATCGCGGTCAGGGTGAGCCAGCGCAGGTACGCCGCAGTCGGCTGGACCCGGTCATCGGCCCGCGGGTCCATCGGCTCAGATCAGCGTGGTCGTGCCGTCGGCGACGAGGACCGCCGGGCCGGCCAGCTCGACCTCGCCCTCGGTGGACTTTCCACCGAGGACACGAACGTGCAGCTGACCGCCGGGCACGTCCACCCGCCACTGGTCGATGTGGCCACCGGACCAGTACCTGGTGGCGAGCGCAGCGGCGCACGCGCCGGTACCGCACGAGCGGGTCTCGCCGACGCCTCGTTCGTGGACCCGCATCCGGATGTGACCGGGCGAGAGCACCTGGACGAACTCGACGTTGGTGCCCTCGGTCGGCACCGGGTTGACCGCGGGCGGCTGGGTGAGGTCGAGGCGGTCGAGGTCGACCGACTCCGGAAGGGCGACGACGGTGTGGGGGTTGCCGAGGTCGAGGCTCAGGGCGGGCAGGGGATCCATCCGCGGGACGTGAACCAGGGAGTCCGAACCCTGCTCGCCGGCCACCACGGGCTGGGTCAGCCGCCAGCCGCCGAGGTTGACCGCGATGAGGTCGCCCTCGAACCGGACCACCTTGACGCCGGAGCGGGTGGCGATCGAGAACACGTCCTCGGTCTCCAGCCCCTCCCGACGGAGGTAGGCCGCGAAGACCCGCGTGCCGTTGCCACACATCTCGGACTCGGAGCCGTCGGCGTTGTGGTAGTCCATGAACCATTTCGCCTGGCTGGCCTGGGCCATCACCTCGGGGAAGCCGGCCGCGGCGGTCGGGACCACGCGGATGACCCCGTCACCGCCCAGTCCGGCCCGCCGGTCGGCGACCAGGGCGATCTGGCTGGGCAACAGGTCGAGCTCGCCCTCGGGGTCGGGGAGCAGCACGAAGTCGTTCTCGGTGCCGTGCCCCTTGGTGAAGGGGTGTGCGTCAGCCATGTGCGCCATTGTCGCTGATCGCGGCCCGCACCACGTCCACCGCCCTCGACGCGAGGTCGTCGGTGGTCGCCTCGAACCAGTGGATGCGCGGGTCGGGGCGGAACCACGACTCCTGGCGCCGGGCCAACCGGCGGGTCGCGGCCGCCGTGTCCTGCTGGGCCTGAGCCGAGGTGCTCGTGCCGTCGAGCACGGCCAGTGCTTGGGCGTAGCCGAGGGCGTGGGAGGCCGTGCGGCCCTCGCGGAGCCCAACTGGCAGGAGGTCGCGCACCTCGTCGAGCAGCCCGTTCGCCCACATCCGTGTGACGCGGCGCTCGATCCGTCCGTCCAGGGTGTCGCGAGCCAGTCGGAGCCCGATGATGACCGTCGGCGTCAGCAGCTCGCGGCTCGGCAGGGTCGCCGAGAACGGGCGACCGGTGAGCTCGATGACCTCGAGGGCGCGGACGACTCGGCGGGAGTTGCTCGGCAGGATCGCCTCTGCAGCAACGGGATCCGCATCCTGGAGGCGCGCGAAGAGGCGGGGCAGGCCGTCGGACTCCGCCTCGCGCTCGAGACGGCCTCGCACGACGGGGTCGGTCGGGGGGATCTCGAGGCGGTCCAGCGCAGCGCGGACGTACAGACCGGAGCCCCCCACCAGGACAGGGTGGTGACCCCGCGCCCGAATGGCGCGGATGTCGGCGCGAGCGGCCCGCTGGTAGGCCGCGACGCTGGCCTCGTCGACCGGGGCCAGGACATCGAGCTGGTGGTGGGGGATCCCACGGCGCTCGGCCACCGGCAGCTTTGCCGTGCCGATGTCCATGCCGCGATACAGCTGCATGGCGTCGGCGTTCACGCACTCGCCTTCGAGCTCCTCAGCCAGTGCCAGGGCGAGGTCGGACTTGCCCGTGGCGGTCGGCCCGACGACGGCGATGACCAGCGGGAGCCCCAGATCGTCCTCGGGCTCAGACGAGGTGCTCGTCGCGTTCATCGTCCTCGCCGTCATGGCCGAACGGGTCGGGGTCCACGCCCGGCATCCAGCTGTGGCCCGGCGCACCCCAACCGCTGGCTCTGATCGCCTTGCGTGCCTTCCTGGCCCAGCGGTCGTCCAGCCGGTCGACGTACAGCTTGCCGTTGAGGTGGTCGAACTCGTGCTGCATGCACCGGGCGAACCACCCCGTCGCCTCGAAGTCGAGCGCGTTGCCGCCGGCGTCGAAACCCTGCACGCGGACCTGCTCGGCCCGCTTCAGCGGGAAGCTCTCCCCCGGCACGGACAGGCACCCCTCGGACTCGGTGTCGGGGTCGGGTCGGTCGGTGGAGACCTTGCCGACCGTGAGGATCGGGTTCACCACCACCCCCCGGCTCGGGACCCCGTCGTCGTTGGCCATGTCATAGGTGAACAGCCTCAGCGCGACCCCGATCTGCGGCCCGGCCAGGCCGACGCCGTGCGCCTCGTCCATGGTCTCGAACATGTCGGCGACGAGGGCGCGCAGCTCCTCGTCGAACGCCTCGACGCGCTGAGCCAGACGGTGGAGCACTGGCTCACCGGTGATGACGACGGGACGAACGGCCATGGGGTCCAGTCAATCAGCCCACTCGGTTCGAGGTGAACCCGCCGCCCGTTGCCCGCGGGCTCACCTCGAACCGCGGGCGCGGCGGACGGGCGGACATACGCAGGGGCGGGCATGGTGGCGTCAGCGGCAGGCGGGAGCGGCGACCGGCGCCGGCCGACCGACGCTCGGCAGGCCGAGCGACACCGCGGGCTTCCCGGGGACCGGGGCGTCCTGCAGCGCGGCCCAGGCGTCGCCGCCCGCGCTGCGACGCACGCCATACGGACCTCCGGAGAGCGCCGCGTCGGCCACCAGGTGGTGTGGTGCGCCGTAGGTCACACCGACGGTCGCCAGGTCACCCGGGCGCGGTCGCTCGCCGCCTTCGGGGACGGCGAAGTGAACCAGCCGGTTGTCGCGGGCGCGGCCGGACAATCGATGGGTCTCGGCGTCCTTGCGCCCCTCACCGGTGGCGACCAGGACCTCGACCTCATGACCCTCCACCACCCGGTTGCCGGCCCACGACACCTCCTCCTGGAGGGCGATCAGCCGGTCGTACCGCTCCTGGACGACGACCTTGGGCACCTGGTCGGCCATGGTGGCCGCGGGGGTGCCGGCGCGGATGGAGTACTGGAACGTGAAGGCGCTGGCGAACCGCGACGCGCGGACGACCTGCAGGGTCTGGGCGAAGTCCTCCTCGGTCTCACCGGGGAAGCCGACAATGAGGTCCGTCGTGATCGCGGCGTCCGGGATCTGCTCGCGGACGCGGTCCAGGATGCCGAGATAGCGGTCGCTGCGATAGGACCGGCGCATCGCCTTCAGCACCCGGTCCGAGCCGGACTGGAGCGGCATGTGCAGGCTCGGCATGACGTTCGCGGTCTCGGCCATCGCGGTGATGACGTCGTCGGTGAAGGCCGCGGGGTGGGGGCTGGTGAAGCGCACCCGCTCCAGCCCGTCGACCTCGCCGCACGCGCGCAGCAGCTTGCCGAACGCCTCGCGGTCGCCGAACTCGACGCCATAGGTGTTGACGTTCTGTCCGAGCAGGGTGATCTCGATGACGCCCTGGTCGACGAGAGCGCGGATCTCGGCGAGCACGTCGCCGGGGCGCCGGTCGGCCTCCTTGCCGCGCAGGCTCGGGACGATGCAGAACGTGCAGGTGTTGTTGCACCCCACCGAGATCGACACCCAGCCGGCATAGGCGGAGTCGCGGCGGGTCGGCAGGGTCGACGGGAAGACCTCGAGGCTCTCGAGGATCTCGACCTCGGCCCGCTGGTTGTGGCGCGCGCGGTCGAGCAGGGCCGGCAGCGACCCGATGTTGTTGGTGCCGAACACGACGTCGACCCACGGCGCGCGGTCCACGATCGTGGCCCGGTCCTTCTGGGCCATGCACCCGCCGACCGCGATCTGCATCTCGGGGTTGCGGGTCTTCACCGGGCGCAGCTGCCCGAGGTTGCCGTACAGCTTGTTGTCGGCGTTCTCCCGGACCGCGCACGTGTTGAACACGACCACGTCGGCAGCCTCGGGCCGTTCGACGGCCGAGATGCCCTTCCAGTCGACGTACCCGGCCGACTCGAGCAGCCCGGCGAGCCGCTCGGAGTCGTGCACGTTCATCTGGCACCCGTGGGTGCGGACGTCATAGGTCTTCTGGCTGGTCATCGCACCGACCAGCGTACGGGTCCGTCGGCGCGGTCCGGCGCGAGCCCGGTCACGGTCGTGCTGCGGCCCCCCCAACGCGTGCTGGTCGGCAGCCCGACCGGGTTGCCGGACGGGGCGAGCACCGCGCCGGTGACAGACGCCCTCCCACACGCAGTGAAGGGCGGGGCCTTCAGGACAGCCGGGTGAAGCTCACCTCGACCTTGAGAGTGGAGCTGCCGGGGCTGGAGTACACACCCTTGACCGGGGGCACGTCCCCGTAGTCGCGGCCGCGGGCCACCAGGACGTGGTCGACGCCGACCGGCACCCCGTTGGTCGGGTCGGCCGCGTGCCAGGTGCCGTCCCACCACTCCAGCCACGCGTGGCTCTCACCGGTGGAGGTCTCCCCGATGTCGCTGTCCTGCTTGGGCGCGAGGTAACCCGAGACATAACGCGCGGGCATCCCGAGCGAGCGCAGCGCACCGAGCGCGACGTGCACGAAGTCCTGGCAGACGCCGCGACGTTCGGCCCACGCCTCCTCGGCGCTGGAGTGCACGGCGGTGACACCCGGTTCGTAGGTCATCGCCTCACCGATGCTGGACAGGATGCGGTCGGCGGCAAGCGCCGGCGCGAGGCCGGAGGACTCGCGCTCGGCGAGCTCGAGCACCTCCTGCCCGGGCGTGGTGCGAGCGGTCGGCGCGAGCCACTCGAAGTTCAGGTCGCGGGCGGCCCCGGAACGGATGCCGGTCCAGTCGCCGCCCTCGATGGAGGCAAGGTCGCCTGCGACCGACCGCTCGACGGTGCTCTGCGCCTCGATCTCCAAGGTCTTGTGCTCGCTCAGCGCTTCCATGACGGTGACCTGCGAACCCCAGTAGTCGCGGTACAGATAGCTCCAGGTCATCGGCTTGACCCGGAGCCGGTTCTCCAGGGTGAGCTGGCCGGTCTCGGTGAGCGGCGCCATCCGCAGCTCGTTCTGCGAGGCGGTGACGGCCTTCGCGTAGGCCATCGTGGTGACATGCCTGATCCGGTGACGGCGGGTCTGCATCAGAGGAGCTCCTCGGTCCACATCGTCTGGTGCCCGGACGGGAAGTAGCGCTGGGCGATCGCGTCGCTGGCCTCGGTGACGGTCTGCTGGACCCGCTCCATCTGCTCGGGCAGCTCGCGTATCACGCGGTCGACCTCGCGGTACTCCAACGAGGTGCGGATCCGGCCGAGCCGGCGTCGCGCCTCGTCGGGGATGCCGATCCGCTCGCTGGCCGGGTCGATCGCGGCGAGCCGGGCCTCGGCCTCACGCAGGGCGAACAGCACCGACCGTGGGAACTGCCGGTCGAGCACCAGGAAGCCGGCCGCGCGGTCGTCGGTGACCATCCCGCGGTTGGTCCGCAGGTAGGCCTGTTGCGCCCCGCAGGTCTGCAGCACCGTCGACCACTCCGTGCCGACCTGGGGCAGCGCGCCGGTGGCCACGATCCGGGCGGTCATGTCAGCCCGTTCCAGGCATCGACCCAGGACCAGGAAGTCCCACGCCTGGTCGTGGCTCATCGTCGAGTCGGCGATGCCGTTGACCAGCGCGGCACGTTCGCGCACCCACGACAGGTGGTGCGCGCTGACCGGGATCTTGGACATGTCGCGCCAGCGGTGCCAGGAAGCGTTGATGACCTCCCACAGCTCGGTGGACAGCGTCTCCCGGGCGCGGCGCGCGTTCTCGCGGGCATCCCGCCAGGAGGAGGCGATCGCTCCCGGTTCGTCGGCGTCGAAGACCAGCCGCTTCACCACGTCGGGAAAGCCCACCGGCTCGGGCCCGACCTCCTGGCCCATGATCACCGACAGCACGACGCCGGCCGCGCTCTCCTCGCTGGGCCCCATCTCCTCCAGCGTCTGCAGGCGCATCACATCGACGATCCGAGCGGTGCCGTCGGCCCGCTCGACGTACCTGCCGATCCAGAACAGCGACTCGGCGATCCGGCTCAGCATCGAGCACCGCCCTGGGCTTGCGGAGCCGAGCTCGGAGCCGACTGGCCGTGCAGGTCCGGGGCCTGAGGAGCCGAGCTGGAGGCGGTCTGTGCCTGCTCGTCGTGGCGCTGCGCGCTCGGTTGCGGTGGGTGTTGCTGGTGCTGTTGCTGATTTCGTTGCTGCTGCTGCTGCTGTTGCTGCTGCTGCTGGGAGCTGAAGTCCACCGGCGGCGCGCTGGCCACCGCACCCATGGCGATCGCGCGGGACGTCGCGATGGCTTCGCGGCGCGCCTCGGCTCGCCGCTGAGCCCGGTCGCTCAGAACCCAGGTGTCCTTGGACCCGCCCCCCTGGCTGGAGTTCACGATCAGCTGACCCTCGGGCAGCGCGACCCGGGTCAGTCCGCCGGGGATGACCCGGATGGTGTCCCCGTCGTTGACCGAGAACGGCCGCAGGTCGACATGGCGCGGGCGCAGCGAGCCGTCGATCAGCGTGGGGACCGTCGAGAGCTGGACCACAGGCTGGGCGATCCAAGCCCGCGGGTCGGCAACCAGCGCTTCGCGCAACCGGTCCAGCGTCGGGCCGTCTGCCTTGGGGCCGATCACCAGGCCCTTGCCGCCCGAACCGTCGACCGGCTTGACCACCATCTCGTCGAGGTGGTCCAGCACCATCGCCAGGGCGGCGGGCTCATTGCACCGGTAGGTGTCGACGTTGGGCAGGATCGGCTCCTCGTCGAGGTAGTAGCGCACCAGCTCGGGGATGTAGCTGTAGATCAGCTTGTCGTCCGCGACCCCGTTGCCGATGGCGTTCGCGACGCCGACGTGACCGGCCCGCAGCGCGGTGACCAGTCCCGCACAGCCGAGCATCGAGTCGCCGCGGAAGTGCACCGGGTCGAGGAACTCGTCGTCGACCCGCCGATAGATCACGTCGACCTGCTGCTCACCCTGGGTGGTGTGCATACGGACCACCCCGCCGGAACAGGTCAGGTCGCGACCCTCCACCAGCTCGACCCCCATCGAGCGCGCCAGCAGGGTGTGCTCGAAGTAGGCGCTGTTGTAGACGCCGGGGGTCAACACCACCACGGTCGGGTCGGGGTTGCTGTCGGGCGCCGCCGCGCGCAGGGCGTTCAGCAGCATGAGCGGGTACTCGTGTACGGGGCGGATCGGCAACGAAGAGAACGACTCCGGGAAGACGTTGGTCATCGCTCGCCGGTTCGCCATGACGTAGGACACGCCGGACGGGACACGGACGTTGTCCTCGAGCACCCGGAAGACGCCGTTCTCGTCGCGGATCAGGTCGACCCCCGCGACGTGCACTCGCACACCGTTCGCGGGACGGATGCCGGCGACCGCACGGTGGAAGTGCGACGACGAGGCGATCAGCTCGAACGGGATCTTGCCGTCCCGCACGGCCCGCGGCTGCCCGCTGCTGCCGTACACGTCGTCCAGCAGTGCCTCCAGCACCCGCACCCGTTGGACCACCCCGGCCTCGACGGGCGCCCATTCCTCGGCCGAGATGACCCGTGGCACGGCATCGAGCGGGAACGGTCGTTCCTCGCCCGCGTGGTCGAACGTGACGCCCTGGTCCAGGTAGATCCGGGCCAGCGACTCAGCCCGTTCCTTGAGCTGCTCGGGCCGCATCGAGCGCAGCGTGTGGTGCACGGCGCGGTAGGACTGCCGGGGTTCTCCCTCCAGAGAGAGCATCTCGTCCCACGCCGCACCGAGCTGGTAGTCCGCGAACATCTCCGTCACGTGCCGACCCTAGTCAGATCACATTGCCGACGCGTTACCAGGGGGTCTCGCGAAATGTGCGTCAGTCGCGCTGGTGCTCGGGCGCGTCGACCATCGCCTCGCGGATCACCGTCAGCGCCACCTCGGTCGAGTAACCCTTGCGGGCCAGCATCGCGGCCAGGCGCCGAGTCTGCACGGTGGGCTCCAGGCCGTGCATCGCCCGCAGCCGTTTGGTGACCAGGCACCACGCCCGGTCGCGCTCCTCCTCGCCGTCCACCGCCCCCAGCACGCCCTGAGCGGTGTGGTCATCGATCCCCTTGGAGCGCAGCTCACGGGCGAGAGCGCGGCGGGCGAGTCCCGGGCCGGCCTGCTTGGAGCGCACCAGCATCTCGGCGTACGCCTCGTCGTCGATCAGGCCGACCTCGGTCATCCGGTCCAGGACGGCCGCCGCCACATCGTCGGCACACCCCTTCTGTCGCAGCTTGGTGGCCAGCTGGTGCCGCGACCGTGGCGCCATCGACAGCTGGCGGAGCACGATCTGCCGCGCGATGTCGTGCGGGTTCGGCTCACCGCCGCGTGCAGTCGGTTCCCGCCCGAGGTCGGCGGATATCACCGTGCCCGGTGGCGACCTGCGCGCCGGGGCGTCCGAAGTCACCGCCAAGGTGGCCTCGAGGGCCGCCTTGGCGGCGTCAGCTCTGGTGGTCATCAGCTCTGGTGGTCATCAGCTCAGCGGTCCGGTTGCTCGTGAGGTGAACGGTCAGAAGTCGACCGGCACCTCGGCGACCTCGACCGCAGGCTTGTCGACCTGCGGCCCGATGCCGAGCTTCTCCTTGATCCGCTTCTCGATCTCGTCGGCCAGGTCGGGGTTGTCCTTGAGGAACGCCCGAGCGTTCTCCTTGCCCTGCCCCAGCTGGTCGCCGTCGTAGGTGTACCAGGCGCCGGCCTTGCGGACGAAGCCCTGGTCGACGCCCATGTCGATCAGCCCACCCTCACGAGAGATGCCCTGGCCGTAGAGGATGTCGAACTCGGCCTGCTTGAACGGCGGCGCGACCTTGTTCTTGACGACCTTGACTCGGGTCCGGTTGCCGACCGGGTCGGTGCCGTCCTTGAGCGTCTCGATGCGTCGGACGTCGAGCCGGACCGAGGCGTAGAACTTCAGCGCCTTGCCACCCGTGGTGGTCTCCGGCGAGCCGAACATGACCCCGATCTTCTCCCGGAGCTGGTTGATGAAGATCGCAGTCGTGTTGGTGTTGTTGAGCGCGCCGGTGATCTTGCGCAGCGCCTGGGACATCAGCCGAGCCTGGAGGCCGACGTGGCTGTCACCCATCTCGCCCTCGATCTCGGCCCGCGGCACCAGGGCCGCGACCGAGTCGATGACGATGACGTCGATCGCACCGGACCGGATCAGCATGTCCGCGATCTCCAACGCCTGCTCGCCGGTGTCCGGCTGGCTGACCAGCAGGGCATCGGTGTCGACGCCGAGCTTCTTGGCGTACTCCGGGTCGAGCGCGTGCTCGGCGTCGATGAAGGCTGCGATCCCGCCGGCCTTCTGTGCGCTGGCCACCGCGTGCAGCGCGACGGTGGTCTTGCCGCTGCTCTCCGGACCATAGATCTCCACCACGCGACCGCGGGGAAGACCCCCGATGCCGAGGGCGACGTCCAGGGCGATGGAGCCCGTCGGGATGACGTCGATGGGGGGACGGACATCGTCCCCGAGGCGCATGACCGCGCCCTTGCCGAACTGCTTCTCCGCCTGCGCCAGGGCCAGTGTCAGTCTCTGGTCCTTGTCCGCGCCCTTGGGCTCTGCCATGGTCACACCTGCTTTCATCGCTCGGTCCGGTCGCGCCTGCCTTCGACCCGCCACTGAAGTTCTCCTGTTCGAGTCCTGCGTTGTGTTGGGTCAGACGCTAGGAGCCGGCACCGACAGCCGTCGCCACCCCGGCCATGGCCTGTGGACAGAGAGCGGTCGGTCCGCCGCCTGTGGACGAACCTACCGAACAAGTGTTCGATCTCAGGGAGATGTTGCCACGACACGCCGCATCGGCGTGTGGAGGATGCCGTCATCGAGGAACTCCGGCCCGTCAGCGACGAAGCCGAACCGCACATACCAGTCCGTCAGGTGGGACTGGGCATCCAAGACAAGCTCCTGGTCACCGACGATCTCGAGCGCTGCGGACACCAACGCGGCACCCAGCCCCTGCCCGCGGTGGGCCAACGCCGTCGCCACCCGCCCGATCCGCCGGACGCCGTCGTCGGCCAGGACCCGAAGGGTCGCCACCGGCACCGGCAGGCTCGGACCGAGAACGTCCTCCATGCCGTCCATGCCCTCCATACCCTCCATACCCTCCATACCCTCCACGGGGTCGACACCGTCGACCCACAGGTGCCACGTGCCGGGTTCGAGGTCGCGCCCGTCGAGGTCGAGATAGACGCACGCCTGCTCGACGACGAACACCTTGCTGCGCAGCTCCCACAGCCGGTACGCCGTGTCTGCGGCGAGCTCGGCGAAGGTCGCCACCTGGACCCGCGGGTCGGACGGCACCGACCGAGCCGCTGCCACGACCGCCTACCAGCCCCGGGTGCCGGGGCTGCCCTTGAACGGCCCGACGACCGTGGAGGTGATCCACCCGCCGTAGAAGCCACCCGGCTGGGCCATCACCGGCTCGCCGTCCACGAAGCAGGCGTCCACCCGGCCCGGGTACAGCGCGTAGTGGCCTGCCAGGGCAGCGAAGGTGGGGCTCGGGTCGGGATAGGACCAGGCGGACTGGGACGCGACCCGGCCACCACCGACCAGGTCGGAGTACACCGCGTGGCCCTTCCACTCACACATCGAGCCGCCATAGGTGGGGACCAGCGAGCGGGTGCTGAAGGCCTCGCGAGGGAGATAGTAGGTCGGTGGGTGGCTGGTCTCCAGGACGCGGTATGCGGGGCCGTCGGCGCGGTCGGTGTCGGCGATGGTCACGCCGCCCAGCACCACCTCCAGACGACCGGAGTACTCCTCGAGCCGGGGCGGTCGTGGATAGTCCCACACCGACTCCTGGCCCGGGCCGGGCGCGATCCGCTGAGGCATCATGGGAAAGCAGTTTACCGCTCAACAGAACTGGTCGGTCGGGTCACCAGGGCCGGAATGGGACGTTCTCAGGACAGGAGCAGTCGCTCCAGCCTGCGGGAGGCACCGACGACGCCCACCACTCCGAGCGCCAGCAGGTAGGCCAGGTGGACCAGGACCCCGGGTTCGACCTCACCGAGCATCAGTGCGCGCTCGAGTGCCACTCCGTGGTAGAGCGGTGTGGCCTGGACCAGCCCTTGCACGACACCGGGATAGGTCGACAGGGGGAAGAAGGTGGCCGAGAAGAGGAACATCGGCTGGATCGCGAGCGTGATGTAGTCGAAGTCGACCCACGAGCGCATGAACGTGGTGGCGAACATGCCGATCGCGGAGAACGCGAACCCGATGAAGACCGCGGCGGGCAGCGCGAGCAGCGCCCACCACGAGCTGACCGCGCCGGCCAGCCAGGCGACCACCAGGAACGCCGCCGAGTACGCGGCACCCCGCATGAGCGACCACGAGATCTCGCCGATCGCGATGTCGCGCGGACCCATCGGCGTGGACAGCACCGCGTCATAGAGCTTGGCGTAGCGCAGCTTGAAGAACACGTTGAACGTGGAGTCCATCACCGCGCCGTTCATCGCCGAGGAAGCGAGGAGAGCAGGCGCGACGAACACCGCGTACGGCACCTGGGCGCCCGAGTCGGTCGTCACGGTCCGCACGAGACCACCGATCCCGACCCCGAGGGAGAACAGGTAGAACACAGGCTCGGCGAAGCCGGTGACCAACGCGATCCAGCCGTGGCGGAACGCGATCATGTTGCGCTCGACCAGCATCCGGGCCAGGCCGGCACCCGCGGGCATCGGCAGCAGCCGTGCGACCCGTGAGGCGCGGGACGTCGCAGGTGCGGTGGTGGTGCTCACGGCACCAGCCTCCGGGTGAAGGTGCGCACGGCGATCACCCACCCCACCCCGATGTACAAGCCGAGCACGGCGAGGTGTCCCCACAGCGGCAACCACTGGATCGCGCCCGTCGCGACCATCCGGCACGGCTCGACCCCGTGCCACAGCGGAGTGAACCAGGCCACCGGCTGCATCCAAGCCGGCAGCTGGTCGACCGGGAAGAACGTGCCGGAGAACAGCATCAACGGCGTGACGACCCACCGGAACAGGATGTTGAACCCGTTGTCCCCGTCCTGGGTCGCGGTGAACGCGAAGATCGGCACGGTGAACGCCATCCCCGTGAGCAGTGCGATGGGCAGGCACAGCAGGGCGAACCACGAGGAGAAGCCGCCGAACAACGTGGCGACGGCCATGAAGATCGAGGTCGCGACGGTGATGTGGCCGGCGACCACCAGCAGGTGGCCGGCGAGGACGTCGCGCACGCCGAGCGGAGTCGCGAGCATCGCGTGATAGCCCATGTTCCAGCGGATGTAGCCCAGCACCATGTATGTCGACTCGTTGACCGCGACCCACATCGTCTGGACCGCGACGATGGCCGGGACGACGAACTGCAGATAGGGAACACCGCCGACCCCGCCCGCCGAACGGTCGACGAGCGACCCGAGACCCAGGCCCATCGCCAGCAGGAACAACAGCGGCGACAGGAACCGGTTGATGAGGCTGCCGCGCCAGACGTTCTTGTAGACGGTCGCATGCATGCCCATCACGGCTCCGAGCCGTTCACCGAGGGTGAGCGGAGCCCGGGGCCCCCGCTCCCCCCGCGAGGCCAACAGTGGACCGTAGGCCTCCGAAGCCCCTGTGTGCGAGGCAGATCCGGCGTTCACGAGATCTCCATCAGTCGATCAACGTCCGACCGGTGAGGTGGAGGAAGACGTCCTCCAGGGTGGACCGGCGGACCAGTGCGGACAGGGGATGGACCCCGCGGGCATGGACCGTGGCCGAAGCCGCGTCACCGTCGTTGGCATAGACCAGCAGGCGGTCGGGCAGCACCTCGATCCGCTCACCCACCCCCGCGACCTGGTCGGCGTAGCGTTGGTGGTCGTCGTCGTCGAAGCGCAGCTCGAGGACCTCGCGGGTGGAGTACTCGTCGATCAGCTGGCGCGGCGACCCCTCGGCGACGATCCGCCCGTGGTCCATGACGACCAGCCGATCGCAGAGCTGCTCCGCCTCGTCCATGTAGTGAGTGGTCAGCACCAGCGTCACGCCTTGGCGCTTGAGCCGGAACAGCCTGTCCCACAGCACATGTCGGGCCTGTGGGTCCAGACCTGTGGTCGGCTCGTCAAGCAGCAGGATCTCGGGGTTGTTGATGAGCGAGCGGGCGATCGTCAGGCGTCGCTTCATCCCTCCGGAGAGGGGTTCGACCTTGTCCTTGGCTCGCTCGGTCAGCTGGGCGAAGTCGAGCAGCTCGACCGCCCGTTCCTTGACCTGACGACGCGAGAGCCCGAAGTAGCGGCCATAGATCCAGATGTTCTCCTCGACCGTGAGCTCCTCGTCGAGGGTGTCCTTCTGCGGGATCACGCCGAGGCGAGCGCGGATCTGGGGACCGTGAGTCGACGGGTCCTGCCCGAACAGTCGCAGCTCGCCACCGCTGACCGGCGACACGCAGCCGACCATCCGCATGGTGGAGGACTTGCCGGCCCCGTTGGGCCCGAGGAAGCCGAAGGCCTCACCACGCCGCACCGAGAAGTCCACACCGTCGACGGCAGTGAAACCGCCGAAGGTCTTGGTCAGCCCCTGCGCGGTCAGCAGGACGTCCTCGGAGTCGGGCACGGTCGACAACGTTATCGGCGACCCTCGACCCAGGGCGACTGGTTTCTGCCCGCGCCGCGCACGACACGCTGCCTGCCGGTGTCCTTCGAGTCCGGGCTCCACGCCCGCCGCCCGAGTCCGCCAGCGGGTTCTACAAATCAGGTCAGATGGACTGACGCAGTGCGGGTACGCCGCCCTTGGGCGTGCGCCGCAGCAGCCAGACGGGGTTGGAGAACCCGACCAGCGCACCGCCTGAGCCACGGATCTCGAACCGCACGAACGATCCGACCGCGACACCGGTGTCCACACCGACCACGGCCCCACCGCTGGACCAGGTCACCGTGCGGCGCGTCGTGCCACCGGTGGGCGACCGCGACCCGGCGTTGTCCACGACCCCGGTCACGGCCACGATCGACCCTCCGGAGGGCGGGGCAGACCCGGTGTACCGCACCTCGACGAAGGTGTCCGCCGTGATGCGCACCGAACCCATCAGCCCGACTCCGTCAACGGTGATCTCCATCTCACCGCGCCAGTACGCCGGGTCCCAGAACCACGCCCGGCCGCCCCGGATCGCGGTGAACAGGTCCTGCTCGTCGGTCGACCTGGCCCAGACCGAGGTGACCCAGCGCTGACCGGTCAACCAGTCGATGCCGTTGTGGTCGTCGTTGGTGCCGGTCGCGGTGACGAAGACGCTGTTGCGCGCCGCGGCGTCGAACGCGGCGGACTGGGCGTCAGAGCTGCCCCGCCCCCCGATCTCGATCGCGTCGGCCCCCATCGCGTCGGTGTCGATCAGCTCGATCGCGAGCTCCTCGGCGGTGCGCGAGTAGGCGAGGGGGTGGTTGAGCTGGACGATGCACCCGTTGGCCTGGACGAACCGCACCATCTCCTGGGCGGCCTTGAGGCTGGTGTCCTGCCGGGGGCGGCCGGGGCCGTAGTCGGGCAGTCGAAGGTTGGACCCGAACGTGTTCATGTGCCGCACCATCGACAGTTCGCTGCCCGGGTGCTGGCGAACGGACGGGTACTTCGCGGCGTACTGGTTCATCACCTGCTGCCGCAGCCGGAGCGCCGCATCACTGCTGCCGCGGCCGCCGCGCTCGAAGCGGAGCCGGTCCACCAGCCCGGCGGCCGTCGCGCCGCGTCGAGCCCGAACACCCACCGAGATCTGACACAGCCCGGCATCCCCGGAGACCAGGTCGGGCCACAACGCCTCCACGTCGGCCTGCAGGTCCAAGCTGACCCGGGTCCAGGCCCCCGGGGCCGCGGAGAGACCGATGACACCGGCCAGGCCGTCGCCCTCGGTCCAGTGGCCGGTGCGGCCACCGACGCGGTACTGCATCGAGTACCGCCCGGCGGGCCGACCGCTGGTTGCGGGCCGGATCGAGGACCGGACCTCCAGGAAGAGCTGCGCGTCGTCTCCGACCGTCTGGGGGTAGACGTCCAGCGACAACACGGTCTGGGCCAGGCTGGTGGTGTAGGTGTGGTTCTGGGCCTGCCCGGTCCAGCGCGCCTCGCCCCAGCTGGTATCGGGGCCGCTGACGCTCATCCGGAGGGCCCGTCCGGGCTCGCTGGGCGTGTGGGGGTCGGTGACGAAGCTGGCGACGGGCGACCGGACCGCGCCGTCGTTGTCCTGGTGCCAGTCCCAGTCGAGGCCCGCCTCGGACTCCTGCAGACCGTCGAAGGCCAGGCTCGTCCGATATCCGCTCGCCATGATCCGGAAGTCGTGGTCGGTCCACCAGATCACGTCGACCCCGAGCTTCTCGGCCTGGTGGAGGTGGTTCTGCATGCTGCCCTTGCCCTCGCTGAACGAGCCGTGGACGTGCATCGCCATGCTGATCGCGCGAACGCCGGCGGCCGCGGGGGCACCTCCTGCGATCGAGGCGTCAGTGGGTCGGGCCTGGGCAGACGTGCTCGAGGTGGCGACGGTGCCGGCGATCGCGCTTGCCGCGCCGAGGCCGATCAGCGTGCGGCGGCTCAGGGCCACCGATGCGTCCGGGAGGTCAGTGGACCGCGATTCGGACATAGTGGCTCCTCTGCGTCGTTATCCGGTCGTAACCTACCGGATGCCCCCGAAAGCCGCGCGGCGACGACCACGACCCGGTCACCGCGGAGGCCGTCGATCCCGCCCGAGCCACCGGTCCTCGGGGACGTCCATGGCGCGACACAACGCCTGCCACACGGACCGCGGAGACTCCCCGTGATCCAAGGCCTCCAGCGCCGTGCGCTGGCCGAGAGAGCCGAGAACCTGGTCCTGGGCGATCGAGGACGACCGCGCTCCGAACTCCTCGTCCATCAGCATCCAGAACTGGCTCACCCGCACGGCGCGAGTGTGCCACGGGCCGTCCGGGGAGCTGCCGGCCCCTCGACCACGGCCGGCTACCCGGCCCGGTGGAACCAGCCCTCCAGCCGGTGGACCACGTCAAGACCCAGAACTTACCGAAAGTAGGTTACCGAGCGTCAGTACCTGCGGGGGAGGACTCGTCGGTACGTTGCCGCCATGCGTCTGATCACGGCCCTCGAGCCCCCCGTCTCCCCCGCCCGCGTGCACGAGCCGACGCAGGCCCCGGTGCGCGTCGGTCTGGTGCAGCACGCCTGGGACGAGGACGGCGACCGGCTCGTCGCCACGCTCCGTGAGGGAGTACGGCTGGCGGCCGAGCAGGGAGCACGGATCGTGTTCCTGCCCGAGCTGACCCTGTCGCGCTACCCGGCCGACGCACTACCCGAGGGGACTCCCTCGGACCTGGCCGAGAGCCTGGCCGACGGTCCGACCGTCGGGTTCGCGCGTCAGGCGGCAGCCGACTTCGGGGTGCACGTCCACGCGTCGCTGTACGAGCTGGCGGACCCGGTGCAGGGACCGGCCGACGGACTCGGTTTCAACTGCGCTGTCATCGTGGCGCCGGACGGTGAGGTCGTGGCGCAGACCCGCAAGATGCACATCCCGGTGACCGCGGGGTACTACGAGGACAAGTACTTCCGCCCCGGCCCCCCGGACGCCGCGTACCCGGTGGTGGAGCTCGCCGATCCCGGCCTCAAGGTCGGGTTGCCGACCTGCTGGGACGAGTGGTTCCCCGAGGTCGCCCGGCTGTACTCCCTCGGCGGCGCCCAGGTGCTGTGCTATCCCACCGCGATCGGGAGCGAACCCGACCACCCCGACTTCGACACCCAACCGCTGTGGGAGGGCGTGATCACCGGCCACGCGATCGCCAACGGCCTGTTCATCGTCGTGCCGAACCGCTATGGCACAGAGGGGCTGATCACGTTCTACGGGTCGTCGTTCATCGTGGACCCGTACGGCAGGGTGCTGGCCAGGGCTCCCCGCGACGAGGCGGCCGTGATCGTCGCCGACCTCGACCTCGCCCAGCGGCAGGACTGGCTCGACCTGTTCCCGTTCCTGGCCACCCGCCGTCCCGAGTCGTACGCCGCCCTCACCGCGCCGGTCGCCGCCGAGCACCAGCGTTGAGCCAGTCGCAGGCGGGTCCCGTCGCGTGGGTCATGCCCGCGGAGACGGCTCGCCACGAACGCACGT
Source organism: uncultured Actinomycetota bacterium (assembly GCA_963750305.1). Lineage (GTDB taxonomy): Bacteria > Actinomycetota > Actinomycetes > Actinomycetales > Dermatophilaceae > CAVVPX01. The sequence goes on from CAVVPX010000003.1 coordinate 700,278, forward strand.
GGATGGCCTGGCCGAGTGCGGGGTACACGCTCGGTGACACCGAAGCGGAGGTGCGCGAGGCCCGGGAGACCTGGGCTGCCGTCGCGAATGCGACCGCCGCCTTCGAGCCCGTGTCGATCGTGGTGACGCCGACAGATGTGGACCTCGCGCGCCGAATGCTCCACGGCGACATCACCATTCACGAGTCAGCGCTCGACGACGCGTGGATGCGCGACATCGGCCCGACCTTCGTGATCGGGGCCGACGGCCTGCTCGGCGCGGTGGACTGGGTCTTCAACGGCTGGGGTGCGCAACCCTGGGCCTCGTGGGCGGACGACGCGAAAGTGGGCGCCCTCGTCGCCGGGCTCGCCGGTGCACCCGTGCTGGACTCACCCCTGGTCAATGAGGGCGGCGGCATCCACGTGGACGGCCTCGGCACCGTGCTGGTGACTGAGACCGTCCAGCTCGACGCGGGCCGAAACCCCACTGCCACCAAGGAATCCGTCGAGGCCGAGCTGGCCCGCACGATCGGTGCAACGCAGGTGATCTGGCTCCCACGCGGGCTCACGCGCGACTACGACGAGTTCGGCACCCGAGGCCACGTCGACATCGTCGCGACCATCCCGTCACCGGGTGTCGTCCTGGTCCACGACCAGCAGGACCGGTCGCACCCGGACTTCGCGGTGACGGCGGAGATCGTGGCGGTGCTGGAGACCGCGGTGGACGCGCGGGGCGAACGCTTCGAGGTCCTCCGCGTCCCGGCTCCGGTCACGCTGAACGACGAGGACGGCCCGGTCGACTACTCCTACATCAACCATCTGGTGGTCAACGGCGGAGTGATCGCCTGCACCTTCGGCGACGCGAACGACGCACGGGCACTGGGGATTCTCACCGACGCCTATCCGGGCCGGAAGGTCGTGGGGGTGGACGCGCGCCCACTGTTCGCCCGGGGTGGCGGCATCCACTGCATCACCCAGCAGCAGCCGGCGGTCTAGCCGGCCTCAGTCGTGGGCCAACGGGTGAGCCCGGGTCTCCGTGGCCTTGCTGGCGGCTGAGTCCAATCACCACCACGTGAGGTCGCCCTTGACGATGGTCAGCGCATTGTCAAAGCCGCCGGGCGCCGGGCGCGCCCGAGTCGCGCCACATTAGTGTGTCGGCGCTGAGCGACTGATCGCGTCGAGGATCTGGCGGGCGGGTTCGGTGAGTGGGTCGGCGGCGAGGTGGGTGTGGGTGCCGATCTTGACGGTGATCTGCTGGATCGGGCGCAGGGTGTGGACGATCTTGCGGATGCTTAGCCCGGTCGCGTTCTGGAGGTGGCGGGCGACGGCGAGGGCGGCGAAGACGATGGTCAGGTGGGCCTCGATCGCCTCGCGGGTGTGGTGGAACATGGGCCGGGCTCGTAGGTCGGTCTTGGACATCCGGAACGAGGCCTCGACGTGCCACAGGTCGTGATAGCTGGCGATCACCTCGGCCGCGGGCATGAGGGTGGCGGGGATGTTGGTGACGTAGCCCTTGAGCCCGACCACGCGCCGCGCCCGCGCCAGGGACGCCTCGTCCAAAGTCTGGGTGCCGTTCTTGGTGGTCACGAACCGTGGGGTGCGGGCACTCTTCTCGCCCGCGACGACGGCTTTGGCCTTGTTCTCCTGCAGGGTCAGGGTCGCGTTGTCGCGGACAGCCCGTTTGCGGGAGTACGCCCACACCGCCCGCCAGGTGCTGGGGTGGCCGGCTGGGTCCCACACCGGCTCGGCACGCTTGGCCTGGTCGTTGAGCGCCCGGGCGGCGGCGGTCGACACCCGCGGGGTGATGGTGTCGATGACCTGCCCATCGGCGAACGTGTCGCCGTACCAACGCAAATGGGACGACAGGTCGTGAGGGGCCTTGGTCACCCGGGACCCGACGATGAACCGCAACCCGGCCGCGTCCAGCTCTTTGAGGTTGGACGCGGACAGCATCCCGGCGTCGGCGACCACGACCATGTCCACCAGGTCGTGGCGGGCCTGGAACTGCTCGATGATCGGGATGATCGTGGTGGTCTCGGCCTTGTTGCCCTCAAAGCACCCGATCTCCAGCGGGAACCCGGCCCGGTCGACCAGGAGCCCGACCACGACCTGGGGATCGACCCGGCGTTCCTTGGAGAACCCGACCTTGCGCAGGTCGTCTTCCTTCTCAGCCTCGAAGTACAACGTCGTCACGTCATACAGGCACAACGAGACATCCCCTGCGGCCGAGGCGTGAGTGAAGCACGCCGCCGCGATCTGGTCCCGGTAGCCGCCGGACTCGACCAGCTTCAGGGACCGGAACATCGTCCGCAGCGACACGTGGCTGACCCCGAGCTCGTCCAGCACCCGCACCGAGTCCGCCTTTGACGTCGGCTCCACGATCCGGGCGAGCACGAGCTGGGCGAACGCCTTATCGGCGATCGTGTCGAAGCCGAGCCCGGCGTAGGCGTCGGTCAACACCTGCCACAGCACCGCGCTGCGCTTGCCGGTGATCAGGGCGTGCCCGACCGGGACGGCCCCACCGGAAAGGTCCAACTCACCCTGCCCCGGATGCAACCGGCCCCGCGCGATCTCCAGCAGCGCAGCCAGCTCAGCGTCGGTGTGCGCCGACCCCAAATGCTCGATCACCCGATCTCGGCCACCGACCCGCTCAGCGATCTGTATCGCGGTGGCCCCAGAAGCGGTCTTCACCTTCCGCACGAACGCCACGAGCAGGACCCTACCGACCCAATTAGTGTGTCAATCCACCCGACCGCACCTCGCTGACCAGCACATACTCCGCCCGCTCACCCCAGATCACCGGACGTGGCACGAGTCAGGTCAAAGCCGCCGGGCGCCGGGCGCGCCGTGCGTCGCGTTACCTCGTCGAGTAGTCCAAGAGAAGAATGCATAGTTTTTCCGAATCAGTTTTCGACGAGGTCCCGCGCGACCGCCACCGCTGCTTCGAACTCCGCGAGTGACCTTCCCCTTGTTACACCTGCTGAGATGGGACTGGGGTGAGGGGCCTCGATCACGGTAATGCCGCGGGCGACCAGGTCGGCCCGCGCACCGCCCACAGAGACCTGGGCAGGTTTGCCCAGAGCCAGCAGTACCGAGACCTCGGGCGTGAGGTCCAGCAGTCGTGAGAGGTATTGACGGCCGCGCTCGACCTCGACGGCCTTGACCGATGCGTTCCGTTTTCCGTCACCGACGTACCACGGCACGGCGTTCCAGTGCAGACCCGCGGTGCGCGGCAGGCCGGTTGCGGCGTAGGCGCGCCAGACGTTTCGGGCCGTCTCGTCGTTGTTGTCGGCTGACAACATGCCCGAACCCAGTGCCGCCGGCCCGGCAGGCGACTCCAGGAGAAACAGCACCCGCGCGCGGATACCGCCCGAGTCTGGGTCGATGTAGGGAACGTAGACCGGTGGTCCCCCGTCCTCGATTCCGCGTTCGGCGGTGAGCTCGGCACGCATGACCTCTACGAACCGGTTCACGGGGGCAACATGGTCTTCCCATAGTCGAGCCTGCTTCGCGGCGAGGAAGGTGTCGTCCTTGTGCTGCTTGGGTTCAGTGGTGAAATCAATCGGCAGTGCTGCGAACTTCGTACGTCCCGGTGGCGGCAGGTCCCGACCACTGGCGTCAGGGTGGTTCCGCACAGCCGCTAGGACCGCGCTCCACTCCTTCGACTTCCGCCCCATCGCGACGTCGTCGGTGCCGACAAGGTGGAATGCCCATCCACGGAGCAGATCGACACCGGCATCACTGGAAATCTCGCCGGTGCGGATGTAGTGCGCACGCGCCTTCGCCAGCAGTGTCCCGAGCGCCTCAGGTGTGCGCGCGAGGCGGGTCCGTCGTAGGAATGAGCCCAGAGCAACTGGGCAGCTGTGGCATCCTCGGGTTTCGTCATGAACTTCTCCATTCGTCAGGGTGGAGTGAGCGGTCTCTCACCGATGTACCTGCCGGTCGCTCGGGACATGGGTACTGCCATTTCTGCGCTGCACTGATGCCGCCGCGGTCTCGAGGTCCAGCTCTACGACAATCTCTACGCCCAACTCACGGATTGCCTGGTTCTGTCACGAACGACCGGTCAGGTGAGGGACGGCAGCGTCGTCCAAGACACAAAGGATCAGACACTTCGGGGAGGGTGAGATCGACTGCGCGATCCGGTGCAGCATCACCGCATCATCGACCAACTTGTGCTTCTGCGCGACTTTCGCCAAGGCCTGACGCCCGACACTCGGCCAATACCATCAGCCACTCATCAACACCGTCGACGTCAACGCGGGCCCCACTGGGCGCTCCGTCGACTCGGGTCAGGACACTTTCGGCCTCGAGCTGGAAGCACATCTGATTGATGGTTTGGCGGGTCTGTTCCTCGGCGAAACGGGCCACCTCGTCATCATTCAACGGTGCGGTACCAGCCTCCAGAGCCGTGAGCATCCAATGACGATGCATGATCGACCGAACCACGAGCATCGACCGTCGGCTGTCATCCCTAGCTCAGCAACGTCCACTCACCGCGCTCCTCACCGGCAGAGATGGTGAGTTCTCGGACGACGACACCCTTTCCGGTATCAAGATTGCGCAGGCCGCTGTTGTGGACCAGCCAGACAGCGTCATCGGCGGGCGCCGACGGACATCCGCGCGCGTTGCTCCACCGCGAGCCGCCCTCCTCCCCACCAGATATCTCCCCTCTGTAGGCGGCGAGCTGGCACGCATCGCCGCGAACCGTCACGAAGACGGAGCGGTCTAGCGCAGGCCGACGCAGTCCAGCGCCCAGAACCGGTCGGCATACACCAGTGCCCCGCTCATCCACTCTTCGTGGGCGGGGAGCGTGACGACCTGGAAGGCGGCCTCGGGGATGCGGACGCTGGGGCGGGTGAAGCCGCGCGTCGAGCCCGCGACGAAACCGAGCCTCGAGTAGTACGCGGGATCGCCCTCGAGGAACACGGCGGGGGCGCCGAACTCGGTCGCCGCAGCGAGCGCCCGGTCGACCAGGGCGCGGCCGATGCCCTGTCGCTGGTGCTCGGGGACGACCGAGAGCGGGCTCAGGATCAGTACGTCGACGACCTGGTCTGGGGCGTCGACCCACGATCGGGTCAGCATCACGTGGCCGACGGCGTCACCGGCGAGCTCGCCGATGAAGGACAGGCCCACGGCTGCATCGGAGTCCTGAAGCTGTTCCACGAGGTCGGCGGTCCGTTCCTTGCCCGCCCGGACCGCACGCAGTGTCACCGAGCGGACGGCGGCTCGGTCAGGTGCGCTCCGAGGGTCCTGCCGGCGGATCGTCAGCTGGGCCTGAGCGGAAGACTCGGGCTGGACATCACTCATGGAACATGACGCTAGGGGTCTCGGCGAGGGCGGGCGACCTCATTTGTGCATGTGATCCTCGCGCGGAGCAACGGTGTCGTCCGGGCCGCGGTGAACCTCCACCGAGCGTGGTCAGTAGCCCGGGAACACCCGGCGGAGGTCGGCGAGGGTCACGTTGCCGGTCACGGTGACGGCATCGGGTGTGTAGGCCTCGGCCAACCGGCCGCCGACGAGACGCACAAGCGCCTCGGCCCCGCCGGTGAGGGTGGCGGTGGGCTGCGCACCATGGACGAGGCTGACCTCGTCCGCGACCGAGATCGCCAGGGCGGTGCCGTCCAGCGCCACCACCGCGGGTTCGGACAGCTGGTCGGCCCTGCCGATGAACCCGAGCAGAAAGCCGATCCCGCCGTCGAAGTGCTCGACAAGGACGTCAGCCGTGTCGGACGAGATGGTGGCCAGGGGGTCGAGCGTGACCGCGATGTCCCAGGCGTGCTGCGCGGTCTCGTTGAGGCGCATCCCCGCGGCGGTGGCCAGTGGGACCGGCGCGGGCAGGAACCCGAGGTCGACCAACGTCGACTCCCGCTGCTCGGGCGTCAGCGCTTCCAAGGTCTCGACCAGCAAAGCATCGTGCTCAAGGAAGCCGCTGGCCTGACCCTGCGGGCTCATCGCGTTCCAGCGCTCCCACACCCTCGGGTTGAAGTCAGAGCCAGGGGCAGGTGTGCCGTCAAGCGCTGCGCGATAGCCGGCCAGCCCGATCTCCGAGCCGCTGCCGAGGTGAGACAGCACCTGGGCGACCGTCCATTCGGAAGCTCCGGAGGGACCGGTCAGCTGCTCGGGCGTCAGTGACTCCACGAGGCTGACGGTCTGGTCATGGGTGAGGCGCAACGCCACGATCGTACGGTCGGCAAGGGAGGTCATGGCTGGTGGAACCCCAACGCGACAGTGGTTCTTCCCGGCTCAGGTCCGGTGGGCGACTCCTGCGGCGGATGCCGCCTCGTGCAGCCGCGTGTCACTGGTCCGCAGGCGAGTGTCCGGGTCGATGAGGGTGGCGGCGGGCAGGCGTGCACACACCAGTTCGGGACCCGTGTCGTATATCGGGGTCGAGCCCCGGATGCGTGGATCGAGCCGTTGTCGGTGGCCGGTGAGAGGCTGTCCTCATCATGACAACCGAGGTGCTCGACCGCTTCTCCCCCGCGACGCGTGCATGGTTCGAGGGGTCGTTCAGCGCGCCCACCGCGGCCCAGGCGGGTGCGTGGGAGGCGATCTCCTCGGGTCACCACGCGCTCGTCGTCGCGCCCACCGGGTCGGGCAAGACCCTCTCCGCGTTCCTGTGGGCACTGGACCGTCTCGGATCCCAGCCCGTGCCCGAGGAGCGACTCCGGCGCTGCCGGGTCCTGTACATCTCGCCGATGAAGGCGCTTGCGGTCGACGTGGAGCGCAACCTCCGGTCACCCCTGGTGGGGATCGGCCACGCGGCCACCCGGCTCGGTGTCGCACCGCCACAGATCACGGTCTCGGTGCGCTCTGGCGACACCCCGGCCAACGAACGACGAGCTTTTGCGCGCACCCCGACCGACGTCCTGATCACCACGCCGGAGTCGCTCTTCCTCCTGCTCACCTCACAGGCGCGAGAGGCGCTCGCGGGAGTCGAGACGGTGATCATCGACGAGGTGCACGCCGTGGCTGGGACCAAGCGCGGCGCGCACCTGGCCCTCAGCCTGGAGCGTCTCGACGGCCTGCTCGACCACCCCGCGCAGCGGATCGGGCTCTCGGCCACGGTCCAGCCCGTCGAGGAGGTGGCGCGCTACCTCGCCGGCGGCCGGCCGGTCGAGGTCGTGCAACCACCGTCGACCAAGGAGTGGGACCTGCAGGTCGTCGTCCCGATCGCCGACATGTCGGCGCTCGGCGAGGTCACCGATGACCTCTCGGGTCCGGCGGCCGGCGCCGAGCGGCGCGCCTCGATCTGGCCGCACGTCGAGGAGCGGATCGTCGACCTCGTCGCGGCGCACCGCTCGACTCTGGTCTTCGCCAACTCGCGACGGCTCGCCGAACGTCTCACCACCCGGCTCAACGAGATCTGGCAGGACCGGCTCGACGCCGCTGCCGAGGCGGATCGGGACGCCGCGAACCAGGATGCGGCCGCGCAGGACGATCAGGACCAGGACGATCGGGACCAGGACGATCGTGTGAACGGTGGTCGTGACGACGGCGAGCCCGACCACCGCAGTCCTGGCCACGGCAGCCGCGACCACAGCGAGCGGACGTCACGACCCGGCTCGACCCTGCGCACCCCGGCCCAGCTGATGGCCCAGGCCGGCGCAAGTCGCGGCGCACCCGCGGTCCTCGCTCGCGCCCACCACGGTTCGGTGAGCAGGGAGCACCGGGCCGAGATCGAGGAGGAGCTCAAGGCCGGGCGGCTGCCCGCCGTCGTCGCGACGAGCTCGCTGGAGCTCGGGATCGACATGGGCGCCATCGACCTCGTGGTCCAGGTCGAGAGCCCACCGAGTGTGGCCAGTGGGCTGCAGCGCGTCGGCCGGGCCGGGCACCAGGTGGGCGCCGTCTCCAACGGGGTGCTCTTCCCCAAGTTCCGCGGCGACCTCGTCCAGACCGCGGTGGTCGTCGAACGCATGCGGGCCGGCGCGATAGAGTCGATGAGGGTCCCCGCCAACCCCGTCGACGTCCTCGCTCAGCAGGTCGTGGCGATGTGCGCCATGGACGCGTGGACCGTCGACGACCTGGAAGCGCTGGTGCACAGGGCCGCTCCGTTCGCGGGTCTCCCGCGCTCGATCCTGGAGTCGGTGCTCGACATGCTTTCGGGGCGATATCCCAGCGACGAGTTCGCCGAGCTGCGACCGCGGCTGGTGTGGGACCGCGTGACCGGGGTGCTGACCGGTCGGCCCGGAGCCCAGCGGCTTGCGGTCACCAGTGGCGGCACCATCCCCGACCGGGGGCTGTACGCCGTCTTCCTCGCCAGCGCGGAGGGCGCCGGTCGCCGCGTGGGCGAGCTGGATGAGGAGATGGTCTACGAGTCTCGCGTGGGCGACCTGTTCACACTGGGGACCTCGACCTGGCGGATCGAGGACATCACGCACGACCGGGTGCTGGTGACTCCGGCCCCCGGGCTGCCGGGCAAGCTCCCGTTCTGGCACGGCGACACGATCGGTCGTCCGGCCGAGCTCGGCCGCGCCGTGGGCGAGTTCGTCCGCGAGGTCTCGGCGCTCCCGGCCAAGCAGGCTCGAGCGCGCGTGGGGGCAGCCGGGCTGGACGAGTGGGCCACCGACAACCTGTTGGGCTATCTCGAGGAACAGCGCGAGGCGACGCGACACATCCCCGACGACCGGACCATCGTCATCGAGCGGTTCCGCGACGAGCTGGGTGACTGGCGGGTCGCGGTCGAGAGCCCGTACGGCGCCCAGGTCCACGCGCCGTGGGCGCTGTGCGTCTCGGCCAGGATGCGAGAGCGGTTCGGGGTCGACGTCCAGGCTATGCACGGTGACGACGGCATCGTGTTCCGCCTGCCCGATCTCGAGTTCGAGGACGGCACCGGTGCGGGCGAGCAGCTGCTCGAGCTGATCGCGCTCGACCCCGAGGAGGTCCACGACCTCGTCACCTCGGAGATCGGTGGATCGGCTCTGTTCGCGGCGCGGTTCCGGGAGTGCGCCGCCCGGGCCCTGCTGCTCCCCCGGCGGCGGCCAGACCGGCGACAACCGCTGTGGCAGCAACGACAACGCGCGGCCCAGCTCCTCCAGGTCGCCAGCCAGTACGCCAGCTTCCCGATCATTCTGGAGACCGTCCGCGAATGCGTGCAGGACGTCTTCGACGTGCCCGGCCTGGTCCAGCTCATGCGCGCCGTCCAGGCGCGCGAGGTGACCCTCGTCGACGTCGAGAGTGCACAGCCCTCCCCGTTCGCGCGGTCGCTGCTCTTCGGATACGTCGCGCAGTTCCTCTATGAGGGAGACTCCCCGCTGGCGGAGCGCCGGGCTGCGGCGCTGGCGCTGGATCCCACCCTCCTGGCCGAGCTGCTCGGGCGCGGTGAGGGGTTGTCCCTGCGAGACCTGCTCGACGTCGAGGCGATCCGACGCACCGAGTCCGAGCTGCAGCGACTGGTCACCGAGCGCGCCGCGCGCGACGCCGAGGACATCGCCGACCTGCTCAGGGTGCTCGGCCCCCTGCCGCTCGATGCAATCGTGGCGCGAGCCGTCGAGGGTGCAGACGCGTCCGGCGTCGGGGCCTGGCTGGTCGACCTCGAGGGTGCGCGGCGAGTGATCCGGGCGCGGGTGGCCGGCGAGGAGCGCTGGGCAGCCATCGAGGACGCTGGCCGGCTGCGTGACGCGCTCGGGTGCTCGCTGCCGGTCGGGGTTCCGCAGGCGTTCCTCGAATCGGTGCCCGATCCGTTGGGAGACCTCGTCGCCCGTTATGCCCGCACCCACGGACCGTTCACCGCGGCGGCCGTCGCGGCATGGTGGGGGGTCGGACCGGCGCTGGCCACCGATGCCCTGCGGCGGCTCGTCAGCGCAGGACGCGTGGTCGAGGGCGAGCTCATGCCTGTGGAGTGTGGCGGCGGGAGCGGAACAGACTTCTGCGACGCAGAGGTGCTGCGGCTGCTTCGCCGGCGGTCGCTCGCCGCGCTCCGGGCCGAGGTCGAGCCCGTCCCGGCGACCGACCTGGCTCGCTTCCTCCCCGCCTGGCAGAACGTCGGCGGGCGGCTGCGCGGCCGCGAGGGACTGCTGCGCGTCGTCGAGCAGCTGTCCGGTGCGCTCATCCCCGCGAGTGCCCTCGAGGCCCTGGTCCTGCCGTCGCGGATCGTGGGCTACTCCCCTGCCCTGCTGGACGAGCTCACCAGCAGCGGTGATGTGATCTGGCGCGGGCACGGGTCGCTGCCGGGCGACGACGGATGGGTCTCGTTGCACCTCACCGAGACCGCCCACCTGACGCTCGGACCCCCCGACGACCGTGAGATCGGCGAGGGCGGGCGGGCCGTGCTCGACGCGCTGGCCGGTGGGGGGGCGTTTTTCTTCCGCACCCTGTCCGACGCGGTCCAGAGCACCGACGACGAGAGTCTCCTTGCCGACCTCTGGGACCTGGTGTGGTCCGGTCACGTCTCCGGCGACACCGTCGCCCCCCTGCGCGCGCTCCTGTCCGGTGGCCGGACGGCCCACAAGCGGACCAGGTCGGCCCCGCGCAGCACCCGCTACGCGACGCGCCGCGGGACGCTCGGCGGCCACCTCGGGGGCCGATCGGTCGCCCGGCCCAGTCTCCCGACCCGCACTGGACCACCCGCCGGTGCTGGGCGTTGGTCGCTGCTTCCGTCCACCGAGACCGACGCCACGGTCGCGGCCTACGCGACCGCTGAGGTGCTGCTCGACCGCTACGGCGTGCTGACCCGCGGCTCTGTGGTCGCCGAGGGCGTCGAGGGCGGGTTCGCCGCGGTCTACCGCATTCTCGCCGCTGCCGAGGAGGCCGGTCGAGTCCGTCGCGGATACTTCGTCGAGTCCCTGGGAGCCAGCCAGTTCGCCAGCACCGGCGCGGTCGACCGGTTGCGAGCCGGCGCACGCGCCGCAGGGGAGACCGCCGACATCAGCGCCCAGTCCGCGGTAGTGCTGGCCGCGTGCGACCCAGCCAACGCCTATGGCGGGGCGCTGCCCTGGCCCGACCGCGCAACACCGGCTGCGGAAGCACGCGGTGAGGTCGGTACCGCCGAGACCACGCCCGCAGGGGGCACCAGACGGGGCCACCAGCCTGGCCGCAAGGCAGGCGCGCTGGTGGTCCTGGTCGATGGTGAGCTCGCGCTCTATGTCGAGCGCGGAGGCAAGTCACTGCTGTCCTGGACCGACGACACAGAGCGGCTGCAGAGCGCCGCCGACGCGCTGGCGCTGGCGGTGCGCGAGGGTGCGCTCGGCCGGCTGACCGTGGAGAAGGCCGACGGCGACCCGCTGCTCGGTTCTGACCATCCCCTCGTGCGGGCGCTCGCCGGAGCCGGGTTCCACACCACCCCGCGCGGGCTGCGCCTGCGACGATGAGGCCCACGGCTCGGGACCGCCATGCCCGAAGGTGACACCGTGTGGCGGACCGCGCACCGCCTGAACCAAGCGCTGGCCGGTGACGAAGTCGTGCTCTGCGACCTGCGCTTCCCCAGTGTCGCGACGGCTGACCTGCGCGGTGCGACCACGACCGAGGTGGTCAGCCGGGGAAAGCATGTGCTGCAACGGTTCTCGACCGGCGTGACGCTGCACTCGCACCTGCGGATGGAGGGGCAGTGGCGTGTCGAGGCAACGAAGGACGTCACCGCCCGGCGTCTGGCCAATCCTCAGCTTCGGGCTGTGGTCGGAAACCAGCGGTGGACGGCGCTCGGACTCCGCCTCGGTCTGCTCGACCTCGTCGCGACCGCCCGCGAGAGCGAACTGGTCGGCCACCTCGGTCCGGACCTCCTCGGCGGCGACTGGGACCCCGAGCGGGCGGCCGACAACGTGCTGGCCGATGGTCGCGAGATCGGTGCCGCGCTGCTCGACCAGCGCAACCTCGCCGGGATCGGAACCCTCTGGGCGTCGGAGACCCTGTTCCTCGAGCGCGTCAACCCATGGACCTTCGTGGCGCTGGTGGGGCCGACACAGGTGGCCGCGATCGTCGACAAGGCGCAGCGGTTGCTCGATGTCTCCCGCGGTCACTCGATCCAGTCCAGCACCGGCGTGCGGCGGATGGGCGAGCAGAGCTACGTGCACGGGCGGTCAGGCCGGCCCTGCCGCCGCTGTGGCACCGGCGTGCGGGTCGCGATGCTCGGCTTGGCCCCGCGCGAACGGACCATCTTCTACTGCCCCACCTGCCAAGGAGGCCTTGCTCCGACCGATGACGGTCGCCCTCAACGGCCGCTGGGCTCCAGCGGACGCGGTGGTGAACCGCGCCGGGCCATGCGGACCAAGACCCGCCGTCCGCCCGGTCGCTGAGGGGTAGCCGCACCGTGACCGCCCGTTCTGGCCGCGCGTTCTGACCGCCCGTTCTGACCGCCCGTTCTGACCGTCCGTTCTGACCGCCCGTCCTGACCGTCCGTCCGATCCTCGCTGGCCTGACCGTGCGAGCGACTCCGGCGGCGGGCGTACGCCGGGCGTGAGCGAGCAACATCCTCGGCGCCCCCCCACCACGACGCCAGCGACGGGAGAGGGCACCCGACGGTCAGAAGGACCGGGTTCCTCCCGCGACGGACGCATCACCCGGGACGGACGACACCCGCCGGCGCATACGACAGCTCAGGCTGCGGAGGCAGAGACCGCCGCGCGCTGAGGCACCGGCAGCACGACCGGCGCCGTGAGCGCCTCGGTGAGAGCCGCACGTTCGCTGACCGCGCCCAGCACCTCGGAGAGCCGCAGGTGCAGCGCAGTGCAGATCGAGGCGAGCAGCTCAGAAGATGCTTCCTTCTCTCCGCGCTCTACCTCGCTGAGATAGCCGAGGGACACGGCAGCAGCCGAGGACACCTCGCGCAGAGTTCTCCCCTGGGCCTGCCGCTGCTCACGGAGGACGTCACCGAGCTCGCGACGCAGCAGGATCATGATGCCCTCCTCTCCGTGATCTGCGGACGATGAGGCCCGCTTGGTCGTAGCCCACGTTACAGCGTGGTCCAGTCAAGGCGCCCGCCGGTTATGCCAGAAGCGCACCACCCGGGCGCGTCCGGGTCAACCCGCGGCAGGGCGCGCTTCTTCCGGCGACGACCCGAGAACCGCTGACAACAGGTCGAGGACGGCCTCCACGGTGGCCGCACGAACGGCTTGGCGGTCGCCCGGCAGCATCAGCGCACGAACCTCGTCGACTCCACGCCCGTCTCCCCCGCTGACCGCGACGAACACCGTGCCCACGGGCTGTCCGTCCTGCGGGTCGGGACCTGCCACTCCGGTGGTCGCCAGCCCCCAGGTCGCGCCCGCGAGTCGACGCACTCCCGTGGCCATCTGCCGGGCGACGTCGGGGTGCACCGCTCCCTCCCGGGCGAGCAGGTCGGCATCGACACCGAGGACGGTCGCCTTGAGGTCGGTGGCGTAGGCGACGACGGCGCCACGCACGACCGCCGACGCACCGGGAACATCGACGAGTCGGGACACGAGCAAGCCGCCGGTCAGGGACTCAGCGCAGCCGACGGTCTCCCCGGCTGCGGACAGCCGCGCGATGAGGTCGGAGGCGGTGCGCGTCACGCACTGCAACCAGTCGCAGGGTTCACAACGACAGCGCGATCCTCAGGGGTCACGGCGCCAGCGGGCAGGGTCGGTCTCCAGGTCGCGGTCCTCGAATCCCTGCGCCTCGGCGCGAGCCCGCGAGTCGGTGCGCTTGTTGGCCGTGCGGGCACTGCCCTGTCGAAGCCGGAAGGCCTTGATCACGTAGTCGACGCCGGAGATCAGCGTGACCGCGAGGGCCACGACCATCACCGCCCAGGCGACCCCGTGCCAGATCTGCTCGCCCGGGAAGGCTCGGAGCGGCAGGACGAACAGGAACAGCGCACCCGCCTGCAGCAACGTCTTCAGCTTGCCGCCCCGACCGGCCGGCAGCACGCCGTGGCGGATGATGACCAGCCGGATCGCGGTGACGCCCCACTCCCTGACGAGCACCACCAGGGTCACCCACCAGGCCAGGTCTCCCACGACCGACAGCCCGATGAACGCCATCCCGGTCAGGGCCTTGTCCGCGATCGGGTCGGCGATCTTGCCCACGTTGGTGACCAGGTTGCGGCGCCGGGCGACATCGCCGTCGATCCGGTCAGTGATCATCGCGGCGGCGAAGATCACCGCCGCGATCGTCCTGCTCCTCGTGTCGCGTCCGTCATCGGCCAGCAGGTACCACGCGAACACCGGGACCATGAGGATCCTCAGCAGGGTCAGCCCGTTGGCGATGTTCCAGATGCTCGCCTCGTTGGGCGGCAGGGGAACTCGGCGCGCCGTTGCGTCATCGGCCAGGTCCTGTGGGAGCCGGTCGACGTCCCGTGCCGGACCCAGCCGCAGGGCGGCCGCATCGCGCTCCACCGAGCCCGGCGGGACCGCAGCCGTCTCACCGGACGCATCGGAGGTCTCGGACCTCTGGAAGACCACTGGCGCCTCTGGCGCCACTGGCACGTCGGACACCCCAGCCGGCGGTGAGGCTCCGGACACCGCTGACGTCCCAGAGGCCGCGAGTGCCTCGGACACCTCGGACACCTCGGACACCTCGGTCGTCTCCGGTGACGACTCGCGCGGCGACGGGACGCTCACCCGGGCTCCGCGACGAGGTCGATGCCCTCGGTGGCCACCACCCGGGCGGTGACGAGGTCGCCGATCGCGGGCACTGCGCCGGACCCGACCAGCAGGGTCGTCGTACCGTCCACGTCCGGGCCCTGGTGCGCCGCTCGGCCGGTGACCGAGAACCCGCCGGAGACGGGCTCGACCTCCTCCACCAGCACCTCGACGACCTCGCCGATCCGGTCCTCGGCCCGCTGAGCAGTGAGCTCCTCGACGAGCGCTGTCAGCCGCTCGACGCGTTCGGCGATGATGTGTTCTGCCAGCTTGCCGTCGTACCCCTCAGCCTCGGTGCCGTCCTCGTCGGAATACCCGAACACGCCGACGACGTCGAGCCGGGCCTGGGTGAGGAACCGCTCCAGCTCGGCGACATCGTCCTCGGTCTCGCCGGGGAAGCCGACGATCACGTTGCTGCGGATGCCGGCCTGGGGCACCCGTGCCCGGACACTGCGCACGAGGTCGAGGAAGGGCTCGGTGCTCCCGAACCGTCGCATCCGCCGCAGCAGACCCTCGGCCGCGTGCTGGAAGGAGATGTCGAAGTACGGCACCACACCCGGGATCGACGCCATCGCATCGAGCAGGCCGGGGCGGATCTCGGCGGGTTGGAGATAGGACACGCGGACGCGCGAAACGCCTTCCACTGCAACCAGGTCCGGCAGCAGCTTCTCCAGCAGCCCGAGGTCTCCCAAGTCCTTGCCGTAGGACGTGGAGTTCTCACTGACGAGGAACAGCTCGCGCACCCCACGCTCCCCCAGCCATCGAGCCTCGGCGACGACATCAGTCGGGCGGCGGGACACGAACGCACCGCGGAAGGCGGGGATGGCACAGAACGCGCAGCGGCGGTCGCACCCGCTGGCGAGCTTGAGCGGGGCCCACGGCCTGTCGTCGAGCCGGGCCCGGATGACGCGCGGCCCCGACGCGGGGCCGTGGGCAGCCAGGTCCGCTGCGCGGTCCGCCGTGTCGGAGAGGGACTCTGCGACACGGTCGTCTCCGGACTGCTCCGGCGAGGTGGGGTCGGCATGGGTCCCGTGCCCCGGCAGCGCGACCGACGCGGCGCGCTCCTGCCGCGCGACCGGCGACAGGGGCAGCAGCCGGCGGCGGTCAGAGGGGACGTGGGAGGCGGGGCGCTCGCCCTGCAGGATGCGGGTGAGGTGCCCGGACATGTCGGCGTAGGAGTCGAACCCCAGGACCGCGTCGGCGTCGGGGAGCTCGGCCGCCAGCTCGGTGCCGTAGCGCTCGGCGAGGCACCCCACGGCCACCACGGCCTGGGTGCGACCTGTCTCCTTGAGGCTGGCCGCCTCGAGCAACGTGTCGATCGAGTCCTTCTTGGCCTGTTCGACGAAGCCGCAGGTGTTCACCAGCGCGACGTCGGCCTCGGCCGCGTCGTCCACCAGCACCCAGCCCTCCGCCGACAGCCGTCCGGCGAGCTCCTCGGAGTCGACCTCGTTGCGCGTGCAGCCCAAGGTGACCAGGGCGACGGTGCGTGGGGTCGGCGCGGACATGGGCTCCACTCTATGGCGCCTCGAGCAGCCACCCGCACGCGACGCAGGTGCCGCTGGCGTGTGGCCATCCCCCGTTCCTCCCCCGGTGGTCACCTCCCGTCGGGCACGGTCCACTCCGGGGTCCGGCGTGCGGGCTGCCGACCACGGACACTCGACAAGGGCCCGAGCCGCGGAGCTCTGGCGAGTGGATCCCTCCGACGTCCAGGACGCCAGCGTGGACGCGATCGGCTCACTCGGACCACTGTCATCGGTCGGACACTAGAGTCTCGGCCATGTCCGCCGACCCGAACGACCCTGCGGAACGCGTCGCCGGGGTGCTCGCGAAGCACCCCGTACTCGACGGCCACAACGACCTGCTCTGGCAGGCGCGGGAGCGGGCGGGCTACGACTTCGACCTGCTCGACCTCGCCCGGCGGACACCGACCCATACCGACCTCCCGCGACTGCGCGAGGGCGGAGTGGGCGGGCAGTTCTGGTCGGTCTTCGTCCCGGCGACCCTGGCGGGCGACGACGCGGTCAGCGCCACCCTCGAACAGGTCGACGCCGCACACCAGATGGTCGCGCGCTACGCCGGCGACCTCACCTTCGCCCGCACCGCGGCCGACGTCCGCGCGGCGATGTCGGCGGGGCGGATCGCGTCGCTCCTGGGCGCGGAGGGCGGGCACTCGATCAACTCCTCGCTGGCCACGCTGCGGATGCTCCACGTCCTCGGGGTCCGCTACCTGACCCTGACCCACAACGACAACGTGCCGTGGGCCGACTCGGCCACCGACGAGCCCGTGCTGGGTGGGTTGTCCCGGTTCGGTGTCGAGGTCGTGCGGGAGATGAACCGGATCGGCATGCTCGTCGACCTCTCCCACGTGTCGGCCGACACGATGCGCGACGCGCTGGACGCCGCCGAGGCGCCCGTGGTGTTCTCGCACTCCTCGGCGCGCGCCGTGTGCGACGTCCCCCGCAACGTGCCCGACGACGTCCTTGAACGGTTGCCTGACAACGGCGGGGTATGCATGGTGACGTTCGTCCCCCAGTTCGTCTCACCCCGCATGGCCGCGTGGAAGGACGAGGCGGCGGCAGCGGCAGCGGCCGAAGGGATCCGGGACTCGGACTTCGTCGCGTTCACTCCGTTCATGGCCCAGTGGGACTCCCTGCACCCGCGCCCGCCGGTGGGCGTCGAGGACGTCGTGCGGCACTGCGAGCACGTGCGCGAGGTGGCCGGCATCGACCACATCGGGCTCGGCGGCGACTACGACGGGACCGAGTGGCTCCCGACCGGGCTGGAGGACGTCGCGGAATATCCGCGGCTGCTCGCGGCGCTGGCTCAGCAAGGATGGTCCGACGCCGACCTCGGCGCGCTGTCGAGCGGCAACGCGCTCCGCACGCTGGCCGCGGCCGAGGACGTGGCCCGGGACCTGCAGACCCGGCGTGGCCCCAGTCTGGCGCGGATCCAGGACCTCGACCGCCCCTGACGTACACCGCGTGCTGAGCCCCAGGGCCCACCCAGAGGTGCGCTCGGGCCCATCCCCCGGCGGGTGCGGACCCACCGGGACAGGCCCACCAAGGGTGCCCCGAGCCCATCCGCCGGACCCGCAGCCTTCCCTAGCCTCCGGGTATGACCACGACCAGCAGCCAGAGCCGCCACGGCGCGGGCCCGCGATCGCCGCTGCGGGCCGCCCTGACGGTACTGGCCGTCGGCAGCCTCGCGCTGCTCACGGGCTGCGGGACCCTGGATGCCCGCCAGCCCGGCGCCAACGGCCCGGGCAGCACCACTTCCGGCCCGACGCAACGTCCTGGCGCCCTGCTGATCACCCACGCGGCCCTGCCGAGCGGACAGGGCTGGCGGGACAGCAACTCCCAGGGCGTCGACTACCGCCTCACCGTCTGCGGCGTCGACCTGGAGCCTGTGGCACCTCGGGCGGCGACCAGCGTCCGCTTCTCCCGAGGCGCGGTCGGCCCGTTCCTGGAGCAGCACGTGCGGGTCTACGAGCGCGACGAGACGAGCGCGGTCATCACCGCCCTGCAGGCAGCGCTGCCGACCTGCACCGAGTACTCGGCCAAGGGCACCCGTCCGGACAGCCCGACCGCCACCTTCACCGTCGAGCCGTTGACGGTGAAGGGCGCCGGGCCGGACACCGTCGCCTGGCGCCAGACCAGCCAGGGCGACCTGCCGATCACCAGTGACATCCTCATCACCCGTCGCGGGAACGCCACCGTCACGCTGATGTCGTACGCGCTGCGCGGCGAGCCCGACACGGCCGTCCTGAGCTCGGCGCTCGCGGCCCTCCCCAAGGGCGCCTGAGGTGTACTGCCGGGGGGGACGCACGGGCGAGCGCGGGGCAGGCACGCTGGAGTACGTCGGCGGCACCATGGTCGCCGCGATCCTCGTGCTGGGACTGGTCCTCACCGACGCAGGAGCAGCCGTCGGAGGCGGGTTCGCCCGCGCGATCTGCTCGGTCACCCAGCAGACCGACTGCGGCCTGCCCGGGGCGGCCGACGGGCAGACCCCGCAGGAGCAGGCCACCAGCGGGCGCTACGTCGCCATGGGTGACAGCTACTCCTCCGGCGAGGGCGCCTGGGACTACGAGGAGGGAACCGACTTCGACGACCGCGACGACCTCTGGCCGTTCAACGACGACGAGGAGGACCACAACCGCTGCCACCGCTCCTCGAACGCCTACTCCCAGATCCTCGCGGGCAACAACGACTTCGTCGGCGGCAGCTCGTTCGTCGCCTGCTCCGGGGCGGAGCAGGACGACCTGGACGACCCGAACAACGGCCAGACCGGCGAGGACCCCCAGATGGATGCGCTCGGAGACGACGTGTCGCTGGTGACGATGTCGCTCGGCGGCAACGACCTCGGGTTCGCAGACGTGGTCAAGGACTGCATCATCAACGGCCAGGGCGGGGTCAGCTTCATCGACACCTGTCAGGAGAAGCACGACGACCGCATCGAGGACCGGCTGGTCACGTTGAGGGCCGAGCTGCTCCAGCGGTACCTCGACATCAAGGCCGCCGCACCGAACGCCCGGGTCATCATCGTCGGATACCCACAGCTGTTCGTGGACAACCCCTCGGACAGCTACCACGACCTGCTGTTCAAGGAGGACCAGGTCTGGATGAACCAGAAGGCCGCCGAGCTCAACGCGATGCTGCGTGACGTGGCCCGCGAGGCCGGCGTGGAGTTCGTCGACCCGACCGAGGCCTTCCGCGACCACGGCATCGGCAGCGACGACCCCTGGATCAACGACCTCGACCTCGGCGGTCCCGGCCTGTCCGTCTCCGACCCGAGCAGCTTCCACCCCAACGCCGACGGCCATGCTGCGCTCGCCGACCTGCTCCAGGCTCAGATCGAGCACCCCGCCGACCCCTGACCACCCCCGCACGCCATCGCCCCAGACCTCCCGCGCAGAAGCGCCGCGGTCCGCGGCGTCGCTGGTGTCGCCCCTCCCGCGGATACACTCGGCACCCCCGTTCGACCCCAGGAGCCCTCGTTGAGACCCACCCCCGTCAGAGCCCTCGGAGCACTGGCCGTCGCCGGCTCGCTGGCCCTGCTGGCCGTCGCGCTCTACCTCGGCTTCAGCATCGAGGGCACCGACCGGGCCGTCGCGGACTCCGAGCGCGGCCAGGCCGTGGCGTACTGGGCCGTCCCCGGACTGGTCGCCGGCATCGCCGGGATGGCTGGGGCCCGGCGCTCGTGGGGAGCCGTTGTCGCGGGCGCCGGCGTGGCGCTCGCCGTCGTGGGCGCCGTGGTCCTCCAGCTCGGCTCGTAGGTGTCTGCGCGCCACCGGTCGCCCACGGCCCGCGGCTGGACGCCCGCCCTCTATGCCGACGACCTCCTCGGCATGGTGGCAGCGGTTGCCGGGCCGACGTGGCAGTACCCGGTCGGCCAGGCCGCGCTCGCCGCCACCACCTCGCTGGTCGCCGCGATGCGGCTGGGCCGACGGGGGCTCGCGGCGCACACCCTGCTCACCGGTCTCACCCTGGCGCTGCTCCTGCGCTCATCGGGCACGAGCTCGTCGGAGGTTGCCGTCGCTGCCGTCGCCATCGGCGTCTCGACCGTCGCCGGTCTGCGCCTGCGGTCCGACCGGCTGGCCGACGACGCGGCCGCGAACACCGACCAGCTCACCGGGGTGGCCAACCGGCGCGGGCTGGACCGTTGGGCGACGACGTCGTCCGCACGATGGCTGATGGTGCTGGCCCTTGACGTCGACGACCTCAAGGGGGTCAACGACGCGCAGGGCCACCCGGCCGGGGACGAGGTGCTTCGGCGGCTCGGGGCAGCACTCCTGCGGGAACAGCGACCGGGTCAGCTGGCCGTGCGTCTGGGCGGTGACGAGTTCGCCCTGCTGGTCGCCCTGCCGGCACGGGTCGAGCATCCGGTCCGCGTCGCTGATCGCCTGCTGGGCACGGCGCGCGACGCGCTGGACGCCGCAGCCACGGCCAGCATCGGTGTCGCACAAGGGCGGTGGAGCGGTCCAGGCTCGCTTGCGAGCGTCCTCCAGCAGGCGGACGTCGCGTTGTACGCCGCCAAGGCGCGCGGCGGTGACCGGGTCGTCGTCGCCTCGTGACCAGCTGGGCGACCAGCCTGGCCGGTGCACCTAGAGCAATGGCCCGCTGAGCAGGTCGGGAAGGACGATGGTCAGGACGACGGCCAGCATCATCGGGGGCCCGAACGCGATGTAGGACTTCCGCCCTGCGCGGCGGGTCAGGATCAGCACGAGGCCGAGCAGGCCACCGAGCACGAACGCGAGGAACGTGGCGACGACAGCGAGCGACCACGCGAACCAGCCGAGCAGCAGGCCGATGGTGAGCGACAGCTTCACGTCGCCGAACCCGAGGCCGGCGCCACCGGGCGACAGGATGGCCAGCAGGAAGTAGGCGATGAACAGACCCGCGCCGGTCAGCAGCGCCTCGACCCAGGCGCCCCAGTCGCCGGTGGCCCACGAGCACCCGGCCAGCAGCACCGCGAAGACCGGCGCGGCCGGCAGGGTGACCTTGTCAGGGAGCCGGTGGACGTCGAGGTCGACGGCTGTGAGCAACCCGAACATCACGACCGCGAGCGCATAGGTCGCCACCACGATCCACGGCCGGGGCGCGAGCACGTGACCCACGGCGAACAGCGCCACGGCCAGCGCCGCGGGCAGCCAACGCCATGGGACCCGGGCGGGGGTGTCCGTCTCGTCGTCGTACCGGTAGGCGTGGGTGGCCAGCCAGCGGCTCAGCCCAGCGCCGACCAGTACACCGAGGACCCCCAGGATCCATGCCGTCATGCGCGCTCGATCGCGAGGACCGACCCCGAGGTGACTCCCCATTGCTCCATCGCCCCGGGCGCGGCCTCGATGGTGGCGCTCGCGCGCAACCGGAACCGGGTCAGCCCGATCCAAGGCCGGAGGGTGCGCACCGCCAGTACCCGGCCGGCCTTGTCGACGACCGCGACGTCGATGGCGTACCGCATCCCGACCATGTGCACGGACGGGCAGCGGGTGATCCACAGGGCACCCTCCACGCGGTCGGTGCCCAGCAGGCCCTTGCGGCGGCTGGCGCTCGACTCGGCCACCGCGAGCGACGCGACCGCTGTCCCGTCACGGGTGAGCGTGTGCTCCCCCGGCCCGAAGACCCGTTCCGCGCGACTCATCTGCCTTCTCCCGCCCTGCCCCTGGTGGCATCGGCCAGCCTAGAGGGGACCGCGCTCAGCCGCGCATCCGCATCACGGTGAGGCTGACCAACCGGGAGACCACCATCGCGATGTACAGGACTCCGGCGACCTCCTCGATCATCACCCACGAGCGGGCCTGGGCGGTGGCCGCGCCGATGTCCGAGAGGCCGACCGCGGTGAGGGTCGTGAACGAGAGGTACAACAGCTCGAACCACTGCTTGTCGGCCGTCCCCACCGAGTCGAAGAACGACCCCGGATGCACCACCTGGACCGCGACGAAGACGTAGGCGAACGCCCAGGCCAAGACGGTGAAGGCGGCCCCGACGGCGTACAGCTCGTCGGCCGTCACCCACATGTCGTCGAAGAGGTACTGGATCAGGCTGTAGGCGGTGTAGAGGTAGAACAGCGCGTGCACGACCGCCGACACCAGGATGACGATGTCGTTGCCCTCGGTGAACGTCTCGAGGATCCCGAGGATGACCGCCGGTGCACCCAGCCCCAGGGCGATCCAGGTCAGCGCCGGTGTCGAGCGAACCGTCTGCATCGCCAGCGCGAGCACCACGATCCCCAGCGTGGCCAGGCCCGCGCGCCCGAAGTTGGTGTCGCTGAGGTAGGGGTACAGCACCACGCCGGCGAGCTGCACCAGCAGCAGGGTCAACGAGGGGTTGCGCTTGACGCGCTCCAGCCAGCCATCCATGGCGTCACTCTAGGTGGGGGGGCGCGGCTCGTGGGATCAGGCCCAGGCCCCGGAGAAGTCGTAGGCGGCTGCCGCCGCCTCCACGGTCGGGAACGCGTGCCCGTCCTCGCGGCGCAGGACCAGCTGCCCCCTCACCTGGTACACGGCGAGCCCGACGATCGTCGGCTCGCCGGGGACGAACGAGCAGTCCAGGCCGGACGCTCCGTAGAGCGAGACCACCAGCCGGGTCGGCTGGCCCGGCTCGCGCTGGTCGGCGATCACCAGCAACCGCCGGACCTGGTGCACGTGACGCAGGGCCACCAGCACGCGTGTCCCGACGTACTCGACCACGGGTCGCCCGCCGCGCGGGGGAGCCGCGCGGTTCTGGTGGTGCACCACCCCGGAGCTGGTGTCGGTCAGCTCCCAGGCGACTGCCAGCAGACCGGTACCACCCAGCTTGATCTCCATCGACCCGATGGCCGACTGGCGGCGGTTGAGCACCACGGCGGGCGCCTCGGCGGACAGGACGGTGCGTCCGGAGACCGCCGGCATCCCCTCGACCGGTCGCAGGACCGGGACGGCCGCGGCCGGCGAGTGCCGCGCCGGGGTCCACGTCAGGTATGCCCCCACCTGGCTCACAGCGAGATCCCGAAGGTCGTGGCCACGCCGCGCAGACCCGAGTCGAAGCCCTGGCCCACCGCGCGCACCTTCCACGCGGACTGGTGCCGGTAGACCTCGCCCAGGATCACCGCGTTGACGCTGCTGACGTCACCGCGCTCCATCTCGTACACGACGAGCTCCGTGCCGGCGCGGTCCATCACCCGGAACCACAGCTTGCGCAGGTCCTGGAACGATCCCGGGCGGCGCAGGTCGGGGTCGAGGTAGACCACCAGCACCACCTTGTCCACGACGGCCGGCAGGTCGGGGAGGCTCACCGTGAGCGCCCCGGCGTCACCCGGCGACAACCGGACCTGGTGGTCCGGTGAGTCCAGCTGGTTGAAGAACACGAAGTGCTCGTCGGACAGGGCCTTGCCGTCCCTACCGCAGACGACGGCGCCCGGAACGACCTCCGGTCCACCCACCGAGGACGTCCGCTCCCAACCGATCGCGATGTCCAGGGTCCCTGCCACGGGCACGAGGTCGCCCAAGGCGACGTTCGCGCCCCTCGTGAGGCGCACGGGCGTGTCGGGGCTCATGGCAGCGCGAGACCGGAGCGGTCGAACTTCGCACGCAGGAAACGTCCCTGGGCCTCGAGGTCGGCGGCGTCGTGCAGCGCGATGGCGCGGCTGAGGTCGCGGGCAGCTGCGTGCAGGGCGACCAGCTGGTCGACCAGGTCGTCCACCGAGGAACGGCCGTCGGCGCGTCGCTCGTCGACGAACTGCGGGTTCAGGGCCAGGAACCGGTTCACCGTGGTCGGGAGGTAGTCGACCAGCAGCGCCTGCACCGCGATCTCCTCCTCCACGCTCGGGGCGTTGCGCGCGACGTGGGCGAGCAGCGGAAGGACGACATCCTCGATCTGGCCGAACCGGGGCAGCACCTCCACCGGGAGCCGGGAGCCCGACGCCCGAAGTCGCCACCGCAGCTCCTCGAACGACTGGGTCACGCGCTCCACGAACGTCAGCTCGGTCGGCGGCGCGGGTGGCGGCGCGGTCGGCTCCCCGGCTCGCCCGAAGATCCCACGCAGGATCACGGGACCCCACCCCTGGCCATCACCTCAGCCGGCTTCCCGGACGCGTCATCATGCCGGCGGCCCCTGGATCGACGCACCGCCCGTCGCGTGCGACCGCTCCAGGTAGGGCGCGGCCAGGGACAGCTGCTGCTCCAGCGAGGAGGTGGTGGCCCGCATGGCGTCGACGGCCTGGGCCCGGAAGGTGTCGATCGAGTCCATCGTCGCGAACACGTCGGCGAACGCCTGCTCCAGCTTGGCGATGTCGATCGTGGTGTTCGCGGCCTGCTGCTGGATCTCGCCGGACTGGGTGCGCAGCATGGCCGCGTTGTTGGCGATCACCTCCGAGGTGGTCGCGTTGAGCGCCTGGATCTGGTTGAGCACCAGCTTCTGGTTGGTCAGGGCCTCGGCCGTGATCACCGCGGTGCGCAACGCAGCCAGGGTGCTCGTCCGCGCCCGCTCGACCCCCTTGAGGAGCTCGACGTTGTTCTTCTTGACCATGTCCATCGCGAGATAGCTCTGGGCCGCCACCGCCAGCTGGGTCACGATGTCCTGCCGACGCTGACGCACGACGAACAGGACGTCGGACCGCATCGCTCGAGCGGTCTCGGGGCTGGTCGCGTCGAGCTCGGTCACCCGCTGCTCGAGCGCCTGGTCCACCTCACCCAGCAGCAGGGTGTACTCGGTCATCGCGCCCATCAGGGTCCACAGGTTGGTCCGCTCCTGCTCGATGGCGGCGTTGTCCTTGCGGAGCTCGTCCTGGCTGGCGGCCAGCGAGCGGGTGATCTCGTCGAGCTGGGTCTGGGCGGACTTGTAGCGGTCGAAGTAGGCCTGGATCTTGTTGCCGCCCGGGATGATCCCGAGCAGCCTTCGGGCCGGGCGCCCTTCGAGGTCCGCACGGTTCGGGGTCAGCTCGACCACCATGAGACGGAGCTCGTTGAGGGACTTGGCGGTCTTGCCCTGCGCCGAGCCACCGTCGCCCCCCGCCGACGTGGTCGCCAGGGCCGACGCGGGCCGCTCGAGCATCCGGTTGGTCGAACCCGCTGACGCCGTCATCTCGGTGGCGCCCAGACGCGCGATCTCGTCGACCTTGGTGGTCATCTCCGGGCTGTTCGGCGTCAGCCCCACCAGGTCCCGGACGAACCCCTGCGCGGTGGAGGACAGCTGTGACCGGCGGTCCGCGGCCACCGGCAGCATCCCCTCGACCTGGGTGGGTGCCACCACCTGTACGGCTGCCGGTGGGGTGAGGACCAAGCTGGTGCCTGGGACGTCGACTTCGCTCATGCTGACCAGTCTAGGCGGCGGCGCCTGCGCGCTCAGCCGATGTTGACGCCCATGCCCCGGGCGATGGCTCCGAGACCCTCGTTGGACCCCTGACCGATCGCCCTGAACTTCCACTCCGCCCCGTGGCGGTACAGCTCGCCGAAGATCATCGCGGTCTCGACCGACGCGTCCTCGCTCAGGTCGTACCTCGCCAGCTCCTCGTTGGTGCTGCCGTTGAGCACGTGGATGTAGGCGTTGGCCACCTGCCCGAAGTTGAAGCCGTGCCCCTGCGGATCGTGGATGGTGACCGGGACCACGATGCGCGCGACGTCCGGCGAGAGCGCGTCGAGGTCGACCGAGATGAGCTCGTCGTCGCCCTCCACGTCGCCGGTGCGGTTGTCGCCGTGGTGCTCGACGGCCCCGCCGGGCAGGACCAGGTTGTTGTAGAACACGAAGTGCTGCTCGGAGATCACCTTGCCGTCCGCGTTCAGCACGAACGCCGAGGCGTCGAGGTCGAACTCACCACCGGTCGTCGTGCGCTGGTCCCAGCCCAGTCCGACGACGACCTTGGTGAGGCCGCTGGGTCCGGCTTCCTTGGTGAGGGATACGTTCTGGCCCTTGGCGAGGGAGACAGCCACGCGACATCGTCCTTTCAGGCGGGCCCGCGCACCACGCGGGGTGCGGGGTGTTCGGGGTGTTCGGGGAGTGCGGAGTGCGGGGTACGGGGTACGGGTAGGACGGGTACGGGGAACGGGCTGTGACCGGAGAAGCGGCTGACCGCTCGCTCCTCAGAGCACCGCACTGACGGCGGGGAGCAGGTCGACGAAGGTCCGGCCGTTGGCGATCGAACCGATGGCGGTCATCGACCAGCCCTGGCCGTCACGGCTGACCTTGGCCATGACCTGCGCGTTGTGGGTGCCCGATCCCGTGAGCTCGTAGCGCGCGATCTCGTTGTTGTTGGTCAGGTCGACCAGCCGGCAGAAGGCGTTCTCGATCTGGCTGAAGTCCTGTCCGGTGAACGAGTTCACGACGAACACGAGCGTCGACACGCTCGGGTGGAGGGCGACGAGGTCGACGATGATCGACTCGTCGTCACCGTCGCCGGCACCGGTTCGGTTGTCACCGGTGTGGATCACGCTGTGGTCGGCGCTCTGCAGCTGGTTGAACCAGACCTGGTCGAGCAGCCGGTTGGCGCTGTCGAAGATCAGGCAGGAGGCATCGAGGTCGATCTCCTGCTGCCGGGAGCCGAACAGTCCGCGCTTGCGCACGGCGTCCCACCCCAGGCCCATGCGGACCTTGGTCAACGTGCCACCGCCTGACTTGACGAGTGACACCTTCTGACCCTTGGACAAGCTCACGGACATGTCCGACATCCCCTCTGACTGGTCGATCCAGGTGGTCGACGGCTTCACCCTAGCCTGTTGCCGACAACGGGTCCGGGCCCCCAACGGGCAGGCCGGCCAGTCCGAGGGGAGCCCGTTCGCCGGGCGAGGTGGACACCGGTCAACCTCGGGATTCCGCTGCGCAGCACCGCCAGGTTCTCCCAGCGTGAGCGCGCCCATCCTCCTGCGGGCACCGCCGGCAACGTCGTGTCTGTGCTACGTCATCGCGGGCCACCGGTACGCCCCAGTCAGGGGCGCGGGTCGAGGAAGTCCTCGAGGAACTGCACGACCTCGGTGCCCGCCCCGACGCCCGACGCGCGCGTGCGGGCGAGCGAGGTCGCCCCGCGCTGCGCGAGCCAGGACCCGCGGGGCACCATCGCCGTCGAGGCGGCCTCGACCAGCGTCTGGTCGAGCTCGGAGTCCGCGGCCGCGGCATACCCGGCCACGTCGACGCGCTCCAGCAGGCGGGCGACCAGTGGACCCTTGTCGAGTGCCTCGGGCAGCACGTAGGCCTTGCGGCCGACCACCGCATAGCGCCAGCCCAGCGCGGGCAGGGCGGGCTCGGCCCAGGCGCGCAGGTCCTCCAGGACTTCTTGGTGGTCCCGGTCGACCACGAGGGTGAAGAAGGCCTCGTCGCTGACCGCCGACCTCACCTGGGGGCTCGATGCCACGAACTCACCGATGAGCGGGGTCACGTCGCGCCGGTCGGCGGCGGTCAGGGCGAGCCGGGCGTCGACGTCGTCGCGCCAGGTCGGGTCCTCCTGACCCCGCACGATCAGGCGGCGACCGTTGGACACCAGCGCCCACCGTGGACGACCGGGCAGTGCGAGGCGCTCGAACTGCTCGCGGGTCCGCGTCGTGGCGACTACCAGCCGCGAGGACGCGGACAGCCGCGTCCACCCGTCGCGGGCGGCCGGTGTGATCAGGGCGCCTCGCCCGGGGGCATAGGTCTGCACCGTCACCGTCGACGGCCCCGGGGTCCCGGAGAACACCACCGTCCCGTCGAGGTCGGTGACGACCACACCCGACGTCGTCACGACGCAGGGGTCAGGTCGCGGATGACGCCGGCACAGTGGAACGGCAGGTCGGGCTCGACGACGACGTCCACGCCGCGCTCCTGGGCGAGATAGAGGATGTGGGCCACCTCGGGCGCGGCCGGGTCGCGCACGGCGACCTTCCAGGGCACCCGGCGGAGCAGGACGCGGGTGGTCTCGCCGATGCCGGGTTTGACCAGGTTCACGTCGGCGACGCCGTAGCGGCGGGCGAGGTCCACCACGGCCTCCCAGCCCGACCAGGTGGGCTCGGTGGCCTGGGCCGCAGGGGTGTTCCGAACGCGCTCGGCCACGGCCGGGAACTGCTCGCGCACGGCAATGAGGAAGTCCTGGGTCCGGTCCGCTGCGGCGAGATGCCGGTAGAACTTCGCGCCGTGGTACTCGCCCGGCCCGATCAGCTCGGCGGCATGGACCGTGCGCGACACCAGGCCACAGGTCGTGGAGTTCAGACAGGCCGAGGCCACCATCAGGTCCTCGCGCGTCCCGTACACCGGCGTGCAGCTCCCGGGGTCGGCCACCACCGCCAGATCGGGGTTGAACCGTGTCCCGCCCTCGTCACGTCGCCGGCGAAGTGAGGCGTGCAGCTCGCGGGTGATGGCTCCCTTGCCCGTCCAGCCGTCCAGGAACACCACCCGGTCTGCCCCGTGGTGGGTCTGCAGGTAGTCCAGCGCGCGCTGGTCGATGCCCTTGTCCCGGATGATCGAGAGCGCATAGTGCTCCGGGCTGACGCCGTGCGACCACTGCATCCAGTCGCGCACCAGCACGCCGATCGGTGTGCCCGCACGGGCGAGCGAGGCGAGCACCAGCTGGTCTCCGCGGTCGGCGAGCAGCCGGTCGGCCACCACCGCGATCCAGTAGGCCAGCGGCTCGCTCGTCGTGGCGAGCAACCGGTCGAACAGCGCGGTGTACTCCGGCGGCGGGACGTACTCGATCGGCAGCGACTCGGAGTAGTGGCCGCCGCGCTGGGCGCGGACCTCTCGCTCCTCGGTCGGGGCCTCGAGCTCGACCTCGGACAGGTCGGTCACGAGCCAGCCGACCTCGGCCTCGGCGAAGCTGCCGAAGTCCGGGCCGCGTAACGGGTCCGGGAGTCGGGTCATGGTCACGTCCACCGCACCGCGATCACCTGTCGAGCCGGCAGCACCCGCAGCAGGGACGCGAGGTCGTCCAGACGCGTCGAGCCGACGTCCGGGACCAGCACGATCACGTCGATGTCCTCACCCACGTTGTAGAGATATCTCGGCTCCCCCGCGGCCTGGTACTCCAGGACGCTGCGCACCGGGTAGTCCGGTCGGTCGATGGCCAGGATCGGCGACCGGGTGGTGGAGCTGACGACCACCGACCACCCCGCTGCTCGCGGGTCGACCTGCAGACCCTCCGCGAGCCGCACCGCGAGATAGATCTGCTCCTCGTCACCGACCACGTGGATGCGAGAACCGTCAGCACACAGCTCACCCACGGCGGCAACCATTGCGGACACGACCCGCTCGGTCTCGACGCAGGGCAGGACCAGACCTCCCCGCGGCAGAACGGTAGGGGTCGACACGGTGCACGTCGTGACGGGAGCTGTTGGTGCCGTGCGGCTTTCGCCACTGACCGCAGACAGGAAGGGCGCGGCTCGCTGCGACGCATCCAGCGGAACACCGACATCCGCCCGATCCAGCCCGAGCACCCGCGCCTCGATCCCCGACGCGCAGGTCGCCGCCGTGAACTCCCGCACCGCCTCCGCCGGGCGGGCGTCGACCAGGCACGCCACGATGAACGACGCCTTCGGGCTGAGCGACCGCAGCTGACGCATGACGTTGACCGTGGTGCGCCCCGTGGACAGCTCGTCGTCGACCAGCACGATC
Organism: uncultured Actinomycetota bacterium; assembly: GCA_963750305.1. Lineage (GTDB taxonomy): Bacteria > Actinomycetota > Actinomycetes > Actinomycetales > Dermatophilaceae > CAVVPX01. The sequence goes on from CAVVPX010000003.1 coordinate 729,831, forward strand.
AGGTCGCGGTCGACCAGCAGTGACTGGTCGACGGGCACGAGGAGGTGACGCACCGCGTGGGAGTGCTCCTCCTCGAACGCCAGGTGTCCGGAGCCGGGCGTCCCGGCAGCGTCCGTCCGTGTCGTCGTGATGAAGTCAACGGGGGCCAGCGCCTCCGCCACCAGCTGGCTGAGTCCGGTCGCGGTCTCGGCGAACCCCATCACCAGGGTTCTCCGGTCGACCTGCCCCGTCGCACGGACGACCTCGGCCAGGGCCGCCGCTGCCCGACGAGCCTGCTCGGGGGCGACGGGCACGTGCTTGGCCAGCGAGGGGTTCACCAGCAGCTGGACCCGGCGCGGGTTGCGGCGGATCGCGACACCGAGGTCGGCTGCGGCCCGCACCGGCGGGTGGAGGTGCAGCTCGACTCCCAGGTGGCGCCTCACCCAGCCCGACGTCGGTGACGGCTGGGTCATCGCTCGTGCTCGCCGGCCGCGAGGATGTCGACATAGCTGAGACCGGGACGGGCGACCCCGAACACCTCGGCCCGCCGCAGCGTGCGCTGGGCCCAGACCGCGTGCGGCCGCGTCTCGTTCATCTTGTTGCGGTACGCCGACCCGAGCGCGCCCCCGGAGCTGCCGACGGCCGTGATCTGGCTCGCGTCGGCGAACTCCTCGTCGGTCACGACCGAGAGCGCGTTGACGATCGCGGCCTGGTCCGGGTGGATCACCGACTTGCCGGTCATACCGTTGGCACGGTCGAGCAGGGCCTCCCTGACCAGGCCGTCGTAGGACTTCACCATCAGGCCCGCCCGCAGGTCCTCGGCGGCGTGCTCGACGAACGGCGAGGCGCGCAGCTGGGGCCGTAGCACCCGGGCCCGCGGTGCGAAGTGCTCCCATACCGGCCCGGAGATCGGGTATCCCTGCTCGGGTCTCCCGAGCAGGTTCACGATGTCACCGAGCGCAGCCGCCATCAGCTGGACGTCATAGATCGTGAGGTCAGGGGTCCGTCGCAGGCCGTAGAGACCCGCGAGGTCGGTGCCGCCGACGCGAACCACCAGGATCCGCTCGCGGTACGGGAGGAGCTCCTCCCCCAGTGCTTTCAAAAAGGTGAGCCGCACATCGGCCTGCAGGAACTCCGCTGTCTCCAGCACCGGCATGACCAGCAGGTCGGGGGCGGCCGCAGCCACCGCGTCGAGGCACAGCGCTGCGTCGCGTGCGCCGAACTTGGGGATCACCACTCCGGTGAGCACGCTGAGCCCGTCGCCGAGCTCGCCGAGGACCTGGGCGATCGTGTGGTGGTGCCGGACCCGGACGAACAGGGCGATCGGGATCGGACCTGCTGCCCAACGACTGTCCAGCTCGACCAGGGCGTCCGCGACGTTGGCCATCGCGGTCCGCACCGACTGGTCCTGCACCGAGTCCTCGAGATCGAGCACCACGCTGGTCACGCCCGACGCAGCCGCTCGCTCGACGTCCTGGACCAGGTGCGGGCGGGTGGCCGGCGTGTACAACGTCCCGCCGAGCGCCTCGGCGAGGTGAGCGCGGCCCTGTCCCTGGGTCACCCTCGCGGGCGGGATCCCGAACAGCCGCTCCACCTGCTCGGGACCGAGCCCGCCGAAGTGGCGCAGGCTGACCTCCCGGGTGCGACTCATGTCATCTCGCCAACACCACTCAGCCGACGTTCACGCCGTAGTCACGCGCCAGGCCGGCCAGGCCCTCGGCGTACCCCTGCGCGACGGCGCCCCAGCTCCTCATGATCCGCAATGCCTCAGGCCCTGGGTCCCAGCCCCGGCAGGCGTCGACGTGGGCTGGTAGTCGTCCCAGCTCACGATGCCTCGTCCACGAGCTCGGGCAGCTCGTCCTCGGAGCCTTCGCCCCGGTTGCGGCGGATACTCATCCAGAACGCCACCGCGATGAACGCCACCCCGATCAGGCCCGTCACGACCTCCGGGATCTCGTGGCCGATCGACACCAGGAGCAGGACGGCCAGGGCGCCGATGGCCCAGTGGGCACCGTGCTCGAGGTAGACGTAGTCCGACAGCGTGCCCTGGTGCACGAGGTAGATCGTCAGCGAGCGCACGTACAGGGCGCCGATGCCGAGGCCCAGCGCGATCACGATGGGGTCGCTGGTCACGGCGAAGGCTCCGATCACCCCGTCGAAGCTGAAGCTGGCGTCCAGGACCTCGAGGTACACGAACAGGAAGAAGGCGGCCTTGCCCACCGCCAGCGTCACCCCGCCGACCCCACCTGCCCCAGCGTGTTCCTCGTCGTCCTCGGGCGCAGCGGCGTCACTGAACAGGTCACCGAGACCGTCGACGACCAGATAGGTGATCACACCCGCCATACCGGCGCTCAGCACCCCGGCTGAGTGCTCGCCGCCGAACACCTGCGAGGCGACGAGGATCGCGACGAGCGCCACGATGGTCGACAGGGTGTCCAGACGACCCGCCTTCTCCAGCGGCTTCTCGATCCAGGACAGCCAGAGCACGTCCTTCTCCTCGAACACGAAGTTCAGGAAGATCATCAGCAGGAACATCCCGCCGAAGGCGGCGATCGTGTGGTGCGCACCGGCCAGGATGTAGCCGTAGGTCCCGGGAACGTCCGGGTCGCCCTTCTCCAGGGCCAGGCTGATGACACGGGACGGCGAGAGGTCTGCGGCGATCGCGACCACGGCGAACGGGAACACCAGTCGCATGCCGAACACCGCGATGACGATGCCGACGGTCAGGAAGATGCGCTGCCAGAACGCGTTCATCCGCTCGAGCACCTTGGCGTTGACCACCGCGTTGTCGAACGACAGCGACACCTCGAGCACGATCAGGATGGCGCAGATCGCCAGGGCGGACATACCGCCATAGAGGTACGCCGCCACCAGACCGATGGCGGTGACGACGAAGGAGATACGGAAGGTCTTCAGCAGCATGGTGGTCCCGGGTTCGAGGGGGGTCAGCAGTCGGCGTTGCTCAGCGGGTCAGCCGACGTTGACCCCGAAGTCACGGGCGATGCCCGCCAGCCCGGTGGCGTATCCCTGCCCCACGGCGCGGAACTTCCACTCTCCGCCGTTGCGGTAGAGCTCCCCGAAGATCATCGCGGTCTCGGTGGACGCGTCCTCGGTGAGGTCGTACCGCGCGAGCTCGGTGCCGTCGGCGAGGTTGACGACGTGGATGTAGGCGTTGGTGACCTGGCCGAAGTTCTGACCACGGACGTCGGCGTCGTAGATCGATACCGGGAAGACGATGCGGGCCACCTCGGCCGGGATCGACTCGAGCTTGACCTCGACGGTCTCGTCGTCACCCTCGGCCGCACCCGTGAGCTCGTCACCCGTGTGCCTGACCAGCGGGTCCGGGCCGGACGGGAAGGTCAGGTTCCCGTAGAAGACGAAGTGCGCGTCCGACAGGACCCGACCGTCCGCACCGACGAGCAGCGCCGAGGCGTCGAGGTCGAAGTTGGCGCCCGACGTGGTCCGCTCGTCCCAGCCCAGGCCGATGGCGACCTTGGAGAGCCCGACACCTCCGGCCTCCTTGGTGAGCGAGACGTTTCCGCCCTTGGTCAGCACGACAACCATGGAGCAACTCCCTGTGATCGACAGGTCAGGGGTGCGTCCCCGGGACCGTCCGATATTCTGTCACGTCCAACTCGAGCGATGGTGCGAGCCTACGCGGCCGCGACGCACGCGTCAGGCCGGCACGGCCGCCGGGGCACGCCCGTGGAGAGTCACCCAGCAGAAGGTCGCCGAGATGGTGATGGTGCTGGCCATCACCACGGCCATCGGGACCGCCGAGTTCGCGCCCAGCGCACCGATCAGCGGTGCGGTGACGCCGCCGATGGCGAACTGGGACGCCCCGAGCAGCGCGGCTGCCGTGCCGGCGGAGTCGCCGTGCGTCGCGAGCGCGATGGCCGGGATGTTCGGCAGGGTCAGACCCATGCCCAGCAGGATGAACCAGAGCGGGCCGAGGATGCCGATCAGGCCACCGAACCCGCTGGCCGCGGAGCCGAGCAGCACGAGACCAGCCAGCGCGGACAGGGTGACCCCGGTGCGCAGCACCTCGGGTTGGCCGAACCGGCGCACGACGTAGGGGTTGACCTGCGACCCGATGAGCAGGCCCAGCGAGTTGACCCCGAAGGCGAGGCCGAACTGGGCGACGCTCAGCCCGAAGACGTCCTGCAGGACGAAGGAGGAGCCGCCCACGTAGCCGAACAGGGTCGCGAACGCGAAGCCGGCCACCATCACCAGACCCATGAAGGTGCGGTCGCGCAGCAGCCGTCCGTAGGTCCGGGCGATCACCGCGGGCTGCAGCCGCAGGCGCCGGCTCGGCGGCAGGGTCTCCGGCAGGGCGAGCGACCCCATGAGGAGCAGGAGCGCGCCGGCCACGGCGACGATGACGAACACGCCTCGCCACGTGGTCAGCGCCAGGATCGCGCCGCCGAGCGTGGGCGCGAGGATCGGGGCCATCCCCATCACCAGCATCAGCCGGGACAGGATGGTGGCGCCGGCCGCGCCGACGTACAGGTCGCGCACGATCGCCATGGCGACGACGGCGACCGCCGCGTTGCCGAGGCCCTGGAGCACCCGGCCCGCGGTCAGCAGCTCGATGTTCGGCGCGAAGGCACAGGCGATCGAGGCGAGGATGTGCAGGGCGAGCCCGGCGACCAGCGGCCTGCGCCGGCCGATGGCATCGGCGAGAGGCCCGATGAGCAGCTGGCCCAGCCCCATCCCGAGCAGGATCCCGGTCAGCGTGCCCTGGACCTGGGACTGGGTCGCGCCCAGCTCGGTGGTGATCGCCGGCAGTGCGGGCAGGTAGGTGTCGATCGTCAACGGGCCGATCGCGGTGAGCAGGCCGAGCACGATCACGAGCCGCGCGAACGCGCGACCGGTCGGGGGTTCGACCAGGGTGGTCGTCCGGCGTCGGCGGGGTGCCCGAGCCGGTGCCGGGGTGGAGGAGGGGGCTGGGGCTGGGGCGGAAGAGGCAGGTGCGGAGGAAGCAGGTGCGGAGGAAGCAGGTGCGGAGGAAGCAGGTGCGGAGGAAGCAGGTGCGGAGGAAGCAGGTGCGGAGGAAGCAGGTGCGAACGGAGCGACGGTGCTCTCGGTGCGGGTCTGGGTCGGTTCGGGCTGGAGTCGGGCGAGCTGGTCGGTCGTCGCGGTCACGAGGACCGCAACCACCGCCCGAGGCGGTTGTATTCCGCAACCGACTGAGCGCGGTGTGTGGGGTCGCTCACCCCTGCACCGGCCTCCGGGCTCAGGTCCGCTCCTCGCCCCGGCCGGTGAGCTCCCACGCGTCACCGGAGGACGTCTCAGCGCTCTCGCGCCGCCCGAACATCTGCCCGACGGGGTCGTCGTCATAGGACGCGTTGCGCGTCGGCGCCTCCTCGGCGCGACCGGGCCGGTCCCCCGCGCCCGCCGACCCGGCCCCCTGGAGGTCGAACACCGGCTCGGCGTCGGGCACGTCGTCGCCGCGCAGCAGGGCCAGGGTGGCGGGGAGGTCGTCGGGCTTGACCAGGACATCGCGGGCCTTGGAGCCCTCGGACGGTCCGACGACACCGCGTGACTCGAGCAGGTCCATCAGCCGTCCGGCCTTGGCGAACCCCACCCGCAGCTTGCGCTGGAGCATCGAGGTCGACCCGAACTGGGTGGTGACCACGAGCTCGGTCGCCTGCAGCAGCACCTCGAGGTCGTCACCGATGTCGTCGTCGACGTCCTTCTTCACCGCGACGACGGCGACGTCGTCGCGGTAGTTCGGCTTGAGCTGTCCGGTGACGTGGGCGACCACGTGCTGGATCTCGGACTCGGTGACCCAGGCACCCTGGACCCGCATCGGCTTGCTGGAACCCATCGGCAGGAACAACGCGTCACCCTGACCGATGAGCTTCTCCGCTCCCGGCTGGTCCAGCACGACGCGGCTGTCGGCCAGTGAGGACGTCGCGAACGCCATCCGCGAGGGGACGTTGGCCTTGATCAGACCGGTGACCACGTCGACCGAGGGTCGCTGGGTCGCCAGGACCAGGTGGATCCCCGCCGCGCGCGCGAGCTGGGTGATCCGGACGATCGACTCCTCGACATCGCGGGGGGCCACCATCATCAGGTCGGCGAGCTCGTCGACGATGACCAGCAGGTACGGGTACGGCTGGATCACCCGCTCGGACCCCGGCAGCGCCTTGACCTTGCCCGCCTTCACGGCCTTGTTGAAGTCGTCGACGTGCTTGAACCCGAACGCCGCGAGGTCGTCGTACCGCGTGTCCATCTCCCGCACGACCCACTGCAGCGCCTCGGCCGCCTTCTTGGGGTTGGTGATGATCGGGGTGATGAGGTGCGGGATTCCCTCGTAGCCGGTGAGCTCGACCCGCTTCGGGTCGACCAGCACCATCCGGACCTCGTCCGGGGTCGACCGCATCAGGATCGAGGTGATCATCGAGTTCACGAAGCTGGACTTGCCGGCGCCGGTCGCGCCCGCCACCAGCAGGTGCGGCATCTTGGCCAGGTTGGCGATGACGTACCCGCCCTCGACGTCCTTGCCGACGCCCATCACCATCGGGTGGTCGGTCGAGCGGGCGGCCTGGCTGCGCAGGACGTCGCCGAGGCTCACCTTCTCCCGGTCGGTGTTGGGGATCTCGATGCCGATCGCGGACTTGCCCGGGATCGGGGAGAGGATGCGGACGTCGGCGGAGGCGACCGCATAGGCGATGTTCCTGGAGAGCGCGGTGACGCGCTCGACCTTGGTGCCCGCGCCCAGCTCGACCTCGTAGCGGGTGACCGTCGGGCCGCGGGAGAACCCGGTGACCTGCGCGTTGATCTCGAACTGGTCGAAGACCTGGGTGAGGGAGTCGACCACACGATCGTTGGCCGCGCTGCGCTCCTTGTGCGGCGACCCCGGCTCCAGCAGTCCGTTGTCCGGCAGCGTGTAGGTCACGTCGCCGGCGAGCGCGAGCTGCTCCACCCGGGCGGGTGCGGGTGTGGTCGGCGGGGGCTCCAGCTGCGTCCTGGCCGCGCGCACGGGGGCGACGACCGGGGCCGCGGCGGCGAGGTCGGTCGTGTCCGCACCGTTCGGTGGGCCCGAGGGGGTCGGCGCGTCCGGGACGGTGGCTGCGGGTGCGAGCACCCCGGGCGCAGTGGGCCGCCTCTCCCCCGGGCGGAAGCGGCGGCGGGCCCGGGCGACCTCGGCTGCCTGCTCGAACGGCTCGTCACCCGCACGCGACCCGTCGGCCTCGTCGTCGACGCCGGCGGACCGGCGGCGGGACCGCCGCGGGGTCGGTGCGGCGTCGTGCTCGTCGTCGTCGTCGGTGTGGCCGGTCAGCCGGTTGACCAGGCCTTCGACCCCCTCGGGGATCAGGTGCACCGGCGTGGCCGTCATGACCAGCAGCCCGAAGAAGCCGAGCAGGAACAGCAGGGGCACGGTGCCATACACCGTGATAGCGGTCTCGAGCGGGTCCGAGGCGAGAAAACCCACGATCCCGCCCGCATCGCGCATGCGCTCGGCGCCGTCGGGCGGGCTCGGGATGCCCTGGGCGACGTGGGTGAGGCCACAGACGGCGAAACCCAGGATGGTCAGGCCGTACCCGATGCGGGAGTTGGCCGTGTCCGCGGCGGGCGTGCGGAGCAGCCGCACCCCGAGCAGGAGCAGCGCGATGGGCAGGGCATAGCCGACCCGACCGACGGTGCCGGCGACGACCGCGTGTACGACGTCCCCGAAGCCACCCTGCAGTCCCCACCACTCCCGCGCGGCCACGACGATCGACAGCGCCACCAGCAGCAGACCAGCCCCGTCCCGCCGGTGTTCGGGCTCGAGCGGCTCGGCGCTGGCGCCGACCTTGCGGACGGCGCCTCCGGCGAGGTGGGCGACGCCCATCCAGGTGCTCCGGACCGCGCGCAGAGGCATCGGCAGTCCGCCGCCGGTGGCCTTGCCCCTCCCTCGCGGCGCAGTCGTGCGACCCGTGCTCGGACGGCGGTTCGCCGGGCGGGTGGACGTGCCGCGACTGGCGCCGGAGCGCGTCGAGGTGGACGGTCGTGTGGCCATGGTGAAGACCGTACGCGAATGTCACGCCTGACTCACGTGTCACACGCGCACCAGCCCGCTCGGGCGGGATTGGGTGCCCAGACGCTCGGATCCACGAGCGTTTACGCACCCAATGCCCACGACCGGCGGGATTGGGTGCCCAGACGCTCGGATCCACGAGCGTTTACGCACCCAAACCCCACGACCGGCGGGATTGGGTGCCCAGACGCTCGGATCCACGAGCGTTTACGCACCCAAACCCCACGACCGGCGGATTGGGTGCCCAGACGCTCGGATCCACGAGCGTTTACGCACCCAATGCTGCGCGGGGAGGGAGGATCACGCGCACTAGGCCCGGCGCTGGGTCCCGCCCTGGGCTCGACGGCGGGCCCACGGTGGGCCCGCGATGGGGTCGGCGGGCCCATGGAACCACGGTGCTGCCGCCCTAGATTTCAGTCATCAACCGCGGCAGCCCCCACCGGGAGGCCGACACCACAGGCCGAGCCCGGCAGGGGCCGGGCACAACTCAGCAAGGGGATGGTTCTCATGACCAAGGCACTCGTTTCTCTCCAGGTCCGCGTCGCTGGTCTGCGTCAGCAGGCCGGCCAGGGCACGCTGGAGTACGTCGGCATGGTGATCGTCGCGGCGATCCTGGTGATGGCGGTCGTCGAGATCGCCACCGGCGGCGATCTCAGCAAGGCGTTCCAGGACCGCATCACCGAGGTCACCAGCGCCGGCTGACCGGGCGCCGCTCTGACCGGTCGGGCCCACCAGGGGACGGGCTGACCACCAGCTCAAGGGATTGGGACGCGCGGACAGGGACGCGGGGACAGGGACGCGGGGACAGGGACGCGGGCCCCGGTGCGGACGCACCGGGGCCCGCGTTCTCCGACCAGCCAGTGCAGTGCGCCACCACCGTGGTCATCCAAGAAGTCGTGGCAGTAACGAAGCCGTGGTCATCGAAGAAGCCGTGGTCATCGAAGGAGGAGTCATGCTCGCCAGCAGTCGTCAGCGCCTCCGCGCGGAGCGTGGGGCCGCCACGTTGGAGCTGACGGGGGTCATGACCGTCGCGTCGATCCTCGTGCTGGCCCTCCTCGCCGCCGTCGTGCCGCAGGCGCCGGTGCTCGGCCAGACCTACGCGTACTGGATCTGCAAGGTCACCACCCTCGGCCAGGGCGACTGCGGCGGCCCGACCAGCCCGGAGGACCACCTCCCGCCAGAGCCGTGTGTCGTCCAGTCCGACGGCGTCGAGTCCAACATGAAGGTCGCGGTGCTCGTCTTCACGACCGAGGAGGGCAAGCGGGTCCTCGTCGAGAAGCTCAGTGACGGGACCTACCGGGTGACCGTCTCGGACAGCGGTGGAGTCGGGCTAGAGACCGGGGTGGGCGGCGGGCTCTCGGTCACGGTCAACGACACGACGGTCGGCGGCAACGCCCAGGCCCAGGTCGGCGCTTCGCTGGATATCACCGCCGGCGACGTCTACTACGCCGACCAGGACAGCATCGGCGACCTCATGGCCGCCATCCAGCAGGACCAGCTCCTGGACGCCACAGCCGGTGACAGCGGACCGATCCGCTGGATCACCGATGGCGCGACCAGCGTCCTCGGGGTCGACCACGACCTGCCCGAGCCCGACGAGACCTACGCCGAGGGCGGCATCTCGCTCAACGCCAGCGCCGAGGCCACCGGCGGCACGACGAGTGCCGCCGCAGGGGTCGAGGCCGGCCAGGTCCTCGGGGTCCGCAAGAGCAAGAACGGTGAGACCACCGTGTATGTGACCACCACGGTCAGCGGCGAGGCCGGGCTGCAGAGCCTGGGCTACGACACCGCAGGCGACCCGCAGTTCCAGGGCGGCGGACTCGAGGGCGAGCTCCAGGTCATGACCGCGGTGACCTTCGACAGCTCCGGCAACATGACCGAGGTGCAGGCCTCCGCTGTGGCTGCCGGTGGGTCGTCGGGCCTGGCGACCGCACTCTTCGGAGGGTCCGGCGACGCCAGCACCTCCAACTCGGGCTCCTCGGCGACCGTCTGGCAGTCGACGCTTCCGATCAAGACCGATGACGACCAGCGGGTGGCGAGCAACTTCCTCATCGCCCAGGGCGTCAGTTCCCTCGGCGGGTGGGTCAACCCCCTGGTCGGCACGGCCGCCGCCGTCGGCGGCATCCCTGCCTCGCTCGACTTCTTCGACGCGGCGCGCGACCGGGGCTACACCACCCAACAGAGCTACGACACCGACAGCAACACCGTCTTCGCCCTCGACGCCGCCGGCAAGCTCGGGCTCGAGCTCGGGATCCAGGCTGACGTCTCGACCGACTCGATGTCCTCCACCGAGGCGAGGTACTGGGACGGCACGCAGTGGCAGACCTGGCAGGGGTGCGCCTGACCGGCGATGCCCAGCTCGGACGCCCAGCTCGGACGCCCAGCTCGGACGCCCCAGCTCGGACCAACCACGGACAGGCCCAGAGCCTGGGCCCGTCCGTGGGGCGTCTCTGGGCCCACGGATGGGCGCGCGGACCCATGGGTCGGCGCGAAGCCGGGCGTAGGTTGGAGCCATCAGCACGGCAGCCCCCGGGAGGCCGAACCCACAGGCCGACCCGAGATGGCCGGGCACCCATACCAAGGGATGGTTCTCATGACCAAGGCACTTGTCTCTCTTCAGGTCCGGGTTGCTCGCCTGCGTGAGCAGGCCGGCCAGGGCACGCTGGAGTACGTCGGCATGGTGATCGTCGCGGCGATCCTGGTGATGGCGGTCGTGGAGATCGCGACCGGCGGCGAGCTCAGCAAGGCGTTCCAGGACCGCATCACCGAGGTCACCGGCGCCCGCTGACCCGCCTCGCACGACCCACACCGCAGCGGGCCCGATGCGCGGCATCGGCCCGCTGCGCCCATGTCACGCCCATGTCACCGGCGGGCTCCACCGCGGACACCCGCTTGCTCCCACCCCTACTTGCTCCCCCAAGGAGGACGCTCAGTGCGAACCGTCTTCTTCGCGCGCGTCTGCGCCGGCCTGATCGGTGGCGGACTGCTCGCCTGGCTGGCAGCCCTCATCCTGTCGCTCCCCTCCGAGCAGCCGGTCGTGGCGATCGTCCTGCGCACCCTGCTGGTCCTCGCGGTCGCCGTCCTGACGGTGCGCCTCGCGCTGCTGCGCGCTCTCGGGGAGCTGGAGGGTCGCCGCTCGATCTGGTCCTCGCTCCTGTTCGCCACCGCGTTGTCGTACGCGATCTTCCCGCCGTCCTGGGCGGGTCGCGGCCTGCTGGGTCAGCTGTTCGTCGCTCCCGGTGTGACCTCATGGCTGATCGATGCGCTGCTATGGTCGAGCACGGCGCTGCTCACCGCCTACCTGAGCGGAATGCGCGGTCCTGAGCCAGAACCCGCGCTCCCGTACTCGGTGGTCGTCCGGCACCCGGATGAGCGGTTCTAGGATCTGTCAGGGGGATCGGTGAGGGGCAGCTCAGTGCGCCGGGGCGCTCGCGTGCCCTCGCAGGAGGGTGGCGCGGCGACGGTCGAGACGGTCGGGGTCTTCACGATCGCCGCGATCCTCGTCCTGGCCGTGCTGGTCGCGGTCGCGCCGTCCGCACCGGTGCTCGGCCAGACCTACGCGTACTGGATCTGCCGGATCACGACGCTCGGCCAGGGGTCCTGCGGCGGAACCACGTCGGCCGACGACCACCAGCCCACCCAGCCCTGTGTGACCCAGTCCGATGGCGTCGAGCGCACCATGAAGGTCTCGGCCATCGTGTTCACGGCCCAGGACGGCCGCCGGGTCGAGACCTCCCGGCTGAGCGACGGGCGCTACCGCGTCACCATCTCCGACACCAGAGGTGCGGGGCTGGAGACCGGCGTCGGTGCCGGTCTCAGCATCAGCGTCAACGACCGCACGGTCGGAGGCAAGGTCACGGCGGACGTCGGCGCCAGCCTCGACTTCACGTCCGGCGACGTCTACTACGCCGACCAGGACGGCATCACGGACCTGCTCGACGCCGTCCAGCAGGACCAGGTCAAGGACGCCGTGGCCGGTGACCGCGGCGTGACACGGTGGATCGCCGACCGCGCCACCGACCTCGCCGGCACGAGCAACGTCCTGCCCAGCGCCGACGAGACGTTCGCCGAGGGTGGCGTCTCGCTCAACGCCAGCGCCGAGGCGACCGGGCAGACGACGAGCGCTCGGGCCGGCCTGGAGACCGCACAGGTCCTCGGAGTCAGGTCGACGAAGGACGGCGGGACCACGGTGTTCCTGAAGTCCTCGGTGGCCGGTGAGGCCGGACTGTCCCAGCTCGGCATCGACACGAGCGGCCCGCAGTTCCAGGGCCCGCAGTTCCAGGGAGCGAAGCTTGGCGGCCGGGTCGAGCTGGTGAACGCCGTGACGTTCGACAGCCTCGGCAACATCGTGTCGGTACAGGTCACCGCGGTCGCCGCAGGGACGTCCACTGGGGTCGCCGCCGCCCTGTTCGGCGACGCCGCCGATCCGAGCCTCGACAACCAGGTCTCCGGCACCCGGCTGTGGACGGCGACCCTCCCGATCAAGGACCGCGTGGACCTCGACGTGGCCGGCCGGTACCTCGCAGCGCAGGGTGTGGTCGCCGTGGGCGCGTGGACCAACCCGGTGATCGCCGGAGCCGGCGCCGCAGCGGTGACCCCGACCAGCCTCGGCTTCTTCGCCGCAGCTCGGGACCGGGGCATCACCACCCGGCAGGACTTCGAGACCGACGACACCACGGTCCTCGGCGTCGACGCGACCGGCAAGCTCGGCGTCGAGCTCGGCGTCACCGCAGACGTCAGCACCGACTCGATGACCTCCACCGGAGGCCAGTACTGGGACGGCCGCCAGTGGGTCGACTGGACGGGTTGCGCACGATGATGAGACGGCCATTCACCCCTGTCCGTGTGATCGCGGCGGCTGCGGCTGCCCTGATCAGCCTCAGCGCCTGTGCCGGCGGTGAGCTGCGCGGCGGACCGTCGGGCACGGCGACCACCACACCCTCAGCACCCGAGAGCGCGTTCGCGCCCACCGCGACCCCGACGAGTCAGGCGACCATGTTGGACAAGGCCCCGGCGGACTTCAGCGAGGTGAAGGGCGAGGGGTTCAGGATCTCCGCCCCCTCGGAGTTCCAGCGCCACCGTTCGACGAGCTCCAACGGCCAGCCCATGCTGACCCTCGAGCGTCCGTCGAGCAACGACGCGCTCCCCATGCGGGTGGTCGTGATCCGCGACGTCGAGCCTCGCTCCCCCGCCGTCGAGCAGTCCTACGCGCTGGAGGCCAGCAAGGCGGCCGGCGCCCAGGACAAGGCGGGCGTGGTGCGGACCCGGCTGCCGACGCCGGAGGAGCAGTCCGCCTATCTGGTCACCTGGCAGGAGACGCGACCTGGTGCGGACGGCGGCACGGTCGACGTGACCTACTGGCAGCTGATGTACCAGGTGAATGCCAAGCTCATCCTCAACGTGGTCGCGCTGGCACCGACCGAGGACTTCCCGACCTCCGACGTCAGCACGATCCTGCGGACCTTCCGGGCGGACCCGTCGGGGAAGGCATGAGGCTCGGCGCTGCGCAGCGGGTCGTCCTGCGGATGGGCGCCGGGTTCATCCTGCTGGCCGGGCTGGTCGCGACCGGGTTCGCCGTCCTGGTCCCATCAGGCGGGGCATCCGGGCTGGTCGTCTCCGACGGCACCTCTGTCGATCTCCCGTCGCCAGGCCTGTTCGGCGGCGCCAGCACGGTCTACGGCGTCACCAAACAGGCCGGGTCCAGCCCGACCGACCTCGGCTGCACCTTGCTGACCGGAGGTGGCGGCGAGCAGTCGGTCGCCAGGATGTCCTCGCTCGCCGTGGTCGGCGCCGATCCGCTCCTGAAGGACGGACAGAGATTCATCCCGCTCTTCGAGGTCCGGTCCTACCCGTCCGGCTCGTCGGTCACGTGCACAGACGCCGACCGCGTCGCACCACTGGCGGTGTCCACCACGTCGACCTTCGGTGGTCTCGGCTCGACGGTCCGGCTGTTCGCGGCCACCGTCGCCGTCGCCTGCTTCCTGGTCGCTGGCGTCGCCCTCGTCGTGCTGCGGACGCGCGAACCACGGGTGACCCGATGACCTGCGGCGGCTACTCCCGGGTGACCGGCACGTCAATCGCTTTGAAGCCCGGGATGTTCAGGCCCACCGTCGTCGTCCCCTCGGGCAGCGCGCCGAACAGTACCGAGACCCAGATGCCGTCAGGACCCAGGCTCTCGATGTTCCGGCTGCAGACGCAGGCCTGGGCCAGGGAGCTGCCGCCGTACTCGTAGGTGTCGGCGTACAGCATCGTGTCGCCTGCGGTGATGGTCACGCCGTCGGCCGACGAGCCGTACTGGTCCGCCTCGAGGAAGCCGTTGTCCGGCCGGAACTCCTCGGGGGTGGAGATCTTGAACAGCAGGCTGGCCGAGTCGGAACCGGCGATCATCTTGACCACCTCAGCCGTAGCGGCAGTCGTCTCCGACCCACGTCCCTTGATCGTGCCCTCGCCCTGCGCCACGCCTTCGGACTCGGAGAACCGGAGCACCTGGTCGGCCACGCTCCGCAGCGTCGCGTCCTCGCCGCCCGCGGTGGTCGACTGACCCGAGGTCCCGCTGGGCTGCGGGTCGTCGCCGCCGCCGGTGCAAGCGCCCAGCACGAGCGCCAACGAAGCCACCGCTGCCGCGACCGCCAGTGATGGGGTGCGTCCCATGGTCAGGACTCCTTGGTCTCGAAGGTCACGTCGACCCGACGGTTCTGCTGCCTGCCGACGTCGGTGGTGTTGGATGCGACCGGGTCCGACTCGCCGCGACCGGACGTCTTCAGGGTGACATCCACCTTCAGGAGCGGTCTCAGTGCCGTGGCGACCGCCGCCGCGCGCTTCTCGGACAGCGTCTGGTTGTAGGAGTTTGAGCCGTCGGAGTCGGTGTGGCCCACGATGACGAGGGTCCCGCCGGCCTTGGCCTTGGCGTTGATCGAGTCGGCTGCCTTCTGCAGGGCCGAGGTGGCGGCTGACTTCAGGTCGGAGCGGTCAGTCGCGAACAGCACACTGGTGTTCAGGCGGAGCGTGACCTCCTCGGACTTCTGCTCCTCGACCACCGCGCCGGCCTCGTCGGACCGTCGCGTCTCGAGCGGGAAGATGCGCTGGTCCGGGTGGGGGGACTCCGCCACCGCTTCCTGGTCCACCCCCGGCCAACCGGCGCCCAGCAGGATAGGGTCGTCGTCCTCACCCTGCAGGGTCGCGGGCTCGAGCACGCCGTCCTCCACCGGCACCGCCGGCACCAGGGCTCCATAGCTCAGCTTCACGTCCACGGTGGTGACGTCGGCCGGCAGCTCGGGCACGACCGAGTACATGACCGACACATGGCCCGGCTCGAACGAGGTGTGCACGATGCGCGAACACAGGCAGGACTGGCCGTCGGGGGCGACGAGCGGCTCGTAGGCCTTGCGCCCGACCGAGTCGACCACCGTGACACCGCGGGCGAACCGGAGGAACGGCGGGCCCTCGTAGCCGTTGTACACCGGCACGAGGTCGCGGATCGACGGCCGACCCGTGCTGTTGCTGGGGTAGCCGACGGAGTAGTACACCACCGTGCCCCCGGTGATCCGGCGGACCCCGTGGATGCTGAAGACGACGGTGGGGTTCCCCGCGCCCTGACCGGCCGTCATCAGTGTCTGGCCCAGGATCGGGATGTCGGTGACGGTGGCCTTGGTCTTGTCCAGGTCCGCGGTGACGGCTGTTGCGTGGGGAGCCACGGCCAGGATCGCCGTGAGAAGAGTCGCGGTCGTGGTGAGCGCGATGGCGGCTCGTCGCATGCGAATGACCCTATCTTCCCCGTGTGTGTGGCCCCCAGTGCGGGCGCGCCGATCACGCTAAATGCGGTTCCTGTGAGAAGTCTGAACGCTTGCTCAGTTCTCGAGGCGCACCGAGAAGGCGTCCTCATCGACCTCGACCGAGCCCACGAGGTCGAGCGCGCAGTCGGCGAGGTCGACCGCCACCGCGGGGTCCTCGATGCAGCTCGCGAGGTCGAACGTGAAGTTTGCGGTGAAGTAGCCGCAGTCGAGACGGGCGAACGTGTCAGGCCACTCGATCGGCGGAGGGGCCGGCGCGTCGGGGTCCGGGGGTCCGGGCGGCGGCTCGATCGGGTCCGGCGCATCGTCGACCTCCCAGCGGCAGGAAGGGGGCCGGAACCCGACCGATGCCTTGGAGTCCGCCTGGGCCGCAGCGTTCCTGGAGCTCACCGGGTCGTTCATCTCGACCCGCACCCGCACACGGTCGTCGCCGGCGTCATAGCAGTAGGTCAGGACGTGGGCCTCGTTCTGGCCGGCGTAGCTCTGCGCATCGGACCCGCCCAGCGCGCAGAAGAAGCCACTGAAGAGGTTGTCGGCTGCGTCCATGCCTCTCAGGTCTCCGACCAGACCCGGGACGTCGAGGTACTTGTCCCGGATCGCCTTGGCTCCGGCGAGGGCCGCAGCGTCGGCCGCGCTCTGGGCCTTGCTCTTCTCGCCGGTTCCCCGCGCGAGTCCGGTCACGCCGAAGAAGGCGACGAACACGATCCCGACCATGGCGATGCAGGCGATGGCCGTGGTGACCTGCCCGTCCTCGCGACGGCGTGCCGCCCGGACACGTCGAGACACCCTGTCGATGCGCACTCCAGCCCCCTGTTGTGGTCGAGACGATCATAGCCGGAGGCGGGCCCCCGCTCGGGGGCCCGCCGCCGTAGTGCTGTGGGCGCCTGGTCAGCCGGCGCTGGTGACCTCGGTGATGCGGTCCTGGAACGCCTTGCTGAGATCGCCGCCGGTGGCGATCTCGACGACCGCCATCACCAGGATCGCCGCGACGATCACCATGCCGACGTACTCCAGCGTGCCCTGGCCGGCCTGCTGACGCAGACCAGCGACGCGGACCTGGAGAGAAACGAGTGCCTTGGTCATGAGAACCATCCCCTTGCTGAGTTGTGTGTCGCCCGGCCCCAACCGGGCTTGGCCTTTAAGTCCGGCCTCCCTCTCGGGCCGCCGTCCTGATGACAGAAATCTATGGCCACCAGTACGCGAATCCATGGGCCCCACAGCCCAATTCGGGGCCCAGCCGAGGCCCGGAGTAGGCCCGCTAGGAGCTGTCGGTGCAGGTATCCCCCCTTTGCCGCCGACCTTGGGCGGACATCACGGGTGACCCCCTGGACGGGACGACCGCTTGCGGTCGCAGCCGTTGACGCTGCGCGTCGACAGCGCTAGCCCAGAGTCCAGATGCGGTTGGACACGCTTCTCGAGTCTCGGGTCTCGGCTCACCTGCTCCACCTCGCGCGAACTTGGGTGCCCAGACGCTCGGGAATCGGCGCGTCTGGGCACCCAAGTTCGCTCGGGCCCGGGGTTGGGCCGGTCCTTCCGGTGGTCCGGGGAGGACCTGGGACCAAGGTCCCTTCCCTCCGGTGGGTCCGGCCGAGCACGATGGAAGGATGCGCGCAGATGAGATGGTGACGGCGAGGGCACGCGATCTGTCCTACGTCGAGTGCTGGACCCTGCTGGACGTCACGCCGCTGGGTCGCCTCGCGGTGGTGCACGACGGCGCGCCCGCCATCTTCCCGGTCAACCACGTGGTCCAGGACCGGACTCTCGTCTTCCGGTCGAGCCGGGGCACCAAGAGACGCGCCGCGACAGCGGGCGAGGTCGCCTTCGAGATCGACGGGATCGACTCCTTGCGTCAGGAGGCCTGGAGCGTGGTGGTCACTGGTTCGGTAGTGGAGGTCCGGGATCGTGACCAGCTCTCGTCCCTGGCCGAGACCGGCCTCGTGTCGTGGCAGGGCGGGCCGAAGTCGCACTTCCTCCGACTCGTGCCACGCAACACCACCGGCCGCAGCTTCCCGATCCGCTTCGACCAGGCGGCCCCGTGACCGAGGACCATCTCGAGCCCGGTGACGCGGGCGCGTCCGGCACCGGAGAAGCGGAGGCGCCGAAGATCCGCGTGTACCTGCTCGACGACCACGAGGTCGTCCGTCAGGGACTTCGCCTCCTGCTCGAGGGATCCGGCGACATCGAGGTGGTGGGCGAGTCCGGATCGGCGGTCACTGCGACCGCGCGGATCCCCGCGCTCCAGCCGGACGTCGCCATCCTGGACGGACGGCTGCCCGACGGCTCGGGCATCGAGGTCTGCCGAGCCGTGCGGTCGGTCGACCCGACCATCCGCGCGCTGATCCTCACGTCCTACGACGACGACGACTCGCTCTTCGCCGCGGTGATGGCCGGAGCAGCGGGCTACGTCCTCAAGGAGATCCGTGGCACCGACCTGGTCTCTGCGGTCCGTCAGGTCGCAGCGGGAAACTCGCTGATCGACCCCGCGATGACTGCTCGCCTGCTGGAGCGGCTGCGTCATCCGCCGACCACCGCGCCCGAGCTGGCCCAGCTGACCGAGCAGGAGCTGCGGCTGCTCGGCCACATCACCGACGGGCTGACCAACCGCCAGATCGGCGAGGAGATGTTCCTGGCCGAGAAGACGGTGAAGAACTATGTCTCCAGCATTCTGTCCAAGCTCGGCCTGCAGAGCCGGACGCAGGCCGCCGTGCTCGCGTCACGACTGCTCGACTCGCCGCCACCGACCGGCAGCCGCCCCTGAGTCTCCCGCCCGCGGACGGCAGCCCCAGCGCCGGAGACAGGCCCCGCCGTCAGCCGAGCGGCACCTGCCAGATGAACGTGGTGCCCCGCGGCTCTCGGGGCGCGAGCGTCAGCGTGCCGCCCAGCTCGGCGGCGCGGCGGCGTGCGTTGCGCAGACCGCTCTCGCTGGAGCGGCTCGGCATGCCGACCCCGTCGTCGGTGACGCGAAGCCTCACGCCGACAACGGGTCCGACGTCGACCTCCACCAATGCCTCGCTGGCCTGCGCGTGGCGGGCGAGGTTGGAGATCGCCTCACGCACCACTGCGGTGAGGTGCTCGCCCACCCGGCGTCCGACGGCGGTGTTCAGCGGACCGGAGACGTGCACCGACGGCGTGAACCCCAGGATCGGGACGTACTCCCACACCAACGCATGGATCTGGGAACGGAGCGAGTCGGGCGACACGTCCTGGAGCTCGAAGATCGTGCTACGGATGTCGCGGATGGTGAGGTCCAGGTTGTCCACCGTCGTGTCGATCCGGGCCAGGGCCTCCGGACGAGTGACCGATGACCGGATCCCCTGCAGCTGCAGCCCGGTGGCGAACAGCCGCTGGATGACCAGGTCGTGCAGGTCACGCGCGATCCGCTCCCGGTCCGACACCAGCGCTAGCTGCTCGCGGTCGACCAGCGCCTGGGCCCGGTCGAGCGCGAGCGCGGCCTGGTCGGCGAAGGAGGCGAGCAGCTCGCGGTCGTCGACGTCGTCGGAGCGGTATGACGAGTCGTACACCGCGACGAGAGCGGCGCTGTCGGCCAGGTGGGCCCGGAGCGGAATCACCACTGCCACCTGGTCGTCCAGGGTGACCGCGAGTCCTCCGGTTCCGTCCGGCCGGCCGGGGAGCCGCTCTTCGATGGCCGCCAACAGCTCCGGCCCCAGGTGGAGCGCGGGGCCGGAGAGCGCCTCGACGGTGGGTGGGCCACCCCGGGGCAGACCGATGACAGCCGCCGCCAGTGACCTCGAGACCGAGCGGGTCGCGGCCGCGATCTGATGACGGGCCCGGTCGAGGTCGATCGGTGGCTGCAGTGCCTCGGTGAGCTGAGCGGAGGCCTCGAGCCATTGTCTGCGCCGCTCACTCAGGCCGTAGGCACGCGCATTGTCGATGACGAACCCGGCCGCAGTGGCGAGCGCCTGCACCAGCACCTCGTCCTCGTCGTCGAACTGCGCCCCGCCCGCCTTCTCGGTGAGATAGAGGTTCCCGAAGACGGTGCCGCGGATCCGCACAGGCACACCGAGGAACGTCGACATCGCGGGGTGGTTGGGTGGGAATCCGAACGATGCGGGGTGCGCCGAGAGATCCTCGAGCCGGATGGTCTCGGGCTCGTCGATGAGCAGTCGGAGGATGCCGCGGCCGGCCGGCAGATCACCGATGCGGTGATGGGTGTCGTCGTCGATCCCGGTGGTGATGAACTCCACGAGCCGGTCGTCGGCACCGACCACCCCCAGGGCGCCGTAGCGAGCCCCGGTCAGCTCGGTCGCGGAGACGATGATCCGGGTCAGCACACTGCGAAGATCCAGGTCGACCGAGATCGCGGCCACCGCGCCCAACAGGGCACGGGCCCGCACGGACAGCGCGGTCGCATCTGGGTCCGTCATGGGGACAGTGTCTGCCCTGGCGCGGCGCCTCAGTGGATCAGGTCACCGCGGGATCTGCGCCGAGGGGATCGAGCCGTGCACAGACGGCTCGATCCGACTCCCGGTCAGAACCGCGCTGGAGAGCCGCAAGACGAGGTATCGCGCTCCCGCTGCGCGGGAACGCGGGGGCCACACCGCACCGAGGCGGGCCAGCGTCTCTGGGTGGACCACCGGCTCACCCCGGCCCGTGGCCTGGACGCACCAACCGTAGGACTCGTCGTCGAACTCGTCGACCTCGAAGGCCAGCCGAGCGTTCCGACCGAAGGTGCCCAGCACACTCAGGGTCGAGGTCCGGAAGAGGATGTCGTGGTCGACCACGCCGTAGTCGACCGGGACGATGTACGGACCGGTCGACGTGCACAGTGCCACCCGGCCCACACCAGAGGCCGCCAGTAGCCCCTCGCACTCTGCGGCGGGAATCGCCAGTGACCCAAGCACACCACACCTACTCTCGATTCGACGTTGACTACGACCATGGTCCCCCGCCGCGCCCATCCGGCGAAGGGCCAATGGTCCTCGCGTCGTCGACGGTGGGAGGACGACGTCGCGACTCGCGGAGCGCTTCTCGTGCGCTGCGGGACCTTCGACCCTGACCGCAAGACCCGCCTTGCGGGAGGCTCGAGGCCAGTCCAGGACCAACCCGGGCTGCAGCAGACGGAGGCGGGTCAGATGATGTGGGGCGACGGGCAATGGGGGAGCGGCTTCTGGGTGGTCATGGTGGTCACGATGGCCCTGTTCTGGGCGCCGCTGATCCTGCTCCTGGTCTGGGCCATCCGCTCGGGCTGGCGCACCACGGGCGGACCAGGCCCGAGAAGCTACCCCTCCCGGGCCGACGAGGTGCTGGCCGAGCGGTTCGCGCGCGGCGAGATCGGCGAGGACGAGTTCACTCGGGGCCAGGCCCTCCTGCGCGCTCCCCGCGCCATGTGAGAGCGGCGCTCTGGGCGGGCGACCACCCGTTTCCCGCAGAGGAGTCGGTCCCCCCGCTACAAGGGGACCAACGCCTCTGGGGGAAGCGGGTGGTCACCGCAAACATGATGTGATGAGCAACCACGAGAACAGACCCCTTGTCGTCGGCTATGACGGATCACCCTCGAGCACAGCGGCTCTGGACTGGGCCCTCGACGAATCCAGCCGACGAAAACTCGCGGTGCTGGTCGTCGTCGCCGAGGAGCTGCCGCAGTCTTCCGCGATGGGCATGGCCTATGCGTCCGACTGGCCGCACGACCTCGCGGTGGAGCTGACCGCGCGAGCGCGTGAGCACGTGACGGCACGGGCTCCTCGCGTCGCCCTGACGGTGACGTCGGAGATCGGGTCGCCGGCCGGTGTGCTGGTCGCCGCGTCACGCGGGGCGGCCATGGTCGTGGTCGGCCGCGAGCACCACAGCGTGGTGGGTGAGGCGATCGCCGGCTCCACGTCGGTGCAGGTGGCGGCGCACTCCCACTGTCCGGTCGTCGTCGTCGAGGCGACCGACGCAGCGAGCTCGGCCGGCGCGGTCGTCGTCGGTGTCGACGGACGCGCCTCCCACGAGAACGTCGTGCAGTTCGCGTTCGAGGAGGCATCCCTTCGCGGCACCTCACTGGTCGCCGTCCACGCGTGGTGGTACGGCACTCCCGACCTCGACGCAGGCTGGATGCTCGACGACGACACCCAAGGTGTGGTGTCCGACGAGCGCGCCGCCGTCCTGTCCGACGCGGTGAAGGGCTGGTCCGAGAAGTACCCCGAGGTCGCCGTTCGCACGGTGTTGACCCAGATGCGGCCGGACCTGGCCCTGCTCGCGGAGGCGGCGACGGCAAGCCTGATCGTGGTCGGCAGCCGAGGGCATGGCGGGTTCGTCGGGCTGCTCCTGGGATCGGTCAGCCAGGAGCTCCTGCACCACCCCAGGCCCTGCCCGCTGATGATCGTCCACGCCGAGGCCTGACGCAGCCGAGGCCTGACGCAGAGGTCGCTCGCCCCTGTTCGGAGGTCCTGGTCAGGACGTCGGGACAGGGGCAGTCGTCATGTCCCAGCAGGCGCAGTCGTCGTCGGCCCGCTGGCCTGCTGCGAGGTCGTCCTCGACCCTCCGGCGACGGGAAAACTGCGCCCCGAGGTGTCCGCAGGAACCAGCCGGAGGAAGTGCGGCTTGATGCCGGGGTGCCAGGGCGCGACGGACGCGTTCATCAGGGTGATCACGTCGTCGCTGTCGCGCACCACTGACGCCTCGCCCTTCAGGACCACGCTCCAGGCCTCGCCCGTGGCGGGGTCGTAGCCGTCGACCTCGAACGCAGCCGCACAGCTGCGGGCGCCGTCGTACTTCGTGCCCGCGGCGGTGCGGATGACCACGGTCCCGTGATCCAACAGGAAGTTGACCGGGAAGATGTCCGGCGCTCCGTCACTGACGATCGCGAGCCGGCCGATCACGGCGGTCCGCACCAACGCCCACGACTCGCTGACGCTCAGGGAGCGAGGGTCCTCGACGGTGTCAGCCTGACTTCGGTCCTTCTGCATGTCGTGTCCTTTCGTGCCGTTGCCCCACGGCAGCAGCCGCGGGGCGTCGTGTCCGCTCGTGCGGTTGCCCCGCGGCGACAGCCGCGGGGCGGGGGCAGGATCCACGTTCCCGGGTCCGGCTCAGGCGACGTCTGCCCGAGCCGCACATCAGCGCAGGGCGGGGAACCGCTGGACCGTCGAGAGCTGCTCCCAGCGTCCCGCCAACCCGAGCGTGTGTCCCGCACCACAGAGGGCGAGCATGACCAGGGCAAGCGCGTAGACCAGGTGGTCGTCCATGAACGGGTTGGTGTTCGGCGGCAGCGCCGCACTCCACATCAGGACGAGCATGACCACACCGGAGAACGTTGCGGCGCGGGTTGCGATGCCCAGCAGCAGCGCGATCCCTATCCCAGCCAGTCCGAGCATGAAGATCCAGTTCGCCCAGCCCGCACCGGCGAAGCCTTGGTAGAAGTCCGCGAACGGACCCTTGGTCCCGAACTTCAGGAAGCCAAGGGTGGGTGAACCGTCGTGGATCCAGGCGGCCGGTCCGAAGGCGTCCACCACTCCGGTCTCGGCGTCGCGGCCGGTGGAGAAGCCGAGGGCCAACAGCTTGTCGAGGAAGGCCCAGAGGAAGACCCAGCCGATGGCAATGCGGGTCGCGGCCGCGACATAGCGGAACGCCGTACCGGACCGGCGCTCCAGGACGACCTCGGCAGCGGTCGACGCGTGGAGGGTCGAGGGTGGTTCTGCGCGAACGGTCGAGCTCATGATGATCTCCGATCGAAGTGCCGGCCAGATGCCTGCAGCCTCACTGTCGCGCTCGTCCGCTGGTCAGGGCAGGGACCTACGGCCCCTCTTGGCAGGACCTCACGCACCCAGGAGGGCGGAGCGGCCGGACGCGACCGCCGACACGGGCGACCGATCCGTCGGCATCTGGACCGCTCACGTCGCGGGCGCGGGAGCGGCCGAGGTGGAGCGTCTCGTCATGGCCCTGGTCGTCCGAGGACGGACCGCGCCGCGGCGGTTCTGCGGTCGCAGTGGTTGACGGGCGGTGGGTGATCAGACCGGAGGACGTCGCGAGACGCTCCCTGCGGTCAGGCCTCGGCACCCAGCCAGCGGGCGATGGCCTCGCCGCGGCTCGCCGCGCCGAGCTTGGCAAAGATGCTGTTGATGTGGTTCTTGACGGTCTTCTCGGACAGGAAGCACTGGCGGGCGATCTCGCTGTTGGTGAGGCCTCGGCTGATCATGTCCATGATCTCGGCCTGCCGGTCGCTGAGCCCGTGCTCGGCCCGGCGGGTTCGCAGCACCTCGGCCGGGTCCGGAGCGGGCTCGCTGGTCCCCGCGCGAATGGCGTCCAGCGCCTGTCGGGAGAACGCGCCGCCGCCCAGGCGCGCCGAGAGGATGGTCTGGACCAGGGAGTCGGCGTCGAAGCTGCCGTGCACGAGGTAACCGCTGGCCCCGGCGGCGACGGCGCGGCGGATGTTCTCCGGCTCCTCGGTGAAGGTCAGCATGATGACGGTGGAGTGCTTGCTGATCTCCGCCGCGGCGGTGACACCGTCGCGCCGGGGCATCCGGACGTCGAGCAGCGTGACGTCGGGCTGGTACTGGCGAGCCATCCGCTCGGCCTGCTCCCCGTCGCTGGCCTCGGCGACGATGTGGACCTTGGGGGATGTCTCGAGCAGGGATCGGAGCCCCCGGCGCACGATCGCGTTGTCGTCGACGATGAGCACGCTGGTGGACGCCGACACGTTCTCGGCCACCAGGCCGATGTCGTCCTCGGTCATGCTGCTCCCTCTCTCTCGCGCAGGCCCATGAGCGGCGCGCGCATGGACACGACGGTGCCCTTGCCGACCGTAGTGGTGACGGCGGCATCGCCACCGATGGTCGACATCCGCTCGGTGAAGCCTCGGATCCCGAAGTGACCGGCCCGTTCCCGGTCGGGAATGATCGCCGGGTCGAAACCACGACCGTTGTCGCTGACCGTGACGGTGGCCTCGTCGGCGGCCTCGGCGAGCCGGACCTCGACCATGGTCGCGTTGGCGTGGTCGCGCACGTTCATCAGGGCCTCACGGACGCAGGCGAGCAGCTCGTAGCGCACACTCGGGTCGCTGAGCTCGACCTGGGTCGCGCTGCAGCGCACCCGGATGCCGGAGTCCTGCTGGAAGTCGGTGCACACCGTGCCCAGCATCTCGGCGAAGGGTTGGTCGTGGATGTCCTGACGCATCACCGTGAGCAGGTGGCGGATCTGCAGGACCGCCTCGTCGGCGGCGTCAGCGAGCAGCCGGGCATCCTCCTTGGCGCGTTCGGGCTCCCGCTCGATCCAGATGGGGAGCGACCGGGCCCCGAGGGCGAGCCCCTGCAGCGTCTTGGCCGTCGAGTCGTGCAGCTCGCGGGCGAGCCGGGACCGCTCCTCGGCCGCGGACGCGGACGAGACGGCGCCCACGAACGCGCGTTCCGCCGCCCGCTGGGCCTCCCCCGCGCGCCGGAACCCGTAGCAGAGCGCGACCAGGGAGACATACATGATCGGCACCGCCAGACGGGTGGTGAAGCCCGTCTGGGCCTGCGCGGGCGCGGTCTGGAAGGCGGCGATGAGGTATCCGGTGATGAGGATCAGGGTCGAGATGGCGGCGGGGACCCGCGACAGCGCGACCCCGATGACCGCAGCGGAGCTCAGGCTGGTGAGAACCAGCGGGTTGTCCACGCCGACCGCGAACATCAGGGCCGCCACGATCAGCGCGTCCATCCCCACGAGCACCGGGAACCGCTGGACGACCGTGGTCGCCCTGGGCACCGCGAGGACCACCATGCTGGTCGCCGCGAGGAAGATGATGGCGAGGACCTGGACGAAGGTGAGCCGGGTGCTGACGAAGCCGACAAGGCTGGCCAACAGCGCGAACAGCCGCAGCAGCATGGCGATCTTGAGCAGCGGCGGCACCTGGTCACGGGTCCGGGGGCGGGGGCGGACCGTCTGCTGCTTCCCGAGGTCGCTCCGCCCCGCCACGAGCTCGCTCACTTGAACCCCTGGAGCAGATCGCCGAAGTTGACGTCACTGCCCAGGATCATGCCCGTGAGGAGCAGGATCAGCGTGCCGGGCACCAGGATCAGGGAGGTCACCAGCGTGACCCGGGGGGCGACGCGAGCAGCCTTGCGCCGCATCCGCTGGGCGTGCTCGCGGCGCATGTCGATGGCGATCGTCTGCAACGAGTCAGCCAACGGCGCTCCGAGCTCGTTGGACTGCAGGAACGCCGTCACGAACTGGCTCAGGGCTTCGGAGTCACTGCGTTGACGCAGCTGGTCGAAGGCTCCGCGCACCGACGCGCCGTTCTGGATCTGGTTGAGCGCCAGCTGGAACTCGGTCGAGATCGGGCCGTCGAACCGGGCCGACACCCTCGCCAGGGCGGGGCGGAAGGCCACCCCGGCGGTGACCGTCACGGCAAGGATGTCCAGGAAGTCCGGCAGGTCGTGGTCCAGCGACTCCCGGCGCAGCCGACGCTCTCGCGAGAGGCGGGCGAGCGGGAGGATGGGCGGAGCCACCAGGCACAGGACCAGCCCGCGCAGGTTGCCCCGCGTCGCAAAGATCACGATCGCCGGCGACAGCAGCACGGCCCAGTAGGCGATGCCACGGATGACCGTGTCGACCGTCGCGCCGTCCGGACGTCCAGCAAGGTCGACCTGGGTCTGCAGCCAGGCCACCCACGGCCGGGGCAGCCGCTTGCGGATCCGCGGCGCCAGCGCCGTGGCGATGCGGCCGATCGGCCCCTCACCGCGAGCCTGGCGGCGCTGTTCCGGACGCAGGATCATCAGCTCGTCGAGGTTCAGGCCGTCGGCGGCATCAGCCCGCAGCAGGCGGTACCCGATGCCGAACATCACGATCGCCCCGGCGGCTGCGAACCCGGGCACCAGCAGCATGAGGATGCCGGTCACAGGTCCACCTTGGTCATCCGGCGGATCAGGAAGAAGCCTCCGACGAACAGGGCGCCGGCCACCACGAGGGCGACCTGACCCAGGAAGCTGGTCGTCATCGCCTCGACCGTGCCGGGCTGGATCGAGTTGAGCAGGAACAGCATTCCGAAACCCAGCACGATGACGAGGTATCCGGTGGCCAGCGACTGGGCCAGCGTGGTGCGGATCTCGCGGCGCGTCTCCTTGCGCGCCTCGAGGGTGTCAGCGATGTCGCGCAGCGAGGTCACCAGCGACCCACCGCTGCGGGCGCACACGACCAGGGTGGACAGGAGCACCGCGACCTCACGCGACGGGACCCGCTGGCCCATCTCGGTCAGGGCTGCCTCGATGTCACCACCGAACTTCAGCGCCGAGGACACCCGCTGCATCTCTGACCTGGCCGGCTCGTCGAGCTCGTCTCCCGCGATACCGATGGCGGTGGCGATCGACAGACCCGCGTTGGTGGCGTTGGCGAGTACGCGAGCGAGCTCGGGCATCTGGCCGATGAAGACCTCGGTGCGCCGAGCCTTGGCGCGCCGGATGAAGACACGGGCGATGAGGATGCCGCTGAACAACCCGAGGACGCCGAACACCGGGGCGAGGGCGGTCCAGAGCACCCACGCGACCCCGACACCGGACAGGGCCGACAGGCCGGCGACGACCACCGGCGGGCGGTTGATGCCGGCGAGGGTCAGCTCGCGCTCGACCAGCCGGCCGACCCGGGTACGTCGGAAGACCCGGTCGTAGCGCTCGACCAGCGGCATGTCGCGGACGTCCTCGACGCCGGCGATCGCCGCGGCCAGCCGCCGGCGGTCACTTGCGAGGCTCATCACCGACCGGAGGCCGACCATGAACAGCACGACCGACGCGGCCGCGGCGGCCAGTGCTAGGAAGACCACGGCATACCGCCCCCCTCGTCGAGCTGGGTGACCCCGGGGTCGCCCTCGACGAGGTAGGACTCGGGGACCTGCTCGCCGGCGTCGCGCAGTCGCTGCGCCAGGGCCCTGGGCAGGACGCTGCGCACGAAGTCCCCGTGCGTGCCGTCGGGCCGAGCGGCGTTGACGTCCCAGTGCATCAGGCGGGTCATCTTGAAGTCCTCGCGGCGCCTGGAGGAGAGGTAGCCGACCTCCACGATGCGCCGGGTGCCGTCCGGCGACCGGAGCAGCTGGACGACCACGTCGATCGAGGAGTTGACCTGCTCGCGCAGCGCGGCGAACGGCACCTCGACATCGGACATCGAGGCGAGGGTCTCCATGCGGGAGAGCGCGTCGTCGGTCGAGTTGGCGTGGACCGTGGTCAGCGACCCGTCGTGACCGGTGTTCATGGCCTGCAGCATGTCCAGCGCCTCACCGCCGCGGCACTCCCCGACGATGATCCGGTCCGGTCGCATGCGAAGAGCGTTGCGTACGAGGTCGCGGATGGTGACCTGACCACGCCCCTCCACGTTGGCCGGACGCGTCTCGAGCCGAACGGTGTGCTCCTGCACGAGACTCAGCTCGGCGGCGTCCTCGACCGTCACGATCCGCTCGTGGGCGGGGATGAACGCCGAGAGCGCGTTGAGCATCGTCGTCTTGCCCGAGGCGGTGCCCCCGGACACCACGATGTTGAGCCGGGCCCGCACCGCAGCGGACAGCAGCTCAGCGGTCGGGCCGTCCAGCGAACGACGGTTCAGCAGCTCGTCGAGCCCATAGGCCTTGGGGAACAGCCGGATCGTCACGGTCGGCCCGTTGAGCGCCAGCGGGGGCAGCACGACGTTCACCCGGGCGCCGCGGGGCATCCGGCTGTCGGCGGGCAGCCGGGCGTCCACCATCGGGCTCGACTCGTCGACCCGACGGTTCACGGTGGACACGATGCGGTCGATCGTCTGAAGCAGCTGCTCCTCGGTGGTGAACCCCGAGGGAATCCGCTCGACCCGCCCGAACCGCTCGACATAGATCGTCTGGTGACCGTTGATCATGATCTCGCTGACGCTGGAGTCCGCGAGGATCGGCTCGAGCACACCCAGACCGACCGCCTCGTCGACGACCCGTCGGACCAGGTTGTTGCGCTCCCGGGTGGACAGGATCACACCCTCGCGCGATACGAGGTGGGCGATGACCCGCTCGAGCCGCACCCGTCGTTGACCGGCGTCCAGCCGGCCGAGCTCGTGCAGGTCCACCTCGTCGAGCAGCAGCTGCTTGAGCCGCCGGACGAGCGCCTCGTCGGAGTTCTGGGTGATCCCGCCCGTGGCCAGCGTCGGGTCGACCTCGGCGCCGCCGGAGAACCCGCTGTACAGGCTCACGAGCTCGTCCGGGGAAGCGTGACCTCACGAGTGACCGTGCTCTGCGGGAGCACTGAGACCCGCGGGACCTTCACCCGCAGACGCACGGTCTCGCTGCCGGGGGTGGAGATCTGGTCGATCGACAGGATGCCAGGCAGGGAGCTGCTCGCTGCTGCGGTCACGTTCTCACCCAGGCTCAGGGCTCGGGCACCGTCGCGCGCCGCCCGCTCGGTCTGGGTGGCGGTCCATCCGGCGACACCGATCTGCATCGCCATGGTGGCGATCAGGATGACCACCGGGATGAGGACGACGAACTCGATCGCGACGAGGCCACGCTCTCCGGCCCGACGGATCATGACGGGCCACCCGCGCGGGCCGGACCCGGTCGGGCGGCCGCGGACGGTGAACCGGGCTCCTTGAGGACCTGGACCTCTGTGGTCAGGGTGTGCAGCGTGCCGAAGTCCGGCAGGACCAGCGGGACCTTCACCGAGACCCTCAGCACGTCAGGCTGGCCGGTCGAGCTGACCGACACCGCGCCGCTCATGAAGTCCGGCACCGAGTCGCGGGCCGCGACGCGGGCGAGGGCGAGGTCGCCGTCACGGGCATAGGAGGAGGCCGCGGCGTTGGAGGTCTGGCCGCTCCAGACGAACCCCAGACCCACCAGGGTCAGCTGCCAGGCAAGCATGCAGAACACGATCGCGAGCGGCACCAGCACCGTGGTCTCCACCACGATCTGTCCCGCCTCCTGGGCCACCTTGCCGCGGTCCTTCTCCTTGCCCTTGGCCCGGCGGGCGCGTCGGGAGTCCGCCCGGCTCTGCGGAGCTTTTTCGGTGCTGTCGTCCTCGGCGACCGGCGGCACCGCAGGCACGGCGGCGGGGGCGGCCCGGCGGTGGACGATGCCGACCTCGCGGCCGATGGCCTCCAGCGCCTTCCACCACAGGCCCTCGCGGACCTGTTCGGGGGAACGCGCGTTCACCGCACCCTCCAGGGCTCGGAACATCGCCGGGAGCCGCGTGCTCAGCACGTGCGCGGCGGTCAGCTTCTCGATCGCCTCACCGTTCAGCACGTCGTCACGCGACACCCGGTTGATCAGCAGGTGCACGTCGTCCTCGGTGCGGACGCCGAGCGACTCCCAGGCGGCGACCACGCGGCGCCAGGAGCGCATGCTGAGGACGTCGGGGGTCACGATCGCGATCACCTCGTCGGCGACCTCGACGGCTGCCGCCTGTGCCGCGGTCACGTGCGAGCCACCGTCGACGATGACGATGTCGAACTCCTGCTTGAGCAGGGACAGGATCGCCCGGACCGCGCTCGGACCGACGAACTCGGTGTCGCGGATCTCCAGGGGTGCCAGGAGCAGGTGGATGCCGCTGTCGTGCAACACCACCGCGTCGGTCACGGTGCGCGCGGAGAGGTCCTCGGCGACCCGGGCGACGTCGGCGATGGACACGCGCTGACGGGCTTCCAGGATGCCGGCGATGTCGCCGGCCTGGACGTCGAGGTCGACGAGGCAGACCCGGTAGTTGGGCACCTTGCGGTTGATGTCGAAGGCCAGGTGGGTGGCCACGGTGGTCGTACCGACGCCGCCCTTGGACCCGGTGATCGTGATCAGCCGACCACGGGCGCCTTCGCCCTGGTCGTTGACGACCGCTCCGGAGAGCAGTCGCTGCATCCGCTCGGACCACTCCGACGCCGAGGCGACGCGGGCCAGCAGCTCCTCGAAGGACAGCGGGTAGGAGATCACGCCCTTGGCGCCGGACTCCAGCGCGGTGACCGCGCCCTCGGTGTCGGGTGTGGACGTGACCAGCAGCATCGCGGCCGCAGGTGCGCGCAGCGACAGGTCGCGGATCGTCTGGATCGACGGCTCGGGGCCCAGCAGGTCGTGGACGAAGACGACGTCCGGCTTCAGCCGCAGCACCGCAGCGACCAGCTCGCCGGTGCTGTCGGCGACATACACGACCGACAGGTCCTCGATCTCGTTGAGGTTGGTCCTCAGGTCGCTGGCAATCGACTGGTCGGCTGCGCCGATCACGACGGTGGTCATCGCTGCTCCTCCACGACCGCTTGACCGCCGAGCCCGGTGGCGTCAAAGGAGTCGACCTCGTCGCTGCGGTTCGTCCCACGGTCGGTCGGCAGGGCGACCAGGCGGACCTCGGAGGCGAACGCGTTGGCGTAGGTCACGCTCAGCGAGTCCTTCGGCTCCAGGGCGAGGGTCACCGGCACGACCTGCTTGGTGTCGTTGCCGGTGTTCTGGTTCGGGTCGGTCGCCACGGTCTGCAGACCGCCGATCGAGACGACCCGGACGTTGCGCACGAGCACGCGCACCTGGGGCGCGAGACCCGGGACGTCGGAGAAGGTGGCGTAGATGTCGACGCGGTCACCGGTGCGCACCCGCCCGGCCACGCCGGTGATGCTGTTGACGCTGATCGCGATCTCCCGCTCGGTGGGACTGAGGTCCGAGGACGGGATCAGCATGTCGGAGGTGACCACCGTGCCGGCCTCGAGTGGGAAGCCGACCCGGCGCCCCTCGAGCTCTCGCAGGTTGCCGACCGCGGTGGGCGCGGCCCAGCGACGCGGCACCTCGAACGCCTCGACGTTGGAAGCGCCGAGCGGCTGGTAGGCGTCGACCGGCGCGGAGATGCGGAAGACCGTGATGCGCGAGCCGACCTGGCTGTTGATCTGCGCCACATAGCTGCTGATGGCGAAGAACACCGCTGCGGCAAGGACTCCTGCGACGAGCATGAACAGGATGCCCCTTCGCTGACGGGGGTTCACAGCTGTACTCCTTGGAGTTCGGGCGGACGGACGTGGCAGGTGGGACAGGTGTCCGACCACAACAGCGACTCGCACACCAGACACGGCTGCGCGGAGGGGGGCAGCGACGGCAGCGAGAGGGGAAGCACGACGAACGGCACGGCCCTGCTGGTCCCCCAGGCCACGCCGAAGTCGTCACTGGGAGGGCTCAGCCGACGCGGGAGCTGCCCGATCGGGCCGAGCGCAGCAAGGGCCGCCTCGGGCAGCTCACCCTCGAGGACGAGCGTGGCAGGCACGACACCCTCGGGCATCAGCGGGAGCTCGGCGCGGCCGGGCAGGCTCGCGACGAGCGACTCCGGGTGCATGACGGCCAGGAACCCCTTGCGTCCACCGGGGATCCACGAACGGAAGTGTTGGGCCAGTGAAGGGTTCGGCTCGCGCAGCCCGGCGACGCTGTTCACCCAGGCCCCGGAGCAGGAGGTCCGCAGGATCGCGCGCACGTGCTCGATGATGTGGCTCGGCGAGGCCGGCGACGCACCGTCGACGGCGGTGGCTGGCGGCCGGGACCAGCTCTCGGCGGCCGGCATGGTCAGCCGAACGGCCTCGATGATCGCCAGACGTCGTCGTGCTCAGCGGGCGGACCGCGATCGAGATCTCGGGCCGCACCGCGCCGACGGTGCTGGCCAGGATCGACATCCGGTCGGCGAGCCGACTCGGACCGACCACCAGCATCTGGTCCACGGCACCCTCGCGCACGAGGGACAGGTCGGCCAGCGCCGTGGTGTCCGCGGCCGAGACCACCGAGACCGTGCCGGGCAGGTCCTCCCGTCCGGGAGTGGTGCTGTGTCCGGAGACGACAGCAACGTGCACCGACATGATCCCCCTCGGGATGAGGTGTAGATGACGATGGCGCCCCCGCGCGCTCGCCACCGATGAGGTACTGGTTTGAGCCTCCGTGAGCATACCTCAGAGTCGAGCACGACAAGGGCGAACTCCCAGGGTCCGCGGACCCCGCGCGGCGGGTCCCCGACGGGCCCACGGACCTCCGGGACAACGGGCCGAACTGGGGCTGCGGGCCTACACTGGACTGCCGCCCGCCGCCTAGGCTGGCCGGGGCCGGGGGCACCAGGTCGTCGTCGGTCCAGTGGGAGGAACACACGCATGTCGCGCGCGTCCCGCACCGCTGCCGACGACCCGCTGTTGGTCCATGGTGGTCTGCGCCAACGGCTTCGGCGCCGGCCCAAGACCCGCAAACAGGTGGACTCGGCAGCGACCATCCGCCGTCGCAGCCTGATCGGCCTGGTCGCCGCCGTCCTCGGGATCGTGCTGGTGGGCTCGGGGGTCGGTGCGCGTTTCGTGGCCGATCCGGCTGGTCTGGACGTGCCGACGAGCGGGCCGGTGGAATCCCCCGCGCCTGGTTCTTCCAGTCCTCCTGGACCCTGTACGCCGACGTCGCCGACCCCCGCCGCGTGCCGCCGCTGTCCGACCTCGGGTGCGCGGTCTCCCCACCGGGATCGCTCCCCGCCCAGCCCACCGACCTGACGCGGTACGGCTCGCGGGTCGTCGACGGGGTCTCGCTCAGCGCCGTGGCGTTCCTCGGCCGTCCGAGCGGCTCGACCCTGGACTGCGCCCGCGCCGGCGCCGTGCAACCGATCGTGCTCCGCGCCACCGATCCCGGTCCGCAGTTCGCGCCCACGGCGATCACCATCCTCGGTGCCTGCGCCCTGGCCCTGTCCCTGCTGATCCATCCGGCCGTCGGTCGTCGCCGCAGCAGCCGCCCCGCGTTGTCCTGACCCGCCACCTCCCGCGCGCCTCATCCGACCGCTCGTCTCAGATGACAGGAATCGCCGCCCAGGTGGTGGACGCCTCTGTTCGCCTCCCCTAGCCTTGGGTGAGGTCAAGAGTGCCAGCGACAAGCCCCGGCTCGCTGGTCGGCAACCCTCCTCCGCGGTGGGGTGCTCCGGGTGACGACCTGGCGGTCCGTGTGAGCGGCCCGCAAGCGCGGATCCCGAGGGACGGACCTCGTGGTCCATGGACCTCAAGGAGCACCCGTGTCGATCGCCAGTACCCCTCCGCATCGTGGCCACCGAAGGGCCTCGGCCCCACTGGCTCACGCCCGCGACCACCTGCGCCCGGTTCCGGCCGCCGGCGTCCCGACCACCGGACCGGTCCTGCCCCGGGTCGTCTCGGCCGACCTCGGCGTGCCGACCGTGCACCGCACCGTGGTCGACTACGCCAGCCTCGACCACGCCGCGTCCACGCCGGCCCTGGCGTCGGTGAAGCGCGCGGTCGACACCTCGCTGCGCACCTACAGCTCGGTCCACCGCGGCAACGGATACGCCTCCAAGGTCACCAGCCAGTGGTATGAGCTGGCGCGCGCCGAAGTTCGGGACTTCGTCGGCGCACGCCCCGAGGACCAGGTCGTCTTCACCCGCAACACGACCGACTCGCTCAACCTGCTCGCCCGAGCGCTTCCCCGGCGCACGACGGTGTTCGTCTTCGGGTCCGAGCACCACGCGACGCTCCTGCCGTGGAACCCCCGCCGCACCGTGCGGCTCCCGGTGCCCGCGTCGGTGGCCGACGCCGAGCTGCTGCTCGAGGAGGCCCTGCAGTCAGCACCGCGCGGCCCACGACTGGTCGTCCTGTCCGGGGCGAGCAACGTGACCGGCGAGTTCTGGCCGGTCGAGTCACTGTCGGCGATCGCCCGCCGGTTCGGGGCCCGGGTCGCGCTCGACGCAGCGCAGTACGCTCCCCACCGGCGCATCGACCTGGGTGCCCTGGGTGTGGACTACGTCGCGTTCTCCGGTCACAAGCTGTACGCGCCCTACGGCGCGGGCGTACTCGCCGGCCGCGCCGACTGGCTGGACGCAGCCCGGCCGTACCTCAGTGGCGGCGGAGCGACCGCCGAGGTGACGGAGTCCGCCGTTCGCTGGGCGACCGGTCCGGCGCGGCACGAGGCCGGCAGCCCCAACGTGATCGGTGCGATCGCGATCGCCGCTGCCTGTGCCGCGCTCCGTGAGCACTGGGAGGACGTCGAGACGCACGAGGCGCAGCTCGGCCGGTTGCTGGTGAACGGGCTCGCCGACATCACCGGGGTCACGACCTACGGCGTCTTCGGTGCCGACCACGAGCGCGCACCCGTCGCGACCTTCACGGTCGACGGGCTGGACAGCTCACTGGTGTCGGCGGCGCTCTCCGCCGAGTACGGCATCGGCGTGCGCGACGGCAAGTTCTGCGCCCACCTGCTGGTGGACGACCTGCTCGACGACCCACGCTCCCCCGACCGGCCGCAGACCGCTGTGCGCGCCAGTGCCGGGCTGGGAACGACCGCCGAGCACGTCGAACGACTGCTCGGTGCGGTCCGCGCCCTGGTCGCCCACGGCCCGGCCTTCGAGTACGTGCGTGGCGCCGGCGGCTGGGAGCCGGTGGACGACCCGCGCGACCTCAGCGTCGCGCGGCCCTGGTGACCGGGCGGCACGGCTCAACCGTCGACCGGAGGCCCGCCCAGGCGGGCGCAAGACGACCGCACGTGTCGCGGCTCAGACGTGCCGCTCGTTCTGGAAGCGGGTGTCCGCGCCGAAGCGGGGAGCCAGCAGGGCGATGGTGAGAAGGACAGCGAGGGCGATGTAGATGCTCATGGCAGTAATTCTGCCCTCGATCAAGGATCCGCCACAGTGGCTGATATGCCATCAGTCATTGATTTCCTGCCAGTCGTTGTGCGACCCTGCCTCTCGTGCTCCACAACGTCGCCGTTCCGGTGTTCAACACCGTGTCCCCGTTCGAGTTCGCCGTGGCCTGCGAGGTGTTCGGCCTCGACCGGTCCGACCAGGGCGTGCCGAACTTCGACTTCGCGGTCTGCAGCGAGCAGCCCGGTGAGCTGATCAGCACACCGATGGGGTTCTCGCTCATCACCGAGCACTCCTTCGCCCGGCTGCGCGAGGCCGACCTGATCGTCGTGCCGGCCACCACCCCGCGCGGCGGCGAGTACTCGCCCGCCCTGCTGGCCGAGCTGCGTGCGGCCCATGAGCGCGGGGCCTGGATCATCGCCCTGTGCGGTGCCGCCTTCACCCTGGCCCGGGCCGGGCTGCTCGACGGCCGCCGCGCCACGACGCACTGGATGATGGCCCAGCAGCTCGCCGACGAGTACCCGCAGGTCGACGTCGAGCTCGACGTGCTCTATGTCGAGGACGGACGCATCATCACCTCGGCGGGCACCGCCGCGGGCATCGATGCCTGCCTGCACCTGGTCCGCAAGGAGCTCGGTGGTGCCATCGCCTCCACCATCGCGCGGCGCATGGTGGTCCCCCCGCAGCGTGACGGCGGGCAGCGCCAGTACGTCGAGGCGCCCATCCCGGTGATCGAGGCGGAGTCGCTGCAGCCCGTGCTGGAGTGGGCGGTGGAACACCTGACCGACGACCTGTCGGTCGGCCGGCTGGCCCGTCGGGCGATGATGTCCGAGCGCACCTTTGCCCGGCGCTTCCGCGCCGAGACCGGCGCCACCCCGCACACCTGGGTCACCTCCCAGCGCGTCCTGCTCGCCCGCCGGCTGCTGGAGGAGACCGACGCCTCGATCGAGCAGGTCGCCAGTCGTACGGGTCTCGGGACGGCGGCGATCCTGCGCCACCACTTCACCCGCCTGGTCGGCAACACCCCGCAGAGCTATCGCCGCACGTTCCGCTGCGCGTCCTGAGCACTCGTCGGCTGCCCCGTGCCGGTGGGCTCAGGCCTCGATGACCACCGGGATGATCATCGGACGTCGCCGGATCTTGCCACCGACCCAGCTGCCCACCGCGCGCCGCATGACCTTCTCGAGCT
This sequence comes from uncultured Actinomycetota bacterium, assembly GCA_963750305.1. Lineage (GTDB taxonomy): Bacteria > Actinomycetota > Actinomycetes > Actinomycetales > Dermatophilaceae > CAVVPX01. Next base: position 766,284 of record CAVVPX010000003.1, read on the forward strand.
GATAGGTGTCGGTGACGCCCTGCCCGATGGCGTCGGCCAGGGCCTGCTCGATCTTGGGTCGGACCTGGGCGAAGATCTCGTCGTCCTCGGCGAAGCCGCGAGCCTGGATCTCCGGTCCTGCGGCGATCTTGCCGGTGGCCGCGTCCATCACCACGATGACGCTGATGAAACCCTCGTCGCGCAGGATACGGCGGTCCTTCAGGATGTCCTCGTTGGCCTCGCCGACCGACGAACCGTCGACGTAGATGTAGCCGCACGACACCGCACCGGTGATCCGGGCGCGCCCGTCGACGAGGTCGACCACGACGCCGTCCTCGGCCACGACGACGTTGGCCTCCGGCACCCCGGTCTGCACCGCCAGCGCCGCGTTGGCAACCAGGTGGCGCCACTCACCGTGCACCGGCATCACGTTGCGGGGCTTGACGATGTTGTAGCAGTAGAGGAGCTCGCCGGCGCTCGCGTGACCCGACACGTGGACCTTGGCGTTGCCCCGGTGGACGACGTCTGCACCCAGCCGCATCAGCCCGTTGATCACGCGATAGACCGCGTTCTCGTTGCCGGGGATCAGCGAGGACGCCAGCAGCACCGTGTCCCCGTCACCGACCTCGATCCGGTGGTCGCGGTTGGCCATCCGGGACAGCGCGGCCATCGGCTCGCCCTGGGACCCGGTGCAGATCAGCACGATCTTGTTGTCGGGCAGGTCGTCGAGCTTCTTGACGTCCACCAGCACGCCGTCGGGCACCGTCAGATATCCCAGCTCCGCCGCGATCCCCATGTTGCGCACCATCGACCGGCCGACCATGGCGACCTTGCGCCCGGAGCGTTCGGCGGCGTCGAGGACCTGCTGGACCCGGTGCACGTGCGAGGAGAAGCACGCGACGATGATGCGGCGCCGCCCGTCACGGAAGACCTTGTCGATCGCCGGGGCGATCTCCCTCTCGGGCGTGGTGAAGCCGGGGACCTCGGAGTTGGTCGAGTCGGTGAGGAACAGGTCGACGCCCTCCTCCCCGACGCGGGCGAAGGCGCGCAGGTCGGTGAGCCGCCCGTCGAGGGGCAGCTGGTCCATCTTGAAGTCGCCGGTGTGCAGCAGCGTGCCGCCAGGGGTACGGATGAACACCGCGAGCGCGTCGGGGATCGAGTGGTTCACGGCAATGAACTCGCAGTCGAAGTGACCGAGCTTCTCGCGCATGCCCTCACGGACGCCGTGGGTGTACGGCTTGATCCGGTGCTCGCGCAGCTTGGCCTCGATCAGGGCCAACGTCAGCTGGGACCCGATGATCGGGATGTCGGGCTTGAGGCGCAGGAGGTACGGCACCCCGCCGATGTGGTCCTCGTGACCGTGGGTGAGCACGATCGCCTGAACCTCGTCGAGCCGGTCCTCGATGTACTCGAAGTCCGGCAGGATCAGGTCGATGCCCGGGTGGTGGTCCTCGGGGAACAGCACCCCGCAGTCGACGATGAGCAGCTGCCCGTCGTACTCGATGACGGTCATGTTGCGGCCGACCTCGCCCAGACCACCCAGGCCGATGACGCGAACACCGTTGCGGGGCAAGGGTGGCGGAGCCTGGAGCTCGCGCAGGTGCGGGCTCACAGCAGACCCGATGCGGTCAGGCCGTCACGGAGGACCGCGACTTCCTCGTCGGTGGCCTCGACCAGGGGCAGCCGAACTGCTGCCGAGTCGAGCACACCGAGCAGCTTCAGTGCGGCCTTGACCATGATGGCTCCCTGCGTGAGGTTCATGATGGCGTGCACGGCGGGCAGCAGCTGCCGGTGCACCTCCTGGGCTCGGACGAGGTCGCCCTTGTCGACCGAGGCGATCATCTCGGCGTACTGCGCACCGGCTGCGTGAGCGACGACGCTGACCACTCCGACCGCGCCCTGGGTGAGGTGAGCGAGGTTGAGCGCGTCATCGCCGGAGAACCACAACAGGTCGGTCTGGGCCATCACCTGGGAGGAGGCGAACAGGTCGCCCTTGGCGTCCTTGACCGCTCGGATGTTGGGGTGCTCGGCCAGCCGCAGGAAGCTCTCGGTGGTGATCTCGATGCCCGCCCGCCCTGGGATGTCATAGAGGATGACGGGCAGGTCGGTCGCGTCGGCGATGGCGGTGAAGTGCGCCCGCACGCCCGCCTGCGGCGGCTTGGAGTAGTAGGGCGTGACCGCCAGGAGCGCGTCGGCACCGGCGCCCGCCGCGGCCCGCGCGGAGTCCACCGACTCGGCCGTCGCATAGGTGCCGACCCCGGCGGTGACTGCGGCGCGATCGCCCACCGCGGCCTTGACCGCCCGGATGAGCTCGACCTTCTCCGCACCCGTCGTCGTGGGCGACTCACCGGTCGTCCCGCTGACCACGAGCCCGTCGTGCCCCGTCTCCACCAGGTGCAGGGCCAGCGCCTGCGCGGCGTCGAGGTCGATCGACCCGTCGGGTCGCATGGGCGTGGCCATCGCCGTGGCGAGCCGGCCGAAGGGGGAGCTGACGGTCATGACCGAAGGTTATCGCTCCCCCAGTGGCCGCCGGTCGGCACGGCGCGGAGCGAGACGCAGCGAGACGCGGTGCCCCCACGGGCCGAAGGAGGCGGAGTCGAACCCCGGACGTCGGCCACGGCGGTGCTACCTTGCCGAGGTGCAGGCGTACCTCGATCTCCTCGACCACGTGATGACCACCGGAGTCGACAAGTCCGACCGCACGGGCACCGGGACACGCAGCGTCTTCGGGTACCAGATGCGGTTCGACCTCTCCGAGGGCTTCCCGGTGCTGACCACCAAGAAGCTGCACCTGAAGTCGATCATCGGCGAGCTGCTGTGGTTCCTGCGCGGGGAGTCCAACGTGCGGTGGCTCCAGGAGCGTGGCATCTCGATCTGGGACGAGTGGGCCGACGAGCTCGGCGAGCTCGGCCCCGTGTACGGCGTGCAGTGGCGGTCGTGGCCGACGCCGGACGGCCGTCAGGTCGACCAGATCGCCAAGGTCATCGAGTCGATCCGCACCAACCCCGACAGCCGGCGCCACATCGTGAGCGCATGGAACGTTGCCGAGGTCGACGACATGGCGCTGCCCCCGTGCCACACGATGTTCCAGTTCTACGTCGCGCCGGGGGCCGACGGCGAGCGTGGACGGCTGTCCTGCCAGCTGTACCAGCGGTCGGCCGACATCTTCCTCGGCGTCCCGTTCAACATCGCGTCCTATGCACTGCTGACCATGATGGTCGCGCAGATCTGCGACCTCGAACCTGGTGACTTCGTCCACACCCTCGGTGACGCCCACCTGTACTCCAACCACTGGGACCAGGCGCGAGAGCAGCTCACCCGGACCCCGTTCCCGCTGCCGCAGATGCGGATCGCGACCGGACGGGCCATCGACGAGTTCGAGCTCGAGGACTTCGAGCTGGTCGGCTACGTGGCGCACCCCTCGATCAAGGCGCCCATCGCCGTATGACCAGTGTGACGGTCATCGCGGCGGTCGGACGCAATGGCGTCATCGGCAGCGGGAACGACCTGCCGTGGCACCTGCCGGAGGACTTCGCGTTCTTCAAGCGCACCACCATGGGCCACCCGATGGTCATGGGGCGCAAGACCTTTGACTCGATCGGTCGGGCCCTGCCCGGACGGCGCACCATCGTGATCACTGGTCAACCGGACTGGTCGCACGCGGACGTGGAGACCGCGCACTCGCTCGACGACGCCATCTCCCTGGCCGGCCCGGTCGACGAGGTGTTCGTGTGCGGAGGCGGTCAGGTGTACGCCGAGGCGATGGCGTGGGCCCACCGGCTGCTGATCACCGAGGTCGACCAGTCCCCCGAGGGTGACGTCCGCTTCCCGTCGATCGACGCCGACGTCTGGACCGAGGTGAGCCGTGAGCCGCGCGACGGCTTCGCCTGGGTGAGCTACGCGCGGGCCTGACCGGGTGGAGCCCCTCAGGGGTTGGCGGTGAACGCCTCGACGTGCACGTGGTCCGAACCGGCACCGTGCCGGCCCAGCAGGTCCCGAGCGCCCTCGACCAGGCCGGGCGGGCCGCAGACGAACCACTCGTCGACCACCTCGATCGGCGCCACGGCCTCCAGCACCTCCTCCAGGAGCGCGCCCTCCAACCGCCCCGTCCAGGCGGTCGGCTCGGACGCCTCACGGGTGAGCACGTGCACGACCTCGAGCCGCCCGGGATGCGCTGTCGCGAGCCGGTCCAGTTCGGGTCCGAACATCACCGAGGACCAGTCCCGGTTGCCCAGCACGACGGTGGCCCGCGAGTGCGGCTCCCCCTCCACCAGGTCGCCGATCAGGGCCATCACCGGGGTGATGCCGCTTCCTGCGGCGACGAAGCCGTGGTGGCGCGAGGCCCCTGGTCGGGGCGGGCAGGTGAGGTCCCCCAGCGGGGGCAGCACCTGAAGCACCGTGCCGACCTCGGCGACGTCGTTGAGCCAGTTCGACAGCCGCCCTCCCTCGACCCGGGCGACACCGACGCGCAGGACGCCCTCCGCGCGGGCTTGCGACGGCGGGATGCAGATGGAGTAGGACTGGTGCACCTCCTCCCCCGCGACGGTGGCGCGCACCGTGAGGTACTGGCCTGCGGCGTACTCGAACACCGCCGCCGACTCCGGCGGCACTGCGAGCGTGATCGCGGTGGACCGGGCCGTGAGGGGGTGTACCCCCGACACCGTGAGCGGGTACCACCGAGGTGCGCGGGCCGCAGGCGGGAGCAGGGGCATGGCGTCATCCTGCTCGATGCGAGGATGACCGGGTGAGCCAGCCCCACTCCCACGACCACCCGACCGGCCCCGTCGCCGACGCGAGCGTCCGACTGGCCCGCGAGAGCGATGCTCCTGCGGTGGGGCTGGTGCAGAGCACCGTCTGGCGGGCGGCGTACGCCGAGGTCGTCGCCGACGACGTGCTGGCCGCGTTCGAGCCACAGCCGTTCGCGCGGGCCTGGCGCGAGTCGCTGCTCGCTCCGCCGCAAGGGATCTACCGCCTCCTCGTCGCCTGCGCGGGCGAGCAGGTCGTCGGGTTCGCGGCGATCGGTCCGACCCAGGACCCCGACGCCGGACTGTCGACCGGTGAGCTGCTCGCGCTCGGGGTGCACCCTTCGGCCCGACGGGTCGGGCACGGATCGCGGCTGCTCAACGCAGCCGTCGACACGCTCCGCGGCGCGGGCGGTGACACCCTGTACGCGTGGGTGCTCTCGAGCGACGAGGCGACCCGCGCGTTCCTCCAGCAGTCCGGTCTCGGTCCCGACGGTGCCTTCCGCGACCGGGTGGTCGGCGGCGGCGGGGAGACCGCACGCGAGGTCAGGCTGGTGGCCGACGTCCTGCCGGAGGATGCCGACCCGGCGCCCGGGCCGTGAGGACCCTGCCGGCGGAGCGCCGCCGAGCGGTGCTCCGGCAGTCGTTGTCGGTGGGGGTGGCGACCGGGGCCTACGGCATCAGCTTCGGCGCGTTGTCGGTCGCGGCCGGGCTGGATGTGCTGCAGACCCAGGCCCTTTCGTTGATCCTGTTCTCCGGCGGTTCGCAGTTCGCCTTTGTCGGGATCATCGCCGCTGGTGGGCTCGCGAGCGCGCCCGCGGCGATCGGCGCGTCGACCCTGCTCGGTGTCCGCAACGGCCTGTACGCGCTCCAGATGGCCCGCATCCTGGAGGTCTCGGGGGTGCGGAGGGTGGTCGCGGCGCAGCTGACCATCGACGAGTCGACAGCCGTCGGCGTCGTCCAGCCGGAGCGAGAGGCGTCACGGCTCGGCTTCTGGCTCACCGGTCTGGTGGTGTTCGCGTTCTGGAACCTCACGACGCTGCTCGGTGCCGTGATCGGGGACGCACTCGGCGACCCGCGCCGCTTCGGCCTGGACGCCGCCGCAGCGTCCGCGTTCTGCGCGCTGCTCTGGCCGCGACTGCACCACCGTGACGCCGTGGCGATCGCCGTCGTGGCCGCGTTCATCGCCATCCTGCTCGCGCCTGTGGTCCCACCGGGCATCCCCGTGCTCGCCGCCGCAGCCGCGGCAGTGATCGCGGCCGCCCGCCCCGGCCCGGCCCGGTCCTCAGCCACCGGCGACCCGCGCGACGGGGTGTCATGACGCTCTGGACCGCGGTCCTCGCGGCCTGCCTGCTCGCGTTCGCGCTGAAGTACGCGGGCTACCTGATCCCCGAGCACTGGCTCTCGGCGCCTCGGGTCCGCGCGGTCACGTCCGCGCTCCCCGTCGCCCTGCTCGCCGCGCTCGTCGCGACCCAGACCCTCAGCGGGTCAGGTGGCGGGATCACCCTGGACGCCCGACTGGTCGCGGTCGTCGTGGCCGTCGTCGCGCTCGCGCTCCGAGCGCCGTTCATCGTCGTGGTCCTGCTCGGAGCGGGAGTTGCAGCGGGCCTTCGTGCGTTCGGCATGTCGTGAGCCGGGCGACCGCACGCGACCTGCTGCGCACCAGCACAGCCACCCGCCTGGTCGGGGTCGACGTCGCCCGCTGTGTCGCACTGATCGCCATGATGGCCACCCACATGCTGCCTGAGCTCGCGCCCGATGGTGGGCTGACGCTGTCGCACGAGCTGTTCGGCGGGCGGGCCTCGGGCCTCTTCGCGGTGCTTGCCGGGGTGTCGATGGCCTTGGTGACCGGCGGCGCGCGTCCGCACCGCGGCGTCGAGCTCGCCGGCGACGCGAGCGGTCTGGTGGCCCGGTCGCTGGTGGTCGGCACGCTCGGACTGTGGCTCGGCGGGCTCGACACACGGATCGCGGTCATCCTCACCTACTACGCGCTCCTCTTCCTGCTGGGCCTGCCCTTCCTGAGGCTGCCCGCGTGGGCCCTCGCCGTCCTCGCGCTCCTCTGGACCGGCCTCGGGCCGGTGGTCAGCCACGGGTGGCGCCAGTCCGTTCCTGACCCGGACTATGCGGTCCCGTCGGGCGAAAACCTCCACAGCCTCGGCGCGCTCGCCCAGAACCTCTTCCTCACCGGCTACTACCCGGCCTTCACGTGGCTGGCCTACCTGCTGGCCGGGATGGCCGCTGGGCGTCTGGACCTGCGGCGCCTGCGCTCCGCCGCAGTCCTCGCGGTCACCGGTGCGGTTCTCGCCGTCGGTGCGAAGGCCGTCTCCTCGGCGCTGCTCGCCTCGGGCGCAGCCCAGTCCGCGTTGCTGGCGTCCTGGGACCGCCGGACCGTCGACGGGTGGGCCGAGCTGCAGACCCAGATCGCCGGCGGGTTGTTCGGCGTGACCCCGACCGGTTCGTGGTGGTGGCTCGCGACCTCCGGGCCCCACTCGGGTACGCCGCTGGACCTCGCGCACACCACCGGCACCGCGCTGATGGTGCTGGGCGTCTGCCTGCTCCTGGCTCGGGCCGCCCCGCGCGGGTGGCAGATCGCCTTCGGCGCCGGCGCGATGACCCTCAGCCTCTACAGCCTGCACATCATCATGCTCACCCCCGACGTGTGGCCCACCGAGGGGCCCGCCAGCTATGCCCCGCAGGTCTTCGTCGTGATGGTGACCGGTGCCGTCTTCGCCGCCGCCCGCCTTCGCGGACCGCTCGAGACGGTGGTTCGCGCCGCCTCGAAGGTGTCCGCCGCGGTCGCGCGCGGGGGGCATGAGTCACCGCAATAGCGGCATCTCTGTACCCCTATACCACGAGGGGATGAAGTCTGCCGGAAAGCACTCGCGAACCAGGTCACCGGAGCGCTACTGTCACGGCGACTCGGCCGACCGCCGCGCCCACCACCGTGCCGGTTCGACCGGCATCCGACCAGCAAAGGACCGCATCCATGCGCACTCGCTCGACCAGCGCGGCGTTGACGGTGTCCGTCACCGTCGCCGCCACTCTCGGCCTCGCCGGCCCAGCCGGCGCCAGCGCCCCAGCGTCACCTGTCCCGGCCGCGTCACCCGCGGCTCGAACCGCCACCCTGGACCCGGCCTTCGGCGCCACCGAACGCAGCGCCGCACTGGCTGCTGCCCAGGGCGACAGCGCGCGAGTCGTCTCGGCGCTCGGCCTGGCACCGACTACTCGCCTGAGCGTGTCCGACGTGGCCCGCGACGCCAGCGGGGCCCGTCACGTCCGATACCACCGCACGCTCGCCGGCCTGCCGGTCCTCGGTGGGGACCTCGTCGTGCACCAGACCGCGTCCGGCGCGATCACGGGCACCGAGGTCGCCGCAAGCGGGTCGCTCGCACTGGACACCTCTGCCAGGACCCTGACCTCGGCCCGCATCGGCCAGCTCCTGGCCGGGCGCGCGAAGGCCGGCGAGCGCATCGCCACGGCGACCAAGGTCGTCTGGGCCGTCACGGGAGTGCCGCGACTGGCCTTCCTGACCACGCTCGACCGCTCCGCCCACGGCGCCCCGATGACCCGCAACGTCGTCGTCGACGCCAAGACGGGCAAGCAGATCCAGGCCTGGGACCGGGAGCAGACGGTCGACAACGCCACCGGCCAGTCGCTGTACTCCGGGACGGTGAGGTTCGCGACCGTCAAGCAGGGCACCAAGTGGGTCATGAAGGACACCACGCGTGGCAACGGCACGGTCGTGGACGTCAAGAACCAGCAGGACCCCGCCAACGGCTACCTCGCCGGCACCATCTTCTCCGACCCGGACAACGCCTGGGGCAACGGTCTGGCCTCCAACCGGCAGACGGCAGCGACCGACGTCGCGTTCGGCGTCTCGAAGACCTGGGACTACTACAAGACGACCTTCAGCCGCAACGGCATCGCCAATGACGGGGTCGGCTCCAAGAGCCGGGTCCACTATGCGCAGAACTATGACAACGCCTTCTGGGACGACGGCTGCTTCTGCATGACCTACGGCGACGGCGGGAGCTCGTTCAAGCCGCTCGTGGGCCTGGACGTGGCGGGTCACGAGATGACCCACGGGATCACGTCGCGCTCGGCGGGGCTCTACTACTTCGGCGACCCGGGCGGTCTCAACGAGTCCAACAGCGACATCTTCGGCACGATGGTCGAGTTCTACGCCAACACCCCGTCCAACCCCGGCAACTACCGGATCGGTGAGCAGATCGTGAAGCCCGGCTCGGGGCGTTCGTACCTGCGGACCATGGAGCACCCCAGCCTCGACGGCGTGAGCTATGACTGCTGGTCCATCGACATGGGCCTGGATGACCCGCACTACACCTCCGGTCCCGGCAACCACTGGTTCTACCTCCTCTCCGAGGGGTCCGGCACCAGGACGATCAACGGGATCACCTACACGAGCCCCACCTGCAACGGCTCCGCAGTCACGGGCATCACCCGGGCGAAGGCGGCGGCGATCCAGTACCGCGCGATCACGGTCTACGACATCTCGACCACCAGCTACCTGTCGCACCGCGACAACACCATCCGATCCGCGATCGACCTGTACGGCACGGGCAGCCTGGAGTGCAACCGCGTCGCCGCCGCGTGGGACGCGGTCGGGGTCCCCGCCGACTACTGGACGTGCAACGGCGCGCTGGACGAGGGCGCCGACACCTTCGGCGCCGGGCCGGGGTTCGAGACCAACCGCACGCTCTGGACCACCGGCGGCCAGTCCCGGGTGACCAATGACGGGGCGATCGGCCTGCCGCGCACGGGAACCTGGTTCGGGCTGCTCAACTATGCCGGGGCGACCAGCAACGGGACCATCAGCCGCACCATCAAGGTGCCCAACACCGCGACGGCCAAGCTCCGGTTCAACATGCTTCTCAGCATCGCCTACGACCCGAGCATCGGGTTCACCGACGGAAGCGGCACGGTGGACGTGAAGGTCAACGGCCAGGTCATCCCGAACAACGCCGGGCACTTCGACCAGGGGTACGCCAACAACACCTACATCCGCTGGGACATCCCGGTGAACAAGTGGAAGGGCAAGACGGTGACCCTGAGCATCACCGGGCACGAGGACGCGCCGTTCTTCAGCGGGTACGGCTACTTCCAGGTGCTGCTGGACGACTTCACGCTCACCCCGCGCTGAGGCCAGGTACGCGACGAAGGAGGGCCGCGGTCATGTCGTCCGCGGCCCTCTCGCGTCAGCCGAGCCCGAGATAGTGCTCGAGCCCGACCGTGACCCCGGGGTGGGCGGCCACCCCGCGGACGCCCGCGAGCACACCGGGCATGAAGGACACGCGGTCGAACGAGTCGTGCCGCAGCGTGAGCATCTCGCCCTCGGCGCCGAGCAGCACCTCCTGGTGCGCAACCAGCCCCCGCAGCCGGACCGAGTGCACGGGTACGCCCGCCAGCCGCGCACCGCGCGCACCGCCCGGGTCGGTGGTGGTGGCGTCGGGGACGGCGCCGAGGCCGGCCTCGGCCCGCGCCGCACCGATCAGCTCCGCAGTGCGCGCTGCGGTCCCCGACGGTGCGTCGACCTTGTTGGGGTGGTGCAGCTCGATGACCTCGACCGACTCGTAGAACCGGGCGGCCTGCTGCGCGAACGACATCATCAGGATCGCGCCGATCGCGAAGTTGGGAGCGATCAGGACGCCGACACCGGCGGCGGCGTCGACCTGTTGCTGGAGGGCGTCGAGCTTCGCGGAGGTCCACCCGGTCGTGCCCACGACCACGTGGACCCCCCGCTCGACGCAGTGGGCCACGTTGGCCGGCGAGGCCTCGGGCACCGAGAACTCGACCACGACCTGCGCGCCCCCCAGGTCCCCGAGGTCGTCGCCCTGGTCGAACCGGCCCACCAGGCCCATCCCGTCCGCCGTCTCGACGGCGCGACACACCTCCGACCCCATCCGCCCTGCGGCCCCGATGACGGCAACGCTGATCGTCTCGCTCACCACGTGAGCGTATCGGGGCGCCACCGGCCTACCACCTCGCCCAACCTCGCGCACCGCCGCGCCAGCTCGCGCACCTGGCTCGTCCGGGGAGTACCACCCAGGTGCGCGAGGACGTGACGGCGGCGGAGCAGCCGACCCGCCGGCAGCATCGGGGAGGTTCCGGAGCCGGCTCGTCCCCGAGGGGGCTCTAGAGTCGGATCCATGGCCAGAGTTGAAACGACCGACCCATGGCGTGTCGCCCCCCTTCACGACGGTCCCGAGACCGAGGCGCTGCCCGGCGTCCAGGTGGCGGGAGAGTCGGCGGCGGACCATGGCTGAGTTCGGCAAGGAAGACCTGAGTGGCTCGACCTTCGACTGGACCGACCTCAGCGGGTCGACGTTCCGGGCCGCCTCGCTCAGCGACGTGACGATCCGGGCCACCGACCTGCACCGGGTGAAGATGCGCGGCGTCGAGCTCTGGGACGTCGACATCAGCGGCGAGATCAACGGCCTGCGGGTCAACGGTGTCGACGTGACGGCCTACGTGGAGGAGGAGTTGGCGCGCCGCGAGCCGGACCTGGTCAAGATGCGCCCCGACGACCCCGCCGGCTTCCTGGAGGCATGGGAGCTGCTCGAGAAGCGCTGGGACAGCACCGTCGAGCGGGCCCGGCACCTTGACCCGTCGCAGCTGCACGAGCAGGTCGACGAGGAATGGTCGTTCATCGAGACGCTGCGGCACCTCTCGTTCGCCACCGCGTCGTGGGTCCACTGCGCGATCGGCGGCGACCCGTCACCGTGGCACCCGCTGGACCTGCCGTGGGACACGGCGCCGGAGGACAAGGGCCTCCCCTGGGACCGCGCCGCCCGACCGTCCCTGGACGAGGTCCTCGAGCTCCGCCGCACCCGGCAGGCCGAGGTGCGCCGCGTGATCGAGGGGCTCACCGAGGAGCAGCTCGCCGCCGAGACCACCCCGCCCGACGACGCCGGTTGGCCCCCGCCCCGTCCCTTCTCGGTGAAGGACTGCCTGTCGATCGTGCTGAACGAGGAATGGTCCCACCGGTCCTACGCCGAGCGCGACCTCGCCCTCCTCCAGGAGCGGGCCGGCTGACGGGGGTACAGCCTCGCGCGGGATCCTCACGGTTGCGCGAGGGCGGACCGCCGCCTCACCGCCATCTCTCACCGCCGCTTCGCGCACCTGCGTACCACGTCGCGTTGGAGGGTCGTGCCCGAAGTCCCACCCACCTCCGCGGGGACGGGCTGCGCCACCTCGCCCCGGTCAGGCGAAGTCGGACAGCGGAACCCGCGCGTCGACCAACCGCTCGGGGTCGAGCGTGCGGCCTGCGGCGATGATCGCCTTGAGGTCCTCGACCTTGTCCCAGAGGTTGACGGCCATCGCCGCGGTGAGCCTGCCGTCGCGCAGCCAGAACGCGATGAACTCCCGCGACCCGGTGGTGTCGCCCCGCACCACCACGTCGTCGTCGGCCGAGCCGTGACCGACGTACTCCATCCCCAGGTCGTACTGGTCGGTGTAGAAGAAGGGCAGCAGGTCGAACTCCTCACCCAGGTCGAGCATCGCCCCGGCCACGGCGACGGGCTGGTCATGGGCGTTGGCCCAGTGCTCGACCCGGATCCGTCCGCCCACAGCCGAGTTCTGCAGGTTCGCGATGTCGCCGGTGGCAAAGACATCTGGATCACTGCTCTGTCCACCGGCGCCCACGAGCACGCCGTTGTCGACGTCGAGACCGGCACCTACAGCGAGGTCGACGTTCGGCGACGCACCCACCCCGACGACCACAGCCGTCGCGGGCAGTCGCGTCCCGTCGGCGAGCCGGACCGCGCCCACCCGACCGGATCCCTCGGCCTCCTCGATGGCCTCGACCGCGACGGTGGTGCGCAGGTCGACCCCGTGCTCCCGGTGGAGGTCGGCGAAGACCGCCGCGATCCGGGCACCGAGGACCCCGAGGAGCGGCTGCTCCTGGCTCTCGAGGACGGTCACCTCAGCGCCGGCGAGCCTCGCTGCAGCCGCGGTCTCCAGACCGATCCAGCCGCCGCCGATCACCACCACCCGTGCCGCGGGGTCGAACGCCGCGCGGAGGGCGTCGCTGTCGCCGACCGTACGCAGCACGTGCACGCCGTCGAGGTCCGCGCCGGGCAGGTCGAGCCGACGAGGTGAGCTGCCGGTCGCCAGCAGCACGCGGTCGTACCTCATCCGCTCACCCCCGTCGAGGGTCACCTCGTGGGCGGTCGGGTCCAGGTCGGTCACCTTCGTGCCGAGTCGAAGCTCGATGCTCCGGTCGTCGTACCAGGCCCGGGCGTGCAGGGTGATGTCGTCGTCGGAGTCCTTCCCCTGCAGATATCCCTTCGACAGCGGTGGCCGGTCATAGGGAAGGTGCTCCTCGGCGCCGATCATCACGATCCGTCCGTCAAACTCCTTGTCCCGCAACGCCTCCGCTGCTCGCGCTCCCGCGAGTCCGGCTCCGACGATGACGAACGTGCGCTCAGCCACGGGGTGGTGCTCCTCTGCGTCGACAGTGTCCTGGCCAGCATGCGCCGGTCCGGCGTCACCGTCCACTCCGGGGCCGGGTCATCGGAGAGCGCCGCCCCCGTCCACTGCCGCGGACGAGACGCCGACGGGCCCGGCCCACCGGAGCGGTGGACCGGGCCCGTCGGGCACTACGGGGTGGGTCGTCAGGCGTTGGCCCCGGCAGGCTCCTCAGCCGCCGCAGCCTCACCGTCGGGGAGGACCGCCGCGAGCGAGAGCTTGCCCCGCGGGTCGATCTCCTTGAGCTCGACCTGGACCTTCTGGCCGATCTTGACCACGTCCTCGACGTTGTCGATCCGCTTGCCGCCGACGAGCTTGCGCACCTCGGAGATGTGCAGCAGGCCGTCCTTGCCGGGCAGCAGCGAGACGAACGCACCGAAGGTGGTCGTCTTGACCACGGTGCCGAGGAACCGCTCGCCGATCTCGGGCATCTGCGGGTTCGCGATGGCGTTCACCATGGCCCGGGCCGCTTCCGCGGAGGGGCCGTCGGTGGCGCCGATGTACACCGTGCCGTCGTCCTCGATCGAGATCTGGGCGCCGGTCTCCTCCTGGATCTGGTTGATCATCTTGCCCTTCGGCCCGATGACCTCGCCGATCTTGTCGACGGGGACCTGCACCGAGATGACGCGAGGGGCGTAGGGGCTCATCTCGTCAGGTGCGTCGATGGCCTCGTTCATGACGTCCAGGATGTGCAGGCGTGCGTCACGGGCCTGGGTCAGCGCGCTGGCCAGGACCGAGGCGGGGATGCCGTCGAGCTTGGTGTCGAGCTGGATGGCGGTGACGAACTCCTTGGTGCCGGCGACCTTGAAGTCCATGTCGCCGAACGCGTCCTCGGCGCCGAGGATGTCGGTGAGTGCGGCGTACTGCGTCTCACCGTCGACCACGTCGGAGACCAGACCCATCGCGATGCCGGCAACCGGGGCGCGCAGCGGCACACCGGCGTTCAGCAGGGCCAGCGTCGAGGCGCAGACCGAACCCATCGAGGTGGAGCCGTTGGACCCGAGGGCCTCGGACACCTGACGGATCGCATAGGGGAACTCCTCGCGGGTCGGGAGTACCGGCATCAGGGCACGCTCGGCGAGCGCTCCGTGACCGATCTCGCGACGCTTCGGGGAGCCCACCCGACCGGTCTCACCGGTGCTGTAGGGCGGGAAGTTGTAGTTGTGCATGTACCGCTTGCGCGTGGTCGGCGACAGCGTGTCGAGCTGCTGCTCCATCCGGAGCATGTTCAGCGTGGTGACCCCCATGATCTGGGTCTCGCCCCGCTCGAACAGCGCCGAACCGTGGACGCGCGGCAGGACCTCGACCTCAGCACCCAGGGCGCGGATGTCGGCGAGCCCACGACCGTCGATGCGGACCTTGTCGCGCAGGATCCGCTGACGGATCAAGGACTTCTGCACCGAGCGGTAGGCGGCGGAGAGCTCCTTGTCGCGACCCTCGAACTGGCCACCGAGCGAGTCCTTCATCGCGGCCTTGATGGCGTCGATGCGGTCCTCACGCTCGGTCTTGCCGGCGATCGTGAGTGCCTCGGCGAGGTCACCGGAGGTGGCGGACTCGACTGCGGCGTACACGTCGTCCTGGTAGTCCAGGAAGATCGGGAACTCCTGCACCTCCTTGGCGGCGGTGGCGGCGAGCTGCTGCTGCGCCTCACAGAGGACCTTGATGAACTTCTTGGAGGCCTCGAGACCCTCGGCCACGACCTCCTCGGTCGGAGCGGTCTTGCCCTCGTTCTTGACCAGGTTCCAGGTCGACTCGGTGGACTCGGCCTCGACCATCATGATCGCGACGTCGCCATCATCGGTCAGCCGGCCGGCGACGACCATGTCGAAGGTCGAGCGCTCGATGTCGGAGAAGTTCGGGAAGGCGACCCACTGGCTGTCGATCAGGCTGATCCGGACTCCACCGATCGGGCCGGAGAACGGCAGACCCGAGATCTGCGTGGACGCACTGGCCGCGTTGATCGCGAGCACGTCGTACTGGTGGTCGGGGTTGAGCGCGAGCACCGTGATGACGACCTGGACCTCGTTGCGCAGACCCTTGGTGAAGGTCGGGCGCAGCGGGCGGTCGATGAGGCGGCAGGTGAGGATCGCGTCCGTGGACGGGCGGCCCTCACGACGGAAGAAGCTGCCGGGGATCTTGCCCGCGGCGTACATGCGCTCCTCGACATCGACCGTCAGGGGGAAGAAGTCGAAACCCTCGCGTGGGTGCTTCCCGGCGGTGGTGGTGGACAGGAGCATCGTGTCCTCGTCCAGGTAGGCGACAACGGCGCCGCCGGCCTGCTTGGCCAGTCGTCCGGTCTCGAACCGAACCGTGCGGGTGCCGAACGTGCCGTTGTCGATCGTGGCTTCGGCGACAGTGATCTCTGGACCCTCCATGGGCCCTCCATTCTGTGGATTCCTGCGAACCACGTGCATCGTCGTTGTGCACGGGCTTTCTTGTCATTTCCATGCGGTGGTGCTCAGGCGATGGCCAGTTGTGACCCGTGAGGTGCCCGCCCCTCTCATGCGAAAGGGAGCGGCCTCGTGTCGAGGACCGCTCCCAGTCGATGGCTATCGGCGCAGACCGAGGCGCTTGATCAGCGAGCGGTAGCGCTCGATGTCGATGCTCTCGAGGTAGCGCAGCAGACGGCGGCGACGGCCGACCAGCAGCAGCAGCCCACGGCGGCTGTGGTGGTCGTGCTTGTGCTCACGCGAGTGCTCGGTGAGGTCCTTGATCCGCTGGGTCAGCAGCGCGATCTGGACCTCGGGAGAGCCGGTGTCACCCTCGCCGGTGCCGTACTCGGTCATGATGGTCTTCTTGACGTCAGCATCCAGCGGCATGAGGCAGCCAGCTCCTTCTGAGTTGTTGCGCGGTGCGCCAGGGCAGATCCACCTGGGCTCTCTAGTTCCGCGGCCGTTCGACGGCAGGATCAAGGTTAGCAGCGCCGCAGGTCAGCCCCCTAATCGTGCCTGGCGGCGGCCGGACCGGGTCGTGCGGCCGGGGCGCCGACCAGATCCACGAATTTCACAGTCTCGTGACAGGTTCTTCGCCGATGCTTTGCAAGTAACCACCGCATCGTGGACCGGTGGGCCACGGCGCCGCCGGTGCCCAGCACGCCACAGCAGGCACGAGAGGACCACCATGACCGACCAGCCCAGGCCCGACTCCGCCCCGCCGAACGACGACGGCGCCGCGCGGGAGGCACGGTCGTCGCGTTGGTCCAAGGTCAAGGGCCTCATCGCGGGAGCGGTCGGTGCTGCCGCCATCGGTACCGCAGGAGTCGTCGGCATCAGCATGGCTCACGCCGCAACCCCGACACCCACCCCGACACCGTCCGCCTCGGCGAGCACGACGCCTGACTCGGGTACCGACGACGGCGACGGCCACGGCCGACACCACGGGTTCGGAGGGGGTCCCGGCCACTTCGGGTTCGGTGGGGGTGGGCTGGTCGGCCTGCGCGAACAGGGGCTGACCGACCTGGCGACCGAGCTCGGCGTCACCGAGAGCAAGCTGACCACCGCGATGAAGACCGCGCGTGAGAGCCTGCGGCCGGCAGCTGGGGGCTCCATGGCCAAGCCGACCCCCGGCGAGCGGCCCGATGCCAGCGTGATCCAGCAGAAGTTCGCCGCGGCCCTGGCCAAGGAGCTGGGGATCAGCGAGGCCAAGGTGACGGCCGCGCTCGAGAAGCTCAAGGCCGCCGCCGTCGCCTCGCGCGAGGCAGCGTTCTCCGACCGGCTCGACCAGGCCGTCACCGACGGCAAGCTGACCCGGGCCGAGGCCGATGCCGTGCTCAAGGCGGCCAAGGCCGGCGTGATCGACATGGGACCGCGTGGGATGCGCGGCCCGCGCTGACGCCTCACCCCACGCGCCGTGATCCCGGCCTGACGCGATGACGCTCGGCGGTCCGGGGTCACGGCGCACCTGGTGACCGCAGGCGACCGAACCGCACGCGGCCGGGCCGCACCTGTTCTCGGGTCAGTCCCGCGGGAGCGTGCGAAGGGTGTCCCAGATCCGCCGAGCGGCCGGGGCAGCGGTGCCGCCACCGGTCCCGCCCTGGCCGACGACCACCGCGACGGCGTACTGCGGCCGAGGCGCCGGCCCGTAGGACACGAACCACGCGGTGTCCTCGCGGTCGAAGACCTCGGCGGTGCCTGTCTTCCCCGCGACCGGGAAGTCGTCCAGGGGGAACCCGGCGAAGGCTGATGCAGCCGTGCCCGACGTGACCACAGCCCTCAGAGCGGTGCGCAAGTAGGCCAGCACGGCCGGGTCGAACCCGACCCGCTGTCCGACGCGGGGCTCGATGTCGGAGACCTCGCCGTCGACGGACACGGTCCGGTCCCCCACCTGCGGCACCCAGAGCGTCCCGCCGTTGGCGATCGCGGCGTACGCCCGGGCCATCTGCATCGGGCTCGCGGCCACCTCACCCTGGCCGATCGCCGCATTGACGGCATCGCCCGCGCGGTACTCGAACCCGTTGGTGCAGTTCTCCAGCGCCAGAGCCCTCAGATACCTCGCGCGAGCCCGGTCCGCTGCAGCGACCTCGGGATATCCGAGCTTCGCCCGTCGACACGTATCCACGCGCGTGGCCTGCCAGCTGGCGCGTTTGGCGTCCCGACTCGGCAGGCGGCCGGCGGTCTCGGCGGGCAGGTCGACGCCCGTCGGGCTCCCGATGCCGAACTCGCTCGCCACCTGCACGAACGGGTCCGCGGCGTCCGACCCCGAAAGCCCCCCGACGGCCTGCCAGGAGCGATAGGCGAGGTCATAGAAGACGGTGTCGCAGGACACCTCGATCGCCCGGCGCAGCGTGATGCGTCCGTAGGAGCGGGACTCGAAGTTGCGGAACTCGCGGTCTCCGATCGTGAGGCGGTCGGGGCAGGAGTACGTCCCCGTCAACGGGTTGCCGGCGGCGACCGCCGCGGGGAACGAGATCGACTTGAATGTCGAGGCGGGCGGGTAGGCAGCACCGATCGCCTTGTCCACCAACGGACTTCCGCTCGCGGTATCGGTCAGCTCTGCCAGCTTGCTGGTGGTGATCCCACCCGACCACACCGTCGGGTCGTAGCCCGGGTAGCTCGCCGTCGCGACCACGCCACCGTTGGTGGTGTCGATCACCACGGCGGCGGCGGTGTCGGCGGCGAGGCCCCGGCGACGGGCGTCGGTGACCGCGGTCAGCAGCGCCTGCTCGCTCGCCCGCTGGACCCGGAGGTCGAGGTGGGTGACCAGGTCGCGCCCGGGGACGGCGTCGCGCTCGCCGAGGGTCCGCCTCACCAGGCCGCGCGGGTCGATGGCCACCGTGCGGGTGCCTGCGGTGCCACGCAGGACCGCGTCGTAGCTGCGTTCGAGCCCGGCCCGCCCGACGTCATCGGTGTCGGCCACCGCTCCGTTTCCAGCGGCAACGTCCTCAGCGGTCGACGGGGCGAGGTATCCGAGCACCTGGGCCGCACGAGCGACACCCGCAACGGGGTACGCGCGCTGCGGTTCGGCCACGACGTCCACTCCCTGGAACTCGCCGGGTCGCTCGAGCAGGGTCAGGGCGCGGCCGGGATCCACGCCGCTCGCCAGTGGAATCGGCTGGTACGGCGACCCGTTGAAGCAGATCGGTGCCGCCGGAGCGCCGGCGGTGCCGCACAGCCGAGTTCGCCCCCAGAGACGCTCGACCGGGAGGTCGAGCAGCTGCGCAACTCGCTCGACCAGGGCCCGGCCACCATCGGGTGACTCCACCAGTACCGACCGCTCCACCGTCACCACGGGCCGGGAGTCGTTCTCCACCAACGGCTTTCCGGTGGCGTCCAGGATGCGTCCGCGCGCGGCCGGTAGCCGGATCTCGCGGGTGTTCACGATCGCCGCGGCCGCCTGGTAGTCGGCGTGGTCGGCGAGCTGGACCTGACCGAGCCGGCCGACCAGCGTGGCGACCAGACTGACGACCACCGCGGCGAAGACCCAGAGCCGCCGCGGCCGGCCGGGCCGGCCTCTCACCTCGCGCCCCGGGCGAGCGTTCGCTCCAGGCGCAGCAGCGGCCCCAGCCCGACCGCGGCGAGGGCCAGGCTCACGCCGACCTGCGACCCGAGCAGGGCGAGGTCGACCTGCGCGCCGCCCAGCAGCGCGTACGCGGTCCGACCGGCGCCCACCACGGCGATCGCGGCGACCGCGGCGGCGGCCACCCAGCCGAGGGAGACCTCGCCCGGTCGGCGGCTCAGGCCGGCCACCGCACCCGCCGCGGCATAGAGCAGGGCCAGGGATCCGAGCATCGGCGTCCCCGGTGGCATCAGGTCCAGGAGCCATCCCGCGCCCAGCCCCACGAGCGCGCCGGTCACCGGGCCCCGGATCAGGGCTGCTGCGACGACCACGGGAGCGAGCAGGTCGGGCATCAGCGGGACGACCCGCCCGAGCACGACGACGGCCAGCGCTGCGACCAGGAGCAGCCCACCCCGCACGAGCACGACGACCGGGACCGCGCCGATCACGACGTTCCCGAGGTGGGCACGATCACACGTCGGGCGGTGTCGCGGGCCCGTGGCTGGAGGACCGCGACCACGTCGAGCTCCGCCGGGTCCACCGCAGGCTGCACCGCGCCGGTCGACGTCAGCGCCGCGGCTTCCGGGTCGACGGCACGCACCGTGCCGACCGGGATGCCGGGCAGGAAGGGCCGGCCCTGCACCGAGCCCAGGGTGCAGACGTTCGCGCCGACCTCGAGTACCCCGCGCTGCACCAGCGCGAGGTCCAGCAGCCCCCGATCACGGGGACGGGTGCCCGTCGAGGGCGCCGGGCCGACCGACCCGAGCACTCCCCTGGACCCCACGCGGACCCCGATCCTCAACCCGGGCGCGCCGACCACGACCACGTCACTGGTCCACGGCGCGACCGAGACCGTCCGCCCCACCAGGCCGTCGGCCGCGACGACCGTCTGGTCCACCTCGACCCCGTCACGGCTGCCCACGTCGATCGTCAGACGCTCGATGCCGGAGCCGCCGGAACGACCGACCGCGACCACCCGGGCCGGAACCATCGGGATGTCGCGTAGCGAGGGGGCGCCCACCAGCTCGGCGAGCTGGCGCTCGGCCCGTCGGGCGGTGAGGTCGGCGGCGGCAGCCGCGACGAGCCGGTCGCGGTCGGCGGAGACCTCGGTGAGGCTCTCACCCTGACCACCGGCCAGCCGCTCGAGCGGGCCGAGCACCGTGGCCGCGGCCGTGCGCACCGCACCCAGGGGCGGGGCATCGGCCTGGTCCAGCACCAGAGCGGCCAGGGTGAGCAGGACGAGCCCGGCGAGGACACGGCGACGGGTCATCATCGGGTCAGAGGCGCCGGGCGTCGGTGAGGACCTTCTGGAGGGTGCCGAACTCCTCGACGCAGCGGCCCGAACCCCGCACGACGGCGCGCAGTGGTTCCTCGGCCACCACCACGGGTACGCCCAGCTCGTGCCGCAGTCGCTGGTCCAGCCCCCGCAGCAACGCTCCGCCGCCGGTCAGGACGACACCGCTGTCGACGATGTCGCCCGCGAGCTCGGGCGGGCACACGTCGAGTGTGGCCCGGACCAGGTCGACGATCTGCACCACCGGCGTCTCGACCGCGCGGCGGACCTCGGGCGACCCCACCGTCACGGTCTGTGGAAGGCCGGTCACCAGGTCTCGGCCTCGGACCCTGACGCTCAGCTCCGCGCGGAGCGGGAACGCCGACCCGGCCGCCGTCTTGATGTCCTCGGCGCTCCGCTCCCCCAGCAGCAGGGAGTACTCAGCCTTGACGTGCGCGATGATCGCGTCGTCGATCTCGTCGCCGCCGACGCGGATCGAGCGTGAGGTCACGATGCCGCCGAGGCAGATCACCGCGGCGTCGGTCGTGCCGCCACCGATGTCGACCACCATCGATGCCGAGGTGCCGTGGACCGGCAGACCCGCCCCGATGGCGGCGGCCATCGGCTCCTCGATGACGTACACCCGGCGCGCGCCGGACCGCATCGCGGCATCCTCCAGCGCGCGGCGCTCCACGCTGGTGACCTCGCTCGGCACGCAGACGACCATCCGAGGCCGGACCAGGCGTGAGGGACGCACCTGGTCGACGAAGTAGCGCAGCATCGCCTCGGTGACGTCGGCGTCGGAGATGACGCCGTCCCGCAGCGGACGGATCGCGCGGACGTGCTCCGGCGTGCGGCCCAGCATGTCCTTGGCGCGGGACCCGGCGGCGACCAGCCGCGTGGTCCCGGCCTCCACGGCGACGACCGACGGCTCGTCCAGGACGACGCCCCGTCCCCGTTCGTACACCAGGGTGTTCGCGGTCCCGAGGTCGATGGCGAGGTCCCTCCCCACGATCGACCAGCCCCGCCCACCGCTCATCTTCGCGATGCTACGCGCGGGAGGCTCCCGGTCCGCGGCACTGGCGACGTGTCGCCGCGGGCAAATCAGCCGATGGTCACCGACCAAGCGACCGGCACGTCGCGCGGGTGCACGCACGACGTACCGGCCGCGATCAGGGGCCTTGCACCACCACTGAGTCAGCGCTTGGCCGGCGTCTCGCAGGCCCGGCCGACGGTGGCGGTTCTGCCCCGCTCGACGTACACGTGCCGCGTGGCCACTGCCGTGCCGCGTGCGTCCAGGCAGGTGAGCGACCAGCGCTCCTTCACGCCGCTGTAGGTCGCGGGGTTCGGCGCGAGGAACCGAACCTCGCCCGTCCAGTCGCTGGTGGCGCCACCTGAGTAGTTCTCGACGACCACGCGGTAGGTGCCCGGCACGGGGTCGACCAGGACGGCCACCTCCGGGTCGTCCAGGCTGGCTGCCGACGCGACCTCATCACCGAACTCGTCGAGCACGAACACGTCCCAGTCGACGCCGGAGTCCGGCCACTGGATGCGCACCTGCGCCGCGGCGTTGTCGTAGCGCGGCATGCCTTCCACGGTGAAGGTGAACTCCTCGGTCTCCCGCTCGCCGGGGATCCCCGGCGGGTTGACCACGGGGATGCTCGGCTGGGTCGGTCCCGCCGGCTCGCGGCCGTAACGGCCGACGATCAGCGGTCGGGTCGAGGGGTTGACGGCCCAGGTGAAGGCGCCACCTGTGGTCCTCAAGGAGGAACGCAACCGATCCGCGTAGTAGATCGGCGGACCGGTCGAACCGTCCGGCCGGATCACCGGCGAGGTCGGCGTGACGAAGGACTTGGTGATCCGCAGGGTGTGTCCGGCTGGTGCCGTACCCCTGATGACTGCGTGCTGGCCGGCGTCCAGGGTCGATGCCGACATCGCGTAGTACGCAGCGCGGTTGCCGCCAAGGCCCGCACCGGCGGCCGGGGCGCGGCCGAGATACTCGCCGACGACCGCAGTCCGGAAGGTGGGGTGGAACCCGAGATCACCGATCTCGAAGGTGAACCCGAGCCCACCGGTGTTCCAGTAGCTCCAGTCCTCGGTCGATCCCGACGTGTCATAGAGCTGGTAGGACGCCTGGTTCGTGTAGGCGTTGTGCGCCGCCATCGAGGCACCGAGCGCCTTGTACAGCACCTCATCGGGCGCCAGTCCCGTCGCGGCGATCGACGGCGGGCGGAGGACGAGGTTGGAGTAGGTGTGGTTGCTGATCAGGTTGGTGACCTGCCGCTGGGAGACCAGGGTGCGGATGTTGTCGACCTCGGGCTCGCTGCCGGGTGCGTCACCGCGGTAGGTCTCACCGCTCCAGTTCGTGCTCGCGCCACCGCCACCCCAGAACCCTGGGTAGTTGCGGTTGAGGTCGGTCCCGCGGCTGGACCCCGCCTGGTTGTTCGCGCAGGTACCACTGCGGTACGGCGAGGGGGTGAAGACCGACAGGTCACAGTTCTTGCGCTTGTACTCGTAGTCCACGTCCACGGCGCGCCGGCTGATCACGAAGCCGTCAGGGTTGACCACGGGCACGATGATCGTGCGGGTGCCATCCAGGATCCTCGTGGCCCGACCGCCCTCGGACGTCGTGCCGTCGTGCTGGAGGAGGTCGTAGGCGTACTCCATGGCGTTCTCGCCCGACGGCCACTCACGAGCATGGTGCAGCCCCATGAGGAGGAACACCGGCTTTCCGTCGCTGACGTGACGGACGTCGTGGGTGATCTCGATGCCCTCGACGACCCGCCCCTGCACCGTGCGGTTCTTGAGGGTGATGAGGCGCACCGTCTGCGGATAGCGCTGCTCGAGCGCACGCATCTCGCTCGCATAGTCGTTCAGCGTCCGGTAGCTCGTGCGCCCGCTCGGTAGCGGCGAGCGCGCGGTGCTGGCGGAGTACTCGGCGTCGGCCCGGGTGGCGGCCCGGCTCGACGCGGCCAGGTCGGCGTCCTCCACCCGCCAGCTGAAGCCGGCTGCTCGCAGCCTTGCGGCATCGGCTCGGGAGTGCAGGACGACCCCGACACCGGAAGGGTCGGCGTGCTCGGTCGTGTCGAGGCCGAGTGCGGCCACCGTGGACCGCTCGGGCGCCGTCGCTGCGAACACGTGGACGAGCTGGACCTTCTCGGGCGTCGGACGGGCGGACGCGACCGACGCCGCGCCGATGGTGGTCACGGCGAGGGCCGTGACGGTGAGGGTGACGAGGACGGACCTCAGGACGGGGGACTGGCTGGCGCGCATCGAGCTCCTCGGAACGGCCGTGAGGGCGGGGGCTCCCAACCTAGGCCGGTCCGGGGCCGTCCGCATCCTGAGACGACGCCGCGAGGCTCAAGCCAGCAGCGCGGCATCCTCGGGCCGCATCCGCGCCGTGGCGCCGTGCCGGAGCAGGCCGCGGAGCCGCACCGCAGCCACGACCGCGAGCAGGCTGATCATCAGGTGGAGGACGAGGAAGGGCCACGGGAGGCCGGCTCCGAGCAGCACGCCTGCGACCAGCGGGCCGACCGCGGAGACGCCCGTCTGGAGCGCCGCGAAGATCCCCAGCACGCTGCCGACCATGCCCTCGGGCGCCAGGCTGGCGGTGAGCGGGTTGAGCACCGGCGCATACATCGTCTCGCCGACCGCGAAGATGCCGAAGGTCACCACGAACAGCGTGGCGCCGATGCCGGGCAGCAGCTGCGCCACGATGAGAACCAGCCACGACACGGCCCAGATGCTCCCGACCACGATGAGCAGCGACGCGGCCGAGCGGTTAGCGGTCAGGCGCACCACGAGCATCTGCAGGGCGATGATCACGAGGCAGTTGACGGCTGCGGCGAGCCCGATCGTGGTCTCCTGGACGCCGAGCTCGGTGAGCGCGAAGGCGGGCAGACCGCTCTCGAACTGAGCGTAGAAGCCCAGCGCCAGGGCGGCGGTGACCACCGCAGCCCAACGCAGCGTGGGCGTACCCCACACCACGGCAAGGACTCGGCGGGTGCCGACGGCTGCGGCGGGCGGGCCGCTCGACACCTGGGCGTCGGGAGCGCGGAACCCTGCGAGGAGCAGGAGCAGTGCTGAGACCAGGAACCCGATCGAGGCCGTCGCGAACGCCGGCCACATCCCATCGAGCCGGTCCAGGTCGACCACGTATCCGGCGAAAAAGGCGCCGATGGCCATGCCGAGGGCCTGCCCGGTGAACAGCCAGGCGAAGATCCGCCGCCGGTCGCCGTTGTCGACCCAGCGCAGCACGAGGACCGACTGGGCGGGACCGGCAGAGGTGATGCCGAGCCCGAAGACGAACATGCCCGCGAGGAAGGTCCAGGGTGCGTCAGCGAGCACCAGGCTGCCCGCGCCGACGGCGGCGACGACCTTGGAGGCCACCGCGACCGTGACCGGCGGGTGCCGATCGGCGAGCCGGCCACCCAGCGGAGCCGCGATGAGCGCGCCCACGGAGAAGAGGGTTGATGCCAGGGCGGCCAGCATCGTGCCCCAGCCGCGGGTGTCGGCGGCATAGGCGTACTGGTACGGCAGGACCGTGCCCCATCCCAACATGGCGATGGCGGAGGCGAGGATGAGCAGGCGGGAACGCATGAGGTACACAACAGTTCTTCGAGTTCGAATATTTCGATTTCAAACGATAGCATGACACCATGTGGTCATGGCACGCACCCGACGAGCAGCGAACGCACCGCTCCCGAGCGCACAGCAGCGCTACACCGACGCCGTGGCGGCCTACGTCGCGGCGGGCGGAGAGGAGTCGGTCCAGCGCGTCATCACGGCCGTCCAGTCGCTGAACCGCAAGCTCGACCAGTGGTACGACCGGCAGCTCGCCGACCTGGACATCTCCCACGGTGAGTGGGGCGTGCTCACCCACCTCGCGACGTCGGGCGACGCGCCCGTCACCCCGACCCAGCTCGCGGACGCGACCAACGTCGCCCCGTCCTCGATGACCCACCGGCTCGACCGGATGGGCGAGCGAGGACTCCTCGAGAGGACCCCCGACCCCGGCAACCGCACCCGGATGCTGGTCACCCTCACCGATCAGGGGTGGCAGCTGTTCGTCGAGAGCATCCGCGAGTCGAACGTGGTCGAGACCGACATCCTCGGCGGCCTCACCGCCCAGCAGCGCGAGCAGCTCGCGGACCTGCTGGAGGTCGTGATCAGCGGGCTGGACCGGCCCGAGGCGACCTAGCCGTCAGGCCAGGCCGGGGAACCAGATGCCCAGCTCGCGCTCGGCGGACTCGGGGCTGTCGGACCCGTGCACGATGTTCTGCTGGACCTTCAGGCCCCAGTCGCGGCCCAGGTCGCCGCGGATGGTGCCGGGGAGGGCCTCGGTCGGGTTGGTCGCGCCGGCGAGCGCACGGAACCCCTTGATGCAGTCGTTCCCCTCGACCGCGATGGCGGTGACCGGCCCCGAGGACATGAACTCGACCAGAGGGTCGTAGAACGGCTTGCCCTCGTGCTCGGCGTAGTGCGCCGCGAGCTGCTCACGGGTCGGGGTGACGACGGCCAGAGCGGCGAGGGTGTAGCCCTTGGCCTCGATCCGCCGGACCACCTCTCCGGTGAGCCCACGACCGAAGCCGTCGGGCTTGACCAGGACCAGGGACCGCTCCGTCTGGGTGCTCACCGCGCCAGCCTATCCAGCCGACGACGCTCGCTGCGCCTGGAGGGCGTCGACCCGTCGACCCTGGACGAGGCAGAGCACCCACAGCGCGAGGAAGATCGCGCCGACGACCGCCATGGCCGGGACCAGGACCGCGCTCGCGAACGCCAGACCCTGCAGGACCCACCCCAGCGTGATGCCGTACGGCCGGCGCATCATCCCCGCGCCGAGGATGAACAGCGCACCCAGCCCGCACATCAGGGCAAGGTCGCGACCGGCGTGGGGAGAGGCGTTGGACGCACCGACACCACGGGCGACCAGGGCCCCGAGGAACACGGCGAGGGACTCGCCGCCCAGGACGGTGGCGAGCATGCGCCAGGTGAACTTGCCCTGCGCGCCGTAGACCCAGGTCACCGGCGGTTGCGACCGTTGTCGCGGAACTTGGTCACCAACCAGAACCCGACGGCCAGCACGATCACGATGAGGAAGAGCTTGGCCACGGGACTCATGGCTCGAGGGTATGCGCTCGGCGGGCCGCTCGGCGCCGCCCCACCTGCCGCCCTCGCCCCGCGCCGCCCCGCCCCTCCCCTCCCCTCCCCTCCCCCCCCGAGTCTTTGAAGCCGGGTCCACGTCAGGGCGTGGACCCGGCTTCAAAGACTCGGGCCTGGGCGGGTCGGGCCTGGGCGGGTCGGGCTGGGGCGTGGGAGGGTGCGCGGGTGAGCAGTCGCTACGTCGGCGTGGTCGGCGCGCTGTCCTGGGCGGCCCAGCCGGCCTACATCGCGGTCGAGCTGGTGATCGCGCTGCAGGCGCGAGGGGCAGTGGGATACAGCATCGGCGCGGACTCGATCAGCTCGCTCGGGGTGGCGTGCGCGACGGCGGCCGACGCGCAGTGCGCTCCTGGGCACGCCGGCATGAACGTGGCGTTCGCGTTGTTCGGGCTCCTGCAGGTCGCAGGCTCGGCACTGTGGCTGCGCATCGCCCCGTCGCGGTGGCGCGCGGTCGCGACGTCGGCGCTGTGGGCGGTTGCCGGCCTCGCGTCGGTCGGGGTCGCGCTGGCTCCCCTGGACGCTCACCCCACAGCTCACCTGCTCGTCGCCACGCCGATCTTCGTGGCCCAGCCGGCCGCCCTGTTGCTGCAGGCCGGTGGGCTGCCGCCGCGCCTGCGCCTGCCGGCATTGCTGACTGCCGCCCTCTGCGGCGTGATGGCCGTCGCCTTTTTGACCGAGCCGCTTGGACCGCAGTGGTCGGGGGCCGCGGAGCGAGCGGCCGTCTGGCCGGTCAAGGTCTGGCTCGGCCTGGTGGGGGTACTCCTCCTCTCGGGCGCGCTGCCCCGCCGACCGACCCGCTGAACCATTCTGCCCACTTCGAGAGCAGTGCTCTTGAATATGCCGCTCGGGTCCCCCTTGCAGCGGGGATGGTGCTGTTCCTGCCACAGTTCTTCGGTCCGCCAGTGGTCCGCATCGCCCACGGCGTCCTGGTGGCGGCCGGGTGCGCGGCCCTCGCGGTCGCAGCGATGCGTCAGTCCCGCCCGGCGTCCTGAGCGACCGCCGGGAGCCGACGCGGTGCTGGGTGGCGAGGGCGCCCTGCTGTCCCCAAGACCCGGGCCGACCCTCAGGTCGAGGTGACTCCGAGCAGCATCCGAACCTCGGCTGCGGTGACGACGGACCCGGTGGCGAGCACTCCACCGGCGACTCCACCCTCGTCGGCCAGCTCGGCCGCGCGGTCGAGGGCGTCGGGCAGGTTGTCGACGACGGTCACCCGGTTCTCGCCGAAGATCTCCTCGGCGACCCGGCCCAGCGCCGCTGCCGGCATCGCGCGCGGCGACGTGGTCCGGGTCACCACGACCTCGTCGAGCACGGGCTCCAGCACGTCGAGCATCTCCTCCGCGTCCTTGTCCTGCAGGATCGCCACCACCCCGACCACCCGCGCGAAGGTGAACGAGTCACGCAGCGCCTCGGCCAGCGCCCGGGCCCCCGCGGGGTTGTGCGCGGCGTCGACCACCACCGTCGGCGACCGACGGACGATCTCCAACCGGCCCGGCGACGTGACGGCCGCGAGGCCGGCCCGCACCACCTCCGGGTCGAGTCGCTGCTCACCGCCACCGAGGAACGCCTCGACGGCAGCGATCGCGGTGACCGCGTTGTGAACCTGGTGCAGGCCGTGCAGTGGCAGGAACAGCTCGTCGTAGTCTCCGGCCAGCCCGCGCATCGAGAACAGCTGTCCACCGACAGCGACCTCACGGGTCAGCAGGCCGAAGTCGTTGCCCTCCAGCGTGATCCGCGCGCCGACGTCGATGGCCCGATCAGTCAGGACCGAGCGGACCTCGTCCAGCTGGGTGGCGATCACCGCGACCGCGTCGGCCTTGATGATCCCGGCCTTCTCGACGGCGATCACCTCGGGCGTCGAGCCGAGGAACCGCTGGTGGTCGACGTCGATCGGCATCACGACCGCGACGGCCCCGTCGGCGACGTTGGTCGCGTCCCAGCTGCCGCCGAGTCCGACCTCGACGACCGCGACGTCGACCGGGGCGTCCGCGAACGCGGCGTAGGCGACGGCGACCAGGACCTCGAAGTAGGTCATCCGCGGGCCGCCCGCCTCGACCGAACGCGCATCCACGATCTGGATGAACGGCAGCACCTCCGACCAGGTCGCGAGGAACGCGTCCGCCGAGATCGGTTCGCCGGACAACGCGATCCGTTCCCGCATCGTGTGCAGGTGCGGTGAGGTGAACCTCCCGGTGCGGAGGCCCATCTCGCGCAGGATCGTCTCGATGATCCGGGTCGTCGAGGTCTTGCCGTTGGTGCCGGTCAGATGGATCACCGGATAGGTGCGCTGCGGCTCGCCCATCAGCTCCATCACCGCTGCGATCCGGTCCAGACTCGGCATGATGTCGGTCTCCGGTGCCCGGCCGAGGATCTCTCGCTCGACCTGCCGCATCCGACGGGTGGTCTCCAGCCGGGCGGCTGCCTCGCGCTGGCCGGAGTCAGGGCGTCCGCTCATAGTCCCGAGTATGCCGCTCCCACCCGAAGGTGGTTGACCACCCGGCCCGAGCACCGGTTGGCCCTCACGCGCGCAGCAGCTTGATCCGGGCGACCTCTCCGTCGCCGATCGTCACCTCGCTCACGCCCTCCTGCACGGGGAGGGCCTCGAGCTGCGGGACGACGCTGTACGACGTGGCCAGGGTCTCCTCGGCCACCAGGTGCTCGTGCTCGCGCGCGGCTGCGAACACGGTGTCGGAGCCGGCGATGGTCAACCGGATCCGGTCGGTGACCTGCAGACCGGCGTCCCGGCGCGCCTGCTGCACGGCGCGGACCAGGTCCCTGGCCAGACCCTCGCGGGCCAGGTCAGGGGTGACGGTGGTGTCCAGCACGACGAAGCCACCTGACGCCAGCATGGCCGTGGCGTGCGAACCCGCGTCGCCGCCGTCGACCACGGTCTCCAGTGTGTACTCGCCGTCCTGCAGCCCGAGCCCGCCCGCCACGACGGTGCCGTCCTCGGCGACCGACCAGTCACCGGACTTGCTCCCCTTGATGGCCTGCTGGACATCGCGTCCGAGGCGCGGGCCGGCGGCCCGGGCGTTGACGGTGAGCCGCTGGGTCACGCCGAACGACGCGGACGCGGTGTCACCGAGGTCGCGCAGGGTCACCGAGCGGACGTTGAGCTCGTCGGCGATGATCGCCGCGAACGGCTCGAGGGCGTCCACGTCCTGGACCACCACGGTGAGGTCGTTCAGCGGCAGACGGACCCGCAGGCTGCCGGCCTTGCGCAGCGAGGAGCCCACCGAGCAGGCCTCGCGCGCCCGGTCCATGCCGGCGACGAGTGCGTCGTCGCTCGGCAGGTCAGCCACCTCGGGCCAGTCGGTCAGGTGCACCGAGCGGCCACCGGTGAGACCACGCCAGATCTCCTCGGTGATCAGCGGGAGCAGGGGCGAGGTGACCCGGGTGACCGTCTCCAGCACGGTGTACAGCGTGTCGAAGGCGGCCTCGGACGCCCCGCTCTCGCCGTCCCAGAAGCGGTCCCGCGAACGCCGGATGTACCAGTTGGTGAGGACGTCGAGGAAGCTGCGCATCGCGTCGCACGCGTTCGCGACGTGATATCCGTCGAGCTCGTCCTGCAGCTGCTGGACGAACCGGCCGAGCTTGGCCAGGAGATACCGGTCGAGCGGGTCCTCCGACGCGGTCGACCACCGGGCGGTGTATCCCGCCCCGCCGTTCGCCGCGTTGGCGTACAGGCTGAAGAAGTACCACGTGTTCCAGAGCGGGATGATGACCTGCCGGACGCCGTCGCGGATCCCCTGCTCGGTGACGACCAGGTTGCCACCGCGCAGGATCGGGCTGCTCATCAGGAACCAGCGCATCGCGTCGGCGCCGTCCCGGTCGAACACCTCGCGGACGTCGGGATAGTTGCGCAGCGACTTGGACATCTTCTGTCCGTCCGAGCCGAGCACGATGCCGTGGCTGACGCACGAGGAGAAGGCGGGACGGTCGAAGATCGCCGTGGCCAGGACGTGCAGGGTGTAGAACCAGCCGCGCGTCTGCCCGATGTACTCGACGATGAAGTCGCCCGGGAAGTGGTGCTCGAACCAGTCCGCGTTCTCGAACGGGTAGTGCACCTGCGCGAAGGACATCGACCCGGAGTCGAACCAGACGTCGAGCACGTCCTCGACCCGTCGCATCATCGACCGCCCGGTAGGGTCGTCGGGGTTGGGCCGGGTCAGCCGGTCGACATACGGCCGGTGCAGGTCGGGCTCGCCGCCGTGTCCGACGGGGAGCCGGCCGAAGTCGCGCTCGATCTCCTCGAACGAACCGTAGACGTCGAGCCGCGGATAGGCCGGGTTGTCCGACTTCCACACTGGGATCGGGCTGCCCCAGAAGCGGTTTCGCGAGATCGACCAGTCCCGGGCGTTCTCCAGCCACTTGCCGAACTGGCCGTGCTTGGTGTGCTCGGGCATCCAGGTGATCTGCTCGTTGAGCTCGAGCATGCGGTCCTTGACCTTGGTCACCTCGACGAACCACGACGACACCGCCATGTAGATCAGCGGGGTCCGGCAGCGCCAGCAGTGCGGGTAGGAGTGGTCGTAGGTCTCGCGGCGCAGCAGCACCGTGCCCTCGGTGACCGCACCGACCTCGCCCTGGCCACGGGTCCGCGCCTTGAGGTGGTCGATGATCAACGCGTTGGCGTCGAAGACCTGGATCCCCTCGTAGTCCTCCACCGGGAACATGAAGCGGCCGTCGGGGCCGACCGGCACGACCGGCGCGATGCCCTCGCGGTCGGTGACCACCTTGTCCTCCTCGCCGAAGGCGCCGGCGGTGTGGACCAGCCCGGTGCCGTCCTCGGTCGTGACGAACTCGGCCTCGAAGACCCGGTGCGCGTGCGCGTGACCCTGGTAGTAGGAGAACGGCGGCGTGAACGACCGGCCGAGCAGGTCACGGCCGGTGAGCCGCTCGACGATCCGCTCCTGCGGGTCCACGTCGGGGCCGAACAGCTCCTTGGCGTACGCCGCCAGGCGCGCCGCGCCCAGGAGGTACCGCTCGGTCGTGCCCGTGAAGTCGGACTCGACCACGACGTAGTCGATGTCCGGTCCGACCATGATCCCGAGGTTCGCCGGGAGGGTCCATGGAGTCGTCGTCCAGACCAGCGCGAGCTCGCCGGTCTCCAGCCGCAGGCCGACGGTGACCGCCGGGTCCTGGCGGTTCTGGTAGACGTCGTCGTCCATCCGCAGCTCGTGGTTGGACAGCGGCGTCTGGTCGTTCCAGCAGTACGGCAGCACCCGGAAGCCCTCGTAGACCAGGCCCTTGTCGTGGAGCTGCTTGAACGCCCACATCACGCTCTCCATGTAGGGGCGGTCGAGCGTCTTGTAGTCGTTCTCGAAGTCCACCCACCGCGCCATCCGGGTGACGTACTCCTCCCACTCCCCCGTGTACTTCAGGACGGACTCGCGGCATTTGGCGTTGAAGGTCTCGATCCCCAGCTCGAGGATCTCCTCCTTGGTCTTGATGCCGAGCTGGGACATCGCCTCGAGCTCGGCCGGCAGGCCATGGGTGTCCCACCCGAACCGGCGCTCCACCCGGCGACCGCGCAGCGTCTGGTACCGCGGGATGAGGTCCTTGACGTACCCGGTGAGCAGATGACCGTAGTGCGGCAGCCCGTTCGCGAACGGTGGCCCGTCGTAGAAGACGAACTCGTTGTCCCCGTCGGTGCCCGCGTCCCGGTTGTCGACCGAGGCCTGGAAGGTGCCGTCGCCGTCCCAGTACCGCAGGATCCGCTCCTCGATCTCCGGGAAGAGCGGAGCGGAGGGCACGCCCGATCGGGGCGGCCCGGACGGGCCGTCGGCGGTGGCGTCGCTGCTGGAGACCAGGGGGTAGGCCATGGGGTGGGGTCCTTCGTGGGTCGTGTCGCTGGGGTGCAGCTGGTCTGACACGAGGACGACGGCACCGGACTGGCCGGTCCCACCGCGGTACCACCCCGCTTGCCGCGCGCCGCCCGGGGGCAGCGCACGACCGCTCTGGTCCAGGCGATGACGGGCCCATCCGTCCGGGTCTACTGGGAGCTCTCGCCCTGTTCTTCCGGAGGCTCACCGGTGATGGCCGGGTCAACGCCGTTGCCACCAGATCCTACAGTGGGCGGCATGGCGCTCCCCACCGCTTTGCGGCAGCACGCCGTCGTCGATGCGGACGTGAAGGCGACCTATGCCGTCGACCAGTCGATGGGCGCCGCAGCTCCCGGAGCCTATGAGGTCATCCGGGCCCGCACGGTCGATGACGTGGTCGAAGTGCTGCGGTTCGCAGCAGGGAGCGGGACGCCGGTCGTGCCCCAGGGAGCCCGAAGCGGGTTGGCCGGCGGCGCCGTCGCGCTGCCGGGCGGCATCGTGCTCAACCTCGAGGGGCTGGACACCGTCCACGAGGTCGATGCCCTCGAGGGGGTCGCGGTGGTCGGGCCAGGAGTGGTCAACGAGGACCTCAAGGCGGCCGTCGCTGCGCTCGGGCTGTTCTACCCGCCGGACCCCGCGTCGGCGACGTACTGCACCATCGGTGGCAACATCGCGACCAACGCCGGCGGTCTGTGCTGCGTCAAGTACGGCGTCACCGCCGACTACGTGCGCGGTCTGGAGGTCGTGCTGTCGACGGGCGAGACGATCCGCACCGGACGCCGCACCGCCAAAGGCGTTGCGGGACTTGATCTCACGGGGCTGTTCGTCGGTTCCGAGGGCACCCTCGGCGTCGTCACTCGGGCGATCCTCAGGCTCATCCCTGCACCGGACCCCGCGTTGACGGCGCTCGCGACCTTCGACTCGCTCGGCGCGGCCAGCGACGCCATCTCGGCCCTCCGCCGGGACCGGCACCGGCCCAGCCTGCTGGAGTTCATGGACCGGGGGGCCGTCGCTGCCGTCCAGGCCCTGGCCGACCATGGCTTCCCGCCGGACAGCGAGGCCGTGCTGCTGGTGCAGGCCGATCGCCCCGAGCACGTGCTCGAGGACATCCAGCGGTATGCGGGTCTGCTGACCGGGGCCGGCGCGACCGAGGTGGCAGTCGCGGACGACCCCCGCGAGTCCGACGCGCTGCTCGCCGGGCGACGCGCCCTCAACACCGCCCTCGAGCGCAAGGGGGGCCGGTTCCTGGAGGACGTATGCGTGCCCGTAGGGCAGCTCACCGAGATGATCGCGCGAGGACAGCAGGTTGCGGCGGACCATGACGTCGAGGTGACCATGGCCGGGCACGGCGGCGACGGCAACCTGCACCCGTCGTTCTTCTTCACCCGCGGCGACGCGCAGGAGCAGGCCCGCGCCGAGCAGGCCTTCGTCGCCTTCGCGGGCGTCGCGCTCGACCTGGGCGGCACCATCAGCGGCGAGCACGGCATCGGCTCGCTCAAGGCCGCGCTGCTGCCCGACGAGGTCGGCGCCGCGTCGATCGAGCGACAACGGGCGATCAAGGCGTTGCTTGACCCCGCCGGCGTGCTGAACCCGGGCCGGGTCTACTGGTCCTGAGAGTCGACGTCACCAGGTCAGGGTCACCAGGTCAGGGTCACCAGGTCAGGGTCACCAGGTCGAGGTCACGGACCGAGGAAGATCGCACCCGCCCGGTACGGGCCGCCACCCACCGACCCGGGGACGACGTCGAAGGACCCCGAAGGAACCCCGTCCACGAAGCTCAGCCGGTACAGGTCGTCACCGGTCGCCGACCCACGGTAGAGCGCGCCGTTGGCATAGAACATCCCGCGGGCGTTGATCACACTGGGCGCGCCGGCGACCTGGAACTGGCTCGCGCCGACGATGCCGCTGTCCGGTGAGAACCAGCGCCAGTACAGGGCGGAGTTGTTGAACAGCGTGTAGTAGATCCGCCCCTGGGTGTAGGTCAGCGAGGTCAGGCTCGGGAGCTGGCTGTAGAAGTCCGGGAGCGCGCCGCGGTAGGTCTGCGAGCCGGCGCCAGCACGGACGTTGCTCCACGTCGGGTCGTTGTAGGGGTCGATCAGCACCTCGGGCCCGAAGGTCGTGCCGTCGAAGGTCCGCTGGTACAGCGCGCGCCGGGAGATGCTGGCATAGATGAACCGGTCCGCGACCATGAACCCGCCCACGGTGCCGGAGAAGCTGACCCCACCGGGAATGGCGGTGTTGGAGGGCGAGGACATCGTGCTGCCGGTGAAGGTGCGGCTGGTCATCGCCGTGGAGCCGGCGGTCCCGTTGAGCTGGATCATCCGGGCCGGGAGCGGCCGGTCCGGCTGCACCACCGGTGGGGCTCCGCCGGCCAGGGGGAAGAAGGCGACCTTCTGGCGCCGGTACATGCGGGGCCCGACGTAGTTGGTGTCGCTGCCGACGTACAGTCCGTCCGCGGTCGTGTACAGCACCGTGGCGCCGGTCCCGCGCGGGTGCCGACCGGGGTTCCAGCTCATCGGGATGCCGCTCAGCGGCTCGAGCGCGGCGAGCCCGGGACGGGGCACCTGGCCCTGCTGCGCCTGGCTGGAGCACCCGGTGTTGGGCGCGTTCATCCACTTGGAGTGCCCGCCGACGTACACGGTCGCCGTGGTGATCGCGACCGAGTGCAGCGTGTCGCAGCCCGTGGCCGCCACCCACGTCGGCTGCACGGACTGGCCGATCGAGGACGCCTCGAACCGGGCTGCGCTGTCGCACAACGTGCCCGCGTAACCGGCACCGGTGGCGGCGACGACGAAGTACTTGCCGTCGGGTGAGTAGTCGACGTCACGCACATAGGAGTCGTAGGCGTTGTATGCGCAGGCCGGCTCGTACCGGGTGGTGCGCCAGCCCGAGTCGACCACGGCGCTGCCTGACCCCACCAGGACGGTGAACAGCTGGTCCCGCGGCAGCCCTGCAGCGGTGCGGAAGTTGCCGATCACCGCCATCCGGGTGCCGTCCGGGGAGAGCGCCATGTTGGTGACCCCGACGGGTGCCTTGGTCCTGCCCCGGGGCCAGTTGTGGTTGGTCGCGACCCCGAACGACAGGTAGCCGTGGTCGACCGCACCCGTCACGGCGTCGGCCGCGACCAGCCCGCCGTGGGCAACGCCACCGGCCTTGGTGAAGGTCCCGCCCACGAAGAGCCGCCCACCGGCGAGGTCGAGGTCGTTCACCACACCGTTGACAGCGGGCGCGGTGAACCCGGCGGTCCGGGCACCGGTGGCGACGTTCAGCCGGACGAGCTTCGGTCCGACCCCGGCCGCCTGCGAGAAGGCACCGCCGACGTACACGGAGGTCCCGTCCGCCGCGGTCTGCAGCGTGAGCACCTCGCCGTCGAGCACCGGGCGGAACGCGGGGTCGATGCGGCCGGTCGCCGCGTCGAAGGACAGCAGGTAGGGCTGGGTGTAGGAAGCGCCACCCGTGGGGTCGGTCGCGCCGGAGAAGCTTCCACCGACGACGATCCGGTTGCCGACCTTGGCGATGGCCAACACTGCACCGTCGGTCAGGTTCGGGGTCGGCCCGGGAACGGCGGAGGGCATCGTGGTGTGGTCGGACTCCCCCGGTCCGGTCCTGGCCACCGACGGCGCCGAAGCGAGCGCGGCCACGGGCGGCGCGACAGCGAACGCCGCCGCCATCCCCAACGCTGCCGCTATGGCGATGACGACTCGCGATGCTTGCATGGCACGTCCCCTCACTTCAGGCCCCACAAGGCGGTGTGCCTCGCTCAGCGCAGGTTAGGCCCCCGGGGCCGCCACTGGGAGCGCAACGTCAGATCTGGTCAGAAGTGTCTCGAAAGGCCGCCGTGGAGAGCCTTGGTCGGGTGGGGCGCCTGCGCCCCACCCGACCACCAGGCGACCCGGCCGGGGTGTCGCCACCCCGACCGGGTCTTGATGTCCTGCCCACGAGAAGCCACCCCAGGTCGGGCTACCTCGCGGTCAGGACGATCGTGGCGGCCGCGCCCCGCGAGGCCGCGTCGGTGTCGGCCGTCAGCCCGGTCCAGGTGCCGGCCACCTCGGGGGCGCCGCGGTCGGTGACCAGGGTCGAGTAGTGGCCGGGGCCGACACCGACGATGGTGTCGCGCACCACAGACCCCGCGGGAGCGGTCCAGGCCGTCGTCGTCGCTCCCTTGTCACCCCACAGGCTCACGACCACGTCACGGTCCTGCACCGTCGTGTCGGGGCTGAGGTGGTCGGTGCGGCTCAGGCTGTCGAAGGTTCCGGTGTAGGACCGGACCGGTGACGTGGTCGAGGTGCCGCCATAGGCGATCACGGACAGCGATCCGCTCAGAGATCCGGTGTCGGACAACGTCATCGAGACGGTGCTACCTGCGGCGCCGTCCGCCGCGACGGCCTGCCACACGGTCGTGGTCATGGCCGAGGGGACCGTGGTACTACCCGTGAGGGTCAGGCCCGGGATGCCCTCGGGCATCCCGGCGATGCCGGTGCCGGTCGTGAGAGCCACCAGCAGGAGGTCACCGGACTGCACCGAGGCCGGCACGGTCGTGGAGAGCACCTGCACGTTGTCGTTGACGCTGGACGCACCGCGGAAGCTGATCGACTCCGATGCGACGGTGAGCGAGCGACCCGTCGTCGCTGTCTGCCCGTCGCCGTCGGTCACCCTCAGCGTCGCCGCATAGGTGCCGGGAGCGGCATAGCTGTGGGCCGCGGTGGCGCCGGCCGAGGCCGACCCGTCGCCGAAGTCCCACGCCCACGCGAGGGCCGTGCCCTCGGGGTCGGAGGACGCCGATCCGTCGACGGTGCAGGCGAGCTGGGTGCAACCGAGCGAGAACACGGCGTTCGGGGCGACCCGGGTGCGGACGGTCCGGGCCACGCTGTTCGGCGACCCCTGGTTGTCGGTGACGGTCAGGGTCACCGGATAGCTTGCGGCGGTCGCATAGAGGTGCGACACCGTCGGCCCGGTGGCGGTCGAGCCGTCGCCGAAGGTCCACTGCCAGGTCTGCACCGACCCCCCGGCGTCGGTCGACGCGGTGCCGTCGACCGAGCAGGTGAGCCCGGCGCAGCTGGAGGTGAACGAGGCGACCGGAGCCGGGTTGGCCGGTGGGGCAAGGAACAGCGCTCCCGCGCCGAACGGACCGCCGGTGGCCAGACCCGAGCCGGTGAGCTGGGTGAACCCGCCTGACGGCGCCAGCCCGGCGAAAGCCAGCCGGTAGAGGTACGGCTGCGTCGTCATACCCCGGTACAGCCCGCCCGCGGCGTAGAACATCCCCTTGGTGTACTTCATGTCCGGCGCGCCTGCGACCTGGAACTGGGCGGCACCGACGATGAGGCTGTCCGGGGAGAACCAGCGCCAGTACAGACCGGGGTTGTTGGCCAGGGTGTAGTAGATCCGGTCCTTGACGAAGGTCAGGCCCGTCACGGTGGCCAGCTGGGAGTAGAAGTCCGGCAGCTTGCCGCGGTAGGTCAGCGTGCCACCCTCGACCGAGATGGTGCTCCACAGCGGGTCGTTGTAGGGGTCGATGAGCACCTCGGCGCCGAAGCGGGTGCCGTCGAAGGTCCGGTAGTACAGCGCCTTGGTCACCGTGTTGCCGTAGACGAACCGGTTGCCGATCATGAACCCACCGACGGTGCTCACGAACGACGTTCCCCCGGGGACGGTGGCCGTCGTCGGGGCGGTGGCGGTGCTCCCGGTGAAGGTGCGTGCGGTCATCGCGCTCGCGCCGGCGCTCCCGTTCAGCTGGACGAGCCGGCCCGGCAGCACGCCGGCGGCCTGGGTGGTCGGTGCGTAGCCCCCAGCGAGCGGGAAGTAGGCGATCTTGGCGCGCCGGTACTTGCGGTTGCCGACGTAGTCGGTGTCGCTGCCCACGTACAGCCCGTCGGCCGTCGCCAGCACCACACCCGCGCCGTGCCCGCGCGGGTGGCGACCGGGGTTCCACGTCATCGGAAGCCCGCTGCCGGGTTGCAGCGCGGCCAGACCTGGCCGGGCCACCTGCGCCTGCTGGGCGTTGGCCGAGCAGCCGGTGTTGGGCGCGTTCATCCACTTGGAATGTCCACCGACGTACACCGCGGCCGTCGTGATCTCGACCGACAGGAGCGTGTCGCAGCCCGTCGCCGCGATCCAGAACGGCTGGACCGACTGGCCGACATCGGCGGTGTTGAAGCGGGCCGCGCCGTCGCAGAGGGTGCCGGCATACCCCGCGCCGGTCGCGGCCACCACGAAGTAGCTCCCGTCCGGAGAGAAGTCGACATCCCGGACGTAGAAGTCGAACGCCCTGTAGCTGCACGCGGGTTCATAACGGGTGGTGCGCCAGTTCGGGTCCACCACCGCCGCGGTCGAGCCGAGGTTGACCATCACGATCTGGTCCCGCGCCTTGCCGTCGGCGGTCTTGAAGTTGCCGATCGCTACCATCTTGGCGCCGTTGGGGGTGATGGCGAGGGACACGGCGCCGACCGGCGCCTTCGTGGCCCCCCTGGGATAGTTGTGGTGGCCGGCAAGGGCGATCTTGAGGTATGCGTGGTCCACTGCGCCCGTGGCTGCACTGACGGCCGCGAGGCCTGCGTGCGCCGTGGCTGCCGCCTTGGTGAAGGTGCCGGCCACGAACAGCCGCGAGCCCGAGATCTGCAGGTCGTTCACCACCCCGTTGAGGACGGGCGTGCGGAACCCGGGATAGCCGCGACCGGTCGCGAGGTTGAGCCGGACCAGGTTCTTGGCCGTGGTGCTTGCATAGGTGTAGTTGCCACCGATGTACACGGACGCGCCGTCAGGCCCCGGAAGCAGCGCGTTGACCGGGCCGGAGAGCACCGGCCGGAACGCCGGGTCCACCAGGCCGGTGGTCGCGTCGAACGCGAAGATGTACGGCTGGACGTAGTCGGTCGACGCGCCGGTCGAGTCGGTCACCCCGGTGAAGCTGCCGCCGACGACGACCTTGTTGCCCACCTTGGCGATGGCCAGCGTCGCGCCACCGGTCACGTCGGGCGTGATGCCGGGAACGGCGGACGGGACCGTCGTCTGGTCGACGGCGAGCTGGGCGGCCGGAGCGGCGGCCGCTGCCACCGTGGTCCCGACCCGGGTGACGGAGGCTTGCGCAGCCGAGCCGGCGGCGCCTGACGCCGTGATCGCCACGAGCAGCGCGGCCGCGCCGAGCCTGCCCCACGGTCCATGCATGTGCGCTCCCCATGTGATGATGACGTCTCGAGCAAGGGTAAAGGTCTTCCCACGAGAAGGTCATGGGTTCGTCAAATACGCAGGTCAGCGCGTCACGATCCATCCCGCCGCCGGGTCCCACAGTGACCGCGCGAACAGCCCGGCCGGGAGCGATGCTCCCGACCGGGCGTTCCGGTCCTGGACGGTCAGCAACTACCCCAGGTCGAGCTACTGAGCAGCCAGGACGATCGTGGAGGCGGTGGCGCGCGATGCCGCGCCGATGGTCGCGGTGCCGCTGACCGGGGTGCCGGCCAGCTCGGTGACGCCACTGTCCCTGACCAGTGTGGCGTAGTGTCCGGCGCCTGTCCCGGCGGTGGTACCGGGGCTGATGACGGTGGTGAACCCACCCGCGCTGGCTCCTCGCTGATGTGCTTCGACGAACCGTAGGCCGCGGCAGGGGCCGCTCCAGGGCTTGCGAGGACCCGCGGGCCCCGCAGGACGACCCTTGGGCAGCGAACCGCCGGATACTGGTAGAAACGCCTCATGAGCCCCCTGGACCTGGAGCGGAACGAGGCCTGGCTGTCCCGTGAGGAGCTCGAGTCGGCCCGCGGTCGACTGCCGATCCTGTATGTCGACGCGGTGCCGGTCCGGGTCGACGACCGCGGCGCCGTGAGCGCTCTGGGGCTGCTTCTGCGGGCCAGCGAGGACGGGTCGATCAACCGCGAGCTGGTGTCCGGCCGGGTGCTCTACCACGAGCGGGTCCGCGACGCGTTGCTGCGCCATCTCGAGAAGGACCTGGGCCCGGTCGCCCTGCCCCAGGTGCCGGCCAGCCCGCAGCCGTTCACGGTCGCCGAGTACTTCCCGACGCCGGGGGTCACGCCGTTCCACGACCCCCGCCAGCACGCCGTGTCGCTGGCCTTCGTCGTGCCGGTCAGTGGCGACTGCAGCCCCCAGCAGGACGCACTCGACCTGGCCTGGCTGACCCCGCAGGAGGCCTCCGACCCCGACCTGCTGCTCGAGATGGACGGCGGGCACGGCGTGCTGCTCCGACAGGCACTCGCGCATCTCGGACACCCCGTCTAGAAGCAACCGCAACCAATCCACCGGGTGGTACGGGGACGAACTGCCTGTGTGACCACCACTGAGAAGTCCTCCGACCGCACGGACCCCCGGGGCAACGTGACGTCCACCGGGGCCTCCTCCCCGAAGGGCCCGCGCTGGGTCTACGCGCTGACCGGGATCCTGTCGGCCGTGGCCGGCATGGCCGCCGGGCACCTGCTCGCCGGGCTCATCAACCCCGCGTTCTCCCCCGTCCTCGCGGTCGGCTCACAGGTCATCGACCTGACGCCCACACCGCTCAAGGAGTTCGCGATCCGGACCTTCGGGACCAACGACAAGCTGATCCTGCTGGGATCGGTGGCGCTTGGCACCCTCGTCTTCGCGGCCATCGGCGGCCTGCTGGCGCGCCGCAGCCTGAAGCTAGGTATCGGCGCGCTCGTGGCCCTCGTGGCCGTCGCCGGGCTCACCGCTGCGCTGCGCCCCGCGGCCGGACTCGGCAGCGTGCTGCCGGCCCTGCTGACCGCTGTGGTCGGCGTCGCGGTGCTCGTGCTCCTGGACCGGATGATCCGTCGGGGCTGGCAGTCCGGTCGAGCCGCCTCCAACGGGGGCACCCGCCGCACGTTCCTCATGGGCGCGGCCGGCGTGACCGTCGGCGCCGTCGCCGCCGGCGCCGCGGGCCAGGCGCTGGCGAGCCGACCCTCGGACTCGGCCGACATCACCCTGCCCCAGCCCTCGGACCCGGCCAAGGCGCTGCCTGCGGGCCTGGACAAGACCTATGACGGGATCTCGCCCTTCAAGACTCCCATCAAGGACTTCTACCGCGTCGACACCAACCTCACCGTGCCGCAGGTCCGGAGCGACTCCTGGCAGCTGAAGATCGACGGGATGGTCGAGAACGAGCTGACGCTGAGCTATCAGGACCTCCTGTCGATGCCGCTGGTCGAGCGCAACATCACCATGACCTGCGTCTCCAACGATGTCGGCGGCGGCTACATCGGCGCTGCGACCTGGCTGGGCGTCCCGCTCAAGACCCTGCTGGACCGGGTCGGGGTCAAGGGGAAGCCGGACCAGCTGTTCAGCACCGCGGTCGACGGTTTCACCATCGGCACGCCGCTCGAGGTCGTCATGGACGGTCGGGACGCGATGATCGCCGTCGGCATGAACGGCGAGCCGCTCACCGACACCCACGGCTTCCCCGCCCGCATGATCGTGCCCGGCCTGTACGGCTTCGTCAGCGCCACGAAGTGGCTGACCAACCTGAAGCTCACCACCTACGCCGAGGACGTCGCGTACTGGAGCGAGCGGGACTGGGCCACCAACGCCCCCATCAAGACGTCGGCGCGGGTCGACACGCCGCGACCCCTCTCCACGATCAAGGCCGGCCGGACCGCCATCGGCGGCGTTGCCTGGGCTCAGCATCGTGGGGTCGACAAGGTCGAGGTACGCATCGACGGCGGGGACTGGGTACGCGCCTCGCTCGGCCCCGACGCGGGCGTCGACTACTGGCGCCAGTGGTACCTGCCCTGGGACGCCAAGACCGGTCTGCACCAGATCGCCGTGCGTGCGGTCGACGGCTTCGGCGACGTCCAGACCGACAAGCGCGCACGTCCGTTCCCGAACGGGTCCAGCGGCGTGCAGGAGATCGTCGTCACGGTCTCGTGACCGATCTGTGACAGAACCCGGCCCCCACAGGCCAATCCGCTTCACCAGCAGTCCCGAATGACCCATGACAGTCGCACCACAACTCAAAGGATGTGCATCACCATGAAGACCCGTCGCGCTTCCATCGTCATTGCGATGGCCGCTCTCCTGCCCCTCGGCCTCGCGGCCTGCGGCTCGGACGCCAGCACCACCGATGCCGGCAGCGGAACCTCCGCCACCAGCTCGGCTCCGGCCCCGGAGACCAGCACCACCACCGAGGCTGCTGCCGCGGGCGAGAACTTCGGCGCCGGCTGCGCCGCGGTCCCGGCTGACGGTGCAGGCTCGTTCGCGGGCATGGCCACCGAGCCGGTCGCGAACGCTGCCAGTGCCAACCCGCTGCTCAAGACCCTGGTCGGTGCGGTCACCGCCGCCGGCCTGGTCGACACCCTGAACGCCGCTCCGGCGATCACCGTCTTCGCGCCGGTCAACGACGCGTTCGCGGCCATCCCGAAGGCCGACCTGGACGCCGTGCTGGCGGACAAGCCGACCCTCACCAAGGTGCTCACCAACCACGTGATCGAGGGCAAGCTCTCCCCCGACATGCTGGCCGGCGACCACAAGACCCTGGCCGGCACCACCATCACGGTCAAGGGCTCCGGCGAGGACTTCACGGTCGGCTCCGCCGACGCCAAGGTCATCTGCGGCAACGTGCAGACCGCCAACGCCACCGTGTACATCATCGACGGCGTCCTGCTCCCCAGCTGATCTGGCTTCACGGGACAAAAGCACCGAGGATCACCGAGAATGCTCATCATGAGTGAACTCCCAGGGAACTCCCCCGGCCGACAGCCGGGGGAGTTCTCGGAGGCCGACGTGCTGGGAGGGCTGCTGAAGCAGTCCGCCCGGGGCGACGAGACAGCCTTCGCCGACCTGTACGACCGGATGTCAGCCAGGCTTTTCGGGCTGGTGCTACGCGTCGTACGGGACCGGGCCCAGTCCGAAGAGGTCGCCCAGGAGGTCTTCCTGGAGATCTGGAAGACCTCGGCACGGTTCGACCCGGCGCGGGGCAGTGCACTCAGCTGGATGATGACCATCGCCCATCGCAAGGCCGTCGACCGGGTTCGCTCGGCAGAGGCAGCCACGCGCCGGGACCAGAACTACCACGACACCAACCAGGTCGTGGAGCACGACTCCACAGCGGAGGCAGCGCACTCCCGTCTCGATGCCGAGCGGGTTCGCCGGGCCCTGACAACGCTGACCCCGGCCCAACGTGGTGCGGT
The DNA here is from genome assembly GCA_963750305.1 of uncultured Actinomycetota bacterium. Taxonomy (GTDB): domain Bacteria; phylum Actinomycetota; class Actinomycetes; order Actinomycetales; family Dermatophilaceae; genus CAVVPX01. Next base: position 809,857 of record CAVVPX010000003.1, read on the forward strand.
GGAGCTCGCCTTCTTGGGCGGGTACACCCATACCGAGGTCGCGGGACTGCTCGACCTGCCGGTCGGCACAGCCAAGACAAGGATCCGTGACGGATTGATCCGTCTCCGTGACACTCTGGGACTACAGCCATGACACATGACATCCACGCCCTCTCCGGGGCCTACGCCGTCGACGCGGTCGACGACCGTGAGCGCGCCCTGTTCGAGGAGCACCTCGCTCTCTGCGCGGCCTGCCAGGCCGAGGTCGGCAGCCTCCGGGAAGCCGCCGCTGTCATGGCCGGTGCCCAGGCCGCGACTCCGTCGGCCGACCTGAGGGCTCGCGTCCTGCGCGACATCTCCCAGGTGCGCCCGCTCCCCCCGGAGCACGCCGTCGCCTCCGCGACCTCCTCGCTCACCGCGGCCACCGAGTTGCCCGTGCCGGATGAGTCGACGGCGAACGTCCACTCCCTGGGTGCCCACCGCGCCCGTCGCAGCGCGCCGCGTCGTGCATGGCTGGTCGCCGCGGCGGCGGCGGTCGCCGTCGGTGCTGCCGGAACCGCCGTCTGGTCCCCCTGGGACAACGGCCAGAACGCCGTCGTCCAGGCCGCGTCCGCCCAGCAGGTCCGCTCGGCAGCGGACGCCGAGCACGTGAAGCTGACCTTCGCCGGCGGCGCGGTGGCCACGGTGTACCGCTCCAAGGCGCTCAACAAGGCCGTCGTCGTGACCGAGAACATGCCCGACGCCCCCTCGGGCAAGGTGTACCAGCTCTGGCTGAAGCACGCCGACGGCGCGTTCGTCAGCGCCGGGCTGATGCCCGCCTCGGGCAACCAGAGCGTGGTGTTCGACGGCGACGCCGCCGACGCCGCGGCTGCCGGGATCACGGTCGAGCCCGCTGGCGGCTCGGCCGCCCCCACCGCGGCGCCGATCGCGCTCTTCGCCTTCGCCTGAGCCGCGCCGCTTCGACGGACTGGCGACCGACGCCCGCGTACCAACGACCATTGGTGCGCCGGCGAGTACGGCAGCCGTGCTCAGGGCTCGACCCGCGCGCGAGCAATGGTCGTCCGTACGCCGCGGGCAGGCGGCCGTCGGGCGCCGGTCCAGGCGGCCCGGCGTCGGGCTCAGGCGGCCGAGCCGCCGCCGTTGAAGCCGTCCGTGCGACGTGCCCGGTCGGCCTCGTCCTGGGGACTGGCCTGCTCCGGCGATGGGGCCGCGCCGCCCAGCCGCGCGGGCAGGAACTTGCGGTCCTCACCGAGCATGGGCGGGTACTCCTCCTGGTCGGCGTGCAGCTGGGTGACCATCGCCTGTCGGAGCCGCTCGGTCGCGTCGTCGCCGTTCTCGGAGCGCTCGAAGAACATCGGCTCACCGATGGTGATGAAGATCGGGGTGTTGGTGCGGCCCATCCGCTTGGGGTGGTCCTTGGTCCAGACGCGCTGCGAGCCCCAGATGGTCATCGGCAGCACGGGTACGCCAGCGGCCTGCGCCATCCGCACGGCGCCGCTCTTGAAGTTGCGGGGCTCGAAGGACCGGCCGATGGTCGCCTCCGGGAAGACGCCGACCAGCTCGCCGGCCTTCAGCTCCCGCACGGCCCGGCCGAAGGACGCTGCGCCCGAGGACCGGTCGACCGGGATGTGCTTCATGCCGCGCATCAGGCGGGCCAGCTACCGGGTGGGCGAAGATCGAGGTCTTGGCCATGAACCGGATCAGCCGGTGCGCGGGGCGGGCAGCCAGACCGGCATAGGTGAAGTCCATGTAGCCCGTGTGGTTGATCGCCACGACCGCGCCGCCCTGCTGGGGGAAGTGCTCCGTGCCGTGGATCCGGAACTTCAGGCCCTGGGCGAAGAACACGAGGCGGGCGACACCGATGACGCCGAGGTACAGAGGCTCCATGACGACAGCCTAGGGGTCCGTGCCGCGGGCCGCGTCCACGATCGCGCCGTCGCTGCTCGGAGCGGACGCCCCCAGCGACCGGTTTCGATCCGGCCCTCCGCCTCTGGGAAGATCAGCGGATGATCACGACTGACGTCCCTCCTGCCGGCCCTATGCCGGCCGGCCGCATCCCCGACAGGCCCTCCCTCGACGGCCTGGAGGACAAGTGGGGGCAGGTATGGCGTGAGGAGGGCACGTACACGTTCGACCGGTCCGCCCCGCGCGAGCGGATCTTCTCCATCGACACCCCACCGCCCACCGCGAGCGGCTCGCTCCACATGGGCCACGTCTACTCCTACACCCACACCGACTGCATGGCGCGGTACAAGCGGATGGCCGGCTTCGAGGTGTTCTACCCGATCGGCTGGGACGACAACGGGCTGCCCACCGAGAAGCGCGTGCAGAACTACTACGGCGTGCGCGGCGACGCCTCGCTGCCCCACGACCCCGACTTCCAGCCGCCTCATCGCGGTGACACCACAAGCATCAAGGCGGCCGACCAGCTTCCCATCTCGCGGCGGAACTTCATCGAGCTCTGCGACGAGCTGACCGTCGAGGACGAGAAGGCGTTCGAGGCGCTGTTCCGCCGGCTCGGGTTCTCCCTGGACTGGGACATCAGCTATCGCACCATCGACGCGCACTCGCGGGCCACCGCCCAGCAGGCGTTCCTGCGCAACCTCGCCCGTGGCGAGGCCTACCAGTCGGAGGCACCGGGGCTCTGGGACGTGACCTTCCAGACCGCGGTCGCCCAGGCCGAGCTCGAGGCGCGTGACTACCCCGGCGCCTACCACCGCGTGGCGTTCCACCGGCCCGACGGCGAGCCCCTCCACATCGAGACCACCCGCCCCGAGCTGATCCCGTCGGTGGTGGCGCTGATCGCCCACCCCGACGACGAGCGGTACACCTCGCTGTTCGGCTCGACCGTCACCTCACCGCTGTTCGGGGTGGAGGTGCCGGTCCTGGCCCATCCCGCCGCCGAGCCCGACAAGGGTGCGGGCATCGCGATGTGCTGCACCTTCGGCGACCTCACCGACGTGATGTGGTGGCGCGAGCTGCAGCTGCCGGTGCGGTCGATCATCACCCGCAGCGGCCGCATCCAGACCGACACACCGGCCTGGGTCGCCGGCGGCCCCGGAGAGCTCCTCTTCGGTGAAAAGGTCTCTGGCGCAACGACCTTCGCCGCGCGCACCGCGATCGTCGATGCCCTGCGAGAGTCCGGCGACCTCGACGGCGAGCCCAAGCCCACCCAGCGGATGGCCAACTTCTACGAGCGGGGCGAGAAGCCGCTGGAGATCGTGACGTCACGCCAGTGGTACATCCGCAACGGCGGCCGCGACGCCGACCTGAACGACGCGCTGGTCAAGCGGGGCGCCGAGGTCGACTTCCACCCGGGGTTCATGCAGTCGCGTTATGAGAACTGGGTCTCCGGGCTCAACGGTGACTGGCTGGTCTCCCGCCAGCGCTTCTTCGGGGTGCCGATCCCGGTCTGGTACGCCCTGGACGCCGACGGCGAGCCGATCCACGACACCCCCCTGGTGCCGAGCGAGGACGTCCTGCCGGTGGACCCTGCCGCCCAGGCGCCCGAGGGTTATGAGGAGTCCCAGCGTGGCCGGCCCGGCGGGTTCGTCGGCGACCCCGACATCATGGACACCTGGGCGACGTCCTCGCTCTCGCCGCAGATCGCCGCCGGGTGGCGGGGCGACCCCGAGCTGTTCGCCAAGGTGTTCCCGATGAGCCTGCGGCCGCAGGCGCACGACATCATCCGCACCTGGCTGTTCGCCACGGTGGTCCGCGCGCACCTCGAGTTCGGCAGCGTGCCGTGGGCCAACGCAGCGATCAGCGGATGGATCCTGGACCCCGAGCGCAAGAAGATGTCGAAGTCCAAGGGCAACGTGGTCACGCCCGAGGACGTGGTCGTCGAGTTCAGCGCCGACGCGGTGCGGTACTGGGCGGCTTCGGGCCGCCTCGGCACCGACGCGGCATACGACACCGGCCAGATGAAGGTCGGGCGCCGCCTGGCGATCAAGATGCTCAACGCCACCAAGTTCGCCCTGTCGTTCGGCGAGGTCGACGGGCCGAGCAACCGTGATGAGAGCAACCGTGAGGAGAGCAACCGCCTCGACGCGGCCGTGACCCATCCACTCGACCGGTCGATGCTCTCGACGCTGCGCACCGTGGTCGACCAGGCCACCGCGGGTTTCGAGGCGTGGGACTACACCCGCAGTTTGGAGGTCACCGAGACCTTCTTCTGGACCTTCTGCGACGACTACCTCGAGCTGGTGAAGGACCGCGCGTATGGCGGTCAGGGCGAAACCGGGGCAGCCTCCGCGCGCGCAGCCCTGCGGATCGCGCTCGACGTCGTGCTGCGCCTGCTCGCACCGTTCCAGCCCTACGCCACCGAGGAGGTCTGGTCCTGGTTCCACGAAGGTTCGGTCCACCGCTCGACGTGGCCCGCACCCGACACCGACCTCGCGGCGGGCCTGGGCGGCGAACCCGCCTTGCTGGACGCGGTCGGTGGCGCCCTCGCCGGCATCCGCAAGGCCAAGTCCGAGGCCAAGGTCGGTATGCGCGCCGAGGTGCGGTCGATGGTGCTCGAGGGTCCGTCGGGTGCGCTCGACCACGTCCGAGCGGCCGAGGCGGACCTGCGGGCAGCGGGGCGGGTCACCGGACTGGACTACGCCGAGGCCGACACCCTCGGTGTCCGTGACGTCGACCTGATCCCGGTGGAGAAGAAGCCGGCCTGAACCCGGCGCGCACCAGTCGGCTGCACCGTCAGCCAGGGCACGTCCCAGCCGGACAGGGCTAGCCGGCGGCCGACGAAGCTCTCCTCGTCGAGCTGGCTGACCCGACCGCTGGAGGGGTCGTACACGTCGAGCACCCGGTCGCCGTCGCCCGGCAGGACGAGCGTGACGTGGCGCGGCAGCAGGGCGTGACCGACATACAGCAGGGCGGGCTCACCGTCGGCGACCACCGTCACCAGCTGGTCGTAGGCCTCACCCAGCGCCGACCGCGTGTGGCTCCGCACCACCTGCAGCCGATAGTCGGTCCCCCGCCGCGACGCGCCGTACTCGAGCTCCTGGAGGGCACCCCACGGAGGGGTGCCGAACGCGCGGGGCCACGGCAGGTTGAGGCGGCGTCCACCGGGCAGGAGCCGGTTGGTGCGGGCCATGACGACGCGCTCGTAGGCCGCGAACCGCTCCAGCTCGTCCGCGCCGTCCGGAACGCCGTGGTGGGGTCCCTCACCGGTCACCATCCAGTGCGCGAAGCCCGGGTTGACGAGCATCCGGGCCACGGTCAGGCAGGCCGACCCGCACGAGACGGGGCTCTGCTGCACCGGTCCCACGTCTCCACTGCGAAGGCGGAAGGGCGCGACCATGCCCCCATCCTCGCCGCCTGTTGCTCCACCGTCCACAGCAGGGCTGGTTGCCGCTCTCCGTCGAGACGGCGAGCCGGTCTAGGCTCTCGCCATGGGAGGGCGGCGCGCGGTGTGGGGGCTGTTGGCCCTGGCGCTGGTCGTCGCGGCCTGGGCCTCGGCCGCCGGTCCCACCCCGCTGTTCGAGACGACCGGAACAGTGCCCCTCCGGCGCGGCGGCCCGCCGCCCTTCGACCTCGGCGACGCCAGTGACCTCAACCGCACGCTCGGATCCCGCAGGACGGCGATCGCCCCGTCGTGGCTGGCTGAGATCCTCACCTGGGTTCTGGTCGTGCTGGTCGGGCTCGTCGCGGTGGCCGTCGCCGTGGCGATCGCGGTCGCGGTGGCACGACGTCGCCGGCAGCACCCTTCGCTGCCCGCGACGAGCGGCCCGCTGGACGTCCTCCCTGAGGTCCTCACCGCGGACCTGGAGGAGCAGCGACGCGCGCTGCGCGAGGTGAGCCTGCCCACCAACGCCATCATCGCGTGCTGGATCCGGCTCGAGCGCGCGGTCGAAGCAGCCGGGGTCACCGTCGACCCGGCGCTGACCTCCACCGAGACGACGGTGTTCGTGCTGCGGCGGCACGCCGTGGACCCCGTGGCACTTGGCGCACTGGCTGAGCTGTACCGCGAGGCCAGGTTCTCCGCGCACCCGCTCGGTGAGGACCGGCGCGAGGAAGCGCTGGGTCATCTGGAGCACGTGCACGCCGACCTGCGACGGGCGATGAGCCAGCGCGAGTCAGTGGGGGTCGGTGCCACGCCCGCCGGGTCGTCCCGAGGACCCGTCAACCGGTCGGCGGGCAGCGGTTGAGGACGCTGGCCCGCCTGCGCGCCCACCCGGTTCGTGGTGGAGTCGTCGTGGTCGCCTGCCTGCTCGTGGGCGCCCTGGTCCTTGAGCGACTGCAGGTCCACAGCAACCCCTTCCTGCTCGTCGTGGCCTTTGCCGCACTGGTGTCGTGCGCGGCGGCGCTCTCGCTCCACCTGCCGCGCTGGGAGCACGTGGAGTGGTCGGTCTACGCCGTGCGCCGGGGCGCGCGCGGGACCGACTCGCGCGTCGGCGCGGTGCGCCGCATGCTGGAGAGCTCGGTGGACGGCCAGCCCGCCTCCGCGAGGCTGGCGGAGGCGGCGCGCATCGAGCTCCACGCGCTGGTCGGCTCGCTGGCCGACGCCTGCCTCAGCCGACGTCACGGCTTCACTCGCACCGAGCGCCCGCACGAGGCAGCCGCCATCCTCGGACCGGCGCTCACCGCCTACCTCGACGTCCGACCGGAGCACCCGATCGACCTGGCCACGGTGCAGACCCTGATCCACGACCTGGAGGAGCTCAGATGACCGCCGTCCTCACCCCACACACCGCCGGAGAGCGCGCGGCAGAGGTGCTCGACCGCGTGGAGCAGGCCGTCGTCGGCAAGCGCGACGCCCTCGAGCTGGTGCTCGCCGGGATCCTCGCGCGGGGCCACGTACTGCTCGAGGACTTCCCTGGGCTGGGCAAGACGCTCGCGGCGCGGTCGTTCGCCCAGACCCTCGGGCTGGAGTTCGCCCGGGCACAGTTCACCCCCGACATGCTTCCCGCCGACCTCACCGGCTCGTTCCTGTACGACCAGCGCACCCACGAGTTCGACTTCCGCCACGGCCCGCTCTTCACCGGCCTGCTGCTGGCCGACGAGATCAACCGCACACCGCCCAAGACCCAGGCCGCGCTGCTCGAGGCGATGCAGGAGGGCCAGGTGACCGTCGAGGGGACGACCTTCCCCCTGCCCACGCCGTTCCACGTCCTGGCGACGGCCAACCCGGTCGAGTACGAAGGCACCTATCCGCTGCCCGAGGCCCAGCTCGACCGATTTCTGCTGCGCGTCTCCTTCGGCTATCCCGACCCCGACCAGGAGTGGGAGGTGCTCCAGCGGCGGATGGCCAGGCGACAGGAGGCCCAGACCCTCGCGCCGGTCACCGACGCACCCGGGGTGACCGCGCTGCAGGACGCGGTCGAGGACGTGACCGTGGGCCGAGGCGTCGGCGAGTACTGCGTGGCGCTCGCCGCCGCCACCCGGCGCCATCCCCACCTGCTCATCGGCGCCTCACCGCGCGGGTCGCTCGCGCTGCTGCTGACGGCCCGGGCGTACGCGGTCATCCGAGGCCGGGACTACGTCACCCCCGAGGACGTCAAGGCGGTCGGCCACGGCGTCCTGGACCATCGGGTGTCGGTGCGCCCGGAGCTGTGGATGAGCGACCTCTCGGCCTCCGCCGTCGTGGCGGAGGTGCTCGACAGCGTGCCGACCCCCGCGGCGGGTCGCTGATGCCCGGCTGGCGGGTGACCGGCGCCCAGCGGAGGGCGGTGCTGCTCGGTCTGGCGCTGTTCGCCCTCGGTGTCGCCCTGCGGCGTCCCGATGCCCTCGTGCTCGGGGCGCCGCTTCTGCTGGTCGGGCTCTGGGCCCTCGCCCTCCGACCCACCCGGGCACCCGCGCTCCGCGCCGGGCTCGCGCACGCGTCGCTGCGCGAGGGTCAGGCCACCCGCTGGTCGGCCTCGTTCGAGGCGGTCGACGGGCTGGAGCATGCGCTGGTCGTCGTTCCCCGGTCACCGCACCTGGCGTTCCATCCGTCGAGCGCCGCGCTCGTCGTCGACCGGACCACCGCATCGGAGATCGTGCTCGACGTCGAGCTGCGCAGCCTGCGATGGGGAGACCGCGACCTCGGTGAGGTCGTGGTGGGCGCCGTCGGCCTGCTCGGCGGCTACGACTGGCGACCCCCGCCCGTGCGTGGAGGGCACCTGGTGACCGTGCCGCTGCCCGCCGACTTCACGGTGCGCGCCCCCGTCCCCCGCCCGGATGGGCTGGTGGGCCAGAACCGCTCGACGCACCCGGGCGAGGGCGGTGAGCTGTCCGACATCCGTCCGTTCCGCACCGGTGACCGGCTCCGCCGGGTGCACTGGCCGGTGTCGTTGCGGACCGGTTCGCTGCACGTGACCGCGATGCATGCCGACCAGGACACCGAGGTCGCGCTGCTGGTGGACGCGATGAACGACATCGGGCTGAGCGAGGGGATCGAGGGGCGCAGCTCCAGCCTGGACCACGGGGTTCGAGCCGCGGGGGCGATGGCCGAGCACTACCTGCGGACCGGCGAACGGGTCAGTCTCATGGTGCTCGGAACCCGCGAGGCACCGGTGCGGGCCCGGGCGGGCAAGGCGCACCTGCGGCGGGTTCTGGAGACCCTGGCTCGCGTCGAGCCGGCGGACGCGACGCTGCTCGACGAGCGTCGGCTCATCGCCCAGCTCCGCCACCCGGTGAGCCCGGGCGCCCTGGTCGTGGTCCTGACCCCGATGGCCAGCACCCTCGTCCTGGCCCACGCGGTCTCGCTCGCGCGACGGGGCCAGAGCGTCGTCGTGGTCGACACCCTTCCCCAAGACGTCGCCCGCCCCGACCTGGACGCCGCGATGCTCGGCACGATCACCCGGGTCGAGAACCCTCGCGACCGCACCATCGGCAGCTTGGCCTGGCGGCTGCGGCTGCTCGAGCGCGAACGCGAGATGGACCACGCCCGGGCCGCCGGCGTCCCGGTCGTGCCCTGGCGCGGGCCGCAGACCCTGGACCAGGTGCTCCGCGACCTCGGGCGGCGCAGCGGCGCTCCGCGGGTGACCGCGCGATGACGACCTCGGTCCGGTTGGTCCACGCCGCGGCGGGGGTGGCGTCGCTGGCTCTGATGGCCCTGGCCTACGTCGCGGGGTCCCCGTCGCCGGCGGTCGTGGTGGTGGTCCTCGTGCTGACCGTAGGCGCGCTGTGGCGCCCCGACTGGCCGGGCGGGCTCGCGCTGCTCACGATCCAGACCCTGCACTGGCTCGCGGTGGTCCCGGCCCCGGACGACGCGGGCTCATGGCTCCTGCTGCTCCTGGCGGCCACCCTCGTCCTCGTGGTCCACACCGCGCTTGCGCTGGCGGCCGCGCTTCCCCCTGCGGCGGTCGTCCCGTCCGGCCTGGCCCGACGGTGGCTCGCCCGGTCGGGAGCGGTGCTGGGCGTCGTGGCGGTGATGTGGGGGGTCGCCGCGCTGTCCAGCCTGGGCAGCGCGCCCGGCAACGCGGCCCTCACCGTGGCCGCCCTGCTCTCGGTCAGCGGGGTGGGGCTGACGATCTACCGGCTTGCCTCAGCGCACGCGACCGACCCCCGGCACTGACGGCGCGACGGTCTCGCGCGCGCCACTGACGGCGGTGCGCCACTGACGGCGGTGCGCCACTGACGGCGGTGCGGTACTGACGGGGGCACGGTATGTCGGCGGCACGGGCTCGCGCCCCGCTGACGGCCTGGCCCTCGAGCCCGGAACCACTGCTGGACGGCCGGTGGACCGACGCCCCGTCTGCGTGGGTCAGGCGGAGCGCTTGCGCGGGCGCTTGGTGGCCTCGTCGCGTCGCACGATGGTCGGCAGCACGTTGTCCATGACCACCTCGCGGGTGACGACCACACGGGAGATGTCCTCGTCACTGGGCACGTCGAACATGACCGGCATGAGCACCTCCTCCATGATCGCGCGCAGACCACGGGCGCCAGTGCCACGGTTGAGCGCCTGGTCGGCGATCGCCTCGATGGCCTCGGAGTCGAACTCGAGCTCGACCCCGTCGATCTCGAACATCTTCTGGTACTGCTTGACCAGCGCGTTGCGCGGTGTGGTGAGGATCTGGACCAGGGCGTCGCGGTCGAGCGGGGTGACCGTGGTGATGACGGGCAGGCGTCCGATGAACTCGGGGATCAGGCCGAACTTCATGAGGTCCTCGGGCATGACCTCGGTGATCGACTCGGCGAGGTCCTTGGGCGAGTGCAGCTCGGAGCCGAAGCCCAGGCCCTTCTTGCCGTTGCGTGACTCGACGAGCTTCTCCAGACCGGCGAACGCGCCACCGACGATGAACAGCACGTTGGTGGTGTCGATCTGGATGAACTCCTGGTGCGGGTGCTTGCGGCCACCCTGGGGCGGGACCGACGCGGTCGTGCCCTCGAGGATCTTCAGCAGGGCCTGCTGCACCCCCTCGCCGGACACGTCACGGGTGATCGACGGGTTCTCGGACTTGCGGGCGATCTTGTCGACCTCGTCGATGTAGATGATTCCCGTCTCGGCCTTCTTGACGTCGTAGTCGGCGGCCTGGATGAGCTTGAGGAGGATGTTCTCGACGTCCTCGCCGACATAGCCGGCCTCGGTGAGCGCCGTGGCGTCGGCGATCGCGAACGGCACGTTGAGCATCCGAGCGAGCGTCTGGGCCAGATAGGTCTTTCCGCAGCCGGTGGGACCGATCAGCAGGATGTTGGACTTGGCGATGTCGACCGCGTCGATGTCCTTCTTGCCTGCGGACTGCTCACCGGCCTGGATCCGCTTGTAGTGGTTGTAGACCGCAACCGCGAGCGCCTTCTTGGCCGGCTCCTGGCCGACGACGTAGTTCTGCAGGAAATCGAAGATCTCGCGCGGCTTGGGCAGCTCGTCCAGGCCCAGCTCGGAGGACTCGGCGAGCTCCTCCTCGATGATCTCGTTGCACAGGTCGATGCACTCGTCGCAGATGTAGACCATCGGCCCGGCGATGAGCTTCTTGACCTGCTTCTGGCTCTTGCCACAGAACGAGCACTTCAGCAGGTCGCCGCCCTCTCCACTGCGCGCCACGCGACGTCCTCCTCAAGCTCGGGGTGCGATCTGCTACTGCCGGACTCAGCGGTGAACCGACGGCCACACGCTACTCGCCGCAGTCCCCCACAGCCCCCATTGAACGACGCGAGCCGCCGCCGCGTCGCCCTGGTTCGCTGTCAGCGGACACACCGCGGCGGTGGGGTGGCTGCGTGATGGGGGCAAGGGGGACATCCGGGAGGGATGGGGCACCTTGTGACCCACGGCGGACATGCGTTGCCCATGTGACAGGTGGGGCCGGTGGTGACGGCTCTTCGGGGCCGGTGAGGCTCTGCGAAGGCGGTGGTGACGGGCCCCTCTGGGGGCTGGTGGTGACGGCGTCCCGCTGCCGGTCGCGCCGACGTACGCGAGGAATGCCGACATACCCCAGGGATCAGGTCTGCTCGCGCGGGCACCACCAGGTGGTGCGCCCGCCGACCGTGCCGGTCGCCATCTCCGCGCCACAGCGCGGGCAGTGCCCGCCCGTCCTCCGGTGCGCGATCACCTCACCCGTGTGCACACCCCCGTGGCGGATCGCAGCCTTCACGCACCGTCCAAGGATGCGGTGCAGCTGGGTCAGGTCGTCGCGGTCAAGGGTGTCCACCCGCCGCCGCGGGTCCACCTCCGCCTGCCAGAGGGTCTCGTCGGCCAGCAGGTTGCCGACCCCAGCGAGCACCGACTGGTCGAGCAGGCGCGCCTTCACCGGCGCCCGGCCGCGCCCCATCCGCTCCGCGAACACCGCGAGCCCGATGGTCCCGGCGTCGGGGCCGAGCGCCTCCAGGTCGGGGTCGAGGCGTACGCGGCCGAGTCTGCGCGGGTCGAACAACCGCAGGCTGCCGCCGTCCTGGAAGGTGAGTGAGAACCGCACCCACTCCGGGTGGGCGTCGGCCCGCTCGCCGGCCGACCGGGCTCCCCGCCCGAGGGGGTCACCGCCCTCGGTGAGCGCGCCTTTGCGGTCGGTCACCAGGATCCGCCCGCTCATCCCGAGATGGAGGCCCAGGACGGGGCCGGAGGTGCGCGACCGGCCGACGCCCGAGGTCTCGCACCACATGGACTTGCCGCGCCGGAACGCACCGGTGAGCCGGCGCCCCACCAGCGCCTCACGAAGGTCGCCCGGCGCGTGCGGCCTCAGCTCCCACGTGTCACTGTCATCGACCTCGCCGATCCGCCGCCCCAGGGCCGACGCCTCGATCGCGGCGCGCGCACTCTCGACCTCGGGCAGCTCAGGCATACGCACAAGTCTCACCCGGCGGACGCGAACCTGCTCCGACGGTGCCCGCCGCGTCAACCTGATGGGCAACGCGATGGCATCGGTCGCCCTCGTACTCGCGACGTTCGAGGCGACCGTGACGACCCCAGCGCGTTCGGCCTGGTGCTGACAGCACGGACCGTGCCGATCATCCTCCTGCTGCTGTGAGGCGGTGTCATCGCCGACCGCGATCCCGGTGCGCTCGTCATCCAGGTCGCCAGCCTCGACGTGGCCGCTGCCCGCCCGATGTGTTCGCGTACCCCAGTGACACCTCGCGCAGGTGGGCGTCGAGAAGCGTTACCTCGCGTACCTCCGTGACACCTCGCGCAAGTGGGCGTCGGAGAGCGTTACCTCACATACCTCCGGGACACCTCGCGCAGACGGCTCGCGCGCGCAGTGGTGCGCAGGTACGCGAAGTTGGGGCGCGGCCATCTCGGGCCGGGGCTTGGGCGCTGCCCGCGCGATGTGTTCGCGTACCTCTGTGACACCTCGCGCAGGTGGGCGTCGGGAAGCGTTACCTCGCGTACCCCAGTGACACCTCGCGCAGACGTCTCGCGCGCGCAGTGGTGCGCAGGTACGCGAAGTTGGGGCGCGGCCATCTCGGGCCGGGGCTTGGCCGTGACTCGCGCGATGTGGTCGGGAACCGAGGGAGACTCGGCAGGTGGGCGCGGGAAGCGGGAGCCTCGGCGACCTGACCGGGAAGGGGAGACTCGGCGACCTGACCGCGAAGTGTGCCAGACTCGGCGACCTGGGCGCGAAGGCCGAGACTCGGCGACCTGACCGCGAAGGGAGACTCGGCGACCTGACCGGGAAGGGGCTGGACAGACGGGTGCCGCGCTCCTGAAGGAGGCGCGGCACTCGGGGCTGGCGGGTCGGGCTCAGGTCTCCAGCGAGGCCTTGCGCGACTCCAGCACGTTGTCGATGAGGCCGTAGTCCTTGGCCACCTCGGCGGAGAGGATCTTGTCCCGCTCGATGTCCTCGTTGACCTGCTCGGAGGTGCGCCCACTGTGGTGGGCGAGCGTGTCCTCGAGCCAGGTGCGCATGCGCAGCACCTCGTTGGCCTGGATCTCGATGTCGCTGGCCTGACCGTAGTCACCACCGGCGAGGGCCGGCTGGTGGATCATGATCCGCGCGTTCGGCAGCGCATAGCGCTTGCCCTTGGCGCCCGCGGCGAGGAGCACCGCGGCGGCCGAGGCGGCCTGACCGATGACGAACGTCTGCACGTCGGGCCGGATGTACTGCATGGTGTCGTAGATCGCGGTCATCGCCGTGAACGCCCCACCCGGGCTGTTGATGTACATCAGGATGTCGCGGTCGGGGTCCTGGCTCTCGAGCACGAGGAGCTGAGCCATGATGTCGTCCGCCGAGGCGTCGTCGACCTGCACCCCGAGGAAGATGATGCGGTCCTCGAACAGCTTGGTGTAGGGGTCGAGGCGCTTGATGCCGTAGGACGTGCGCTCCTCGAACTGCGGCAGGATGTAGCGGCTCTGCGGACCCGCGACGGTGGGGCCGCCGTGGGCGGCCGGGAGCTGGAGCCCGCCGAACATGTGGCGGTTCATGGGGTGGTTCATGGCAGTTCCTGTCTGTCCGTCGCGGCCGGTCACTCGGTGCCGCCGGCGCCCGGCGCCTGGACCGCGGAGGTGAACACATGGTCGACGAAGCCGTAGTCCTTGGCCTCCTCCGCGCTGAACCAGCGGTCGCGGTCGGAGTCCTTCTCGACCTGCTCCAGGCTCTGCCCGGTGTGCTCGGCGATCAGCTCGGCCATCTGCTTCTTGATGTGCAGCATCTGCTCGGCCTGGATCTTGATGTCCGAGGCCGTGCCGCCGATGCCACCGGACGGCTGGTGCATCATGACGCGGGCGTGCGGGGTGGCGTACCGCTTGCCGGGGGTGCCTGCGGAGAGCAGGAACTGGCCCATCGAGGCCGCCATGCCCATCGCGACGGTGGCGACGTCGTTGGGCACCCACTGCATGGTGTCGAAGATCGCCATGCCGGCGGTCACCGAGCCACCGGGGCTGTTGATGTAGAGCCAGATGTCCTTGCTCGGGTCCTCCGCGGCGAGCAGGAGCATCTGCGCGCAGATCGCGTTGGCGTTGTCGTCACGCACGTCCGAGCCGAGGAAGATGATCCGCTCCTTGAGGAGGCGGTTGAAGACGTGGTCGTCCAGACCACCCTGCGGCCCGTTCTGGGCGTGGATCGGTGTCGCTGATCCGGTGCTCACGTGGTTTCTCCCATCCGGAGTCCGTGCAGTGCTGGCGGCCGGAGCCGCAGGATTGAGGTTCACGACGACCCTAACGCCCGGTCTCGCGACCACACTCCCCGATCCGGCCCGTGTTCGCCGTGAGCGCAGAACGCCCGGTCACCGCGGCGGCTGGGTGCCCGAGAAGACCCGACGCTGCAGCCACTGCCAGGAGCCGCGCTCGTAGTGGTCCCGGCTCCACTCGTCGGTCTCGCTCAGGTGCCCGACGCCGGTTGCCTCGCCGGTGTTCACCTTGCGGCGCTGGGCCCACGAGCGGAACACGAAGTGCATGAACAGGCGGTGGTACTCGGTGAGGTAGATGTCCGCCACCCGCCGGACCGCGGCCGGCCGGTTCGCGGCCGGGGCGCCCGGAGCCGGGTCGCCGCGCAGCACCAGGGTGTTCTCCTCGTTGGTCACCGTCGACGCGGCCGAGTAGTTCGCCGAGCCGGTGACCACCGTGGGGTCCTCGGTCAGCGGGTCGACCAGGATGATCTTGGTGTGGATGTAGCGGACATGGGTGTTGAAGCCCGTGAGCTGTTCCTTGGCCCACTGCGCCAGGTCTCCGTCGGCCAGGTGGGCGCCCGTGGAGAGACGCACGTTCTCGTCGGTCAGCGGGATCCGGTCCGTGAACGGTGGCACCTTGTCGAGCAGCACGGTGCGCACGACGGCGGGTTCGCGGTGGGCGAGGACGTCGCGGAACACCTGGTTGAGCCCGAAGGCCCCCGTGATGTGGGCGCTCTGCTCGGCGCCGGCGAACAGGTCCGCATACCACTGCAGCAGGGTCGAGGAGGTGGGGCGCGGCGAGAACGCGAGGGCGCCCCCGGGTGCCACCGGTAGGACCTGCGCGACCGGGTTGGCGGCGTCGCGGGTGGCCCGGAGCTCGGCGGTGGTCTGCCCGTCGGCCAGCCGCTCCCACTCGGCGAGGAACGCGGCCGCCACGGCCGGGTCGTGGACGACGTGTCCGACGTTGGAGTGACCGAACACCCCGCCCTGGGTGAGGTTGGTCGAGCCCGTCCACACGGCGACCGGGTCCGGACCGCGGAGCAGCACGAGGAACTTGTCGTGCATGAGGGCACTCTGGTTGGCGGCGGTCCGCCAGGTGATCGTGCCGTCGTCGAGCCCCGCGGCCGACGCGGCCGCTCGAGCCGACGTGGCGGTCGTGTCGTCGGTCCCGTCGTCGTCCCGGTCCCGCCCGTGCACCACAAGGCGCAGGTCTCCCCCTGCGTCTCGTGCGGCGGCCAGCGCGGAGAGTCCTGTGTCCCAGGTGAACTCATAGAACGCGCCGCGCAGTCCCCACCCCGGCGCTGCACCCTCGGCGACGAATCCCGTGAACGCCGTGTCCAGCCCGCGACCCAGCCACGCGAACGCCTCGCCGGACTCCCGCGGGGTCAACGCCAGCAGACCCTCCGGATAGCGGCGAGCGAACGCCTGGGACCCCGCCACCCCGCGGTTGAACCAGACGCCGTGGACACCGTCGTCCTCCAACTCGGTCCGCACCCGGACCTCGACCACGGCTCGCGTGGTCAGGGCCGACGGCCGACCGCCGAACGCGTGCACCTCATAGGTGTAGTCGTGGTCGGGCTTGGCCGTGTAGTCACCCCACTGGAACCCCTGGATCGGCTGAGTCCGTGTGCTGTAGTCGGCGCCGGGCAGCGGGTCGGGAACGACCGAGGCGAAGGTCTTCATGCCCCTCAGCCAGTAGGTCTCTCCCTCGGTGTGGTCCGTCCGTCGGATACCGAAGCCGAGACAGCCGGCCCGGCGGGCGAGGGTCAGGCCCAGGAGCACCGTGTGAGTGCCGGCGACGGCCTGCACCGCCAGCCCGGCGCCGTGGGCCCGTTCGCGCATGGGGAGCTCCTTCCACCGTCAGTGTGCAGGAGCAGCCGCCACCGTGGGTGATACCGCGCCCGCCACCGCGACACCGCGCGACGTCCGCTGCTCCCCTGACCCGGTGACCGCGGGCGGGCGACCGAACCCGACGGGCTGGGTGACCGCACACCCATGCCATCAGGTCGGGCGCGTGCGCTCCGGCTCACGGGCGGCGGGAATGACCGCGAGCGCCACCACGGTCATCGCGCCGACCGCGAGCAGTGCCCGCAGGACGCCGACGTGGTCGCCCAGGAAGCCCAGCAACGGCGGTCCGGCGATGAACGCGGTGTATCCGATGGTGGCCACCACGGAGATCCGTGCCGCCGCCCGGTCGGGGTCGTCCGCAGCAGCGCTCATCCCGACGGGGAACCCGAGCGAGACGCCGACACCCCAGACGGCAGCGCCGACATAGGCGAGCACCGAGCCACCGAACACGACCATGAGGCTGCCGATCGCGGCGAGGACGAACAGCACGCGGAGCACCGGGACCCGTCCGTACCGGTCGAGCAGCGTGGTGCCGGCCACCCGCCCGATCGTCATGAAGGACAGGAACGTCGCGAAGGCGAGCACGCCGGCCCACGCGGGCAGGTGGTACCCCTCGACGAAGGCCACCGAGAGCCAGTCGTTGGCCGTCCCCTCGGTGAAGGCCGCGACGAGGGTGAGCAGGCCGATGAGGAGCGTCCGCAGCTCGGTCCAGGCCGCGATCGAGCGCACGGGCCGCGGCGACGCGGCTCCGTCCGGAGCCTTCGCGTCATCGGCCTCGAGCGCGCGGGGCAGGAAGGCCCGCACGGACCAGACACCCACGGCGGCGACCACCATCCCGACGGTCACCAGGTGTGCCGTCACCGGCACCCGGAGCGCGCTCGCCCCCGCACCGACCAGGGCACTGGCGACCGTACCGGCAGAGAACGCGGCGTGGAAGCGGGGCATGATGTTCTTGCCGAGCAGCCTCTCCACGCCGGCGCCCTCGAGGTTCATCCCCACGTCCCAGACGCCGATCCCCAGGCCGAGGGCGAACAGCCCGACACCCACCATGAGCCGGCTCTCCAGCAGGTCCACGCCGATGCCGACGCCGACCATCCCGACCAGCATCGCGCCGAGGCCGATGAGGATCGACCCGGCCGCACCGATCCGGCTCGAGACCCAGCCCGAGGCCGGCAGGCCGACGAGCGAGCCCATCGACATGAACAGCAGCGTGGCGCCGAGCTGCCCGGCGGTCAGGCCCAGCGCGGCCTTGGCGTCCGGGATCCGCGACGCCCAGGTCGCGAAGGCGATCCCGTTGAGGGCGAACACGAAGAAGACGGCGTTGCGCGCCGCGTGGAGTCGGCCGAGCTCCAGGGTCGGGGTGGTCACGGGGGCGGTCACTTCCGGGTCGCTGAGCAGGCGGTCAGGACGTTCGAATCGTTTCGATCGAATCGATTCGATATCATCGCTCGCATGTCCCGCCCTCGTCAACCGCGCGCCACGCTCAAGGCGGTCGCCGAGCGCGCCGGGGTGTCGCTCTCGACCGCCTCGCTGGTGTTCAGCGGACGTGGGCCGGTGGCCGTGCCCACCGCAGAGCGGGTGCGTCGCGCGGCCGGCGAGCTGGGGTACACCGGCCCCGACCCCCGGGCGGCATCGCTGAGGAACGGGCGCTCCGGTGTGGTCGGGGTGGTGGTGGAGGACCGGCTGATCCACGCCTTCCGCGACCCGTTCGCGATCACCCTGCTCGACGGGCTCGCCGAGGTGCTCGACGCCATCCCCACCGGGCTGCTGCTCGTCGCGCAGTCCCCCGAGCACGGTGACCGGGCGCTGGCCCACGTGGCCGCCATGCCGCTGGACGCGCTGGTGTTCTCCCTGTGCGGGTATGCCTCGAGGGACCTGGTCGAGCACGGCGCGGCCCGCGGCATACCGATGGCGGGGACCGGTATGCCCGCGGACCGACGGGTCCACCGGGTCGAGATCGACGAACGGGCCGCGCAGGCCGCAGTGACCACCCACCTGAGGGAGCTCGGGCACACGCGGCTGGGCCACCTCACCATGCCGCTCGACGGACGGGGCCGCGCGCCCGGGCGCCGGTCCGTGGCTGCCGCCACGACCGGCGCGCACACCGTCAGCCGCGACCGGGTCCTCGGGTTCGTCGACGCTGCCGGCCGGCGGCCACTCATCGTGGAGGCCCGTGCGGCCGACATCGAGAGCGGGCGGGAGGCGGCGCGCCTGCTGCTGGAGGTTCCGGCGGCCGACCGCCCGACCGGTGTGGTCGCACAGAGCGACCTGCTCGCCGTGGGTGTGATCCGGGCGGCTCACGACCTCGGCCTGCGGGTGCCTCAGGACCTGAGCGTCACCGGGTTCGACGGGATCGCCCTGCCCTGGTTCGACGGCACACTCACCAGCGTGGACCAGCACGGTCAGGCCAAGGGACGAGCCCTGGGTGAGGTGGTCAGGGGGCTGCTGGACGGGAGTCGACAGCGCGTGCTCACCAGGGTGCCGACCGACCTGCGCCTCGGGACGACCACCGCGCCGCCACCACCGCGCTCCCCGTGAACCACGACGAACGCTGACAGCCATGGGCCGTCAGCGTTCGTCAGCTGGCACTTCCTTCAGGGCGCACGCGGGTCAACGCAGGCGCACGCGGGTCGGCGAGGGCGCGCCGCTCAGCGGACGGCAGCCGGGGTGACCTGCTCAGCGGCGGCGGAGGTCACCGAGCCGGACGCGCGCTGCTGGGCCTGCGTCGCCACGGCGGGCAGGGTGAACCGGCCGGTCACGTCGACGGCGATGTGGCTGGTACCAGCGGCAGTCCGGACCATGAACCGTCCGTCCGGAATGTCACCGACCGGGATCATGACCGCGTTCGCGACGACCTGGCCGGCGGCGGCGTTGAGGACGCTGGTCGCCGGCTCGGTCACTCCGGAGTAGTCCCGCCAGATCGTGTAGTGCGTGTTTGCCGACGGACGGATCGCGGTCAGGTTGCCGACGAGGGTGTCGGTCGTGGCGGCGTCGGCCACCACCGACGTGCTCGCCGAGGTCGCGGTGGTGCCGATCGCCCCGTGGATGCCCTGGTTGATCCGGGTGTCGACGATGCGGGTGGGCGTGATCGGCTCGAAGACCAGGCCGTTGCCGGGGGTCGAGGAGTAGTGGCCGACGATGTCCACGATGACGTGGACGTAGCCGGCGCTGCCGTTGTAGATCCCCAGGGTGAAGTCGGTCGGGGCGGCCGAGGTCTTGCCGACCTTGGTGATCACCATGTTCGGGATGGACTCGTTGCTCCGGTAGTTCACCGACGAGGTGGTCGGCGGCTTGCCCTGACCGTTCCAGACCGAGACGAAGCCATTGCCGCTGCCACGCGTGATGGTGACGTTCAGCGCGAGGGCGGTGAGGTCGAGCGGGGCGTCCTCGAACGTGTACACGCCGGACTCGTAGGGCCGGAACGCCTTCTCCTGGGCCGCACGGGTGTCGATGACGCGGTAGCTGTTGAACGGCTGGTAGGACAGGCCTGAGCCGCCGGCGTCGTCGCCCGCGTAGTAGCCGACCACGTCGGCGAGGACGTCCACCGCGCCGTCGTTGTTGTAGATCGTGACGTAACCGTCAGCACTCACCGGCGCGGTGACCAGGTTGGCCCGGGTGATCCCGTGGGTGAGGTTCAGCGAGGACACCGTCGGGCGGGTCTGGCCCTTGGGGTACACCGTCAGGAAGCTGCCCGTGCTCGGGTAGACACCGGTGAGGTTCAGGACCACCGCGCGAACGGCCACGTTCGGCACCGGCGAGACGCCGACGACCTTGACGTTGATGGTCCGGCCGTCACCCACCTTGGCCTTGGCCGCTCCCTTGCCGAGCCGGGTGTCCAGCACGCGCGTCGGGGTGGTCGGGAAGTAGGTGCCGGCGGCGGCGGCGGCCGTCGTGGACGCCTGGGGGACCGAGGCGGCGGCGGAGCCGGCGAGGCCGGACGCCATCGAACCGGTGGCCACGAGGGCCACGACGGTGAGCGCGAAGGGGCGGGGTCGGGGTGACATGGTCAAGGAGTTCCTCGGGTGTGGGGACCGGCGGGTACGGCGCGACAGTAATCACGAACCGCAGCGAATCCCACATTCCGGACGCAAGCCTGACCAAACGGATGAGGATAAACTCAACCGCTCGTCAGCGAACCGCCGTGACCTCGAGCTCGATCCGCATCCCGGGATCCATCAGTCCCACCTGCATCATCGTCGCCGCCGGTCGGGCCACCCCGAACGCTTCGCGAAGAACCGGCCAGCAGGCGTCGAACTCCTCGGCGTCGGCCACGAGGTACCGAACCCGCACCACGTCCTGAAGGCTGCAGCCGGCCTCCGCGAGCGCCTGGTCGATGGTGCGCAGCGCCTGCGTGCACTGCTCGACCACACCGGCGAGGAGGGTCATGGTCGCGTAGTCGTAGCCCGTCGTCCCCGACACGTACACCGTGTCTCCGACCACGACCGCACGCGAGTACCCGATCTGCTCCTCGAAGCGCGACCCGCCGCTGATCCGCTGACGCGGTCGCGATGCCACGTGGTCCTCCTGCCGGTCAGGCCTGAGCGGGTGCGGTCTCCTCGGCGGCCGCGGGGGCGGCCTCCTCGGGGCGTCGTCCTCGGAGGCGTCGTCCTCGACGATCGCGTCGAGGTCGATGACCTGACCGTTGGTGTCCTTGACCGTCACCTGGTCCAGCACTGCGGCCAGCGCCTTGCGCCGGCCGACCTCGGCGACCATGGCGGGGATCTGGCCCTGCTGGTCGATCGTCTGGGCGAACTGGTTGGGGTCCATGCCGTACTGCTGGGCGGACATCACGAGGTACTCGATGAGCTCCGGCTGCTCGACGGAGATCTCTTCGTTCTCCACGATCGCGTCCAGCAGGAACTGGGCCCGGAGCGCCTTCCGAGTGCTCTCGCCGACCTCGGTCCGGTGCTCCTCGTCCTCCAGCCGGTCCTCGCCCTCGAGGTGGCTGTGCACCTCGGCCTCGACGATGCTGTCGGGCACGGGGATCTCCAAGGACTCCAGGAGCTGGTCGAGCAGGCGGTCACGAGCCTGGATCCCCTGCTCGTACCGCTTGGCCTGTTCGGCCTGCTTGGTCACGTCGGCACGCAGCTCCTCCAGAGTGTCGAACTCCGAGGCCAGCTGGGCGAACTCGTCGTCCAGCTCCGGAAGCTCGCGCTCCTTGACCGACTGCACGGTCACTGCGCACTGGGCGTCCTGGCCGGCACGGTCGCCGCCGGCCAGCGGTGCGGTGAAGCTCCGGGTCTCACCGGCGGTCATGCCGACCAGGGCCTCGTCCATGCCCTCGAGCATGTTGCCCGACCCGACCTCGTAGGAGACGCCGGTGACCGCGTCGATCTCCTCGTCCTCGATGGTCGCAGTCAGGTCGAGCGAGACGAAGTCACCGTTCACGACCTCGCGCTCGACCCCGACCAGGGTGCCGAAGCGCTCGCGCAGCGCGGTGATCCGCTCCTCGATGTCCTCCTGGCTGGCCTCGACCGCGTCGACCTCGACGGTGATGGTCGACATGTCGGGGAGGGTGATCTCGGGGCGGACGTCGACCTCGACGGTGAACTTGAGCTCCTGGCCCTCCTCGACGGGGACCTCGGTGACGTCGACCTCGGGCTGGCCGATCGGCTTGACGCCCTGCTCCTCGACGGCCTGCCCGTAGAACTGCGGCAGCGCCTCGTTGACTGCTTCCTGCAGCACCGCGCCGCGGCCCATCCGCTGGTCGATGATCCGCGCCGGGACCTTGCCCTTGCGGAAGCCGGGGATCTGGATCTGCGAGCCGATGCTCTTGTAGGCAGCGTCCAGGCTGGGCTTGAGCTCCTCGAACGGGACCTCCACGCTGAGCTTCACGCGGGTCGGGTTGAGGGTCTCGACGGCACTCTTCACTGGGGAACTCCGGAACTCGGTGGGGTGAACGGCAGGATCCGCCGCCGCATACCTCCCAGCCCTGGACTGGCCCGTACACCGCGCCGGCGGGTCAGCCGCCCATGGTAGCCGCCCGGCAGGCCTGCGCCCCAATCGCCGCCGCTCGACCGCCCGGGGAGCCGAGGCCGCGAACTACCATCGCAGGATGGCTGCGGAACGCGGCGCGACGGCCGGGCGCGACGGGTCGGAGTCCCAGGAGATGCGCCAGTACCGCTTCCTCCTGAGGCACTGCACCCGTGACTCGCTGCTCGGGGTGCACATCGAGGCGCTCGCCGCACTCGACCCGACCGTCCGAGGCGAGGTGCTCGCCGCCCTGCGGCGTGCCGCCGGGACCGGTGTCCACCTGGCACCCGACCGGGTGGCCGACCTCTCCCGGCTGCTGGTGCGGGCCGAGGAGCGGCAGGCCGGTGTGGTGCTCGCGGCGCTGCCCACGGCCGCCCTGCAGACGCTGGCGACGGCCGCGCTGGAGACCGAGGCGGCCTTCGGGCTCTTCGCCGGGTATGCCGAGTGGGACGGCTCGGACCCCGAGCCGGTGACGGTGCAGGACAGCGGATATGACCCGCGGGGCTGGGAGCCGGGCGTGCGCCACCGATCCGGGCTCCTGGGAGGGCCCACGGGGTCGGTCGGCTCTCGCCCCATCTCCGGACCGGGCGGCCTCTGAGCAGCACGCAGTCGTGACGGATCGGTGACGGCTGGGACCGAGCCCGTGCCGGGACCCAAGCCCGCGCATACGGTGCATCCATGTCGATCTCCGAGAACACCCCAGCTGCCCGGCCCGCACCGTTCCCCGCGCCGACCGAGGACACCGTCGACGTCATCGTGGTGGGCGCCGGACCGGCCGGCGAGGTCGCCGCCGGGCGGGTGCGCGACCGGGGGCTGACCTGCCTGATCGTGGAGAAGCACCTCGTCGGGGGCGAGTGCAGCTTCTATGCCTGCTCCCCCAGCAAGGCCCTGCTGCGTCCCATCCACGCCACCCACGCCTCGAACCGCGTCCGGGGCTCCGAGGGTGCGCACGTGGTCACCTCCGAGGTGCTCGCGCGACGCGACAGCTGGATCAACAACCTCGACGACTCAGGGATGCTGCCGTGGCTGGAGGCCCGCGACATCGCGCTCGTGCGGGGGGCAGCGACGCTCACCGGTGAGCGGACCGTCGAGGTGGACGGGCGGAGTTTCACCGCACGCCATGCCGTGATCCTCGCGACCGGATCGGAGCCCCTCGTGCCGCCGATCCCGGGGTTGCGCGAGGCGGTGCCGTGGACCAACCGCGAGGCCACCACGAGCAAGGTCCTCCCGCGACGGCTCGCCGTCCTCGGCGGTGGGGTGGTCGCGTGCGAGATGGCGCAGGTGTACCAGGCCCTCGGCTCGCAGGTCAGCGTGATCGAGCTCGAGGACCGGCTGCTCGCCCGGTACGAGCCGTTCGCGGGCGAGATGGTCGCGGAGTCGCTCCTCGCCCAGGGTGTCGAGGTGCACCTGGGCCACCAGGCCACCGCTGTGAGCCGCGAACCCGATCGCGGCATCGTGACCGTCACCCTTGACGACGGGACCGAGGTCGTCGCCGACGAGCTCCTGGTCGCGATCGGTCGCTCCCCCGCCACCGGCGGCCTCGGGCTGGAGGCCGTGGGGGCGGAGACCTACGGCCCGGGGTACGTCAGGGTCAGCCCGACGATGGAGGTGCAGGGCCTCGGCGAGGGCACCCCCTGGCTGTACTGCGTGGGCGACCTCAACGGGATCAGCCTGCTGACCCACATGGGCAAGTACCAGGCCCGCGCCGCCGTCGACCTGCTCGCCGCGCGAGCCAAGGGTGAGGCGGACGGACTGCGCTCGATGGTCCCCGACGCCACCGACGCCGGATCGCCTGGCGTGATCTTCACCGACCCGGAGGTCGCCTCGACCGGTCTGACCGCGGCGCAGGCGAAGGACCGGGGGCTGCGGGTCCGGGTGGTCGACGTGCCGATGGACGCGGCCGCCGGGTCCGGGCTGCAGGCCGACGGGTACCAGGGCCGGGCACGGATGGTCGTCGACGAGGACGCGCGCGTGATCGTGGGAGTCACGTTCGTCGGCCAGGACACCGCCGAGCTGGTCCACACCGCCACCGTCGCGGTGGTCGGGAAGGTCCCCCTCGACACCCTCTGGCACGCCATCCCGTCGTTCCCGACGATGAGCGAGATCTGGCTGCGCCTGCTGGAGGAGTACGGCCTGTAGGGACCCCTGGCCCGGAGCCCGCAGCCGCGCGGGACGTTCGCTCTGGCCGGTCCCCGCGTGGGGAGCCGGTCTGCGGTGATGACCGAGCCCACCGCCCAGGGACTGCACGCCGTCCGCCGGAGCGACTCGTGGACCTGACCAGCGGGGTGCGCTGGGTCGTCGTCGCCGTGCTCGTCGGGCACGGGCTCCTCCACCTGCTCGGCGTCGTCAAGGGCTTCGGTGTGGCAGAAGTCGCCCCGCTGACCGAGCCCATCGGTCCTGGGGCCGGTGCGCTGTGGCTGCTCGCGGCCGTCCTCGTGCTGGTCTCCGCCGGGCTGATCGCCACGGGCGCTCCCACCTGGTGGTGGGCCGTGGCGCTCTGCGCGGCGGTCGTCTCGCAGGCGGCGATCGGCACGTCATGGACGGATGCGAAAGCCGGCACCGCTGCCAATGTCCTGCTGCTGGTGGCCGCTGCCTACGGCGTCGTCTCCGTGGGGCCGTCCAGCTTCGCCGCACAGTGGAGGGACCAGTCCACCCGGGCCCTCGCCCAGACCGATCACGACCCCGCGATCGTGAGCGACCGGGACCTCGTCGACCTGCCCGCACCGCTCGCGAGCTACATCCGTCACTCCGGAGCCGTCGGGCGGCCACGCACGACCAGCTTCCGAGCCTCCTTCCACGGGCGAATCCGTAGCGGCCCCGCGGGAGACTGGATGCCGTTCACCGGTAGGCAGGTGAACACCTACGGGGCGCGGCCGCAACGCGTGTTCATCATGGACGCGACCCGGTCCGGCCTCCCCGTCACCGTGCTCCACCAGTATGCGAACGCGACGGCAACCATGCGCGCCAAGGTGTTGTCGGTGGCTCCTGTGGTCGACGCCGCTGGACCAGAGATGAACCGCGGGGAGACCGTGACCGTGTTCAACGACCTCGTGGTGCTTACGCCCGGCGCGATCCCCGACGCCCCGATCCGGTGGACCGGTATCGACGCGACCCGCGTCCACGGCACCTTCACCAACGGAGCTCAGAGCGTGTCCGCCGAGCTGAGGTTCGACGCCGACGACAACCTGGTCGACTTCGTCTCTCCCGACCGGTCGCGCGCTTCGTCGGACGGGACGTCCTTCACCCCGCTGCCCTGGTCCACGCCACTGTCGGCTCACCAGGTCATGGACGGCCGACTGGTGCTCGCCGAGGGCGAGGGACGCTGGGACGCGCCCCAGCCCGAGGGGTCGTTCGCCTACCTCGAGTTCCATCTCGACGACATCGCCTACAACGACGCTGCCCAGCCGCTCGCCCAGCCAGCTGGGACCTTTGGCTCTGCGCACCACGTCCACTGACGGCCAGGCTCGAGTCGTGACCACGAGCCGAGCCCTCAGTTCCCCCGCCGCCACCCCGGCCGTGAGCGGAGACGCCCCGCGCGAGCAGCACGCGGCGGTCGTGCCTCCAGAGGCGGGCCACCCCCCAGAGTTCGCCGCGCGGGTGGAAGGCGCCAGCAAGGTCTACGACGACGGCGCCAGGACCCTGGTCGCGCTCGACCACGTGACCGTCGGGTTCGCGCGGGGTCGGTTCACGGCGATCATGGGACCGTCGGGGTCGGGACCGGCAGCGAACCGTCCTGCGCGGTGACCGCCTGGGCTTCGTGTTCCAGTCGTACCGGACGGGATCAGCTCGATCGATGCCGCGCCGCTGACCTGTGCCGGACTGACGACCTACAAGGCAATGAAGGTTGCCGATATCACGCCCACCGAGAGAGTCGGTGTGTTCGGCATCGGCGGGCTCGGCCACCTCGCCGTCCAGTACGCGCAGATCCTGGGCGGATCGGTGGTTGCCGTTGACATCGAGAAGGCCAAGCTCGACCTGGCCCTCGCGCTAGGTGCCACCGACGTCGTCGATGCCGCCAGAACCGAACCCGTCGCAGCCCTTCGGGCTCTCGGTGGTCTCGATGTGGCGGTCGTCCTCGCGGCGAACGCGGTGGTCTTCGACCAGGCCTTCGCCTCCCTCAAGCGAGGTGGCCGGCTCGTCTGCGTCGCGATGCCTGCCGACGGCGGAGCAATGACCGTCCCCCCTTCGACACCGTCATCAAAGGGATCACGATCATCGGGTCGATCGTGGGCACCCGGCAGGACCTCGTCGAGGTCTTCGCACTGCACGCAGCCGGCTGGACGCGCGTCGTCGCAGAGTCCCGAGAGCTCGAGGACGTGAACGCGGCGATCGCCGAGGTGCTGTCCGGGCGAGTCACCGCCCGCATCGTCTTCGAGTACGCCCCCGTGGCGGCCCTCCAGCCACTCGCAACATGAGCGCCGGGGCGGGCGTGGTCGCTCCCTCCGCCGTCGTGCACCGTGCCGATCGCCAGGTGGGCGCGACGCGAGCGGGCCATCACCGCATACATCAACCGGTACAGGCCGGGGATGCGTCCCGCAGTGGGAGCGACTGCGCTCAGCAGGCGACCGGTCGTGGTGGCGGTGGGGTCGGTCTTGACCGACCGCAGCTCGGCGCTGATCTCGGCGACGCTGCGCACGTCGGCGTCGCGAACGACGTGCACCAGCCCGAACGGGCCCGAGCTGGTGGACACCTCGACCAGGGTCTGGACGTCGACGTGACGGTGTTCCACCAGCCGGCCGCGCCAGTCTCGGTAGGCGTGCACCTGCGGGTGCGCCGCAGCAGCCCTGCCGATCGACGCGACGACGAACGCGGTCAGCGACAACGGCGGGGTGCTCTCGGCCAGCAGACGGCGGGCCACCGAGATGTCGACGTCGAACAACCCGTGCATGGGAACGATGCGTCGGCCGGCGCGCGTCCCGGCGGTGACCAGCCGGCGGGTCGAGGGGAACGGGTGGACCGTCACGCCGCGCTCCCGCAGGGGGCCCCCACCCCTTCCCGTCGCCGGGAGGACGGCCCGGTTCGCCAGGAGGCAGGTGACGAGCAGGCACGTGTGCAGGCTGGGTCGGTTCACCCGTCAACCCTCCTCACGCGCCGGTCGGGCCGACAGGGGAGAACGTCCTCGGGAGGCGACGAGCCAGTCATCGCCAGCCACCTCCCGGACTGCAGCGGGACGTTCGGCCCTGCCGCGATCGGCCTAAAGCCACCAGCATCAGGAGCATGCGAACCGATGACCGACTGACCGAGGCCACCACCGAGCTGGCCATGGGCGAGTGCTGGGAGCAGGCCCGAGAGGGAGTCGTCGGGCGGTTGGCGGTCATCCGCGACGGGCAGCCCGACATCTTCCCGGTCAACTACGTGGCTGACCAGGGGACGGTGGTGATCCGGACGAACAGGGGCTCCAAGCGGTCCGCCTCGCTCGGTTCGGTGGTCGCGTTCGAGGTCGACGGCACCAATCCGCGGACGCAGGAGGCGTGGAGCGTCGTGATGACTGGACCCGTCGTCGAGGTCCAGGACACCGACGAGCTCGTCGACCGGTTGGGGCTCCACCTCAAGCCGTGGCAGGACGGGGCGAAGCCGCACTATCTGCGACTGGTGCCCCAGAACATCACCGGACGCTGGTTCACCACCCGCGTCGCGACGTCGGTCTCGTGACCCTCTCCCCAGAGGCCCGCCCGTCCTGGCCGGCTTGGATCGGGTCGACGCGTGGTGGCGACCCGCGAGCTACCGCTCCGCCGGCCACCTCCAGTGCGAACCACTTCCTCCGGACACCGCTGCGGGCCGCGGACGCGACCGGCTCCGTGGACACTGGGGATGGGTGATCACGCGGGCACGACCTCGCTCGACAGCTTGGACAGGAGGACGACGCGTCTTCCTGGCCATGACCTGAGTGCCGAGCACGGCGAGGAGCAGGGCACGATTCGGGCGGATCGACCAGTTCGGTCCGCACGTGCGGGTCAGGAGGATCGTGAGGATCGGCTCAGCCCGCGCGGCGAGCTCTGGAGCAGGTGGTGGACCTCCGCCATCGGCAGCGACCTCAGCTCGGGGTCGGGGGTACCTACCACGCTCACCGCGGAGGGTCCCAGGTCCAGTTTCGGATCTCAGGCAGGTCCTGGCCGTGCTGCCTGATGTAGAGGTCGTGCTCGACGAGCTTGTCGGTCATCGACTGCTTGAGGTAGTCCGCGGTGGCACCCAGCTGAGGGAGGCGCTCGATCACGTCCTGGACCAGGTGGAAGCGGTTCAGCCGGTTCTGCACCCGCATGTCGAAGGCCGTGGTGACCGTGCCCTCCTCGTTGTAGCCGCGCACGTGCAGGTTGCGGTTGGTGCGGCGGTGGGTGAGCCGGTGGATCAGGGTCGGGTATCCGTGGAAGGCGAAGATCACGTGCTTGTCCCGGGTGAACACCGCGTCGAAGTCGCCGTCGGAGAGTCCGTGCGGGTGCTCGCTGGCCGACTGCAGCTTCATCAGGTCCCCGACGTTGACGACGCGGACCAACAGGTCCGGCAGGTGCTCCCGCAGGATCGACACCGCAGCCAACACTTCGAGGGTGGGGGTGTCGCCGCAGCAGGCCAGGACCACGTCCGGTTCGGCGCCGCGGTGTTGCCGGCCCACTCCCAGATCCCGATGCCCTCGGTGCAGTGGACCTCCGCGTCGGCCATGTTCAGCCATTGGGGCATAGCGTGCTTGCCGGCGACGATCACGTTGACGTAGTGACGACTGCGCAGGCAGTGGTCGGCCACCGAGAGCAGGCAGTTGGCGTCAGGCGGCAGATAGACCCGGACGATGTCGGCCTTCTTGTTCACCACATGATCGAGGAACCCGGGGTCCTGGTGGGTGAACCCGTTGTGGTCCTGCTGCCAGACGTGGGAGGCGAGCAGGTAGTGGTCCGGTCACGGGAGGAGTCCGAGATGGTCCGGCAGGGTGCTGGAGCCATCGTCTCGGTGGCTTGACCTTGCACCAGGACCGCGCGCGGTCCGATCGCCGCCCGTGCGCCTGTCGGGGTAGCCGGATTCGAACCGACGGCCTTCCGCTCCCAAAGCGGACGCGCTACCAAGCTGCGCCATACCCCGTGGCCACCCGACGATTTCTGGTGCCGACGCAGCGGGCATTAGGCTATCGCCCCGGACCTCCAGCCCCGCGCTGCGGGTCCCTGCGGGTGTAGCTCAATGGTAGAGCCCCAGTCTTCCAAACTGACAACGCGAGTTCGATTCTCGTCACCCGCTCCAGCTGATCGACACCACCGTCCGGCACCACCGACCCCGGGCTCAACCGGTCGACGGCTCGGGCATCCGACCCGCGGCCAGCGGCTCCAGATATCCCTGCAGGGCGGCCCAGCCGAGCTCGGTGTCGGCGTCGCGATCGTGCCGCAGACGGAACCCGGCCACGAAGCCGGCGATGTCCATCAGTACCCACCGCGTGCGGTACAGCTCGAGCCCTGCCTCGGACACGCTGCGTCCGGTGCTCTGCTCGTATCTCTTCAGCTCCTCACCGGTGCCGGAGTCGACCATCCACAGGTCGCGCGCCGCGGGCCCGATCAGGGCCGTGTCCCAGTCGATGAGCAGAGCGCCGTCAGGCCCGACCATGAGGTTGGCCACCTTGGGCTCGCCGTGGGTGAGCACCCACTGGCTGGCCTCGGCCAGCAGGCCCTCGGCGAGCTCGTCGTGGCGGTGCAGCACGTGGTGTAGCTCGCGCGCAGCCGGCGCCAGCAGCTCCCGGGCGGGTTCGGCGAACGGACCGCCTTCCCAGGGCTGCGCGAGCTCGGTGAGGGCCTGCTCGAGCTCGCCGCGGTGCTCGATCGCGAAGGTCTCGCGGCCGGCGACACCGGTCACCAGCTGGGTGGCGCCGTGCAGGGCCACGAGCAGGTCGACGACGCTGCTGCGAATCGCCGAACCACCGACGTCGAGGTCGCGGAACAGCGCGGCGTCGCCGTCGATGAACGGATAGACCGCGGCGGCGTACCGCTGCCCGACCCGGTGCACGATCGAGCTGTCCCGTGAACGCACCGGGGCCACGACGAAGGCCAGGCCTGCCTCGCGCACCGTGAACGCCGACTGCAGGGCCGCCTCGAGCCGGACCAGCGCGCTGGCGTCGTCCTCCGGCGCGTCCACCAGGTCGACCGAGACGAACCAGCGCCGCCCGTCGACCGCGTCCACCACCCAGTGGTGACTACCGAATCCCAGTGGGGCATAGACGATCTCGCGGACCTCGATCGCCCAGTGGTCACGTAGGACCGCTGCCACCAGCTCGTCACCCAGGTCCTCCGGACGTACCTGCATGCCTCGCACCCTAGGGCGTTCGGTTGACCCGCTGATAGCCTCCCCACCTGATCAGACGAACCAGATGCAGGCCAGACGCGCGAGCAGCTGCGCGACCGGCCGAGACCGTGCACACTGCCACTGCGCTCGACGGCTGCAGGTCCGACCACGTGCACCGCGTGAGCGTGGCCGAAGCCGGCGCGTTCGCAGAGCACGACCTCATTGCGGCCTCCGACACCAAGGGGTGAGCCAGTGGGCACCGGCCACGGCCACACCCATCAGCCCGCCCCGTCCGCCGGGGGACGGCACCGCTGGCGCCTCGCGGTGTGTTTCGGCCTGATCGCGGCCTTCTTCGTCGTCGAGCTCGCCACCGGCCTGGCCAGCGGCTCGCTGGCCCTGGTCTCCGACGCCGGCCACATGGCCGCCGACGTGGTGACGCTGGGCGCCGCGCTCGTCGCGACCCGGATCGCCGCCCGGCCTGACGCCACCGGTCGCCGCACCTTCGGCTCCTACCGCGCCGAGGTCTTCGCCTCCGGGCTGGCTGTGCTGGTGATGGCCGGTGTGTCGGTGTACATCGCGGTCGAGGCGGTCAGCCGGTTCGGCCAGGATGTCGCCGTCGGCACCGGAGCCATGCTGCTGGTCGGGGTACTCGGGCTGGTGGTGAACCTCCTCGCCCTGGGGTTGTTGCGCGCGGGCGCGCAGGAGAGCCTCAACGTCAAGGGCGCCTATCTGGAGGTACTCGCCGACACCCTCGGGTCGGTCGGCGTCATGCTTGCGGCGATCCTGGTGCGCACCACCGGCGCGGCTTGGTGGGACACCGTGGTCGCACTGGCGATCGCGGTCTTCGTCCTCGTCCGCGCGGTCGGGCTCGGTCGCGAGGTCCTTGCCGTGCTCGGCCAGCAGGCGCCGGCCGGCATCGACCCGGCCGAGGTCGAGCGGGCGCTGCAGGAGGTTCCCGGCGTGGCGGCGGTCCACGACCTCCACCTCTGGACCCTCACGTCCGGGATGAACGTCGCGACGGCTCACCTGGTGACACCGGCAGGGCAGGACCCACACCCGGTGCTCGTCCTCGCCGGGGTCGTCCTGCGCGACCGTTTCGCCATCGAGCACGCCACGCTGCAGGTCGAGCCGTCCAACCATGAGGGCTGCACCGACCTCAGCTGGTGACTCGGCTCGTCGCCCGGCGTGACCGGCGTCGGCGATGAGCCTCAGCGCACCGTCGCGGCGATCTCGGTGACCGTGCGTCCGGCGTCGATCGCCTTCTGCTCGAACCCATCTCGGGGCCGCCACGGCGGTCGCTCCGCCACCGTGACGACGTATGCACCGTGCCCGGCGAGCTCGGTCAGAGCGTGTTCGGCGTGAACGGCGTCGTCGGTCGCCACCAGCAGCCGGCCACCGGGTTGCAACCGCGCGGCGACCAGGTCGAGGGTGGACCCGGCGAGGAAGCGACGCTTGGCGTGACGGGGCTTGGGCCAGGGGTCGGGGAAGAAGAGGTGCACGGCGCGCAGGGCGCCCACGGCTATCCGGTCCTGCAGGAAGGCGACCGCGTCACCGTGGTGCGCCCACAGGTTGGGCAGTCCCTCGTCGTCTGCGGCTGCGAGCATCCGGGCGACTCCTGCCGTGTGCACGTCCACCGCGACGAGGTCGTGGCCCGGGTGGCTCGCCGCGTACGCCAGGGCGGCTGCCCCGTGTCCGCAGCCGACCTCGACGACCAGCGGCGCGCTGCGCCCGAGCGCACCCTGCCCGAGTACACCGTCGGGCACCTCGCGCCGTGGCAGCAGTCGGGCGATCCGGTCCACGGTGAGCGGAGACCGGCGACCCCGCCGCGCGTTGTAGGTGCGCACGCGCGGTGGGGCCGAGTCGGTGCTCACCTCCGGCAGGGTAGGCCCCGCTCGCCGCGCCCTGACGACCGCCATGGACAGGTCGACCGCGGAACGGTCCAGCCCCGCGCCGACCGCCAGGTGGTCGGCCAGTTGCATAACAGGTGGTTATGTAATGCATAATGTCGACATGAGTTCTGTCAGGTTCCCCGCCATGGTCGACGAGGTCTCCGTCCGTCTGGTCGCCGGTGTCGTCCTCGTCCTGGGGATCGTCGCGCTCGTGGGCCACCAGTGGTGGCTGTACGCCGTCCTCGCGGTCGACTTCGTGCTGCGCGCGGCGCTGGGGCCTCGCCTCAGCCCGCTCGCCCGCGTCGTACAGGCCGTCGTGCGCCCCCGGGTGGCCACCGCCCCCCGTCCGACCGCCGGGTCGCCCAAGCGCTTCGCCGCGAGCATCGGTGCGTTGCTGACGGTCGTGGCGACGCTCGCGTGGGTCCTCGCCTCCACCACCGGCTCGGGCGTGGCCAACGTCGTCGTGGTCGTGGTCGGCGTGGTCATGGTGGTCTTCCCGGCCCTCGAGGCCCTGCTCGGCCTGTGCGTCGGCTGCCACCTGTTCTCGGCGCTCATGCGGCTCGGCCTGCTTCCCGAGGAGGTCTGCCTGGACTGCGCGGACATCTCCCGCCGTCGAACCCCCCAGATCAGCAGCGTCTGACCCACCGCTGGCCCAGCCCTGGACCGTGGCGCTACCTCCGGCGGTCCGGTCAGTTCGTGGGGCGCCAGATCACGACCGCGGCGCGGTCAGCGCGTCGGGCGCCAGATCATGACCGCGGCGCGGTCGTCGCTGGCCCCGGCCATCGCTGCGGCACAGATCCGCTCGGCGATCCCGGGGAACCCGTTGGCGACGCTGCGCTCGGCCACGCCGAGCATCCGGTCGATGCCGTCGCTGAGGTCCCGGTTGCGGGTCTCGATGACCCCGTCGGTGTACAGCAGCAAGGCATCACCGTGGCGCAGGACGCCGGTGTAGCGCGGGAAGTCGACGCCGCCCAGCACTCCGAGCAGCGGACCGGAACGGCCCTCGAGCACGGTCCAGCGACCCGATCCGGCGGAGAACTTGACCGGCGGCGGATGACCGGCTGACCCGACGCTGAACCCCCCGGTCTGCAGGTTGACCGTCGCGTGGGCGGCCGTGGCGAACCCCTCGGCCCAGTTCTGCTTCAACAGGTAGGAGTTCGCCGCGGGGAGGAACTCCTCGGTGGGCAGGGCGCCGAGCAACCCGCCGAACGCACCGGACAGGAGCAGCGAGCGGGTCCCGGCCTCCACCCCCTTGCCGGAGACGTCGACGATGACCACCTCCAGCTCCTGGCCCTCACCATTGGTGCTGGCGACGACGAAGTCCCCGGAGAACGAGGCGCCATAGGCGGACCGCACGCAGATCTCGGCCTCCCAGCCCTGCGGGAGCTCGGGCATCTCGCCCTGGGTGCGCAGCCGGTCGCGCAGGTCGACGAGCATGGTCTCGCCCAAGGTCCCCTGCACCCCCAGCCGCGCGCGTGAGGAGGCCAACCAGTACATCAGCACCATCATCGACAGCAGCACGATGAAGGGCAGCACGAAGGACCCGTTCTCCTGCCAGGTGATGATCCCGAAGAAGACGTAGACGGCGATCAGCAGGACGTCGATGACCACCAAGAGGGCCTGGCCGAGGAACAGCCCGGCGGTGACCGCGATCACATAGAACACGCCGCGGAGCTGGGCGTTCCACGCCAGGATCGACGCCGAGACGAGGCCGGTCGACGCAGCCAGCGCACCTGCGGTGAGGATCTCGTTGCTGTGCAGCCACCGGGGTCGGCGACGCCACCCGCGGGTGATCGCGGTGGCGAGACGGCGACGCCTCGGCAGGGCGGCCTG
The DNA here is from genome assembly GCA_963750305.1 of uncultured Actinomycetota bacterium. Lineage (GTDB taxonomy): Bacteria > Actinomycetota > Actinomycetes > Actinomycetales > Dermatophilaceae > CAVVPX01. Next base: position 844,086 of record CAVVPX010000003.1, read on the forward strand.
CGTGCTCACGGAAGAAGGGTCCTCGGGTCTGTCCGAAGGGGACGGGGGAGGCTGCGGGCCCCCTCGGTCCAACCCGCAGGCAAAACCCTAGTGTGGCGAAGGGTTTGCTGCAGGGTTATCCAGCAGATGCCGGCAGCTCGGGCAGCACGCCGTCGTGCTCATAGGCGACCACCATGTCGATCCGGCGCTGGTGGCGAGTCTCGGAGGAGAACGGGGTGGCGAGGAACGCCCTCACCATGTTCTTGGCCTCCTCGACGGCGCTCATCCGGCCGCCGATCGAGATGACCTGCGCATTGTTGTGCTGGCGCGCCAGCACCGCGAGCTCCTCGCTGTAGCAGAGGGCGGCGCGGATGCCGGAGACCTTGTTCGCCGCCATCTGCTCACCGTTGCCCGACCCACCGAGCACCACTCCGAGGGAGTCCGGGTCGGCGGCCACCGCCTCGGCCGCCCGCAGGACGTACACGGGGTAGTCGTCCTGGGCGTCGTAGGCGTGCGGACCGTGGTTGGTCACCTCGTGCCCCTCGGACTCCAGGAAGGCGACCAGCTCGACATGCAGGTCGTAGGCCGCGTGGTCACCGCCGATGTGGACGCGCATGGTGCTCCTTCGTTCGAAGGTTCGGGTTCTCGAGGGCAGGGGTTCTGGTCAGTCGAAACTGGGGCCGGCGGTGCGGCTGCGCTTGATCTCATAGAAACCCGGGGTGGCCGCCACCAGGAGCGTGCCGTCCCAGAGCAGGCCGGCGGCTTCACCACGCGGTGTCGGGGTCACCACGGGACCGAAGAACGCGACACCGTTGAAGGCCACGACCGGAGTGCCCACCTCGTCGCCGACGAGGTCGATCGCCTCCTGGTGGCTGGCGCGCAGCGCCTCGTCGTTCGCGTCGGTGTCGCCGGCCGCGGCGAGCTCTGCCGGCAGGCCGACCTCGGCCAGGGCCTCGGTGACCGCCTGGCGGTAGTCCATCCCACCGGGGTGGATCCGCTCGCCCATCGCGGTGTAGAGCGGGAGGACCACGTCCTGACCGTGCGCGGCCGCCGCGGCGACCACGACGCGAACCGGGGCCCAGGCCTGCTCCATCATGTTCTGGTAGTCCTCGGGCAGGTCGCGGCCCTCGTTCAGCACGGACAGGCTCATGACGTGCCAGGTGACGTCGACCGGACGGACCTGCTCCACCTCGAGCATCCAGCGCGAGGTCATCCAGGCCCAGGGGCACACCGGGTCGAACCAGAAGTCGGCACCCGCACGGTCGGCGTCGGGCGTGGTCAGGGTGGTCTCGGTCACCCTCGCATCCTGCCACCTGCCGTGTGTCGCGCGACGGCACGGGGGCCGTGCGAGGATGGCAGGGCGTGGCGGCACGGTCCACGGCGGGACCGCCGACGACCGATCGCCCCCCATCGGCATCCATCCGCCAGCCAACTCTGGAGTCCCACTGTGCCCGGCATGAACCTGACCCGCGAGGAGGCGCAGACCCGCGCCGACCTGCTCAGTGTCGACGAGTACGTCGTCGACCTGGACCTGACGTCCTCCGAGACGACGTTCCGCACCGTCACCACGGTCACCTTCGCGGCGAGCACCCCAGGTGCGTCGAGCTTCATCGACCTGATCGCCCCGTCGGTCGAGGCGATCACCCTCAACGGGCGGAGCCTGGACCCCGCAGAGCACTTCGACGGCGTGCGCATCACGCTGCCCGGGCTCGCCGAGCAGAACGAGCTGCGGGTCGAGGCGACGGGTGCCTACATGAACACCGGTGAGGGCCTGCACCGGTTCGTCGACCCCGCCGACGGCGAGGCCTACCTCTACACCCAGTTCGAGGTGGCCAACTCCCGCCGGATGTACGCTGTCTTCGAGCAGCCGGACCTCAAGGCGACGTTCACGTTCACCGTGACCGCGCCGGTGCACTGGCAGGTGGTGTCCAACTCCCCCACCCCCGATCCGGCGCAGGCGTCCGGCGGCCACGCGACGTGGGCCTTCACCACGACCCCGCGGATGTCCTCATACATCACCGCGCTCATCGCCGGGCCGTACGACGTGGTGCGCGGCGAGGCGACCAGCCGACGCGGCATCGTCCCCCTCGGGGTGTTCTGCCGCAAGTCGCTGCGCGCGCACCTTGACGCCGACAACATCATCGAGCTGACGCGGCGTGGCTTCGACTTCTTCGAGGCGGAGTTCGACTGCGCCTACCCGTTCGAGAAGTACGACCAGGTGTTCACGCCGGAGTACAACATGGGGGCGATGGAGAACGCCGGCGCGGTGACCATCAGCGAGATCTATGTGTTCCGCTCCAAGGTGTCGGACGCGATGATCGAGCGGCGCGGGCTGACCATCCTGCACGAGCTCGCGCACATGTGGTTCGGCAACCTGGTGACGATGCGCTGGTGGGATGACCTCTGGCTCAACGAGTCGTTCGCGGAGTGGGCGTCCACGACCTGTCAGGCGGAGGCCACCGGGTGGACCAGCGCGTGGACGACGTTCGGCAGCGCCGAGAAGTCATGGGCCTACCGTCAGGACCAGCTGTCCTCCACCCACCCCATCGTGGCGCCGATCCGCGACCTGCACGACGTCGAGGTCAACTTCGACGGCATCACCTATGCCAAGGGCGCGTCGGTCCTCAAGCAGCTGGTGGCCTTCGTCGGCCGAGAGCCGTTCGTGGCGGGGCTGCGGGCGTACTTCGACCGGCACGCCTGGGGCAACACGACGCTCGGTGACCTGCTGGTCGAGCTCGAGAAGACCTCCGGACGTGACCTGACCGCCTGGAGCACGGCCTGGCTGGAGACCGCGGGCACCAACACCCTCCGACCCGAGATCAGCGTGGACGACCGCGGGCTCATCTCCGCGGCGGCGATCCTGCAGACCGCTCCGGAGAGCCATCCCACGCTACGGCCGCATCGGCTCGCGATCGGTCTGTACGACATCGACGGAGAGTCGCTGGTGCGGGTGGAGCGCCTCGAGGTCGACGTGGACGGGGCGCGCAGCGAGCTGCCCGAGCTCGTCGGCCTGCGCCAGCCCGACCTGCTCCTGGTCAACGAGGACGACCTCGCCTACGCCAAGATCCGGCTGGACGAGCGGTCGCTGGCCACCGCGCTGGGCCACCCACGTGGGTTCAGCGACAGCCTGCCCCGCGCCCTGGTGCTGGGGGCGGCATGGGACATGACCCGCGACGGCGAGATGCGGGCGCGCGACTTCGTGGACCTCGTCCTCGCCTCGCTGCCGGGTGAGACCGACTCCACGCTCCTGCGGGTGCTGTTGGCCCAGCTCGTCACGGCCAGCCAGCTGTACGTCGAGCCCGGCCACCGCGACGAGGCGACCTCGATGGTGACGGCCGCCCTGCGGACCCTGGTCGACGGGGCCGAGTCCGGCAGCGACGCGCAGTTCCAGCTGTTCGGCGCGTATGCGTCGGTGGTCACCTCCGAGGGCGACGCCGCCCACCTTCGGCGGGTGCTCGACGGTGAGGTGACGGTCGACGGTCTGGCCATCGACACCGACCTCCGCTGGACCTTGGTGACCGCGCTGGCCTCGTGCGGGTTCGCCGACGCGGCCGAGATCGCGGCCGAGCGCGAGCGTGACAACACCGCGACCGGTCGCGAGCGCGAAGCACGCGCCCTGGCCTCGCGCCCGAGTGCCGAGGCCAAGCAGGACGCGTGGCACAGCGCCGTCGAGCAGCCGGCCGTCACCAACGCGATGTTCGGTGCGACCGGCCTGGGCTTCGGGCGGGCGCGCGACCGGGGGGTGCTGCGCCCGTTCGTCGGTCGATACCTCCAGACCCTGCTGCCGTTCTGGCAGAGCAGGACCCACGCGCTGGCCGAGAGCTATGTCGTGCACTTCTTCCCCTCCGTCCTGGCCGACCAGGACCTGCTCGACGCCACCCAGGCCTGGCTCGACGAGCACCCGGACGGCCCGGCGTCCCTGGTGCGCCTCGTGTCGGAGAACAGGGACGGTGTCGCGCGCGCCCTCCGGGCCCAGGCTCGCGACGCCCAGGGCTGACCAGCGCCGGAGCTGACCAGCGCCCAGCCATCCAGGGCGTTCCCGTGGGGCACGCCCAGGTCTCCTGGGCGTGCGGTGGCACCGGCTACGCGCTGGCCGGCTCGGCTCCGCGCAGGCTACCTCCGTTGCCCGCTGGCTACCGCTGGCTCAGCTGGCGGGCCAACCGGCGGGCCCACCCCGACCCCACGAGCGACTCGAGGGTGGGTGCCTGGCCGAGCGGCGGGCGGGTCGTCGCGAGGTCGGCCACGTCCACGGCGCGCAGCAGGGACGGCATCCACCCGAGGAACCGCTGGGCTGCCCGCGCCTGGTCCGCGACCGAGGCACCCGAGGACACCAGGCTGCGCTGGACCAGCCGGCGGCGAAGCTCCTCCGGCAGGTCGTCGGAGGGTACGCCGAGGGTGGTGAGCGCGCTGATCGGCACCTCGTCCGGGTGACGGAGACCTGCGCTTCCCACGAGCTCGACCCACGGCAGGACACCGAGCCCCAGGATCCACTGCTGCGCCCAGACATCCAGGCCGGCCGTCCCGCCCACCACCGAGGCGCCCACCGCCTCGGCCGCGATGCCGACCACGGCCAGCAGTGCCTCGTGGTCGTGGGTGACCCAGGTGCCCTCGCTCGCGGCGGCCCCCTCGGGTACCCACCACTGCCGCAGCGCCGACGACAGGTCGGGTAGCAGGATCCCCTGTCGGTGCCGGAGCGACCGGGCCAGCAGCCTGCTCAGCGGCGCGTGCCCGAGGTCGCGGGCCACTCCGGGATGCCACGGCGAGCGCCGGCTCACCTCGCCGGTGTCGCCCTCGGTCTGCGGTGGGCGACCCAGCCTCATCCCGGGGGCGACCTGGTCCGCCCCCACCCAACGCCCTACGGCGCCGGGGCCCGCGTCCAGACATACCGTCTGCAGCAGTCCCAGACCCATGCCGGCGCCGGCTGCGTCGCGGCCGATCGTCGCGAGCTGCTCGTCGGCCACCCACTGGCACCACCGGTGGAACTGGACCTCGCCAGCAGCGAGCTCGCGCGCCTCCTCCACGGCCCGGTCGTCGGAGCGACGCAGGCCGGGCGGCCAGGTCGAGGGGTCGTCGCCGTGCCGGGCCGAGAGCATCGACCAGGTCGCGACATCCAGGAGCTCCTGGCCGAACGCCTCGCAGAACGAGCCGAAGGCCCGCTCGCGCCGCGGGGTGCGGGGCACGGCGTACACGGCGCGCAGGCCGTCCTCGTGTGACCCGGCCAGCCGAGCGCGGGCTGAACCCTCCACCCACGCCGCCTCGGGGATGTCGCGCACGCGGATGCGGGTCGGGTCGAGGAACGGCGCGGGCAGCGGGGCCGACTCGGGCAGGACGATGACGTCGCCGCGGAGGTCCCATCCGAGAAAGGACACCAGCTCGGCCAGGTCCCCGAGGTCGGGGAGACCGCCGCGGGTGAGCTCCGACCCGACGGCGTCGACCGCTCCGACCAGCCCCCATCCCTGCCGTCCGATGAGTCCGGGTGGCGGGCTGAGCGAGGTAGGGCCGACCAGCAGCGGGCAGACCGCGCCCCCGTCACCGAAGTCGACGGTGAGCAGGTGCCGACCCACGGGGAGGTCGGGTGGGAGTGTGATCCCGATCGTTCGCACGGTGTCGCCGCCCTGCCGACGCTGGGGCGAAGGGGGGTCGACGCGCAGGCTGCGCACCGCCCCGTCCGGCGACTCGACCAGGGCCTGGGACAGTCGCCCCACCGGGTGCGTCGCCTCCACATACTTCCCCCGCCCCGCGGTGGTCGTCACCAGGGGCGGCAATGGGCTCCACCGGTCGCGGTGGGAGGCCAGCGACACCTCGACCTGCCGCCCGTCCGCGGCGTCCACACCGAGCGAGGCCAGCACCGCCCGCAGGACGTCGGGACTCACCTCGCGGGCGCCGCCGGGCAGGTCGACCGCCGTCGCGACCCCATGCAGCCGTGCGAGGTCGGCCAGCATCGGCTCGGTCATCACGCTCCCCAAGAACCTTCGGCTGCGCCGTGGCTCGAGGCAGCGGACCTGAGTCTGTCATCGCTGGCCCGAGGGTGCCGGATCAGCCGACCGGTCCCGGTTGCCACAATGGGACCCATGTCCTTCCCGGCCGACCTCCTCCAGCTCATGGCCGCGCTGCCCGGTGCCGCCGTCGTCGACCGCTCGATCGACTGGTTCCTGGACAGCGGGGTCCGGATCTCAGGTGTCATCCTCGGCGCGCTGGTCCTGCGTTGGCTGGTCCAGCGGGCGATCTCCCGCGTCGTGGCCCGGACCACCGAACGAGCCACCGAGAACGCCAGGACCCGGCCGTCGCGGGCCGGACGGGTGCTGGCCCAGGCGGCGGGGCTGGCCCACGAGCGACAGCGGCAGCGGGCTGCCACCACCGGCGCCCTGCTGCGGTCGATCACGACCCTGGTGGTCGGGGCGGTGGCCCTGCTCACGGTGATGGGCATCGTCGGCATCCCCCTGGCCCCGCTGCTGGCCTCGGCCGGCGTCGGTGGCGTCGCCCTGGGCTTCGGCGCGCAGAGCCTGGTCAAGGACTTCCTCTCCGGCGTCTTCATGATCATCGAGGACCAGTACGGCGTCGGCGACGTCATCGACACCGGGGTGGCCGTCGGGACTGTCGAGGACGTGACCCTGCGGGTCACCCGCCTGCGGGACGCGAGCGGGGTCACGTGGTACGTCCGCAACGGCGAGATCCTGCGCATCGGGAACCGCTCGCAGGGGTGGTCGACCGCTCAGGTCGACATCCCCGTCGCATACAGCGAGAGCCTCGAACGCGTCATCCCCCTCATCCGGGACGTGCTGCACGTGATGGATGAGGACGACGCGTGGTCCGACCGTCTGCTCGAGGAGCCGAGCGTGCTCGGTGTGGAGTCGGTCAGTGGCGGCACGGTGACGATCCGGGTGCTGGCCAAGTGTGCGCCCGACGCGAACTTCTCCGTGCAGCGCGAGATCCGCGAGCGGGTCAAGGCCGCGTTCGACGAGCACGGCGTGAAGGGTCCACCGCTGATGATGGGCGGCTTTGGCGCGGGAATGGGCGGCGGAACCCGATGACCACCGAAGGCGAGTCGTTCTACGCGCAGGTCGGCGGGCACGAGACGTTCAGCCGGCTCGTGCACGCGTTCTATGTCGGGGTCGCCGGCGACCCCGAGCTGCGCGCGTTGTATCCCGAGGACGACCTCGCGCCGGCCGAGGAACGGCTTCGAAAGTTCCTCGAGCAGTACTGGGGCGGCCCGACGACCTACTCGAAGGAACGTGGGCACCCACGCCTACGGATGCGGCACCACCCGTATGCCGTCACGCCGGCCCAGCGCGACCGATGGCTGAGGCACATGTTGGCCGCGGTGGACTCGCTCGCCCTCGGGGAGGCCCACGACCTGGTGCTCCGCGACTATCTCGAGCGAGCGGCAGAGTCGCTGGTGAACACCTTCGAGGAGTGACTCGGCGGGGGCTCGGCGCGCGAGTGTCCATACTGCGGAAACCTGCCATCTCGTTTGGCGGGGGCTCGCTCGGGCTGGGAAGATGGTGACCCGTGACCACTACCACGACGTCCGGGGCCACCGGCTCCCCGGAGAACGCCACGACCAGCGATGCACATCCTTCGGGGAGCAGCGGGACGACCGGGACCACCACCGGGCTACCGACGCTGCTGCACGAGGCGAGCCGGGCCGATACGGACTGGTGGCGCTCAGCGGTGATCTACCAGATCTATCCCCGCTCCTGGGCGGACAGCGACGGGGACGGCATCGGCGACCTGCCGGCTGTCACTGCTCGGCTCGACTACCTCGCCGATCTCGGGATCGACGCCATCTGGTTCTCCCCCTTCTTCAGGTCCCCCCAGGCCGACGCCGGCTACGACGTCTCGGACTACCGCGACATCGACCCGTTGTTCGGGACCCTGGCCGACTTCGACGGCCTGCTGGCTGCCGCCCACGAGCGCGGCATCAAGATCCTCGTCGACATCGTCCCGAACCACTCCTCCGACGAGCACGCATGGTTCAAGGCTGCACTCGCCGCGGGGCCAGGCAGCCCGGAGCGCGACCGATACATGTTCCGCGACGGCGGCGGTCCGGACGGGTCGGAGCCGCCCAACGGCTGGCGCTCGGTGTTCGGCGGCGCCGGGTGGACCCGAGTGCCGGACGGTCAGTGGTACCTCCACCTCTTCGACCGGAAACAACCCGACTTCAACTGGGACCACCGCGAGGTGCGAGAGGAGTTCGAGTCGGTCCTGCGGTTCTGGCTCGACCGTGGAGCCGACGGCTTCCGGGTCGACGTCGCGCACGGGCTCGTCAAGGAGGGTGGGCTCCCCGAGTGGGACGAGGAGCTGAGCCTGCTCGACAGCTCCGCCGAGGGCACGGACCGCCAGCCGCCGATGTGGGACCAGGACGGCGTGCACGAGATCTACCGCGTCTGGCGCGAGATCCTGAACAGCTATGGCCATCCCTCGCGCATCATGTGCGGCGAGGTCTGGGTGCCCAGCATCGAGCGCCTGGTGCAGTACACCCGCCCGGACGAGTACCACCAGAGCTTCAACTTCGCCTTTCTCGAATGCGCTTGGCGCGCAGCGGATCTGCGAGAGGTCGTGGCCCACTCGCTGGCCGCGTCGGACTCGGTCGGCGCGCCGTCGACCTGGGTGTTGTCCAACCACGATGTCGTCCGGCACGCGTCGCGGCTCGGACTGGCCGTCGGTGGCAGGCGCCCCAACGGCATCTCGGCCGACGACCCGCAGCCCGACCGGGAGCTCGGCCTTCGGCGCGCCCGGGCGGCCACGGCGCTGATGCTCGCGCTGCCCGGTAGCGCGTACATCTACCAGGGCGAGGAGCTCGGCCTCCCGGACTCCACCGAGCTGGCCGCCGAGTACCGGCAGGACCCCACGTTCATCCGCACCCGGGGCAAGGAGATCGGCCGCGACGGCTGCCGCATCCCGATGCCGTGGACCAAGGACGCGCCGTCGTTCGGGTTCGGTCCGTCCGACGCCAGCTGGCTTCCGCAGCCCGAGATCTACGGGTCGTACGCGGTCGACCAGCAGGAGGGGGTCGAGGGCTCGACGCTCGAGCTCTATCGCCAGATGTTGCGACTGCGCAAGGCGCGCGCCCTCGGTGTCGCCGGACTCGCGCTCGCGCCGGGCTACAGCACCGATGTCATTGCCTTCCAGTCGATACCGGCGGACGTGACTCGTCCCGGCACCCTGGTCCTGGCCAACCTCGGCACGGAGGCGGTGCAGCTGTCGGAGGACGCGGTAGTGGTGCTCACCTCCGGACCGCTGGACCCGGACGGTGCGATCCCGACCGACACGACGGTCTGGCTCGAGATCTAGACGAGCCCGTCGTGCGCGCCCAGGACGCGGTCTATCTCGATGCGCCCCGGCCGATCGGGCTCGCCCACCGCGGTGGCGCGCTGCACCCGTCGAGCCGGGGCCGGGAGAACACGCTGACCGCGTTCCGGACCGCGGTGGCGATGGGATACCGCTATCTGGAGACCGACGTCCACGCCACCGCCGACGGCGTCCTGCTCGCGTTCCACGATGACCGGCTCGACCGGGTCACCGACGCGCACGGCATGGTGGCCGAGCTGCCGTACTCGTCGGTCGCCTCGGCCCGGATCGACGGCGTGGAGCCGATCCCGCTGCTGGACCACCTGCTCGAGGAGTTTCCCGACGTCCGGCTGAACATCGACATCAAGTCGCCGGGCGCGGTCGCGCCGCTGGTGGCCACGGTGCAGGCGCACCGAGCCCAGGATCGGGTCTGCATCGCGTCCTTCTCGGCGCGCCGGCTCCGCGCCGTCCGCCGCGCCCTCGGCCCGGGCGTGGCCACGGCGTCGACCCACGGCGAGATCGCAGTCCTGCGGTTCGGTCCGCGCGGGGTCGAGCACCTGCTCGCGTCCCCCACGGTCGTCCTGCAGGTCCCGGACACCACCGTCGTCGCCGGCCGGCGGATCCAGCTCGTGACTGCCGACCTGGTCCGCCGGGCGCACCGGGCCGGCAAGCACGTCCACGTCTGGACCATCGACGACCGCGCCGACATGGACCGGCTGCTCGACCTCGGCGTCGACGGGATCATCAGCGACCGGATCGACGTCCTGGCCGAGGTACTCGCCGAGCGCGGCGCGCCGTTGGGGTGAGGGTCGGCTGACGCTGGCGTGGCTCCCAGCCGCTCACCCTGCGGGGCCAGCGGCCGCCGCATGACACGAGACTGTTCGCAGGTCGATGCGTGGTTCGATGTCGAGAAGTGTCGACCGGCTCCGCTCACCAGGTGAAGGGCCGCGAACGGCGCGACCCGAGACCACAGGAGGCATCATGCCGAAGTACCTGCTCCTCAAGCACTATCGCGGCACCCCCGAGCCGCACCGCCCCGTGCCCCCGATGGACCAGTGGGCCCCCGAGGACGTGGAGGCGCACATGGCCTTCCTCCGGCACGTCAGCGAGCTGCTCGAGGAGAGCGGCGAGCTCGTCGACGCGCAGGCACTCACCACGGCGCAGACGTGGGTGCGGTTCGACGGTGCGGGCGCCGCGCCGGTCACCACCGACGGCCCCATGCCCGAGACCAGCGACCTCGTGGCGGGCTGGTACATGATCGACGTCGACTCCTACGAACGAGCGGTGGAGCTGGCGGCCTACGTCTCCTCCGAGCCCGGTCCGGGTGGCACGCCGCTGCAGGAGTGGATCGACGTTCGCGAGGTCATGGCGGACACCCCCGCGGACGCCTGACCGGGCGTGCTCGACGACCAGGGCTCTCCGTTGGACGAGGGCGCTCTGCGGGCCCTCGTCCCGCGGGTGCTCGCGAGCCTGGTCCGGCGGGGTGAGGACTTCGATGCGGCCGAGGACGGGCTCCAGGAAGCACTGGTGGAGGCGCTGCGCGTGTGGCCCGAGCACCCACCGCGCGACCCTCGCGCGTGGTTGGTCGCGGTCGCGACACGACGGCTGGTCGACGCCCGTCGCAGTGCGTCCACGCGGGTCCGACGCGAGCTCCTGACATCTGCCGAACCCCTGCCCGCCCACGCCCTGGCCTCCCGACCCCGGTCCGCCACGACCGAGGAGGGCGACGACACCCTCTTCCTGCTGTTCTGCTGCTGCCATCGCGAGCTCTCGCCAGCGTCCCAGGTCGCGTTGACGCTGCGCGCGGTCGGCGGTCTCACCACCCGGGAGATCGCCGACGCGTTCTACGTGCCGGAGGCGACCATGGCGCAGCGGATCAGCCGGGCCAAGCGTGCGCTGCACGGCCGCCGCCTCGACCAGCCCGGCGACCTGGCGGTGGTGCTGCGCGTCCTGTACCTCGTGTACACCGCTGGTCATGCGGGCCGGGTCGACCTGGCCGCGGAGGCGATCCGGCTCGCTCGGCAGCTCACGCTCGCGACCGACGAACCCGAGGCGCGCGGGCTGCTCGCGTTGATGCTGCTCAACCACGCTCGCCTGTCGGCCCGCCTCGACGGAGCCGGACGGATCGTCACCCTCGACCGGCAGGACCGCAGTCAGTGGGACACCCGCGCGATCGCTGAGGGCGTGCGGGTCCTGCATTCGGCGCTGGCCGACCCACCGCCGGGGCGGTACCAGATCGAGGCCGCCATCGCCGCACTGCACGACGACGCGGCACGCGCCGAGGAGACCGACTGGGCGCAGATCGTCGCCTGGTACGACGACCTGCTCGCCCTGACCGAGGACCCCGTGCGCCAGGATCCGGCCGGCGTACTCGGCCGCGCCGTCGCGGTCGGACACCTCCTCGGTGCCGGGGCCGGGCTGCGCGAGACCGACCGGCTCCGCGAGGTGATCGGCGACCGGCACCGCTGGTACGCCGTCCGCGCCCACCTGTACGAGCTGAGCGGGGACCTCACGGCCGCCGCAGAGGCCTACGCCGAGGGTGCCGGTCGGGCGACGAACGTGGCTGAGCGTGACCACCTGGTCCGCCAGGCCGCGCGGGTGCGCGCGGCCGCCACGTGGTTGCCGAAGCCCTGACCGTCCGCCGAGGGCGAGGCCGTCAGGTCACGCGCGAGGTGGGAGCTGGATGAGCAGATCGGTGCGAGTGAGCCGAATGGCCTCGTCGTAGCCGCCGATGATCCGCACCGCGCCTTCGGCCGGGACGAGGGTGGAGAACGAGAGGCGGATCGGCGGGACGCTCGCCAGTCGCGTCGACCGGCCGGTCCTGAGGTCCACGATCTCGGCACCGGTTCCGCCACCAGCGACGACGACCCGGCCGTCGGGGGTGGCCAGGACGCCACCGGCCAGCTTGTAGCGCCCGGTCGTGAGCTCGGGGCCGGCGGAGAACCGCTGGGTGTTCGGGTCGAAGACCTCGGTGCTGGTGAGGAGCGCCTGGTCGTCGGGCGTGCCCCCGACGACCAGGACCCGCCCGTCCGAGAGGGTCACGCTCGCGTGCTTGAACCGCGCCTGCCGCATCGGCTCGACCTGCTGCGACGTCCCGTCGGGCGACACGACGACTGCCAGGTCGCTGGCAGCCCCTGGCTGGGCCTGGCCCCCGGTCAGCAGGACGCTCCCGTCGAGCAGGGTCGCCGCGGCCAGACCGTCGACGGGCACCGGAAGCCGGGGGCCCGGTCCGAAGCGCCCCGTCGCCGGGTCGAAGATCTCGGTCGTGTCGGTGTAGGTCCGCGAAGCCACCCATCCCCCCGCGACCAGGACCGACGTCGTTCCGAGCCGCGCCGCCACGTGCCCGCCACGCCGCGTCGAGAGCGGGGTCGCCGTGGGCGACCACACACCGGTCGACGGGTCGTACACCTCGGCGCTGGCCAGGGGTGGAGCACCCTCGCGGGCGAAACCACCCGTCACCAGGACCCGCCCTCCCGCTAGCGCCGTCGCGGTGTGCGCGTCGCGCGCCTCGCCCAACGACCCCGTGACCACCGTGCTGGACCCCTGCACGACGAAGGCATCCGCCGACGCCGTACTGCACCCGTCCACCGAGCACCCACCGGCGACGAGCACGCGCCCGCCGTCGATCACGGTCGCGGTGTGGGCAGCCCGGGCGGCCAGCGCGTCGGTGCGACCGGCCGTCGAGCCGAGCCCACCGGCGGGAGTCGTCGGCGGCGCGGGGGCCGGACCGGGCTCGCCCGTCGCACACGCCGAGGCAGCAGTCGCCAGAGCGAGCACGACCGCTGCCGCAGCACCCCGGCGCCTCCCCCTGACCCGGCCGCGAGCGATCTCGCAGCGCCCGAGCCCGCAGCGAACAACCCGCTGCGAAAGGTCCTGACCTGCCGTGCGCGGCTCCGAGCCGCCGTCGCCGGGCGGGTTCGCCATCACACCAGCATGCCATCCCCTCCGGCCCGAGGTGGACGTCAGCCGGTGAGCCCGCCATGGGGCGCCGGTGGCGGATGCATCAAGCCTCCGCCGGGCTTGGACGAGCGTGACCCTGCCGGGCTCAGGAGGCGAACAGCACCGCGAGCAGCTCCTCGACCGACCGCCCGTTGCCTGCGAGGTGCCAGCGCTGGCCGCGGTGCTCGACCACCTCGGTCCGACCGCCAGCGCCCTCGACCAGGGCCTTGCCCGGATACCAGTCCCAGTCGGCGGTCTGGCGCTGCGCCCAGACGCCGATCCGTCCCCCGGCGACGCTGGCCAGGTCGATCGAGCCCGAGCCCCAGATGCGTGGTGTGGCAACGGCGGACACCATCGCCAACGTCGGCTCGAGCAGGTCGGCGTCCTGCACCGAGCCCGGGTGGAGGTAGGTCGCCAGGCTGACCTCGGCCAGGGGGCGGTCGAGCAGTGGCGCGACCGGCACACCGTCCAACGAGGTCGGGCGACCGGGCGACGCCACCCAGGACTCCCGGGTGCTCGGCTGGTGCACCGCGCCCACGAGCGCTTCGGTGCCGGACCGCAGCGCGAGCGCGCTGCACCAGTAGTGCATGCCGGAGAGGAAGTTGTAGGTGCCGTCCACGGGGTCGATGACCCACTGGCGCCCACTGGTCCCGGCGTGGCTGGCACCCTCCTCGCCCAGGATCCCGTCGTCGGGCCGGACCCGGCGCAGCACCGCGGTCATGAACGCCTCCGCCGCGAGGTCGGCCGCGCTCACGACGTCCGACACCGATGTCTTGTATTCGGTCCGCATCCCCTCGGCCCGCATCCTGGCCGCCAGCAACCCCGCTCGGGTGACCAGGGTCAGCGCGAGCCCGGCGTCGTCGAGCTCGGGGTCGACGGACTCGGGGTCGACGGACTCAGGGGTCGACGGACTCGGCGTCGGACGTGGCATCGGGTCGGGCGCCTCGGGGCTCGGTGGTGCTCGCGTCGTCCGGTGCCATGCCTCCACCCTAGGCAGCGGCCGAATCCCGTTGGGCCGCGGCGGGGTCACCTGCCTAGGGTGGGGGCGTGAGTTCCGGCACCACCCCCACCAGCGTTCCGACGACCCCCACACCACGGCCATCGGCGGCGGACGAAGGCACCCTGGCGCCCGCCTACCGCCTGATCACCGTCTCGCTGCTCGCCGTCGTGACCATCATCGCGTTCGAGTCGATGGCCATCTCCACCGCGATGCCCGCCATTGCCGATGCGCTCGACTCGGTGACGTCCTACGGGCTGGCGTTCTCGGTGTTCCTCACCAGCCAGCTGCTCGGGATCGTGGTGTCCGGTGTGTGGTCCGACCGGTCGGGACCGCTGCCCGGCATGCTGGCCGGTCAGCTCCTCATCGGAGCCGGTTCCGCGCTCTGCGCGCTGGCCGGGACCGAGTCGGCGTTCCTCGCGGGTCGTGGCGTGGCGGGGTTCGGTGCCGGTGTCCTCGTGGTGACGCTGTACGTCATCGTCGGCCGCGCGTATCCAGCACGCCTGCGCCCCAAGGTGTTCAGCCTCGTCTCCTCGGCCTGGGTCCTGCCCTCGCTGGTGGGTGCGCCCATCGCCGGAGCGCTCACGTCGTGGATCTCCTGGCGTGCGGTGTTCTGGGTGGTGGTCGCGCCGATCCTGCTCACCTTCGCCGCGATCTGGACGCGCCGCGCCCAGCTCAGCGCCCACGACGAGGGCATCGAGGTCGGGGGCGACGCCCGGACGCACCGGAGGTCCGCCTGGGCCGGTGCGCTGGTCGCGCTGGCCGCGGGCGTGCTCCAGTTCGGGACCCACGACCTGGTCCTGGCCTGGAGCGGAAGGACGGTCCTGGCCGTCGTCGGTGTGGTCGGGGTCGTGCTCGCCACCCCCCTCCTCGTGCCGCGCGGCACGTGGCGGATGGGCCGCGGCCTTCCGTCGGTCATCCTCAGCCGCGGGCTGATGAGTGCGGCGTTCTTCGGCTCGCTGACCTATGTCCCGCTGATGCTCGTCCGCGAGCGCGGCCTGTCGATCGGGGCAGCGGGCCTGGTCATCGCGGTCGGCTCCCTCGGCTGGTCCGCCGGGTCGTGGATCCAGGGACGCGACGCCTTCGACGGCCGCCGCTCACACCTCATCACGGCGGGAGGCGCCGCGTTGGCCTGCGGGCTCACGGTCCTGGCCGCCGTCGCGTGGTTCGGCTGGCACCCGATGGTCTCTGGTGCTGCGCTCGTCCTCGGCGGAGTCGGTATGGGTCTGGCCAACTCGAGCACGTCGGTGCTCTCCATGTCCCTCAGCCCGGTGGAGAGGCACAGCTCCACCTCGGCCTCACTCCAGGTGTCGGACGTGCTGGGCAGCGTCCTGGGCATCGCCGCCGCCGGAGCGGCTTTCGCCGCCCTCACCCGAGGTCCCGGCCAGGACGCCGCGGTGTACGCCCTGATCTGGGGGACGTTGGCCGTGGTCGCCCTCGTCGTCGTGGCGGCGGGTCGGCGGATCAGGACCTGACCGCAGCCCCGTGAGTGACGCCGCGTCAGCGCATCAGGATGTGACCACCGTTGCAGGACAGGCGGGTCCACCGTCCATGGGCAAACACGGTGCCCTCGCTGCCCGGTGGTGCGAACCCCAGGACGTAGGCCGCGAAGGCGCCACCCGCCGGGATCGGTGGCGCGGTGTCGGTCAGCCGTCCCCACACCCGCTGGCGCAGCGCGGTGACGGCATGACCCCCGGCGTCCTCCGGGACGCCTTCGGCGATCTCGGAGATGCCTTGCGACGCGATCTCGTTCACCCGGTCGGCGTCGAGCACACCCACGCGCTCCCACCCTGCGCGCGGCGGCGACAGCGCGGCCCACGCCGTGCTCAGGGTCATCGGTGGCAGCGCGAGCACGGGGTCCGGGCCCAAGCGGGCGAGCCGGTCGGTGAGCGAGGTCAACGACACCGTGAGGTCGAGGGTCTCGGGCTGGGCCAGAGCCATCGCCCGCAGACCGAGCACCGCACCCTCACCGAGCAGACCGACGCCGTCCAGCACGCCCACGTATGCGGCCAGGGTGGACCCGGTCGCGTGCAGGCGGATCGCGCCATCCTCGTCCGCACGGCGGGCGCGCACGGCATACGTCCGCAGGTCCTCCAGGTCGCGCAGACCCGGGAACACGAGCTCGGTGGGCGAGGTCATCGGCGCCGCCAGCGGAACTCGACCGCGTCGCCGGAGTGCCGTTGCAGCACGTCGCGCAGCGTGGAGTCCAACCGCCGCGGCCGAGCGGCTGCAAAGTCGTACAGCACGAGCCCGGTCTCCGCGCGGGCATAGACCAGTGCGTCGTCCTCCCCGCCGTCGCGCACCTCGTAGGCGAGGTCGAAACCCGCGCCGCCGATCGCGGTCGCCCACATCTCCACGATGATCGGCGGCACCCGGAACTGCAGCGGCGCGAGGTACTCGATCTCGTGCCTGGTCACCAGGATCCCCTCGGACAGCACCGACCGGTCCTGCCCGAACCACTGCTCGAACCCGATCACCCGCGCGTCCTCCAGCAGCCGGAGGAACTGCACGTTGTTGACGTGCCCGTAGGCGTCCATGTCGCTCCACCGGAGGGGGACGTTGGTGCGGTACCGCCTCTGCTCACCCATGGCTGCATTCTGTCAGGGCCAGGCGGGACGGCGGTTCCCCGTGGTGACGCCTGGGACCAGCTCCGGTCGGGGGCCTGTGGACGGGCCGATGGCGTTGTCCGTGAGGACGCATACGGTGGCTGCATGACGACGACCACGCCCCTCGCCGCGGCCGCCACCGAGGTGCTCCGGCGGCTGGTGGGCAGACCGGACGTCGAGTTCCGCGACGGTCAGCTCGAGGCGGTCGAGGCGCTCGTCGGGGGCCGCCGACGGGTGCTGGTCGTCCAGCGCACCGGGTGGGGCAAGTCCGCGGTCTACTTCGTCGCGACCGGACTGCGCCGCGCGCAGGGAGCGGGCCCGACCCTGATCGTGTCCCCCCTGCTGGCCCTGATGCGCGACCAGATCGCGGCGGCCGAGCGCGCGGGCATCCGGGCCGTGAGCATGAACTCGGCCAACGCCCAGGACTGGGGTGAGGTCGCCGGGGCGCTCGCTCGCGACGAGGTGGACGTGCTGCTCGTCAGCCCGGAGCGGCTGAACAACCCCCGGTTCCGCGACGAGCAGCTCCCCGGGCTGGCGGCCCGTTGCGGACTGCTCGTGGTGGACGAGGCCCACTGCGTCAGCGACTGGGGCCACGACTTCCGACCCGACTACCGCCGGATCCGCGACCTGCTCCTCGAGCTGCCCGCGGAGACCCCGGTGCTCGCGACGACGGCCACCGCCAACGCCCGGGTGGTCACCGACGTCGTCGAGCAGCTCGGTGCCGGGGGTCACGAGGTGCTGACGCTGCGGGGCGGGCTGGCGCGCGACTCGTTGCGCCTCGGAGTCCTGCGGCAGGCCTCGCCCGAGCAGCGGCTGGCCTGGCTGATCGCCCACCTCGGGGAGCTCCCGGGCAGCGGCATCGTGTACACCCTGACGGTCAGCGCAGCCGAGGACGTCGCAGCCGCGCTGCGCGAGGCCGGGCACGAGGTCCGGGCCTACACCGGTCGCACCGACGTCGCCGACCGCGAGTCGCTCGAGGGCGCCCTGCGGGAGAACCGGGTCAAGGCGCTGGTCGCCACCAGCGCCCTCGGGATGGGCTTCGACAAGCCGGACCTGGGGTTCGTGGTCCACCTCGGCGCGCCGTCGTCCCCGGTCGCCTACTACCAGCAGGTCGGACGCGCCGGGCGGGCCACCGAGCGCGCCGACGTGCTGCTCCTGCCGGGACCGGAGGACCGCGACATCTGGGCCTACTTCGCGTCGGCGTCGATGCCCCGACGGGAGCAGGCCGACGCAGTGATCCGGGCCCTCGCCGAGTCGTCCCGCCCGCTGTCGACGCCGGCGCTGGAGACCATCGTCGACATCCGTCGCACCCGGCTGGAGCTGTTGCTCAAGGTCCTCGACGTCGACGGCGCCGTCAGCCGGGTCCAAGGCGGGTGGACCGCGACCGGCGCGCCATGGGACTACGACGGCGAGCGATACGGGCGGGTCGCGCAGGCCCGCGAGCGCGAGCAGGGTCTGATGGTCGAGTACGAGCGCACGACCGAGTGCCGGATGGCCTTCCTGCAGGCCTCGCTCGACGACGGGTCCGCCGTGCCGTGCGGGCGCTGCGACTCCTGCGCCGGTGTGTGGTTCCCCAGCGACATCCCCGACGCGGCGGTCACCACGGCCCGCGGCACCATCGAGCGCGCCGGCGTCGACCTCGAGCCACGGGTGCAGTGGCCCACCGGCATGGATCGGCTCGGCGTCCCCCTGAAGGGCAGAATCCCGCCCGAGGAGACGATGGAGCGAGGGCGCGTGCTGGCCCGCCTGAGCGACCTCGGCTGGGGTCAGCGCCTGCGACCGCTCCTGCGCGAGGACGGCCCGGTCGACGACGCCCTGTTGCGTGCGTGCGTGGGAATCCTGGCCGACTGGCGTTGGGACGAGCGCCCTGTCGCGGTGTGTCAGGTCCCGTCGCGCACCCGGCCGCAGCTGGTCGGCTCCTTGGCCCACGGGCTGGCCACGATCGGGCGGCTCGAGCTGCTCGACCCGCTCGAGCTGATCGAAGGCGGTCCGGTCGGCGAGGCAGGCGGCAACAGCGCCTTCCGTCTCGCAGGTGTGTGGGGCCGGCTCGGGGTGGGCACTGCGCTCGGTCAGCGACTCGCGACGCTCGACGGACCGGTGCTGCTGGTGGACGACCTCGTCAGCTCACGCTGGACGATCACCACGGCCGCACAGGCGCTCCGTCAGGCGGGCGCTCCGGCGGTCCTGCCGTTCGCACTCGCGCTGGAGGGCTGACGCGGGAACACCTCGGCCACGCCCGTCGACCCGCGCTCCGCCGGGCGCGTTCACGCCCACGTGGACCTTCCGGCGGGCGACCCGGCAGGTGGACGACAACGAGCTCGCCCACCGGCCGGACTCCTGAAGCATCAGCCGAGTGCCGCGACGTTGGCCATGGCGTTGTCGTGGATCCGGTCCAGGGCGCCGAACTGCTCGAGCCCCTCCAACCCCGGTGCCGCGACCTCGAGGACCGCGGCCAGCCCGAGGGCGAACCCGGTGTGCCAGTGCGGGTCGTCGGGGTCGTCCAGCGGCGGCGGGGGCCACAGCACGGGCGGTGGCAGCTTCGGCTTGCGCGGTGGGGTCGGGCACCAGTTGTCAGGGTCGATCTCGAACGCGATGTTCAGGTGCCGTGCCACGTTCGCCAGCCGGAGCAGCTCGATGCCCGTCTGGGTGCCGACCCGCAGGCCGGCCTCCTTCGGCGGCAGCGGCTGCGGGTTCAACGCGACGTGCTCCAGCACCGAGGCGTGCACCGAGGCGATCCCGATCGCGCGGGGACCGATCGGGTTGCCGAACAGCTCGAAGATCTCCGGGTGGGTGCGGCCGATCAGCGCGATTGCGCTCGCCGTCAGAGCCATGACTGCCTCCTGTCCACCGACCCGAGCGCTCTCCGGCCGATGATGTCGATGTCCGCCCACGGCGGACGGCCACCGGTCAGGAGGAGGCGGCCGGCCCGCTGATACAGCACGCCGCGTCCGTTGCGGCCGGCTCCCCCGCACTCGACGTCCGTGCCGGGTCGAGTGACACCGTGAGAAGGGGAAGGAACACCTGGACCACCGGTCCGATACCCACGGCGTACAACACCGTCCCCACCCCGACGACGCCGCCGAGCAGCCACCCGACCGCCAGCACGGTCACCTCGATCGAGGTGCGCACGAGCCGTACGCTGCGCCCGGTCCGTCGGACCAGTCCGGTCATCAGCCCGTCACGAGGGCCGGCGCCGAACTGGCTGCCGATGTACATCGCCCCGGCAATGCCGTTGAGCACGATGCCTCCGACCAAGAAGACCACCCGCACCCAGAGCGAGGAGGGGACTGCGAGGACGGCGAGCGCGAGGTCGGAGACGACCCCGATGACCACGACGTTGCTGACCGTCCCGAGACCGGGCCACTGCCGCAGCGGCCACCACAGCACCAGCACCACGACGCCGACCAGGATCACGATGGTCCCGAACGAAGCGGACAGGTGGCGGGCGACCCCATAGTGAAAGACGTCCCACGGGTCGAGTCCGAGCTCGGAGCGGATCATCAGCCCCATCGACACGCCGTACAGGGTGAGCCCGAGGTAGAGCTGGACCATCCGACGTGGGAGCCGACCGGCACGTAGCTGCTCGAGCGGAGAAAGAGGAGTCAGTCCAGTTCGGGTCACGCAGCAAGTTTGGCCAACACTGGCCTGTCTTTCCATAGCCAATCGTGCCAAAGTGGCCTGTATGACTGTCCGTACGCTGATGGCCGCGCGGCTGGTGGACCTGCTCGGGTCCACCACGATGACCACCCCCGCCTACCGCGGGCTGGCCGACGGGATCCGCCTGCTGATCGCCGACGGACGGATCACCGCCGGCACCCGGCTGCCCAGTGAACGCGACCTCACGGCGGCCGTCGGCCTGAGCCGGAGCACGGTCACCCGCGCCTACGCCGAGCTGCGCGACGCCGGGTTCCTCACCTCCCGCCAGGGGTCGGGCAGCGTCGCGACCCTGCCAGGTGCGGAGGCCTCGCGCGCCGTCGGACTCGCACCGCGCGGCGAGGCCGGACCCGAGGTCATCGACCTGACCTGTGCCGCCCTCGCGGCCCCGCCGGGCTACCTCGCCGCCTGCGAAGCGGCCGTGGCCGCGCTGCCGCGTCACCTCACCGGCACCGGCTACCACCCACTGGGTCTGCCAGAGCTGCGTGAGGCGATCGCCCAGGACTACACGGCCCGCGGGCTGGCCACCGATGTCGAGCAGGTGATGATCACCTCCGGCGCCCTCGCTGCCTGGTCGGCGACCGCTCGCGCGCTCCTGACCAGCGGCGACCGGGTGCTGATGGAGAGCCCGACCTATCCGAACGCCATCGCCGCGGCGCGCCGGTCCGGAGCCCGCCCCGTCGCCCTGCCGCTCGACCCGGACGGGTGGGACACCGGGGCCGTCGTCGCCGCGCTGCGCCAGACCGCGCCGCGCGCGGCCTACCTCATCCCGGACTTCCACAACCCGACCGGAAACCTGATGGGCGAGGCCCAGCGCCGCGAGATCGGTGAGGCGCTGCGAGCCACCCACACCGTCGCCGTGGTCGACGAGACGGTGGCCGACCTCGACCTCCGTCCCGATGCGCCGGCGCGGGTCGCGCCGTTGGCCGTCTGGCACCGGTCCAGCGTCACCCTCGGCGGCGCCAGCAAGACCTACTGGGGCGGCGTACGCGTGGGCTGGGTCCGCGCGCCACGCGAGCTGCTCGGCAGCATCGCCGACGCCCGACTGACCCTCGACCTCAGCGCGCCCCTGCTGGAGCAGCTGGTCCTGCTGGAGCTGCTGCCCCAGCGCGACCGCATCCTGGCCGATCGACGGCAGCGGCTCCGCGCAGCTCGGTCGGCCCTGGTCGCGGCCCTCGCGGCCCACCTGCCGACCTGGCGCTTCACCGTCCCGGCCGGTGGGATGTGCCTGTGGATCGAGCTGCCCGAGGCCCTGTCCAGCGCACTCACCGTCGCGGCCGAACGCCACGGCGTCATGCTGGCCGCTGGGTCGCAGTTCGCCGTCGAGGGAGGGATGGAGCGATATCTGCGGATCCCGTTCGGGGACAAGGAGCCTCAGGTCATCGAGGAGGCGGTTCGCCGCATTGCCCTTGCCTGGGAGAGCGCCCAGAACGGGGTCGGTGGTCGCGCCGGACGCGGCACCCGACTGGTCGCTTGAGGGTTCACACCGCCCGCTAGGGTCGCAGGGTGACCAGCACGAAGGAGTGGACCCCGCCGGAGGACCCGATCGCGGACCTGCTGGACGTGCTCGATCTCGAGCAGATCGGCCCGGCGAGGATCAGCGTGTTCGGCGCCGAAGGCGACCCCGAGAGCGAGCTGGGCGACTCCAGCCCGATGGTGTACGTCGGCCGCAGCCAGCGCCAGCCGCACGGCCGGGTGTTCGGCGGACAGGTGCTGTCCCAGAGCCTGATCGCCGCCGGGCGCTCGGTGGCCGACGTGTACGGCAGCACGTCGGTGCGCCCCGTCCACTCCCTGCACGCCTACTTCGTGCGCCCCGGGGACGACAGCCACCCCATCCGGTTCGCGGTCGAGAACATCCGCGACGGCAACTCGTTCTCGGTGCGGCGGGTGCTGGCGATCCAGTACGGCAAGCCGATCCTGTCGCTCACCGCGTCGTTCCAGGCCCACGCGGAGGGGCTGGACCACCAGGACCAGATGCCTCCGGCCCCAGATCCCGAACACCTGCCCTCGCTCGTCGACCTGGTGAACCAGACCGAGCACCGCGATCACCCGGTGGCAGCCCACTTCGGCCACCGGCCGATCGACGTCCGTCACATCGAGGGCAGCCTGTTCCTGTCACCCGGACGCCAGCAGGCGGCGATGCAGTCGGTCTGGATGCGCGCGAAGGGCCCCCTCGGCACCGACGACCCGCTGGTCCACGCCGCCGTGCTGGCCTATGCCTCCGACTTCACCCTGCTGGAGCCGGTGCTGCGGCGTCACCACCTCTCGTGGGGCGACGAGCGGCTGCGCGTGGCCAGCCTCGACCACGCCATGTGGTTCCACCGGCCGATCCGGGCCGACGAGTGGATGCTGTACGTCGAGCAGTCCCCGAGTGCGTCCTCCGGTCGAGGCCTGGGGGTCGGCCGGCTGTTCGACGCCGACGGTGTGCTGATGGCCAGCGTCGCGCAGGAGGGCATGGTCCGGCTCAAGAAGGGCTGACCTCGCCCGGCCGCGCCACACCGCCCGGCCGCGCCACACCGCCCAGCCCAGCTCAGGCTCAACCCAGCCCAGCCCAGCCCAGCCCAGCCCAGCCCAGCCCAGCTCAGGCTCAGCCCAGCCCAGCCTGACCCCTCCCAGCCTCAGTGCCCCGCCGGCTCCACGCGGACGATGGCGACCGACTGCCCGCCGACCCACAGCCCGTCGGGCTGCGGCGCCGGAGTGGGGGTCTCCCACGCCAGGAGCACCTCGCGGACCGGCAGGTCGGTGGGGACGTGCTGGTCGTGCTCGGCGAAGTTGGCCAGGACCCGGATCGTCCCGCGCTCGACCACCATCCACCCGAGGTCGTCGTGGACCCTGACCTCGATCGCGTCCAGCCGCGAGTCACGCAGCTCCGGGGTCTGCCGGCGGAGGTCGATGAGGTCGTGATACCAGTCGAGCACCCGCTGGTGCGAGCCGGACCGGCGCTCCTGCCACCGCAGCACACTCGCGTCACGCGACCCATGGTCCTGGGGGTCGGGGATCTCCTCGCCCTCCCAGCCGTGGTCGGCGAACTCGCGCCGACGCCCGTTGCTGACCGCCGCGGCCAGCTCCGGCTCGCCGTGGTCGCTGAAGTACAGGAACGGCGTGCTCGCCATCCACTCCTCGCCCATGAACACCATCGGCGTGAAGGCGGAGGTCATCACCAGGGCCGCGCCGACCGCCTGCTGGCCGGGGCTGAGCGTGGCCCCGATCCGGTCGCCGAGGGCCCGGTTGCCGACCTGGTCGTGGGTCTGCAGGTAGGCCATGAACCGGTGACCCGAGGTCTGCTCACGGTCCACCCGCGCGCCCCAGGCGCGGCCACGGAACTGCGACCACACCCCGTCCACGTAGAACGCATCGGTCAGGACCTTGCCGATGGCCGACAGTCCGCCGAAGTCGGCGTAGTAGCCCTGGGTCTCCCCCGTCAGCGCCACGTGCAGCGCGTGGTGGACGTCGTCGTCCCACTGGGCCGACATGCCGAGGCCGCCCTCGTCCGTCGGGGTGACCATCACCGGGTCGTTGAGGTCACTCTCGGCCACGAGCGCCAGCGGACGTCCCAGCTCGGCCCCCAGGTCGGCGACGGCGTCGGAGAGCTCGGCCAGGAACGGTCGTTCCGAGTCGTCGCGGAACTCGTGGACCGCGTCGAGCCGCAGCGCGTCGAGGTGGAACTCGCGCAGCCAGCGCAGGGCGCCCTCGATGATGAACGCCCGCACCTCCGCCGACCCCTCGGCGTCGAGGTTGACCGCGGCGCCCCAGGGAGTCTGGTGGGACTCGGTGAAGTACGGGCCGTAAGCAGACAGGTAGTTCCCGCTTGGTCCGAGGTGGTTGTAGACGACGTCGAGGGCGACCCCGAGGCCACGCTGGTGGCAGGCGTCGACGAACCGTTGGAAGGCCCGCGGGCCGCCGTACCGGTCGTGGACGGCATACAGGGCGACCCCGTCGTACCCCCACCCCCACTCGCCGGGGAACGCGGCGACCGGCAGGACCTGGACCACGTCGACCCCGAGCCAGACCAGGTGGTCCAGTCGGGACAGCGCAGCGTCGAAGGTGCCCTCGGGGGTGAAGGTCCCCACGTGCATCTCGTAGAACACGCCGCCGAGCGCCCCCTCGCCCTGTTGCGGCCCCGCCCAGATCGCGTCGTGCCAGTCGAAGGCGGCCAGGTCGACCAACCGGCTCCTGCCGTGCACACCCTCCGGCTGCCAGGCGCTGCGCGGGTCCGGGACCGGGTCGGCGTCGTCGACACGGAACATGTAGTCGACCGGGCGCTCGGAGGCGAGGTAGCGCCCCGCCGCGACCGCGGTCGGGGCCCACCAGCCGCCCGGATATGACTCCAGCTCCACGGTCTGGGCCGGTTCGTCCCCGACCCGCAGGTCAGCGGACACGGCCCGGGCGCTGGGGGCCCAGACCGACAGCGGCCGGTCGCGCAGGCGGTCAGGCATCGGCGCGGACCAGCAGCGCGACGGGGAGGGTCGTGGACAGCTCGCTCCAGAGCAGGCCCTCGGTCCCCACCTCGACAGTCGCGCCCGAGAGCAGGTCGGTCCACCGGCCGACCGGCAGGTCGAGGTCGGCGTCGCGGAGATCGCCCGCTGTGGTGGAGAGTCGCGTCACCACTGCCACCGCCGCGAGCTCCCCGGCGCTCGTGCCGCGCCCGATGGCGACCAGGTGGTCGGTGTTGCTGTCGATCGCGGTGATGGTGGCGCTCGGACCGGTGAACCACTCCGGGTGCTCGCGCCGGAGCCGCAGGGCGCGCGAGGTGACGAGGAGCTTCTCGTCGTCGAGCCCGACCGGGGCCTGCCCGTCGTCCAGTGCGGCCAGCCGCTCGTCGCGGGCTGCGTAGTCCACCAGCCGCCGGTTGTCCGGGTCGACCAGGGAAAGATCGACGACCTCGGTTCCCTGGTAGACGTCGGGCACCCCGGTCATCACGAGCTGGATGAGCTTCTGCCCCAGCGTCGTCGCGCGGGTGGCCTCCGCCGTGTCGCTCACCCAAGACTCGATCCGCTCGACCAGCGCCGGGTCCGCGACCACGCCCTCCAGGAACTCGCGGACGGCCGACTCGTAGTCCTCGTCCTGGTCGGTCCACACCGTGAAGCGCTTGTCCTCGCGAATCGCCTTGAGCGCATAGGCGTTCAGCCGTTCCGGCGAGATCGGCCAGGCACCGACGAGCGTCTGCCACAAGAAGTACTCGGTGACGGGGTCCAGCCTCGGCGACCGGTGTGGCGTCGCGGCGTCCCACGACGCGCGGACCCAGTCCGCCCAGGCCTGCGGACGCTCCGCGAGCACCGTGAGGCGCGCACGCACGTCCTCCGAGCGCTTGGTGTCGTGGGTCGACAAGGTGGTCATGGTGGTCGGCCAGTCACGGTGGAGCTCAGCGGCATAGGCGTGGAACTCCGCGGGTGCGACGCCGAAGCGGTCCGGGTCACCACCGACCTCGTTGAGCGCGTCGAACCGGTGATAACGGTAGAACGCGGTGTCCTCGATGCCCTTGGCCATCACCGGGCCGCAGGTCTGCTGGAACCGGACGAGGAACTCGCGCGCCGCGTCGAGCTGGGCCACCGAGAGGTCGTCCGTGCCGTCCCCGTCCGTGCCGTCCTCGTCCGTGCCGTTCTCGTCCGTGCCGTTCTCGTCCGTGTCACGAGACCCGGCGCCGACGAGCAACCGCCCGCCCGCGAGGTCGCGCACCAGCTCCAGGCTGGGACGGTCGGAGGTGTCGATGTCGCCGAGCGCTACCCGCGTGAGGTCGTCCAGCGCCTCCAGGGCCTGGATGTCGCGCTCGCCGACCTCGAGATAGATGCGATAGCGGTCCATCCGGACCAGTACAGCCTGCAGGGCGCGGCTCAGCCCACCAGCGCCCGCGTCGGGCCGAACCACCCGAGCCAGCCGGACGAGGCGGTCCACCTCGGGCACCTGGACCTTCTCGACGATGCGCTGCTTGGCCGCCCGGACGACGTCGTGGAGCGACTCGGTCTCCCCCGTCAGCTCCTGCCAGAGCTCGGTCAGCGGCGCCTCGCCCTGGGGGTCGACGAACAGCCCACCAACCCTCATGAGCGCGTCGTACCCGGTCGTGCCCGCGCAGGCCCAGGACGCCGGCAGGCGCTCCTCGCCCTCGAGGATCTTCTCGACGACCACCCACGCGCCGCCGGTGGCGACGGCCAGCTGGCGGAGGTATCCAGCAGGATCGGCCAGCCCGTCGGGGTGGTCTACACGGATGCCGTCGACCGCGCCGGACCGGACCAGGCCCGACACGAGGTCGTGGGTGGCATCGAAGACGTCGGGATCCTCGACCCGCACCGCCGCCAGCTCGGTGACGTCGAAGAAGCGACGGTAGTTCAGCGACTCGGTCGCCTCGCGCCAGTTGGCCAGCCGGTAGTGCTGCGCGGCGACCATCTCCACGAGGGGGAGGTCGGCCGTGTCGTCGCGGACCGGAAACTCCTTGTCGTAGTAGCGGATCACCGGCTCGTCCCGGTCCGCACCACCATCGGGTGCGAAGGCCAGCTCGTCGTTGGTCAGCGCGTCCTCGAGGCTTCCCCCCAGAACCGGCATCAGCACCTTGCCCTCGCCGGCTGCCCAGTCGACGTCGAACCACCGCGCGTACTCGCTCTGGGGTCCCTCGACCAGCAGTCTCCACAGGGGGGCGTTGTGCCACAACGGAGTCGGCACTGCCATGTGGTTCGGGACGATGTCCACGACTGCACCCATGCCGGCCTCGGCCAACGCGGCCACCAGGCGCTGCAGTGCTGCGTCACCACCGATCTCGGGGTTGACCCTCGTGTGGTCCACCACGTCGTACCCGTGCTCGGACCCGGGCGTGGGCGTGAGGATCGGAGACAGATAGGCGTGCGTGACGCCGAGCCGGGACAGGTACGGCACCTGGGCGGCGGCATCGTCAAGGGTGAACGCCGGCTGGAGCTGGAACCGATAGGTCGAGGTCGGCACCGGCCGTCCGGCAGCGGGTCGGCTCACCGGCGCGACCCAGTGGCTCCGGGGCTGGCGACGGGCCGGGGCGACCGCATCACCACGACACTGCGACCCTCCACGCTCACGGTGGAACCTGCCGCCACGACGCTTCCCAGCTCCGCCTCGACGGCGGTGTCGATCTCATAGACCCACGTCCCGCCGTAGGTCTTCTCCGGGAGCGTGAAGTCGATCGACTCGTCGTGTCCGTTGAGCAGCAACAGGAAGCTGTCGTCCACGATGCGGTTGCCCCGGGAGTCGGGCTCGGGGATCGCCCCTCCGTTGAGGAAGACCATCAGGCTGCGAGCCAGCCCGTTGGCCCAGCTCTCCTCGGCCATGTGCGTGCCGCTCGGCTCGAACCAGCCCACGTCCCCCAGGCTCGACTCGCCTCCGTGGTCGGCGCTGCCCGCGAAGAACCGGCGCCGACGGAACACCGCATGGGACTTGCGGAGAGCGACGATGTCCTGGGTGAAGGCGAGCAGGTTCTGCTCGTCCTTGCCCAGGTCCCAGTCGACCCACGCCAGCTCGTTGTCCTGGCAGTACACGTTGTTGTTGCCCTGCTGGGTGCGGCCGAGCTCGTCTCCGTGAGCGATCATCGGCACACCTTGGGACAGCATGAGCGTGGTGAGGTAGTTGCGCAGCTGGCGCTTGCGCAGCTTCTTGATGCCCTTGTCCTTGGTGGGACCCTCCGCCCCGCAGTTCCACGAGCGGTTGTGGCCTTCGCCGTCGTTGCCGCCCTCGCCGTTCGCGTCGTTGTGCTTCTCGTTGTAGGACGCCAGGTCGCGCAGCGTGAAGCCGTCGTGGGCCGTCACGAAGTTGATCGAGGCGATGGGCTTGCGACCCGAGTGCTCGTACAGGTCCGAGGACCCGGTCAGGCGCGAGGCGAACTCCCCCAGCGTCGCGTTCTCGCCCCGCCAGAAGTCGCGCACCGTGTCGCGGTACTTGCCGTTCCACTCGGTCCACAGCGGCGGAAAGTTGCCCACGTGGTACCCACCGTCTCCCACGTCCCACGGCTCGGCGATCAGCTTGACCTGGCTGACCACCGGGTCCTGCTGCACGAGGTCGAAGAAGGCCGACAGCTTGTCGACCTCGTGGAACTGACGGGCCAGCGTGGCCGCCAGGTCGAACCGGAACCCGTCGACGTGCATCTCGGTCACCCAGTACCGCAGCGAGTCCATGATCAGCTGGAGCACGTGGGGGCTGCGCATGAGCAGCGAGTTCCCCGTGCCGGTGGTGTCGTAGTAGTGGGCACGGTTGTCGTCGACCAGCCGGTAGTACGACGCGTTGTCGATCCCCCGGAAACAGAGCGTTGGCCCGAGGTGGTTGCCCTCGGCGGTGTGGTTGTAGACGACGTCGAGGATGACCTCGATGTTCGCATCGTGCAGCGCCTTGACCATCGTCTTGAACTCGGTGACCTGCTGTCCGCGGGTGCCGTATGCGGCGTACTCGTTGTGCGGCGCCATGAAACCGATGGTGTTGTAGCCCCAGTAGTTCGACAGCCCGCGGTCCTGGAGCACGAAGTCGTTGACGAACTGGTGGACCGGCATCAGCTCGACCGCGGTGACGCCGAGGTCGGTGAGGTGATCGATGATCGCCGGGTGCGCCATGGCGGCGTACGTCCCGCGGATCTCCTCGGGGATCTCCGGGTGGAGCTTGGTCAGCCCCTTGACGTGGGCCTCGTAGATCACGCTCTCGTGGTACTCGTGCCGCGGGTGGCGGTCCTGGCCCCAGTCGAAGAACGGGTTGACCACGACCGAGAGCATGGTGTGGCCGAGGCTGTCCGCGGTGTCGGGCTTGGACCCGAGCCCCGCGTCCTTGCTGCCGAACGTGTAGGAGAACAGCGACGGGTCGCCGTCACCCGCCCCGTCGATCGCCTTGGCGTAGGGGTCGAGCAGCAGCTTGGAGGGGTTGCAGCGATGGCCCTCCGCGGGGTTGTACGGACCGTGCACCCGGAAGCCATACCGGTGCCCGGGTTGCAGACCGGGGATGAACCCGTGCCAGACGTATCCGTCGACCTCGGGCAGGTCGACGCTCGTCTCCACACCGTCGTCGTCGATCAGGCACAGCTCGACGCGCTCGGCGACCTCTGAGAAGAGGGCGAAGTTCACGCCCGAACCGTCGTACGTGGCGCCCAAGGGGTAGGGCGTACCGGGCCAAGTCTGCATGCGCTCACTCTCGTCGGGTGCTGGTCCAGCTTCAGGAGGCGACTCTGCCCACGTCAGCGCACGACCATTCTGCCTGTCCCTGGCCCTTCATGTGTCCAGAGGCGCTTCTCCGGGCTAAGCAAGCGCTCAGTACACTGCCCACATCCCCATCCCATCTCGTCCTGGAGGTCCCGTGAGCGCGCAGCGTGTTGCCATCGTCACCGGAGCGGCCCGCGGCATCGGTGCCGCCACCGCCCAACGTCTGGCTGCCGACGGTCACGCCGTCGCGGTGCTCGACCTCGAGGAGGCCGCCTGTGCCGGCACCGTGGAGCGGATCACCGACAAGGGCGGGCGCGCGATGGCCGTCGGCGTCGACGTCTCGAAGGCCGACCAGGTCACCGCCGCGGTCGCCCGGGTGGCCGAGGAGCTTGGCGCACCGACCATCCTGGTCAACAACGCCGGGATCATCCGCGACAACCTGATCTTCAAGATGACCGAGGAGGACTGGGACGCCGTGATGGCCGTCCACCTCAAGGGCACCTTCCTGATGACCCGGGCCGTCCAGGGCCACATGACCGCGGAGAAGTTCGGGCGCCTGGTCCAGCTCTCCTCCAGCTCGGCCCAGGGCAACCGCGGTCAGGCCAACTACGCCGCGGCCAAGGCGGGGCTCCAGGGCTTCACCAAGACGATGGCCATCGAGCTCGGCAAGTTCGGGGTGACCTCCAACGCCGTCGCCCCCGGCTTCATCCAGACCGACATGACCGCCTCGACCGCCGAACGCATCGGCGTCCCGTTCGACCAGTTCATCGAGCACTCGGCCAAGCAGATCCCGGTCGCCCGGGTCGGCCAGCCCGAGGACATCGCGGCGACGATCAGCTTCCTGTGCTCCGAGGAGGCCGGCTTCGTGTCCGGGCAGGTCATCTACGTCGCCGGCGGCCCGCTCGACTGACCCGGCACCCGTCGCCCCACCGGCGAGATTGGGTGCCTGAACGCTCGGGATTGCGAGCGTTCAGGCACCCAATCTTGCGGGTGGGGGCGTCGGGCGGTGCCTCGACTAGTCCTGGCCGAAGCTGTCCTGCGGCAGGGCGGCAGCCATCCGCCGCATCCCGCGCAGCCAGCGGTCGGGGTCGGCGGCGCGGTGGGCATACATCTCGGCCACCTCGGCGTGCGGCAGCACCAGGAAGCGGTCCTCGTCGATGGCCGTGAACAGCGCCCGGACGACGTCCTCGGGGTCGACCGCGCCCTTCTCCATGAGGGCACGCCCGGACCGCCCCGACGCCGACAGCATGTCGGTGCGCACCCCCTGCGGGCAGATGCAGTGCACGCGAACTCCCCTGTCGCCGTAGGTCATCGACAGCCACTCGGCGAACGCGACGGTTGCGTGCTTGGTGACCGCATACGGCGCGGCACCGGGGATCGACAGCAGCCCAGCGGCCGATGCGGTGGCGACGAACGTGCCGCTCCCGCGCTCCAGCCAGCCCGGCACCAGATGACGGGCCGCCCGCACGTGGGCCATCACGTTGACGTTCCAGGAGTCCTCCCAGGCCGACTCGTCGGCGGACTCGCTGCCGCCGCGGGCAATCCCGGCGTTGGCACAGAACACCTCGACCGCGCCGAGGTGGGCGACCGCCTGCTCGACCAGCGCCTTGGCCCCCTGCTCGGTCGATGCGTCACCAGCAACCGCATGCGCCCCGACCTCGGCCGCGGTCGCCTCCACGGCGCCGCGGTCGAGGTCGTTCACCACGACCCGAGCGCCGGCCTCCACGAAGCCGCGCGCGAGCGCCGCGCCGATGCCGCGACCGGCGCCGGTGACGACGACGCCGACACCCTCCAGCGCGGGCACCTCAGAGCGCCCCACCGAGCGTCACGCCACCGTCAACCACCAGCGTCTGGCCGGTGATCCAGCTGGCGTCGCCGGAGAGCAGGAACGAGACCGCGCCAGCGATGTCCTCGGGCACACCGAGCCGCTTCATCGGGTATGCGGACGCGACCTCCTCCTCGCGGCCGTCATACAGGGCCTCGGCGAACTTGGTCTTGACGATCGCCGGAGCGACCGCGTTGACCCGGACGTCCGGTCCGAGCTGGTGGCCGAGCTCGAGGGTGAGGTGGATCAGCGCGGCCTTGCTCACGCCGTACCAGCCGATCATCCCGGACGCACCGAGGCCGGCGACCGAAGCCACGTTGACCACCGAGGCGGGCACTTCAGGGGTTCCGAACCCCGCGGCGACGGCCTTTCGGATCCAGGAGAACGCCGCGACCACGTTGGTGTCCAGGATCTTGCGCACGACCTCGGGGTCGGTGTCCAGGATCGGGCCGTAGGCGGGGTTGATACCGGTGTTGTTGACCAGCAGGTGGAGGCCGCCGAACCGCTCCTTGGCGGCCGCGATGACCTCGTCCTGGTGGTCGGGGTCAGCCGCGTTGCCGGCGATCCCGAGAGCCTCGTCGGCGCCCAGCCCCTCGACCGCCTCGGCGAGCGCATCGGCCTTGCGACCGGTGATGACGACCTTGGCGCCCTCGGCGACCAGCCGCTCGGCGATGCCGAGGCCGATCCCGCGCGAGGCGCCGGTGACGATGGCGACGGCGCCCTCGTGTCGCCCGGTCCGATGCCCGGTCACAGGCCGAGGTCCCGTCCGATGAGCTCTTTCATGATCTCGTTCGACCCGGCCCAGATCTTGGTGACCCGGGCATCGCGCCAGGCGCGAGCGACGCGGTACTCGTTCATGAACCCATACCCTCCGTACAGCTGGACGCACTCGTCCAGCACCTCGTTCTGGACCTGAGCGGACCACCACTTGGCCTTGGCTGCGTCGACGGCGGTGAGCGTGCCCCGGCTGTGCGCCAGCACGCAGTCGTCGACGTAGGCCTGGGTCACCTCGACCTTGGTCACCAGCTCGGCGATCTTGAACTTGTTGTGCTGCAGGGATCCGATCGCCTGACCAAAGGCCTTGCGCTCCTTGGCATACTCGATCGTCTCGATGAGGATCTGCGCCGCGTGCGCGATGTTGGACACCGCAGCGCCCACCCGCTCCTGCGGCAGTCGCTCCATCATGTGGATGAAGCCCATGCCCTCCTGGCCGAGCTGGTTGGCGACCGGCACCCGGACGTCGTCGAAGAACAGCTCGGCGGTGTCCGACTCCTCCTGTCCGACCTTGTCGAGCTTGCGGCCGCGGGTGAAACCCGCCATGCCGTCCTCGAGCATCAGCAGCGTGATGCCGCGGGCGCCCTTCTGGCTCTGGTCGGTCCGCACCGCCGCGATCACCAGGTCGGCCTGGAACCCGTTGGTGATGAAGGTCTTCGACCCGTTGACGACCCAGTTTTCACCGTCCTTGACGGCATAGGTCTTCAGGGCAGCCAGGTCCGAGCCACCGGACGGCTCGGTCATCGCGATGGCGCTGATCAGCTCACCGGAAGCCATGCCGGGAAGCCAGCGCTGCTTCTGCTCGTCCGTGCCGAGATCGACGACGTACGGCGGACAGACGTCAGCGTGGATGCCGAAGCAGGAGGCCGTCGCCGCGTTGAACGCCGACTGCTCCTCGCAGGCGACGGCGTTGAAGCGGTAGTCACCGGCGCCGGCGCCGCCGTACTCCTCAGGGATCTCCAGACCGAGCAGGCCCTGCTTGCCCGCCTCGAGCCAGATGTCGCGCTCGATGGACTTCACCTCGAGCATCTGCTCGCTGCGCGGACGAAGCGTCCGCTCGACGAACTCGCGGGCGACCCGGCGGAAGTCCTCGTGGTCGGACTCGTAGATGTGGCGGGGCATGCGGACCTACCTTCTCTGGCTAAGCGCTTGCTTAGCATCGAGGAGGTCGGGCATGCTGTCAACCGTGTCCGCCGAGCCGTCCGAACCCGACCGGAGCGCCGCGGGCGCCACCGTGTACCGGTTGCTGGACGCCGCCGCCGAGGCGTTCTCGGCGCGGGGCTTCCACGGCACCACGACCCGCGACATCGCCTCGCGGGCGGGTTTGAGCCCGGCCGGAGTGTATGTCCACTTCTCGACCAAGGAAGCCCTGTTGTTCGCGCTCAGCAAGCGCGGGCACGAGACCGCCCGTGACCTGATCGGTGACGCGGCGCGGTCCGGGTCCACACCCAGCGAGGCACTTCTGGCCGTCCTGTCGACCTTCGCGCAGTGGCACGCCGAGCACTTCCGGGTCGCCCGCATCGTCCAGTACGAGTTCCCCCACCTGACCCCCGAGCACCGCGAGCGCGTGCTGGGCCTGCGCAAGGAGATCGACCAGGTCACCCGCGACATCCTCACTCGTGGCGTCCAGTCCGGGGAGTTCACGGTCGAGGACGTCCCCGATACCGCCCTGACGCTGATGTCGATGGTGGTCGACGTCTGCCGATGGTACGACCCCGAGATCCGCCGAGATCCGTCGGCGATCGGCGCGACCATCGGCAGCCTCGGGCTGCGGATGGTGACGGCGCGTCCTGCGGCGATCGCCCGGCTCAACGGCCCGCCGGCGTGATGCCGGCGACCTGACGGACCACTTCGGCGACGTGCTCGAAGGGCTCCTCCTCCTCGACGTCGGCCATGCCGACAACACGTCATCGGTGCCGACCTCCCCCAGTCGGCCGATCTTGTCCACCGCCTCGGCGACACTCATCGTGGTGGCCCCGTGCCGGGTCGGTTCGCCACCGCCCGCCGAGACGGTCAGCTGGGTCAGCACGGTCTTGCGGATGTCGGCGTAGTCGAGTCCGACGGCGTCACAGTGCTGCTGGATGACGGCGTACTTCTGGGCCATGCCCTCCGGACCCATGTCGAAGATGTTGCCGGCGTCGGCGTACTGCGCCACGAGCCGCAGCGTCTTCCTCTCGCCGCCACCGCCGATCAGGATCGGCGGGTGCGGGTCGGTGAGCGCCTGCGGCACGTTGAGCGGACGCTCGAGCCGGTAGTGCGTGCCGGTGAACGGCGCGTCGTCGCCCCGCCACATCTGGTGGGCCAGCAGGAGCGTCTCCTCGAGCCGCTCGAACCGCTCGGCCGTGTCTGGGAAGGGCACCCCCAGCCCACGGTGCTCCTCCTCGTTCCCTGCGGCTCCGATGCCCGGTCAGGCTCGTCCGCCGGAGAGCACGTCGAGGGTGGTGACCGTCTTCACCAACTGCCCGGGATGGCGGTAGGTGACTCCGGTCACCAGCGTGCCGAGCTCGATCCGGCTGGTCTGTCCGGCCGCAAAGGCGAGCGCCGTGTATCCCTCGAGCATGTCGAGCTCGGCCGGGCCGATCATCTGGATCTGGAAGAAGTGGTCCATCACCCACAACGAGGACAGCCCCGCCGACTCGGCGTTGCGAGCGATCCGGCCGAAGGTGGGGCCGATCGACGCCGGTGCACTCGACCTCAGAGCGTGAGGCGGACCACCGGACGGGTCAGGCTGGTTCGCCCGACCTCGAGGAAGCCTGCGGCGCCGAAGACCGACGCGACGCCGTGGTACAGCTCGGCGCTGGACCTGCGCCTGCCCGCCGCCAGCTCGATGGGATATCCCTCCACGACCCGCGCACCGTGGTCACGAGCGAGGTCGACCGCGGCGTGGAGCAGGTGGTGGGACAGGCCCTGACGCCGGTGACCGACCCGGACCACGAAGCAGGTGACCGACCAGACCGCCGGGTCGTCGATGTCCGCGCCGCTCACGGCTCGCAGCCCGGGGCCACGGGTCAGCCGGTCGTGACCCACCCGCGGGGACGCAGCGACCCAGCCGATCGCCCGCGAGTCCTTCACGGCGAGCACGCCCGACGGCACCGGCGCGCCCGCCTCCCGCTCCAGCGCCGCACGGAGCTCGACCGGGGTGCTGGCGCGGAAGCCTGCACTCTCGCGTCGGAACCACTGGCACCAGCAGGTGGCCGGGTCCCCGCGGGTACCGAACAGGTCGACCAGCATCGGCCAGCGCGCGGTGCTCAAGGGGAGCATCTCGACTCCCTCGACCCCGACGCCGGCCGGCGCCACGTCAGTCCCTGGTCAGCTTGCGGTAGGTCACGCGATGGGGGCGGGCGGCATCGGCGCCGAGGCGCTCCACCTTGTTCGCCTCGTAGGACTCGAAGTTGCCCTCGAACCAGTACCACTTCCCGGGGTCGTCCTCGGTGCCTTCGTAGGCGAGGATGTGCGTGACGACCCGGTCGAGGAACCACCGGTCGTGGCTGATGACCACGGCGCAGCCCGGGAAGTCGAGCAGGGCGTTCTCCAGCGACCCGAGCGTCTCGACGTCGAGGTCGTTGGTCGGCTCGTCGAGCAGGAGCAGGTTGCCGCCCTCCTTCAGCGTCAGCGCGAGGTTGAGCCGGTTGCGCTCTCCACCGGACAGGATGCCGGTCATCTTCTGCTGGTCCGGGCCCTTGAACCCGAACTGCGAGACGTAGGCGCGGGACGGGATCTCGACATGGCCGACGTGGATGTAGTCGAGCCCGTCGGACACCGTCTCCCACAGGTTCTTCTTGGGGTCCAGCCCGCCGCGGCTCTGGTCGACATAGGAGATCTTGACCGTCTCCCCCACCTTCACGACGCCGGCGTCCGGCGCCTCCAACCCGACGATGGTCTTGAACAACGTGGTCTTGCCGACGCCGTTGGGCCCGATCACGCCGACGATCCCGTTGCGGGGCAAGGTGAACGAGAGGTTGTCGATGAGGACCCGGTCCCCGAAACCCTTCTTGAGCGACTTCACCTCGATGACGGTCGACCCCAGCCGTGGGCCGGGTGGGATCGCGATCTCGTCGAAGTCGAGCTTGCGGGTGCGGTCGGCCTCGGCGGCCATCTCCTCATAGCGCTGCAGTCGCGCCTTGCTCTTGACCTGACGGCCCTTGGCGTTGGACCGCACCCACTCCAGCTCGGTGGCCAGCCGCTTGGCCAGCTTCTGGTCCTTCTTGCCCTGGATCTGCAGACGCGCCTGCTTCTTCTCCAGGTAGGTCGAGTAGTTGCCTTCGTAGGGGTAGGCGCGTCCGCGGTCGAGCTCGAGGATCCAGCCCGCGACGTTGTCCATGAAGTACCGGTCGTGGGTGACCGCGACGACCGCGCCGGCGTATCCCGACAGGTGCTGCTCGAGCCAGAGCACCGACTCGGCGTCGAGGTGGTTGGTCGGCTCGTCGAGCAACAGCAGGTCGGGCTTCTGCAGCAGGAGCTTGCACAAGGCGACCCGACGGCGTTCACCACCGGACAGCACGGTCACATCGGCCTCCGGCGGCGGGCACCGCAGGGCATCCATGGCCTGCTCGAGCTGGGAGTCGAGGTCCCACGCATCGGCGTCGTCGATCGCCTCCTGGAGCGTGCCCATCTCCGCCATCAGCACGTCGAAGTCGGCATCCGGCTCAGCCATCTCGACCGAGATCTGGTTGAACCGGTCGAGCTTGGCCTTGATCTCACCGGCTCCCTCCTCGACGTTGCCCAGGACGGTCTTGTCCTCGTTGAGCTCGGGCTCCTGCATGAGGATCCCGACCGAGAAACCCGGGGTGAGCCGGGCCTCGCCGTTGGAGGGGGTGTCGAGGCCAGCCATGATCTTGAGCACCGAGGACTTGCCGGCCCCGTTGGGACCGACGACGCCGATCTTGGCGCCCGGCAGGAAGGAGAGGGTGACGTCATCGAGGATGACCTTGTCGCCATGGGCCTTGCGGGCCTTGGACATGACGTAGATGAACTCGGGCATGCCTCAAGGTTAGTGGCCGGAGCGCGCGCACCCGAACCAGGTCGGTCGCCGCAACCCGCGACCTCAGGCGGTCGTGAGCACCTCCTCGCGGTGGTCGGCATCACCGAAGGGGTCGACGCCGGGTCGGCCCATGCCGTCGTCCATGACGTAGGGGTCGGTCTCTGGGTCGTGGCCTGCGAGCCGGTCCTCCAGCCCGGCTCCGGCGCCCTCCGGGTCGTCGTCGGACCCCTCCTCGAACCCGGCGTGTGCGCTCTGCACCTCGTCGTCGGCGAGGCGGTCGGTGCGGTCGGCCTGGGCCCGCCTGACCTTGGTGAAGTCCGACGTCCCCCAGCTCAGGTCGTGACCGATGCTGTATGCGTCGACCTCCACGCTCGTGCCGGGCGAGCCGTCGCTGCGGGTGAACTGGTTCACCCGCATCCGTCCGTGCACGATCACCGGGTCGCCGCGGTGCAACGACGCGGCCGCGTTCATGCCCAGGGCCCGGAAGGCGGTGACGTTCACGTAGTTGGCCGGGCTGTCCTCGTACTGAGCGGTCTTGGGGTTGAGCCGCCGGCTGGACGACGCGAGCCGGAAGGCCGCGAAGGGGATGCTCGCGGACCTGGTCGCGCGGGACTCGGGCTCGGCGACCAGCCGTCCTGCGACGGTCACGTGGATCTCGTTCATGTTCACCTCTTGGCTCGGGGGACGTCCACTCATCGGGACGTCCTCACCCTTGCCGCCAGAACCGGCCCGCGACCATCTCGCGACGACGGCTGTGGACAGCACCTGCCCCCGTTCGCGCCCTGTGGACAACTGCATCAAGAGGCGACCGGGGTTGTGGCCGGTCAGGCCCGGGCGCGGTCGAGCAGCTCTCGCGTGCGGGCGTGCCGGGCGAGGACGGCGCGCACAGGCGCGAGGATGTGCTCTTCGGCGACGACGCTGATCGACTCGCGCATCCGGCCGGCGATCAGCCGGCCGCGTCGCCGGGAACCGACCCGGACGAAGGGTCTGGCGAGCGCGGACAGGAGCAGGCCGCCGAGGAGGCCGCCGAAGCACAGCAGGAACGGCAGGGCGAACGGCCCGACCCGAGGGGAGTCGATGTCGGGGAGCTGGAGCCACCCGACGACAGCGAGCACCGCGAGCCAGAGCAGGCCCAGGACTGCGGCCAGGGCCAGCAGGATCTGCCCGATGCCGACCCCGAGCCACCACCACGGGTCCCGAACCCGCAACGAGGTGCGCATCACCGCGTGGTCGAGCGCGTCGACGAGGTCCTCACCCGCCGGTTGGGCGGCCGCGGCGATGGCGCGGCTCCAGGGCGTCGGCAGGCCTGCGGCGGTGGCATGCACGAGCCGGTCGGTGCCGAGGTCGACGGCCGCCCGTG
Source organism: uncultured Actinomycetota bacterium (assembly GCA_963750305.1). Lineage (GTDB taxonomy): Bacteria > Actinomycetota > Actinomycetes > Actinomycetales > Dermatophilaceae > CAVVPX01. The sequence continues at coordinate 882,623 of CAVVPX010000003.1, forward strand.
CAGCGGGGGTGGCCTTGGGCAGCGAGGACCGGCCGAGGACCTGCCGGACCTGTGCGCGGCTCATGTCGCGCAGGTCCGAGCGGGTCAGGCGCAGGCGCGTCAGGGGGTCGGGCCTGAGCCGGGCGACCCAGCGGGTGAACACCCAGCCGGTACGCGTGGCCGCCTCGCGGCGGTAGTCGCGCTCCACGGCCGCGATCACGGTCTCGACGCCCGCGGCGGCACTGAGCGCATCGACCAGCTGTACCTCCACCGATGCGTCCAGCGTCGGCTCGTCCTCCACCACGTCAGCACGCAGGGAGGTGGCTGCGCTGCGCACATCAGCCATCAGGCGATAACGCGATACTCCTTGTGCTGCAACGAGGTTCGCCAGTCGCTGCCGAAGCTCGTCGATGCCGGTCCGCTGCGTTGCCGAGGTGGGCAGCACGGTCGGACCCTGGAGCCCGTCACGCTCCGCGAGGCGGGTCAGGTCGCCACGGCAAATGCTCAGCTGGTCAGCGGTGAGACGGTCGGCCTGGTTCAGGACGATGACCGTGTTGAGCTCGTGCTCGCGCAGGACCGCGAGGTATCCGTCGTGCAGGCGGGCGTCGGCGTACTTCTGGGGGTCGGTCACCCAGACGAAGAGGTCGACGCGGTCGAGGATCCTCTCGGCCTCGTCGCGGTGGGCCTCGACCCGCGAGTCGAAGTCGGGCAGGTCGAGCAACACCAGGCCGTCCAGGCTCCCGACGAGTGGGCGTCGGAACGCTGCCCCCGTGTCGGCGTCCTCGTCCTCGTCCTCGACGTGGTGCCGAGTCCCGACGCCGAGCCAGTCCAGGAGCGCCGTCGCCGGCTCCTGCCCCCAGACGGCGGCCACCGTGGTCGACGTGGTCGGCCGCCGTGCACCGACGGTCGCGAGGTCGTCGCCCACGAGAGCGTTGAACAGGCTGGACTTGCCGCTGCCCGTCGCGCCGGCGAGCGCGACGACCGTGTGGGCATCGGCCAGTGCCGTGCGCGACCCGACCTTGTCGACGACGACCAGCGCCGTGGTGGCGCGGCTGGGGCCGAGCTCCGCTCCGCCCTCGGCCACCGCCTGCCCGAGTGCGCCCACCCGCATGGCCAGGTCCTCTGCGGTCACCGTGGCAACCTGCGTGCGGCCCTTGCGCAGCGGGCTCATCGGGTCACCCGAACGGTGGCCGCGGCATCGGTCAGCTCCTGCACCTGCGTGCTGCGGATCCCGGCAGCCGACAACGCGTCGTCGAAGCGGACCCGTTCGGTCGCGTACAGCTCGTCGACCCGGACCAGCAGGGCGGTGCGCGCCTTGGCTGCCATCTCGCGGACCGCCTGGTCGCCGAAGATCGCCTCGAGCACGCGCTGGGCCAGCACGGCGGTGCCCCCCGCTATGCCGACCTCGGCCCCGACCAGCCCTCCGGTGTGCGCGAAGGCGACGAGCATCAGGACGACGCCGACGCCGTTGACGCCATAGGCCGCGACCCGCGCGGTCGTGCGCCGGTCGCGGCCCTCGGCCCGGATCAGCTCGAGGATGTCGCCCTGCCAGTCGCGGACCAGGCGTGCGATGCGCTCGGACAGGTCTGCCGCCGGCCGCGCGAGCTCGGGGGTCGACGCGAGCAGGTCCGGGCCGCCGGGAAGTGTCTGCCACGCGCGAACCGTCCCGGCCGATGCGGTGGTGGCCTGGGCCAGGATGAGCGTCTCGACGCCGCTCTGGAGCGCGCTGCCGACGTCGTCGGGGGTTGAGGTCCGCCCGAGGACGACCGACGTCACCTTGTCGCGGATCCGGGAGATGGTCGACTCGACCTGCTTGAAGAACTCGCCCGTGCCCACGAATTCCTGCCAGCGCGCGAGCACCTCTCCTCGCAGCAGCGTCCCGCTGACCATCGAGGCGCTGATCGCCTCGGATGCTGCGGTGTACGCGGCTTCGGCGTGACCGAGCAGGGCGGTCGCGGCCTCCTCCTGCTCCTGGCTCGCGTCGATCAGGGCGCTGGTGCGCCCGGTGAGCGAGTCGAGCGCGCCGGTCAGGGTCTGACGCACCACGACGTCACGCGCCCGGACGTCGCCGGCCAGCGCGCTGAGCCACGACCTGAGCCGGGCGAAGTCGGCGTCGGGCAGACGACCACCGGAGATGAGCTCGGTCTCGGCGATGGTGAAGATGGGAGCCGTGGACAGTCCCTGCTCCCGCAGCATCGAGGCGAGGTGGGCGCGAATGTCGTCGGCCGCCTCGCGGGGCACGCGGTCCAGCACGATCGCCACCGCCGTGCCGCGGTCGCTCGCCTCGCGCAGGAACTCCCACGGGACGGCATCGGCGTAGCGTGCGGCCGTGGTGACGAACAGCCACAGGTCGGCCGCGGCGAGGAGCTGGGTGGCCAGGGTCCGGTTGGCCTCGACCACCGAGTCGATGTCAGGGGTGTCCAGCAGGGCCATCCCCGGGGGCAGGACCTCGGAGCGCACGAGGCGTACGGCGTGTGGCCCCGCATCCACTTCCGCGCCGGTGACCCTGGCGAGCCCGGGCAGCACCCGCGTGCCCGAGAACCAGTTGACGTCCTGGGGGTGGTGGACCAGGACCGGGGTGATCGTCGTCGGGCGGAGCACCCCGCTACGGCTGACCTCGTCGGCCACCAGCGAGTTGACCAGCGTCGACTTGCCCGCCCCGGTCGAACCCCCGATCACGCAGAGCAGGGGGGCGTCAAGGGCGCTGAGCCGCGGGATGACGTAGTCGTCGAGCTGGTGCAGCAGGGCCTGGCGGGAGATCTCTGCCGGTTCTCGGCCGGGGACCGCCAGCGGAAGTCGCGACGCCGAGACCTGCGCGCGCAGCGCCTGGACGGCGCCGAGCACGGCCGTGTACCCGGTCCCCGTAGCACTCACGGCGCCAGCCTAACGAAAGCAACCGTGGTCTTCTGACATCACGCGCAGGTCACGCGACGGCGGGTTGGTGCACGTCGTGCCACGGCGCGTCGACCGCAGTGGAACCGGTGCCGGCCGGGTTGGTCGGGCCGATGGGGTTGCGTCACCCCCGAGCATGGACCAATATGGTCCCTGACAGACCAGATCAGTCCATCACTGACCATAGTGGTCCCACCGCTCCAGGAGCCTGCGTGTCCGTGCGCACCACGACCTCTGACATCGACGAAGCCATCATCGACGCCGCTGCCGGACTGTTCGCCCGCCAGGGCTTCGATCGCACGTCGGTCCAACAGGTGGCGGACGCAGTCGGATACTCCAAGACCGGCCTCCTGCACCGCTTCGCCAGCAAGGTCGTGCTGCTCCACGCCGTCGAGACGCTGATCGAGGACAAGATCCACGACCTCATCGCGCTGGTCGGGGCGATCGGCGACTCCGACCAGCGAGTGCGCGAGGCCATGCGGGTGGTCACGGCGCTCGCCCTCGCCCATCCGGGAGCCCTCGAGTACGAGATGGGCTCGCTCCGCTCGGCCCACGCCGAGCCGATGGCCGCAGACCAGGCCTGCCTTGCCGCCTCCTCAGCCGACCGGCTGCTCGCCGCGATCCTCGGCCCCGACCCCACCCCCGAGGCCGTCGTCCGCCTCATGCTCGCCCTCCAGCTGATCTGCACCGGTGCGGTCATGGGGCAGGAGAAGGAAGCGGGTCGGGCCCTTGGCCCTGCCCTGCCGCTGCTGCTCGCCGAGATCGCAGGCGACGTGGCCAGCGGCCGGCGGGCCTGAGCGCGCGGCCGGCACCCGAACGCATCATCGGTCGACCCGCACGCACCACCGCCCCGCCCCGCACGCACCACCCTGCACGCACCACCACCGCTCCACCTGCACGCACCACCACTGCTCCACCCGGCAGCGCGGCCGGACCCATCCGACCCATCGCTCGAAGGACCTCTCATGGCAACGCTGTTGCAACGGCTAGGACTGGCGTCCGCGCGCCACCGTGCTCTCGTGATCACCATCTGGCTCGTCGCCCTGGTCGGCGCCGGAGCGGCCGCGGTGACCCTCTCGGGTCCGACGGCCAACAGCTTCTCCATCCCCGGCGCCGAGTCCACGGTCGCCCTGGACGTCGTCCAGGCGGAGTTCCCCCAGCTCCAGGCCGACGGGGCCACCGCGCAGGTGGTGATGACCGCTCCGGACGGCCAGAGCGTGACCGACCCGAGCAACGTGAAGGCGATCGGCAGGGTCGTCACGGCACTCGGCTCGATCGACGGTGTCTCGATGGCGAGCGACCCGCTCGACGCCGCCCGGCCCGTCGTCTCCGCGGACCGGACGGTGGCCGTCTCGACCGTCACCTTCGAGCAGAACCAGGGCAACGTCGACGAGGACACCCTCACCGCCGTCCAGCAAGCGGTCGACGCCGCGCGCTCCTCGGGGCTGGACATCGCCATCGGCGGTGACGCGTTCCGCGGGGTGCCCGAGGTCTTCGGGCCGGGCGAGATCGGCGGCGTCATCGTCGCGTTCGTCGTGCTGATGCTGACCTACGGGTCGCTCGCCGCCGCGGGGGCCAACCTGCTCACCGCACTGATCGGCGTGGGCATCGGCGCCGCGGGCATCACAGCGCTGACCGGTCTGGTCGACCTGCAGTCGACCACCTCGATCCTGGCCATCATGCTCGGCCTCGCGGTGGGCATCGACTACGCCTTGTTCATCTTCGCCCGCTACCGGTCCGAACGACTCGCGGGTGCCGAGATCCACGAAGCGGTCGGTAGGGCGACCGGCACCGCTGGGTCCGCAGTGATCGTCGCGGGCCTCACCGTGGTGATCGCGCTGGCCGGGTTGTCCGTGGTCGGCATCCCGTTCCTGGCCGAGATGGGTCTGGCCGCCGCCGCGACCGTGGTCATCGCGGTACTGGTCGCGCTGACCCTCGTACCGGCGCTGCTGGCCTCCATGGGCGACCGGGTCCTGCGCCGTGCGCAGCGCGCGGCGCTGGCATCCGGGCCCAGCGAGGAGACGGCTGCCGGCGAGCCCCGGCACGAGGCGAGCTCGCCCGGTCTCATCGCCCGCTGGAGCCGTCTGGTCACCGGGCGCCCCGCCGCCGCAGTCCTCGCGGGCGTCATCGCGCTCGGTGTCGTGGCCATCCCGGTGATGTCCATGCAGACCGCCCTTCCCGACAGCAGCACGGCCGACCCGGCCAGCCAGGAGCGGCAGGCCTACGACACCCTGGCGGAGAAGTTCGGCCCGGGACTGGCCGCACCCCTCCTGCTGCTCGTCGAGGGCCCGAACGCGCCGCAGGAGGCGGCGTCGGTCCAGCAACAGGTCCAAGGCGTTGCCGGCGTCGCCGTGGTGACCCCACCCCAGCCGAGCGCAGACAACCGCGCGGCGCTCCTCACCGTCATCCCCCAGACCGGCCCTCACGACACTGGCACCGAGCAGCTGGTGAAGACGTTGCGGGACACCAGCTTCGGCGGCGACGTCGAGGTTCGCGTCACCGGCGCGACGGCCGTCTCGATCGACGTCGACGCGACGCTCAGCACTGCCCTCCCGCGTTATCTCGTCCTCGTCGTCGGGCTGGCGCTGATCCTGCTGCTGCTGGTCTTCCGCTCGATCCTCGTCCCGGTCACCGCGACGCTCGGCTTCCTGCTGTCCTACGGCGCTGCCCTGGGCGCCACCACGGCGATCTTCCAGTGGGGCTGGTTCGCCGACCTGTTCGGGGTTGCGCAGCCGGCTCCGCTGATGAGCCTGCTCCCGATCATCGTGGTCGGGATCCTGTTCGGGCTTGCGATGGACTACCAGGTGTTCCTGGTGTCGCGGATCCACGAGGCCTTCGCCCATGGCGAGGACCCGGTCGCTGCGGTCGGACACGGCTTCCGACGCTCGGCCCCGGTCGTGGTCGCCGCTGCCACGATCATGGCATCGGTGTTCGGCGGGTTCGTCGGCACCAACGACCCGATGATCAAGTCGATCGCGTTCGCCCTGACCGTCGGCGTGCTGTTCGACGCCTTCGTCGTGCGGATGCTGGTCATCCCGGCCGTGCTGACGCTGCTCGGACGCAGCGCCTGGTGGCTTCCGGCCTGGCTCGACCGCATCCTCCCGCACGTCGATGTCGAGGGCAGCGGGCTGGAGCGTCCAGCGGCCACCACCGACACCACCACCGGCGGCGCGAAGCCGGCTGACGGTGACCGCGTCGGGCAGCTCGACCCGGCCGGGTCGAGGGCCTGACCCGCTCCATCAGCTGGGTCACGTCGGGCCCGACCACGCGCGCGGCGGCTGGTATCCATATCGGGTACCCGCCGCCGTCGCCGTCCGAGAGGGACACCATGACCGACCAGCCGACCGAGCCGACCGAGAACGCGAGCGAGCTCGTGACCTATCGGGTGGCCTCCGGCGTGGCCCACATCGAGCTCAACCGTCCGGCCTCGGCCAACACGGTCGACCTGCCCACTGCTCGCGCCCTGGATAACGCGATCGAGGCGGCCGAGGGCGACGACGCGGTCGCGTCGCTGCTGGTGACCGGGGCCGGCAAGCGCTTCTGTACCGGCGGGGACGTGGCCTCGTTCGTCGGCGCCGAGGACCGGGGTGACTACATCCGCTCCCTCGCCAGCGGCCTCGACGACGCGCTGCAGCGGCTGACGGCGTTGGACCGTCCCGTCGTCGCCGGCGTTCAGGGTGCCGTCGCCGGCGCCGGGCTGGCCGTGATGCTCAGCTGCGACCTCGTGGTGGCGGCCCGCTCCACGGCCTTCGTCACGGCGTACGCGGGGGTCGGGCTCACCCCCGACTGTGGACTGTCCTACCTGCTCCCCCGCGCGGTCGGCCAGCAACGAGCCCTCGAGCTGTTGCTGACCGGCCGGGTCCTTCGTGCCGACGAGGCCCTGGACTGGGGGCTGGTCACCGAGGTGGTCGACGACGACGCCTACCTCGACCGCGCGTCGGAGCTCGCCGCCCAGCTCGCATCCGGACCCGCATACGCCCTGGGCCAGGCCAGGCGGCTGTCGCGGTCCGCGTGGGTGTCCACCCGGGCCGAGTCCGGGGCGGACGAGGCGCGCACCATCGCCGCGGCCTCCCAGCACCCCGCGTCGCAGGCGCTGGTGGCGGCGTTCCTGAACCGCTGAAGGGGTGCGCCGCCCGTGGTCCTTGAACTCCGCCGTGAGTCGGCGCGCTGCTCGGTGCGTGGCTTGCCTGGTATGCCATGCACGCCATCGACTGTCGAAGAAGCCGCGCGGGCACCCGCACCCACTGACGTCCGGGATAGCCGCGGACCGCGCGGCAAGTTCTTCCCCGTGCCGGTCCCTGCGACTGCAGTGTGACTGCGGAGCGGCACCCGGGAGGCGCCAGACCTGCTCCGTTACTACGGCCGGGCCGCAGAAGTCACTCGTGCCTTGAGGTCCACCACCGGGCGGACCTTGCCGACCGGGTACAGCCTGTATCGGCCGTGGGCCGACCTAGGGCGAGCTCATGGGCGGTCGGCCGCGTCGTTCCGGAGCTCCTCGACTGGCGGATCGTCGCGTGCCATCATCGGGTGAAGGCTGAGGAGTGTTCATGGCGAGCGTCGACTTCGTGGCAATCCAGATCGGCGGGCATTACCTCCAAGCAGGCCCTCCGCGAGTCGCTCCGTTCTCGGCAATCTTGTCCGCCGATGGTGTCGGTATCGGGCCACGCACGGTCTTCCGTCGCATTGAGCTCCAGGGCGCTCACGCCGGCTCCAGAGCGGTGGCGTTCATGCTGCACGACGGTCGCGTCCTTGAAGCTTTCCCCGAGCCCGACGGCGGAGAAATCCTTGCCAGCGCGACCACGGTCACGCAGGCGGCGAGGTTCGAGGAGGTCTGGTTGACTGATGACCGGATCGCGTTGCGCACCAGCTTCAACACCTACGTGACTGCAGAAGACGGGGGTTTGGGTGATGGGCCGCACCCGATGTCGACCGACCGGGACGCGGTCGACGAGTGGGAGAAGTTCTACTACGAGGTCGTCCCGGTCGGGCTGATCCCGGCCGACTTCCACCAGCCGCCGTGGACCGGCGAGCTCGGACGAGCTGTGGACCCCTTCGGTGGGATCGGGAAGCACGACAAGGCACCGATCGAGCTTCCCCCACCAGCCGACGGAGGTCAAGGTGGCCGACGTCGACGTGGGGCATGTGCGCCCGCGGGATCCGTGATGTGCTGTCCACCCCGGCAAGCTGCCCAGCGGCGAGCCAGGGCCCCAGCTGCCTGGACGGGGCGGTTGTCGGCAAGGCAGGGCATGGGCCTCCGTTGCCCCGTCAGCGTCCGAACCGCTTTTAGGCTGCGTGCTTGGTGACACCCAAGGCCATTCCAATGCTCAGCCATGAGTCCCCGGCCTCGCGGGCGGCGCTGACCGCGTCGTGAAGCTCGCCATCGGCGCGAGCAACACCGTCTTGGGCTGCGATGATCCGCCGGAAGTGCAGCGCATCGCGGGCCTCGACCGTCGAGGGAGCGTCGAAGCGGGAGAACCCGTCGACCTCGTGCAGTTCAGACCCTGTGCTCAAGAGCGCCCCCGGCAGGACTCGAACCTGCGACCTAGGGATTAGAAGGCCCTTGCTCTATCCACCTGAGCTACGGAGGCTTGCGCCGGAGCGCCCCCCTGAGTCTAGGGTGCGCCGCCGGCGAGGGACGCGCACCGGCGCAGCGCGAGCTCGGCGAGCAGAGCCGCCGCGTCGCCCAGGACGGAGTCGTCGAACACCGCGCGCGGTGAGTGGTTGTCGGGGGCCGTGGCCCAGTCCGGTCCCGGGCAGGCCGACAGGTTCACATAGGCGCTGGGCACCTGCTGGGCGACGAAGCTGAAGTCCTCGGACCCCATCTCCGGCTCGGCCATCTCGGTGAACCGCTCCACGCCGAAGAGGTCCTCGATCGTGGCGCGCACGAAGGCGAACTCGTCAGCGTCGTTCACGGTGACCGGGTAACCCGGGAGGTAGTCGACCTCGACCGTCAACCCGTGGGCCGAGGCGATGCCCTCAACCAGGCGAGTCATGCTGTCCCGCAACCGATTCCGTGCCTTCGACGAGAGCGAGCGCATGGTCGCCTCGAACACCGCGTCGTCGGGGATGATGTTGTCCTTGGTGCCGCCGACGAACTTCCCGACCGTGACGACCACCGGGTCGAACACGTCGAACTGGCGGGTCACCATGGTCTGGAGCGCCAGCACCATCTCGCAGGCGACCGGGATCGGGTCCTGCGCCACGAAGGGTTGGGACCCGTGGCCACCGCGCCCGACGACCCGCACCTTCATCTCGTCGGCAGCGGCCATCAGCGGGCCGGGACGGCCGAACCACATCCCCAGCGGATGACCGGAGGCGTACACGTGCAGCGCGTACGCCGCGTCCGGTCGCCGGCCGGCGGCCTCCAGCAGGCCTTCGGCGATCATCACCTCGGCCCCGCCCGGCCCCTCCTCGCCGGGCTGGAACATGAACACGACGTCGCCCTCGAGCCGGTCGCGCTGCGCGTGCAGCACCCGGGCCGCACCGACCAACCCCGCGACGTGCAGGTCGTGACCACAGGCCTGCATCAGGCCGTCGTGCTGCGAGCGGTAGGGAAGGTCGAGCACCTCGGTCACTGGGAGCGCGTCCATGTCACCCCGCAGCAGCACCACCGGGCGCTGGCGCCCGATGCCCTCGCCGCCACCACCGCCGAGACCCCGCAGCACCGCCACGACCGAGGAGAGCGCCCCACCAAGGGTGATCTCCAGGTCGAGCCCGTCCAGTGCGCCCAGGACCGCCGCCTGGGTCTGCGGGAGGTCGAAGGCCAGCTCGGGGATCTGGTGCAGCTGCCTGCGCAGCGCGACGAGGTCCTCGGTGAACCCGGCAGCGAGGTACCGGCTGACGTCAGCGGCGCTCATGAGGACGCAGGTCCAGCGGGGCCGCCCTCGGGCACGACCTGGCCGCCGCCCGGCGGACCGGTCAGGCCCGCCAGCTGCAACCGGTAGGCGGCCAGGTCGTCGAGCAGGTCCCGCTCCACCGTCATGGCCCGCTCGTCCGCGGCCGTGTGGAACATCCGCTGTCGCAGCAGCGCGAGCTCGGACGCGGTGTCCTGGAGGGCACGCATCGTTTTCAGCGCGCGACGCCCTCCCCGCTGCTTCGCCCAAGCGCGCGAGGACCTCCGCGCCGACATGGTCGAGAGCAGGCGGACCTCAGCCGGCGCGATCCACCCGGCGTCGGCGTACGCGCTGAGGTAGCGCCCGATCAACCGCCCCTCGCGTGCCCGGGCCCACACCACGAACCCGAGGAACGCCAGGAAGATCGGCACGTCCACGAGCAGGTACACCGCGACCAGACCGGTGCCCGCCGCCGCCGCGGAGAGGTTCCAGAGCCCATGGAGGAGCATCGCGAGCAGCAGCCCGACCACGGGCGCAACCACTCGAACCACCCGCCGGCGCGCCGTCGAGGCGATCCCGATGCCGATGCCGGTCATCACCGTGAACAGCGGATGGGCGAACGGGGTGAGCAGGCAGCGGGCGACGAACACGCCGGCCAGCGCCGCGTCGCCGCCCGACTGGTAGGCCAGCGCGAGGTACTGGATGTTCTCGGTGAACGCGAAACCCGCAGCGACCACCCCGGCGTACACGACCCCGTCGACCAGCCCGTCGAACTCGTGTCGCCGCAGCTGCCAGACCAGCAGGATCAGCAGGCCCTTCAGCCCTTCCTCGACCGGCGGCGCGACGAACACCGCTGTCGCGGTCAGCGCCGCGTTCGGGTCGGTCACCGACAGGAAGACGATGCTCGCGGAGGTGTTGAACACCGCAGCGAGCGCGGCTGCGACGAGGGCGCCCCAGAGGAACGCGAAGACGAGGTACCGCGTGGGCTCGGCCTCGAAACGGTCGATCCAGACGAAGGCGGGGATGACGATCAGCAGCGGGATCGCGGCACACGCCAACGCGAGCAGGGACGTCTGCACCCCGAAGGTCGCGCCGTAGTAGGTGGCGATCACCAGCGCGGCAACGGTGAACCCCACCACGATCACCCCGAGCAGCACCCACGCGCGAAGCAGCGCCCGCCCGCGTCCGGGACGGCGACCAGGGCTGGGCGTCTCGGGCTGCGCTGGTGCGGCGTGGTGCCCGGCATACCCCTGCTGGTGCACTCCCTCACCCCACGTCATGCGCCGAGCGTAGTGGCTGGGCAGGCCATCCCCGGCCCGACCCGCGACCTGTCGCAAGGCTGCTCGCGACAGACCTGCGGGGCTACTCCGAGGGGATGACGACCCACATCACGACATAGGCGAGGACCTGCGGGCCGGGCAGGATGCAGCTGAGGACGAACAGCACCCGGACGGTGGTGACGCCCATCCCGAAACGGCGGGCGAGTCCGGCGCAGACACCTCCGACCAGTCGCTGACGGGGTCTGACCAGTACGTCGCTCATCTGGGGCTCCTCTCGGGCGGACGACCTCCACCGTAGGCCGTCCCAGCCCAAGGTGCGCCTCCGGCGGTCGTGGTCGGGGCCTAGGGTGAGACGGTGACCGAGCCCGCCACCGCCACTGCCGCCTCCCCGTCCGGTCCCACCGACCGCGCCCACCACGACCGGATCGTGTGGATCGACTGCGAGATGACCGGGTTGTCGCTGGAGCACGACGCGCTCATCGAGGTGGCTGCCCTGGTCACCGACTTCGAGCTCAACCAGCTCGGCGACGGCGTCGACGTGGTGATCGCACCCCCGGCCGCGGCCCTGGAGCAGATGGACGCGTTCGTGCGCACCATGCACACGACGTCCGGTCTGCTCGAGGTGTTGGAGAAGGGCACGACGATGGAGGACGCGCAGGCCCAGGTCCTGGCCTACATCCGCGAGTGGTGCCCGGAGCCCGGCAAGGCTCCCCTCGGCGGCAACACGGTCGCCACCGACCGCGGGTTCCTGGCGCGCGACATGGCCGAGCTCGAGGCCTACCTCCACTACCGGATCATCGATGTCTCCTCGATCAAGGAGCTGTCCCGCCGGTGGTACCCCCGGGCCTACTTCAACTCGCCCAAGAAGACCGGTGGCCACCGCGCGCTCGCCGACATCCGCGAGTCGATCGCCGAGCTCCGCTACTACCGTGAGGCGGTGTTCGTGGAGCAGCCCGGACCGGACAGCGCGACTGCCCGCTCGATCGCCGAACGCCACGTGATCGCCCCCTCGACCTGAGCCGTCAGGCAGTGGTCACCAGCACCCCCTCGGGGCTTGTACGATGGTCCGCGTCGTCACGACCGGTCCACCGGTCGGGGCCATGGTGGGCGTAGCTCAGCAGGTAGAGCACCGCGTTGTGGTCGCGGGGGTCGCGGGTTCAAGCCCCGTCGCTCACCCCAACCGAGAGAGCCCCTGACCAGCGTGTCGGTCAGGGGCTCTGTCGTCTGCCGTTGCTTTGGTTTGGGAGGATGGGCAGATGTTCTTGGAATCAAGGAACAAGCACCGCCTCATCCGGATCACCGTGGTGGTGGCGGTGCTCGGTCTGCTCCTCAGCGTTGCGGCCTCCCTGCTCACCGCGCTGGCTGCCGAGGCACACGCCAGCCTCGAGTCGATCTCACCCGCCGACCGGTCGACAGTCACCGTCGCACCGACCGAGGTGCGGCTGCGGTTCACCGAGGACGTCAGCGCCTCCTTCGCCACGGTGACCGTGACCGGCGCAGGCGACGTCGAGGCCGGGACCGGCAGAGCGACGGTCGACGGAGCTGTGCTGACCCAGGCGCTCAAGCCCGACCTCGGCTCCGGTGCGTACGCCGTGGCCTACCGCGTGGTCTCCGAGGACGGTCACCCGATCACCGGCACCGCCTCGTTCACCCTCGCGGTCGCGCCCGCAGCGCAGGTCACCCCCTCCTCGGGCGCCACCACCCCCGAGGTGTCCACGGCCCCGGAGCCCACGATCACGCTGAGTCCGCAGAGCACCCCGACGCTCGTCGACGGGCAGTCCGGAGCCGCTGTCCCGAGCGGCTCGCTGCCGGTCCTGCTCGCCGGCGGTGCGCTGGTCCTCGCGGCGCTGGTCCTGGCGCTGCTCCTCGCCCGCCGCCGCAGCCACTGACCGATTTCCTCGCGGCGTCGGCTCGGTGCTAGCGTGTCCACCCGTTGCGCCATTAGCTCAATTGGCAGAGCAGCTGACTCTTAATCAGCGGGTTCGGGGTTCGAGTCCCTGATGGCGCACCATGAGTGCTGGTTCCACCCTCCGATGGTGCTCGTCGGTCCTCACGACTCCCGGTTTCGTCCGGCTCACCGAGACTTCACGGTTCGAGCCGCGACGAGGAGATCCGCCGGGTTCTGTTCTCCACCAACGCGGTTGGGTCGCTCCATGCTCGCTGTCGGCACTTTCGCAGACCGCATGCCGTGATGAGCCTTTGCTGGTGCCCCCCCACGAGTTCCGTGCACTACGCAGTCAGTTGCGCAGTCGTCAGGTCGGGCCGACCGGCAGGCGAGCCGCCCCGGATCCACTGGCCCAGGCACTCGGGTGAGAACAGCTCGTCGGCCACCAACGACGCCGCGCCACGCAGGGCGGCTCCGTCACCGAGCGGCGAGATCGTGATCCGCAGGTCACGGGTGGCCAGGGCCATCGACCGGCGGTAGACAGAGGTCCGCAGCGCCCCGAGGAAGGCGGGGTGGGACTCACTGATCTGCCCGCCCATGACGATGAGCGAGGGGTTGTAGAAGTTGACCAGAGCCGCCAAGGTCCGCCCGATGAGGGAACCGGACCGGGTGAGCAGGTCCAGACTGGTCGCGTCACCACGCGCCGCAGCCAGAATGATGTCCTCGGTGGTGACCGTGCCGGTGTCGCCCAGGAGTTCGGCCAGCGGTCGGCTGATCCCGCTCTGCGCGGCTGCCAGACCGTCCCGGGCCAGCGCGAACCCGCCGGCCACCGCCTCAAGGCACCCCGTGTTGCCACAGCGACACAGCACGCTGTCGTCGTCGAGCACCGATACGTGGCCGATGTCTCCGGCCGCGCCCTGAGCCCCGCGGTGGAGACGGCCCGCGGAGATCAGCCCGGCGCCGATGCCGGTGCCGACCTTGACATAGAGCAGGTCCTGCTCTCCGACGCCGATCCCGGCCTTCAGCTCGCCGAGGGCCAGGACGTTGACGTCGTTGTCGACCCACGCCGGCGCTGCGTAGCGTGCGGCAAGCCGGTCTCGGACCGGGTAGCCGTCCCATCCCGGCATGATCGGCGGCGACACCGGCCGCCCCCGGGAGAACTCGACCGGGCCCGGGAGCCCCACCCCGATCCCCCACACCGGAGCGCGGGGACCGGCTGCACGCTCCAGAATCTCGTCGAACAGAGCCTCGAGCCGGTCCAGTGAGTCCCGCGGGCCCACAGCGACGTCGAAGGCCTCGGTCCGCTCGGCGAGCACGGTGCCGTCGAGGTCAGTGAGCCCGGCCTGCAGATGGGTGGCACCCAGCTCGGCGACCAGGTACGACCCGGCCTCTGACCGGAAGCGCAGCTCACGGGAGGGACGCCCACCGGTGGACGGGGCCAGCGAGCCGTCCTCGAGAATCCCGAGCTCCGTGAGCTCGGCAACCCGCTGGCCCACGGCGTTGCGCCCCAGCCGCAGATGGCGGACCAGGTCCGGCCGGGTCCGCACACCGCCGGAACGAACGGCCGCGAGGACCAGCGCGAACATCTCGGCGGGTTCCTGGGACACGGTCCCGCCGAGGGGTTCCTTCTCCATGCGCGCAGTTTGGCACACAAAGGCTTGACTTTTGCATGCAGCGTGCATTAGTCATGGTCCACGACCACACCGTCCTCCCTTGGGACGGGTGTGGATCCGCAGAGAGGCGGACATGGGTACTCGGGTGCGTGCCGGGATCGTCGGTTCCGGCTTCATCGGGCAGGTGCACGCCCACGCCGTGCGGGCGCTGGGTGGCGACGTCGTCGCCGTCCTGGGCTCCAGCCCCGAGTCCACCCAGCGAGCCGTCGCGGCCATGGGTGCTCGACGTGGGGCGGCATCACTGGAGGAGCTCGTCGCGGCCCAGGACATCGACGTCGTCCATGTCTGCACGCCGAACCAGACCCACCCCGCGATGGCCACCGCAGTCGTCGCCGAGGGAAAGCACGTCATCTGCGAGAAGCCGCTGGCAACCACCGTCGACGAGGCCACACAGATGACCGAGGCGGCCACCACGGCAGGCGTCCTGGCTTTCGTCCCCTTCGTCTACCGGTTCTACGCCGCGGTCCGCGAGGCGCGCGCCCGGATCTCGAACGGTGACGCGGGCCGCTTGTGGTTCCTGCACGGCAGCTACCTCCAGGACTGGCTCGGCGCCCCTGAGGCGACGAACTGGCGGGTGGACGCGGGGCTCGGCGGCCCGTCGCGGGTGTTCGGCGACATCGGGGTGCACTGGTGCGACCTCATGGAGTTCACCACCGGCCACCGGATCACCCAGCTCACGGCCCGCACCGGGACCGCCTACCCCGACCGCCGCTCCCCGACCGGCCCCCGAGCCAGCACCACCGACGACGCAGCTGTCGTTCTGTTCGAGACCGACCGGGGCGCGGTGGGTTCGTTGGCCATCTCACAGGCCACCGCCGGCGTCAAGAACCGGCTGTCCTTCTCCTTCGACGGGCAGGGCGCGACATACCGGTTCGACCACGACGACGCGGACTCCCTGTGGATCGGTGGGCTGCGTGAGAACCGGATCCTCGCCCGAGGCCCCGACACGTTCGGGCCGGAGGCCGCGGCATACTCGCGGCTGCCCGCCGGACACCCCCAGGGGTACCAGGACGCGTTCAACGCCTTCGTCGCCGACGCCTATGCCGCGATCGAGGGCGGAAAGCCCGACGGCCTGCCAACGTTCACCGACGGCCTGCGCGCCGCGATCCTCACCGCCAGCGTCGTCGAGGCGACCGGGGCATCGGCCTGGGTGGAGGTGCCGTCGTGACCACCGTGGCAGAAGCGGCAACCACGCCGCCGCCCGAGGAGCAACCCGTGGTGCTGCGCCTGTCGGGGATCGTCAAGACCTTCCCAGGTGTGCGGGCGCTGGATGGCGTCGAGCTCGAGGTGCGCGAGGGCGAGGTGCACTGCTTGCTCGGTCAGAACGGTGCCGGCAAGTCGACGCTGATCAAGGTGCTCGCCGGAGTGCACCGCCCCGATGCGGGAACGATCGTGTGGAAGGGCAACGAGGTCTCGTTCGCCAACCCCCATGCCGCGACCCGGGCCGGGATCGCGACGATCTACCAGGAGCTAGACCTTGTCGACGACCTCACGGTCGCCGAGAACGTCTTCCTCGGGCATGAGCAGGCGAGTCGCGGCTTCGTCCGGCGCCGGCAGATGCGCCAGGAGGCGCAGGTCGTCCTCGACCGCCTCGGCCACGGCGACATCCCGGTCAACCGGATCGTCGGTAGGCTTCCGGCCGCAGCTCAACAGGTCGTCAGCATGGCACGGGCCCTGTCGCACGAGGCACGGCTGATCGTCATGGACGAGCCGAGCGCAGTCCTGGCCCACGACGAGGTGCAGAACCTGTTCCGAGTAGTCCGCGAGCTCACCGACCGAGGCATCGCGGTCGTCTATATCTCGCACCGCCTTGACGAGATCCGCGAGATCGGCGACCGAGTCACCGTTCTCAAGGACGGCCGGACCTCTGCCGTCAACCTGCCGGCTCGCACCACGAGCACCGGCCAGCTGGTGAGCCGGATGACCGGACGGACCATCGAGTACATCTTTCCCGAACGGTCCGGACGCGTCCCCAGCGACATCGAGCCCGTGCTGGAGGTGACCGGGCTGACCGTCCACGGCGAGTTCGCCGACGTGTCGCTCACCGTGCGACCCGGCGAGATCCTGGGCATCACCGGTCTCGTCGGCTCCGGACGCTCGGAGGTCCTGGAGACGATCTATGGAGCACGGCCTGCCGACGAGGGCGTGGTGAAGCTCGAGGGCCGGGTACTTCCGTCGGGGCGCGTCGGCACGGCGGTCCGTCGTGGGATCGGGCTGGCCCCCGAGGAGCGCAAGAGCCAGGCGCTGATCCTGGAGGACCGGATCTATCGCAACGCCACCCTGTCGACGTTCGCCCGGTTCGCCACCGCCGGGTTCACTCGCGCCTCGGCAGAGGAGTCCGCCGCAGCCGAGGTGACCGCGGCGCTGGCGCTGCAGCCCCCCGACGTCACCCGGCCGGTGAAGACGCTGTCCGGCGGCAACCAGCAGAAGGTGGTGCTCGGCCGCTGGCTGCTGCGGCCGGGACAGGCAGAAGACAACAAGGGCACCAGGCTGCTCCTGCTCGACGAGCCGACCCGCGGGGTCGATGTGGGAGCCCGTGCGGATCTCTACCGGGTCATTCGCGGGCTCGCTGATGACGGCCTCGGCGTGCTGATGGTCTCTAGCGAGGTTCCCGAGGTGCTCGGTCTCGCTGACCGAGTCGTCGTCATGCGCGAGGGCCACATCGTGCACGAGGGACCCGCGGAGGACCTCAACGAGGCCACCGTGCTCGACCTGGTGATGTCAGGCAGCCTCCTGGAAGGGGAAGAACCGTGAGCGACACGCCAACTCTGAGCGAGACGACGCCGAACCCAAGGAGCCCGTCGGGCCTGCGGCAGTGGTTCCGCGGCGACTCGAGCGAGCCGGTGCGCCGAAACCTCGGGCTCGTCGCGGTCCTGCTCGTCCTCTTCGCCATCGGAGCCTGGAGCCGACCCGACATCTTCCTGCACGCCGACCGGCTCTGGAGCAACGAGCGGACCGTGCTCACTCTGGCCTCGAGCATCGGCGTCATCGCCATCGGCATGACCTTCGTCATCATCAGCGCCGGCATCGACCTGTCCGTCGGCGCCCTGCTCGCCCTCGCCAGCGTCTGGAGCACGACGGTCGCGACCCAGGAGTACGGCCCGTGGGTGATGGTCTTCGCGGCGCTTGCCGTGGGAGCCGTGACCGGTCTGATCAATGGGGTGCTCATCGCCTTCGGTCGGCTCGCGCCGTTCATCGCGACTCTGGCGATGATGGTGGCGGCGCGCGGGCTGGCCCAGAAGATCTCGGGCAAACAGACCCAGGTGGTCAAGGTCAGCACGATCACCGACATCGCCCAGAAGCAGATCGTCGGCGTCCCGTTGCTCGTCCTGATCTTTGCTGCTGTGGCCGCTGTCGGCTGGGTGCTGCTCAACCGGACGACGTTCGGTCGGCGCACCGCCGCGATCGGAGGAAATCCGGAGGCGGCCCGGTTGGCCGGCATCAGCGTCCACCGGACCCAGGTCTACATCTACACACTGTCCGGGATCTGCTGCGGGATCGCCGGGATCATGGTCACCGCCCAGTCCAACGCCGGCTCGTCCGACCACGGCAACCTTTATGAGCTGCAGGCCATTGCGGCTGTGATCATCGGTGGCACGGTGCTCACCGGCGGCCGGGGCACGATCGTCGGCTCGGTCCTCGGCGTCCTCGTCTTCACCTCGATCACCAACCTGTTCATCGTGAACAACCTCGCGATCGAGTATCAGCTCATCGCCCAGGGCGTCATCATCGTCGCCGCGGTCCTCATCCAGCAGTTCCGGGTCGGACACCTGCTTCGGCGAACCTCGGTCCCCAGTCAGAGCTCCACCCCGTCACACCTGGAGGAAAAGTGAACCAGCCCCCGCACGAGACGTTCGACCTGTCTCGCCGTCGCCTGATGGTGGGTGGCGGTGTAGCGGCCGTTGCCGGCCTTGTCGCCGGATGCACGTCCAACACGCCCAGCGCTGCCAAGACCAGCAACAACACGAGCGTGGCCGTCGGCGGCGGCAACACCGAGCCGGGCAAGCAGGTGAAGATCACGTTCTCCGGCCCGGCCGCCGACCACGGCTTCATCGCAGCGGTCAACTCTTTCGCCAAGAAGCAGGCCGACTCCTACCAGGACGTCACGTTCGTCGTCCTCGAGGCGGCGGCCGACGCCCCATCGCAGATCGCAGCCGTCCAGACGGCGATCGCCGACAAGCCCGACGCGCTCATCATCTTCCCTCAGGACGGTGACCAGCTGACCGGCATCGCCAAGGAGGCGACCAAGGCCGGCATCCCGGTCATCAACCTCGACCGTCAGTTCAACGACCGCAGCGCCTACCGACTGTTCCTCGCCGGTGACAACTACAAGGTCGGCTTCAATGCCGGGACCTACATCGGCGAGAAGCTCAAGGGCAAGTCCGACGCCATCATCGGCGAGATCACCGGCATCCAGACACTCACCCTCACCCAGGAGCGCTCGCAGGGGTTCAAGGATGCGCTGGCCAACTACGGTCTGAAGGTCAGCCGGACCGTGAACGCACAGTTCACCGTGCAGTCCGGACAACAGGCGATGGCCAACCTGCTCGCTGCCGCCCCCCGGCTGGACGCCGTGTTCAACCACGACGACGACCAGAACATCGGGTCCGAAGCCGCTGCGGCACAGGCGAACCGCGAGGAGTTCTTCATCGTGGGCACGGCCTGCAGCAACACCATGCTTGAGCACATCAAGAAGGGAGACGCACGGATCGAGGCCGACATCACCTTCACGCCGGCAATCTCAGGCACGGCCGTGGCGTTGGCGCGCCTCATCGCTCAGGACAGGACTCCGACGGATCTGGCCGGGCTGCCCGTGCCGAGCCAGATGCTCATCGACTCCGTCCTGGTGACCAAGGACAACGTCGACACGTACGCCAAGTTCGGCTGGGACTGACACATGCCGCGCCCCATCACCCTCTTCACCGGCCAATGGGCGGACCTCCCCTTCGAGGAGGTCGCCCGGCTGGCTGCGGGCTGGGGCTACGACGGGCTCGAGATCGCGTGCTGGGGCGACCACCTCGACGTCACCCGCGCCGCGGTCGACGACGACTATGTGCGGAGTCGCCGGGAGGTGCTGGACCGGCACGGGCTGCAGGTCTACGCCATCTCCAACCACCTCACCGGCCAGGCGGTCTGCGACGACCCGATCGACGTCCGGCACCGCGACATGCTGGACCCGGCCGTGTGGGGTGACGGCGACCCCGAGGGTGTGCGCCAGCGTGCGGCCCAGGTGCTCAAAGACACCGCCCGGACGGCTCGCCGACTCGGCGTCGACACCGTCGTCGGCTTCACCGGGTCGGCAGCATGGAAGTACGTCGCGATGTTTCCGCCCGTCTCACAGGAGCTCATCGACGCGGCATATGAGGACTTCGCGGACCGGTGGAACCCGATCCTCGACGTCTTCGACGAGGAGGGGGTGCGCTTCGCGCACGAGGTGCACCCGAGCGAGATCGCCTACGACTACTACACGACCGAGCGCGCGCTGGAGGCGATCGGACACCGGTCGGCGTTCGGGCTCAACTGGGACCCGAGCCACTTCGTCTGGCAGGGCCTGGACCCAGTGATGTTCATCTGGGACTTCCGCGACCGGATCTACCACGTCGACTGCAAGGACGCCCGGCTGCGGACCGGCAACGGCCGACGCGGCGTGCTCGGCTCTCACCTGCCGTGGGCCGACCCACGCCGTGGCTGGGACTTCGTCTCGACCGGGCACGGCGACGTGCCGTGGGAGGACTGCTTCCGGATGCTCAACACGATCGGCTACGACGGGCCGCTGTCGATCGAATGGGAGGACGCCGGAATGGACCGACTGGTCGGGGCGGAGGAGGCGCGACGCTTCGTCGCGGACCTCGTGTTCGAGCCGCCGCAGCAGGCGTTCGACGCCGCCTTCGCGAGGCGGCGGCCGTAGTCGAGCCATCCCCTTGGTTGTAGATACGAGTGTGGGGGACACGTGGCGGTGGGGGTTCCATGGCGCCGTTGACTGCTTCGGCCATGCCGACCCTCATAGTGGCAAGCGGACGCACGAAGGGTTGCTTCGAGTCCCTGATGGCGCACCACCCAGACCTAGATCTGGCACCTGAGGACCCAGGCGATCGCCCGGGTCCTCACGCGATAGGTCGGCGGCCTGTCGGTGGCGCCGCGGAGCAGTCAGGGGCGCGCTCCTGACGGACAGCCGGCTTCGGGCGGCCGGTATCAGGCCAGCCGCTGGGCACCTCGTGTTGGCGACTCCGCCGAGTGACCCGAGGACGAGGTAACCCATGATCCAGGACGTTGACGCTGCGCTGGTGCGGCTGCTGCGGGACGAGGTGCTGGGGACCCCGGACATCGCGGTGGTCCTCGACGCCCCCAACCGGGGGTGGTTGGCCGCCGCGCGAGGCCCGACGGTCAACCTGTTCCTGTACGACGTCCGCGAGAACGTGGTCCGGCGTGAGGTGATGCACGAGCCGGTGCTCGACGACACGGGCCGGATCGTCGGGCGGCGCGCCCCGGCCCAGCGGTTCGACCTCCACTACCTGGTGTCGGTGTGGGGTCTGCCCGACCCCTCCCTCGAGCACCAGGTGGTGGCAGTGCTTCTGGCCGGCCTTGCCCGGTTCGACGTCATGCCAGCGGCTTTGGTGCCCGAGGAGTACCACGAGCTCGGGCTCTGGCACCTCAACGCGGCCGCGGGTGGCAAGCGCATGATGCCCGGCCAGTTCGGCGGAGACCTGAAGCTCCAGCTCGAGCTCTCGGTGACCGTGCCCCTGCCGAGCCGGGTCGCCGTCCCCACCGCACCTGCCGTCACCGCACCGATGGACCTGCGGATGAGCGGCGCGGGAGGGCAGGCCGAGACCGTACCCGGGCGGTCACCGGGGACGCCGGCGCCGAGCTCCGGAGTCCCTTCAGCCGGTTCCGGCCCCGGGGCGAACCCGGCCCAGCAGCGTGAACAGCTCGCGCGGGCGGTGGCGGCCGCAGGCCCGGGGACCCCACCCGGCCCGAGCGGTGCCCCAGCGGGCAACCCGGGCGTGCGTCAGGCCGCCGGTGCCGCGGGACCGGCGGCAGGCAACGCTGCCGCCCAGCACCCGGTCGTCGCGCTCCGACAGGCCATCGTGCAGGCCGCCCAGGCGCAGGCCGCGCTCGCCAACGCCCAGGCACGGGCCGCGATGATGCTGGCCGGCGGCCCGCCCGCCGCTCCCGCTGCCCCGCCCGCAGCCGCCGCTCCCGCTGCCCCGCCCGCCGCCGCCGCTCCCGCTACCCCGCCCGCCGCCCCGCTCGCCGCCGACCCGCCTGCTCCGACGCCCGCCGCTGCGCCCCCTCCCGCCGGCTGAGTGACGTATCGGAGTGCCCAGAAGGGCACTCCCCCAGCGGTATCCACGCCGAGCGCCGACGGCTCTGTCGAGCAACCGGCGCAGCGACGCCGCGGCCACCCCCGGCAGACTCCAGCACCACCCGAGAGAGGGACCCATGCCGAACTACCTGTCGCCCGGCGTCTATGTCGAGGAGATGCAACCGTCCACCCGACCCGTCGAGGGAGTGGGCACGGCCGTGGCCGCGTTCGTCGGCCTCGCCGCCCAGGGTCCGACCCACCGCCCGACGCTGGTGACCAACTGGACCCAGTTCACGTCCACCTTCGGCGGCTTCACCCCGGGCTGCTTCCTCGCCCACTCGGTGTACGCCTACTTCAACAACGGCGGTGGGGCCGCATACATCGTGCGGGTGGGCGCGAGCACCGAGAACGCACCGGTGTCGGTCGCCCGGGCCGAGCTGGTCTCCGGTGGCGACCACCCGGTCGAGACATACACGGTGACGTCGGCGCTGCCGGCGAGCGACGGGGAGGGCACCACCGTCGAGATCCACCACCCCGACGGCGAGGAGAGCGGCGAGACCTTCACGGTGGAGATCCGCCACGCCGACCAGCACGAGCGCTTCGACGGGCTGACCACGAGCCGGCGACAGCGCAACAACGTGCTGACCATCGTCAACGAGCAGTCGACGTTGATCCGGCTGAGCGAGCACGAGGCGCGCAAGGGCGCCGCCATCGAGCGGCCAGCAGCCGCGCAGGTGGTCC
Source organism: uncultured Actinomycetota bacterium (assembly GCA_963750305.1). Classification (GTDB taxonomy): domain Bacteria; phylum Actinomycetota; class Actinomycetes; order Actinomycetales; family Dermatophilaceae; genus CAVVPX01. The sequence continues at coordinate 905,209 of CAVVPX010000003.1, forward strand.
TGACCGGTGGCGGGCTCCAGCAGAGCGCGCAGGTCGAGCCCCGCGAGTACATCGGCGACGCACGGGACCGCACTGGCTTCGCCGGGCTCGAGCAGATCGACACCGTGACCATGGTGTGCCTGCCCGACCTGATGTCGGAGTTCCAGCGGGGTCACCTCACGCTCGACCAGGTCAAGGGCATCCAGACCGCCGTGATCGGCCACTGCGAGCGGATGGGCGACCGGATGGCGATCATCGACACCCCGCCCGGTCTCGACGCCCAGGACGTGCGCGACTGGCGCCTGAACATCGCCGGCTACGACTCCAAGTTCGCGGCCATGTACTGGCCGTGGGTCAAGGTGCTCGACCCGGGCTCGGGATCGACGTTGGCGATCCCTCCGTCCGGCCACGTGGCCGGCGTCTGGGCCCGCAGCGACGCCGAGCGTGGTGTGCACAAGGCGCCCGCCAACGAGGTCGTCCGTGGCGTCATCGACCTCGAGACCAACATCACCCGGTTCGAGCACGACCTGCTCAACCCCTCCGCGGTCAACTGCATCCGCGCGTTCCCCGGCCTGGGGATCCGCATCTGGGGAGCACGCACCCTGTCCAGCGATCCTGCCTGGCGCTACATCAACGTCCGGCGGCTGTTCAACTACGTCGAGGGGTCGATCCTCGCCGGGACGAGCTGGGTGGTCTTCGAGCCCAACGACATGGACCTCTGGGGTCGCACCAAGCGGAGCATCCGGACCTTCCTGTATGCGTGCTGGCTCGACGGCGCGCTGTTCGGCGCGACCGCCGAGCAGGCGTTCTACGTCAAGTGCGACGACGAGACCAACCCGGAGGCGGTCATCGAGGCCGGCCAGGTGGTCTGCGAGATCGGCATCGCCCCCGTCAAGCCCGCGGAGTTCGTCGTCTTCCGTCTGGCCCAACTTCCCAGCGGCGCGTCCGCAGTCAGCGAATAAGGAGCAGTCATGCCCATCGGCATCGACCCGATCGCCACGTATGCGTTCCACGTGGAGATCCAGGGAATCACCATCGCGCAGTTCAAGGAAGTCGACGGTCTGTCGATCTCGGTCGGTGTCATCGAGCACCGGTCGAACAACCTCGGCGCGCAGCCCATCATGAAGAAGCTCCCGGGCGCGGTGCGCTTCGAGAACATCGTCTGCTCGCGCGGCAAGGTCAGTGACGCGGCGTTCTGGACCTGGATCAAGCAGGTGCAGGACGGCCAGATCGACAGCGCTCGCAAGGACGGGTCGATCGTGCTGTTCGACTACTCCCACGGTGAGGTCAGCCGGTTCAACTTCAAGCAGGGCTGGCCGTGTCGCGTGGAGATCGGCAAGCTGCAGGCGGCCAGCGACACGGTGCTGCTCGAGACGGTCACGATCACCCACGAGATGCTGGAGGTCGGCTGATGGGCCAGGTGTGGGCATGAGCACCGCGACCGAGGGGCTGGTCACCACCTTCCCCTTCACCCTCCCGCGCGGATACGTCGACGCAGCGGGTCAGGTGCACCGCGAGGGGACCATGCGCCTGGCGACCGCACGGGACGAGATCGCTCCCCTGCGCGACCCGCGGGTCCGCGACAACGAGGCCTATCTCACGGTCCTGCTCCTGAGCCGCGTGATCACTTCACTGGGCTCGCTGTCCGAGCTGAACCCCGGTGTGGTCGAAGGCATGTTCGCGACCGACCTGGCGTTCCTCCAGCAGCACTACCGTCGGGTCAACTCCGAGGGCGGCACGCGAGCGAGCGTGCAGTGCCCGGGGTGCAGCCACTCCTTCGAGGTCGACCTCGCCGGGAGCCGCCCGGGGGAATCATGACGTACGCGGCCGACCAGCTCCACGCCGAGATCGCGTACGTCGCCTATCACTTCCACTGGTCGTGGCCGGACATCGTGGATCTCGAGCATGCTGACCGGCGGCGGTTCGTCCGCGAGATCGGTGCCATGGTCCAGTCCGCCGACGGGAGCTGAGCCGTGCGCTGGCCGTGGCGTCGTCCCGCTGAGCAGGTGCCCCCGTCCGAGTCCCGCGAGCGACCGCGCGGGGCGTGGCGATCACTGGCCCCTCTCGAGACGACCGCTGGCACCCCGCTGACCACCGCGGCAGAGCCTGCGGAGTTCGTGCGCACCCTGGCCACCCGGTGGCAGGTGCCCCCTGCACTGGGCAGCCTCGGCCACCGCCTCCACCCCGACGCGCCCGCTGCCCGCGTTCCGCTCGACGTCGCTGCACCCAGACCCGGGTACGGCGACGCGCCCGCCCTGCTCTGGCCGGTGCCGCCCGTGGCCGCCCCCGATCACCGTGATCACGGGATGCCAACCGCGAAGGCGGCTGGGGGACAGTCCCGTTCGCCGGATTCGCTGGGGCGGCCAACCGCCAGGAGCCGCCCCGACGAACCCGCTACCCACGATCCGACGGCGTCACGCGCCGCTGTCCGCGGCGACGCGGCCCCTGCTCCGGACGGAGCGTCCAGCGGCCGCCCCGAGCTGGGGTCGAGCACCTCTGGGCCGACGTCGCCCGAGGGGCCGGCAGTGACCGACCTCGGCGCGTCCGATCGGGGACCAGCCAACCACGCACCGGACCGCAGCGGTGCCGCATCACCCGCTCGGCCCGGACCAGTTTGGGCGCCGCCCACCGCGCCGCCCACCGCGCCGCGCCGCGTGTCGCCCAGCGCGAAGTCCACCGAGCCGACCACCGCGACAACCACCCCGCAAACCACCGGGCAAGCCACCGAGCCGGATGGAGACTCGGGAGCCGGCGACGTTCGCCCCCATCGCCGGGACACCGATCAGCCAGCACCGGTCGCGCGCACCCGCTCGGTGCGGTCGACCTGGCAGGACGCGCCCCTGGTGTCGTCCCGGCGCGGCAGGCCGAGTGGCAGCCCGACCCCGAGGGCCGCCGCACCCGGGCCGCTCACGAGCGAGCCGTCGGATCTCGGTGCACGGCCGGACGCGAGCGAAGATCGCGACGCGCCCCCGTCAGCCGTTCCCGCGTGGTTCTCCAGCGGCTCGCAGGTGCGCCGTCCCGTCGACCTCCCCGCCGACCGGTCAGCGGGGCACCCGCGATCCGGGCTGGCCGAGCCGTCCGTCCCCGGATCCCCCGCCCCGAGCCTCCCAGCCGTCGCCGGCCCACGTCGGGTGGTCTGGCCCGCGTCCCTGCCGGCCGAGTCGTCGACCGGAGGAACCCAGCCCGACGACGACCCACCTCCCGACCCGGCGTCGCTGCGCCCCAGCAGAGTTCCCAGCGCCATCGTCGACACCACCGACCAGGACCGCCGGCACGACGACCCGACGGGGCCGCGCGGCAACGAGGTCGCCACCACCGGCGACCGCTCGACCTCTGGCAGGCCCATCAGGCCCATCGACCCCGCCGAGCCCGTCGAACACGTCGAACACGTCGAGCCCGATCGGGTACCCGCCCTGCGCCCTCAGCCTCCGGAGCCCGGTTCGGAGCTCGAGGACCACGGCCGGCCCGAGCCCAGCTCCCCGTCCAGCGACCACGGCTGGCCCGGCCCCTCGCAGACCCCGAGCCCGACGACCGCCCGTCGACCCGAGTTCGGGCCGGAGATGAGGACATCCCGGCCACCGGGCGACGCGGGTCCCGACCGGTCGGACCCCCCCGACCTGCCGCCGGTCCAGCGGGGCTTCCGGATCGGGGCGCCGAGACGATCGGGAGAGCGCGGGGGCGAACCCCCAGCAGTGCGAGGTCTGGCGGCCTTCGCTGCTGCTGTCGGTGCGGCCCACCTCCTCCAGCCCGCAGAAGGGTTCGGCCCTGCTGACCACCACGGTCCGGACGGAGGCTCCGACTTCGTCGGTCCGCCCTGGCCCGACGCGACCTCCCCTGTGCCAGAACAGTTCTGGCCCGAAGCCGACCCGTTCACCGAACCCGACCCCGACAGCTCATCGGCGGCCGCGGAGGCGGACGCGGTCGACCAGCTCCGGACCTCTGAAGAAGACCCCTGGTCGGGCGCGGCAGCGACGGACGTGATGCCGCCCCAGGTGTACGAACAGGTGCTCAGCCGACTTCGCCACGACCTGCTGGTCGACCGGGAACGCTCCGCCAGCCTCACCGAGTGACCGGTAGGCACCGCCTGCCTCCTCCGATGTATCTGCACCGACCAGACCGATCTCTAGTCTTCATGACTGACCCCCATGAGCCTGCGCTCGCGCTGCGGTTCTCCGTCGAGCTGGGTTCAATCCCGTTCGGCAACATCACCGCGTGCGAGGGTCTGGACGCGCAGTACCAGGTCTATGAGTTCAGCGAGGGCGGCAACAACGACCACACCCACCGCCTGCCGGCTGGGGTGTCGTACTCCAACGTGAGGATCAGCCGGCAGGTAGACGCCCAGAGCCGGCTGCTGGCCGCCTGGTTCAGCCAGGTCCGCACCAGCCTGGTCCGGACCACCGCGACGGTCATCGCCCTCGACGGCAACTCCCGGCCCGTCGCCGACTGGGTCCTGCAGGGGGTGTGGCCGGTGAGGTACTCCGGTCCGAAGTTCTCCGCGACCGCGTCGACCGCGGCCATCGAGACCATCGAGCTGGCGCACAACGGGTTCATCGGGGGCCCAGCGTGATCGGGCGCCTGGACCACGCGGAGCTGACGCCGGTCAGCGGGTCGTCGGGCCCGCTCCGGCTGCACTACAACCCGGCGACCCTCACCATGCGCACGGGAGCGAGCTGGCGCCAGACGCCGGTCCGCGGCTCCCAAGGACCGGGCGAGCCGCAGTTCGTCGGCGCCGAGCCCGTGACCTACACCATGGATGTCGTGCTGGATGCGGTCGACAAGCCGACCCGCTCGGTTCCGGAGGCACTGATCCAGCTGGTGAACTGGACCCGCTCGACACCGGCGTCGCGCGCCGGGGACAAGCCGGCACCGCCGCTGCTCGTGCTGAAGTGGGGCGGATTCCGCTGGGGCCCCTTGTACATCACCAAGATCCGGGTCGACCACACGATGTTCGCGCCCAACGGGACGCCCATCCGCGCCAAGGTCAACCTGCGCATGACGGAGTTCACCACCGAGCCCGGCCGGACCAACCCGACCTCCGGTGGTCCGGCGGGACGACGACGGGTACTCCTGGAGGCGGCCGACGGGCTGCCGCACCTGGCGATGCGGGAGTATGGCGATCCCGCCCTCTGGCGAGCCGTCGCCGTGGCCAACGGCATCGACGACCCCGGTCGGATCCCGGCGGGCCGGGCCCTGCTGGTGCCACCGCTGGGTGAGGCGCGAGCGCTGGACGGTCGTCATGGTTGACCGGGCCTACGGGGCCCAGCCCGTCCTTGTGCTCGACGGTTCGCGGATCAGCGAGGAGATCGCCGCGCTCGTGGTGCGCGTGGTGATCGACACCTCGCTCCACCGACCGGACCTGGTGGAGGTGACCCTGCGCGACCACGGCCACGACGTCTTCACCCGTCTGGGAGTGCGGATCGGCAGCACCGTGGTGGTGAGCGCCACCCAGGTGGGCGACGGCGCCCAGACCGAGCTGGTGCAGGCCGAGATCACAGCCCTGGAGCGGGATCTCGGCCCCCACGGGTCGCTGGCGGTACTGCGCGGGTACGACCTGTCCCACCGCCTCGGACGTGGGCGTCGCACCGCCACGTACAACGACGTCACCGACGCCGACGTCGTCCGTCAGCTGGCCGCCCGCGCGGGAGTCGACGTCGGCCGGGTCGACTCGTCGGCGACTGCCCACGAGCACCTCTCCCAGGTCAACCTGACCGACTGGGAGTTCCTGACCAGTCGGGCCCGAGAGACCGGACACGACGTGTTCATGCAGTCCGGCCGCCTCCACTGGCAGCGACCGACCCGGTCGGCCGAGGCACCGGCACCTTCGCTCGCGCTCGACGACCAGCCGCTTCCCCTCCAGCTCAAGGTGGGCACGAACCTCCTGTCGTTCCGGCCCCGCGTGACCGCAGGGGCGCAGGTCGGTCAGGTGACCGTCCGCGGCTGGGACCCGACCTCGAAGAGCTCGATCATCGGGCGGGTCGACGCCGCGACGACCGCAGCCGAGCTCGACGTGACGCCCGCAGCGCTCGCGAGGACGTTCGGTGCTGTCGAGGACGTCCGGGTGAACTGTCCGGTCACCTCGCAGGCCGAGGCCGATGCGGTGGCCGGGGCACATGCGGAGCACATCGCCAGCGTCCATGCCGAGGCCGAGGGAACCGCGGTCGGGGACCCCCGCCTGCGCGCGGGCGTGGCCGTGTCCGTCGGTCACGCCGGCTGGCCGTTCGACGGGCGGTACACCCTGACGTCGGCCCAGCACGTCTACGACGAGCTCGGATACCGCACCGACCTGGGCGTCAGCGGGCGGCACGACCGCTCGCTGCTGCGCCTCACCGCAGGGCCGGGGTCGACCGGGGCGGTGCCCGGCGTGGTTCCCGCCATCGTCACCGACGTCAACGACCCCGACGAGAGCTGCCGGGTCAAGGTCACCTTCCCGTGGCTGTCCGAGGACTACGAGAGCTGGTGGGCCCGGACGACCCAGATGGGTGCGGGGGCAGACCGCGGGGCGGTGTGGCTGCCCGAGGTCGGTGACGAGGTACTGGTGGCGTTCGAGCACGGCGACGTCCGCCGTCCCTACGTCGTCGGCAGCCTCTACAACGGGGTCGACAGCCCGCGTCTGGGCGACGGGCTGGTGGACGCGGGGACGGGAGCCGTGAAGCGCCGCGGGTTCATCTCCAAGGAGGGCCACCGCCTGGTGTTCCTCGACGACACGAGCCGCAACGGCGTCGCGCTGTTGAGCGGTGACGACTCGTTGCGAATCTCCCTGAAGCAGAACGACACCACCATCTCGATCAGCTCCGGCGGATCGGTCACCATCACCGGTTCCAGCGATGTCAGCGTCACCAGCGACGGATCCATCACCGTGGACGCCGGGAGCACGCTCACCCTCAAGGGGCGCGGCGGGGTGTCGATCGACGGTGGACCCAAGGTCGAGGTCAGCGCCGGCCTCATCACACTCAACTGACAGGAGCAGACGATGCCGGGAGCACCAGCGGCGGTCCAGGGTGACCAGATCACGGCCACCTGCTCGATCCACCAGATCCCGAACCCGGCGTCCGGGGCACCCCAGCCCGGACCGCCGATGCCGTTCAGCGCGCCGGTCACGACCGGAACCTGCGCGACCGTCCAGGCTGCGGGCAAGCCGCTGGTCGTCGCCGGGTCCCAGGGTCTGTGCACACCGCCCCACGTCGGGCTGCACCCCGCCGACCCGCACCTGGCGCCACCCACCCAGACCGGCGTCGTCGTGCAGGGCAGCACCAGTGTCCTGGCCGGCGGCATCCCGGTCGCTCGCGCTGGGGACCCGTGCACGGCGTGCGGCCTGCCGGGCGCCACCCTGGCCGGCTCGGCCGGCACCGTCCAGGTCGGAGGCTGACATGGGTACCGATCCGGAGTTCGTCGGTCGCGGCTGGGCCTTCCCGATGGGGGTCACCCCGTCGGGCGGGACCGCGATGGTCACCGGCACCAACAACGTGGAGCAGGCCATGCGCCTCGTCCTGGAGACCGCGCCCGGCGAGCGCCCGATGCGACCCGAGTTCGGATGCGGGGTCCACGCCCTGGCGTTCTCGGTCCTCGACGAGGCGCTGACCGGCGCAGTGGGCCACGAGGTGCGAACGGCGTTGACCCGCTGGGTGCCCCGCATCGAGGTGGTCCGTGTCGACGTCGAGCCCGCCGCCGACCAGGCGTCGACCCTGCTGGTCGACGTGGGCTACCTCGTCCGGGCGACCAACGACCACCGCAACCTTGTCTTCCCCTTCTATTCGATCCCGGAGCACGAGTGATGACGCTGCCTGTGCCGAACCTCGACGACCGGCGGTTCCAGGACTTCGTGGACGACGCCAAGCGGATGGTGCAGCTGCGCTGTCCCGAGTGGACCGACCACAACGTGTCCGACCCCGGCGTGACCCTGATCGAGGCGTTCGCGTCGATTGCCGACCAGGTCGTGTACCGGTTGAACCGGGTGCCCGACCTGCACTACGTGAAGTTTCTCGAGCTGATCGGGGTCCGACTGTTCCCGGCCACGGCAGCCCGCACGCCGGTGACCTTCTGGCTGTCGGCTCCACAACGTGACGCTGTCCGGGTGCCGGGCGGGTCCGAGGTCGCCACGCGGCGCAGCGCGGAGACCGAGCCGGTCGTGTTCAGCACGACCGGACAGCTCGACATCGTGCCGACCCGGCTGATCGGGCTCTGCACCCAGAACGGCCAGGGCAACCTCGCCGACCACACCCAGGAGCTGGGCGGCGGGCCGTGGGTCCGCTGCTTCTCCGCCGTGCCGCAACCGGACGACAGCATCCTGTTCGGGCTGTCCGACCCCGCTCCGTCCTGCGTCGTGGCGCTCCGGTTGGACTGCCGGATCGAGGGCCTCGGCGTGGATCCCGACGCCCCGCCGCTGCAGTGGGAGGCGTGGACGCCGAACGGATGGCACCGCTGCGTCGTCGAACGCGACGAGACCAGCGCGCTCAACACGGCCGGCGACGTCGTCCTCCATCTCCCCTCCGAGCACCAGGCGTCAGTGATCGGCAGTCACCGTGCCGGCTGGATCCGCGCTCGGGTCACCCCACCTCCGGCGGGCGCAACGCAGTACAGCACCTCGCCCCGGCTGCACGACGCCCAGGTGTTCACGGTCGGCGGGACGGTCGACGCCGTCCACGCCCGCCTGGTGCGCGAGGAGGTGGTCGGCACCGCGGAGGGACTGCCGGGACAGCGCCTGACCACGCGGTTCACCCCGGTCCTGCCGCCCGAGACGCCGCTGGTGCTGGAGGTGTCCGACGAGGACGAGGGGTGGCAGGCGTGGACGGAGGTCTCCTCGTTCGCGGACAGCGGACCGCGCGACCGGCACTTCGTCCTCGACCCGGTGATGGGCGTCATCCAGCTCGGCCCCAGGGTCCGGCTCGAGGACGGTTCGGTCCGCCAGTACGGCGCCGTGCCCGGGCGCGGCGCCACCATCCGCCTCCACGAGTACCGCACCGGGGGTGGGGGTGCCGGCAACGTCGGACCGAGCCGCCTCGTGGTGATCCGGTCCTCGATCCCCTATGTCACCCGCGTCGACAACCGGTCCGCAGCGCGCGGTGGCCGCGACGCCGAGGACCTGGAGAACGCCAAGGTCCGCGGACCGCTCGAGCTGCGGGCCACCCACCGGGCGGTCACCCGCGAGGACTACGAGCAGATCGCGATGCGCGCAGCGCCGGAGCTCGCGCGCGTCCGTTGCGTCCCGGACGAGCGGGCGCGTGTCCGCGTCCTGCTCGTGCCTGCCGGCGGAAGCGACGGCGGACGCCGGCGCTTCGAGGACCTGCAGCCCACCGAGGAGGTCCTGGAGCGAGTCGGCAGGGCGCTCGAGCGGCGCCGGATGATCGGCGCGCAGGTCCGGGTCGAACCACCGCACTATCGAGGACTCACGGTCGTGGTCCACCTGCGCGCCCTGCCGGGCTTCGACCTGGGCTCCGTCCGCTCGGCCGCGAGGGAGGCTCTCTATCGCCACCACGACCCGGTGCACGGCGGTGACGCAGGAACGGGATGGGACTTCGGGAGGGCCGTGCAGTACGGCGAGGTGTATGCGGTGCTCCAGCGAGTCCATGGGGTGGACGTCGTCGAGGACCTCCGCCTGTTCCCGGCAGACCCCGCGACCGGTACCCGCGGCGAGGCGAGCCGCACGGTCGCTGTCGAGCCGACAGCCCTGGTGTTCGGCTATGACCACCAGGTGAGGGTGACCCCGTGCGTGGACTAGTGCCGGACCTGGGCGCTGGTCCGCGCACGGGGTCACCGATCGCGGCGAGGCTCCCGAGGATCTTCACCGACGACGACTACGCGATGCGGCTGGTCGACGCCCTGGACATCGTTCTCGCTGCGCCGCTCTCGGCCTTCGACAACTTCTTCGCCTATCTCGACCCGGACACCGCACCGGCCGACTTCGTGAGGTGGCTCGCCCACTGGGTCTCGGCCTCGGGTCCTGACGACCTGGCCGACGACCGGCTGCGCGCGCGGGCCAAGGCCTCGGCCCACCTGGCGGCGCGACGAGGGACCCGTGACGCGCTCGTCGAGGAGCTGTCGGGTCTGACCGGACACCTCGTCGACGTGGTCGACCCCGGATCGGTACAGGTGAGCAGCGCGCCCGGCGGCGAGTTCCCAGCTCCGGCCGCACAGCACGTCGAGGTGGTGGTCCACGGTCCCTGCGACCGCGCTGCCGTCAACCGGGTGCTCCAGCAGGTCGCTCCCGCCCACCTGGACGTGACGCTCCGGATCGAGGATCCCGACCCGCCACCCGACCCCACGCCCGCCGATCCCGCGACCGCGGAGCCGGCCAACCCCATGCCCCAACGGGCCGGACACCAGGAGGAGCCATGATCATCACCTGCGCTGGATGCGGCGCGGCCAACAGCCCGGGCGACACGTTCTGCGCGTCGTGCAGCGCCTTTCTGGAGTGGGAGGGCACTGCGGTCCCGAACGCGGTCGCCGCACCCCGTTCGGGCGCCACGGTCCTACGGGACGCCTCGCTGGTCCCGGTCACCGCCGCAGGCGTTCCCACCACGCTCGACCACCAGACGCCGCAGGAGGAAGCCACGCGCCCCGCTCCACGACGTGCGGTGACGATGGTCCCGGCCAGCCAGTACTGCGGGTCGTGCGGTGCGGGCAACACCGACCACCGACGGTTCTGCCGCACCTGTGGTGCTGCCCTGGAGGCGCAGGTCGACGAGCGACCCGGCTGGGTCGACCGCTTCGTCCGGACGCCGTGGCGCGCCGTGACCCGGCGGGGTCGCCCTTCCGCAGCCGGCGATCGGCCGACCTCCTGGAACCGGCACGCGGCCCGTGAGCGCCGCCGCCGCTGGTCGCCCCGGATGCCCACCCGGATCGGGCTGGGCCGTGTGGCCATCCCACTGATGGTGTTGTCGCTGTGTGGATTCGGGCTCTCGCCGATGCGCGCCACGGCCACGACGTGGCTCTTTCACACCTATGCCTCCGTCAAGCACTCGTTCGCCCCCGAGCAGGTCGACGTCAAGCCTGCGGCCGCTGCGTCCAGCTCCTCGGCCAAGGGCCACCGCGCTCTCAGCGCCGTCGACCAGAACCTCTCGACGTACTGGATGGGGCGCAAGGGCGTGGACCCGGTCGGCACCACGGTGACCGTCGACTTCGCGGCCCCGACGGACCTGTCCCTGGTGGGCATCGTCAACGGCGCGCCCGGGCAGCAGTTCGCTCGATCCTCACGACTGCGCACGGTGCAGATCGACGCAACGGACGCGGGCGGGAAGACGACCACTGCGCGCCTTGAGGTCGGCGACACCGACGAGTTCCGCACCTATCCGGTGAACGCCACGAACGCGGTCACCGTCACGATGACCGTCCTCGACGTCTACCCGGGTCAGGCGACCCGGCAGGTCTCGCTCACCGAGATCTCCTTCCACGTGCTGACCTAGAAAGGACTGACCATGACCCAGCCGGCCATAGCGACGACCGCTGCGGCAGCCGCGACTCCGATGGCAGCCGCGACCGCGACAGCAGCCGCGACCACCGTCTCGGGCGAGAGCGAGGGCGGACCCGACCCCACCGGGCTCGAGCTCGACCACAGCCCGCACTACTCCGACCGCGAGCTCGACGTCCTGCGGCTGCTCGCTCGCGGGCTGTCGACCCGCGAGGTGGCGCACACCCTCAGCTACAGCGAGCGCACCATCAAGAACGTCATCTACGGACTCACCACTCGAACCGGGCTGCGCAACCGCACCCATGCGGTCGCGGTGGCGGTGCGGATCGGCCTGGTCTGACCCCGGTCAGCCGGCGCCATAGGCGGCGAAGGCACAGCCCGCGACGAACGACGCGGGGTCCGCCTGGTCGACGGCGGCCCGGGCGAGGCAGAGGGCCTCCGCCAGGCTGCGCCCTTCGACCAGGTGGCGGTGCAGGTCGACCATCAACGGCACGGCGGCCCGGTCGGGAACCAGGATCGAGCTCGCCACGACGCCACGCGAACCGCCCGCCAGCAGGGCGGCCACGAACCCGAGCGGCTCGTCGCCCGGATAGCTCGCGTCGGCGCCCGACTCACAGGCAGCGAGCACCACTCGGTCCGGCGCCGAGCGTCCCCCGGACAGGATCTCGTGCAGGGTGAGCGGCCCGTCGTCCATCTGCAAGGACGAGAAGGTCGGGGAGTCCGCCCGGAGGTGGCCGTGGCAGGACAGGTGCACCAGCCCCGCACCGTCCATGGCCACAAGGACGGACGCCGAGATCGCCGGAGCCCGGAAGATCCGTGCGCCCGGGTGGAGCGCCGAGATCTGCCGGACCTCGGCAGTGCTGCCGCTCAGGTCCGGTCCGGCGACGAGGACGACGGGCGCGCTGCGCTCGCGCGCGGCGGCAGTGACGGCCCAGATCGACGCGGACGGCGTCACCGACACCGGACCAGCGTGGAGAGACGGCCACGGAATCCGTTGCAGCCCAGCGATCGGAGCGACAACCAGCTCGACGTCGGGTGACACCCCGAGCGGCACGACGAGGATCTCGCGGAGCCGCCGCAAGGCCTCGTGCGCCGTGGCGAGGATCGTGTCGACGCGCGTGGCCGGGCTCGGCGCCGTCAGCCGGCGCAACGCGAAGGTCAGCACGTCGACCGTCCGGGTCACCGGCTGTGCCGGTCCCAGCTGCACGATCCCCACCTTGCGCGCGGAGACCACCACCGCGACCAGCTCACCATCGATCTCGGCGTACTCGGCGAGCACCCGCCGCCCCAGCCCGTCCTGCAGCTCGGTCACCCCGACACGGGCCGAACCGGGCGCGCGGTCGGTGCGAGTCCACGACGCACGGCGGAGCCGCCCCTCCTCCCGGGCGATCGCCGACACCACGCGGGGCAGCTCCCCCACGGCGTCGGCCTGTCCGTCCGCGAGCGAGGTGCGCAGGCGGGCGGCTTCTGCATGCAGCGCCCTCAGTGGTGCGTACTCCTCCCCGTCCGGCGCAGAGACGTCGACGACCCGGCTGAGCGCGACGGCCCGCATCCGCTCCAACCACTGCAGCACCCGGGCCGGCGACGCACTCGGCACCAGTGCGCGCAGGCCTATCCGCGCCAGCTCGACCCCGTGACCGGAGGCCAGTGCGCGCAGCTCGGCCGACGGCAGCGCGGCCTGGTGCTCGGCCAGCTCGGTGAGCCCCACCCCGCAGGCGTTGACCACGTGCTGGACCGGCTCGGCCAGCAGTTGGGCCTTCTCGGCCACGGCGACCTGACCCCTCAGCCGGACCAGGAACGGAGCGGTGCGCGACAGCGTGGCCGCGCTGGTGAGGCTGGCCACGGCGCGGGAGGTGTCACCGGCTCGGGCGGCCGCCCTCCCCGCCTGCAGATGAGCCTCCACCGCGTCGCCGACCAGGCCAGCCGCGCCCAGCGTGCCCGCGGCACGCCGCAGGACCCGGGCGTCCGCGGCGAGACCGAGCGCGAGCTGCTCCACCAGCCCGGCGCGAGCCGACCACGCCGAGCGTCGCTGACGGCGCAGCTCGACCACCGCGTCGCGGGCGGTGGTCTGCGCGGCCTCGCTGTCCCCCGTGACCAGCTCCAGACGCGCGACACGGACCTGGGCCTCAGCGGCCAGCAGCCGAGCTCCGGTCTCGGTCAGCAGACCCGCTCCTTCTCTGGCCGCCGCCAGCGCCTCCGGCAACAGCCTCAGGTCGGCGAGGGCGTCGGCATACTCCCCCACCGCCTCCCCCAGCGGCATCCCCGCCTCCTCATAACGCACCCGAGCGGCGCCAAAGGCGCTGAGCCCCTGTGCGTACAGTCCGGCCTGGACGTAGACCTTGGCGCGGGTCTGCGAGATGTAGGCGGCGTACACCGGGCCGGCGGCCTCGGACAGCTCCTCGGCGAGGTCGACCAACGGGACGGCGGCGGCCGGGTGGCCGAGGGCCGTCGTGACGTCGGCGAGGTTGTTCGCCGTCTTGGCGCGCACGTCCGACGGCAGACCCTCATCGGCGAGCAGCAGCTCGTAGCGCTCGCGTGCGGGTTGCAGCCGGCCGGCGTTGTGGTCCATCACGGCCTGCTGGAACACCACGCCGACCCGCCGCGACAGCGGCAGCAGCACGGCGGCCCGAGCCAGGTCGCGATGTGCTGCACCGAGCAGGCCGAGCTCCTGGTCCACCGCCGCGCGACTGACGAGCAGCTCGCCCAGCCGGTCGCGCAGACCGCGGCGAGAGGCCAACCGGACCGCCTCGTCCAGAGACTTCTTGGCGGGCCCGTCGTGCATGGCCTCGTACTCGGCCCATCCGCGCGCGTGCAGGGCCACGACCAGGGCCTCCTGATGGCCGGCAGAACGGGCCCGTTCGACCATCTCCGCCGCTTTGGGCCCCATTGCCGTGGGGTTGCTCAGAACTCCCTTGTAAACCTGTTCCGCCTCGGTCAGAATCGTGCGGTCGGAAGCCTTCATCCAGAAGTACCTCCGATTCTCGACGGTCGGCGTGTGACGACGTTGATGTGAGAACACTCATTCTGCCGGAGGACGTCGTGATGGCCCCGAGAGTGCGTCAAGGACTGGCCCTGAACTTCGCCGTGGACAACCCGGGGACGTTGGGCCGGGTCGACAGCGAGGTGGTCGAGCGCCGCGGCGGCGCCGCACTCTCCCCCGAGGACCAGGAGCAGCGACGGTCCTTCCCCGGCGACGAGATCATCGTCGACTGCGTCGAGGTGCCGGTCGCGGAGGGTCGGGCACCGGTCCTGGCGGTCAAGAACGAGCTGCTCGTGCGCCGGGACGACGTGGACCGGGCTCGAGCCATCGTGGCGGCGACCCATCCGGACTGCGCACCGGTGGAGGTCGACGAGCTGGACGGGCTCCTCTGGCGCCTGGACTTCCCGACACGGGTGAGCATCTCCGAGCTGACGACCCTCGCAGCCGAGATCCGCGGTCAGGGGGTCCAGGCCTCGGTCTCCCACGTCCCGCCCCTGCGGATCGTCATCAAGGGCGAGTGCGGGCCCGAGCCCGTCATGCCCCACGGGGCGCGCCCCGGGGGTGAGATCGCCGACCAGCACCCGCACGTCGCGGTGGTCGACTGCGGGATCCGTGGGATCGTCGCGGAGGAGCGCGACGACGGATGGCTGGACGGGATCGACGACCCGGACGTGCCGGGACGCGCCCGGGATCCCCTGGACGCCTTCCCCATCCCTGGTGGCAACGGTCTGCTCGACCTCGCTGCCGGGCACGGGACGTTCGTCGCCGGGGTGGTCCGCCAGGTCGCGCCCCGCGCCAAGGTCTCCATGCTCCGCGCCCTGGACAGTGACGGGGTGGGGAGCGAGGTCGCCATCGCCCAGGCCATGGTCCGGGCCGCGCGAGCCGGCGCCGACATCATCAACCTCTCCCTGGGCGTGCAGACACTGGACGACCAGCCGCTGCTGGCGATCGAGGTCGCGCTCGAGATCATCCACCACGCCTTTTCGGAGGTCGTCGTGGTCGCGGCAGCCGGCAACTACGGCAACCGGCGTCCGTGCTTCCCAGCGGCCCAACAGGGTGTCGTCGCGGTCGCAGCCGTCAAGCGCGACGGGACGCTGGCTCGGTGGTCCAGCCGCGGATACTGGGTCGACTGCGCCGCCGTCGGTGAGGATGTGGAGTCCACGTTCGTGGCGGGGACGGAGGACTCCCAGGTCGGCGCCGCAGACCCCACGCCCGACACGTGGCAGTGGCCGAACCCGTGGGCGCGATGGAGCGGAACCTCGTTCGCCGCCCCCCAGGTCGCCGGAGCGGTGGCCGGGCTCATGATCGAGGACACGACCCTCACGGCGCCCGCCGCGCTGGACCGGCTGCTGGGCGGTGGTCGTCCCAGCCCGAACCTGGGTCGAGTCGTGCACATCCCGCTGTGAGATGCGGCTGCTAGGAGTCTCGAGCGGCCTGGCTCAGCGGTCGATCCAGCCGGTGTTCAGCTCGCGCCGTCCGAGGCCACTGACCCGAACCCGCAGCAGAACGTCAGCGGCGACGTCGACGGCGAAGTCCCCGAGGTCTCCGAGCTCGACCTCGACTGCGGGTCGGTCGGGCTGCTCGACACGGACCGTCGTTCCTTCTCCGGAGGCAGGCACCAGCTGACCCGTGAGGCGCTGGCCGTGGCTCGTCGGCTCGAGCTGCATCTCGAGCACCACGTCCTCGCCCTGGAAGGTCAGCATCCGCGGGGCAGTGCCGACCGCACGGACGCCCGCAGGGTGGCTGCGGGCGTCAGAGACCAGCTCAAGGAGCTCCGCGTCGAGGGCGCGGGTCTCCCACGCGGCGCGGGCGAGCTCGACCACCGAGCCCGGCACTGGATCGACCTGTGCGGCAACGGTTCCGAGGTGCTTGAGCAGTCTGGTATCGGTGTGGCTAATCGTCATCGTCGTTCCTCTCGGTGAAGTCGTAGCCCTGCGCCTCAGTGATGGCACGGAGCCGGTCCAGACATCGCATCCGGGTCGGCCCGATCGAGCCGATGGGCATGCCGAAGGCCAAGGACACCTCCGCATACGCCTGCGGTTCGGCTGCCATCAGCACACGCAGCAACCGGCGGCACCGGTCGGACAGCTGACCGAAGCACTGCCAGAGGACGACATCACGCTCGTCGTCCAGCAGCGCGGCATCCAGCGCCGGTGCCAGCTCGTCGGCGATGTCGAACGTCGCGTCCTCGTTGATCGCGACCAGCTCGACGTTGCTTCGTCGAAGCACGCGAAGACACTCGCGTCGCGCGGTCGTGGTGAGCCACCCCGGGAGTCGCTCGGGGTCCTGGATGGAGTCCATGTGCTCGAGCAGTCGCAGCCAGGTGGTCTGCACGACGTCACCCGCGTCGGCCTCGGAGAGGCGGAACGACCTCGCCACCGACCAGACCAGGTTGATGTATCGGGCCACCAGCGCGTTCCACGCGGTCTGGTCACCGGCCGCGGCAGCGTGGAACAGCGGCGCGACCGGTTCGCGACGAGGCGTCGCGGAGACTTCCGGGGGTTCCTGAGGGCTTGCCGACATGCTCGCTCCTACCGTCACGAAGAACCGTGTCTGAGTGTAGAAGTGAGGCAGCGGCGTGTCGCCCTGATACTTTTCCGGCCCCACGAGCTTTCGAAGGGGCTGCAGCGGGGCCGGGCGGTGGGGGCCCGGGCGGAGACGGTCCGGGCGGCGGCCGGCCGCGGTGGCCGCGGCGGCCGCGCTACCCGGCGATCCGCACCGCACCGGCGTACCCCCTCTCGGGCACGGCCGCGATGCGCACCACGTCACCGGTCCTCGGGGCGTGCACCCAGAAGCCGCCACCGAGGTAGATGCCGACGTGGTGGATGGTGCGCGGGTCGGTGGGGTCCCAGGCGAGGAAGACCAGGTCGCCCGCCCGCAGCTGGGCCCGAGGGACCGGCGTACCCGCCCAGAACTGGTCGTCGGCGACGCGGGGCAGCGCCACGCCGGCCTGACGGTAGGCCGCCTGCACCAGCCCCGAGCAGTCCCAGCGGTCCGGCCCGTTCCCTCCCCACAGGTAGGCGTCGCCGAGCTGGGCGAGGGCGAAGCTGACGGCAGCCCTGGCCCGCGGGGACACGGAGGCGTCGCCAGCGAGCGTGGTCTCCGTCGCGCGCAGCAGTACCCGCTGGTCCGCCGACGGCGTCGCCGGAGCTCCCGGTCGGGCCAGGTCGCGTTGCGCCGCAACCTCGCTCAGCGCGTCGACCGCCAGTCGCGCGGTCTCCCAGTCACGCTGCGCGAGAGCGACATCGGCGCCGGCCCGGCGCGACGACGACGTGGCGCGAACCGCCTGCAGGGTCGAGCGGCGCTGGTCGAGCACGGCCTCGGCGCGGGCCAGCAGGGTGGACCCTCGGCTGGAGCCCGGACCCGTCGGGTCGGTGGTCCCAGCACGAGTTGCCAGTGCCCTGCCGCTGTTGTCGCGAGCGCCTGCGGCGTTGACCACGACCGCCGGGGCGAACCCCGCGACCCACACGACCGCGGTGACGACGAGTACCGACAGTGTGCGTCTCATCGCCGGTTCACCCATCCGCGTCGCCCGGGCTGGGTGGTTCCGTCGACCACGAGGACCGGCACCAGCGCGGCGGCGCCCGGGGTCTCGCCCTCGCCGGCGACGCTCGCCAGGAGGTCTCGTGGACCGACCTGTGACGCGAGCAGCACCAGGACCTGGGTGGTGAACGAGCCCGCCCGGTCAGCCTGGACCGATCCAGCCGGTACCGAGGTCCCGTCGTCCATCAGCCAGACCAGCCGCACCGCCGACCGGGGTGCGAACCCCGCTCCGACGGCAGTCGTGAGCCGACCCTCCGCAACGACGACTGGGCTCACCACCACGGTGGGTGGTACCACGACCGGGTCCACCGAAGTGGTGGGGCCGGTGGTGCCGGTCGGGCCGGTGGAGCCGGTGGGCTCGCTACACAGCACGGTGACCTGGGTGGTCGCCTCGATCGTCAGGTCGTCGGGCACCCCGAGCTCCTTGCGGATCTCGGGCGGGCTCGTGTCGACGACGGTGCCGGTCACGTCTGCACAGTCCAGGTCGCCCGTCGGCACCGTGATCGAGACGGTCCCGTCGTCGCCGACGTCCGCAGGCTCGTCCTTGCGACCGGTCAGGCGGAGCTCCACCTGGCCACCGGGGATGAAACCACTGGCGTTGAAGACCACCTCGCTGACGGCGGCGCGGTTCTGCACGACCTCGGGGGTGACGGTGACGGAGGGGCAGAGGACGAGCAGGTCGGCGACGGCGACACCCACGGCCTCGTCGTTGGAGCTCTGTCGAGCGCGTGGCGGTTCCTCGCCCGACAGCTCGGGCAGCTGCCGTCCGGCCTCGGTCGCCGGGGTCGCCGGGGTGTCGACCGGACCCGTGAGGACGCGCGTCCGGTGGCCTGTCGTGGCCGCGGCGTCCGGCGCCAGCGAAGTCAGGTCGCTCTCCCAGGTGTGGTGGAACTCGGCCGCCACCACGGTGCGCCCGCACGGCGCGGTGTCGGGGATCTCGACCGAGACCTCGGCGTGCGCACCGTACGGCGGCTGCTCGTCGCCCTCCAGCGGCACGTCCGCGTCGAGCACCTGCTCACCCAGGATCAGGACGGCGCTGTTGGCGTACTCGGTGGTGGCGAGGTTCATCCGCACGGTGTTCGCCGAGCTGCCGCGCAGGACCGCACGCGGCGCGAGGGTGAGCGTCGGGTAGGCGCCGCTGGGTCCGGGGCTGGGCGTCGCCCACACCGTCGGCTCGGCACCCGAAGCCGCAGTGACGTGCGCGATGCCGAGGGCCGGGCCGAGCGTCACTGCTGCCGCCGACGCCGCGAGCAGGACGCCCCAGGCCTCGCGGCTCATGGCTGCGGCTCGGTGGACGGCTCGGTGGACGGCTCACGGCCGAAGCCGCTGACCGTGACACCCGGCGTACAGGGCCCGAACTCGGGCGCGTTCTTGCACGACACCTCCAGGCCGAGCGTGTCTCCGGGAGCGAAGGACAGCGGCGCCACGAGGTGCAGGTCCAGGTCCCGGAAGTTCTCCAGTCGAGCGACATACACCGTCGCGCCGTTCTGGGTGATCCGCACGACCCCGACGTTGCCCTCGGGGTTCTGCAGCAACAGGTCGGTGATGCTGACGATCTTGGCGGGGTCGAGCACGATGCTGGGTGACTGGTCCCCCGCGCCCGCGGCGATCCGCTTGGCGACGGGGTCACCGAGCGGGTCCACGGGTGTCCCGTCCTGTCCGGGGACTGCCGTCACGGGAGTCTTCCCGACCTTGTCCTGGATCTTCTTGATCGCCTTGTCCTGGCGCTGGGCGCTGGCCTCGGCGGCCTTCTGCTGCGCACTGGAGGTCTGGGCGATCGTGTCCATCGCCTGGGCGGACTCCTCGGCGGCCGCCGACCGCGCACTGCTCTGGATGGTCGGTTTCAGGACGGCCAACCACAGTCCGCTGCCCACGACGGCCAGCGCGACGAGCGCCAGGACGGCCTTGCCGAACCACGAAGGGAACACGGGCCGCTGCAGGAGCCGACCCTTGGCCACGAACGCCTCGGCCCCCAGCGGCTCCACCAGCACCTCGAACGGGAGCGCCGTGTTCGCCCCCCGCCACGACTGGTGCCGGGCATGGACCTTGACCGTGACCAGCTGGCTCTGCCCCGGCCCGATCTCCAGGGTGGCCTCGTCGAGCGTCCCCCGCACCTGCTCCTGCGGATCCAGCAGGTCCAGCCGCACCTGCGCGGCGGTGTTCCCCCGGTTGTCCACCGCAAGCTGATGGCGTCCTCGGCGCTGCCCACGGGCGATCGAGATGCGCGGGCCGAGCTCCGCCGTGACGTCGACGAACGGCGCGACCTCGACCAGGCCCTCCTCCACCCGTGTCGAGTCGGGGGCTTCGCGGGAGATCACGCGTAGCGCGATGGGGTGCGGACCGGCGGCGACCGAGGAGTCCCTCGGCAGGACGATCTGCACAGCGACGACCCGCTCCTCGCCGGGCAGGAGCCCGAGCTCGGCCGGTTCGACCGAGGCCCACGGCGCGAGGTCGCCCAACGGTTCGAAGGTGAAGGCATCGACGACCGAGCCCTCGTTGCGCAAGGTGAGGGGCCAGGCCGACGGCTGGCCGGGGTGGATGACCGTGGTGGCTGGGGTGGTGTTCGTGTCCATGGTCTACCGAGCGGGCGGTTCCGGACACTGGTACCGAACTTTGGGGCAGAGCTGCGCGCCCCCAGCGGGCGTGGCCCCGCGACGTCAGCGGCGCGTCAGCCGGACCACGGGGATCACCCGGGTGGTCTTGTTCTCGTAGGCGGCGAACCCCTCCGACATGGCGGTGAACCGGGCCCACGCCTCGTCGCGCTCGCGGCCCTTGAGCTCCTCGGCGTGGACCTCGACCTGCCCGACCGGTGTCTCGATGTCGACATCGGGGTGGGCGACCAGGTTGTGGTACCACGCGGGGTTGTCCGGAGCACCCGCCTTGGACGCTGCGATCAGCCACGACCCGTCGTCCTCGGGGATCGCCGCCACGGGGTTGACCCGTTCCTGTCCCGACTTCGCGCCCACGCTGTGGAGCAGCACCAGACCCCGACCGAAGCCGTTGGTCTTCACCTCTCCACCGTTGGCCCTGAACTCGTCGATGATCTGCTGGTTCCAGTCGCTCATGTCACCAGTCTCCTCCCGTCGTACCCGTCGGGGTAGTGGGTCGTCAACGGCACGTCGGTGAGCTAGAGGTACAACCCCGTCTGACCGCCGTCGGCTCCGAGCCGGGGGTCGGCCACCGCGTGGATGTCCTTCTCGCGCAACAGGATGTATGCCTTGGAGTTGAGGTCGACCTCGGCCCGGTCCTCGGGGTCGAACAGCACCCTGTCATTCAGCCGCAGCTGACGGACGTTCGCGCCCGCCGCGACGACCACGCCCCAGACCAGTCGCTTTCCGACGCTTGCGGTGGCGGGGATCACGATCCCGCCGCCGGAGCGTCGGTCGCCGGACTCGGTCTCCATCGAGACCAGGACCCGGTCGTGCAGCATCCGGAGAGGGAGGCCGTCCCGAGCCTGCGGCTCAGCCACGCCGTCGACGGGCGAAGATGACCAGGCCGAGGACCGCGACGGCCGCGGCCGCGGCTGCCACGACCCGCTCGATCCGCAGCTGCCCGTCCTCGGTACGCGTCGCGGTCACCAGCGCGGCCCGCGCACTCTCGACCTGCCGCCGGGCGATCTCCTTGGGCTGGCTCCGGAACGCGAGCTCGTCCACGGTCGTGGCCAGGCGTTCGCGCGCGCCGGCGATGTCGGCCTCGATCTGGGAGACCGACCGTTGGTCCGGTGGGTTGGTCGTCTTCGGGGCGGTCGGGCCAGGCGTCCTGCCCGGGGTCGACGCTGTGTCGGGTGCTGCCATGGTCGTCTCCCTCAGTCGATCCCGAGGTCACGTCGCAGCTTGGCGACGTGCCCGGTGGCCTTGACGTTGTACTGGGCGTGGGAGACCTTCCCCTCCGGGTCGACCACGATCGTGCTGCGGATGACGCCCTCGACCACCTTGCCGTACAGCTTCTTCTCACCGAAGGCGCCCCAACGCTGCATGACAGACCGGTCGGCGTCCGACAGCAGCCGGATGGTGAGCCCATCGCGTTCGCGGAAGGTCGCGAGCTTCGCCGGCTGGTCCGGCGAGATCCCGAGCACCTCGAACCCTTGGGCGTGCAGGGCGTCGAGAGAGTCGGTGAAGTCGCACGCCTGCGTCGTGCAGCCCGGGGTCATCGCGGCCGGATAGAAGTAGACGATCACGGTCTTCCCGCGCAGGTCCTGGAGCGACACCGACCCGCCCGCGTCGTCGGTCAGCGTGAAGTCGGGGGCGGTGTCTCCGACGGCGAGCCGGTCCGGCATGCGCGTGGTCCTCTCGAAACAAGTAGTCTCATATTGCAATCTGCTGGCAATAGGGTGACGAATCACTGTCCAACGTATCCCAGCCCGATGCCGCGCGACGGAGGAGCCTTCATGCACGTGCCCGACGGATTTCTGGATGCTCCCACCTCGCTGACGACGGCCGCCGTAGCCGTGGTCGGTGTCGGGCTCGCACTACGCGGCGCCCGTCGCGAGCTGGACGACCGCACCGCCCCCCTGGCCGGCCTGGTCGCGGTCTTCATCTTCGCCACCCAGATGCTCAACTTCCCCGTCGGGGCCGGTACCTCCGGGCACCTTCTCGGGGGAGCGCTGGCCGCGGTGCTGGTCGGGCCATGGACCGGCACCCTGTGCATCTCGGTCGTGCTCCTGGTCCAGAGCCTGTTGTTCGCCGACGGTGGGATCACCGCCCTGGGCACCAATGTGGTGCTGATGGGCCTGGTCGGGGTGTGGACCGGGTGGTTGGTGTTCGTCGGCATGCGCCGTCTGCTCCCCTCCCGGCGCGAGTCCGTCGCCCTGGCCGCCGCCGTCGGTGCGCTGGTCTCGGTCCCGCTCGCCGCCCTGGTCTTCACGATGCTGTTCGCGGTCGGCGGGGTGGCTGACGTGCCGGTCGGCAAGGTGGTGGTGGCCATGCTCGGCTGGCACACCCTCATCGGCATCGGTGAGGCCGCCATCACCGGCTTGGCGGTCTCGAGCATCCTGGGCATCCGTCCCGACCTGGTCCACGGCGCCAAGCCGTTCGTCGCGCACGCCGAACTCGCCATCCGACCGAAGGTGACCGCATGAGCTCCGTCAACACATCGCCCACCCGCCGGCGGGTCTCCACCCGAGCACTGCTGCTCGCCGGGTTGGCCGTGTCCCTCGTCCTCGCCGGCATCGTGTCCTTCTATGCCTCGGGACACCCGGACGGGCTGGAGTTCGTGGCCGGCGAGACCGGTTTCCTGTCCTCGGCGACCGACCACGTCGCCATAGACTCGCCGCTGGCCGGATACTCAGCCAAGGGTGTCGCGAACACCCGGCTCGCTGGTGGTCTCGCCGGCGTGCTCGGGGTCCTCGCGGTGCTCGTCCTCGCCGGCCTGCTCTTCCGGGCGCTGGGCCGCAGCCGCACCGGCACTGCGTAGATGGGCGCAGGGCACGGACACCAGCTGCACGTCCACGGTCACTCCGTCCTGCACCGCCTCCCGCCCCACCTCAAGCTGGTCGCGCTCGTCTCGTTCGTCCTCGTCGTCGTCCTGACGCCCGGTGACCGCTATCCCGCCTTCGCCGGGTACGCCGTCCTGCTCGCGGCCGTGGTGGCAGTGTCCGGGGTTCCCCTCGGCTACCTCGGGAAGCGGATGGTGGTCGAGGTGCCGTTCGTCGTCTTCGCCCTGCTCATGCCGTTCGTCGCGGCCGGCCCCCGGGTCGACGTCGGCGCGCTGTCGCTGTCCGAGAGTGGGCTGCACGCGGGTGCGACGCTCCTGCTCAAGGGGACCCTGGGCGTGGTCGCCTCGCTCCTGCTCGCCACCACGACCGAGCCTCGCGACGTCCTCGTCGGGCTGGAACGGCTGCGACTGCCCCCACAGATCGTCCAGATCATGGGTTTCATGTTCCGCTACCTCGAGGTCGTCACCGGCGAGATGCACCGCATGCGCATCGCACGAGAGTCCCGCGGCTTCCGCGCGACCTCGCTCCGTGCCTGGCCGGCCCTCGCCGCCACGGCCGGGTCGCTGTTCATCCGCTCCTACGAGCGCGGCGAACGGGTCCACCTGGCGATGCTGTCGCGCGGGTACACCGGGACATTCCCGCTGACGCGCGTGGTCACTGCCAGCCCCGGCCAGTGGGCCCAGGCCGGCGCGCTCCCGGTCGCCGCACTCCTCATCCTGGGTGCGGCTGTGATCGTGTGAACCCGACGCAGCCCACCAACGAGGCCGGCGCCCTGGGTGACCCCGCGTCGCGGGCCGAGATCGCCGGGGCCGCCGGCGCGGCGGTGCTGGACGTGCGCGGGCTCGCCTACGCCTACCCCGACGGCCACCAGGCGTTGTACGGCGTAGACCTGCAGGTCGGCCGGGGCGAGCGGGTCGCCCTGCTCGGCCCCAACGGCGCCGGCAAGACGACCCTGGTGCTGCACCTGAACGGCATCCTGGAGGCGGGTGCCGGTTCGGTGGCCGTGTCGGGACTGCCGGTGGCCAAGGACTCCATCCCGGAGATCCGCCGTCGGGTCGGGATCGTGTTCCAGGACCCCGACGACCAGCTCTTCATGCCCTCGGTGCGCGACGACGTCGCGTTCGGACCGGCCAACCTCGGCCTGAGGGGGGCCGCACTCGATGCCCGGGTGTTGGCCGCGCTCGAGCAGGTCGGGATGGCCGAGTTCATCGACCGCCCGCCCCATCACCTCTCGTTCGGCCAGCGGCGCCGGGTCGCGGTCGCGACGGTGCTGGCCATGGAGCCCGAGATCCTGGTCCTGGACGAGCCGTCCTCCAACCTCGACCCGGCCTCGCGCCGTGAGCTCGCGGACGTGCTGAGGTCGCTGGACGTCACCGTCCTGATGGTGACCCACGACCTGCCCTACGCCCTAGAGCTCTGCCCCCGGGCGGTCGTCCTGTCCGACGGGGTCATCGTCGCCGACGGACCGACCCGTGACGTGCTGACCGACACGACGCTCATGCGGGCCCACCGGCTGGAGCTCCCCTACGGCTTCGACCCGCACTCGCTCCCGACGACCTAGAACGGTCCGACCGACCCGTCGCACTCTGACGCCGTTCGACCCTCACGCCGTTCGACCCTCACGCTTGTCGACCCTCACGCTTGTCGACCCTCACGCCTTCGACATCACGCCTTCGACATCACGTCCAGGAGCACGGCTCGCCGAGCAGCACGACCTGCCTGTACCGGTGCGCGGCGCCCTCGGTGTTCGGTGTTCGGTGTTCGGTGTACGCGTGTGGGGTGTACGTGTGTTCCGTGTACGACCGTTCGTCGCGCGTGTCGGACACCGAGCTCGTCGGTGCGCACGGCGGGACTTGAACCCGCACACCCGAAGGCACAGGAACCTAAATCCTGCGCGTCTGCCAATTCCGCCACGTGCGCGCAGCGCGAACTCTACCCAGTGGGCTCCCAACCCGGCACGGGGGCGCGGTTCAGCCGAGCAGCTCCCGCAGGTGGGGCGCCATCGACCGGAACGCCGTGCCGCGGTGGGAGATCGCGTTCTTCTCCTTCGGTGACAGCTCAGCCGCGTGGCGACCACCCGGCAGAACCAGGATCGGGTCATAGCCGAATCCTTTGTCCCCCTTGGCTTCTCGCGCGAGGGTGCCTGGCATGCGGCCTTCCTCGGCGCGGACGGTGCCGTCCGGCAGCGCGAGCACGGCCGAGCAGACGAAGGCCGCAGCCCGGTGCTCGTCGGGGACGTCGGAGAGCTGGGCGAGGAGCAGCTGGAGGTTGGCGACGTCGTCGCCGTGGCGCCCCGCCCACCGCGCGCTGAAGATGCCCGGCGCTCCCCCCAGCACCTCCACCGCGAGCCCGGAGTCGTCGGCCAGCGCCGGGAGCCCGGTCGCCCGGGCCACCGCCTCGGCCTTCAGGCGCGCGTTGGCCTCGAAGGTCACACCGCTCTCGATGACGTCCTCGACGTCGGGATACTCGGTGACGCCCACGATCTCCAGACCGATCTCCTCGCAGAGGTCGGCGAGGATCTCACGCAGCTCGACCACCTTGTGCGCGTTGCGGGTGGCGAGGACGACGCGGCTCACGCACTGCCCTCGGCGAGCGCGGCCTGCTGGAGGGCGGTGAGGTCGGCGCACCCCTTGGTCGCCAGGTCCAGCAACCGGCCCAGCAGCTCGCGGTCGAACGGCTCCGCCTCGGCCGTGCCCTGCACCTCGACGAAGCGGCCGTCACCGGTCATCACCACGTTCATGTCGGTGTCGGCGGTGGAGTCCTCGGGATAGTCCAGGTCGAGCATCGGGTCGCCCTTCACGACTCCCACGCTGATCGCCGCGACCGAGCCCGTGAGCGGCTTGGCGTTCTTGCCGATCAGGCCCCGGGCTCGGGCGTCCTCGATGGCGTCGGCCAACGCGACGTACGCGCCGGTGATGGCGGCCGTGCGGGTGCCTCCGTCCGCCTGCAGGACGTCGCAGTCCAGCACGATCGTGTTCTCCCCCAACGCCTTGGTGTCGATCACCGCGCGCAGGGACCGGCCGACCAGCCGGGAGATCTCGTGGGTCCGGCCACCGATCTTCCCCTTCACCGACTCACGGTCCGAGCGGGTGTTGGTCGCGCGCGGCAGCATGGCGTACTCCGCCGTGACCCACCCGCTGCCCTTGCCCTTGAGCCATCGCGGCACCCCCGCGGTGAACGACGCCGCGCACAGCACCCTGGTCCGGCCGAACTCGACGAGGACGCTGCCCTCCGCATGGTCGAGCCAGTTCCGCGTGATGCGGACCTCGCGGGTCTGGTCAGGGGCACGGCCGTCGTGTCGCGTCATGCCCCAAGGCTAGACGGCGGGTCGGGGCGCTCCGTCGGCGACGGTCGACGGCCACACCACGGAGAACCGCTCGAAGCAGACCTCGAGGTCGTCGCTGAACTCGATCCCGATCCGTTCGCAGGACCGTCGGAAGTACTGGTGGTGTCCGTCGAGCCAGCTGGCGAGCGAGCGGTCGTACTCGCCCTCGTCCCAGGCGAACCGCTCGTCGACGCTGTGCAGCGGCCCGACCCGCAGATCGGTCGCGCGCAGCACGGCGCGTGGGCGCCCGGATCCGTTGCACGCCACCCAGTGCGACCCGATGCGGGGCAGCGGGTCGCCGTCGGCGGCGTACTCCGCAACCAGCCCGGCGGTCGCCCGCTTGGGCCCGTGCAGGACGAGCTCGATCAGCTCGTCGGCCAGCTCGGGACTGTCACCGAAGCAGGCGACCTCGAGCTCGACCTCCGGCGGCAACCCGGGGTGGGCTGCGCTGTACTCCGCCCACATCGCCAGCCCCGCCGCCGTGTCGACCTGGAGGCTCACAGCTCGTAGGTCGCCCCCGGCTCCGCCATCTCCACCTCCCCCGGCCAGATCTCGGCGGCCTGCCTGCGGCAGACCTCGGGGTCGTTCCACGGCGGGATGTGGGTGAGCATCAGGCGGCGCACGCCGGTTGCGTCGAGCGCGGCCCGCGCGGCCCGGCTACCGGAGAGGTGGACGCCCGGCGAGTCGTCGCGCCCGTCCACGAACGCCGAGTCGAGCAGGGCCAGCGTCGCTCCGACCAGCAGCGGTGACAAGGCCTCGCACGTGTCGGTGTCACCGCTGTAGGACAGCACCGTTCCGTCGGCCTCCACCCGGAAACCATAGGCCTCGATCGGGTGGTTGACGCGGAACGGGGTCACCGAGAACGGTCCTACCTGCACCTCGGCGCGGTCGGCCAGGCTGACGAAGTGGAACTCCGTGGTCATCCCCTGCGACCCGAGGCCCTCGTAGAAGGCGGCAACCCGCGCGCGGGTCGCCGGCGGCCCGTAGACGGGCAGCGGCTGGTCGGGTGCACCACCTTGTCGGTACTTGCGCTGGACGTAGAGACCGCAGAGGTCGACGCAGTGGTCGGGGTGCAGGTGGGTCAGCATGACCGCGTCGACGTCGTCGAGGTCGACGTGGCGCTGGAGGGGGCCGAGCGCCCCGTTGCCGAGGTCCAGGACGAGGTTGAAGGGCCGACCGAGCGACGGGTCGTCGGCCTGCACCAGATAGCTGGAGGCGGGCGACTCCGGTCCGGCGAACGACCCCGAGCAGCCGACGACGGTGAGCCTCACGCGGTCACCACGGCCTCGGGGTGGGCCGCAACGACCTCGGGCCCGAGGAAGCGGCGGGCCAGCGTCGCGAACTCCGCGGGGTCGCCCGTCGTCAGGAACTCGTGCACCGGCGCGGGGGCGTCGTCGGGGCGCTGGGTGCCGGCGTCGGCCAGGGTGCGGAAGACGTCCTTGGCGGTCTCCTCCGCACTGGAGACGAGGGTCACCAGGTCGCCCATGACATAGGAGATGACGCCGGTCAGCAGGGGGTAGTGGGTGCAGCCCAGGATCAGGGTGTCGACCCCCGCCTGCTGGATCGGCGCGAGGTACTCGCGGGCCACCGCCACTAGTTCCGGACCGGCCGTCACGCCGGCCTCGACGAACTCCACGAACCGCGGGCACGGGCTGGAGGTGACCCGCACCTGCGGGGCCGCGGCGAACGCGTCGACATACGCCCCGGACTGGTGGGTGCCCCGCGTCGAGATCACCCCGACCCGGCGGGTGGCCGTCGCGGCCGCAGCCCGCCGCACCGCCGGCCGGATCACCTCGATGACGGGCACGTCGTACCGTTCTCGCGCGTCGTGCAGCACCGCCGCGCTCGCCGTGTTGCACGCGATCACCAGCGTCTTGACGCCCCGGTCGACCAACCGGTCCAGGCACTCCAGCGCGAACTCCCGGGTCTGGGCGATCGGCTGGGGCCCGTACGGCTGGCGCGCGGTGTCCGCGAGGTAGACCACCCGCTCGTGCGGCAGCTGGTCGAGCACAGCCCGGGCCACGGTCAGGCCGCCGTAGCCGGAGTCGAAGATCCCGATGGGTGCGTCAGCCACCCGCCCAGCGTAGGCGAACGCCCCCACCGACCAGCCTCCCGCCGTCGTCTCCTCGGTCACACCCCACGCCCCACCCCGCCTCGCCCCGCCCCGCCCCGCCCCACCCCGCCCCGCCCCGCCCCAGACATGGGAAGGTTGTGGTCGTCCTGGCAACCACGACCTTCCCTTATCTGACGCGGCGGACGGCGCACGTCGGTGAACATGCGGTGGGGATGCCGGTCCACCCGCGGCTGCGGAGCGTCCCGGCGATGTCCGCGGCGAGCTCGCACGGCTCACGGGTGACATCGAGCCAGCCCGCGCGCAACGTGATCCGACCGCTCCGGGCCGCCCGTCGGTCACGATGCCGGTCACGCGACCAGCCCTCACCCACGTGACCGATCCGCCCGTCGACCTCGACGACCGTCGCGAACTCCTCGTACTCGGCGTCGCGCCGGATGCGGTCGCCCTCGACGGGGACCTGGCGCCGCGAGCGGGGCAGGTCGTGCCGGCGCTCGACGTCGCGGACGTAGCGCACCTCCAGGACGCTCTCGGCTCCGTCCGCGACATCACCGAGGGCCAGCTTGAGCTCGTCCCGCCACCGCTGCCGAGACCGGCTCGCCATCCGCTCGGCGACGCGCTCTGGGGTCGTGCGCCGCTGCTGGACCGCACGCGCGACGTTGCCGACCGCCGAATCCAGCCGGCTCCCCCGCGCGCCAGCGAGGTCGAGCAGGGTGTCCTCGACGTCGGTCACCACGATCCCGTGACAACGAGCCTGCGCCGTGTAGATGCGGCGGCGCAGCTGGAATCCCGGCTGGCGGGCGACCTTGCGCTCGTGGGGGACCGCGACCACGATCAGTGCCGGAGGCTCGGGCTGGAGACCGTGCGCGTGGGCCGCACTCGCCAGGGCCAGCACCGCGCCCTCACCCGCATACGCCACGGCCGCTGCGGCCGCCGACCACCAGCCGACCGGCCCGGTGTGCGTCAGGTAGACCGTGGGGTACAGGCGGCGCCAGTCACCGCTCTCCAGCCGCCAGCGGATGCCTCCCGGGGTGTACCCGGACCCGAGCGCCTGGTCACGCGTGATGACACCGTGCTGCTGGGCGACGACCTCCGCGATCCCTGGATGCACGGCTCCATGCTCGCGACTTTCTGGTCTGCCGCGCTGCCGTCATCCACAGGCCCCGTCCAGCCCCAGACATGGGTGACTTGTGGTTGTCCTGGCGACCACAGGTTTCCCACGTCTGGGCCCGGGGGCGCGTCTGGGCCCGGGGGCGCGTCAGGGGGTGAGGGCGTGGGCGAGGCTCTCCTGGAGCCAGGTGAGGAAGTCGTACACGGCCATCGCATAGACCATCGGGTCGTCGTCCGCGGCGGCGGAGAGTGCGTCGGCGATGAGGTCGGCGTCCTCGTCCGTGCGCAGGCCGAGACGCTCCCCGAGGACGAGGCGCACGTCGGTCAGCGCGACCATGGTCGCCAGCGCCTGGTCCCGGGTCATCGTGATCCGGCTGTCCGACTCCACGCTGAGCGAGTCGATCGCGGAGGTGAGGTTGGCCGACTTGCGCGTACGCAGCGTGTCCTCGGTCAGGCGGCGGAACTCGGCGGCCGCCTCGGGGTCCTCGCGGTTCGCGTCGGGCAGCAGCCGTCCGAGCGCGGGGTCGTCCACGCCCGCTGCGCCGCGCGCCCCGCGCACGGCAGCA
The DNA here is from genome assembly GCA_963750305.1 of uncultured Actinomycetota bacterium. Taxonomy (GTDB): domain Bacteria; phylum Actinomycetota; class Actinomycetes; order Actinomycetales; family Dermatophilaceae; genus CAVVPX01. The sequence continues at coordinate 935,621 of CAVVPX010000003.1, forward strand.
CCGCCGTCCTGGTCCCCGCTGGCCAGCGAGACCCCCATCCCCAGCCCGCCCAGCCCGGCGACGATCGAGTCGAACTCATCGGCCCCCTCACCTGAGGTGCCCGGAGCACTCACCGGCTCCGGGGGCGCGATGATCTCGAGCACCTGCTCCATCAGCCCGACGATGACGCCGCGCTCGGCCGGGTCCAGCCGCGCGATGTACACGTCGCCCCGCCGCTTGAACGCGCGCGCCACCTCAGTCGTCCTTCTGGAACGTCGCCCACAGGCCGTATCCCTGCAGGGCCTCGGTGTCGGTCTCCATCGTCTCGCGCGCGCCGTTGGAGACGACCGCTCGACCCTGCACGTGCACGTCCATCATCAGCTTCTCGGCCTTGGCCTTGCTGTAGCCGAAGTAGCTCTGGAAGACGAACGTGACATAGGACATCAGGTTGACCGGGTCGTTCCACACGATGGTGACCCAGGGGAGGTCGGGTTCGACCCGCTCGGCGACGCCGACCTCTTCCTGCCGCACCGGAGCGCCGACGGGCGTCTCGACAGGGGCAATGGACACGTCCTCCACCTTAGGCCCGCACTACGCTCGCAGGGTGAGCAGCCCGACCACCAGCGCCGGCACCGCCCTGTTGACCGACCAGTACGAGCTGACCATGCTCCAGGCGGCGCTGCGCAGCGGGGCCGCCCACCGGCGGTGCGTCTTCGAGGTGTTCGCCCGGCGGCTCCCCGAGGGTCGGCGTTACGGCGTGGTCGCGGGCACCGCCCGGCTCCTGGAGGCGCTCGAGTCGTTCCGGTTCGGCGTCGCGGAGATCTCGGACCTGCGGACCCGCGGCGTGGTGGACGCCCGGACGCTCGACTTCCTCGCCGAGTTCTTCTTCGACGGCGACGTCTGGGGCTATGCCGAGGGCGAGACGTACTTCCCCGGCTCCCCCGTCCTCGTGGTCGAGGCCGACTTCGCGCACGGCGTGCTCCTCGAGACGCTGGCCCTCAGCATCCTCAACCACGACAGCGCGGTGGCCGGTGCCGCCTCCCGGATGACCAGCGCGGCGGCCGGACGGCCCTGCATCGAGATGGGGTCTCGGCGCACCCACGAGCTCGCGGCCGTCGCCGCGGCGCGCGCGGCCTACATCGCGGGCTTCGCCTCCACCAGCAACCTGGAGGCCGGGCGCACCCACGGCGTGCCGACCTCGGGCACCGCCGCCCACGCGTTCACGCTGCTCCACGACGACGAGCGGGAGGCGTTCGCGGCCCAGGTCGACGCGCTGGGCCCGGGGACCACCTTGCTCGTCGACACCTACGACGTGCGCGCTGCCGTCGCCGCTGCGGTGGAGGTGGCCGGGACGGGGCTCGGGGCCGTGCGCCTGGACTCAGGTGACCTCCTCACCCAGGCCCGCGAGGTGCGTGCGCAACTGGATGGGTTGGGAGCACACCGAACTCGCATCGTGGTCACCTCCGACCTCGACGAGTTCTCCATCGCCCGGCTGGGTGTCGCACCGGTCGACGCCTACGGCGTGGGCACCTCGCTGGTGACCGGGTCGGGCGCGCCCACGGCCGGTCTGGTCTACAAGCTGGTCGCTCGTGCGGACGCGTCAGGGCAGATGGTCGGGGTCGCCAAGCACAGCGTCGACAAGGTCACCGTCGCGGGCCGCAAGTACGCCCTGCGCAGGCGCGACCCGGCCGGCATCGCGACGGCTGAGGTCATCGGGCTCGGCCGGATTCCGACGGACGACGGCAACGACCGCGAGCTCCTCGTGCCGCTGGTGCGCGCAGGTGTCGTCCTCGACTCGCGTGAGTCCTCCCTCGAGGCCGCCCGCGCCCGCCACGACCGGTCGCGGGCCGAGCTGCCCCCCGAAGCCCTGCAGCTCCAGCGCGGAGAACCCGCCATCCCCACGACCTATGAGGACGAGCAACCGTGAGCATCCACCGCACCCCACCCCGGGCCCTGGTCATCGTGGACGTCCAGAACGACTTCTGCGAGGGCGGGAGCCTGGCGGTTTCCGGTGGCGCGGAGGTCGCCCGCCGGATCAGCGAGCACGTCACCGCGCACGTCGACACGTATGCCGCCGTGGTCGCCACCGCGGACTGGCACGAGAACCCGGGCGGGCACTGGTCGGAGACCCCGGACTACGTCGACTCCTGGCCGGTCCACTGCCGGATCGGCACCGACGGCGCACTGTTCCACCCGGCCGCCGAGCCGGCCTTCGAGCAGGTCCAGGCGGTGTTCCGCAAGGGCCTTCACGAAGCCGCCTACAGCGGGTTCGAGGGGAGCACGGCCGAGGGTGACCGACGCGTCGGGCTCGCGGACTGGCTGCGCGACCGGGCCATCGAGGAGGTCGTCGTGGTCGGCATCGCCACCGACCACTGTGTGCGCGCCACCGCGCTCGACGCCGCGGACGAGGGTTTTGAGACGACCGTGCTGCTGGACCTCACCGCCGGCGTCGCTCCCGGGACCACGGCGGCCGCGCTCGACCAGCTGCGGGAGGCCGGGGTCCGGATCGGTTGATGTCCCCTTTGCCGGTTTCCGTAACGCACCGTTCACGCACGCCGTCAGGACCGGCAACAGGTCCGGACCAGACTCACGTCCGCAGGCTCGTGAGAAGGAGTGCACATGACGATCGAGGCAGCCCGACCGGCGACCCGGACCGGCCAGTCCCACGCCGCCTTCTCCGGTGAGCGGGCCGTCGTGGTGGGTGGCACGCCGCAGGCCGCCCAGACTGCCGCGCGGCTTCAGGCCTCCGGCGCGGAGGTCGTCGTGATCGCCGCCGACATCTGCCCCGACATGGTGGACCTGCTCATCGAGCGACGGATCACCTGGCAACGTCGCGAGGTCGACGAGAGCGACCTCGCGACCGCCTCCCTGCTGTTCGGTGCTAGCGACCGCCTTCTACGGCGCCCTCGACCTGCACCGGCTCGCCATTGGCCGTGAGCCGCCAGTCGTACACGGTGAACGACGGTGGGTCGATGCTCACCTGGTCGCTGACCCAGTCGATGATCAGCTGGCGGATCTCGACCTGCGCGTTGTACACCACCGGTGCCGTGGCCACGTGCGGGAACCCACCGCCCCCCGACTGCCGGTAGTTGTTGATCGCGATGACGAACTCCTGGCCCGGCTCGACCGGGGTGCCGTCGTAGCTCAGCCCCGTGATGCGCGAACCCACCGGATGCGCGATGTCGATGTCGTAGGACAGCGACGCGTCCAGCCCGTTCATCACGTCGTAGTTGTAGTCCGGGGTCGCCTGATGGGTGGTCGGGTTGATCCCGTTGGTGATGTCGTCGGGCGCGAACGGGCCGGTGTCGGCGACCTGCTTGAAGTAGGCGGCTGACGTCTCGAGGTAGTCCAGCACCTGGGCGCCGGTCAGGGTGATGCCCAGCAGCGTGTTGTCGAAGATGTACAGGCCGGCGACGTCACGCACCGTCACGTTGCCCTCGGGGATGGCCGCGTCACGGTTGAAGGGCGCGGCGATCGACAGCACCGGCAGCCCGGCCTGCGGGGATCCGGCCAGCGCCGCCTTGACCGCATCGGCCTGCACGAGGTTGATGAAGTCGAGCGCGGCCGTGTCCTCGAACCGTGCCGTCGCCGCCGACATGGCCGACGTCGAGGAGCCCACCACCGAGTTGACATAGGTCCGGACGATGTCGTGGTCGTCGCGGACGAGGCGCGCGATGCGCGGGTCCTCCGGCACCGTGTTGGCGTCGTACAGCTGCGCGGCGGAGGAGGTCACCTCCCAGCGACCGGAGCCGAACGCGAGCTCGAAGTCCATGACCGTGAGCCGCATGCCCCATCGCTTGGGCTCGCTGAGGAGGACCTTCTTGCCGGTGACCTCGTTGGTGATCCACCTCTGCGGGATCTCCGCGTGGGCGTGGCCGACCAGGATCGCGTCGATGCCGGGCACCCGGCGGGCGAGCATGCCCGACGCGTTCTCGGCGTACGGCAGCGCGTCGCCGTAGGACGAGCCGAAGGTGGAGCCGGAGTGGCAGGCCACGATCACCAGGTCGCAGCCGGCAGCCTTGAGCCGCGGCACGATGAGCTTGCCCTGCTCGACGATGCCACCGAACCGCACCCGGCCCTCGACGTTGGCCTTGTCCCAGATAGCGACACCCGGGGTGACCAGCCCGAGGATCCCGACCTTCACCGGGCGGCTGTAGCCGTTGATCGCCATCTCCCGGATGAGGTACCGCGGGAAGACCGGGTCGCCGGTGCTCCAGTCGAGCGCGTTGCCGCACAGCAGCGGGAAGGCCAGCTGGGACTGATAGGTGCGAAGGGTGTCCAGGCCGTAGTTGAACTCGTGGTTGCCGAGGGCCGCGGCGTCGAAGCCCATCGCGTTCATGGCCTTGGCCATGGGATGCATCACGGTGTCGCTGATCGGCGCGATCCTGGCGTAGTAGTACGCCAGCGGGGTGCCCTGGATGGTGTCGCCGGCGTCGAGCAGCAGGCAGCTCCGGTGACCTCGCTCGGCGCGCAGGCCCTTGACCAGGGTCGCGATCTTGGCCAGCCCGATGTCGTTGCCGTCGGCGTCGGTGAACTCGGCGTCCTTGTAGTAGTCCCAGTTGAGGGCGTTGCCGTGGGTGTCGGCCGTGCCCATGACGGTGAGGTGAGCCCGGCGTGGGGCCGCACCGACCGGATAGGGCCCGTCGATCGGCACGGCATCGGCTCTCTGCTGCCCGGCCAGGACGATCCCCGCCCCTCCGACGGCGGCCATGGCCAGCATCTGGCGGCGCGAGGCCGGGTGGTCGACGAGGTGGGCCAGCGCGGCTTCGTCGGCGGGTCGACCCGTGCTGGCCCGGAGGTCATTGCCGTCGGGTCGGTCGACTCTGGAACTCACGGTTCCTCCGGGGCAGGCGGTGGGCCACCAGGACCGGTGGCATGCGTTCCGCCGATCGGGAGCCGGCGGGGAAAGGACAAGCCTAGCCCCGGGCCCGGTTCCACGACAGCGCGTAGCGGCCGTCGTCCACGGCCCGGCCACCCTCCCCGAGCTCCAACGGCCTGAACGTGTCGACCATGACGGCCAGCTCATCGACCTCGTGGACCCCGATCGAGGCCTCCGTGGCTCCCGGCTGCGGGCCGTGCGGGTGTCCGCCGGGGTGGACCGAGATCGAACCCCGGCCGATGCCCGAGCCCTTGCGCGCCTCGTAGTCGCCGTCGACGTAGAACATGATCTCGTCGCTGTCGACGTTGGAGTGGTAGTAGGGCACCGGGATCGCCAGCGGGTGGTAGTCGACCTTGCGCGGCACGAAGTTGCAGATCACGAAGTTCCACCCTTCGAAGACCTGGTGCACCGGCGGCGGTTGGTGCACCCGTCCGGTGATCGGCTCGAAGTCACCGACGTTGAAGGCGTAGGGGTACAGGCAGCCGTCCCACCCGACCACGTCGAGCGGGTGGAACGGGAGCTCGTGGATCGTGCCGACCACTCCTCCGGGGCCGTTCCCCCGGTGCTTGAGGTACACCTCGCTGGCCTCCCCCTCGCGGTCACCGACGTCCTCGGCCAGGAGCGGTCCTGACGGCCCACGCAGGTCGCGTTCGCAGTACGGCGCGTGCTCCAGCAGCTGCCCGTACTTCGACAGGTATCGCTTGGGCGGCGCGATGTGGCTGTTGGCCTCGATGCAGTAGGCGCGCAGCGGGTCCTTGGTCGACCGCCGTGGGATCCAGCGGTGGGTGGTCGCCCGCGGGATCACCAGATAGTCACCTTCGCCCACCTCGAAGGCCCCGAAGACCGTCTCGACCCTCGCCCTCCCCCGCTCGACGTACACGCACTCGTCACCGATCCCGTTGCGGTACCACGGGCTCGGTGCGCCCGCGACGACGTAGGAGATCCGGACGTCGCCGTTGCCGAGGACGAGCCGCCGCCCTGTCACCACATCGGTGCCGCGGACGGACTTCTGGTCGAACAGGTCGTGCAGCCTGAGGTGACGCGGCTGCAGTGGGTGGTTCGGCGTCGTGGAGAGGTCACTCATCGACCACTCCCGAGCCGCGCTGATCGTCGACGGGATGTTGCGGTGATAGAGCAACGAGCTGTCCGAGGAGAACCCCTCCTCCCCCATCAGCTCCTCGTAGTACAGCGCCCCGGGCTTCCCTCGCGCCGGCCGGCGGTGCTGGGTGTGCCGCTTGGGAGGGATGCTGCCCTGCGCCTGGTAGTGAGCCACGGTCACTCCTTCGTGAATCGGCCCGGACCCGGGCCACCGCCAGGTGGCCCACTCCCGCCGGTGGTGGGAGGCTCCACCGCCACCCTAGTAGCCTGCGCCGCATGGCCTCGATGACGTGGGTGGACTGTCCGGACGACCACCCCTTCGGGGTGATGACCCAGGCGTTCGGAGTCTTCTCCCGGCCGGGGCAGGCGCCCCGGGTGGGGGTCCGGGTGGGCGAGTACGTGCTCGACGTGGTGCCCGTCGCCGCGATCGGGAAGGCGGCGGGAAGGGTCGAGCCCGGTGGCCTGGACCTCTCGGTGACGCTGGACGCGCCGAACCTGAACCCCCTTCTCGCGCTGGGGCGCCCGGCCTGGCAGGCGACTCGGGAGTGGCTGTTCGAGATCCTCACCGACGACGTCCACCGGGCGGCCGTCGAGCCCCATCTCATCCCCCTCGAGCAGTGCATCCTGCACCTGCCGATCGAGGTCGGTGACTACGTCGACTTCTATGCGAGTGAGCACCACGCCACCAACGTCGGCCGCATCTTCCGCCCGGACAGCGAGCCCCTGACGCCCAACTGGAAGCACCTGCCGATCGGGTACCACGGGCGGTCGGGGACGGTGGTCGTCAGCGGTACCGACGTGGTCCGTCCTTGCGGACAGCGCAAGGCACCCAGCGACCCGGTCCCGGTCTTCGGCGCGAGCGTGAAGCTCGACATCGAGGCCGAGCTCGGGTTCGTGGTCGGCGGCTCGACCGCCGTCGGGCAGCCGGTGCCTCTGGACCGGGCCCACGAGCACCTGTTCGGCGTGGTGGTCCTGAACGACTGGAGCGCTCGCGACCTCCAGGCGTGGGAGTACGTGCCACTCGGGCCGTTCCTGGGCAAGTCGTTCGCCACCAGCATCTCGGCCTGGGTGGTCCCGCTCGAAGCACTGTCGTTCGCCGAACGCGTTCTGCCGCAGCAGGACCCGCACCCGCTGCCCTACCTGCACGGCACCCCCGACGTCATCTGGGGCCTGGAGGTGCACCTCGAGGTCGTCCTCAACGGCACGGTCGTGTCGCGTCCGGAGTACGTCGACATGTACTGGTCCCCGACCCAGATGCTCGCGCACCTGACGGTCAACGGCGCCAGCGTGCGGCCGGGCGACCTGTTCGGCTCGGGCACCATCTCCGGTGTCGACCCGGGCACGCGCGGCAGCCTGCTCGAGCTGACCTGGAACGGCACCGAGCCGATCAGCCTGGCCGACGGCACGACCCGCACGTTCCTGCAGGACGGTGACGGGGTGGTGCTACGGGCGTGGGCTCCTGGCCCTGAGGGCACCGTGATCGGTCTCGGCGAGGTGCGCGGACGGATCGTCCCCGCCCACACCACCGAGCCCAGCGGGGGCTAGGACCGGGGCTGCTTGCCTACGACGACATTGGTTCCGGCGACCTTGTCGTGCAGCGCCTGCTTGTCGGTGTCCCAGGCGGGCCAGAGCAGGTCCATCAGCCGCGCCAACGAGGTCAGGAACGACACGAACGGCACGAGCTGGAGGAGGAAGATGGCCGAGGCCAGCCCGACCCGCCGCATCACCGCCGAGGATGACGGGACGCCCGCACGAGCCCGTTCGCGCACGCTGATCCCCACGACCATCTTGCCCGGCGTCTGGCCCGAGCGGGTGAGGAAGAGGTACTGGTAGAGGAAGAACACCGCAACGGTGATCACCGTGTAGATCGTGAGCTGGCCGACGTCGATACTGTCGATCAGTGCCGCGAGGTCAGGGTCACGACCGGCCTCGATGTCGGCCCTCATGACGTCGATCTCGCCGAGGTAGCTCTGGGCGGCCTGCAGCAGGAAGTACCCGCCGAGGACGAGCCCGATCACCAGCTGGATCACCCAGTCGATCAAGAAGGCGCCCGCGCGCTGCCCGTAGCCCGCCAGTGGCACTCCGTCAGGGGTGCTCGGCCGCCCGGCCATCCCCATGGGCGTGTCCCACGAGGCCTGCGGGTACCCACCTGCGTACTGCTTCGGCGGCCCACCCGGCTGCTGCCACGGCTGGGGCGAGCCGCTGGGCTGGCCGGGCGCGGACGGTGGCTGCGGGTAGGCGGGGGGCTGCGGGCCGCCGGACGGCGAACCGGCGGTGGGCTGGTAGGGCATGCCGGCGACGTACCGGCCGGGCTGGGCGGTCGGTGCCGTCCACTCGCGCGACGGCGCGGCCTTGGGCGTCGTGTGCTTGGACCACACGACACCGTCGAAGTACCGCAGGTGGCTGCCGTCCTCGGGGTCGTCGTACCAGCCTGGACTGCTCGGCGTGCTCATGCCCCCCAGAATGTCACGTCAGGCTCAGAGGTTGCCCCGGCGGTCCTGCTCGCGCTCGATCGCCTCGAACAGCGCCTTGAAGTTGCCCTTGCCGAACCCGAGCGAGCCGTGCCGCTCGATGATCTCGAAGAACACGGTCGGGCGGTCGCCCAGCGGCTTGGTGAAGATCTGCAGCAGGTATCCGTCCTCGTCGCGGTCGACGAGGATGCCACGGCTCTTCAGCTCCTCGATCGGCACGCGCACGTTGCCGATGCGCGCTCGCAGCGCCGGGTCGTCGTAGTAGCTGTCGGGGGTGTCGAGGAACACGACGCCCTCCGCGCGCAGGCAGTCGACGGTCCGCAGGATGTCCCCCGTGGCGAGCGCGAGGTGCTGCGCGCCCGGGCCGCGGTGGAACTCGAGGTATTCGTCGATCTGGCTCTTCTTCTTGGCGATGGCCGGCTCGTTGAGGGGGAACTTGACCCGGTGGTTGCCGTTGGCCACGACCTTGGACATCAGCGCGGAGTAGTCCGTCGCGATGTCGTCACCGATGAACTCGGCCATGTTCACGAAGCCCATCACCTTGTTGTAGAAGGTGACCCACTCGTCCATCTGCCCGAGCTCCACGTTGCCGACGATGTGGTCGAGCGCTTGGAACAGCCGCCGGGGAGCACCCTCACGCTTGACGAAGGTGGACAAGGCGGCGCGGTACCCCGGGAGGTAGGGCCCGGTGTACCCGGAGCGGTCGACGAGGGTGTGGCGGGTCTGGCCGTAGGTCGCGATGGCCGCGATGCGCACGGTGCCGTGCTCGTCGGTCACGTCCTCGGGCTCGCGGACCACGGTCGCACCGGCGCGGCGAGCCTGGGCGATGCAGCGGTCCACGTCGGGGACCTCGAGGGCGATGTCGACGACCCCGTCGCCGTGGCGGGCGTGATGGGCGACCAGCGGGCTGTCGGGGTCGACGGCACCGTTGACGACGAACCGGATCGAACCGGACTTCAGCACGAACGAGACGTGGTCGCGCTGACCGGTGTCCGGACCGGCATACGCGACCAGCTCCATGCCCCACGCGGACTGGTAGTAGTGCGCGGTCTGGGTGGCGTTGCCGACGACGAAGACGATCGCGTCCCACCCGGTGACCGGGAACGGGTCGGTGCTCTCGTCGTACTCCACCAGTCCGACCAGCTGCTTGAGCTGCTCGAGGTCGAGATCGGCCTCGCGCTCCTGCAGGGTGAGGTCGAGCGCGTGCGGCGTCATCGTCGTGTCGGTCATGGACCGAGCATGCGCCCGTCACGGGTGGTGCGCAACGGTGCGCAGTTGTGCTGAACAGTGTGTACAGAATGCGAGGACGAGGCGGGATAGGGGTGGTCAGTTTGTGCAGTAAGGTGCCGTCATGTCGATCGACGTTCTGGACGCCAGGCTGCTCGACCTGCTGAGCTCCGACCCACAGATCGGCGTGCTCGGGGCGTCGCGGGCGCTGGGAGTGGCCCGTGGCACCGTCCAGGCCCGCCTCGACCGGCTCGTCGCCCGCGGTGTGATCACCTCGTTCGCTCCGCAGCTCGACCCGGCTGCGATGGGATATCCCGTGACCGCCTTCTGCACCTTGGAGATCCGGCAGGCGAGGGGCGGTCATACTCCCGTGGTCGAGCATCTGGAAGGCATCCCCGAGGTCCTGGAGGCCCACACCATCACCGGGTCCGCGGACCTGCTCATCCGGATCGTCGCGCTCGACAACGCCGACCTCCAGCGGGTCATCGACGCCGTCGTGGACGGACCGGTGATCCGGGTGTCGACCAACATCTCGCTCGCCACGCGCATCGCCCACCGCACCGGGCCACTGGTCAGGGCGGCGAGTGGGGCTGGGGGACTACCATCCCCCGCGTGAGTTCAGCGCACCTCGAGTTCGTCGACGTGGTCGCGGCCCAGGGTGACCTGGTGGTCACGAGCGCCGAGGACGCGGAGGACCACGTCTGCCGGCTGGAGCCTCGGCACTCCGATCTCGCCTGGCACTGCGACCTCGACGACGGGGAGCCCAGCGGCGGTCCTCGACCTACGCCGGCCCAGTACAGGACCGGCCAGGACAGGACGGGATCCCACGACGAGGTGACTTCAGCCGGTGACTCCGACCCACGACCGGCGTACGGTCAAGGGGTGGTACCGAGGTCCTCAGTGGGGTGCGGTCATGCGGTTGGATCACCTGTGCGATGTGAGCTGGCGCTACGACCTGATTCATGAGGTCGAGGCGTCTCCGTCCGGTGACGGCCGGTTCTACGGTCAGGGGACAGGGACCCTCGTCGGACGGCTGGCCGGCACCGCGCAGTGGTCGAACTTCCCCCGGGTGCGCGCTGGGCATGCCCTCCCCGAGGCGCGCGGCGTCATCCACGTGCCCGAGCGCGGAGAGGTGCTCTTCGCCCTGAACGGCCTGTCATCACTGACCGACGGGCTGGGCCTGCACGTCCTGACCTTCCAGACAGCACTTCCGGACTACCTGTGGCTCAACGACGTCATGGCCGTCGGTGAGGGCACGATCGACGTGGAGCACGCGAGCCTGCACATGCGCTACTACGAGTGTCGGGTCGAGGTACCGATCCCCGACTTCTCACTCCTCGGCACATAGCGGTAGCCGACGGACGGCTGCGAGCCGGCGGGGCCGGCCATCGACCGGGTCGGTGAACGCAACGTCGCTCGCGAGGAGCTGCAGCGGCGTGGAGAAGTCGTCGACCGAGACGTCACGGTCGAGGGGATACAGGGGGTCGCCGAGGATGGGGACGCCGAGTCCCAGCAGGTGGAGGCGGAGCTGGTGCGTGCGGCCCGTCGTGGGAGTGAGGCGGTAGTGCGCGAGGTCGGGCGTGCTGTCGTCGCGGTGCTCGAGCTCGACCCGCGTCTCGGCGTTGGCGGGAGCGCCGGGCACGACCTCCGCGCGGCCGGTGCCGGGGACCGGGCGGATGTGGTTGCGGATCGTGACCGGAGCGGTCAGGTCGGGGCTCCACGGCGCCAGTGCGCGATAGGTCTTGGCGACCCCACCGAGCTCGAACAGCCGTTGGTACGCCGACCGCCAACGCCGCTCGGTGGTCAGCACCAGCAACCCGGAGGTCACCCGGTCGAGCCGGTGGGCCGGCGACAGCTCTGGCAACCCGAGCTCCTCCCGCAGCCGGACCACGACGCTCTGCACCACGTGCTGGCCCCGCGGGATGGTCGACAGGAACGGCGGCTTGTCGACCACGACGATCCGGTCATCACGGTGCACGACGTGGACCTGACCCGGCACGACCGGCTCGTCACGCAGGTCGCGGTGGAACCATACGAAAGTGTCTGGGGTGCAGGGGTCCTCGGGCTCGACGGACCGGGCGTCCGCATACACGAAGCGGTGTTCGGCGAGAAGCCGCTCGACCTCGACGCGCGGTCCGACCCGGTGCCGCAACCACTCTCCCATGGTCGGCCAGATGAGGTCGGTCGAGCCGCGGTCCGCCGTCCGCACCCAGGCCGCGCTCAGTCCGTGGCGCAGCGGCAGCGGCGAGCGTGGGGGCACGGGCTGATGCTAGGCGTGGCCTGGCTGCGACGCGGGGGTCGGTCGCCAAGAGCGGGCCTCTGGCGCGCTGGACCTGGTCTTCGGTCGCGCGCCGAATGAGAATGGGCGGGCGCCCGGCACCAGACCACACCGTGGTCGACCAGACACGCCCGGGCGATACCGACGAAAGGTGCGGAGCATGGGTTCAGCCATCGACGGCTCGAGGATCGACGAGGTTCTGCGGGCAGCAGTGGAGTCCGGGGCGGTGCCGCATGCCGCGGCCATCGCGGCCAACGCCGACGGGGTGATCTATGAGGGTGCGGCCGGTGACCGGGTGGCCGGAGAAGGCGTTGACCCGATCAGCACGAGCACCCAGTTCCGGATCATGTCCATGACCAAGATGGTGGCGACCACCGCTGCGCTGCAACAGAAGGAGCGTGGCGAGCTCGACTTCGACGCACCGGTCGAGAACTACGTGCCGGAGTTCGCCGACGTGCAGGTCCTCGACGGCTGGGACGGTGACACCCCGCGACTGCGCGCACCGGCGACCAAGGCGACGGTGCACCAGCTCGTCACCCACACCAGCGGACTGGCCTACTGGTTCTGGAACGAGGACATCGCCAAGTTCGAGACGGTGACCGGCACCCCCAACGTCGTCCCTGGAACGATGGGCGCCTTCAAGGCGCCGATGACCCGTGACCCCGGCACTGCGTTCGTCTACGGCATCAACACGGACTGGCTCGGCCGGGTAGTCGAGTCGGTCGCCGGCCAGACCCTCGACGTGGTCGTCAAGGAGGGCGTGACCGGCCCGCTGGGCATGGACGACACCATGTTCATCCTCGACGACGAGCGGACTGCCAACGGCGTGACGCTCCACGTCAAGGGCGAGGACGGCACGTGGACCTCGGCCGGCGAGATCCTCAACCAGCAGCCGGAGTGGTACGCCGGCGGGCACGGCCTCTATTCGACCCCGCGCGACTACATCCGGTTCGAGCGGGCGCTGCTGCGCGGCGGCGAGCTGGACGGCGAGCGCATCCTCGCGCAGGAGACCGTCGACGCCGCGTTCAGCAACCAGATCGGCGACCTCACCTTCCCCGAGGCGATCCCGACGGCCGACCCCGGCACGACCGACAGCTTCAACACCGGCCCCGGATGGGGTTGGGGCTATGGACTCCTGCTCAACTCGATGGACGTCCCCGGCGGTCGTCGCGCCGGGACGGGTGCCTGGGCCGGACTGCTCAACACCCATTTCTTCATCGACCGCACCACCGGGGTCTGCGCCTCGATCTACACCAACTCGCTGCCGTTCGTGACGCCGGAGGCGATGCAGCTGTACGGCGACTTCGAGCAGGCGCTCTACGCCTCGCTCTGACCCCACCACAGGCCCGAACGATCCGGTATGTCGCGGTGCGCACCGCGACATACCGGCTCTGCTGTGAGGTGACGGCGACCTACGCTTCATGGGCGGCGAGCTCAACCCTGTGGTGCGGGCGTGAGGAAAGGTGCAGGACGGATGCACCTCGCGGGGTGGTGATGCGGCCATTGCGTAGGGAGGGCCTGGCGGGTCGCAGACTGCAGGCTAGATCGTGATCGTCTCGTGACGTACGGCGTTGTGTACCAGTGGGATTCGGCGGGTTGGTTGTCGGTGGTCGGGTTTAGGTTGAGGGGTATGGAAGCAGCCGTGACCGACCAGGAGGCGGTGGCCGCGATGGCCACGCTCCGGGCTTGGGCGGGCCGGCTTGCTGGGCGGGTCGGGTGGGTGCAGGAACCTGACGTCAGCGACCTGGTGGTGCAGCTCGGGCAGGTGCAGCGCTGCGCTGAGGGTGCGCGGGTGGCGTTGGTCGCTGAAGCGGCGCAGCGGGGGCTGGCTGCCAGTTCTGGCCCGTTCGGGTCCCTGGGTGGTGACTTGAAGGCGTGGGTCGGGCAGCGGTCACCTGGTGTGCCGGTGGGTGAGGTCGCCCGGGTGGTGCGGGTCGTCCAGGGTGGGCGGACCCGGACCCATGCACCGGTCCTTGCGGCGGTGACCTGCGGGCGGGTGGGTCTGGTCGCGGCGGACCTCGCGTTGGGGGAGATGACCCGGTTGAAGCCGCTGCTGAACCCCGACGTCGTTGAGGCGGTGTGGGAGTCCTACCTGATGCTGGCTGAGACTGGGGACCTGAAGACTGGTCCGGGAGCTTCGGCCGGCGATGATCGCCCGGTTCGGGGGCGAGGGTGAGCTCCAGGACCGGCAGGACACCGCCAAGGCGCGGACCGGTCTGACCCACCCCCGCCCGTTGGACGACCAGTGCGGGTGTGAGGGGCTGGTGGAGTACAGGCTGGTCACTGACGCCGAAGGCAGGGCCGTCATCGAAGCAGCGATCGGGCCGTTGTCGGCGCCGGTCCCCGGCCCGGACGGGGAACCCGACCCCCGCACCGCCACCCGCCGCCGGGCCGAGGCGCTGGTCGGGATGCTCCGCCGGGCGACCGAAGCCGGCGAGAAGGTCCCGTCGGTGGCCAAGACCCAGCTGATGCTCACGATCCGCGCGACCGACCTGGTCGCGGGCAGCAACGCGGCCGAGGTCCTCGGGTCGTTGGACACCGGGCTGCTGCTGGGGACCGAAACCGCCCGCAGACTTGCTTGTGACGCCGCGGTCACCCCGGTGGTCCTGGACGAGGAGCAGAACCTGCTCCACCTCGGCCGCACCCGGCGCCTGTTCACCTCTTCGCAGCTGAAAGCGCTGTGGCTCAGGGACCGGCACTGCACCTACCCCGGCTGCGACACCCCAGCCCACTGGTGCGACGCCCACCATGTGGTCCATTGGGTCGACGGCGGACCCACCGACCTGGATAACGCGGCCCTGCTCTGTGGGTTCCACCACACCCTGGTCCACCAACGAAGACTCTTCGCTCGACCCGGCCCACGTGGGCGACCCGAATGGGACCTCACGCACGGGTCGTACGACCAAGCTCTAGCCCGAGAGCGAGAGACCGGTAGCGACCCACCACCCTGCGTCGCCTGACGGGAGAGGCACGACTGCGGCCCTCCTGCACCAAGCTGACGTGCACGCGGCCCGTCGTGTCGCCGTCACCTTCGGCATGATCCGCGACGTCGAACCAGTGGTCATCCCCCGCGTTGGGGCTCAGCGCTCCCCGGCAGCACGACGAACCAGCGCTACTGCCGACCAGACCATCTGTTCGACGGCCTGCTCGCGGGTCAGGCCTGCGATATCGGTGAGCCAGACCAGCGACTCGATCCCGCTGACCGCGCGGAGTGCGATCGCCAGGTGCCGTGTGCCGTCATCGCCGAGCCGGCCCGCCAACGGCTCGAGTGCCTCGGAGAACCAGCCGATCGCCCTACCTTGGCGCAACGGGAGCTGCCGCGAGTCCGTGTCGGTCTCCAACGAGAGTCGGAGCATCGTGCGTTGCTGGGTCTCGGTGTCCACCACCATCGCCATGAACGCCCGGACGGCGGCCTCGACCCGCTCCTCCGGATCGTCACTCACATCCTCTGGGAGCATCGAGGTCGCCTCCACCTCGGGGTGGGCGGCCAGCAGGAGCGACGTCTGGGTCGGGAAGTAGCGGTAGGCCGTCGTCCGCGACACCGAGGCCGCCTCAGCGGCCTCGCTCACCGTCGGTGGTCGGCCTCCGCGGGCGACCAGATCCCGCGCGGCAGCGACGAGGGCCATCCGGGTTCGCTTCTTCTGACGGGCTCGTCCGGTCTGCTCATAGGCCGTTGACATCACCATCACGGTATCGTAGTTTCGTCATGGGACTCTCGTCCCATATAGCAGGGAGGTCCCCATGCCAACGACCACGACTCCTCTCGTCCGCAACGCCGACGAGGCCGAGCGCCGGTGGTTCTACGGCGGCGGCCTGCACAGCTGGTTGGTCCGTGAGAGCGAGGTGCACGACGGGTTCCTGCTGTTCGAGGACACCGTCGACCCGGGCAAGTGCACCCCGCTGCACACCCATCCCGCCGCCGACGAGACGTTCTACCTGCTCGACGGGTCCATGCTGCTGCACATGGACGGCGCCGAGCACGAGGTGCGCGCGGGTGGGGTCGCGGTGATCCCGCGCGGAGTGCCACACGCATTCCTGGCCCGGGCGGAGGGCGCTCGCATGCTGTGCCTGCACACGCCGGGGGGCGGTGAGGACTTCTACCGAACTGCCAGCGAGCCCGCCGTCTCCGGTGAGCCTGCCGTGGCCGTGGACTTCGACCGGATCCGGCAGGCCGCCGCCTCGACCGGCAGCATGACGATCGTGGGACCACCGCCCTTCTGACTGCGAGCAGTCGTGGTCGTTCCAGACCCTCACGCCGCCTGCCGCGGTGCGGCTACCCCTGCACCGTGAGCAGAGTCGGGGAGTAGCGCGCTGCGTCCTTGTCCGCGAACGGCCACCTTCACTGCATCGGCAGCGTCGTATCAGGCAGCGCGACATGACCGAGTACAACGGCCTGGGCATGACCTTGGGATCGGGCTACCCCGCTGGCAGCGTCGTGCCGGTCAACTGCTCGGACGCAGACCACAGCCGCGCCGCGACGCGTTGGTCGGTCGCGCGGCGGGTGATGCGCGCCGGCCCGGTGGGCCCGACGAGGCCGAAGCGACCGGTCGGCCCGTAGTACCCGCCGTTGACGGCGCCCGGGTCGGCGGTCGCGAACAGCAGCGGCTCTGCTCCCTGCTCGACCTCCTGGGACGGGACGAAGCTGAGACGCAGGTAGAACGGCTCGCGGCCGCCACCGCCCTTGCCGAGGTTCGCGCCGGCCGTCTGCAGGTTGGTGTGGGTGAAGCCGGGGTGGGCTCCGACGCTGAGCAGGTCCCAGCCACGGTCCGCTGCGATCCGGGCCAGGTGCACGGTCAGGATCAGGTCGGCGAGCTTGCTCTGGGAGTAGGCCGGGAAGGCTCGGTAGCGGCGGCGCGAGTAGCTCAGGTCGTGCAGGCCGATCCGACCCACGTTGGCCACCCCGCTGCTCATGGTCACGACGCGGGCGCCGGGAGTCTGGAGCAGGGTCGGCAACAGGCGCATGGTCAGCGCGAACGGCGCAAGATAGTTGCTGCCGATCTGGAGCTCGAAGTCGTCCGACGGTCGTCATCCGCTGCGGCGGCGCCATCACGCCGGCGTTGTTCACCAGGGCGTGCACGGCACGACCGTCGGCCACGATTCCGTCGGCGAACTCACGCACCGACTCCAGGTCAGCGAGGTCGAGCCGGCGCGGCTCGAGCCGAGCGTCGGGCGTATCGACCAGGATCTCGGACCGGGCCGCCTCCCCCTTGTCGAGGTTGCGGACCGCCATCACCACCTCAGCGCCGGCCGCGGCAAGGCGGGCAGTGGCCTCCTTGCCGGTGCCACTGTTGGCCCCGGTGACGATGATCCGGCGGCCCTGCTGGTCGGGAACGGCATACATGGTGTCTCCTCGGGATCGATCCGTCCGACGGGTCATCGACCGTTCGTCGCGTGACATCCGTCGCCGCCGTGGCCCCACTCTCCCCGACCGACCGGCGCCGTGCGACCTGCCGAGCGCGCAGGCTTCCGCGCTGAGGGCAACGTCTCCCCCGCGGTGGCCGGGCTCGACCCGGCCGGCGCCGTTCGCTGCCATCCTGGGCAGTTGCTGGCACGCGCCCGACGCTGACCACGGCGGGAGATGGTCAGCGACGCCCGACGAACCACCGGCGGATGCGCTCGATGCGCTCGCTCACCTGCTCCGAGGTCGCCTCGTCCAGCGCCGGGCCGCCACAGGTTCGGCGGAGGTCGGCGTGGACGACGGCATGACCCATCCCGCTCTTGCGGGCGTAGGCCGACACGAGGGTGTTGAGCTCCTTGCGCTGGGCGGCCAGCGCGCGATGGGCCGAGACGGGCGCGGGCTCGGATCTGGCCGGACGTCGTCCGCTCTGGGCGCGCTGCCGCTCGTGGAGCAGCACCGCCATCTGGTCGGGCTCGAGGAGCCCGGGCAGCCCGAGGAACTCCTGCTCGTCCTGGGAGCCGACCTGCGCGTTGAGACCGAACTGCTTGGCGTCGAACAACACGTGGTCGAACTCCGCGTCGGACTCCAGCGCCTCGAAGGCCCGCTGGTCGACGTCGGGCGTGCGGGCCTCGCGGTTGGCCGCGGCCACCAACGCCTCCTCCTCGGCCCACAGGGACGCCTCGGGACCGGTGCTCACCCGGTCAAGGGCGTGGTCGCGCTCCTCCTCCAGGCGCGCGGCGTGCTCGAGGATCACCGGCACGCTGGGCAGGAAGACCGACGCGGTCTCTCCCCGGCGCCGGGCGCGCACGAAGCGACCCACCGCCTGGGCGAAGAACAGCGGCGTCGAGGTCGAGGTGGCATACACGCCGACGCACAGCCGCGGCACGTCCACTCCCTCGGAGACCATCCGCACGGCCACCATCCATCGGTCGGTGGAGGACCCGAACGCCTCGATCCGCTGCGAGGAACCGGCGTCGTCGGAGAGGACCAGCACCGGCATCTGGCCGGTGACCCGTTCAAGGATCCGCGCATAGGCGCGGGCCGCGGTCTGGTTCGAGGCGATGACCAGTCCACCGGCGTCCGGCACCCCACGACGCACCTCGGTCAACCGCTTGTCGGCGGCAACCAGTACGGCCGGGATCCACTCACCCTGGGGGTCCAAGGCCGTTCGCCAGGCGTGCGCCATCGCGTCCTTGGTCAGGGGCTCCCCGAGCCGGGCGGCCACCTCGTCGCCCGCCTTGGTGCGCCAGCGCATCGCCCCGCCGTAGGCCAGGAACAGGACCGGACGCACGACCCCGTCGCGCAGCGCCTCGGCATACCCGTAGGCGTAGTCCGACGCCGAGCGTCGGATGCCGTCGCGGTCCTGCTCGTAGCGGACGAACGGGATGGGCGAGGTGTCGGACCGGAACGGTGTGCCGGTCAGGGCCAGCCGTCGTCGAGCCGGGTCGAAGGCCTCACGGATCGCGTCGCCCCACGACCTCGCATCTCCCCCGTGGTGGACCTCGTCGAGGATCACCAGGGTCGGCTCGGACTCGGTCCGAACCCGGTGCAGCGCAGGGCGACTCGCCACCTGGGCATAGGTCACGGCGACCCCGTCGTACTGGCTGCTGTGGCGGGCGGCGGAGTTGGAGAACTGCGGGTCGAGGCTGATCCCGGCTCGCCCGGCGGCATCGGCCCACTGGGTCTTGAGGTGCTCGGTGGGAGCGACCACGGTCACCGCGCTGATCTCCCCGCGCCCCATCAGCTCTGCCGCCAGGCGGAGCGCGAAGGTGGTCTTGCCCGCGCCTGGCGTGGCGACCGCGAGGAAGTCACGGGGCGAGGACTGCAGATAGGTAGCGAGCGCCGCAGCCTGCCAGGCGCGCAGCTTGTCCGCAGTGCCCCAGGCAGCCCGACCAGGGAAGGCAGGCGGGAGGTTCTGAGCCCCTCGGAGAGGGTGGTGCGCCGAGGTACTCATAGGTCCGCGAGCCTAACCCGCGGGTGCCGCCGGGGATCGCAGCGGTCCACCGTGTGTCGCGCGGCCTACCACTCCCAGCGGAAGCCCCACTGGCCCGCAACGCAGTCGAGGCGGACCAGCTCGGCGGTGCCGTTGGCCCGCAGCCGCGCGGGTATCTCCTGCACGTGCGGAGGGTTGTGGGAGAGGTCGTCGCCATGCGCCTCGACCAGCCACAACGCGGCCGGTGGGCGCTGGGGGTCGAAGGTGATGCTCACCAAGAGCTCGCGGATCGACACCACCTCGCGGCGGGCGTGCTCGGTGATCAACGGGTCGTGCACCGCCACGTCGTACTCCACCACCGCGACCTCACCGCGCTGGAGCGGTTGGGCGAGCTCAAGCTCGACGATGAGGGAGCGGCCGGAGGCATCGCGGTGCTCCTCGGACACGCGAGCGCCGCTCACGTGCAGCACCTCGGGACCGGTGAGGGCATGGGGGTTGTCCTGGACGTGGTAGGCGTACACGTGCTCCACGCCGTCAGCGAGAGCCCTCACGACGAACCGGATGCGCTGTGTCGCCTCGCCGAACACGTCGACCGTCATCTGGTCGTGAGCGCTGAGGACCTTGACCCGGGCCATCTGCTCGACCATGTTCAGCTCGGCGGTGCCCCACTCGGGCAGCACCGATCGCAGGTGGGCGCCCTGGACCGCGACCGGGGCCTGCCGGCGACGGGTCGGCAGGAGCAGGCGGAGCTCGCCGGGTCTCAGGTCGAGGGTCTCCTCCAGGACCGAGAGCGCCCGGATCGAGTCCCCACGCTCGGGCAGGCTGCGCCCGGACTGCCAGTAGCTGAGGGTGGCCTGGCTCACAGGGAAACCGGCCGACCTCAGGCGGTCGGAGAGCCGCGACAGACCGAGGCCGCGGCGCTCGATCGCGCGGCGCAGCGCGACGTCGAAGGACACCGGGGTGTCGAGATCGAGCGGTTGCGCGGACATACCGCCAAGTGTGGTTCCGCCACCGCTTGCTCACATCGCCCGAACGGGCGCGACGGCCCGCCGGAGGGATGAGGCGAAACCTGCTGGCTACTCGCCGCCGTCCTGCGGCGCCCGCAGGCCCTCGTAGATCTCCTTGCAGGTCGGGCACACCGGGAACTTCTTCGGGTCCCGCCCCGGCACCCAGATCTTGCCGCAGAGGGCAGTCACCGGGTCTCCCGACAGGGCGCTCTCCAGGATCTTCTCCTTGCGCACGTAGTGCGAGAAGCGCTCGTGGTCACCGGGTTCCTGCAGCTGCTCGTCGACCAGCTCGCGCTCCAGCACGGCTGTGGTGGTCGACGGCTGCGCCTGCGGCGCGAGCGGGTCCTCCAACGGAATCTGCGGTTCGCTCATCCCTGGATCGTAGACGCGTGCGTGCTGCCCGTGTGAGGTCAGTTGAGGCTGGGGTTCGCCGGGAACGACGCGACGTAGGCGAGCCGGCCGGGTTGGCGGCGCAGCACGCGCACCCAGAGGTCACCCGGATCGGCGTCGAAGGCGTCCCTGCTCTCGGACTGGACGACATACCAGCTGCCGGTGCGGATCTCGCCCTCGAGCTGGCCAGGAGACCAGCCGGCATAGCCGGCATAGATCCGCAGCCCGGCGACCTCGGGCATCACCAGGACGGCCGGGGCGTCGAGGTCGACCAGGGCGATGCTGCCGAACAGCTTGCGGACACCCATCGGGGTCGACCGGTCACCGGGCACGGTGACCAGCCCGAGGGCGGAGTCCAGACCTACTGGACCGCCCTCGAACAGGGTCCGCGGGGACGTGGCGTGGTCCTGCCAGTCCGGCAGGACCGAGTCGATCCTCGCCGGCATCGGCCGGTTCAGCACGACCCCCTGGGCACCCTCGTCGTCGTGGTGGAGGATCAGCACAACGCTACGACGAAACACGCCGCCCTCGATCTGGGGCGTGGCGAGGAGCAGCTTCCCGGTCAGGTTGCGCTCCACGCCACCCATCGTGCCAGTCGGTGGCTCAGCGGTCCTGGTGGCTGCCGCGGCGGGGTCCACCGTCGCGCTGGAACTCGCGGCGAGGGCCACCCTCGCGACGGGCGCCGTCACGACGCGGCCCGCTGTCGCGGCGGAAGCCGCCAGGACGCGAACCACCGTCACGACGCGGACGCGAGGGACGCTTCTCGCCCTCGAGCACCCGGCGCACCAGCATTGCGTCGACCGGGACACCGCTGGGGGTGGAGGCACCGGTGGCGACCAGCACCTCGTCACCCGGGGCGGTCCGCGTGGGAACCGCTTCGACGCCCGCCTCCTTGGCCAGACGCTCCATGGTGCGGCGCTGGTGCGGGAGGGCCAGGGTGATCACGGTGCCGCGGTCACCGGCGCGGGCCGTGCGCCCGGCGCGGTGCAGGTAGTCCTTGTGGTCGGCCGGCGGGTCGGCCTGCAGCACCACCGACACGTCGTCGACGTGGATGCCGCGGGCCGCGACGTCGGTCGCGACGAGCACCGGCAGGGTGCCGTCACGGAATGCCCCGAGGACGCGGTTGCGCGCGCCCTGGTTCAGGCCACCGTGCAGGGCCGCGGCGAACACGCCGGACTCGCGCAGCTGGTCGGCGACGCGGTCGGCGCCGAGCTTGGTGCGCACGAAGATGACGGTCCGACCAGAGCGGTTCGCCGCCTCGGCGGTGATCTGCTTCTTGTGGGTCGGGTCGATGAGCAGGATGTGGTGCTCCATCGTCTCGACCGAGGCGGTGACGTCGTCGGTGGAGTGGGTCACCGGGTCGGTGAGATAGCGCTCGACGAGGGTGTCGATCCCCTTGTCGAGGGTCGCGGAGAACAGCAGCCGCTGGCCGCCGGCGGGGACCCGGTCCAGGATGTCGGTGACCGCGGGCAGGAAGCCCATGTCGGCCATGTGGTCGGCCTCGTCGAGCACTGCGACCTCGATCGAGCTGAGGTCGACGGCGCCTCGCTCGAGCAGGTCGACCAGACGGCCCGGGGTCGCGATGAGCAGGTCGATGCCGCGGTCGAGCGCAGCGAGCTGGCCCGTGTAGGACAGTCCGCCGGCGACGAGCTTGTGACGCAGGCCCATGATGTGCACGAGCGGCTCGAGCGCATCGGAGATCTGCATCGCGAGCTCGCGGGTCGGCGTCATGATCAGCGCGCGGGGGTGACGCGGCTTGGCGCGCTCCCCACCGTTCAGGCGGGTCAGCATCGGCAGGCCGAAGGCCAGCGTCTTGCCTGACCCGGTCTGGCCGCGGCCGAGGACGTCGCGCCCGGCCAGGGCGTCCGGGATGGTCGCCGTCTGGATCGGGAACGGGGCGGTGATGCCGTCGCGGGCCAGTCGGCGCACCAGCGCCTCGGGCAGACCGAGCGCGGCGAAGCCGTTGTCCTCGGTGACCTCCGCCGGACCGGTGACGGTGCGGTGGGTCGCCTTGGTCCAGGTGTCGGCCTCCATGCGCTCCGCCTCGGGCGAGAGCTCCTCGGGGGCCGAGTGGCGGGGGCCGCGGTCGTTGCGGTCGAACGAACGGGCCGGACGGTCGCTGCGGTCGAACGAACGGGCCGGGCGGTCGCTGCGGTCGAACGAACGGGCCGGGCGGTCGCTGCGGTCGAAGGAACGGGCCGGGCGGTCGCTGCGGTCGAACGAACGCGCCGGGCGGTCGCTGCGGTCGAAGGAACGCGCCGGGCGGTCGCTACGGTCGTTGGAACGCGCCGGGCGGTCGCTGCGGTCGAACGAACGAGCCGGGCGGTCGCTACGGTCGAAGGAACGCGCCGGGCGGTCAGTACGGTCGTTGGATCGGGGGGCACGGTCGTCCCGGTCGAAGGAACGGGCCGGGCGGTCGCTGCGGTCGAAGGAACGGGCCGGGCGGTCGCTGCGGTCGAACGAACGCGCCGGGCGGTCGCTGCGGTCGAAGGAACGCGCCGGGCGGTCGCTGCGGTCGAAGGGACGCGCCGGGCGGTCAGTACGGTCGTTGGATCGGGGGGCACGGTCGTCCCGGTCGAACGAACGCGCCGGGCGGTCGCTGCGGTCGAAGGAGCGAGGGGCGCGGTCGTCCCGGTCGAACGAGCGGGCCGGACGGTCGCTGCGGTCGAAGGACCGGGCGGGCCGGTCGCTGCGGTCGAACGAGCGGGGCGCGCCGTCGCGGTCGCCGCCGACCGGCCGGCGGGCCGGACGGTCGCCGCGGTCGAACCGCTCGCTGCGGTGGTCGCTGCCGACGGGTCGGCGGGCCGGACGCTCGTCGCGCTCACCGGTGTACCTGCTGGTCCGCGGGGCGCGGGCCTCGGCTGCTGCGGGGCGCGAGGACGACTGCCCGCGATGGGGCTTCTTGGGTCCGCTCTGGACGGCGTTCTTCTGGGCGGTGCTCCAGCGGGCCTTCTTGGGCGCGCCGGATCGGGTGCTCTTGGGCACTGCTATTCAACTCACTTCGGGTGTCTCGAGCAGATTCGTCTCGAGCCCCGATGAGGAGCAGTTGCGGACGAACCTCAGGCGTCAGGCGCCTGGTGGGCCGGTCAACGAGCTGTTGCCGGCGGCTTCCCTGCGCGCTGCCCGGCCTCAGTGCCGGTCAGCGGTGCGATGACTGCAGGAGCGCCCCCATCGTATCAGCGTCTGAGACGGCGCCCGACCATGACGACACCCGCCCCGACCACGACCCCGAGCCCGTCGGCCACGGCGTCCCTCCAGTCACCGGACCGGTGCGGCAGCAGCACGTGCTGCACGAGCTCGCTGACGGGGCCGTGGAGTGCGAGCACCAGCAGCCACCACGGACGGAGCCGGGCGAGGAGCACCAGCGCGGCCGGAACCGCGAAGACCAGCAGGTGGATGAGCTTGTCGGTGCCACTGACCTGCGGCCCGGCCGGTGCCCGCGGCAGGTACAGCACGACCAGCTGGGTCGCCAGCGCGACCCCGAGAGCGGCTCGACCCACGGTCCGCGCGGTGGTCGACCGGTTGACGGTCGCGGACGGACCGGTCAGGGTGTCGGCACTTCGACCAGCGCCGGCGCGTGGGGCGTGTCCGCCGCGGCTCGGGCCGCGGCCTGGACGGCCGTCGCGACGGCCTTGGTCACGTCGGGGTTGAACACGCTGGGGACGATGTAGGCCGGGTTGAGCTCCTCGGGCGCGACCACGGCGGCGAGCGCCTCCGCCGCGGCGAGCATCACGTCGGTGCCCACCGAGGTCGAGGCTGCGTCGAGCAGCCCGCGGAAGACCCCGGGGAAGACCAGGACGTTGTTGATCTGGTTGGCGAAGTCGGAGCGTCCCGTGGCCACCACCGTGGCGTACTGGGCGGCCTCGACCGGGTCGACCTCGGGTTCGGGGTTGGCCATGGCGAAGACGATGGCGTCGGTGGCCATCGTCGCGATGTCCGCGCCGGTCAGGATGTGCGGCGCTGACACCCCCACGAACACGTCGGCCCCGGCCAACGCCTCCTTGAGGGTGCCCTGGAACCCACCGGAGTTGGTGTGCTGGGCCGACCACATCAGGGCCGGGTTGGCCCCCGAGGCGATGTCCGCGCGCTCCGGATGGAGCACACCGAACTGGTCGGCGACCACGACATCGGTCGCGCCGGCGGCCAGGAACAGCTTGAGGACCGCCGTGCCCGCAGCCCCCGCGCCGCTCATCACGATCCGGACCGTGCCGAGCTCCTTGCCGACCACGCGCAGCGCGTTGCGCAGGGCCGCGAGTGCGACGATCGCCGTGCCGTGCTGGTCGTCGTGGAAGACCGGGATGTCGAGCTCCTCGCGCAGCCGCGCCTCGATCTCGAAGCACCGCGGTGCGGAGATGTCCTCGAGGTTGATCCCTGCGAACACCGGCGAGATCGCCTTCACCACACGAATGATCTCCTCGGTGTCCTGGGTGTCCAGGCAGATCGGGAACGCGTCGATGTCGGCGAACCGCTTGAACAGGGCCGCCTTGCCCTCCATGACCGGCAGCGCCGCGAGCGGTCCGAGGTTGCCCAGGCCGAGGACGGCCGAACCGTCCGTGACGACCGCGACCGTGTTGCGCTTGATCGTGAGCCGCCGCGCGTCAGCCGGGTTCTCGGCGATGGCCAGGCAGATGCGCGCGACGCCCGGGGTGTAGATCAGCGAGAGGTCGTCGCGGTTGCGGATCGGCACCTTGGACTCGATCTTGAGCTTGCCACCGAGGTGGGCCAGGAAGGTCCGGTCGGACACCTTGGCGATCTCGACCCCGTGCACACCGCGCATCGCTGCGACCAGCTCATCGGCGTGGGCGGTGTCGCGCGCCGCGGCGGTGACGTCGACCCTGAGCCGGTCCGCGCCGGAGGCGGTGACGTCCAGTCCGGTCACCAGCCCGCCGGTGCTCTCGATCACCGAGGTCAGCTCGCTGACGGCGGTGGCCCGGGCGGGGAGCTCCAGGCGGACGGTGATGGAGTTGGAGACGGAGGGGGCGGCAGCCATGGGCCCATCCTTGCAGGGTCGGTGGGTCCTGCTCAGCGCACGGTGCCTACCAGCAGGTATCGCTCGTCGTCGACCACTCGCCCCCACAGCAGCGGGTCGGTGAGAGGCAGCACCCCGATGTCCGTCAGCAGGTCGGCGCAGGCCTCGCGCAGCGTCGTGGCCCGCACTCCCCCGGCCCACGGCATGGTGTGCCCGGGCTCGTAGGTCTCGTCGCCCGGATAGGCCCATCGACCTTCGACCAGAACCATCCGCCCGCCCGGCCGCACCAGTCCGGCCCAGGTCGCGAGCGCGGCCTGCGGGTCGGGCAGGGTCCATACGATGTGCCGGGCCAGCACCGTGTCGACCGACCGCGGTTCCAGCGGAGGCGCGCTCACGTCGGCGACCTCGATCCGCACTGCGGCACCGTAGGCCGCGGTCTTGGCCCGCGCGCGCCGCACCATCTCCGGGGAGAGGTCGACACCCACGACGTGGTGGCCGAGCTCGGCCGCGATCACGCTGAGCGTGCCGGTGCCGCACGCCAGGTCGGCGATGTCGCCGGGTCGGGTCGGCAGCCACGAACGCAGCAGTGCCTTCCACGCGCCGCGCGTCTCCGGGTCGCCCAGCCCGTGGTCGGGTTCGAGGTCGTACGCCGCCGCATATTGGTCCCAGTAGTCCGCCACCTGCCGTGTCATGCCCACCACCCAACACCCGCCCGGCCGCCCGCGTCACCCCACCTCGGCCGGGGAACGCTGCGCCTCCCAGCACCTACGCTGGGCTGATGAGCACCTATATCGAGGTGACGGGCAGCGGCGCCGCGACGACCGCACCTGACATGGCCCGGCTCTCGGTCACGGTCCGGTGTGACGCCGACGATGTCGCCGGCGCCCTCGCCGACAGCAACGGACGCAGCAGCCGGCTGGTGGACGCGGTCCGCGACCACGGCGTCGCCGAGCTGGACATCCAGACGTCAGGATCGGGCATCCAGCCGCGCTGGGACCGGGAAGGCCAACGGGTGGTGGGCTACAGCGCATACCAGTCGGTGCGCATCGCGGCCCGCGACCTCACCGCGGTCGGTGACCTCGTGCAGGCCTGCGCCGGCGCGGCGGGTGACGCCCTCGCCATCGACTCCCTGACCCTGGAGATCTCCGACCCCGGCCCGTTGCTGAAGGACGCACGGGCGGCGGCCTTCGCCGACGCGCAGGGCAAGGCGCAGGAGTACGCCGCCCTGGCCGGCCGCGTGCTCGGGAAGGCAACGGTGCTCACCGATGTTCAACAGGGCATGCCGGTGCCACGCTTCGCGATGGCCGGGCGCGCCACGGCCGACGCCATGGAGCTCGCCCCCGGTGAGAACAGCGTGACGGCGACGGTCGTCGTCCGCTGGGACTGGACCACCGACGAGCAGGAGAACTGATGAGCAGCACGACCCTGACCGGAGCCGACTTCGAGCGCACCGTGTTGGACAGCGAGATCGTCCTCGTGGACTTCTGGGCCTCGTGGTGCGGGCCGTGCCGCCAGTTCGCGCCGGTGTACGAGGCCGCGAGCGAGCAGCACGACGACATCGTGTTCGGCAAGGTCGACACCGAGGCGGAGCAGGCCCTCGCGTCAGCGGCGAACATCACCTCGATTCCGACCCTCATGGCCTTTCGCGACGGCATTCTCGTGTTCTCCCAGGCCGGGGCGCTGCCGGCCACCGGCCTCGCGCGGGTCATCGAGAGCGTGCGCGGGCTCGACATGGAGAAGGTCCGTGCGGACGTCGCCACGGAGTCCAGCGGAGCTGGCGCCTAGCGGCAGCTGGCCCCGACCTCACCCGCACGACCCCACCACTGCGGATGTCCTCAGCCCTCCGGCTCCGTCGGCGTGTCGACCCGGCGCACCGGGCCGGCGGGCGCCCCCGAGCGTCGCGCCGTGAGGTAGAGCCGGTGCGCCGTGATCACCGCAGCCAGCCAGCCGAGGCCCAGCAACCATGCGCCGATGACGTCGGTCAGCCAGTGGTGCCCGAGGAAGACCCGGCTCAGCCCGATCGTCGCCGCGAACACCACACCGGCCACGATCGCGGCGGTGCGCGCCCGGGCCGAGTGGAGATGGTGCAGCACGAGGTACACGACGATGCCGGTCACGACGGTGGCGTTGAGGGTGTGGCCGCTCGGGAACGACGGCGAGGTCTCATAGGGCGGCACGGCCAGGTTCTGCGGTGGGCGGATCCGTCCGGTGAGGTCCTTGCCGATCGCGGTCATGGCCAGCGAACCGGCAGCAGCGATCAGCATCAGGGTGATCGGAGTTCGCGAGCGCCAGCGCCAGGTCATCAGAGCCACCGCGAGCACGGCGAGGACCGGCATCCCGACGGTTCCGCCGAGATTCGTGAAGGCCGTGACGACGGAGTCCAGGCCCGCGCCGCGCCACGAGACCATCAGGTCGAGCACCGGCCGGTCGAGGCTGGCCAGGTCATCGCGTTCCACGACCGACTCGTAGACCTGCTCGAAGGCGACCGTCATCACCAGCGCGATGGCGAGCCCCACCACCGCTGTCAGCACCAGGACCGCGTTGGCTCCAGTCCAGTGAGCGAGGCGTACCACGTGGTGGGCCAGCCAGCGCCCGAAGCTCGTCGACCAGTGCGCGAGGTCGCGAGCCCCGATCCGCTCCTCATCCGGCAGGTCGTGGCGCAGCATCGCACCATCCTCGCAAAGAACCCCCGGGCCTGCTCGCAGCGGTTTCCAGGCGCTCTGCCAGCCCGAGCCGTTGCACGGCAAGGGGACTCGTGGACACGCCGAAGGCCGGCACCCCGAGGGGTACCGGCCAGCGTGCGCCTGATGCGTGATGTGCGCGTGGTGGTGGAGGTGGCGGGAATCGAACCCGCGTCCACTGACGGTAAACCAGGGCTTCTCCGGGTGCAGTGCGCTGTGGATTTTCTCGGCCCCGGGGCTCGCGCGCACACGTTCCCCGACAGGCCCAGTCGAGTGAGAGTCCCGCGCCGTCCCTCGACATGACGACGCAGCGAGCTACCTAGCTGACGCCAGCATCCCGGTCAGTAGCAAACCGGGGCTGACGGACTTCGGAGTCTCGCTCAGGCGGCGAGGGCGAAGTCGGTGCGCTTGGAATCGGCACCTGTTGTTTTGCAAGGAGCGTTGACGAGATGACCCTGCGTCCTCGACCCGCTTCCCCTGATGAGCCGACCAATGTCGAAACCGATCACCCCCATGAGCCCGCCCGTGGAGCTGGTGGGGTCAGGGGTGCACACATCACGCTGTGGAGTTGTCAACCTGCTGTCCGTGAGGACATTGCCAGTATCGCTTCCAACACCCTCCCGGGCCAAACCCATACCCGAGACCGCACTCTCCGCCCCGCCCCGCCCCGCGCCGCCCCGCCCCGCGCCGCCCCGCTCCGCTCCGCCCCGCCCCGCCCCGCCCCGCCCCGCCCCGCCCCGAGTCTTTGCAGGATCTCGCCCGCCCTGACGTGGAACATCCTGCAAAGACTTCGGTGGGCGGCATCTGGACCCCCCCGCGGACGCTGAGGAGGCCGCCGCGGGGAGGGTGGCCGGGGTGCGCATCCGTATGCCGGTCAGCCGGTCTCACCTGTCGAACGCTCAGTAGGCTGGGCGAGCTGATCGTCCCCGCCCTCGGAGGTCCCGTGTTCCGCAAAGTCCTCGTCGCCAACCGCGGTGAGATCGCGGTCCGAGCGTTCCGCGCCGCGACCGAGCTCGGTGCGGTCACCGTCGCCGTCTTCCCCCACGAGGACCGGTCCTCCGAGCACCGGCTGAAGGCCGACGAGGCCTACCAGATCGGCGAGGAGGGCCACCCCGTCCGGGCCTACCTCGACCCCGAGGGGATCGTCGCGACCGCCGTGGAGGCCGGCGCCGACGCCGTCTATCCCGGATACGGCTTCCTCTCCGAGAACCCCGACCTGGCCGAGGCGTGCGCCCGCCGTGGGGTCACCTTCGTCGGTCCTCCGGCTGAGGTGCTGTACCTCACCGGCAACAAGTCGCGTGCGATCGCCGCGGCCAGGAAGGCCGGACTGCCGACGCTGCGTGGGGTGGACCCCAGCGACGACGTCGACCACCTGCTCGAGGAGGCCCAGACCCTGGGCTATCCCCTGTTCGTCAAGGCAGTCGCCGGCGGCGGCGGTCGGGGCATGCGCCGGGTCGCTCGGGCCGAGGACCTGCGCGAGTCGCTCGAAGCAGCGATGCGCGAGGCGGAGTCGGCCTTCGGTGATGCCACCGTCTTCCTCGAGGAGGCGGTCGTCGACCCGCGGCACATCGAGGTGCAGATCCTCGCCGACGGTGCGGGCAACGTGATCCACCTGTTCGAGCGGGACTGCTCGGTGCAGCGTCGCCACCAGAAGGTCGTCGAGATCGCTCCAGCGCCCAACCTGGATCCCGTTCTGCGAGAGGAGATGTGCGCACACGCGGTGGCGTTCGCCAAGGAGATCGGCTATGTCAACGCGGGCACCGTCGAGTTCCTCCTCGCGCCCGACGGGCGCTACGTCTTCATCGAGATGAACCCGCGCATCCAGGTCGAGCACACCGTCACCGAGGAGATCACCGACGTCGACCTCGTGTCGGCGCAGCTGCGGATCGCGAGCGGTGAGACGCTGGCCGACCTGGGCCTGTCCCAGGACACGCTGCAGATCCGCGGCGCAGCACTCCAGTGCCGGATCACCACCGAGGACCCGGCCAACGAGTTCCGTCCCGACACCGGGACGATCACGGTGTACCGCTCAGCAGGTGGTGCCGGCGTACGCCTGGACGGCGGGACCGTCTTCGTCGGCGCTCAGATCGGTGCCCACTTCGACTCGATGCTGGTGAAGCTCACCTGTCGCGGTCGAGACTTCCCCACCGCGGTACGCCGCGCGCGAAGAGGGTTGGCGGAGTTCAGGATCCGCGGAGTGTCCACCAACATCCCGTTCCTCCAGGCGCTGCTGGACGAGCCGGACTTCCAGGCCGGGCGGCTGACCACCTCCTTCATCGACCAGCGGCCGGACCTGCGCACCTCGCGGACCCCGGCCGACCGCGGCACCAAGCTGCTGACCTACCTCGCGGGGGTCACCGTCAACCAGCCGCATGGCCCAGCTCGCACCCAGACCAGCGCTCGGTCGCGACTCCCCCAGGTCGACCTGGAGTCGCCTCCCGCACCGGGTGCTCGGGACCGGCTGTTGCGCGAGAGTCCGCAGGCCTGGGCAGACGCGCTGCGGGCGCAGACCGTCGTCGGCGTCACCGACACGACGTTCCGCGACGCGCACCAGTCGCTGCTGGCGACGCGCGTCCGCACTCGCGATCTCATGCACGTGGCGCCGTATGTCGCTCGGCTCACGCCGCAGCTGCTGAGCGTCGAGGCATGGGGCGGGGCGACCTACGACGTTACATTGCGGTTCCTGTCCGAGGACCCCTGGGAACGGCTGGCCTCGTTGCGCGCCGCGATGCCGAACCTGCCCCTGCAGATGCTGCTGCGCGGACGCAACACGGTGGGCTACACGCCCTATCCCACCAAGGTCACCGACGCCTTCGTGGTCGAGGCAGCGCGCACCGGCATCGACATCTTCCGGATCTTCGACGCGCTCAACGACGTCGAGCAGATGCGTCCGGCGATCGACGCGGTGCGCGACACGGGGACCGCGGTGGCCGAGGTGTGCCTCTGTTACACCGGTGACCTCACCTCACCCGGGGAGAAGCTCTACACCCTGGACTACTACCTCGGCCTGGCTGAGCGGATCGTCGAGTCCGGCGCCCACGTGTTGGCCATCAAGGACATGGCCGGCTTGCTGCGGGCGCCCGCCGCGCGGGTGCTGGTCACCGCACTGCGCGAGCGCTTCGACCTACCGGTCCACCTGCACACGCACGACTCGGCGGGCGGACAGCTGGCCACCCTGCTGTCGGCGATCGATGCCGGCGTCGATGCCGTCGACACGGCGAGTGCGGCGATGGCCGGCACCACCAGCCAGCCCTCGATGTCCGCCCTGGTCGCCGCGACCGATGGGACCAGCCGCCCCACCGGCCTTGGCCTGCAAGCGGTTTCGGACCTCGAGCCCTACTGGGAGGCGGTCCGCAGGCTGTACGCGCCGTTCGAGTCCGGGCTCCCCGGCCCGACCGGCCGGGTGTACCACCACGAGATCCCTGGCGGGCAGCTGTCCAACCTGCGTCAGCAGGCCATCGCCCTCGGGCTCGGAGAGCGGTTCGAGGCGATCGAGGACACCTATGCTGCGGCCAACACGATGCTGGGCAACATCGTCAAGGTGACGCCGAGCAGCAAGGTGGTTGGCGACCTGGCGCTCGCGTTGGTGGGCGCCGGAGCGGATCCCGCTGACTTCGAAGCGAACCCGCAGAAGTACGACATCCCCGACTCGGTCATCGGCTTCCTCAATGGCGACCTCGGCGACCCGCCCGGTGGCTGGCCGGAACCGTTCCGCAGCAAAGCGCTCGAGGGCCGCACGGCGAAGCCGATCATGGCCGAGCTGAGTGCGGAGGACGAGGCACTGCTCGCGGCCACTCCCCGCGAGACGCTCAACCGGCTCCTGTTCCCGGGGCCGACCCACGACTTCGACATCTCGCGCGAGAGCTTCTCCGACCTGACCGTGTTGGGCACCCGCGAGTTCCTCCACGGACTCGGTGTCGGCGAGGAGCACGAGATCGACCTCGAGCCCGGCAAGCGGCTGATCCTTGGCCTCCAGTCGATCTCGGACCCCGACGAGCGCGGCATGCGCACCGTGATGTGCACGGTCAACGGCCAGCTGCGCCCGGTCTCGGTCCGCGACGAGTCGGTCTCGGTCAACGTCAAGGCGGCTGAGAAGGCGGACCCCCAGGACAGCGGCCACATCCCCGCCCCCTTCGCCGGTGTGGTCTCGCTGTCTGTCGAGGAGGGCGCCACGGTCGAGGCCGGCGCGACGATCGCCACCATCGAGGCGATGAAGATGGAGGCCGGCATCACGACGCCGGCCGGCGGGACCGTGAGGCGGCTGGCCATCGGGACCCAGCAGCAGGTCGAGGGCGGCGACCTGCTCGTGGTGATCGAGCCCGGGTGACGGCCGGGTGAGCGTTTGGTCAATCAGGAGCGTCGCAGCTCTGGCCGGGCTTCACCTCCGCGAGAGGCTGGTGCACACACACGCCTTGTTGCCGTCCTCGCCGGCGACGGCGGTTACGGCTGAGCGGTTGCGCCGCCTCCCCCGAGGCTCTCGGCGAGCATCACGATGATCCCTTCGGGGCCACGGACATAGCAGAGGCGATAGACATCCTCGTAGTCCGCCAGCTCGCCGACGAGGTCGAAACCCAGCTCCCGAAGCGAGGCGACGGTCGCCCGAACATCGTCGACCTCGAAGGCCACGTTGCGCAGTCCGGGTCGGTTGGACGGAGCCGACTCCGGCGAACCGCCTCCGAGCGGAGAGTCCACCCGGATCAGCTCGACCCGGCCATGACCGTCCGGGGTGCGCATCATGACGATCTCGTTCCGCACGCCATCCAGGCCGACGACCGCGTCCACCCAGGCTCCCTCGACGGTCCCTCCGCCCTCGCGCTCCAGACCGAGCTCGGCGAAGAACCGCACCGCCGCCTCCAGGTCCACGACGATGATCCCGATGTGGTCGAGCTTGATGACAGCCATGTCCGACACCCTAGAGCCGCAACATCTCTGCGGGCGCGAGGTCGAGCCAACGGCCCGCGGTCAGCCGGCCTGCATCTCCCACGCGAGGTCGATGGCCTCGTGAACGGCAGCGGGCTTCGCCGTGTCGAGATGGGCCTCGACCTTGTGATGAGCCTCCATCCGAGGCGGCACGCCGAAGCTCTCCGGGTGGCTCGCGATCAGCGCCTCGCGCTTGCTCAGGGGCACGCGGACGACGAGCGTGCCCGGGTCGTCCAACCGTGCAACCAGGCGATCATGGACGTACCACGCCGGCCGCGCCGTCGTGCCCTTCCGCTTGACCTGCGGCAGCGACTCGACGTAGTCAGCCACCTGCTCGGGTGTCATGGGTCAAGCGTAGGGGGCGCCGGCCGGTGGGCCCCCTGACAACGCTAGCCGCTGGTCCGACCAGCCAGGACGACGTCCAGGTCGACGCGAGGGCGACCAGCTGTGCCCTTGTTGACGACCCGCAGGGTGTGCGCCGCACCCGGCTTGAGGATGATCTGCCACACCACGGTGCGGTGTTGCTTGCCCAGGGCGCCGGTGTCGACGGTCGCGCGCAAGGTGCCGTCGACAAACACGCCGACCTGGCCGCGGTCGGCCTTGGCCTCCATCAGGAGGCCAAGGGGTCCCTCAGGCAGACCGGTGACCTGGAACGCATCGCCCGCCCGGTTCGAGTAGTGGGTGGTGCCGTCGGTGAACCCGGCGAAGTGCGCGACCTTCCACACCCCGGTGTACGCGATGCTGGGCGAGCTGTCCTCGAGCGCCCCGAACCTCGTCGTCGAGATGGCGCTGGTGGCTGTGTTGCCAGCGCAGTCGGTCGACCGCACGACGTACCGCGGGGTGATGCGGCCGGCGTCCCACAGGTTCGTGCCGTACTCGTACGTCCGCGAGCCCGCGGGCACGGGGAAGGTGACGGTGTCCCCGCCGAGGACCGGGTCCGGGTCACCGCCGAGCGTGTCGTAGGTCTGCTCGGTGATCGTCTGGGAACAGATCCCCGAGGGGTCCGACGCGGTCCATTTCAGGTAGTACTGCGCGTCGTACCAGTCGTAGAAGCCCTCGCTGTCGTAGTCGATGTTGACCTGGGATCCCCTGAGGTACCGGCCGTAAGGCTCGATGGTCAGCTTGGGCGGCGTGTGGTCGACCAGCGCCAAGGCGGCGGCCGGGGCGGCGAGCACACTTGCCCGCGCGGCCAGCGTCCCCAGGGTCAGTGAAAGCAGTGCGGCAACCACTGCTCCGGCCGCAACAGACCTGCGAAGATTCATGGGTGTGCCCTTCTCGGCGACATGATCGCGTGCCCCGCGATCCGCGGGTGAGGGCACCAACGATGGTAGGCCAGAGGGCGCGCGCCCACCGGCATTTGCGCCAGAGAACTTGTCCCCGGTAGGCCAGAATGGTGGCGTGCTCATCGTTCGGGCGACCCGCAAGCTCATCCAGCGCCTCGGGGGCGCACCACGCGCCGGCGAGGCGGATGAGTCAACCACGCTGCTCGGAGACTGGTACGCGACGTTGCTCCCGTGGCGACCACGTCAGCTCGCCTTGCTGATCAACGAGCGCACCTTGGTCCCCGTCCTGCTGCCCCTCGCGACGTCGGCGACGATGCTGGACCGGTTCCCCGACGCGCTCGGCAGCGTCTTGGACGCCCACGGCGTGCCGCCCCTGATCATCCGGTCCGAGGTCGAAGGGGCGCGGGAGCATCGAGTAGCGCCAACGGCCGACCGTAGCCTGGTCGGCTCGCTGACCGAGGCTGCGCGGATGGCCGACGCCCACCGTTGGGGCGGAGGCGATCTTGACCTGCTCCGGATGTCCCGGAAGCTCTCCGACGTTCCCTGCGGGCCGTTGTACGCCCGTCACGTCACTCCCGCGAACGAGCTTGCCGTCCTGGTCAGGACGTCGCGTGGTGAGCATCTCGGGACGTGAGTCGCAGTCACCGATGATGCGTCAGGCCGCACGGCCGGGTGGATCGTTGCCGCTCTCGCGTTCACGCGCGAGGGCACGGGCTCGGTCGTAGGAGCCTGGGGTGAGGTCCCAACCAACGGGGGCTCCGCACCCCTCACCTCGGGTCAAACTCGCCGTGAGGCGTCGTTGGTGGACCAGGGTGTGGTGGAACCCGCAGAGCAGGGCGGCGTTGTCCAGGTCTGTCAGGGCGCCGTCGGCCCAGTGCAGGATGTGGTGGGCGTCGCACCAGTGCGCTGGGGTGTCGCAGCCGGGGTAGGTGCAGTGCCGGTCCCGCAGCCACAGCGCTTTCAGCTGGGTCGAGGAGAAGAGGCGCCGGGTGCGGCCGAGGTGGATCAGGTTCCCGACCTCGTCCAGGATCACCGGGGTGAGGCTGGCGTCGCAGGAGAGCTTTCGGATGGTTTCGACCCCGAGCAGGGTCCCGGTGTTCAGGGACCCGAGGACCTCACCCGCCTCCGTGCCTGCGGCCAGGTGGTCGGCGCGGATGGTCAGGACGAGCTGGGTCCTGGAGACCGAGGGGACCTTGTCGCCGGCCGCGCTGGCCCGGGTCAGCGTCGCGATCAGCGCGTCCGCGCGGCGACGTTGCACGGTCCGGGAGTCGGGCTCCCCGCCCGGCCCGGGCACCGGAGCCGACAGCGGTCCGATCGCTGCTTCCAGGATGGCTCGGCCTTCGGCATCCAACACGAGCCGGTACTCGGCCAACCCTTCACCACCACTGTCGTCCAGCGGTCGCCCGAACGACAGGCCGGTGCGGCGTTTCGCGTCGTCCTGCCGGTCCTGGAACTCCTGGGCGCCACCGAACCGGGCGAGCATCGCCGGACGCAACGCCCGGATCAACCGCAGGTCGCCGGTCTCGGCGACCATCAGGTAGCACTCCCACACCCCCGCCACGGCGTCAGGGTTCAACAACGGCTTCAGCTTCACCATCTCCGCCAACGCCACATCCGCGGCGGCCAAACACACCCGCCCGCTGGTCACCCCCACCAACACCGGGGCGTGCGCCTTGGTGCGGCCACCGTTGATCACCCGCACCATCCGGGCCACCTCACCCACCGGCCAACTCGGGGACCGTTCGGTCACCCAGGCTTTCAGGTCACCACCCACCGACCCGTGCGGGCCGCTGCTACTCGGCAGGCCGCGTTCGGCTGCTTCAGCGGCCAACGCGACCCGGGCAGCCTCGGCCAACCGAATGGCCTGTCCGAGCTCGGCGAACAGGGAGCTGACGTCGGGCTCCTGCACGTGTGCCGACTCCTCGGGCAGACGAGCAGCCCAGGCCCGGAGAGTGGCCATCGCGGCCACCGCTTCCTGGTCCTGAACTGCTGCTTCCATGACGTCCTGCTGGGTCACCCACTCGACCACGTGCTCGGTGCCCGCGTCGTCGCGATAGACCGCGTCCTCGGTGATCAGCTTGAGGTCGACGTAGGACGCGCCGAGCGTCACCCGCGGATGGTGTCCGACGGCGTCACCGGCTCCAGCCACCGCGCTGACCAACCGCGCGCCAGCGGAGAAGTCGGCGACGACGAAGCGGGCGTGCAGTCCCTGCCCCAGGTTGCGCCAGTCGGTCAGGTCGGCCTGGGTGATCTGGTCTCTGGTGAGCATGTCCATGATCCGACCGTAACCAGCATTGCGGACGGTCGGCTTCCGCAACGTCGCGCCGACCTATCCGCCCTGCGCACCGTCGTTCGTCGGCGCGACCAGACCGTGCTGCAACGCGTAGAGGCTTGCCCCGACCCGGTTCGTCGCGCCGATCTTGGTGTAGGTCCGTTCGACGTGGTTGCGCACGGTCTTCTCGCTCAGGACCAGCTGGCTGGCGATCTCCCGGTTCGTGAAGCCGAGAGCGACCAGCCCGAGTATCTCGTGTTCTCGCGGGGTGAGCAGGTCGTCGCGCCGCGGTCGGGTGGTGCGGTGGCCGGCGACGCCGAGAACGGCGTCGACACAGTCGGGGTCGAGCACACCGGACCTGCTCCTGGCCCGCAGGCGTTCGCTCGCCTGCGCGGGCGAGCGGGCCGCCCGGTAGGGCCGTGGCTCCAGGGCTGACCGATAGGCGACCGCGGCGGCGAGGATGCGCTCGCTACGGCCGAGCATCGACCCACCGACGCCGAGCGGATACCCGCTGCCGTCGAGGTGCTCGTGGTGCGCGCGAGCGACCGTACGGATGGCGCCCAGCCCCGGGATACGGTCGAGCACGCGCTCGGTCAGGTAGGGGTGCATCCGCACCCGCTCCCACTCCGAGGGGTTCAGGTCTCCCGGTTTGGACCACAGCTGGTTGGAGACGCCGAGCCGGCCGAGGTCGTGCAGGTGCCCGGCCCGACGGAGGGTGCGGACCTCGCCGGGGCTCATCCCCAGGCGCTCCCCGGCAG
The DNA here is from genome assembly GCA_963750305.1 of uncultured Actinomycetota bacterium. Classification (GTDB taxonomy): domain Bacteria; phylum Actinomycetota; class Actinomycetes; order Actinomycetales; family Dermatophilaceae; genus CAVVPX01. Next base: position 973,164 of record CAVVPX010000003.1, read on the forward strand.
CCTCGGCGAGCGTGGCCACGGCCCGTGAGTGACCCAGGGTGAAAGGACACTTGAGGTCGACGAAATCGCCGATGGCACATACCAGTCGGTCGAAGCTCTCGTCGGTGAGTCGGAGGTCGCGGTCGGGCGCCTGGTCGAGCGCGTCCGCCCAGACGTCGGCGTCCGACCCCGCAGCGAACAGCTCCTCGGGTGAGGTGAGCAGTGCGTCGACCACGGCCGGGTCGAACTGGCCGCCGCTCCTGCTCCTGGCCATGGCGACCACGGCGTCCAGGCCATACATGCGGTGGTGCACCTCGGCGACGTCGGCGAGCTGGGCGATCCGCATCTCGATCGGGATCTGGTCGCCCGACGAACCGGCCGGCAGCCCGCCGCCGTCGTAGCGTTCGAAGGTGAAGGCCAGGGTGGTCGCGACCTCGGGCGAGAGCCCGATGTGCCGGGTCAGGGCCGCCGCCGAGGAGCAGTGCGAATGGATCAGCTTGGAGAGCTGGCCGCGCGCGTCCCCGAACAGGTTGGCCATCACCTTCAGCCGCTGGGGAAGCGGTTCGCCCTTGGCGACGTGGGCGAGCAGGAACCGCAGGTATGGCACGCCGGACCAGTCGACCAGGTAGGCGTCGTGGCGGACCGCGATGTCGTCGCCGAACCATCGGGCGTACTCCTGGGAGTCCGCGTGGCACCCGATCCACATCACCAGCGTCGAGTAGTACACCGTGCCGCGCTGCTCGGGATCCAGGCCGAGCCGGTCGGCCAGCCGACACGCGATCGTCGCCGAGCGCAGCATGTGCTCAGCCGGCTGGCCCAGCCCGAGGTCGATGGCTACCGAGAGCCCAGCCAGCACCTCGGCCCGCCGGGGAAGGGCCTCGGTGCCGCGCGTGCCCACGTCCTTCATGGATTGAGTCTGCTCCCTCGGCCGAGCTGGGTGGGCCGGCCGACCTCAGGGCCTGATCTCCAGCACCCGGTTGAAGGGGGTCTGGGCGACCGACGCGAAGCGGGTGAAGCCGGCGGTGGTCGCGACGGCGCGGATGCGAGCGGGGCCGGCCTGGGTGCCGAGAGCAAGACCGACGTCCTGGGCGAGCGAGGACGGCGTGCACAGCAGCGTCGAGAAGCCGTAGTACGCGCGGCCTACCGGGTTCAGGTTCTCACTCACCGTGTCGCCGGACATCGGTTCGACGACCATCCACGTTCCGTCGGGCTTCAGCGCGCCGCGGACGTGGCGGGCCGCGCCGACCGGGTCGCCCATGTCGTGCAGCGCGTCGAAGGTGGTGACGAGGTCGAAGCCGGCACCCGGGAAGTCGGTCGCGGACGCCGTCTGGAAACGCACGCGGTCACCCACGCCCGCCTCGGTCGCGCGCTCGCGCGCGGTGGCGATGGAGGCCTCGTGGTAGTCGAACCCGGTGAACCTGGAGTTCGGGAACGCCTGGGCCATGATGACGGTGGACGCTCCGTGTCCACAGCCGACGTCCGCGACGTCAGCGCCGCGCTCGAGGGTCGCGACGACCCCGTCCAGGGCCGGGAGCCACTCGTCGACGAGGTGGGCGTTGTACATGGTGCGGAAGAAGCGCTCGCAGCCGACGTGTACATCGGGGTGGTGCTCGTGCCAACCCAGGCCGGCCTCGCCGGCGGCCGCCTCGATCACGCTGTCGATGTCGTGGACGGTGCCGAGCGCGATCTGGAAGAAGCCGGGAAGGAACGCCGGGCTGTTCCGGTCGGTCAGCGCGGACGCGTGCTCGAGCGGCAAGGTGTAGAGGCCGCCGGCCGCGTCGTACTCGACGTAGCCGCCCGCCGCCTGGGCGTTGAGCCACTCCCGCGCGTAGGGCTCGCCGGTGTCGGTGGCCTTGGCCAGCTGCGCCGGAGTCACCGGTCCGGCGGCCATGACGGTGTAGTAGCCCAGCTTGTCGCCGAGGACCACGAGGGCGGTGTTGAGGGTGGCGCCGACCTCGTCAACCGCCTTGAAGACGAAGGCCATGAGCTTGTCGACATCGATGGCGGGAGCCGCCTGCAGATCGGTCATGATGGTTCCTCTCGGTGTGGTGGTGGGGCGGTTGAGCTGGTTGAGCTGGTTGAGCGGGTGGGGCCGATGCTGAACCGGGCCTGGCCGGCGAAGAAGAGTCCGCGTTGAGGGAGCCAGAAGTCGCCGAGACGGGCCTGCTCCATCAGCGGGCCCGCGATGCCGAGATCGGCGCCGTCGACCTCGGCGGCACCGTCGATGACGCGCCACACCCGGAGCGGGGCCATCTTGAAGCCCTGGCCGTTCGGCGTGCGGCCCCGCAGCCCGATCCGCCCCGAGCCCAGCACAGCGCCGGCCATCGGACCCATCGAGCCGAGTACGGCATTGCTCCGCCAGGCCGACTGCGGCATGGCTCCGCTCATCGCCGTCATCGCCTTCGTGGCCGGTGTCGATCCCAGCCTCAGCCGGAAGGAGACACGGGTCCCCATGGTGATCTCGACGGTCCAGTCGTCCGCCCACGTCAGGTCGATGGCTCGGACCTGCTCCACGGCAGCCCCCTCGCCGAAGTAGCGCGGACAGCTGACGGCCGGGTCGGCGGTGGTGAAGATGGTCCAGCGGCCCTGGGCGTCGCGATGCCAGATCGCCCGGTATGCCGTGCCCAGCGAGCTGGCCAGAATGTCTCTGAAGACCAGGTAGTGCCCCCCGGCGTAGGGCAGGCCCATCACGCCGTAGCCGGTGAAGCGCTCATCGGAGCCGGAGGCCAGGGCTGGGTTCTCCCCCAGGGTGGCAACCGCTTGCCGCGGGGTTGTCGTCATGACCTCAGGGTCCGCCTGGCACCGGCGGCGGGCATGAGGCATCGGCCTCAACTCGTGGGCTGCAGGTCTGGCCGCTTCAGCACCCGCCCGAGCTCACGCGGCCGGTAGGCCTGCGCTCAGCTACTTCCCAGCGCGGGCGCCGCGCGGTTGCCCCAGGGCGGAGCGCGGTGCACGTAGAGGTCGCGGAGCAGCGAGATCTCGGCTCCGTGGTGCACGATCTCATGGTTCTGCCACCACACCATCGACGGAAACGTCTCCTCGGGGTCGCTGCCGTACGGGTAGGTGCTGAGCCCGATCCGGTCGTAGTCGGACTCCTCGACACTGAGGATCGCCCGGCGCCAGTCGGCTGCGGCGTCGCGGAACAACTCGATGGCGCCGGCCGCATCCGGTCGTGATTCGTACGTCGCTCGATCGAACGTTCGGTCGCCCCCGAGGTGGCTGGCCCGACCCAACAGCGTCTCGGAGATGTGGTCGAGCCGCCAGGCGATCGTCGTGAGCGGCGGGGGCCATGGGCTTTCCGGGGCGCCGTCTCGCCCCCACTCGCCCGCGCCGATGAGCTTGATGGCGCCCGGTCCGGGCCCATCGGTGCGCCTCCGTACAGACCAGCACGCGTCGACCGGCTCCCAGAGGTACTCGGCATCGGTCAGCACCGGCACGTCGACGTGGCTGTCATCACCGGAGTTGTAGGTGGGCCCGGCGAGGCGATTCAGAAGTCGCTCCGTCGCCCAGTCGTACTGCTCGAGCAGTGGCTCGAGGCGCTGGTTGGTCATCATGACTTCGAGCCTACGAGACCGGACGCACGTCGGATGCCGCCCGACGTCGAAGCACCACCACTGCGCAACGCCCCTTCGGCCGCCCGACGATCGCCTACCAGGACCCGCCCGAGCTCCCGCCGCCACCACCGCCGGAGAAGCCGCCGCCGCCGGAGAAGCCACTGCTGCCCGACGACCCGGGAGTGCTCGTGAACGTCGTGCCGGCTGTGGCCGAGAACGAGGACATTCCGCTGCCGATCGAGCTGTAGTTGGGGTTCCCGGATCCGACGTACCAGCCCGGGTACCCGATCGGGGTGCCCGCCGCCGCAGCCGCGGTCGCGACCTCCTCGAAGGTGCTGGCCCAGCGCTCGGCCACCCCGAAGACGATGGCATAGGGGAGGTAGCGGCTGAAGATCTGGTTGGCCTCCTCGAACCGGATCTGGTTCGCCTCAGCCGTCACGAGGTACTGCTTGAACCCCTTGGCCTGGTCGAGCACCGCCGAGCCGACTGCCGTCCGCGCAGCCATCCGCTTCGCGAGGATGCCCACGACCAGGGAGGACAGCGCCAGGCCCGCGAACAGCACGACGATCGCGCCGAACCCCACCCCTTTGGCGCGCAGGCTGCCGGCCCCGAAAATCAGTCCACCGGCCCCGAGTAGCAGGAACGACGCCAGTCCCTGGAAGGTTCGGCGCTGGGTGACCGGTGAGGACCGGAACCATCCGCGCTGGACGACCTCGGCATACATCTCGCTCTGCACTGACTTCAACGTCGACGCAAAGGTGTTCTTCAGATCGGAGAGTCGGATCACCGAGCCCTTGGCGAACAGCCCTGTCAAAAGCCGCTGTTCGTACGGCAGCACCAGAGCCCCGGGAGGCGGCGCGAGGGCCGTGAGCTCCCAGTCCTTGCCCGACCCGAACAGCCCACCCCCGCCGATCTCCTCCATGGTCAGGAAGCCCCGCTGGGCGAGGTCGACCACGGTCGCACTCACGTCCACCGGGTCCGCACTCTCGTCGGTGATGGTGCCGACGAGGCCGGGCGGAACTCCGTCCGGCGGGGTGAACCGGACCGTGACCGGCACCTTGCCACCGGTCACCACCGTCGGGTTCTCGCCCGGTCCCGGCAGCAGGCCCGGCGTCAGCCCGGCATACCGCTCGTCGCGCCCGCGCGTGTAGACCAGCGCGCCCATCGCGCCGGCGGCAAGCAGCGGCAGCGTGATCCCCGCGGCGGTCGCGACGCCGCTGAGGGTGCGCGAGACCGCCGACGACACGCCGGCCTCGGTGTCCGTGCCGACCTGGCCCTCGACGAGGTCGGGCTCGAGCCCGTCGAACGCCGTCCTCGGCAGCGACACGAGGATCGAGACACCCTCACCGGGTGCCACGTCGGGCGCCGTGAACTCCGCGGTCGCACCCGGCGTGCCCGTGCACCTCGTGGTCGACCCGAGCCCGCCGTAGAAGCAGTCGACCCGGTCGGACGGCTCCGGGCCGGTGACCGACGCCGAAACCTGTTGGTAGGCACTCTCGCTCGAGACGTCGATCATGTTGTAGTAGAACTCGGCGTGGTCGCTCAGGTCGTTGACGTAGTGGTCCAGCCGATAGTGCACGACATACTGCTGCGTGCCCGACACCGTGCGGTCCGGGTCGCCCACGCGGATCCGTTCGAAGGCACCGAAGCTGCTCAGCGAGTGCTGTGAGGGGGCTCCGCTCGGGGAGGAGGTCCGGACCTCAGAGATCGGGTACTCCCGGTAGACGTCCTCGCGGTCCTGGTATCCCCCTCGGACCTTGATCAGCCGCTCGATGCCGTGCCGGTCCTCACCCTCGGGGAACTGCCAGCTGATGTTCTCGGTGATGTCCGCCGAGCCGTCCCGGCTCAGCTCGACGTCCACGTGGAACCGGGTGGCCAGGTCGTCGCGGGCGGTTGCCGCAGAGGCAGGCAGGGTGCCCGCGAAGACCAGCAGCCCGAGCACCAGCGCAAGGCCCACACCGACCGCCCCGGACCGGGTGCGGGCGGTCACCCGCCGGCTCAACACGCGTACGTCCCCCATGAGCACAGATCCTCTCACCAGCCCGGGACCGCTGGGCTACTCGCCGCGCAGGCGCGAGCTGACCGCGCGGTCGGCGTCCCGCTTGTCCTGCCGCTCCCGCAGCGCGTGCCGCTTGTCGTACTGGCGCTTGCCCTTGGCGACCGCGAGCTCGACCTTGGCCCGCCCGTCCTTGAAGTACAGGGACAAGGGGACCAGCGTGTGTCCGCTCTCGCGGGTGCGGATCTCGATCTTGTGGAGCTCGTCCTTGTGCAGCAACAGCTTTCGGCGGCGCCTCGGCGTGTGGTTGGTCCACGTGCCCTGGACGTACTCGGGGATGTGGACACCCTCGAGCCAGAGCTCGTGCCCGCGGAAGGTCGCAAACCCGTCGACGAGCGAGGCCCGGCCCATGCGCAGCGACTTCACCTCGGTGCCCATGAGGACGATGCCCGCCTCGAAGGTGTCCTCGATGAGGTAGTCGTGGCGCGCCTTGCGGTTGCTCGCCACGACCTTGCGCCCTTGATCCTTGGCCATGGCCGGTCTGCCTGCGTCCTGGTCGAGATGCGGTTGACCTGCTGGTCACCGCGCTCGTCAACGCTACCCGAGATCGCCCCGGGCTCCGCAGCGCGTGGCCTGACGTAGCGTGAGGCGATGCGCCTCCATCGTGTCGTCCTGGCCACCGCGGTCGCCCTCACCCTGTGCGGCTGCTCGGGCCCGAATACGGGCTCGGGCTCGGGCAACGAACCTGCAACCGGTCAGGACGCGGACGCCTCCACCGGTCGCTCGATCGACCTCGGCGACCAGCGGGCGCTGGAGTGGGGCACCGGAGCCTATGGCGTGGTGCTGGCCCATGGAGCGGCGTTCGACGCGGCGAGCTGGGAGGCCCAGGCCACGGCGATCGCCGAGCAGGACGCCACCGTGGTCGCAGTGGAGGACATCAGCCCGGAGGGCATCGCCGCTGCGGTGACCTATCTGAAGGACAAGGGAGTCGACGATGTCGCCCTCGTGGGCGGGTCTGCCGGCGCGGACGGCATACTTCAGCTCGCCGCTCAGCAGCCGGCGCTGCCCGACCAGCTGATCCTGCTGTCTGCGAACGGTGTCATCGAGGGTCTGGGCACCGAGCCCAAGCTGTTCATCGTCAGCCGCGACGAACCGGTCGCCGACGTGTCACAGACGTTGGCCGACAACGGCCCTGGGGAGGAGAACACTGCGCTCATCCTCGACGGGTCGGCCCACGCGCAGAACATGTTCGACGCCCCTGTCGCCGGCCAGGTGCTGCAGGCGGTGCTGGACCGGGTGCAGGAGTTCTCCACCTCCTAGGGCCGCTTCAGAGCCAGCGACGCGGGTCGACCGGGACTCCGTTGTCATAGGTCTCGAAGTGCAGGTGGCACCCTGTGGAGCTCCCGGTGGTGCCGACGTATCCGATGACCTCACCTCGCGACACGTGACCACCTGTTCGGGCGAACCGCGTCATGTGGTTGTAGGTGGTGACGAGGCTGACCCCGTTGACGATGCCGTGGTCGACCATGATCCGGTTGCCGTACCCGCCGCCCCAGCCCGCGGAGATGATCGCGCCGGGGGCGGCCGCGCGGATCGGCGTGTTGCAGTTGGCGGCGTAGTCACGGCCTGCGTGCAGGCGCCAGTAGTGCAGGATCGGGTGGTACCGCATCCCGAACTGCGAGGAGATCCAGCCGTCGGACGGGGCGGAGAGGAAGCCGCCCGCCGAGGGCACCGACGTACCCGTCGAACGGCCCAGGCGCGCCGCGCGGGCTGCTGCGGCCTTGGCCGCCCTGGCCCGCGCCACGAGCGTACGTTGGAGCTTGGCCTGCTCACGTTGGGCGGTGGCGAGCCGGGACTTCTCGGCGGCCAGCTTCGTGCTGACCGAGGCCGCCTGCGCGACCTGGGTGCGCGCGAGGTCGTCGATGGCCTGCTTGGCCGCAGCAGCCGTGTCGCGTGCCCTCTCGGCCCGGTCGAGTGCGGCCTGCGCGGCGGCCTTGGCCTCGGCGACGTCCTGTCCGAGGGCGGCGATGTGGGCCTTCTGCGCGACCGCGCCCGCGCGGATCGTTGCAAGCTTGCCGACGGCCTTGCGCTGCACGTCCATCACGGTGTCAGCCATCGCGATCCGGGTGGCGAACTCGTCAGGGCTCGTCGCGCTGAGGGCTACCGCGAGCTGGCCCATGCCCTGGTCCTGATACATCTGGGCCGCGAAGTTGGCGACCCGGCGCTGCGCGTCGTCCGCCTCCGCGGTCGCGTCCTGCAGCTCGGAGACGGCCCGCGCCTCGTTGGCCTGGGCGACCTGGAGCCGGGTGGCCATCAGGTCGTTGTACTGGTCGGCCTCGAGGACCACGGCCTGCGCCGCGTCATACGCCCTGCGGACCACCGGCATCCGCGCCTGGGTCCCGCGCAGCGCGAGGTAGGCCTCGGACAGGTCTCCGGAGGTGTCGTGCAGCTGCTCGCGCAGTGCCGCGATCTCGCGGTCGACCTTGGCCTTGTCGCTCTTCACGTCGGCGGTGGCCGGCGTGACGAGCAGTCCCACCGCACACGCCACAGCCACGCCCGTCGCCGTGAACCGGGCGGCGCGGGACGTCACAAGATGGCGTTCAGGTCGACGCATAGTCACATTGGTAACACACGCACCACGGATGGAGGAGGACGAACACGGGTCGAACGGGACCAATCGACCCTACTCCCCCGCTCACGGAGGCCGCCGGTTCGCCCCGGACCTCAGATATGGGAGCTCTGGTGTCGTCCTGGCGACACCAGGGTTCCCATGTCTGACGGCGGAGCGGCCGGCCCGGCCTCAGACGCGCAGATAGCGCCAGAGGGTGACCCACGACGTGCTGACCGCGACGACGATGATCCCGCCGACCAGCCACGGGGTGATCGCGAGGACGTCACCGGTGCCGATGAGCGCGAGGTCGGGGAACGCCTCGGAGACATAGCGGCTGACGCCGAGGCGCAACGAGGCGTACAGCAGGCCGACCGCGAGCCCGACCCCCACGAGGGCGGCCAGCAGCGTCTCCAGGATGAACGGCGTCCGGATGGTGAAGTTGGAGGCGCCGACCAGCCGCATGATCCCGGTCTCACGCCGCCGGCTGAACGCAGCCTGCCGGATCGTGGTCACCATCAGCAGGATGGCGCAGATCACCATCAGCCCGGCGAGCCCGATCGAGAAGACGGTCACGAAGTTCATCACGGTGAACAGCTTGTCCAGCGTCTTCTGCTGGTCCTGCACCCGGCCGACCCCCGGTGCACCCTCGAACGAGCTCACGATCACGTCGTACTTGGTGGGGTCGGTGAGCTGGACCCGGTAGTTCTGCGGGATGTCCCCGACCCGGACGTTCTCGGCGAGCGGGGAGTTGCGGAACTGCTCCTGGAAGCGGTTGAACGCCTCCTGCTCGGACTCGAAGTACACCGTCTGAACCAGGGGCTTCATGGTGTCGAGCTGGGTCCTGATCGACGCCTTCTCGTCCTCGGTGACCTCCTGGGCGTTGCAGTTGGCCTCGGCCGAGTCCGCAGTGCACATGAAGATCGTGACCTGGACCCGGTCGTACCAGTACCCCTTGAAGGTGTCGACCTGGCGCTGGGCGAGCAGCCCGAGGCCCAGGAGGTACATCGACACTGCGGTGACGAGGACGACCGAGATCGCGATCGAGGCGTTGCGGCGCAACCCGATCCAGATCTCGCTGAGCATGAACTGCAGACGCATGGAGGTGACTCTCGTTGCTCGGGTGTGATCGGGGTGGGTGGCTAGCCGGCCGCGCCGTAGGCGCCCTGGACCTCGTCGCGGACCAGGGTTCCGTTGTCGAGCTCGACCACCCGCTTGCGGAGCTGGTTGACGATGTCGTCGTCGTGGGTGGCCATGACGATCGTGGTCCCGGTGCGGTTGATCCGGTCGAGCAGCCGGACGATGTCCAGGCTGGTGGTCGGGTCGAGGTTGCCGGTGGGCTCGTCGGCCAGCAGGATCGGCGGCTTGTTCACGAACGCGCGGGCGATGGCGACCCGCTGCTGCTCACCACCGGACAGCTCGTGCGGCAGGCGCTTGCCCTTGCCGTCCAGGCCGACCATGTCCAGGGTCTCGGGCACGACCTGCTTGATCGACCGGCTCGACCGGCCGAGCACCTGCAGGGCGAAGGCCACGTTCTGGTACACGGTCTTGTTCGGCAGCAGCCGGAAGTCCTGGAAGACCGTGCCGATGTCCCGTCGCAGCCGGGGCACCTTGCGGTGGGGCAGGAGCGTGAGCTCGTTGCCGGCGACCAGCACGTGCCCGGAGGTGGCCTGCTCCTCGCGCAGCACCAGCCGCAGCAGGGTCGACTTGCCCGACCCGGAGGAGCCCACGATGAACACGAACTCACCGCGCTCGATGTTGAGCGAGACCTCGCTGAGCGCCGGTCGCTGGGACCGGGCATAGACCTTGGTGACGTTCTCGAAGCGGATCATCGAAGAAGGCTCTCAGGGGACTCTCGGTGGACTCTGGGTGGACTCGGGGTGGACTCTGGGGGGACTCTGGGACGTGCTCAGGGGTTCGGGCCACGCGCATGACGGGCACCCGGGCGGGCGCCTGCCGCCATCGAGAATAGGTCGCGCGGCTGGGGATGCCGGTCAGCCCCCCTTTCCTCGGCGCGCCCGCCCCAGGCCCTCAGGTCGTCTCGACCGCCTCCGGTGACGGGCAGCCGTAGACCTCGGAGACCGTCCGCACGACCATCACGGCCGCTGCCTCGGCCATCGCCGGTGGGAGGTAGGCCTGCTCGGCCACGTCGTCCGGCCAGTACCTCCCGTAGCGTCGCCCGTCCAGTCCGGCGCGCTCGCGCCAGCCGAGTGCGGTCATCGCGCGGAGCTGCTCGGCGTCCAGACCGACGGTGCCGCCGAAGCTGTCGGCGCCGCTGCACTCGACCCGCAGGTGGTCCTCCTGACGGGTGAGCAGGACCTCTGGCCGGTTCCGCTTCCGCTTGGCGCGGACGAGCCCGAACAGCTGTGCCTCCCGGACGACCACCGCGGCCGTCGTGTACTCGGTCGGCCGCACCAGCACGGTCGCGCCGTCGGAGAGCTGGAGCACCTGCTCGCTCAGCGACTGCGCGAGCGCCCCCCAACCCGGCCGGAGCGCACCCTCGCCCTGCCCGCTCACGCCGTGGACTTCTCCTGCGCCCTGCGCCAGCGGACGCCGGCTTCGATGAACTCGTCGATGTCGCCGTCGAACACGGCCGAGGGGTTGCCCACCTCGTGCTCGGTGCGCAGGTCCTTGACCATCTGGTACGGCTGGAGCACGTAGGACCGCATCTGGTCGCCCCACGACGCCTTGATGTCCCCCGCCATCTCCTTCTTGGTCGCCGCTTCCTCCGCCTGACGCTGCAGCAGCAGCCGGGACTGCAGCACCCGCAGGGCAGCGGCACGGTTCTGGATCTGTGACTTCTCGTTCTGCATCGACACCACGATCCCGGTGGGGATGTGGGTCATCCGCACGGCGGAGTCGGTGGTGTTGACGCTCTGCCCACCCGGCCCCGAGGAGCGGAACACGTCGACCTTGATCTCGTTCTCGGGGATCTCGACCGAGTCGGTGCCGGCGATGAGCGGGATGACCTCGACCGCGGCGAAGGAGGTCTGGCGGCGCCCCTGGTTGTCGAACGGGCTGATCCGGACCAACCGGTGGGTCCCGCCCTCGACCGAGAGGTTTCCGAAGGCATACGGCACGTTGACCTCGAAGGTGGCCGACTTCAGACCGGCCTCCTCCGCATAGGACGTGTCCATGACCGTCGTGGGGTACCCGTGGCGCTCGGCCCAGCGCAGGTACATCCGCATGAGCATCTCGGCGAAGTCGGCGGCGTCCACCCCGCCTGCGCCCGCGCGGATCGTCACCACGGCCTCGCGCTCGTCGTACTCGCCGCTGAGCAGGGTCCGGACCTCCAGCTCGCCGACGGCCTTGCGCACCGACGCCAGCTCCCGCTCGGCCTCGGCCATCGTCTCGGCGTCGCCCCCGTCCTCGGTGCCCATCTCGACCAGCGTCTCCAGGTCCTCGATGCGGCTGTCCATGCCGGTGACCCGCTCGAGCTCGGCGTTGGCGCGGGACAGGGCCGAGGTGACGACCTGGGCCTTGTCCGGGTCGTCCCACAGGTCGGGTGCGGAGGCCTGCGCCTCGAGGTCGGTGATCTGGGAGCGCAGCGAGTCCAGGTCGGTCACCTCACGGATCGAGTCCATGGTCGTGCGCAGGGATGAGATCTCCTGGGAAATGTCGACAGCCACGACGGTCACTGTACGTCCATCCGAGCACGACGCCACGCCTCGCCCTCACCGCTGCGAGGCGTCACTCACCTCGCCGACCAGCTCCTCCAGGACGTCCTCGAGGAACACCACGCCGAGGACGCCACCGTCCTCGCCCACCACGCGGGCCAGGTGGGCTCCGGTGACCTGCATGGTCCGCAGGACGTCCTCGACCTCGTCGGTAGGTCCCACCGTCGCCAGCCGCCGCCGCCGCTTGGCAGGCACCGGCAGGCGGCGCTGCGCGTCGTCGGCATAGAGGACGTCCTTGAGGTGGAGGTACCCGACGAGCTCGCCGCCGGCGTCCACCAGCGGGAAGCGCGAGAAGCCACGTTTGGCCACCACCCGCTCCACGTCCTCGGGGGTGGCTGACAGGGGCAGGGTCACCAGCCCGTCCAGCGGCACCGCGACGTCCGCCGCGTCCTTGTCCGAGAACTCCAGGGCGTTGCCGACCAGGCCGTGCTGGTCGGCCTCGATCAGGCCCTCCCCGAACGACTCCGCGACGATGTGCTGGACCTCCTCCGCGGTGAACGCCGAGGTGATCTCGTCCTTGGGCTCGATGCCCATCAACCGGACGATGCCTTTGGCGATCGACTCCATCACGTGGATCACCGGTCGCAGCCCACGGGTGATCATCAGCAGGACGGGCACCAGGATCAGCGCGGAGCGGTCCGGTCCGGCGATCGCCAGGTTCTTGGGGATCATCTCCCCCACCACGACGTGCAGGCCGATCACGATCAGCAGAGCGAGCGCAAGGGCCACCCCCTCGGCGACCGTCCCGGGGACCCCGAGGTCCTCCAGGACGGGGGTGAGGGTGTGGTGCAGCGCCGCCTCGGACACCGCGCCGAGCAGGACCGAGCAGAGCGTGATGCCGAGCTGGGCACAGGCGAGCAGCGAGCCCATCTGCTCCAGTGCGTCCAGGCACACCTGGGCCCGCCGGCTCCCGGCCGCGGCGAGCGGCTCGAGCTGGGAGCGTCGGGCGGCCATCGCTGCGAACTCGGCGCCGACGAAGAAGGCGTTGACCAGCAACAGGACGATCGTGACCCAGAGCGCGAGTCCCATCAGCCGTCCACCCCTGTCGCGACGTCCTCAGCCGGCTCGGGCGCTGCGGCGGGAGCGGGCCGCAGCCGGAGCCGCTCGACCCGGCGGCCGTCCATGCCGGCGACCTCGAGGCGCCAGTCCCCGACGGCGAGGTGGTCGCCCGCCCGGGGCACGCGGCCGAGGACGGCCATGACGTAACCACCGACCGTCTCGTAGGCCGGGCCGTCCGGCACCGGAACGCCGATCCGGTCGCGGACCTCGTCCGGGCGCCACAGCCCCGGGACGGTCCAGGAACCGTCGGCTCCGGCGCGAGACTCCGCCCGGAACCGGTCGTGCTCGTCGCTGACCTCGCCGACGATCTCCTCGATGACGTCCTCGAGGGTGACCACGCCCGCGGTGCCGCCGTACTCGTCGACCACGACCGCGAGCTGCAGGCCCGCCTCGCGCAGCATCAGCAGCAGCGGGTCCAGGCGGATCGTCTCGGGCACCAGGACCGGGGCGACCATGAGGGCCGACACGGGTACGTCGGCTCGCCGCGCGTGCGGCACGGCAATGGCCCGCTTCACGTGCACCACGCCGTCGATGTCGTCCCAGTCCTCGCCGGTGACGGGGAAGCGCGAGTGCCCGGTGCTGCGCGCGAGCGCGACGACGTCCTCCGCGGTGCCGGTGCGCTCGATCGAGGTGGCCCGGGCGCGGGGGCTCATCACATCGGCGGCGGTCTGCTCCCCGAAGCCCAGGGTCCGGGTGACCAGGCGCGCGGTGCCCTTGCCGAGGGTGCCCACCTCGGCCGAGCGACGCACCAGGGACGCGAGCTCCTGGGGCGTCCGGGCTCCCGACAGCTCCTCCTGCGGCTCCACGCCGACCGCCCGCAGCGCGAGGTTCGCGGCCCCGTTCAGCACGACGATGAGGGGGCGGGCGATCATCGCGAAGACCCGCACCGGTCCGGCCACGACCTTGGCCGTGGCCAGCGGGGCCGAGATGCCGAGGAACTGGGGCACGAGCTCGCCGAAGATCATCGAGAACAGCGTGGCCAGGACCAGCGCCAGGGTCGCGGCGACGGACACGAGTGCCTCGCCCTGAAGTGGGGTCCGGGACAGCGGGCCCTGCAGCAGCGAGCCGAGGCTGGGCGTGGCGAGGTAGCCGAGCACCAGCGTCGTCAACGTGATGCCGACCTGAGCGGCGGAGAGCTGGGTGGAGAGCCGGCGCAGCGAGGACAGCACGGTGCTCGCGCGACCGTCACCGTCGTCGATCGCGCGCTGGACCGTCGGCCGGTCGAGCGCCACCAGCGAGAACTCCACCGCGACGAAGACCGCCGTCCCCGCCGTCAGGAGCACCCCAGCCAGCACCAGCAGCCATTCGGTCATAGTGCCGCCATCCTAGGGATCGCCGGATCTCAGGGTCGGCTCAGGGGGAACCCGCTTGACCCTGCCCCCACGTGAGCCGAGAGGATGGGCGCATGAGCCTGGGGAGCACAGAGCAACGATCGGGAGCTGGGGGACGCATCGAGGTCGCGGGGCTCTCGAAGCGTTTCGGTGATTTCACCGCCGTCGACGACCTGTCGTTCAGTGTCGAGCCGGGTCGGATCACCGGGTTCCTCGGCCCGAACGGTGCGGGCAAGACCACGACGCTGCGCATGTTGCTCGGGCTGGTGCGTCCGTCCGCGGGCAGCGCCACGATCGGTGGGCAGAACTACCACGACATCTCGGTCCCGATGTCGGTCGTCGGGTCGGCTCTGGAGGCCACCAACTTCCACCCGGGGCGGAGCGGTCGAGACCACCTGCGCGTGCTCGCCGACACCGCCGACGTCTCCCTCCAGCGGGTCGACGAGATGCTCGAGCTCGTCGGGATCCCGGCTGCAGCGCGCAAGCGCGCGGGCGGGTACTCGATGGGCATGCGTCAGCGACTCGGACTGGCCGCAGCCATGCTCGGTGACCCCCAGGTGCTCATCCTCGACGAGCCCGCCAACGGCCTGGACCCCGAGGGCATCCGCTGGCTGCGCGGTTTCCTGCGGCACATCGCGGGCGAGGGCAAGACGATCCTCGTCTCGAGCCACATGCTGCAGGAGGTCGAACAGACCGTCGACGACGTGGTCATCATCTCCAACGGCAAGCTGGTCAGCCAGGGGCCGATGTCCGCTCTGCACGGTGAGGCTCGCGCCCTGGTGCGCACCTCCGAACCCGACCAGCTCGCCGGTGCACTGCGCGTCTCGGATCTCACCAGCGACCCGCAGCCCGACGGCGGCCTGCTCGTGGGCAGCGGGGACCTCCGGTTGATCGGTGACGTCGCGCTGCGCGCCGGGCTGCCCGTGTATGAGCTGCGCTCGGCGACCACGGACCTCGAGGCACTCTTCTTCCAGCTGACCGAGGGTCAGAACCGCAACCTGGGCACCGGGTCCGCAGCGGCACCTGGGGCCGACGCGGCACCTGGGTCTGTCGCAGTACCTGGATCTGTCGCCGTACCGGGGTCCGAAGCAGGACCTGGGTCCGCCGCGGTACCTGGGTCCGAGACGGCTGAACGAGGTGGTGAGTGATGATCGGCGCCATCCGCTCAGAGATCCGCAAGGTCTTCACGACCCGCCTCTGGTGGGGAATGGCCATCGGGATGGCCGTCCTGGCCGCCGCGATCTCGGTGGGGTTCGCCTCGCTGGTCGGCACGACGTTCGGCGAGGACCCGTCCGGCAACTCGGGCAACCCGTTCGCCTCGATGAACCCCGGAACCGCCCAGCTGATCTACAACGCGGGGCTGGTCCAGAACTTCACCACCTTGTTCCCGCTGGCCCTCGGGGTCCTGCTCATCACCAGCGAGTACCGCCACAAGACCATCACCGCGACCTTCCTCAGCACCCCGAAGCGCTGGGTCGTGCTCGTGTCCAAGACCGTCGCCGTCGTGGTGATCGGTGCCGTGTACGCCGTGGTGCACGCCGCGGCCAGCGTCGCGGGAGGCGCCTCGATCCTGGCGCTGGTCAAGGACGAGCCGACCCTGCTCGGTGACAGCGAGGTCTGGACGTCGCTGGGCATCGGTGTCCTGGCACTCGTGGTCTGGACCATGCTCGGGTTCGGCTTCGGCATGCTGGTGCGCAACCAGATCGCGGCTGTGCTGATCGCCATCGGCGTCGCGTTGATCGGACAGATCGCGCTCAACATCATCTTTGCGATCACCGAGTGGACGACCGCCGCCAGGTTCCTCCCCGGCAACCTGACCGGCGGCATGCTGGTCACCGTCGACCCCACCGGTGGTGCGGGCGACCCGGCGAGCAGCCCCTACTTCGCGCACTGGTGGGTGTCCGCGCTCATCCTCGTGGGATATGCCGCCGTGCTGGCGATCGCGGGCTCGATCCTCACCGCCCGACGCGACATCACCTGATCGACCAGCCGGGACCTGCCCGCAACCACACCTGAAAGTGGCGAAGGCGCCATCTGGAACCGCGCGCACTGGGGATACGCTGGGAGCACCACACCCCCGCGTAATCGACGCTCCAGAAAGAGGCGCATCCGCCGTGCCAGAGAAGTCCCCGTCCACTGACCCGCTCGCGGCGTTCGGAGCCAATGACTGGCTCGTGGACGAGCTCTACGAGCAGTACCAACAGGACAAGAACCTGGTCGACAAGGCCTGGTGGGACTTCTTCGAGCACTACGACCCCGCGACGGGGACCAGCGGCGCGAACGGCACCGCGGCCTCCAACGGCTCGGCGAACGACTCTGGAGCCGGCGCAACCGCGTCCACGCCCGGTGCGTCCACTCCCCCCGCGGCTCGCGCCGCCAGTGCGCCAGCAGCTCCCGCTCCTGCGACCGCTCCGAAGACCGAGCCCGCCACCGAGAAGTCCGGGCCGGTGACCACCAAGGAGCCGGCCAAGCAACCAGCGAAGGAACCGGCGAAGGAGTCGGCCAAGGAGTCCTCGACGGACGCCGCCTCGCGACCGGCCGCGGCTTCGCCGAAGCCGCGCGAGCCCGAACGGCCCAAGCCTCCCGAGGTGAACACCGAGGGTGAGTTCAAGCCGCTGCGTGGTGCTGCCGGGCGCGTCGTCACCAACATGGAGTCCTCGCTCGGGGTCCCGACCGCGACCAGTGTCCGCGCGGTCCCGGCCAAGCTGCTCATCGACAACCGCATCGTGATCAACAACCACCTGAAGCGCTCGCGGGGCGGCAAGGTCTCGTTCACCCACCTGATCGGGTACGCACTGGTCAAGGCGCTCGCCGTCATGCCGGAGATGAACAACGGCTTCGCCGAGAGGGACGGCAAACCGGCGCTGCACATCCCTGCGCACATCAACCTCGGACTCGCCATCGACGTCCCCAAGGAGGACGGCACCCGCCAGCTGCTCGTGCCCTCGATCAAGGCCGCCGAGACGATGGACTTCGCCCACTTCTGGTCGGCCTATGAGGACGTCGTCCGCAAGGCGCGTGACGCCAAGCTGACCGTCGAGGACTTCCAGGGCACCAGTGTCTCGCTCACCAACCCGGGCACCATCGGCACGGTGCACTCCGTGCCCCGCCTCATGCAGGGTCAGGGCGCGATCCTCGGGGTCGGGGCGCTGGACTACCCCGCGGAGTGGCAGGGAGCGAGTGTCGAGACCCTCAACCGCAACGCGGTCTCCAAGATCCTGACCATCACCTCGACCTATGACCACCGCATCATCCAGGGCGCGCAGTCCGGTGACTTCCTGCGGATCATGCACCAGCTGCTGTTGGGCGACAACGGGTTCTACGACGAGATCTTCGAGAGCCTGCGCATCCCCTACGAGCCGATCCGCTGGGTCCAGGACATCGCGGCCGGCCACGACGACGACGTCAACAAGACCGCGCGGGTCCAGGAGCTGATCCACGCCTACCGCGTGCGCGGCCACCTCATGGCCGACACCGACCCGTTGGAGTACCGCCAGCGGCGTCACCCCGACCTCGACGTCACCAGCCACGGCCTGACCCTGTGGGACCTCGAGCGCGACTTCGCCACCGGTGGCTTCGGTGGGTCGCCGATGCTCCAGCTGCGGCGCATCCTGGGCATCCTGCGCGACTCCTACTGCCGCACCGTCGGCACCGAGTACATGCACATCCAGGACCCCGAGCAGCGCCGCTGGCTGCAGGCCAAGATCGAGGTCGGCTACGCCAAGCCGTCAGCGGACGAGCAGCTGCGGATCCTCCGACGGCTCAACGCCGCCGAGGCCTTCGAGACCTTCCTGCAGACCAAGTTCGTCGGCCAGAAGCGCTTCTCGCTCGAGGGTGGAGAGTCGGTCATCGCGCTGCTCGACCGGATCCTGTGCCGGGCGGCTGCGGACCGCATGGACGAGGTCTGCATCGGGATGCCGCACCGCGGCCGGCTCAACGTGCTCGCCAACATCGCGGGCAAGTCCTACGGCCAGATCTTCCGCGAGTTCGAGGGCAAGCAGGACCCCAAGTCGGTTCAGGGCTCGGGAGACGTGAAGTACCACCTGGGCACCGAGGGTGAGTTCGTCGCCGAGGACGGCGACAAGACCAAGGTGTACCTCGCGGCGAACCCCTCGCACCTGGAGGCGGTGAACCCGGTGCTCGAGGGCGTGGTCCGCGCCAAGCAGGACCGGCTCAACCTCGCCGGTGAGGACTTCACCGTCCTGCCCGTGCTCATGCACGGTGATGCGGCGTTCGCCGGTCAGGGGGTCGTCGCCGAGACGCTCAACCTGTCCCAGCTGCGCGGGTACCGCACCGGCGGCACCATCCACGTCATCATCAACAACCAGGTCGGTTTCACCACCGCGCCGAGCTCCTCCCGCTCCTCGACGTACTCCACCGACGTGGCCCGGATGATCCAGGCACCGATCTTCCACGTGAACGGTGACGACCCGGAGGCCTGCGTACGCGTCGCCGAGATCGCGTATGAGTTCCGCCAGACGTTCAACAAGGACGTCGTGGTCGACATGGTCTGCTACCGGCGCCGTGGGCACAACGAGGGCGACGACCCGTCGATGACCCAGCCGCTGATGTACAACCTGATCGAGGCCAAGCGCAGCGTCCGCAAGCTCTACACCGAGGCGCTCATCGGCCGCGGCGACATCTCCGGTGCCGACGCCGACGCCGCACTGCGCGACTACCAGCAGCAGCTGGAGCGGGTCTTCGTGGAGACCAAGGAGGCCATCAAGGAGATCTCCAGCGAGCCGACCGACCCGTCGCTGGCCGGCACCGACGTCGAGGGCCACACCGGCCTCGAGCCCCCGTCGGCGCAGGCCTCCGACCAGACCACACGGTCGGCGCAGGACACCGCCATCCCGCAGGGCGAGCTGGAGTACATCGGTGACGCGTTCACCAACGTCCCTCCCGGCTTCACCATCCACCCCAAGCTCCTGCAGGCGATGGAGAAGCGCGCCTTGTCGGTGCGCGAGGGCGGGATCGACTGGGCGACAGGCGAACTGCTCGCCTTCGGCTCGCTGGTCAAGGAAGGCACGCCCGTACGCCTGGCCGGCCAGGACAGTCGCCGGGGCACCTTCGTGCAGCGGCATGCCGTGCTGATCGACAAGCACACCGGCGAGGAGTGGACCCCGCTGCTGTACCTCGGCGAGGGTCAGGCGCGGTTCTGGGTCTATGACTCGCTGCTGTCGGAGTTCGCGGCGCTCGGCTTCGAGTACGGCTACTCCGTGGAGCGTCCCGACGCGCTCGTGCTGTGGGAGGCGCAGTTCGGGGACTTCCTCAACGGCGCCCAGACCATCGTGGACGAGTTCATCTCCTCCTCGGAGCAGAAGTGGGGCCAGCGCAGCTCGGTCGTGCTGCTCCTCCCCCACGGTTATGAGGGGCAGGGCCCCGACCACTCCTCGGCCCGCATCGAGCGGTTCCTCACCCTGTTCGCCGAGGACAACATGACGATCGCCTACCCGTCGACCCCGGCGTCGTACTTCCACCTCCTCCGCCGCCAGGCCTACGCGCGTCCGCGTCGTCCGCTCATCGTCTTCACCCCGAAGTCGATGCTGCGCCTGAAGGCGGCTGGGAGCCGGCCGGAGGACTTCACCACCGGTGGCTTCCGTCCGGTCCTGCCCGACCCGGCCGAGCTGGACGGTGGCTCGGTGACCCGGGTGCTCCTGGCGTCCGGCAAGGTCGTGTACGACCTGGAAGCCGAGCGCGCCAAGCGCGAGGACACCCGAGTGGCGATCGTGCGCGTGGAGCAGCTGGCCCCGGTGCCGGCGCGGGAGCTGGTCGACGAGCTCGCGAAGTACCCGAACGCCGACATCGTGTGGGTGCAGAACGAACCGCTGAACCAGGGCGCCTGGCCGTTCGTGGTCCTCAACGCACCGCAGCTGCTCTCCGCGCTCGGCGAGCGCCGTCTGCTCACCGTTGCGTCCCGCCCCCCCTCGGCCTCGCCGGCGAGCGGGTCGAGCAAGAAGCACGAGGCCGAGCAGGCCGCCCTGCTGGCCGCGGCGTTCGACCGCTGACCCGACCCGACCCGACCCGACCCGACCCGGTCTGGCCTGACCTGACCTGACCTGACCTGACCTGACCTGACCTGACCTGACCAGACGCCACTCGACCTGACCCGCCGCGCCCCCGCAAGCCCGCCGCCCGCCCGCAAGCCCGCCGCCCGCCCGCAAGCCCCGCCGCCCGCCCGCAAGCCCCGCCGCGCCCCCGCAAGCCCCGCCGCGCCAGTCTTTGCAGCCTGGTGCCCGTGATGGCGTGCATCAGGCTTCAAACACCCCCGACCGGGGCGGGCGGGGCGGGCGGGCCGGGCCGGGGAGGAGCGCTACAGGCGGGACGGGGCGGGTTGTCGGTGGTGGGGGGCAGCATCGGGGTATGAACGGCGACGCGAGCATCCTGCACGCGGACCTCGACTCGTTCTATGCCTCGGTCGAACAGCGCGACGACCCGAGCCTGCGCGGGCGTCCGGTGCTGGTGGGCAGCGGGGTGGTGCTCGCGGCGAGCTACGAAGCCAAGGCCCGGGGAGTCCGGACACCGATGCCGGGCCGGATGGCGCGGCAGCTGTGCCCGGACGCCGTGGTGTGCTTGCCACGCTTCGATGCCTACTCCGCGGCCAGCCGTCAGGTGTTCGCGATCTTCGAGGCCACCACGCCCCTGGTCGACCCGGTCTCGATCGACGAGGCGTTCCTCGAGGTCGGTGGGCTGCGCCGGATCTCGGGTGTGCCCGAGCAGATCGCGCACCGGCTCCGGCAGCAGGTCGCAGCCGAGGTCGGGCTGCCGATCACCGTCGGCGTCGCACGGACCAAGTTCCTCGCCAAGGTCGCCAGCCGGGCGGCCAAGCCCGACGGGCTGCTGGTCGTCGCGCCCGATCGCGAGCTCGAGTTCCTGCACCCGCTGCGGGTGGAGATGCTCTGGGGCGTCGGCGCGATCACTGCCCGGCGCCTACACGCGCGGGGCATCCGCACCGTGGGTGACCTGGCGGCGCAGACCCCACAGTCGCTGTCCTCCTACCTCGGACCTGCAGCGGGCCGGCAGCTCCACGCCCTCTCCAGCAACCACGACCCCCGCAGGGTCCAGGCCGGGCGGCGCCGGGGGTCGATCGGCTCGCAACGGGCGATCGGCTGGGGTCCCAAGACGTTCGCCGACATCGAGGCGACGCTGGCCGGGCTGGTCGACCGCGTCACCGGCCGGATGCGATCGGCGGGGCGACGCGGGCGCACGGTGGTGCTGCGGATCCGCTTCGAGGACTTCGACCGGATCACCCGGTCGCACACGCTGCCCGTTCCGACCGCCCAGACCGCTCTGGTGCTGGACATCGCCCGAGGGCTGCTGCGTGGCGTCCGGCCGCTCATCGACCAGCGCGGGCTCAGCCTGGTCGGGGTGTCGGTCGCCCAGCTGACCGGCGAGGACGTCGCCCAGCTCGAGCTGCCGTTCACCGATCCCGACCTCGGGGCGCTGGACCATGCGGTCGACCTGGTCCACGACCGATACGGCCGATCGGCCCTCACCCGGGGTGCGCTCGTCGGTCGCGGGTCCGGTCTGGAGGTGCCCCTCCTCCCGGACTGAGTGCTCCGGGCCGCCTGGCCCTAGTGCAGCGTGTACCCGCCGTCGATGGTCACGACCGATCCGGTCATGAACGACGACGCGTCCGAGGCGAGGAACACCACCGTCGGCGCGATCTCCTCGGGCAGGGCGTACCGCTGCATGGGCGCGTCGTCGATCCAGCGGGGCTTGTACTTCGGGTCGTCCACTGGCGCCATCTCGGTCTTGACATAGCCTGGCGCGACGGCGTTGACCCGGATGCCGAGCGGGGCCCACTCTGCCGCAAGGGATTTGGTCAGCTGGTGCACCGCCGCCTTGGAGGCGTTGTAGGCCGGCTGCCACTGGGGACGGTTGACGATCATCGCCGAGATCGAGCCGATGTTGACGATGGCCCCACCGCCGTGGTCGGCGAAATGCCGCGCCGCTGTCTGGCTCATCAGCCAGACCCCTTTGACGTTGATGTCGAAGGTGCTGTCCCACTCCTCGTCGGGGACCTCCAGCGCGGGACGGTGATAGCAGGTGCCGGCGTTGTTGACCACCACGTCCAGACGTCCGGTGCCCTGCACCGCCGCCTCGACACAGCTCTCCACCGACGCGCGGTCGGTGACGTCCAGCGCCACACCCAGGACCGTGCGGCCGGTCTCCTCCGACAGCCGCGCCGCGACCTCACGACACGCGCTCTCGTCCCGGGCGCCGATCACCACGTCAGCGCCGGCCTGCGCGAGTGCGCGCGAGAAGGCCAGCCCCAGACCGCGGTAACCGCCGGTCACGATGGCGGTGCGGCCGGCGAGGGACATGCTCTCCAGGGGTCCGGCGCTCATGCTGCGTCCTGCCTGGACACGACGACGATCGACTTCATGCTCTGCGGGTCCGAGTCGCTCGTGAGTGCGGCCTCGGCGTCCTCCAACGGGTACTCGGCGGTCACCAGCGCGTCGAGGTCGACGCCCGGCTGCTGGGCGGCGGCCATGGCCTTGGGCCAGGTGTCGACATATCGGAAGATGCCGGTGAGGGTGAGCTCCTTGGTGGCGATCAGCTGCACCGGCAGCTCCACGTGCTCTGCCCCCAGGCCGACCAGGACAGCGACCCCGCCGCCGCGAAGCGCGCTGATGCCGGACAGCAGTGCGGGCGTGGCGCCGGTGCACTCGATGAACGCGTCGGCCTCGAGCGCCTCAGCGTCGAACGACGGGTCGGTCGGGTCATAGGCGGCGGTCGCACCGAACTGCAGGATCCGTTCGCGGCGCGAGGCGACCAGGTCGGTGACCATCACCTCGGCGGCACCGTAGGACCGGGCGGCCAGGCTGGCCAGCGCGCCGATCGGGCCGGCGCCGGTGACGAACACCCGCGACCCCGGCTCGAGGCGGGCCTTGCTGCAGGCCCAGAGGCCGACCGAGAACGGCTCGAGCAGGGCCGCCGCGTGGTCGCTCAGCGCATCCGGCACCGGATAGGCGAAGTCGGCGGGCGCGGTGACGTAGTCGCAGAAGGTGCCGTCGACCGGCGGCGTCGCATAGAACCGCATCTGGGAGCAGAGGTTGAGCCGCCCGGTCTTGCAGTGCCGGCACTGCCGACACGGGACCTGGGGGTCGATGGCGACGCGCTCGCCGACGCGGTCCTCCGGGACTCCCCGGCCGACGTCGACGACGACGCCGGACACCTCGTGACCCAGCACCAGCGGAGCGGTGACGACCATGTCCCCGATCCGACCGTGCTTGTAGTAGTGCACGTCCGACCCGCAGACGCCGACCGAACGCACCCGGACCAGAACCTCCCCCGGGCCCGGACGAGGTACCGGACGCTCCTGCATCTCGACCCGCTCCTGCTCCAGCAGGACGCTGGCCCGCATGGTCGTGGGGATCGACTCGGTCGTGGTCGTCGTCATCGGCGGGTCCTCTCGGCGGTGAGTTGGTCAGCGACACAGTACCCACCGCCATCCGCCCGAGGCAGCGCGACAGCACGCGCCGGGGTCTCGGCGGTCCCCGACCGACCCGCGCCGAGCGGTTAGGCTCGCCGTGTGTACTTCACCGACCGGGGCATCGAGGAGCTCGCCGCCCGGCGCGAGGGGCAGGACGTGTCCTTCGACTGGCTCGCCGAGCAGCTGCGGACCTTCGTCGACCTCTTCCCCGAGTTCGAGACACCGGTGGAGCGCCTGGCCACCTGGCTGGCGCGGCTGGACGACGACGATGATGAGTGAGGGCCCCCGAGGATGACCGAGCACACGGCCGACGCCGGCGCGGAGACGCCCGCCCCACCGGAGTTCGCGCCGAGCGCCAAGCACCAGGCCCAGGTCGACGGTCCACGCGACGTCGGCCTCATCTTCATCGGGGCCTCGATGGTGGCTGGCGTCGGCGACCCCAAGGGTCAGGGGTGGGTGAGCAGGGTGGTCGGACGCACCCACCACCCGGACCTGCTGCTCACCTCCTACAACCTCGGCGTCCGTGGCGACACCTCGGCCGATCTGCTCGCTCGCTGGCGCGCCGAGTGCACCCCGCGCTGGGCCGGCCGCAGCGAGCGAAGGCTCGTGGTCTCGGTCGGCGCCGACGACACCCCGGCGGGGATCAGCCTGGCGCGGCACCGCCTGAACCTGGCCAACCTGCTCGACGACGCCGCGAGCCTCGGTGTGGCCACCTTCGTGGTCAGCCCCTCGCCCCACGACGTCCACGAGCACAACACCGCGCTGGAGCAGGTGGTCGACGCGCAGGCCGACGTCTGCAACCGCCGCGGGGTCCCGTTCGTCGACTGCTACCGGCCGCTGCTGGCCCACGACCAGTGGCGCAGCGACCTCGCGAGCAGCCCCATCGCCCACCACCCGGGGCAGGCGGGATACGGCCTCATCGCCTGGCTGGTGCTGCACGGCGGCTGGAACCGCTGGATGCAGATCGAGGCGTAGGCCGCCGCCGGCTCAGGGGCCGACCAGCCCCATCGCCGGCAGCGCGCGGGCGAGCGCGTCCTCCCAGTGCGGCAGGGGCGGCAGACCCGCTGACTCCCAGCGGTCGTGCCCCAGGACGCTGTATGCGGGTCGCGGCGCGGGAAGCGGGTACTGGTGGCTGCTGATCGGCTGGACCCGCTCGGGATCGAGCCCCAGTGCGAGGAAGACCGCGCGCGCCAGCCCGTGCCACGTCGTCTCGCCCGCGCTCGTGCCGTGCCAGATCCCGAACGGGGCGTCGGCGCGCACGAGGTCGATGATCCCGGCCGCGAGGTCTGCGGTCCACGTCGGCTGGCCACGCTGGTCGTCGACGACGGTGAGCGTCTCGCGCTCCGCGGCCAGCCGTGCCATGGTCGAGACGAAGTTCCGCCCGTTCGCGCCGAACAGCCATGCGGTGCGGACCACCCAGGACTGAGGGCACTCCGCCATCACGGCCCACTCACCGGCGGCCTTGGTGCGGCCGTACGCTGACGCGGGAGTGAGCGGCGCCCCCTCGGCATACGGGGTCATCGAGGATCCCGAGAAGACGTAGTCGGTCGAGATCTGTACCAGGCGTGCGCCGGTGGTGGCGGCCGCCGCGGCCACCGTCGCGGCGCCCACCGCGTTCACCATGAACGCGGGGCCCTCCTCGCTCTCGGCCTGGTCGACCGCGGTCCACGCAGCGGCGTTCACCACGACCGAGGCACCCGCGACGGCGTCGCGACAGGCCTGCGCGTCGGTGATGTCCAGGTCCGCCCGGGTGAGCGCGGTGACCTCCTCACCGGCGGCCCGCAACGCCGCCACGAGGTCGGTGCCGAGCATGCCGCCGGCACCGGTGACCACCCAGGGCGATCGGGTCATCAGCGTCCGAGCCGCTCGTAGCGGGCCTCGGCAACGACCTTGGCGGTACGCCACCAGTCCTGGTTCTCCTGGTACCACGCGATCGTGTCGGTCAGGCCGGAGCGGACGTCGGAATGCGTTGGGAGCCAGTCGGTCTCGCGACGGAGCTTGGTGGCGTCGATGGCGTAGCGCAGGTCGTGACCCGGCCGGTCGGGCACGTGGTCGAACCAGTCGGCGGGCCTGCCCATCAGCTCCAGGATCAGCGCGATCATGTCGCGGTTGTTCATCTCGCCCTCGGCACCGATCAGATAGGTCTCGCCGATCCGCCCCTGCTCGAGGATCGCGATGACGGCGTCGTTGTGGTCGTCGACGTGGATCCAGTCGCGCACGTTCAGCCCCTCGCCGTACAGCTTGGGCCGCACACCGTCGATGATCCCGGTGATCTGTCGCGGGATGAGCTTCTCGGGGTGCTGTCGGGGACCGTAGTTGTTCGAGCAGTTGGACACGGTGGCCTGCAGGCCGAACGAACGGATCCAGGCGCGGACGAGGAGGTCTGCGCTCGCCTTGGAGGCCGAGTAGGGACTGGACGGGTTGAGCGGGGTCTCCTCGGTGAACTTCGCCGGGTCGTCGAGCTCCAGGTCGCCATAGACCTCGTCGGTCGAGATGTGGTGCAGCCGCTTCCCGTGCCGGCGCACTGCCTGGATGATCTGGTAGGTACCGATGATGTTCGTGTCGATGAACGGCCACGGGTCGTCGAGCGAGTTGTCGTTGTGGGAGTCGGCGGCGAAGTGCACGACGACGTCGTGCGCGGCGACCAGCTCGTCGACGAGGTCGGCGTCGGTCACCGAGCCCTTCACCACGCGGACATCGTCGGCGACCGGCTCGAGCGACCCGGGGTTGGCGGCATAGGTCATCGAGTCGAGCACCGTCAGACCCCAGGAGGGGCGCACCTGATGCGCCCGGATGACGAAGTTCGAGCCGATGAATCCAGCCGCTCCGGTCACGAGAACGTTCATGCGTGGAGGCTAGCGGAGCACGACCCGGCGCCCGTCAGTAGTGTGCTGTGCCATGAAGGGAATCATTCTGGCCGGCGGTTCGGGCACGCGGCTGCACCCGATCACCAAGGGCATCAGCAAGCAGCTGATGCCCGTGTACGACAAGCCGATGGTCTACTACCCGCTGGCCACCCTGATGATGTCGGGGGTGCGCGATGTCCTGGTCATCACGACCCCGGCCGACCGCGACCAGTTCGAGCGGCTGCTCGGTGACGGCAGCGCGCTCGGCATGCGCATCGAGTACGCCATCCAGCCGAGCCCCGACGGCCTCGCCCAGGCGTTCATCATCGGTGCCGACTTCATCGGCGCTGACTCGGTCGCGCTGGTCCTGGGGGACAACATCTTCCACGGTCCCGGGCTCGGAACCGCCCTCAGCCGTCAGGCTGACCTGGTGGGCGGGCACGTCTTCGCCTACCGCGTCAGTGACGCACGGGCCTACGGCGTCGTGGAGTTCGACGAGCGCGGCAAGGTCATCTCGATCGAGGAGAAGCCCGAACGACCGAAGTCGTCCTACGCCGTCCCGGGTCTCTACTTCTACGACAACGACGTGGTCGAGATCGCCCGCAACCTCACGCCGAGCGCGCGGGGTGAGCTCGAGATCACCGCGGTCAACGACATCTACCTCAAGCGCGACGCGCTGCGCGTGACCGTGCTCCCACGGGGCACAGCGTGGTTCGACACCGGCACGTTCCAGGGCCTGCTGGAGGCGAGCCAGTTCGTCAGTGTCATCGAGGCCCGGCAGGGCCTCAAGATCGGGTGCATCGAGGAGATCGCCTGGGGCAACCACTGGATCGACGACGACCAGTTCGAGCAGCTCGGGCTGGACCTGGCCAAGAGCGGGTACGGCACCTATCTGACCGGCCTGCTCCAGCAGAAGCGCGAGCCGGTCTGATGGAGGTGTCGCCCCTCTCGATCGAGGGTGCCCTGGTCATCACCCCACGGCAGTTCCGCGACGACCGCGGTGTGTTCCTCGAGTCCTTCCGCGGCGACGTGCTGGCCGAGCACACCGGCCACCGTCCCGACATCGTGCAGACCAACATCTCGGTGTCCTCGGCCGGGACCATCCGCGGAGTCCACTACGCCGACGTACCGCCCAGCCAGGCCAAATATGTCACGGCGCTCGCAGGGTCCTTCATCGACTTCGTCATCGACCTCCGGGCCGGGTCGCCGACCTTTGGGCAGTGGGACAGCGTCCGGCTGGACACGGTCGACCGCCGCGCGGTGTACCTGTCCGAGGGTCTGGGCCACGCGATCTGTTCGCTCGAGGACGACTCGACCGTGATGTACCTGTGCACCACCAGCTTTGCCCCAGAACGTGAGCACGGCATCCATCCCCTCGACCCCGCGCTCGGGCTCGCGTTCCCCGAGGGGCTGCCGGCGGCGACGTTGTCCGCCAAGGACTCCGGCGCGCCCACCCTGACCGAGGCCCTCGAGCGGGGGGCGCTGCCCGACTACCAGGCGTGCCTGGACTTCCGCGCGTCGCTGCGCGGAGCAGGTCCGGCCCGGCAGGGCTAGGAGACCGCGAACACGACCTTCCCGAACAGCTCACCCTGGTGCATCCGGGCGAAGCCGTCGCGGGCGTCGGCCAGCGGCAGGACGGTGTCGACGGCGGGCTCGATGCCCTGGGCGACGACGAACGCGGCCAGCCGGGCCAGCTCCTCGCGCGAGCCCATGGTCGAGCCGATGACGCGCATCTGCTGGAAGAAGATCCGGGTCAGCTCGGCCTTGGAGGGGGCGTCGCCCGACGTCGCGCCGGAGATCACGACCGTGCCGCCAGGACGGAGCGATCGCAGCGAGTGCGACCAGGTCGCGGCACCCACGGTCTCCATGACCGCGTCGACGCGTTCAGGCAGTCGCTCCCCCGAGCCGAAGGCCGCGTCGGCGCCCAGCTCGACCGCGCGCTGGCCCTTGGCCTCGTCGCGCGAGGTGACCCACATCCGGTATCCGGCGGCCGAGCCGAGCTGGACCAGCGCGGTGGCGACCCCGCCGCCCGCGCCCTGCACCAGCACGGTGGAGCCCGGCGACGCACCGGAGTTGGTGAACAGCATCCGGTAGGCCGTGAGCCAGGCGGTCGACAGGCACGCGGCGTGCTCGAACGACAGCGCCGCGGGCTTGGGCACGAGGTTGGACGTGGGCACGATGACCTGCTGGGCCAGTGTGCCGTCATGCAGCTCGGAGAGCAGCGTGCGCTTGGGGTCGAGAGTCTCGTCGCCGCGCCATCCCTCGCTGGCGATCACCGCGTGCACGATGACCTCGTTGCCCTCCTGGTCGACACCAGCGCCGTCACAGCCGAGGATCATCGGCAGGCGGTCGGCGGGGAGCCCGACGCCCTGGAGCGAGAACAGGTCATGGTGGTTCAGGCCTGCCGCCCGCAGCGAGACGGTGGACCAGCCAGGTGGCGCCTGCGGGTCGGGGCGTTCCCCCACCTCGAGACCGGACAGCGGGTCGTCGAAGGACTGGGCGGCGGCGTAGACAGCGAGCATGCTCCGACCCTAGTCATGGAAGGAGGCGCACGCCGGATCGGTGTGCGCCTCCTCTCACGTCCAGTACGTCCGGATGGCAGGGCGGGAGTCAGGCCCGAGCGGCAACCGCCGCAGCCACGGCCGGGCAGACCCGCTCGTCGAAGACGCTGGGCACGATCTGCTCGGCCGAGGGCGCTTCGACCAGCTCGGCAATGGCCTGGGCTGCAGCCAGTTTCATCGCCTCGGTGATCTGCGGTGCACCGGAGTCCAGCGCGCCCCGGAAGATGCCGGGGAACGCCAGCACGTTGTTGATCTGGTTCGGGAAGTCGGACCGACCGGTAGCGACGACCTTCGCGTGTCGGGCAGCCACGTCCGGGTGCACCTCGGGGTCGGGGTTGGCCAGCGCGAAGATGATCGCGTCCTCGGACATCCGCGCGATGTCGGCCTCGGGCACCGTGCCGCCGGACACACCGATGTACACGTCGGCATCCACGAGCGCGTGGGCGATCGACCCCCGCAGCCCGCGCGGGTTGCTGGTCGCCGCGAGCCGCCGCTTGTGGTCCCCGAGATCCTCGCGCTGTGGGCAGACGATGCCCCGGGAGTCACACACGACGATGTCGGTGACACCGGCTCGCCGGAGCAGGTTGGCCACGGCCACGCCGGCCGCGCCCGCGCCGCCGATCACGGTACGCAGACCCGACATCTCACGCCCGACGACCTGGGACGCGTTGATCAGGCCGGCGAGGACCACGATCGCCGTCCCGTGCTGGTCGTCGTGGAACACCGGGATGCTCAGCCGCTCTCGGAGCCGGCGCTCGATCTCGAAGCACCGGGGGGCGGAGATGTCTTCCAGGTTGATCCCGCCATAGGTCGGCGCGATGCGCGCGATCGCCTCGACGAGCGTGTCCACGTCGCCGGTCTCCATACACACCGGCACGGCGTCGACATCGGCGAAGTGCTTGAACAGCACGGCCTTGCCCTCCATGACCGGCATCGCCGCCAACGGGCCGATGTCGCCGAGGCCGAGCACGGCCGTCCCGTCGCTGATGACGGCCACCGTGTTGCGGCGCGAGGTGTAGCGGCCGGCCAGGGTCGGGTCGGCGGCGATGGCGCGCGACACGTCCGCCACTCCCGGCGTGTACAACAGCGCGAGATCCGCTCGGTCGCGGAGCGGTTGCGTCGCGTGTACCCCGAGCTTTCCGCCCTCGTGGGCCCGGAACACCGGGTCACTGGGGTCGAAGAGCGGCAGGGACGGCGAAGCGGTCATGACGAGTCACCTCAGGGGAGAAGGGAGAAGATGCGGAGTGCAGACAATGCGGCTGCTGACGAACGCAAGCCGGGTGTGGCCCTCAACGCAAGACTCGTGCGGGGTTACCGCGCAGTCCTCATCGTGACACATCGGTTGCCACAGGTCGAGAGGACACGAACACTGTGACGTGGGTCGCGTCGGTGCGGCGTAGGCGAAGGAAGGCTCGGATGCTCGGCGTCGGCGTGGTCACCGTCCGTGGGCGGTCGATGGAGCCGACCCTGCGGTCCGGCGACCGGGTCCTCGTGCTCCGCGGGGTGCGGCCGCGCGTCGGTCGGATGGCCATCGTGTCGCTGCCGCCCGACGGTGACGGTGCCCGCCGACCGCTCGCCATCAAACGCATCACCGGCCGCGACCCGGCGGACACCACGAGGTACTGGGTCGAGCGCGACAACCCGCACGAAGGGGTCGACTCCTGGCAGGTGGGTTCGCTCGGTCGGGAGCAGGTGAGGGCCGTCGTGGTCTGCCGGGTCCCCGGGCGACGGTTGCTGCTGTCCGGGGCAGTCGTGCTGGCGCTGACGAGGTTCAGGGGCCGAGGTCGGGGGCAGTAGTCCGACGAGTAGGTTGGTGACGCCAACCCCGAACCCCCAGGCAGAAAGGGATGTTCCCCATGTTGTCCCGTTTCTTCTTCACCGCTGAGGCCAGCGCACACTGCGACCTCCCCTGTGGCGTGTACGACCCCGCCCAGGCCCGTATCGAGGCCGAGTCGATCAAGGCGATCATCGCCAAGGTCGCCGACAACGACGACCCGGACTTCCGCACCCGCGCCATCCTCATCAAGGAGCAGCGCGCGGAGCTGGTCAAGCACCACCTCTGGGTGCTGTGGACCGACTACTTCAAGCCCCCGCACTTCGAGAAGTACCCCCAGCTGCACACCTTGTTCAACGAGGCCACCAAGCTCGCCGGCGCCGGCGGCGCCAAGGGCACCCTGGACGCCGGGGTCGCCGACCAGCTGCTCGCCAAGATCGAGGAGATCGCCACGATCTTCGCCGAGACCAAGGCCGCCTGACCCCGACCCGCACCACTGCACCACCGCACCACCGCAGCAGTCTTCGAGGGCCCGTCCGTGCGTGCGGACGGGCCCCTCGCTGTCCCGGTCGCCCACGGGCCGCGCGACACACTCTCGGGAGCGCCGTCCAGCAGCGTCGCCGCAACACCCGCCACGCTCTTCGCGCACCCCCGCGCCACCTCGGGTACCCCCGTCCACGCCCCCCGCAACTTCGCGCACCCCCGCGCCACCTCGCGTACCCCCGTCCACGTCCCCCGCAACTTCGCGCACCCCCGCGCCACTTCGCGCCCGACCCTCCTTCGCGCACCCCCGCGCCACCTCGCGTACCCCCGTCCACGTCCCCCGCAACTTCGCGCACCCCCGCGCCACTTCGCGCCCGACCCTCCTGCGCGAAGCGCCCGCTGCATACGCGAAGACGTCGAGTCGGGTGTTCGAGGGCCGTGCAACGGCTGGTCACGGCGGGCGACGGCGCAGGAACCGCGCGCCGCCCCCGGGACTTCGCGCACCCCCACGCCACCTCGCGTACCCCCGTCCACGCCCCCGGCAACTTCGCGCACCCCCGCGCCACCTCGCGTACCCCCGTCCGCCCCCCCCGCAACTTCGCGCCACCTCGCGCCACTTCGCGCCCGACCCCCCTGCGCGAAGCGCCCGCTGCGTACGCGAAGACGTCGAGTCGGGTGTTCGAGGGCCGGGCAACGCTGGTCACGGCGGGCGACGGCGCAGGAACCGCGCTCCACCCCTGGACTACGCGCACCCACGCGCCACCTCGCGCTGGACCCTCCTGCGCGGGGAGGCCGTCGTCGACGCGATGTCCACAGGTGGTCGCGAGCCCAGCGGGTTGTCCACCGGCGGCGGGCCGGGCTCGCGCGGCGGGGCGACACGGCACGAGGCTCCGCAGATGTCCGATCTTCTCCTGGCCCGGGCCGCCTCTCGCGGCGGCATCCTCACCTCGCGCGATATCGCCGAACTCGCCGTCCCACCGCGTGCGGTCGCCCGGCTGGTCTCCGCTGGCGTCCTGACCCGGGTGGGACCGCGGGCATACGTCACGGCCTCTGCTCTGGACGCGTCGCCCGACCGCCGACACCAGCTCCTCGCCCAGGCGGTCGTTGCGTCCTTCGAGGACCGCGTGGCAGCGAGCCACCAGTCCGCGGCCGCGACCCTGGGCCTGCCGGTCTGGGGCGCCGACCTCGCGCGGATCCATGTGTGCCGGGTCCAGGGGACGACCTCGCGCCGACGGGCTGGGCTGGTGGTGCACGAGAACCATCCGGGCCGGCCACTGGTGAGGATGCGCGAGAGCGGCGTGCTCTGCGTGCTGCCTGCGCTCGCCGCCATCGGCACCGCGATGACCTCGGGTGAACAGGCAGGGCTCGTCGTCATGGACCAGGCGCTCCGTCGTGAGATGACCTCGCCCCAGGAGCTCACGGGGTATCTCGACCAGCTTCGGCACCGTCCGGGGCTGGCCGCCGCCCGTCGGGCGGTGGCCCTAGCCGATGGGCGCAGTGAGTCCGTCGGTGAGACCCGGACGCGCTTCGCCCTCGCCGGCATGCGGGGGCTTCCGCCCGTGACACCGCAGTACCCCTTCGAGGACGACGACGGGCGGGTATGGGCCCGTGGCGACCTGGCGGTCGGGGAGCACCTGATCCTGGAGTTCGACGGCCGGCTGAAGTACCGGGCCTCGCAGGGTTCAACCACGCGGGAGGTCGAGGAGATCGTGTGGGCCGAGAAGCGTCGTGAGGACCGGATCCGTCGCGGGCGCAAGGTCGTCGAGCGCATCGTCTGGGCCGATCTGGACCGGCCCGGTGGTGTCGCCGCGATCGTCCGCCGAGGACTCGCCGAGGTCACCGCCCAGGGGCTCGACCGCGAAGCGCCCTCAGTTCGTCGCGACCGCCGCCGAATCGCCTGACTTCGCGCACCCGGGTCACACCTCGAGCACGACGCTCGTACTCGGGGTGACGCCAGGGTGCGCGAAGTCAGGTCGAGCACGACGCTCGTACCCGGGGTGACGCCAGGGTGCGCGAAGTTGGACCCGCGGCGAGGGGGACGTCGCGGCGCGACGCGGCTCCCACGGCGTTGTCCCACACCTGGGTCCGGTTTGCGAGTACTTTTCCGGGTTGGGCGCAGTCCGCTCCCGCCGCCCTCACCGTGGAGGACCCGATGAACGCCGATGCACCCGAAGTCGTCGACCACGACACGACGCCACCTGCCGACCGGACCAAGCTGGTGATCGCCGGTGTCCTGCTCTCCCTCCCGGTGATCGCGCTGATGTGGGTGGACAGCTACGCGAAGAAGGAGCCGACCCTGTGGGGCTTCCCGTTCTTCATCTGGTACCAGTTCCTCTGGGTCTTCCTGTGCTCCGGGCTCACCTTCACGGCCTACCGGCTGGTGCTGTCCGCCCGCCCACGCCGGCCGATGCACGACGGTCGCACCTCGGTTGAGCGCGGGGGCAAGGCATGAGCGCCGTGCTGCCGGCCGCCACCGGCACCGGAGTCAACGGGGTCGCCCTGACCGTGCTGATCGTCCTCTTCCTCGTCGTCACGGTGATGGGGTTCTGGGCCACTCGCTGGCGCCAGGCCAGCAGCATGGAGAGCCTGGACGAGTGGGGCCTGGGCGGGCGCCGGTTCGGCACCTGGGTCACCTGGTTCCTGCTGGGCGGCGACCTTTACACGGCGTACACCTTCGTCGCAGTCCCTGCGGCGATGTTCGCCACCGGGGCGGTGGCTGGGTTCTTCGCAGTGCCCTACACCATCGTGCTGTACCCGATCATCTTCGTCTTCATGGCCCGGCTGTGGTCGGTGAGCCACCGGCACGGGTACGTCACGCCGGCCGACTTCGTCCGCGGCCGCTACGGCAGCCGGGGCCTGTCGCTCGCCGTCGCGCTCACCGGCATCCTGGCGACGATGCCGTACATCGCGTTGCAGCTGGTCGGTATCCAGGCGGTGCTGGAGGTGGCCGGGGTCGGCGGCTCGAACAACGTGATCGCCAAGGACCTCCCGCTGTTCATCGCGTTCGCACTGCTGGCGGCCTACACCTACTCCTCCGGCCTGCGCGCACCCGCGATGATCGCGTTCGTCAAGGACGGCCTGATCTATCTGGTGATCATCGTCGCCGTGATCTACCTCCCCTCCAAGTTCGGTGGCTGGGAGGCGATCTTCGGCGCCGCCGAGACCAAGATGTCCACGGTCAACGAGGCGACCGGCAAACCGACCGGGTCCTTCCTGCCCGCTCCGGCGCAGTACTGGGCCTATGGGTCGCTGGCGCTCGGATCGGCGTTGGCGCTGTTCATGTATCCCCACTCGATCACGGCCACCCTGTCCTCCTCCAGCCGCAACACGATCCGCCGCAATGCCGCGATCCTGCCGGCGTACAGCTTCGTGCTGGGACTGCTCGCGCTGCTCGGGTGGGTGGCGATCGCCGCCGGTACCAAGCCGATCGGCCTGGACGGCAAGCCCAACGCCCAGCTGGTGATCCCCCAGCTGTTCGAGGACTCCTTCCCGTCCTGGTTCGCGGGCGTGGCCTTCGCCGCGGTCGCTATCGGTGCCCTGGTCCCCGCCGCGATCATGTCGATCGCCGCCGCCAACACCTTCACCCGCAACATCTACAAGGAGTGGCTCAAGCCGTCGGCGACGCACGCCGAGGAGGCCCGGATGGGCAAGCTGGTCAGCCTGCTGGTCAAGGCCTTCGCGCTGGTCTTCGTGCTCACCCTGGACAAGCAGAACGCGATCAACTTCCAGCTGCTGGGCGGGATCTGGATCCTGCAGACCTTCCCCGCGATCGTCTTCGGCCTGTACACCCGGTGGTTCCACCGCTGGGGTCTGCTCGCCGGGTGGGCGGTCGGGATGGCCTACGGGACGATCACGGCCTACAACGTCGTCAACCCGACGACCAAGGCCCACTTCGGTGGGTCGCTGGACCTCATCCCGACCCTGGGCAAGCTCGGGTACATCGGCCTGACCGCGTTCGTCCTCAACCTGGTCGTCACGACGGTGGTCACCGTGGTCCTGAACGCGATGAAGGTCGCTCCCGGTGCGGACGAGACGATCCGTGGCGACTACTTCGCCGACGCGGACGACCCGCGGGTCGAGAAGGACCTGGCGCTGGACAGGACGCTGACCGAGGGGAGCCCTAGCTGACCTGGCGACCGCGGCGCTGGAGCACCCGGGTGATGGCGTCGACGACCTGAGGGTCGTACTCATAACCCAGTCCGAGGTTGATCCGCTCCAGGGCGCGGCGCACCGCGCCCTGGTCCGGCAACGGTCCAGCCAGATCGTCAAAAGCGTTGGCCACCTTGATGATCCGGCTGGCCTGCGGCAGCGGCTCGCCGAACTCGCGCACCTGCCTGTAGGGCGTCGTCTGGGCCTCCAGGATCACCGCGACCTGGTCGAGCACGCCGGTCTGGCGGACGATGTCAGCGCCGTCCTGGGCGATCCTGCGCTGGTCAGCCGGAGCGGCGAGCATGGTCGCGCCCCCGGGAATGGGTTCGCGCAGCGCGACCTGCCCGAGGTCGTGCAGCAGAGCGGCGTACTCGACCTGGGTGATCTCGCGAGGCGACATGCCGAGCACTCGCGCCATGGCGACCGAGAGGCTCTCCACCCGCCCGGCGTGCCCGGGCGAGGTGTACCCGGCGACATCAGTGAGCCGGGACAGGGCGCGGATCGTCTCGGTGTAGGTCCGGCGCACCGCGCCATAGCGGATCACGGCGAACTGCGTGAACAGGAGGGGGAAGAGGAACAGGGGCAGAGCCGCGATCCCGAGCGCCGCGTCGCCGAGGGCGATCAGCGCCCCGGTGACGACCAGGGCGCTGGTCGGCCCGGCACCGGACATGATCTCGGCCCCGACGGTGCCGAACAGCGGGCTCTGGTCCCGCTCGGAGCGCAGCGCGCCCTCCAGCCCCAGCTGGACGACCATGATGCCGAGGACTGCGACGGCCAGCATCCAGAGTGCGATCCCCCATCGAAGATCCCCCTCCATCTGTTCAGCAAGCTGGATCGGCGACCTGCCGTCGAACCACGCGCTACCCCGGTAGAGTCCCGCGACCACGGCCAGGCCCAGGAAACGGACGCACAGCGCCGAGAGGTCCACCGGCTCACGCATCAGGCACCTCGCCATGGCCCCGCCGCCCATCGCCACCGCGATGACGGTGAGGACGACAGCGGCGCTGCGCGCGGGCGGGCCGCTGGCAAGCACCCCTGGGAGCAGGCAGAGCGCGAGCGCCGACGCGGTGGACAGCGGAGCGGTGCGGTGACGTTCGAAGAGGGTCACCACGAACAGCTCGCCGACGGAGACGGCGAGGGCGAACACGATCGCGGTCACGACATCGTGGCGACCCATCATGATCACCTGGGGTGCGGCCAGCACCACAGCCCCGGCGACCACCGCGGCCGTGAGCACCACCACCGGCAACCGGACCGGGACGGTGGGAAGGCCCGGCCGGTCCGCGCGCCTCATGCCTGGACCCGTTGTGGGCGGAGTCCGGCGTACCGCTCGCGAATGCGCTCGAGCAGGTCCGCTCGGGCCGCCAGGGCGTCCGACGCCTCGACGTCGTCGTGGTCCATCACCGAGGGCCGGGCTCGAAGGTCGTCGTCCTCGAAGATGGTGGGTTCCCACGTCTGACGAGCCACGGCGCGACCCAGGGCATCGACGACGTCGGGGTCCAGGTGCTGGGGCGCCCGGCCTCCCAGCACCGCCAGGGCTTCGCTCGCGGTCAGCGCACGGCGGTAGGCGCGTTGGGTGGTCAGGGCGTCGAACGCGTCGGCCACCGCGATGATCCGCGCGCCGACGGGGATCTCCCGACCCGCGAGCCCGTGCGGATATCCGGCACCGTCGAACCTCTCGTGGTGGTGCTGGATGGCGCTCAGGCTCTCGTCGAGGAACTCGATGCCACGCAACATCTCGACTGCCGTGTGCGGGTGCTCGGCCAGCAACACGAGGTCGTCGTCGGACAACGGCTGCTGGGCACGCAGGATCCGCGTCGGCACGGCGATCCGCCCGAGGTCGTGCAGCATGCCTGCGGTGCGGGTCGCCGCCCGCTCACGCTCGCTCAGCTGCATCGACTGGGCGATCCAGTCACTGAGCTGGGCCACCCGCCCACCGTGACCCGCCGTCCGCGGGTCCTTGCGCTCCAGGGCCGTGACCAACGCGCTCAGCGTGCGGTTGTGGGCGCTGGCCTCCTCGACGTACTGGGCCAACGCCCAGCGCGCCGTCAACAGGGGTGCCATGACGAGCAGGGCACTGGCCGGTCCGAGGTGCGCCGGCACCCACAGCACGGCGAAGAGGAAGCCGATCACGCCATACGCGAGGTAGGCCAGCCCGGTGGTGCTCAGCAGGGCGAGGACCTGGGCGCGGATCGGGGTCCCGCTCGAGAGCCGCAGGACGATGGCCAGCATGAGGGCATTGCTGAGGGCGACGACCACGTCGGCCACGAGCAACGGCGCCGCGACATGGATCAGCAGCTGCCCGGGCGTGTCCATCTCGTCGATGTGCGCGCCCCGGCTGACGAACAGGTAGCTCAGACCGGCGACCGACCCGTTGATCGAGTACATCCCGGCGTTGAAGGCACGGGCGATCGGGCGACCGCCGCGGCTGGGGATCACGGCCAGCGCGAGCCCCACGAGCGCGGAGCCCAACGGGCCGACGATGATCGCGGACGCGAGCAGGATGATGCTGCCCAGCGAGAGCGTGATCCGGGTGGACTGGAGGACCATCTCGCGCCTCACGACGCCGATCATCGAGAACAGCACGAGCACGACGAGCGCTCCGCGGTCGTCGGGGAGGCCACCGGCGAAGAAGAAGGAGAAGACGCCGGCGGCGACGCCGAGCATCACGATGAACGCCACGTACACCCGTGTTCCGGCGCTCTCGCGCGAGGACCGCCGGGGTGCCTCAGTCGTGCTCACTCCACGCAATCTAACCGATCCCGGCCAGACGGGACGGATGGGATTGGGAACGGCCCGCTCCGGTGTGTCAAAATGAGGCCAGTCAGCGGAGGGGCCCCGGTTCCACCGAACCATCGCCCAGCCGCATCCACCCGAGGAGCTGTCATGAGCAAGCGCGCGCGCAAGCGTCGCAGCCGCAAGACCAACGGGGCCAACCACGGCCGCCGTCCCAACGCCTGAGGCTGCACATTACGCAACGCAGGGGGCGGGTCACCCACCGGGTGACCCGCCCCCTGCGTTGCCGCGTCTGCGTTGACGAACGCCGGCGCGAGCGGTCCTCGCGAGCGGTGGTGGCAGGTGTCGTCGGCGGTCGGAAAGGTGGCCTTGTGGCCGTATTTCGGGTGTGCAGGCGCCGTCGGGGCCGGAAACGTGGCCTTGTGGGCGCATTTCGGGTGTACAGGCGCCGTCGGGGCCCGAAACGTGGCCTTGTGGGCGGATTTCGGGGCGTGGAGGCGGCGCGAAGGCACCACGATGCCCTTGAGGTCAGGTTTCCTGCCCCAGGCGCGGCGGCACGCTAGCGAACGTCGGCCGTGCCCAGGAAGTGACGACGCCACGTAGTGCGGAGCCTGCGCGGAACCGGGACACCCCGCTCGCGGGCGGCGCCGTGTACCCGGTGCAGGACCGCTCCCGGGTCGGCGTAGAACTGGGCCGAGGTCACGAGGACGAACCGCCAGTTCCTGTTCTCCAGATCCTCCCTGCGCAGAATGTCGCCCTCCCACTGCGCGCGAACCGTGACGTGATGACGTCCATCGAACTCGATCGCGAGCTCGACCCCGGGATAGGACAGATCGATGCGGTACCGAACTCGGCCGTCGACATCGGTGATGTGGAAGTCGACCACCGGCTCGGGGAGCCCCGCCAGCACTATCAGGAGGCGCAGCCGGGTCTCCATCGGAGAATCGACGCCCGACCGGACGAGCCTCGCCGCCCGACGAACCTCTGGCGCACGGCGACCGGTCATCGCCACTGCGGCTGCGATCAACCGCGCCGGCGTGGTCACCCTGGCACGGTCCTCGCGCAGGGTCCTCGCGTCCGGGTCCGTGTGTGGCCCGTGCTCGTCAACCCTCGGTGCTGAGCCGCATCTGGACCGTGGTGATGCGCATCATGATCTGGGTTCGCAGCGCCGTCGGCGCCTCCTCGCACTGGCACGACCGCTTGACGAGCGCCTTGAGCGCCTGGTCCAGGTCGTACTCGGCGAGGCACGGCCCGCACTCGTCGAGGTGCCTGGCGATCTTGGCGGTGTCGTCGGCGGTCATCTCGCCGTCGAGGTACTCGTACACACGGTGCAGCGCAGCAGAACAGTCGGGCTTCAGCGCCCCCGGAGGCTGGTCGGCACCCGTCGTCCCGCCCTCCTGGGCGCTCACGAGTCGGCTCCCTGACGGGCGAAGCCGCGGTCGCCGGCGTACTCGGTCAGCAGCTCGCGCAGCTGGCGCCGGCCACGGTGCAGGCGGGACATGACGGTTCCGATCGGTGTCGACATGATCTCGGCGATCTCCTTGTACGCAAAACCCTCGACGTCGGCGAGGTACACCGCCAGGCGGAAGTCCTCGGGCAGCTGCTGGAGTGCCCGCTTGACCTGCGAGTCGGGCAGGTGGTCCAGCGCCTCGGTCTCGGCCGACCGCAGCCCGGAGGACGTGTGCGACTCGGCCCGGGCCAGCTGGTAGTCCTGCACCTCGGAGGCGTCGGACTGCTGAGGCTCGCGCTGCCGCTTGCGATAGGTGTTGATGTAGGTGTTGGTGAGGATGCGGTACATCCACGCCTTGAGGTTGGTCCCGGGCCGGTACTGGTGGAAAGCCGCGAACGCCTTGGCGTAGGTCTCCTGGACGAGGTCCTCGGCGTCGGCCGGGTTCCGCGTGGTGCGGAGCGCTGCGGAGTACAGCTGGTCCAGCAAGGGCATCGCCTCGCGCTCGAACCGGGCCGCGCGATCGGCCTCGTTCTCGGTGGCGACGTCGACCTCGTGGTCGGCGTTGCGTTCCTGCTCGGCGACCTCGGCCACCGGTGTCGTGTTCTCAGTCATCACCCTCCAGCCTAGTCCGACCGATCCGGTCGACGTCGGGGACGTGACATCCAGTACCAGCACAGGTGCTCCTCTCCCAGCTCATCTGGATCAACCGCCCTGTCCCGGCGGCCATTCCCACCGCGGGAACCGGCACGGCGGGCCGCTAGGTTGGGGTCATGTCGAAGCCCACTTTCACCGAGCTGCTCGCCCAACAGGTGCGCCACGAGTTCACGGCCAGCCAGCAGTACATCGCGATCGCCGTGTGGTTCGACAGCAACGACCTCCCCCGACTCGCGGCGCACTTCTATGCTCAGAGCGTCGAGGAGCGCAACCACGCGATGATGATGGTGCGGTACATGCTCGACCGGGACTGGCCCGTCACTATCCCGGGCATCGACGAGGTGACCGGCGGCTTCACGACGCCCACCGAGCCGATCGCGCTGGCCCTGGCCCAGGAGCGGACGGTGACCGGTCAGATCGAGACCATCTTCCGCGCGGCCCGCGAGGAGGGAGACGTGCTCGGTGAGCAGTTCATGCTGTGGTTCCTCAAGGAGCAGGTCGAGGAGGTGTCCTCGATGAACACCCTGCTGGCCATCGCTGAGCGGGCCAGGGGCGACCTGTTCCAGATCGAGGACCACCTCGCCCGCGAAGCCGTGGGCGACGGCGGCAACGACGCCTCGGCGCCCACCGCCGCCGGCGGCGCGCTCTAGCGCAGCGTCTGCACGAACGCGAGGGCGGCCGCCACGAGCGGTCCCGTGTCCTTGACGGTGTGCTCGCCCGGGACGGCGGTGAGGTGGCTCGCGTCCGGGAGCTCGGCGAGGACCTCGGCCGGTGTGCCGAAGGGGTCACGCCGGCCCTGCACGACGTGCAGCGCGATCGCGTGCTCCAGCGGCGCCCTCAGCTCGGCGGCGCGGGACACCTCCGGCCGGCCGGGCGGGTGCAGCGGGAAGGAGAGGCACAGCACGGCATCGGCGCCCGAGGCGTGTGCGGTGCGACAGGCCACCCGTGCACCGTTGCTCTTGCCGCCCACGACCAGCGGCCGAGGAAGCCGGCTGCGCCCGCCCGACAGCGCGGCCACGACCGCCAGCCATGCCGGGTCCTGGGTGTCGGCGCGCGGCGGCGTACGCCGTCCGGCCACCCCCCACGCCTGTTGGACGACTGCCACGGCCCAACCGGCTGCGGCGAGGCCGTCCCGCACCGCCGCGAGGTCCGGGCCGTCGACCCGACCACTGGCCCCGTGGGTCAGCACCACCGTCCCTACGGCCCGGGGCGGACGGAGCAGATGGACCCTCGCCGGGCCGAGGGGGGTGTCGACCTCGCGCTCGCTGGACGGCATGGGAGGAGCCTAGGGGCCGCGGACTCAGCCGCCGATGATCTCCCCGGTCTCCGGGTCGACCACCCCGCGCAGCTCCTCGGCACCCAACGGTTCGATCAGCTGTGGTCCGTTGCTGCGGCCAGAGCTCACCGCCCGCGAGACCGGGTAGGCCTCGAAGCGACCCGGTGAGGAGAAGTCGAGCAGCCGCCCCACCTCGGCGAGGTCGGTCAGGTCGGGGTCCAACCAGGTGGACTGGTGCTCCGGTTCGAGCACCAGCGGCTGCCGGTCGTGGATGCGGTCCAGTCCGGACTCTGCGGCTGTCGTGATGATGGTGAAGGTGGTCAGCCAGGCATCCGGGTCGTTCCCGTCCTCGATCGTCCGGTCGCGCCAGAACTCGTACAGCCCGGCGAACGCCACCGATCGCCCGTCCTGACGGTGCATGAAGAACGGCTGACGCAGCGGCTTGTCCTTGGCGTCGGTGGCCACCGGGGACACCTGCCACTCATACCAGCCCCGGGCCGGGACCAGGCACCGACGCGAGGCGGCTGCCTTGGCGTACGACGGCTTCTCCAGCACCGTCTCGGCCCGCGCGTTGATCATCCGCGCGCCCACCCTGGGGTCCTTGGACCAGCTGGGCACCAGCCCCCACGTGAGCAGGCGCAGCTGGCGGGTGGGGGCATCCTCCGGCCCACCGGCGGAGCCGCGCGGGCGTCGGGTCAGGATCGCCGGCGCCTGCTTGGTCGGGGCCATGTTGAAGTCGGGCGTACGCGGGGGCGGCGACTGCGGGTTCACCAGGACCGAGCGGCTCGGCTCCGCGGTGCGGTCCTGCTCGACCTCGAACTCCTCGAGCAGGTCCTCCGGACTCGCGCTGGCGGCGTAGCGACCACACATGGGGACAGGCTACGCACGGGCTGGGTCGAGCAACTACGGTAGACGGACGTCACCTGAGGAGCTCCGCATGACACTGGTTCGTCGAGTCGCCCGTCCGATGCTGGCCGCCCTGTTCGTGGTGGAGGGGTACAACACGCTCCGCCACCCGGCGAGCAAGGTGGACCGGGTGTCCCCGTTCGTTGATCGCGTGAGCGGTCCGCTGAACCTCCCGAACGACCCCGAGCTGCTCATCCGCGCCAACGCCGTCACCATGCTGGCCGGCGGAACCCTGCTGGCCAGCGGGCGGGTCCCGCGGGTCGCGTCGACGGCGCTGGCCGTGGCCCTGGTGCCCACGACGATCGCCGGGCACGCCTTCTGGGAGGAGTCCGACCCGGCGGCCAAGCGCCTGCAGCGGATCCAGTTCCTCAAGAACGTCTCGATGCTCGGCGGGTTGATGCTCGCCGCCGTCGACACCGAGGGCAGGCCCGGGCTCGCCTACCGCGCCAAGCTCGTCCGCAAGGACGCGAGCCGCGCGACGAAGCTGACCCGGCGCGAAGCCAAGCACGTGGCACGAGCGGCTCGCCGTGAGGCCAAGCTGGTCGCCGTGCAGGCGCACGATGCCCTCACCTGAGGATCCTGGACCGACTCACTGGCCGACTGACGCGCCGTCCGACTGGCCGGCCCCGTTCCGTGATACTCCGCTGTCGGCCGTCGTCCGGCTGCCGGGCAGCAAGTCCCTGACCAACCGCTACCTCGTGCTCGCCGCGATGGCCAGCGGCACCTCACGGCTGCGCGCCCCGCTGCGCTCCCGAGACACGCTGCTGATGGCGCAGGCGCTGCGCGAGCTCGGGGTCGAAGTCACCGACGCCGACGCCGACTGGATCATCGATCCCGGTGAGGTCACCGGTGGCACGACGATCCAGTGCGGGCTCGCCGGCACCGTGATGCGGTTCCTGCCCCCGGTCGCCGCCCTGGCCCGCGGCGAGGTGGTCTTCGACGGTGACGCGGGGGCGCGGGTCCGACCGATGAGACCGGTGCTGGACGCGCTCCGCACCCTGGGCGCGGAGGTCGACGACGGCGGTCGCGGACTGCTCCCGTTCACCGTGCGTGGCTCCGGACGGATGACCGGCGGCTCGGTGACGATGGACGCCTCGGAGTCCTCCCAGTTCATCTCCGCGCTCCTGCTGGCCGGCTCACGGTACGAGCTCGGGGTGATGGTCCACCACGACGGCAGGCCCGTGCCCTCCGAGCCGCACATCGTCATGACCGTGGAGACGCTGCGCGACGCCGGCGCGATGGTCGACGACAGCGAGCCGAACACCTGGCGGGTCGAGCCCTCGCCGCTGAACGCCCTTGACGTCCAGGTCGAACCGGACCTGTCCAACGCGGCGCCCTTCCTCGCCGCAGCGGCCGTGGTGGGCGGCCGGGTCTCGGTCCCGGGCTGGCCGCAGCACACCACCCAGCCCGGGGACGCGTTGCGCGACATCCTGGACGTGATGGGCGCCGAGGTGCAGCTCACCCGCGACAGCCTCACCGTCGAGGGCACCGGCGAGCTGGGCGGCCTGGACATCGACCTGCACGACGCGAGCGAGCTGACTCCGGTGGTGGCGGCCCTGGCCGCGCTGGCCGACTCCCCCAGCATCAT
Organism: uncultured Actinomycetota bacterium; assembly: GCA_963750305.1. GTDB lineage: Bacteria > Actinomycetota > Actinomycetes > Actinomycetales > Dermatophilaceae > CAVVPX01. The sequence goes on from CAVVPX010000003.1 coordinate 1,017,230, forward strand.
CCGGGGTGTCGCCCACATCCGCGGTCACGAGACCGACCGGATCGCCGCGTTGACCACCGAGCTCCGCCGCATCGGGTGCGGTGTCCAGGAACGCGAGGACGGCCTGCGGATCGAGCCGCGCCCACTGTCCGGAGGGATGTTCCACACCTACGCCGACCATCGCATGGTGATGGCCGGGGCCGTGCTGGGGCTCCGTGCTCCCGGCCTGGTGGTGGAGGACGTCGGCACCGTGGCCAAGACGCTGCCCGGGTTCGTGCCGCTGTGGGAGTCGATGCTCATGGGGTCCAGCGCCCTGGTCAGGCCCTGAGGCCTCGGTGGTCAGTCGCGGAAGGGACCTCGACGAGTCCGACGTGCGGGTCCGGCCCAGCCGCCGCGGCTCGCGTCCGAGGTCCAAGGACCGGCCCGCCCACGAGGACGCCGTCCCCGGCTTCGTGACCGCCGTCGACCGCGGCCGGTACACGGTGCTGCTCCCGCCGGGCACCGGACGCCGCAACGCCCCCGAGCGCGTCGTGACTGCGATGAAGGCCCGGGAGCTGGGCCGCAAGGGCATCGTGGTCGGCGACGAGGCGTGGCTGGTCGGCGACACCGCCGGCGGGCCGGACGCGCTGGCCCGGATCGTCCGTCTGTCGCCGCGCGCCTCCACCCTGCGCCGCACCGCGGACGACACCGACCCGGTGGAGCGGGTGATCGTCGCCAACGCCGACCAGCTGGCCATCGTCTCGGCCCTGGCCAACCCCGAGCCCCGGGCCCGCCTGATCGACCGCTGCCTCGTGGCGGCCTACGACGCGGGCATGGACCCGTTGCTGGTGCTCACCAAGGCCGACCTGAAGGACCCGGGCGAGTTCCTGTCCCAGTACGCGCCCTTGGACGTGCCCCACGTCGTCACCTCCTCGGAGGTCGGCACCCCGGACGGGCTCGAAAAGCTGCTGGGTCACCTGTCCGGCCGGCTCACCGTGTTGGTGGGTCACTCCGGAGTAGGCAAGTCGACCCTGGTGAACGCGCTGATCCCGCAGGCCCATCGGGCCACCGGCGTCGTCAACGACGTCACCGGTCGCGGTCGGCACACCTCGACCTCCGCGGTCGCACTCCCCTTGGCAGGTGGAGCCGGCTGGGTCGTGGACACCCCCGGCATCCGGTCGTTCGGGCTCGCCCACGTCGACCCGGCCCGGATCATCGTGCACTTCCCCGACCTCGAGCCCGGCACCGCCGAGTGCCCGCGAGGGTGCACCCACGACGAGCAGGAGTGTGCCCTGGACGACTTCGTCGCCGGCGGTGCCGCCGGCCCGGCGGGCGTCTCACGGCTGGAGTCACTGCGCCGGCTGCTGCGTGCCCGCTCGGGCGAGACCGACTGACCCCACCCGAGCGGCGCGCGTTCTCAGCTGGGGCTGCTCGCCCGGATCATCTCCCGCGGCGCGGCGAAGTGGCAGGCCGACTCGTGGCCGCCCGCCCCGTCGGGCCGCACGATGAGCTCAGGAACCTCGGTCTTGCACCGGTCCTGCACCTTGAAGCACCGCGTGTGGAACCGGCACCCGCTGGGCGGGTTGGCCGGCGAGGGGACGTCGCCCTTGAGCACGATGTGGTCGCGCTTGTCGCGCAACGTCGGGTCCGGAACCGGAACGGCGGACATCAGAGCCTGCGTGTACGGGTGGGTGGTGCGGCTGTAGATGTCGTCCTCGTCACCCAGCTCGGCCATCTTGCCGAGGTACATGACCCCGACGCGGTCGGAGATGTGGCGCACGACCGAGAGGTCGTGGGCGATGAAGACGTAGGCCAGACCGAGGTCGTCCTGCAGCTGCTCCATCAGGTTGACCACCTGGGCCTGCACCGAGACGTCCAGGGCCGAGACCGGCTCGTCGCAGATGAGCACCTTGGGGCTGAGCGCGATGCCGCGGGCGATCCCGATGCGCTGCCGCTGCCCACCGGAGAACTGGTGGGGATAGCGGTGGATGTGCTCGGGGTTGAGCCCGACCCGGTCCAGCAGGTCCTGGACCGCCTTGCGCCGACCACCCTTGGGCACCACGTCGGTGTGGATCTCGAACGGCTCGCCGATGATGTCGCCGACGGTCTTGCGGGGGTTCAGCGAGGTGTACGGGTCCTGGAAGACGATCTGGATGTCGCGGCGCAACCGTCGCATGGCGCGCCCCTTCTGGGCGTACATGTCGACCCCGTCGAAGTGCACGGTCCCGGCCGTGGGCTCCTCCAGGCGCATGAGCAACCGGCCCAGGGTCGACTTGCCACAGCCCGACTCCCCCACGATGCCCAGCGTCTCGCCCTTGTGCAGCTCGAAGGAGACGCCGTCGACCGCCTTCACCTGCCCCACGGTGCGGCGCAGGACGCCGCCCCTGATGGGGTAGTGCTTGACCAGGTCGGTCGCCGTCAGGATGACCTCAGCCACCGAGCACCTCCTCAGCGAAGTGGCAGGCGGACAAGCGGCCGGGGGCCACCTCCCGCAGTGCCGGACGGTCCTCGCGACAGACGTCCTGGGCGAAGTCACACCGCGGGTTGAACGCGCACCCGGGCGGAATCCGCATCAGGTTGGGTGGGAGCCCGCCGATGGCCGAGAGGGTCTGGCCCTTCTGGTCCAGTCTCGGGATCGACTCGAGCAGACCCTTGGTGTACGGGTGGGCCGGCTTGGCGTACAGCGCGAAGACATCGGCCTGCTCGACGATGCGGCCCGCATACATCACCGCGATCCGGTCGGCCACGTCGGCCACCACACCGAGGTCGTGGGTGATGAGGATGAGCCCCATCTGACGTTCGTCCTGGAGCTCCTGCAGCAGACCCATGATCTGCGCCTGGACGGTGACGTCCAGGGCAGTCGTCGGCTCGTCGGCGATCAGCACGGCTGGGTCGAGGGCGATCGCCATGGCGATCATGATGCGCTGCCGCATGCCACCGGAGAACTGGTGTGGATAGGCCTTGACCCGCTCCTTGGCGGCCGGGATCTGGACCCGCTCCATCAGCTGCACGGCCCGGGCCATCGCGTCGGACTTGTTCATGCCCTGGTGCTGCCGCATCATCTCGGCGATCTGCCACCCGACCGGGAAGACCGGGTTCAGCGCGCTGAGGGCGTCCTGGAAGACCATCGAGACCTCCGGGCCCCGGGTCCGTCGTCGCTGGTCGCCCGGCATGGTGAGCAGGTCCTGACCGCAGTAGCGGATCGAACCCTGGGGGATCCTCGCCGGCGGCATGTCCAGGATGCCCATGATGGCCTGGGCGGTGACGGACTTGCCGGAGCCTGACTCGCCCAGGATCGCCAGGGTCTCGCCGGCGCTGAGGGTGAAGTTCACCCCGTTGATCGCCTTGGCCAGCCCCTCGGCGGTGTGGAACTCGACGTAGAGGTCCTCCACCTCGAGCAGGACGCCGCCCTCGGGCTCGTACACGGGATAACCGGACTTCTTGGACCCGGTGGTCGCCTGGGTGCTCATCGTCATCTCCTGGCCTCAGCGCAGCTTGGGGTCGAAGGCATCGCGGACCGCGTCACCGAGCATGATGAAGGCGAGCACCGCGAAGCACAGGAACACACTGGGGAAGAGCAGGATGTGCGGGGTCGTGCGCAACGCGACCAGTCCGTCGTTGATCGCCAGCCCCCAGGACACCGCGGGCGCGACCAGGCCGATACCCAGGAAGGACAGGGTGGCCTCCGCAGCAATGAAGGCACCGAGGTTGATGGTGCTCACCACGATCACCGGTGCCATCGCGTTGGGCAGGATGTGGGAGGTGATGATGCGCCACGGGCTCGCGCCCAAGGCCCTCGCCGCCGACACGTAGTCGTTCGGTTTCACCTGTAGCACACTGGATCTCATCAACCGGGCGATATTCGGCCAGCCGAGGATAGCCAGCGCGAGCACGACCTTCATGACGATCGAGAGGTAGGCGGAGTTCTCGTCGTTGGGGAAGGTCGACATGAACAGGATCGCGCCGAGCAGGAACGGGATCGCGAAGAAGATGTCGGTGACCCGGGAGAACAGTGCGTCGATGAAGCCGCCGTAGTAGCCCGACACCACCCCGAACACGGTGCCGATGAGGATGGTGGCCAGGGTGGTGAGGACCCCGACCAGGATCGAGGCCCGGGCTCCGTAGATCGTGCGGGAGTAGATGTCATAACCCTGGATGTCACGCCCGAACCAGGCGTCAGAGCTGGGCTTGGACCGGGAGAGGTTCAGCGACGCAGCCGTGGGGTCGGTCTGGGTGAAGAGCTGCGGCAGTATCGCCATCACCAGGAAGAAGGTGATGAGGGTCGCGGAGATCCAGAACAACGGGTTCTGGCGGAGCGCGCGCCAGGCGTCCTGGGTGAGCGAGCGAGCGCCCTCGGACTGGGCCTGGACCTGCTGCTCGGCAGCGACTTCGAGCGCGGCTTCAGTCATTGGAGATCCTCGGGTCGAGCACGCCGTACAGCAGGTCGACGAGCAGGTTCATGACCAGGTAGACGAGCACGAGCATGGTGACCGTTCCGACCGTGGCTGCGTTGTCCTTCAACCGGACGCTGCGAGCCACGAAACCGCCGACACCCTGGATGTTGAAGATCAGCTCGGTGATCAGCGCGCCACCGAGCAGCGCACCGAAGTCGGCTCCGATGTAGGTGATCACGGGGATCATCGAGTTGCGCAGCGCGTGCACCCCGATCGCTCGTTGCCGGGTCAGGCCCTTGGCGGTGGCCGTCCGGACGTAGTCCGCCCTGAGGTTCTCCACCAACGATGTGCGGGTCAGCCGGGCGACGTAGGCCAGCGAGATGCTCCCCAGGACGATCGCCGGCAGGAGCAGCTGGAAGAACGAAGGGTTGGACGCCGGCACCGTGATGGGGAAGATCGAGAACTTCACCCCGAGGTAGTACTGCAGCGAGGCACCGATCACGAAGATCGGCACCGAGATCACGAACAGGGTGCTCACCAGCACGAGGTTGTCGATGAACTTTCCCTTGCCGATGCCCGCGAAGACCCCGGCGATGATCCCGATCACCGTCTCGATCATGATCGCCATCAGCGCCAGCTTGACCGTGATCGGGTAGCGCTGGACCAGCTCGTCCCGGATGTCGACCCCGGCATAGGTCTTGCCGAGATCCCCCTGGACGACACCGCCCATGTACTTGGCGTACTGGACGACCAACGGGTCGTCGAGGTTGTAGATCTCGCGGAACTGCGCGATCTTCACCGGGGGGCAGGCACGCTCGCCGCACAGGGAGGCCGTGGGGTCGCCAGGCAGCGAGAAGACCATGGCATAGATCAGGAACGTCGACCCGATGATCACCGGGATCATCTGGAGCACGCGCCGGACGATGTACTTGCCCATCGGCACCTCCTTGCGTCGGTCGCCGCAGCCACGGGGCGTGCGCCGCGAACGGGGTCCGGCCTGCACGCGGCCGGGGCCGGTGCCGTCGGGCGGGTCGTTGCCCAACATAGCCGGTCGGAACGGTCATGGCGCCAGAGCAGTGGTACACACCGGAGCCGGTCACGTCATCGGCCTGCCGGCGAGCGCCGACAGGCCGATGACGTGCTGTTACTGCGTGGACATCACGAGGGTGACGGCCGAACCTACTTCAGGGCGATGCTGGACCAGTCCACGGTGCCGAAGGCCGTGATCTTGACACCGGTCACCTTGTCCGACCAACCGAAGGTGGTCTTCGGGAAGAACAGCGGCACTGCGGGCAGGTCGGTCACCAGGATCTGTGCCGCCTCCTGGTAGCTGGCGTTGGCGGCATCCGCACTGGTCTCTCCCGAGGCCTTCTTCAACAGCGCGTCGAACTTGGGGTTGCTGTACTTGCTGTCGTTCGACGAAGCGTTGGTCGCGTAGATCGGCGTCAGGAAGTTCTCGATCGACGGGTAGTCCATCTGCCAGCCGTTGCGGAACATGCCCGTGATCTTCTGCGACTGCCGCAGGTCCAGGAACTCTGCGAAGGTGGGCGTGGCGACTGCGACGCAGGGAACCCCGAGAGCGTCCTTGATCGAGTTGCAGGTCGCCTCGGTCCACGCCTTGTGGTCGCCGTCGGCGTTGTACCCGAGGGTGATCTTGTCACCGGGGAACCCGCCCGCCTCAGCGAGCAGCGCCTTGGCCTTGGCCGCGTCGAAGGTGCAGTACTCGCCGCACTGGCCCTCCTTGTAGCCGTCCACGACCGGGGAGACGAACCCGTCCGCCGAGTCGACGCTGCCACTGAAGATGTTCTTGGCGATCGACTCACGGTCGATGGCCATCGAGATGGCCTGGCGGACCTTGATGTTGTCGTAGTTCTTGGTCGCCTTGGTCGACGGGAAGGTCGCCACGGTGATGCGACCGCCTGCGCGCTGCAGGTTGCGGTCGGGCAGCTCGGTCTTGTACTTGTCGTCGATCAGCGCACTGGTCGGGATCGCGTTGATCAGGTCGAGCTCGTTGCCCACGACCGAGTTGTACGCGGTGTCGGTGTCCTCGATGATCTTGAAGGTGACCGAGTCGAGCTTGCCGGCGTACTTGCCGGAGTAGTCGGCGAACTTGCTGAGCTTGACCTCACTGTTCTTGACCCACTCGTCGACCTGGAAGGGGCCGGCCGCGACCGGCTTGTCGCCGAAGGCGACCGGGTCGGTGAAGAAGATGTCCGGCAGCGGGGCGAACGCGGTGTAGCCGAGGCGCACCGGCAGGTTCGAGATCGCCGCGCTGGTCTTGATCGTGAAGGTGTAGTCGTCGACGACCTTCAGGCCGCTGAGCTCCTTGGCCTTGGGGGCCGCACCCTTGCAGTCGGACTCACCTGCGGCGTTGGTCCCGCACTGCAGGTCGCCGAAGCCTTCGATCGGGTCCATGAAGTAGGAGGCGCCCTGGGCGTTGGGGCCGTAGGACGTGTAGTTCCACGCGTCCACGAAGTTCTTGGCCTTGACCTCGGTGCCGTCGGAGAACTTGTAGCCCTTGACCAGCTTCACGGTGAAGTTCTGGTTGTCGGTGGTCTCGATCGACTCGGCGATGTCGTTCTCGGGCGCCGCGGTCTCGGTGTTGTAGTGGACCAGGCCGGCGACAGTCGCCTCGAGGATGTTCCCACCACAGGTCTCGGACGTGTTGCCGGGGACCAGGGGGTTCTGCGGGTTGCAGCCGTTGACGGTGATGGCGCCGCCGGACGCACCGGTCTGGGTGGTACCGGTGCCCGGGTCGTCGCTTCCGCCACATGCCGCGGCGAGCAGTGCAGTGGCGGCGATCCCGGCCACGGCAGCCGTGCGAGTGGTTCCTCGCATGGATGTCCTCCTACTTGATGGTCAGCCGTCCGTGTCGGACGGTGTGGTGGCCTGGCCCCGGATTCAGGGCACGGGCATGACGCTTGAAGGCGTCGATGTGTAGGGCCCATGTAAGACCACGACCTCCACGAACGCGACAGGCCAGCCCAAGCCGAGACAAAAACGTGACCCGCTCGCAGCCTTGACGCTCGTTCTTGCGGCAGATGTCCCGACGCGGCGGGAGGGCGTCCTGCCGGGACCAGCCCCCGCCCGGGCAGTAGGTTGGCGCCGTGCCCGCCTATGACGACGACCTGCGTCTTGCCCACGTGCTGGCCGACGCGGTGGAGCGCGTGACCCTGGGCCGGTTCCGCGCCGAGAACCTGGTCGTGGAGACCAAGCCCGACCTCACCCTGGTCAGCGATGCCGACCGGTCCGCCGAGGAGCTGGTCCGTAGCCAGCTCCGTCGCGCCCGCCCGCGCGACGCAGTACAGGGCGAGGAGTTCGAGACCACCGGGCACGGTGCCCGTCGCTGGGTCCTGGACCCGATCGACGGGACGCACAGCTATGTCCGGGGCGTGCCGGTGTGGGCGACGCTCATCGCGCTGGTCGACGACGACGAGCCGGTCATCGGTCTCGTCGCGGCCCCGGCGCTGAACCGGCGCTGGTGGGCGGCGCTCGGGTCCGGCGCCTGGACGGGTCGTTCGCTGTCGTCGGCCAGACGGATGTCGGTGTCCTCGGTGAGCGGGGTCGAGGACGCCTCGCTGTCCTACAGCGGCCTCAGCGGATGGGGAGCGATCGGCCGGCGTCAGGCCTTCCTCGACCTCGCAGGAGCCTGCTGGCGGACTCGCGCCTACGGCGACTTCTGGTCCTACATGCTGGTGGCTGAAGGGTCGGTCGACATCGCCGCCGAGCCTGATCTGGCGGTGTACGACATGGCTGCTCTGGTGCCGATCGTGACCGAGGCCGGTGGCCGATTCACCGGTCTGGACGGCCGGCCCGGGCCCTGGTCGGGGAACGCGGTCGCCACCAACGGTCTCCTCCACGAAGACGTGCTGGCGCGGCTGGGGCCCAGCGAGCCGGTCAACTCCCCCGTCGCCGGGCTGTGAGCTCGACATCGGACCGGCGGAGCCAGCACACGGGGGTCGTTGGCACCACGATCGGGATCGGGGTTGGCTCCGCCGGCCGCGCCGACCAGCACTCGCCTCAGGCGGGGACCACGGTGACCTCACCGAGCCCGAGCGCCCGGATCGGCCCGGCCAGGGTGTCGGCGTCTCCGACGACGACCACGGTCCAGGACACGCCGTCCACCCACGTGCGGTAGGCCTCGTCGAGGGTGGCGACGTCAAGGGCCTTGATCCGGCGCAGGTTCTGGGTCGTGAAGTCCTCCGGCAGTCCTTCGACCGCGAGGTTGGTCGCCTCGTCGGCAACGGCATCGGCCGTGGCGTACCGGCCGGGAGCCGTCTGGGCGAGGAAGTCGACGCCCGACCGCACCTCATCGGTGGTGAACCCGTCACGGGCGCCGCCGAGCAGGTCGACGAGCAGCTGCAGCGACTCGACGGTCGCGTCGGCCCGGACTGACCCGGAAGTCAGGAAGATCCCGTCGCGCGGACGGGGACGGAACACCGACCGGATGCCGTAGGTGTAGCCCTTCTCCTCGCGCAGGACTGCGTCGACCCGGGCGGTGGGCGAACCTCCGACCATGAACCCCAGGACGGGGTACGGCGCCCACCCCGTCGCGATCCTGCGGTGCGGTCCGAGGCACCCCACCGACAGCTCGGACTGCACCGAGCCCGGCCGGTCGACCAGGACGATGCGCGCAGCGTCCTCCGCGCGGCGGGCCGCGACCGGCTCGGCAGCGGCCTGGTGACCAGGTGCCTGCCAGCGCCCGAGCGTCTCGGCCATCACGGCGAGCAGGTCCACCCCCGACAGGTCGCCCGCGATGGCGACCGTCGCCCCGGACGGCCCGACATGGCGGGCGTGGAACTCGCGCAGGTCCTGGGAGGTGATCGCGGCGACGGTAGCGGCGGTGCCGGCCGTGGGACGGCTGGCGCGCTCGTGCGGATCATAGAAGGTGGCGATGAACTCGCGCGCGGCGCGGTGCGGGGCGGAGGCTCGCTCCTGCTCGATCTCGGCCAACCGGGTGGCGACGTGACGCGCGGTCTCGGCCTCGGGGAACGCGGGCTCGGCGAGCGCCTGGCGCATCAGGTCGAGCGCGGGGCCGAGGTTGCGCGCCGGCACGTCGAGGTCGACGCCGAGCGAGCCCTCGGTCACCCCCGCGCCGAGCGCGATGCCCTTTCGCTCCATCAGCTCGGCGAACTCCTCGCCGCTGTGCGCCGACGTCCCCTCGTCGAGCAGGCGGGCCATCACCGTGGCGATGCCCTCCCGGTCGCGCGGCTCGCTGGCCAGGTTCAGCGGGATCACCGAGCGCACCGAGATGACGTACTGACCCGGGATGTCGAACACCAGGACGACCAGGCCGTTGTCGAGGAGGTGACGCACCGGGACGGGGAACGCCCAGTCCTCCGGCGGCGTGACCTCGGGCCGGGGGACCCCCGGGGCACTGACGGGCTCGGTGAAGGCGCTCATGCCGCCTCCTCCTCCGTGGCCGTGAGGTAGGCGACGACCGCCCGAGAATGCGGTCTCAGCCATCGGTCTGCCGCCGCGCGGACCTGGTCGGCCGTCACCGCACCGAGCCGGTCGAGGAACGTGTTGACGAAGGCGGCGTCGTCGTGGAGCAGGACATGCTGGCTGATCAGGTCGGCCCGCTCCTCCTGACCGGCCAGCGCCGACAACCAGGACCGTTCCGACTGGGCCAGGGCCGACTCCATCTCGACCTCCGTGGGGCCTTCGTCAGCGAACCGCGTCAGCTCTTCGACTGCGGCCCGCTCCACCTCCTCGGGGTCTGCGCCCTGGACGACATCCAGGGCGACGTAGGCCAGGGAAACCCCGTCGACGAACCCCAGGCTGCTCCCCTGCACCGCGTTGGCCAGCCGGTCCCGGCGAACCAGACGCTGGTGCAGACGCGCGGTCGACAACCCCGCCAGGATGTCGACCGCGAGCGCGGACGCGAAGTAGTCCGGGGTGTTGTCGGGCGGCAACCGGAACGCCAAGTGGATCCGGTCGTTGGGCACCTGCTCACGGCGCTCGAGCCGGGCCGGCTCGCCGAGCGGGGCGAGCGGTTCGGAACCTGACGTGGACGGCTCCGCGCTCGCCGGCAGCGGCCCGAAGTATCGCTCGGCGGCGGCGAAACCCTCCTCGGGCGTCACGTCACCGACCAGGGTCAGCACCATGTTGTTCGGTCCGTAGTAGCGGCGGAAGAACGCGTGCACGTCCTCGACGCTCGCGGCGTCGAGGTCGTCCATCGAGCCGATCGTGGGGTGGTGGTAGGGATGGCCCACGGGGAAGACGGTGGCATAGACATCGACGAGCGCGTTGCCATAAGGGACGTTGTCGTAGCGCTGCCGCTTCTCCTCCTTCACGACATCGCGCTGGTTGTCCAGGTTCTCCTGGTTGACCGCGTCGAGCAGGTGGCCGTGCCGGTCGGCCTCGAGCCAGAGGGCGAGCTCGTAGGCGCCGCGCGGAACGGTCTCGAAGTAGTTGGTGCGGTCGAACCAGGTGGTGGCGTTGAGCCGCCCCCCGTGGGCCATGAGGGCACTGAAGTGCTCGCCACCGGCGACGTTGCGCGAGCCCTGGAACATCAGGTGCTCGAAGAGGTGGGCGAACCCGGTCCGTCCCTCGACCTCGTGCCTGGACCCGACGTTGACCCAGATGTTGACGGTCACGGTGGGCACGCTGCTGTCCGGTGAGACCAGGACGCGCAGACCGTTGGGCAGAACGCGCTGGTGGATCGGGTAATCCAGAGGCATGGGCTCACCCTAGGTGAACCCTCTGACCCCCGCCCGGGCCCGGTGAGGCTCGCTCAGACCCTCAGCGGTGGGCTCTGTTCCGCTGGACCGAGGGCGGGACCTCACGGGCCGAGCCCTTGGCCTCGGTGACCGACTGCGGAGGCAGCTTGCGGTCATCGGCGACCCGCGGGAGCGCGGGCAGATAACCCTGCCCCAGCCGGTCGATCGCGTTGCGCGCGAACGTCTGCTGGTCGGTCACCGTCCGCTCGGAGCGGCCGCGGCCGATGAAGGAGACGCCCCAGCTGAACAACGTCGTGAGGCGCTTCTTGAATCCGATGATGTACACGAGGTGGACGGCCAGCCAGAGCAGCCAGGCGATGAAGCCCGAGAACCGGAACCGGCCGATGCTGGCGACCGCACTGAAGCGCGAGATGGTCGCCATGCTGCCCTTGTCCTTGTAGACGAACGGCCCGCGTTCGGGCTGACCGGCCAACCGGCGCTTGATCTGGTCGGCGGCGTACCTCGACCCCTGGATCGCGACCTGCGCGACGCCGGGATACCCCTTCAGGGCGACCATGTCGCCGACCACGAACACCTCGGGGTGCCCGGGCAGGGTCAGGTCGTCGTTCACCTCGACCCGACCGGCGCGGTCGAGGACGGCGCCACTCTGCTCGGCCAGCTGGCGGCCCAGCGGCGAGGCCTGCACACCGGCGGCCCAGACCTTGGTCACCGACTCGATCCGACGGTGCCGGCCGTCGGAGTCCCTGACGTCGATGCCGGTCTCGTCAACGCCCGTGACCATCGCACCGAGCTGGACGGTGACCCCGATCTTCTCCAGACGAGCGCGTGCGGCGTGGCCCAGGTGGTCGCCGAAGGCCGGGAGCACCTGTGAGGCACCGTCGAGCAGGATGACCCGCGCGTCGGTCGTGTCGATCCGTCGGAAGTCGTGCCGCAGGGTGCGCCGCGACAGCTCGGCGATCTGGCCGGCCATCTCGACCCCGGTCGGTCCGGCACCGACGACGACGAAGGTCATCAGCCGCTGGATCTCCTTGGGCGTGGTCGCCAGCTCGGCCCACTCGAACGCCTGGAAGATCCGGCCGCGCAGCTCGAGGGCGTCGTCGATCGACTTCATGCCCGGCGCGTACTCGGCGAACTGGTCGTTGCCGAAGTAGGACTGACCGGCCCCCGCGGCGACCAGCAGGGTGTCGTAGGGGGTCTCGGTCTCGCGGTCGAGGACGACCGAGGTCACCGTCCGGGCGTCGAGGTCGATGCGGGTGACGTCACCGAGGATGACCCGCGCGTTGCGCTGCCCGGACAGGACCTCACGGGTGGAGGGGGCGATCTCGCCCTCGGACAGGATGCCCGTCGCGACCTGGTACAGCAGTGGCTGGAACAGGTGGTGGGTGGTCCGCGCGACCAACGTGACCTCGACGTCGGCCCGCCGCAGTGCCTGGGTCCCGAACAGGCCGCCGAAACCGGATCCGATGACGACGACCCGGTGCGTGGTGGTGTCCGTGCTCTGCTGCGTCATCTGCTCTCCTCCTGCGATGGGGTGGGCCCGGACCTGCCGGGATGGGCCGTCCTCGCTGACGCTGCTGCCGTCAACGACCGTACCGCTCCGGCTATGCCCGTCCCGGCGAGCCCCGTCACGGGTGGGACCAACGTCACGTCCGCGGGAGACCGCGCGCGGGACAGCGACTGGAGGTTGCGCACGAGATCCGCTGCGGGGTCGACCCCGACCCCGGCACCGTGAGGTCACCCGGGACCGGGAGGGTGCGCCTGGGCCCGTAGTAGGTTGAGCGCCATGAAGATCGCGACCACCGCCGAGTACACCGCGACGCCCGACGAGGTGTTCGCCGTGCTCTCCGACCCCGCCTTCCAGGAGGCCAAGTGCGTGGCCACCGCCGCCATCAAGCACTCCGCCAAGGTCGAGACCTCAGCCGGAGCCACGGTGATCACGACCGAGCGCGTCCTGCCGAGCGACGGGCTCCCGGACTTCGCCCGCGGCATGGTGGGCAACACCCTCAAGGTCGTGGAGCGACAGGAGTGGGGCGCACCGGGCGCGGACGGCGCCCGCAAGGGCAAGGTGACCATGGAGGTCGTGGGCGCGCCGCTCGTCCTTCAAGGCACGCTCTCGTTGGCGCCCCAGGGTTCTGGCTCGATCGAGGTCATCGACGCCGACCTGAAGGCCAAGATCCCCCTGCTCGGCGGTCAGGTCGAGAAGGCCGCCGCCCCGCCCATCCGTGAGGCGTTCGAGATCGAGATCGCCACCGCCCACGAGTGGCTGTCCCGCTAGCCCATGTGCGGGTAGGCGTGCCGCACCGGCGGCACGAACGTCTCCTTGATCGATCGCGGAGAGGTCCAGCGCTGCAGGTTCTGCGCGGCGCCGGCCTTGTCGTTGGTGCCTGAGCCGCGTCCGCCGCCGAACGGCTGCTGGCCGACGACGGCGCCGGTGGGCTTGTCGTTGACGTAGAAGTTGCCTGCGGCGAACCGCAGGCGCTCGGTGGCGTCGGCGATGACGACCCGGTCCTGGGCGATGATCGCGCCCGTGAGGCCGTAGGGGGCGAACGACTCCATCTGCTCGAGCACCTTGTCGTAGGTGCGGTCGGGGTACACGTGGACGGCGAGGATCGGGCCGAAGTACTCGGTGCGGAACACCTCGTCGGTGGGGTCGTCGACCTCCAGCAGGGTGGGCCGGACGAACCAGCCGACACTGTCGTCGTACCGTCCGCCGGCGATCACCTCGACACCGCTCGTGGCGTGCGCCCGGTCGATGGCCGCCGAGTGCCTGGCGAAGGCTCGATCGTCGATCACGGCTCCCATGAAGTTCGACAGGTCGCGGACGTCGCCCTGGGTGAGGCCCTCGGTGAGCGTCACGAGGTCGGACCGGATCCGCTTCCAGATCGACCGCGGCACATAGGCGCGGCTGGCCGCCGAGCACTTCTGTCCCTGGTACTCGAACGCGCCGCGCAGCATCGCGGTCCGCACCACGTCGGGATCGGCCGAGGGGTGGGCGAGGATGAAGTCCTTGCCCCCGGTCTCCCCGACCAGCCGCGGGTAGGTGCGGTAGTTCGGCAGGTTGGCGCCGACCTCCTGCCAGAGGTGCTGGAAGGTCGGTGTGGAACCGGTGAAGTGGATGCCCGCGAGGTCGCGGTCGGCGAGCGCGACGCGGGAGACGTTGAGCCCGTCGCCGGTGACCAGGTTGATCACCCCCGGCGGCAGGCCCGCGGCCTCGAGCAGCTCCATGGTCATCTGGGCCGCGAGCTGCTGGGTGGGAGACGGCTTCCACACGACCGTGTTGCCCATCAGCGCGGGCGCCGTCGGCAGGTTGCCCGCGATCGCGGTGAAGTTGAACGGCGTGATCGCATAGACGAACCCCTCCAGCGGCCGGTGGTCGGTCCGGTTCCACACCCCCGCGCTGTTCGCGGGTGGCTGCTGGGCGAGGATCTCGCGCGCGAAGTGGACGTTGAACCGCCAGAAGTCGATGAGCTCGCACGCCGCGTCGATCTCGGCCTGGTAGGCCGTCTTGGACTGGCCGAGCATGGTCGCCGCGTTGAGGGTCGCGCGGCACGGTCCGGCCAGAAGGTCAGCGGCCTTGAGCAGGATGGCGGCCCGGTCGTCGAAGTGGAGCGCACGCCAGCCGGGGGCCGCCGCCTTGGCCGCGTCGACCGCGGCCTGCGCGTCGCCCAGCGTGGCGTTGCGCATCGTGCCGAGGACGCTGTGCCGCGCGTGGGGCTGCCGTACGTCGATCTTCTTGCCGCCGCCCATCACCCGCTGGCCGCCGATGGTGTGCGGCAGGTCGGTGCGCTGGGAGCCGAGGTCGACCAGCGCGACCTCCAGCGCGGCCCGCTCCGGGCTGCCCGGCGCGTAGTCGAGCACGGTCTCGTTGACGGGAACGGGCACCTGGGTCACGGCATCCACGGCGGGCACTCCTAGGTCTGGGTCTCAGCAGCGAGGGCGGGGCCATCGTGTCATGCATGGCCACGTGACCAGTACCCTCAGCACCGGCCGCGCGCGGCCCCAGGAGATGGCAGGAGCCAGCTGTCAGAGCTCGCTGAGGAGCGCCTTCAGCTCGGTCACGTCGTACCAGAGGAGCTCGTCCTCAGGTCCACCACCCACCTCGTCGACGTGTAGGGAGACGATGAGCCGCAACGGAACCGGCGCCGTCAGCACGACCGAGGAGAGCGCACCCTCGGCCTCGCCCACCCATCCGGGGTCGACATCGGCGGCCGCGACGACGCGGCGGTGGGCCGGTGCGTCCCGTCGCCCACCGGCCTGCTCGGCCGCATCGCACAGCGCGGTGTACTCCCAGTCCTCCTCGTCCGCGCCCGGCTGCGCACGCTCGACCAGCTCGGTGACCGCGTGGGCGGGCACCGGAGCGGGACCGACGGGACGTCCGTCAGCGAGGGCGCGCAGGTCCGACCACGCGAGGGGCAGGTACACGCGGGTCTGGCTCATCGGGTCTGGCTCATGGGATCTGCTCCTCGAACAGCTCGGGGCGTGGCAGCGGGTGCCGGGTCGGCGAGTGCATGGGCCGAGGTCTCCAGCGAGGTCTGGATCACCTGTGGACGGCGGGTGACGTCCATCAGGTTGCCGCCGATCGCCTCGAGGTCCTCGACCCCGGGCCCGAGGACGGTCACCTCGGTCCCGTCGGCGTGCACCAGGCCGAGCTCCCGCAGGCACTGGGCCGTGACCCTCCCGCGCCACTGCCGCTCGACGCGCGTGGTCCACCGGTCGGGTACGTCCTGGACGAAGCTCACCTGGGGCGCGAGCACGTACACCTCGTCCAGACCCAGCCCCGCGACCAGGTCGAGGTTGGTCGACGACCACGCCCCGCCGTCGATGTAGCGGTGCTCGCCGATCCGCACCGGCTGGTACCAGCCCGGGATGGCGCACGACGCCATCACCGCCTTGTGCAGGTCGGCCAGGGGGGCACCGGGCGAGCCGAAGGCGACGCGCTCGCCGGTGTCGTAGTCGAGGGCCACCGCGACGATCCCGTCCCGCGCCCAACCGGCGGGCGTGACGTGGGCGAGCAGGGACCCGACCGACTCCAGCCTCCCCCGACCCTCCGGCAGCAGCGCCGACAGCACGGCGGTCGGCGGCAGCTGTCGCAGGTGGCGGGCGTTGCGCAGCAGGAGTCCGCCCGACCCCATCCCGGGGCGCGGCAGCGGCGGCCGCTCACCGCCGGTGTCGGACTCGTAGTCGAAGGCGAACCCGGCGAGCGGGCCGGTGTCGAGCCGGCCCCTCAGCTGGTGGCGCAGCAGGTCGGGCACCGAGACGCCCGACCCCAGCAGGCCGGCCACCACCGAGCCGGCCGAGGTGCCGACGATGACCTCGAACTCGCGCGGATCCACCCCGAGCTCGGCCTCGAGCGCGGTCAGTGCGCCGACCATCCACGCCGCCCCGAGCACGCCACCCCCACCCAGGACCAGCCCGCGCCGGGGGGCGCCGACCGGTGCCATCAGCTCGCGGTCCGCTTGGCGTCCAGCAGCTCGCCCAGCGAGTCCACGATGCTCTGGCCGAGCACGTCCACGTCGGGCATCGCGTCACGATCGGCGTTGAGCCCGTAGTAGACCCCGCCGTCGTAGGACGTCAGTCCGATCGCGAGCGCCTGCCCGCGGGCGAGCGGCATCACCGGATAGGTGGAGAGCAGCTTGGCGTCACCCGCGTACAGGGTCTGCTGCGGGCCCGGGACGTTGGTGATCACCACGTTGAACAGCCGGCGCGACACGGCGCTGCCGAGCCGGGCGCCCAGGGAGTGCAGGGTGGGCGGGGCGAACCCGGCCAGCCCGGCGAGCGAGTCGGCACCGACGGCCTGCCCGCCCTCCATCTGCTGACGCATCGCGAAGGCGATCTGGTGCAGTCGCATGGACGCCCCGGGTTCGCCGACGGGCAGGTCGACGAAGCAGGCGGTCAGCCGGTTGCCGACCTGCGAGGGTCGTTCCTCGTCGTACACGCTGACCGGCACCATCGCCCGGACCACCGTGGCCGAGTTGACCGCCTCGCCGCGCGTCAGCAGCCAGGATCGGAACGCGCCCGAGATCGTCGCGAGCACCACGTCGTTGATCGTCACGTCGTCGGCGTAGCTGCCGCGGGCGAGCCGGCTGCGGACCTTGCGGTAGTCCTCGAGGTCGGTGCCGATCATCACGAAACGCCGCGCCTCACCGACGCGGGCGTTCAACGGTGACGTCGGTGCGGGGCGCGCGGCGGTCCGGGCCACCGCTGACACGACGTCCCCGACCGCGCTCCAGGCTCGACCGCCGACCTGGCGGATGTCGATCAGCCCACCACGCACGTTGTCGACGACCTGGTTCGGTCGTTGGATCGCGTCGATCACCGCGCTGGTGAGCAGCTCGAGGTCGCTGGGCTCCCGCGACGGCCGCCAGGTGTCCGGGAACTCGCCGTCGGTGCCCGGGTCCGGGTCCACGACGACGTGGGCGATGTCCACCGCGTTGACCCCGTCGACCAGTGCCTGGTGAGACTTGGTGACGATGGCGAAACGGCCCTGCTCGAGGCCTTCGACGAGATAGACCTCCCACAGCGGGCGGTGGCGGTCCAGCGGGCGGGGCTGGATCCGGGCGATGAACTCCTCGAGCTGCTGGTCGGTCCCCGGGCGTGGCAGCGCGCTGCGCCGGACGTGGTAGGCCACGTCGAAGTTCTCGTCGTCCACCCACACCGGGTTGGCGAGGCGGCCCGGAACCTCGCGGATCCGCTGGCGGTACCGCGGCACGTAGGCGATCCGCTGGCTGATCAGCGACACCAGCCGGTCGTAGTCGAACCCCTCGCCGGTCGGCTCGAACACCATGACCGACCCCACGTGCATCGGGGTGGTCGCCTCTTCCAGGTAGAGAAAAGACGCGTCCAGAGAAGTCAGGCGGTCGGGCACCGCCCCATGGTGTCAGACGAGCGCCGCCTAGACTCCTGATCCGTGAGCGCGTACCCGGTCGTGTCCCATCCGAGCCCGCGCACGAGTCTCCTGGCCCCCTCCCCGCTGGGCCCGGACCAGGTCGCCGTGCGGTGACGCTGACCGTTGCGGCGCTGCCCGCGGCCCTCCCGGCGCACGGTGTCGGGTCCCGGGCCGACCTACCGCTGCCGTTCAGCTACGTCGTGGTGGGCGCGGCGCTCGCACTGGCAGTGTCCTTCCTCGCTCTCGGAGTGCTGTGGAAGCAGCCGAGGCTCTCACCCGACGGCGGGATGCTCCTGCCCCGAGCGGGCGCCCGCGCCCTCGACTCACGTGTCCTGCGTGGAACTGCCGCCGGGCTGGCGCTCCTGCTCACGGCGTGGACCATCGCCGCGCTGGTCGCCGGCAAGGACAACGCGAACAACCCCGTCCCGTACGTCGTCTTCGTGCACCTGTGGGTGGGCCTGGCGCTGCTGTCGCTCGCGCTGGGCCCGGTCTGGGCCACGCTCAGCCCGGTGCGGTGGCTGCACCGCGGGCTGCTTGCCGCCGCGCGCGTGGACCGCGACTTCGCACTGTCCGAGCGGCGACCGGGGTACTGGCCGGCTGCGGTGGGGCTGCTGGCCTTCGTCTGGCTGGAGCTGATCGCCCCCGACCGCACGACGCTGCCGGTCCTGCGGACCTGGGTCGCGGTGTACCTCCTGCTGGCCCTGCTGCTGCTGCTGGTCTGGGGGCGGCGGGCCGCGCGGGAGGGCGAGCCCTTCGAGGCCTGGTCCCGGTTGTACGGCTCCCTCAGTCCGCTGGGGCGGCGCGGTGACGGACGGTGGGTGCTGCGCTCCCCGCTGCAGGGCGCCAACGCCGTCGCACTGCGGCCAGGGCTGCTGGCCGTCACCTCGGTGATGCTCGGCAGCACCGCGTACGACGGGTTCTCCAACGAGGCGCGGTGGTACGGCTTCGTGCAGTCCTCGAGCTTCGCGCCGCGGCTCTGGCAGACCGTCGCCCTCGTGGCGATGTGCGCCCTCGTCGCAGTGATGCTGGCCGCTGCGGCGCTGGCGTCAGCGGCGCTGGCCAAGGTGCCGGTGAAGGGCCTGGCCTCGCAGTTCGCGCCCTCGCTCCTGCCGATCGCCGCCGGCTACCTCGTGGCGCACTACTGGTCGTTGTTCGTGTTCGAGGGCGTGAACGGACTGCGCCGGCTGAGCGATCCGCTGGGCACCGGCGCCGACCTGCTCGGCACGGCGGGCCTCGAACCGTCGGGGTCGCTGATCCGGCCCGGGCTGGTGGCAGCGATCCAGCTCGTGGCCATCGTGCTCGGGCACGTCCTCGGCGTCGTGCTGGCCCACGAACGGGCGGTCACCCTCTTCGACCGGCGCAGCGCTGTGCTCGGCCAGGTGCCCCTGCTCGTGGTGATGGTGCTGTACACCTGCGGAGGGCTCAGCCTGCTGTTCAGCGCCTGAGAGCTACGTGCGGGCCGCCCGGCGCCCACGCCGGCTGCGCGGCTCGTGGGTGGGTGGGAGCAGCGAGGCCGCGAGATCGGCGATGGCCACCCGCAACGGTGAGGACGGCGCGGCCTCGGCGAGCGTGCGACCGGCCAGCATCGCCAGGTCGAGCGCCTCGACGTCCATCGGCAGATAGGTCACCTCGTCCATCCCGGCGAACCGTGACAGCGCCTCGGTGATCCGTCGCTCGGGCCGCGAGCCCACGGCGGAGGCACGGACCCGATTGACCACGACGCGAGGCCGCGGCGACGGGATCGGACCGACCTCCTGAACCGCCCGCACCAGGCGCTGCAGACCCACGGGGTCGCCCGTCCCGACCACCAGGAGCGTGTCGGACCGAGCGAGCGCCGTGAGGGTCGCCGCGTTGCGGCGTGGAGCCAACGTGTCATAGCTCAGCACCTCGTCGTCCTCGATCCCGAACCCGCAGTCGAGCACGGTCACGTCGCACAGCTCGCGAGCGAGCATGAGCACGTGTTCGACTGCGCCAGAACGCAGCTCGGGCCATCGTTCGGGCCGAGGCAGCCCGGTGAGGATGCGCAGCCCGGGGCTCACGGAGGGAGCGATCCGGTTGAGCGCGGGCAGGTCGAGCGTGCCCTGCTCGGACGCGCGAGCGGCGGCGGCGACACCTGGTGCCTCGTCGAGGAGGGAGAGCGCCTGCGCGAGCGAGGAGCCATAGGTGTCGAGGTCGACCAGGAGCGTGCTGAGACCCTCCCGGGCCAGCTCGGCAGCGAGGTTCAGGGCGACGGTCGACCGCCCGGGGGCGCCCGTCGGGCCCCACACCGCGATGAGGCGGCCCCGTCCCGCCGAGGGGTCGAACGGCTCGTCGCTGGCACTGGTGGCCCGGGCTCCCGCGGTCCGACCGCCCGCCACGGGGCCGTCGCCCCTCGCTCCCCTGGGTGTGGCGGTGCCCGGCCCGGACGCGCGCAGCGCCTCGACGACCTCCTCGTCCCCGTGACGGGCCGTCGCGGCCGGCTCGTCGGGCACCGGCTCGGAGAGGCCCAGATCCGGGGACGCCAGACGTGACTCGATCTGGTCGACGTCGATGTCGTGGGCGAACACGGTGGTCAGACCCAGCTGACGGAGACGGCGGTCGGCCGCCTCGTCCCCCGGTGCAGTGACGCCCGCCGTGCGCACGCCGTGGGTCGCCAGGTGGTCCAGGGCCATCCGGTCGAGCTGGCGGAGGTCAGCCGAGACGAGCGCCACGTCGGCCAGCCCCGCGGCGCCGGCGCCGAGCAGGTCGGCGAGGTCGGCGCACCGACGGACCACCACCAGCTCGGTGCTCGCGCCGAGCCGCTCGACGAGCTCCCCCTCCCAGGCGTGTGAGACCGCGAGGATGAGCCGGCGGGTCACGACCCTGCTCGCAGCGAGCCGGCGACGGGTACCACCGTGATCCGCGCTCCCTGGTCGATCTGGTCGATCAGCCCCCGGACGCGGTCGTCGGGCACCATGACCTGGACCGCACGAGTGGCCCCGGCACCTCCGCCGAGACGGGTCCCCGACGTCGGCAGCGCCACGACCGGGGCACGCTCGAGCGCACGTTCGGCCCCGGCAAAGTCCTGCTCGGCGCCCGATCCGTGGCTCGGCAGGTTGACGTAGACGTCGACCACGGACCCGACCACCAGTGCTGACGCCGACGTCGCCTCCACGGTGAGCATGAGCGGCTGGCGCGCCGCGTCCTTCGCCGAACCCAGCGCAGCCAGGGGCACGAGCTCTCCGGCTCGGACCTCACGGAGCACGACCGCACCCTCGGGTGGAGGACCCCCGCCGGAGAGGTAGCCGTCGGCCACGTCGGCCAGCTGCACGTCGACACGGGTCAGCTGGTCCACCGACAGGGTCTGACCGGGGACCAGGGCCTGGCGCGCCGCGTACATCGGCACCCGGTCGTCGACGCGGGCGACCACCAGCGAGCCGACGGCCGCAGAACCGAGCACCAGCGCCACCCCGGCGAGCAGACGGGCGTTGCGCCAGGACGGCGGACGCAGCCGCGTGGCGGCGGGAACCGGCGGGTCGGACACGCTCTCCCCCTTCGATCTGGCCCGCGACCGGGACTCTGCCTGCCCGACTGGGTCGACGCTGTACGGACGCCCTTGGAGCGGTGCGCTGACTGTGCCACATGCCCCCCAGCGGCCCGCCGCGCGACAGCAGGCTAATCTCCGCAAGAGGACGCAAAGCACCTGAAACACGTCCAGACGAGTCTCCGGACCCCATTAACTGTCAACTTGCCCCCACCAGAACCGGTGTTCCTGTTGACGGACAGTATTGAGTAAAGAGACAGTAAAGAGACACCAAGGTCGCGCAGGTGCACAGCAAAACGCACGGGCTGTCCCCATCGGGCGATCACTCAGCACATAGCGGGGAGTAGTAGTGGCAAAGCGCTTCATTCAACTGTCGGAGGTCTCCGAGGTGCTCGACATCTCGGCGGCCCAGGCCTACGCCCTGGTCCGGTCCGGCGACCTGCCGGCCATCAAGGTCGGCGGACGCGGCCAGTGGCGCGTCGAGGTTGCCGAGCTGGAGGACTACATCCAGCGGATGTACAACCAGACCAAGACGTTCGTCGATGCCCATCCCTTCGGGCAGGCCAGCGACTGACATCAGTTCCGATGGTGTGGTGGCGACGACCGTGGGGGACGTCGCCACCACACCGACGAACGGCGTGCGGAGGGCACGCACCTGGCGCGGCGGTTCCCGGCGCGGATCGAGGCGATGGATCGCCCTCCACGTTCCACGTCAGGTCGACCGCACCATGGAGACGGCCGAGAACGGGACCGTCGACCGGATGCTGACGTTGTCGGTGCGCCTCGCCAGGTCGGCCGGGTGCTCGCTGAGGTCGAACGCATCCGCACCGACCCCGTCGATGGTGCCCACGCTCGTGTGGCCGCCGCGGTCCAGCACCTGGACGACCGCGCGGTCACGACTGAGTCCTCGCAGGGCATAGCCGAACCCGAACTGGCGGCCCCTGCGCTGGCTCCCGGCCCGCGGCGTGAGGTCGTGAACGGCCCCGATCGAGGTGAACGGCACCAGCGCGGTGCGATGGGACCCTTCGGCCAGCAGCAGCCAGCCTGCTCCCACGTCCTGCAGTTCTCCGCGCAGGACGGGCCCGCCGAGCAGGCGCACACCGACCACGGACCCGTCCGTGCGGGCGGCGGCAGCATGCACGCCCGGCCGGCGGCGCGGGCCGCCCGGGCTCGACCGACCCGACGGTGGACCCTGGTCGAGCACGGCGGCCAGCCGGTCGACCAGACCGATGCCGGCCCGCTCATGACGGGTTCGGTCGGCCACCTCCTCCTCGAGGTCGCGGCGGTGTTCGGCCTCCCACTGAGCCTCCAGGTCTGCGAACAGCTGCGCCCATCGCCCGACCGCGGGCTCCTGCGAACCGTGGCCGCTCAGCTCGCCGTTCATGGTCCCCACCCTTCCTCGCATTCGGCATGGATCGCGCGACGGCAGGTTATCCACAGACGCCCGGCCCGACCATTGCTCGACCAATTCGGGTCGTGGTTGGATCGCACGAACAGCCAGCCGGGCGAGGCATGACGTGGTCGAGGGGGCAGGGATGCCGCAGCAGCAGGGACGCGAGGTCACGCTGTCGACGGTCGGTCCAGCCCGCCTCGCGGGGGCACTGGCGGTCAGCCTGGCCACCGCACTCGCAACGAGTCTGGTGTTCGCCCTCGTCGTGAGAGCGGCCGCGCACCGGGTCAGCCGTGGGGCCTCACCACGCCTCGACGAGGCTCTCACCCTGGTCTGCGCGGTCGCCGCACTCGCGATCGCCGTGTGGTTCGTCGGCGCGATCGTCCTGTCCGTCCTCGCCAGCCTCCCCGGATGGGTGGGGCGCCTGGCGAGGCGGTCGGCCGACCGCCTCGCGCCCTCGACCGCTCGACGGGTCGCCGCCGTGTTGACCGGTGCAGTGCTGGCCGGCTCCGTGCTGCCGGCCCACGCTGTTGACGGGTCGGCGGGACGGTCCGGACCGACCACGTCCAGGGCGCAGGTCGGTGCCACTCTGCCGTTCCCCGGCTGGGTCGGGAGCCGCGCTGCCGATGCACCACGCGCCGGCAACCAGGCGGCTCCGGGCCCTGATCCGGCGAGCGGCGGCCCGGCCACCGGGCACCCACCGCTGCCGGGATGGGTCCCGGACCGACCCGTCGTCCGCGCTCAACCCGATCCGCGGCTGATGGGCGCGGGTCGCGATGTCGTCGATGCGGAGGGCGAGGTCGACGTCGTGGTGCGCCGGGGCGACACACTCTGGGGGCTGGTTCACCGTCACCTCGGCGCGGGCGCGACCGAAGCAGAGGTCGCTGCGGTCTGGCCCCGGTGGTACGCGGCCAACCGGGCGGTCATCGGCGCTGATCCCGACCTGCTGCTGCCCGGCCAGGTGCTCCGGGTGCCCGACCTGCAGGAAGCACGATGAGTGAGCGAGCGCGCGACGCGCGAGCGGCCGCGAAGCCGAACGGGTCCCTGCGGCCCCTGCGAATCCTCCCGATCCCGGTCAACCGTCCCCCCGTCATCCACGACCCCGACCCGGCGGACACCTCGCTGGCCTGGCCACGCAGACCCGAGCGTGGTGCGCGGTACGTGCAGGCCGCCCTGGCCGTCGACTTCGCGGCTGCCAGTGACGAGCAGGCCTTCGGCCCGCAGAGCACCACTCGGGGCGACCTGCCCGACCCGCGAGCCTGGGCCGCGCATCTCGCCCAAGCGCTGGTCGAGGTGATGTCCGGGTCCCGTCCGGCTCCTCAGGTTCTTCGCCACACCACCCCAGAGGTATACGCCGTGGTCGCGCGCCGCGGAGCGCTGTCGGCACGGCGCGGGCGACCGGCGACCCGTCAGGCGCGAGTCTGCAAGGTGGTGGTCTGTGAGCCTGCGGACGGCGTCGCCGAGGTGTCCGTGGTGGTGCTCGACGGTGCGAGGGTCCGGGCGCTCGCGCTGCGCCTGGTCGGGCTGGACGGGCGCTGGCGCGTGGAGGTCCTCCAGGTCGGCTGAGCTCTCCCCCGTGGCAACTCGTGCCGTGGCGTCTCGTGCCGTGAAGTCTCGTCCACGGGGCGTCTCGTCCATGTGGCGTCTCGGTGCTTTGGAGCGAACTGGGGCAGGTCCAGGCTCGTAGAGACGCCGGTGGCAGCGACGAGCCGGCTCGGAGGCTCTCCGGGGCTCGCGGCGAACGTGCTGGGCAGCTACGGCGTCAGCTCGCCCCGTGGCACATCTTGAACTTCTTGCCCGACCCGCAGGGGCATGACGCGTTGCGTGGGGTGCCCTCGAACGCAGTCACGTCGACCTCGACGCCACCGTTCACCTGGCGCTCGTCGATGCCACCGTCGGCGCTCGGAGCGCTGTAGTGGAGCTGGGTCTGGCGGGGTCGGTCGTCCAGGCCCTTGGCCGTCACCCGGGAGCCCCGGCGGCCGCCGGACCCCCCACCGAAGGCCGCGGAGACCGGCTCGGCAGCGGGAGGGGTGTCCTTGGTGAGCCTGCGGTGGCCGCCCGCGCCCTCCGGCGGTCCCGCGAGCTCGCGTTCGCCCGAACCAGCACCATCCCCACCAGCACCATCCCCACCAGAACCGTCCGCGCCGGCACCGTCCACACCAGCACCGTCTGCACGCGCTTCGCCTGCCCCAGCAGAGTCCGGGTCGGCACTGAGTGGGTCGGCACTGAGTGGGTCGGCGCCATCTCCGCCGCCGGCGCCATCGGTCGACGCGCCCACGCCGGAGCCGGCCAGCATCTGGCTCACGCTGATCGGAGCCACGGCCGGCTCGGGTTCGGCGACCTGGACCTCGACGTTGAACAGGTAGCCGACCGACTCCTCCTTGATCGACTCCATCATCGCCTCGAAGAGCTGGTATCCCTCGCGCTGGTACTCCACGAGCGGGTCGCGCTGGGCCATGGCTCGCAGCCCGATGCCCTCCTGGAGGTAGTCCATCTCATACAGGTGCTCGCGCCACTTGCGGTCGAGCACCGAGAGCACTACCCGACGCTCGAGATCGCGCATGCCCTCCGCGCCGACCTGTTCCTCACGGGCGTCATAGGCGTGGTGCACATCCGAGACGAGCTCCTCGCGCAGCGCGTCAGGAGTCAGCGACCCTCGACCACCCGCGGACCCGACGAGGTCGTCGGCCTCGAGGCTGACCGGGTACACCGTCCTCAAAGCCGTCCAGAGCCGCTCGAGGTCCCAGTCGTCGGAGAACCCGGTGGCCGTCTCGGCGTCGACGTACCCGTTCACCACGTCGGTGATGAACTCGCGGATCTGCTCGTGCAGGTCCTCACCCTCCAGGACCCGGCGGCGCTCGGCGTAGACGACCTGGCGCTGCCGGTTGAGGACGTCGTCGTACTTGAGCACGTTCTTGCGGATCTCGTAGTTCTGACCCTCCACCTGACCTTGCGCACTGGCGATCGAGCGCGACACCAGCTTGGACTCGATCGGCACCGAGTCGTCCATCTTGGCGCTGGTCATCACCCGGTCGACCATCTGGGCGTTGAACCGCCGCATGAGCTCGTCCTGCAGCGACAGGTAGAACCGGGACTCGCCAGGGTCGCCCTGGCGCCCGGACCGCCCGCGAAGCTGGTTGTCGATCCGGCGGGACTCGTGGCGCTCGGTGCCAAGGACATACAGCCCGCCGAGTCCGGTGACCTCCGTGTGCTCCTCCGCGACCGACTTCTCGGCCGCCTCCAGCGCGTCCGGCCAGGCCGTCTCGTAGGCTTCCTGGTCCTCGTCGGGGTCGAGCCCGCGCTGCTTGAGCGTCGCGACGGCGGTGAACTCGGGGTTGCCGCCGAGCATGATGTCGGTGCCGCGACCAGCCATGTTCGTGGCGACCGTGACGGCGCCCTTGCGGCCGGCCTGGGCCACGATCGAGGCCTCCCGCTCGTGCTGCTTGGCGTTGAGCACCTCGTGCGGCACTCCCTTGCGGCGCAGCTGGTCGGAGAGGTACTCGCTCTTCTCCACCGACACCGTGCCGACCAGCACCGGCTGGCCGGAGCCGTGCCGCTCGAGGATGTCGTCGACGACGGCGGCGAACTTCGCCTCCTCGGTGCGGTACACGAGGTCCGCCTGGTCCTCGCGCACCATCGGGCGGTTGGTGGGGATCGTCACCACGCCGAGCCCATAGATCGAGTTGAGCTCGGCCGCCTCGGTCTGGGCCGTACCCGTCATGCCGGACAGCCGCGAGTACATCCGGAAGTAGTTCTGCAAGGTGATCGTAGCCAGGGTCTGGTTCTCGTTCTGGATCGGCACCAGCTCCTTGGCCTCGATCGCCTGGTGCATGCCCTCGTTGTACCGGCGGCCGGCCAGCATGCGACCGGTGTGCTCGTCGACGATGAGCACCTCGCCGTTGATGACCACGTAGTCCTTGTCGCGCTTGAACAGCTCCTTGGCCTTCAGCGCGTTGTTGAGATAGCCGATGAGCGGGGTGTTGACCGACTCATAGAGGTTGTCGATGCCAAGAAGGTCCTCGACCTTCTCGATGCCGGTCTCGAGCACGCCGACGGTCCGCTTCTTCTCATCGACCTCGTAGTCGCCCTCACCGGACTCGTGCTCGCCGCGCACCAGACGCTTGACGATCTTGGAGAACTCGACGTACCACTTGGTGGCCTGGTCGGCCGGGCCGCTGATGATGAGCGGTGTGCGGGCCTCGTCGATGAGGATCGAGTCGACCTCGTCGACCACGGCGAAGTTGTGGCCGCGCTGGACCAGCTCGTCGGTCGACCACGCCATGTTGTCGCGCAGGTAGTCGAACCCGAACTCGTTGTTGGTGCCGTAGGTGATGTCCTTGCCGTACTCGATCCGCCGCTGGTCGGGCGTCATCGAGGACAGGATGCACCCGGTCTCCAGGCCGAGCATGCGGTGCACGCGACCCATCAGCTCGGACTGGTACTCGGCGAGGTAGTCGTTGACCGTGATGACGTGGACGCCCTTGCCCTCGAGGGCGTTGAGATAGGACGGCAGGGTGGCGACCAGCGTCTTGCCCTCACCGGTGCGCATCTCGGCGACGTTGCCCATGTGCAGCGCCGCGCCGCCCATCAGCTGGACGTCGAAGTGCCGCTTGCCGATGGTGCGCTTGGACGCCTCGCGGACGGCGGCGAACGCCTCGGGCAGGAGGTCATCGAGGGTCTCGCCGTCGGCCAGCCGCTTGCGGAAGATGTCGGTCTCGCCCCGCAGCTCGGCGTCGGACAGCTTCGCCAGGTCCTCCTCGATCGCGTTGACCTGGCGGGCCAGCCCCTCGAGCCGCTTGACGACCCGCCCCTCGCCCACGCGCAGAATGCGTTCGATGATCGGCAACAGAACTCCTGACAGTCATGAGGGCCCGCATCCGCACGAGCCCCAACCAGCGTAGTCGAGCGGCCACGCCAACCCGAATGCAGCGGCGGGGCCGTTCCTTCAGCCCTCAACGACGGAGGCGTACTCCGGGTGCCGCGCGAGGTAGGCCCGGATGAACGGGCAGGTCGCAACCACCCGCAGCCCGCGCTCGCGAGCGCCCTCGAGGGCACCCCGGGCCAGCGCCGAGCCGACGCCGCGGCCGTCGAAGGCGTCGTCCGCCTGGGTGTGGAGGAAGTCGATGGTGGTGTCGTCCAGGTCGTAGGTCACGAACCCGGCGACCTGGCCGTCCACCACTGCTTCGTAGCGCTGTCGGTCGGTCACCTCGCGGACGGTGACCTCGGGTCGATCGCTCATGGGCCAAGCCAAACACGGTCGGGACGTCCTGTCAGAACGAGCGGGTAGCGTTGCTTCATGGCGCAGGACCACCCACCGACGCTCCTGCCCGGCGCCTTGCCCGTGGATCCCGAGCGATATCCCTCGATCGTGCCCACCCTGGACGATCTCGAGGCTCGGGTCCGTCTGCGGGCCCTGGGCGAAGTCGACGTGCCTCGCCTCGTCGAGATGTGCCAGGACGCCACTCTGCTCCGTCAGACCACGGTCCCGCGCCCCTACGGCACGCTCGACGCGTGGACGACGCTCGTCGGCGCCAGGACCGGCTGGCTGCAGTCGAGCCGCTGGGAGTGGGCGGTCGCACGACCGGCCGACCTGTCGTCGGTCCTGCTCGGAACGGTGAACCTCCGCGTTGAGGCCATGGGGGTGTACGTGGGGTTCGCGATGCACCCGGACGCGCGAGGCAAGGGCCTTGTGACCCTCGCCCTGCAGATGGCGTGTCGACACGCGTTCGCTCTCGGGGTGGGGCGCATCCGCTGGCGTGCCTTCACGGACAACTTCGCCTCGCGCAAAGTCGCGTGGAAGTGCGGGTTCACGTTCCACGGGACGATTCCCGAGGACCTGCGCGACGGTGACGGCAACCTGCGCGACCGCTGGCACGCCTCGCTGGGTCCGAAGGACGAGATGGGTCCGCGGACGCCGTGGATGCAGGCAGCTCCGTTGAAGGGGACCGACTTAAGGCTGCGCCCCTGGCGCGACGACGACCGGGACGCCTGCCAGCCGCTCGCCGACCCGCCGCACTTCATGCCCCCAGACGCCGCCCCGACCCCACTGACCTTCGCCGGCTGGCTCGACGCCCGCCGCGAGCGGATGGCGAGTGGCAACGGGATCTACTGGTGTGTTGCCGATGCCGCCACCGACCTCACGCTGGGCGGAGCCATGGTGTTCTCGCGCCCCGGTCCGATGGTCGGCCCGAGCGCAGAGATCGGCTACTTCCTGTTCCCGCGGGCACGCGGCCGGGGGATCACCCGCGCCGCGGTGCGGCTGGTGACGGCACACATCTTCGCGCGCCCGGAGGACGGCGGCCTCGGCTTCACCCGACTCACCGCGGTGACCGCCCCGGACAACGTCCGGTCGAACGCGGTGCTCACGTCCTGCGGGTTCACGACGTGGGGGACCGAGCACGCCGCCCGCCCGCTGCCCGATGGCACCATCGGCGACGCCGTCCACTGGGAGCTGGTCGCTCCTTCGCCCTGATCGAGCTGCGTCAGGTCGAGGGGCGGGTCAGGCAGAGGGGTGGGTCAGGCAGAGGGGAGGGTCAGACCGTGGAGGCGACCGCAGTCTCGTCCACGGCGGGGGGCATGGTGGCGGGCCCGTCAGCCGGTTCGGTGGGACGGGGGCCGCGGGGCGCGATGGCCAGGCAGGCAACGGCTGCAGCCAGGCACAGTCCGCCGGCGGTCAGCCACGCGCTCTGGTAGTCACCGGTCGAGGAACGCACCCAGCCGGCATAGCTGGCCGCGATCCCGGCTCCGACCATGTGTGACGCGAAGACCCAGCCGAACACGATGCTGGACCGCGCGAGCCCGAAGTGGATCCGGCACAGCGCGATCGTCGGTGGGACGGTGGCGACCCAGTCGAGCCCGTAGAAGACGATGAACAGGAACAGGCTGGGCTGGATGTCGGCGCCGAGCAGGTTGGGAACGAACAGCAGCGACAGTCCGCGCAGCGAGTAGTAGCCGAACAGCAGCAGCCGCGGGTCGACCCGGTCGGTGAGCCATCCGGAGGCGATCGTCCCGACCATGTCGAAGATGCCGATGAGCGCCAGGAGCCCCGCCGCGGTGCCCTCGGGCATGCCGTGGTCATGGGCCGCGGCGATGAAGTGGGTGCCGATCAAGCCGTTGGTCGACCACCCGCAGACGAAGAAGGTGGCGAACAGGATCCAGAAGGTCGGGGTGCGGGCGCAGTCCCGCAGGACGGTCAGCGCGAGCCGGGCGGCCCCCGCCGGCCTGACCGGCGCGACCTGTACCGCGGTGCCGGCCGGTGAGCCGAGGGGCACCAGTCCCACGTCGGAGGGATGGTCCCGCACCACGAGCAGGACCAGGGGCACCAGCAGGATGGAGGCGATGGTGACCACCAGCGCCGCATAGCGCCAGCCCGGTCCGGTGGCGAGGGCCGCGATGCCCGGCAAAAAGACGAGCTGGCCCGCCGAACCTGCCGCGGAGAAGACGCCGGTCACCAGCCCTCGGCGGCTTTGGTCGAACCACCGGTTCGCCACGATCGCTCCGAGGACCAGGGCCATCGAGCCGGTGCCGATGCCGATCGCCAGACCCCACAGGAGCCACAGCTGCCAGGCCGAGGTCATCAGCGTGGTGAGGCCGCTCCCGACCGCGACCAGCACCAGCGAGGCCGCGACCACGCGTCGCATCCCCCAGCGCTCCATCAGCGCGGCGGCGAACGGTGCCGTGATCCCATAGATCACCAGGTTCAGCGCTGCCGCACCGGATGTCGTCGCCCGGGACCAGGCGAACTCGTTCTCCAGCGGGAGCAGCAGGGCCCCCGTGGAGGACCGGAAGCCGGCGGCGGACACCAGCGCAGCAAGGATGACCAGCGCAACCCACCAGGCACGGTGGATCCGAGGGGCCGGTGGGGTCACGACGGTCACTCTGCTGAACCTACTGGCGCCCCCGGGCGGGCGCAGCGACGAGGGCAGCCAGATGCCGTGCAGATGCGGTCAGGGCGCCGGCGGGTCAGCTCCGAGCGCAGCCAGGCCAGGACCGGCGACCCCGTCCAGCTTCAACCAGCGAGCCATCAGCTCCAGCTCGGCCCGGAGGGCGACTCTGGCCTGCAGCGGCGCACCGTCCTCCCAGTGGACGGACCGCACGACCAGCCGCGAGTCGTGCCGCTCCGACTTCAGGTCGCAGCGCGCCACCAGGTGCTCACCGAACAAAAAGGGCAGGACGTAGTAGCCGTACACCCGCTGCGGCGCCGGGACGTAGATCTCCAGCCGGTAGTCGAACCCGAACAGCGCGGCAGTGCGGTCCCGCTGCCAGATGAGGGAGTCGAAGGGCGAGAGGAGGGCTTGCGCGTGCAGACGGCGGGGACGGCGAGCCTCCGGATGCAGGTAGGCCAGCCGTCGCCAGCCGTCGATGGTCACCGGTTCCAGCTCTCCCGCTGTGACGAGAGCGGCGATGGCGGGCCTGGCCTGTTGCGGACTGAGCCGGAAGTAGTCTCGCAGGCACTGCTCGGTCCCGACGCCGTGTGCGCGCGAGCTGATCCGGATCAGCTCGAGGACGGCGTCCTCATGGCCCGGCCGGGTCGCCGGATCCACGGCATGCGCCGCGACGGCCCGTGGCAGTACGCGCTCCAGTGAGGCGTACCGCCGCTCGAACTGGCTGGTCCGTCCGGCACTGCTGATCTCGCCGGCCCAGAAGAGGTGCTCCAGGGCCCGCTTGGTGACCGACCAGTTCCACCCCCAGTGCTCCTTGGTCGCGGCACCATCGCGCTCCAGCAGCCGCTCCAGCTCGCGCGACGTGACCGGACCGCTCGCGCCCACCTCGGCCCGGACCAGGTCGACCACCTCGGGGTGGTCGCGAGCCACCGCCTGCATACCGCCCCAGGACAGCTCGTGCGCCCGCGCCATCCGGAAGCCCAGCAGCGGCCAGGTCCGGGGCGGCACCAGGCTGGCCTCGTGCGCCCAGTACTCCACGAGCCGGCGCGGAGACCGGTCGCGGGCGCGGTCGAGCAGCGCGGTGTCATAACCGCCCAGGCGGGAGAAGAACGGGAGGTACTGGCTGCGGGTGAGCACGTTGACGCTGTCGATCTGCACGATCCCGACGGTGTCGATGACCCGCTGGAGGTGCCGCATCGACGCCGCGCCCGGCGCGGGGCGGGGACCGCCGAACCCCTGAGCCGCCAGAGCGATCCGCCGAGCCTGGGCCTGGCTGAGTCGCCGCGGGGTGAGGGGCGGTGCGCTCACGCGTCCGGATCGAGCAGCTTCTCGCGGACGGCATACATCGCGGCTTCCATCCGCGAGTGAAGCTGCAGCTTCTCCAAGATGTTGCGGACGTGGTTCTTGACCGTGTTCTCGGAGATGAACAGGACCCTGGCGATCTCCTTGTTGGCCATGCCGCGGGCGACCAGCCGCAGGACCTCGAGCTCACGCTCGGTGAGGTGCGGTGCCGCCATGCCCGCCGCGCGGTCCTGTTGGCGGTTGCCCATCTGGGCGAACTCGGCGAGCAGCTTGGAGGCCATCGAGGGAGAGATCAGGGACTGGCCACCGTGCACGGCGATGATGCCCGCGGCGATCTCCTCACCGGGAACGTCCTTGAGCAGATAGCCGTTGGCCCCGGCCTTCACGGCTTCGTAGAGGTCGGACTCCTCATCGGACATCGTGAGCATGATGATCTTGGTCGAGGGAACATCGGCCTTGATCGCTCGACACGCGGCGATCCCGTCGATGCGCGGCATCCGCACGTCCATCAGCACGACGTCCGGCAGCAGCTCGGCGGCGCGGGCCACCGCCTGCGCGCCATCCCCGGCCTCCCCGACGATCTGGATGCCGTCCTCGCTGCCGATGACCATCTGCAGCCCCCGCCGGTACAGGTCGTGGTCGTCGGCGACCAGCACACGGATCGGCTCGCTGTGCTCGTCAGTCTCCCCAGGTGAGTTCACGGGGGACATCCTTCCACGAGGGAGCCGCGGCACCGCGATCGTGGCGGTGCCGCGGCTCTCACTAGGGACGGGCAGACCCGTGCAGCCGGGCTCTGGGAGGGGGCTACTGCCCGGCCCCGGACACCTGGCCAGCGGCGACCAGACCGGCCTCGGAACCTCCGTGACCATTGACGCCGGGCGGCTCGACCTCGAGGTGGAGGACGCCGTAGGACCATCCGCGACGTCGGTACACCACGCTCGGACGGTCGGTGTCGCTGTCGTGGAAGAGGAAGAAGTCGTGCCCGACGGCCTCCATCGCGGCAACGGCGTGCTCGAGATCCATCGGCAGGCTCGTGTGCACCTTCTCGCGCACCTCGATCGGCGAGTTCCCCTGCGCGCCGAAGCGGTCCGGGTCAGCCTCCGCCTGGTCCGCCACGCTGCTCGTCGACGTCTCCGGGACCGCGATGCGGGCTGTCGCGTGGGCGACCGACTCGGGCGTCTGGCGACCCCGGTGGACGCGCCGACGGTCGTGCACCCGTCGGAGGCGTTCGACCAGCTTGTCCATCGCGGCGTCGAGCGCCACATACTTGTCGTCCAGACACGCCTCGGCACGGATGACCGGTCCCTTGGCGTGGACCGTGATCTCGACACGTTCGCAGGACTTGGCCTGCCGGCGATTGGGTTCGTGGCTGACGACGACGTCGATGCGCTTCGCGCGGGGTGCGAGCTGAGTGACCTTGGCCAGCTTCTCGTCGAGGTGGGCACGGAACCGGTCTGAAATCTGGATGTGGCGTCCAGTGACGACAATCTCCACAGAGTCCTCCTGTTGGGGATGCGTGGTGCGTCCGGCCCACGCGTTCGCGGGACCGGGGGCGCGCGGGGCCCACTAGTCGCAGCACCACCCCCGGTGGCCGACCTGCGCCAGCCCGGCTCTCCCCAGCACCATCACGGCGCGGCCGTGGCTGCGGTGGTCTGCTGCGGGGTCGGCGGCGAGAGCCGCGATGACCAGGGGGGCCATGTACAGACGGTAGTCCACGGTTCATCGAAGCGACACCGGGGACTCACCTCGCTGAACGGTTCGGCTCCGTGCGGCGGCGCGTGGCGGCGAGGGTCGCGGCGACCACGCTGCCGGCGCCCGCTCGTCCCAGTGCGCGCGCCGCCTCGGAGAGCGTGGCCCCGGTGGTCAGCACGTCGTCGAGCAGGATGCAGTGGGCACCGACGACGGCGGCCTCCCGTCCTGGACGGGTCTGCATCGCGTGCTCCAGGTTGACCCCTCGCGCCGCCGCCCCCAGCCCGGCCTGGTCGTGCACCCGCCGCCGGATCCGGAGCGCGTCGACGACCACCAGCCGGGTGCCCAGCACCGGGTCTGCGGACGCCGCCTGCCGGGCCAGCGCGGTCAGCGGCCGGTCGCCCCGACGCCGTCGCGCGGCCGCCGACGTCGGCACCGGGACGACGACCGCCTGCTCCGGGTGGCCATCGGCCGAGCCGGCTGGGGCGGCGGTGGAGGTCGAGTCAGTGGAGGTCGAAGCGGCGGCGGCGGCGAACGCCGCCCAGAGAGGGGGCACGAGCAGGTCGGCGAGGGTCGGCCCGAGGTCGCGCCGTCCCCCGTCCTTGTATGCGGACAGCAGGGTCCGGACGACACCGTCGTAGGGCAACGCGGCAGCCACCCGCGGGCAGCCGGGCGGCTCGGGGTCGGGGCGCCGCCACCGCCAGCCCTCCGCCCAACCGGAACGGTGAAGCAGCTGTCTGCAGCCCAGGCACACCCCGCCGCCCACCTCGCCCACCGTGGCCAGGGTTTCCAAGCCCCCGCAGGCGGCGCAGCGCACCGGCAGGGCCAGGGCGAGCAACGCTTGATACGGGCGTGGAAGCAGCCGCCGGCCGATCGCCTCTGGCCCGACACCATCGCCTGCACGCTCCCACTGCACCAGTCCAACCCCCGGTCATACGTTCCTCGATCCGACTCAACGATGGTCACGGACCAAGACACGGTCATGCAATGGTCAAGATCAAGCCTGTGGACAACAAAACCAGCAAACAGATGCTGTGGATGGGAAACGGATGAGAGAATGCGACGGTCGTGTCGTCCGCGAGGATTCGTCGCCGACGCGGTCCAGGTCCGGAGAGGCACGCCAGGCAGCAACGAGAGGGGGTCCGCAGGTGCGTCAGCTCACGCGCGTCCCTGTCATGCAGTGGGCACGGCTGTTCCTCTGCGTCGCGACGGTCGTCCTCGCCTTCATGGTGCAGGCCTTCGTCGTCGTGCTCCCGTGGGCACTGCTGGTCGCCGCGCTCGACCTCCTGGCCTGGCGCACGATCCCCGCCCTGTCCTGGCGGGAGCCGCTCCGTCGACGCCACATCCGCCGCGGCTGGCAGCTTTTTGGAGTGGAGACCATCGCTGCCGCGCTCGGGATCGGGTTCCACGGGTCCGTCCTGGGCCTGCTCGTCATCGTCCCCCTGGTCCACGCAGGGGCCGTTCGCGGCCGGCGGATGTCCTACCGGCTGGGCATGGTCGCGATGGGCACCGCTGCCCTCGCCGCCCTCGCGGTCGGCAACCTCACCCAGAACCTAGTGACCTCGATGCTGCTGTGGGTGGCCCTGGGCGTGCTCGGGGGTCTGCTCGCTGCGGGTCCGCGCGAAGTGCACGTCCCCGAGCTCGTGGACGACCTCCCCCCGTCCACGTCCCGCGAGCCCGCGCTGGCCGCGGAGGCGAGCTCGCTGGTCCGACGGCTGCACCAGCTGGCCGACTCGCTCAGCACCGGGTTCGACGCTCCGGCCGCGGCCGAGATGGCCCTGCAGGATTTGAGCGCCCAGACCCGGACCACCCGCAGCGCCGTCCTCGTCGGGGCCGGCAACGATCCCGCCGTGCCGCTCGCGATGCGCGGGGCGGACCGGGCCCCCTGGCCCGACCCGACCTCGCCCGAGTCGATCCTGCACACCGTCTGGGCGAGCCAGCAGCCCCTCCTCACGGAGTGGATCGACCTCGGCGTGCGCCGGAGCCTGCTCGCGGTGCCCCTTCCGGATGCACGCGGTCAGCGCCTCGGCATCATGGTGGCCGACCGTCCCGCCAACATCCCGTTCAACCCCGGCGACCTGATCTGTGCCCAGCGGGTCGCCCGTGACCACGCGCCCACCGTCGACCTGGCCATGGCCTTCGCCTCGCTGCGCGAGCTGGCGGGTCTGGAGGAGCGGCAACGCCTCGCTCGGGAGATGCACGACGGCATCGCCCAGGAGGTCGTCGCGCTCGGGTTCGGCCTGGACGGCGTACGCCGCGCAGCGCACAAGGCCGAGTCGCCCCTGGAACCGCAGCTCGACAGCCTCCGCGAGGACCTGTCACGCGTGCTGGGTGACCTCCGCGTGCACATCGCGGACCTGAGGATCGCCGTGCGCCCGGACACCGGGCTCGGCGCGATGATGGGTGGCCGGTTGCAGACCTTTGGCACCAACCAAGGCATCTCGACGCGGATGCAGCTGAGCGAGACCGGGTTCCGCCTGCCCGCCCACACCGAGGTGCTGCTGTACCGGCTGTTCCTCCAGGTGCTGAACGATGCCCAACACGCACGGGGCGTCACCGGCATCGACCTCAGCCTCAGCGTCGCAGCGCCCCGGGCCGAGTTCCACATCACCCACGACGGCTCCACCTCGTTGGACCAGATCGACTTCCACAACCACCCCCTGGTCGACCTCGGCGCACAGATCACCGTGGAGACCCCACCAACCGGCGGCGTGATGGTGCGCCTCCGAATCCGGGCCCGGGGGCTCGGGCACGCAGACCTGACCCACGAAAGGATCCCCCAGCTCTCATGACTACCTCCGTTGTCGTCATCGACGACCACACACTTGTCCGCGAGGCCATCTGTCGGATGATCGACAGTGAGGACGACCTGCACGTCGTGGCCCAGGCCGGCTCGGTCGCCGAGGGGCGAGCCATGCTGAGTCGCATTCCGACCCAGGTGCTGGTCTGCGACGTCTCGATGCCCGACGGCAGCGGCCTGCACCTGATCCGGGCGGCCCGGGAGGCCGCTCCCCGCCTGGGCATCGTGGTGCTCACCATGCACAACGACGACGAGACCCTGCTCGAGGCCCTGGACGCCGGAGCGTCGGCACTCGTCCTGAAGAGTGCCGCTTATGACGAGGTGATCGGCGCGGTGCGCAGGTCGGCCACCAGCCCGGACGCCTTCACGGCCACCGGCCTGGCCGACGCCCTGCGGCGACAGTCCCAGATCGACAAGCCACGCCTCACCCCGCGCGAGATGGAGGTCCTGGAGCGCCTCGTCGCCGGTGACTCGATCGCGGCCGCGGCCAAGGCGCTGTACATGAGCGAGTCCACGGTCAAGACGCACGTGTCCAAGCTCTACGACAAGCTCGGTGCCCACAACCGGGCTTCGGTCGTCATGGCCGCGATCCGGATGGGGCTGGTCTCCCAGCCGCGCGACGCACGCGTCTGAGCCCGCGGGTCACCCGCTCCGAGTCCGCGGGTCGTCACCCGCACCCATGACAGCGGCCCCCGCCAACCGAGGTTGGCAGGGGCCGCTGCGGTACCCGAGGGCCGTCCGGGCACATCTGGGGGGAGCGCTGTCAGACCGCTCCGGTGAAGGTGTCCATCATCTGGATCGCGCCGGGGCCGATGATCACGATGAACAGCGCGGGGAAGATGAACAGCAGCATCGGGAACAGGATCTTCACCGGCACCTTCTGCGCCTTCTCCTCCGCCTTCTGGCGACGGACCGTGCGCATCTGCATCGACTGCTCGCGCAGCACCTTGGCCAGCGGCAGACCCATGCGGTCAGCCTGGACCAGGGCGCTGACGAAGGTCTTGACCTCGATGACCGTGGTGCGCTCGCCGAGCATCGAGAACGCCTCGCCGCGGGAGCGACCGATCTGGATCTCGGACAGGACGCGAGCGAACTCCCCCGCGACCGGGCCGTCGACCGACCGGGCGACCTGCAGCAGCGCGGCGTCGAAGCCCTGACCCGCCTCGACACACACGGTCAGCATGTCGAGGGCGTCGGCCAGACCACGCTGGAGCTGTTCCTGGCGCTTCATGCCCACGTTGTACAGGAGCAGGTCGGGGGTCCAGAGCCCGCCCGCGCCGGCTCCCAGCGCGAACAGCAGGCCCCGCACCGTGAAGCCGCCGATCAGCAGACCGACCAGGGCACCGAACACCAGGCCGGCACCCTTGGCGCCCATCAGCCGCTCGGGGGTCCAGGCGGCCGGGTTGCCCGCCTTGTCCAGCAGTGCGGCGAGCCGGGTACCGGTCCCGGCCGGCGACAGCCGGTCACCCAGCTTGCGGGTGCGGTCCAGGATCGGCACCAGCAGCCGCTCCATCGCCGGGAGGTCGTGCTTGGCGACGTCGCGCACCGCGACGTTCTTCTCGATCAGGGCCAGCGAGCGAGCCACACCGGTGGCCTCCCCCGCTCCCCAGACCACGGCGACCACCAGGACCGCCAGGGCCACGGCGACGAACCCCGCTGCCACCAGGACGAGCATCGAACTGGCCATCATCACACCTCCACGTTGACGACTTGGCGCATCCACGCGGCGCCGATGCCCATCATGACGAGGCCGCCCGCGAGCATGGCGATCCCGATGGGGCGGGTCCACAGCAGCTCCACGTAGGCGTGGTTCACCCGTGTCATGTACAGGAAGACTCCGATCGGAAGCCCGATCAGGATGTAGGCCGAGAGCTTGCCCTCGGCCGAGAGCGCCTGGACCTGGCGGACCAGGGACTCGCGTTCGCGCAGCGTGCCGGCGGTGGTTCGCAGGTTCTCCGCGAGGTTGCCACCGACCTGTCGCTGGATGCGGACGCTCATCGCGGCCCACTTCATGTTCTCGCTGCCCACCCGGGCCGCCATGGTGTCCAGGGTGTCGGCGATGTCGGTGCCCAGTCGGGACTCGGCCAGCGCCCGGGAGAACTCCTTGGCCACGGGGTCGGCCGCGTCACGGGCAACGGCGTCCAGCGCCTGGAGCAGGGAGAAGCCTGAGGACAGGCTGCTCGCGACGAGCATCAGCACGTCGGGCAGCTGGTGGTCGAAGGCACGGGAGCGGCGCTTGGCGAGGAACCGCAGGGCGAAAGCCGGCAGGACCAGTCCGAGAACGACGCCGATGAGCGCGGCGATCAGCCTCCCCAGCGCACCACCGGGCAGCAGGAGCAGGCTCGCCGCGATGCCGACGACGACACCGACCAGGCGCATCACCCACCACTCACCGGCGCGCAGCGGCAGGTCTGCGCGCTCGATCAAAGCCATGGTCCTGGTGGTCGAGTCCCGACCGGCCATCACCTTGTCGCCCATGCCCACCAGGCTGGTGGACAGCGAGCTCGCACTGGTCGAGCCGGCGTTGGACGACGCCGCGGCGGCCGCGGCCTTGCTGGGGTTGACGTACCACTCGATCGACTCGACCCGCTGGTGGCGTCGACCGCGGAGCATCGGCGCCATGACGGTGATCAGGCCGATGACCAGCCCGATGAACAGGGCGCCGAGGCCGCCCGCCAGCAGCACCGGCACACCGCGCCAGCGGGGTCCGCCGGTGACGGTCAGACCGGTGGCCTGGGTGGCCGCCACCGTGGTGGTCTGCGGTGTCGCGGTCGCGGTCGGCGTGGGGACCGGAGCCGCCACGATCCGGGCCTGGGCCAGGTCGGCGGTGGCCGTGAACGGGACACCACTGGCCAGACCGGCGAGCGTCAGCTTGCCGTTCGCGTTCTCGGGCAGGTCGACCGAGAAGGTCACCTGGGAGTCCAGGGCGCGGGCCGCCGCCGAGAAGGCGTTGTCGACCGACTTGGCGTCGTCACCGGAGGCGACGCTGCCGCCGCCCGCGGTGGCGAACGCCGAGAGCACGGTGGTGTCGCTCTCCGAGGTCCCGAACCCCACGACCTCGGCACGAACTCCCTTGGCCTTCAGCGCCGCTGTCACGCTGCGCGAGCTGGTCCGGCTGGCGGTGTCACCGCCGTCACTCAGGAGCACGATGCTGCGCTCACCGCTCACACCGAGCGCCGAGATGGCCTTGGTCATCCCGTCGTACAGCGAGGTCTCGCCGCGGGACTTCAGCTTGTCGACGGTCCGCTGCACCGCAGCCCGGTCGGTGGTCGGCGCGAGGTCGACGACGGCCCGGTCGGCGAACGACACCACACCCACCTGGACGTCGGCCGGAACGAGGGAGAGGAACGAGGCGACGGAGGCGCGGACGGCGGCCATGCCGTCGTCCTGCATCGAGCCGCTGGTGTCGACGACGAGCATCGTCACGCGCCGCTCGGCGACCGACCGGTCGACCTTGAGGGCATAGGTCGCGTCGCCGACCACGAGCTGGAGGCTCGTGGTGTCGACGGCGGCCGTCCCGGTGTCCGAACGCACGGTCAGGACACCGGTCAGCGTGTCACCGGTCAGCTCCATTCCGGTGACCGAGGCTCCTGACCCGGGGGCGGCCAGGGCCGCTCCCCCGGTCAGTGCGAGGCCGACCGCGATGCCGAGCACCGCGGTCCACCTCGCGAGGCGACGAGCAGCCATCACAGACCTCGGACGAACATGGCAGGCGGCAGCTCGATGCCCTGGTCGAGCAGGTCGGCGGCGAACTTGGGCCGCAGACCCGTGCTGACCAGACCGCCGCGGAAACGGCCGTTCTCGTCGCGTCCGGCGGAGTAGTCGAAGGTGTAGACGTCCTGCAGGGTGATGGTGTCCGCCTCCATCCCGATGACCTCGGTGATGGCGGTGATCCGGCGGGTGCCGTCCTTGAGGCGGGCCTGCTGGATGACCAGGTCCACGGCGCCGGCGATCTGCTCGCGGATGGCGCGCACGGGCAGGTCGACACCGGCCATGAGCACCATGGTCTCCAGACGCGCCATGCTGTCGCGTGGCGTGTTCGCGTGGACCGTGGTGATCGAGCCGTCGTGACCGGTGTTCATCGCCTGGAGCATGTCCAGGGCGGCACCGTCGCGGACCTCACCGACGACGATGCGGTCGGGCCGCATACGCAGTGAGTTCTTCACCAGCTCGCGGATCGAGATCGCGCCCTTGCCCTCGATGTTCGGCGGGCGCGACTCCATCCGCAGGACGTGGTCCTGCTTCAGCTGGAGCTCGGCCGCGTCCTCGATGGTGACGATGCGCTCGTCCTCGGGGATGTAGCTCGAGATCACGTTGAGCAACGTGGTCTTTCCCGAGCCGGTACCACCGGAGATGATGATGTTGCGGCGCCCCAGGACGCAGGCCCGCAGGAAGTCCCTCGCCTGTGGCGTGAAGGTGCCGAACGCCAGGAGGTCGACGTCGGTGTAGGGGTCGCTGGAGAACTTGCGGATGGTGAGCTGGGCACCGTCCAGCGCGATGGGCGCCACGACGGCGTTCACGCGCGAGCCGTCGGGCAGGCGGGCGTCGACCAGCGGGCTCGACTCGTCGACACGTCGACCGACGCGCGCGACGATCTTGTCGATCACGCGGCGCAGGTGGTCATCGGAGGTGAACTTGGCGTCGACCGGGAAGAGCTTGCCCGACCGCTCGACATAGATGCTGTGCGGACCGTTGACCATGATCTCGCTGATCTCGCCGTCGCGCAGCAGCGGCTCGAGCGGGCCGTGCCCGAGGATCTCGTCGGACACCTCCTGCGCGATGCGGGTGCGGTCGGCGAGGGACAGCGGGGTCTGCTCGGCGTCCAGGACCTCCTGGAGGCAGCCACGGACCCGGCTCTCGAGCTCACGCTCGTCGATGTTGGGGTCATACAGCTTGGGGCCCAGGGACCCGATCAGGGCAGCGTGGACGCTGGCCTTCACGGCGACGTACGGGTCGACCGCACGGAGACCGGCGACCGGCAGCAGGCTGCTGCCGACCTCCGCTGGACGGCGGACGCTGTCGAGGCGGTCGGCGAGGCTCATCGTCGTCCTCCTCGGCTGAGCGACCAACGCTGGCGGCGGGCTTGGCCGGACTGCTGCTCCTCCGAGCTCGCGCCCGACGAGGCCGACCCCGAAGGTGCGTGGCGCAGGTAGCCGTCGGCGAGCTGCCTGATCGCGATGCTCACCGGGTGCTTCGGCTCGTCCAGGACGATCGAGACACCGCGGTTGATCGAGGCCGGCACCGAGGAACTGTTGGGCACGCTGACGGCGATGTCCTGCTTGAGCGCAGCGACCACGTCCTCGGCCTTGAGCCCGACCTTGGCGTCGGACTTGTTGAGCACGACCACCCGGGCCTCGCGGGGTGAGCCGAGCAGGTCGAGGGTCTCCAGGGCCAGCCGCAGGTTCTTCACGGCCGGGATGTCCAGGGTCGCGATGAGCACGAGCTGGTCGGAGAGGTCGAACGCCGCGAGCACGTGCGAGGAGAACGCAGGCGGGGTGTCCACGAGCACGAAGTCGTAGAGCCGCTTCGCCACCTTGATCAGCTCGCTGACCGTGCCGCTGGGGATGCGGTCGGCGTCGCTGGGCTCGGACGGGGCGCAGATGACGTCCAGCCCGCTCGAGTGGGTCGTGACCGAGGCACGCACGCCCTGCTCGTCGAGCGAGCCGGCCATGCCGACCACGTCGACCATCGAGCGCTGGGGCAGCATCTGGAGGCTGATCGCGACGTCACCGAAGGCGAGGTCGAGGTCGATCAGCAGCACCTTGGCGCCCGTGGACGCCAGATAGGTCCCGAGGTTGGTGGAGAAGGTCGTCTTGCCGACACCGCCCTTGGCGGAGAAGACGGTGACGACCTTGCCCTCGCGCTCGCGGCCCTCGATCTGGCCGCCGACCTTGCTGCTGAGCTCGAGGCTCCGGCGTGCGGCGTCGGCGAGCAGGGTGAGGTCCTCGGCGGGGACGACCTCGCGGATGCCGGCACGCAGCGCGGCACCCAGGACGGTGACGTCGAGCCGCCGGCGCTGGAGGATGACCCCGACGTGTGGGCGGTCGACCCGGAGCTGCTCGGAGAGCGCGCAGGCGGCCTCGAGGGCGATCTCGGGACCGATGATGACCAGGTCGTCGTCGGCGTCGGTGAGGTTGCGGTGCACATGGGGTGCGGTGTCGGCGGCGCGCAGGTCGCCGCCCAGGGCGATCACCAGGCGCTCGATGGCGCTGGCGTCGGTGTCCCAGAGGATGGTCATGTCAATGCTCCTGAGTCAGCTTCGGACTACTTGGCGGAGACGGCGCTGGTGACGACCATGGAGGCGTCAACCTTGGTGTCGGAGTCGCGGAGCGCTCCGTAGAGGCGTCCGGTCTGGATCCCGTGGACGAGGACGGCTGCCTGCGAGGGGCTGACGGCGACGGTGACCAGCGAGGTCGAACCGGCCGGGGCCTGCTCGTCGGTGTTGGCGACGGGCGTCAGCGTGGTGACACCGATCGCGATCACCTGCACGTCGTCGAGCAGGACCTTGGTGGCGGGGCCGCCGTCGGCGTCATAGGTGTTGAACAGCACGATGTGCGAGCCGGGCGTGACGAAGGACCCGACCTTGGACGCGTCACCGAGCTCGACCGAGACGGCGACCTTGCCCGCGGGGACCGAGATCGCCTTGGTGCCAGCGACCTCGGAGCCGAAGCGCGAGGAGAGCACGTACTCACCGGGCTGGATGTCGCTGACGGCGAGCAGCGACTCGTTGGTGGCGTCGACGGCCTTGAGCGCGCCCATCGGAGCGCCCTTCTCGGCGACGGTGGTCTGGGTGAGCAGTCCCTGGCGCACAGCGTCCTTCAGCGGGGTCCCGGAGGGGACCAGACCGGAGGCGACGAACACCTGCGTGGGTGTCTGGGCCTCGACCGCGCGCTGGTCGGCACTGTTGGCATACACGAGCACGGAGGCAACCCCGAGCACGGCGACGAGTGCCGCGATGATGATGGCGAAGATTCTTCGGCCCATGGTTCAGGTCCTTGGTCTGGGTGGAGCACGGATGAAAGGAGCGGGCGGGCCCGCTGTGCCAGGGTCAGAGCGCGCTGGCGGGAACGACGAAGAGTGCGGAGACCTGTCGACCGAAGAGTCCTGCTGCACCGATGACGACCAGTGCGATCAGGGTCACCATCAGTCCGTACTCGACGGACGTCGCGCCGGACTCACGGCCAGGACCACATCGGGTGGGCAGGCGGGTGAGGACGGCAGCGGTGCACAGCAGGAAGGTCAACGGAGGGCTCCGTGGCGGAAAGGGTGGACGGCCTGGGTGGTGCGGGGCTCGTCGCGGCCGGAGCGGCCGGCACGACGGGCCCGGATGCTCCAGACGGGCGGACCACCGAGGTGGGCCGCCCGTCTGGAGCGAGTGGTGCTGGCTCAGATGCTGGAGGCTGCGGTGTTGAACAGGCCCTTGATGTTGCTGCCGAGCAGGGTGACGGCGGTGATGATCACGATGGCGATGAGGGCGACCATGAGGCCGTACTCGACGGCGGTCGCACCCTGCTCGCGGGTGGTGATCATGGTCTGGAACTTGGCGGCGAGCTTGGTCATGATGGTGGTTTCCTTTCGGGACTGGGCGGCAGGCGGATTGCCTTGGGCGCAGAACCAAATCTGTCACCGGGCCAGGCGTTCCCCAATCGGTTGTTCCGTCATGACCCCCTCACACCTTGGGTTGCCACGGGTCGTCCGAACGGTTGAATGGGCAACGGCCGTGTTCTCCTGCCTGCGCTGCGCGCACAGACTGGGGCCATGCCCCCGAATGCTCTCCTGGACAAGCCGCGCCCGCGCGCGAGCGCACCTGCGCCCGCATGGCTCGCGGCAGTCTGCGCGACCGCAGCTGCTGCGATCGGTGCGGCCACCCTGGGCGCGCCCGATGTGCTCCACCTGCCGCTGACCGTCCTGCCCGACGTCGCGCATGACCCGGTGGCACTGTTGACTTCGAGCGTTCAAATGCGTTGGGGCACAAAGGGTTTCATCAGTCTTCAAGTTGTTTCTGCGGCTCTTGCAGCAGCTGGGGGCCATCACGCGCTGGGCGCGGTCACCCGCGGAGCGCGCCGTCTGGCCCTCACGGCGGCGGCGCTGGTCGTGTTCGGCCCCGCGCTCGCCGACCCTCACACCGCGCTGGGCCTGGCCCTCCTCGGCCCGGTCCTGGCAACGTGGTGGCGCACCTCGCTCGACGGCCGGGCCCGCTGGTGGCTGCCGGCCCTGTCGTGGCTCGCCGCGCTGGTGCACCCCCTCTGGCTGT
This sequence comes from uncultured Actinomycetota bacterium, assembly GCA_963750305.1. Taxonomy (GTDB): domain Bacteria; phylum Actinomycetota; class Actinomycetes; order Actinomycetales; family Dermatophilaceae; genus CAVVPX01. Next base: position 1,061,971 of record CAVVPX010000003.1, read on the forward strand.
TGGGCCCCATCGTCGGTCTCGTGCTGACCGTGCCCCCCACCGGTCGCGCAGCGATCACAGCTCGGTCCCCCCTCACCCATCGCGCCAGCGTGCCCGCCCTGGTCGCCGCGCTGTCGGTCGTCGCGGGTTCGCTGACGCCACAGGGGATCTCGGCCATCACCGCACCGTTCGCCGCGGTGGCCCAGGCGATCCCCCTGCTCGGGGCGAGCCCCACTCACTCGATCCGCCAGCCGGCGACCCTCCTCGCGGTGGCCCTCCTGGGTGCGACCTGGCTCGCCTGGCGGCGCGCCGACTCACCGGCGCCGGGTCGGCACCTGCTGCTCTGGAGCCTCGCCCTCGTCCTGGCCCTGACCTCGACCCAGGCCCTGGCCGCTGCCGGCCTCGTCGTCGTCCTGCTGGCCGGGCACACCACCGAGGTGCTGCGCGCGAGCGGCCGAAGCGCCCACGCCCCGCGCTCGAGTGCAGCGCGTCGAGCCGCTGCCCCGCTCGTCGCCGTGGGGTGCGCAACCCTGCTCGTCCTCCCCCCGTCGGTCGCGCAGGCTCGCGGCCACGACGCCCTGGTCGAGCCTCTGCGATCCCTGCCGGTCACGGCGAGGGTGATCGCCGAGCCGGGCGAGGTCACCTGGCTCGAACGCGTCGCACCGGACTCGCCGCTCGTGTCCGGCCTGCGGGTGACCGACCCGGTGCCCGACCGCGTCGCCCTCGCCTCATTGCTCACCGCCGCGCCCGGCTGGGACCGCACGGTCACCACGGAGCAGCTGGGTGGCGCCCTCCTGCCGGCCACCTCGCCCCTGGCGCTGGCCCTGCGCGTCCAGCTCGGCTGGTCCGTGGTGGGCGAAGCCGCCGACTTCCTCGTGCTGGAGGCTCCCCAGTGAGCCACGACGTCCTGGCCGCACCACCGGTCGTGTCGACCGACCTGACCGAGCCCACGTCGCGCCGGTCCTCCGTCCTGCTGACCGTGCTGACCGCCGTGGTCGGCCTGGGCCTGGCCACGGCGATCGGGGTCGCCCCGTTGGCCGATCCTGACGTGTGGTGGCAGCTGCGGGTGGGCCAGTACGTGGTGGACACCCACCAGCTCACCTGGGTCGACCCCTGGGCGCTGCTCGCCGACCGTCCCTACGTCGCCACGCAGTGGTTGCCCGAGGCGATCGGCTACCTCACCTACCAGCGCCTCGGCCTCCCAGGGCTCGCCGTGCTCCGCGTCCTGGCCGTCCTGGCCTTCGGCGTGGCCGTGTACGCCACCGCGCGACTCGCCGGCGGCCGCCTGGTCGCTGCGGCGATGACCAGCCTCGCCGTCTTCGGCTCGGTCGGAGGGCTCGCCCTGCGCCCACAGCTGGTCAGCTTCGTGCTGTTCGCGCTGGTGGTCGCCGCCTGCTGGCGGATGGGCCGGGACCGCCGCGCGCGGTGGTGGCTCGTCCCCGTCTTCTGGCTCTGGGGCTGTTCGCACGGCCTGTGGGTCTTCGGACTTGCGCTGGTGGGCCTCGTCCTGATCGCCCTCGTCGCCGATCCCCGGGTCACCCTCCGCCGCAGCCAGGTCGTGCGGCTGGGACTGCTCCTGCTCTCGTGCGTGGCCGCCCTCGCGGTCACGCCGATGGGTCCCTCGCTGCTCACCTCCCCCTGGGGTGTCGCCAAGGTGGCCGCCGGCGTGGCCGTGGAGTGGGCACCCACGCCGCTCTACAACGTGTATGCGTTCACCACGGCTGCGATGGTCTTCGCCGTCGCGGTGCTGTGGGTCCGTCGTCCTGCGCCCCGCCCGTGGTGGCAGGTCGCGATGCTCGTCCTCGCCGCGGCGTTCGCGCTCTGGATGTGGCGGCTGGTCCCGCTGGCCGCGATCCTCGCGGCCCCCCTGCTCGCCGCTGAGGTCCAGACCCGGCTGGGCACCCGGCGCGAGGTGTTCGTGGCCCGCGAGCGGGTCCTCGCCGTGGGCGCGGCGCTGGTGGCCGCCATCATCGGCCTGGTGCTCGCAGGTCCGGCGTCGTCGACCACTCCGGGCGACACGGCGTCGGTCGACCGCGGTCTGGACACCGTGCCGGCCGGGTCCGTGGTCTACAACGACTTCGGCGTCAGCGGCTGGCTGCTCTGGCGTCACCCGGACCTGAGCCCGGTGATCGACCTGAGGGGCGAGATCTACGGCGCCGCCGACTTCGCCGACTACTCCGTGGTCTCCCAGGTCCAGCCCGGGTGGGAGGCGGCGCTGGCCCGCTCGGGTGCGGAGTACGCCATCCAGGCCCCGGACGCTCCCCTCACCGACGCCCTCGTCCGCCGGCACGGGTGGACCCGGCTCGCCCGCTCGCCGGGCTATGTCCTGCTCCGCGCACCCGAGAACACCCCGAAAGATCCGTCATGACCGCTGTTCTGACTGCGCCGCCACTGACCACCACGCGACGCCTCACCCTGCCGACCTGGGCCACCCCGGTCGCGATCTTCCTGGCCACCCGCGTGGCGACCACCGCGCTGCTGGCGATCGGCGCCTCGACCCGCCAGGCCGCGCGCGCGGCCCAGGGCGTGTCGCCCCAGTCCTGGTGGGAGGCCTTCAGCCAGCTGGTCCTCGCGTGGGACTCGCAGTGGTTCAGCAGCATCGCGACCGGTGGCTACGCGAGCCAGGTCGTCGACGCCGCGGGAGAGCCGATCCGCACCAACCTCGCCTTCTACCCGGCATACCCGACCCTCGCCAAGGCGGTGATGACGGTGACCGGGCTGCCGTTCGGTCTCGTGGGCCCGCTGCTGAGCATCGCCCTCGGCGCGGCAGCGGCCGCCCTCATCGTGCGGCTCCTCGAGGAACGGGTCGGACGGACCAGGGCGCTGTGGCTGGTTGCCGTGCTCGGCACCTCGGCCGGCGCGGTGGCCCTACAGATGGGGTACGCCGAGGGCCTGGCCCTGTTCCTCGTCGCCGCCACACTGCTGCTCCTGCGGCAGCACCGCTACGGCTGGGCGGTCGGCGCCGTCGTGGCGCTCGGCCTGACCCGCAACATCGGTCTGGCGATGGCACCGGTCGTGGCGCTGCACTGGCTGCTCGCCTGGCGCGATGCACGGTCCGGTGGCGCCCCCGTCGCGCACGTCCGGCTCGGTGTCCTGGTCGTCGCCTCGCTGGGCGGCGGTGCGCTATGGCCGCTACTCGCCGGGCTGCGCTCGGGCCGGGCCGACGGCTATCTCACCACGATGAGCGCGTGGTACTACCCGCCCAACCCGATCTCGACCTCGACCGTCGGGGTGGTGTTCTCCCTCGGCCTGCCCGGGTTCTTGATGCTGCTCGTGGCGGCGGCGTGCCTGGGCCGGCTGCTCGTGACCCGCACTGCCACCTGGGGGCCGGAGCTGGCCGGGTGGACGGTGTCCTACGTGTGCTACCTGTTGCTACTGACTCCCCCGAGCCTGAGCGCGGCGCGATACGCCCTCCTCGCCTTCCCGCTCTTCCTGCTCCTGGTGCCCTCCTCGGTCCGGACGGGGTCGCTGCCGGCCCGCACGCTGGCGATCGGGTCGATCGCGCTGGGGCTCGTCCTGCAGTACCTCTGGATCGGGCTGGTGCTCGTGTACTGGGCCCTGCCGCAGGCCTACGCCGTCCCGTGACCGGCCGGGGTCAGGTCGCCGGGACCAGGAAGTCGATGCCGTCGTTCACGTCCAGCCAGCGGTTGCCCGCGCGGATGAGGACGTCGCCCGTACTGGTCGTCACGACCAGCCCACGCTCCCCCGACACGGTCGTGATCGACACGGCGTCCGGCACCACGGTCAGGGCCTGCGACGGCCCGCCGAGGCTGACCACCCACGGCGTCATCGGCCCCTTGGCCTGGGGCCGGGCGAGGACCGCGAGGGCCGTCTGGCCGACCCAGACGAGGTCGACGGCATCCACGAGGCGGGGACCGACCCGCAGCGGTTCGGCCAGCGCGCTGGGCAGGATGCCCCGCTCGCGGTCGATGCCGGCAACGTCCACCCGCGCGCCCGTGCCGTCGGGCTCGGTGCTGATCACGGCCGCCCGGGTGCCGTCGGCGCTGACCCGCACCGAGCGCACGACGCGCTCGGCCAGCCAGGGCGCAGCGACCCGCCGTGGTGCTTCGGCGGCGGTGTTCTCGACCGAGTCGGCGGCCTGGACGACCCAGATCCCGCCCTCTCCGGTGGTCGCGCGTCCGCCCACCCACAAGATGCCGTCACCGTCATAGGTGGGCCGGGTCAGCGCCGTCCCGATCGGCGGGACGAAGAGCTGGCTGGTGCCGCGCCAGCGGGTCATCTGGTTGCGGCTCCCGCTGATCGCCGCGATCTCGCCGCCGTCGGCGGACAGCGCGAGGGACGTCCAGCCGGTCCCGACCACGGGGAGGTCGTCGCGCTGCTCCACCGGCGGCTGTTGCCCGTCCTCCCCCAGCTGTTGGGGGTCGGTGGCCCGCAGGGTGGTGCCCGCCCGGACGAGCGCCGACACCGTGGGCCTCACCGAGAGCCGGGGAAAGCCGATCTCGCTCAGCGACGACACCTGGCCATCGACACCGGGAAGGGCCAGCGGCGCCCCCTGCTGTCGCAGCGAGAGCCGCTCGACCCCCGGAACCTGCGAGAGCGTGATGTAGAACTGGGCCCAGAGGTTCTGTCGCGCCACGGTCTCCGAGCTCAGCGTCGCCGGCCCCAGGTCGACGGTCGCGAGCGCCTCCTCGACAGGGACCGCGTCGACGGCCAGGTCGGTTCCGGACGGCACCGCCGTCCGGACCGCGCCGGCCAGATAGGCGGGGACCGCGTCGAGCTGCGCACGGGCGAGTCGGGTGACCAGGCCCTTGCCCGGGGTGAACCACCGGATGTCCGGCACCAGCCGGCGCCCCGACACCGAGACGTAGGTGACCTGGTAGGGCCGGAACAGGGCGTCGGCGTCGAAGCTGCCCAGCCACAGACCGAAGTCCTTCGGGAGGCCGCTGATCCGCCACTGCCCCGAGCTGTTCTCGACGCTGAAGTCGGCGACGGCCGTGGTCCGGGCGGCGGCCTGCGTGTATCGCCCCGCGGCGTCGATGGTCGCCAGCACCGGGACCGTCACCGTCACCCTGCCCTCCGCGCCGGCCTTCACGGTCAGCCCGGCCTCGCTCTGGAACACGACGACCGACCGGTCAGGACGCCACTGTTCGGCGGCCGCGCCGGACAGGTAGGACCGCGCGACGTCGTATGCCTCGTCCGAGGCCGCTCCACCACGGATGAAGCCCTGGACGATCTCCTTCGGCGTGGACCCCGGGAGCGGCGCCGGGGGCAACAGCCGGACCGACTCACCCTGGTCGGCGCCGACCTTGAGCCCGGCGCGGACCGGAGAGTCCGTCGCGAGCTGGGCACACCCGGACAGGACCGCGGACACCGCGAACGCGACCACGGCGCCGCGGGTCAGCCGTGGGACCGGGGCACGCACTGGACTCACCGGTCTCACGGGTGCCGCCGCCCGGCCGGCGCCTCAGGGTCGAGCTCGCGGTCGGCGAACGGGTCGGGTCCGCCCGCCACCGCAGGCGCGGCGTCCAGGTCGAGGCCGAGGAGGTCCAGGTCGTCTGGCACCAGGTCGAGCTCGTCCACCTCCTCGTCCACGCCGGCGTCGTAGGGGAGGTCGGCGTCCGGTGAGCCAGGGACTGCCGGGTACGAAGGGTCCACCGGTGAGTCAGGGGTCACCGGTGAGGCAGGGGTCACCGGTGAGGCAGGGGTTACCAGTGAGGCAGTGGTCACCGGTGAGGCAGTGGTCACGGGCCCGGCGGGTGAGGCGGGCAGGACGGGCAAGGTGTGTGACACCGATGAGACCGACCCACGACGACCCGGCCCGGGCGAGGGGGCCGGTGGCGCGAACGCAAGCCCTCCGCGGTCGGTCCCGACCCGCAGCGTCTCGCCGACGCCGGTCGGCCACCCCTCATCGGTGGGCCGCAGCGGCAACGGCGAGTCCTCGAACCGCACACCCTGCACGAGCGGCACGGTCAGCCGGAAGCACGAGCCCTCGCCGGGCTCTCCCCACGCCTGCAACCAGCCCTCGTGCAGGCGCGCGTCCTCCAGGGAGATCGCCAGCCCGAGTCCGGTGCCGCCGGTCGTCCGGGCGCGGGCGGGGTCGGCCCGCCAGAAGCGGTTGAACACCAGCGCGGACTCGCCGGGCCGCAGGCCGACGCCCTCGTCACGGATCGCCACCGCCGCGGCGTCCTGGTTCGCCGCGAGCCAGATCACGACCGGACGACCCTCGCCGTGCTCGACCGCGTTGACCACCAGGTTGCGCAGCACCCTCTCGATCCGTCGCGCGTCCATCTCCACCAGGCACGGGACCTCGAGGGAGTGCACGATGACCTGGCTGCCCCGCGCCTCGGCGATCGCCGACGCCGAGGCCACTGCCCGCGTGAGCGTCGCGTTCAGGTCGCTGACCTCGGCGTCCAGCGCGGCCGCGCCGGCGTCGAACCGGCTGATCTCGAGCAGGTCGGTGAGCAGCTCCTCGAACCGGTCCAGCTCGGCGTGGAGCAGCTCGGCCGAGCGGGCCGTGGTCGGGTCGAACTCCTGTCGCGCGTCGTGCAGCAGGTCGGCCGCCATCCGGATCGTCGTCAGCGGGGTCCGCAGCTCGTGGGACACGTCGGAGACGAAGCGCTGCTGGAGGCGCGACAGACCCTCGAGCTGGCGGATCTGGGTCTGCAGGCTGTCAGCCATCTCGTTGAACGACTTGCCCAGCAGGGCGAGGTCGTCTTCACCACGGGCGCCCATCCGTTCGTTGAGACGGCCCGAGGCGAGCCGCTCGGCGACGCTCGCTGCGCGCCGGACCGGGTTGACCACCTGCCTGGTCACGAACCACGCGATCGCCCCCACAAGCAGCACGAGCATCAGCCCGCCGACCGCGAACGTGCTGCGAATGAGGTCCAGGGTCGCCTGCTCGCGCTCCATCGGGAACACGATGTACAGCTCGTAGGGTCCGGCCAGCGGGAGCACCACCTGCGACCCGACGACCACGGCCGCGACACGGGAGGAACCCTCGCTCGGCTCGATACCGATCAGCCGGTACTGCTGGTTGCCGGGGTTGGCATCCACGGCGTCCCGCAGGTCGGTGGGGATGCTGGGCAGGCCGACCTGCCCGGACAGCAGGGTGGAGACCCGCAGCGGCCTGGTGTTGTCACGGGCACGGGTGAGGATGACGAAGCGGCTCTGGTCGGTGGCCGGCACGGCGAGGCGGTTGACGAGGTCGACCGCGAACAGGTTGAGCTCTGCCTCGCTGTTGGTGCGGTCGGTGGTGTCGAACTCGCGCTGGGCCTGGGTCGCCAGCGCAGACGCCTGACGGGTCGACGTGGCGATCCGGTCCTGCTCCAAACCGTTGGAGATCGACTCGAACAGATAGCTCGCCAGCAGGAGGACGACGATCACCCCCATGAGCAGGGTCGTGGCCACGACCCTGAACTGGAGCGAGGCCCGCCAGGACCGGGCCACCCGACCCACGCCGGAACCCACCGCCCGCAGCACCCGCCACACCGGAGCCGGCAGCACGCCCGACCGGGGCGGGGGGACCTCGACCGGGCTCTCCGTCTGAACCTCCGCTGCGGTCGGCTCCATCCTCAGCTGGCGCCGGCCTTGTACCCCACGCCGCGGACGGTCACCACGATCTCGGGGTGCTCAGGATCGTGCTCGATCTTGGAGCGGAGCCGCTGCACGTGCACGTTGACCAGCCGCGTGTCACCGGCATGACGGTATCCCCAGACCTGCTCGAGCAGGATCTCGCGGGTGAACACCTGCCACGGCTTGCGCGCGAGCGCGACCAGCAGGTCGAACTCCAGCGGGGTCAGCGAGAGCGGCTCACCGGCGCGCTTGACCGAGTGGCCGGCCACGTCGATGGCCAGGTCGCCGATCTCGAGGCGCTCCGGCTCCGGCTCGTCGGTGCGGCGCAGCCGGGCGCGGACGCGGGCGATGAGCTCCTGCGGCTTGAACGGCTTGACGACGTAGTCGTCGGCTCCGGACTCCAGACCGACGACGACGTCCACGGTGTCGGTGCGCGCGGTCAGCATGACGATCGGGATGCCGGACTCGGCTCGGATCCGGCGACACACCTCCATGCCGTCCAGGCCCGGGAGCATGACGTCGAGCAGCACCAGGTCAGGACGGTAGTCGCGGAACGCCGCGAGAGCGCCAGACCCGTCGGCGACGTGGGTGACCTCCAGCCCTTCGTTGCGCAGAACGATCCCCAGCATCTCCGCCAGGGCCATGTCGTCATCGACGATCAGCACTCGACCCTTCACCGCGTGGTTCCTCCCGCGTCCGCACGCCGCGCCGACCCTCGGCACCCGTCCGGCTCATCGTCTCACGCTGCCGATGACCCACGCCGCAAGGCGGGCCGCGACAGCGCGAGGCCGCACAGCACACAAGCCGGTACGCCGCGCGATGCGGCCTACCGGCTTGCGTGCGCCCACCCAGATGGGAGGCTTGTCGCACCCCCCAGGAGCGGGGCGGTGCGGGTTCGTGGGGGCGTTACTCGACGAGCCGCACCGGGTCGCCCTCGATGTTCGCGGTCCAGCTGGTCACGTCGGTCGGGGCGTTGTTGACGCCGTAGATGTATTTCAGTCGCACCCAGCACTTGGTCGGGTCGGTGTCATCGCAGCTGTAGGTCGTCGGGATCGGCACCGAGACGATCTGCAGCCTGCCGTTGTGGGTGAGGCTGCTGACGTTGGAGAGCCTGCAGGTGGGGAGCGTGCCCGAGGTCGGCCCCACTCCCTTGCAGTTGGTGAAGGCGCTCACGTTGGAGTCCGGCGGCGGTGAGATCTGGATGTCACCGGCGCGGGTCGCGTCCCCCACGTCGAAGAGCTGGAGGTTGAGCCGCTGTCCGGCGGCGCCGCTCGGGACACGGGCCAGGTAGAACTCGGTGGTCTTGCCGGGGCGGTTGGAGTAGATGCTCATCCGCTCGTGGCCGGAGATGGAGATCGCGTTGTTGTTGGAGGAGCTGCCGCCCGAGACGCGGATCGAGTATCGGTTTCCGGCGTTGGACGAGTCCGCGCCGACGTTCTTGGTCCTGACCTGGATGGAGTAGTCGCCGACCACGGGGTTGGAGATCGTGCACAGCGTGCTCCACCGCCGGAACGCCATCGCGAAGCTTGAGTCGTAGGAGCTGCTGGCCTCGTGCAGGGCGTTGTAGACCGTGCCGTTGTAGCCCGCGTAGACCTTGGTGCAGCTGCCGATCTCGGCGGAGGACAGCGGGTCCCAGGCGTTGCTGCCCGGGGGCCGCACGGAGAAGCGGGTGTTCATCGGGGTCGAGCCGCTGTAGGCCGAGTCGCCGGTGCAGTAGTCCGAGGCGCTGCCGGCCGCGTACCGGGTAGTCTCGTCGGACACCCAGTTGTTGCGTGCCTTCGTCGCGTTGGTGAGGTTGCCGGGGGTGATGGCGCCGGTGTCGGTGTCGGTCCCGCAGGTCAGGCCGGTGTTGGCGTACACCGGGTCGAACAGCTCGATGGTCAGGTTCGACATCGCCTTGCGCACCGACACGGTGTAGAAGTACCCGTTCGGGTCGTAGTCGTCGTTGCTCGCCCCGCTGCAGCCGTCGACGAGGATCGACAGGGAGCAGTTCTGGGAGTGGAAGGCGTCACCGTTGGCCTTGTCCGAGCTCGGCGAGTTGACGCTCGCCCACAGCTGGCCGCCGACGCTGTCGCAGGCCGCTCCGCGGTTCGACCCGCCGTCGGGGTCGTTGCCGAACACGTTGCAGGGGCTGCCCATCGCGACCGGACCGGCATAGTCGGCCACGGCAGACTTGGACACGGTCGTGTTGCGAACGCCCAGCAGGGCACCGAACATGTTGCCGACGGTTCGCGTGATGGTCACCCGCAGCCGGGTCGGGCTGCCGTCGATGGCCGGGACGACGCTGGTCGTCGCATCCACCGTGTACCCGTTGATCCTGGTGTACTTCTGGGCCTCGCTGAACGCGGTCACCTGGTCGCCGGGCAGGCTCACCACGCCGGCGAGTGCGCCGGCGTCGGCCGCGCGCTGCGCGTTCTGACCTACGAGGTACCAGCGCCCCACGTCCACCGCGAAGGCGGCGAAGCCGAGCAGGACCATCAGCAGCATCCCGGTCATCACCGCGACGTAGCCGGCGTCACCGCGCTCCCGGAACCGCTCGATGCGCGTGCGCACGGCGGTGACGGGGCTGGTGAGGCGGTGGCGTCTGGTCATGGATCCGTAACTTTCAGGCACAGCTCGGATGGACGGGTGTCATGGTTCTGAGAGTAGAGATCAACTCGACCGATGTCGGTGTCTGCCAGCGGTTCCTGGCTCTTCATCGGAGCTGGATCATCCGAACGGACGATGGAGCGGGGGTGTCACTCGACCAGTCGGACCGGGTCGCCGTCGAGTGCGACGGTCCACGACGTGGTGTCCGCGGGGGTGGACCCGGAGCCGTAGAAGAACTCCAGCCGGATCCAGCACCCGGCCTGGGTCGTGTCCTGACAGGTGTAGTTGGCGGGGATCGGAACCTGGATGTTCTGCCACTTGCCGTTGTAGCTGCTGCTCACCGGGATGCTGCAGGTCGGGAGGCTGCCGTTGGTCACCCCGGAGCCGCTGCAGTTGGTGAAGGTCGCACTGGACTCCTTGGGGGGCAGCACCTTGATCGTGCTCCCCGCCTTCGCGCCGTCACCGATGTCGAACAGCCGGACGGTCAGCATCTGGCCTCGCGCACCGCTGTTGATCCGAGCGAGGAAGAAGCGAGAGGTGCCGCTCGGCGTGTTGGCATATACGGCCATCTTGTTGAAGCCCGAGAACGCCATCGAGTCGTTGTCCGAGGACGTCGCGCGCAGGCTGAACCGGTTGTGGCCGGCGGCCTTGTCGTTCCCGAGCCCGTTCGTCCTCACCTGCACCAGGTAGACCCCCGCGTCGGCGAAGGGGACCGTGCACAGCGTGGTCCAGCGGCGGAAGCTCGCGGCGACCAGCGGGTCGTACTTGCCTTTGAGGACGTTGGCCGGGCTCATGTCGATCGCTTCCTTCACCTTGCCGTCGTAGCCGGGGAAGGTCTGGGTGCACCCGGGGAGCAGCGGATAGGTCAGCGGGTCCCACACGCTCGGGCTGGGCGACCGCACCGCGAACTGGGTCGTCGGCGCGTCACCACCCATGAGCACGTCTCCGGTGCAGTACGGACCGGGACCCTTGGCGTACCGCGTGCTCGCGTCAGCCACCGGCGCAACCAGGACGTTGGCCGCGCCGTCGAGGGAGCCGTCGGTGCAGGTGTCGCCGACATCGACGAAGCCCGCGTCGAAGGCCTGGATGCGCAGGTTGGTCACCGGCTTGGTGAGGACGACCTGGTAGAAGTAGCCGTTCGCGTCGTAGTCGGTGTTGTTGTCCGCCTCGTTCTGGTAGGCGTCGCCGCTGGCCTTCTTGGCCTTGGGGCTGCCCACGTTGGCCCAGAACTGCCCGGACTCGTCGCAGTTGGCGCTGCGCTCCCCGCGGTTGTCCGGGTCGTCACCGAACTCGTTGCACGGGCTGCCCATCGGCACCGGCCCGGCGTAGTCGGCGACGGCGGTCCGGGTCACGGTCGTGGTCGGTACCCCGAGCAGCGCGCCGAACAGGTTGGTCATCCTGCGGGACACGGTCACTCGCAGCCGGGTCGGCTTGTTGTCGACGGCCGGGGTCACGATGACGGCGGGGTCGGTGGCCGAGAAGCCGTTGATGGTGCTGTACTTGCGGGCGACGGCGAAGGCGGCGACGTCGTCACCGGGCAGGTTGGTGACGCCGGCGAGAGCCGCGGCGTCAGCCGCGCGCTGCGCCTGCTGGGAGGTGAGGTACCACCGGCCCGTGTCGACCGCGAAGGCGCAGAAGCCGAGCAGGACGAACATCAGGATCGCGGTCATCACCGCGACGTAGCCGCGGTCACCGGCGAGCGACCCGAGACGGGTTCGCAGTCCGAGCAACGGGCGGTTCGAAGCGATGCGGTGGACCAGGAAGGGCGCGGCGGGCCGCGGAGTGGGCGAGATCACGAGCATCCTCCTGAGGACGGCATGGGCTCCAGCGACATCACCGAGGTGTCAGCGAGGTTGAGCGATCGGAAGATGAGACCGGTGAGTGCGGCGTGCTTGACCTTGATGTACACGCCGATCCGGTCCGGTGGGCCGAGCGAGGTTGAGCTGGGGCAGGCGTTCTGGGCGCTGGCGCTCCAACCGCCCAGCGGGTTGGCGAGCTGGTCGAAGGAGCCGGTGACCTTGTTCCAGCGGAACTTGACGCACTGGCCGCAGTTGGAGAAGTCCGTGTAGCCCACCGGCGTCGACGAGCCCGGCTTGGTGCGGTCGAGCTTGTAGACCCAGAGCTCTTCGATGGTGGTGTTGTCGACCGCTGCGCCGGCCCCCTGGACCGCCTGGGCGGTCAGCGTGGCGAACTGCGCGTCACGCGGGTGGGCCGAGGCGGTGCGGACACCGGTGCGGACCATGGTGGACACCCCGAGGTAGTCCTTGAAGACCATTCCCATCTCCACGATCCCGAGCAGCAGGAGGATCACGACTGGGGTGACCAGGGCGGCCTCGACGGCGGAGGCGCCGCGCTCACGGTGGCCGGTCGGCCCGCGGAATCTCATCATGGCTTCAGTCCTAGGCCCGGCACTGCACGGTCGTGGGGATGGGCTCGAGGCTCATCACCGTCGACTCGGCCACCTTGTAGTTGTCGAAGAACATCCCGAGGACCGCCTTGTGCGTGTACTCGACGTAGACACCCACGGCGTCATGGGCGGCGTCCGCGACGCAGGCGTTCTGCTCACTGGCCTGCCACCCCACGTAGTCGGCGGTGAACTTCTGGGTCGCGGCCTTGTAGGTGTAGCGAACGCAGGTGGTGCAGGACGTGTAGCTGCCCGAGTCCGGCTTGCCGGTGGTCTGGTTGGCGCGGTAGACCCAGATCTTGGTGACCCGCGCCTTGTCGAGCGTGCCCATGCCGTTGACGACCTGGAGCACGGCGTCGTCCGCATAGGCGGCCTGGTTGGTGCCGGAGCTGACGCGCGGCTCGGAGGAGGCCATCCGGGCACCGGCGCGAGCCGACGTGGACACCGACAGCCAGTCCTTGATGAGGAAGGAGGTCTCGACCAGGCCGTAGACCATGGTCACGAGGAGCAGGCTGACCAGCGCCGTCTCGACGGCAACGGCACCGCGCTCGTTGGAGCGGCGGTTCGTGATGACTGGCCTGCGCACTGACGTTTCCTTTCCTCGTTCTTTACTGTTCCTTGAATGTACGGTGACGTTTCCTTGGTGTAGATGGTTCAAGCAGATAGGCGTACCTAGAGCGGACCGCAGCCTCGGCCGAACGGCTGATCAGCGTGCTGACAGCGGTGCGGACGCCGACGGCGCGGGCACGTGGGAGGCCGGCTGAGCCGGCTCCGGAAGCACCCCGGAGCGCACAGCAGCGCCCGGGGCAGGGACCCGCCGGAAGGCTTCGGCGGTGGTGGACAGCACGACCAGCACGGTGATCCCGGCCAGGGGATAGACCGCCGAGATCACGCGCTCGGCCGCGCCATAGGCCTGCTCGGCGCCGTTGCCGATCGGAAGCGCCCAGATCGGGCACAGGAACGACAGCACCCCCACGGTCCAGGTGGCCGCGTACAGGCGGCGGCGCAGCAGGACGGGGAGCACGAGGGCCAGCCACACCCAGTGGTGCGACCAGGAGACCGGTGAACCGAGACTGGCCGCGAGGCCGAGGGACACCACGGCTGCGGCCCGGTCGCCCACGGCGAGCTGACGCCGGGCCACCACCGCACCGGCGGCCACGCAGGCGACCGTGAGGCTCAGGGCGAGCGCCGTGGGCAGCTGCTGGGCGCCGACGACCCGCAGCAGGGCGGCCGAGAGCGACTGGTTGTCGGCCCGCAGGGACGCGCCGTCGCCGAACTTGCCCATCCCCAGGAAGCCCCCGGTCCAGTACGACCAGGAGTCCGAGGGGTTGAGGACCGCGCCGGCCAGCACCGTCAGCCCCAGACCGAGCCCCGCGCGCAGCGCCGAGGCCCAGTCGCGGCGGAGTAGGAAGTAGACGACGAAGACACCGGGGATGATCTTGATCCCGGCAGCGGCACCGACCAGCAACCCGCGCCAGCGGCCGGTCGGGGCAAGGCAGTCGACCACCACGAGGGCCGCCAGGACCAGGTTGACCTGACCTATCGACACGGTGCGCACGACCGGCTCGAGGGCGAGCCCGGCCGCGAGCACCAGCGCGACCTGGTGCCGGGCGAGCCCGAGGCTGCGGCCCCCGATGGCCATGGCCACGGCATAGCTGAGCAGCGAGAGCGCCGTCAGCGTCCCGAGCGCGACCCCGCGGGGCAACAGGGCTCCGGGGGCGAACAGCAGGCCGGCGAACGGCGAGTAGGTGAAGAGGAGGTCGTGGACCAGGGCGCCGTCGTACAGCGACCGGCCGTCCAGCACCGCGCGGCCCCCGGCGAGGTACACGTCCAGGTCGTAGCCGACCCCGATGCCGCGCGACCACCAGGAGCCCACACCGAGCGCGACCAGCACCCAGACCAGCAGCCTGGCGGGTGGGACGCGGAGGAGGGCAGCGCGGAGGGTGGTCGCGGAGAGGGACATCGGGGGGTGCTCTCGAAAGAAGGTGCATCGGACGGCTTCTCCGCACGTTACCGACCGCCACGGGCTCACCGGATCACCCGTTCGTCTCGGCCGGCTCACCCTTAGGTGCACGACCTCTCGGGCGGTCCGTGGCCGTCGCTGGACGCCTCCGGCCCCCTCTGTCCGGCCCTCCCTGTCCGGCCCCCTCGGTCCGCCTCTGCTCGTCAGCCGTCGTCCGGGCGTCGTCGTCAATCTCCCTCAGGGGCTCGCGACCAGGACGCGGAACCCGTCGAGCGAAGCCAGCTGATGCAGCCCGGGGATACGCTGCGCGGCGCGCTCGGTGGGACCCCCGGCCTGGACGACGACCACGGCCGACGCGTTGATGGCCCGGCCTGCAGTGGGTCCGTCGGTGAGGAAGTCGAGGAACGCAGCCTGGTCGACGGAGGAGAAGGCGTCGACCGGGTCGGCAGCCCAGACCGTCGCGCCTTGTGCCGCAAGGGATTCCGCCAGGGGCTCCGGCGCGAGGACGACCCGCCCGTCGGCGAGCCGGGTGATCTCGGCGGCCAGGTGGTGGCCATAGGGGGCGGCGGCGTCGCTGCGCAGGCCGGCGAGGGCCAGGGACCCGGCGGCGACCACCAGTGCGGTGACCTGGAGGACCGCGGCGACCCGGAGGGTCAGGGGCTGGCTCGTGGAGGCGTGCTCGACGACCCGCCGACGCGACCCGGCAGCGGCTCGTGCGGCCAGGAGGAGAAGCAGCCAGATCCCGTGCCGGGCGCCGGTTGCGGTGGCACCGGCCAGACCGGCGATGGCCACCCACTCCCACAGCGGCAGGCGGCGACGGGCAGCCAGAGCCAGCAGGACCACCGCTGCCAGCACCATGAGGACGTCCAGGGGGTGACCCAGGTCGGGCCTCGCCCACAGGTCGCTCCCCCGCTGCGCCGCCTCGTTGCCGAACACCCCTAGGTAGTAGGGGATCGTGTCGAGAAGGGCCGGCGTGGCGAGGAGGGCCAGCAGGGCTCCGAGCCCGACCGCCATGGTTTGGGCGGGCAGCCGGCGGAGGCGGGAGAACAGGAGGTAGCAGCCGGCGACCGCGGTCCCCATCAGGACCGCGCCGTGCAGGTTGGACCACACCGCGAGCAGTGGCAGCAGCAGCCAGATGCGGCGGCTCGGCCGGGCGTGCTCGGCTCGCAGCAGCAGCAGCAGGAGCGCGAAGGGGACCAGCGAGAGCAGCTGCAGCCGGACGATGCCGAGCGGCATGAGCGACCCGGCGACGGCGACGAGAACGACACCTGCGGTGGACGCGTCGCGGGCGCCGAGGCGTCGGGCGCCGAGGGTCAGCCCGATCCCGGTCAGACCGAGGGCGAGCACCTGAGCGGCCAGCAGCAGGCCGGGACCACCCAGGCCGAGCGCGGCGAAGACCAGCTGGGCGAGGACCAGCACGTTGGGCCAGTCGCTGGTGTCGGCGGCGGCGAACGGGACGCCCTCGGGCACCGAGCCCGTGCGGGCGATGTGGTCACCGAGCGCCACCAGCCAGTAGGTGTCGGCTCCGACGATCCCGAACCCGGCGACGAACAGCATCGAGCCGGCAATCGCCAAGGAGGTCACGGGACGCGCGCGCAGCCGGCGCAGGACGCGAGCGGCGCGCTGGTCGCGGGGCGGGGTCACGCGGGCCCGGACGGTGGCCGGCGCGGCGGGGGCAGCCGACAGCTCGGGCACGGTGATCACGGGTCGAGCCTAGGAAGTCGGCCACCCGGGCCGGATCAGCCGTTCGGGCCGCCGTCACCGGCCAAAGGTCGACCCGCGCCGGGTCGCCGGCCGGTCGCAGGCGGCGCGATGCCGCCCGCGCGGCGGGCGCGGGCGGCATCGATCTGCAGTGATCAGCGGGCGGGGTCGGCGAGTACGCGCGGACCCGCCCGAGGGGCCGGGATCAGTACCGGTAGTGCTCCGGCTTGTAGGGCCCCGCGACGTCCACACCGAGGTACTCGGCCTGGTCCTTGCGCAGCTCGGTCAGGTGGACACCGAGCGCGTCCAGGTGCAGCCGGGCGACCTTCTCGTCGAGGTGCTTGGGGAGCACATAGACCTGGTTCTGGTACTCGCCGGGCTTGGTGAAGATCTCGATCTGGGCGATCGTCTGGTTGGCGAAGGAGTTGCTCATCACGAAGCTCGGGTGCCCGGTCGCGTTGCCGAGGTTCATCAGGCGGCCCTCGGACAGCACGATGATCGAGGAGCCGGAGTCAAAGGTCCACTCGTGCACCTGCGGCTTGATCTGCGTCTTGGTGATGCCCGCGACCTTGGCCAGACCGGCCATGTCGATCTCGTTGTCGAAGTGGCCGATGTTGGCGACGATCGCCTTGTTCTTCATCTGGGTCATGTGCTCGGCGGTGATGACGTCGTAGCAACCGGTCGTGGTCACGAAGATGTCGGCAGTGCCGACGACGTCCTCGAGCGTGGCGACCTGGAAGCCCTCCATGGCTGCCTGCAGCGCACAGATCGGGTCGACCTCGGTGACGATGACCCGGGCACCCTGGCCCGCGAGGGCCTGGGCACAGCCCTTGCCCACGTCGCCGTAGCCCGCGACGACCGCGACCTTGCCGCCGATGAGGACGTCCGTCGCGCGGTTGAGCCCGTCGAGCAGCGAGTGGCGGCAGCCGTACTTGTTGTCGAACTTGGACTTGGTGACCGAGTCGTTGACGTTGATGGCCGGGAACAGCAGGTCGCCGGTCTTGGCCAGCTCGTACAGCCGGTGCACACCGGTCGTGGTCTCCTCGGTGACGCCCTTGATTCCCGTGGCGACCGTGGTCCAGCGCTGCGCGTCCTGGGCCATGGTGCGGCGCACGAGCTCCTTGAAGACGCCGAACTCCTCGGTGTCCGCCTCGGTGGTCGCGGGCACCTGACCGGCGATCTCCCACTCGCGACCCTTGTGGACCAGCATGGTGGCGTCGCCACCGTCGTCCAGGATCATGTTGGGACCGGTGGAGCCGGACTCGTCCGCGGGCCAGGTGAGGATCTGCTCGGTGCAGTCCCAGTACTCGGCGAGGGTCTCGCCCTTCCAGGCGAAGACCGGGACACCCTGAAGGTCGTCCGCGGTGCCCTGCGGCCCGACGACGACCGCTGCGGCGGCCTCGTCCTGGGTGGAGAAGATGTTGCAGGAGGCCCAGCGCACGTCGGCGCCGAGGGCGGTGAGCGTCTCGATCAGCACGGCGGTCTGGACGGTCATGTGCAGCGAGCCGGCGATGCGGGCGCCCCGGAGCGGAGCCGAGCCGGAGAACTCCTCGCGCAGGCTCATCAGGCCGGGCATCTCGTGCTCGGCGAGTCGGATCTGGTGGCGGCCGGCCTCGGCGAGCCCCAGGTCGGCGACCTTGTACTCGAAGGTCACGGTGTCGGGTGTCACGGTGTCAGTGGACATGGGAAGTTCTCCTGTCGGCGGCGGTCCTGGTGGACGGCGCAGCCTCGACGTGTCTGATGGAAGACCCGGCGCAGCCCTTCTGGGCGTTCACGAGAGCGGGGTATCACCCGCGCCGGCGGTGAGCCCAGTCTAGCGCGCGCCCGCCCGAAAGCGCGGATCGCCGGTGTGGCGACGCGCTGAGCCGGGTACTCCTGACAGTGAGCCTGCGGACGCAGGCGCCGATGAGGAGCCGACGATGCGACCGAGACCACACCCGAGACCACACCCGAGACCGAGCCCATGCCCGACACTGCGCCCCAGCAGGTCACCCTTGACATCGACGAGGACAAGATGGAGGCCTGGGACGCGGTCAAGGACGACTATGCCACCGAGGTCGACGGCGGTCCCTCCGAGCCTGCGACCCCTGACTCACCGGCGGACCCCGAGGACACCCGGGACGCGCCCGGCTGAGCACCGGGTGGGTAGCCTGACCCCGTGAGCGCCGGACTCTTCGCCCTGCTCGACGACGTTGCGGTCCTGGCCAAGGCCGCCGCAGCCTCGATCGACGACGTCGCTGCCGCCGCGGGCCGGGCCAGCGTCAAGGCGACGGGCGTCGTGGTCGACGACACCGCGGTCACCCCGCGCTACGTGCAGGGGATCGCGGCGGAGCGTGAGCTGCCGATCATCCGCAAGATCGCCGTCGGGTCGCTGCGCAACAAGCTGCTGTTCATCCTTCCCGCCGCGGTGCTGCTCAGCCAGTTCGTGCCGTGGCTGGTGATCGCCATCCTCATGGTCGGTGGCTGCTACCTGTCGTTCGAGGGGGTCGAGAAGCTCTACGAGGCGCTGTCGGGTCACGCCGAGGAGGCCGAGGAGCCGGTGGCCGACGAGTTGCAGATCGTCAGCAACGCCGTCCGCACCGACTTCATCCTCTCCGCCGAGATCATGGTGATCGCGCTCAACGAGGTGACCGACGAGCCGTTCCTCGCGCGCGCCGCCATCCTGGCGGTGGTGGCGGTGCTCATCACCGTGCTCGTGTACGGCGTGGTCGCCCTCATCGTCAAGATGGACGACGTCGGGCTGTCGCTGTCGCAGTCACGCACCGGGTTCCTGCAGTCGTTCGGGCGACGCCTGGTGGCGGCCATGCCCCGGGTGCTCAGCACGCTGTCGACCGTCGGCATCGCCGCGATGATCTGGGTCGGCGGCCACATCCTGCTGTTCGGGAGCGACGAGCTCGGGGTGCACGGGCCGTACGCCCTCCTGCATGACCTCGAGCACGCCGTCGCCGACGCGACCGGGCCGCTCGGCGGCGTCCTCGGCTGGCTCACCAACACGGTGGGCTCGGCGCTGGTCGGTCTGGTCGTCGGCGCCGTCGTGGTGCTGGCCGTCCACCAGATCCGGCGACGCCGCTCCCCGGCCGCCCACTGAGGCGACCGGCGTGCCCCGGCGGGGGGTCGCCGGGGCCCACCTCGGGTGCGACGATGCAGCCATGGCCACCCTCGACCTGACCCCTGACGAGCTGCTCACCACCACCCGCGCCGTCCGCAAGCGGCTCGACCTGACCCGCCCGGTGCCGCTGGAGCTGGTCCGTGAGTGCCTGGAGATCGCGATCCAGGCACCGACCGGCTCGAACAGCCAGGGCTGGCAGTGGGTGGTCGTCACCGATCCCGACACGCGCGCCACGATCGCGGGGTACTACAAGCGCTCGTTCGACCGGTACCGCCGGGCCGGGCGGGCGGCGGGGAACGCCTACGCTGACCCCCAGCGCGCAGCGACCCAGGAACGGGTCGGTGACAGCTCGGACTGGCTGTCCGAGCACTATGCCGAGGTCCCGGTGTTCGTCATCCCCTGCATCCACGCCACGTCCCTCCCCGAGGGCAACCAGGCCGGTCTCTGGGGCTCGGTGATCCCCGCGGCCTGGAGCTACATGCTCGCCGCGCGGGCTCGCGGGCTCGGCACCTGCTGGACCACGCTCCACCTGAAGTACGAGCAGGAGGTCGCCGAGCTGCTCGGGCTCCCCGAGGGGATGCGGCAGGCCGCGCTCATCCCCACGGCGTACTTCACCGGTGAGACCTTCAAGCCGGCCCGGCGCGACCCGCTGGACACCGTCCTGCACCTCGACCGGTGGGACGGCAAGGACCCCGGGGCGACCCCGCACGGTCAGCAGTGAGCGCACCGGGATCCCTGCACTGGGCGCCCGCGGACACCGTCGCCGGGCGGGCGCTCCTCGCCGCACCGGTCGCTGCGGCCATCCCCGCCGTCTCCGGTGCCCGGGTCTCCCCGATCGACCCGGACCTGGCCGACACCGCGGCGTTCTGTGAGGCCTACGACTCGGACCCCGGCCACTCGGCCAACTGCGTGGTGGTCTGCGGCAAGCGGTCCGGTGAGCTCCGGTACGCCGCGGTCCTGGTGCTCGCGACGATGCGCGCCGACATCAACGGGGTGGTTCGACGCCGTCTCGACGTCCGCAAGATCTCCTTCGCCCCGCAGGGCGAGGCCGTCGACCTGACCGGCATGGAGTTCGGCGGGATCACCCCTGTCGGTCTGCCCGACGGCTGGCCGATCCTGGTCGACCCGGCCGTCGTCGCCGCCGGCACGGTCGTCATCGGCAGCGGTGTGCGGGGCAGCAAGCTGCTGCTGCCGGCGGCCGGGCTGCTGGACCTGCCAGGTGCGGAGGAGCTGGCCCTCGCGCTCCCCGATCCCGGCGGTTCGAGGTGACCACGCGAGCGACCTCGGGCGCGTTGACCGCCAAGGGCGGCGGGTGAGTGCTCCACCGAGGGCGGTCAGGTCAGGGGCGCGACGTCCGCAATGGTGACCACGGCCTCCCCGGCCTCGTCGGAGGCGGCGAGGTCGACGACGGCGGTGATCGCCCAGTCATGGTCGCCCTCGGGGTCGTCCAGGACCTGGCGCACCAGCCAGCGGCCGGGCTCGCGGGTGATCTGCACCAGTGCGGGGCCACGGGCGTCGGGACCGGTGCCGAGGGCGTCGTACTCGGCGAAGTAGTCCTGCACTGCCTCCTGCCAGCGCCCGGAGTCCCAGCCGGTCCCGCCGTCGAGCTCACCGAGGTCGATCCAGCGGCGCAGCGCCATGAGCTCGACCCGTCGGAACATGCTGTTGCGGACCAGGACCCGAAACGCGCGTTCGTTGGCGGTCACCCCACGCGGCGCCGCGCCGACGTCGGTCGACCGCACCCCGACCCCCTCCTCGCCACCCGCGGCGAGCTCCTCCCACTCGTCGAGCAGGCTGGAGTCGGTCTGGCGCACCACCTCGCCGATCCACTCGATCAGGTCGGTCAGCTCCTCGGTCCGCGCCTGCTCCGGGATCGTCTGTCGCAGAGCGCGATACGCATCGGTCAGATAGCGCAGCACCAGCCCCTCGGAGCGGGTCAGCCCGTAGTAGGCGACGTACTCACCGAAGGTCATCGCGCGCTCCCACAGGTCGCGGACGACCGACTTGGGTGACAGGGCGGCCTCGGACACCCACGGATGACCCTTCTGATAGGTCAGAAAGGCGACCTCGAGGAGCTCGGCGAGCGGCCGTGGCCAGGTCACGTCCTCGAGCAGCTCCATCCGCTCCTCGTACTCGATGCCCTCGCCCTTCATCTCCGCGACCGCCTCGCCGCGCGCCTTGAACGCCTGCCCGGACAGCACCTGCCGTGGGTCCTCCAGGGTGGCCTCGATGATCGACAGCGCGTCGAGTGCGTACCCGGGGTCGGCGGGGTCCAGCAGCTCCAGCGCGGCCAGCGCGAACGTCGACAGCGGCTGGTTGAGGGCGAACCCGAACTGGAGGTCCTGGCCGATGCGTAGCGTGCGGCCGGACCCGTCCGGCTCGGGCAGGCGCTCGACGACGCCCGCGGTCAGCAGGGACCGATAGATCTGCACGGCCTGCCGCGAGAGCCGAGCCTGTTGGCGCTCGTCCTGGTGGTTGTCGCGCATCAGGCTCCGCACAGCAGGGAACGGATCTCCCTCGCGGGCAATGACATTCAGCAACATCGCATGGCTGACCCGCATCCGCGGAACCAGCGGTTCGGGCTCCGCAGCGACGAGTCGTTCGAACATCTCCTCGGTCCAGTTGACGAACCCCTCGGGGGCCTTCTTGCGCTGCACCCGGCGCTGCTTCTTGAGGTCGTCGCCGGCCTTGAGCAGGAGCCGGTGGTTCTCCACGACGTGGTCCGGGGCCTGCACGACGACCGACCCCGAGGTGTCGTATCCCGCCCGCCCGGCCCGCCCCGCGATCTGGTGGAACTCCCGCGCCTTCAGCACCCGTTGGCGGGACCCGTCGAACTTGGTCAGGCCGGTGAACACCACGGTCCGGATCGGCACGTTGATGCCCACGCCGAGGGTGTCGGTGCCGCAGATGACCTTGAGCAGTCCCGCCTGGGCGAGCTGCTCGACGAGCCGTCGGTACTTGGGCAGCATGCCGGCGTGGTGCACCCCGATGCCGTGACGCACCAGCCTGGACAGCGTCCGGCCGAATCCGGGCGAGAAGCGGAAGGCACCGATCGTCTCGGCGATGCGGTCCTTCTCCGCCCGGGTGCTCACGTTGACCGACATCAGGGACTGCGCGCGTTCCAACGCGGCGGCCTGGGTGAAGTGCACGACGTACACCGGTGCCTGGTGGGTGGTGAGCAGCTCCTCCAGCGTCTCGTGCAGCGGGGTCAGCGCCCAGCTGTAGGACAGGGGTACCGGCCGCTGCACCGAGGTCACGACCGCGGTGGGCCGACCGCTGCGCCAGGTCAGGTCCTCCTCGATGTGGCTCATGTCGCCGAGCGTCGCGGACATCAGCACGAACTGGGTCCGGGTCAGCTCGAGCAGCGGGACCTGCCACGCCCAGCCGCGCTCGGGCTCGGCATAGAAGTGGAACTCGTCCATCACGACCTGGCCGACATCGCCGTCGGGCCCGGTGCGCAGCGCGATGTTCGCGAGGACCTCCGCGGTGCAGCAGATGATCGGTGCGGTCGGGTTGACCGCGGCGTCGCCGGTCAGCATGCCGACCCGCTCGGCGCCGAACAGCTCGCAGAGGGCGAAGAACTTCTCCGAGACGAGCGCCTTGATCGGGGCCGTGTAGTAGCTGCGCCGCCCGTCGGCCAGCGCGGCGAAGTGGGCGCCGGCGGCGACCAGTGACTTGCCCGACCCGGTCGGGGTCGACAGGATCAGGTGGGACCCCGTCATCACCTCGATCAGCGCCTCCTCCTGCGCCGGATACAGCGAAAGCCCCTGTCCTGCAGCCCATTGCCCGAACGCGTCGAAGAGCGCATCCGGGTCGCGCTGGCCCACCGGAGGGAGGTGGTCGACCAGTGGCCGGTCGGTGTCCGTCACCTGCCGGCGCGCTCGCGGAGGTCGGCCACATGGGGTGAGGTCGCGGGGTCGAGCCCGTGTCCGAGCGCGAGGTAGGTCGCGGCGAAGTCGACCAGGGCGATGTGTCCGCCCAGGCGGACCAGTGCGTGCCCCGGACCTGCGGTCGCCTCGCTGACCCGGACGCCCGTCTCCCGCGCGGAGGACAGCACGGCCTCGGCGAGGTCGTGCGCGGCGACCGCCTCCGCGGTCATCGGGTCCGGTAGTGCGTCACGCAGGACCAGCAGTGACAGCCGTGGGGCGGGCGGACCGTCCAGGAACGGGTCGGCGAAGATGTCGTCGTGGTCGCGGCGGGCCACCGGCCGGACAGCCGCGGCGGCGAACGGGCCGTCGAAGCAGGCGACCACCGAGGACGCGTCGTCGGGCAGCTCGCCCCAGGTCGCCGGCATCCGTCCCGTGCGCGCGATCATCGAGGCGGCACGGGCCGCGGCGACACCACTGAGCGGACCGTCGCCCAGGATCACGGGGACGCCCTCGGCCAGGTCGGTGGCGATGAGCTTGGCCGGGTTGACGAACGACTCCGAGGACGGGCGGCACGCGTCAGCCTGTTCGTCCAGGCGGTCGGCCGCGTCGGCCAGCACCTGCTCGTCGACGTCGACGAGGTTCAGCCGTCCCGCACCGAGCAGGACCGGCGTCAGCAGCGCCCACAGCGAGGTCCGCGAGTTGGTCCGCCCGCGGCCCGGGTCGATGTGGATCCCTCTGGCCCGGGCGCACACGTCGGCCAGGGGTGAGTCGGCCTGCCCCACCGTCAGCAGGGCCGCGCCACGGCGGGCCGCCTCGGCCGCGAGCGCGACCGGTCCGGGCGCGCGGCCCGACAGCGAGACGGCGATGACGAGGTCGAGGGGTCCGACCCACCCGGGCAGCGGCAGGTTGCTGCGGGTCGTCACGGGCACGGGCGAGCCGGGTTCGGCCAGCGCGTCCAGGATGTCGCCGACGACCGCGGACCCGCCCAGCGAGGCGACCAGGACCGAGCGCGGCCGCTCCCCGCCGGTGAGACGGTCGATGCCGCCCTCGAGGGCCAAGGTGGTCACCTCGCGGATCTGCGCTCCAGCGGTGGCCAGCGAACGCAGCATGCCCCGCGGGTCCCCGGCGGCGATCGCCTCGTCGGAGTCGATGCGCTGTTCGTCCAGGGGAGGGGTCATGGCGGTGAGGGGCCGGCCTATGCGGGCCGGGTGGCCTCGTCCACCAACAGCACCGGGACACCGTCGTCGATGCGGTACACCAGGCCACAGGTCGCGCTGGTGCAGGCCAGTCCCGGACCGCCGGGCGCGTCGTCGACGTCCCGCAGCTCGCTGAGGCAGGCGGGGCACCGCAGGATCTCGCGCAACCACGGCTCGATCGCCTCGGGCTGGCTGGTGGGACCGGTCATGGCTCTCCTCTCACCAGGGCCAGGACCTCGTCCCGGACCTGCTCCATTGTGCTCTGCTTCGCCGCCTCGACGTTGAGCCGCAACAACGGCTCGGTGTTCGAGGGTCGCAGGTTGATCGACCACCGGCCCGGACGGCGCGGCCCGCCGTCCTCGACCGAGGCGCTGAGTCCGTCGAGGCCGTCGACCGAGGCGCCCTGGGCGCCCGCCCACGAGCGGACCCGCTCGGTGGCCCGGCGCACGTCGGTGACGGTCGAGTTGATCTCGCCCGAGGCGGCGTACGGCGTGTGGGCGGCACCCAGCGCGCTCATCGTCGCGTCGGTGGTCCCCCCGAGGGCCCGCAGCACGTGCAGCGCGGCGAGCATGCCGGTGTCGGCGAACCAGAAGTCGCGGAAGTAGTAGTGCGCGCTGTGCTCGCCACCGAACACTGCGTTCTCGCGCGCCATCTCGGCCTTGATGAACGAGTGCCCCACCCGGGTCCGCACACCGCGGGCGCCCCGCGAGGCGATGGCCTCCGGGACCGCCGCCGACGAGATCACGTTGTAGACGACCGAGATGTCCTCCGGCGCGGTGCCGCTCGCGATCTCGCGGTCGATCTCCGCGAGGGCGACCATTGCCGTGACCGCGCTCGGGCTGACCGGCTCACCGAGCTCGTCGACGACGAAGCAGCGGTCGGCGTCGCCGTCGAACGCGAGCCCGAGGTCGGCGCCGTGCTCGAGGACGGCCGCCTGCAGGTCGCGCAGGTTCTCGGGCTCCAGGGGGTTCGCCTCGTGGTTCGGGAACGTGCCGTCCAGGTCGAAGTACAGCGAGATGACCTCCAGCGGCAGGGCGGGGAGCCCCGCGGCCGTGTCGAGGACCGCGGGCACGGTGTGGCCGGCCATGCCGTTGCCGGCGTCGACCACGACGCGCAGCGGGCGGTTGCCCGAGAGGTCGACCAGACCTCGCAGAAAGGCGGCGTAGTCGCCGAGGAGGTCACGCTCGGCGAGTGACCCGGCCGCGGCCTCCGGCTCGAAGACCCGGCCCTCGAGCAGGGCCTGCGCCCGGTCGCGCACGGCACCGAGTCCGGTGTCCTGGCCCACCGGCCGGGCCCCGGCCCGGCAGAGCTTGATCCCGTTGTACTGCGCCGGGTTGTGGCTTGCGGTGAACATGGCGCCGGGCAGGTCCAGCGCACCGCTCGCGTAGTAGAGCTCGTCGGTGCTCGCGAGACCGATCAGGGTCGCGTCGAGACCCGCAGCCATCGCGCCGTCGGCGAACGCCCGGCTCAGCTCGGGCGACGAGGGGCGCATGTCCCAGCCGATGACGAGCCCGGTCGCACCTGCGGGGAGCGCGATCTCGGTCGCGAACGCCGAGCCGAGCGCGCGGGCCACCACGGGGCTGAGCTGGTCGGGCACGAGCCCGCGGACGTCGTAGGCCTTGACGAACTCGGACAGGTCAGGGACCTCGCCGCGGCGGTCGGACGGGGGGTCCGATGGCGTGGTGGTCACCCGCAGCACCCTAGTGGGCTGAGGTGTGGGCTCGGGTGTGGGCTCGGGTCGGCTCGGGTCACCGAGCTCGTCGCCGGTCGCGTGGCAGGGGGCTCCACGGTGGTCGGCACCCGTGCCGGCTCCGCCCTCAGCGGTCGCGCAGCACCCGGAGGTGGCCCCGGCGGGTGACCTCCATGGTCCCGGAGCCGGCCTCACGCTCCATCGCCTCGCGGGCGGCGGTCGAGCGCGGGCTCGGCGGACGGGTCTCCCGGACGGCGTCGGCCAGCGCCAGCAGGTCGTCGGTGTCCGGCTCGGGCTCGAGGTAGTCCCCCGAGAGCCGGACGACGTCCCAACCCCGCGGGGCGGTCAGCCGCCCGGCGTGCTGGCCGCAGAGGTCATAGGTATGTGGCTCGGCGTAGGTCGCGAGGGGACCCAGCACCGCGGTCGACTCGGCGTAGACATAGGTGAGCGTCGCGATCGCCGTGCGCGTGCACGCCGTGCGGGAACACCTGCGGGTCAGGCTCACGCTGTGACCCTATGCCTCGGCGCCGACAGCCCCCCGCTGGCGCGCCGTAGCATGGCGACGTGGCTGACCGATCCCCGCCCGGCCCTCCGTCCGGCCCCGCACGGCCCTCCGCCCGACCTCGTGACGGGACCCCCTCAGCGCCGCTCGGACGTCCCCGCGCGCCGGCGCGCAGCGGGGTCCCGCGACCGGCACGGACGCGGTGTACGGGGACCGCTGGCCTGGCCGTCGGTGCCCGCCATGGGCTCGAGGCGCGACCGGTTCGATGACCTGGTGCTGGACAGCGCGGCCCGGATGGAGCAGCACCTCGCCCGGCACACCACGGTGGACTTCGCGGTCGAGGACATCCCCCCGGAGCCGACCCCGGGAGCGCCGGACGAGGTCGCCTTCGGGCGCCTGTACCCGGCCACCGGGGGCCACCCGGCCCGCATCGTCGTGTACCGCCGACCGCTCGAGAGTCGCGCACTGGACGGCCGCGAGCTGGCGGCCATGGTGCACGAGGTCGTGGTCGAGCAGGTGGCCGTCCTGCTCGGCCGGTCCCCCGAGGACCTCGACCCGCGCTTCGGGCGCGACTGAGACCGTACCGGTCAGGGATCGACCTGGAGCAGCCGCGCCGCCGTCGTCGTGAGCCGGGAGTCGCTCAGCGGGAGCACGGTGACCAGCTCACCACCACCAGCGGTGACACCACCGACCACAGCCGCACGGAGGTCGCCCTCGCCGCTGGTGCGGTGCACCCAGACCGAGGTGCCCGCGGTGACGGTGAGGGACGTGGTCGTGTCGGAGGGAACCTCGAGCCGGGTCGACGTCGCCGTGCCGTCCGCGGCCGTGGTGACGACCTCGGCCGAGACGCTGCCGCCGGTGGCGACCAGCGCCACCGTGCGGACGGGGTCGTCGCCACGCAGTGCGACCAGCGGGGCACCGGCCACGGTCTGGATGGGCGTGGTCGAGGGAGCCCAGGCGAGGTCACCGACCGCCCGGGCCGAGGCCCGACGGGTGATCACGGCCCCGGCCACCACCGGGATGTCGGCGCGCACCTGCACGCCGTACACGGCCTCCGGGAGCCCGGTGAGGGTGATGTCAATCGTGCTCCCACCGGCGACGCGCACCACCCCGGCACCCGGCACCGCTCGGGGGCCCTCGGGAGTCAGCACCCGCACCTGGACGACGGCCTCGTCGCCGCCGGGGACCGCGACCCGCACCGCGGCCGCACCACGGACCGCTGCGCCGGGGATGACCTGTTCGCGCGACGGCGGGGCCGACCGTGCGGCGTCGTCGGCGCCGGCCGGGACCGAGCCGTCGAGCCAGTAGTCGTTGAGGACGGCGTGGACGACGCCGCCCCGAGCGATGACATGGACCGCGGGCGCCGTCTCGGTGGGCGCGATGCTGTCGAGAAGGACCGTGGCGCGACCCTGGGCCGGGACGACGAGGTCCCGGCCGTTGGGACTGTCCACCACACCCTGGGTGCCGTGGACGGTGACGTCGACGGTCACCGGGTTGGCCGACGGGTTGGTCAGGACCAGCCGCTCCTGGCGGCCGGCCTGTCCCCCGCCGGCGAGCAGCCACGCGTCGGCCGAGGCGGTCCCGCACGGCGCCGACCCGAGGCTGCGGTCCTCACCGGAGTCGACCTGCCACTGCTGGGCGGCGGCCAGGCCGGGCGCCAGCGCTCCCGTCGCGGTCGCGGACAGCGCGCCGCTGGAGCGAGGACCGGCAGCGGCCAGGCCGCGGCCGGTGACGGCCGCCCCCGCCTGGCTGGCGTCCTGGAGGGTGGCCACGGTGAGGGTGCCGGGGTCACCCGCAGGGTCGAGTGTCGCGTCGAGGGTCCTCAGGGTCGACTCCGGCGCTGACGCCGCGCGGACCACCACGTCGACCGGACGGTCGGCCAGGCCCTCGACGCCGCGCAGCTCCGGTCCCGGGCACACGACGGTGGCGCTGGTCAGCGGCGTCGCCTCGGCCGGGGACTCCGCAGCGGGTCGGGACGGTGCGAGGTCCAGCGCGGGCACGGACGCGGCGGCGACCACGACCCCCGCGCAGGCGGCGACGCCGACGACGGTGCGCAGCACGGCCAGGGGTGAGACCTTCATGACGTCCTCCTGCGGCGCCGCCCGAGGGGCAGCGCGAGGAACACGGCGGTCACGGCGAGGATCCCCTGGATGATGCTCCAGCGCGGATTCGTCGGCGGCACGGAGATGCTCAACCGCGTGGCGTCGTCCGGGATCGCATAGGTCGGTCGCCCCGTGCCGGACGTGGCCGAGATCGGTACACCGTTGGCCCGCACCACGGCGTGGTCGGCCCAGCCCGCGGGCTCGGCCACCACGACTGTGCGGTCGGGCCCCGGAGTGAGGGCGACACCGGTCGTGGCGTGCTCGCCGAACACCGGCACCGGCACCCCGGAGCCGTTCGCGGTGGCGGCGGCGCTCACGACCCGGACCCGCGGTGGGCCGGAGACCCCCTCGCTCTCGGGCAGCACCCGCCAGAGGATGACGCCCTCTCGCGAGCCGAGCCGGGAGAGCCCGGCCGTCGCGTCCAGCGTGGCCACCTCGGGACTGTTCGTCGCGGTGTGCAGGCCGACGAACCCGACGCCCAGCGCCGCGAGCCCTTCGGCTGGTCGCTCGCTGCTCGCTCCTGACGGCGACAGGGCGTGGGAGATCGATCGGGCCAGGAGCGGCTCCACGAGCAGCGGAGCAGCGGGAACGCCGCGGGCGACATCGGTCACCTCGCGCCCGGCGATGCTGTAGGTGTAGCGGTCGGTCCCGGGGGTCACCACGACCATGCGGTTGGCCAGCGGCCCCTCGGCCTGGTCGATCGCGACCGCCGGACGAGGGTCGGTCCACGTGCGCAGCTGGGTGCCGAGCCCCAGCCAGGCGACCGAACCGGCGCCGGCCAGGACCGCGGCGGTCACCGCGGCCACCACCGGGATACGGGCCACTGCGGCCCACCCACCGGCAGTCCGGGTCCGGGCGAGGCCAGCAGCCGCCATCAGGGCCAGGACGACCACGGCAAGGGCATATACGAGCAGGGGCGCGCCGGACCAGACCGTGATCGGCGCGCCGGCAGCGGCCTGACCTTCGGGGACCCGACCGATGAGGACCTGGGGCGCCGCCACCGCACCGGCGAGGCCGACGACGGCAAGACCGGCCAACGACCACTGCGCAGCCCCGCGGCCGGCTCGCAGCAGGCCGAGCGCGGCCGCCGCGACGAGCGGCACGCTCAGCAGGACCGGGTATCCGCCCGGACCGCCGGGGTGGAGCAGCGCGAGCTCCCAGGGTCGGGCACCGGGGCTGCCCCACTGGGTGGCGCCGGGCCCCCCGAGCAGCAGCACCGGGTCGCGCAGGGCAGCGAGCAGCCAGGGACCGAGCAGCACGGCGGGAACGACCAGGAACGGCAGTGCGCGCCAACGGGCGGCCCCCCTGCCGAACAGGAGGAGCACCACCGCGGCCAGCGCCAGCACGGGGAGGAGCAGGGGGACCAGCGCGACGACCAGGGTGGCCGCGAGTGCGCCGGCGAAGGCCGCGGTCGCCGCGCCCCGGCGGGAGGCCGCCCGCGCGATCCCGGCCGCGGCCGCCGGCAGCAGCACCGCGGCCAGCGCCGGACCCAGCCGACCGCCACCGACGGCGGTGGTGGCCACGGCGCTGAACGCCCACGCGAGGGCAGCGACCGCCCGCAGGGTGCGGGAGCGGGTCACGACGCGCGCGGCGAGGTAGGCGGACACGGCGGCGAGGGGCAGCGCGAGGACGAGCAGGAGCGAGACGGCCATCGGCACCGAGGACCCGTCGGTGTCCACGAGGGGCAGGTGCTCGAGGGCCCAGGCCACCCCGGCGACCACCGGCAGGTGGGGCGCGGGCAGGGCTGCTGCACCGAGACCGGCCCCGTGCCATCCGTCCAGCCACGCGTGCCAGAGCCCGCCGGCGTCCGACCGGCCCGGGGTCAGCTCGCCCCCGGCGAGGCCGGTGCGCAGCGCGCCGACCGGGCTCCCCCGCCACGTGCGGGTCGCGGCTGCAGCCGCCACGAACGCGACCAGCGCGGCCAGGAACCCCGGGTTGCGCAGGCCGCGGGCGACCACCGAGGTGGTCATCACGTTGAGGTCCTGCGACTGCTCATCCACCGGGCCGGGTTCGGCGGTGTCGGGCGCGGTGAGGACCTCCGCGGAGGTCGTCTCCGGCAGCACGACGTCCTGGAGCAGGTCCAAGGTGGTGCGCACCGAGACCCGGCTGGTCACGAACAGACCGTGCAGGTGGCGGCGGCGGATCCGGTTGCCCGCCCGCGAGCGGAACCGGAGGCGCGCGGCGACGGTGCGCCACGGGTTGACGATCGACCCGGCGTCGGCGAGCTCGGTCCAGGCCGGACCCGGACGCTTGGCCAGCAGCAGCGCGACCGCGGCGACCAGGCTGCTGGCCACCACCCACGCGGCCAGCAACGGCGCGACCAGCAGCGAGCACCGCGTCAGCGCGACCCGTCGGGTCTGTCGGCGGTCACGTCCGCGCTGCCGCCGCCGGCTCGCCGGGGTACTGAGGTCGGACGCGCCGTACTCGACCCGGGCCCTCGGCACGACGACGACCCGGCGTCCGGTGAGGTAGGCGCGCCACGCGAGGTCGACCGCACCCGCGGTCGAGCCCAGGGTCGGGTCGAAGCCGCCGAGGGCGGCGTACAGCTGTCGCTCGACGAGCAGCCCGGGCAGCGGGACGGCGAGGACGTCGGCCCGCCGGTCGTACTGGCCCTGGTCGGGCTGGCCCACCGGCGGCGCGGGGATGAGGCGGCCGGTGCGGGTGATCTGCACGCCGACCGCGCTGAGCCGGTCCGGTCGGTCCCACTGGACCAGCTTGGGACCGGCGATCGCGGCCGACTCGCTGCTGCGGACCGCCTGCAGCAGCAGCGCGAGGGCGTCGTGGTCGGGTCGGCTGTCGGCGGTGAGGAACCAGAGGTGCTCGACCGGCGCCAGCGCTTCGGTGCGGTGGGTGCCGTTCCCGGCGCCCGCACCACCTCCACCGCGTTCGGCGTGGGCCACGGCCGACTGGGCGTCCGGGGTGGCGTCCATGGCGGCCTGCACCTGGTCGCCGAGGCGGTGCCCGTGGGGCACCTGGGTGACCACGGTCGCAACAGCCCGCCGGATCCGGTGGCTCGAGAGCAGCGCGAGGACCTGGGCATCGCCGCCGGGGACGACCGCGACCAGCCGCTCGGGCAGATGGGTCTGGTCGGCGAGGGCGTCCAGCGTGGTGGCGAGGACGTCGAGGAGCGGGACGACCGAACCCGCGAGGGGATCGGAGCCGTCGCGGTCCGGCGCGGGGCGGGGTGGTTCGGCGCCCAGCAGCAGGACCGCGGTCACCGTGACCGTGGGTGAGGGGCTGTGAGGGCGTGCGCTGTCGTGGGCGCGCACGGGAGTCAGCGTCATGCGGGAGGTCTGCCGGCCGCGGCCGGCTAGACCGCGCGCTTCTTCAGCTTGCGGCGCTCCCGCTCGGACAGGCCACCCCAGATGCCGAATCGCTCGTCGTGCGCCAGGGCATAGTCCAGGCACTCCGACCGCACGTCGCACCCGACGCAGACCTTCTTGGCCTCCCGCGTGGAGCCGCCCTTCTCCGGGAAGAACGCCTCCGGATCGGTCTGGGCGCACAGGGACCGCTCCTGCCAGGAGAGCGCGCCCTCCTCGCCGTCCTCATCGGTCACGATGAGCTGCAGTTCGTTCATGACTCCTCCTCGACCCGAGTCCCCCTGCGCGGTCAGTCGACTGCATCGGGGGCCTTGATGCTCGTGACCGCGGCTCACGACCCTCGGCCGCGATCAATAACACCAAGGGAATTACACGCGTGTCATACCCTCGAAGTCAAGCCGAAATCTGCTAGTCGATCCCTCTTCTTGGGTCGGGACCTGATGGGTGTGCCGGGTTCGACCCGACCCGTGGCCGGCGCCCTACCGAGCGCAGACCGGCCGTTGACCACTGGCAGACTCGCGTCCATGCGCATCGCAGCACTCGCCGGCGGGGTCGGTGGAGCCCGGTTCCTGCGGGGGCTCCTCGCCGACCTCGAGCGACGTGGCGGCGACCACGAGCTCACGGTCATCGGCAACACCGGTGACGACATCACCTTGTTCGGGCTGCGCGTCTGCCCCGACCTGGACACCCTGCTGTACACCCTGGGCGGGGGGATCCACGAGGGTCAGGGCTGGGGCCGGGCGGAGGAGAGCCACCGGGTCCAGGGCGAGCTCGACGCCTACGGCCTGCAGCCCCAGTGGTTCGGCCTCGGCGACCTCGACCTCGGCACCCACATCGCCCGCTCGCAGTGGTTGGGTCAGGGCGTCTCCCTCTCCGAGGTCACCTCCCGCCTCGCCTCCCGGTGGGGACTTCCCGGGCTCGGGGTGACCCTGCTGCCCATGAGCGACACCCCGGTCGAGACCCATGTCGTACTCGAGGAGGACGGCCAGAGCCGGGCCGTGCACTTCCAGGAGTGGTGGGTGCGCCTGCAGGCCGCGGTGCCCGCCAGCCGGTTCGTGGCCGTCGGCATGGACCGCGCCATCCCCGCGCCCGGGGTCCTGGACGCCCTGCGCGGAGCCGACGTCATCCTGCTTCCACCGAGCAACCCGGTGGTCTCGATCGGCATCATCCTCGGCGTCCCGGGGATCCGGGACGCCCTGCGCGGGAGCACCGCCCCCGTCGTGGGGGTCTCTCCGCTGGTGTCCGGCGCGCCGGTTCGAGGTCACGCCGACGCGTGCCTCGCGGTGCTCGGTCTGGCGTCGACGACCGGAGCCGTCGCCGGGTTGTACCAGGACTTCCTGGACGGCTGGCTGGTCGCCGAGGGTGACGAGTCGACCCTGCCCGCCAGCCACCGGTACGCCGTCCGGGCGCGCCCGTTGCTCATGTCCGACCCCGACGCCACCCGTGACCTCGCAGGTGCTGCGCTGGACCTTGCGCTCGAGCTGCGCGGCGCGCGGTAGGTCCGGTTCTCACGTGCTGGTCATCCATCCCCTGCCCGGCCTGCCGGAGGTCACCACCGACACCGACCTGGCGGCTGAGCTGCTGGGCGCGCTGGACCGCGCCGGACTGGCCCTGGAGGACGGCGACGTCCTCGTGGTGTCGAGCAAGGTGGTGTCCAAGGCCCTCGGACTGCGGGCCGTCGCGGCGGACGAGCTCGCGCGAGACCAGCTGGTGGTCGCCGACACCCGTCGGGTCGTCGCCGAGCGCCGCACGGGTGACCGGCTGACCCGCGTCGTGGAGGCGGTCGCCGGACCGGTCATGGCCGCGGCCGGGGTCGACGCCTCGAACACCGGCTCGGGTGGCGCGCTGTCGCTCCCGGCCGACCCCGATGCCGCAGCAGCCGACCTGCGACGCGCCCTCGGCGTGGCCCACCGCCGCGTGGGGGTCGTCCTCAGCGACACCGCGGGCCGGCCCTGGCGCGCGGGCCAGACCGACTTCGCCCTCGGCGCCGACGGCGTGATGGTGATCGACGACCTCCGCGGGGCGACCGACGCCGACGGGCGCGAGCTGACGGTCACCGCCCGCGCGGTCGCCGACGAGCTCGCGGCCGCCGCGGACCTGGTCAAGGGCAAGGCCGACGGCCTGCCCGCGGCGCTCGTCCGCGGCGCGGGCATCCACCTCGACGCGGGGGCGGGCTCAGCCACCGGGCAGGGCGCCCGCGACCTGGTGCGGACCGGCCCGACCGACTGGTTCGGCTACGGCACCGCAGAGGCCGTGCGGGCCAGCCTCGGGATCGAGCCGGGCAGCACCGCGTCGGAAGCGGCAGGGATCGCCTCGGTCGAGCCCGAGCCGGTCGCCGACCGGGTGTCCCGCGCCGTCGCGGTCGCGCTGCACCGGTGTCCCGACGTCGCCGTGGACGTCGGACGGTCCGACGTCCGGGTCACCGGCGAGGACGCCTATGAGGTGGGCCGCGCGGTGGCCCGGCTCGAAGCGGCGCTGTGGGGTGAGCGGGTTGCCGGCGTGGTGGTGCGCCGCGACGGTGCCACTGCCGTGATCGCCTGGGACTCGTAGACCAGCCGAGTGACCGAGCGACCCGCCGGGCTCTCTAGCCGCCGAGCCGCCGAGCGACCGAGCCGACCAACCCGCCGAGCGACCGAGCCGACCAACCGCCGAGCGACCGAGCCGACCAACCGCCGAGCGACCCGCCGAGGCGCGGCCGGGCGGTCAGCGCGTGGGCAGGTGGTTCCGGGGGGGCATGCGGGGTCCGCGACGGGGTCGCGTCCCCCCGTGGAGCTCCAACAGGCGCTGGACGCGGTAGCGGTGCCCGGCATACGGCGCGAGGAGCTCAGCCATGCCGGCGTCGTCCACCGGGGTGCCGGTGAGGACCCAGCCGACGTTCTTGGCGACGTGGTAGTCGCCGAAGCTCGGCGAGTCGGGGTCGCCGAGGGCCCGCTGGGCGACCTCGGCAGCGGTCCACACCCCGATGCCCGGGACGGCGCGGAGCCGGGCGCTGGCCTGCTCCCACGTGAGCGTCGTGCACTGCTCGAGCCGCCCCGCGTGATGGGCGGCGCGGACCGCGGTGGTCGAGCGGCCACCGTCGACGCTGGCCCTCAACCACTCCCAGGACGGCAGGAGCGCCCAGGTGCGGGCATCGGGTGCCACCCACATGCCCCTCCGGCCCCCCTCCCCCGGCGCCCGCTCACCGTGCCGGTGCACCAGGGCGCGATAGCCACCGAACGCCTCCTGGCCGGTGACCTTCTGCTCGATGACCGCAGGGACGAGCGCATGCATCACCAGCCCGGTCCGCGGCACCCTCCACCCGGGGTACCGGCGCAGCGACTCGCCGACCTGCGGGTGGTGGACCTCGAACCCCGCCGGGTCGTCGTCCGCCCCGAGCAGCATCGGCGCGTGCTCGAGCATCCAGTCGGTTCCCGCACCCCACGCGCGCAGGTGCACCTCGCCGAGCCGCGGGCGCTCACTGATCTGCAGGGTCACGGGTCCGGTCGGGGTGCGCAGCGCGAACCACCAGCCCTCGCCCCGGTCGGCCCGCGAGGTCGGGTCCCCACCACCACGGCGCAGGACCGAGACGATCGCGCCGACCTGGATCGGCCAGCCCGGGCGCCACACCCGCTCGCCGTCCGGGGGCACCGGGTCCACCGCCGGGGCCGGGTGGGTGAAGGACATGGAAGCAGTCTGTCGTGGAGCACCGTCACCCGCGGCGGTCCGCCCAGCATCGGACCGTACACTCACCGTGATCCGACGCAGCCCCCGGCGCGGACCAGACCCAGGACGACAAGGACGCCCCGTGGCCAACAAGCAGACCAGCACCGACCGCAAGGCCCGGCTCGAGGCGGCCAAGAACGAGCAGAAGGCCAAGGAGCGCCGCACGGTCATCGTGATCGTCGCCGGGTGCGCGGTGCTACTGCTCGCCCTCGGCGGAGTGATCACCTATGCCATCCAGGACGCCAGGTCCCAGACGCTGCCCGGCCTCGGTGTCTCGGCGTCGGCCGCGAGCTGCGGGGCGGTGACCGACGACGACGCGGCGGGCACCGGTCAGCACGTCGGCCCGGGCACGGACCAGCCGGACAAGAACAAGGTCACCTATGACACCGTGCCGCCGTCGCACGGTGAGCACTTCGCCTCACCGGCCGTGGGCGACCGCCACTGGTACTCCGCCGAGGACCGCCCGGCGGTGGAGACCCTGGTGCACAACCTCGAGCACGGCTACACGATCCTCTGGTACGACGGTGACGCCGCCCGGGGCAAGACCGACCTCATCCAGGACGTCGTCGCCCAGGCCAACCGCCAGGCCGCCGCCGGCGACAAGTTCCTGGCCGTCGAGTGGGACTCCAGCTATGGCGACCTGCCGGCCAAGACGCCGTACGCCCTGGTCCACTGGTCCAAGGCCTCGGCCCACCGCCAGTACTGCGGCGACCTCTCCGGCGCGGCGGTCGACACCTTCATCACCGACCACCCGGCCAGCGACACCCAGGAGCCGGGCGCCGCCTGAGGCGTCGGGTCAGCCGAGGTGCCGCGGCGCGACCCGCAGGGTCGGCCCGGCCGGGCGGGACGGCTCCCGGAACGCGAGCCAGATGTAGGTCGGCACGACGGGCAGCGTTGCGGCGAGGGCGGGTTCGGGGATCCGTCCCACCCACTCGGGCACGACGTCACCGCCCGCGAAGGCGTGCGCGTCGGCCAGCACGGGCAGCGTGTAGTCCCAGACGTCGTAGGCCGTGAAGAGCTCCCGCAGACCGGACCGCGAGCGGAACTGCTCGTAGTAGCGGTCGGCCCGACCGGTCGCGCGCACGTAGCGGTCGGCGAGCCCGCGCGGCAGCCACGACAGGAAGGGCAGCCGGTAGTGCGGCTCGATGACGCCGAACCGGTTGCCGAGCCCGAGATACAGGACACCGGTCGGCTTGAGCACGCGATGGATGTCGGCGACCACGGCCTCAGGGTCGGCGACGTGCTCGTAGATGTGGTTCAGGACCGCCACGTCCACGGAGGCGTCGGGCAGCGGCAGCGCCTCCCCCCGCGCCAGCCGGAAGTCGACCCGGCCGCCGAACCGCTCCCGCGCGAGGGTCAGCCCGGGCTCGTCGATGTCGACCCCGATCGTCCGGGCACCCGCGGACGCGAGCTCGTCGGCGATGAACCCGGCCGAGCAGCCGACGTCGAGGGCGGTGAGCCCGGCCAGGTCCTCCCGGCCCAGCCCGTGCCGGACCACCGCGATCAACTTGGCGGCCTTGGTGCGCCGCTTCTCCTCATCGAGCATGGCGGCCATGAGCTCGGAGTAGGCGAGCTGCTCACCGCGCGCGGCGCGGTCCGGCCCGGCGGCTGCGTCACTCTGGGAGTCCACTGCGCCAGCGTAGGTCAGCGAAGGTGAACGACGGCTGAGCCGGTCGGCCGGGGACCCCGTGCCCGACCTCACACCCCACGTGCCCGAACGTCTCGGCGGGAGCTCACGCCCGACTCACGCGGGACCCGCGGTCGCGCGGGCCCGCTCACGCAGCAGGTGGTGGGACCGCGCATAGAGCCAGCCGGCGAGCGCGAACACCACGTCCACGACGGTCACCAGGAACCGCGACAGCACGACGACCGCAGCGGCGGCCGGACCCGGCATCAAGGGGGTCAGCAGCAGCACCAGCAGGCCCTCGCGGACACCCAGCCCGGCCGGGAGGACGACGCTGAACATCGCCAGTGAGGACGCCAGCGCAAAACCACACAGGCTGGCGAACAGCAGTGGCCCAGAGGGGATCTCGTCACCACCGATGGCACGGGCGAGTACCCAGGCGTGTACACCGGCGGCCAGCCACGCGGCGACGAACAGCGTCGCGGTGAGGACGACGGCGCGCCCGGACAGGGCGTGCTCCAGCGGCTCGCGGCGCAGCAGGCGCAGCCCGCGGTCGATGACCGCGTTCAGCACCCGGGGCCAGAGCGCCAGCAGCACCAGCGGTACGAGCAGCACCAGCCACCACCCGACATGGTCGACCCCCTCCCGAGTCAGCAGGGCCGGCAGCGCGGGCACCCCCACGATCACCCCGGTCAGGGCGGCCATGCCGACCGCGAGGAGACCGGCCACCGTGGTGCGGCGACGCGGCACCTCCAGGGCGGCACCCATCTCGGCCTGCGCGACGATGCTCCAGACCGAGCCGGGCAGGTACTTGCCGAGCTGACCGACGAAGAAGACACCCGCGGCGGGCGCGACGTGCAGGGGTGAGCCGAGGTCAGCCAGCAGCACCCGCCAGCCCAGCATGGTCAGCACCGGCGACACCGCGGCCGCGACCGCCGCGGCGGCCACCGAGCCCGGTCCGACCCGGCCGAGATAGCCGCGGACGTCGGTCCAGTTGCGGGCCACCGCATAGACCACGGCGGCGAGCACGATGACCGCCAGGACGGCGCGCAGCACCTCCAGGGTCCGCCGCTTGGACA
This sequence comes from uncultured Actinomycetota bacterium, assembly GCA_963750305.1. Taxonomy (GTDB): domain Bacteria; phylum Actinomycetota; class Actinomycetes; order Actinomycetales; family Dermatophilaceae; genus CAVVPX01. Next base: position 1,100,333 of record CAVVPX010000003.1, read on the forward strand.
TCATCGACGCCGGAGCGTCAGGCGCAGGACGCCATAGGCCGTGTCGGTCTCGACGGCGACGTCCGCGGCCCGGCGGACCCGTGCGGTGATGTCGCCGTCGAGGTCACCCACCAGCACGAAGTCCAGGCTGCTCGCGCGGGCCAGCACCCCGCGGAGGTCACCGGGGCCGAGCGCGCCCTCCGCCCCGGGCGGACCGACGGGGACCGTGAGGACGAGGAGCCCGCCGGACCGGAGGGCCCACGACGCCTGGCTCAGGGTCTCGTCCACGTCGTCCGCGTCGCACCCCCCCGGGTGGAGGCGCGTGATCACGTCGAGCGAAGCGGTGTCGAGGTCGAGCACCGCGATCGAGGACCGCGTGCCGCTCAGCTCGAGCTCGACGGGGGCGAAGCCGATCGACCGTGCCCACCGCGACAGCGGGGACCGGGGCCCGGACTCGTCCACGATGACCGCGCTGCGTCCACCGTCGTCGCGCACCCTCACGATGGCGGCGAGCGCGCCGAGCGCAGCCCACGCCGCGACCCGGTCCCCCACGCGCGGTAGCCCGATCTGGCGGGCCAGGTCCTTCGCCTCATCCGCCTCGCTTGCGTCGGCCAGGACGTCAGAGGCCCGCACCCAGTCGGGAATGTCCTTGCTGGAGAACGGAACCGTCGACCGGACGAGCGGAAGCGCCGATCGTGCGCGACGCCTGACCCGGCCGACCAGCCCGGGCGCCGGCGGGGCGACACCGATGTCGGGCACGGGGTCCTCGTCGGCGCCGCCGACCCCGGTCTCGGCCGGCTCTGCGGCCGCGAGCGCCTCGATGGCCCCGATGTAGGCCGCCCACGGGCCGGCCAGGTCAGGTGGGCGCACGGCGTCCCGTAGCGACTCGACATAGCCGGGCTGGGCGACCTTCTCCAGCGCGGACACGAGCGCGCCCTCGTCGAGCGGTGGCACCAGGAGGCCGTCGACCCCGTCGCGGACCTGGGCGCCGAACGTGCCGACGTCGGACGCCAGCACGGCGAGCCCGTGCCGCCGACCCAGCAGTGCGTTCTGGGAGGCGGTGGCCGACCGGTAGGTCAGTGCGAGCATGTCGTGCGAGGCGAGCAGCGGGGCGAGCCGGTCGGCGGGGACATAACCGCGATGGACCTCGACCCGGTCGCGCAGACGCTCGTCCTCGGCAAGGTCGCGCACGCGCTCACCCGCCTCACCCCACATCTCCCCGGCGACGGTCAGTCGTGGCCCCGGCACCTGGGCCAGTGCCCGCATCAGCAGGTCGACGCCCTTGTAGTCACGGACGATGCCGAGGGACAGCAGCCGCGCCGGGCCGTCATAGGTGGGCCGGTCCACCGGTGGCCCGCCGGGCAGGTGCGGCGGCATGCCGACGACCGAGACGTGCGGTGCCCCGAGCGAGTGGGCCAGCGAGCCCTCGTCGACGCTGTGCACGATCACCGCATCCAGCCGGCGCAGGAACTGGTGGACCAGGACCGCGTCGCCGGAGTGCTCCTCGTGGGGCAGCACGTTGTGGGCGATGCCGATCAGGCGCGGGCCCGGCCCCGGACCGGAGCGGGCTGCGCCCATCAGCGCGAGGTGGGCGGGCACCACAGCCGGGATGACGTGGACGACGACGACGGCGTCCACGCCGCGCAGGCGGCGACCGGTGCGCACCCAGGTGTCGGGGCGGGCCCAGCTCAGGGCGCGGACGGTCCGCGGGAACGGCTCGACGTCCGGCGTGCCGCCGGGGACCGCCTGCTCACCCGGGTACAGCCGGCTCGGGTACAGGTGGCTCCACGACACGAGCGTGACGTCGTGGCCGGCTTCGGCGAGGTGGTGGGCCAGCATCGTGGTGTGCGCCGCGACGCCACCCTTGTAGGGATGGCTGGGACCGACGACGGCGACCTTGAGACTGGCTCCGAACTCGGTCGCGGGGACCTGGTCGACGTCGCGCTCGGTCAGGTCAGGCGCCATCGCGGGACCGCACCACGAGGTCGGCGAGCAGGGCCAGGGACCCGATCATGATGCCGCTGACCACGAGCAGGACGGTGTTCGCCGGGAAGTACAACGCGTGGTACCGGACGATGTCGACGACACCCTTGACCAGCCCGATCACCAACAGCCACAACGCCGGTGGCATCAGGACCTTGAGCGGGTCGAAGTACATCACCATCCGCAGGACCTGCAGGATGTATCGGTAGGCGTCGCGGACGAAGTGGAACTTGGACTCCCCCGCCCGCTTGGCGTAGCTCGTCCGGATGTACTTGATGTCGTGCTGGTTGGACAAGAAGGCCAGCGTGATCGTGGTGACGCAGGAGAAGCCGGGCGGCAGCAGCCGCAGATAGGGCAGGGAGACCTCGCGGCGGAACGCCCGCAGCCCGGAGTTGAGGTCGGGGATGGTCTGGTTGGTGAGCCGTTCGGCGATCTTGCGGATCAGCCACTTCGCGGGCACCCGGGCCCACTTGTGGGTGCCCTCCTCGGTCGTGCGCGCCCCGACCACCTGGTCGTAGGAGTCGTCGTCGCGCAGGATCCGGACCAGCTCGGGGATCCGCTCGTTCTCATACGTCATGTCCGCGTCGGTCCACACCACGATCTCGCCGCGCGCCTGCTGGGTGCCGATCCGGCGGGCTGTGCCGGAGCCGCCGTTGCGGCGGAAGGGCATGACCCGGACCGCCGGGTACTGCAGCGCGGCGGCGTGCAGGACCTCGAGGGTGTCGTCGGTCGACGCGTCGTCGATGCAGAGGATCTCGTAGCCGAACTCGCTGGCGTCCATCGCCGCCGAGATGCGGTCGATCTCCTGCAGGACGTGCGCGGCCTCGTTGTAGCAGGGCAGTACGACCGTGACGTGGGGGCGCGTCCCGAGGCCGCCGCCGGTCTGGTCCGCATCGCCGGGATCGCCGGCATCGCCGACATCGCCGGCCTCGCCGGCCGGAGTGTTCCCGGACTGCGCGGTCGGCACCTGGGCGGGCGCGGTCGTGGCGTCCACGACCGCCCTGCCGGTCGGGATCACCTCGGTCGGTGCCGGTGGGAGGGGGTCACCGGGTGTGCCGGAGAGGTCGGTCCTGGTCTGCTCTGTCATCGCGGGCCGAGCCTACCCGCGCGGGGTCCCGACCCACATCGTGACCGCGAGCGGCACCAGGCGCTCGGGCCGCCGTTCCAGCAGCCTCGGGTCCTCCTGCACGGTCAGGTCGACGACCTCGCGCACCGCCTCGGCGCCGACACTGTCGAGCACAGCCGTGGAGCGGGTCGCGACCAGCACCAGCCGGCGACCGGACGCGGCGACGAGGCGCGCCACCTCGGCGGTCGAGGCGGCGAGCGCCTCGGGGTCACGGCGCAAGGTCGCGGTGGTCGCAAGGGACGGGACACCGCACTGGCCCCGCACCACCTGGGTCCACTCGTTCGCGGCGCGGTCGTCGAGCAGGAGCGCGACGTCACCCCGCTCGAAGGCGGCGCAGGCCCCTGCGACTGCGTCCCAGGACCCCAGCTCGACGCGTTCAGCGCGGTGCGGCCACGTCGCGAGGGCCGTCGGAGCCAACAGCGCGAGGGAGAGCACTGCGGTCAGCGCGGGCGCTGCGGCCACCGGCAACCGCCGGGTGGCCCAACCGGACACGTGGGCGGTGGCCGCGACCACCAGCACGACGACGAGGCACAGCGAGACCAGCAGGCGGCGGTCGGCCCACGGGTGGTCCGGGGTGATGCCGGGTCGGAACAGCGTGAGGACGGTGGAGCCCAGTCCGACCAGCAGGGGTCCGGACCACGCGGGCAGCGCCTGCGCCTCGGACCAGCGTTGCGCCGCACGGGCCGAGGCCAGGACGGCGACCAGCCCAGCCAGACCCAGGGCGGGCCACCCCACCCACCAGGCGAGCCAGCCGACGGTGGCCTCGGCATAGGTGCGACCGCCGTCCACGGGCAGCCCCTGGGCGAGCTGGAGTGCGGCGACGACCCGGGCGCCGGGGTCGAGTGGTGACTGGCGCACGGTCTGCCACGCCGGGCGGGTCAGCAGCGCCAGCAGCCCCAGGGCCACCACCGCGCCGATGGTCCGGGAGAGCCAACCTTGGGCGAGCAGTGGCATCCGTCGGCCCCCGACGGCCCCGCCCGCACCGCGCGCCAGCCGGACCCCGACGAGTACGCCTGCGACGACCACCACCAGCAGCGCGACGAGCGGCACCAGCGAGGCCCGGAGGTCAAAGAGGTAGGACCGTGACACCAGCAGCCCGATCGCGGCGGCCACCACGGTGGCCGCCGCGGTACCGACCGCGGCCGGTCGCGCGTAGGCCTGTCGCTGCGCCGCGGCCAGGCCGAGTACGACCGCCAGCAGGAGCGTCTCCCGCAGGGCGTCCGGCCGGACGAGGGCGGCACCGCCGACCAGTATCCCCGCCACCAGCCCCGCCCGCTCGACCCCCACCCGCTCGCCCACCACCCGCTCGACCCCGGATGTGGGAGACCTGCGGTTGCCAGGACGACCAGAGGTCTCCCACGTCCGAGGTGGGGGTGGCACGGGGGGGTCGAGGACAGCCTGCGCCGAGGCGGCCGCGCGCACCAGGGCGAGCAGGCCCGCCGCGAGCACCAGCACAGCGAACGGCTCGGAGTAGGTCGAACGCGCGACGCGCAGCAGCGGGAAGCAGAGCCCGCACGCGAGTACCGTCACCGGAGCCCAGCGCGGACCGATCGTCGCCCCGACGAGCAGACCGACGGCAAGCAGCCCCCACGCCGTCGCGAGCGCCGGCACCCAGAACATCCCGGTCGGCCCGGCCACCCACTGTCCCAGCGAGGTCAGGGCCGCGGGGCCGATCAGGAACTGGGGCTCGATGGCCGGCTCGGCGGGCGTGCCCACGCTGTAGAAGGCCGGGCTCTGCACGGTGATCCCGTCGACCTGCAGCACCCGCGCCCCGCCGACGTCGTCGGCCCCCACATCCACGGGGCGGGTATGGCGCTCGGCGAGGTCGAGCGCCGACTGGAAGACGCTGCCCGCGTCCCGCCGCGGCAGCACCTGCTCGGAGTGGGTCGCGCCCGCCCAACCGGCGAAGCCGACGGTGAGCGCCACGAGCAGCACGGCCGACCACACCGGCATCGGCGCGTCGGGCACGGCGGCCGCCATCCGATAGGCCAGAGCCGCTGCGACCGCGAGGACGGGCAGCGCGACAGTCGGCTCCCAGATCCCCGCCAGTGAGAGCAATCCGGCGACAACAGAGGCAAACACCACCCACAACGCAGCGGTGAGCACGGCGCGTTGGAGCAGGACCCCCGAGGCCACCTCGCCACGCAACACCGGCGTCTCCGCAAGACGGCTCACACCCGGCACGCTACCGCCCTACAGTGTGCGAGTGCCGACCCCTGCCGACGTCCTCGCCGACGTGCTGCGGTCAGATCCAGGCCGCCCTCGGATCACCTGCTACGACGACTCGCCCGGCCCGACCCAGGGTGAGCGCATCGAGCTGTCGGCCCGTGTCGTCGTGAACTGGGTGAACAAGGCGGCCAACGCACTGCAGGAGGAGTGGGACTGCCACCCGGGCACCACGGTCCGGCTCGACCTGCCCCCGCACTGGCGCACCGTGTACTGGGCGATGGCCGTGTGGCAGGTCGGCGGCTGTGTCGCGGTCGACCAGGGGCCCAGAGACCTCGTGGTCACCAGCGACCCACGCACGGCAGCCGACGCCGAGGACGCCGTCCTGGTCACGCTGGCCGCGCTGGCCCGGTCGGCGGCGCTTCCGGTGCCCGCGGGCGTGGTGGACGAGGCCCGCCAGATGTCGTCCTACGGTGACACCTTCATGGCCTTCACCGACCCGGCCGACTCCGACCCGGCCCTGCGCACGGGCAACGGCACCGTCGACCACGGCACGGTCGTGCCCGTCGCGGCCTGGCCCACCGGCAGCCGCATCCACACCCGGGGGGACGCCGGCACCGCCCGCTTCCTGCGGACCGTCCTCGCGGCCTGGGCCATGGACGGGTCCGTCGTGCTCTCGCGAGGGGCCGCCACGGACGTCGACCTGTCGCGCCGGTTGAGGTCCGAGGGCGTCACCCACGACCTCGGCTGAGGCCGGTGGGTCGCACTAAGTCGGGCACTGAATCGGGCATTGAATCGGGCATTGAATCGGGCATTGAATCGGGCGCTACATCGGACGCTGCGTCGGGCACACCTCAGGCGAGCCGCGCCTCGACCGCCTGCCAGGTCAGTGAGGCGACCACCCCGGTCTGGCTCAGACCAGCCCGGCGCTGCACGGCCTTGACCGCGGCCTCGGTGCCCGACCCGAACGAGCCATCCGCGCCGACCCGCAGGGCCCGTTGCAGGGCGGTGACGGCCACACCCGTCGACCCCTTGCGCAGCACGGTCGTGCGGTACCTCAGCAGTGGATGGTCACGTCGCTCCAGGGCCTCCCAGACAGCGCGGTCCGCGACCGCGACGGCCGCCAGCCCGACCGACCGGCGGTAGGCGGCCAGCTTCGTGCCCGTGGCCGACCCGAACGAGCCGTCGACGACCAGTCCCCCGAGTGCTCGCTGCAGGACGCGCACCCCGGTCCCGGTGGAGCCGGCTCGCAGCGTGGTGCCCTTCAGTGCGGTGTACGCCGTGGTCGTCGACACCGTGGCCACGCCGGGCGCGCCGGCCCGGGGGGTGGCCGGCGCGTTGGAAGTGCGCGGGGCCGGCCGGTCCAGGGTCGGCCGGGAGACCGGGGCGGGCACCTTCACCCGGGCGGGCACCAGGTGCAGGGTGAGCATCTGGTACCACGTGGTGCCGTCGGCGACGCCGGTGACCGGCAGGTGGTTGCTGGCCTGCCACGCACGCAGCGCCTGGTCGGTGACCGGCCCGAAGGCCCCGTCCGCGCCGACCTTGACCACCCGCTGGAGCAGCACGACGTCGCTGCCGCGGCTGCCCTGGCGCAGCGTCGGGTATCCGGTGACGGGGACGGGCCGGCTCGGGGTCGGCACGGTCGGCGTGGTCGGCACCGGACCGCCGGCCACGGAGAGCGGCACACCGGTCCACCACGAGGTGCGCTGGTAGGCGCCGTCCCAGCTGAAGCTGAAGTGGATGTGGTCGGTGTGCGGGCTCGTGCCGACGTACGGTGCCCACCCGCGGGCCGGGTCGTAGGCCCGCCACATCTTGCGGTTCCAGATGATGTACATGATGCCGAACCGCCGAGCCATCGCCCCCGGTCGACCCTGACTGTCCGGCGCCGAGAGCCACGCCACGACCGAGTCCGCGACGGCCTTCTGCTGGGCGTCGGCGGAGTTCACCATCCAGTCGTAGGCCCGGCCCTCGGAGTGCTCGGTCACCCCGCTGTCGCACGAGCGGGAGATCCCGTAGGCCGCGGTGCCGAGGCCGTAGTGGCTGGACATCAGCTGGGCGAACGCCAGGGTGCCCGGCTTCGGGGTGGGTGAGCAGGTGGTCTGGCCCTGGTAGGACGCGGCGATGTCCAGACCGGCAGGCAGGGCCTTGGTCGGCGGAGCCTTGACCGTCGGCGTCGCGGCGTGGGCGACCATCGGGGTCAGGACCGCGGTGCCGGCGACGAGCAGCGGGGCCAGGGCGATAGGGATCGCGAGAGCGAGCGGGGAGCGGGACGCGAGGGACACGAGGAGACTGCTTCCGGTCAGGGGCTGGGCGGAGGGGGGCGCGGCAGGGCAGGGCAGGGGGCGGCGACCGAGGGCGGCCGCCAGCAGTCACCTGCGCGCGGGGCTACCGTCTCCGGGCACAGGCCGACATGCGCCTGACGAGTCACACCGGACTCATGAGGACCATGTGGATCCCTTTGTGTCAGAACGCGTTCGGTCGTGACAAGAAGAGTCGTTGAACTACAGCGATGTCGTTCTCCAGAATCACCTGAACGGACGAGGTGCGGCTTGTCCAGATGGCCGAGATCAGCTGGTGGAGGTCAGCTCGGCGAGGTCAGCGCGTGGAGCTCAGCTTGTGGAGGTGACCGTGAACCAGTCGCTGCGCAAGCCGAGCGCGGCCCGGAACGAGCCCCCGCTGACGGTCGCGGAGCCCCCGGTGCCGCTGACGACGACCGTGCTCACGCGGCCACCCCAGGTGCCGCCGTTGTACCGGGCGGTGACCGTCACGGACGTGAGGGCACCGATCTGCGGGTAGGCGCGCTCCACCAGCTCGCCGGACACGGTGACCTGCCAGGTCTGCGCCCCGCTCGGGCTTGCACCGTCGTACGGGTCGTCCTTGGTCACCTGGTACGCCAACGTCGACGACACCGTCCGCCCGCCGTTGCTCGACCCGAACTCGGCCAGGATCGGGACCCCGCCGGAGGTGCGGATCTGGCCTGCCGTCGCGGTGACCGCGGCCGTCCCCCGGCTGTCCTCCCAGACCCGGGTGGTGGTGCCGGACAGGGTGTAGTCCGCGTACCCGTTGTAGACCTGGCAGGAGGTGGTGTCGCAGATGTCATAGGTCGACCCCGACGGCTGACGGGTGCGGTACCGCTCCGCGTAGGTGCGCGCGGCGACCGACTGCGCCTGCACGGCGGCCGACGACCACGAGGTGGGCATCTCCGAGGGCACGACGCTCTTGAGGTAGTTCTGCATCGACAGGCGGTTGACCGTCTGGATGCCGGCGCCCGACGCCGTCGTCGACAACGACCCGCGATAGGTGCGCAGCGAGCTGGTGCGCTGCACCTTGACCTGCAGGGAGCTGTTGCTGAACACGATCGGGGAGGTGCTGCGGACGAACTGGGTCACCCCGGTGGTGACCCACACGCCGTTGGTGCGGCGCTGCAGGGTCAGACCGGCGCCGTCGCGGATGACCCGGTAGCGGTCGGTCGTCGAGGTGGAGGACGTCCCGGAGGTGCGCGCCGCGTTGCTGATGGTCAGCCCGGTCGCGTTGACGACCAGGGGCCCGCCCGAGCCGAGGGCGTCGAGCCGGACCCGCACATAGGGGTCGCCGATGCTGCCCGTCGAGGTGCCCGGGTAGTAGAACGACAGGATCGAGGAGGTCGACAGGCCCCGGGTGGCCGCGCCGTACGCGCCGTACTGGGACATCCCCCGCCCGTGGCCGAACCCGCGTCCGCTGAGCGTGACCGAGTCCAGCGTGGCCGCCGCCGCGGCGACCGGCGCCGAGCTGACAGTCCTCGGGACGGTCCCGTCCGCGGCGGCGCCGGGCGAGGGCAGGGCGAGCCCGCCGGGTGCGGAGGAACCGAGGATTGCGACACCGAGGACGGTGGCAAGGACGGTGCGGCGCAGGTACATCAGGGACTCCAGAGGAAAAAGGGGGCGAGTGGGGCCGATCGCACCAGCATGCTCCCAGTCACGCCAATCGGCTAGCCATCGGCCGAAGGGGCGATCGTCGCGATGTGCTCGATCAGCCCCGTGGTCGACACCGACGGGGTCCGCGGCAGGTAGACCACCTCGCACACGTCGCTGACCCAGTCGAACTTGCCGGTCCAGTCGTCCCCCATCACCAGCACGTCGGCCCCGTGCGCCACGATGTAGTCGCGCTTCTGCTCCAGGCTCTCCTCGACGAACACGTCGTCGACGGTCCGCAGGCTGCCGATGATCTCCAGCCGCTCGTCCTGGGAGAAGATCGGGGCGCGCCCCTTCTTGGCGATGTTCAGCGCGTCGGCGGACACCCCGACGACCAGGCGGTCGCCGAGCTCCGCGGCTCGCTGGAGCACCCGGATGTGTCCCACGTGGAGCACGTCGAACGTGCCGAAGGTGATGACGGTGCGGGTGCTCACTGGCTCTCCTCGGGGGTGGGGCGCGCGTCGGGCTGACGGTCGAGCGAGCCTATCGTCGCGCCGGGGTCGGGTCGGGCCCCTGGGGAACGTCGCCGGCTCCGGCCAGCTCCTGCACCAGCATCGTCGCGGCGGACAGGATGCTGTCCTCGACGACGCCGGCCCCGTCGCTCGGGCGACCTCCGCGCAGCACGGCCTCAGCGAAGGCCTCGGCATCCAGGGCAGCCAGCTCGGTCCCCCGCGGGCGCGGCGAGACGTCGCTGGCGACCACCCGGGTACCCGTCGCGATGGCCTCCCGGACGATCACCGAGTCGCCGTCCCAGGAGGTCGGTCTGAGCAGGACGGCGGCCTCCCCGAGCGCCTCGGCGACCTGCCCGGCGTCGAGGTCGAAGTCCACGTCGACCCAGTCCTCCGCGGCGACCCGTCGGCGCAGCCCGGCCAGCAGCGGGCCGTCGCTGCCGTAGGCCAGGACGTGCAGCCGGGCGTCCGGCCAGGACCGGCGGACCAGCCGCGTCGCCTCCACCGCGAGGTCGGCGTTGTAGTGGGCCTGGCCGGCGTTGGTGGCGACGGCCAGCAGGTGCGGCTGCCGCGGGAGGGTCACCGTGGTGTCCAGCGCCGAGGGCACCCACGGGTTGACCACGGTCGTGCGGTCGGCCAGGTCCCCGGGAAGCACCTCGCGGATCTGCTGGTTGACCGCCCAGATCCGGTCGTAGGCGTGCAGCGCGAGCACCAGCCGCCGGCGGGCCGGCCCAGAACGCTCCTGCACCTGCTCACGGGTGGACCCGGAGTGGAGCACCAGCACGGTGCGGCCGGGCAGGGCCGCGAACACCGGTGCCATCACCTCGGCCCGCCAGAGCCGGGTGATGTGGAACAGGTGGGCGGTCCCCGGCCCCCACAGCCGGGGCAGGGCACGCAGCGCGCGCGCCAGCGAGCCGGTGTCGAGGTAGTCGACCCGCACGCCCTCGCGCCGCAGCGCCTCGGTCAGGCCGTGCACGCTCGTGCTCACGCCGCCGACCTCGCCGCGCTCCTGCGCCCACTGCACGACCCGGACCGGCGCTGCCATCAGTCGAGCCTTCGGCTGGTCAGCACCCCGAGCAGGTGACCACCGGCGGTGAGCAGGATCAACGGCACCATCGCCACCACCAGAACCTGGGTGGCGACCAGGTCACCGCGGACGGTGTCGACCAGCGCGGCCGCCAGGGCCAGCAGCGAGGCCTCGATCGCGACGAACGCCCGGAAGAACGGCAGGTATCCAGCGGCCCGACGGATCGCGGCCAGCCCCGACACCCGTGAGGTCGCCGTCGCCTGGACGTCCTCGAGCAGCGGGCGACCGCTCTTGGCGCGCGCGACGATGACCAGGTCGGTGAAGGCCTTGTTGAGCAACACGACGACGGCGACCAGCAGGCCGAGCACCGTCCAGCCCCCGACGCGCAGCGGGTCACCGAGCGCGTACCCGTCGGCGCGCAGCCCGATGGCGACGGGGATGGCCGACTCGGTGAGGTAGTGACCGATGCGGTCGAGATAGATCCCGGCCGGTGAGAAGCGGTGCCGCCATCGCGCGACCTCACCGTCGCTGCAGTCGAGCAGGACCTGGACCTGCATCGCGACGGCGGCGACCAGCGGCCCGGCGAGCACACCGAACGGGATCGCGAGCGCTCCGGCCACCCCGACCACCGTCATCAGCCAGGTCACGCCGTTGGCGGTGACGCCGGTCGGCAGCAGCGCCCGGGTGACGTACAGGCTGAGATGGCGCAGGTAGAGCGCGCCGGCCCAGTGCTCGGCGTTGTACCGGGCAATGTGCTCCGGTGGCTGCACGACCGCTCGCAGCTGGTCCAGGGTGGGGTGGTCGTCGGTCGGGTCGTGGGCGGGCGCGGTCACGTGGTCTCCCGGGTGCGTGCGGTCCAGCCGACCCAGCCACGGGCGGACTCGGTCGAGAAGACGACGGTGAGCAGGGCTGCACCGGTCCAGAGCACGGCGGTGACCGAGCCCGGCGCGAGCCAGGTGAGCACGGTCAGCAGCAGGATCCGGCCCTCGGCACCCACCGCGACCTGACCGAGCCACCACGGCGGCACCTGGCCGGTGTCACGCAGCCGGTACACGACGTCGTAGCGGTGGTAGGCGACCGCCGCCAACCAGGCGTAGGCCGCGCCTCCTGCGGCCGGAGCCGAGTGCACGACCGCGGCGACCAGCAGGGCCTCGACCGCCCAGATCGCGGCGGGGGCCTGCCAGGCCAGGCGATGGTGCAGCGGCGGGCGCAACCCGGCCGCGGTCAGGAGCAGCCCGACCACGACGGGCACCACGGCCGCCCCGGGGTGGTGCTGCCACACCAGTACGGCGGCCACCAGCCACAGCACGGGAGCGGCGAGGCCCACGACGACCGGGGCCGTGGTGAGCCGGCCGACCAGCGTGCCCAGCGGTCCGGGGTCGACCTGGGCGTCGAGGTCGCCGGGCCGCAGCGGACGCTGCACCGCCGACCAGGTCGGGTCCCGGCCCAGCAGCACGCGGGCGGTCCGGCCGCCCTGGGTCCAGACCAGCGCCAGGGTGACGGTCACCACGATCGCCCACAGGACCAGTCGGGGGCGGAAGGTGAGCAGCCCCAGCGCGATCAGCAGATAACGCTCGGCGATCGGCATGTGAATGACCTTCTTGGCCCAGTACACGGCCGCCGCCCGCGGTGGGGGCGCCGTCGGCAGCGCCACCGCGCCGGGGTGGCCGTCCTCGCAGGCGTCGAGGTCGAGCCGGGCCGGGCGGCTCTGCCGCGACGGCCCGAGGCGGCGCTCATAGGCGTAGTCCTCGAGATGGCGCGCCGTCACCAGCGCCATCGCGGCGATCCCGAGCACCCACGACGGGTCACCGTGGCGGGTGGCGACCAGCGCCAGCGCCGCGAACACCGAGTACTCCTTGACCCGGTCGCCCACACCGTCGAGCCAGGCGCCGAGTGCGCTGAACCGCCTGGTGTAGCGGGCGATCTCACCGTCGACGCAGTCGACGACCAGTGCCAGCATGAGCAGGACCGCAGCCGCCACCCAGGCCCAGCGCGACCCGGTGGCCACGAGCAGCGCCGACAGGACACCGACGGCGAGGCTGACGACGGTCACTCCGTTGGGCGACCAGCCGTGACGCAGCCCGACCGCGGTCAGGCGCCGGGACAGCGGCCGGACCGCATACGTCGAGAAGAACCCGTCGCCTCCGCGCGAGGCGCCACGCAGGCGCTGGGCCCAGCCGTCGCCGGAGGCGCCGGGCGCACCGGCGACCGAGCGCTGCCAGGTGAACGGGCCGAGCGGCGCACTGCGCACGCTGCACCCGCCACGGACGAGGGCGACGGTGGCCAGGTCGAGGGCCCGGGCCGGCCCCCCGTGTCGTCCTTGCGCTGCCCACTGCGCGGCGGCCGCCCAGACGCGGCCGGCCTCGGCCCGGTCGCCGGCTCCGACGCGGAGCAGGCCGGCGAGGGCGTGGGTGGGGCCTCCCACCTGGTGCCAGGAGCTGGACGCGGACTCCAGCAGGCGTGAGTCGGCACCGACCCGGGCCCGGGCGACCAGCCCTCGCCCGAGGGTGACGTCGGCGCCGGGCACGGTGAGGGCCGCAGTGGTCAGGGCCGGGCGGTCGAGCACGTCGAGCAGGCCGGGGAGCTCCAGGCGCAGCGACCCGTCCACGACGACGAGGGGGACGGTCTCCGACTGGCCGGCGAGCTCGGCGAGCTGGGCCAGGATGTCGGCGGTGGCACCGTCGAGCCCGACCGGCTCGGTGCCGCAGACCTGGCGGACCGCGTCCAGGGTGGTGGGGTCGGCCGGACCCAGCACCACGACCGTCGCCCCGGCAGTGTGGCCGTGGACTGCCCGCGCAGGCGGTGCCCGCAGCGCCTCCGGCGCGGTCACGTCCCCGCTGCCAGGTCGGTGTTGTAGCGCGCGAGCACCTCGTTCATCTCGCCGTCCATCATCAGCCGACCCCGCTGGAGGTAGAGGCCACGGGTGCTGAACCGCTTGAGGTCCTTCTCCGAGTGCGACACCAGGAACAAGGTGCGTCCGTCCGCGAGCAGCTGCTCCATCCGCTTGTAGCACTTCTCACGGAATGCCTTGTCCCCCACCGCGAGGACCTCGTCGACCAGGATGATCGGCTCGTCGAGCGTCGTGACGACCGCGAACCCCAGGCGCACCTTCATGCCCGAGGAGAAGTGTCGGTAGGGCATGTCGAGGCCGGCCCGCACCTCTGGGCCGGCGAACGCGACGATGTCGTCGAACTGCTCCTCGATGCGCTGCTTGCTCAGCCCGTGCAGCCCCGCGGTGAGGTGGATGTTGTCGCGCGCGGTCAGCTCGTTGACGAAGCCACCGGTGAGCTCGATGAGCGGGGCGACCCCGCCGTGCACGGCCACCGAGCCCTCGTCCGGCAGGAGCACCCCGGCGATCATCTTGAGCAGCGTGCTCTTGCCGCCACCGTTGCCACCGACGAGCCCGACCGCCTCCCCGGGGTGGATGTCGAAGGAGATCTCCCGCAGCGCCCAGAAGGTCTGGGCCGGTGTCCCGGTGCGACCGTGGAAGACCATCTCGCGCAGGCTGAGCCTGCGCCGACGCGACCGGTAGAACTCGATCCCGAGGTCGCGCACGGAGATCACCGGCTCCGTCGTGGGAGCGGCCGTGGTGGTCGGTTCGGCGCTCATCACAGCTCCTTGAGGACGGCGCGCTCGAGCCGGCTGAAGGTCCACGAGCCCACCACGAGCAGCAGCACCGAGATGACCACGGCTGCGGCGATCGCGCCCCAGACGATGGGCAGGGTGTCGTGAGCGAAGAAGCCGGCCCGCATCGCCTCCAGGATGCCGGTCATCGGGTTGATCCAGGTGATCTTGTCGTAGGGCGGCGGCACCAGCCGGCCCGCGTAGATCACCGGGGTCAGGTAGAAGAGCATCCGCAGGAAGATCCGGACCACACGCTGGGTGTCGGTGACCAGCGCGGTGACCGGGGCCAGGATCAGCCCCAGCCCGACCTGGGCGATGACCTGCAGCAGGAGCCCGAGCGGGAAGAGCACCAGCCACCCGTTGAGGTGGGCCTCGCCCCGGACCAGGTAGACGACGAGGAAGACCACGAGCACGGGCAGCGACAGTAGGTACTCGACACCCTTGGACGCGACCACCCGGACGACCCAGATCTCCCGGGGCAGGTTCGTGGAGCGAACCAGCTTGGACTCCTGGATGAGCGCCCGCGAGGTGTCGCTCATGGAGCCGGAGAACCACTGCCACGACAGCAGCCCGAGGACGAGGAACAGGAAGTACGGCTGGTGGCCGAGGTCGCCGCGCTTGAGGATATGGACGAACACGACGAAGTAGATCAGCGACATCAGCAGCGGGTCCAGGATCGTCCATACGTACCCGAGCACGCTCTGCGCGTAGCGCACCCGCAGGTCGCGCACCACGAGGGTCCGCAGGACCTCGCGTCGCGCGTACACCGCCTTGCCCCGCTCGAGCACGACCGTCTGGCTCCTCTCCTGCGTCATCGGGGACGACCCCACTCGTGGCGCGACCGCCCGAGGAGGTGCTGCGGGCGGTGCCGCCCGAGCCTACGCCACCAGGCCGCGTCCCGGCCTCGTCGGGCGACCCCGGCGGGCCACTAGGCTCGCGACCATGACGAGCCCGCTCACCTGCCCGGCCTGCACGTCGTCCGACCTGGCCGGCCGTCTGGATGTCACCGAGATGATGTTCGGCCAGCACGAGGTCTTCAGCTATGCCGAGTGCGGCGGCTGCAGCACGCTCTGGCTGCCCGAGGTGCCGGCCGACCTCGGCGCCTACTACCCCGATGACTACTACTCGGTGGACCTCGACCCCGAGAGGGTGATCGGGAGCCAACCGGCTCGGGCCCTGGCCACCCTCACCGCCCGGTCGGTGCTCTTCGGCAGCGGGCGGCTGGTGTCCGCGACCACCACGCTGGTCCGTCGACGGCAATACCACACCCTCGTCTCGCTGCTTCGCTCCGTTGCGCTCACCGGACTGCCCGGCGGCCGTTCCAGCGCCGTCCTGGACGTCGGCTGCGGGTCGGGCGCACTGGTGTACACCCTGGGGCTCGGCGGCATGACCGACGTGACCGGAGTCGACCCGTTCGCGCCCGGCGACCGCACCTTCGACACCGGCGGAACCCTGCTCCGCCGCGAGCTCGAGCAGATGACCGGGGCCTACGACGTCGTCATGTTCCACCACAGCCTCGAGCACGTGCTGGACCCCGCCGAGTCGCTGACCCAGGCCCGCGACCTGCTGAGCGACCGGGGCCGGATCCTGGTGCGGATGCCGACGCCCTCCAGCGCGGCCTACCTGCTGTACGGCACCGACTGGGTGCAGCTGGACGCGCCGCGGCACACCGGGATCCTGTCCCGCACCGGCATGGCGGCGCTGTGCGACCGCGTCGGGTTGGAGGTCGTGACCGTGCAGGACGACTCGACGTCGTTCCAGTTCTGGGGCAGCGAGCAGGTGAAGGCGGGCATCGCCCTCAACGCGCCCACCTCGCACATGGTCGACCCCAAGGCCTCGATGTTCGATGCGGCCCAGATCCGCGCCTGGGAGGGACGGGCCCACGAGCTGAACATACGCGGCCAGGGCGACCAGGCCGTGTGGGTGATGCGCGCGCGCTAGCGGATCGCGCCGAGCTGTAGGCGGCGGGACAGGTCGAGCGACGTTGCGTGGATGCCGACCCCGAGCGGCGTGCGGGCCCGCCGCGAGACCTCGGGCCAGACCACCGAGCGCAGCCTGAGGTCGCGGGCCTGGAACGCCGAGCTCGGTGAGCTGCCGACCACGATCTTGGGCGGTCGCTTGAATAGCCGTCGCATCTCACCCAGCAGGGCGCCGATGGTGACGGCCCGCTGCGAGGCCAGGACCTTGGTCCGGACGACCGGCGCGGTCGACAGGGCCCGCTCGGCCCGCAGGAGGTCCAGGCAGTCGAGCACCATGGCCGCACAGTCGGGCGCGAACACATAGTCGCGCAGGGTGTCCAGCGAGACATAGATCGACAGCGGCCGGGCCGTCAGGTGGGCGCGACACAGCTGGGAGATCAGACCCTGTGCCTTGGCCAGGTTCTGCCCCGGCCCGTACAGGTTGGCGATCCGGGCGGACACCACGGGTGTTCCGGTCGTGGTGGCCCATCGGGCGAACATGTCCTCGGCCTCGAGCTTGGCCTCACCGTACGGCGCGAGCGGGCGGACCGGCGAGGTCTCGTCATAGGGCGGTGCGCCGACCCCGGAGTACACGGCGCCGGCGGAGGACGCGAGGAGCGCGGCTCCCGAACCACCCGAGGCGTGCTCTCCGAGCGCCTCGAGCAGACCGGCGAGCGTGCGGAGCTCCTCGGCGAGGACCTCGCGGGACGTGCCGGTGACCCCGGCCCCGGCGGCCCAGACCAGCTGCCACGGGCCGCCTGCAGCGGCCCGGGCGAACTCGCGGGCCTGGTCGCGCAGGAGGTCCACCGCGGCGGGCTCACCCCAGGGGACCCGCGGCGGTGTCCAGAGGGTCCCGCGTCCGACCAGCGCGTGCTCGACGTGCTGACCGAGCAGCCCGCCCCGTCCGAGGATCCACGTGAGCGGAGGGGCGGTCGCGGTCATCGCGGCGGCAGACGTCGGCCCAACGGACCCTCGACAGGGTCGCCGACGATGAGGTACGGGGGCTTGCCCATCGCCATGTTGACCGCGACCCCGATGTACTCGGCGATCACCCCGAGCGAGAACAGCATCGCTCCGGTGCTGAGCAGGACGACGACCATCGTCGAGGTCCAGCCCGAGGGCGCGTTGGGGCTGCCGCCGACCAGCGTGGCCACCACGAGGAAGAGCGTGTACACGATGCCGGCCACGGCGAACAGCACACCGAGCAGGCTCACGACGCGCAGCCCACGCGTGCCGCTGGTGAGCACCAGCCGCCAGAAGTGGGAGAGCAGGCTGCGGTAGTTGTACCCGGACTGGCGGTCCCCCTCCTCGCGGAGCGCGACCGGGCACGTCGCCACCGGCCCGCAGACCCACCCCATCGCCACGTCGAGGTACACGCCGGCGCCCGCGTAGGCCGCCACCGTGCGCCCGAGCTCACCGAGCACGAGCCGATAGCTCTGGAACGACGTCGCGGCCCCTCCCGCGAGCACGCCGGAGAGCAGCCACTTGGCACCCTTGGACGCGAGGTTGCGCAAGAACCCGTGCGGCGGCGGGTTGGTCGCGAGGGCGTAGACCAGCCCGACCTGCTCGCGCATCGCGACGTCGAGGAAGGCGCCGATGTCGGCAGGGTCGTGCTGGCCGTCCTCGTCGAGGGTCACGATCCAGTCCCCGCCGCTGGAGGCCATGCCCGCCAGGGTTGCCGCATGCTGGCCGTAGTTGCGGCTCAGCCAGACCGGGCGAACGAAGGTGTATCGCTCGTCGAGCTCGCGGATGACCTCGGGCGAGCGGTCGTGGCCGTTGTCGAACACGAGCAACACCTCGACCACCTCGAAGGCGTGGCCGTCCGGGCTGGCGGACGGCTGGGCCAGCTCGGCGATCTCGGCGACGACACCGGCCAGCGTCCGTTCCCCTCCGTACACGGGCACGACCACGGAGATCCGGTGCACCTCGCGGGTCAGGGCCGCATGACCGAGGTGCTCACTCACAACCGCACACTATCGGCCGCTCGCGGCCTTCGGCCCCTTGGAGTGCATGCGCCGCCCGACCCAGACGTAGGCGAGCCGCCTCGTGTACGCCATGCCGCGGGCGAGCGCATCACCCCTCAGCAGGTCCGTGCGGCTGAGCAGACCGGGCTGCTCGGCAGCGAAGTCGTGGTGGAACCCGATGACCTGCTGCGACTGCTCGGTGGCGAGGTTGACGCTCCACTGGGAGGCGCTGAGCCGGAAGCCGGCCAGTGCCCGGTCCAGCCCGTAGAAGTCGCCGTGCATCAGAACATTGACGTAGGTGCCCTCGTCGATGACGTACGGGTGACCGGAGTCCCAGCCGCCGGCGGCCTCGAGCGCGGCTCGGCGCAGGAGGACGCACGCGGGCTCGCCGAACACGTTGGCGCCCGCCACGACAGTCTTGCGGGCGGCCCGTCGTCCGTCGACCCTGCCGTGCAGACCGGCGAGCCCGCGGCCCCGCACGAGGACGCCGCCCCGCGCGTCGATCAGGTCGCGCTTCGCCGACACCATGACGACGCCGGGGTTGGCGTCCATGACCGCGACCTGTTCGGCGAGGCAGGTCGGATAGATCAGGTCGTCGCCGCAGACCAGCTTGACGAGCTCTCCGCTGGCCGCGTCGGTGACCCGGGTCCAGTTGGCGGGCGCGCCGCCACCGGTGGGGGTCTGGAGCAGCGTGACCCGTGGGTCGTCGGCATACCGCTGGAGCAGGTCCCACGTCCCGTCGGTCGAGGAGTGGTCGGCGATGACCAGCTCGAAGTCGGTGTAGGTCTGGGCCAGCACCGAGTCGATCGTCTCCTCGACGAAGTCGGCGTTGTTGAAGGACGGGATCACGATCGAGACGCGGGGGCTCATGCGGGCAGACCTCGGGTGGCAGGGGCGGTGGGCGGCAGGCGGAGACGAAGGCGGAGACGAAGGCGGAGACGAAGGCGGAGACGAAGGCGGAGGGCGAGACGAGGAGGGAGAGGGCTCACGGCAGGCGTTCGTTCGCGGGACGTCGGAAGGAGAACCGCTTGTGGCCGACCCAGCTGATCACCGAGGTCACGAACACGACCAGGGCCTGACCGACGAGCACCGGCAGGCCGAAGATCTCGACGAACAGCGGCAGCAGCACGACGTTGACGGCAAGGGCGGACAGGTACACCGTCTCGAACCGCGCGAGGTCGCGCCACACGTGACCGCGGACCCGGAAGACCAGGTGACGGTAGAGCCAGAACGCGCAGATGACGCTGGCGATGTGGGCCAGCACCAGCGCGAACAGATAGCCGACGTGCTGGCCGACCAGGTGCTGGAAGACCACGAACCAGAAGAAGCCGATCGCGGTGTTCATCGCACCGACCACGAGGAAGGCGAGGCGCTGGTCCTTCACCGTCGTCAGCAGCCAGCCCGGCGGGCCGGTGACACCGGGGGGCGCCTCGCTCGTGCCGTCGGGCCGGTCGGGCCCTGCGGTCCCGGCAGGCTCCCTCGGCTCCTGGTGGGGCTCGGGTGGGGGTCCCGGGTTCGGCGCGGGCGTGCTCAAACCCTGGTGCTCCTGACCTGTGGTGACTGGTGCTGCCGACGCGGGCCGCACCGGCGTGTGATCCTACCGCGCGCGGCGTCGGCCGCCCTCCCTCTCAGCGGAGGCTCATCAGGCGCAGGGTGCGGCCGGCCAGCCCGCGCAGCACCTGCAGCCTCGCAGCCGGGCGGTGCTCGAGCCCCCACTCCAGGCGGCACACCACGAGGTCGTCACGCACCTTCTGCCACCGGCTCCGCCCGTCCTGCGCCCAGGCCCGCGGCCCGCGACGGCCCAGGACCGCGATCTCCAGGTCGTCCATCCGCCGGGCCTGGGCGAGCCGCACGTACAGGCGGAGCGTCGGTGGCAACCCGTCCCGCCGCTCGTCGGTGAGGTCCCGGTCCAGGTGGTCGAAGAACTCCTGGTAGGCGGCCCGGTAGGCCTGGTCGGACTCGGGCAGGGCCGCGGTGTACAGCGGGAGGTCGAGCTCGAGCACCTTGTCGTCGTGCGCCCGGCGCAGCTCCGGCACCTGCTGCTCGTGCAGGAACGCGTCGACCGCGGCCACCGCGGCGAACCGGTCCCTCAGGTTGTCGATCTCGAACCGCCGCTGGGTGATCGACAGCCCTTCCAGCCGTGAGCGCCACGCGTACACGGGCTGGTGCACGACCCCGATCCGGCCCGCGTGGAAGATGGCCGCGATGGTGAGCGCAAGGTCCTCGTACAGCACCCCTTCGGGGAACCGCAGCCCCGCCCGGTCCAACAGCGCCCTGCGATACACCTTGTTCCAGGCGGTGGTGTCGAAGACCAGGCCGTGGTCCCGCCGGATGTCGGCCGCGTCCCCGAGCCCGAGCAGGGCCCGGCCGTGCAGCGTCGAGGGCGTCGAGGTGGAGCCGTCGGTGCGCTCGACCATCCCGGTGACCAGGTCCAGGTCCTGTTGCTGGGCGAGCTCCAGCATCAGCGGGTATCCGGGGAGCAGCAGGTCGTCGCCGTCCACGAAGCCGACGTACTCGCCCTCGGCCGCTGCCAGCCCGGCGTTGCGCGCCGCGCCCAGCCCCCGGTTGGGCTGGTGGACCACCGTCCACCCCGGGCGACCGGCGGCCATCTCGTCGCAGACCTCGGCAGAGCCGTCCGTGGAGCCGTCGTCGACCACGACCACCTGGGTGCCGTCGGGCGCGTGGTGCGCGACCGACTCGAGGCACTCGCGCACCCAGGACCGCACGTCATACACCGCGACCACGAGGGACAGGGCGGCCGGCACAGGCGCAGCCTAGTGGGAACGCGCACCTGCCTCCCCACGGCCGGCCGCCGTGGGTGAGGACGCGCGGGACCACGGCGACACCGGTGGTGGTCATCTCGCCACATTTCGCACAGGTAGGGTCGTGCGCGTGACGGAGCGGGATCTCGGGGACATCCAGCGACACCGCCGATCGACCACGGCGATCTGGGCCGTGCTCACCCTGCTGACGGTGCTCGCCCTGGCCGCGGTGCCCCTGACCCAGAACAGTCGCTACTACTTCTATGGCGACACCCAGGTCGGGTCGTTCGGGCAGTGGTACCACTTCGGCGAGCTGCTCCGCGCCGGACACTGGCCGCTGATCGACCTCACGACCTGGCGGGCGGGCAACTTCGTGGCCGAGGGGCAGTGGGGCCTGTTCAGCCCGCTGGTGATGGTCATCGCCCTGGCCTCGACGGTCGCTCCCAACGCGGTGGTCCTCGCGAGCGCGGTCAAGATTCTGACGCTGCTCACCGCCGCGCTGGGCACCTTTCTGCTCGCCCGCACCTACCGCCTGCACCCCGCCGCTGCCTACGTCGCCGGGCTGGCCGTCACCGGCGGCGGCGTGACCCAGTACCTCGACTCGCCGTCGTGGATGACCGGACTGCTCGTCTGGGCCCTGCTCCCCTGGGCGTGGTGGGGCATCCGGCGCACGATGCTCGACCGCCGCAACCCCTTCCCCGCGCTGCTCGCCGGATACCTCGTGGTGACGGTCGGCTACGTCTACGGGACCCTGCTGCTGGCCGTGGTGGTGGCGGTCTCCCTGGTGGACTGCGTGCTCGCGCGCGACCGGACCGCCTTCCTGAAGGTCCTGGGCATCGGAGTGTGCGGCGGCCTGGTGGCGGTGACCATCTACCTCCCCGGGATCCTCACCGCGAGCGTGACCACGCGGGACACCTGGGAGATCCTCAACGACGGTCAGCTCACCATCGACGTGCGCGCCCTGCTCGTCTCGGTGCTCCCGACCGGCGTGGTCAACAACATCCTCGGCGAGGCCAGCCCGTTGCCGGTGGGCTACATCGCCTGGTTCGTCCCGCTCCTGGCGTGGGTCGACCCACGGCGTCTGAGGGGTCGGGTCCGACCGCTGGTCGGGGTCATCGTGATGACGACGGTGACGACGTTGTTCGCCCTCGGCCCGAGCGATGTCGGCCCGTTGCGCTGGCCGGTGCGGGTGATGCCGTTCGTGGTGCTCGGGGTAGTGCTGATCGTGGTCGCGCTGGTCTCCCAGGGGCTGCGGAGGCCGAGCCCGGGACGGGTCCTGCTGAGCCTGGCGTGGGTGGGGGTCGCGTTCTACCTCTCGGTCACCCGGGCGCTGGAGGACGTGCGCGCGGCGCAGGCCGGCGCGGCCCTGGTCGGGCTGGGGATCGTGCTGGTCTGGCTGGTGCTGCTCGTGCTCGGCTCCCGGCGGGCCCACGGGACCCTCGCCGGGCGGAGCCTGGCCACGGTGCTGGCGCTGGTCATCGGCGGCTGGTCGGTCGGCCTCACCTACGCCCAGCACCGGTTCTACCCGAACCCGCCGTCGAAGAACCGCAACATGCCGACCGACGTCGCGGACTACGCCCTGCCCCTGCGCCAGGCGCAGGGCGACGTGATGATGCTGGGTCACCAGATCGACACGGTCATTGCGGACCCCTCGGCGGCGCGCGAGCTCCTCATCGGGTCCTCGTGGTTGGTCAACCCCCATCCTGTCCAGAGCACGTACACGACCATCGGCTTCACCGCCTACAACCAGCGGTACTGCATCAACTTCATCGGCGAGACCTGCTGGCGAGCGCTGCGGGAGCTCACGTCGGTCGAGGCGACCACCGGGGAGCAGCGGGTCGACCTGCTGTCGGTGAACACCCTGCTCGTCGTGCGGTCGAGCCTGCCCAACGCGAGCGCGGCCGACCCGCCCGAGGGCTGGCGGGTCGCCGAGTCGACCGACCTCGCGGTCACCTGGGTCCGCACGGTCCCCGTCCCGACGGCCGGCGGAGTGGTCGCGACCTCCGACGGCACCGCGGTCGAGCAGCTCTCCTCCGACGCCCGCACCGTGCGGTTCCGGGTGACCTCGACGGGTGCTCTCGGTGGTCGGGTGACCTTCAGCCGGCTGGCCTGGCCCGGCTACACCGCCACCGGTGCGTCCTTGGCCCCCCCCGTCGACGGCTACCTGCTCGCGGTCCGGGTGCCCGCCGGCAGCGACGGGCAGGTCGTGACCGTCCACTTCGACCCGCCGGGGTGGCGGGCCGAGGTGGCCGCGTGGTGGGTCAGCGTGGGGCTGGGAGTGCTCTGGTCGCTGGGGATGCTGGTGGTTCAGGTCCGTCGCCGGATGCGTGGCCGCGCCGTCGCCGCCGCGTCGACCGAGGATGCTGCGGAGGATGTGCGCGGACGAGCCGGGGATGGGAGCGGACCCGGCCGCGGAGACCGGCAGCGCGTCAGCCGCCGCGGAGCCCGGCAGCGCGTCAGCCGCCGCGGACCACCCCGCGCGCTGACAGTCCCTGGTCGATGACCCGGGCCGCGGCCCGCCCGTCCTCCAGCGAGGCGAACCTCGCCCGGAAGGCGTCGTACCGCTCGCGGTAGTCGGCCTGCACGCCGTCGATGTCCCGGAGCAGCGCCATCACCTCCTCGTTGGTGGTGACGACCGGGCCAGGGGCCTCGGCCTCGAAGTCGAAGTAGAACCCGCGCAGGTCGTCGCGGTAGGACTCCAGGTCGTAGGCGAAGAAGATCATCGGTCGCCCGGTGTTGACGAAGTCGAACATCACCGAGGAGTAGTCGGTGACCAGGACGTCGGCGACGAGGTACAGGTCGCTGATGTCCGGATACAACGACACGTTGCGGATCGAGCCGCCGAACATCGAGGTGTCCAGACCCGAGGCGACGAGGTGGTGGCCGCGGATCAGCAGGATGCTGTCGTCACCGAACTCGCGGTGCACACGCTCGAGGTCGAGCTTCATCGAGAACAGGTACCGCCCGCTCGCGTTGAAGACGTTGTCCCGCCAGGTCGGGGCGTACATGACGATGCGCTTGTCTTCGGGCAGGTCCAGCCGGCGGCGCACCGCGGCGGCGCGAGCCTCGCGCTCGTCGTCCCGGTGGAACACGTCGTTGCGGGGGTACCCGGTCTGCAGGACCGGCCCGTCGAACCGGAACGCCCGCGCGAGGATCTCGGTGGAGAAGGCATTGGGCGAGACCAGCGCGTCCCAGGTCGTGACCTCGACGGCGAACTGCTCGAGGTACTTCGGGTTGGACATCTGCAGGTTGTCGATGTCGAACCCGATGCGCTTCAACGGAGTTCCGTGCCAGGTCTGCACGTACACCTGGCCGGGTCGCTTGCGGTAGTGCGTCGGCATCGAGTCATTGCTCACCAGCCACCGGGCGCGGGCGAGGTGACGGAAGTACTCCCGGGACCCGAACAGGACGGTCTCGACGTCCTCGGGGACCTCGACATTGTGCGAGGTGATCACCCAGACCCGTCGCCGAGGGTCGCGGCGGCGGACCAGCTCGTCGTGGATCGCACGCGGGCTGTCGGAGAACTGGCGGCCCTTCCAGGCGCAGAACAGGACCGTGTCCTCCTGCGGCAGGGCGAAGTGGACGCGGTACCAGTACCGGCGGGCGCGTTCGCGGTTGAGGGCTCCGCGGTCGGCCCAGTCCCCGGAGGCGTCGACGACGAGCTGGAGGTCGTGGTGGGGGTCCGAGCGGAGCTCGGCCCGGACCGGACCGGCCTGGCCCCAGACGTCGAGCCGTTGTTCCGCCGCACTGCTGACGGCGACGGCGACCAGCCGCTGGTTCTCGTCGGCGGTCGCGGTCATCACCCGCCACCGCCCCGGCTGCAGCCAGCGCAGCACCGTCTCAC
Source organism: uncultured Actinomycetota bacterium (assembly GCA_963750305.1). Classification (GTDB taxonomy): domain Bacteria; phylum Actinomycetota; class Actinomycetes; order Actinomycetales; family Dermatophilaceae; genus CAVVPX01. The sequence continues at coordinate 1,125,165 of CAVVPX010000003.1, forward strand.
CGGGCGCACCGGCGGACGGCAGGGTGGCCGACCACCGGCGCTGCCCGGCGAGCACGCCGATCTGGTGGGTCTCCCCCGACCCCGTGGCGAGGGTGAGCGCGGACGGGGCGTCGCCGCTGTAGGTCCCGGACAGGCTGAGCCCGTCCTTCGCGAAGCGGAACTCCTCGACCACGAGCCCGGGCCGGGTGTCGGTGATGATGGCCCCCTCCGGGCCCTCCTGACGGACCACGAGCGCGCGACCGCGCAGCTCGTCGTGCATGTCGTCGGCCGAGGGAGCGAGGTCGAGGGGCACGAGCATGTCCGCGGCAGTGTCCTGCCCCGGGCGGCCCAGCCCCAGCTGCCAGACCCGGTCCCCCAGCGACTCGGCCCGGACCTCGAGCTGGTCGGCGGACACCGTGGCCGTCCAGGTGTCGCCGCGCTCGTCCTCCAGCGGCACGAGCAGGGCGTTGAGGGCATCGGTGCGCCGCAGGAACAGGACGCGGTCGGCGAGGTCGGCCCCGGCGAGCGCCCGCACGGTGAGGGTGATCCCATCCGCGGTGACCGCGGCGCCGTCCAGCACGGCCTCGCGCCGGCGTACCGCGATGGTCAGGGTCCGGCGCACGTAGGTCGGGATGGCGATCTGGTCCGGTAGGACGAGCTGCCGCGCCGGGTGGCGGGCGCGGCCGAGCTCGGGGTTGCCCACCGTGCCGCCGCGACGAGCCGACCGGGCGGCGACCTGGACGACCACCTCGAAGTCAGCCGCCGACTCTCCGGGCCGCAGCGCGAGCAGGCTGGAGGGGACCGTCGTCCGGAAGCCCGCCGCGTCGTACGACAGGGCCTCCCCGGTGGTCCGCCCGGTCAGGTCGGGGCGGATCACGGTGCGGCTGGAGAGGCGTTCGCGCGCAGGGCTGCCGGTCCGGCGCAGCTGGACCCGTCGGAGCGCGGAGAGTCGGGTCGCGAACGGCACGCGGTTGATGAACGCGTGTCCGTCCAGGACCAGGCCGTCGGGTTCCCAGCGGACGTCGCGCAGGCCCGTGTGCAGCGGCTGCGACCGGGTGACCTCATAGACCGCGGACGGGACCGCGAGCGCGGCGTCGAGGCGGAAGGGCAGGTCGGCGTACATCCGTGAGCCCGACCGGATGAACCGGCCGCGGTTGTCCGGCACGCGGTCGAACTCGTGCAGCTCGAGCAGCTCGGTCAGCAGCCCACGCTCGATCAGGTGGTACTGCAGGCGACGCAGCGGCCGCTGGCTGGCGAGCAGCGTGGCAGGCACGCGGCGGAGGTACTCGGCCGCGAGGCGGACCAGGGTCTGCTGGAACTCCTCGTCGCCCTCGTGGAGCACCGACAGGAACAGCGGGATGTCGTCGGCCAGGACCTTGCGGTCGTGGATCGCCTTGCCGTCGACATTGCCGGTGCGGGTGAGGAAGTCGTCCACCGAGCTCACCGCCGCGAGCCGGTCGACGAGGTTCTTGGTCTCGGCCCGCCGCTGGGTGATGGAGGTCTCGGTCGTCTGCCGCTCGCGCCAGAGGTACACCGGGTCGGTGAGCACGTCGACCGAGGAGGCCAGGAAGTGGGCGGGCAGGGTCAGCGGGATGTCCTCGTAGTACACGCCCTCGGGGAACCGCAGCTCGTGTTCGTCCAGGAAGGACCGCCGATAGACCTTGTTCCAGGCGGTGGTGTCATAGATCAGCTCGGGCGTCCGGCTGATGTGGGTGCGCATCTGGACCCGGGTGATCGCCCGACGGTGCAGCGGGGAGGTGAAGGTGTTGGCGCCGTCGAAGCGCAGCACCCCACCGACCACCATGTCCGACCCGCTCTCGCGGACCGCGTGCAGCATCAGCTCGTAGGCGTCGCGCGGGACCAGGTCGTCGGAGTCGACGAAGGCCACGAAGTCGGCGGTGGCGTGGTCCATGCCGATGTTGCGCGCTCGACCGAGGCCACCGTTCTCGACGTGCAGCACCCGCCACCCGGACCGGCCGGCGGCGAACTCCTCGGCCAGCTGCCCTGACCGGTCGGGCGACCCGTCGTCGACCAGGATCACCTCGAGGTCGCCGAGGGTCTGCTCGGCCAGCGAGGTCAGGCACGGGAGGAGGTAGTCCTCGACCCGGTAGATGGGGACGATCACGCTCAGGGCCGGCATGGGCGGGCAGGGCTCCTCTCGGTCACGCACGGTCACACAGAGTCACGCAGAGTCACGCAGAGTCACGAACGGACAGCGACGGTGAAGCACGGTCAGGCAGGTGGAGCACGGTGGAGCACGGTCAGGCCGGGCTCTCGCCCTTGGGCTCGATCCGGATCCGGCTGGTCAGGAACCCCCAGGCCCACGACAGGTGCATCGTCGGGAGCACCACGGGGACCAGCAGGCGCTCGGTCGGGCGCAGGTCAGCGGACAGTGTAAGACCGCCGACCAGCACGGCCGTCGCGTACCCGGCGGGCAGGACGAACAGGGGCCACCAGAACACCCCGCCGACGAGCCCGACCACCGACCCGACGAGCGCCGCCGGGGCCGCGAGGTACCTCAGGTTGAGCGTGCCGGGGTGACGCCGGGCCACGACCCGCCGCCAGCGGCCGTACTCGAGGTACTGCCGGGACAGCGCCCCCACCGTGGCGCGGGGGCGGTAGACCACCCGAAGGTCCGGGGAGAACCAGACGGTCCCGCCCGCCGCCCGGATCCGGTGGTTGAGCTCCCAGTCCTGGGTGCGGGTGAAGCGGGTGTCGAACCCGCCGATGCGCTCCAGCCAGCTGCGGCGGAAGACCCCGAGATACACCGTGTCGACCGGGCCAGCGGCCCCACCGGTGTGGAAGCGGGAAGCGCCCACGCCCAGCCGCGAGGTCATCGCGGCGGCAACGGCCCGCTCGAACGCGGACACTCCCTGCGCGTCCATGATCCCGCCGACATTGGCCGCGCCGGTCTCCTGGAGCACCCGGCAGGCCGTCGCGACGTACCCCGCCGAGAGGATGCCGTGGCCGTCGACCCGGACGACGACCTCGACCCGGTCGGGCAGGGCGGCGATCGCGGCGTTGAGGGCGTCCGGGGTCCGGCCGCCGGGGTTGGGCACGACGTGGACCCGTGGTTCACGCGCAGCCAGATCCTGGGCCAGCTGCTCGGTGCGGTCGGACGAGGGGCCGACGGCCAGGACGACGTCCAGGGACCCCGCAACCCCGTCGAGGTCCTGGGCGAGGACCGCGGTGACCGCCTCCTCGAGGTGCCGCTCCTCGTTGAGGATCGGCATGATCACCCCGACACCGGGGCGCGGGCCGAGTGGCGGGTCGGTCACCGCAGGTCCGGGCCGGTCCACGCTCATCCGCCGGAGCAGACCTCGGCGAGGTCGGCCTCGTCCGCGGTGCCGCCGGGGGTCTGCTCGACCGTGGGTGTGCCGGACCCTGTTCCTGGCTCTGTGGTGGACCCCGTACCGGACGCCGTACCGGACGCCGTGCCGGACCCTGAGCCGGAGGGGGAGCCCGAGGCGTGTCCTGCCGCCGAGGAGGAGGCCTTCTTCTTCCTCGTCGCCGGTCGCAGCGCGTCCGCGATGGTGGTGCGCACGAATGCGGCGTCGTAGTCCCACGGCTTGATCAGCGGCGGCACCAGGTTGACGCTGTGGATCTTCTGCTCCCTGGCCTTGAGCGCGAGGTCGGCAAAGGTGGCCAGCTCGGACTCGGGCAGGTCGGTCTCGATGAGACCCTTGCTCGCTCCGGCGATGTCCTTGAAGTGCAGGACGACGGTCTGCGGGTCGAGCTGCCGGGACATCGCGGTGAGCACGCAGCGCTGGCGGGCCATCCGCTCGTAGTTGCTGGAACCCTCGCGGGACCGGGCATACCAGAGGGCGTCATAGCCGTCGAGGCGCTGCGGGCCCTTCTCGATCCAGCCCACGATCGGACTGTGGCCGCCGCCGATCGGGGTGCGCCGGAGCACGTTGACGTCGATGCCGCCCACGGCGTCGACCAGCTTCCTGAACCCCGACAGGTCGACCATCACGTAGTAGTGCACGTCCAGGCCGCTGATCGCCTCGACCGCTTCGCGGGTGGCCAGCACCCCCGGGTCCGCGGTGCCGGCGGGGAACTCGGCCTGGTGGTCATGCGCCCAGGTGTACAGCCCGTTGAGCAGGCACTCGTCGCCGCAGTTCCACCCCTCGGGCATCAGTGAGGCCATCACCGAGCCGGCACGGAAGTCGATGTTCTCCATGTCGCGGGCGAAGCCGATGATCACCGTGCTGCCGGTCTTCTCATCGACGCTGGCGAGCTGGATGCTGTCGGGCCGGGTGCCGACCCGTCCCTTGCCGGAGTCGCTGCCGAGCAGGAGGACGTTGTACCGGCCGTCGCTCGCGTCCGATGCCCGACCACCGACGAACACGGCATCGAGCGCGCCGCGAGCCGAGGCGACGTTGGTGCTCCCATAGAGGAGCACGCCGGAAGTCGCGGCGAGGAGGCCCACCAGGGACACCGTGAGCCAGCGACGCGTCGTGACCAGCAGGCTGCTGGGCTGGCTGAGCCGCCACGCGTCGACGAAGAGCACTGCCCACAGCAGGGCCCACCCGGCCAGTACCCACTGGAGCAGCACGAGGAACCAGGACCTGCTCACCAGGCCCAGCAGGGCGGTGTGGCTGACCAGCCCGAGCAGGGCCAGGACCAGGATCGACCCGAGCAGGCTCACCCAGACCCGCAGCCCGATGCGCCCCAAGGTGCGGTGTCCGCCGGCGAGCTGGGCACTGCCGGGGATGATCAGGGTCAGACCGACCAGGGTGAAGGCGCGGCGTCGGCGCTGGCCGACGCTCAGCAGCGCGGCGTCGCCGAGCCCGCGCGAGGCTCCGCCCCCGACGTACACCCGGTCGCGATCCTCGCGCTCGGGGGTGGATCCGGCCCGGCGCTCCATGACACTGCAGTATCAGGCGTCACATCTGTCACGTGCGGCACATTCGGGTGCGCGGTGTGTCGCGTACTTGGCGACCGGGGTCCGCGCGGTCAGGATGGGACCATGGCCGACGTGCACCGCGACGACGACGCCCGCCCGCTCCCGCTGCGCGGTCGCGGGTCGCGGGCCGGCGACGGGTCCGGCGGCGCCGGCTCGATCGGGAGCGACGCTCGCTCAGACGGCACAGATGGCATCGACGGCACAGGCCGCACAGGCGGCGAGGACCGCGCAGGCGGCACCGATGGCGAGGACGTCTACACCGTGGACGTCCGTGGTCGCCAACGCCGAGGATCCCGCGCCGGCGGGCGCCGCGCCGCCGCGGGCGAAGGTGGCCCCGGCCGTGCTGGAGGCGCGGCGGGTGCTGGTGCCGCAGCCGGGGGTGGTGCTGGTGCCGCGGCCAGCGGGGCGGGTGCTGGCGCCGCAGACGGCGGTGGTGCTGGCGCCGCGTCCAGCGGGGCGGGTGCTGGCGCCGCAGACGGCGGTGGTGCTGGCGCCGCGGCCAGCGCAGCGGGTGCTGGCGCCGCAACCAGCGGTGGTGCTGGCGCGGGGGGCGCACCTGGCGCGGCAGCCCCCTTCGAGCCCACGCCGACCCGGGAGTTGCCCCGGGTCAGCCGCCCCGCCGGTGCACCTGCCTCCATACCGCCTCCGCGCCATACCGCCTCCGCGCAGCCTCCGCGCCGGGCTGCCTCCGCGCCGCCTCCGCGCCGGGGCTCGCCGACGCCGCCTCCCCCACCGCCGCCGCGTCGGCGGCGTCGGCGGGGGCGCACCGTGGTCAGCACCGTGGTCGTCCTGGCACTGCTCGCCCTGCTCTGGCTGGTAGGGGTGCCGGCACACGCATGGAGCACGGTCAGCCGGCAGGACACCACGCCCACCGGTGAGCGTCCGGCCGAGGCCCGCGGGCACACCTACCTGCTGGTGGGTTCGGACTCGCGCGAGGGTCTGACCAAGGCGCAGGAGAAGGAGCTCGCCACGGGTGATTTCGCGGGCAAGCGCACCGACTCGATCATCCTCGTGCACTACCCCTCGAGCGACGGCAAGCCGGTCCTGGTCTCGCTGCCTCGCGACAGCTATGTCCCGATCCCGGGTCATGGGAGCAACAAGATCAACGCGGCCTACGCGTTCGGCGGCGCCAACCTCCTGGTCGCGACCGTGGAGCAGGCGACCGGGATCCGGCTCGACGGCTACCTCGAGATCGGGTTCGGTGGGTTCGCCTCGGTGGTGAACTCCCTGGGCGGAGTGGACATCTGCGTCAAGATGAGGATGAACGACCCGAAGGCCGGCATCAACCTCAAGAAGGGCTGCCAGCTCCTGGACGGCAAGAACTCGCTCGGCTACGTCCGCGCGCGATACTCCGATCCGCGCGGCGACCTCGGCCGCGCCGAGCGACAGCGCGAGTTCCTGGGCGCGGTCATGAGGAAGGCGGCCACGCCTGGCACCGTGCTGAACCCGTTCCGCTACTGGACGTTCACCCACGCCGCGGCCGCCGGCGTCCTGATCGGCGAGGACACGTCGCTGCTCGACGTCACCCGGGTGCTGCGCGCCATGCGGGCGGTCTCCAGCGACCAGGCCCTGAGCCTGGTGGTGCCGGTGAGCGACATCAACTACCAGACCAACGCCGGCAGCTCGGTCAAGTGGGACGCCGCCCGGGCCGCGGCCCTGTTCGAGGCGTTGCGCAAGGACACTCCGCTGACCGTCGCGCCCGAGGGGACCGACGGCAGACCCACCGGCGGCTAGCCCCCGGCTAGCCCCACCCCAGCGCCTCGACACCCGAGCACGCGAGCTCCGCGCACCCGAGCTCCGCGTACAGAGCTCCGCGTACAGAGCTCCGCGTACAGAGCTGCGCGCACCCGAGCTGCGCGCACCCGAGCTGCGCGCACCCGAGCTCCGCGCACCACCATCGGCTCACCCCTACGCTCGGGTGCGCCGCACCGCTAGCTGCCGCTTCCCCGTGGAAGCGGTCGGAGCCGTGCAGTGAACTCCACCCGCGTCCCGTGCGGCACGGCAGTCGACCACTCGATGCTGCCTCGCAGGTCCTGCACCAGGGACTGCACGATCTGGGTCCCGAGGCCGGAGGTGCCGGGCCGGAAGTGGTCCGGTATCCCGGTTCCGTTGTCGACCACTGCCACCCGCAGGATCTCGTCACCGCCGTCCCCTGCGTCGGCCCGCCCGGCCTCGACCATGACCGAGCCGCCCCGGTCGGCCAGCCCGTGCTCGACGGCGTTCTGCACCAGCTCGGAGATGATCATCGCCATCGCGGTCGCGTCCTCGGCCCGGACCCTGCCGAACGCGCCCTTCACGTGGCTGGTGATCGGCTGCTCGGCGCGGGCGATCTCGATCACCGCAGCAAGCGAGCGGGCCGCGATGTCGTCGAAGGCCACCGTCTCGTCGAAACCTTGGCTCAGCGTCTCGTGCACCACGGCGATGGTCGCGACCCGCCGTTGGGCCTCCTCGAGCGCCCACCGCCCCTCCGAGTCGGGCAACCGCCTGGCCTGGAGCCGCAGGAGCGCGGCGACGGTCTGCAGGTTGTTCTTCACCCGGTGGTGGATCTCCCTGATCGTCGCGTCCTTGGTCAACAGCTCCTGCTCGCGGCGGCGCAGTTCGGACACGTCGCGGATCAGCAACAGCGCGCCGACCCGCTGGCCGGCTTCGGTGAGCGGGATGGCCCGCATCGACACGCTGGCCGCGCCGGTCGTGACCTCGGTGCGCCACGGAGCACGACCGGTCACCACGAGTGCGAGCGACTCATCGACCGGTGAGGAGTCCCGCAGCAGCTCGGCGATCACCTGGGCGAGCAGCTCGTCGAGCACGTCACCGACGTGGCCCAGCCGGTGGATCGCCGACAGCGCGTTAGGGCTGGCATAGGTCACCACGCCGTCGACGTTGAGCCGGATGACGCCGTCCCCGACCCGCGGCGCACCACGGCGCTGCCCGGTCGGCGCGGACGCGTGCGGGAACTCCCCTGCCGCGATCATCCGCGTCAACGAGTCGGCGAGCGCCTGATAGGTCAGCTCGAGCCGGCTCGGGGTGCGCATGGTCGCCAGGTTGGTGTGCCGGGTCAGCACGGCCAGGGCGCGTCCGGCCCGCACGACGGGCACGGCCTCCTCCCGGATCGGGAGGTCGTCACGCCAACCGGGGTCGCGCTGGCGCGCGATGCGCCCCGAGGTGAAGGCGTCGTCGAGCATCCGAGCCCGCGCCGCCGTCGCCGGCCGTCCCACGATGTCGTCGAAGAAGACCATCTGGCCGGTGGTGGGTCGTACGTGGGCCGCCGCCCGCCAGCGTGGCTCGGGCCGCGCAACGACGTCCGCGGCATCGGGTACGCGGTCCGCGGGCGCGCGGGCCCCACCCTCGCGCTCCGCGGGCGCGCGGGCCCCACCCTCGCGCTCCGCGGGCGCGCGGGCCCCACCCTCGCGTTCCGCGCTCCCGAACTGCCCCGTGTTCGTCGTGATCTCGTGCTTGTCGGTGCCCTTGGCGGCAGCGCCGGCCCCCGCGCTGAGACCAGTACCGATGTTGGTGTTGGTGTTGGTGTTGGTGCCGCTGCCGGTTACGGGGCCACTGCCGGTATTGGTCGCGGTGTCGGTATCGGTGTCGAGGTCACGTATCCACAGCACGAGGTCGGCGAAGGACAGGTCGGAGATCAGCTGCCAGTCCCCCACGAGCAGGTGCAGCCACTCGACCTCCGCAGGCGCGAGCCGGGTGGAGTCGCGCAGGACCTCGCTCAGCGTGGGCACGGCAGGAGCCTACGGCCCAGACCGAAGCAGTCGCCCGATCGACTGCCTGGACGCCGTTATCGGCACACCGCCCCGCCACTTCGCGTATCCCAGCACCACTCCGCGCAGGACACGCCTACGCGCAGCGGGCGCCAGGTGCGCGAAGTGCCCGGCGCCCACCGCCAAGTGCGCGCAGCGGACGTCAGGTGCGCGAAGTGCCGCCGCGCCCATCGCCAGGTGCGCGAAGCGGGCGCCAAGTGCGCGAAGTGCCGCCGCCGCCCCCCCCCCGCCTCGCCCCGCCGCTCCCGCTCGATACCGACGCCCGTATCCGGTCCGCACACTTCGCGTACCCCAGCACCACCCCGCGCAGGACATGCCTACGCCAAGCGGGCGTCAGGTGCGCGAAGTGCCGCCGCGCACCGCCAAGTGCGCGCAGCGGACGTCAGGTGCGCGAAATGCCGCCGCGCCCAGCGCCAGGTGCGCGAAGCGGACGTCAAGTGCGCGAAATGCCGCCGCCGCCGCCCCCCGCCTCGCCCCGCCGCTCCCGCTCGATACCGACGCCCGTATCCGGTCCGCCTACTTCGCGTACCCCAGCACCACCCCGCGCAGGACACGCCTACGCCAAGCGGGCGTCAGGTGCGCGAAGTGCCGCCGCGCCCAGCGCCAGGTGCGCGCAGCGGACGTCAGGTGCGCGAAGTGCCGCCGCGCCCAGCGCCAGGTGCGCGAAGTGCCCCGCGCGCCCCCGCCCCGCGCCGCCCGCGCACCCCCGCACCGCCCGCGCCGCCCCCAGCCAGCCCCGCGCCCTAGCTGGAGGCGGATCCGCTCCGGATCACCGCGCGCAGGGTGCGGAGCGCCACCGACAGGGCCGAGATGTTCGGCTTCTCGAGCCGCTCGATCCCCTGCAGCGCGACCCGCGCCCGCGTCAGCGACTCGGCGTTCGCCTGCTCCCACTCCTCGAACCGCTTGTCGGCGTCCAGACCCGCGGTCGACGCGTCCAGGACCGAGCGGGTGAGCGCCTCCAGCGCGGAGTACAGGTCGTCGCGCAGCGCGCCGCGGGCCAGCGCGTCCCACCGGTCGTCGCGGGGCAGCCCGGTGACCTTGGTCAACGTCGCGTCGATGTTGAACCGCTCCGAGATGACGTAGTAGAGCGACGCCACCTGGTCGGCCGGCTCGCCGGTGTCGATGCAGATGTCGACGACGTCGAGCAGCGAGAACAGGTCGAGCAGGCTGGCCGAACGCAGCGCGAGGTCCTGGGGCGCGCCGACCTCCTCGAGCTCGAGAGCTCTGCGCGACAGGCGCTCCCGCTCCGCGCCGCGCAGCAGGTCGGGGATCGTCGGGCCGATCTTGTGCATGGTGGGGGCGAAGCGCTCGACCTCGGCCGCGACGTCCAGCCGGGACGGCCGGGCGCTGAGGAACCACCGCGTCGAACGGTCGATCAGCCGTCGGAACTCGAGGTACAGCTCGGTCTGCGCAGCAGTGGAGATCACGTTGTCGAGGGCCTCGACCTCGCGGACGAAGTCGCCCAGCCCGAACACCTCACGGCACACGACGTAGGCGCGTGCGACCTGCTCGGGGGTCGCGCCGGTCTCCTCCATCGCCCGGAACGCGAAGGTGATCCCGCCGCGGTTGACGATCGAGTTGGCCACCGCGTTGGTGACGATCTCCCGGCGCAGCGGGTGGCTGGCGAGCTGGTCGGAGAACTGCTCGCGCATCGGCGCCGGGAAGTACGCGGCGAGCGTCTCCTGGAACCATGGGTCGTCGGGCAGCCCGGTGGGCAGCAGGTCCTCCTTCAGGGCCAGCTTGGCGTAGGCCACCAGCACCGCGAACTCGGGCGACGTCAGCCCGAGGTGGGCCTCCTGCCGCTCCTCGAGCACGGCGTCGCTGGGCAGGAACTCGAGCGCGCGGTCGAGGTCACCCCGTTCCTCCAACCACTGCATCAGCCGCCGGTGCACCGGCAGCATCGCGTGCTCCTGGGCGCGGGCGTTGCCGAGCAGCACGTTCTGCTCGTAGTTGTCGCGCAGCACCTGCTCGGCGACCTCGTCGGTCATCGACACGAGCACCTGGTTGCGCTGCTTGAGGGTCAGGTCGCCCTCGCGGGTCAGCCCGGTGAGCAGGATCTTGATGTTCACCTCGTGGTCGGAGGTGTCGACGCCCGCTGAGTTGTCGATGGCGTCGGTGTTGACCCGGACGTCGTTGAGCGCGGCCTCGATGCGGCCGAGCTGGGAGAGCCCCAGGTTGCCGCCCTCTCCCACGACCTTCACGCGCAGGTCCCCACCATCGACCCGGATGGCGTCGTTGGCGCGGTCCCCGACCTCGGCGTTGGACTCCGTGGAAGCCTTGACATAGGTGCCGATCCCGCCGTTCCAGAGCAGGTCGACCGGGCTGAGCAGGATCGCCCGCATCAGCTCGGCGGGCGTCAGCCGGTTGGCGCCGGGCGGCAGCGACAACGCGGTGGCCATCTCCGGCGTGACCGGGATCGACTTGAGACTGCGGGGGAACACGCCGCCGCCGGGGCTGATGAGCGAGGTGTCGTACTCGGCCCACGACGAACGCGGCAGCGCGAACAGCCGCTGACGCTCGGCGAACGACGGGGCGGCCTCCGGGGTCGGGTCCAGGAAGATGTGCCGGTGGTCGAACGCGGCGACCAGCCGGATGTGCTCGGAGAGCAGCATGCCGTTGCCGAACACGTCGCCGCTCATGTCGCCGACGCCGACGACGGTGAAGTCCTCGGTCTGGGTGTCGACCCCCAGCTCCCGGAAGTGCCGCTTCACCGACTCCCACGCCCCCCGCGCGGTGATGCCCATGGCCTTGTGGTCATAACCGGCCGAGCCGCCCGAGGCGAACGCGTCGTCCAGCCAGAAGCCGTAGGACTGGGCGATGCCGTTGGCGGTGTCGGAGAAGGTCGCGGTGCCCTTGTCCGCGGCGACGACGAGGTAGGAGTCGTCCCCGTCGTGACGCACGACGGCCGGTGGCGGGATGACCTGTCCGCCGACCCGGTTGTCGGTCAGGTCGAGCAGGCCGGAGATGAAGATCGTGTAGGACGCGATCCCCTCGGCGAGCCACGCGTCGCGGTCCACCGCCGGGTCCGGCAGCTGCTTGGCATAGAAGCCGCCCTTGGACCCGGTGGGCACGATCACCGCGTTCTTGACCATCTGCGCCTTGACCAGTCCGAGCACCTCGGTGCGGAAGTCCTCCCTCCGGTCGCTCCAGCGCAGCCCACCCCGCGCGACCGGGCCGAAGCGCATGTGCACGCCCTCGACGCGCGGGCTGTAGACGAAGATCTCGAACGCGGGGCGCGGGGCCGGCAGGTCGGGAACGGCCTTGGGGTTCAGCTTGATGCTGACGTAGGGCTTCTGTGCGCCGTCAGCGTCGGGCTGGTAGTAGTTGGTTCGCAGGGTCGCCGAGATCACTCCGAGGAAGGCGCGGATGATCCGGTCGTGGTCCAGCGAGCTCACGTCGTCGAGCGCGGTCGTGATCTGGTCGGTGACGGCCGCGGCGGCGGCGTCGCGCTCGTCGTTCCGCTCACCTGAGTACCGGCTCGGGTCGAAGCGGATCTCGAACAGCGTGACCAGTAGACCGGCAAGGTCGCGGTTCTGGATCAGGGCACGCTCGAGGTAGTCCTGGCTGAAGGTGGACTGGGTCTGGCGGAGGTACTTGGCCACGGTCCGCAGGATGACGACCTGCCGCCACGCGAGGTCGGCGGCGAGGACCAGGGTGTTGAACCCGTCGGACTCGGCGCGACCCGACCAGATCGCACCGACCGCGTCCTGGAACGCCGCTCGGACCCGGTCACGGTCACGGCCGGCCCAGATGTGCTCGCCCATGACCCGCAGACCGAAGTCGTACACGTGGACCGTGACGCCGTCGGACCGGCTGATCTCATAGGGCCGCTCGTCGACGACCTCGACCCCGAGGTGGGTGAACAGCGGCAGGACTTCGGTCAGCGAGAGCGGCCGGCGGCGATACAGCTTGAACCGGCGCTCGGTGGGGAGCGACCCGGGCTCCTGGTACATGTTGAGCTCGGTGTCCTCCTGCTCGGACAGTGCCTCGACGTGCCGGAGGTCGGCCACACCCACGCGTGGGCTGAAGTCCTCCTTGTAGGCCTCGGGGAAGCCGCGGGCGTACAGCCCGATCAGCCGGGCAGCGCTCTCCTCACCGTGTTCGAGACGGGCCGCCTCGCCCAGGTCCTCGTCCCAGGTGCGGGTCGCCTCGATCAGCCGGGCCTCGAGCGCGTCCGCGTCGACCACCGGGATCGACTCACCCTTGGGCACGCGCACCGTGAAGTGCAGCCGCGCGAGCGCCGACTCGGACACGCGCGTCGTGTAGTCGACCTGCGCCCCGGGGTACGCACGCTGGAGGATGCCCTCCATCTTGAGCCGGACCGCCGTGTTGTAGCGGTCACGCGGGATGTACACGAGGCAGGACACGAAACGGCCGAACTGGTCGGTGCGCAGGAACAGCCGGGGGCGCCGTCGTTCCTGAAGGTACAGAACAGCATTCGCGTTCTCGAACAGCTGGTCCTGGTCGGTCTGGAAGAGCTCGTCACGCGGGTAGGTCTCCAGCACCTCGAGCAGGTCCTTGCCCGAGTGCGAATGTGCGGTGAACCCGCTCCGGTCAAAGATCGCCTGCACCTTGTCGGCCAGCACCGGCACCCGCATCACCGACTCGGTGTAGGCGCTGGAGGTGAACAGGCCGAGGAAGCGCTGCTCACCGGTGACCTGGCCCTGGGCATCGAAGGTCTTCACGCCGATGTAGTCCAGATAGGTGTCGCGGTGCACCGTGGCCCGGGCGTTGGCCTTGGTGATCACCAGCAGGGTCTGCTCGCGCGCGACCCGGCGGGCCTGGTCCGACAGCAGCGTCCCCGACTCGTTCTGCCGCGGGTCTGCGCGCAGCAGGCCTAGCCCGCTGCCGGGCACGGAGGTGAGCGTGTCAGCGTCATCGCCGCGGTCCAGGGTGTACTCGCGGTATCCGAGGAAGGTGAAGTGGTTGCCGGCCAGCCAGTCCAGCAGACGGGTCGCCTGCGCGACCTCGGCCTCGGGGATCCCGACCGGCGGGTTGGCGCCGAGACCGGTGGCGACCGCGCGGCACTGCTCCTGCATGCGGGGCCAGTCCTCGACCCCCACCCTCACGTCCTCGAGCACCTGACGGAGGGTCGCCGCGATCTCGGCCCGCTCGGCCTCGTCGCTCTCGCGGTCGACCTCGAGGTGCATCCACGACTCGCGCACCACGCCGAACTCGTCGGTGTCGGCCGACGTGCCGGCGCTCGGCGGGACGTCGAGGATCTCCCGGAGTCGGCCGGTCGCGTCGCGTCGCACGGTGACCATCGGGTGCACCACCAGGTGGATGGCGCGACCCTGCCGGCCCAGGGCCATCGAGACCGAGTCCACGAGGAACGGCATGTCATCGGTGACGACCTGCACGACGGTGTGCCCGCTGGTCCAGCCCTGGTCCTCGACGGTCGGGTTGAACACCACGACCTTGGCGGTGCCGGGCGGGCGGTCATGGGCAACGTCCTTGTGCGCCAACGCCGCTCCGAGCAGATCCTCGGGCTGCCGAGCCAACAGGTCCTCGGTCGCGACGTGCAGGAAGTACCGCCCGAGGAACTCCTCGAGCTCAGCGCTGCCCCCCGAAGCCGCACGCGGGGACAGCCCCGCGGCGATGTGCAACAGCTGTTGACGGGACTGGTCCAGTGAAGCCGACATTCCTGCCTTCGATCCTCGCTCGTCGACGGGCACGTCGTTGTGGCCGTGTCCTGCCGAGGGTATCGCTGATCCTGCGGCCCACCCGGTGACCCCCGGCGCGTGCGCACGAGCGGCAGGGTGGAGGTGTGGATGACGCCGCGGGCGATCGGGCCGACGCGGCTACAGTCGTGACATGTCCACCGGATCCGCAGGCGGCGACGGGCTGCATGCGGTCGCTGCGGCCCTGGAGCCCCTGCGCGGGGTGTGCGACGAGGCTGCCGAGGAGGTGCTCGACCTGTTCGTCGACCTCGGGGAGCGGCAGCTGCAGGCCGCACTCGAGGGCTGCCTCGAGCAGGCGGCCGACGTCCTGCGCGCGCTCGCGGGTGAAGCCGGCGAGCAGGTGACCCGCCTGCACCTCGCGGCCCGGCGCCACGCGAGCGACGGTTCGACCGCGTCTACTTCCCGACCGGGGCCGGCCACCGCGGACCAGCTCGAGGCCACCGACCAGCTCGAGGCCACCGGCCAGGTGGAGCTCACCGACCAGCTCGAGGTCGTGGACACGTGGAGCGAGGCGTGACCACGGTCGCCGGGGACCCCGGTGCCTGCAGCAGCACGGCCGCCCGACTCGCCGGACTGGCCCGTGACCTGGACCGCACGGGCGCCCGAGCATCGGCGGCGCCGGTCGACGACGCCTGGACCGGCCGGAGTGCACGCGAGGCCGCCGGGCGGCACCGGACGCTCATCTCTGCCGCCGCCCGAGCCAGCGTGCTGGTCGGTCAGGTCGGGCTCCTGCTCCAGGACCATGCCACCGACCTCACCGCGGCCCACCAGGATGTCCGCCGGATCGAGGAACGCGCCGCTGCCGCGGGCCTGACCGTGGTCGACGGGCAGGTGCAGCCGGCCTACGGCATCAGCGGTCTCGCGGACGCTGGTCCGGCCCACGACCTGGTCGAAGCGGCCGAGCGCCTCCAGCGCGAGCTCGACCTCGGCCTGACCCAGCTCGAACGTCGTCGGGCCCGTCTCCAGCAGGCGCTCACCGAGGCCAAGGCCGCGCTCGCGTCGGTCGGCGACACCCTTCGCCGCGCCTGAGCGCCCTGCCCCTGCGCGGCATTCTCGCGGCCCTCGCTCCCGCCCTCACCCTGGCGGGGCGAGCGCCCCGGCCACCCAGCCGGCGTACTCGCCGGCCTCCTCGTCCGAGGTGTACGTGGTCCGCGGCCAGAAGAACCCGCGGAGCCCGTCGCCCTTGGTGCGGGGCACCACGTGCAGGTGCAGGTGCGGCACGCTTTGGCTGACCACCGTGTTCATCGCCACGAACGAACCCTGGGCCCCCAGCCCCTCGACCACCGCCGCAGCGAGCCTCTGCGCGGCCCCCAGGAACGGCGCGTGCAGGACGGGCGGCAGGTCGAGCAGGGTGTCCACGTGGGCCCGAGGCACCAGCAGCACGTGCCCCTTGAAGACCGGCCGCACATCGAGGAAACCCACGAGGTCCGGCTCGTCCAGCACCACGAACCCCCGCGTGGACCCGCCGACGACCGCACAGAACACACAGCGATCCGCAGCGGCCATCTCCGCACTCTAGGCGCCCAGCACCGGGCAGCGAGTCGCGGCTAGCATGCCGGTACCCGGGTCGCCTGGCTGCGGGACCACGCGCAAGACAAGGGAGCCCGGCCGTGACCGCCACCCCCGCAGGCCCGTCCAACACCTCCGGTCCGCACCGCCGGCTCGACGAGAAGCTCGCTCGGATCCTCGTCGACGGTGGCGCGGCCACCGACTTCATCATCGCCGACGCGAAGGACGCCGACATGGCCTTCGGTGTGACCGCGCCAGGACCGGTCGGCGGCGCTGCCGACGGCGTGACCGGACCGGGCAGATACAGGACGCGGCAGGCCTTCCAGGACGACATCCGGGCGGTGGCCGGGTCGGGCGCGGTCGACGTGATGCTGATGTCGGCGTCCAACGCCGAGGTCGTCACCGCCGACGGGCCCCTGGCCGGGGGCGTGACCGTCGCCGTGCGCGGCAACGACACCACCGACATCTGGAACAGCCGCGGGGCTGCGTATCCGGGTGAGGCCTCGCGCCCGTTCCGCACCGTCGACCTCCCGCGGGTCACTCCGTTCTGCGACCTGGTGCTGTACTCCATGACCTTCAACGGCGACCTGGAGCACGACCTTCGCACCGTGTCTGCCTACCGCGAGTTCCGCAGAGAGGCAACAGATCTCGGGCTTCGCCACTTCCTCGAGGTCTTCAACCCCAACGCTCCCACCGTCGACCCCGCACTCGTGCCGGCGTTCGTGAACGACTCCATCATCCGGGCCCTCGCGGGGGTGACGAGCGCTGAGCGTCCCATCTTCCTCAAGGTCGCCTACAACGGCGCCGACGCGATGGCCGAGCTCTGCGAGCACGACGCGTCGCTCGTGGTCGGCATCCTCGGCGGGTCCGCGGGCACGACCCGCGACACCTTCGAGCTGCTGAGCCAGGCGCAGGCCAGTGGAGCCCGGGTCGCGTTGTTCGGTCGCAAGATCCAGCGGGCGGAGTCCCAGCTCGATCTGGTGAGGCTGATGCGCGCGGTGGTCGACGGCAACCAGTCGCCGGCCGACGCGGTGCGCGCCTACCACGACGCCCTCGCCACGGCCGAGCTGACGCCGACCCGGCCGCTCGACGCCGACCTCGCCGTCACCGACCCGGTGCTCGCCTCGTCATGACCGCACCCGGCCGGGCCGACGCCCGACCCGACGGCCGGTCGGGCGTCCTCTGCGCGGGCTCGCTCATCGTCGACGTCGGCAAGACCATCGACGCCTACCCCGCTATCGACCACCTCGCCATCATCGAGACCGTGTCGCCGAGCACCGGCGGGCCGGGTCTGAACCTGGCCGTCGACCTCGCGATGCTCGGCGCGGACTTCTCCCTGGCGGTGGCGGGCGCCGTGGGTGAGGACACCCACGGCGACTTCTTGACCGCGGAGTGCGAGCGGCTCGGCATCGACACCACGGGTGTCACCCGCCACCTCGGCGTCGCGACCTCGTTCACCGACGCCATGGTCGAGAGGGTCGGCGGGCGCCGCACCTTCTTCCACCACCTCGGCGCCAGCGCCCTGCTCGACCTCGACGACCTGGACTTCGAGGCCACCCGGGCCCGCATCCTCCACGTCGGCTCGCCGGGGATCCACCCGTTGCTGGACGCCCCGACCCCCGAGGGCAACGGCTGGGTCACCCTGCTCCGCCGAGCCCGCGAGGCCGGGCTCGCGACCAACCTCGAGCTGATCAGCCTCGACCCCGCTCGGCTCCGCGAGCTGGCCCTGCCCTGCCTGCCCCACCTCACCACTGTCGTCGTCAACGAGCTCGAGGCCGGTGCGCTGACCGGCATCGACGCCGAGGTGCCCCAGCCCGACTCGCCCGCGGACTGGACCGCCCTGGAGCAGATGGCGAGTGCGCTCCTCGACCTGGGCGTGAGCGACCTCGCGGTGGTCCACTTCCCCGCGGGAGCCGTTGCGGCCACTCAGGACGGCCGGCACGTGCGGCACGGCTCGGTCCGGGTCCCGCGTGAGGCGGTCCACAGCACCACCGGAGCCGGCGACGCCTTCGCCTCCGGGGTGCTGCTCGGCCGGCACGACCAGTGGGCGGTCGAGGACTGCCTCGCCCTCGGTGTCGCCGCCGCTGCGGCATGCGTCCTCAGCAACGGCACGTCCGACGGCATCCTTCCCGCCGAGGAGTGCCTTGCCCTCGCCGAGCGGTTCGGTCACCGGCCGGTCGGGTGACTCAGGTCGTCAGCAGCGCGATGACCTCCTTCTCGACGCCCTCACGCATCGCCACGCCCCGCCCGCGCACCTCGGTCATCGCGATCGTGGTGCCCCGTTCGTACAGGTCGGTCACCCGTGGGTCGACATAGGACTTCCGCGCGACGGTCGGGGTGTTGCCGAGCAGATCGGCCACCTCCTTCATCGCCCCCGAGACGGCCCGTTTGCGGGCGGTCCTGGAGGTGGCCTCCGAGGCGGCCAGCGCGACGGCAGCCATCACGGTGCCGTGCCATGTCCGGAAGTCCTTGGCACTGGCCTCCTGCCCCAGCCGCTGCTTGACATAGGCGTTGACGTCGTCCGCGTCGAGGTCGCGCCAGCGTCGACCGTCCTTCCACGCAAGGAGGCGAGGGCTGCCACCCCGGCGCCGCAGCAGCACCTGGAGCGCAGACGCAGCGCCGCGGTCGACGACCGAGATCGCCTGCTCCTGGCCAGACTTGCCGGTGAAGGCGAAGCTCGCAGTGGTCCCCGACAGGCTCACGTGCTGGCGCTCGAGGGTGGTCAGCCCGAAGGACCCGTACTCCTCGGCGTAGGCGTCAGAGCCGATCCGGAACACGCCGAGGTCGAGCAGACGGAAGGCCAGAGCGCAGGCGCGGTCGCGCGGCATGCCCTCACGACGCAGGTCCCGCACCACCCGTCGGCGCGCCACCGGCAGTCGCGCGGCCACCTCGACGGTGTGGTCGAACTTGGCCGCGTCACGCTGGACCCGCCACTGCGGGTGGTACAGGTACTGGCGCCGCCCGGCCTCGTCGGTGCCGACCGCTTGGAGGTGCCCGTTCGGGGCGGGGCAGATCCAGACCTCGTTCCACGCCGGCGGGATCACGAGCGCGCGGCACCGATCGGCGTCGACAGCGGGCAGCCGCTTCCCGTCCAGGTCCAGATAGGTGAACCCCTTGCCTGCCCGTCGCCTGGACCATCCCGGCGTGTCCACCGTCACCGTCCGAAGTCGCACCCTGGCCTCCTCGCCTCAGTGCCCACCACCTACCCCGCGAACGCCCGGACCATGCTGACCCGCAACGACGGTGCGATGCTGGGGCGCATGGCCCACTTCATCCTCGAGTACCAGTACGCCGACCTGGACGCCCGCGCGCGGACGCGCGACGCCCACCTGGCCTACCTCCGTGAGCTGGCTGACGCCGGACGGCTGGTGATGGCCGGGCCGCTCGCCGACGATACCGGCGCGGTCGTAGTGTTCTCGGCAGACACCGCGGACGAGGTCAACCAGATGGTGGACGCAGACCCGTACACCGCTGCGCGGGTCGGGTCCGGTCACACCATCCGGGAGTGGCGGGTCGTGGTCAGCTGAAGGTCGGCTTGCGGGTCATCTGCAGCTGGCTGACCCCGAGGTACCCAGTGCGGAAACCGGCCTCGCAGTAGCCGAGGTAGAACTCCCACATGCGGCGGAAGGTCTCGTCGAAACCGTGGGAGTTGATCTGGGACCAGTTGGCGTTGAACCTCTCTCGCCACAGCTGAAGCGTGCGGGCGTAGTGCGGCCCGAGCTCGCTGCGAGCCGACACGTGCAGGCTGGTGTGCTCGGCGAGGGTGTCGTCGATCGCCTGGAGGGAGGGAATCAGCCCACCGGGGAAGATGTACTTCTGGATCCAGCCGTAGGACCGGCGGGTCGCCATCATCCGCTCGTGACCCATCGTGATCGCCTGGATCGAGACGCGCCCGCCCGGGGCGAGGAGGCTGTCGATGGTCTGGAAGTAGGTCGGCCAGAACTCCTCGCCGACGGCCTCGATCATCTCGACGCTGACGATCGAGTCGAACGCGCCAGTGACCTCGCGGTAGTCCTGGAGCCGGAACTCGATCCGGTCGGAGACCCCGGCGGCGTCAGCCCTCTGCTGGGCGAGCTCGAGCTGCTCCTTGGAGAGCGTCACGCTGACCACGGTCGCACCACGGCCGGCGGCCCGGATGGCGAGGGCGCCCCAGCCCGAGCCGATCTCGAGCACGCGGCTGCCCTCGGTGACGGCGGCCTGGTCGAGGATGCCGTCGATCTTGCGCAGCTGGGCCTCCTCCAGCGTCAGCCGCGGGGCCTCGGCTCCGGTCGCGTCGACCCACCACGCCGAGGAGTAGCTCATGGTCGGGTCGAGGAACCCCTCGAAGAGATTGTTGGACAGGTCGTAGTGCGCCTGGATGTTGTCGCGCGAGCCCTCCAGGGTGTTGATCTGCGCGGTCGGCAGGCGACGGTCGACGACCGCCCGCAGCTTGACCAGCGCCTTGGGGAACAGGTTGCTCAGGCGCGACGCGAAGGGGCCCATCAGGTCGGCGAGGTCGGTGCCCTCGCCACAGGTCCAGTCACCGGCCATGTAGGCCTCGCCGAAGCCGATTTTGAAGTCCTTGCCCAGGCGCGTGTAGAACGCCTCCGGGCGGACGATCAGCATCTCGGGTGAGCCGGGTCCACCCTTGCCGAGGACCCGGCCGCTGGGGAACGTGACCTGGATCGGGAGGGTGTTGACGGCGGCCTCGACGATCCGCTGGGCGATGGTCGCCTTCAGCGGCGACCGCGAGGTCTGGCGGAGCTCGGCCCAGGTGCCGGGTGCGGTGAGAGTCATGTCAGACGCCTTCCTGTCGTGCGTGTTCGGGGCGGGCGGCGACGGGGAGCCGTCGCAGCCACAGCCAGATGCCGTGCATGCGGATGAGCAACGAGATCCGTTGCGTCATGAGGGGTTTGGTGATGAGCTGCCGTAACAACGCCGTTGGGGTCGCGGAAGCGGGTGTGCCGTTGAAGGTCGCGGTGAACGGAGTCTTGCCGTCGCGACGGAGGACGACGCTGGTCGCCACCCGTCCGGGGCTGAGCAGGAACCGCAGCGCATAGGTGCCGCTGACGTCATAGAACGGCGAGACGTAGAACTGCTTCTCGGTGATGGCCCAGCCGTCGGCGTCGGGGTGCAGGAGGTAGGCGTGCCGCTCGCCATAGGTGTTGTGGACCTCGGCGACGACACAGATCAGCGAGCCGTCGGCACTCAGGCACCAGAAGACCGACAGCGGGTCGAAGGTGTGGCCGAGGATCCTCGCGTTGGCGAGCATCAGGACCTGCGCGTCCGCAGGGACCTCGACGCCGCGCTGGGCAGCGAAGTGGGTGACGTTCTCCCGCAGCGACTTTGCGGGGTCACCGAGGTGGTCGGCGGCGCTGAAGGTCGCGAACGAGCGCAACGGCCAGGGCAGGCGCGGCAGGTCGTCCACGTCCACTAGCCACTGGTACACCGCGTGCTTGAACACGTGCCGCACCTGTTCGCGACGCGAGTGGCTGACGTCGCCGACCACGACGGCCGGGAGGGCGGGCAGGCCGGGACGGACGTCGGCAGCCGCCTCGGCGACAGTGGTGGACGTCTCGGCTGGGCTGGCGGTCATGGTCACCAGTCGACCCCGAAGTGGCGGGCGGCCTCGACGCCGGAGCGGCAGCCGTCCTCGTGGAAGCCCCACCCGTGGTACGCCCCGGCATACACCGTGGTGTCGGTGGCCAGCGTGGGCAGAAGCCGTTGCGCCGCAACGGAGTCAGCCGTATAGATGGGGTGCTCGTAGTGCATCGTGGCGATGACCTTGTCGGGGTCGATCCGCTCGCGGGCGTTGAGCGTCACGACGAACTCGTCGCTCGCGTCGAGCCGCTGCAGGTGGTTCATCCAGTAGCTCACGACGGGGGTGTTGCCCCGTCCGTCACAGCGGCCCATCCGGTAGTTCCAGGACGACGACGCGCGACCCGGCAGGATCGAGTCGTCGGTGTGGAGCAGGGTCTCGTTCTGGGAGTACTCGAACGACTTGAGGATCAGGACCTCGTCGTCGGTCGGGTCGGCGAGCAGCGAGAGCGCGGTGTCGGGGTGGGTCGCGATGACCACCTTGTCCGCGTGGTGCACGTTGCCGGCGGTGTCGAAGATCTCTACCCCGTGTCCGGTGCGGCGGATGTCCTTGGCGCCGTGACCGAGCTTGACGTCAGTCAGGCGCTCGCCGAGCCGCTCGACATAGGTGCGCGAGCCGCCGGTGACGGTGAACCACTGGGGTGAGCCCTTCACGGCGAGCATGCCGTGGTGGTCCAGGAAGCGGAACAGGTACCGCGCCGGGTATTCCAGTGACAGCTCCTGGCCCGAGGACCAGACACAGGCGACCACGGGGATCGCGAAGTGGCCGATGAAGACCTCGCTGAACCCCTCGCGCCGCAGCCACTGGCCATAGGTCGTGGTGTCGGTGTCGTCGCCCGCCGCAAGGAACTCGGCCGCCTTGCGGTGGAAGCGCTTGACCTGGGTGAGCATGGCGAGGAAGCGGGGGTCCGCGACGCGACGCCTCTGGGCGAACATGCCACCCAGCCCGCGGCCGCCGGCGTACTCCAGGCCACACTCCTCGCAGGCGATGCTCATCGACATCTCGGTGGGCTGGACGTCCACGTCGAGCTCGGCGAACAGCTTGCGCAGATAGGGATAGGTGCGGTCGTTGTGGACGATGAAGCCGCTGTCGACCGCGTGCACGTCGCCGCCGCTCGCGGTGACGTCGTGGGTGTGGGCGTGGCCGCCGAGACGACCGTCGCTCTCGAGCAGCGTCACGTCGTGGGTGCGCGAGAGGAGGTAGGCGGCGGTGAGTCCGGACACCCCGGCTCCGACCACGGCGACCCGTGGCCGCGGGGCAGTTGCTGCGGTCATGCCAGTGGTTCGATACCGAGAGCGCGCCGGATGGGCGAGGTGACGCCGGTCACGGCGAGGGTGGTGGAGAGGGCGCCGGTGTCGTCGGGTCGGGCCCGGGGCGGGGAGCAACGCACGGAGCGCTCCGTCCTGTGGTCCATCAGGTCCCGCTCAAACTACCCGGCCAGGCCGGGGACCGCACGAACCACGTGCCGCGCTCACCCGGTCACGGCTGCGGTGACCGGTATGTCCGGTCCCGCTGGTCCACCGTCCCACCGCCGGTCGCCGGAGCCCGCGCAGGGCGTCCACGCGAGGGGGCCGCTCGAGTCCTAGGCTGAACCCATGGACCCGACCGCACCCATGGACCCGACCGCAGCGTGGCTCGAGTCGGCGAGCGGCGCGCTCGTCGAGGTGGCCAAGGGGTCACTCGACCCCACCGGCGGGTTCGGCTACCTCGGCGACGACGGGACGGTCGATCCCGACCGCGCCGTCGAGCTGTACATCACCTGCCGGATGACGCACGTCTTCGCCCTGGCCGAGATGAGGGGCGACACGGCGTCCGCCACCTTCGTCGAACACGGTCTCGAGGCGCTGCGCGGGCGGCTGCGCGACCACGAGTACGGCGGCTGGCTGGCTGCCGTCGGGCCCGGGGACGACCTCGACCCGACCAAGGCTGCCTACGCGCACGCCTTCGTGATCCTGGCCACGGCCAGTGCCGCGAGCGCCGGACACCGCGACGCACGGCACCTGCTCGACGAGGCGCTCGGGGTGTTCGACACCCACTTCTGGGTCGAGGACGAGGGTGCGGCCATCGATGCGTGGGACCGGGTCTGGGTGACGCCGGAGGCCTATCGCGGCGCGAACGCCAACATGCATGTCGTCGAGGCCCTGCTCGGCGCGTTCAGCGCCACCGGCGAGTCGGTCTGGCGCGACAGGGCGCTGCGGATCACCACCCGGCTGATCCACGGCGAGGCGCGCTCGCACGGCTGGCGGCTGCCCGAGCACTACGACTCCGACTGGCGACCGCTGCCCGACTTCAACCGTGAACGGCCGGCCGACCCGTTCCGTCCGTACGGCGCCACGATCGGCCACCTGCTGGAGTGGGCCCGGCTGTGCCTCCATCTCCGAACGGCGCTCGGACCTGACCACCCGGCGGCCGGTTGGCTGCTCGAGGACGCCCGCGCGCTCATGGCCCAGGCGGTCGCCGACGGATGGAGCGTCGACGGCGCCGAGGGCTTCGTCTACACGGTCGACTACGACGGCACGCCCGTGGTCCGCGACCGGATGCACTGGGTGGTGGCCGAGGGCATCGCCGCCGCCTGGGAGCTGTGGGTGGTCACCCGCGAGGAGCGCTATCTCCAGTGGTACCAGCGGTGGTGGACCTATGCGCAGACCCACCTGATCGACCCTGCCACCGGCTCGTGGCAACACGAGCTGGACCCGTCCAACCAGCCGTCGGCGACGGTCTGGCCGGGGCGGCCGGACGTGTACCACGCCTACCAGGCCACGCTCCTGCCGTTGCTCGGCGACCGCGAGATCGTGTCGTTCGCAGGCGGGTGCAGCGGCTAGTCGTCAGGCCCGATGACGTCGAAGAGTCCCGCGCTGAACACGTCGCGATGATGGGAGCGGTCGTGGTGAGGGGAGCGGTCGTGCTGATGGCAGCCACGGTCACCTTCGTCATCGCGCCGAACCCGCCTCCGGCTGCGTAGGGGCGACAGCTCGGCCCGGGGGGACGAGCCCGCAAAACCCGTTGCGGCCACGCCGGTGCCACGAGCATGCTTCAAGGGCACCACAGCAGCCGGGCCCCGGTTGCTGGTGGGAGGAAGGGACAGGTCATCACGTCCTTCACCGAGTCAGGCTCCTTGGGGCTGTGCTTCGCCCATCCCGATGACGAGAGCTACTCCACCTATGGAACCGTCGCGCTCCACGCGCGCGACGAGCGGTTCCGGCTGAGCGTGCTCCACGCGACCGACGGAGCAGCCGGCATCGTCGCACCCGGACTGGCCCTCGATCCCTCCTCACTCGGCGCGCATCGACGAGGCGAGGACGAGGAGGCGTGGAGTGCGGTCGGCAAGGTTCCGGACCTCCACGTGTGGCTCGGTCACGGCGACGGGGCCGTGGAGGCGGTCGGGCATCACCGACTCGTGGAGGAGGTGTCCGCCTTCCTGGACGAGGCACGACCGGACGTCGTCGTCACCTTCGGGCCGGACGGCATCACCGGGCACCCGGACCACATCGCCATCGGGCAGGCGACCGACGAGTCCTTCCACGCCGTCCGTCGACAGGGTGGGGCTGGTCTGCACCGGTTGCTGCACACCGCCATCGCGGCGACTCCGTTCGAGCTGCACCAGGTGGCCAGGGCCGCGCGCGGCCTCGACCGCTGGGACCCAGCGATCACCTATCACCTCCGTGCTGTGCCCGATGAGGACATCGGCGTCCTGGTCGACACCCGACCCGTCGCGGACGCGGTGGTCGCCGGGCTCAAGGCTCATGCCACCCAACGAAGCGCGCTCTTCGACCCTGAGGCCGACGACCGGGAGTGGCGGCGCTACGCCAAACGCGAGTTCCACGTGGTGGCCTGGCCGCCACGGGCACGGGGTGCCCCTGTGCTGGCCGACGTGTTCGAAGGACTGGACAGGTGACCCGTGCCTAGGGCTGGGCGCTTCGTCACCCTCGGTGCTGCTCTGCTCGCCGGGCTGCTGGCGTCGCTACCCCTGACGAGCGGGCCAGCCTCGGCCACCGTGGGCGCCGCCACGCACGGCACCGCCCCACCATGGGTGACCGGTGGGTCCACCGCGCCCACCCCGGCCGAGCTGAGCGGTCGGGTGGACGCCCTGGTCGAGCGCCAGATGAGCGCGTTGCACATCCCGGGCCTGGCGATCGTCATCATCAGGGACGGCAGGATCTGCGTGGAGAAGGGTTATGGAACCACCGGTTCGGCCGACCCCGTCTCCGTCGACACCCCCTTCGTCCTCGGCTCGACGAGCAAGCAGCTCACCGGCCTGGCAGTTCAGCGGCTGGCTGCCGAGGGACGGCTTGACCTCGACCAGCCCGTCCGGGCCGTCCTGCCCAGCTTCGGCAGTGGCTCCGAGCAGGCTTCGCTCATCACTCCACGGATGCTGCTGGGCCAGACCAGTGGACTGTCGGCGCGATCGTCGAGGACGGCATGGGACACGGCCGCCGGCGAGGGTGACTCCCTGCAGGAGAACGCGAAGCGGTTGGGCACCGTCGCCTTGGACCGGCTCCCGGGCACCTCCTTCGAGTACGCCGACGCGAACTATGACCTCCTTGGCGCAGTCGTCGAAGCTGCCAGCGGCCAGAGCTTCGACGCCTATCTGCACAGCCATGTCCTGGAACCACTCGGCATGACCCACACCTTCGGTGATCTCGGCGCTGCACGGGCAGCTGGCCTCACCGACGGCTACTACCGGTGGTTCGGTCTCTGGAACGCCGCGATGGACCTGCCCAACGCGCGCAGCGCGGTCCCGTCGAGCTACATCGTCTCCACCGCGCGGGACCAGGCCGCCCTGCTCATGGCCCGCCTCGGTCCGAGCCCTTCGGACCGCGAGACCGCAGCGGCGCTGACGGCGTCGCTGGAGCCGTTGGCCCGAGTCGACCAGTGGTCCGACTACGCCTCCGGGTGGTACGCGCACCCGTTCTGGCCCTCGCTACCTCCGGGCGATGCGGGCACCGAGCCGGGCGTGCCCCTGATGTACCAGCACAGCGGCACGGCCATCACCTACCGGTCATTCCTGGCGTTCTCCCCAGGGGCGCACTACGGCATCGTCGTGCTGGTCAACCGTGACGACGAGGTCACCCCTTCCGGGTTCGACATCTTCACCGACCAGCTGACGCGCACCGCCCTGGGCACCGAGCTGCCGCCCTACCACGCGGACGAGGACCTCCTCCGCCGCTACTCGGGCGCGCTGCTCGTCGGCCTGCCTCTGCTCCAGCTCGCCACCCTCCTGATGGCCGCGCGAGCCCGCCGCCGCCGCCGGTTCGCTCTGGCCGTCGTCAGCGCCGTGCTGGTATCCCTCCTCAGCCTGTCGGTCCTGCTGGGCTACGTCCCTTCCCAGAGCACGCTTCCCCTCGTGGCCACGTGGCAGGTGCTGCCCGACGTCGCATCGGTCACCGCGATGAGCGTTGCGCTCGCACTGCTCGTCGTCGTCGTGGTCGGGACTCGGGTTCGACGCCGACGGCTCAGCGCCACCACCGAGACGTCCGCGCTCGGCGGGGCGGCATAGCCTCGACCTGCAGCATCCTTCCCACCGACCACCGCAGAGGACCCGACAGACCATGCACCCCCGACTCGTCGACGACCTGGTCGCCGAGGTGCCGCTCGCCGGACCAGCGACTCGGGTGGTCTCGCTGGTCCCGTCGATCACCGAGGCGATCGCGGCCACCGCGCCCGAGGTGCTGGTGGGAGCCACCGACTGGTGCACCCACCCGGCTGACCTCGACGTCACCCGAGTGCGTGGCACCAAGAACCCCCACCTCCAGGCGATCGCCGACCTCAGCCCCGACCTGGTGGTCGTCAACCAGGAGGAGAACCGCGAGCTCGACGTCCGGCGGCTGCGCGAGCGCGGGATCGCGGTCTGGGTGACCGTGATCGAGACGGTCGAGCAGTCGCTGGACTCGCTGGACCGGCTGTTCGTCGAAGCCCTGGGCACCGGCGTGCCCGACTGGCTCGCAGAGGCCCGTCGCGTCTGGAGCCAGCCCGCGCCGAGCCCCGTGCCCAATGGTCCGGGCTCGACCAGCTCGAACCCCACCGCCCGCACCGTCGCCGTCCCCATCTGGCGCGACCCGTGGATGGTCGTCGGGCCCCGCACGTTCACCGGCGACCTGCTGGCCCGGCTGGGCGCGACCAACGCCTTCGACGACGCCTCGGACCGATACCCCACCACCACTCCCGAGGCGATCGAGGCATCGGGTGCGGACCTGGTCCTGCTGCCCGACGAGCCCTATGTCTTCACCGCGCTGGACGGCCCCGAAGCCTTCACCCTCCCGACCGAGCTGGTCAGCGGCCGGCTGCTGACCTGGTACGGCCCGTCGCTGGTCGAGGCCCGCGCCGTCCTCACCGACGTGCTGGCCCGGCCGTGACGTCCCGGGAGCACCAGCACCCCTTCGAGCCGTACCGGCCGCCGCGAGTTCCGATCGACGAGGGCCTGCGCCGGGCGCAGGCGCTGTACGAGCACCTCGACCGCCGCCGCAGCGTGCGGTGGTTCAGTGCGGACCACGTGCCGGTCGAGGCGATCGAATGGGCGGTGCGGTGCGCGAACACGGCGCCCAGTGGTGCCCACCAGCAGCCCTGGAAGTTCGTCGCGGTGCAGGACGCGCAGACCAAGCACCGGATCCGCGTCGCGGCCGAGGAGGAGGAGCATGTCAACTACGAGGGCGGCCGGCTCACCCCCGCCTGGCGGGAGGCGCTCGGCCCGCTGGAGACCAGCGCGGACAAGGCGTTCCTCGAGGTCGTGCCCTGGATCGTCGTGTGCTTCGCCGAGAAGTCGACGCCGACGCCGGCAGGACTGCGCAAGAACTACTACGTCAACGAGAGCGTCGGGATCGCCTGCGGGCTGTTCATCGACGCACTGCACACGACCGGGCTGACCACGCTGACCCACACCCCCAACCCGATGGCCTTCCTCACCACGATCCTGGGCCGCCCCGCGACCGAGAGGCCATTCATCGTGTTTCCCATCGGGTACCCGGCGGCGGACTGCGAGGTGCCGCGGCTGGCCCGCAAGCCACTGGCCGAGGCACTGGTCGTGCACCAGCCACCGCCCGTCACGCCCTGACCGGGCGGGACCGGCGTGCCGCCGGCGGAGGAGGAGGAGAGTGAGGCCACACCCTCGACCGCTTGGGCAATGTAGTTGGACGTCCTAGTATTCGTCTGACCGCCCAACCAGGAGCTGACCCATGAGCACACCCGTGACCCAGCCCGAGCTCTACCAGCCGACGCACCCGGTCCGATTCGTGACCAGTGCCGCGCTGTTCGACGGCCACGACGCCTCGATCAACATCATGCGGCGGATCCTGCAGAGCCAGGGCGCGGAGGTGGTGCACCTCGGTCACAACCGGTCGGTCCAGGAGGTCGTCGACGCGGCGATCGAGGAGGACGTCCAGGGCGTGGCGGTGTCGTCCTACCAGGGCGGGCACGTGGAGTACTTCGAGTACCTCGTGCAGTCGCTGCGCGCCGCGGGCGGCGGGCATATCAAGGTGTACGGCGGGGGCGGCGGCGTCATCGTCCCCGAGGAGATCGCGCGGCTGCAGGACAGTGGAGTGCGGATCTTCTCGCCCGAGGACGGCCAACGGCTCGGTCTTGCCGGGATGATCAACACGATGATCCGCGAGTGCGACATCGACCCGTGGGAGACCAAGCCCGCCGACGAGTCCGCGGTGCTGTCCGGTGACCGCGCCGCCGTGGCCCGCGCGATCAGCGGGGCCGAGGCCAGCTCGCTCCCGGACTCGCTCCTCGCGGCGATGACCTCCGCGTCGGCGAGCCGACCCGCCGTGCCGGTCCTGGGCATCACCGGCACCGGTGGCTCCGGCAAGAGCTCGCTGACCGACGAGCTCGTCCGCCGGCTGCGCCACGACCAGCAGGACAAGCTCCGGGTGGCCGTCATCGCGGTCGACCCGACCCGTCGTCGGGGCGGCGGAGCGTTGCTGGGCGACCGGATCCGGATGAACTCCCTGGACGGGGACCGGGTCTTCTTCCGGTCGCTCGCGACCCGCGGCAACCACGAGCTGCCCGAGGCCCTCGGCACCGTCATCGACGTCGTGAAGGCCGCCGGGTTCGACCTGGTGATCGTGGAGACCCCCGGCATCGGGCAGGGCGATGCGGCCATCGTGCCGTTCGTCGACAGCTCGCTGTATGTCATGACGCCGGAGTTCGGTGCCGCCTCCCAGCTCGAGAAGATCGACATGCTCGACTTCGCCGACGTGGTCGCGATCAACAAGTTCGAGCGGCGCGGAGCCCTGGACGCACTGCGCGACGTCGGCCGGCAGATGGTCCGCAACCGGGAGGCCTTCGGCAAGAAGCCAGCGGACATGCCGGTGTTCGGAACCTCGGCGGCGACGTTCAACGACGACGGTGTGACCGCGCTCTACCAGCACCTGCGCGCCATCCTCGGCGAGAAGGGCCTGCCGCTCGAGGAGGGCACCCTGCCCGCCGTGGACGTCCGGCACTCGAGCTCGATCCGCCAGGTCGTCCCCGGCGCGCGCGTGCGATACCTGTCCGAGATCACCGAGACCGTGCGGGGCTACCACGCCGAGACCGACAGGCTGGTCGCCGCGGCCCGCCGGGTGCAGCGGCTGGAGGCCGTGGCCGGTGAGCTGGCAGCCGCCCAGGCCGACGGCGTGGCCGTCGGTGAGCTGCTCGAGGATGCCCGCCGGGACCTGCCCGGTCCCGTGGCGGCGCAGCTGGACGGTTGGGCCGACGTGGTCGAGTCCTACTCCGGCGACGAGCAGGTCGTCATGGTCCGCGACCGCGAGATCCACACCCGACTCACGCGGGAGTCGTTGAGCGGCAACGCGATCCCCCGGGTGTCCCTCCCCCGGTTCGAGGACCATGGCGAGCTCGTGCGGTTCTGGCGCAAGGAGAACCTGCCCGGCTTCTTCCCCTTCACCTCCGGAGTGTTCCCCTTCAAGCGGGACGGAGAGGACCCGGCCCGGATGTTCGCCGGTGAGGGTGACCCGTTCCGCACCAACCGCCGGTTCAAGCTGCTGTCGGCCGACGGTGACGCGACCCGGCTCTCCACCGCCTTCGACTCGGTGACGCTCTACGGTCGCGACCCCGACCCGCGCCCGGACGTGTACGGCAAGGTCGGCACGTCCGGTGTCTCGGTCGCGACCCTGGACGACATGCACGCCCTGTACGACGGGTTCGACCTGGTCTCGCCCAGCACCTCTGTGTCGATGACCATCAACGGCCCGGCCCCCACCGTGCTCGCGTTCTTCCTCAACACCGTGATCGACCAACAGGTCGACGCCTACAAGGCTGCCCACGACGGGCGCGAGCCCGACCCGGACGCCTACTCCGCCCTGCGCGCGGCCGCGTTGGCCAACGTCCGCGGGACGGTCCAGGCCGACATCCTCAAGGAGGACCAGGGACAGAACACCTGCCTGTTCTCGACCGAGTTCTCGCTGCGGATGATGGCCGACATCCAGGAGTGGTTCATCCAGCAGAGGATCCGCAACTTCTACTCCGTGTCGATCTCGGGCTATCACATCGCCGAGGCCGGGGCGAACCCCGTCAGCCAGCTCGCGTTCACCCTCGCGAACGGCTTCACCTATGTCGAGACCTACCTCGCTCGCGGCATGGACGTCGACGACTTCGCTCCCAACCTGTCGTTCTTCTTCTCCAACGGCATGGACCCCGAGTACTCGGTGATCGGGCGGGTCGCCCGTCGCATCTGGGCGGTGACGATGCGCGAGAAGTACGGCGCCAACGAGCGCTCGCAGAAGCTGAAGTACCACGTGCAGACCTCGGGTCGGTCGCTGCACGCGCAGGAGATGGACTTCAACGACATCCGCACCACGCTGCAGGCGCTCATCGCCATCTATGACAACGCAAACTCGTTGCACACCAACGCCTTCGACGAGGCAGTCACCACGCCCTCGACCGAGTCGGTCCGCCGGGCGCTGGCGATCCAGATGATCATCAACCGCGAGTGGGGCATGGCGATGAACGAGAACCCGCTCCAGGGTTCGTTCATCATCGACGAGCTCACCGACCTGGTCGAGCGAGCGGTGCTCGACGAGTTCGACCGCATCAACGAGCGCGGTGGCGTGCTCGGAGCGATGGAGACCGGATACCAGCGCGGGCGCATCCAGGACGAGTCGATGCTGTACGAGCACCGCAAGCACGACGGCTCGCTGCCCCTGATCGGCGTCAACACGTTCCGCCGTCCCGACGGCGAGCGGGAGCCCGTCACCGTCGAGCTGGCGCGCGCCACCGAGAGCGAGAAGAAGTCCCAGCTCGACCGGGTCCGCGCCTTCCAGGAGACGCACCGCGACGAGGCCGAGGTCCAGCTCGCCCGCCTGAAGGAGACCGCGATCAGGGGCGAGAACGTGTTCGCTGCCCTGATGGACGCCGCGCGCGTCTGCTCGCTCCAGCAGGTCACCGAGGCGTTCTTCGAGGTGGGCGGGGAGTACAGGCGCAACGTCTAGCGCGCCTTGTCGCACCCCCCGGGCCGGGTGGCCTTGATCACGGGTTCGGCGAGGGCGGGGCGGGCCGACGCGCGCACGCGCACGTAGTCCACCAGCATGGTCGCCGGGAACCGGGTCGAGGCCGGCGGCGAGCCGGGCCAGGTCCCGCCGACGGCCAGGTCGAGCACGAGGAACATCGGCTGGTCGAACGTCCACTCCGGGCCGAAGCGGGCACGGGTGCGGGTGGCCGTCGGGTGGCCGTCGACCGAGAACGTGACGGTGGTCGGGGTCCAGTCCGCCGCGAACACGTGGAACGCGTCGGCGAGACGTCCGGACGGCAGCGTGTAGCCGACGCAGCTGCTCCGGGACGCGGACGGGCGAGCTGCGTGCAGACTGCTGAACACCGCGGCCGGCTCGCTGCCGACGTGCTCCATGACGTCGATCTCCGCAGAGGCCGGGTCCGACGGCGCGTTGACGTTGGTGTCGAGCATCCAGAACGCGGGCCACAGCCCCGACCCCGGCGGCACCTTGATCCGGGCCGCGAACCGGCCGTACTGCTGGCTGAACGTCCCGAGGGTCAGCAGCCGCCCCGAGGTGTACCGACACCTGCCGTACCAGCATGATCCGGAGGTGGCCTTGCGGGCGACGACCTCCAGCTGGCCCTTCCCGTTGAGGCGGACGTTGGACCGGGAGCTGGTGTACCTCTGCAGCTCGCGGTTGCCCCACCCGTTGCCGCCGGTGTTGAAGTTCCAGCGTCGCCGGTCCGGGCCCGCGCCCGCGGGGCCGGCGAAGTCGTCGGACCACGACGGCGCCTCGGTCGCTGAGGACCGGAGAGAGCTCGAACCCGGGTCGGCCAGGTCCGCGGTGGGGCCCGGGTCCCGACGCTCGACCGTGGTCACCATCTCTCGACCGGCTCCGACAGCCGGGTTCCCGCCGCCGGCCACCGCCGTCAGGGCCACGAAGACGACGGCGGCCCCGCCGACCACCCTCAGCCGAGGACGGAGCGGACCTCCGATGGCGACCATGGCCACCCATGCTGGTGTGGCACCGGCGGGACCGCTCGCCGGGACGGCCCAGAGTGTCCACGTGGTGGTCATCCCGGACTGGAGGTGGGTCCGCCGCCGGGGCGCGCCCGCAACCGTCCGGGGCGCTGGCCAGCCTTCCAACGAGTAGGCTTGAAGGTCGGTGCCGGGATGGGTCCCGATGCTCGGCCCGGCAGGGCACCCCGGACAACGAACAGGTTGGCGATGGACGATACCGCGCCCGATTCCGCTGTATCCCAAGCAATTCCGATCAGCCACACCATGATCTGCACGCGGGCCACGGCTCGCCAGGTCGCCTTGGCGATGACCCGGGCAGGCCTGTTCCAACCCCGCCCGATCATCTCGTTCGCGGTCGGGTGCGTGGTGCTGATGTGGGTCGCGACCGGCGACGGGTACCCGTGGTTCGGGGTGATCGGCATCGCCCTGCTGACCGCGTTCATCCTGGTGACGACCTACGTCGGTCAGGTCCGCCAGGCCCGGTCGCTGTTCCGGGTCGGCTCGACGGTCGCGGCGGGCTACTCCCCCACCGCACTCCGGATGAGGACCGAGATGGCGGACGCTGCCCACCCCTACGCCGCGTTCCAGCGTGCCCGGGTCGTCGGCGAGATGCTGCTCCTGCGACGACGAGGCGGGAACGTCCACCTGATCGTGCCGCTGGAACTCGCGACACCGGAGGAGATCGCCGTGGTGGAGGCCGGCGTAGCCGCACCGGTCGACCCCGTGGCCGACTCCGCCGGTGACCCCGCCGGTGATCCCGACACCACCGACCAGCCTCCCCCGCCCGAGGTCCCGGCCGAGGACGAGCGCGGTGTCCTGATCACCGAGGAGCTCCAGGCCGCCATCACCCGTGCCACGCTGCGCCACCTGCTCGCTCCACGGCGCGCGCTCCCGCTGGTGTTCATGCTGCTGGTGATCTGCAGTGCGGCCGGATGGGCACTGGAACACCTGTGGGTCGGTGTGCTCGCCGGGCTCGTCGCGTGCGGCGTGATGCTCGTCAGCTCGGCCCGGCAGACCAGACGCAGCATGCAGGCGAGCCTCCCGGTCGGATCACACCTCGCGATCGAGGAGGCGGTCGACGGCTTCAGCGTGACCGCCCGGACCGGCGAGACGACGGTCGCCTTCGACTCGATCAAGGAGGCCCGGGTCATCGGCGATGCCCTCCTGCTGCGGCTGGGCACCAACGTGCTCCACGTGTTCCCCCGCACCGCGGCCGACGACGACCTCCTCCAGCGCATCCTCGCCAGCGTCGACTGAGCGCCGACACACCTCGCCGGCGGACCCGCCCACCCGGCGCTGGCGCTGACGGAGGGGCGAGGGACCGTCGGGTCCGCCCACCCCTCCGACCTGCAGCACTCCGGTCCACGATCGAGCCGGCGCGGGTCGCGTCGAGGACCCTAGAAGAGGTCCGTCACCGCATCCCAGGCGTCCCCGGCGAAGTTGACCGCGTCGTTGGCCAGGTCGCCCGCCGTGTCATAGATGGTCTCGCCCGCCCCCTGCAGCATCTCGCCGACGCCGGCGACGTAGTTGCCGTCGTCGAACTCGTTCGCCGCGGCCAGTGAGTGCTCGTCACCGACCAGGCCCAGCAGCCCGTCGGAGATCGTGTCACTGATCGCACCGTCGGTGAGGTACTCGATGCCGGTGCCGATCGCGACACCCACCCCGGCCGCTGCGTCGACCAGCGGCTCGACGCCCGAGAAGCCGGTCGCCTCAGCCAGCCAGTGGCCTGCCCCGCTGGTGAACTCGTAGGCCGTTTCCGCGTTCTCCTCCATCTCACCCATGTCCAACCTCCTGATCGTTGTCACCGCGTCCGAGGACTCGGACCCGTGGCTCGATGAACCAGGGATTGCGGTCACGAAGGAAGAGACAGCAGAGCGGGCGACGGATACCGGTGGTGGGCCAGGCGGGCCGATCATCGCCTCAAAGGGCACTGGCGGCCCGCGGTGCCGCGTCGGCGGTGGCAAGGACCCTTGGCGGGCGCGTCCCTACGCCCGGCGGGGGAACTGGTCGAAATCGGGGGTTCGCTTCTCCTTGAACGCGTCCCGGCCCTCCTGCGCCTCGGCCGAGCCGTAGAACAACAGGTTGGCGTCATGGGCGAGCTGCTGGATCCCGGCGTAGCCGTCCTCGTGGGCGTGGAAGCTCAGCTTGGACAGCCGCACCGCCCACGGCGACAGCGCCAGCATCTCCCGGCACCACCTGACCGTCTCGGCCTCGAGGTCCGCGAGGGGGACGACGGTGTTCACCAGCCCCATCGCCAGTGCCTCCGCGGCGTCGTACTGCCGGCAGAGGAACCAGATCTCCTTGGCCTTCTTCGGACCGACGAGGTCGGAGAGGATCGACGCGCCGTACCCACCGTCGAACGACCCGACCCGCGGCCCCACCTGCCCGAACCGCGCGTTGTCGGCGGCGATGGTCAGGTCGCACACCAGGTGGAGCACGTGCCCGCCGCCGATCGCATAGCCGGCGACCATGGCCACGATCGGCTTGGGACAGCGTCGCATCTGCACGTGCAGGTCGGTGACGTGGAACCGTCCTGTCGCACCGTCATCGGTCTTGTACCCGCTGTCGCCGCGCACCCGCTGGTCGCCGCCGGAGCAGAACGCGCGGGTGCCCTCTCCGGTGAGGATGATGACGCCCACCGCCTCGTCCTCGCGAGCCACCACGAGCGCGTCGGACACCTCGATCAGGGTCTGCGGCCGGAAGGCGTTGTGCACCTCGGGACGGCAGATGGTGATCTTGGCGATCCCGTCCGCGGTCGTCTCGTACCGGATGTCCTGGTAGTCGCCGGAGGCCTGCCAGGTGACGTCGGTGGCGAGGTCAGTGGTGCCGGTGGGGTCGCTCGGGGTCGCCGTGTCGGCAGCGGGATCGGTCATGGTGATCATTTTCCACCCCGGGCCGCCGGGTCCTGCGACCGGGCCGGAGGCCGAGCGCCGCTGGCGTCACCGGTTCTTCGCCGCGACGGCCGGCCCAGCCCACGTCTCACACGTCGCGAGCCTGGACAGCACCTCGGTCCGCCTCGCAGCGGCTCTGCGACCGGCGGTTGGTTGACACTGTTCGTGGGGGAGGTGTAGACCGGTCAACGGTCATGCAGGTGGGCCGACGGGCGGCTCCGATGACCTAGGGGCTGCCCGCACAGCGTCCCGGAGAGTGGCTTAGATGCCCACCCAGGCTGCGACCACCGCCGAGAACACGTTGATCCACGTGCTGTGGATCAACGCGGGTCTCAGTTGTGACGGTGACTCCGTCTCCCTCACTGCTGCAACCCAGCCCAGCATCGAGGAGATCGCCCTCGGCGCCCTGCCGGGACTGCCACAGATCGCCGTGCACTGGCCGCTGATCGACTTCGAGTGCGGCCCCAACGGAGGGGCCGACGACTTCCTCGAGTGGTTCTTCAAGGCCGACCGGGGCGAGCTCGAGCCCTTCGTGCTCGTCGTCGAGGGGTCCATACCCAACGAGCAGCTCCACGACGAGGGCTACTGGTGCGGCTTCGGCAACGACCCCGCCACCGGGCAGCCGATGACCACCAGCGAGTGGTTGGACCGGCTCACCCCCAAAGCGACGGCCGTCGTCGCGGTGGGCACCTGCGCGACCTACGGCGGCATACACGCCATGGCCGGCAACCCCACCGGCGCGATGGGTGTTCCCGACTACCTGGGCTGGGACTGGAAGTCCAAGGCCGGCATACCGATCGTCTGTGTGCCGGGCTGCCCCATCCAGCCGGACAACCTCTCGGAGACCCTCACCTACCTGCTGTACATGGCCACCGACCAGGCACCGATGATCCCGCTCGACGAGGCGCTCCGACCCACGTGGTTGTTCGGCCAGACCGTCCACGAGGGATGCGACCGGGCCGGCTACTACGAGCAGGGCGACTTCGCCACCGAGTACGGCTCGCCCAAGTGCATCGTCAAGCTCGGCTGCTGGGGACCCGTCGTCAAGTGCAACGTTCCCAAGCGCGGCTGGATGAACGGCATGGGTGGCTGCCCCAACGTGGGCGGCATCTGCATCGGTTGCACCATGCCGGGCTTTCCCGACAAGTTCATGCCGTTCATGGACGAACCACCCGGCGGCAAGCTCTCCACCAGCGCGGTGGGGCTCTACGGCTCGGCGGTCCGTCGCCTGCGCAACATCACCACCCACACCGTGGACACCGAGCCCAAGTGGCGCAAGCGCGGCACGACGCTGACGACCGGCGCGACCCGGACCTGGTGAACCGAACGCGCCTACCCCTGCGTACCCGAAGAGAGGCGACGCGATGACGTCGACGACAGCACGGTCCCGAACCACGAACAGCGGGCAGAACGACCTTGTCGAGATGGCCTGGGACCCCATCACGCGCATTGTCGGCAGTCTCGGGATCTACACCAAGATCGACTTCACCCAGAAGGTGGTCGCGGAGTGCCACAGCACCTCGTCCATCTTCCGCGGGTACTCGATCTTCATGAAGGGCAAGGACCCTCGTGACGCGCACTTCATCACCAGCAGGATCTGTGGGATCTGCGGGGACAACCACGCCACCTGCTCGTGCTACGCCCAGAACATGGCGTACGGCGTGAAGCCGCCGCACCTCGGTGAGTGGATCGTCAACCTCGGCGAGGCCGCCGAGTACATGTTCGACCACAACATCTTCCAGGAGAACCTGGTCGGGGTCGACTACTGCGAAAGGATGGTCTCCGAGACCAACCCCGGCGTCCTGGAGCTCGCCAACCGCACCGATGCGCCGCACGCTGGAGAGCACGGCTACAAGACCATCGGCGACATCATGCGGTCGCTCAACCCGTTCACCGGCGAGTTCTACCGCGAGGCCCTGCAGGTCAGCCGGATGACGAGGGAGATGTTCTGCCTCATGGAGGGCCGGCACGTGCACCCCTCCACCCTCTACCCGGGTGGCGTCGGCACCGTGGCGACGATCCAGCTGATGACCGACTACATCACCCGCCTCATGCGCTACGTGGAGTTCATGAAGAAGGTCGTGCCGATGCACGACGACCTCTTCGACTTCTTCTACGAGGCGCTCCCGGGCTACGAGCTGGTCGGGAACCGGCGCATCCTGCTCGCCTGCTGGGGCTCCTTCCAGGACCCCGAGCACTGCAACTTCGAGTACAAGGACATGACCAACTGGGGTCGCAAGATGTACGTCACTCCGGGCATCGTCGTGGACGGGAAGCTCGTGACGACGGACCTGGTGGAGATCAACCTGGGCATCCGCATCCTGCTCGGTTCGTCGTACTACGACGACTGGGAGGACCAGGAGATGTTCGTCAAGACCGACCCGCTGGGCAACCCGGTCGACCGGCGCCACCCGTGGAACCAGCACACCAACCCCAAGCCGCAGAAGCGCGACCTCGACAACAAGTACTCCTGGGTGATGTCGCCTCGCTGGTTCGACGGGGAGGACTACCTCGCCCTCGACACCGGTGGCGGGCCGCTGGCTCGGCTGTGGGCCACCGCGCTCGCCGGGCTCGTGGACATCGGCTACATCCGGGCCACCGGCAGCAGCGTCCAGATCAACCTCCCGAAGACGGCGCTGAAGGGGCCGGTCGAGTTCGAGTGGAAGATCCCGAAGTGGAGCAACACCCTCGAGCGGAACCGCGCCCGCACCTACTTCCAGGCCTACGCAGCCGCCTGCGCGCTGCACTTCGCGGAGAAGGCGCTGGTGGAGATCCGGGCAGGCCGCACCAAGACGTGGTCGAAGTTCGAGGTCCCCGACGAGGGCATCGGCTGCGGCTTCACCGAAGCGGTCAGGGGTGTGCTGTCCCACCACATGGTCATCCGCGACGGGAAGATCGCG
The DNA here is from genome assembly GCA_963750305.1 of uncultured Actinomycetota bacterium. Lineage (GTDB taxonomy): Bacteria > Actinomycetota > Actinomycetes > Actinomycetales > Dermatophilaceae > CAVVPX01. Next base: position 1,163,819 of record CAVVPX010000003.1, read on the forward strand.
AACTACCACCCCTATCCGCCGACGCCCTGGAACGCCAACCCTCGCGACTCCTACGGCACTCCCGGGCCCTACGAGGATGCCGTGCAGGGGCAGCCGATCTTCGAGGAGAACGACCGCGAGCACTTCAAGGGCATCGACATCATGCGAACCGTCCGCAGTTTCGACCCGTGCCTGCCGTGCGGTGTCCACATGTACCTCGGGGAGGGTGTGAAGCTCGAGCGGCTGCACTCGCCGACCCAGTCCGCCGGCGCTGAGTGAGGTGACGTCGGACAACGGCTCGACGTCCTCGGACCTGCGGGCGTCCTCAGACCTGCGGGCGGTGGGGGAACGCATCGACACGCTCCTCAGCGCCAGCGCCACGGCCGGACCCATCGCCCGGGAAAGAGCGGAGGAGCTGGTCCGGCTCGTGGTCGACCTCTACGGCGCCGGGCTGGAGCGGCTGCTCGAGATCGTCCATGAGCACGGAGGGCTCGACGAGGCAAGCCTGGACGCCCTGGCCGAGGACGACCTCGTCGCCAGCCTCCTGCTGGTTCACGGCCTGCATCCCTACGATGTCGTGACGCGCGTGGAGAAGGCCTTGGCGGGTGTCCGGCCCTATCTCGGCTCGCACGGCGGCGACGTGGAGCTGCTCGGCGTGGCCGACGGCGCCGTGCGCCTTCGACTGCTGGGCACCTGCGACGGGTGCCCCTCCTCCTCGGTCACCCTCAAGCTGGCTGTCGAAGGCGCCATCGAGGCGGCCGCGCCGGAGATCACGACCATCGAGGTGGAGGCGGCGACCGCACAGGAGCCCACGGGGCCGACGATCCCCGTGGGGTCGCTGTTCTCCCGCGTCGGTGAGCTCGCCTCGGCGGAGAGGGAGGGGGGCTCGGCCTGGGAGCAGGTGCCCGAGCTGGTCGACCTCCAGGCCGGAGGCGTCGCGCAGCTACAGGTGGCCGGGACTGCGGTCGTGGCGTGCCGCGTCGGCACGGACCTGTTCGCCTTCCGTGACCAGTGCGCTCGGTGCGGACGCTCCATGGACGGCGCCGTCGTCGCCCGGCGGCTGGGCGGTGCCGTCGGCGACGCCGTCCTGAGGTGCCCCGCCTGTCTCGCCCACTACGCCGTGCGCCGGGCGGGTGCCTGCCTCGATGCCGAGGGCCTGCACCTGGACCCGTTGCCGCTGCTGGCCGACGGCCTGACCGTCTCGGTCGCGGTGCCGACTGCGGTATCGGCATGAGCGCCGTCGGCCGGACTGGTGCCCCGCTGGCGTCCCTGCGGCGAGCCACCCAGACCCGGCCGACAGCGGTGGTCGGCGAGCGGTGCGAGATGTGCGCGACCCCCATCGGCGAGACCCACTCACACGTCGTCAGTCTCGAGAACAGGGCGTTGATGTGCGCCTGCCGGGCGTGCTACCTGCTCTTCACCGATCAGGATGCGCAGCTGCGCTACCGCTCGGTGCCGGAGCGCTACCTGTTCTTCCCCGACTTCGCCCTCGACGCCCGTGCCTGGGATGAGCTGCAGATCCCCGTCGGGCTCGCCTTCCTGTTCCGCAACTCGGTGCAGGGCCGCACGGTCGCCTTCTATCCCGGCCCTGCTGGCGCCACCGAGTCCGAGCTGCCGCTCGACGCGTGGGACCGCATCGTGGAGCACAGCCCCGGGCTGGCAGTACTCCGGCCCGACGTGGAGGCCCTGCTCGTGCGCCGGTCCGAGCGCCAGGGGAGCTCCTGCCACCTGGTGCCGATCGACGCGTGCTACGAGCTGGTCGGGCGGTTGCGGATGCTCTGGCGCGGCTTCGACGGCGGAAGCGAGGCACACGCGGCCATGGACGAGTTCTTCGCCCATGTGCAGGCCCGCAGCCGTCCGGCTCCGGTGGTGGAGCCCTCGTGAGCAACTACCAGTTCTCGGTTCTCGACGTCTTCGCCGAGACGTACGCCGTGGCGCCGCAGCTGACCGCGCGGCTGCGGATCGAGGAACGCACCGGTCTGGTCATCCATGCGGTCGCGCTGCGCTGCCAGGTGCGGATCGAGCCGCAGCGGCGGCGCTACGACGCCGCGGAACAGGATGCGCTGCGCGGTCTCTTCGGCGAGCGTGAGCGGTGGGTCGACACGCTCAAGCCCTTCCTGTGGATGCACTGCAACACGACGGTGCAGGGCTTCACCGGCGCCACCGATGTCGACCTTGCCCTGCCGTGCACCTACGACTTCGACGTCATCGGCTCCCGCTATCTGCACGCGCTCGACGCCGGCATCGTCCCGATCAACCTGCTCTTCTCGGGCACCGTGTTCACCAAGGGCAGCAACGGTTTTGGCGTCCAGCAGGTCCCGTGGGACTGCGAGGCGTCCTACGAGCTGCCGGTTGCGGTCTGGCGACAGATGATCGAGTCGTACTTCCCGCACACCGGCTGGATCCGGCTGGACCGGGACGTGCTGCGCCTGTTCGCGGACTACCGGGCGCGCCACGGGCTGATGACCTGGGACGAGACGGTGCAGACCCTGCTCGCGGCCCACGGGGAGGAGGTCTCATGAGCCTGGCCGAGGTTCGTGAGGTCGCCGACGCCGTGCTGTACGAGGGCTACCTGCTCTACCCCTACCGGGCCAGCTCGAGCAAGAACCAGTCGCGCTGGCAGTTCGGGGTGCTCGGCCCTCCTGTCGCGTCGGCGGCGAGCTTCAGCGAGGCGCCGGGGATGGCGATGCAGTGCCTGCTCGCCCCTCGCGAGGTTCCGGGTTTCGTCACGCTCCACCTGCGCTTCCTGCAGCTGCAGGTGCGCGAGGCGCAGCGGATGGATGCAGCGGGCGACTACGTGCCTACCTCGTCGCTGCCGGTCGCGGGCGGCTCGGTCCTGAGCTGGGACGAGGCCGTCGAGCGAGAGATCACGCTGCCGGAGCAGTCCTTGCACGAGTCTCTCGACACCGTGGTCGAGGTCCCCGGTGGCGAGGACGTCGAGCCGGTGGTGCAGGACGGCGTCCTCATCGGCCGGGTCGTGCGACGCCGCTGGCCACTGACCGCGCGGGTGAGGACCAGCGCGACGACGGACGCGGGCTTCGTCCGTCTCTCCGTGTCGGTGGACAACGAGCATCCGCACCCAGCCGGGGACAAGGACGCCGCGATCCGTTCTTCCCTCATCGGCGCGCACCTGCTGGTCGAGGCGCGGGACGCGGACTTCGTGTCACTCCTCGAACCCCCGGAGGCCGCGAGTGCGGCAGCCGCCCGATGCCAGCAGCGTCGGTGCTGGCCGGTGCTCGGCGGAGCTCCTGGGTCCACTGATGTCGTCCTGGGCGCGCCGATCATCCTCTACGACCACCCCGAGGTCGCCGAGCAGAGCCAGGGCGCCCTCTTCGACTCCACCGAGATCGACGAGATCCTCAGCCTCCGGGTGATGACCATGACCGAGGACGAGAAGGCCCAGGCTCGGGCGACGGACCCGCGAGCGGCCGCGATCATCGACCGGTGCGAGGAGATGACGGCCGCGGACCTGCAGCAGCTGCACGGAATACTGCGCGACCCACGGGCGCCGGCACCAGCACCACCGCACCCGACAGGCTCGCCCACGGCGACCTCAGGGACGCCGAGCCGCCGGCGTTCGACACCGGCGACGTGCCGTGGTGGGACCCGGAGGCCGACGCCAGCGTGCAGCCGCAGCTGGACGCCGTCGAGATCGAGGGGGTCAAGGTCTGCAAGGGCAGCAGGGTGCGGGTGCACCCGTCACGTCGGGCTGACGCCCAGGACCTCTTCTTCGCCGACCAGGTCGCGCGGGTGACGGCTGTCCTGTCTGACGTCGACGGCGCCGTCCACGTGGCTCTCGTCCTCGAGGACGACCCCGCGGCCGACCTGCACGAGTGGTACGGCCGGTACCTCTACTTCTCACCCGACGAGCTCGAGCCCCTGCCCGCCGGAACCCAACCCGCATACCCGAAGGAGAGCCGATCGTGAGGACCATCGGAGTGATGACCGCGGCAGCAGCGGCGGTGCTGACCCTTGCCGCCGCCGTCGTAGCAGTGAGATCGATCCCGGACATCCGCAGGTACCTGAGGATGCGCGCGATGTGAGCAGAGGAGGACGACATGACCGGTGACCCAGAGCGCCCAGAGGTGGCGACGCGGGCCCTGGTTGCAGGGATCGGCAACATCTTCCTCGGCGACGACGGTTTCGGCTGCGAGGTCGTGGGAAGGCTGCTCGACCTCAAGGCGCTGCCCGACGTCCTGGTCCTCGACTACGGCATCCGCGGGATGCACCTGGCCTACGACCTCCTCGACGACTGGGGCCTGGTCGTCCTCGTCGACGCCCTGCCAGACAGGGGAGAGGCGGGACGGGTCGAGGTGCTGGAGGTCCGCGCTGGGGACCATGACGCACGGTCCATCGACGCCCACGGGATGGACCCGATGGCGGTGCTCGCCAGCGCTGCGGCGATGGGCGGTCGGCTTCCCAGGACCTGCCTCGTCGGCGCCCAGGCCGCCGACGTCAGTGACGGGATGGGCCTGTCGGACGCCATGGCCGACGCGGTCGGGCCGGCGGCTTCGGCGGTCGGGACCTCCTGCGAGAGCACTTCACGATGTCGGCTCCATGTGACGCGGAGCGGGTGAGCTGACCATGTGCCTCGGCATCCCGGGACAGGTGGTGGAGCTTCTCGAGGGCAACGACGGCCAGCTCGCGCTCGTCGACGTCGAGGGCGTTGCCCGCAAGATCAACATCGGCCTGCTCGATGACGGTGCGCTGGAGCCGGGCGACTGGATCCTGATCCACATGGGGATGGCGATGGAGAAGGTCGAGCGACAGCAGGCCCTCGACGCACGCTCCGGCCTCGAGCTGCTCGGGCGGGGGGTCGAGGAAGCGTGAGCGCCGTCCCGACCCTGCGCCCACCGACCGTGAGCGGCCCGCAGCTGTTCGTCCGTTACGCCTACCCGCCGAACGTGCTCGGCTACTGCGGGCCGGCGGACCATCTGGCGCTCTTCGAGTACGGCTCGGCCGGCGTGACCGACGCGGGACTGGTCGACCTTGCCAAGGGGTTCAACGGCGCGTGGCCCTACCTCGAGCTCATCGCCCGCGGCACCGGGATCCGTGACCCGCTGGACCGCCGGGTCGTCGAGGCCTACTGGGTCGGGAGCCCGCTGCTCGACCGGATCAGCGCCACCGACATCGGCAACTCGATGGAGGACCGGTTCCGGTCCAGGACCGGACGCGAGTTCTCGCACCTCGCGGAGGGGGTCGTCGCGGGTGGGGTGCCGCACCACAGCTTCCACGTCTTCGAGGTCTACCCGTGGGTCGGGCTGCTGCGCGACGACCGCAAGGCGCCGACCGCGGTCGCCGTGCTCGACCGCTGCCGGATCCGCTGGGGCACCGTGGAGGCGGTGCTCGGAGACCGTGCAGTGGTCCGCTCGCGGCCCATCCTGTGGGACGGTCAGGTGCTGTCGCTGGGTGAGCCGGTGGCGGAGACCGTCGAATGCGCTCGCGCGGGAACCGGATTCATCGGGCAGCTCGCTCCCGGTGACGTCGTGTCGCTCCACTGGCACTGGGTCTGCGACCGACTCACGCCGGCAGAACTGAAGCAGCTCCAGCGCTACACGATGCGACACCTGTCCATCGCCAACTCCGGCGTCGAGCACCGGGGCACCGCCCTGGCGATCGGCTGAGCGTCGTGCGCCGGCAGTGGCGCCGCAGGCTCCTCACCCTCGGGTCGGTCGTCACCGTGCTCCTGGCGGCCGGGTGCGGCTCCGGAACGCCCAGCGAGCCCGGCACGGGGACCCAGTCGGAGGCGGACTCGCTGTCGCTGTACACCTCGGTCACCCAGGAGACCGTCGACGCCGTGACGGCCGGCTACACGAAGGCGCATCCCGGGGCCAAGGTCACCGTGTTCCGTGCGCCGACGGGTCAGCTCAACGCCCGCATCGCCGCCGACCTGCGCTCCGGTGGTCTCAAGGCTGACGTCATCTGGGGCACCGACCCGCTGTCGATGCAGTCGTACACCGACCAGTCCCTGCTGGCGACCTGGCCGCTGCCCGAGCTCACCTCCGTGCCGGCCAAGTACCGCACACCCGAGTTCTGGGGCACCCGGCTGCTCTACCTCGTCCTCGTCACCCACCGTGGGCTGCAAGCCGGCCCCGACGAGCTGGACGCGACCTCACGTCTCCGGCCTACGCGGGCAAGGTCGCCGTGCCCGACCCTGCCTTCGCCGGCTCGGCGTTCGCCGCGCTCGGCTACTTCTCACAGACGCAGGGCATGGACTTCTACCGGGACCTGCGTGCCAACGGCGCGAAGCAGGTCGCGAGCATCCCCGACGTCGTCACGCAGGTCGCCCAGGGGACCTACTCCGTGGGGATCACGCTCGACTCGGGGGTCCGCGACGCGATGAAGAAGGGATCGCCCGTCGAGATGGTGTGGCCGCAGCCGGGCGCCATCGCGCTCTACAGCCCGATAGCCCAGACCAGCGGGTCGAAGCACGTGGCAGCGGCGAAGGAGTTCCTGGGGTACGTGCTCAGCACCGACGGTCAGCAACGCATCGCGGCGACTGGTTGGCAGCCGATCGTCCCGGGCGTCGCCGGTCCCCCGAGGCCGGCCGGTGCGCAGGCGGTCGCCCCACTGGGAGGCGCTGTTCGGCCACCAGGAGCAGCTGCTGGCCCAGTACCGGTCGGTGTTCGTGCAATGACCTCGATGGGGGCGGGCGGGCATCGGACCAGACTCGCCCTCGCGGCCGCCGTGGCGGTGTTCGTCGTTCGGCCCTGCTGGTCGTCCCGATGGCGTTCCTGGTGCGCGGGGCCCTGGAGGGCGGTCCAGACGGTGTTCGCGCCGCCCTCGGCGCGAGCGAAGTCCGCCGGGCGCTCTGGCACACGGTCACCCTCGCGATGGTCGTGACGGTCGGTGCGCTGTCCCTGGGCACCGCGCTGGCCCTGGTGTTCGACCGGGCCATGCTCCGGCGACCCAGCCATCTGGCGGATCGCCCTGGTGGTTCCCCTGGTCGTGCCCCAGTTCTCCCTGACCCTCAGCTGGACGCAGGCCTACGGCCCAGGCGGACTCCTCGACCAGCTGCGCGGGCATCTCGTTCCCGGTGCTCTACGGCCCGACCGGCATCGCCCTTGCTGCTCACCGCCGAGGCCGTGCCGCTCGTCTGGCTCATCGTCGACGGCCGGGCTCGCGGTCCGCCGCGAACCCGACCTGGTCCGCGCGGCCCGGGCCAGTGGAGCCGGACCGCGGCAGACCTTCGCCACCATCGACCTGCCCCTGCTACGGGGGCCGCTGCTCGCCGCCGGTGCCGTCGTCTTCGTCGGGGTGGTGAACGCCTTCGCCGTCCCGCAGGTGCTGGGATCCACACAGGGCTACCAGACGTTGGCAACCCTGGCCTACCAGCAGCTGTCCCTCTCCGCGCGCCTGAGGCGTTCGCCCGGTTGTGCAGCGTCGCCCTAGTGATGGTGGTCCTCGTCCTCGTCGCCATCGGGGGGGCCGACCGGGGCCTGGGGCGCGTCGGCGCCGGCTTTGCAAGCAGCGGGCCGGGCGGCGCGCGTCCACACACCGCGCCTCCACCGGCACGCGGCTCGTGACCGCCGGCCTCGCGACATACCTTGCCCTGACGTGGCGCTGCCGCTCGCCGCCCTCATGGCGACCTCGCTGACCCGAGCCCCCGGGCCTGCCGCCCGTCCCCGCCAACTGGACGGTGCACGAACTACACCGCCGGCCTGCGCGGCCCACCGCCCTCGCCAGCCTCGGGCGCACCGTCGCTCTCGCCGCCGCCGCGGCCGTCGTCGTCACCATCCTGGCCGCCGTCGTCGTCGGCCTGGGCGGGAGCGCCCGTCGCCGTCTCGGCACCGCGCTGACCCTGGGGTATGCCGTGCCCGGCACCGCCCTGGCCATCGGGGTGCTCGTCGCCTACGGGCCCTGGCTGGGCGGGTCGGCCGCCATCATCCTCTCGCCTACCTCGGCAAGTGCGCGGCCCTCGGGTACCGGGCGCTGGCCGCCGGAGCCGACCGGGTCGCCCCGGAGCTCGGCCAGGCGGCCCGGGCCAGCGGCGCCAACGCCCGCGACCGTCTTCCGGACGATCACCGCACCCGCCATGTCGAGCGGGTACGTCGCCGCCGGCGGGCTCGTCGTGCTGTTCGCCTGCACGAGCTGACCATGAGCAGCATCCTCTACGGCCCCGGCACCGAGACCTTCGCCGTCGTCGTCCTGAACCGCAACAGCTCGGCGACGTCGGGACCAGCGCCGCGCTCGCCGTGCATCCTGACGCTGCCCCCGCTGACTCGTCGTCGCGGCCGGCTCCGGCGCTTGCTCGCCCGGCGAGCGGACGCCGCGCTCGCCGGAGCCAGTTCCGGCCGGGCCGGTCCTTCGCGAGCCGCGCTGGTCAGTGCGGCGTCACAGTGAACGCCCCGCGCTGCGCCTGAGCGGTGTCGACGTGTCCTACGGCGCGGGTCGAGGCACTCACCGGCCTCGACCTCGAGGTCGATGGCGGCGAGGTGATGGCGCTGCTCGGCTCGTCAGGGTCGGGCAAGACCACGCTGCTGCACACCGTCGCCGGTTTCATCGAGCCGACTCGGGGGTGGTCACCATCGGTGAGCGGGTCGTCGCCGGCCCGCAGACGCTGGGTCGCGCCAGAGGACCGCAGCGTGGGCCTGGTGTTCCAGGGCGCGGCGCTCTGGCCCCACCTCACGGTCCTCGACACCGTCGCATACCCGATCCGCGCGGCGCGGCCAGGCCAAGGCCCAGGCCCGCCGACGAGGCGGCGGCGCTCCTCGAGCGGCTCGGGTCTCGCAGCGCTGGCCGCGCGGCTGCCGGCCCAGCTGTCCGGCGGTGAACAGCAGCGCGTCGGCCTGGCTCGCGCGCTGGCCCGCGAACCCGGCCGTGTTCCTCTTCGACGAGCCCACCGCGCATCTCGACACCCATCTGCGTGCAGTCGTGCTCGAGGAGATCGCCCGCCGGCGGGAGGCGCTGGGCGCTGCGGCCTCTACGCCACGCACAACGCGAGCTGAGGCGCTGGCGATAGCCGACCGGGTCGCGGTGCTGCGTGCGGGCCGGCTCGTCCAGGTCGGCACCCCCCGAGAGGTCTACGAACAGCCGGTGGACGCCGAGACGGCCCGGCTGACCGGGCCGGCTTCGTTCCTGCGACGCGGCCATCCTCCGCGAGCCGTGGACGGAGCCGCAGACCGGCCTGCTGCTGGTGCGGCCCGACTGGGTCAGCCTTGAAGGCGGCGACTGCCCGGACGCGTCGAGAGCGTGCGCTACCGGGGGCCGCAGACCGACCACGTCATCTCCTGCGCGGCGGTCACCTGCTCGTCACGGTCCCGGGGCCACCGCGACGACGTGCCGGGGACCAGGTCGGGCTGACGGTCAGCCAGTCGTGGCCCATGCCTACGCCACCACGGCTCCGCCAAGCTGCAGCTCGACCGGGACAAGGTGGCCACCGATGCATGAGCTGTCGCTGTGCGGGGCCATCTACGAGATCGCCGACCGGGCCGCGGCGGGCCGCCAGGTGTCCGTCATCCACCTGCAGGTCGGCAGGCTGCGCCAGGTCGTCCCCGATACGTTGACCTACTGCTGGGCCATGGTCTGCGAGGACACCCCCTTGGCAGGGTCGCGCCTGGACGTCGACTACCGCCCGGTGACGCTGCTGTGTGAGATCTGCGGCCGGGAGAGCAGGGTGGCCAAGGAACTGCTGCTGGTGTGCCACGCCTGCGGGACGACCCAGGTCACCGTCACCAGTGGCGAGGAGCTCCTCCTCACCTCACTCGATGTGGAGGAGGCATAGCCATGGGACGGTTCCATCGCCACGACGACGACACCGAGCACGAGCACGAGCACCCGCACGGGGACGGGGGCGAGCACGGGGACGCGCACGGGCAGGGACAGGAGGCGGCGACGGCAGGCGACCTGTCCGGGTACGGGACCGCTCCAGAGCGGATCCGAGTCCTCGAGCGGATCTTCGGCGAGAACGACCGCTGCGCCCAGACCAACCGCGGCCGCCTCGACAGCGACCATGTCGTGCGCGATCAACATGATGTCGTCACCGGGAGCCGGCAAGACCGCCCTCCTCGAGCACACCCTCAAGGCCCTCGACGGGCGCGTGCGGGTGGCCGTGATCGAGGGTGACATCGAGACGAGCATCGACGGCGACCGGCTCACGGGGCACGGTGCCCAGGTCGTGGTTCTCAACACCTCCAACGGTTTCGGCGGGGAGTGCCACCTCGACGCCCCGATGGTCGGCTCAGCCCTCGAGCGGGTCGACCTGACCGTCGTCGACGTGCTGATCATCGAGAACGTCGGAAACCTCGTCTGCCCGGCCGAGTTCGACGTCGGCGCCCACCACCGGATCATGGTGTTCGCCATCACCGAGGGCGAGGAGAAGCCCCTGAAGTACCCCGTGATGTTCCGGTACGTCGAGCTCGTCCTCCTCAACAAGATGGACCTGCTCCCCCATCTCGACTTCGACCTGGCCTTGTTCCGAAGAAATCTTGCGGCGGTCAACCCGAGCGCCACCGTGATCGAGCTCAGCGCGCGCAGTGGCGACGGCCTGGACGCATGGCTCCGCTGGCTCGAGGACCACATCAGCACCTGACCGGCGGCTGAGGTCGCCCCGGACAGCGGCCCGGCGACGCCCCGGAACGTGCCCGGTCTGATCGCCCGGTCATCGTCAGCTCCGGTGTCACAGCGGTCCAGGTCGAGGCCTTGGGCTGGCCATCGTTGACGAGGTCGTGGCGGCACATGACGGCGAGCTCACCGTGGAGGACGCGGCCCTCGGCGCGCGGATCGCCCTCCGACTCCCCCGCCGATAGCCTCCGAACGACGAGGCTGCTCTCTCATCGTGGTCTCATCGAGGAGGTCGCATGGTGAGGTCATGACGATCTCCCTGGCTCCCTTGTCGATGCGCCGGCCACTCCAGGCACTCGGTGTGGCCGCCCTCCTGACGGGTGTCGCCGCCTGCGGCACCACGAGCTCCACCACGACTCCCGCGCCCACGCCCAGCGCGTCGTCCACCAGTCCCACCCAGGACCCGTCGACCCCTGCATCGTCCGCACCTCCGGCCAACACGGACGCTCCCGTCCCGGTGGAAAGCAACCCGCCCGGAGACATCCCGGACAACCTCGCGTTCGTCAGCTACTCCAACAAGGCCGGGGGGTACACCTTCACCCATCCCGAGGGGTGGGCCCAGACGGGCACAGGCACTCAGGTGCTGTTCACCGACAAGCTGAACGGCGTGGCCGTCGACAGCCTGAAGGCGAGCACGGCGCCCACCGTTGCGAGCGCCAAGTCGGCCGATGTTCCGCGACTGCAGGGCTCGGTCCCGGCCTTCGAGCTGGTCGACGTCACCGCCGTGACAGTCCCGGGTGGACAGGGTGTGCGCATCGTCTTTCGCCGCAACTCTGACCCGGACGCGGTGACCGGCAAGGTTTTCCGTGACGAGGTCGAGGAGTACCTCGTCTTCGACGCAGGCCGCCTGGTCCGCATGGATCTCTACGGACCTGTCGGCGCCGACAACGTCGACGCCTACGCGACCATGTCACAGAGTCTGACCATCCCATGACCGCGGTGCTTCACGATCCTGCGCCCCCGGGGGCACCCCGAGCCGAACCCGTCCTGGAGGCGCGCGGACTGCACCGGTTCTTCCGCCGCGGAGGCGAAGAGGTGGCCGCGCTGCGCGACGTCTCACTGACCCTCTTCCCCGGTGAGATCGTCGCCATCGTGGGGCCCTCGGGTTCGGGCAAGTCCACCTTGCTCAACATGCTGGCTGGCCTCGATGACCCTGATGGCGGATCGGTGCAGGTCACCGGGCAACAGCTCAGCCATGAACCCCCCTCGGTCCAGGCTCGCCTCCGCGGACAGCTCATCGGCGTGCTCACCCAGACAAGTGGGCTGGTCGAACACCTCGATCTGCTGGACAACCTTCGCCTCGCGGCCTCGTTCCGTAAACGTGCCGAATCGACCAGCGCGTTGCGTTCGCTGCTCGATGATGTGCAGCTCGGGGAGCATGCCCGTGCCCGGCCCTCCACGTTGTCCGGCGGCGAGACCGCACGAGCCAACTTGGCCGTCGCACTGGTCGGCGGCCCACGGTTGCTCCTTGCCGACGAGCCGACTGCCGAAGTGAGTACGTCCGAGGAGGCCTCGATCTTGCAGCTCCTTCGCCGGCTGCAACCTGCTGAAGGTGCCACTGTGCTCGTCACCCACTCCGCCGCCGTCGCTGCGGCTGCCGACCGATCCGTGCACCTGCTGGACGGGCGTGCCTCATGAGGTCGGACGACGTGGATCTGCTGGTCTCGGCTACTTCGGTGGGCGTGCGCTACGGTGCGACCCAGATCCTGAGCAACGTCGACCTCGAGATCACTGCCGGGTCTCACCTTGCCATGACGGGCCGCTCGGGAAGCGGCAAGACGACCCTGCTCCTGGTTCTCGCGGGCCTGCTGGCACCGTCTGAGGGCAGCGTCGGATGGCCCGGCCTGGCCGCGAGCCCGCCCGAGCGACGCCGACAGATCGGGATGGTGTTCCAGGCACCTTCGTTGATGCCCGAGCTCACCGCACTCCAGAACATCACCCTGCCCCTGCGCCTGCGCGGGACCGATCGCCAGCAGGCCGAAGCGGCCGCCCAGCTCGCTCTGGGCAGCGTCGCGGCCACCGACCTTGCCGACGCTTTGCCACCCCAGCTCTCCGGGGGCCAGCAGCAACGGGTCGCCATCGCACGAGCGCTCGCGGGCAACCACCGGTTGGTCTTTGCCGACGAGCCCACCGGTGCGCTGGACCGTGCCCACGCCACGGAGGCGGCGCTCGCTCTGCGCGATGGTGTCGCCGCTACTGGTGGCGCCCTGGTGCTGGCCACCCACGATCCCGAGCTCGCCGAGCTCTTCGACCAGGAACTTGCCGTCGCCGACGGCAGCATCCAGCACACCATGAGGACCCGATGAGAACCGCCCGATGGCTGACCGGACTTCTGCGAAGGCGCCCCGTGGAGTTGCTCGTCGCCTCCGTCAGCATTGCGCTGACGGTGGCCTTCGTGGCCTCGCTCGGCGCATTCGTGACCCAGAGCCACGCCGCTCTGACCGTTCGGGCAGCGGCCTCAGTACCGGTCGACTGGCAGGTCCAGGTCACACCTCAAGGCGACCTGGCCACCGTGACCAAGGACGTTCAGGCACTCCCAGAGGTACGCGCGGTCGAAGGCGTCGACTTCGCCCGTGTTCAAGCTCTGAAGTCGACCGGACCTCAGGGCGCGCGCGAGACCGGTACCGCCTACGTCGTGTCGATCTCCGCGGGCTACGCCAAGACCTTCCCGGGTGAGCTGCGACACCTCCTCGGCTCCACATCCGGCTCGATGCTCTTCCAGCAGACCGCCGCCAACCTGGCCACCGAGCCCGGCGGAAAGATCGCGGTTCGCACGGCAACGGGCACACAGCCCATCACCATCGACGGCATCGTCGACCTGCCAGCTGAGGACTCCTTCTTCCAGGTGGTCGGACTGGCGCCGGGCGCCGGGGTCAGTGCTCCGCCAGACAACGTCGTCCTGGTGCCCCCAGCCGTTTTCCGGTCCGTGGTCGGCGACACCACCGTCGTGCACCAGCTGCACATCGGCTTCACCCACACAGGTCTTTCCTCAGACCCCCAAACCGCCGCCATCGCGATCCAAGGCCGCGCCAACCACTTCCAGGCAGCCGTCGCCGGCGGCGCCCTGGTCGGCGACAACCTGGGAACCGCGCTGACCCTCGCCGGAGAGGACGCCCGGTACGCCAACCTGCTGTTCCTGCTGCTCGGACTGCCCGGGGTGGCCCTGGCCGCGGTCGTGGCAGGACTCGTCGTTGCGCTGCGCTCGGATCGTCGCCGGCGCGAGATCGCTTTGTTGCGGCTGCGCGGCGCCTCGATTGCCCAGGTGGTTCGGATGGTGGCCGGCGAGTCCGTGGCCATCGCTGCGGTAGGCGCCCTGCTGGGAATCCCGCTGGCCCTGCTCGCCATCAAGCTGGCCCTCCCGGCCCGCACCTCCCTCGCGCTCGGGTGGACGATCGCTGCGATGGTCGGCGGGCTCGTGCTGGCGATGGCGACCCAGGCCGGCTCGGTCCTACGGCTGGCGCTGGGGCGCGAACGCACCGGTGTCGCCGCCGAAGCCTCGCGCGGTCAGCGCAGCGGAACGCCGTGGCCACTCAAAGCGGGCCTCGACCTCATCCTGCTGGCCGGGGCAGTGACCTCCTTCGTGTTGACCGCGCGCAACGGCTACCAGGTGGTGCTCGCACCCGAAGGCATCCCCCAGACCCAGGTCAACTACGCGGCACTGGCGGGTCCGGTCCTGGCCTGGCCCGGCCTGGCCCTGCTGGTGTGGCGCATCACCGCCTGGACGACCGGACGACGCACGGGTCGATGGTCCCTGGGTCGCTCCGGGACCGCCCCGGAGCTAGAGGCCGCAGCACTGCGCCAGCGACGACGGGTCATCGCCCGCGGAGCGGTGGGCCTCGCGGTGGCCCTCGGGCTCGCCGTGTCGACAGCCATCTTCACCGCCACCTACGACACCCAGGCCCGCCTCGACGTCGCGCTGACCGTCGGCAGCGACGTGGCGGTCCTCGCACCGCCGGGATCCACGGTCGGCCCCCAGGAGTCAGCAGCCATCGCCCGAACACCGGGCGTGACCGCGGTCGAGCCCCTCCAACACCGGTTCGGCTACGTCGGTCCGGACCTGCAGGACCTCTACGGCGTCCAGGCACAGACCTTCGCCCGCGTCGGGCCGCTCCAGGATGCCTTCGTGCCGGGATCAACCATCGCCAAGACCCTGGCGGCGTTGCAGAGCACCTCCGACGGCGTCCTGCTCTCGGCCGAGACCTTGCACGACTACCAACTGCACAACGGCGACCTCATCAGGATCCGGTTGCAGTCCGGAGCGAACCAGGACTACCAGCCCGTTGACTTCCACGTCGTCGGACAGGTGACCGAATGGCCGACCGCTCCCAAGGACAGCTTCATCGTGGCCAACGCCGACTACATCACCTCGCAGACAGGATCCGACGCAGTGGGAACGTTCCTGGTCACCGCGAAGACACCGGCCTCCACAGCGGCAGCCTTGCGTTCGCAGCTCTCCGGCGCCCTGTCGGGCGCCCGCGTCCAAGACATCTCCTCGGCCGGGTCGCAGGTCACCAGCGCCTCGGGCCTGGCCGGCACCGACCTGTCAGGACTCTCCCGCCTGGAGCTGGGGTTCGGAGTGCTCCTCGCCCTGGCGTGTTCGGGACTAGCGCTGCTGGGAGGCATCGTCGAACGCCGGCGTGCCCTGGTCCTGTTGGCCGCGCTCGGCGCAACCGCGCGTCAACGCGGGCGCTTCCTGGCGGCCGAGGCGCGGGCCATGGTGATGGCCGGCGTGCTAGGAGGGGCCCTGATCGGGGCCACCATCTCCTACATGCTCGTCAAGGTCCTGACCGGCATCTTCGACCCGGCCCCGGCCGCCGCCACCATTCCGTGGGGATACCTCACGCTTCTAATCGCGCTCGTCGCCGCAGTCACCGTCGTGGTGGTCTCTGGGGCCGGGAGGCTGGTAGCGCGGGCCGGACCCACCGAGCTACGGGACCTGTGAGCCGGTCGGGCCGCTGGTGGCAAGGCGAGGCCATAGCCTCGCACCAGGAGGCCGTTCGGTGAAGCTGCTCGTGATCGAGGACGACATCCGAATGGCCACCCTGCTGCGCCGCGGTCTGTCACAAGAAGGCTGGGCGGTCGACGTGGTCAAGGATGCCGTCGACGCGCGCCACGCCGTCGCGACCACACCCTTCGACGCCGTCGTGTGCGACGTCGGCCTACCAGGGCGCGACTCCGGAATGGACTGGTGCCGTTGGTATCGCAACGAGGGCCACTGGGCCCCCGTGCTGATGCTGACGGCCCGCACCGGCGTGAACGACCGGATCGCGGGACTCGACTGCGGGGCCGATGACTATCTCGGCAAGCCCTTCGCCTTCGGCGAGCTCGCCGCCCGGCTTCGTGCTCTCCTGCGGCGCGGCGCAACCGAACGGCCGACCACGCTGAACAACGGCGACCTGCTGCTCGACCCTGCCGAGCACCAGGCCCGTTGGCGCGATGAGGTCATCGATCTCTCGCCTCGCGAGTTCGCGCTCCTCGACTACTTCATGCGCCGCCCCGGCGATGTCCTGCGACGCACCGAGATCCTCGACCACGTCTGGGACTACGCCTATGACGGCGCGTCCAATGTCGTCGACGTCTACGTCCGCTACCTGCGCAAGCGCCTGACCAGGGCAGGCTGCCCCGAGCTGATCGAGACCCTCCGTGGCGTCGGCTACCGGATGGTCGACCTGTCGTGAACCTCGCCCCCCGCTCGCTGCGCAACCGACTGGTCCTCGGCGCGGCTGCCGTCGGTCTCGCCTTCTCGGTCCTGTTCGGCGTCGTGGCGACCTGGCGGGTCAATCACGCCGAGGCCCAAGCTGTCCACGCGGCCCTGCAGAGCCGGCTCGAGCTTGCTCGAGACGAGGTCGCTGCCGATGGCACGATCAGCCAGGACGCTGGCAGCCCCAAGACCGACCTGGTCCAGGTCATCGGCCCGGACGACACGATCCTGGCGACCACCGAAGCACTGACAGCCGCCCCCGCCCTGGCCAAGATCTCGGCGGCGACGTCCTCCGCGACTGGAGTGGAGGGCCGGGTCGCCCTGCAACGCCCCGACATCGACCTCGCCGTGCTCGCCGTGCCACTGCCTCTGACCTCGGGTGCCGGATCGCCCGCGGGCACCGGCGCCCTGGTGGTGGCCGTCGACGCCGAGGGATTCAACGCGGCCACCGATCAGCTCCTCGGACTCCTCACCGGCGGGCTCAGCGTCGTGGTGCTCGCGATGACGGCCCTGTCCTGGATCCTCACCGGTCGGGCTCTGCACAGCGTCACCCTGATCACCGAGGACGCCGAGGGGGTCAGGCCGCGAGACCTCGCCTCCGGACTGCCGGTCCCCCACCGCGACGCCGAGCCGGCACGACTGGTCGAGGCGCTGAACCGGATGCTGAGCCGCCTGGACAAGAGCCATGCCTCCGAGCTCGCCTTCGCCGCCGACGCGGGTCACCGACTGCGAACGCCCGTCGCGACGCTGCGCGCGGAGGCCGAACTCGCCCTGCGTGAGACGGACCCGGCTGAGCTGTCTGCCGCGCTACAGCGCATCGTCGACGACGCCGACCAGCTCACCTCGATCGTGGACCGCATGCTCGCCCGCAGCCGCGCTCACGACCGCGGACCCGAGCACGTCCTCGACGTTCTCACCGCGGCCAAGGGTCGCTGGCAGCGTCAGGCCGAGCTCGCGGACATCACCCTCTCGATACGCGCCGATGGCAGCGTCTCGCCGACGACCAGCTGCGCAGAGCTGGCGGAAATCGTGGAGCCGATACTCGACAACGCCGTCCGGCACACCCCCGCGGGCGGTGCAGTCGACATCGACCTCCGCGTCACTCCCTCGCCGGGACTCACCCTGGTCGTTCGCGTGTCCAACAGCGGCGAGGCCATCCCCGCCGACCTCGCGGACCATATGTTCGATGCCTGGGTCAGTGACCGTGACGCCAGCGTCGCGGGCGGTCTGGGACTGTGGCTGGCCAGGGAGACCGCTCGCGACCTCGGCGGGGACATCACGCTGGTCCACGATGGACCGCGAACAACGACGTTCCAGGTAGCACTCCCGATCATCGACGGCGCCTGAGGTCCGAGGTCGCTCGGGTGTGGATCAGGAAGTCAAAAGTGAGCCGCGTCGACGCGTCGACCCTGCCCACCTGTCCCGTACTGCTTGCCTGCGGTGTCGCCAGACTCGTCCGCGTCCTGGTGAACCGGCTCGTTCGGGTTCGCGTAGGGGCCAACGCTGGGGCCGTCGTCGGTCGGCACTCGCTCTCACCGGCAGCCTCGTCAGCCGCCTCTGCAGCAGGCTCGCTCTTCTTGTTCGCGTCCTGGTGATGGCTGTCCTCGGTGTTGGGCCCTGGCCGGCCTCGGTGCGGCGGTCGGGTTGTTCCGGTACGCCAAAGGTAGGAGCCGATCTGGTGAGCGGCCATCGCCACAACCGGTGACTGGCATGGTGGATCGAAGAGTCGTTGGCGCAGAACGGCACGAATCGGGCGCGGACCGTCACAGTCCGGCCGAGGCGGCGAGGTTGACCGCTTCGTGCTCTGGTCGAGGCCGGGGTGAGTGCCTACCGTGAGAGGGGTTGCTCGCAGGGAGCTGCTTCGCACTGCCGTTCAACCGGGAGGGCTGACGTGCACGACGTAGAGCCTGCCGCAGCTGTCACTTGCGCCCGTCCCGAGCCGGCGGAGGTCGGCCGGAGGTTCCTGACCCTCTACGCGCTGTCGTACTTCGGGACGTGCCTGCTGCTCATCGCGCCGTTGGCTGTCACTTTGGCCCTGAAGGTCAACGCGCTGGTCGGCACCGTTGCGGCGCCACGGAGCTTGGCGCTCGTGGTGGGGACAGGGTCCGTGGTTGCCTTGGTCGGCAGCCCTTTGTGCGGCAGGTTGAGCGACCGCACCTCGTCGCGCTGGGGGATGCGCCGCCCGTGGATGGTCGGCGGTCTGGTCGGTGGGACGCTGGGGGTGCTCGTGGTGGCGACCGCGCCGAACGTGGCCATGGTCGTGCTGGGCTGGTGCGTCGCGCAGCTGTTCTTCAACGCTGTCCTTGCCGTGCACGTGGCGGTTCTGCCTGACCAGGTCCCGGTGGCCCAGCGTGGCGTCGTGGCGGGGGTGCTGGGGGTGTGCCTGCCGGTTGCCTCGGTGGCGGCCACGTTCATCGTGAAGGTGTTCAGTGGACACCGGGTGGCGATGTTCCTCCTGCCGTGTGCGGTGGGCGGGGCGTTCATCGTGGTCTTCGCGGTCATGCTGCATGACCGTCACCTGTTGCCAGCGGCCGCGCCGCACTGGACGGTTCGGGAGGTGGCTGGCACGTTCTACTTCAACCCTCGTCGTCACCCCGACTTCGCGTGGGCGTTCCTGAGCCGGTTCCTGCTGGTGATGGCGTACGCGTTCCTGACCACTTACCAGGTGTACTTCCTGCTCCAACGACTTCACAGGTCCGAGGCGGAGATTCCGAACCTGGTGTTCCTGGGCACGCTTGCCCAGTCGGGAGCCGTCGTCGTCGCGTCGCTGGTCGGGGGCCGCGTGTCGGACCGGGCCGGGCGGCGCAAGGTGTTCGTGCTGGCGGCGGCGCTCGTGTACGCCTCGGCGATGGTGCTGCTGAGCGTGGCAAGCAGCTTCTCGGTCTTCTTGGTCGCGATGGGTCTGAGCGGGCTCGGGTTCGGTCTGTACTTCGCCGTCGACCTGGCGCTGGTGGCCGACGTGCTGCCCGATCCGGACAGCGCGGCTAAGGACCTGGGGGTCTTCAACTATGCCGGCGCACTCCCGTTCGCGCTGGCACCTGCGGTGGCGCCTGGCATCCTCGCCGTCGGGGGCGGCAGCTACGGGTTCCTGTACGGGGTAGCAGCGCTGTGCGCGGGCGCGGGAGCGTTCGCTGTCCTACCCATTCGGGCCGTCACGTAACACCGGCAACGCCGTCACCGAGGAACGCCAGTGCCCAGGAATGCAGTCACCCAGGAACGCCAGTGCCCTTCTGCGTGATGAGCTGTTCTGCAGGTCGGTTGGTGGCGGGTCGTAGTTGTCGGCTGCGTGAGGCGACCAGCCAGAGCGCGCCCGCTGTCACAACGGTGACCAGGACCAACGCGAACACCGACGCCTCGGGTCCGAAGGCGCCGCCAGTGAGCCACGACGCGCTGCCGGAACGGGCGGTGCTGACCGCCACCGACCCTCCCAGGTCTCCACCCGAGACGACGGCCCCGAACAGGTAACCCTGGCTGAAGTTCCATGCGAAGTGCAGCCCGATGGGCAGCCACAGCCGGCCGGTCAGGGCGTACATGGCGCTGAACATGAGGCCGGCCACCGCCACAGTGGCCGCGGCCAAGGGCGTGGCTCCGGGGTTGGCCAGGTGCAGGGCGGCGAAGACGACCACCACGACAGCAAAGGCCGGCACCGGTCCGAGGACGCGCCACAGCAGGCGCAGCAGTAGCGCCCGGACCCACAGCTCCTCGGTCACCGCGGCCTGCACGGCGAGGCCGACACCGGTCCAAGCGGGTGTCGGCCCAGCCCAGGTGAGGTCATACAGGTTCGTGACCGCCAGGAGCCCCATCAGCAGGCCCATCATCAACAGCCCGAGAACGGACCCAGCCACGAGCTCGCGCGCCGCCGGTCGCAGAGCGAGCTCGCGTGGAGCGCGTCCTTCACCCAGCAGGACCGCCAACACGTAGCACGCCATGGCAGCGGCGCACGCCGTCAGCAAACCACCGAACTGCTGTCCGTTGTTGCCGGTGGGTAGTTGGTCCACCGCCCACTGCAACGGCAGGCCGAAGGCGCCAGCGGTGACGAAGAACAGCAGCAGCAGCCAGGCCAGGGCGCGTAACCAGAGCCAACGCCCGGGACGCAGGACCCACCTGTGCCCAAGGTCCATGGCTGGGGCGAACCTGGCGTGCTGAGGGGACAGGAGAAACCGGCGCGACGCCGGGCGCAACGCGCCGTGGTCGCCACCGGCAGTGAGGTTGCGGTCCATCGTGGCTCTCCTTGGTCGGCTGACTCGCAGGGTGGGACCACAGCGGATGTGCGCTTGCCTGCGGGACCGAACGTAGGTGCCCGTGGACTGGTACGCGTCACCACATGTGGTGATACGCAGGATGACCGTGAACCAGCAGCAACGACCGGCGGCGAGAAGGAACCGGCATCGCGCCGCCACGCTCCTATGCTCGTCGAATGGCCGTGCTGGGGACCAAGGTGCACATCCCGCTGCTGCGCCCTGACCTCGTCGCCCGGCCACGGCTCCTGGCGCGTCTTGCCCCCGGGCGGCAGCCCCGCCTGCTGTTGGTGTCGGCCCCGGCAGGATTCGGCAAGACGACCCTGCTCAGCCAAGGGCTGGCGACCATGGCTGGCAGAGACGGTCACATCGCGTGGCTGTCACTGGATGCCGACGACAACGACCCGCGCCGGTTCCTGGAACACCTTGTCGCCTCGTTCCAGACCGTGGGCCAGTTCTCCGACGCGGGGCAGCTCGTGGGGGCGGCCGCGCCTCGGCCCGAGGCGGTCCTGACCAGCCTGGTCAACGACCTCGACCTACAGCCGGGGCGGACCGTGCTGGGCCTGGACGACTACCACGTCATCACCGCCCCGGAGGTCCACGAGGCGGTGGGCTTCCTGCTCGAGCACCTGCCGCGGCAGGCCGGTCTGGCGATCGCGACGCGGGCGGACCCACCGTTGCCGCTGTCACGGCTGCGCGCCCGTGGTGAGCTCGTCGAGCTGCGCGCCGCGGACCTGCGCTTCACACCGGAGGAATCAGCCGCCTTCCTCGGCGACGTGATGGGACTGAAACTGAGCCGCACCCAGGTCGCGGCGCTGGGAGCGCGGACCGAGGGCTGGGTTGCCGGGCTGCAGCTCGCGGGGTTGTCGCTGCGCGGCGTCGAAGACACCGCGGGGTTCGTCGATGCGTTCACCGGTAGCCACCGGTTCGTCCTGGACTACCTGGTCGACGAGGTCCTTCGACACCAGCCCGAACCCGTGCGCCGCTTCCTGCTCGACACTTCAGTGCTGCGCCAGCTGAGCGGGCCGCTGTGCGACCGGGTCACCGGAGGCGTTGACGGTCACGCGCAGCTGGAGGCGCTGGACCGGGCCAACGTTTTCATCGTCGCGCTCGACGACCACCGTCAGTGGTACCGGTACCACCACCTGTTCGCTGAGGCGCTCCGGGCGCGCCTGACTGGGGAGCACCCCGAGCGGGTTCCCGTCCTTCACCGGGCCGCCAGTGACTGGTATGCCGCGAACGGGATGGGCGAGGACGCGGTCGGACATGCACTGTCCAGTGGCGACGCCGACCACGCTGCCGACCTCGTCGAGTCAGTGCTTCCGGACCTGCGGCGTCAGCGCCGCGATGTCCAGCTGCGCGAATGGTTGACCGCCCTGCCCGCCGATGTGGTTCGCCGTCGCCCGCTGCTTGGCACCTACCTCGCCTCGGTGCGCCTGCTCGCCGGCGACCTGCCAGGTGTCGAGGCCGCGCTGGTCGACGCCGAGAGCGCCCTGGTGACGAATCCTCCACAGGTCGCTGCTGATGCGTCGGACGCCACGGCTGAGGAGCTGCGGACGCTACCGGCGACCATGGCCATCTTCCGGGCCTCAGCCGCCCAGGCCCGCGGTGAGACCGCCTCCATGCAACAGCACGCGCGAAGAGCGCTGGACCTGATTGGCCCGGGCGACCACATGGCCCGCGGTGGGGCGCTGGGTTTCCTGGGACTCGCGGCCTGGGGAAGGGGCGACCTGTCCGAGGCGGTCGACACGTTCGCCGACGCGGTGCGCAGCATGGGCGAGGCCGGTGACGTCACCGACGTGCTGGGCAGCACCGTGGTCCTTGCCGACATGTGGGTGGCCCGGGGGCGCCCCGACGAGGCGCGACGGCTCCAGGAGCGCGCCCTGGCGACCGCTCAGCAGCACCCGGGCGCTGCTCTGGCCAGCTTGGGCGACCTGCACGTGGGGTTGGCTGACGTGCTCGTTGAGCAGGGCGACCTCGCGGGCGCGGCGGAGCACCTGGAGGCTGCCGCAGCGATCGGGGAGTCCGCGTCGTTGCTGGAGAACCGCTACCGCTGGCATGTGGCGATGGCCCGTCTGCGCAGGGCCGAGGGTGACCTCGAGGCTGCGGTCGAGCGGCTCGGACGTGCGCAGCAGCTGCACCTGCCGGGCTTCTTCCCTGACGTGCGCCCGATCCCCGCGCAGCTGGCGCGGCTGCGGATCGCTCAGGGAAGGTTGGATGACGCGTGGCAGTGGGCCGGCGACCACCAGGTGACCCAGGTCGACGACCCCTCATACCTCGGGGAGTTCGACCAGCTGACCTTGGTGCGGCTGCTGCTGGCACAGCACCGCGCAGACGGTGACAGCGTTCAGTTGTCGAACGCGTCGCGTCGGCTCGACCGGCTGGTTCCCGGCGCGACCCGTGGCGGGCGTGACGGCAGCCTTCTGGAGATCCGGATGCTCGGAGCACTCGTGGACCACGCCCGGGGTGAGACGGCTGCGGCCGCAGCCGGGCTTGGTGTCGCGATGCAGGCTGCCGAAGCGGGCGGCTACGTGCGCCTGTTCGCGGACGAAGGCGCCCCGATGACCGAACTGCTTCAAACGGTTGAACGACTGCACGCAGCCGGCAGCTACGCCCGGAGGCTCCTGGAGTCGGCCGTGCAGCAGCCGCCCGCCATCTCGCGGGTGGCCTCAGCGGAAGGGCTCAGCGAACGCGAGGTCGAAGTTCTGCGGCTGTTGGCGACCGCCCGCAGCGGCCCCGACATCGCGCGCGAGCTGTTCGTCTCTGTCAACACGTTGCGAACCCACACCAAGCACATCTTCAGCAAGCTCGACGTCAACACCCGACGGGCCGCGGTGAGCCGGGCCACCGACCTCGGGCTGCTCTGACCCAGGCTCAGGCTGCGCAAATCACCACCTCGGTCACATCAGTTGGTGATTCGCCGTCGCCCTGTGGTTCCTAGGTTCGAGCTGTCCTCGGAAACGACCGAGGCGCCCACCAGCAAAGGAACCTGTCATGACCGTCTCCACTGCTCGTCTCGGCCAGGCGGCCGGTATCGCCACCTCCGTCGCCGGAGCCATCTTCGTCCTCGTCCAGATCAACCACCCCGCCATGGTGGGGTCCTCCGCTGTCACCACCGACTGGTTCGTCCGCAGCACCGCCAAGACCGTCATGTCCGCGCTGGCCTTGGCGGGAATCACCGGCATGTACCTGCGCCAGCGCGCCAAGGTCGGCCTTGTCGGGCTGGCGGGGTACCTGTTTCTCAGCCTTGGCTATCTGCTGATGCTGGGGTCCGAGTTCGTGGCCGCGTTCGTGCTCCCCACCGTGGCGAGAACCTCCCCGGGCTACGTCAACGATGTCGTCGTCACCGTGTTCGGGGGCAAGCCGGTAGACGACATCGGCCCGCTGATGGTCGTGTTCGCACTCACGGGTGTGGGGTACGCCGTAGGCGGCCTGCTCTTCGGCATCGCCAGCTTCCGCGCCGGCATCCTCTACCGCCCGGCGGCGGTCCTGCTGGCCGTCGGCAACGTGTCCACGATGGCCCTGGCAGTGCTCCCTGACTCGTTCAACCGGCCCCTGGCCGTCCCCACCGGCATCGCCCTGGTCGGCCTCGGCGTCTCCTTGTGGCGTGACCAGCGCCAGCAGGCGACCACCACCGCACCCGCCACGGCCCCGGCCCTCGTGGCCAGCACCCAAGCCGCAGTCCGATGACCACGCGGCAGCGGGGGTGGCGCGTCCCGGCAGCCCTCATCGCGTTGAGCATCGTCCCACTCCTGGCGGGCACCGCGCGGCTGGTCGAGCTCGCGGGCGGCCCGGCCGTCATCCCGACAGACGCCCGGTTCACCGCCTCCCCGCTGCCCATCGTGGTCCACATCGTCTGCGCCGCCACCTACGCACTCCTCGGAGCCCTGCAGTTCGCTCCCGGCTTCCGCCGCCGCCGCCCCGGCTGGCACCGTGCGGCCGGCCGGGTGCTCGTGGTCGCCAGCCTCGGGCTCGCCACGTCAGCACTCTGGCTCACCCTGTTCTTCCCACCGCAGCCGGGCTCCGGACCGCTGTTGTTCGTGCTGCGGCTGATGTTCGCGCCCGCCATGATGGGCAGCGTGATCCTGGGGGTGGCGGCCATTCGGCGTCACGACATCCAGGCCCATCGGGCGTGGATGATGCGCGCCTACGCCATCGCCCTTGGCGCCGGGACCCAAGCCTTCACCGAGGGTGTGGGCGGTGCCGTGTTCGGCCACAGCCCACTGGCACTCGACGCGTCGCGAGGTGCGGCGTGGGTGATCAACCTGGCCGTCGCCGAGTGGGCGATCCGCCGCTCGACCACGGTTCCCAGCCGGCGCCGGGTAGCCGTCACGGTTGGCGGACAGCCATGAGCACCCGGTACGAGTTCCGGATCCAGGGGCACCTCGACCAGCACTGGGCTCAGGTACTGGGCGATCTGTCCGTTCGCCACGATGCCGATGGGACGACCGCGCTCACTGGGCCGGTGCTGGACCAGGCCCAGCTGCACGGGCTGCTGGCCCGGCTGCGCGACCTCGGGGCCGTCCTGCTGTCCGTACGGGCTCTGCCTGAGGAGCCTGCCGCGGCGACGGGCGTGTTCGCCTAGTTCGCGGACCGGGCGGACCGGGCGGACCGAGCTTCCGGTCCTTCGCCCTGCGTGCACCAGGACGCGCAGGCGGCCGGGTGGAGGGAACGTTCGCCTCAGCGGCGATGCTCCGCGGGTGGAACACCGGGAGGACCAGGGTCAAGGGCTCAGGGTGCTTCATCACCGGTCGCGGGGCCGCGGTTGAGCAGGCCAAGCTCACGGCCACGACCAACGGCTGCTCGGCGGCCGTTCACCCCGTGCGTGGCTCAGACGTTCCTGGTGTGGTGCGCACAGTGTTCAGGCAGACCACGAGGTCCAGCCAGGTAGGGATCGGTGAGGTCACTGGCCAGTAGCCGAAGCCCGACCAGCTCTCGGTCACTGAGCGGGTCCACCCACGCCTGCAGCCCTGACGCGTTGACACGAGGACGCTGACTGCCGCCATCTGGTGGGACGCCCCAGGCCATCAGTTCACGGACGTTGGAGCTCCGGTCCGCGGATCGTAGGGCGCGCAGCCCGGTCAGCAGGTGCTGGGCGTGCTGAGTGAACACCTGACCGAAACCGCTCGGCTCAGCAGAGCCAGCGCTCGTTGGAGCGCTCTAGCGGCCGCGCTGGTGTCACCGTGCGCTCGGGATGCCAGCGCCTGCAGGACAACGACCTCGTTGAGCGTTCCGGCACGCCGCCCCGCTTGGTGGCCTCACCCAGCCTGCGCAGCAGCTCCACCTCTTCGCCCCGGGGTTCGGGGCCTGGTCGGAGCTGATGTTCGGCCTGAGCAGCATGGCCAGCGTGACGTGTTCATACTCGCGGACGTAGGGCAGATCGTCAGAGCCGGACAGCTGGTGGTCGTCGTCAGCCCACCAGGCGGCGGGCCTGCGCGAGACGCCCGTGGGTCACCATCAGACGTGCTCCTGTCGCATGGACGGGCAGCAGGTTGGCCGCCGACGCAGCTGGTGTAGCAGTGGTGTGCCGCCTCGAGTTCGCCCACACCCCCGCGAGCAGTCCGGACAATGCCCATGCCCGGCACGGGTGACCACGTCGTCGGGAGCCCCCGTGACCTACCGGCGTGCTGGTGCAGCGTCGGACCGCTGATGTCAAGGCCGCCGGCAGTCGGTGAGGGCCAGGTGAGGGAGGGGATCCAGCATGGCGGGGCCCCGGGCCCTCGGCAGGGGGTTCGAGGGTCCTCGCTGTTCGTGGCCGCAACGTGCCACCGGTGTGGTCGTGCGGCTGGGTTCTCAGCGTGCTGCGGAGCGTGTCACCAGGCGCGCGCGGACCTTGTGCATTTGGGGCATGAGCCCGTAGATGACGATGGGCACGGCGATGGTGGACAGGACGAGGGTGCGCAGCACCGGGTTCATGGGGCGAAGCCAGTCACCAAGGGTGAGGTTGATGATGGCCAGGGTGGGGAAGACGGCGAGCCAGATCATCAGCGCCAGCTGGTGCTTGCTGGGCGGGCCTGGCCGCGGCGGGGCGGTCGGTCTCGCTGCCGCGGTGGAGCCAGGGCCGGTTGGGTGGTTGGACATGGTGAAGCTCCTCTTGTCGTGTGCGGATGTGTGAGTGGGGTAGGTCGCGGGGTGCGACCTCTCAGGCTGGGAAGCCCTGGTTGAACCCGACGACGGCGGTGCGCACGTCGTCCATGACAAGGTCGGTGTTGATGGCGATGGCCGCGGCTGACCCTTCGCCGGCGGCGGTGATGACCTGCGCGCGGGCGTTCGTCACGTTGCCGGCGACCCACAGGCCGGGAACACTGGTGGTGCCGTTGGGTCCGGTGATGACCCAGCCCTGCTCGTCCAGGTCGCACCCGACACCAGTCAGCAGGGCGTGGTGGGGGATGAAACGGGGCGGGACGAACAGAGCCTGTCTAGGGATGCTGCGCCCGTCGACCATCGCGATGGCGGTCAGCTCGTCGTCGCACACCACGACCCGCTCGACAGCTCCTTCGACGACGCCGATGGCGCGAGCGACCAGCTGGGAACGGTCTGCTGGGGTGAGCGTGTCGTCGGGAGCGAAGAGCACGAGGTCGTGGGTCCACTGCCGCACGATGTGGGCGTAGCGGACGCTTTCGGGTCCGTTCCACAGCACCCCGAGCTGATGGTCGCGGACCTCCCAGCCGTGGCAGTACGGGCAGTGCAGGACGTCCTTGGCCCACCGCTCGGCAAGACCGGGAACGTCAGGCAGCTCGTCGCGTAGCCCGGTGGCGACCAGGACCTTGCGCGCCTTGACCCGCTGCCCGTCGCCGAGAAGGGCCTGGAAGCCGGACGGGCCGCAGTGGACGAGCTGAGTGATGGTGCCGGCAGTGATGGTTGCGCCGTACCCGGTGACCTCGTCCCGGCCGGCGGCCAGCAGCTCGGCGGGCGGCATGCCGTCGCGGGAAAGGAACCCGTGCATGTTGGCGGCAGGGGCGTTGCGCGGAGCGCCGGCGTCCACGACCAGGACGGCGCGGCGCGCCCGGGACAGGACCAACGTTGCGGAGAGGCCGGCGGCCCCGCCGCCGATGACCAGCACGTCGTAGGTGTTCATGTCGCTACTGTGCAACCGCCGCCGCGCGCCGGGCAATCTTCGTTGCCGTTTCCGGGACGGCCGAGGGGGCTGAGCGCGCTCGGTCAGCAGGTGTGCCCCAGCCACGCGACAGCCAGTCCCACCGGAACCGCCATCTTCGGTAGGTACACCGAAGAAGGATGTGGCACAGGCAAGTACGGGAACGACAGCCCAGCGCGTCCCGCTGACCGAGGCGGTGACAGGGAGCCGATCGACTGTACGACGGGCAGGCGTTTGCTGGGCGGGAGACGCCGACCAGGACGTAGCAGGAACCGCCGAGCAGGGCTGACAGGCCAGCCAGGCGGAGGAGGTTGGGCGTTGACATCTTCGTGGTGTGTTCCTCTCCAGTGGCGGCCGAGGCCGCGACCTTCATGGGTTGGTGGTGTGTGTCTTCATGTCTCGAGACGCTGAGAAGGCCTCTGGTGAGCGGGCGTCACCAGATGTGATGCGCGCGGGCCGGTCGTGAGTGGGTCGCACGGTTGAGCGCGCGGTCGGACGGACTGCAGCCGGTGCGCAATGCCGGTGCCCTTTGAGGGAAGCGGTGCGCGAGGATGAGCGCATGGACGACACCTCGGCTGTCATCGCGAAGGCTCTCGACCAGGTCGGTCCGCGGCTCAAGGCGCTGCGTGCCCACCGAGGGGTCACCCTGGCGGCGCTGTCTGGGTCGACCGGCATCTCCAAGAGCACCTTGTCGCGGCTCGAGACAGGACAGCGGCGCGCCAGCTTGGAGCTGTTGCTGCCGCTGGCGCAGGCGTACCGCGTGCCCTTGGACGATCTCGTGGGCGCCCCTGAAGTCGGAGACCCGCGGGTGCGCCTGAAGGCCAGCAGACGAAACGGGCGCACCGTGCTCCCGTTGACCCGCCAGCCGGGTGGTGTCCAGGCGTGGAAGATCATCGTCCCGGCAGGCAACAGCACCCCACAGCCGAAGGTCCACGAAGGCTACGAGTGGCTGTTCGTGCTGTCGGGACGTATGCGACTCGTCCTGGGCGACCACGACCTGGTTCTTGGGCCAGGCGAGGTGGCGGAGTTCGACACCCGGGTCCCGCACTGGTTCGGCAGCGACGGGACTCAGGCAGCGGAGGTGCTCAGCTTGTTCGGGCCGCAAGGTGAACGCGTCCACGCCAAGGCGCGCTCTGCGAACAAGTGAGCCGAAGTCACCGGCCATCCGTCGTGGCGTCGGGGTCGGTGCGGCGTAGGTCCTGTCTGCGCCGCTGGGTGCTACTTGCCGAGCTGTGCCTCGTCGATGTGACCACTGGTGGTTCGAAGGGTCTGCCGGGCGAGCGCCTCGTTCATGGCGACGAATCCGGCTGTGGTGCGGGCCAGCAGGTGGCCGGTGAAGGGGACCAAGGCACCGGTGAAGGTCTCTGACTGCTGGACCAGGGTGCGGCGGCCACCCATCGGGGTGAGCTTGAAGCTGTGCCGACCGTCGAAGATGCCGGGCATCGCCAAGCGCCCCAACCACTCGAGGTAGCGGTGTTCGTCGACCGCGGTGACCCACGGTCGGAACACCATGGCCCGGCCGCCGGGTGGCTGGATGGTCAGGTCCAGACGTTCTCCGACGGCGACGGTACCGGCGGCGTTGGTGATGAACGGGTTCCAGGTGTTGTAGCGGGCGAGGTCGGTCAACGTCTGCCCATACGTCGTGGGCGCTGGCGTTGACGGTCAGGTGGGTGGTGATGATTTTGCTCATCTCAGCGCCACCGGTCGCCACGCGTCGTCGTGTACTGGCGTGCCACGTGCCGCCAGGGGACGACGGCGATGACAGGGGCCACCCACAGGACCGTGATGAACTGTTCGCGTGTTGCACCGGTGAGGTTGCCGTCCAGCCAGAGCGGCAGGGCGACCGTTCCGAGCCACAGCAGCTTCCACCCGACTTCGAACAGCAGGATCGGCAGCATCCGCTGCGGGTAGCGCAGACCGAACAGCGCGAGCACAGACATCGCCACGAGGATGGTCACGACGGTGCCCTGCTTGAGCTCCCACGGGTCGTGCGAGACGAGCTCGGGCCACTTGGTGAGGGCCAGGCCGACACCCATCTCGAAGTACCCGATGCGCATGAGGTTCAGCCGCCACGTCGGCAGCGAGGCGCGGCTGGCTGCCGCACCGTCCTCGGTCTGCGAGTGGGCGGAGGAGGTGCGTGCGCGTTGCTGGAGGATGTTCATGACGGCGGCCCCTTTTCGAGGGTTCAGAGGTGACGGACCGGCTTGGGGGCCGTGTCTCAACACTCGCCGCCCGGACCCAGTGGCCGCATCGGTCGGCGGGCTACACCGCAGGGGGCCGAACTGCGACAACTGAACGTGCCCGAAACCAACTTTCGACATCCCTTGGCCAACTTTCGTTCGTGTCCTCGCAGCGTCATGCGGGTCTACGGTGAGGGCGTGTCCCGGGTGCAGCAGGCGTGGGCCGCGCTGGCGCGTCCGGCTACGGCGTTCAACGAGATGCCCGCCCCGGACGTGACTCACCGACACGCAGGGCGGGAGCGGGCCGTGGACGGCCTCGTATTCCTGCTGGCCGTGGTTCTTGGTGCCCTGTTCATCAGCCCCGAACTGCACGACAACCCCAACCCGATGTCGGCGACCCAGGTGGCCGTTGACGTCAGCGCCGGCGTGCTCGCCTGCTCCGCCCTGTGGTGGAGGCGCCGCTGGCCGGTCGCCGTTGCCCTGATGTGCCTCCTTCTCGGGACCGTGTCGAGCTCGGCGACCCCTGCGGGACTCCTTGCGCTGTCCTCGTTGGCGGTGCACCGCCCGCCCCGTCCCACGGTCGTCGTGACGCTGCTGTGGCTTCCCTCCCTGCTGGTCTACGCCGTCTACAGCCCCAGCACTGGCCCCATCTCCGTGGTGCTGTTCGTCATGCCGTTGGCGTTCGCCGCCACCGGGTGGGGCATGTTCATCCGGGCACGCCGGCAGCTGCTGTTGTCGCTGCGGGAGCGAGCGCTGCGAGCTGAGGAGGACAAGGAGCTGCACGAGGAGCAGGCTCGGGTGGCCGAACGAACGCGCATCGCCCGCGAGATGCACGACGTTCTCGCTCACCGGATCTCGTTGCTGGCGTTGCATGCCGGCGGGCTGGAGGTGCGCCCGGACCTACCGCCTCAGCAGGTGCAGGAGACAGCTGCGCTCCTGCGCGCCACCGCGCGTCAGGCGCTGGAGGAGCTGCGTGGCGTCATCGGGGTCCTGCGTGAGGACGCTGGGTCACAGCCGGTGATGGTGGCACCGCAGCCGACGGTGTCCGACGTTCGTCGCCTCGTGGAGGAGGCTCGCGGGGCCGGCTCCGACATCGACTTCGAGATACACGTCGAGCACAGTGACCAGGTGCCCGCCCCGCTGGGACGGGACGCCTACCGCATCGTGCAGGAGGCGTTGACGAACGTGCGTAAACACGCTCCAGGTGCCCCGGTCAAGCTGCGAGTCAGCGGGGCGCCCGGGCAGGGTTTGCGCGTCGCGGTGCGCAACCGTGAGCCCGTCCCTGCGGCCGCTAGGTCTACCCTTCCCGGAGCGGGAGCGGGGCTTCTTGGGCTGCGCGAACGCGTTGCGCTGGCTGGGGGCACGCTGGCCGTCGGCCCCGACGGTGCAGGCGACTTCGTGGTGGAGGCGCAGCTGACATGGCCAACGTGAAGGTGCTGCTCGTCGACGACGACGCCCTGGTTCGCGCGGGTTTGCGTCTCATCCTGTCGTCGGCCGATGACATCGACGTCGTCGGCGAGACCGCTGATGGTGCCGGTGCCGTGGCCGCGGTCCATGCGACCCATCCCGACGTGGTCCTGATGGACATTCGTATGTCGCAGATGGACGGGATCACCGCGACCGTTGCGCTGCGTCGCCTCCAGAGGCCGCCTCAGGTCATCGTGCTCACCACGTTCCAGGCCGACGCGCAGGTCGTGGCTGCCCTCCGGGCGGGCGCCAGCGGTTTCCTGGTCAAGGACACCCCACCGGCTGAGATCATCAGCGCGGTCCGGCTGGTGGCAGCCGGCGACGCCATCGTCTCCCCGTCCGTGACTCGGACCCTGCTGTCCTACTTTGGGGACACCGAGACGGCGCAGCGACACCGGGAGGCCGCGGAGAGGCTGGCTGCCCTCACGGATCGTGAGCGTGAGGTGGCGGCCGCTGTGGGTTCGGGTGCCTCGAACGCGGAGATCGCCGCGTCGCTGTTCATGAGCGAGGCCACGGTCAAGGCGCACGTGTCACGCCTGATGAACAAGCTGGATGCGGCCAACCGGGTGCAGGTAGCCATCGTCGTGCATGACGCCTCCTCGACCTGAGGACGGCACCAGATCCGGGTCGGGCACCTGGTGTGTGTGCCGGATTGTTGATCAGAGGGTGATGGCGACCTTGCCGCGGACGTGTCCGGCGACCATGTGCCGCATAGCCGCCGGCACCTGCGCCAGCGGGTAGGTGCGGTCGATGCTCGGCTTCACCGTGCCGGCCTCGAGCATCGGCGTGAGCCGTTCGAGGTCGCTGCCGCGCTCCTTGTTGGTCAACATGGCCAGGCGCTGCTTGACCAGGATGGACACCAGCGGGGCACGCAGGCTGCGGCCGAACCCACCGGTGATGTTCCCGCCCTGCTCGCCACCGACGATGACGGCGGTCCCACCGGGTGCGAGCGTGCGACGCAGCCGGGACAGCGGAGGGTTGCCGCCGATGTCGAGGACCAGGTCGTAGGCCTGCGTCCCGTCGGCGTAGTCCTCGCGGGTGTAGTCGACAACGTGGTCGGCACCGAGGGAACGCACCAGGTCGAGCTTGGCGGTGCTGGCCACGCCGGTGACCACCGCCCCCATGGCTTTCGCGATCTGGACGGCGTAGCTGCCAACCCCACCGGAGGCGCCAATGACCAGCACCCGCTGCCCCGACCGGAGGTGACCGACGTCGGTCAAGCCCTGCAGCGCCGTCATCGCCGACACCGGGACAACGGCCGCCTCCTCGAAGGTGAGGTTCTCGGGCTTGAGCGCCATCTTGTCCTCCACAGCCGCGGCGTACTGCGCGTACGAGCCTCTGGCGATGCCGAACACCCCGTCGCCGATCCGGAACCTGGTCACCGACGAGCCGACGGCCGCGACGACGCCGGAGACGTCGATACCGGGCACCGGGTTCTTGGGCCGGCGAAAGCCGAAACCGATGACGCGCATCAGGTACGGGCGACCGGCCATCATGTGCCAGGTGCCCCGGTCCAAGCCGGCGGCCTTGACCTCCACCAGGACCTCGTTGGCGGCGATCTGCGGCCGGGCGACCTGCTCCAGCTGCAGTACTTCGTCGGTGCCGTAACCGGTCTGGACGATTGCCTGCATCAGGCCCTCGACCGGGCCGGTCGTCACGCGATCCGCGGCGCCGTCAGAGGACTGCTCGTCACTGGGGACCTGGCGCTCGGTGCTCATCGGTCTTGCCTTTCGACCCGGCGGGGCGACTGCCAACCGCACTTAGTACGGCTAAGGTAGCGTACTAAGTAAGGCGTGGATAGGGTTCATGAGGACGAGGACAGGAAGAGACATGACCGAGAAGGACAGCAGCCAGGGCCGGCCGGCCCGTCAGCGGCTCACCAAGGAGCGAGTCATGCTCGGCGCCATGGCAGTTGCCGATGCGGGCGGCATGAGTGCGCTGACCATCCGCACGCTGGCCGAGCAGCTGGGGGTCAAGCCCATGTCGGTGTACCACCACGTCGTCAGCAAGAGCGAGATCATCGATGGCATCGTCGACCTGGTGTTCAGCGAGATCGAGCTCCCGTCGAGCTCAGGCGACTGGAGGGCGGAGATGGGTCGCCGGTCGGCTTCGGCGCGCCAGGTGTTGGGGCGGCATCCGTGGGCCATCCCGCTTCTGCAGTCGCGCACCCATCCGGGTCCGGCGACGTTGCGACACCACAACGCGGTGCTGGGGACGTTGCGTGGGGCGGGGTTCTCGGTGGAGAAGACCGCGCACGCGTTCGCGCTGATTGACAGCTATGTGTTCGGGTTCGCCCTGTCTGAGGCAGCGTTGCCGATCCATGGTCCGGAGACGGTGAGCGAGGTGGCCGGGCAGATGATGGCGGCTTTCGACCCTGCCGAGTTCCCGCACCTGGTGGAGTTCTCGGTCGAGCACATCCTCAAGCCCGGCTACGACTTCGGTGAGGAGTTCGACTTCGGGCTGGCGCTGATTCTCGACGGTCTGAACTGAGGTGCGGTGGCGAGGAGGGCGTCACCGCGTCACGTTCCAGCTCGGTCGAGCAGGTGTGCGCCCACCCTGCGCCTGACCTGTTCGGTTCGGCGCTGCATTCGCGTTCTGGTCCGTGGTTTGCAACGGTGACGAAGCGCTTCTGGCGTCCTGTCAGCGATGACGCTCTGTCCTGGCCGGCCCGGCCGGCCTGAGCTCACTTGTGGGCCCGTTGGCTGTCGGTCCGGTCGCCGGCCCACAGGGCATGAGCCGATGATGCCACGGCGTCCGCGGCCGCGTGGCGTGGACCGGACAGCGCCCTGGTGGCCGTCGCGGGCATCGAGCGCAGCGAGGTCGTCAAGGGTCAGAACTTCTAACGACGGGGTCCGAGTCGCGGGCGCGCTGCAGGACGTCGTCAAGCTGGTCGCGGGCTGCGTGCAGCGCGGCGAGCAGGTAGTCGGCCAGCTTGGCGCCATCACCGCCGCCGGCCGAGGTGAACCATCGACGGCCCGCCCGCGGCGGCGCGGTCGGTTTCCACCGCGGAGCGCAGCACCCGTGCCAGGCGGGCTCGGGCGAAGGCGACGGTGCGGGCTTCGCCGCAACGCTGGCCGACGTCGATCGCTTGTCCAAGGCGGCGCAGCTGCCGGCGGGTACGCCAGAACCCCCTCCCGTGGGAGGGGGTTCTGGGCGCTGCGCCCGAATTCTCGGACGCACTTTGTAGCGGGGGCAGGATTTGAACCTGCGACCTCCGGGTTATGAGCCCGGCGAGCTACCGAGCTGCTCCACCCCGCGTCGGTGAACACCACCTTACGGGAGAAGGGCCAGCCCCTCCAAATCGGTCAGCCGCCGCCGGTGGGAGTGGCGGTCGACGTGGGTGAGGACGACGGGGTGCCCGACGGAGTGCCGGTGGCCGCGTCGGCAGCCACCGCGGCCGCGATGGCGGCCTTCAGCCGGTTCTGGGCCTCGCCGTACGCCGTGAAGTCGCCCGCCTTGAGCGCGGCCTCCCCATCGGTGTAGGCCTTGTTGATGTCCGCGAGCGCCTGGGCCAGGGCTCCGGCCTGGGGCGTTCCACCTGTGCCGCCCGTGCCTCCGGTTCCCGTGCCACCGGTCCCCGTGCCACCGGTCCCGGCGCCACCGGTCCCTCCCGTGCCCTGGTCACCGGCATCGGCACCGGCATCGCCGCCGAACAGGCCGTCGAGGGCGCCGCTGAGCGTGTCGGACCACGCCAGCTTCTCGCCGAACGCGACGACGGTGGCCCGGGACAACGGATACGCGGTGGTGCTGTTGGCCCGCACATAGATCGGCTGGACATAGAGCAGGCCGCCGCCGACCGGCAACGTCAGCAGGTTGCCCAACGTGACCGAGGAGCCGGCCTGTCGGGCGTTGTTCAGGAACTGCTGCAGCGTCAGGCTGAACGCCGGTGAGGTGACGTTGGAGGAGTTGATGTCGTTCTGCACCTGCACGGGGCCCTTGACCTGGCTGTCCCGTGGAAGCTCGAGCAGCCGCATCTTGCCGTAGTCGGCCGACGGCTTGCCCGTCTCGGTGCCCGCATCCGCATCGACCGAGAGGAACCCGGTGAGCACCTGCCGGTCGCCGGCGGGGATGAACGTCGTGGTCAGCGAGAACTTCGGTGACTCCTGACCCGGCATGGCCAGCGTCTGGTAGTACGGCGGCTGCGGAGCAGCGCTGCCGGCGGCGTTCTCGGAGGCGGAGTCCTCAGGGACCCGCCAGTTGTCGTTGGCCGAGAAGTAGGTACCCGGTGTGGTCACGTGGTAGCGCTCGAGCAGCGAGCGCTGCACCTTGAACAGGTCCTCGGGATAGCGCAGGTGCGCCATCAGCTCGCCCTTGATCTCGGCGAGCGGCCTGACCGTGCCGTCGAACGCCTGCTGCCACGCCTTGAGCACGGGGTCCTGGGTGTCCCACGCATACAGCTTGATGCTGCCGTCGAAGGCATCGACCGTCGCCTTCACCGAGTTGCGCATGTAGTTGACCTGGCCCTCGGCGAGCGCCCTGACCGAGCTCTTCGCCGCCGTCGTGGAGTCGGTGGTGGCGTTGCTGATCTGCTGCAGACGCGAGTAGGGGTAGCGCGCGGTGGTGGTGTAGCCGTCCACGATCCAGGTCACCCGACCGTCGACGACCGCCGGGTAGGGGTTGCCGTCGAGGGTCAGCCACGGGGCGACCCGCTCGACCCGCTCGACCGGCGTGCGGTGGTCGAGGATGCGCGACTGCTGGTTCAGAGCGTCCGAGAGCAGGAAGTTGGTCTCGCGGTACTTGATCGCATAGGCGACCCGACGCGCAAAGCTGCCGACACCGACCCCACCCCCACCTTCGTAGGTCGTCGACCGGTTGCCGCTCGTGCTCGCGTCGGGATAGTCGAACTCCCGCGGGCTCGCGCCGTCCGGGGCGCCGACGATCGAGTAGTCGGTGGACTTCTCCCCGAAGTAGACCCGGGACTCGAAGTCACCCAGCGGCCCGGTGACCGGGATGTTGCGCTGGTAGAAGATGGGCTGTCCGTCGGCGCCACGCTGGTTGCCGTAGGCCGCGACGACACCGAACCCGTGGGTGTAGATGGTGTGCTCGTTGATCCAGTTGCGCTCCGGGATGCCCTCGACGTCGAGCTCGCGCACGGCGATCACGGTGTCCTGCACCTTGCCGTCGATCTCATAGCGGTCGACGTCGAGCGCGTCCGGGAAGTCGTAGTAGGACCGCACCGCCTGCAGCTGCTTGAACGTCGGGGACACGACGTTGGGGTCGACCAGACGGATACCGGGGATGGTGTCGGCGTCGTCCCGGAGCTGGCCCGGGGTCGCCTCGGTCGTGGCGTCGTACGCCCGCTTCTCGATGTCCTCCAGCCCGTATGCCGCGAGGGTGGCGTCGATGTTGCGCTGGATGTATGAGGCCTGCAGGGTCCGCTCGGACGGCTTGACCCGCAGGCTCTGGATCAGCGCGGGATAGATGCCACCGGCGATGACCGAGATGGCCACGAGCGAGGTCACCGAGATCACGGGCAGCCGCCACGAGCGGGTCCAGATCGAGGCGACGAACAGGCCGGCACAGATCAGGGTGGCCACGGCCAGGATGGCCTTGGTCGGCAGCACGGCGTTCGCGTCGGTGTACGCGATGCCGGTGATGAGGTCGGACTCCTTGGTGGTCAGGGCGTAGCGGTCCATCCAGTACGCGATGGCGCGGACGACGCCCAGCGCGGCCAGGAGCACCGCGAGGTGGGTGCGGGCCGCCCGGGTGGTCTGCTCGGCGCGGTTCTGGAACTGCAGGCCGCCGTAGATGTAGTGGGTGAACGCCGCGGCGAGCAGTCCCATCACCAGGACCATGGTGAGGAAGCCGAGGACGAACTGGACCCAGGGCAGGGTGAACACGAAGAACCCGATGTCCAGGTTGAACTGCCGGTCCTTGGTGCCGAACGGCTGCCGGTTCATCCAGAGCAGCACGGTCTGCCACTGACCGGCGGCGCCGGAGCCCGCCAGCAGGCCCAGGACGGCCGGGATGCCGATCATGGCCAGCCGGCGGAGCGGCTCGATGGCCTCGCGGTACTGGTCGAGGGTCTGTTGCTGGGGCGTCACCGGCGCATAGATCGGACGGGTGCGGTAGCCGATGGTCAGGCTCGACCCCACCACGCCCGCGGTGATCGCGAACCCGAGGGCGAACAACGCAGCCTTGGTCAGCAGCTCGGTCGTGAACACCGAGCGGAAGCCGACAGAGTCGTACCACAGCACCTCGGTCCACAGCTGGGCGAGCAGGGACAGCACCACGAGCAGGATCGCGAGGGCGATCAGCGTGGGCACCAGCGGGCCGCGTCGACGGCTCAGGCCGGGAACCGACGGCCGGAACCGCCCGCCCCCGTTGCCACCGGCTCCGGGTGGGCCCGGACGACCACCCTCCGAAGGGCCGTCCTGGCCAAACCACTCTGACTGACTCACGCTGTCCCGATCTGCCGTGGGGGATGCACTGACTGCCACCCTCCGGTTAAGAGGACAACTTACCTACCGCTCCTGTGGTTCCCTCCGGGGCGTAGGACAGGATGGTGTGGTGAGTACGCCGAGCCAGCCCGTCGCCGACCCGCTCTCGATCGCCGCCCTGGACACCGAGAAGCACGTCGCGGCTGCCGGATGGGACCAGAACCCCCGGCTGTTCGCGCTGGTGCCGACCGCGGACCTGCTCGAGCGCGAGCCCCACCTCCGCGCCGGGCTGTCCGGCTCCGACCTCATCGAGGGCGCGCTGACCGCGGTCGAGCAGGAGGACCTGCCAACCACCGCCCACCTCGAGTCGTTGCTCGGGCGCCTGTCGTGGCCCGAGACGGTGGCCGGGGTGGCCCTGGCGATCGAGCGCATCGTGGTCCCCCCGGATGCCGAACGTGACCTCCCGGAGCACCCGGAGCAGGCGGTGGAGGCGCTGAGCCGCCACCCCCAGCGCCAGGACGTACGCCTGGTGGTCGCCGTCCTGCGCAACGGCCAGTCGCGCTGCCTGCTGCGGCAGCGGTCCCACGACCGCGACGACCAGGTCGCCAGCGGCGCGGACATCGCCCCCGGCCTGGTCCACGCGCTCCGGGCCACGCTGCAGGAGTAGCGGCCGGGTCTGCCGGCCACTGGCACGGGTCGGCCACTGGCACGGGTCGGCCCACTGGCACGGGTCGACCCCTCGCACGGGTCGACCCCTCGCACCGGTCGGCCACTCGCACGGGTCGGCTCACCGCACCCCTGGTCTCCCGCGCCGCGCCCCCTGGTCTCCCGCGCCGCGCCCCCTGGTCTCCCGCGCCGCGCACCCTGGTCTCCCGCGCCGCGCACCGGTCTCCCCCGCCGCCGCCACCCTGCCGCAA
The DNA here is from genome assembly GCA_963750305.1 of uncultured Actinomycetota bacterium. Taxonomy (GTDB): domain Bacteria; phylum Actinomycetota; class Actinomycetes; order Actinomycetales; family Dermatophilaceae; genus CAVVPX01. The sequence goes on from CAVVPX010000003.1 coordinate 1,202,340, forward strand.
GTCTTTGAAGCCTTCTCCACGCCATGGCATGGAGAAGGCTTCAAAGACTCGGCGCGGGCGGGGCTCTTAGGCCTCGGGCTTGCGGAGCCGGAGCGCGATGAGCAGCCGGTTCCAGAGACTCTTCAGCACGATCGGCAGCAGGGCCATGGCGCTGAGGGCGTTGTCGTCGTCCTTCTGCCCGGCCCGATCCTTCCCTCGGGCCTCCGCCCGGCTGAGCGCCTGGTTCGCCGCGGCGGGCGGCCCGGGAGTCGCCGTCGCCGAGCCAGCCCCAGACGCGCCAGCCCCGGACGGGCCACCCGATGGCGTACTCGGGCCACCCGATGGCGTACTCGGGCCACCCGACTGGCGTACTCGAGGCAGCCGATGGCGTACTCGGGTCACCGCTCGGCGCTGAGGACGCCGCCGCGGGCGCGACCACATCGACGTGGCTGCCTTCTCCGGGAGCCACTGCGGCCTCGGAGGGCGCGGACGAGGCGAGGGCAGCTCCTGCGGGCTCGGCCTCGGCGGCCGGGGACACCGCCGCTCCGACGTCCCCGAGCTTGCCCTCGATGCAGCCTATGAACTGGCCGAGCAGCTTGTCCGAGACGTCCTGCATGACGCCACGGCCGAACTGCGCCGGCTTGCCCGTGACCGCGAGGTCGGTCCTGACGTCGGCGCGGGTGGACGGGCCGTCCTCGCTCAACGCGATCGTCACGGTGGCACCGGCCGTGCCGTTGCCCCGCTTGTCCTTGCCCTTGGCCTGGATGACCGCGGTGTGGGCGGTCTCGTCCTTCTGGACGAAGCTGCCCGTGCCCGAGTACACCAACGCGATGGGGCCGAGCTTCACCTTGACCGTCCCGGCAAAACCGTCGTCGTTCACCTCCGTGACCGTCGCGCCAGGGAAGCACCCTCCCACGAGCTCGAGATCCATGAAGGTGTCCCACGTCTGCTCGACGGTGGCCGGGACGGTGAAGGAATGTTGAAGCTCCACGAGTCGCCTACCCCGCTGCTGCCGCGAGGACCGCGCGGCGGGTCAGGACCGTGGCGAGGTGCCGGCGGTAGTCACTGTCACCGTTGAGGTCCGAGGGCGGGTTGGTGCCCTCCGCGGCCGCGGCGCAGGCCTGCTTGACGGCGTCCTCGGTCGCAGCGCCACCCACGAGTGCCTGCTCCACCGAGGTGGCGCGCAGCGGGGTGGACCCCATGTTGGTCAGCCCGATGCGTGCGTCGGTGATGGTGCCGCCCTCGACCTTGACCGTCGCACCGACCGCCACGATCGACCACTGGTGCTTCACCCGGACGAACTTCTCGTAGTGGGCTCCCCACCCGGTGTGCTTGGGGATGCGCACCTGGGTGAGCAGCTCGTCCTCGCCGACCGCGGTCTCGAACAGGTCGAGGAAGAACTCGCTGGCCGGCACGGTGCGGGTCGCGCCGCCCTGGCTGGCGATGACGAACTCGCAGTCCAGCGCGAGCGCCGGAGCGCCCACGTCGCCCGCCGGGTCCGCGTGGACGAGCGCCCCGCCGAAGGTTCCCCGGTGGCGGATCTGCGGGTCGGCGACCTCCTGCACGGCCTGCACGATGAGCGAGGCGTGTTCCTGGAGAAGGGCGCTGGTGACGACCTCGGAGTGCGTGGTCATGGCCCCGACCACGATGTGGTCGCCGTCCTCGCTGATGCCCTGCATCTCCGCGACCTTGCCGAGGTCGATGACGACCGACGGAGCATTCAGCCGCATGCGCAGGATGGGGAGCAGGCTCTGGCCGCCGGCGAGGATCTTGCCCTCGTCGCCGGCCTCGGCGAGCGCGGACAGCGCCTCGGCCACCGTGCTCGGTGCGATGTAGGCGAACGATGCGGGGATCACAGCCCGGCTCCCTTCTCGGTCTCGGACTCGTCGAAGTGAGGCTGCGCGGAGCCCTCCGTCGGCGCGTCCTGGTTGGCTCCGGCCGACTGGATCGCCTTCCACACCCGTTCGGGCGTGCACGGCATGGTGATGTCGTTGATGCCGAGATGACGGATCGCGTCGACGACCGCGTTGACCACCGCGGGCGTGGAGGCGATCGTGCCTGCCTCGCCAACTCCCTTGGTGCCCAACGTGTTCGTCAGCGACGGGGTCGAGCGGTGGTGCACGTCGAAGCTGATCGTGTCGGCGGCCGTCGGCAGGGTGTAGTCGACGAACGACCCCGACACGAGGGTGCCCGCGTCGTCATAGACCGCGTCCTCCCACAGCGCCTGGGCGATGCCCTGGACCAGACCGCCGTGAACCTGGCCGGCCACGATCAGCGGGTTGATCACGGTGCCGATGTCGTCGACACAGGTGTACTTGCGCATCTTCACCTCACCGGTCTCGGTGTCCACCTCGACCGCACACAGGTGGGTGCCGTGGGGGAAGGAGAAGTTGATCGGGTCGTACACCGCGTCGGCGTCCAGCGAGGGCTCCATGCCGTCAGGGAGGTTGTGAGCGGCGAAGACCGCGAGCGCGATCTCCTGGATGGCCAGGCCCTTGTCGGTGCCCCGGACCGAGAACCGCCCGGCCGAGAAGTCGATGTCGTCGACCGACGCCTCGAGCAGGTGGGCCGCGACGGGCTTGGCCTTGTCGATGACCTTCTCGGTGGCCTTGACCAGGGCCTCACCACCGACGACGAGCGACCGCGAGCCATAGGTGTCCAGGCCCTTGGGCGAGATCTGGGTGTCACCGTGCAGGATCTCGACGTCCTCGAAAGGGACGCCGAGCTGGTCGGCCACGATCTGGCTGAACGCGGTCTCGTGACCCTGCCCGTGCGCGCTGGCGCCGGTGACGACCTCGACCTTGCCCGTGGCCAGCATCCGGACGCTGGCGGCCTCCCAGCCGCCGGCGCCGTAGTCGAGCGAGCCGAGCACCCGCGAGGGGGCCAGGCCGCACATCTCGGTGAACGTCGAGATCCCGATGCCGAGCTGGACGGGATCTCCGGCTTCACGGCGCTGCTTCTGCTCCGCGCGAAGGGCGTCGTAGCCGAAGCTCTCCTTGGCCTGCTCGGTGGCCGCCTCGTAGTTGCCGGAGTCGTACTCCATGCCGCACACCGTGGTGAACGGGAACTCGTCGTTCTTGATCCAGTTCTTCTCCCGGAGCTCGAGCGGCTCCATGCCGATCTCGGCGGCGAGCTCGTCCATCATCCGCTCGATGCCGAAGGTCGCCTCGGGGCGACCGGCGCCGCGGTAGGCGTCGGTCCACGTCTTGTTGGTCAGGACCGTCTGGCAGGCGAAGTGGTAGGCCGGGAACTTGTAGATCGAGTTGAACATGAACGCGCCCAGCACCGGCACGCCACCACCGACGACCGCCACGTAGGCGCCGAGGTCGGCGGTCAGCTCGACCTTGAACCCGGTGAGCGTTCCGTCCTTCTCCGCCGACATGGTGAGCTTCTGCCACTGGTCCCGTCCGTGGTGGCCCGACACCAGCGACTCCGAGCGGGTCTCGGTGTACTTCACGGGCTTGCCGATCCGGCGGGCCACGCACCAGGCGATCCACTCCTCGGGCGTCACCTGGAGCTTGCCGCCGAACCCGCCGCCCACGTCGGGTGCGATCACCCGGATCTTGGACTCGGGTACGCCGGTGGTCGCCGCGAGCGCGAAGCGCACGATGTGGGGCACCTGGGTCGCCGTCCACATGACGTTCTGCTCACCGGTCGGGTCGACGACGACCGAGCGGGGCTCCATGAACGCCGGGATCAGGCGGTTCTGGCGGAACTCGCGCTCGATGACGACGCCGTCAGCGCGTGCCTTGGTGATCGCGGCCTCCACGTCGCCGCCCGTTCCGGCGGCCGCGGAGTCGAACACCCAGTACGCCGACTTGTTGGTGCCGAGGTCGGGGTGGGCCAGGACGCGGTCACTGAGCGCGTCCTTGAGCTCCAGCGCCGCCGGCAGCTCTTCGTAGTCGACGTCCACCAGCTCGGCCGCGTCCCGCGCGGCAGCAGCGCTGCGGGCGACGACGACCGCGACGATCTCGCCGGCGAAGGCGACCCGCTCGCTCGGCATCGGCAGGTGGACCGGCGTCTTCTGGTCGGGGGTGATCGGCCATGCGTTGATGAGCACGCCCTGGCCCTCGCCGAGGTCGGCGCCGGTGTACACGGCCATGACGTTCTTGGCGGTCTTGGCCTCGCTCGTGTCGATCGCGGTGATCTTCGCGTGGGCGAACGGGCTGCGCACCATGGCCAGATGCAGCATGCCGGTGAGCTGGATGTTGTCGGTCCACTTGGTGCGACCGGTGATCAGGCGCTGGTCCTCCTTGCGCAGCCGGGCGGTGCCTACCTCGGTCGTCGGCTTGTCCTCGGTGACGGTCATGACTGGCCTCCGCTCGTGCCGGCGCCTGCGGCCTGCTGCACGGCCTTGACGATGTTGTGATAGCCGGTGCAACGGCACAGGTTGCCCTCGAGCCCCGCGCGGATCTGCTCCTCGCTCGGGTTCGCGTTCTCGTTCAGCAGGTCGATCGACTGCATGATCATCCCCGGGGTGCAGTACCCGCACTGGAGGGCGTGGCACTCGTGGAAGGCCTTCTGCATCGGGTGCAGCTCGCCATCGGTGGCCAGACCCTCGATCGTGGTCACCTCGTGACCGTCGGCCTGGACCGCGAGCACGTTGCACGACTTCACGCTGCGACCATCGAGGTGCACGGTGCAGGCGCCGCAGTTGCTCGTGTCACATCCCACGACGGTGCCGGTCTTGCCGAGCTGCTCGCGCAGGTAGTGGACCAACAGCGTGCGAGGTTCGACCTCGTCCTCGTAGGCCGCGCCATCGACGGTGACGGAGATGCGGGTCATCGATCACTCCTTCGTGATGAAGCGACCGCCAGAAGAAGCGGCCGCTACTGCGGAGTCTGCCTCCCGTCACACGGGCTGACAACAGTCACATGGGAGGGGGGGATAGCCAACACCACGCTTGCCTATCTGCGCCTGAGGCCTGGCGCAGCGCAGATCACTCCGCAGAAGCGGGAACCACCTGGTCCATCGCACCGCTGATACGGGACCCAGGGTCGCCTTGGGAAGCGGTCGCCGCGTGGTTGGGGTGGTGGATGGGGCCCTGCTGCACCGACAGCCGGCTCCCCCGTCCACCCCACTGCAGCGCGATGATCTCGGCCGCGATGCTCACGGCGGTCTCCTGGGGGGTGCGGGCTCCCAGATCCATCCCGATCGGGCTCGACAGGCCCTGGAGCTCGGCTTCGGCCAGTCCTGCCTCGCGCAGCCGGTCCATCCGGTCCTCGTGGGTGCGCCGTGAGCCCATCGCACCGATGTAGGCGACCTCGGGCAGCCGGAGGGCGACCTCGAGCAGCGGAACGTCGAACTTCGGGTCGTGGGTGAGGACGCACAGGACCGTGCGGCCGTCGATCCGGCCCTGCTCGGCCTCGGCGGCCAGGTATCGGTGGGGCCACTCCACGACGACCTCGTCGGCGGCCGGGAACCGGCTGCGGGTCGCGAACACCTCGCGGGCGTCGCAGACCGTGACGGTGTAGCCGAGGAACTTGCCCTGCGCCGCGACGGCGGCCGCGAAGTCGATCGCACCGAAGACGATCATCCGGGGCTCGGGCGCGAAGCTCGACACGAACACCCGCATCCCCTCACCGCGTCGCTCGCCCTCGGGGCCGTAGGTCAGGGTCTCACTGCGGCCGGCGGCCAGCAGGCCGCGTACGTCGTCGGCCACCGCGTCGTCCGCGCGCGAGCTCCCGAGCGACCCGCTGCGCGCGTCCGCGCAGTCCTCCGGTCGCACGACCAGTCGCCTGCCGACCCTCCCCGCCTCGGGGTGCGCGATCACCGTGGCGATGGCGACCGGGCGGGCGGCCTCGATGTCCTCGGCGATCCTGCCCAGCTCGGGGAAGGTCTGCTGGCTCACCGTCTCGACGAACACGTCCAGGATGCCGCCACAGGTCAGGCCGACCGCGAACGCGTCGTCGTCACTCACCCCATAGCGTTGCAGCACAGGCTCCCCCGAGCCGACAACGTCCTGGGCGAGCTCATAGACCGCGCCCTCGACGCAGCCACCGGAGACCGAGCCCACCGCCTCGCCACCGGGTCCGACCAGCATCGAGGCGCCGGGCGGGCGCGGCGCCGAGCGGAACGTCGCGACCACGGTTCCGACGCCGACCTCGGCACCGGCTCGCCACCACCTCAGCAGCTCGGGAAGCACCTCACGCACGGCCCACCACTCCGATCAGGTCCTCGAACGCGGCCATCGAGTGACCGGCCACGAAGTCGTCAACGTGCGGGAGGGCCGCCACTATGCCCTGCTGCACCGGCTGGTAGCCGTCCTTGCCCCGGTGGGGGTTGGACCACACGACCCGGTGCGCGAGCGCGTGGAGCCGCCGCATCTGCTCGCCCAGCGCCTCCGGCTCGTCGCGTTCCCAGCCGTCGCTGAACACCACGACGACCGCGCCGCGGGCCATTCCCCGGCGCCCCCAGCGGTCGAGGAACACCGCCAGCCCCTCCGCCAGCCGGGTGCCTCCGGACCAGTCGGGCACCAGCGAGCCGGTGGCGACGAGCGCGCGCTCGGGATCACGCTGGCGCAGGGCACGGGTGACGTGGGTCAACCGGGTTCCGAGGGTGAACACCTCGACCGGCAGCCCTGACGTGGCGTACACGTGGGCCAGCCGGAGCAGCGAGTCGGCATAGGGCGCCATCGAGCCCGAGACGTCGACCAGCAGCACGATCCGGCGGGGCCGCTGCGCGCGCCGGCGCCACCTCACCTCACCGGGCTCCCCCATCCGGCGCAGCTCCTCACGCAGCGTGCGGCGCGCGTCCACCCGGCCGCGCGGGGCGGCGGTGTGGCGGTGGGCGCGCCGGCGCGGAGCTCGGACGCGCATCCCCGCGAACATCGTCGCCAGGAGCGCACGTTCGCGCATCGACAGCTCGGCGATGTCCCGGTGACGCAGGATCTCGGTGGAGCTGGCCACCGCCTGCAGGCTCTCCTGGCCGCTGGTCTCCTCGGCGTCACCGGTGTCGTCCTGGGTCAACGGGGCCTGCCGCACCGTTCCGGTGGGAGGTTGGGCCACCTGTTGGCCCGGCAGCTGCCGACCGAACCAGGCCGAGAACACCTGGTCGTAGCGCTCGAGATCGGCCGGTGAGGAGCACAGTGTCGCCCGCCCGGCCCAGTACGTGCCGGCCTGGTCGTCCAGGCCGACGGCGGCCACCGCCTCCAGCAGCGTCCGCTCGCGGTCGGCGGTCACGGCGACACCGGCACTACGCAGCGCCCTCGCCAGCCCGAGCAGGATCTCGTCGGCCTCGTGCCGCCGGGGCAGCACCGGACCGAGCCGGGCGAGAGGGGCGAGGGGTGACGGCACGGGCGGCTAACGGCTGAGGATGCGGTCGAGCGCGGCGCGGACCCGGTCGGCGTCCTCGCGGTACTTGATCGCGACGCCGAGGCTGGCCGCGGCGGTCTCGACATCCAGCGTGGTGGCCCCGAGCTCGTCCAGCGCCCGGGCCCAGTCGAGGGTCTCCGCCACGCCGGGCGGCTTGATGAGCTCGTGGTCGGACCGCAGCCGCTGCACCGCGGTGACCACCTGCTCGGCCAGGGCCGCACTGACGTGGGGCGCGCGGGTCCGCACGATCGCCAGCTCGCGCTCCAGGCCGGGGTGGTCGATCCAGTGGTACAGGCAGCGACGCTTCAGGGCGTCGTGCAGCTCGCGCGTCCGGTTCGAGGTGAGCACGACGACCGGCGGTGTCGCGGCCGTGATCGTCCCGAGCTCGGGGATGGTGACCTGCCAGGTGGACAGCACCTCCAGCAGGAACGCCTCGAACTCGTCGTCGGCCCGGTCGATCTCGTCGACCAGCAGCACCACGGGCGCCTCGCGCAACGCACGCAGCACCGGGCGGGACAGCAGGAACCGCTCGTCGAACAGCTGGTCCTCCACCTCCGCGACGTCGGGCGTCCCCCCACCGGCGGTGGTCGCCTCGAGTGCGCGCAGGTGCAGGATCTGGCGGGGGAAGTCCCAGTCGTACAGTGCCTGGGTCGCGTCGATGCCCTCGTAGCACTGCAGGCGGACCAGCGGGATGTCCAACGTCTGGGCCAGGGCCTCGGCGAGCGCGGTCTTGCCCGTGCCCGGCTCACCCTCCAGCAGCAGCGGGCGACCCAGCCGCAGCGACAGCCAGCCGACCGTGGCCAGCGCGTCGTCGGCGAGGTACCCGGTCTCGCCCAGCCGCTGCGCGAGGTCGGCAGCAGAGGTGAACGCTTCGCTGGGCTCCATGGGGCCAGCATCGCTGACAACCAGCCCGAGACAAAGCCGGACGGTCCGGATGCAGGGGTGCCCGCGGGCGGGTCAGTCGGTGCCGGCGTCGAAGGCGGCACCCTCGGAGGCAGCGTCGGTCGCCCGCTCGATGGCGTCCGCGTCCGCATCCGCGGGGCGGTCCATGATCTCGGCAGCTGCGCCCGGCTCCAGGGTTCCGACCAGCTCGGCGACGGTCCCGCCGATGATGCCCGCGGCGGCGTACTGCTCGAGCCGTGCCCGCGAGTCGGCGATGTCCAGGTTGCGCATGGTGAGCTGGCCGATGCGGTCGGCCGGGCCGAACGCGGCGTCCCCGACGCGCTCCATCGAGAGCTTGCCGGGGTGGTAGCTCAGCGCCCGTCCCGTCGTGTCCAAGATGGTGTAGTCGTCGCCGCGACGGAGCCGCAGGGTCACCTCGCCCGACACCGCCGACCCGACCCAGCGCTGGATCGACTCGCGGAGCATGAGCGACTGGGGGTCGAGCCAGCGGCCCTCATACATCAGCCGACCGAGCCGCCTGCCCTCGCTGTGGTAGTTCGCGATGGTGTCCTCGTTGTGGATCGCGTTGAGCAGCCGCTCGTAGGTGATGTGCAGCAGCGCCATGCCCGGCGCCTCGTAGATGCCGCGGCTCTTGGCCTCGATGATCCTGTTCTCGATCTGGTCGGACGCGCCGAGGCCGTGTCGACCACCGATCGCGTTGGCCGCCATGACCAGAGCCACGGCGTCGGGGTACTCGACACCGTTGATCGCGACCGGGCGGCCGGCTTCGTATCGGACCGACACCTCCTCGGTGGCGACCTCGACGTCGTCCCGCCAGGCCGCGACGCCCATGATCGGCTCGACCAGGTCCAGACCGGAGCTCAGCTCCTCCAGGCGCTTGGCCTCGTGGGTCGCGCCCCAGATGTTGGCGTCCGTGCTGTATGCCTTCTCGGTGGAGTCGCGATAGGGGAAGCCGCGCTCGACCAGCCATTCGCTCATCTCGGTGCGGCCACCGAGCTCGCTGACGAAGTCGGCGTCGAGCCACGGCTTGTAGATCCGCAGCCGCGGGTTGGCCAGCAGGCCATAACGGTAGAACCGCTCGATGTCGTTGCCCTTGTAGGTCGAGCCGTCACCCCAGATGTCGACGTCGTCCTCCTTCATCGCCCGGACGAGGAGGGTGCCGGTGACCGCCCGGCCCAGCGGGGTGGTGTTGAAGTACGTCTTGCCCCCGGAACGGATGTGGAACGCGCCGCACTGCAGTGCGACCAGGCCTTCCTCCACGAGCGGCGCCCTGCCGTCGACCAGCCGCGCGATCTCGGCGCCGTACTCGGTGGCGCGGGTCGGCACCGTGTCGATCTCCGGCTCGTCGTACTGGCCGATGTCCGCTGTGTAGGTGCAGGGGACGGCGCCCTTCTCGCGCATCCACGCGACGGCGCAGGACGTGTCGAGACCTCCGGAGAACGCGATGCCGACGCGTTCGCCGACCGGGAGACTGCTGAGGACCTTGGACATGCCGCCCAGCCTAGAGCGCGGCGCGACCGGGCAGGGGAGGGTGTCCGGCACCCGGCGTGGTCCCGGCGCCGGCGCCGCGCTCAGGTCACCTGGTCGGGGGTGTCGGCGTCCGCGCCGCTTGCGAGGTCACCGCACTCGACGGCTAGGTGCGGGTTGGCGGCGAGGTAGTCCCGTGCGCCCCGGTCACCGATCGCACTGTCGCGCAAGGGCTTCCAGTGCTCCCGCCCGATCACCACCGGATGCCCGGGGCTTCCGCGGTAGGCGGCTCGCACGAGTACCCGGGTCAGCTCGGGCTCGGCCCCCGCCCGCTCGACCAGCCGCGCCACCACCGACCACCCGACGTCGACCAGGTCGACCAGCAGCACCACGACCGCATCGGCGCGGGTCGCCTCGGCGGCGACCAGCCCAGCGCGCAGGGACGCGGACATACCGTCGTCCCAGTCCTCGGCGACGACGACCTCGGCCCCGGCCGGGACCAGCTCGCGCGCCAGGTCGGCGTCGGCACCGAGGACCACCAGCACCGGGTCGCAGCCGGCGTCGCGCAGGACCCCGGCTCCCCGTACCACCCACGGTTCACCGTCGGAGCCACGCACGAGCGCCTTGGGGCGCCCCATGCGGGTCCCGGCGCCCGCGGCCAGCAGGACGCCGGCCGGGGGCAACCGCTCCGCACGGGTCAGCGCGCGAGGCCCTTCTCGATGGCGGCGACGATCTGGGGCCGCAGCTCCTCGGGGGCGATGACGGCATCGACCGAGCCCACCGACACCGCACGGTGGATCGAGTGGACGCCGTCGAACTCCGCCGCGACCTGACCGAGCATCTCGGCACGCACGGCGGTGCGGACCTCCACCAGCTCCGCGCTCAGCTCGGCTCGCCGGGCGCCCTCCAGGTGCCGCAGCTCCTCCTCTAGCGAGGCCACGCGCGGGTCGGCCGAGGTGCGGGCGTCGACATCGCGGGAGAAGACGACGGCGGCGGCCGGCGCTCCACCGAGGACGGAGGCGAACGACCCCTCGATCGCGAGCACGGTCATGTTGTCGTTGAGCGTCTTGGAGAACACCACGAACGCCCCCCCGTGGTAGCGCGAGACCACGACGAAGACGACCGGCCCCCGGAAGTTGACGATGCCGCGGCCGATCTCCGCGCCGTACTCCAGCTGCAGGCTGCGCATCGACTCCGGCGAGCCGTCAAAGCCGGACAGGTTGGCCAGCACCACCAGCGGCCGGTTGCCGCTGGCACAGTTGATCGCTCGTGCCGCCTTCTTGGACGACCTCGGGAAGAGCGTGCCGGCGGTGTAGGTGTCCGGCCCGTCGGTGGGTGGGAACCCGCGCCGAGGCACGGAGGTCGACTCGATGCCGAGCAGGCTCACGGCGTGCCCGCCGATCCGGGTGTCGATCACCACGGCGGTCTCGGCGTCGGCCATGCCGGCCCAGCGCTCGAGGCCCTCGTGGTCCTGGTCGGCGACCGACCGCATCAGCGTGCGGATGTCGAAAGGCTTCTTGCGGTCGGGGTTGGTCGCCTTGGCAAAGATGTCGCCGACCGTGGTGAAGTCGTTGCCCTCGATGGTGTGCGGGAACGTCGTCACGTCGCGGTCGGACGGGTCGGTCGTGGGCCGGCGGCGCGGTCCGGCCTCCCCCGGCGCGATGTAGCTGTGCTCGTAGTGCGCCATCAGGATGTCGCGTGCGGCGCTGAGGTCGGGCGCCCAGTACTGCGCCTGCCCGTTGGGGCCCATCACCCGGTCGTACCCACCGATGCCGAAGTTGTCCTCGGCCGACACCCCACCGGAGAAGTCGAGCGACTGCTTGCCGGTCAGCACCATGGCCGACTCGGGCGTCATCACCAGGATTCCCTTGGTGTGCATCAGCATCGTCGCCTCGGCGTTCCAGTACGGCTGGGCCCCGACGTTGATCCCCGCGACGATGATGTTGATCTCGCCACCGGCCTGGGTGAACTCGATGATCCGCTTCAGCCCACGAGCCACCCAGTCCATGTTCTCGGTGCCGGAGTCCATCGAGATGCGAGCCCCCGCCGAGAGCGCGAACCACTCCAGCGGGACCTGCATCTGCTCGGCGAGGTCGATGGCCGCGATGACCCGGACGCACTCGGCCTCGGAGACCGCGCCGAGGGCCTTGAGGGGGTCGCCGCAGAGGATGACCCGGGTGATGCCCTCGGGATGGAGGTCGGTCGGGGTGGTGACCACCCCGGCGAGCATCCCGGCCTTGTTCAGACCCGGCGGGCGGTCCACCGGTGCCAGTCGACCGGTGTCGTCCAGGTCGTACTCGACCGAGGTCCCACCCTGGCCCGCCACCATGGCCTGGAGCTCATAGGGGTACACGAGCCCCCGGCGACGCGCGCGAAGGACCTTCTGCGCGTAGTCGTCCAGTGGCTTCAGCCGCTCGGTGGGCGGCGGGCCGACGGTGCTCACGACCCCGGTCCCCGGACGGTAGGAGAAGGAGGCCACGACAGGAACGGCCACGCCGTCCTCGCGGGTCGAGACCCGTCCCTCGACCAGCAGCTCCTCGACGCCCGCACCCGCGGTCAGCGGTGCGATCGAGGTCTGCAGCGCGGTCAGCTGCTCGACGTCGGCGTCGATGGTCGGCCAGATGTGGATCCACACGTGGTTCATGTCCAGGCGCGAACCGGCAGATCCTGCCGCGGCCCGGGCCCGGCGGATCGCCTCCAGACAGTTCGCGATCGCCCGCTCCGCGTGGGGCAGGGCGACCACCCGGCCCCGGTCGTCGCGGACGATGGCGAGCTGACGGACCTGGGAGAGGGCGACCAGACGGACGTCGGTGTCGTTCTCGCGCGCCACGCACCTGTACAGCAGGACGTCCTCGGGGGCGTCCAGCCGGGTCACGTCGAAGTCGCGGAGCCGCCAGAGGTTCAGGCGGCGACCAACCATCGGGTGCACACCCCGCACGAGGCGGTCCTCGACGACCCCACCGCCGTCGGGCCGGAACGTGTAATAGCCGACCTCACGACCAGCACCGGGGCAGGTCGCGACCGCGATGCGGCGAACCTGCTGTGCCAACGGGATCGACGCGAGCATCTCCGAGAGCTGGGCACACGCCTCGTCCGCGGACTCCGGCTCCTGCGGCCAGGCGAGGTACACGTCGACCACGGCTTCGTGGCCCGCCGGCCGCGCGTCGACCTCGGCCTGGAGCAGGGCGACCAGCTCGCTGCCGGGCGTCAGCTCGTCGACCTCTCCGAGCGTGGAGACCAGGTGGGTGGGCCGGTCGTCCAGCACGTAGTCGGCGCTGGCCACCGGCCGCCCGCTCGCGCTGCTGGTGGCCAGACCGTGCAGCTCGTACTCGCGGTAGTGCCGACGGACCAGGACCTCGATCATCGGCTCCTCGGCGGGGCGGCCGTGCTCGAGTCGCTCGGCGAGGAAGCGGACGATCTGCTCGGGGATCGTGGCGAGCCGCTCGATGCGCGCGGTCCGCTCGGGACCGGCGGGCACCTCGGCCAGCGCCGCGACCTCGTCGCGGACCCCGGCGAGCACCGCGCTGCGCTCCTCGTCGACCAACGGCTGGTCGAACCAGCGGAAGCGGACGCTGCGAGCGAGATCACCGACGGCCGGGAAGCGGGCTTGGGTGGCCAGGACCAGACGGTCGAGCAGGTCGCGGACCGCTGGCTCCAGCGCGGTCTCGGGCGCGGGCTCCACCAGCCACCGGCGCAGCAGGGCGGTCACCAGGACGACGTCCGGCGCCGAGCGCTGCTGGGCGAGGAAGACCCGGAAGACGGCCTCCTCCAGCGCAGGCGTGCGGTCGAAGCTGTCGACTCCGTAGTTCATCAGGACGCGAGACAGCTTGTCGCGGAACGCATCCGGCAGGCCGCCCCGGTCGGGGTCCAGGCTCTGGAGGAAGGTGTGGAAGTGCTCCCGCGGGCTGTGCACCCGCAGCTCGATCTCGCGGTCCTCCCGAGCCGGACGGTTGCGGCTGAGGTCGGCGAAGTCCGCGAAGACACCGACGGTGGGCAGCTCCGCACCGACGGCCGACCGGCCCGCCGCCACGAGCTCGGCGCGTGCGGTGAGATAGCGAGCGAGCGTGCCGTTCTCGTCCCTCGGGTCGATGTCATAACCGAGCAGCATCGCGGTGAGGTCGGCCAGCGACCGGTCCGCGGTCTGCTGCGTCGTGCCCCACCCGCCACGGTCGTCGAGGTCGAGGTCCACCGGGGCGCCCTCGGCCTCCTCCGGCTCCTCGCCGTCGCTGATCGGCTCGAGCCGCAGGAGGGGGGCTCCGGTCTCCACCTGGCTGCCGGCCGAGACCAGCAGCTCGCGCACCTTACAGGCGAACGGCGCGGGGATGACGGTCTCCATCTTCATCGACTCGAGGACGAGCACCGGTGCGCCAGAGGCGATCTCGGCACCCACTGCGGCGGGTGTCGCGACCACGAGGGCGGGAGCCGGCGAACGGACGACGCCTCCGTCGTCACGGCTGATCCGGTGCGTGACACCGTCGACCTCGACGAGGTGCACCGTGCCGTGGGTGGCGGTCACCAGTCGGTGGATCCGGGAACCGACGGTCATCCGGCCGACGACGTCGTCGAGGCGGTCGAGGTCTGCCTCGACGGTGGTCTCGCCACCGGGGAAGGCGAGGACGACTCGGAACCGCTGCGGACCGATCCGAGCGACCGTGGACTTGTATCCGACCCCCCGGAGCTTGAGGTCGACCGCCCGGCCGACCCGGTGCTGCACCTGCGGTCGGCCTCCGTGCGCGGTCTCGAGCAGCCGAGTGCGCTCGACGCCCTCCTCCTCCAGATAGGCCTCGATGCCGGCGGCGACGAGCGCGATGCCGGAGTGCCGCTGGGAGACCAGCCGACCCTCGCCACGGACCCGGTCGATCCATCCCGTGTCCGCCCACACGGGGGGCTGCGCGTCCCGCCCCCCTCCCGACACGGCCTCCCCCTGCGCTCCTGCGGCCGGCCAGACTCCCGTGATCTCGGGCTGGTCGAGCAGGTCCAGGACGAAGCTCTTGTTGGTCGAACCACCCTCGATCACCACGGTCGTCTCGCTCATCGCCCGCCGCAGCCGGGCCAGGGCCTCGTCGCGGTCCCGACCGTGGGCGATGATCTTGGCGATCATCGAGTCGAAGTCTGCGGGGATCGAGTCGCCTTCTGCCACACCGGTGTCGACCCGGATGCCCGGGCCGGCGGGGAGGTCGAGACGGGTGATCCGGCCCGGCGAGGGAGCGAAGTCGCGGTCGGGGTCCTCGGCGTTGAGCCGCGCCTCGACGGCGTGACCCTCCTCCACGGGTCGCTCACCCTCGAGCCGCCCACCGGCAGCCACGTGGATCTGCGCCTTGACCAGGTCGGTGTGGGTCGTCACCTCGGTGATCGGGTGCTCGACCTGGAGTCGGGTGTTCACCTCCAGGAACGCGAAGAACCGCTCGCCGGGGTGGTACAGGAACTCGACCGTCCCGGCGCCGCAGTAGTCGACTGCCAGCGCCAGGCGCTCGGCCGAGGCCTTGAGCTCGGCCACCTGGTCGGGCTGCAGGACCGGCGAGGCCGACTCCTCGATGACCTTCTGGTTGCGGCGCTGCACCGAGCAGTCGCGGACGCCGAGCGCCCACGCCGTGCCCTGGCCGTCGGCGATGACCTGCACCTCGACGTGGCGGGCGCCGGTGACCAGGCGCTCGAGGAAGACGATGCCGCTGCCGAAGGCCCGCGCGGCCTCGTCCCGGGTGCGTTCATAGGCCTCGGCGAGGTCCGCGTCCGAGGCGACCATCCGGATACCGCGCCCACCGCCACCAGCCGTCGCCTTGAGCATCAGCGGGTATCCGATCTGCGCTGCCGACGCCATGGCGTCGGCCAGCGTGTCCACGCCGCCACGGCTCCAGGCCGCCACGGGTACGCCCACCTCCTCGGCGATCAGCTTGGAGCCGATCTTGTCGCCGAGCCGGCGCATGGCGTCGGCGCTCGGGCCGATGAAGATGATGCCGAGCCGCTCGCACAGGTCGGCGAACGCGGGATCCTCGGCGACGAAGCCCCAGCCCACCCAGGCTGCGTCCGCCCCGGACTCGACCAGAGCGCGCTCCAGCACCGCGTGGTCGATGTAGGGGCGGGCGCTCGCGGGGCCGAGGTTGACCGCCGCGTCCGCCTCGCGGACGAACATCGCCCGCCGCTCGCCCTCGGTGTGGAGCGCGACGGTCTCGATGCGCTCCGCGCCCCGTGGGCGGCCCGCGTTGATGTCCCGCACGGCGTGGATGAGCCGCATCGCGGCCTCACCGCGGTTGACGATCGCGATGCGCCGGAACATCGATCACACCCTTCGGGTCGACGCTGACCTGGGGTCAGGCCACGGAGGTACCAACACCGCGAGACTGTCACGGGTCGAGGGTGACGCGCGAGTAACGTCCGCGGGGCGTCTCGGCGCGTCGTCAGCCCGTACAGGTGGGCAGGTCCTGGGCCGCGTCCTTCCCGATCGCCTCGACCGCGTCACGACCCTCCCCGAAGGTGGCGACCCGCACCACCCGCAGCCCGTCGGGCACGTGCCCGACCACCTCGTTGCAGTTCGCCGCCGGGGCCAGGAACCAGGTCGCCCCACCGCGCTGCGCGCCGACGAGCTTCTGGCGGATGCCCCCGATCGGACCGACCTCCCCGGACCCGTTGATGGTCCCGGTGCCTGCGATCTTCTCTCCACCGGTGAGCGCCCCCGGCGTGATCGTGTCGTAGATGCCGAGCGAGAACATCAGCCCCGCGCTGGGTCCGCCCACGTTGCCCGCATCCACCGTGACGTCGAAGGGGAAGTCGTAGGCGACACCGAGGAACACCCCGAGCGCTGCCTGGCCGTCGGAGTCCTGGGTCGGTGCCGACACCTCGACCGAGGACGCGCCGCGCCGGACCTTCAGCGACACGTCCTCGCCGGGCCGGTGGGCCTGGACGGCGGCGCGGACCGTGTCGGTGTCGCTCGCCGCGGCGCCGTCGACCGTGAGGATCTGGTCCCCTGTCCTCAGCACGTCCTCGGACGGCGCGGAGTCCGCGAAGCCCGTGATGGTGATCTTCTGGCCGACCTTCTCGCCCACGCCGCGCAGCGCGACAGCGATCGCGTCCTGCTGCGAGCCGGTCATCTCCAGCGTGCCCTCCTGCTCGATCTGGTCCTTGGTCACGCCCTGGGGGAAGTAGATCTTCTCGTCCAGGACCACGCTGCTGGGGTCGACCCAGGCCTGCAGGGCACTCCACAGGTTGACCGGGTCACCGGGGCCGCCGTGGACCCGCACCGTGGTGAAGTCCAGGGACCCGGTCGTGGGGTATGCCTTGGTGCCCGACACCGAGATCAGCTGGGCACCGTCGGGGTTCTTCCCGAGCGTGTCGCTGATCGGCCCCGGGCTGAGCACGACATAGGGGAGGGCGATGAGCGAGGACGCGCCCACCAGTACCAGCAGGAGGAACACCCCACCGAGGGCGAACCACCCGCGTCCACCGATCCGCAGGGAGTCGTCCTCAGGTGGTTCCGACCCGCTCAGTGGCTGGCCTGCGAGATCGTCCTGCACAAAGGTCCCGTCGCTCACGACAGGCCCACCCACTCGTCCGAGCCGTCCTCGAACTCCTGCTTCTTCCAGATCGGGACCCGCTCCTTGAGGGTGTCGATCAGCTCCTTGCACGCCGCGAGGGCATCGCTGCGGTGCGGAGCGGAGACCCCCACGACGACGGCGAGGTCGCCCACGCCGAGCAGCCCCGTCCGGTGCACCGCGGCGACCCGACCCAGGTCCTTGCCCGCGGCCACGTCCTCGCACACCGTGCGCAGCACGTCCGACGCGGTGGGGTGGGCGGTGTAGTCGAGCGAGCCGACCACCTCACCGTGGTCGTGGTCGCGCACGACTCCGACGAACAGGCCGACGCCCCCGCACCGCGGGTGCTTCACCGCCTCGAGCACCTCGTCGACGGACAGCGGCACGTCACGGACGTCGCACAGCACGACCTCGGCCGGCTGGGCCGGACCGGGGACGGGGCTGACCACCTTCTCGCTGTGCGCTCCTCCACCCTCCGGGCCTCGCTCGTTCCTCACTCGGGTCCTCGGGTCTTCGTCGCTCACAGACCCCTCGCTGTGCGCTCCTCCACCCTCCGGGCCTCGCTCGTTCCTCACTCGGGTCCTCGGGTCTTCGTCGCTCACAGACCCCTCGCTGTGCGCTCCTCCACCCTCCGGGCCTCGCTCGTTCCTCACTCGGGTCCTCGGGTCTTCGTCGCTCACAGAATTCCTCCTCGACGGCGTCGCCGCCGCATGATCGCCGCCGTGCCCACGATGGCCACGGCCGCGCTGGCCGCCCCGAGCGTCGCGTCGCGTCGGTCGACGCGGCGTCCGCCCAGCGCGGTGGTGCCACCGGCGCCCGCCAGCAGGGCACCCACACATGTCGCATTGTCGTACGCGGGCTCCCACCCCGCCGCACGAAGGGCCTGTGACCCCACCACCCAGGGGTACAGGGTGAAGGCCAGGTCCGACGCCGGGGCAGGTAGGACCCCAACGCGGTGGAGCCGCTGTGCGGTTCCGAGCGCGAGACTCTCGCTCAGCTCGATGCGGCGCATCCCGGTCAGCTGCTCGACCTCGGCCTGGGTGAGGTAGCTCTCCGCCCCGACCGTGATCGCTGCCGGGAGCGCTCCGGGACCGAGGACCAGTGCCGCCACGACCGCGCGGGCCAGGTCCTCCACGTGGCAGAACTGCCAGGCCGGCTCGACGCCGCGCGCAGTGAGCAGCCGAGGGGCCTCGAAGTGGCGGGTGATGACCGTGTCGATGCCGGGCCCGACCAGCGACGCCGGCCGCACCACGGTGATGTGCAGGCCCGGGTGCACCTCGCGTGCCACGGTGACCAGCTGTTCGACGTCGATGAGGTCACCGACCAGGCCGTCGTCGGTCGGGGCCTGCAGCGGCGCGTCCTCCGGCAGCGGGACGGCGTTCTCTGGTCGCGCGCCGTAGACCATGGCGCTGGTGACCACGACGAGGTGGCCGACGCCGGCGGCGGCGGCTGACGTGACGGCTGCCTGGGCCCGCCGGATGCTGTGCTCACGCCGCGCCGCGGGCGACAGGTCCAGGACCGCGGCCAGGTCGGTGCGCCCCGCGACCAGGACGGCGGCGGACACGTCCTGGAGCGCGCCGGCGAGCGCGGGGGTGGCGGGGTCGGCGATCCGCCAGTGCACCCCGCCGACCGGCCCCTCCTCGCGGTCCACCCCGACCACCGTCCCGATCCGGCCGGCGGCGCCGGGCGGTGGGCTGCCCACCCCTGCGGCGGCCGAGACCAGGGCGCGCAGCAGCACCTCCCCGACCGTTCCGCCCGCGCCGAGCACAGCGACCGACACGGGGGTACGCCGGGAGCGAACGGGTCGCTGTTCGGAACTCACCATGCCCTCCCCGTGGTTGTCTTGTCAGGAGACAGTCTCTCAGCACCACCTACCCGCGATCGCGAGGAGTCATGGTGGCCGACCAGCCGCAGACACCCGACCAGCCCGACGACCCCTACGCGGGCCTGCCCCCCGAGATCGCCGAGGTCCTCTCGCGGCTCACCGGCGGTCTGCCGCTCGACCCCGAGACCGCCAACACGCTCAAGGGCATGGGGATCGACCAGGTCGACCCGGCGATGCTCTCGATGGTCGCGAGCCAGGTCCAGGCGATGCTGTCGACCCCGGCCGACGGGCCGATGAACGCGACGCTCGCGCTGGACGTCGCGCGCAAGACCGTGGCTGCCGGCGGCGACGCGAGCGTCGGGCAGGCCGCCGGCCGCGAGCTCGCGCAGGCTGCACAGGTGGCGTCGTTGTGGCTCGACGAGGCGACCGCGTTCGAGTCACCCGGCATCAGCACCTCGGCGTGGAGCCGGGCCGAATGGGTCGAGGCGACCCTGCCCATGTGGCGCACGGTCGTGGAGCCGGTCGCCGAGGGCGTGACCCGCGCGATCGCCGAGGCGATGCGCAAGCAGGTCGGCGAGCTCGGCGAGCTCGGTGAGTCGCCGTTCCCGCCCGGCATGCTCCCCGCGGGGATGGACGCCGGTGCCCTGCTGGGCCAGATGCAGCCCATGGTCGAGCGGATGAGCTCGGCGATGTTCGGGGCCCAGGTCGGCCAGGCTGTCGGCACGCTCGCCGGCGACGTGCTGACCGGCACCGAGATGGGGCTCCCCCTGGTCGACGCCGGCGCGGTGGTCCTGCTGCCGGCCAACGTGGCCGCCTTCGCCGAGGGCCTCGGGATCGACGTCGACCAGGTCCGCCTGTTCCTCGCCGTCCGTGAGGCGGCCCGGATCCGGCTGTTCGCCGGTGCGCCGTGGCTCGGCCCGCAGCTCGTCGCTGCCGTGCGGGACTACGCCCGCGACATCACCATCGACACCGACCGGATCGAGGCCAACCTCGCGGGCATAGACCCGACCGACGCGTCGGCGCTCCAGGGGGCCCTCCAGGGTCAGCTCTTCCACCCCGAGCCGAGCGCGGCCCAGCAGGCCGCACTGCGGCGGCTGGAGACCTACCTGGCCCTCGTCGAGGGCTGGGTCGACGTGGTGACCGCGCGTGCAACGGCCGGGCACCTGCCCCAGGCCGCGGCCCTCGGCGAGGCTGTGCGCCGCCGCCGGGCCACCGGTGGGCCCGAGGAGAAGGCATTCGCGGGCCTGGTGGGACTGGAGCTGCGCCCCCGACGCCTGCGCGACGCCGCGAACCTGTTCGCGGCTCTGGAGAGCTCCGGAGGCCCGACCGGCCGCGACGCGGCCTGGGGTCACCCCGACGTCGCACCGTCGGCCGCGGACCTCGACGACCCTCTGGGCTACGTCGAGCGGGTCCGCGCGGGAGGTGCTCCCGACGAGGTCGACGCAGCTCTGGACGCGCTGCTGCGGGGGGACCACGGACCGGCGCCGACCGACGAGCCCGGCGGGCGGTAGTGCTCGATCCCGGCTACGCCAGGCTCCACGCCGACGCCCGTCGGCTGCTCACGACCTGGACCCCGCCCGACGCGGAGCAGGGCGAGGTGCGCGACGGGTTCCTCACCCACCTCGACGCCCATCCGGGCGCTCTGTCCAAGCAGGGACCTCCCGCCCACCTGACCGCGAGCGCCCTGGTGCTCGACGAGGCGCTCGACCACGTGCTGCTCACGCTGCACCGCAAGGCCGGGATCTGGCTCCAGTTCGGCGGACACTTCGAGCCCGAGGACGGGACCGTGCTGGTCGCGGCGACTCGCGAGGCGCGCGAGGAGTCCGGCATCGCCGATCTCCAGCTGCACCCCCAGCTCGTCCACCTCGACCGCCACGCCCTGGTTGCGGCGGGGTTCGGCCGGTGCGACGAGCACCTCGACCTGCGCTTCGTGGGGACCGCGCCGGCGTTCGCTGAGCCCGTGGTGAGCGAGGAGTCCGAGGACGTGCGGTGGTGGCCGGTCGCGGCCCTGCCACCCGAGAGCGCGCACGAGATCCTGCCGCTCGCCCTGGCCGCGCGGCGCACCCTGGGCTGATTCCGGCGGTTCCGCGCTCGGCACGGCCACGCGAGCGACCGGGCCGGGTCAGTCGCTGCTCCCGACCTCCAGGGCAGCAGCGCCGTCCAGCGCCGGGTCGGACAGCTCGGTGGCGTCCAGCCACGGGTCGAGGTCCAGACCGGCCGCATGGGCCACACCCTCGAGATAGCCCCGGGCGCGGTCGGTGCGCGGGAAGGACTCGAGCAGCTTCCAGAACTCCCGGCCGTGACCGGGGGCCAGCAGGTGAGCCAGCTCGTGGAGCAGCACGTAGTCCAGCACGTAGGCCGGCATCCCCTGGACCCGCCGGCTGATCCGGATGGTGCCATCGGTAGGGGTGCACGAACCCCAGCGGCTGCGCTGGTTGTCGACCCAGCGGATCGACGTCGGGCGCGCGAGGCCACCCAGGAACCGCTCGGAGAGATCCTCCGCCCGTTCGGCCAGCTCATCATCGCTCGGTCGGCGGCGACGGTCACCGGCCTCGAGCTTGCCCAGCATGGTCTGGACCCACTGCCGCTCCTCGGCCTGGGTGAACCGGGCGGGAATGAGCACGATGGTGCGGTCGCCTTCGCGGTAGGCACTCACGGTCCGGCGCCGACGCCGGCTGCGCCGCACCTCCACCTCGTCCGGCCGTGCCGCCGGTTGCGGGGACTGCACGTTTCGACCATAGGCCACGAGCCCGCCGGACGCCGGGATCTGGGGCCCCGATATCACCCGGTCCGAGCACGGACGGTGGGGGGTGTCGTGCTCGGATCCGTGCTCAGGAGGGTCTAGGGTAGATCGAAGTCCAGCACTGCGACCAAGCGGTGACGACCGACCAAGGAGATGGCCATGGCCGACGAGACCGAAACCTACAAGGGCGAGTTCTACTGCGTGAAGTGCAAGGAGAAGAGGGAGGCCGAGGGGAACGTCGTCGAGACGAACGGCCGCCGCATGGCCAAGGGCAAGTGCCCCGTGTGCGGCACCAACCTCAACCGCATCCTCGGCAAGGCCTGATCGCAGGCCCAGCCCGCAGCAGCCGCAGGGGCGGTCACACCATCGGTGTGACCGCCCCTGCCGCGTCGGCCGGTCTGTGGCATCCAGTGGGCTGTGGATCCCGTGGGCTGTGGCATCCCGTGGGCTGTGGACGGAGCCCGACCTGGGTCGGGTCGCCTGTGCGAGTGTGACCAGCACCGTCCATCGAGCCGCAGGAGCCACCGTGAGCACCGACCGTCCGCGGCTGCGTCCCGGGACACGGGTGCTGCGGCGGAGTCCCGGCGCGGTGCAGCTCGGGCTGGAGCCGGGGACCGGGGTCGTGCTGGAGGACGTCGATGAGGCCGACCTCGCCCTGATCGCGTCGCTGGACGGTTCGACATCGCGGGACGGGGTGCTGGCGCGGGCGACGACCGCTGGGGTCGCCCCGACCCGGGCGGCCGAGCTGCTCGCAACACTCGAGGCGGTGGGCCTCGTGGTGAGCACTGCGGTGACCCCGGTCGGCCACCGACCCGGCAGGGTGCTGGTCGACGGCGCGGGCGGGCTTCCGGCCGCGGTCGCCGACACCCTCCGCAGGTCGGGCGTGAGCGCGGCGGTGTCCGGCGGGTACGCCCTGGGCTCGGTCGAGGGCTCGGCCACAGGATCCTTCGCGCAGACCGGGCCGGACCGTCCGGTGGTGGTCGTGCTGGTGCGTCGTGACGCCGTCGACGCCGCTGAGGGGGTGGGGCTGGTCCGCGCCGGAGTCGCCCACCTGCCGGTCGTGGTCGGGGACGACACCGCGGTCGTCGGTCCGCTCGCGGTGCCTGGTGAGGGGCCGTGCCTGTCCTGCCTGGACCGCGCACGCACCGACCTCGACCCGGCCTGGCCCAGCCTGCTCACCCAGCTGCTACCGCTGCGGGTCGACCGCCCGCGACCGGTGGACGGCGACGGCGTCCTCGGGTCGATGAGCGTCGCCCTCGCCGCGACGGTCGTGCTCGCCCACCTCGACGGGCATGACGACCGGCCCGGCGTCTCGTGGGAGGTGCGCCCGCCCTGGCCACGCGTGCTCGCGCGACGCTGGCAGGCCCACCCGCTGTGTCCCTGCTCGGCCGGACGCGCCGCCCGCTCCGGTGAGCTCGCCCGAGCCGGTGGCAGCGGCCCGTCGACGCAGCATGCCGAAGTGTCAGTGACAATGGCTGGATGAGCGACATCCCGAGGAAGGCAGTGGCCCGCACGGCGCGGCTCGCTGCACTCCCCCTCGGGTACGCGGGTCGCACCGCCCTGGGGTTGGGCAAGCGCGTCGGTGGCAAGTCGGCCGAGGCCGTGGCCCTGGAGCTGCAGGCCCGCACCGCCGCCCAGCTGTTCACCACCCTGGGCGAGCTCAAGGGCGGCGCGATGAAGTTCGGGCAGGCACTGTCGGTGATGGAGGCCGCCATGCCCGAGGAGATCGCCGGCCCGTACCGAGCGACGCTCACCAAGCTGCAGGAGGCCGCGCCACCTCTTCCCGCGCACGTGGTCCACACGGTGCTCGCCGAGCAGCTCGGGCCGAGGTGGCGCACCTCGAAGTTCCAGGCCTTCGACGACCACCCGGCGGCAGCGGCGTCGATCGGACAGGTGCACCGCGCGACCTGGCGCGACGGGCGGGACGTCGCGGTCAAGATCCAGTACCCCGGGGCGGCCGAGGCGTTGCTCAGCGACCTCACGCAGATCTCCCGGGTGGCGCGGATGGCGGCCGGGTGGATCCCCGGCATGGACATCAAGCCGATCACCGAGGAGCTGCGGGCCCGGATGGGCGAGGAGCTCGACTACGAGCTCGAGGCGCGCAGCCAGCGACAGTTCGCCAAGGTCTTCCGCGACGACCCGTCGTTCTTCGTCCCCGAGGTGCTGGCGCAGTCCGCCAAGGTCATCGTCTCGGAGTGGGTCGAGGGAATCCCGTTGTCGCAGATCATCGCTCGCGGCACCCAGGCACAGCGCGACCAGGCGTCCCGCCTGTACATGGAGTTCCTCCTCGTCGGGCCCGGCCGAGCCGGGCTGCTCCACGCCGACCCGCACCCCGGCAACTTCCGGCTCACGCCGGACGGCCGGCTGGGTGTCATCGACTTCGGTGCGGTGAACCGGCTGCCGGACGGGCTGCCCCCTGCGATGGGGTTGCTGCTCACTGCCGCGCTGGCCGGTGACGCTGACGGAGTGGCCGAGGGGCTGCGTCGCGAGGGCTTCATCAAGTCGGCGATCAAGATCGACGCCCCCGACCTGCTCGGATACCTCTCGCCGTTCATCGACCCGCTCCGTCACGAGACGTTCACGTTCAGCCGGGCGTGGCTGCGCGGGATCAGCCAGCACGTCAACGACCCCCGCCGTCCGCAGTTCACCGTCGGCCTGCGCCTGAACCTGCCGCCGGCCTACCTGCTGATCCACCGGGTCTGGCTCGGCGGCATCGGGGTCCTCTGCCAGGTCGGCGGCGAGGTTCCCGCTCGACAGCTCGTGCTCACCCACTTCCCCGGCACGAGGTTCGACCAGATTCCACCCCCCGTGCCCTGAGCCGGTCCACCCGCCGCACCTGGCCGCCTCACCACCAGCTCGGGTCGAGCTTGCCCTCGATCGCCCGGATGTGACGGCGGGCGCAGGCCGCGCAGGTCCACACCGTGCGCCCGTTCTCGGTGCCCATGGTCCAGGTCAGCCGGGCCACGTCGGCGTCGGGCGGGCGCACTCCGCACGTGGCGCACACGATCGGCGCCCGGTACGGGTCGACGCGCGGCTCCGGTACCTCGGGAACCTGAGGGATCTCACCCATCTCCACTCCTTCCTGGTCGATCTGGGTCGGTCCGTCTGGGTCGGTCGATCTGGGTCGGTCGATCTGGGTCGGTCGAGGGGTCTCACACTCGCGGGACGAGCAGGTCCTCGATCTGCTCCAGCGCCTGTCGCGAGTATCCCTGCCAGAACCACCCGACGACTGGCAACGTTCGGGCCGAACCGGAGGTCCTCGGGTGCAGCTCCCACGACCAGCTGATCCGGACGCCGGTCCCCGCCGGCTCGAAGACCCATCGTCCGTCGATCCCGCTGGCCAGCGCCCACATCGGGCCGGTGATGTCCGAGACCCGATACGCGAAGTGGCTCGAACGCTCCGCCTCGGTCAGCTCCTCGTGCATCGACCCGCCGCCGGCGAGGTGGATGGTGCGGGTCTGTCCGGCCGTCCCCCAGGCTCCAGCCTGGCCGGTGACCGCGCGCACCGGCGGCAACGGGCCGTACCGGCGCGAGAAGACCCGCGGCAGCGCGGCTGACAGGACCAGGTCATAGGCCGTCTCCGTCGCGACCGGATAGGTCCGCGCGCACTCGACGTGGTGGGTTCGCACCGGGTCAGGCCTTCGCCGCCGTCGCCGCCTTGGACGCCGCCTTGTGTTCCTTCTTGAAGGACCGCACCTTCTGCAGGGACTGCGCGTCCACGACATCGGCGACCGACCGGAAGCACCCGTCCTCCGCGTACGGGCCGATCTCCTCGCGCCACCCCTCGTGCCGCACGCCGAGCTGCTTGCCGAGCAGCGCGGCGAAGATCCGCGCCTTCTGGTCACCGAACCCCGGCAGCGCCTTGAGCCGCTTGACCAGCTCGGCCGCACCTGGCGCCGTCGTCCAGATCGCGGACGCGTCACCCGCGTACTCGTCGCGGACCACCGTCGCGAGCTGTTGCACGCGCCCGGCCATCGACCGGCCGTACCGGTGGACCGCCGGCGGGGTCGCGCAGAGGTCGGCGAACGCCTCGGGCTCGGCGGCCGCGACGGCACCCGGGTCCAGCGTCCCGAACCGGGTGAGGATCTTGCTCGGGCCGGCGAAGGCGTGCTCCATCGGGTACTGCTGGTCCAGCAGCATCCCCACGAGCAGGGCGAACGGGTCGTCGCTGAGCACATGGTCGGCGACGGGGTCCTGAGCGATGGTGATCTGCGGTGCCATGTCCACATCCTGCCCCACCCGGCCGGCGCGGGGCAGGGCCCGAACCCCCGGGGTCACCGAGCGGTCAGCCGCCGGCGACCGGCTGCTGGAGCTCGACGACCCACGCCTCAAGGTGGTCCGGCGGGGTCTGGCGATAGACCTCTCGGGCGGGAGGCACCGCCGTCTGGCCACGCGCAGCGAGCTCGGCGAACAGCCGGCCCCAGGCCGCGCCGAGCTCCTCGACGGTGCCTTCGTGGACGTGGCACAGGGCGCGGTCCACTGCGGGCACCTCGACGATCTCGGCACCCGCGACCTCAGCGGCCTCGGTGGGGAACCCCGCTGAGATCTTCGCCCCGTCGCCGTCGGGCACGAACAACGCCAGCGGGTCGCCGCTGGGGTGGGCTCCGGCTGCATCGAGCAGACCACGGACCTGGTCGAAGATCGGGCCCAGCCGCTCGCTCACCCCGGCCATGGTCTCGACGTCCATGCTCCGCTGGGCCACCCTCTGCGCCGGCAGCGACGTCTCCTCGAATCCGCTCATGTCACAGCAAGGTAGACGACCTCACAGGAGGTAGACGAACCCCGGTCCCTCGTCGCGGTACGGGACGCCCAAGGCGTCCAGCGCCGGGCGCCACGAGCCGGTGACCTCGGGGTCCGAGCCCTCGAAGCCGTGGTCGGCGGTCAGCAGGACCGCCGTGTCCTCCAGCGCGCCGACGTCCTGAAGATGGTCGAGGAAGACGCAGAGCCGAGCATCGCTCTGCCGGAAGGAGTCCCGCGCCATCTCCGAGCGAGGTCCGCCGCCGTGGTGACCGGCGTCGGTGATGACGTTGGCCCACCAGGTCAGCCGCGGTGCGGTGGTCGGGGACTCCCAGAGCTGGAGCATCTGTTGCAGCCCGATGTCGTCGACCTGCACGGCCCAGCTGAAGTATCCGTCGCCCAGCATCGACCGGTCCCGAAGGAAGGGCGAGGACTCCGGATCGGGGAGCAGGTCACCCAGCGAGCTCGCCCCGCCAGCGCCGCCGCTGGCCCGGATGACCTGCATGCTCGAGTAGTCCGCGCCACGGTCGATGGCCTCGTTCACGCTCGCCGTGCGCGGGAGCCCCACACCGATCGGTGCGACGTGGTCGCCGACCATCTCGAACACGGTCCGCGCTGTCGGTCGCAGCCACTCGCTGCTCCGATGCCAGGTCGTCGCGTCGTTGGGCACCACCCGCTCGCCGGACGAGCGGTCGAAGTACACGTTGCCGAGCACCCCGTGCCGCCCAGGCCCCACTCCGGTCAGGATCGAGGTGTGGTTGGTGAGGGTGACGCTCGGGAAGTGCGCCACCGCTCCCCCGCGCAGCGCCGTACCCCGTTCGACGAGCCGCGCCACGCCGGGCAGCTCGCCCGCCTCGGCCATCGCGAGCAGCTCACCGCAGTGTGCCCCGTCCCAGAGGATGCCCACGACGTGAGCCGGTCGTGCGCCGGTGAGGTATGCGGTCGCCGGCCGGCCGTCGAGCGCCTCGCCCCGGGTGTCCCGCAGGCCGTCCTCGGGCACCCCGGCCAGCACCGCAAGGGTGGGGCCGACATCGACGAGCCGGGCGTGCGCGTCGACGTACCCCTGCTGGACCACCCCGGCGCCGGAGAGGACGAACGGTGCCCGCGACTGGATCACGTCCAGCGAGCCGTGCTCGCCCACGTGTCCACCCTCGTCGGGGAAGAAGTGGCGCGGGGTGTGCACGACGGCCACGTCCGGGCTGCGGTCCGGGTCGGCGAACAGCGACAGGATCCGTTCGGCCGCGAGCGGGTAGGCGTTGTCCGTGGACACCCGCGGCCCCCACCGCGCGACCTCCTCCGCGTACGGGAGGAAGGCCATCGGGTCCTCGCTGGCGATCGGGTCGGTGCCCTCCAGCACCTCGTGGGACCCACCGGGGTGGAGCCGGACCCGCCCGAGGTGGTTGGCCGCGTGGGCCGTGGGAGTCCCGTCCGCCGCGGGTTCGACCCACAGGACGAGGTCCACGATGGCGGCCAGATCGGGCGCGGTCAGGGCGGTGACGACGGCGTCGCGCGACATGGCCCGACCCTAGCCACCGGGTCCGACGCCAGCTTGGGTGCCCAGACGCTCGGGATTCGGTGCGTCTGGGCACCCAAGTTCGCTCGGGGCCGGGACTGGAGCCTGGAGCCTGGAGCCGGAGGAGACTGCGCCCGCACACGAGAACGGCCCCGCCGGCCAGGATGGGACCTGGGGAACCGGCGGGGCCGTGGGGGCGAGGCGTCACCGCACCATCTGGTGCAGGTGGGCGCGCAGCATCTCGAGCTGGGCGCGCCGTTCGAGCTGCTCGAACCGCTCTCGCTGCTTGCGCGCTCGGGCGCGAGCCAAGCTGGAATAGAGGAACTGGTGCATGACTGGTCTCCTTGCTGTGTTCGTCGCCGCGTCCGGGCAGGACGAAGCGAACGGTGGGGTGCCGGCGTACCGGCTGGGGGAGGCAGCCGGCGCACGGCCCACCGACGTAGGTCAGTGGGGCAACACGCGCCGCTGCGGGAACGGAACTGCCAGGGGACGCGGAGGTATGTGCGTCCCCTGGCGGTCTCCTCGGGAAACCGTGGGGGCGACAGCCGTCAGGCTGCGACCGGGTTCTTGCGCGGACGCCCCCGCGGACGCTTGCGCGCCACGACGACTCCCTGCACGAAGAGCTCGCCACCCCAGACACCCCACGGCTCGCCGCGGTCCAGGGCGCCGGCCAGGCACTCGGCCAGGGCCGGGCAGGTCTGGCACAGTGCCTTCGCGAACTCGACACCGGCCGGGCTGTCGGAGAACCACATCTCGGCGTCGTTTCCTCGACACGGGATGTCAGCGCCAGTGACGGCGGCCTGCTCGCTCAGGTCCAGAAGCTGGGTCAGCTGCATCGGGTGTCCACCTCCCTCTTTCTCGTTCCGTCACGGTGGTGACGGTTCTCCTCGGTCTGGTCCAACCCCTGGTGCGGGGCCGGACCCGGTTCTGTTCGCTGTGGTGCTGCGGCTGGTGAGCCGGAGTGAGGGTTTCGAGGCTGTGCCTTCACCAGAACCATTTCGGTCCGGGAGAAATACAAAAAGGCCGCGGATCCCGGATGTCGGGTTCCGCGGCCTGAGAGGGGCCTGCTGGCTGGTGGGCCTATGCAGGTGGCTCTCCGGTGCGGAGGTAGGCGACATCATTGGTCGAGACGACGGCCGGGGCATCGAGGTCGGATGCACCCACGGTCGGGCGAATCGAGCCGGCGATGGACAGACCTGTCCCCTGGGGCGTCCAGGCGGTGGGCGCGATGAAGACGCCGGCCCGGGCACGTGCGGAGACGCCGCAGGTGCTGTGCATCGCGGTGATCGTCATGGTGGTCTTCTCCATGGCTCGGCCCTCCTTCGTCTCGCTCGGTCGGCCCAGTCGGTTGTCACGCCCGCTGGTTGATGTGCTCAGCAAGATTACGACACCCGTGCGCGGCAGGGCAACGCAATTAACGGAGAATCTGGCGACGAGTTCCGCCGAATCAGACCATCAGCCGGATTCTGTTGTCGCAGAATGCTTTTCGACCGCATCCTCAGCCGACATTCCGCCGACGATGGCCAGTACGGCGTCGCCGTACTGCGCGAGCTTTCGGTGGCCCACGCCGGAGATGGTGGTCAGCTCGGCCCCGCTGGCCGGCTCACGCTCGGCGATCGCGGTCAGCGTGGCGTCGGTGAACACGACGTAGGCCGGCACGCTGGCAGTGCGCGAGGTCGCCAGCCGCCACTCGCGCAAGGCCTCGAACAGCTCCTCACGATAGGTCGGCGGACAGTCGCCGCAACGGCCCGTCGTCCGCTGCGCAGCGGTGGTCAGCGACGTGCCGCAGGTGCGGCAGACGGCCGGCTGCGCCGGACGCAGGGAGGCACGTCGTGAGCCGCCGGCGGCACGACCTTCGCGCCGGGGCGGCCGGGCCCCTTCGCCGAGGATGGCCGCGGTCTGCTCGAAGAACCGCGACGGCCGCCGGCTCCCCCGGCCGCCAGCGGTGCGCGAGGTGGCCCACGACAGGTGGAGGCCACGTCTGGCGCGCGTCAGGCCGACGTACAGCAGACGGCGCTCCTCCTCCACGGCCTCGGGGGTGTCGGCCATCGAGATCGGCAGCAGCCCGTCCGAACAGCCCACGAGGAACACGGTGTCCCACTCCAGACCCTTCGCGGCGTGCAGGGACGCGAGCGTCACGCCCTGCACCGCGGGCGCGTGCTGGGCCGCCGCGCGCTCGTCGAGCTCACGGACCAGGTCAGGCAGGCGCGCCTCGGGCTGGGCTGCGACCACGTCGTCGGCGAGCGAGGCGAGGGCCGCCAGCGACTCCCAGCGCTCACGGGCCGCGCCCCCGGACGACGGGGCCTGTCGGGTCCAGCCCGCGCCGACCAGGATGTCGCGGACCAGGTCGGGCAGCGGCTCCGAGCCGTCGTCACTGCGGGCCTGCCCGCGCATGAGCAGGACGGCCTGGCGGACCTCCTGGCGGGCGAAGAACCGCTCCCCGCCCCGTACCAGATAGGGCACCTCGAGGTCGGCCAGCGCCGCCTCCAGTGCTTCGGACTGCCCGTTGGTGCGGAAGAGGACGGCGATCTCGGCCGCGGCGTGACCCTGGTCGACCGCGGCCCTGATCCGCGCGGCGGTCGCCGCGGCCTCGGCCGGGTCGTCCGGATAGGACACCAGGTCGGGCTGGGGACCCGGCTCGCCCTGGGCCTGCAGCTCGACGCTGTGGCTGCGTCGCGACCCGGACGGACCGCGGACGACCGCGTTGGCCAGCCCGATGATCTGGGGGGTCGAACGGTAGTTGCGGACCAGGCGGACCGTCTGCGCACCCGGGTGGAGCCGCGGGAAGTCGAGCAGGTGCTGCGGGGTCGCGCCGGTGAAGGAGTAGATCGTCTGGGCCGGGTCGCCGACGACGCAGACGTCGTGCCGGCCGCCGAGCCACGCGCTGAGCAGCCGCTGCTGGAGGGCGTTGACGTCCTGGTACTCGTCGACGACGAACTGGCGGTACTGCGCCCGCACCGCTCGGGCGACGTCCTCCCGCTCCTCCAGGATCCCGACGGTCAGGAGCAGCACGTCCTCGAAGTCGATGACGCCCCGGGTCTCCTTCACACCTTCGTAGGCGTCGATCACGCGGGCCATCGCGGTCGCGTCCATCCCGGGCGGCTCACGGCCCGCAGCGCGCGCAGCCGCCGCGTAGGTGTCCGCGGTCAGCATGCTCACCTTGGCCCACTCGACCTCCGAGGCCAGGTCGCGGACGAGAGTGCGGTCGACCTGGAGCCGGAGGCGGGACGCCGCCTCGGCGATCGCACCCGCCTTGTGCGCCATGACCTCGGGCGCGGCCCCGCCGACCGCCTGCGGCCAGAAGAAGTGCAGCTGTCGCAGTGCCGCAGCGTGGAAGGTCCGGGCCTGCACACCCCCGACACCGAGGTCGCGCAGGCGCGTGCGCATCTCCCCGGCCGCGCGCGCTGTGAAGGTGACCGCGAGGACCTGCGGGGCGGCCACAGCGCCGGAGTGGACGGCGTAGGCGATGCGGTGGGTGATCGCCCGCGTCTTGCCGGTCCCGGCACCGGCGAGGACGCACATCGGACCGGTGGGGTTCGCTGCGACCTCGCGCTGCTCGGGGTCGAGCGCCGCGAGCACCTCGTCGGCGGTGTGCATGGCCATCACGGTGATCCTGTCAGCCGTCGCCGACAGTCGTCACGCGACCCAGATCCGCAGGGCGAAGGCCGCCGTGGCTGCGAGCATGACGACCGCCGACACCATCGCCCCGGCCACCACCCAGCGCCGGGTCGCGGGCCGGAGCCCGGCACCGGCCAGCAGAAGGTAGGCCGGGAACCAGACCAGCGCATACCGCGGCGAGGAGGCCCACTGCGTGGAGCAGGCGATGACCCCGACGGAGGGTGCGACATAGGCCAGCTCGGGCCACTGGCGGCGGCGGGCGAGCAGACCGACGAGCACCAGACCGCCGGCCACCATGACCAGGTCGAGGACGCGCGACAGCCCGAGAAGGGTGGCGCCTCCACCGAACGAGTCGGCGATGCCCTGCACTGCGACGACGAGCCCGTCCCAGGGCGGCACGGTCTCCCGTGACCAGCCGGTGGCCTGCGCCTCGCGGTAGGCGTCCCACGACAGGCCGAGGTGGTGCAGGTAGGCGGCATAGGCGCCCACCGTGGCAACCGGGAGCAGCAGCGCCACCGCGTGCGGGCGAGGTAGGCGCCGACCCTCGGCCCGCAGCTGGACCACCAGCAGGACGACCAGCCCCACCAGCAGGAACAGCCCGGTGATCCGCAGGCTGCAGGCGACCGCGGCCAGTGCCCCGGCAGCCCACCACCGCCCGTGCCGCGCGCAGATCCACGCCCCGAGCACCGCCGCAAGGAACGGCGCGTCGCTGTAGACCACTCCGAGGAACACCCCCGCGGGCGACACCGCGAGCAGCAGCACGGCCCACCATCCGGCCCGGGCGTCGCCGAGCTGCTCGCGGGCCAGCCGCGCCAGCAGCACCGCAGCGGCCACCGAGGCGGCCACCGAGACCAGCAGACCGGCACCCAGGGTGGAACCGCCGGCCAGCGGCCGGACTGCGTCCATGAGCAGGGGATAGCCGGGGAGGTACGCCTGGTCGCAGCACGGGAGCCCGGGCGGGAGGTATCCCTGCTCGGCGATCCGCAGGAAGTGATAACTGTCCCAGTGCGACAGCCGGTCCACCACCCAGCTGCCGGACACCCGCGGATAGCGGTCGTCGCGCGTTCCGACCGCGGCCACGATCAGCAGCACCCCGGCCACGAGGAGCCGCGACGCCAGCCAGGCCAGCGCGACGGCACGATCCCTGGCGACCTCGGTCGGTGCGCTCACCGGTCCATCATGGCCGAGGGAAGAAGACCCACCCCGGCGGCGTTCAGCCATCAGATCGAGCCGTGGTCCCGGCCGCCTTGCGCCGAACTGCACTGCCAGGCGTCTCCATGCCAGCTCACGGCGTCCCAACTCACGCCAAACCAACTCACGCCAAGCCATACCAAGCTAACGACCAGGAGAGCACCACCGATGACCATCGAGTCCCCCGCGACCGGCACCGTCACCATGTTCACCACGAACTGGTGCGGATACTGCGCCCGCCTCAAGGCCCAGATGGGTCGCGAGGGCATCGAGTTCACCGAGGTGAACATCGAGGACAGCCCCGAGAGCGCCGACTTCGTGATGTCGGTCAACGGCGGCAACCAGACGGTGCCGACGCTGCTGTTCCCGGACGGCTCCGCAGCCACCAACCCCTCGATCGGCGAGGTCAAGCAGCGCCTCGGCTGACCCCGCGCGCAGCAGCTGGATGCCGACCCAGCGCTGGGCCTAGAACCAGTCTCCGCCGTCGAACTCCCTGCCGTACCAGTGCTCGACGATCCGACGCGCGATGCTGAGCCGGTTGGGCACGGCGACCCGCCCGGCAGCGATCTCCTCGGTCAGCTCCTCACGGGAGAACCAGCGCGCCGTGACGATCTCGTCCTCCTGCAGGTTCAACGCGGTGGTGCGCGCGTGGGCCGTGAACCCGAGCATGAGTGAGGCGGGGAACGGCCACGGCTGGTCACCGAGGTATCGCACCTCGTCGACCTCCACGCCGACCTCCTCCATCACCTCGCGGACGACCGCGTCGGGCAGCGTCTCCCCCGGCTCGACGAACCCGGCCAGCACCGAGTAGCGCGACGTCCCCTCCCACATCCGCCCGCGCGCGAGCAGCAGTCGGTCGTCGTCGTCGACCACCGACATGATCACTGCGGGGTCGGTTCGCGGGTAGTGCTCGCTCTGGTCCCGCGGGCAGACGCGGGTCCAGCCGCCGCTGGAAGGCTCGGTCGGCGTGCCGCAGCGGGGGCAGTGGGTATGTGTCGCGTGCCAGTTGAGGACGCCGGTCGCGGTCGTCAGGAGGCCGGCGTCGCGGTCGGCGAGGAGCGCACCGACGGCCCGCAGCCCGGCGTACCCGTCGGTCTTGCCGGTGTCGTCGTGGAGCACGGCGACGAAGGCCGTGGCGTCCTCGCGTCCGAGGTACAGCGCGAGCCGGCCCCGGTCGGTGGGCAGCGGTGGACGCAGGGCGAGCACCGGACGGTCACGGTCTCCGGCGACGGCTGCCCGCTCCCCGCGCAGCTCGAGCACCGCGGTGGCCGGGTCTGCGAGCAGGAGGTCGATCAGGCCCGGGTCACTGCGGCGCAGTCCGTCGCGGCCGACGGTGCTCCGACCGAGGGCGAGTCGCTGGAGAACTTCACCGGATCGGGCCACGCCTGCAACCCTAAGTCCCACTCTGCCCGTACGGTGGGCGGGTGGATCGCAGTCCCCTCGTCCTGGCCGCCCTCGCATCGGCAGCGGTGCCCGGTCTCGAACCGGTCGAGGTCCAGGGCATCCCCAGCCGGCCCGGATCGCTGTTCGACGTCGCCTTCGTGACCGACAGCCTGCAGCGTTCCTGGATCGTGCGGGCCCCGCGCACCGACGCAGCCGGCGCGCAGATGGACGTCGCGCTGTCGATGCTCGCGATGCTGATGCGGCGGATCTCGTTCTCGGTGCCCGCGCCCAAGGGCTTCGCTGCGTTGAAGGAGGGCGGCCGCGCCGCGGTGTACCCGCGCCTGCCTGGTCAGCTCGTCGACTTCGGCAACCTGCCCGCGGGTCCGGGCGTGGCGGCCGAGCTCGGTCGCACCATCGCCGCGCTGCACAACGTCGACCACCAGCTGTTCGAGGAGGCCGGCGTCCCGGTGTATGACGCGGAGTCGTGCCGGACCCGGCGCCTCGCCGACCTCGACCGCGCCGCCTCGACCGGCCACGTCCCGACCGGGCTGTTGGTGCGCTGGGAGCGCCGGCTCGAGGACGTCAGCCAGTGGCGTTTCGCAGCGACCCCGGTGCACGGTGACCTCACCGGTGACCAGGTGCTGGCCGTGTTCGACGACGCGGACGACGCCTCGACCGGGCGGATCCGGGGGTTGCTGGGTTGGGAGGACGCCAAGGTCGGCGACCCCGCCGAGGACTTCACCGCGTTGGCGGTGCAGGCGCCCGAGGCTGGGCTGGAGACCGTGATGGAGGCGTATGCCCACGCCCGGGTCGAGCGACCGGACGCTGGGTTGTTGGAGCGCGCGCGGCTCTTGGCCCAGATGTCGCGGTTGGGTTCGCTCAACACCGCCATCGCCCTGGGGCTGCGCGACGAGGTCGACCGGCACGCCGCTGCGCTGCGGCGGTTGGACGAGGAGCTGCACGAGCGCGACCAGGCCGCCGCCGCGCGAGCGGGCGTTGCCCCCGCCGAGCTGGGCAGGCTCGGGGAATCGGACCGATCCGGCGTCGGTGCGAGCGCGAGGGCGGCGAGGGGTTCGGCGGCAACGGGTTCGGCGGCAACGGGTTCGGCGGCAACGGGTTCGGCGGCGACGGGTTCGGCGGCCGCGGGTTCTGTGGGCGGGGTGGTGGTCTCGGGGTCGATGGCCCTGGACGTTCCGCCGGGTGACCACACGGTCGAGATCCCGGCGGACCTGATGTTTGTGGAGGATGACGAGACCGAGGTCGCCAAGACTGCGGGCGGCGTTGACCTGTACGAGTTCGGTCAGGATGACGACGACGAAGCGGTCATCAGTGACCGCGGCCCGGTCGGCGGAGACGATGATCCGACCGACGCGGCCGACCCCATTGACGAGCCGGTCGGTGGCTCGGCCCCGGGATCGGACGAGGACCCACCCGACGACCGGACCGCCTGACCGCTGCGGCATCGGGCTCCTCTCGCTCGCCGGCGACCGGTGGGGGACCTTGGACGATCTGGTCCGAAGCCAGGTGCATGTGCCGCGTCGTCGCTTCGCCCTCGCAGGTCGAGCGATTTCAATGGTGGATGTCGAAAAGCCGCGTTGCTGTTCGACGTACGTACGACACATCGACACCGGCAACCAGGAGAAGTGACCAAGATGCCTCGTTTCATGGGATTCGTCAGGATGGAAGAGGGCGTCGGAACGCCGCCTCAGGCACTGTTCGACGCGATGGACGCACACATCGGCGCACGCGCCGCCAGCGGTGTGTTCCTCGACGGCGGTGGACTTTATGGGACGGAGGACGCCGTGAACTTCGTGGTCCGGCAGGGCGAGGTGAGCAGGGTCGA
The DNA here is from genome assembly GCA_963750305.1 of uncultured Actinomycetota bacterium. Taxonomy (GTDB): domain Bacteria; phylum Actinomycetota; class Actinomycetes; order Actinomycetales; family Dermatophilaceae; genus CAVVPX01. Next base: position 1,238,381 of record CAVVPX010000003.1, read on the forward strand.
CGGACCGTACGCCGAGGCCAAGGAGGTCGTCGGCGGCTGGGCGATCATGCAGTACGACACCCTCGAGGAGGCTGTGGCCGATCAGCGGGAGTTCGCCGAGCTGCACGCGAAGCACTGGCCCGAGGTCACCGTGGTCGCGACGCTGCGCCAGATCTCCACTGGACCGGACGCCCCCGGCGACTGATCGGGACTCACTACGCTGGCACGGTGTCGGCAGGGACCCGTGCGAATGACCCGAACGAAGCCATCGTCGCCGCGTGGCGGGCCGAGTCGGCCCGCCTCGTCGGTGCACTCACCCGGATGACCCGTGACGTGGAGCTCGCCGAGGACCTCGCGCAGGACGCCCTGGTGGCGGCGCTCGAGCAGTGGCCCACGACCGGTGTACCGGACACGCCGGTCGCGTGGCTGATGACCTTCGCGAAGCGACGCGGTATCGACCACTTCCGGCGTGCCGACACGCTGCGCCGCAAGGTCGCAGAGCTCGAACGCGCCACTGCGGGAGAGGAGGACGAGATGCCCGACCTCGACGACCAGGTCGACTACATCGAGGACGACGTCCTGCGCCTCATCTTCTTGTCCTGCCACCCCTCCCTGACTCCGGAGTCGCGGGCTGCGCTGACGCTCCGCCTGGTCGGAGGACTCACCACCGCCGAGATCGCCCGCGGGTTCCTGGCCACCGAATCCACCATGGGCCAACGCATCTCGCGAGCCAAAAAGACCCTCTCCGCAGCTCACGCCGAGTTCGAGCTGCCCACGGGGGCTGAGCGGACCCAGCGCCTCGACGACGTCATGGCGGTGATCTACCTGATCTTCAACGAGGGATACACCGCCACCACCGGCGCCGACTGGATGCGCCCCGACCTGGCGAACGAGGCGATGCGGCTCGCGCGCATGCTGGTCGCCGTCGCACCCGACGAGCCCGACGCGCTCGGACTGCAGGCGCTGCTGGAGATCCAGGGCTCGCGGATGGCTGCTCGGCTTGATGACCACGGAGCGCCGGTCCTGCTCGAGGCGCAGGACCGAACGCGCTGGGACAAGCTGCTGATCAGGCGCGGGCTGGCCGCCCTGGAGCGGGCCGAGCTGCTCGCCGCCCGCGGGAAGCCGGTCGGGACGTACTTCTTGCAGGCCCTGATCGCTGCCCAGCACGCCCGCGCAGAGCGGGCCGAGGACACGAACTGGCACCGGATCGCGACGCTCTACGACGTCCTGGCCACGTCTGCGCCGGGACCGGTCGTCGAGGTGAACCGGGCCGTCGCACACGGGCGGGCGTTCGGCCCGGAGGCGGGGCTCGCCGTGCTCGACGGGCTGGACGCAGGGGAGCTCGGCGACTCGGCGATGGTGCCGAGCGTGCGCGGAGACCTGCTCGAGCGAGCCGGGCTGCACGCACAGGCGAGCGAGGCGTTCAGCGAGGCGGTCGCACGCTCCAGGAACGAGAGCGAGCGTGCAGTCCTACGCCGTCGGGCCGAACTCAACCTGACGCGCGCGTCGAAGCCGAGGTGATCCCGCCCCTTCGCACAGAATGCCCGAGAAGTGGACGAACACTCGGCCGTCGTTGTCCAAGGGTCAGGTTCGACGTGACGGAGCGATCCCGAAGTCGCAGGCAAGGTCGGGCACCCCACGTGAGCGACCAGGGGTCGACAGTAGCCTGCGGGCATGCCAAGCCTGCTCCCCGCGATCACCGGATCGTTCTCCAGCCCCGCCGCCGGCAACCCGACTGGCGCAATGGTTGAGGCGGCCTACGCCTTCCACGACCTGGACGTCCGATATCTGAACTGCGACGTGAAGCCTTCGAACCTCGCTGATGCCGTCGCGGGGGCCACGGCCATGGGCTGGGTCGGGTTCAACTGCTCGCTGCCGCACAAGGTCGCCGTGATCGAGCTGATCGACGGGTTGGACCGGTCGGCCGAGCTGATCGGTGCCGTCAACTGCGTGGTGCGCACCGACCAAGGCCTGATCGGTCACAACACCGACGGCCAGGGCTTCCTTGGCTCGCTTCGGACGGTCACCGACCCGGCGGGACAGCACGTGCTCATCCTCGGCGCTGGCGGCGCGGCCCGCGCCATCGCCGTCGAGCTCGCCCTCGCCGGCGCGGCCCACGTGACCATCGCGAACCGCAGCCTCGACAAAGCTCAGCGGATCGCTGCGCTGGTGGCCGAGCACAGCACGACGGGCGCCGATGCGATGGCCTGGGACGGTGAGCTGGTCCCGCCGGACAACACCACGGTGATGGTCAACGCCACCTCGTTGGGTCTGCCCGGCACGAGTGCCGTATCGGTCGCCTTCGGGCAGGACGCGTCGCACCTGCTGGTTTGCGACGTCATCCCCAACCCGCCCGACACCGACCTGTTGCAACGCGCCCGTGCTGCTGGGGCCACCACGCTCGACGGCCGCGGCATGCTGCTCAACCAAGCAGCCATCAACATTGCCCTGTGGACCGGCGTCGACCCCGACCGCGCGGTGATGGGCCGCGCGCTCGACGACGCCATCGCCGGCTGGGAGCACCCCTGACCTGTCTCAGCGTGGTCCTCATGCCCCTGTACCGGTCGACCAGCGCAAGCTGCGAGCATCACAGTCAGGCGATGCAGGGTGGTGGGTCGCTGCCGATGTCGCTGGGTCTGTCCCGGTCGGAAGCGAGGGCGCGGCCATAGGAGCCGGGTGTGAGGTCCCAACCAACGGGGGCTCCGCCCCCGTTCACCCCCGAAGAGCCGCAACCACCGGGGGCTCCGCCCCCGTTCACCCCCGAAGAGCCGCAACCAACGGGGGCTCCGCCCCCGTTCACCCCCGAAGAGCCGCAACCACCGGGGGCTCCGCCCCCGTTCACCCCCGAAGAGCCGCAACCAACGGGGGCTCCGCCCCCGTTCACCCCCGAAGAGCCGCAACCAACGGGGGCTCCGCCCCCGTTCACCCCCGAAGAGCCGCAACCAACGGGGGCTCCGCCCCCGTTGCCCCCCGAACCCCCGCTGCCCTGATTGGGTCGTCCGCGGGGGCCGCCTTGGTGGTCCAGCCGAGCGAAGAGTCTTCGTTGGTGGACCAGGGTGTGGTGGAACCCACAGAGCAGGGCCGCGTTGGATAGGTCAGTCGGGCCTCCGTCGGCCCAGTGCAGGATGTGGTGGGCGTCGCACCAGTGGGCTGGGGTGTCGCAGCCGGGGTAGGTGCAGTGCCGGTCCCTGAGCCACAGCGCTTTCAGCTGCGAAGAGGTGAACAGGCGCCGGGTGCGGCCGAGGTGGAGCAGGTTCTGCTCCTCGTCCAGGACCACCGGGGTGACCGCGGCGTCACAAGCCAGTTTGCGGGCGGTCTCGGTCCCCAGCAGCAGCCCGGTGTCCAACGACCCGAGGACCTCGGCCGCGTTGCTGCCCGCGACCAGGTCGGTCGCGCGGATCGTGAGCATCAGCTGGGTCTTGGCCACCGACGGGACCTTCTCGCCGGCTTCGGTCGCCCGGCGGAGCATCCCGACCAGCGCCTCGGCCCGGCGGCGGGTGGCGGTGCGGGGGTCGGGTTCCCCGTCCGGGCCGGGGACCGGCGCCGACAACGGCCCGATCGCTGCTTCGATGACGGCCCTGCCTTCGGCGTCAGTGACCAGCCTGTACTCCACCAGCCCCTCACACCCGCACTGGTCGTCCAACGGGCGGGGGTGGGTCAGACCGGTCCGCGCCTTGGCGGTGTCCTGCCGGTCCTGGAACTCACCCTCGCCCCCGAACCGGGCGATCATCGCCGGCCGCAAGGCCCGGACCAGCTTCAGGTCCCCAGTCTCAGCCAGCATCAGGTAGGACTCCCACACCGCCTCAACAGCGTCAGGGTTCAGCAGCGGCTTCAACCGGGTCATCTCCCCCAACGCGAGGTCCGCCGCGACCAGACCCACCCGCCCGCAGGTCACCGCCGCAAGGACCGGTGCATGGGTCCGGGTCCGCCCACCCTGGACCACCCGCACCACCCGGGCGACCTCACCCACCGGCACACCAGGTGACCGCTGCCCGACCCACGCCTTCAAGTCACCACCCAGGGACCCGAACGGGCCAGTACTGGCAGGCAGCCCCCGCTGCGCCGCTTCAGCGACCAACGCCACCCGCGCACCCTCAGCGCAACGCAGCACCGAACCGAGCTGCACCACCAGGTCGCTGACGTCAGGTTCCTGCACCCACCCGACCCGCCCAGCAAGCCGGCCCGCCCAAGCCCGGAGCGTGGCCATCGCGGCCACCGCCTCCTGGTCGGTCACGGCTGCTTCCATACCCCTCAACCTAAACCCGACCACCGACAACCAACCCGCCGAATCCAACTGGTACACAACGCCGTACGTCACAGACGGGTCACGATCGACAGCTGACTACACGGCCAACTCAGAGATCGAACTCGTCCGGCCAAGCCCCCCGAAACCCCATGGGCGACCTTCATCCCGCAGGCCGCGTCAGCGCGCCCGCAAAACGCCACGCCACGCGGCGGGTGGGTACAAAGTTCGGAACCGGATACGAACGGAGGTGCTTGCGATGGCCACCCCTCCCGCGGGCAGCCCGTCCTCGCTCAGGCAATCTCGCCGGGGATCCGCAACCTCCGACGCCTACTCCGGCACGGCCGCGAGAACGTCTCGCAGCCCCTCCTCACCCACCAGCTCCGGCCAGACCGTGTGGCCCGTTGCCGCGTAGTAGAACGCGGCCCGCACCTGCTCCAACGGAATGCCCCGCAGACGCGCGTAGGCGAGACGATAGGCAGACAGCTGCAGGGCCCGGACTCGGCTGAGGTCGCCGTGGGGCGGTCGACCGGTCTTCCAGTCGACCACCACGACGCCAGCCGACGACTCGACAGCCGAACCCGTCACTGGGCCGGACGAAGGTGCGTCCGAGAAAAAACCGCCCGACGAATCGCCGTCAGGAAACACGGCGTCGATCCGTCCGCGTATCGCGACACCGTCCAGGATCGTCTCCAGCGAGATCTCGATCTCCAACGGCACACGCGACGCCCACTCGCTGGCCAGGAACCGTTCCTTCATGGCCGGGAGCTCCTCGTCCTCCGCGGGATCCTCGTCGGCGCTGCCGGGCAGGTCCAACAGGTCGACCATCGCGGCGCGGGCGAAGTGCTGCTCTATCCACGCGTGGAAGGCGGTGCCGCGGCGCGCGGCGAGCGCGGGCTCGTGGGGCATCGGGCGCCGGAGGTCGGTGGCGAAGGCCGCGGCGTCCTGGGCCAGGGCGACCATCGCGGACGTCGAGAGGTGGCGGGGCATCTCGACGACCGCGGGGCCGCGGGTCCGGTGCGCGGCTCGCTCGCGCAGCAGCATCTCGAGCTCTTCGAGGACGGGAACGTCATGACCCGGCAGCGGCAGGGCGGCCTGGATACCCGGGCCGGCTCCCGCCCCACCCGAGACCTCCTCCGCAGCGCCCCCCTCGACACCACCGCTGCCGCCCGCGCCACCGACCCCCGTGCCACCGACCCCCGCGCCACCAACCCCCGCGCCACCAACCTCAGACCCAGCCGCCGCGATCGCCGCGCGCACCCGCTCTGCCCCGGACGCCAACGCCCGGCGTCGCTCGCGCAGGGGGTCGGCGGGCCAGAGGACCGGCTCGGGGTCGGCGGTGCGCGGGTTGACCAAGGTCTCGGGCAGGTCGGGATCGGGCATCTCGGCCCACTCCAGCACCCGCACCGAGCCCGGCGCCTTGGCCAGCACCTCGCTGAAGAAGCGGGACGTCACCCGCGGGGTCGTCGCATCGGCCCACACGGCAGCGCTCAGCAGCATGGACCGCCGCGCGCGCGTGAACGCGACATACGCCAACCGCCGCTCCTCGGCGATCCCGTGAGCCCCCCCGGCCAGGTGGAACTCGCCCACCCGGCGTTCCAGGTCTGCCAGGTCGGCAGCCGCTTCCCAGTCCAGCTGGGGCAGCCCCGCCCGGTCGCCGCGCAACGCATACGGCACTCCACCGTCCTTGAACCCGGCCACCCAGCCGCGGTCCTTCTCCGGGCTCATCACCCACTCCGCCCCGTCGTGCTTGCTCACGGCGTAGTTCAGGTTGGGGAACGTCGCCTCCACCAGCCCGGGCACGGCCACGGCATCCCACTCCAGACCCTTCGCCGCGTGGATCGTCAGGACCTGCACCGCGTCGGTGGACGCCTCGATGTATCCCTTGTCCAGCCCGCGCTCCTCCTTCATCGCGGCGGTCAACCAGCTGAGGAACCCGCCCAGCGACGGTCGGTCCGCGCTCGCCGTGAAGCCCGCGGCAACGTCGGCGAACGCGTCCAGGTGCGCCCGGGCAGCGGCCGGCGTGTATCCCGGCCGGGACAGCACCTCGATGTCCAGACCCAAGGCCCGCTCGGCCTCCCCGGCCAGGTCGGCCAACGGGAGTGCGGCCAGCGACCGCAGCCGTTGCACCACCCGGCGTAGCCCGGCCAGCCGCTCCAGCGCCACCTCGCTCACGCACTGACCGCGCTGGGTGCGCCAGTCTGCGGGCGGTAGGTCATCCAGCGCCTCCACCAGGCTGGCGCGGTCGACGCTGTCCGGCGCCTGGTCGGCTGGGACGACGCCCGCCCGCGCGGCGCGGACCTCCTGCTGGTGGGTCGCCCAGGCCATCAGCCCGTCCAGGTCGGCGGCCCCGAGCCGACAGGCCGGACCGGTCAGCAGCCGCATCAGCTGGTCGCCGCGGGTCGGGTCCTGGACCACGTGGAGCAGCGCCACGACGTCCTCCACCTCCGGCGTCAGCAGCAGCCCACCCAGGCCGACCACCTCGTAGGGAATCTCGCGGGCCTCCAGCGCATCCATCACGGCAGCAAACTGGGATCGTTTGCGGCACAGCACCGCACACGACATCGGACGCGCGCCTTGATCCGTCTCGACCAGCTCGCCGCGCCGCTCCTGCACCCACTCCGCGACCAGGGCTGCCTCGTCCTCCAGGGTGGACACCCGCGCGGCGCGAACCTCCCCCGGACCGGCCGCCGGCCGCGCCACGAGCTCCTCGACCTCGACCAGCGCCGTCGCGCGCAGCGGCTCGGCGACGGCGTTGGCCACGGCCAGGATCGCGTCGTCGTTGCGCCAGCTCGTCGACAACGGCGACTGCGGCGTCAGATCCCCTCCACCGAAGGCCCGGCGGAAGGCGTCGAGCGTCGTCGCACTGGCCCCGCGCCATCCATAGATCGACTGGTTCGGATCCCCCACCGCGGTCACGGGCAACGGGTCGGCCGCCGCCCAGAACACGCTGCGCAACAGCTGGAGCTGGGCGTCGCTGGTGTCCTGGAACTCATCCAGCAGCACCGCCCGGAACCGCATCCGCTCGACCGCACCGATGTCGTCGAAACGCCCGGCGAGCCTGGCCGCGAGCGCCATCTGGTCGGAGAAGTCCATCGCGTCACGGTCCCGCTTGAGCTGGAGATAGCGCTCGACCATCGGCAGCACGCCGGCCCGAGCCCGCAGCGCGGTCCGCATCGCGGTGGTCTCCTTGGGCAGCGCCTTGGCGCGGCTGCTCCCTCTCGGCAGTCCGGCGAGGCGCTCCTCGACCCGCGCGAGATACGACGAGACGTCCTCCGGCATCAGCAGGTGCTCGGCCAGCTCCCCCGCCAGGTCGACGACATGGGCGACGATGGTGGACTCGGCCTGGGGGACATCGTCCATCCGGCCGTCGTAGGCGGCCACCACCTCGGCCGCGAACTGCCAGGCCGCCGCCTCGGACAACAGCCGCGACTCGGACTCATAACCCAGCCGCAGCGCGTGCTCGCGGACCAGCCGGCCGGCGTAGGAGTGATACGTCGAGATCGTCGGCGTCCCGCCGAGAGTCTCGGCGCCGCTCCCGTCGTCGACCGCCGGCGTCCACAACCCGCTCTGTTGAAGGCGATTCAGCCGGCGGGTGATGCGCTCGGACAGCTCGGTGGCCGCCTTGCGCGTGAAGGTGAGCCCTAGAACCTGGTCCGGCGCGACATGACCGTTGGCCACCAGCCAGACCACCCGGCTGGCCATCGTCTCGGTCTTGCCCGACCCTGCGCCGGCCACCACCAGCAACGGACTCAGCGGCGCCTCGATCACCACGCGCTGCTGGTCGGTCGGCGGCGGCTGACCGAGGGCGCGGGCGATGTCGGCCGCGCCGTGCCGCGTGCCGGTGCCGAGCTCGGCGCTCACAGCACCCTCCCCTCCGGCTGGGCCGGGCACGAGCTGCGCACTGAGCACTGGTCACACCACGAGCCGGTCACCGCCCGGAACGTCGCGGACGCCATCGCGTCGGCAGTGTCCTTCACCAGCGCAGCCGCCCACTGCGGGTCATCCGCCTGGCTCAGGGGCGGCTGGGAGTCCAGGGTGATCCCCTTGTTCGCTATCTTGCCGATCTGGAGCAGTGCTGCGCCGGCGGAGGTCCGCGACTGCGGGAAGCCGCCCTCCTCGACGGCGAGCTGGTAGGCGCCGAGCTGGGGGTGGGTCGGCACATCGGCTGCGCGGGGCCGGCTGCTCCCGGTCTTGTAGTCGATCACCCGCAGCGCACCCTCGCCGTTCTGCTCGAGGCGGTCGACCTGTCCACGCAGCTCGGCGCGACCGAGCGTGACCCGCATCGAGAGCTCGGCCCCGACCCGGGTCCAGCCCTGTGGCACGGCATCGGCGAAATAGGCCGCGAGCCTGCCCACCATGTCGTGCGCCTCGCTGCGCTTGCGGTCAGACACCCACCCCTCGCGCAGACCGAGACGCGCCCAGCGCGCGTCCACCTCGGACGCCATCGCCGCGGCGTCCACGTCGCCGAGGTCGAAGGCGATGCCGTGGACCAGCGTCCCGATGTCGGCCGCGCCCTGCGAGGGCCCATCCCCACCACAGCTGGTCAGCAGCCAGCGCAGACCGCAGGTCCCGAACGCTTCGATCTTGCTGGGGGACACCGAGACTCGCTGGCCTTCGGTCCACAGCGGACGGTCGTCGGAGACCTCCCGCAGCGCCCACCACCCCGCCGGGTCGGCCCCGGCTATGCGTTCGGCGGCCAACCGGGCCAGCGGAGCCACCGCGCCGGCGGACTCGCGACGGTCGGTCGAGGCCAACGTGCGGCGCAGCTCGGCGACCAGGGTGGGCAGGGTCATCGTCCGCGCGACCTCGGTGAACTGACGCATGGGCTCCTCGGCTGGGCCGGTCGTGCCACGGCCCCCGCCACCCATCGCGGCGGGCCCCGACCACCCGTCGAGCGGGTCGACCACGTCGAGGTACACCGAGGGCTGCTCATCGTCGCTGCGCACCGCGGTGACCACGACCTGCTCCGACCCGCGGGTGAGCGCGACGAGGAACAGCCGGGTCTCGTCATACCGCACGGCCGCCTGCGCCGCGCGGATCGACGTCTCGCGGCCCGACACCACTTCGACCAGGTGCTCCGAGCCAAGCAGCGAGCCGCGCAGCCGCAGGTCAGGCCACACGCCCTCCTGGACCCCCGCGACGAAGACGTGTCGCCACTGCTGACCGGCCGCGGCCTGCGGAGTCAGCACCGGCACACTCTCCCCGACCGGCGACCGCGCGACGAGCGTGTCGCCCGGGATGTCCTGGCTTCGGATGTGGGTGAGGAACTCCTCCGGCCCGGACTGCGGCAACCGGTCGACGAACTTGGCTGCCGCGTCGAACAACCCGACGACGGCGTCGAGGTCGCGATCGGCGCGCGCTCCGGAGGTCCCACCGGCCAGTGCGGACTCCTGCCACGGACCGGCCAGGCCACTCGCGCTCCACATCGCCCACAGCACCGACTCGGCCGTGACCCCGGGCTCCCAGCGCACCCGGTCGCCCTCACGGACCGCCCGGGCTGCCTCCCGCCCCGCTTGGACGACGGCCGCCACGCGCCGGCCCGACTCGGCCTCCAGCCCCAGGCTCGCCAGCCGGTCGGGGTGGACGAGTGCCTCGGCCAGCAGCTCATCGCTGGTCCGCCCGCCACCGCCAGCCAGCTCCTCGCGCCGCAACGCCCGCCGCAACCGGCGCAGCGTCACCGCATCGGCGCCACCCAGCGGAGAGAGCAACGTATCGACGGCGACGACCGGGTCGACCCCGACCGCCGCGCCGCGGGCCAGGTCGAGCACGACCTCCAACAGGGCCAGGAACGGGCGCACGGCCACCTCGTCGCGGACCGGGAGGTCGTTGGCACTGCCGGCCACGGGTACGCCGGCGGCCATCAGCACCCGCCGCAGCGTCGCCGTTCGGCCCTGCCCACGGACGATCACCGCCATCTCCGACCACGGCACACCCAGCCGCAGGTGTGCTTCCCGCAGCCCGGCCGCCACGAGGCTGGCTTCCTGCGACACCGCTCGGACGAGGTGAACCTGGACCGAACCATGGCGAGCAGCGGGCGTCGCATCACGCTGCTGGCCGCCGCCAAGGGCGCCGATCTTGCGGCTCACCCGATTTGCAGCAGCTGAGATGTCCGGCGGGAGCCGATAGGTCGCGGGCAGCACCAAGGTGGGCGCGCCATCACCGGCGACGTTGGCGAACAGGGCAACCCACTCAGCGGCGAGATATCGTGGATCGGCACCGCGGAACGTCTGCACGGCGCAGTCGGGGTCGCCGAGCAGGACCACGTCGATGCCCGGTGCAACGACGGTCTCGAGCAGCCGCGCGGCCGAGGGCGTGAGCTCCTGCGCGTCATCGACGACGACCAGCCGCAGGCGGTCGCGCAGCCTCGTCATCGCCTCGGGGTCGTCCTCGAGCAGGTCCGCCGCAGCGCCCAGGATCCAGGCAGGGTCATAGGCGCCGGGCGCGGAGAAGGCGGTCACCTGGTCGTACTCCCGGAGCACCTGCGCCGCCGCCTCCCACACCGGCTGCCGGTGCTCACGCCCCAGCGCCGCGAGGTCGTCCGCCTCCAGCCCGTGCTCGACCGCCCGCATCAGCAGGTCCCGCAGCTCGCCCCGGAACCCTCGGGTGCCGAGCGCCTCGACCACCCGCTCGGGCCAGACCGGGCCGCGGGAGTCGCCCGCGGCATACCCCTCCAGGAGGTCCCGCAGGATGACGTCCTGCTCCGGTCCGCTCAACAGGCGCGGCGCGGGGTCGCCCCGCAATGCAGCGGCTTGGCGAAGGATGCCGAACCCGAAGGCCTGGTGCGTTCGGGCCAGCGCCTCGGTCGACGTGCCGTCCAGCCGCGCCGTCACGCGCTCCCGCAGCCGCCCGGCGGCGAGGCGGGTCGAGGTCAGCAGCAGGATCTGGTCCGGCGTCGCCTCGCGTGCCGCGACTCGTGCCACCGCGATCTCCACCGCGGTGGTGGTCTTGCCGGTGCCGGGACCGCCGAGCACCCGAAGCACCGGGCCGCGGTGCGCGACGGCAGCGGCCTGGACCACGTCCAGCGCAGGCGGCTCCATCCTCAGCCGCCGGGCCCGTCGCAGTGTCAGCACGGAACCGATTCCACCACGAGCTGGTGACAGGGTCTCAGGTCCCCGGCCCGCTCCAGCGTGCCCGCGCCAGGTCCACCCGCCACCCGGCGACCGATCCGCCGACCAGGGGGGTTCCCTCCTCCCGGTGGTGGGACAGCGCGGCGTCCTCGTGGCCGAGGGGGAACCAGCCCCCCGACCGGACCACCCGCCACCACGGCACGTCCGAGCCGAACCTCGCCATGACATTCCCCACCCCGCGCGGTCCGCCGCGACCGACGAGCTCGGCGATGTCGCCATAGGTCATCACCTGGCCCGCCGGGATCTGGTCGACGACGTCGAGGACGTCCTCGGCGAAGACGCTCGGCAGCCCCGCTCCCTCGACCGGCGCCATCAGTACACCGCCAGCGAGGCGTCCACCTCGTTGACCCAGGCCAGCACTCCCCCGGCGAGCGAGCTGACGTGAACGTGTCCGGCGGCGGTGAGGAGACGGACCGCCTCGGCCGAGCGAGCACCCGACTTGCAGTGCACGACGACGGGGATCGCTTCGGTCAGGTCGGCGAGCGCCTCCCCCGACCGGAACCGGTCGAGGTGCAGCGGAACGGCACCCGGGATCGACACGATCGCCCGCTCGCCGTCGTCCCGGACGTCGACCAGGACGAAGTCGGTCTCACCCCGCTCGCGGGCGGCTAGCAGATCGGACAGCTCGGTGGCCGAGATCTCCGGCACCAGCGAACTCGTCTGTGCTGGAGCGGATCCCGCAGGGTTCATCCCACAGAATGCTTCGTAGTCGATGAGCTCGGTGATGCTCGGATCCTCGCCGCACACGGGACAGCCCGGGTTCGGACGAACCGGGATCGTGTCCCAGGACTGTCGTAACGCGTCGTGCACCAGCAACCGTCCGATCAGTGGTTCGCCCTGTCCCACGATGAGCTTCACCGCTTCGGCCGCCTGTACCGAACCCACCGAAGCACAGATCGCTCCGAGTACGCCGCCGGTGGCGCAGGACGGGACCGCGCCCGGGGGCGGCGGCTCGGGGAACACACAGCGATAGCACGGGCCGTGTCCGGCGAACCACACGCTGGCCTGCGCGTCGAAGCGGTAGACCGAGGCCCACACGTGCGGGATGCCGAGCAGCACGCACGCATCGCCGACGAGGTACCGCGTGGGGAAGTTGTCCGCGCCGTCGACCACGAGGTCGTACTCCCTCAGCACCTCCAGCGCGTTGCTCGAGTCCAGCCGCAGCCGGTGCTCGACCACGTCGACCAGTGGATTGGTCTCGGCGATCCGTTCGGCCGCCGAGGTCGTCTTGGGCCGGCCGACGTCACTGGTGCCGTGCACGACCTGGCGCTGGAGGTTGGTCAGGTCCACGACGTCGTCGTCGACGATGCCCAACGTCCCCACGCCTGCGGCGGCGAGGTAGGCCAGGGCGGGAGACCCGAGCCCACCGGCACCGATGACCAGGACACGGGCCGCCTTGAGCCGGCGCTGCCCCTCGACACCGATGCCCGGCAGCAGGATGTGCCGGGCATACCGCGTGCGCTCCAGCGGCGAGAGGTCACGCCCGGGCTCCACCAACGGCGCGAGCGCCCGGCCACTTCCCATGGCCCTAGGCTACCGGTGCGTAATATGAGCACCCAGCCCTGTGGCACACGCCGCCGCAACCCCTGGAGAGCACCATGACGCCGAACGACCCTCGCCCTGAGGCGCAACGCGGCCAGCGGTTGCCCCGATCCGCCCGCCGCGCGCAGCTCCTGGACGCCGCACAGGCCGTCTTCGTCGAGTTCGGATACCACGCCGCCGCGATGGACGACATTGCCGATCGGGCAGGGGTGTCCAAACCCGTTCTGTACCAACATTTCCCCGGCAAGCTGGAGCTGTACCTCGCGCTCCTCGACCAGCACTGCGAATATCTTGAGCGCCTGGTCCGCGAGTCCCTCAGCTCCACCAGCGAGAACAAGGAGCGGGTGCACGCCTGCATCAACGCGTACTTCGACTTCGTGGCCAGCGACGGCGCAGCCTTCCGGCTGATCTTCGAGTCGGACCTGACCAACGAGTCCGCGGTGCGCAACCGCTTGGACGCGGTGGGCATGGTCTGCGCCGACGCGATCACCGAGGTCATCGCCGAGGACACGCACCTGCCCGAGGCCCACGCGGCACTGCTGGGTGTGGCGATGTCGGGCATGGCTCAGGTCACGGCGCGCAGCTGGCTCGCCCAGGGCTCCTCGATCCCTCAGGACGAAGCCGTCGACCTCATCGCCACCCTGGCCTGGCGCGGCCTGGGCCACGTCCCGATGGCCGCGGTGGCGACCGCCTGAGCACGGACGCCTTCGGGGGTGCGAGGGGACAGTGTGCTCGTGCCCCATGGCGCACCTGAGGCGAACCCCAGCGTTGACGGACACCAGGAGGATGCACGAGACGCCTCGGGGGCTCGCGCGAGGCGAGAGCCCCCCGAGGGGGGACGATTCCGCCGACAGCGCAGCGCCCTGGGGAAGGGCCCGACACGGCGGCTCGTTAGCCTTGTCGACAGGCCCCGACATCCGTCGCGGGCACGACACGAGCAGGAAGGCCACCGCCGTGGTTGAGGTCCGGATCGGCGTGCAGAACGTCGCGCGCGAGATCACCTTCGAGAGCAGCAGCGAGGCCGCCGACATCACTGCGGCCGTCGGCAAGGCCCTCTCCGGTGGGGGCGTGCTCCAGCTCGAAGACGAGAAGGGCAAGACCATCGTGGTGCCCGCGGCTGTCCTCGGTTACGTGCAGGTGGGCGAGTCCGAGAAGGGTCGCGTCGGGTTCAGCACCCACCCCTGACCCGCGCGATACGGCGGTCACCAAAGAAGTGCCGTGGCAGACGTGACTCCCGCGCTGGATGGGGGTAGCCATGGGGCAGCGGCGCACCACCACGCGCCATGTTCGTCCGCGTCCTGACGCGGACAGAGAGTGAGTCGACCCATGGCTGGAATCATCGGAACCATCATCTTCGGCGCCATCATCGGCGTCCTGGCACGCCTGGTCCTGCCCGGAAAGCAGAACATCAGCGCCATCGCCACCGTCGTGATCGGCATCGTCGGAGCGCTCATCGGCTACTGGCTGTGGGGCCTTATGGGTGGTGGCGACACCAACGGCATCGACGTGATCCGTTGGGTCATCAGCATCATCGTCGCGGCCGTCCTGGTCGTTGCCTACGGCGCCCTCGCCGGTCGCAAGCAGACCTGAGACCCGCGCACGACAGGAGGGCCCGGTCCGATGTGGACCGGGCCCTCCCGCGTACGCAGCTTCAGGCCGCGAGCCCCAGCCGGCCCATCCGGCGGGTGTGCTCGTCGGTCAGCCGGACGAACATCCGACCCAGCTCGGCCAGATCGGCGCCGGGGCGGTCGATCCCGCCGACCAGCAGTGAGGCCAACGCGTCACGCTCGACGGCAACTGACTGCGCCTGGGACAGTGCCTCCCCCACCAGCCGGCGTCCCCAGAGCGCGAGCCGCCCGGCGACCTTGGGGTCGGTCCTGATCGACTCGCGGACGACCGACACGACGAAGTCGGCCTGGCCCACGTCCTGCATCGCGATGAGCACGAGTGCCTGCGTCGAGGGGTCGACATAGGCCGCGATCTCCCGGTAGAAGTCCGTGGCGATCCCGTCACCGACGTAGGCCTTGACCAGCCCCTCCAGCCAGGTCGCCGGTTTGGTGCGGTCGTGGAAGGAGTCGACCGCGGCCACGAACGGCGACATCGCGCCCTCGGCGTCCACGCCCATCTCGGTCAGCCGCTCGACCAGCGCCTCGTAGTGGTGGAACTCCGCGACGGCCAGCCCCGCGATCGCCGCCCGCATCGGCTGGGTCGGGGCGAGGTCGGCGTCCGCTGCCAGGCGGCTGAATGCGGTCAGCTCGCCATAGGCGAGCACCCCCAGCAGATCGACCACGGCATCGCGGTAGGAACCCTCGGGAACGCCGGCGACCTCGCTCATGCGCGCCACCCTAGCCACCCGGCAGCGCGCGAGCGTGTCAGCCAGCGTGGTTCCTGCGGGCCGGCGGGTGCCCGCGACACCCCAACGCGGCAGTCATCGTGCGCGATCGTCGCCCCCACCCGGGTAGACTGGTGCGGACAGAAGGTGCCCGGTCGGCACGACCTGCGCGGGGGACAGCCCGCACGATTCACGACTTCCTCCCGATCGGCCCTCAGCCAGCGCTCCGGTGGACCTGCTCTCGACGTGATCCCGAGCGGCCGTGGCGGCGCCCCGATCGAGAGAACTCCATGACCGACACCACCACGCAGTCCTCCGCCGTGCCCGGCGACCCCGACTCCGACCACGACCCCCAGCTCGACCTCGACGCCGTCGGCGAGATCGTCGAGACGGTGGAGAGCGCCGAACCAGTGGCCCCCGAGGTCACCTTCTCCGACTTCGACATCCACCCCGAGATCGTGGCCTCCCTGGCCGATGGTGGGATCCTCAACCCGTTCCCCATCCAGGCGATGACCCTTCCCGTGGCGCTCGCCGGGCACGACATCATCGGCCAGGCCAAGACCGGCACCGGCAAGACCCTCGGCTTCGGCATCCCGATCCTGAACCGCACGGTCGCACCCGGTGACGACGGGTTCGCCGACCTGCCGTATGCGGGCAAGCCGCAGGCCCTGGCCGTGGCACCGACGCGCGAGCTCGCCGTCCAGGTGTCCGGCGACCTGGAGCGCGCCGGACGGCGACGTGGCATCCGTGTGCTGACCGTGTACGGCGGACGGGCCTACGAGCCGCAGGTCGAGGCGCTCCGCAAGGGCATCGAGGTCGTGGTCGGCACCCCGGGCCGCCTCATCGACCTGGCCCAGCAGGGCCACCTCGACCTGAGCAACGCGCGCACCGTGGTGCTGGACGAGGCCGACGAGATGCTCGACCTCGGGTTCCTGCCCGACGTGGAGAAGCTGCTCGCGATGACGCCGGCCGGCCGTCAGACGATGTTGTTCTCTGCCACGATGCCGGGCGCGGTCGTCGCCCTGGCGCGGCGGTACATGACCCAGCCCACCCACATCCGCGCGATGAGCGAGGACGGCGTGGACTCGCACACCGTCAAGGCGATCGAGCAGTTCGTCTTCCGCGCCCACGCGATGGACAAGGTCGAGATGCTGGCGCGCATGCTCCAGGCCACCGACCGCGGGCTGACCATCGTGTTCAGCCGCACCAAGCGGACTGCCGCCAAGGTGGCCGACGAGCTCACCGACCGCGGCTTCGCGGCCGCTTCGATCCACGGCGACCTCGGCCAGGGAGCCCGCGAGCAGGCGCTGCGTGCGTTCCGCAACGGCAAGGTCGACGTGCTGGTCGCCACCGACGTCGCTGCGCGCGGGATCGACGTCGAACACGTCACCCACGTCATCAACTACCAGTGCCCCGAGGACGAGAAGACCTATGTGCACCGCGTCGGCCGCACCGGCCGGGCGGGCAACACGGGCATCGCGGTGACCTTCGTCGACTGGGACGACATCCCGCGCTGGGGCCTGATCAACAAGATGCTCGACCTCGGCATCCCGGAACCGGAGGAGACCTACTCCTCCTCCGAGCACCTGTTCTCCCAGCTCAACATCCCGACCACGGCCACTGGGCGCCTGCCGCGATCGGCGCAGACCCGCGCCGGGCTCTCGGCGGAACAGGTCGAGGACCTCGGCGAGACCGGTCGCTCCGGTGGTCAGGGTCGCGACGCCGGTCGTGGCGGACGGGACGCCGGGCGTGGCGGACGTGACGCCGGTCGTGGTGGTCGTGACGCCGGTCGTGACAGCAGTCGTGGACGCGATGGCGGACGCGGACGCGACTCCGCGCGAGACACCGGGCCGGCCCAGGACGAAGCCTCTGCCGACCGCCCCAACCGCAACCGCCGGCGTACCCGTGGCGGTGAAGCCGTCGGAACGGCCGCCGCTGAGGGTGCTGCACAGGTCACCACGGACAGCTCCCGCCCCGACAGCGGTCGAGCCGCCCAGGACGGGGCTGGCGAGTCCGGTGGTCGTTCGCGAAACCGCCGTCGTCGCCGTCGCGGTGGCTCAGGCGAATCCGGCGACAGCGCCCCCGCCGCCGAGTAACCACAGTGAAGCGGGTCCCGACGCCGCCGGCTTCACGGCTCGGTCAGCCCGTCGTGCTGACCCACGCGTGACGAAAGGGCCCGGATGCCAACGCATCCGGGCCCTCTCGTCGTTCGGTTCAGATCGAGTCAGGCCCCGATGGTCGCCGTGTCGATGACGAACCGGTAGCGTACGTCGCCCTCGACGACCCGCTCGTATGCGGCGTCGACCTGGTCGGCGGAGATCGTCTCGACCTCGGCGCCCACCCCGTGCTCGGCACAGAACTGGAGCATCTCGGCGGTCGCCGGGATGCCGCCGATGTTCGACCCCGCGACAACGCGGCTGCGACCGACGATCAGGCCCGGCGGGAAGTCGTAGTTGCCCGGCGGCAGACCGACGTTCGCGATGACCCCCGTGGGCTTGAGCAGCCCGATGTAGGTCGCCATCGGCAGGTCCGCACTGACGGTGTTGATGATGATGTCAAAGGTGTCGGCCAGGCCCTCGAGGGTCTGGGCGTCGCCGGTGGCGTGGAAGTGGGCTGCGCCCAGCTCGGCCGCTGCGTCCTTCTTGGCGTCGGTGCGGGACAGCACGGTGACCTCGGCCCCCATGGCGACGGCGAGCTTGACACCCATGTGGCCCAGTCCGCCGAGGCCGACGACGGCCACCTTGGTGCCAGGCCCCGCGCCCCAACGACGCAGCGGGGTGAAGGTCGTGATGCCCGCGCACAGCAGCGGTGCGGCCTCGTCCAGACCGATGCCCTCGGGGATCGGCACTGCGAAGTGCTCGGTCACCACGACCTGCTGGGAGTACCCGCCATACGTCGGCTGGTCGTCGTACCCCATGCCGTTGTAGGTCATGACTGCACCCTTGGTGCAGAACTGCTCCTCGCCGTCCTTGCAGAACTCGCACTCGCCGCAGGAGTCGACCATGCAGCCGACGCCGACGCGGTCGCCGACCTGGTGCATGGTCACCGCGGAGCCCACTGCAGCAACGGTGCCAGCGATCTCGTGGCCCGGGACCATCGGGAAGATCGCCTCGCCCCACTCCTCGCGGACCTGGTGGATGTCACTGTGGCAGATGCCGGCGTACGCGACATCGATCAGCACGTCGTCGTCGCGCAGCTCACGGCGCTCGATGGTGGTGCTCTCGAAGGCTGCGCCGGCTGAGGGGGTGGACAGGGCGGCTGTGGTGCTCATGGGGCTCCAGATCTGTGGGGTCGACCGGCCTGGGCGACCGGCGGAGGACCGCCGAGAGCGGTCCGGGCACTCTGGTCACAAGTCTGCCCTCTGCCGGTGTATTCCGGTGACCCGACCGGCGCCTGACCGCTCACCGGCCGCTGAAGGACCGCAGCCGAGTACGGTCGACGGCGTGCCCAGCCATCGCTTCAGCCAGGTCGACGTGTTCACCGACGTCCTGACGGAGGGCAATCCCGTTGCCGTGGTCCATGACGCCGACGACCTCGACGACGCCGGGCTGGCGGCGTTCGCTCGGTGGACCAACCTGTCGGAGACCACGTTCCTGATGGAGCCCACGGTCGAGGGCGCCGACTACCGCCTGCGCATCTTCACCACCGGAGGTGAGCTGCCGTTCGCGGGACACCCGACGCTGGGCTCGGCGCGAGCCTGGCTCGAAGCGGGCGGAGTCCCCGCCCGAGACGGCACCGTCGTCCAGCAGTGCGAGCTCGGGCTGGTGCCGGTGCGGACCTCGCCCCGACTCGCCTTCGCGGCTCCCCCGCCCCTGCGCTCCGGCGCCGTCGACGAGGCCGACGTCAAGGATGTCGTCACGGCCCTCGGCCTGTCGCGTGAGGACGTGGTCGACGCGTGGTGGTGCGACAACGGGCCCGGGTGGGTGGGGCTGCTGATGCCCGATGCCGCCGCGGTGCTGGCGATCGACCTCGATCAGGCCCGGTTCGGACGGCTCGACAAGGTCGGTGTGGTCGGCCCGCACCCCCAGGGCTCCGATGTCGACTTCGAGGTGCGCGCCTTCTATCCCGGCGGTCTCGGCGAGGACCCGGTCACCGGGAGCCTGAACGCCGCCCTCGCACAATGGCTGATCGGGTCCGGGCGAGCGCCCGAGGTCTACGTCGCGGCACAAGGCACCCGCGTGCAACGCCGTGGGCGCATCCACGTGGAGCGGGTGGGGGAGGACATCTGGGTCGGCGGGGACACGGTCATCGGCGTCGCGGGCACCGTCGCGCTCTAGACCCCGAGCACCGGCAGCAGCGCCGCCGCGACCTCGCGATAGGCCTTGGCGCCCCGGGACGACCGGGACGCAGCGAGGATCGACCGACCGACGGCCGGCGCCTCGGCGAACCGCACCGTGCGCGGAATCGGCGGGTCGAGCACCGGCAGGCCGTACCGCTGCCCCACGTCACCGAGGACCTCGCGCGCGTGGTTGCTCCGGCCGTCATACATCGTCGGCAGGATCCCGAGCACGCGCAGGTCCTTGTTCAGGATCCGCTGGACGTCGGCCACGGTGTCGAGCAGCTGGCCGACACCGCGGTGGCTGAGCATCTCGCACACCATCGGGATCACCAGCCCGTCAGCAGCCGTCAGCGCGTTGAGGGTCAGCACACCGAGGCTCGGCGAGCAGTCGAGCAGCACCACGTCGTAGGCCGCTCGCACCGGGTCGAGCAGCTCCCGCAGGACATACTCCCGACCTGGACGAGCCAGCAGCTGTGCCTCCGCAGCCGCCAAGTCTATCACGGCAGGCACGAGGTCCACCCCGTCGGCGCAGGTGACCGTGGCCTCGGCGAGCGTCGCCCGTCCCAGGAGCGCCTCGTTGACCGACGTCGACACCTCGTCGGGGTCGACCCCGAGGCTGAAGGTCAGGCAGGCCTGGGCGTCGAGGTCGACCAGCAGGACCCGCTTGCCCTGCTCGGCGAACGCGGCGCCGAGTGAGGCGACGGACGTCGTCTTGGCCACCCCGCCCTTCTGGTTGGCCACGGCCACGACGCGCGCCCCCTGACCACTGCCTGCCACCACCTGTCACTTCCCCCTCCCGGCGCGACGCATGGCGCCGCCCGACGTGCACCCATGTCCGACCCGGCCAGTGTGTCAGGTCGGTCCGGGCGCGGGCGCGATCGTCACCAGATCGCCGAGCCGGCGCTGGGCGACCGGGCCGTCCGAGAGCGGGCGGCGGCCGACCTCACCGGAGACCGCCTCGTGCCCGACGCCGGCCGCTGAGATCGTCCACTGGGTCGCATCCCACGCACCTCCGCTGTCCTTCACCAGGCCGCTCGCGACGTCACGACGCCACGTCACTCCCCGGTCGACCGTCCTCGCGTACTGAAGTCCCTGGTTGGTGGACTGACCGCGCGTACCGCCCGGAGCGCCGGCCGTCATGGTCGCTCGGTCGGTGAATTTCGGGTTAACCGCCACCGTCGTGTCCACGAACTGAGGGTCGTACGCCGCGCCGGCGCCGGGCAGCACTCGGGGTCGCCGATGACACGACCAGCGCCCGCGGGGGCGGCGACTCGGTCGGATGGCGCGGTTGGGCGGGGGCGATGGCTCCGGTCGCTACAACCCCCACCAGGGCGGCGGAGCGGACCCCCGCCGCCCTGGCCCGCATGGGCCGACCTCCGTAGGAGCTGGGCGCCTGGCACACACCGATGCTCTTGCGAGCTGCGCTCGACGTCATGACAACCTCTTTCGTCGCCCCGCGATCTGCATCCTGCTGGGTGATCGGTGGGCTCGCCATTCGCACTTCTGCGTATTGCACGTCGATCTCGATCACTGGCATGCGGCTGATCACGCCGTCCGCTGCTGCCGTCGTTGACCTGCGACTTCGAGCGCTAACCTCCGAGTGGAGGGGGCCAGCCGTGGAGCGAGACCAGCGCGTGGCGCGATGGGTCGACATCGTCGGCCAGCTGCTTCAGCGGCCCCTGACGGTCTTCCCGCATCAGCTCCTGGCAGAGGAGCTGATGTCGACCTTCGACACCTGTGCGGTGTCCTGGAACTGGGTCACCGGAGGTGCCCATGGTTTCGAGCTGTTCACCGAGCTCGACTGGCAGCTCACTCCGGACCAGGAGCTCGAACTGGTCTCCGGCAGGCTTCTGCGCCGCCACCCCCTGATCCAGTGGTTCGGGGTGTCGGGGTCGACCAGCGCGCAGACCATGTCGAGGGTTCCCGAGCAGATCCTGACCCCGCGGTCGCGCGAACAGACGATCGAGCTCCTCGCGGGCACCGGGATCGACCAGCAGCTCTCGCTGCCCTACGAGATCGGCCCGGCCCAGCACCTCGCGTTCGTGGTCTCGCGGATCGGCACCGACTTCACCGAGGACGACGTGCAGGTGGCGTGCCGCCTGCAGCCGCTGCTGCGCGGTCTGTCGCGCCAGGTGGACGCGTTGAGGTGGTCGCCCGGCCCTGCGTCACCGATCGAGCTCGTCCGCGGGACGGGCCTCACCCAGAGCGAGCTCGCGGTGCTCCGACTCCTCGCCGAGGGGCACACCGCCTACGGCATCGGTCAACGTCTGTGCTGCTCGCCGCGCACCGTGCACAAGCACCTGGAGCACGTGTACCGCAAGCTTGGGGTCAGCGATCGGTTGGGAGCCGTCCACGCGGCGGAGGCGATCGGCGTCGTCGAGCCGCCCCTGCTCAAGCAGCGTTGACGGACCGGCGCGCACGGTTGGGGACCTTCCGCCGAGCTCACCGGAGGACCTCGGTGGCGCTGGTCGCGCGGTCCTCGATCGCCTTCAGGGCCTCCTCGGTCGTCGTGTGCTCGCCGATCCGGTTCAGCTTGCCGGCGCCGTGGTAGTCGCTGGATCCGGTGCGTATCAGGCCCAGTCGGTCAGCGAGCGCGCCAGCGTGCACCCGCTCGGCATCGTCGTGGTCGCGGTGATCCACCTCCAGCCCGGCCAGCCCGGCCGCAGCGAGCTCCTCGATCACGTCGTCCCCCACCACGCGGCCACGCTTGCCCGCAAACGGGTGAGCCATGACGGCCACGCCGCCGGCCTCGACGATCAGCCGGATGGCGTCGACCGCCTCCGGGGCGTAGTGCGCGACGTAGAACTCGCTCCTGCCGTGGAGGTAGGTCGCGAAGGCTTCGTCCCGGTGTGAGACCAGCCCCTTGGCCACCAGCGCGTCGGCGATGTGGGGACGGCCCAAGGTCGCCCCCGGCCCAGCCACCGCCTGCACGTCCTCCACGGTGAGCGGAACCCCCGCCTCGGACATGAGCCCGACCATCTTGGCCAGCCGGGTCTCCCTGCTCGCCCGGGCATGGTTCATCTCGGCGAGCAGTCCCGGCGCCGCGGGGTCGATGAGATAACCGAGAACGTGGATGCTCACCCAGCTGTGATGGGTGGACACCTCGACGCCCCGCACCAACGCAACGCCCTCGCGCGCCGCCGCCGCGCTCGCCTCGGCCCATCCTGCCGTCGAGTCGTGGTCGGTGATCGCGACGGTGTCCAGCCCGGCCCGGGCGGCAGCGGCCAGGAGCTCGGACGGTGTCTCGGTCCCGTCGCTGGCTCTGGAGTGGGTGTGCAGGTCGATCATGGCCGGCCCAGCCTAGGCCCGGCGCGACGCCGGCTCACCGGACGGTGGGAGGCGGGGGCCGGCGGGCGCCGGCAGCGGGGCGTATCCGGCGGACAGCGCAGGCAACCTATCTCGCACCTGCTGCGTAGTGCAGGTGACAATCGGGGTCCACCAAGGGGAGGTCAGCGTGATCCGCAGGGGAAAGGCCGAGCGCGACGAGGAGTTCGCCGCCTTCATGGCGCAGGCGAACCCCTCGCTCATGCGCACGGCGTGGCTGCTCACCGGTTCGCAGGACCAGGCTCACGAGCTGGTGCAGGCGGCGCTGGTCAAGACGTACGCGGCGTGGCACCGGGTGCGCCCGGGTGAGGGTCTGGCGTACGCGCGCCGCATCCTGGTCAACCACCGCACCGACACGTGGCGCCGCACGAGGGGCGAGGTGGTCCTCGAGCACCTGCCCGAACGCGGCATGGCGCCCGGCGCCGTGACCGAGGACCGTGACGTGATCGTGCGGCTGCTCGCCCAGCTGCCCAACCAGCAACGCCGCGTGGTGGTCCTCCGCTACTACAGCGACCTGTCCGAACAGGCAGTCGCCGACGTCCTCGGCATCTCCGTCGGCGCGGTGAAGAGCGCCGCCTCCCGTGGCCTCGCGACACTTCGCGCCGCCCACACCACACCTGACCACCACCCCGCCGCGACCACCGATGGAGGAACGCGATGACCACCTCGTTCGAGGACCAGCTCCGCGAGGAGCTCCACACCGCCGTCTCCGGGACGAGCCTTCGCGGCCCCGACGTGGGGACCGTGATCGGCCAGGGCCACCGCGCGGTGAAGCGACGACGCGTCCTTCAGGTGGCGTCGGTCGCGGCCGTCGTCGCAGTTCTGGCGGTGGGGACCACCCTCCCGTGGGGTGGACCGCCGGGCGCGCTGCCGGCGACACCGGCACCGAGCTCGGTGGCGGGTCAGACCGGTTCGACGCGAATCACGCTGTCCGAGAACGGCGGCCCGAGCCACACCTATGTCGTGTCCATCTCCCCGAGCCCGGAGAAGGGGGGGATCGAGATCTCCTATGCCGAGCAGACCTCCTCCGGTGTCCTGCAGCTCGGTGGTTCGGCGATCGACCCGGCGGTCCGGCTGGTGACCTGGGCACACAGCGGAAGCTCGCCCACGGTGATGGGGCTGATCCCGTCCGGCACGGCGAAGCACCAGCTGCTGGTCGAGACCCAGGGTGGAGACTTCGGCGGCTACACCTGGGGTGTGGAACCGATCGCGGGCACCGACTTCTCCGCCTTCGCGGCGACGTTCGACAAACCGCTCCAGGACGCCAGTGTCACGAGCGTCACGTGGTTCGACCAGCGCGGCCGGCCCGTCGATTCGAATGGCGGCGTTGGCAGCGCCGTGACCGTCGGCGGCCAGCTGGTCTGGCTCAGTGCGGACGGGAGCACCTACGGCACCGAGGAGTTCTCCAACTTCGTCGCACAGGGGGCAGCAGCCCTGTCCTACAGCGTGGGGCAGGTGGGCACGCAAGGCTGGAGGGTCATCGGCCTGCTCGCACCCGAGGCGGTCAAGGGTGCCGTCCGCCAGAAGGACGGCCCGGAGCTGCCCTTCACGACCGCGCGGCTGGGAGACCACGCCGTGTTCGTGGCCCGCACCGGCGCTGGTGCGGCCCAACCCGTTGTGCGGGACGTGCGCTGGACCGACGCGGCCGGCCAGAGCCAGACCTCGACGCCCCGCACGTAGGGCGTCCCGCGAAGCGGCCCCGGTCAGGACGTCCTGACCGGGGCCGCGACCTTGCTCAGGCCTTGGTGGGCGGCTCGACCAGCACCGGTCGGCCAGGCTGCTCCCCACCGCGGGCCTGCAGGTAGCTCTCCTTGGGCACCATCACCTTGCGCCTGAAGATGCAGACCAGGGTGCCGTCCTGGTTGTAGCCCTTGGTCTCGACGTGGACGACGCCGCGGTCGTCCTTGCTCGTGCTCTCCCACTTGTCGAGCACCGTGGTCTGGCCATAGATCGTGTCGCCGTGGAAGGTCGGTGCGATGTGCTTGAGCGACTCGACCTCGAGGTTGGCGATGGCCTTGCCACTCACATCCGGCACGCTCATGCCCAGCAGCAGCGAGTAGATGTAGTTCCCCACCACCACGTTCCGCCCGAACTGGGTGCTGCCCTCCGCGTAGTTGGAGTCCAGGTGCAGCGGGTGGTGGTTCATCGTGAGCAGGCAGAACAGGTGGTCGTCGTACTCGGTCACGGTCTTGCCGGGCCAGTGCTTGTACACCGCCCCGACCTCGAACTCCTCATAGCTGCGACCGAACTGCATACCGACTCCTTCGTGGGTCCTGGCCTTGCGTCAACGCCCCCGCCATCCTGCCGGGGCCACCACCCCCTCGACACCGCTTCACTGCGTGGGTTCCCTCACAGGCGTCGGCTGCCGGCCGCTCGGTAGCCTCGTCCCATGGCGGACTTTGTCGGGGCAGTCGACCAGGGGACGACGAGCACCCGGTTCATGGTGTTCGACCACGACGGCACCGAGGTGGGCCGTCACCAGCTCGAGCACGAGCAGGTGTTGCCACGGCCGGGCTGGGTCGAGCACGACCCGATCGAGATCTGGGAACGGACCCAGACCGTCATCTCCTCGGCGATGGGACGCCTCGGCCTGGCCGCGTCCGACCTGGCCGCCCTCGGCGTCACCAACCAGCGTGAGACCACCGTGGTGTGGGACCGGCACACCGGGCGTCCCTACTACAACGCCATCGTCTGGCAGGACACCCGCACCGACCGGATCGCGGCCGCGCTCGACCGCGACGGCCGAGGCGATGTGATCCGTCAACGCGCCGGGCTCCCGCCCGCGACCTACTTCGCCGGCGGCAAGATCCAGTGGATCCTGGAGAACGTCGACGGCGTCCGCGCAGCAGCCGAACTCGGTGACGCGCTGTTCGGAACCGCGGACTCCTGGGTCCTGTGGAACCTCACGGGCGGCCCCGAGGGCGGGGTCCACGTCACCGATGTCACCAATGCCAGCCGCACCATGCTGATGGACCTCCAGACGCTGGCGTGGGACGAGGAGCTGCTGTCGTTCTTCGACGTGCCCGCCGCGATGCTTCCCCAGATCCGCCCCTCCTCCGACCCCGACCTGTACGGCACCACCCTCGCTACCGGCCCACTGCGCGGCGAGGTACCCCTCAGCGGAGCGCTGGGCGACCAGCAGGCGGCGACGGTGGGTCAGGTCTGTTTCGCACCCGGCGAGGCCAAGAACACCTACGGCACCGGCAACTTCATGCTCCTGAACACCGGCGAGGAGATCGTCCGCAGCCAGGCCGGACTGCTCACGACCGTCGCCTACCAGCTCGGTGCCGCCAAGCCGGTGTACGCGTTGGAGGGCTCGATCGCGGTCACCGGCTCGGCCGTGCAGTGGCTGCGCGACCAGCTCGGGATCATCTCGGGTGCAGGCGACGTCGAAGCGCTTGCCGGTCAGGTCAGCGACACCGGCGGGCTCTACTTCGTGCCCGCCTTCTCGGGCCTGTTCGCTCCGTACTGGCGCAGCGACGCCCGCGGTGCGATCGTCGGGATGTCGCGCTACAACACCGGCGCCCACCTCGCGCGCGCCACTCTCGAGGCCATCTGCTACCAGTCGCGTGACGTGGCCGACGCCATGGCGAGCGACAGCGGCGTCGCCCTCGACGTCCTCAAGGTCGACGGCGGTGTCACTGCCAACAACCTCTGCATGCAGCTCCAGGCCGACATCCTCGGCGTCCCCGTCTCACGCCCGAAGGTTGCTGAGACCACGGCGCTCGGCGCAGCCTACGCAGCCGGCCTCGCCACCGGTTTCTGGGCGAACACCGATGAGCTGCGCGAGAACTGGGGCGAGGACCGGCGTTGGGAACCCACCTGGAACGACCAACAGCGCGCGGACGGGTATGCAGGGTGGCGCAAGGCGGTTGAGCGGACCCTCAACTGGGTCGAGGTGGACGACGCGTGACCGGCGCCCTCTCCCCCTCGGCCCGTGCCCACGCGATCACGGCGCTCGCTGACCGGGAGCTCGACCTGCTCGTCGTCGGCGGGGGCGTGGTCGGCGCGGGCGCCGCGCTGGACGCCGTCACCCGCGGGCTGGACACCGGCCTCATCGAGCAGCGTGACTTCGCCAGCGGCACGTCCTCGCGCTCCTCCAAGCTGGTCCACGGCGGACTGAGATACCTCGAGATGCTCGACTTCGGGCTCGTCCGAGAAGCCCTCCAGGAGAGGGGTCTACTGCTGAACCACCTTGCGCCGCACCTCGTTCGACCCGTCCCGTTCCTCTATCCCCTCACCCACCGGGTCTGGGAGCGGGCTTACGTCGGGGCCGGCATCGCACTGTACGACGCGATGGCGTTCGGCAGCGACCGCGGTGCCGGACTGCCCCGGCACAAGCACCTCACTCGTCGCGGGGCGCACCGGCTGGTCCCGAGCCTGAAGGCCGGCGTCCTCACAGGGGCGGTCCAGTACCACGATGCGCAGGTCGACGACGCCCGTCACACCATGGAACTGGCCCGGACCGCGGCGCACTACGGCGCGCACGTCGCCGGCCGGGTGCAGGCGATCGGGTTCCTCCGTCAGGGTGAACGTGTCACCGGGGTCAGCGCGCTCGACAAGATGACCGGACGCGCGTTCGAGATCTCGGCCCGCCAGATCGTCAACGCTACGGGGGTCTGGACCGACGACACCCAGGCCATGGTGGGCGAGCGCGGGCAGTTCCACGTGCGCGCCTCCAAGGGGATCCACCTGGTCGTGCCCCGCGACCGCATCCACTCGCGCACCGGCATCATCCTGCGGACCGCGACCTCGGTGCTGTTCGTCATCCCGTGGGGCCGGCACTGGATCATCGGGACCACCGACACCGACTGGCGCCTGGACAAGGCGCACCCGGCCGCGACGGCCCGCGACATCGACTACGTCCTGGAGCACGTGAACGAGGTTCTCGCGACGCCGCTCACGCACGAAGACGTGGAAGGCGTGTATGCGGGGCTGCGGCCGCTGCTCGCGGGCGAGTCCGAGAGCACCTCCAGGCTGTCGCGCGAGCACGTAGTCACCCACTCGGCGCCCGGGCTGGTCGTGGTCGCCGGAGGCAAGTACACGACGTACCGGGTGATGGCCAGGGACGCGGTCGACGAGGCGGTGCAGGCGATGGACGGCCGGATCCCCGCGTCGACGACCGAGACCATCCCGCTCGTGGGAGCCGTCGGATACCAAGCGCTGTGGAACCGGCGCCGTTCGCTGGCAACGGAGTTCGGCATCCACGTCGCGCGGGTTGAGCACCTGCTCCAACGATATGGCGCCCTCACGCCCGAGGTCCTGGACCTGCTACGGGACGACCCGACGCTGGCCGAGCCGTTGCCCGGCGCGGAGGACTACCTCGGCGCCGAAGTGGTCTACGCGGCGTCCCACGAAGGCGCACTTCACCTCGACGACGTCCTCGCCCGCCGCACCCGGATCTCGATCGAGGCCTGGGATCGCGGGGTGTCGGCGGCCCCGGTCGCAGCAGCGCTGATGGCCGGCGTCCTGGGCTGGGACGAGGCGCGGACCGCCAAGGAGACCAGCTTCTACATCGAACGGGTGGAGGCCGAGCGTGAGAGCCAGCGGATGCCCGATGACGCGTCCGCGGACCAGGCCCGACTGCGGGCACGCGACATCACCCCGTGACCGGGCGGTCCACCCATCCCGGCCGGATCGGCGATGGGGAGCGCGTCAGACCTGCGGCGTCAGCAGGCGGGCGCGTCCTTCAGGGCGGCCGCGGCGGCCGTGTACGCCGTCAGGGGCGCCCTGGCTCCGGTCACCATGCTCACCCACCGGTGGTGGTACGCCGCTGGGCCGAAGCCCTCCTTGTTGGCCATCATGTCGACGTGGGTGGCCCACTGCTGGTTGACCGCTGCGCCGGTGCTGGCAACGTCGGCGAGCGCGGCAGCCCTTGCAGCACAGGACTGGCCGGCCGCCGCGTCGGCTCCCACCGCGGCGGTCTTGATGCCTTTGCAGCCTCCCCGGGCAGCAGACCAGACCTTGTCGGCGGCGGCGTACCCCGTGAGGTCGGCGGCGGCGCGTGCTTTGGACTGCGCCCAGGCTGTCCGGGTCTGCACCACGGTGTACTCGCCACTGTCCAGCTTGACCTGAGCACCGGTGTGCATCTCCCAGTCGCGCGCAGACGCCGCGGCCGCGGAAGCCACCGCTTCCCCGGCCGAGATCGTCGAACGACAGGCGGTTAGGGCCTGCTCCGAGGGCGAAGGATCTGCGTCCTTCACGCTGCTGTCCCCGCTGGTGGAAGTGGTGCTGGGGGTGGCGCGTGTGGCGTCCGCGGCGGCTGCGGGAGAGTCCCCGCCACGCGTCGCGGCCCAGATCCCCCCGGCACCCGCCCCCAGGACGGCGATGGTGATCACGGCGACCACCCCGACGCGACGACTGGACCCGGTTGGACTCGCATGTCTGCCCATCCCGACGATGGTGCCATTGTCTGCCGCACGAGAGTTAGTTGGCCGAGCCACAAAAGTGCAGGTCAGAGCCCTAAGCACCCGCAAACAACCGACCTTCACCGCGCCCGCAGGAAAGCGCAGTCAAAGCCATTCATATCGGCGATTCCGTCCACGACTTCGCGCGCTCAGTCGGTCCCGTGGGAGCATGAACCGGTGAGCAGCGAGAAGCAGACGCAGACCGAGAACCGCGCCCGCGTGGTCACCGACGAGCTCAGGGCGTTCATCCAGGCCGACTGGGTCGCTCGCGAGGGCAGACCCACCCCCACTGCCGCCGTCGCCCCGTATGCCGCCGCCCGCCGCGCTGCGGTCAGCGCTGCCTTCCCCGGTGAGCGGCTGGTCGTCCCCGCCGGTGGCCTGAAGATTCGCAGCAACGACTGCGACTACCGGTTCCGCCCGCACTCCGCCTTCGCCCACCTGACCGGACTCGGAGCCGACCGTGAGCCCGACGCGGTGCTGGTCCTCGAGCCGCGCAGTGCTGACGACGGCGGCGGGCACGAGGCGGTCCTGTACGCCCGCCCGGCCTCGGGGCGCGACTCCGACGAGTTCTTCTCGGACAGCCGCTACGGCGAGTTCTGGGTCGGCCCGCGCCCGAGCCTGGCCGATCTCGAGAGCGAGCTCGCGCTGTCCGCGCGGCACATCGAGGAGTACGCCGATGCGGTGGCCAAGGACGCCGGTCAGCTGGGGATCCGCGTCGTGCGGGACGCCGACCACGAGCTCACCGAGCGGCTCGACGCGGCCCGCCAGACCGAGGGCGAGGAGCAGGACGCTGCCGAGCAGCAGCGCTCCGAGGCGGACCTCGAGCTAGCCCACCTCCTCTCGCGTCTGCGGATGGTCAAGGACGAGTGGGAGATCGAGCAGATGCGCGAGGCCGTGGCCGCGACCCAGGTCGGGTTCGAGGCGGTCATCGCCACACTGGCCGAGGCCGTCGCGAACGGCCGGGGCGAGCGGTGGGTCGAGGGCACCTTCGGGCTCCACGCGCGCCACCAGGGCTCCGGCGTCGGGTACGACTCGATCTGCGCCTCGGGCGACCACGCCACGACGCTGCACTGGGTCAAGAACACCGGCGAGGTCGAGCCCGGTGACGTGCTGCTGCTCGATGCCGGCGTGGAGGTCGAGTCGCTCTTCACCGCCGACATCACCCGGTCGCTGCCCGTTGACGGCACCTTCACCGACGCCCAGCGCGAGATCTACGACGCGGTGTATGCCGCGCAGGAGGCCGGGATCGCCGCCGCGAAGCCCGGCAACAAGTTCTCCGACATCCACTCCGCCGCGACCCGGGTCATCGTCGAGCACCTCGTGGCCTGGGGGCTGCTCCCCGAGGGCCTGACCGTCGAGGACGTGCTCGACAAGGACCACGGGATGCAGTACCGGCGTTGGATGTGCCACGGGACATCGCACCACCTCGGGATCGACGTGCACGACTGCGCCCTGGCGACCCGTGCCGAGTACATGGACGCCGAGCTCCAGCCCGGCATGGTGCTGACCGTCGAGCCGGGACTGTACTTCAAGTCCGACGATCTCCTGGCCCCGCCGCGCTTCCGTGGCACAGGAGTGCGGATCGAGGACGACATCCTCATCACCGCGAACGGCAACGAGAACCTCTCCGCGTCGATGCCCCGCACGTCCGAGGCTGTCGAAGCCTGGATCGCTCAGATCCGGGGCTGACTGGCCCCGATGTTCTCGGTCAGCGTCTTGACCTGACTGACCAGGTCGGCCAGCGCGTCGGACTCGAGCCCGGTGGCCTCGCAGATCTTCGAGGGGATGTGTGAGGTGCGCTGCTCGAGCGCGGCACCCGCCTCGGTGAGGTCCACGATCACGCGGCGCTCGTCGACGACGTCCCTTTTGCGGGTCACCTTGCCGCTGCTCTCCAGCCGCTTGAGCAGGGGTGACAGCGTGCTGGCGTCCAGCGACAGCCGTTCCGCAACGGTGGTGACGTCCTGCGGCCCGCCTTCCCAGAGGACGGCGAGCACCATGAACTGCGGATAGGTCAGGTCGAACTCGGTCAGCAGCGGCCGATAGCGCGCGGTCATCGCTCGCGAGGCGGCGTAGAGCGCGAGGCACACCCGATCATCGACGGCCAGGTGATCCGCGGCCGGGCCGGTGTTCCCGGTGGTGGTTTCGGTCACCTTCTCATCGTACTGCCAACTTCCGGGTAGCCATTTCATTGGCCCACCAAGTTCATTCTGCTGGATTCGGTGCCGCGATCGCCAACCTGTGGTGTGCTGGTACCGACCGATCCACGCAGCGGGGCAGCCCCACTCCTTCCTGCCCCGCCCGCTGGGCCCCCAGTACCGAGACGAGAAGATTCATGTCCGACGCCGACCTCGAGGCCGCCGAGCCGAGCGACGCCGCGCTGTCCGCGCTCGTGCTGCGCGCCAGCACCGGCGACCCGGCGGCCTGCCTCGAGGTGTACGACGGCACTGCATCCCAGGTGTACGGGCTGGCGTTGCGGATGCTGCAGGACCGGGCGCGCGCCGAGGAGCTCACCCGGCAGGTGTATGCAGCGGTCTGGGACGGCCTCGTCCCCGGCAAGGACACCAGTCCGCTGGCCTGGCTGCTCGGCGTGACCCACCGCGCCGCGACCCTGTCCGTGCGCGAGATGCCGTTGGAGAGCCGCCGCGAGCGCGAGCGTCGGGCAGGCATCCTGCAGGTCGCCACCGAGGAGCCCGACACCGCACCCGCTGCACCGCCCGGTCCCTCGGGGACCCTCACCCGGTGCATGACGCGGCTCACGGTGACCCAGCAGCGCGCCCTGCACCTCGCCTACTTCGGCGGCCTGACCCACCGCGAGGTGGACCAGACGCTGGAGCTCACCGAGGGCACGGCTTCGGTCCGGCTGGCCGACGGGCTGCGCGGGCTGCGCGACCTGAAGGCCTTCTTCGAGCGCACCGGGCTGCCCACTCCCACGCCCGTGGCCTGACACCAGGACCGGGGGGGTCCTACCGCTCGATGACGTCGAGCAGCAGCGCGTGCCGGACCCCCGCCGTCCGTCCTCCGCCACCGAGGATGAACTCGAGCAGCTGCGGCGGCTTCGGGAAGTCCTCGGGCAGGGCGTCGTTGTACGCGTGGTGCTCCTCGAGCGAGGCGACGGCGGCGTCGAAGTACTCGCCCACGTCGATGTAGTGGGTCGGGGTCGACGACCCGTTGATGCACAGCCACTTCACGTGGCACGGCTCCAGGCCCTCCTCGGCCAGCTCGGGGAAGATCCAGCGGTTGCCGGCATCGGCCACCGCATCAAGGGTCGCCAGGCCCACCGCCCGGTGGTCGGCCTGGTTCACCGGCCCACCTGGCCATCGCAGCTCGAAGCCACCGGTCAGGACGAGGTCGGGCTTGCGCCGACGGATCTCGCGCGCGATGTCGCGCCGGAGGCCCACGCCGTACTCGACCACCCCGTCACAGTGCTCCGCGAACTCGACCACGTCGACCCCTACCACCGCAGCAGCGGCGCGTTCCTCCTGCTCGCGCGTCGGGCCGGCCACGTCGGGGGGCATCGTGTCGATCCCGGCCTCACCCCGGGTGAGCAGGAAGTACGTCACCGTCGCGCCGTGGTTCACCCAGCCGGCAACTGCCGCCGCGGTGCCGTACTCGATGTCGTCGGGGTGTGCTGCGATGCACAGCACCCGCTCGGGCGCCACCTCGAAGGGAACCACCTGCGGTGCCTCGGGCTCGCTCATGGATGGACGCTACGCCCGTGCACCCGTTGGTGGGGAGAATCACGGCCCAGCAAACTCCCAGCCATCTTTGACACACTGGGCCGCATGAGCACGCAGCCCACCCGCGGTCCCGGTCCCGGAATGCGTTCGGCCCTGTCGCTGGACTACCCCATGTCACTCGGGGTCTACGACGAGTACGCCGACGCGCAGAAGGCCGTCGACTATCTGTCCGACCACGAGTTCCCGGTGCAGAACGTGCTGATCGTCGGCACCGACCTCAAGCAGCTCGAGCGAGTCACCGGACGACTGACTCGCGGCAAGGTCGCCATGGGCGGCGTGCTGTCGGGCGCCTGGCTCGGGTTCTTCGTGGGGATGGTGTTCGCCCTGTTCGGCAGCAGCACCGGCAGCGCGGTCGTGTCGGTGGTGTCCACCGTCCTGTTCGGCGCGGCGTTCGGAGTCGTCTGGGCGATGATCACCTACCGGCTGACCAACCGCGGCGGCGAGCGCGACTTCACCTCGGTGAGCCAGGTGGTGGCGACCAGGTACGAAGTGCTGGTGGAGCACAAGTTCGCCCAGCAGGCCCGCGAGATGCTGACCCAGCTGGACCCGATGCGCGCTGCGCAGGCCGAGGTCGAGCAGGCCCGGCGCCAGGAGGCACTGGCTCGCCAGGCCCAGCAGGCTCAGGACGCGCGCCAGGCGATCGCCAACGACCGTACCGGCCAGCAGCCCCCGCAGGCCCCGCCGACCCTCTGAGTCGGGGAGCCGCCTCAGCCCTTGAGGGCGTAGTCCTCCAGGAGGCGACGGCCGATGATCATCTTCTGGATCTCGGCCGTCCCCTCGCCGATGAGGAGCATCGGGGCCTCGCGCATGAGGCGCTCGATCTCGTACTCCTTGGAATAGCCGTACCCGCCATGGATGCGGAAGCTGTCCTGCACGACTTCCGAGCAGTACTCCGCAGCAAGGTACTTCGCCATACCTGACTCGAGGTCGTTGCGAGCGCCGGAGTCCTTGAGCCGCGCGGCCTTGACCATCATCTGGTGGCCGGCTTCGACCTTGGTGGCCATGTCGGCGAGCTTGAACATGATCGCCTGGTGCTGGGCGATCTTCTTGCCGAACGCCTCCCGCTCCTGGGCGTACCTGATGCCGAGCTCGAAGGCGCGACGCGCGACGCCACACGCGCGGGCGGCCACGTTGACGCGACCCACCTCGACGCCGTCCATCATGATGTAGAAGCCACGACCGGACTCGCCGCCCAGGATCTGCTTGGCGCTGATCCGGAAGTTGTCGAACACCGCCCCGGTCGAGTCGACGCCCTTGTAGCCCATCTTCTCGATCTTCTTGGGCACCGTCAGTACCCCGCCCAGCGCACCGTCCTGAGGACCGATTCCGGGCTCCTTCTCGACCAGGAAGGTCGTCATGTTGCGATACACACTGTCCGAGCCCTCGTCGGTCTTGACCAGCACCGCGAGGAAGTTGGAGGTGGCGCCGTTGGTGATCCACAGCTTCTCGCCGTTGATGACGTACTCGTCGCCGTCCTTGGTCGCCTTGGTCCGGATCGCCGCGACGTCCGACCCGCAGCCGGGCTCGCTCATCGAGAACGAGCCGCGCAGGTCACCGGTCGCCATGCGCGGCAGGTAGCTCTGCTTCTGCTCCTCGGTGCCGTGCTGCAGCAGCATGTAGGCGAGGATGAAGTGGGTGTTGATGATGCCGCTGACGCTCATCCAGCCTCGCGCGATCTCCTCGACGCACAGCGCATAGGTCAGCAGCGACTCCCCCAGCCCGCCGTACTCCTCGGGGATCATCAGCCCGAAGATGCCCATCTCCTTCAGGCCCTCGACGATGTCGGTGGGGTACTCGTCCGCGTGCTCCAGCTCGGTCGCGACCGGGATGATCTGCTCGTCGACGAACTGGCGCACCAGCTTGAGCAGCTCCTGCTGCTCCTCACTGAGGCCATCGGTCTGCTGCAGTCGCGACATCGCGTCTTCCGCCTTCACGTCTTCGGGGCACTGGGCTCACCAGCGAGTATGCCGAGCCCGGCTCGCCCACATCCGCGGCACCGGCCGTGATGGTCACCACGTGTGACGGCGACCACCGACCGGACGGAGCGCAACGCGCCTACATCCCGAACGCTGTCCACTGACCTTCGGAGACCACGTCGACGGAGCCGTCGACGACCGTGATGGCGGTCTGCTCGTCGATGGCGTACGCCGGGCCGCCGATGTCGGCCGCCCATCGCTCCGCGTCCGCGGGCGTGTTCGTCGGGAAGAGGTTCAGGTGGGGGAAGATCGAGAAGTCGACCACACCCAGGGTCCGGTCGTCGGGGGCGGACGGCCACTGCACGAAGTACGTCCCGATCCTCGGCGTCATCACCATGCTCCCGGCACTCACGCCGACCCAGACCGTGTCGGGCAGCGACGGCAACAGGTCGGCCAGCCCCGACTCCCGCATCCAGTGGCTCAGGTACGTCGCGTCGCCCCCGTCGACCAGCAGCACGTCGGCCTCCTGGACCCAGGGGATCCACCGTTCCGCCCCGATGCTGGGCAGCGCGGTGAGCTCCAGGACGCCGAGCGACCCCCAACCCAGGCCGGTCATGTGCTCGAAGCCGGGCGCGGAGGCGATGAGGCCGCGTACCGACCCCGGACCGCACATCGGGTGACCCCACTGGGCCGTCGGGACGACGAGGGCGCGAGACTGCTCGATGGGCTTGCCGAGGAGCCGCACCAGCGCCCCGCGGATGCTGGAGTTCGTGACGCCACCTGAGGTGAGCAGGAGTTTCAACGGTCCTCCGGGGAGCTTGTCGATGGTGGACGGGCACAAGGATGCGGCATGATCCGGGTCGCCTGCGCCGCGGCCTAGCCTGTCGGCATGCGACGCTTCGACGACGAGGACCTGACCGGCGCAGAGTTCCGCGAGTGCGACCTGAGTGGAGCACGGATGGTCGGCGTGGTCATGCAGGGCGCCGAGATCGACGGTCTGGTCACCCATCTCGTGGTGAACGGGGTCGAGGTGATGCCGTATGTCGAGGCGGAGCTCGATCGCCGTCACCCGGTTCGGCTGTTGCTCCGTTCCGATCAGCCGGCCGACCTGCAAGGGGCCTGGCGACAGCTGCGGGAGGACTGGGCGATCACCACCGAGCAAGTCCGGTCCATGCCCGAGGGCAGCGAACATCACCGCGTCGACGGCGAATGGTCGATGCTCGAAACCCTGCGTCACCTCGTCTTCGTGCACGACTCCTGGTTTCGTCGCTGCGTGCTCGGGCTCACCGAGCGGTTCACGCCCATGGGGCTGGGTCCTCCGGTGGTGATGGACCAGGACAAGGACGGGCTCGACCCGCTCGCGCCTCCGAGCCTCGACGAGGTGCTCGCCTTGCGAGGCCGGCAGGCTTCGGAGATCGAGACTTGGCTGGCTGACGTCACCCCTGACCAGCTCGCGCAGACCGCGCCGGTGCCCGACGACGGCAGGTGGCCCCCGTACGCCAACGGGCGGACGGTGCGGCAGTGCCTCGGCACCGTGCTCGACGAGGAATGGGCTCACCACGGGTTCTGCAGGCGCGACCTGGACCGACTGTCATCTCAGGCCTGACGGGCACTGAAGGGGGCCGGCACGGCCCCCATTGGGCTCGGCTCGACGTGCGGCCGAGGAAAACCGGTGGCACCCATCGCCCGCGCTCTGTCATCCTGACCGCGAACCGTGCCGGCCCATGCCCGGTGCACTGACTCCGAGGAGGCGTGACATGTCCACGACCGTCCTGGGCCGTTCCCGCGCCCTGTTCCTCTTCTCACAGGAGTCTTCCGTTGCACCAGTTCCAGGAGCACGACGAGTTCTCGTTCGACAGCCTTCCCGACGCACCACCCGAGGGTGAGCGCTGGTCCTCGTGGGACGGCGCCACCCACGGCCCGACCCCCCGACCCGACTGGGTCATCACCAGTCTCGGAGCGGTCGAGACCGATCTCGGCATCCTGAAGACCGGCAAGGAGGCCGACGTCCACGTCGTCCGGCGGTGGGTGCCCGACGGCACCTCCGAACCGCTCGTGGACTCCTACCTCGCGGCCAAGCGGTACCGCAGCCACGACCATCGGATGTTCCACCGCGACGCCGGCTACGTCGAGGGGCGCAGGGTCCGCCGGTCCCGCGAGAGCCGGGCCATGGCTCGTCGGACCGAGTTCGGCAAGGCCATGATCGCCGGCCAGTGGGCCATGACCGAGTTCGAGGCGCTCGGGACGCTGTGGGGGCTCGGGCTACCCGTGCCGTACCCGGTCCAGCTCGACAACGCCGAGATGCTGATGGAGTTCATCGGCACCAGCGGCGTCGCCGCCCCCCGGCTCGTCCAGACCCGGCCTGAGCGGGCCCTGCTGGCCGAGCTGTTCGAGCAGCTGCGGGAAGCGTTGACCGTTCTCGCTCAACGCGGTTGGGCGCACGGAGACCTCTCGCCGTACAACGTCCTGCTGGACGGTGAACGCCTGGTCATCATCGACTGGCCGCAGATCGTGGACGTCATCGGCAACCCTCGCGGGTTCGAGTACCTCGAGCGCGACGTGACCAACATGGTTCGGTGGTTCGTCTCCAGGGGGCTGGAGGTCGACGGAGGCGAGCTCCTCGGCGACCTCGTTGCTGCGGCGACGTCGAGGTGGTAGCCGCGACCCGTCCAGCGGAGGAGAACCGTTGCCGCAGCCCGGGGCGAGCCTGATCGTGGCCATGGCCCGGACACGACGAGAGCGCCGGGACCTGGAAGACCCGGCGCTCTCGCGCCCCTGGTGCGCGGTGAAGTCCCCTGAGAACTCCCGCACCCACCAAGACGCGCGGGAGCCCTGGATGGTTGCCTCCGCTCGGCACTTTTCTCCCACCGCCTGGACCACGGTGCCTACCGCTCATCGATCGAGCCGGGCGAAACGCCATGAACCCGCTGAATTCGGGCAGGGTCGGGGGGCCAGCCTCACACCGACGTGAACGGAGACCGTGCCCATGACCACGCCCCATCCCTCCCCCGCCTCTCCCCTCCCCGCCGCCCTCGACCGGCGCTCGTTCCTGCTCCACGGCGGCGGTGTCGCCGCCGCCGGTGCCCTGGGAGCGGCAAGCCTCGGGGCCGGTCAGCTGACGCTCGACACGAACGCCGCTGCGAAGACCAGCGCGACGAGCGCGCTGCCCGCCGACCCCGCTGACTCCCTGCGGATGCTGCGAAAGATGCTCTCCTTCGACACCCAGAACTTCGGCGAGGGCGGCAAGACCCGGGCGCACGCGGAGTGGCTGCGCTCGGTCTGGCACGGAGCAGGCGTCGACACCCGCATCATCCCGACGCCACAACCGGACAACGTCCACCTCATCGCCCGCATCGAGGGCACCACCTCGGCTGCGCCGGTGCTGCTGCTGGGACACTCCGACGTCGTCCCGGTCGAGCGGGAGAACTGGGACGTCGACCCGTTCGCTGGTGTGGTGAGGAACGGGGAGGTGTACGGCCGAGGCGCACTGGACATGAAGGGCACCAACGCCGCGTCGATCTCCGCGCTGCTGCGCCACGTCGCCGAGGGTCACCGGTTCGAGCGGGACATCATCGTGCTGACCGACTGCGACGAGGAGGCCGGCGCGTACGGCTCACGCTGGCTCGCCGAGAACCACTTCGACCTGCTCGACTGCGGCATGGTCCTCACCGAGGGCGGGTGGATGCTCGCCCAGTCCGACCGGACGACACCGATGCTCATCACGGTCACGCGGCAGGACAAGGTGTACTTCAACATCGACCTGTACGCCCGTGGCACCGCGACGCACTCCTCCAAGCCGATGCCTGACTCGGCGATCGTGGGGCTGTCGCGCGCAGTCGCCGACATCGGGGACTGGAAAGCACCGGCCACACTCACCCCGGTGACCCGCGCCTACTTCAGGGCCCTGGCCCAGGCGACCGACGACGCGTACTGGGCCAAGTCGATCCGGCTGATGCTCTCGGCCTCGAGCCAGTCCCAGCTGGAGCGGGCAGCGCGGTTGGTGGTGAAGGGTTCGGACTACCCGTTCCTCCACGCGGCCCTGATGCGCACGACGATGTCGTTCGTCATCGAGGACGCCGGCTACAAGGAGAACGTGATCCCGTCCGAGGCCCACGTCCGGCTCAACTGCCGCGGGATCCCCGGTGGCTCGCAGAAGCCTCGCGACTTCCTTGCCGCCCTCCGGGCCAAGCTGGCGTCCAGGGACGTCGAGGTCGTGCTCGCTGCCCCGGAGGGCACCAGCGAGGCGGACTACCTCGACGCGCTCGACCAGACGTGGGCGACCGAGCCCGCCGACCTGGACACCCCTCTCTACCAAGCGATCTCGCAGGCCGCGGTGCAGACCTATCCCAAGGCGCGGTTCTCCCCGGCCCTGTTCGAGGCCGGCACCAGCCTCGGGCCGTGGCGCGAGCGGGGCATACCCGGGTACGGCGTTTATCCCTACGTCATCGACAACGACCAGCTGGTCGGCATGCACGGCAACAACGAACGGATCTTCACGGCGTCGCTGGCCAAGGGCACCGACTTCATGTATCGCGTGTTCTCCCGCTTCCTGGCCTGAGCCGGGACGCGAGACGGGCCACCCCGTGCGGGGTGGCCCGTCTGCAGTGCCCTGTGGCGGGCAGCTCTGGGCGGGAACGGACCTAGAAGACGGTCACCCGTCCGCCGATCGGCATCAGGTTGGTGTCCCACAGCATGTTCATCGCCGGGTTGCTCACCCGGGCGCAACCGTGCGAGGCGGGGTAGGCCGGCACGCTGGTGTACCCGTGCACGGCAATGCCGTTGTTGAAGTAGCGCGGTCGCCACAACACCCCGAGCGGGGCGTGGTCCTCGCCGTTGACGCTGCGGAACGTGGTGTAGCTCCCGGCGGGCGTCACCGCGACGTGCTGGCTGCCCTGCTGGGTGTAGGACTGCCCGCTGCCGGTGCTGGTGTTGAGGATCATCGTCACCCTGCCGCCACGGACGATGGTCATGACCTGCCTGGCCAGGTCGATGTCCATGCCGTCGGAGCGCGAGTGTGGCGAGGGCCGGGTTCCGGCGGCGAGCGCCCGCTTGGTGGCGGGGCCGAAGGTCCCGTCGCGGCCGATCCCGGCGGTCTTCTGCAGGGCCAGTACCGCCTGCGCCGTCAGATCGCCGTAGGTGCCGTCGGGCCTGCCCAGCCAGTACCCGAGCGCGCTCAGCCGCTTCTGCAGGGCCAGGACGTGGGCACCCTTCTCGCCGGCCTTGATGAGGTCGGGATTCACGGGCGGCTTGGGCTTGGGTGTGGGCTCGGGTGTGGGCTTGGGCTTGGCCGGCGTGGTGGTCGGCGTCGCCGACGGTGAGCTGGTCGGCGGCGCACTGGTCGTCGGGGCACTCGTCGTGGGCGCCGGCGTGGTCGGCTCCAGGGTCGGCGTCGTGGAAGTGGTGACCGTCGGCCCTGCCGCCGAGCCAGAACCCGTCGTGACCAGCCCACAACCCCCGAGCACTGCGGCCACGACCAGCCCGGAAGCAGCGACGACGGCAGGGCGGCGGGCGGTACGACGGTGCGGTGCGGTGCGCATGGGTCCCTTCCTGGGGCGAGGACGAGCGCCCCCGAGGAGCGCCTCACTCATGCTGACGCGCAGCAGGCCGATCCGGTTGCCTCACGCGCGGCCGTTATCTGAAAGAAACCCGAAGGCGCAGCCAGCCGGCGGTCTCCCGTGCGTGACTGCAGCGCGACGAGTTCAGGTGGCGTCGTCCAGCGCGCGGATCGCCTCGTACAGCGCCAGCGTCTGCTGAGCGATCTCCACGTGCAGCGCCTCGACCATCCGGCCGTTCAGCGTGACCACGCCGCTGCCGGCACCGGCCTCCCACGCCTCCAAGGTCGAGCGAGCCTCCTCGACGGCCTTCATGCTCGGCGCGAAGGCGGCGTTGCACGGCTCGATCTGGCCCGGGTGGACCAGGGTCTTGCCGTCGAAGCCCATCTGCCGGCCCTGCTCGCACTCGGCCGCGAAGCCCTCGGCGTCCTGCACGTTGTTGTAGACACCGTCCAGGATGACCCTCCCGGTCGCCCTGGCGGCGAGCACGCACAGTCCCAGCCCGGTCAGCAGCGGCTGGCGTCCGGGCACGTGCTCGGCCCGCAGCTCCTTGGCGAGGTCGTTGGTTCCCATCACGAGGACGGCGAGCCGATCGGAGGCGCCCGCGATCTCCTCGCAGTGGAGCATCGCGACCGGCGTCTCGACCATCGCCCACAGCATGGTGTGGTCAGGCGCGCCCGCGGCCTGCATCGCGGCGACGAGGTCGCGCACCTCCTGGGCCGAGCCGACCTTGGGCACGACGATCCCGTCCGGCCCGGCCGCGGCCGCGGCGCGCAGGTCGTCCTCGTGCCACTCGGTGCCCACGGAGTTGATCCGGATGGTCAGCTCACGCCGCCCATAGGCACCCGATGCGACTGCGGCACAGGCATTCTCGCGCGCCTGGGACTTGGAGTCCGGGGCGACTGCGTCCTCGAGGTCGAGGATCAGACTGTCGGTCGCCAACGTCTTGGCCTTCGCCAGCGCGCGCTCGTTCGACGCCGGCATGTACAGCACCGACCGGCGCGGACGCAGCGCGCCAGGGGCGGCGGCCATCAGTTCCCACCCTCCGACGCCTCGGCGTACCGCTCGGCGAGCTCCGGGTCGGTCGCCATGAGCTGGTCGGCGAGCGCGATCATCACCTGGCACTGCTTGAGGCTCGCGTCGTCCTCCATCCGGCCGTCCAGCATCACCGCGCCGGTGCCGTCGCCCATCGCCTCGACCACGCGCCGGGCGTGCGCGACGTCCTCGGCGGACGGGCTGAAGACCTTCCTGGCGATCGCGACCTGCACGGGGTGCAGCGACCACGCGCCGACGCAACCGAGGAGGTAGGCGTTGCGGAACTGGTCCTCGCACGCCTGGGTGTCCTTGATGTCACCGAACGGACCGTAGAACGGCAGGATGCCGGATGCTGCGCACGCGTCCACCATCCGCGCGATCGTGTAGTGCCACAGGTCCTGCTGGTAGGTCGCGCGTGGCGCGTCAGGGGCGTCCGCGTCAGGGTCCTGGCGGACGAGGTACCCGGGGTGCCCACCGCCGACGCGGGTGGTCTTCATCCGGCGGTCGGCGGCGAGGTCGGCGGGGCCGAGCGACAGGCCCTGCATGCGAGGGCTCGCCGTGCAGATCTCCTCGACGTTGGCGACGCCTCGGGCTGTCTCCAGGATCGCGTGCACCATGATCGGGCGATGGAGCCCGGCCTTGGCCTCCAGCTGGGCCAGCAGCCGGTCCACGTAGTGGATATCCTCGGCTCCTTGCACCTTGGGCACCATGACCACGTCGAGCTTGTCGCCGATCGCCGGGACCAGCTCGAGCAGGTCGTCCAGCGCCCAGGGCGAGTCCAGGGAGTTGATCCGGGTCCACAGCTGGGTGTGGTCGCCGAAGTCCGTCCCGGTGCCCACCTCGACCAGACCGGCGCGTGCGGCCACCTTGTTGCCGGCCTTCACGCCGTCCTCGAGGTTGCCGAGCAGGATGTCGACGGTGCCGACGAGGTCTGGCACCTTGGCCGACATCTTGGGGTTGCTCGGGTCGAAGAAGTGGATGACCCGCGAAGGCCGCGCGGGGACCTCGAGGACGGGCCGGGGCGCGCCAGCGGCCAGCGGGGAGAAGAAGTCCTTGGGGCTGCGCATCTTCGAACCTTCCGTGCGTCGGTGCTCGGGGTGGGCCAGCGCCGCGACGTTAGCAGCGCCGATCGCCGGAGGGTTATGACACAGTTCACGGTGTGAGCGACGCTGCGCCCCTCCCGCCGCTGAACATCACCGCCCTGGTCAACGAGGCAGCGACCAAATCCGGCCTGGTGTGGGTCGACGTGCCCGGCGACCGGGCCTGGCCGGCCTGGCACGCGTGGGACGGCGAACGGCTGCTGGTGGTCTCCGGGCCCGGCGAGCAGACCCTGCCGTGGCTGCCCGAGCGGGTGGTCGTGGTGTTCCGCAGCAAGGACAGCGGCGGTCGCCTGCTATCAGTGCCTGCCGCCGTCCGCGAGATCGTCCCGGAGGACCCCGAGTGGTCGTCCGCCGCGGCCATCCTGCGGGCCGAGCGGCTCAACGCGACCGAGGACGCGACCACACGCTGGGCGCAGCACTGCACGATCCGCACCCTCACCCCGTTCGGCTCGCCCTTGGAGCGTCCGGGACGGTATCTGGAGGAGTCCGGCGCCGCCGCGCCCGTCACCACGGCTGCGACCACGAGCCGTTGGCGCCCGTGGCACCTCGGTGGTCGCCCGCAGCGTCGCCGCCGGCTCCGCGGCCGGCGCTAGCGTCCCGCTGCGTCGAGGTGGACGCGCAAGGAGCCGCCGGCGGGTTCGTCGCGATCACGGCCGTGGCCTACGCGGGCGCGCCGGCCCTCGCAGATAGCCTGAGCTGGTGAGCACACCGTCGCGCGTCTTCATCGCCCGGCTGGCCGGACTGAGCGTGTTCGACCCGCTCGGCGACCAGGTCGGCAGGGTGCGAGACGTCGTCGTCACCTTCAGCGTGTCACGCATCCGGCCGAGGGTCATCGGGCTCGTCGTCGAGGTTCCCGGTCGGCGGCGGGTGTTCGTCCCGATGACCCGCGTCACCTCCGTCGACGGCGGACAGGTGATCACCACCGGGCTGGTCAACATGCGCCGGTTCGAGCAGCGGGGCAGCGAGACGCTCGTCCTGGCCGAGCTGCTGGAGCGCCCGGTGACCGTCCGCTCCGCCGATGGTCCGGTGGCGGCCACCATCGAGGACATCGCGATGGAGCGCGAACGAACCCGTGACTGGGCCGTCTCCAAGGCGTTCTGCCGCGAGGGCACCCCGGGCGTCACCCGCTCACCGTTCCGGCGTCGGCGTGGCGCGACCATGCTCGTGTCGATCGAGGACGTCACCGGCCTGCACCTGACGGGCGCCGGCCAGAGCGCTGCCAAGCTGCTCGAGGCCTACCAGGACCTCAAGCCGGCCGACCTCGCCGAGGTGATCCACGACCTGCCCCCTCAGCGTCGCGCCGAGGTCGCCGCCGCGCTCGACGACGACAAGCTCGCCGACGTCCTCCAGGAGCTTCCCGAGGACGACCAGGTCGAGATCCTGGCAACGCTGCCGACCGGACGCGCCGCCGACGTGCTCGAGGCGATGGAGCCCGATGACGCGGCCGACCTGCTCTCCGAGCTCTCGCCAGAGCAGGCCGAGCAGCTGCTCCAGCTGATGGAGCCGGACGAGGCGGCCCCGCTGCGGCGGCTGCTGGCCTACGACGAGAACACCGCAGGCGGCATGATGACGACCGAGCCGGTCGTCCTCGGTCCCGAGGCGACCATCGCCGAGGCCCTGGCCGTCGTCCGCCACGAGGACCTCTCTCCCGCACTGGCCTCCACGGTCTTCGTCTGCCGAGCGCCCCTCGAGACGCCCACCGGCCGGTTCCTCGGGATGGTGCACATCCAGCGCCTGCTACGCGAACCACCGCACGGCGCGATCGGGGGCATCCTGGACGAGGGGGTCGACCCCGTGCGCCCCGAGGCCCCGCTCGGCGAGGTCACCCGCATGCTCGCGACATACAACCTCGTCGGGCTTCCGGTGGTGGACACCGACGGCCGGCTGGTCGGCGCAGTCACGGTCGACGACGTCCTCGACCACATCCTGCCCGACGACTGGCGCGAGGTTCGGCACGAGGTCACCCGTGGCTGAGCGCGAGCGTCCGCGCAAGCCGGGCCGCCCGAGCCGCCCGAGCCTGCGGCTGGACCGCACCGCACGCGAGCGGGAACCCCGGCTGGACCAGCCCCGCGAGGCCCGGCGCCAGCTGCTGCCCCGACCGCGGCGCGTCTCCCAGGAGACCTTCGGCCGGTTGAGCGAGAAGTTCGCCCGCTACATGGGCACCGCTGCGTTCCTGATCGCGATGACGTTCTTCGTGCTGGTGTGGATCTTCTGGAACGCCGTCGGCCCGCGTGACCTGCGCTTCGACCCGTACGCCTTCATCTTCCTGACCCTCATGCTCAGCCTGCAGGCGTCCTACGCAGCTCCCCTCATCCTGCTCGCCCAGAACCGCCAGGCG
This sequence comes from uncultured Actinomycetota bacterium, assembly GCA_963750305.1. Classification (GTDB taxonomy): domain Bacteria; phylum Actinomycetota; class Actinomycetes; order Actinomycetales; family Dermatophilaceae; genus CAVVPX01. The sequence continues at coordinate 1,283,295 of CAVVPX010000003.1, forward strand.
GACCGTGACCGCGTCGCCCTGGAACAGGACCGCGCCCGCGACGAGCGCAACCTCGCCGACACCGAGTTCCTCACCCGCGAGGTGGCGGCCCTGCGGATCGCCATGCGCGACACCGCGACGCGCGACTTCGTGCGCTCCGAGCTGCGGTCCCTGCTCGAAGAGCTCGAGGAGCGCGGGCTCGAGGTGCGGCACCGTGACGAGACCGACACCACTCAGCGCGCCTCCGGTTCCTCGGGTGGATCTGGGGCGACCTAGCATGGGGGTATGTCTGCCCCCACCCTCACCGTCTCCGACGACGACCTGCGCGCCGCCCTGGCCACGGTCAACGACCCGGAGATCCGGCGGCCCATCACCGAGCTGGGGATGGTCGAGCGCTGTGAGGTGGACGCCGACGGGCGGGTCGAGGTGACCGTGCTGCTGACCATCGCGGGCTGCCCGATGAAGGAGACCCTCACCAAGGACACGACGGCAGCGCTCATGGGTGTGGAGGGTGTCTCCTCGGTCGCCGTCACCCTCGGGGTGATGAGCGATGACCAGCGTGCTGGTCTGCGCGACCAGCTGCGGGGAGGAGCTCCGGAGAAGGAGATCCCGTTCGCCAAGCCCGGGAGCCTCACCCGCGTGTATGCCGTCGCCTCCGGCAAGGGCGGGGTCGGCAAGTCCTCGGTCACCGTGAACCTCGCCGCGTCGCTGGCGGCGAGCGGTCTTCGTGTCGGGGTGGTCGACGCCGACGTCTACGGCTTCTCGGTCCCCCGCATGCTGGGGGTCGAGCACCGCCCGACCCAGGTCGACGACATGATCCTTCCGCCGCTGAGCCACGACGTGAAGGTCATCTCGATCGGCATGTTCGTCCCGGGCAACCAACCGGTCGTCTGGCGCGGGCCGATGCTCCACCGCGCGCTCCAGCAGTTCCTCGGCGACGTGTTCTGGGGCGATCTGGACATCCTGCTGCTCGACCTCCCGCCGGGCACCGGTGACATCGCCATCTCGGTCGCCCAGCTGATCCCCACGGCGGAGATTCTCGTCGTGACGACCCCCCAGCTGGCTGCGGCCGAAGTGGCCGAACGCGCGGGATCCATTGCGCTGCAGACCCATCAGCGCATCGTCGGGGTGATCGAGAACATGTCATGGCTGGAGCTGCCAGACGGTTCGCGCCAGGAGATCTTCGGCAGTGGCGGTGGCCGGTCCGTGGCCGAGTCGCTCACGCGGTCGATCGGCGCGGAGGTTCCGCTGCTGGGCCAGATCCCGCTGGACACCAGGCTGCGCGAGGGCGCCGACCAGGGCCTCCCCGTCGTGCTCGGGCACCCCGACAGCCCGGCTGCCGTGGCGCTGCGCGGCATCGCGCGCGGTCTCGGCACCCGCTCCCGGGGGCTCGCGGGCCGCTCACTCGGGCTCACCCCCACGGGGCGCTAGCCATCTCCGGGCCGAGCACCGGCACCGACCAGCAGGGCTGCTAGCGCGCGGGCAGGGTTCGGGTCTGGTTGTGGCCGGCTCCGCCGACGAGCCGGGGCCTCAGCCCCTTGACGACCCGGAACACATCGTCGCCGTCGCCGCCGTACGCAATGGTGTCACCGGCGGAGTACACCAGCACCTCGTCGTCGCCGTCTCCGGCCGCGATGAGGTGGTGAAGCCTTCGGCCCCGGTCGGACCGCACCACGATGACGTCGTCGCCGTTGCTGCCGACGATCCGTGAGTCGACGTTGGTGGGGGTGAAGAGGAGGTCGGGACCGTCGCCGCCGTAGGTCAGCGGGCAGCCCTCGATGCGGTCGATGCCGTTGCCGCCGCCGCACTGACCCGGATGCCCGAGCTGGATGATGACGTCGTTGCCGTCCTCGCCGAGGAGCAGGGCGCGCGGACCGCTCGCCAGGATCAGGGTGTCGTCGCCGGGCCCACCACGCAGCAGGTCCGAGGACCGCTGGTCGGGGTCGAACTTGCCGGGGTCGGAGTATCCGTGCAGCTCGTCGTCGCCGGGACCTCCCAGGATTCGGTCGCCGCCGCCGCTCCCACTGAGGAAGTCGTTGCCGCCACCACCGAGGAGGGTGTCTGCGCCGGGGCCGTCCTGAAAGGCCGTGTGGCCGAAGACCGTGTCGTTTCCCTCACCGGCGTCGATGATGTCGCTCCCACCACCGCCGCAGATGGTGTCGCGACCATCCCCACCGAAGATCGTGTCGTCGCCACCGAGGCCGACGATGACGTCGCGCCCGGGTGTTCCCCGCAGCACGTCGGGGCCGTTGGTCCCGACGATGGTGGCCTTCAGGCCCGCGCACTGGGCGGTGGTGCCGGCCTCGGACACCCCCGCACCGACGCCCATGACCACGATCACGGCAGCGGCGGCCACCCCCGCAGTGACCCGCCCGACGCGCGGAGTGCCTGCGCGAGGTCTGTGCACGTTCATCTGCTCGTTCTCCCCCAGGGTTGAACCTGATACTTCACTGGCACTGTGGCACAAACACCACGGATTCACGAGAGCCCCACAGCCCCGGATGACCCCAGGTTAACGTCTGTCCGCGTCGACCCGTCGCGCTTGCTTCAGGTTGCGTCCGAGTCATAAGGAGTTGGCCTGCCCGGATCGAACTCCCCCGGCACCGAGCGGGGCGGTGTCGCCGCCTCCATCGCGTTCGCCTTCGACCCCGTTGAGGGCTCCATCAGAGCCTCGCGGACGATCCGCCGCGGGTCGTACTGGCGCGGGTCGTACTGGCTCCAGTCGATGTCGTCGAAGTCGGGGCCCATCTGCTCGCGCAGCTGGGAGCGCGCGCCCTCAGCCATCTGTCGGGCCTGTCGCACGAACTGGGCAAGCTTCGCGGCGTAGCCGGGCAGCCGCTCGGGGCCGAGGATGACGATCGCGACCACGATGAGCAGGATGAACTCGGGGCCGTTGATACCGACCATCGGTCAGTTGCCTGCCTGGCCCTTGAGGGTCATCGGGATCTCGATCTCTTTGCCGTCGCGTTGGACCGTCAGGGTAACCCGATCGCCGACGCTCTTGGAACGGATCGAGACGACGAGGTCGTCCGAGCCCATCACCCGGCGCCCCTCGAACTCCAGGATCACGTCCCCGGGCTGGATCCCGGCCGTGTCCGCCGGTCCGCCCTTGGTCACCGGCTCCTGCCCGTTCATCGGTTCCGGGGACACACGGGCGCCGTCACCGGTGTACTGCGCGTCCAGCAGGACGCCGATGACCGGGTGCTCCGCCTTGCCGGTCCGGATCAGCTGGTCGACCGTCTTGCGGACCTGGTCGCTCGGGATCGAGAACCCGACCCCGATGTTGCCGCTCTGTGAGTCGCCCGCACCGGGGATCCTGGCGATCGCGGAGTTCACCCCGATCACCTCACCGGCCATGTTGAGCAGTGGCCCACCGCTGTTGCCCGGGTTGATCGCGGCGTCGGTCTGGATGGCGTTGATGTAGGACTGTCCACCCGCACCCCCCGGAGAGACCGGGCGGTTGAGCGCGCTGACGATGCCCAGGGTCACGGTGCTGTCCAGCCCCAGAGGTGCTCCCACGGCGATCACCTGGTCGCCGACCACGACGTCCGACGACGAGCCGATCGGCAGCGGCTTCAGACCGGACTGCTCGACCTTGAGCACCGCGAGGTCATAGGAGGAGTCGCGGCCGACGATGACGGCATTCACCTGGTCTCCGGTCGACAGGACGACGTCGATGGACCCGTTGGCCGCGGCGGACTCGACCACGTGGTTGTTGGTGATGATGTGGCCCTGGTCGTCGGCGACGAAGCCGGACCCCGTGCCGTTGCCGTCGGCGCCGGCGACCTTGATGGTGACCACGCTCGGCAGCGCCCTGGCCGCGATGTTGGCGACCGACCCCTCGGGACGCTCGGTGGCACCGCGACCGGGAGTGGGCAGGTTGCCGGAGAGCTGGTCGGGCAGGAAGCCGTCGGCACCACCGAGGGCTCCGCCGGCGATACCGCCGAGAAGCCCCGCGACGAGCGCGCACGAGGCCGCGATCCCGATGACCGCTCCCCAGCCGGGACCGCGCCGTCCAGGAGCATCCTTCGGCGGACCGGCGGTCCCGTCGCCCACCGCTGCCGGGCCGACGGGCCACGCGGTCGAGGGCTGCCCCGCGCCGTGCGCTGCCGGCTGGGGCCAGCCCGTCTGGTCGCTCCATGCGCCTGGGTCGGCGGCGTGCACGGCGGCCGGCTCGGAGGCCGCTGGAGCGCCCGGCGGCGAGGCCGCGGGGTCGAACATCAGCGGATAGGCCGCGGGGTGGGCCGTGTCGGCCCACACCGGCGGCGCGCCCTCGGCGCCGGTGTAGCTCTGCGGGTCGTGGGTGGGGATGCCGTACTCCGGTGCGGCCCATGGCTGCGGGTACTCAGGCTGCTGCGAGGACCCCTGCGACTGCGGGTACTCAGGCGGCTGCGATGAGTACTCAGGCGACTGCGGGTACTCAGGCGGCTGCGGGTACTCAGGCGGCTGCGGGTACTCGGCCGTCAGAGGGTATGCGGGGGCCACGGAGCCCCCGGCGGGGTACTGCGCACCCGACTCCCCCCATGACCCCGGAGCCGCCCACTGCGTGGGCGGCGGTGGAAGCTCCTGGGTGAGGTTCAGGTCGAGCGGCGCGGTGAGATCTGGGGCGACCGGCGGCTCGGGAGGGGGGGTGGCAGCCACCGGTGCGGGCTGGTCGGTCGCCTCGTCCGGTTGTGCCGGTGGCTCCTCGTCCCAGCTCGGGCGCTCGTCGGTCATGGCTTCGATTGTGCCGCGTACGGCGCGCTGGTGACGACCGAAGGCCGGAGCACCACCGCCGGCACCACGACGGACGTCAGAGCGGACTGACCTCCGACACGACCTGAGCCACCACGAGCGACGCTGGTTCCGGCGGGAACCGAACGGTACGCCGGGCCTACGGGCGAGCCCTGACCCGCATTGACGGGCAGGACGGGCACGGCACCCACCCCGAGGCTCCACGCGGCTGCGGCCGAGGCACCGGCGGCCAGTCCGGCGCACACCGCAGCCCTCAGCGCGGAGCGATGCTGCGCGGGGGCATCGGCCGCGACGACCGGGACGACCGACATCGTCGCGCGGACGGTCCGGGGTGCGGTCGGCGCCGTCGGTAGCCTTCGGGGGGAACGCCCTGGCGCGTCGGGGACCACGGGGCTGGCCAACGAGAGCAGCATCGCCTGCAGACCGCCCGGGACCGCGGGAGTGGAGCCGCGCAGGGCAAGGATCATTCGTCGTTCGGTGTCGACGGCGTGCCGGCATGCCAGGCAGACCACGAGGTGCCGTTCAACGTCGAGCAGGGCCACCGATGTCAGGGAGCCGTCCACGTAGTCCCCGAGCCGCGGGCCCAGGCAGGCAGAGCGGGGGGAGGGATGGCGGCTCACTGCAGACCCGCGACCGGTGCTCCCAGGATCTGCGGTCGACGGGCAGGCCGCTCGGGTGCGCGCTCCAGGAGTCCGTCGCCACCCTCGGGCCGGGCCGGCGCCCGGTGGGCGAGCGCCTCGCGCAGCAGCGCGCGCCCGCGATGGATGCGGGAGCGGACCGTGCCGAGCTTGACGTCCAGCGTGGTGGCGATCTCCTCGTAGGAGAGGCCCTCGATGTCGCACAGCACTACTGCCGCACGGAAGTCCGGAGGGAGAGCGTCGAGCGCGCGCTGGACGTCGTCGTCGAAGTGGGTGTCCGCATAGACCTGCTCGGGCCCGGCTTCGCGGCTGGCGAGCCGGGCCGCCGCCTCATCGGTCAGCGCGTCGAACCTGATGCGCTGCTTGCGACGCATCTTGTCGAGGAACACGTTGGTGGTGATGCGGTGCAGCCAGCCCTCGAAGGTGCCGGGGCGGTAGGAGTGCAACGAACGGAAGACGCGGATGAACACGTCGTGGGTGAGGTCCTCGGCGTCGTGCACGTTGCCGGTCAACCGGTAGGCGAGGCGATACACCCGAGCCGAATGCAGCTCGACGACCTCTTCCCAGCTGGGTGGCGTCCACCCCGGGAACTCCTCGTCCAGACCCGGGGCGCGGTCGACCACTACGGTGGTCTGATCGGTCGCCGTCACGGCGGTTCACCTCTCCCTGCGCGTGGTGGGTCCACGCTCTCCCTGCACCCCGCACTGACGGGCTACTACCCAAAATGGTTCCCGAGCAACCTGAACGTTTGCTGGGAGGCCGGTTCCGGGGGGCGCCACTGTGTCTCGCGGGCCCTCCGCGCATCAGTAGGGTTGCCGCCATGAGCGCACTGAAGCCGGGCAGCTGGAGCTATGCCGAGGAGTTCGTCACCGAGAGCGAGGTCGCCGAGGGCGCCCGCCGCCGCGGCGAGGAGCTCGGCGCGACCCCCGTCGGTCCGGGAGCCGGCGCCGTGCTGCGCCTGCTCGCGGCGGCGGCGTCGCCCAAGGCGGTCATGGAGATCGGCACCGGTGCCGGCACGTCCGGGCTGTGGCTGCTGCAGGGGATGCCCGACGACGGTGTGCTCACCACCATCGACGTGGCCACCGAGCACCAAGCGGCGGCCAAGCAGGCCTACCAGGACGCCGGGGTCGCCCACCAGCGGACGCGGGTCATCGCCGGCGCGGCGCTGGAGGTGCTGCCGCGGATGACCGACGGCGCCTACGACATGGTCGTCGTCGATGCCGACAAGCCGGCCTATCCCCAGTACGTCGAGCACGCGCTCAGGCTGTTGCGCAGCGGTGGGCTGCTGGTGCTCGACAACATGCTCTGGCACGACAAGGTGGCCGACCCCGCCGTACGGGACGCCGACACCGTCACCCTCCGCGAGCTCGGCAAGCAGCTGCGGGACCGCGACGACCTCGTCGTGGCCCTGCTTCCCGTCGGTGACGGGATGCTGGTCGCGGTCCGACGCTGACCCCGGAGGGCGGAGTCAGCCGCGCGAAGTCAGGCTGGCGAGGTCAGGCGAGCGAGGTCAGGCTGACTCGGCACCGACCGAACCCCTGACGGTGAGGTCTCCGAACATCCCTTCGACCCAGCTCGGCTGGTAGATGTTGTCGAGGTAGCGCTCCCCCAGGTCGGGAGCCAGGGCCACCGCCGTCGGGGAGGAGTCGCCGTGGTCGGCCAGCCACCGCATCGCCGCGCTCACGACCGTGCCTGTCGACCCACCCAGCAGGAACCCCGATCGGGCCAGTCGGTGACAGGCCACCACCGCGTCCGCCTCCTCGACCAGCAGCACCTCGTCGACATAGCTGAGGTCGAGCACGGCGGACGGCAGGCCCGACCCGAGACCGGGGACCGTCCGACGACCCGGTGGGCCACCGAAGGTGACCGACCCGACCGCGTCGACCGCGACCACGTGCACCGGCCGACGCCACTCGCGGAAGAAGCGGGCGCAACCCATCAGGGTGCCGCAGGTGCCCGCGCCCACGAAGAGCACGTCCAGGTCGGGGAAGTCCCGCGCGATCGCCGGAGCGGTGCGACGGTAGTGCGCTCCCCAGTTGTTCGGGTTCGTGTACTGGTTCAGCCAGACGTAGCGCTCATCCGCGTCGCAGAGTGACTGGAGGTAGTCGAGCCGGGCACCGAGGTATCCGGTGACCGGGTGGGGCTCGCTGATGATCTGGACCCGTGCACCGAAGGCCTCCATGATCTGCCGGGTCGGCAGGTTGCAGCGGGCGTCGGTGACACAGACGAACTCATAGCCGCGGCGCGCAGCGAGCATGCTCAGGGCGACCCCGAGGTTGCCCGAGGACGACTCGACGAGGATCGACCCGGGGCCGAGGACGCCGCCACGCTCGGCGGCGTCGAGCATCTCGGTGGCGGCCTTGAGCTTGATCGAGCCGGCAAGGTTGAGGCCCTCGAGCTTGAGGTTGAGGGCATATCCCAGGCTTGGCTGGAGGTCGATGTAGAGCGCGTCCTCGTGGTACTCCTCGGGAGAGCTGATCAGGTTCATGGCGCGTTCCGCGGTGCTGGGAGGACGGCGGCGCTCACCCGAACCGCCGCTGCTCGTGGAAGAAGTCCTCCACGACGTGCAGGTCACCCGCACCGCGGACGACGTCGTGCACGAAGGTTCCGACCGCCAGGTCCAGCACACCCAGACCGAACGGGGAGAACACGATGGTGCGGTCGGCGGGCAGGGTGACCCGCCCGGCGATGACCTCGGGCAGGGTGCCGGCCAGGAAGTCACGGCTCCCCGTGACCTGCTCGACCAGGTGCGGCGACGTGTCTGCCTTGAGGCAGTGGTCGACGTCATCCACGACGTTGCTGCTCGCGAGCAGGATCTCCGGCGCAAGGTCGCGCAGCGACACGTGCAGCACCAGTGGGTGATGGCCGAACCACTCGACCTCATGCACGTGGGGCGCGCCGGCCACGGTCGCGAAGACGACCAGGTCGCTGCTGCGGATCAGGTCCTCGGCGTCAGCGCAGACGCGCACCTCCCCGGCCGCGTCGGTCTCGTCCAGGTAGCCGGCGAAGCCCGCGGCACTCTCGGCCTGCGTGTCGTAGAGGTTGACCTTCTCGAAGTCCCACCCGGAGGCGGTCAGGAACGAGTGGATGTAGCGGGCGATCAGCCCGGTCCCGAAGAACCCGACCGTCCTGGCCCGGGCCCGGTCCCTGCTCAACCAGTCCGCCGCGAGGGCAGCCGAGGCCGCCGTGCGGGTCGCGCTGATGATCGAGCTCTCCAAGCAGGCGTACGGGTATCCGCTCTCGGCATCGTTGAGGATCAACACGGCCGAGGCCCGAGGGACCCCCGAGCGGATGTTGTCGGGAAAGCTCGAGATCCACTTGAGCCCGGCGACGGGCGAGGCTCCGCCCAGCGTTGCGGGCAGGGCGATGATCCGCGAGGACGGCCGGTCGGGGAAGCGCAGGAAGTACGACGGCGGGTTGACCGTCTCGCCCGCGCCGTGCGAACGGTAGGTCTGCTCGACCAGCGCGATGATCTCGCGCTCGCGGCCACCCAGGGCCTGCTGCACCTGGCGGCCGGAGATGACGGAGAACGGCGGCACGGCCACCACCGGACCGGGCGCGGCCGCGCTCGGGTGGGGCACTCCTCCGGTCATGACCGGCCCCAGCCGAAGTCGGGGGCGAGCTCGTCCAGGCGGCGCGGGTCGGCCAGCGCGACCAGGACCTCACGGGTGCCCTCGAACGGCTCGCGACTGTGTGCGGTCGCGATGTTGTCCACCAGCATGAGGTCCCCCGCCTGCCACGGCTCGCGCACCGTCTGCGCCTCGTAGATCTGGTTGAGCAGCGCGATCACGTCCTCGGTGATCGGCTCACCGTCGCCGAACGAGGTGGTGAACGGCAGCCCTTCAGCGCCGTACATGTCGAGCATGAACTCGCGGATCTCGGGGTCGATGGTCCACTCGCTCAGGAAGGCCACCTGGTTGAACCAGCACCGCCGACCGCTCACCGGGTGGCGGACCACCGCAGGTCGGCGCTGCCGCGTGCGTAGCTCTCCACCGGGCTGCCACTCGAACTCGATCCGGTTGTCCGCACAGTAGGCCTCGACCGCAGCACGATCGTCGGTGCCGAAGGCTGCACCCACCGACGGGCCGATGTCGCCGCCATAGGTCCGGCTGAGCAGCCACCCGTGCCGCTCGAACCGCTGGAGGACATCGGCGGGCAGCGCCTCGAGCACCGCACTCGCGTCCGCGAGCCCGGTGGCCCCACCCTGGGCCGGTGCCGCGAGGCAGGCGAAGAGCGCCAGGGTCGGCACCACCCACCGATAGCTCAGCTCGTGGTGCATACACATCTGCTGCGCGTCGGGCCACGCGGCCGAGGAGTAGACGCCGTCGGCATACTGTCGGCGCTGGGCGAAGGCCTCCTCGTCGCTCATCAGGTCGGACCCGAGGATCCCGAAGACCTCGCCGACCTGCCCGGCGGTCGCCAGCCCCAGACCGCGCACGACGATGCCCCCGTGCTCGGCCACGAGGCCACGCAGGTTCTCGCGGTGGGCCGCCACCCAGTCCGACGCGCCGGCGCCGAGGGTGTCCGGGTCGGCCTGGACGAGGGTGGGCCCGTCGCGGCGTGCTTCGACGGAGACAAAGGGGTCGAGCGATGGCATCAGGGGTTCCTCGGGGTGGGGGTGGACTGGGCAGGGGCTCTCGGCGGTCCGGCGGCCGACGAGGAGACGATCGCGGCGGCGGCACTCGACGGCGCTGTGCGCAGGAAGTGGTGTCCACCGTGCGGGAGCTCGACGAGGTCGACCCGCTCGGCGACGGCGAGCCACTCACCGTGCCGGCGGCAAGCGTCCGCAGTGGCCGCGTCGTCGACGGCGACGACCGCGGTGACCGGCGCCTGCACGCGGCGCACCGACGGCTCCGCCAGCAGCTGGGCGAGGCGCTCGCAGGTGGTGCGCACGTCGTGCCGATAGGCGGCGCCGAGGTGGGCGACCCGCTCGGGGTCGTCCTCGGTCAGGTCGCCCGACGCAGCCGGACCTGCTGCCAGGTCGGCGTCACTGACGACCTCGAGCGACAGAGCCGCGGCACGACGGGACTGCGCGGTGCCGGCATGCTGCGCCCCGAGGAACAGGCGGTCCACCGCAATGCCTTGTCCCTCAAGGCTCCTCGCCACCTCGAGCGCCAGGACGGCTCCTGCCGAGTGACCCCAGAGTGACACCCCTGAGGTCACGAGCGAGCGAACCTCGGCGCAGACCCGCGCCACCACCACGTCGACGTCGGCGAACGGTTCGCGCTCACCGCTCAGGTCGTGGCCGGGCAGCTCGACCGCCCAGACCGCGAGGTCGGACCCGGCTGCTTGCAGCGCGGCAGCCAGCGGCTGGAAGTTCACCGCATTGCCGCCGGCGTGCGGCAGGCACACCAGCACAGGCCGCGCCGGGCCGGACTGCCGGGCAGAGCCCAGCGGCTGAAGCAGACCGGTGCGCACCGGACTCAAGCCGTCCAGCACCGCGGCCAGCTCGGCCAGCACCGGGTGGGCGGTGACGTCCTTGAGCGAGACGGCACGCTTGAGGCCGATGACGACCTTGACGGCCGACAGCGAGGTGCCCCCGCGTTCGAAGAAGTTGTCGTCCAGCCCGAGGTCCCTGGCGTCCACACCGAGTGCGCGTGACCAGGCGGCGGCGACCCGCACCTCACTGACCGTCGTCGGCGGACGGACTGTCCGTGCGGACACCTGGGCCTCGTCGAGCTCCCCCGCCAGGGCGGTCAGCGCCTTGCGGTCGATCTTTCCGTTGGGGCTCAACGGAAGTCCGCGGCGCCAGTGAACGGTGCTCGGGACCATGTAGTGCGGTAGTGAGGAGGCGAGGAGGGACTGGACCCGATCCGGATCGATCTCCTCCGCGGCGTCATAGAACCCGACGAGGTGCCGGCTGCCGTCGGGTCGGTCGGTGACCACCACCGCGGCGTCGCGGATGCCGGGCGCACGCAGGAGGGTGTTCTCGATCTCGCCGATCTCGATGCGGAAACCTGAGATCTTCAGCTGGGTGTCTCGCCGGCCGAGGAAGTCGAGCGTCCCGTCAGGGCGCCAACGCCCGAAGTCGCCGCTGCGGTACAGGCGCGCACCGGGGACATGCGGGTCGTCCATGAACGCCAGCGCCGTCCGGTCGGGATCGTTGACGTAGCCCCGACCGACACACACCCCGGAGAAGACGATCTCGCCCGGCGAACCGAGCGGCACCGGTGCGAGGTCAGGATCGAGGATGTAGACCGTCGCGTTGCGGATCGGACGACCGAGAGGGACGCGGCTGCCGGCTGGCGGGCGGTGCATCACCTCGTGGTTCGTGTCGTCGCACGTCTCGGTCAGACCATAGGCGTTGACCAGCGCGATCCCGGGCTGGACCGCGAACCAGCGCTCGACCAGCTCCATCTTCACCGCCTCACCGGTGACGGACACGGTCCGGAGGTCGGGGAGCTCGCGTGGGTGGAGCTCGAGGAACGTCATCACGACCTCGAGGTAGGACGGCACCACCTGCAGCACCGCGACCCGCTCGGCCACGACCCTGTCGACCATGACCTCGACGTCGAGCAGGACGTCCTGGGGCACCAGCACGGTCCGGCCGCCCACGAGCAGGGCCGAGACCAGCTGCCACAGCGAGATGTCGAAGCACTGCGGCGCCGTCTGGGCCACTGCGTCACCCTCGCTGATGCCGAGGTCCTCGATCTTGGCGAGCAGGTGGTTAAGGAACCCAGCCTGCTCGCACATCGCACCCTTGGGCTCGCCCGTCGAGCCGGAGGTGAAATAGATGTAGGCCAGCTGGTCGGCCGTCACCTCGACGTCGAGGTCGCCCGCGGGGTGGTCCTCCTCGAGCGCCGCAGCGACGAGCAGCCGCTCGACCGGGAGCCCGCCGGCCACCGACCCGCCTGCGGAGTTGACCGCCACCAGCGCGACATCAAGGGTGGCGGTGCTCGCCGCCTCGCTGAGCGCGAGCACGGAGCCCGACCTCCGGAGCGTGGTGGCGATCCGGTCCGCCGGGAAGTGCGGCTCGATCGGGAGGTAGACCCCACCGGCCTTGAACACCGCGAGGACGCAGACCAACCAGTCCAGGTTGCGCTCGGTGACGACGGCCACCACGTCCTCGCGCTGCAGCCCACGAGCCAGCAGCGCTCGCGCTATGCGGTTGGCGCGCGCGTTGACCTCGGCGTAGCTGAGCTGGTCCGTACCGTGCACCGCAGCCACCGCGTCGGGGTGGGCGCGCACTCGCTCCTCGATGAGCCGGTGCGGACGAACGTCGGGGAGGGTCCGCGCCGGGCCTCTGAGTCCGCGCAGCTGGAGGTCGAGCTCCTCGGCAGAGAGCAGCTGGTTCGCCTGGGGCGATGCGCCGGGCCAGCCGACGGCTGCGGACAGCGCCCGCAGGTGGTACCCGGCGATCCGAGCCACCGCGGACGGGTCAAGAGCGCTGCGGCGGTAGGCGATCCGCAACGCTCCCTCGGTCATCGTCACTGTGAGGAGCACCCCGTCCCGGGGGGTGGCCGTCGCCCGGCTCAGGACCACGGCGGTCTCGAACTCCGGGAGCGCGACGTCGAGCCGGGCGGCCAGGGCAGCCAGGTCGCCGACCGGATGGGCGAGGACGTCACGGATGCGACGCTCCGCGACCAGGAGCAGGTCGGTCCAGGAACCCGACCCGCACGAGAGGTGCACCGGCACGGCCGCCGCATCCTGCGAACCAGCCAGCCCGACGACGACGTCGTCCTCACCGGTCAGGGCGCCGAGGACGCGCGCGTGGGCAGCCAGCACGAACGCTTCGGGCGAGACGTCCAGCCGCTCGGCGAGATCCTCGATCCCACGGACCAGGTCCGCCGGAACGACCTCGAGATGGGTTCCCACGCTGTCCGAGCCGTCCTCCGCGCCCCCGTCGGGGTCCTGGACACCGTCCCATCGGGGGATCGACGTCGAGCCTCCCGCGCGGAGTCGTGGTGCCCAGAAGTCCTCTGACGCAGGGCCTGGTCGCGCGCTCGCGCCCAGGCCGCCGACGTGGGTGACGTGGCTGGTCATGACGCCGCCCGCGCGGAGATGGTCGCCGGCGCGGGGTGGCTCCGGCTCGCAGACACCGCAGCGCCTGCGGTCTGAGCGGTCGCCGGGTTGCCGGCCCATCGGGTACTCGCGGACACCTCCTCGCCCTTCATCAGGAAGGCGTCGGTGCCGACGACGGCACCGGCACCGACGCTGGTGCCGTAGTGCACGAAGGCGCCCACACCCAGGGTGGCGCCGGCCCCGATCCAGATCCGGTCGGACTTGAAGGTCCCGTCCTCCTGGGAGTGGGCCTGCAGCTTGCTGAGGTGGTTGAGGTTCGCCCCGTCACCGACGGTGGTCAGCGTGCGCTCGGTGAGGTAGCACCCGTCATCGAGCACCCGCCGACCGATGTCGACGCCGAGCATTCGCCACACCAGCGGCTTGAGCGCCGTGCCGTTGAACAGGTTGAGATAGAAGTCCGGGACCTTCCACAGCCGCTCGTGCCACCAGAAGTAGGGGTCGTAGATCGAGCACAGCCGCGGCTCGAGGGGTCGGAACCGGGTGATGCATCGCTCGAGGAGGACGTAGTAGCCAGCCGTGACGGCCAGGGTCACCGGCGCGTAGGCCGCGAGGAGCAGCTCGTGCACGACGCCGGTTCCGCTGTCCAGCATCAGGAAGCCGAGGATGCCCGCGAGCAGGAGGCCGACCCACCGGCTGGCCAGCATCACGCCCATCGATCGCAGGTTGTAGCGGTTCTTCGCGTGGAGCCGGCGGACGAACTCCTCGCCCTCGCGCAGGTGGTCGAAGCTGCTGTCGCGCTCGACCGTGCGCGGGATCTCGAAGGCTGGCGACCCGAGGAGGCCGACCCCCTCACGGAGCGGTCCGTCCAGGGGCACCATCACCTTGGTCGCCAACAGGCAGTTCTCGCCGATGCGGGCGCCCGCGGGATAGGCGATGTTGTTGCCGAGGAAGCTGTGCGCGCCCAGCGTCACCCGGCTGACCCGGAACGAGGTCGAGGAGAACTCGGCATTGAGGATCGACAGGCCGTCGGCCACCATGGTCCCGCTGCCGACCGTGACGTGCAGCGGCGTCTCGTGCTGCACCTCCATCCCGAAGTTGGATCCGGTCTGCTCGACGCTCGACAGGTCGTAGCCCAGACCGCGCAGGTAGGGAACGATGTAGGAGCTGTCGCCGAACAGCCAGGTGAGCATCTTGCGGTTGGTCAGCAGCTGGATGCCTCGGTGGATCGAGAACCGCCAGCCGTAGAGCGGGTAGACGCGCTCCGGGACCACCAGGCGCGCGAGCAGGCGGGGGATCGTGAACATGACCGCCACGCTCAGCGGGAAGAGCACCAGGATGGCGAAGAGGGACACCGCGACCGCCTCGGCCAGAACTGCGGTCGGCCCGGACAGTCCGCTCAGTGAGGTGCCGAGGTCGGGCAGCCAGCTCGACACGAGGTGGAGCCCGCCCGCCGTCAGCGGCACATAGACGAGAAGCGCCTGGATGACCCCCGCAAGCGCGAACCCGAAGCGGCGCAGCGTGTTCGGGGCCAGCTCGGGCACCCGCATGTAGTCGATCGCTGTCGGCTCGGCCGGGCACCCGTGCCAGCGCTCACCGTCGGGCACCTGCTCACCGCGCTGGAGCGAGGAGGAGTGTCCCAGCTGGGCCGCGACGCCGATCGCCGTATCGATGTCCAGGACGGTCTTCTCACCCACGAAGGCGCCGGCACCGATGGTCACCGAGCCGGTCTGGATCCACCCGGCCTCGGCGCGGTACCCCAGGAAGGTGCAGTCCTTGCGGATCACCGCACCCTCGCCGATGGTGAGCAGGTCCGTGCACACGGGGACGGTGCGGGACAGGATCGTGACACCTGCTCCGATGCGCGCCCCGAGCAGCCGGAGGTAGACGACGTACACGGGGCTACCGACGAACAGGATGATCGGGCTCGCGTGCAGCAGCGACTTCACGATCCAGAGCCGGATGTAGGCCGGGCCCCAGACCGGGTCCTCACGAGCCGTCCAGCGGCCGATGAGGATCCACTTGGCGGCGACCGGCAGCAGACAGGTGCCGACCAACGCCGCTCCCCCGGCGAGGACCGCACGCAGGTAGGTGTCGAGTGCGCTGGACCCTTCAGCGATCCATCCGTAGCCGCGCACAGCCACGGTGATCATCAGGTAGGAGAAGACGACGAACGCCAGTCCCTGCGCCACCGTGGCTGCGGCATGGCGCGCGACGGGGACCGGCTCGGGCTCGCGCACTGGGGCGACAACCGCGGCGCGGGGAACGGAGGGATGGTCCGGGAGGTGGTCGGCCGGAGCGAGGGAAGCGACGAGCAGGTCGATGCGGGGGTGGAGATAGATGTCCCGGATCGAGACCGGCGGGAGGTCCGGGTGCTTGCGGACCCGGGCACAGAAGTGGGTCATGGTGAGGGAGTTGGCACCGAGGTCGTCGAAGAAGTGGCTCTCGGGCGAGACCGGCCGGTCGGCGACCAGGGCCTGCAGGACCTCGACGAAGGCCGACTCCCAACCGCTGTCGGCCGAGTAGGCAGCGACCGGTGAGGTCGTGGTGGCTCCGCCGTCGGAGCCAGCAGTCAACATGCGCGTGATCCCCATCGTCGCGACCCCAACGCAGAGGCCCCGATGCCCCCGCACTGCCCTGCCCCTGACCACCGCTGCTCTGCCAGCGATCGGCAGAGGTGAGACCGGTCATCAATTCGTCATCAATCTACAACTCCTCGTCTGGCATCTGTCAATGGCTGTCCCGACGCCCGGACCGTGAGCTGTCTGGCGGCTGCCCGAATGCGGTGCGGGCCACCGGTCTCCGGATCCTGTTGACACCGTGGAGATCTCGCGAGGCCTGATGAGCCCGGCTGATCGATGCGGCAAGTCGACGCGGCCGGAGTCGACGGCGTCGGCCGCTCAGCGCTCCGTTGCTCGAGCCCGCGCGACCGAGCAACCAGTCGGCGTCAGGCGGTGCCGGGGCCCGCGCCGCGACGGAACTGGGACGGTCCCTCTGCGATGGCGACGACCTCGAACGGCTCGATCGAGATCGGCGCGCTGCCAATGATCTCGCTGCCGCGCGACGAGCTGGCTGTCGCCTCGAAATCGTGCTGGAAGTCGTCGCGGTACACGGCTTCGTCGAACACGTAGGTCCCCTCGAACCACACTCCCTCGACCATTCGCCAGGTCTTGAAGGCCAGCCCGTCCAGGAACATGAAGCGAGCGATCGACGTGCCGACGACATACTCGCGCAGCCGATCCGCGACGCCCGGTCCTGCCTCGGCGAGCGACCAGCGAACCGCGAGTCCGTAGCCAGCGTTCATCGACGAACTTCCAGGTAGGCGAGCAGGAGACGTGCACCGAAGGCCGTGGCACCCTTGCTGAGGATCCCCCGGTCGACGTCGGATCGACCGACACCCGCGATGTCGAGGTGCGCCCAGGGTCGGGTGCCGGCGAACTCGCGCAGGAACAGCGCCGCGGTGATCGAACCCGCGCCGACCTTGGGCGCGATGTGGCTGAGGTCCGCGAAGTCGCTGTCCAGCGCGCGGCGATAGTCCTCGACCAGGGGGAACGGCCACAGCGGTTCACCGGTCGCCTCTCCCGCCGCGACCAGCTCGCGTCGGAGGTCGTCGTCGGTGGAGTACACGGGGGCCATCGTGCGGTCGAGTGCCACCCTCGCTGCCCCGGTCAGGGTGGCGATGTCGATGAGGACCGCCGGGTCGAGGTGCGCGTCGGCATAGGCCAGCCCGTCTGCGAGCACGATCCGTCCCTCGGCATCGGTGTTGCCGATCTCGACGGTCCGGCCGCCGAACTGGGTGAGGACGTCGCTGGGCCGGTATGCCGATCCGCTGACCGCGTTCTCGGCCAGGCAGAGCAGCCCGGTCACCGGCACCCGGACCCCGAGGTCCTTGCAGGCCGCCAGGACCGCCAGGACGATGGCCGAGCCCAACATGTCGGTCTTCATCGCGAGCATGCCCTCGGCGGGCTTGATGTCCAGCCCACCGGTGTCGAAGGTGATCCCCTTGCCGACCAGGACCACCGGCCGCGCGTCGGGCTCGGCCCCGGCCGGGCGGTGGTCGAGCCGGACGAACCGCGGCGGCGTCGCCGACCCGCCACCGACCGCGAGCAGGCCTCCGAAGCCCTCCCGACGCAGGTCACGGTCGTCCCACACGGTGATCTTCAGTCCGTTCCGGCGGGCAAGCGTGCGGGCCTGTGCGGCCAGCCACGCCGGGTTCTTGATGTTCGACGGGACCACGCCGAGGCCGCGGGCGATGGCGGTGGCGCGGGCTCGGACGGCGGCCCGGTCGACGACCCCGCGGTCGATGGACACCGCTCCCTCCCCGAGCAGGCGGACCACACCGACGGGAGACCTGTCCTTCGGCGACGGCGTCGCACTCCACCGCGGGCTGGCCCACCCGCCGAGTACGACGCCCTCGACGAACGCGCCGAGGGTCGCCGCATCCAGACCGGAACCCATGCTCGTGGCGACGGCGGGACTCCCGCGCGCAGCCCGGCCCAGCGCCGCGCCGGCCTTGCGCAGCGCGTCAGGCGAGCCGTCTCCGATGCCGACCAGCAGGACGGTGCGGAGGTGGCGTCCGGCCTCGCCGAGGGGGACCCGCGTGAGGTCTCCGGCGGCGGAGGTGGGTTCATGGGTCTCGGCGACCGAGCTGGAGGACCGACCGGCGGCGGCCAGCAGGTCGGCGGTCAAGCCGGTGGCCGGCAGGCCCGACGAGGGCACTGCAACGGCGAGCACGCTGCCGTCCGGGAGCGCCGCGACGACGTCACCGAAGGCCGAGGACTCGACCGCCCACGCGCTGAGCAGCGGGGACAGGACGTCAGGGAGGATGACCTCGGGCACGGACCAACCCTAGCGAGCACGTCGAAGGGCCCCTCCGGCCGTGCCGGTGGGGCCCTTCGACGACCAGGTCGTATCGACCTACGGATTCACTTCAGGCCTTCACAGCCCTCGATCGCGGCACCGAGCGCGCGCGCCTCGTCGGGGGTCATCTCGACCACCAGTCGCCCGCCGCCCTCCAGGGGCATGCGCAGCACGATCCCGCGACCCTCCTTGATGACTTCGAGGGGGCCGTCTCCGGTCCTGGGCTTCATCGCCGCCATGGGCTCTCACTTTCGCGATCGGTGCGTGGGATCCAGTTCGCCTGACGCGGCTGTCCACGCCGCCCCGCTGACGCCCCCGTGGCGCTGCGCCGGCCGTCTGTCGTGCCAGGTCTTCCACCATTATCCCGTGTGCACGCGTCCAGAAGAAATCCGGGGCACCGCGAACGCGACTCAGCAGACCCACTCGCCGCTGGCCCAGGCTCGCTCGAGCACCGCGCGGTACGGAGCGAGGTCGAGGTCGCGTGCGGCGAGCCAGGCATCGTCGGCGTAGGTTCCGGCGTACCGCTCGGCGTGGTCGCACAGCAGCGTCACGATGCTGCCCCCCTGTCCGCGAGCCCGCATCTCGCAGGCCAGGTAGAGCGCGCCGTACAGGTTGGTGCCGGTCGAGCCACCGGTGCGCAGACCGGTGCGTTCGCCCAGGAAGCGCATCGCCGCGACCGAGGCGGCGTCGGGCACCCCGAGCATCCGGTCCACCACGGTCGGCACGAAGCTCGGCTCGACCCGTGGTCGGCCGATCCCCTCGATCCGGGAACCGCGGCTTCCGGCGGTCGACCGCCCGTCGTAGGCCGGCAGGAACGCCGAGCCCTCGGGGTCCACGACCGCCACCCGCGTGGCCAGGCCGCGGTAGCGGACATACCGCCCGATGGTCGCGCTGGTGCCGCCGGTGCCCGCGCCGACGACGATCCAGGTCGGGACGGCGTACCGCTCCAGGGCCAGCTGCTGGAAGATCGACTCCGCGATGTTGTTGTTGCCACGCCAGTCGGTGGCCCGCTCGGCGAAGGTGAACTGGTCCAGGTAGTGGGCATCACCCTCCGCGGCCAGGGTTCGCGCCACGTCGTAGACCTCGGCGGGGTCATCGACCAGGTGGCACCGGCCGCCCTCGCGCTCGATCAGCGCGATCTTCTCCGCACTGGTGGTCCGGGCCATCACCGCCACGAACGGGAGCCCGATCATCCGGGCGAAGTAGGCCTCGGACACCGCGGTCGACCCGCTGCTCGCCTCGATGACCGTCGTGCGCGGTCCGATGACCCCGTTGCAGATCGCATAGAGGAACAGCGACCGCGCGAGCCGGTGCTTGAGGCTTCCGGTGGGGTGGGTCGACTCGTCCTTGAGGTAGAGGTCGACGTCCCAGCCGGCGGGAAGTCCCACGCGGATCAGGTGCGTGTCGGCGCTGCGGTTGGCATCGGCCAGGATCAGGCGGACCGACTCGTCGATCCACTCCCGGCTGATGCAGAGGGTGGACTCGACGTCGATGAGCGGGCGCGCCTCTGCCATCCCGCCACGGTAGTGCCCGTGCGAGAGTGGGCCTCCAGTCCCGGTCCGATGGAGGAGCACCGATGTCCGAGCAGGCCGCAGCCGACACCGCGAGCGTGGTCGTGGAGCAGTCGCCCGAAGGCATCGCAACGATCCGCCTCAACCGGCCCGGGGCGATGAACGCGCTCGACCTCGCGACCAAGATCGCGTTGCGCGACGCTCTGCGGTCGGCGGCCGAGGACGTGCAGGTCCGGTGCGTCGTCCTGACGGGCAGCGGCCGCGCGTTCTGCGTCGGGCAGGACCTCCATGAGCACGTGGAGTCGCTGCGCTCGGGAGACGGCGAGCTGTCGACCACGGTGACCGACCACTACAACCCGATCGTGGAGCTCATCGCGACCATGGACAAGCCGGTCGTCGCCGCGGTGAACGGCGTCGCAGCCGGGGCGGGGGCCGCGTTCGCCCTCGCCGCCGACCTGCGCGTGATGGTCGAGACGGGTGGGATCAACCTCGCCTTCACCGGTATCGCCCTCTCGTGCGACTCCGGCTCGTCCTGGACCCTGCAACAGATGGTGGGCCCGGCCAAGGCCAAGGAGCTGCTGTTCTTCCCCCGCACCATCCCCCCGGCCGAGTGCCTCGAGCTGGGCCTGGTCACCACGGTGGTGACCGCGGACGACTTCGACCTCACCGTCGCCGAGCTGGCCGGGCGGCTCGCGGCCGGCCCGACCCTGGCCTACGGGGCGGTGCGACGCGCGGTCGCGTTCAGCTCCGGGCACCCCTTGGCGGAGTCGCTGGCCCACGAGGCGACGCTGATGTCCTCGACCGGTCAGACGGCCGACCACCATGCGGCGGTCGAGGCGTTCCTGGCCAAGCAGAAGCCGGTGTTCACGGGACGCTGACGCGACCGGTCACGGGGGGTAGTCCGACGGCGGCACGAACACCAGCAGCTGGGTGATCCACTCCCACTGCAACCAGATCCCGACCAGCACGAGCGCTGCGGCGCGGGCGTACTGGAAAGCCGGCCGGTGGCCAGGCCACCCGCCACCCACGCCGAGCACGGCCAGCGGGAAGAGCGGGATGAGATAGCGGAAGATGCTCGTGAACGGGTCGAGGACCGCAGCGAGATAGGCCGGGTAGGCCAGGCACCAGGCCCGCAGCTCCCACCCCAGGCGTCGGGACCACGGCCCGGCGACGGCCACCGCCAGTGCCGCCACGAGCACGGCGAGACCGACCGGACCCAAGGTCGCCGGGTCGGAGAAGTCACGGAACACATACCGCGACATGCCGAGCCACGGCGCGAACAGCTCGACCGTCCCGCCCGAGCGCCACGTGCCCATGGTCCGGGTGTAGCCGTCGGGCGCACCGGTCCCGAGCCAGACGATGGCCGGCCACAGGCCCCCGGACAGGCCGGTGACGCCCAGGGCGACCGCGCCGCCGACGTACTCGCCGCGCCCGATCCGGTGGTGGCCCCGGCGCCGCCACCGCTTGTAGAGCGCGACGGCAACCACCACGGCCAGCGGCACCGCGATCGGTCGGGTGAGGCCCGTGACCACTGCCAGAGCCGCGGTCGTCCACCACCGCCGACGCATCAGCGCCCAGAGGAACAGGCAGAGCACCAGCATCGCCGGGCCCTCGGTGTAGGCGATCTGGAGGGCCGGGGTGGCCGGGAACGCGGCCCAGGCGGCGACCGCGAGCAGCGCCGTGGTCTGACCCACCCGGCTCGCGAGCAGGCGGGCCATCACCACCGCGGCAGCCGCACCGCAGACCACGGCGACCAGCGTCCCGACGAGAGGGAAGGACAGCCCGGTGAGGCCCATGATGAACCGGCACACCAGCGGGTACAGCGGGTAGAACGCCCAGGCGTTCTGCTGGAGGGCGCCGTTCGCGTCGGTCGGGAGCACATCAGGATATCCGTCGAGCGCGATGCTGCGGTACCACGACCCGTCCCACAGCACCGCCATGTCGAGGTAGTCCACGTGCTCGTCGGTCCAGCCGGGGGTCGGCACCTGGTCCCGGGCCGCAACAGCGATCATGACTGCCCCCACGGCACGGATCGCGAGGTACACCAACAGAACCCGCACCGCGAGGGCAGCCGAGCGCGCTTCCGCGCCCCGTCCGACGGACCGGACCTGCTGCGACGCGTCGGCGGTCACGCGCGCGCTCACGTGCTGCCCGCGCGGTGGCAGCCCTCGACGTGGTCGTCGACGAGGCCGCACGCCTGCATCGCCGCGTACATCGTGGTGGGGCCGACGAAGACGAACCCGCTTCGCTTCAGCGACGTGGCGAGGGCGACGGACTCCGGGGAGGTGGCGGGCACGTCGGCCAGGGTGGCCGGACGCTGGTGGTGCGCGGGAGCGTGCGACCAGACCAGCTCGTCCAGGCCCCCGTGCTCGCGCAGAGCGACCACGGCTGCGGCGTTGGTGATCGCTGCGTCGACCTTCTGCCGGTTCCGGACGATGCCGACATCGGACATCAGACGAACGCGGTCCTCGTCGTCGAAGGCGGCCACAGCCTGCGGGTCGAACCGGGCGAACGCCGCGCGGAACCCCTCACGCTTGCGCAGGATGGTGATGAAGGACAGTCCGGACTGGAACCCCTCCAGGGTGATCCGCTCGAACAGTGCCCGTTCGCCATGGACCGGGACCCCCCACTCCGCATCGTGGTAGGCGATGTAGTCCGGGCTGGACGCACCCCAGCCACATCGCGCGATACCGTCCGCGCCGAGCACGGCGCCACCGGGCCCCGCATCCGGACCGGGGGCGGTGTCCGTCATGCCTGCTTCCCCCCGGCCTCGCGATCAGCCCGAGCGACCATGGCGTCCAGCGCCGAGCCGAACATCGCGGCGGTCACCCTGCCGGTGAGCGGAGCGACCAGCCGTCCGACGGGCTGCGGACGCGGCACGATCTCCTCCTGCCACCGCACCGTGCTGCCCTCGCCGTCGCGACCTCGTGCGACCTCCACCTCGGCCCACCCGGCCAGCACCCGACCGGTCTTGACGACGCGGAACGCGCCCGCTCCGTCCTCGGGCGGCTCCCACCGGGTGATGAGCATCGAGTCGGCGAACCGGACCCGACCCAGACCACTGAGCCCGACGAACTGCCAGCCCAGGTGGGGTGGTCCGGGGTCGGTTCGCATCTGGGTCAAGGGGATCCACGCGCCATATCCGGCGTAGTCGGTCAGCACCGACCAGAGACCTTGTGGGGTCGCGCGCGAGTGCCGGGTGAGGTCGACGACCATGTCAGTCCTCCCGCTCGGCCGGCTGCCAGAAGTCCTCGACCAGCGGCGAGACCGGGGCCGGTGCGGTGGCCGTGGGCGGCGGCCCAGCTGGAGCCCAGAGGACGGGCGGCATGGAGCCCCCGTCCGCCGAGCTCGTGCCGTCGACCCTGACCGGCGCAACGCGCTCGCGGTCTACCTCCTCGTGACGCCGCAGCTCGAAGCGGAGCCGTTCGAGCACCTCGTCCACCTGGTCCATGCGATAGCCGCGCAGCGCCGTGTCGAACCGGATCATCGCCACGTCACCGGAGCGGAGCTCGCCGGTGGGAAGCCCGGTGTCGGGGGTGGTCTTCACCGCCGGCGCCATCGGGTCGAACGGCACCCGTCCGACGAGGAGGGCGGCGGAACCGCCCACGACGAGCACGCCGACGACACCAAGCAGGATCCAGACCACTTCTGCATGGTGTCACGGCCGGGTCGGGCTGCCGCGCTCAGTCAAGGGTGCTGGCGTCGGAGCGCGACGCCTGCACGATGATTCGCACGGCCTCCTGCACGCTGTCGGTGACGTTCAGCAGGTCCACGTCGGCAGCGCCGACCGTGCCGCTGGTCTCCGCGGTGCTCCGCAACCACTTCAGCAGTCCACCCCAGTACTCCGTGCCGACGAGCACCAGCGGGAACGAGGTGACCTTGCGGGTCTGCACCAGCGTGAGCGCTTCGAACAGCTCGTCGAGGGTGCCGAAGCCTCCGGGCAGGACGATGAAACCCTGGGCGTACTTCACGAACATGGTCTTGCGCGCGAAGAAGTAGCGGAAGTTCACCCCCAGGTCGACATAGGCATTGAGCCCCTGCTCGAACGGCAGCTCGATCCCCAGCCCGACCGAGGTGCCGCCGGCGTCGAGCGCACCACGGTTCGCGGCCTCCATCGCGCCCGGCCCGCCGCCGGTGATGACGGCATACCCGGCCTCGACCAGTGCGCGACCCAGCTCCATTCCCATGGCGTACACCGGGGAGTCCGGCTTGGTGCGGGCCGACCCGAACACGCTGACGGCCGGGCCGAGCTCGGCCAGCGCGCCGAAACCCTCGACGAACTCACTCTGGATCCGCAGCACCCGCCACGGGTCGGTGTGCAACCAGTCGGCCCGACCGTGGTCGTCGAGCAGCCGCTGGTCGGTCGTGGTAGGCGGCACCATGGAGCCGCGCAGCGTCACCGGACCGCGCTGGTAGGTGTATCCCCCGGTGGACGCCTCGTGCGGGGCGGGCTCGTGCGGGTCATGCCCGAGGTGGTTAAGCTCGTCCCGGTCGGGCTCGTGCCGGGCGACGACGTCCTCGGTGCTCACGGCGCCAACCTACGCGAGCCAGCGGAGCAGGGCCGCCTCGGCGTCGACGAGCTGCTGGACCGGGACGCGTTCGTGGTCGTGGTGGGCCAGGTTCGGGTCGCCCGGACCGAAGTTCACCGCCGGGATGCCCATCGCCGAGAACCGGGCGACATCGGTCCAGCCCTCCTTGGCGATGACGTCCACCCCGAGCGCGTCGACGAACGCCTTGGCGGCAGGCCGGTCCATGCCGGGGCGGGCGCCGCCCGCATTATCGAGCACGTGGATGTCGTAACCCTCGAAGAGGGTCTGGACGTGGGCCAGGGCCTCGTCCTCGGAGGTGTCGGGGGCGTAGCGGTAGTTGACGGTGACCACGCACTCGTCGGGGATCACGTTGCCGGCGATCCCACCGCGGATGCCCGTGGCGTTCATGGCCTCGTGGTACTCGAGCCCGTCGACCTCGACGGTCTGCGTGTCGTACGCCGTCAGTCGGGTGAGGATCGATGTCGCCTCGTGGATCGCGTTGTGGCCGTTCCACGGTCGCGCTGAGTGGGCCGCAGTCCCGCGAGCCGTGACGTCGACCCGCAGGGTGCCCTTGCAGCCACCTTCGACGATGGAGCTCGTGGGTTCGAGCAGGACGGCGAAGTCGGCCGCGACCAGTCCCGGGTGGGCTCGCTCGATGAGGCCGATCCCGTTGCGGGGGCTGTCGACCTCCTCGCCCTCGTAGAACACGAACGTCACGTCACGGTTGGGCGCGGCGAGCTCGTGAGCGAGTCGCAGCTGGACGGCGACCCCGCCCTTCATGTCCACGGTGCCGCGTCCGATCAGCTCCTCGCCGTCGCGGCGGGTCGGCAGGTTGGGCGGGTCGACCGTGAGCGGGACCGTGTCGATGTGGCCCGCGAGCACCACCCGTTCGGCCCGGCCGAGCTCGGTGCGCGCGACCAGGGAGTTGCCGACCCGGGTGAGGGTGAGGTGACCCAGGGGCGTGAGGGCGGCCTCGATGGCGTCACAGAGAGCCTGCTCGTCCCCGCTCACCGACTCGAGGTCGCACAGGGCCGCGGTCAGGGCGACGACGTCGGTGGACAGGTCCAGGGACTGGCTCATGTCGGCGAGCCTAGGTGAGGTGATGAGTGACCCGCCTGTCGGGCGGCTGCCCTCCCACCCTGCCCCCTGACCTAGGCTTGTCGACCATGACCACGCGAACGGCCTGGGGCCACGGCCTCGCCACGACCACCGACGACGGGCTGGTGCTGGACACCTGGTACCCCACGCCGGCGCTCGGCGAGGCGACCTCGGGGGCTCCCGTCCCGGGAGAGGTGGCCGCACTGGCCGTCCCTGACGCCGTTCGCCGAACCCGTCGTGAGGTGGTCACCCGGACCGTCGACCTGGACGCCGCCCCCGCGGACACCAGCGACGCGTACCTGCGTCTGCACCTGCTCTCGCACTGCCTCGTCCGCCCGAACGAGCTCAACCTCGATGGTCTGTTCGCCCTCCTGCCGAACGTGGTGTGGACCACCCAAGGGCCCTGCGCCGTCGAGGGGTTCGAGCTGACCCGCGCGCGGATGCAGCTCCGCGGGGCCGTGCAGGTGCTCGGGGTCGACAAGTTCCCTCGGATGGTCGACTACGTCGTCCCCGCCGGGGTCCGGATCGGTGACGCCGACCGGGTCCGGCTCGGCGCCCACCTGGCGCCTGGCACCACGGTCATGCACGAGGGGTTCGTGAACTTCAACGCCGGCACCCTCGGCACCTCGATGGTCGAGGGCAGGCTCAGCCAGGGCGTCGTGGTCGGCGACGGTTCGGACATCGGCGGCGGTGCCTCGACGATGGGCACGCTGTCCGGCGGCGGCACCGAACGCGTGCGGATCGGGGAGCGGTGCCTGCTCGGCGCCGAGGCCGGGCTGGGGATCGCGCTCGGAGACGACTGCGTCGTGGAGGCCGGTCTGTACCTCACCGCCGGCAGCAAGGTCACCCTCCCGGACGGCGCCGTGGTGAAGGCCCGTGAGCTGTCCGGACAGAGCGGCCTGCTGTTCCTGCGCAACTCGGTCAGCGGCGCGGTCGAGGCCCGCCCGAGGAAGGGCCATGGCGTCGAGCTGAACGCCGCCCTGCACGCCCACAACTGACATGCCGGCGCCGACCTCGGCCCGACCGGGGCCGATCCTCGCCGAGCAACGGGACCCCTCGCGGCGACGGCGTGGTCGCCCACTGGCCTGGGTCGTGGTGCTGGCCGTCCTGGGAGCGTTGGTCGTGTCGGCGTACATCCTCGGTCGGGGTCTGGTCGACCGGCTCGGCGGAGATCGATGCCAGGCCACAGCCTTGGAGAACAGCGTCGTCTTCGACCCCGAGCAGACCGCGAACGCGGCCACGATCACCGCGATCGCCGAGCGGCGCGAGCTCCCGCCACGCGCCGCCACCATCGCGATCGCCACCGCCATCCAGGAGTCCAAGCTCCGCAACCTCCGCTACGGCGACCGCGACTCGCTCGGGCTGTTCCAGCAGCGGCCCTCGCAGGGCTGGGGCACCGAGGCGGAGGTGCTCGATCCCGACCACGCCACCAACGCGTTCTACGACGCGCTCGTGGAGATCGACGGATACGAGTCGATGCAGATCACGCAGGTGGCGCAGGCAGTGCAACGCAGCGCCTATCCCGAGGCGTACGCCGACCACGAGCTGGAGGGACGGCTGCTGGCGTCGACGCTCAGCGGCCACTCCCCCGCCGGCCTCGGGTGCCGGCTCGCCGACCCGACCACGACCGACCTGGGGGCCATGGCCCAGCGGCTCGAGGCCGAGCTCGGCGTCCGCGCCACGGTCGAGGGCACCCGCGCCACCGCCCGCACCGACACGGCCCGGCACGCCTGGAGCGTCGGTGCCTGGGCCGTCGCCAACGCCGCGACCAGTGGAGCGACCCGGGTCCAGGTGGGGTCGAAGGAGTGGACCCGCCAGCAGGGCGACGACGGGTGGCTGTGGCACGAGGCAGCCGAGCCGGTCGACGCCACGCGGGTCGTCATCTCCGCCGAGTGAGCGGATCGGTGCCACGGACCGCGGTCCGTGGCACCGGTGCGCGCGTCGTGGCGCGCGCGTCCTGGCTCAGGTGAGCGTCAGCGCGCGCCCATGTCGAGGTAGTCGCGCTCGGTGGCGCCGGTGTAGATCTGCCGCGGACGCCCGATCTTGGTCTCCGGGTCCTCGATCATCTCTCGCCACTGGGCGATCCAGCCGGGGAGGCGGCCGAGGGCGAACAGCACGGTGAACATCTTCACCGGGAAGCCCATCGACTTGTAGATCAGGCCGGTGTAGAAGTCGACGTTCGGGTAGAGCCTGCGCTCGATGAAGTAGTCGTCGTTGAGCGCGATGTCCTCGAGCCGCAGCGCGATGTCCAGCAGCGGGTCCTGGACACCGTCCTTGCGCAGGATGGAGTCGGCGGTCTTCTTGATGATCGCCGCACGAGGGTC
Organism: uncultured Actinomycetota bacterium; assembly: GCA_963750305.1. Taxonomy (GTDB): domain Bacteria; phylum Actinomycetota; class Actinomycetes; order Actinomycetales; family Dermatophilaceae; genus CAVVPX01. The sequence goes on from CAVVPX010000003.1 coordinate 1,310,927, forward strand.
GTAGTTCTTGTAGACGCGGTGCCCGAAGCCCATGAGCTTCACGCCGGGCTCCTTGTCCTTGACCTTCTTCATGAAGGTGTCCACGTCGTCGTCCCCGGCCTGGATGCGCTGGAGCATCTCCAGCACCGCCTGGTTGGCTCCGCCGTGCAGCGGGCCGAACAGTGCGTTGATCCCGGCGGACACCGAGGCGAACAGGTTGGCCTGCGAGGAGCCCACCAGGCGCACCGTCGAGGTCGAGCAGTTCTGCTCGTGGTCGGCGTGCAGGATGAGGAGCAGGTCGAGCGCCTTCACCATGTCCGGATCCATGTCGTACGGCTCGGCCGGGAACCCGAACGTCAAGCGCAGGAAGTTCTCGGCAAGACCGAGCGAGTTGTCGGGGTACAGCATCGGCTGCCCGATCGACTTCTTGTAGGCGTAGGCCGCGATGGTCGGCAGCTTGGCCAGCAGCCGCACCGTGGAGATCTCGACCTGCTCCTTGTCGAAGGGGTCGAGGCTGTCCTGGTAGAAGGTCGAGAGCGCCGAGACCGCCGAGGACAGGACCGGCATCGGGTGCGCGTCGGCCGGGAACCCCTGGAAGAACCCCTTGAGGTCCTCGTGCAGCAGGGTGTGCCGACGGATCTGCTGGTCGAAGTCCTCCAGCTGGGTCGGCGTCGGCAGCTCGCCGTAGATGAGCAGGTAGGAGACCTCGACGAAGCTGGACTTGTCGGCCAGCTGTTCGATCGGGTAGCCGCGGTAGCGCAGGATCCCCGCATCCCCGTCGATGTAGGTGATCGCGCTCTTGCACGAGGCCGTGTTGACGAAGCCGGTGTCCAGCGTGACGTTGCCGGTCTCCTTCAGGAGCTGGGACACGTCGTACCCGTTGTTGCCCTCGCTCGCCGGGACGAGGGAGAGGTCGAGGGTCGTGTCACCCGCCGTCAGAGTGGCGCCTGCGCCTGCGTCGGTCATGCATCCTCCAGTGGCCGGGCACACGTCTTCGGGTCGCGCGCGCTCGCTGGGATCGACGCTACCTCAGCGGTAGGGGGCTCATGCAGATGGGGTCTGAGGGGTGGGACACCGCCCCCACGGCCCGGATCGGGAGGATCCGCCCGCGCTAGGAGGACGCTGCCAGCCGCTCCACGGCGGTGTCGACCCGCTCGTCGGTGGCGGTGAGCGCCACTCGCACGTGCTGCGCGCCGGCCGATCCGTAGAACGTGCCCGGTGCCGCCAGGATGCCCCGGTCCGCGAGCCAGCCCAGCGTCACCCACGCATCCTCCCCGCGGGTGCACCAGAGGTACAGCCCGGCTTCGGAGTGGTCGATCCGGAATCCCGCGGCCTCCAGGGCTGGACGAAGCACACCCCGCCGCCGGGCGTACCGCATGCGCTGCCCGCCCACGTGGGAGTCGTCCCCCAGCGCGGCCCGCATGGCCTCCTGAACGGGCCACGGGACGATCATCCCCGCGTGCTTGCGAACCTCCAGGAGCGCGGCCACCAGGGCCGGGTCGCCCGCGACCAGCCCAGCCCTGTACCCGGCCAGGTTGGACTGCTTGGACAGGGAGTAGACGGCGAGCAGCCCCTCGGGGGATCCGCCGGTCACCCGGGGGTCCAGGATGCTCGGGGTGGTGGGCGGGTCGTCCGGACCCCCGGGTTCTCGCCAGTCCAGCTCGGCGTAGCACTCGTCGCTGGCCACCACGACGTCGTGATCGCGCGCCCACGAGACGACCTTGGCGAGATGGTCCACCCCGAGGACGCGTCCGGTCGGGTTGCCCGGGGTGTTGATCCAGAGCAGCCGCGGACGGTTCGCGCTGGTCAGCGGCCCCAGGGCGGCGAACCCCTCGACCACCTTCGGTGTCGCACCCGCGAGGCGGGCGCCGACGTCATAGGTCGGGTACGCCGCGGCCGGGAACCCGACCACGTCACCGGGGCCGAGGCCGAGCAGGGTCGGCAGCCAGGCGACGAGCTCCTTGCTGCCGATGGTGGGCAGCACCGCGGCGGGGTCGAGCCCGGGGACACCTCGGCGCCGGTCGAACCAGTCGACGACAGCCTGGCGCAGGGCCGGCGTGCCATGGGTCTGCGGATAGCCGGGCGCGTCCGCGGCCTCGCGCAGGGCGTGCTGCACCCCGGACGGCGTCGGGTCCACCGGGGTACCGACCGAGAGGTCGACCAGCCCGCCGGACACAGCACTCGCCCGCTCCTTGAAGGGAGCGAGCGAGTCCCAGGGGAAGTCCGGGAGGTGGCGGGTCGTCATCGACTCCTCGCGAGCGAGCTCACTCGTCGTGCGCCTGCGGGGGAAGGTCAGAGATGATCGGGTGGTCCTTGGAGATCATGCCGAGCTTGGCCGCGCCGCCGGGGCTGCCCAGGTCGTCGAAGAACTCGACATTGGCCTTGTAGTACTCGGCCCACTGCTCCGGCACGTCGTCCTCGTAGTAGATCGCCTCCACCGGGCAGACCGGCTCGCACGCGCCGCAGTCGACGCACTCGTCGGGGTGGATGTACAGCGACCGCTCCCCCTCGTAGATGCAGTCCACCGGACACTCCTCGATGCACGCCTTGTCCTTGAGGTCCACGCAAGGCTGGGCGATCACATACGTCATAGCGCACATACTATGCGCCTGTGATCGACCCTGTGACGCGACTCCCGGCTGGTGGGCGCGTAGTGATCCGGCGCACACTCGACCCCGCTGAGGCGGTCGCCTCCGGCGCCCGGTTCACCGATGTCGTCGGCACTCTCGCCGGGGTGGACGAGCAGTCCGTCCGGGTCGTGACCCGGGCCGGCGACGTGGTCATCGACCGCGCCACGATCGTGGCGGCCAGGGAGGTTCCTCCCCGAGCGGAGCGTCCCGGCCCGCCCCATCTCACCATCGGCGTCGCGGACCTCCAACGCGCCATGGTGGGGAGCTGGGCGGCCGTGGAGCGGGAGGCGCTCGGCGACTGGCTGATGCGGGCGAGCAGCGGGTTCACCAACCGCGGCAACTCGGTGGTCACCACCGGCTCTCCGGGTGTGCCGTTGGAGCAGGCCGTGGACACCGTCGAGCGGTGGTACGCGACGCGCGCACTGCCGGCCGTCCTGAGCCTGGCCGGTCCGGTCGGCATCACCGCCGACCAGGATCCGCTGGGCGTCCTGCTGCTGGCTCGCGGCTACGTCCAGCACAGCAGCGCCCGGGTGATGACCGCCGCCACCCGGCAGGTCCCGCGCGTGCCGAGCCCCTCGATCCGCCTCTCGGAGGAGCTGGACGACGCCTGGCTGGAGGCCTACGCCGGGTACCGCGCACTCGTCCCGGGCGCGACCGAGGCGATCCTGGTGGGGTCACCCAGCCAGGTCTTCGCCCGGGCCGAGGCCGGCGGACAGGTGGTCGGCCTGGCCCGGGTCGGCGTCGCGGCCCGCTGGGCGGGTCTGGCCGCGGTCTGGGTCCGCCCGGACCACCGGCGCCAGGGGCTCGCGCGGGCGTTGACCAGCGCGCTGGCCGCCGAGGCCGAGCGGCGCGGCCTACGGTCGATGCACCTGCAGGTCGAGGCCGACAACGAGCCCGCGACCACGCTGTACGAACGGCTGGGCTTCACGGTCCACCACGACTACCTGTATCTGCGGTCGACGGCGTGACCGCCACGAGCTCGGGGACTCACCGGGACTCACCGCAGACGACGTTGTCCGAGGGGATGTAGCGGGTGTTGAAGTCCGACGTGCGCACGACCTTGCCCGCCGTGAGGAAGACCCGGGTGACCGTGACGTCGAACCCGTCGGACGGGGACTGCGGCACGCAACCGGGGCTGACATCGCGGATCGTCGTGGGCGCGACGATGTTTCGCCGCGGGCCCTTCCTCGCCTCGATGTCGTACACCTTGGTGCCGTAGAACGTGATCGTGAGGTCGCTGCCGGAGGTGAAGGCGTGGATGAGGATCCCACCGCCGGTGTCGTTGGTGAACTTCTGGTCGACGTCGGGCCAGGAGACCGTCGCCTCGCGGCCCTCGGGGTACCGCGAGATGTAGAAGCTGTGCGCCATGTACTGGTCGATCTTGGCCCCGGAGAAGAAGACCGCGTTGAACAGCGTGGTCGACAGCTGGGAGATGCCACCGCCGTAGTCGTTGGTGAGCCTGCCGTCCTCGATGACCCCGGCCTGCTGGTAGCCCTTCTCGGGCGTGCGCTCGCCGAGTGCGGCGTTCAGGCTGAACTGCTCACCCGGGTGGACATAGGTGCCGTCCAGGGTCCGCGCGGCGAGCTCGATGTTGTTGGTGCGCGCAGGGTTGTCGGGGAAGGTCGTGGTGAAGGTCGAGATCTCGCCCTTCGGCCTGGTCTTCTCGACCTCGGCCGTGGTGTGCTCGGGCTGGACCACGGCCGACCGCACTGTCGCGCGCCGGTCGGCGGAGGTCAGGGCGCGCAGGAACGCCCCAGGGATCGAGGTGTCGTCGATGCTGATGCCGGTCGTCGCCGGGATCACCTCGGGCACCCCGTCGACGAGCCGCACCGTGGCGTCCTTCGGCTCGACCTCGATCTTCTTCGCGACGGCTGCGGAGCGCACCGCGGCGATCAGGAGGTTGTCGTCCAGATCTGGTTCCAGGCGACCCTCGGTCGGCCTGAGCGAGAGCGCACCGACGAACTCGGCCACCGGGATGCTCATGGTGTTCTTGCCGATCACCACGATGACCGGACCACGGACCGCGGGACCCGCGAACTCCCTGCTGGCCCGGTCGATCTCGGCCGCCGACACCGCGGGCTCGGTCCTCGTCGTCGGAGCCGTCATGACGCTCGTCAACGGCCAGCCATCGGCGATCTTCTGCACGGTCGCGTCGACGTCGACGGCATTGCCGGTCACCGGTGTCCTGAGGACGACCTTGCCGCCCGCGAACCCGACCGAGCCCTCGGCCGGCATGATGTCCAGCCCCCCGGCCGCGTCGACCACCGTCGCGGTGAGCAGCGTGCGGTCGACCTGGTTCTTCAGCATCGCCTCGTGACCTCCGGTGAGGTGGTCCCAGAGCCGCGCCGGATGCCAGGAGAACCCGGTGAGCTGGGCGAGGGTGGCAGGCAGGTCGAGCGCGAGGCCGGCCACCGACGGGTCGACCGGGGCCGACCTGCCGTTCGCCTCGAGGCTCAGCGTGGCCGAGGCCGAGGCCGCGAGCTCGCGCTGCAGGGTCGCCTCGGCCTCCGCCGGTGACTTGCCGCCGATCGGGATGCCGGCGACCGTCGTGTCGGCGGGGACGTGGCGGCTCAGGTACCAGGCCGCGCCGGTGTACAGGCCACCGAGCACCACGATCGCGATCCCGAGACGGGCGAGCACGACGCGCCAGCTCTTCTCGGGCACCACACGCTCCGTCGGTCCGGTCTGGGGCTAGGTCACCGACCCGTACCTGCTCCGGTAGGTCAGCAGGGCGTCACCGGGGTCGTCATCGATCTCCAACGACACTACTTGGCCCACCACGATGCTGTGATCCCCTGCTGGATGAACGTCGCAGGTTTGACATTCAATCGTTGCCAAGGCGTGGTCAAGCAGGGGAACTCCGGTCGCCGCGCCGCGATGGAACGGCACGCGGTCGAGCTGTGCGTGCAGCGGCCGACCCCGGGTGGCGAGCCAGTCGGCGGTCGCCCGGGCGGACGTGGGGAGCATGCTGACCCCCCAGAAGCCGGCCTCGGTCACGGCGTCATGGAAGCGCGAGTCGATCTCGACGCAGACCAGGACGAGCAGTGGGTCCAGCGACACCGAGGTGATCGCGCTCGCGGTCATCGCGTGGTCGTGGCCGTCGGCGATGGTCGAGATGACGGTCACCCCGGTGGCGAAGCGGCCCATCGCGAGGCGGAACAGCTCGGGGCTCGGGGGCGGCTGCGGAGCGGTCTGGGCGCTCACGCGTCGGCCGACCACCGCGGTAGCAACCGGTGGCGCGGCTCGGGTCCGCGACCCATCTCGCCGGTCTCGGGATCCATCGGCACGAAGCCCTCGCGGCCGGCCAGCCGAGCGGCCACCAGGTTGGACAGTGCATAGCGCCCCGTCCCGACGCTGACCTGCGTGCGGTGCGCGCGCAGGGCCTGCTCCTGGAGCGGGACCAGGGTGGGGTCGACGACGGCGTACGGCACCTCCCCATCATCGACAACCGACGGCGGGAACGGACCACCGGGGTCGGGCAGCGTCCAGGTCCGGTCCGGAACCCCCGACGTAGCCAGCCACCGGCGGTCGGCCACGGCCCACGAGTGAGGGGTGACGACGGCGTACAGGTCGGGCCGGCTCGCTGGTGCCAGCCCGGCCAGCGCCGCGCACGTGATCCGGTGGGCCTGGATGTGGTCCGGGTGGTCGTACCCACCCCGGGCGTCGTAGGTCACGACCACGTCGGCCCCGAGGTCGACGATGCGGGAGCGCAGGACCGCTGCGGCCCGGTCGACGTCGGCGCGCACGAAGGCCCGCGGGTGCTCGGCCGTGGGGGTGCCGGCCATCCCCGAGTCGCGGTAGGGCGGCGACCCGGGACCGCTCTCGCCGGCTGCACCGGACTCGCCCAGCACCTCGTGGTCGACGCCCAGCACCGCCATCGCTGACCGGAGCTCCTCCCGGCGCCACGCGCCCAGGCCCTCACCGCGCGACGGCTCGAGGTGGGCCAGCTCGGGCGGGATCACCTCGCCCTCCTCGCCCAGCGTGCAGGTGAGGACGTGCACCCGATGGCCGGCTCGCAGCAGCGCGGACATCGTGATCCCCGTGGTCAGCGTCTCGTCGTCGGGGTGGGCGTGCACGAGCACGACCATTCGCGCCGGCGGGGCGGGGCGAGGCAACGCCGGCACCGAGAAGGCGGGCTCGGCGCTCGCGTGCTGGCCGGTCACCTCAGGCCTGCCTCGGCGAGGTCGACCACGCCACCGAGGGCCGCCGACACGAGCAGCGGCCGGACGTCGGAGCCGGCGATGAAGACCGAACTACGCTGCGCCAGAGCGATGTACGCGCCCTCACCGACCAACGCCTGATCCAGGGCCGCCCACGCGGAGTCCCGCGCGGCGCGGTCGGCGATCGTGGCGATCCGGGTGATCTCAGCGTTGGTCCTCGCGCTCGTGTAGCGCCCGAGGTCGCGCCCCGAGGTCGTCGACGTCAGGTTGAGCCGGCTGTCGAACAGGACCGGGAGGACGCTGGAGGCGGTGGGCAGCGTCGCCGCCCAGTTGCCCCAGAGCACGTCCGAGCTGCTCGCCCGGGACGCCGTGCCCACGAGGTCGAAGTAGTCGTCCTCGATGGGCTGCAGCGTGACCGCGAACCCCGCGCTGTCCCACCCGGCGGCCAGCGCGGCCATCGCCTTGTCGGCGGTCTCACCGGACCGGTAGGCGACCCGCAACGGCACGGGCAGGGTGAGGTCAGCCTGCACCAGCATCGCTCGGGCCCGGACGGGGTCACCCTCGGGCCCGAACGGGGGCGACTCCTCGGTGTGCCCGGGGATGGTCGGCGTGAGGACGGTGGAGGTGGCCCGCGCCGACCGGCTGCCGCCGAGCGCAGTGACGTAGGCAGCCCGGTTGGTCGCGGCCGCGAGCGCCTGGCGGGCGAGCGGCTCGGACATCAGCGGGCTGGTCCACACCGGCGCGAGGTAGTCCACGATCGAGTCGTCGGCCGCCACCGCCCGCGCGCTGAGGGTCTGCGAGCTGTTGATCTGCTGCTGGAGCGCAGGCGGGGCCGGAGCCAGGGAGACGGCCGCCCGGTCCTCGCCGTGGTCGGCCATGATCCGCTGGATGGCGGACTGGGTCTCGACGCCCTCCTGATAGCGGATCCGCCCGACCCGGCCCCGGCGGAACGGGTCGGACTCCGCGCTCCACTGGGGGTTGCGGACCCAGGTGCCACCCGAGCTCGGCTCCCACCCGTCGCGCAACAGATAAGGGCCGTTGGAGAAGACGACGTACTGCGAGTCGGCGCGGCGGTCCTGGGTCACCGCGTACGGTGCGAACGACGGCAGCGACACCAGCTGGTCGAAGTCCGGCGTGGGGGTGGCCAGACGGAAGGTGATCGTGCGGTCCTTGCACGAGACCGCCTTGTCGAACGCGGTCTGGCCCGCGCCGTCGTACGGACCTCGGTAGCTGGACGTCCCGCTGGCCGAGCGCGGGATGTCCAGCACGGCCGCCGCGTCCGCCGGGCCCTGAAGCACCGCCGCGAAACCACGCGACACGCCGTAGGCGACGTCTCCGCAGGTGACGTCCGTGCCGTCCTGCCACCGCACACCGTCGCGCAGCGTGAAGCTCCAGACCCTGAAGTCGTCCACCGGGGTGCCGGTGTCGGTCGCGAGGTCGGCGACCAGCCGGGCCGGTTCGTCACCGGTGGACGGCGCGAACGCGGTGAGCGTCCGCAGGAACACCCGACCGGCGAAGGCGGTGTCCTGCCGTGAGGTGAGCCGCTGCGGGTCCCAGGTCGGCACGGGCCCGAGGGCAAGGGCGGTGAGGGTGGCGCTGCTCGGTGTGGCCGGGCCCTCGGGCACCGGCCCGTCAGAGGTACAGGCCGCGGCCAGCAGTGTCGTCGCGAGCACCGATGCGGCCAGGACCCGTCGGCTCCCGGTGCCGCGGACGCGGCCGGGAGTGAGGAGCACGGACCGGACCATCAGGGGCTGCGGGTCAGACCGGAGCCTGGCTCGCGCGAACCCGGGCGGCGGCGCGGGCACGCAGCGAATGGTCGAGCTCGACCTTGCGGATCCGCACGGCGGTCGGGGTGACCTCGACGCACTCGTCCTCGCGGCAGAACTCCAGGCTCTGCTCCAGCGACAGCTTGCGCGGCGGCACGATCTTCTCGAAGTTGTCCGAGGAGGAGGCGCGCACGTTGGTGAGCTTCTTCTCCTTGGTGATGTTGACGTCCATGTCGTCGGCGCGGGAGTTCTCGCCGACGATCATGCCTTCGTACACCTCGGTGCCGGGATCGATGAACAGGGCGCCGCGCTCCTGGAGGTTGACCATGGCATAGGCCGTGACCACCCCGGTGCGGTCGGACACCAGCGAACCGCTCACCCGGGTGGTGATCGTGCCGAACCAGGGCTCGTAGTCCTCGAAGACGTGGTGGGCGATACCGGTGCCACGGGTCTCGGTGAGGAACTCGGTGCGGAAGCCGATCAGGCCACGGGAGGGGACGAGGAACTCCATCCGGACCCAGCCGGTGCCGTGGTTGGTCATCTGCTCCATCCGACCCTTGCGGGCGGCCAGGATCTGGGTGATGACGCCGAGGTGCTCCTCGGGGGTGTCGATGGTCAGGCGCTCGACCGGCTCCTGGGTCTTGCCGTCGACGACCCGGGTGACGACCTGAGGCTTGCCGACTGTCAGCTCATAGCCCTCACGGCGCATCTGCTCGACAAGGATCGCCAGCGCCAGCTCGCCTCGCCCCTGCACCTCCCAGGTGTCCGGGCGCTCGGTGTTCAGGATCCGCAGCGACACGTTGCCCACCAGCTCGCGGTCGAGGCGGTCCTTGACCAGGCGGGCGGTGACCTTGGTGCCGCGGACACGGCCGACCATCGGGCCGGTGTTGGTGCCGATGGTCATCGAGATGGCGGGCTCGTCGACCGTGATGACCGGCAGCGGGATCGGGTTGTCGGGGTCGGCGAGGGTCTCACCGATCATGATCTCGGGGATGCCCGCGATGGCGATGATGTCGCCCGGACCGGCCTGCTCGGCGGGCTTGCGCTCCAGGGCGTCGGTCATCAGCAGCTCGGTGATCTTGACCCGCTCGACCGTGCCGTCAGCCTTGCACCACGCGGCCTGCTGACCCTTGCGGATGGTCCCGTTGTGCACGCGCAGGAGCGCCAGGCGGCCCAGGAAGTTGGAGGCGTCCAGGTTGGTGACGTGCGCCTGCAGCGGCGCGCCCTCCTCATAGGTCGGCGCCGGGATCGTGCCCAGGATCGTGGCGAACAGCGCCTCGAGGTCCTCGCCGTCCGGCAGGCCGCCGTCCTCGGGACGGACCAGGCTCGCCCGGCCGTTCTTGGCCGAGGCATACACGATCGGGAACTCGATCTGGTGCTCGTCGGCGTCGAGGTCCAGGAACAGCTCGTAGACCTCGTCGACGACCTCGGCGATGCGCGAGTCGGGACGGTCGACCTTGTTGATGCAGAGCACGACCGGCATGCGGGCCGTGAGGGCCTTGCGCAGGACGAACCGCGTCTGCGGGAGCGGACCCTCGGAGGCGTCCACGAGCAGCACCACGCCGTCGACCATCGACAGACCACGCTCGACCTCGCCGCCGAAGTCGGCGTGACCCGGGGTGTCGATGATGTTGATGGTGACCCCGTCCGGCTGGCCGGCCTCGGACGCAGCCTTCCCGGCATACCGGACGGCGGTGTTCTTGGCGAGGATCGTGATGCCCTTCTCGCGCTCGAGGTCACCGGAGTCCATCGCCCGTTCGTCGATGTGCTGGTGCTCACCGAAGGCGCCGGACTGCCAGAGCATCTTGTCCACCAGGGTCGTCTTCCCGTGGTCGACGTGGGCGACGATGGCGACGTTACGGATGTCGTCGCGGGACTTCTGAGGCATTGCTCCAGTGTCTCAGGGATTTGAGCAGGCTCCGACCACCCGCCCCCGCGCTCAGACGTGGGAAGAATATTGTCGCCAGGACAACCACATCTCTCCCACGTCTGAGCCGCGGGGCGACATCGGCGGGCGGTCAGCCAAGATGGAGCGAGACGGCCGCGACGATCGGCAGGTCGGCGGGCAGCCAGCCCAGGTCGAGGGCCTGCCCGGCGTCCACCCAGCGCAGCTCGTCGTGGTCCTCGATCGGCTGGGGGTCCCCCTCGACGACCTCGGCGAACCACACCCGGATCACGTAGGCGCTGCCGAGCGGCCAGCGACCGCCGGCCAGCGGGCCGGGCACGAGGTCACCGAGGCGGACGGACACGCCGAGCTCCTCGGCCAGCTCACGGTGCAGGGCCTCCTCGGGCGTCTCGCCCGGGTCGACCTTGCCCCCGGGCAGCTCCCACCCGCCCGCCAGCGCCGCGGGCTCGGTGCGCCGGGCCGCCAGCAGCCTACGCGGGGTGGCCAGCGAGTCCACCACGGCAGCGCCCACGACCTCCCGCGGCGCCCGTGCCGGATCGTCGGTCTTCCGCTCAGTCACGTCTCATCCTTGTAAACATCCTGCCGACACCCTTCCACGGCCGCAAAGACTCGCTAATGTCCCGTGCCAACTGCGTAAGGCCTCTCGCCGCTGGCGACCGACCGGGCAGCGACCGCACCACTGGTGGCGCCAAACCGCCACCCGAACCATCCCGCACCATCCCCGCACCCCGCAGGACGAGCCCCCAGACCGGGCGGCTTCCGTCCCCGGAACCTGCAGAAGAGGTAATCGATGAAGCTCACGCGGAAAGCGGCTCCGGTCGCTCTGGCGTCGGCGCTGGCACTCTCCCTCGCGGCCTGCGCCGCGTCGGACCGTGACACCGGTGGCGACGCCACCACCGGCGGCGGCGACACCAACGCCACCCTGACCTTCGGCGCCGCTGGCGCGCCCGAGGTCTTCGACCCGTTCTTCGCGACGGACGGCGAGACCTTCCGGGTCACTCGCCAGATGTTCGACAACCTGCTCACCACCAAGCCGGGAACCGCCGATGTCGAGCCGCAGCTCGCGACCGAGTGGGAGCCCGACGCTGCCGGCACGAACTGGACGTTCACGCTGCGCGACGACGTGAGCTTCACCGACGGCGAGAAGTTCAACGCTGCCGCCGTCTGCGCGAACTTCGAGCGCATGTTCGACCAGAACACCGCGTCGCAGTCCGGCCCCGCCGAGTACTGGGCCTACACGATGGGTGCCTTCAAGGACAAGGCCGCCGACTCGCTGTACAAGGGGTGCGAGGCCACCGACGACACCCACGTCGTCCTCAGCACCACCCGGGCGACGTCCAAGTTCCCGACGATGCTGATCCTGCCGTCCTTCTCGATGCAGTCGCCCAAGGCGCTGACCGACCAGTCGGCCAACGACGTCACCGCCCAGGGCGAGGGCTTCGTCTATCCGCAGAACTCCAAGACCCCCGTCGGCACCGGCCCCTACAAGCTCGAGGCCTACGACGAGGCGAACAAGACGATCACGCTGGTCCGCAACGATGACTACTGGGGTGAGAAGGCGAAGACCGCCAAGCTGGTCTTCAAGATCCTGCCCGACGAGAGCACCCGCCGTCAGGAGCTGACCGCCGGCTCGATCAACGCCTACGACCTGCCGAACCCGGCCGACTGGAAGGGTCTGGAGGACGGCGGCAACAGCGTCGAGGTCCGCCCCGCGTTCAACATCCTGTACCTCGGTCTGAACCCGGCCAAGAACCCGAAGCTGAAGAACCTCAAGGTCCGCCAGGCGATCTACCACGCACTGAACCGCGACCAGATGGTCAAGTCCCAGCTGCCCGAGGGCGCTCAGGTCGCGACCCAGATGATGCCTGACACGGTGGCCGGCTACAACGCCTCGTTGGAGCCGTACGCCTATGACCCGGCCATGGCCAAGTCGCTTCTCGCGGAGGCCGGTGCGACCGGCATGACGCTCAACTTCGCCTACCCGACCGAGGTCTCCCGGCCCTACATGCCGGACCCGGCCAAGATCTACGAGGCGCTCCGCACCGACCTCGAGGCCGTCGGCATCAAGGTCACCGTCACCAGCAAGCCGTGGAACGGTGGCTACCTCGACGGGGTCGACGCCGGCGCGTTCGACGCGTGGCTGCTGGGCTGGACCGGTGACTACAACGCCGCCGACAACTTCATCGGCACGTTCTTCGGGAACCTGGCCAGCAACGACTTCTCGCTGAAGACCTACGACTTCGGCACGACGCTGACCAAGGACCTGCAGACGGCCGACGGGATCGTCGACGAGGCCGAGCGCAGCGCCGCCTACGAGAAGCTGGAGCAGCAGATCCAGGAGGACTACCTCCCGGCCCTGGCCATCAGCCACTCTCCGCCGGCCCTGGTCGTCGGCAAGGGCGTGACCGGTCTGGTCGCCAGCCCGCTCACCTCCGAGGAGTTCGCACCGGTCAGCGTCGGGGGCAAGTAGCTCGGGGGCAAGTAACCCGATATCTCGGCGAGTCCATCGCATCACGGTGGCCGTCCCGGCAGAATGCTGGGGCGGCCACCGTCGCGAGATCCCTGTGGGTCCGAAGCTGGACCCGGCCAAGGAAGTGAGGGTCCGCTGCCGTGCTGAGGTTCATCCTCCGTCGACTCCTCCAGATGGTCGGAGTCGTGTTCGTCCTGTCGATCCTGCTGTTCCTGTGGCTGCGGTCGCTGCCCGGTGGTCCGGTCTCGGCGATGCTCGGTGAGCGGGCCACGCCCGAGAGCCGCGCCGCGCTGACCAAGGCCTTCGGGCTCGACCAGCCGCTGTGGGTGCAGTACCTGCGCTATCTGGGCCGGGTCGCTCACGGCGACTTCGGACCCTCGACGGGGGTGCAGGTCGGCACCGACGCCTTCCAGATCTTCACCGACCGTCTCCCGGCGACCGTCGAGCTCGGCTTCTCGGCGATCCTGATCGCGGTCGCGCTGGGGATCCCCGCCGGGTACGTCGCGGCGCGGCGCCGTGGCACCTGGGCCGACAACGCCGCGGTGATCGGCTCGCTCGTCGGGGTGGCGGTCCCGGTGTTCTTCCTCGCCTTCCTCCTCAAGCTCTGGTTCGCGGTGCAGCTCCACTGGCTCCCGGTGTCGGGCCGGCAGGACTCAGCGCTGAACGCGACCCGCGTCACCAACTTCTTCGTGCTGGACGGCCTGCTGACCCGGGAGTGGGACGCGTCCTGGAATGCCCTCGTGCACCTCTTCCTGCCGGCGATCGCGCTCGCGACCATCCCGTTCGCCGTGATCTTCCGGATCACCCGGGCCTCGGTGCTCGACGTGCTCGACGAGGACTACGTCCGGACCGCCGAGTCCAAGGGCCTCACGGCCCGGGTCATCCGCGGGCGGCACGTCCTGCGCAACGCCCTGCTGCCGGTCGTGACCACGATCGGTCTGCAGGTCGGTGCCCTGCTCACCGGAGCCATCCTCACCGAGCGGGTCTTCGCGTTCCCCGGTCTCGGCGAGGCGCTGGCGCTGGCCTTCGAGCGTCGCGACTACGCGGTGCTCCAGGTGCTGATCCTGGCCGCCGCCGCCGGGTACGTCGTGGTGAACCTGCTCGTGGACATCGCGTACGCCGTCATCGACCCCCGCGTCAGGACCAGGTGAGAACCATGCCGAACCCCCTCGGTGGACGATCCAGGAAAGAGCGGATCGACGACCTCGCAGCCACCAGCGGCGGCTCCGCAGCCGGCAGTCGCACCGACGTCGCCGTGCTCGACGCGGGAGCCGTCGAGGAGGCGCCCGGTGTCTCGCTGATCGCCAGCGCCTGGCGACGGCTGCGCCGCAACCCGGTCTTCCTGCTCGGCGCGGTCCTGACCACGCTGTTCGTCCTGCTGGCCGCCTTCTCACCGCTCCTGGCGCCGTATGACCCCTCGCAGCGCGTCCAGGTGCTGGTCGACCAGATCCGGCCGGGGGTCATCCCCGGCCCGGCGCCCGGATTCCTGCTCGGCTCGGACGACTTCGGCCGCGACCTGTGGTCGCGCATGCTGGTCGGCAGCCGTCAGACCCTGACCCTGGGTGTCTTCGCCACGGTGTTCGGGCTGGTCGGTGGGCTGTCGATCGGGATCCTGGCCGGTGCGTTCGGCGGCTGGGTCGACTCGCTGGTGATGCGGATCGTCGACGTCATGCTCTCGATCCCGTCGCTGCTGCTCGCCGTCTCGATCGCCGCGGTGGTCGCGCGCCCGAACCAGTGGACGATCATCATCGCCATCGCGGCCGTGCAGGTGCCGATCTTCGCTCGTCTGCTGCGCGGCTCGATGCTCGCCCAGCGGGCCAGCGACCACGTGCTGGCTGCGCGCGCCCTGGGCGTCAAGCCCGGGGCGATCGTGTTCCGGCACATGCTGCCGAACTCACTCGGGCCCGTCATCGTTCAGGCGACCCTGGTGCTGGCCACCTCGATCATCGACGCCGCCGCGCTGTCCTTCCTCGGTCTGGGCAACCCCGACGACCGGCAGCCCGAGTGGGGCCAGATGCTGGGCCGGGCGCAGGCCAACATCTTCGACTACCCGCACCTCGCGGTGTACCCCGCGGTGGCGATCATCGTGGTCGCCCTGGGCTTCACCCTGATGGGCGAGTCCCTGCGCGAGGCCCTCGACCCCAAGAGCAGGCGGTGACGAGCATGACCGAGCTCATCGAGAACACCCAGGCGTCCAGCCACGGCGACGAGCCGTTGCTGTCGGTGCGCGACCTCACCGTCACCTTCACCCGGCAGGGCGAGAAGCCGTTCATCGCAGTCGACGGCGTGTCCTTCGACGTCCGTCCCGGCCAGACCATCGGCCTGGTGGGTGAGTCCGGCTGCGGCAAGTCGGTCACGTCGCTGGCGATCATGGGTCTGCTGCCCCACCGAGGCAACCGGGTCGAGGGCACCGTGCAGTTCCAGGGCACCAACCTGCTGACCGAGTCCGACGGCCGGATGCGCGACCGTCGCGGCAAGGAGCTCGGGATGATCTTCCAGGACCCGCTCTCCTCGCTGAACCCGGTCGTGCCGATCGGCATCCAGGTCACCGAGGTGCTGGAGCGGCACCGCAAGCTGTCCCGCAAGGCGGCGACGCCGATCGCCCGCGACATGCTCGACAGGGTCGGCATCCCCGACCCGACACGTCGGCTCAAGGACTATCCCCACCAGCTGTCCGGTGGGATGCGCCAGCGCGCCCTGATCGCGATGGCGCTGGCCTGCCAGCCGCGCCTGCTCATCGCCGACGAGCCGACCACCGCGCTCGACGTCACCATCCAGGCTCAGATCCTGGCCCTGCTCAAGGAGCTCGTGCGGGACACCGGCACGGCGCTGGTGATGATCACCCACGACCTCGGCGTGGTCGCCGGGCTGTGCGACGAGGTCAACGTGCTGTACGGCGGGAAGATCGTCGAGCGCGGCGAGCGGCACCCGCTGTTCGCGACGCCTCGGCACCCTTATACCCACGGCCTGCTCGCCTCGATCCCCCGCCTCGACGCCCCCCGGGGTGAGCGGCTCACCCCGATCCCCGGGTCGGTGGCCGACAACCTCCCGTGGGACCACGCCTGCGCGTTCGCGCCGCGCTGCTCCCAGCCGATCGACCTCTGCCTCCAGCAGTCCCCGAAGCTCGAGGTCGAGGCCTCCCGTGCGCTGCGCTGTCACAACCCGGTGGAGGTGTCGGCATGAGCGAGGTGCTGGTCGACGTCAAGGGCGTCAAGGTCCACTTCCCGATCCGTCGCGGAGTGGTCTTCGACCGGACCGTCGGCCACGTGTACGCGGTGGACGGCGTCGACCTGCAGATCCGGCGCGGCGAGACCTATGGCCTCGTCGGCGAGTCCGGCTGCGGCAAGTCCACGCTCGGTCGGGCGATCCTCAACCTCGAGACGCCGACCGAGGGCTCGGTCGAGTTCGAGGGCGTCGACATCGCGTCGTTGAGTGGCGAGACCCTGCGCAGGAAGCGCAAGGACATCCAGATGGTCTTCCAGGACCCGATGTCCAGTCTGGACCCTCGCCAGACCGTGGAGTCCCTTCTCCTGGAAGGGATGCAGGCACACGGACTCGCCAAGGACGCGAAGGTCGCCGCGAGGCGCCTGCGCGAGCTGCTCGCTGCGGTGGGGCTTCCGCCCGCCGCGCTGAAGAAGTACCCCCACGAGTTCTCCGGCGGCCAGCGCCAGCGCATCGGCATCGCCCGCGCACTGTCGGTGGAGCCGTCGCTGATCGTGGCCGACGAGCCCGTCAGCGCGCTGGACGTCTCGGTGCAGGCCCAGGTCATCAACCTGCTCGAGGAGCTCCAGGGCAGGTTCAACCTGACGTTCCTCGTGATCGCCCACGACCTCGCGGTGGTGCGCCACATCAGCGACCGGATCGGCGTGATGTACCTCGGGGCGCTCGCCGAGGAGGCCGAGGCGGGCGAGCTCTACGACCACCCGTTGCACCCGTACACCCGTGCGCTGATGTCGGCCGTGCCGGTGCCCGACCCGCTGGTGGAGGACCGTCGAGAGCAGATCCTGCTCACCGGCGACCTTCCGTCGCCCGCGAACCCGCCGAAGGGCTGCCGGTTCCACACGCGCTGTCCCTGGCGGCAGGAGACGCGTTGCGACGAGGAACGACCCGAGCTCCGCACCGTCCAGATCGAGGGTGTGACCGGCTCGCACCGGGTCGCGTGCCACTGGACCGAGGGCATCGCCTCCGGCGAGGTGAAGCGGCACGACGTCGCGGGATCCCTCACCGAGCAGGAGGAGTTCGGCCACAGCACCGCGGATCTCATCGGCCCGGCCTCGGTCACTGAGGCTGTGTAGGCCGGCTGGGATGGCACGACTGCGGGTTGCCCTATGGCAGTGCGCTCCCCGGCCGGGCGACGTCGCCACCAATCTCGCCCGGCTCGATGTCGCCGTGGCCGACGCGGCGTCCGAGGGCGCCGAGCTCCTCGTCACGCCCGAGCTCGCGCTCACCGGGTACGACGTCGGGCGACTCGACGCCCTGCTCTCCCCCGGCGACGTCGACGCGGTGTGCGAGATCGCCCGTCGCCATGGGGTCGCGCTGGTGGTCGGGCTGGCGCTGTCGGACGGCAGCTGCACCTGGAACGCGGCCGTCGCGGTGGCGGCGAACGGGGAGGTGCTGCAGACCTATCGCAAGGCGCACCTGTTCGGTGGGTTGGACCGTGACCGGTTCGTCTCGGGGACAGCGCCTTTCGCCATGGTCGAGATTGCCGGGGTCCGGGTCGCGATGATGGTCTGCTACGACGTGGAGTTCCCCGAGGCCGTGCGGGCGGCGGCGCTCGCCGGTGCCGAGCTGGTGGCCGTCCCGACCGCCAACATGGAGCCGTACGCGATCGTCTGCGAGGCGGTGGTGCCGGTCCGCGCGTGGGAGAACCAGGTGTACGTCGCCTATGCGAACCACTGCGGGTCCGAGAACGGCACGGTGTATGTCGGACGTTCGATCCTGGCCGGCCCGGACGGTCGGGCCGTTGCGGTGGCCGGGCCACTGGACGAGGCGCTGCTCGTCGCCGATGTCGACACCGCCGTGGTGACGGCTGCCCAGCACGCCAACGCCTATCTGAAGGATCGCCGGCCCGAGCTCTATACTTCGCTCGTCCACCAGCTCGGCGATCCCGCCGTGCGCCAGACCTCGGGACCGGCGTGACCACCGCTGCTGCCCTGTTCGTCGGCGGCACCATCTGGTCGCCCGGAGCCGGCCCCGGCCACACGGCGCTGGCCATCGACGGCGGGCGGGTCGTCGCCGTCGACGACGAGGCGGTGGCGCTCGGGCGCGAGCACGGCCTCACCACCCACGACCTGGGCGGACGGTTCCTGATGCCGGCCTTCGGCGACGGTCACGCCCATCCGCTCCTGGGCGGCCTGGAGGCGTTCGGTCCCCAGATCCGCGAGCAGGGATCGGTGGAGCAGATCGTCGCCGAGGTCCAGCGGTTCGCCGACGAGCACCCCCAGCTCGAGTGGATCCAGGGGGCCTCCTACGCCTCGAGCCACGCGCCGGAGGGGCTGTTCGACGCGCGCTGGCTGGACGCGGCCGTCCCGGATCGTCCGGTGCTGCTGCGGGCCTGGGACTACCACACGGCCTGGGTCAACACCCGTGCGATGGAGCTCGCAGGCATCACCGCGGACACCCCCGAGCCGGCCCTGGGCGAGCTGCCCCGGCGGGCCGACGGGTCTCCCCTCGGGACGCTGCGCGAGTGGGGCGCGATCGACCTCGTCCAGCGGGTCGCTCCCCCGCTGCCCCTCGACCTGCAGGTGACCGCCCTGGAGAACGCCGGCCGCGCCTATGCCGCGATGGGAGTGACCTGGGTGCAGGACGCGTGGGTGGAGCCCGCGCAGCTCGACGTGTACCTCGAGGCGGCTCGGACGGGACGGCTGCCGGTGCGGTTCAACCTCGCGCTGCATGCCGACCCGCGTCGGTGGCCGGGTCAGCTCGAGGAGCTCATCGCCGGCCGCGAGCGGGTGCGCGAGCTCGGGCACCCGCTGCTCACCGCGAACACGGTCAAGTTCTTCGCCGACGGCGTCGTCGAGAACGCGACCGCGTCCCTGCTGCGGCCGTATGCCTCCGAGCCCGACAGCGTCGGGATGCTCGTCTGGACACCCGACCTGCTGGCCGACGCCGTCGCGAGGTGGATGCCGAAGGCTTCCAGGCCCACCTGCACGCGATCGGCGACGGCGCTGCGCGCGTGGCGCTCGACGCCGTCCAGCACGCTGCCGTCCGCAACGGCGACCGCGACCGGCGTGCGGTGGTGGCCCACTGTCAGCTCGTGGATCCTGTTGACCGGCAACGCTTTCACGACCTCGGCGTGATCGCCAACGTCGAGCCGCTGTGGGCCCAGCTCGACGACCTGATGAACGTGCTCACCGTGCCCAGGCTGGGCCCGGAGCGCTCGGCGATGCAGTACCCGTTCGCGTCCCTGGTCCAGCATCGCGCGGCCCTGTCCTTCGGCTCCGACTGGCCGGTGTCCTCGGCCGACCCGCTGGAGGGAATGGCCGTCGCCTGCTCTCGCCAGACCGAGGAACGTGATCCCGCCGGCGGGTGGACCCCGCACGAACGGCTCACGGTCGAGCAGGCGCTGACCGCGTACAGCCTCGGGGTGGCCCACCAGGGGTTCCGCGGGGCCGGTCGCCTGCAGCCCGGCCAACAGGCCGATCTCGTCGTCCTGTCCGGCGACCCGCGCGAGGTTCAGGCGCCCCGCGACCTGGACTCACTCCACGTCACCAGCACCTGGCTGGCCGGCGACTGCATCTATGCCACTACCGAAGGACGGCCATGAGCCAGACCGCAGGAGACCGCCTCGCGACCGACGACGTCCACCTCCGGCGCGCCCTGAAGCTGCCGGCACTCACCCTCTTCGGCCTGGTCTACCTCGTGCCGCTGACGGTCTTCACGACCTATGGCATCGTCACCGAGCAGACTGGCGGGCGCCTCGCGACGGCCTACATCTTCACCCTCGCCGCGATGCTGTTCACCGCGCTGTCATACGCCGCGATGGTCCGGGCCTACCCGGTGTCCGGCTCGGCCTACACCTATACGCAGAGGACCTTCGGTGGCCACGCCGGGTTCCTGTCGGGCTGGTCGTTGATGCTCGACTACCTGTTCCTGCCGATGCTGAACTACCTGGTCATCGGGATCTATCTCAACGCCCAGTTCCCGTCGGTGCCGATCGGGGTGTGGGCGTTCATCGCCATCGTGCTGGTCACCGTGCTCAACGTCGTCGGGATCACCACGATCGCCAACGTCAACATCGCGATCATCGCGGCTCAGGGTGTCTTCATCGTGCTGTTCGCGGTGCTGGCGGTTCGCGCCATCGGGGGCGACCCGATCGACGCGATGGCTCCCTTCACCGGCGACGGGTCGGTGGTAGGGCTGTCTGCGGTGCTCGGCGGCGCCGCCGTGCTGGCGCTGTCGTTCCTCGGTTTCGACGCCGTCTCCACGATGGCCGAGGAGGCCGAGAACCCCACCCGCGACATCCCTCGGGCGATCATCACCGTCACGGTCGGCGGCGGGATCCTGTTCATCATCTTGTCCTACCTCGCCCAGGGCGCCCTTCCTGCGACGACCTTCGAGGACGCCGACTCCGCCGCGCTCGACGTCATGGTGCGGGTCGGTGGCCAGGCGATGTCGACCTTCTTCGTCGCCGCGTACACGGCCGGCGCCTTCGGGTCGGCCCTCACCTCACAGGCCTCGGTCACCCGGATCATGTACACGATGGGGCGGGACGGGGTGTTCCCGCGGGTGCTCGCCCGGCTGCACCCCCGCTTCCAGACACCGGTCCTGGCCATCGCGATCGTCTCGCTGATATCGCTCGCCGCCGAGCTCATCAGTCTCGCCACCCTGGCCAGCCTGGTGAGCTTCGGTGCGCTCGTGGCGTTCTCGGCGGTGAACCTCTCGGTCATCAAGCACTACGTCGTCGACGACGGACAACGCAGCCCGGCTGCCCTGCTGCGGTACCTCGTGCTGCCACTGGTCGGCTTCGGGCTGGTGATCTGGCTCTGGACGTCACTCAGCAGCACCTCGCTCCTCACCGGGCTGGCCTGGCTCGTCATCGGTGTGGTGTGGCTCGCCGTGCTGACCCGCGGGTTTCGCCGCCCGCCACCCCAGGTCGAGATCGCCGAGTAGCCGGTGGCCGGGCTCGGCAAGCCTGTCCTTCGGTGACACCAGCACGCCGACGTGCCACGGTTGACCCATGCCCCGACTTCTGGACGACGAGGAGATCACCCGCCAGCTCGGCGACCTACCCGGTTGGGCGCGCGAGGGCGCGGAGATCACGGTCGCCTACAAGGCGCCCGACTTCATGACCGGCATCGCGATCGTCGACGAGGCCGCCGATGCGGCTGAGCAGATGGGGCACCATCCGGACATCGACATCCGGTGGACGACGTCCCGCTGGCGTCTGTCGACCCACTCCGAGGGTGGGCTGACCCAGCTCGACATCGAGCTCGCCCACCGCATCCAGCAGGCCGCCCAGCGGCGGGGAGCAACCGTGGTCGAGGGCTCGTGAGCCACGACGAGCCACAGGACGACGGCCTGAAGGGGCGCCTCAACTGGCTGCGGGCGGGCGTGCTCGGGGCCAACGACGGCATCGTGTCGACGGCGGGGATCGTCATCGGTGTGGCTGCGGCGGCGGCCGGGCGCGGCACCATCCTCACCGCCGGGATCGCCGGACTGGCAGCCGGGGCGATGAGCATGGCGGCCGGCGAGTACGTCTCGGTGAGCACCCAGCGCGACAGCGAGCGCGCGATGCTGGCCCAGGAGGAGCGGGAGCTCCGCGAGATGCCCGACCAGGAGCTGGCCGAGCTGACCGACCTGTACGCGGAGAAGGGGCTGGACCACGCTCTGGCCCATGACGTCGCCGTCGCGCTGACCCGCAAGGACGCCCTCGCCGCCCACGCCGACGCAGAGCTCGGAATCGACCCGGACGACCTGGCCGACCCCTGGCAGGCCGCGTGGGCGTCGATGGCGTCGTTCACCGTCGGCGCCCTGCTGCCGCTGGCCGCGATCCTGGTGACACCAGCCGGTGGTCGGATCCCGATCACCTTCATCGCGGTCCTTGTCGCCTTGGCCATCACCGGCTGGGTCAGCTCCGAGGTGGGCGGGGCACGACACCGTCCGGCCATCGCCCGCAACGTGATCGGGGGAGCGCTCGCGATGGCGGTGACCTACGGCATCGGTCTGCTGGTCGGGACGTCCGTCGGCTGACCGCGCCACGACTCCGGCCGCGTGGGACAGCAGTGCCGCCGGTCAGCCCGGGGCAGGTTGGACAGAGGTTCGGCAGGAGGAGGTGAGGCGTGCTACCACCCGATGCCAGCCAGCGTCGCCGCGGTGATCGGGCCGGGGTTGCGGATGGTCTCACCCGGCGAGAGCTGAGGGGTCATGAGCGAGTTGACGTTGCCCGCCGGATAGGTGCTCTCGTCGAGGTGGGAGTAGGAGCTCCCCTCCTGCCACGTACTCGGCGCGTACAGCCGGGCTGTCAAGTTGCCGTTGGCCGTTCGCACCTGGGGCGCGTCGAGGACGACGTTGTTGCTCCGCAGCACCGAGGCCAGCTGGGTCGACCGGTCCGGATAGGACAGCAGGGCTGTGCCGGCATCGGGGCCGGTGCCCACCTCGGTGAACAGGTCGAACGAGGTCGGGACGCCGCCGAACCTCACGCTGCCGAGCCCACTCGCGACCGATCCGGCGCCCAGGAAGCCGAGTCCGTGGCCGAGCTCGTGCAGGACCACGGTGGTGAAGTCATAGGTTCCCGAGGGGGCTGCACCCGTGCCGTAGTGCCAGTTGTTGAAGCTGCTGCTGAAGTCGGCCAGGATGTCGGGCTCGGTCGAGATCTGGACACCGCTGCGCTTGTTGGCGATCGCGTCGACGTAATAGGTTCCGCTCCGGGGAGCGCCGGGGAAGTCGCGGAACAGGGTGGAGGGCCCGGCTGAGCCGAGGATCCCCGAGCCGAGCGGTTCGAACGTCGCCAGGACCGTGATCGGCACGGTCGTCGTGAGCTTGGAGGCCCAGACGTCGACCGCGCGCTGGAACGCGGCCCGCGCCGGCGCAGTGAACCCGACGTAGGTGACTCGGAACGTCGTCCGGCCGGCCTTGGAGACGGGCGCGACGATGGGCGCGGGAACCACGGTCCGTGCCCTGCGCGCCTTGCCCGCGCGGATCACCACCCGGGGCCCCGCCACCGAAGTGGTACGCGCCGTGACCACGACGTTGCGCGCCGCAGCCGTCGGGGTGCGGGTCATCGCCCGATCGGGGGGCACCGCCGACGCCCCCGCCGTGGTCGCCGCCATCACGGCCACTCCCGCCACGGCGGCCAACAGCACCCCTCGAGTACGCACTGGTCCCACTCCCCTCGCCCGAAGGCTCCGAGTCGCCGCCGGCCGACACTTCGGAGCCTAGGCGAGGCCCCGGTGTGTCGCAGCCCGAGACTGGCGCGTCACCAGCGCCGCCCGCCAGCACGGCGAGGGTCAGCGGACGGGGATTGCGGAGACGTCGAACTGGCGGTGAAGGGGATCTCGACGCCGACCTTCGTCTTGTGCTGGTCGATCCCGGTGTCGGGGACCCAGGGTCGGACCTCCGTCTCGAGCTGGTTCTCGGCGGTTTCGGTGTGGACCTTGTCGCGGGCGGCGTCGTCGAGGTCGAACCTTCCGTCGGGCAGGGTGACGCTCTCGGCATCGCGCAGGTCGAGGTCGGGCTCGACCTTGCCTCCGCGTCCGGTGGTGACTGGCGGGTCCGCGCAGGGACTTCCCGGCGACGGCGATGACGGTCCGCCCGGCCAGGTGCCCGAACCGGGCGGCCATCCACGAAGCGAGGCGCCGGTCGAGGTCGTCCCCGTCGACGGCAGTTGGGTCCAGCGGGTCGTGGACTCGGACGGCAGCCGCTCCTGGACACCGATTCCCAGGCTGGTCAACCCATCCCGGTCGACCCTCGGCCACCCACCAACCTACGGATCCGTGCTGAACCACCCGTTTCCGAAGGACCGAAAACCCCCTTCGTGTTGCGCGGTCGCCCGTCAGTCGTGGCGCTCAGGGTCCGAGACTGAACCGAATCAGGAGTTGCCTCGTCTCTATCTCTGACGGGAGCTGAAGTCATTGGATGGCTCTCACAGATCACGCAAAAGGAGCAGATCGTGCAGATGACTCGAATCAGCCGTGTTGGCTCAACCTCAGCCGCCGTGATGTTGGCGATCACCGCGTTCTCGGCCGCGCCCGCCTTCGCCGACGGCAGTGGATCGCGCGGCGATTCACTGCTGCGTGCTCAGCTGGTCGGGAGCATGCCGGCGCCGGCGAGTCCGGTGATCTCACACATCAACCCCGGTGGCCTCCCGTGGGTCAATGGACCGAGTCGGGTGCGGGTGAGCGAGCACGGTCAGATCAGGGTCGACATCAGGGGCCTGGTCATTCCGCCACCGCTCGGGACAGGGACCAACCCCGTCGCTTCCGTGGTGGCCACCTTGGTGTGTGACCACATGGTGGCAGGCTCCACAGCGCCCTTCGCCTTGAGCTCGGCCGGCGACGGGTCCACCCGCGGCAGGATCTCGGTCTCGCGCCATTGCGATGACCCAGTCGTTCTCATCCAGCCTGCTGCGAACCTGGGCGTGTACATCGCCTCGACGGTCGGCGACCACCACGACCACGGCGACGACCACGACCACGGCGACGACCACGACCACGGCCACGGCCACGACCACGACGACGACTAAGGCTCCGACGCCCAGCCCCGCCCCCACGCAGGACTCAACCGGTGCTCAGGAGCCCAGGTCCTTTGACGCCTCACTGTCGCGACGATCGACTCCGTCCTTGGCCTGGTGCGCACCGGTTGGCGACCGACCCTGATCATGGTGAGGTGACGGGCTGGTCGTTCGGCGGGGGAAGGGTGGGGCGACGCGGGCGTCACACCCGCCCCAGTCACCCGAAGTGAGCAGGCGAAATCGCGCGTTCGAACAGCGGGACTCTGCTCACCACTGTGGATCGGCGCGCTCTGAGGGTGTAGGCAGGGGTGGGCGCGATCTGCGCGTTCGTCAACAAGGAGGACCCCGTGGCCACCGCACTCGACAGCGCCCAGTTGCTCGCCGCCCTCGAGCCGAGCGTCGAGGAGAACCTCAACCGTCACCTCGAAGCCGCTCAGGAGTGGATGCCGCACGAGTATGTCCCGTGGTCGCTGGGACGCGACTTCACCGAGCTGGGGGGCGACCCGTGGTCGCCGGACCAGTCGCAGCTCTCGCCGATCGCCCGGACGGCGCTGGAGGTCAACCTCCTCACCGAGGACAACCTGCCCAGCTACCACCGAGTGATCGACCAGGCCTTCGGCCGCGACAGCGCGTGGGGGACTTGGGTGAACCGTTGGACCGCCGAGGAGGGGCGACACGCGTTCTGCATCCGCGACTACCTGCTCGTCACCCGAGGCGTCGACCCCAACGAGCTCGAGCGAGCCCGGATGGACACGATGGAGACCGGTTACGACGCGGGCGACAAGCAGCTGCTCAACCTCTGCGCCTACGTCTCGTTCCAGGAGCTGGCCACCCGTGTCTCGCATAGGAACACGGGCCGCTACACGCAGGAGCCCATCGCCGAGAAGCTGCTCACGCGAGTCGCCAAGGACGAGAACCTCCACATGATCTTCTATCGGAACCTCGTCCAAGCGGCGCTGGAGCTAACGCCGAACCAGACCATGCGGGCGATCACCGACGAGGTCATGACGTTCCAGATGCCCGGCTCGATCATTCCCGGGTTCGGACGCAAGGCCGTGCAGATGGCCATGGCTGGCATCTACGACCTGCGCATCCACCACGACGACATCGTGGCCCCGATGTTGCGCCAGTGGGGCGTTTGGGACCTCGAGGGGCTGGACGCCGCGGGTGAGCAGGCTCGGGAGGAGCTCGCGGCGGCCGTCGCCTCCCTCGATGACGAGGCTGCGCGATTCGTCGCCCGCCGCGACGAGCGCGCCGCGAAGCTGGCTGCCCGCCAGGGGGACTAGGGTCCTTGCCGGGCGCTCAGAGCTACCGCGTCATGGCGCCCTTGCATCGCGCCCAAGCTCCCCGGAGGTGGGTCGTCACGCCGCATTCGCTCATTTCCATGTTTGAGCTGGGCCGGGGCCGGCGGCGGGCCCCGGGTCTCGACCGATCCATCCTTTGCTGGGTCACTGGTACGGGTCGGTGATCTTGCGTAGGTCGGTGAGGGCTTCGCGGAGCTGTTGCATGCGCTCAGCTCCGAGGTGTGTGCGCCACTCCTCCTCGATGCGCTCCTCCTCGGCCCGGGCGTAGGGGATCACCGACTTCGCGCGAGCGGTCATGCGCACCAGGCGTGCCCGTCCGTCGGTGGGGTCAGCCACGCGCTCGACGTAGCCGGCCCGCTCGAGCTTGTCGACCAGGGCGGTGGCCGTCTGCTTGGCGATCTGGGCGCGCTCGGCAAGCACGCTCAACCGGGTGCCGTCAGGGTCGATGCCCATCATGAGCCGGCTCTGCGCGATGGTCGCGTCGTCGAAGCCGCGCTCCTGGAGCGCCTCGAAGATGCGGTTGGCAGCCGATCGCGACGCGATGAACATCAGCAGGCTGGCCGGCAGTTCGCGCTCCATGGAGTCCCTTCACAAAGTCCCATGATCGAACTATATTAGTCCGTTGATAGGACTAGTTTAGCCTTGGAGGCGTCATGGACGCGAGACACGACACGATGGTCGACCTCTGGTTCGACCCCGTCTGCCCCTACTCCTGGACTGCCTCTCGCTGGCTGTACGAGGTGGGGCTGCGCCGGCAGATGACGGTTCGGCACCACGTCATGAGCATCTACTTGCCCCACCGAGACCGCACCGACATCACGCCGGAACGGACGTCGTTCAGTGGAGGGTTGCGCGCGGCACCTGCACAGCGCCGGCGTACAGGCGTCGTTCAGTGGAGAGTTGCGCGCGGCACCCGCCCCGCCCGGCGTACGGGCGTCGTCCAGTGGAGGGTTGCGGGCACGACGGCCACGCGGCTGAGTCATCACGCCGGGATGGGTCCCATCGGGGGCGAGGTCGGGACGCCGATCACCTCCATCGACGGAGTCGCGTTCTTCGGCCCGGTGCTCAACGGAATCCCGCGCGGGGAGCACGCGGACCAGGTCTTCGAGGGCGCGCGGCTGCTCGCCGGCGACCCGCAGTTCTTCGAGCTCAAGCGCATGCGCATGCAGCACCCGGTCTTCACGTGACCGAGCCAATAGTTCCTAGGAGGAACCGGTACTTCCTGAAAGGAGAGAGTGATGGCAATCCTGACGGCCACCGAGATAGACGATCTGTGGGCCGGGATCGATGACCAGCGAGCCAGGACCGCGGCCCTGCTCGAAGGACTCACGCCCGGGCAGTGGGCGCACCCCTCGCTGTGCGACGGCTGGACGGTGCGACACGTTGCCGCGCACCTCACCATGCAGCAGCAACGAGTGCGAGATGCGTTGGGCTTCATGGTCCGTCATCCCCAGATGCTGCGGAGCGTGGCGCTGAACGATTTCATCCTCAAGGCCGCGATTCTGCAGGCGGAGGCGTGGTCGACCGAGCAGATCATCGCGGGCATCAGGCACGGCATCGGGTCACGCCGCCACAACCCCGGCCTCACTGCCCTGGAGACCCTGACCGACATCCTCGTGCACAGCCAGGACATCGCGATCCCTCTCAGCGTGGACGTCCCCATGCAGCCCGCACTCTGCGCCCTGGCGGCGAGCCGTCGCTGGGACACCCGCGACACCTGGCTCGCCAGGGTCAATCGACGACTGCCTTGGGCCAACTTCCGGCTCACCGCCACCGACACCGACTGGAGCCGCGGGCAAGGACCCGAGGTGACCGGCCCGATCGGTGCCATCCTGCTCCTGATCACCGGCCGGACCGTCGCTCTGGAACAACTCGCCGGCGAGGAGACGACCGTGGATACGGGACCTGCGCAGACCATCGAACCAGCTGGGACGCCGGAGCTCGCGGCGGCCACGGCGGTACCCGATGAAGTTTCGGAGGTGACGGACGCCCCCACGGCAGTGCCCGATGAAGATTCGGAGGGACGGACGCCCCCACGGCTGAGTCGGGCAAGGAGGAGGACGACGACAAGAAGCGTCAGGAGTCTGCCGAGGAGTTCGCACGCGAGCACGACCCTGCGAACCACGACATCGCCGCAGGCGCCGATGCGCGGCAGCCGGGGGACTTGGTGGGCGTCAGCTAAGTGTCCG
Source organism: uncultured Actinomycetota bacterium (assembly GCA_963750305.1). Classification (GTDB taxonomy): domain Bacteria; phylum Actinomycetota; class Actinomycetes; order Actinomycetales; family Dermatophilaceae; genus CAVVPX01. The sequence continues at coordinate 1,339,002 of CAVVPX010000003.1, forward strand.
GAACGGTCGTCGGTCTCACCGGCGGGAAACCGGTGTTCTAGTCCGCGCTGTGTCGAGCCCGGAACTCAGCCGTCCAGGTAGTCCTTGCGTTCGCCCGGCAGCGGCTCTGACGATCCAGGAGTCACGTCGTGACCGTCGGGACACCGGTAGGAGATCTGCAGGTCCTCACCCCACTGACCCTCGACCATCGTCACCCCGCACTCCGGACACGTCACGATTTCGTCAGCCATCCCCGAATGGTGGCACGCGTCGTTCACACCCGCACCTCCCGCATCACAGGACCTCGAAGGGTCGCGCTCGGATCATCGGGGTTTGACTCCCGTCGCGCGGGGCAGGGGACCGCTACCGACCCGAGGAGCGCGACCGTGCCCGACCGTCCCCGTTCCACCGAGTTCGCGACCACCCAACCGCCCGCCGACACGCCTGACTCCCCCACGGAGATGACCCCGGAGTCGTGGCGCTACGTCGCGCGAAAGACATGGCGTCAGCTCGGCAAGAACCAGTACACCGACCTGGCGGCACCGACGTACTACGCGGTGCTTGCGCTGTTCCCGGCGGTGATCGCCCTCCTGTCGTCGCTCGCAGCCGACACCTCGGCAAGGGCGAGCAGACCGTGAATACGTTGCCGGGGAACCTCCGCGACGTGGGTGCGGGCTCGGCGGCCGAGACGCTCGAGGAGCTGCTTCAGTCACTCGCCGGCCGCAGCAGTTCGGCCGGCGTCGCGTTCGTGGTCGGGCTCGCGACCGAGCTGCGGTCTGCCTCAGGGTACGTCAGGTGCTTCGGTCCCGCGATGAAGCGGAGGTACGTGGTCCGCGAGTCCCTCGGCGCCGACCAGGATGCCCACACGTGAAGGCTCGGCTCGTCACGACGAGCAGCCCCGCGCACGCGCGCGCGGCGGTCGTGGTGCTGCACGGCGGCGCGACCCGGCGCGAGCAGATGATGGTCAGCCCCACCCAGCTCTCGGTGCTGCGCATGGTCCCGATCGCTCACCACATCGCGCGCCACGGGCGCGGCGAGCTCGCCGTGTTCCGGCTGCTCAACTCGGCACGGGGCTGGAACACACGGACCACGCCCGTGCAGGACGCTCGCTGGGCCATCGGCGAGGTCGTCGACCGGATGGGCTCCGACGTCCCGATCGGGTTGGTCGGCCACTCGCTCGGCGGGCGAGCCGCCATCCTCGCCTCCGGCGACCCCCAGGTCCGAGCCGTAGTGGCTCTAGCGCCCTGGGTCCACCTCTCTGACGCCGCTGGACTGCACGGGAGCGCACCGGTTGTCGTCGTGCACGGCACCCGCGACCGCATCGCCGTGCCTGACCGGGCCCAGGCCGTCGTTGAGGCGCTCTCCCACCACCGAACTGCCGCCTACATCGGCGTGCGTGACGCCCGTCACGCCATGCTTCGGCGTCACGGCATCTTCTCCTCGCTCGCCGCGGACACCATGCGCGCGACCCTGCTGGGCGACGACGACCTCCCGGGGACCATCGCTCGCGCACTGAACGGTGAGGTGTGGCAGGAAGTTTGAGAGCCGGACGGGCATGGCCGAGGCAGGATCGGGGTATCACGTCCACGACGGTCCAGACGAGGCGCCGACGTCCACGCAGCCGGCTCGGTGTCGGCCTGGTCTTTGGAGGAGCAATGGTGCCGGTCGTCGCCTCCGTGCCCGCGGGTCACGTCTACGTCCGCCACCTCGCCGACCCCGATGGCAAGGATGACGTCATCCGGCTCAAGGACCTCTCCCCCCGCGAGCCGGCCGCAGAACAGCCCTGGTGGCCGCCGAGCATGCCCGATTCCACCTGGGTGGCGGGTGCCCAGACCTCGTTCGACCTCATGCACATCCACTTCGGCTTCGGCGCCAGGTCACTCCAAGACGTGCGTGACCTGGTGGAGGCGCCGCGACACGTGGGTCGTCCGTGGGTGATGACGGTCCACGACCTGCGCAACCCCCACCAGCTCGACGCCGCACGGCACGACGCGCAGCTCGACGTGTTGGTCCGGGCAGCAGCTGAGGTCATCACCCTCACGGCCGGTGCGGCTGAGGAGATCAAGACGCGTTGGGGACGGGACGCGCACGTCCTGCCGCACCCGCAGGTGGTGGACGGCGAGTGGTTGGCCCTCCCGCGAGCTCCTAGCGACGACTTCGCCGTCGGCGTCCAGGCGAAGAGCCTCCGGGCGAGCACGACCGTCCTGGTCCCCGACTGCGGCTTCGATCGGGAGCAACGGCCGTGCCTGGCGTACCAGCGGCGCGAGAACGGAACTCCGGACGCGCCCGCGATCCGCGAGGTCGTGGTTCTGGCGCACGCCGAACGCCCCGTCTGGCGCGCCGATCCCAACGAGCGCACCGGCGAGCGCCGGTGGCTGACCGGGGAGCACCTGCGCATCTACCTCGCCGCGCTGGCGGGTCGCTGATGCACGTCGTCCTCGTCGCGGCCGCTCGCCACCCGCTACGCGAGCCGTTTGCCGGCGGTCTGGAGGCGCTCACCTGGCGGATCGCCGTCGGGTTGGCGGAGCGCGGTGTTCGGGTGACGACCTTTGCGGGGCCGGGGAGTGACCCCGGCCTGGCCGTCGAGGTGCTGGAGGTCGGCCCGCTCGTGTTGTCCGACGCGGCCCGTGCGGATGTCTCGATGCCGCCGGAGAACTGGCTGCGCGAGCACCACGCCTATCTACAGCTCATGCTCAGCCTGGCGTCGCGCACCGACGTCGACGTGGTGCACAACAACAGCCTCCACCACCTGCCGGTTGCCATGGCACCCATGGTGCCCGCTCCTGTCTTGACGACGTTGCACACACCGCCCACTCCGTGGCTCGAGCCGGCCATCCGGCTGTCCGACCCCCACCGCACGTTCTTCGCTGCGGTCAGCCGCCACACCGCCGGCGCCTGGTCCCACGTCACGGATGCCACCGTCGTGCCCAACGGGATCGACGTGCGCCGCTGGATGCCTGGACCCGGCGGCGCCGACCTCGTCTGGTTCGGACGGCTGGTGCCGGAGAAGGCACCCCATCTGGCGATCGAGATCGCCCGCCGCACCGGCCGGCACCTGCGGTTGGCCGGGCCGATGTCCGACCGCGCCTACGTTGCCCGCCACATCGAGCCACGTCTGGCCGACGGCTCGGCCAGCTACGTCGGCCACCTCGACCAGCGCGACCTCGCTGTGCTCGTAGGACGCAGCGCGGCGACCTTGGTCACGCCCGACTGGGACGAGCCGTATGGACTGGTAGCCGCCGAGTCCCTCGCCTGTGGAACACCGGTGCTGGCCTTCGCCCGCGGCGGCCTCACCGAGGTGGTTCTGCCAGGCGTGGGCGCGCTGGTTCACGCCGACGACCTGGACGACGCTGCCGACCAGGTCGAGCGGGTCGTTCGAATCGACCGCCGGGAGGCTCGGCGGCACGCTGTGGAGCACTGTTCGGTGGAGGTCATGCTCGACCGCTATCTGGCTCTGTACGAGCAGGTCGCAGCGTCGCCCGGTCGCGTGGACGGCGCAGCATGATCGGGTGGTACGTCCATCACGTCGGCGCCGGGCACCGAACACGGTTGCAGTCCATTGCCGCGCACCTCGACGCCGAGGTGACGGCCCTCAGCTCCCTACCTCGGCCGGCCGGGTGGGCCGGTGGGTGGGTGCAGCTGGCTCGTGACGACCTCGCCACGACGGCGGGGGTCGACGCCCAGGCAGGAGGTACCTTGCACTGGGTTCCATTGGGAGACCAAGGAGTTCGCCGGCGCACCGCGCAGTTCGTAGGATGGATCGACGCGGCGCGACCCGAGCTCGTCGTCGTGGACGTCTCGGTCGAGATGGCTCTGACGGCGAGGCTGTGCGGGGTGCCGGTGGTGGTCGCAGCCATGCCCGGGGACCGGCTGGACCGGGCTCACGCCACCGCCTACGACCTCGCCGACCACCTGCTGGCTCCGTGGCCGGCGGATGCACACCAAGCTGGCTGGCCACTGTCGTGGCAGGAGAAGACCTGGCACGTGGGCGGCATCTCCAGGTTCGACGGACTCATGCCGACCGTCGGCCCGACACCCCGCGGACCCGTCGGTCCTCGTGCTGTGGGGCCGCGGCGGCCGCGCCACGACCGACGCGCAGATCAGGTCTGCCGGGCTCGCCACGCCGGACTGGCGCTGGAAGCTGGTCGATCCGACGTCATCTGCACGCGGGGTCTGGCGAGACCTCTGCCAATCGACGGTGGTCGTCACCCACGCGGGCCAGAACGCCGTGGCCGAGGTGGCCGCGGCCGGACGGCCCGCGGTGGTCGTGGCCCAACCACGTCCCCATGGCGAACAGCTGGCGACCGCAGCCGCAGTCGATCGGCTTGGTGTCGGTGTGGGGCTGTCGTCCTGGCCGAACGCGCGCGACTGGCCCGCCATCCTCGACGAGGCGACCCGACGTGGCGGGAAGTGGCACCTCTGGCAAGCCGGCGGCGCCTCGGCTGCAGCGCGGCTGCTCGAGGAGCGGCTCAGCCAACTGCGGCTGGCGGCGGCATGACCCACCAGGCCGACCTGGCCAGGACCGCGGTCATCACGATCGCCCGTGGACGCCACACCCACCTGACCCACCAGCTGCGCAGCCTCGCGAAGCGGCCCGGTCTGGGACACTTCGTCCTCGTCTCGATGGGCGACCCCGCACTGACCACCGTGCTGAGCCGTGAGCGCCCACCCGCGCGCGAGGTCCTGATGCGTGACCTCCCCATCCTCGACGGCGAAGGAGACCTGCCCCTCGCGGCCGCGCGCAACCTCGGAGCCCAGTCCGCGATCGACGCGGGGGCAGAGGTGCTGGTGTTCCTCGACATCGACTGTGTCGCTGGTCCGGGACTGGTCGAGCGCTACACGCAGGCGGCGTTCGAGCTGGTCCACCAGCCGAAGCCCGTGGTGCTTTGCGGTGAGGTGGGTTACCTACCAGCCGGAGCTGACCTGGACGATCCCGGGATCCCACTCTCGGAGCTCGCTGCGCCGCACGTGGCTCGTCCGTCACCGCCGCCCGGGACGACCGAGGACAGCGACCGTCTCGACCTCTTCTGGTCCCTGTCCTTCGCGATGACCGCGCGGCACTGGCGCACGGTAGGCGGGTTCTGCGAGGACTACGTCGGTTACGGCGGGGAGGACACCGACTTCGGCCAGCTTGTCGCCGCGGCGGGCGGTGGGCTGCGTTGGGTCGGCGGCGCACCTGCCTACCACCAGCACCATGGTTCGGTCATCCCTCCCGTACCCCACCTGGCCGCGATCGTGCGCAACGCCAACCTGTTCCACCGTCGCTGGGGGTGGTTCCCCATGTCAGGGTGGCTGGAGGAGTTCGAGCGGCGAGGGCTGGCGTCCTTCGACGTGACGAGTCAGACGTGGGTGACAAGCGCCGAGGCGGATCGTGAGGTTTGAGCTAGCCGTCAGGCGATGAAGGCGTCGATGCGCTCCTCGAGCGCGCTCGGTTGCGACGGCCTGAGCGGTGCCTTCTGGTTCGCCGCGAGGAGCTCCTGCCCCATCTCCTGGAGCTTCTTGGGTCCCCAACCCTCACGGACCTTCGGGAACCGGTCCTTGCTGTCGGTCGTGTCGGCGATCGCGGCTGAGATCGAGGACGACCCGGACTCTCGTTCCCTTCGAGTACACACGCCCGTGCGCCGTCGCTTTCGAGGCGCCCGCGCTCCCACCAATCGAGCACTGAAGGCTCGAGCACGATGTTCTCGGCGAGCTGGGGACACCCAGGTTGCGCAACTTCCACAGTTCCTTCGCCGCCCGTGAATACTGAAGGAGGACCTGATCAACGCCGAAGGCATCCAGCTCACCGTTGCGGAAGCGATCAAGCGCGGCTCCCACGCGCTCCACCAAGGCAGCCGGCCCGGCTGTCGTGGTCGTTCACCACGGCCTCTCGCGCGGCTTGTCGGTCGGAGTCGTGGACACAGATTGAGGCGAGTCCGCGACACCGAAACCGCGCGACGTGTCGGCATGTGCTGCGCTCTCGCAACCTGCTGTCGGAGCGCCTTGGTCGTCAGAGCGTCGGTGAGGCTCCTTATGCTGACCAGATGGCTGGGGGCAAGCAGTGGGTGGAGCGGGACCTGCGCGGCGCGCGGTTCGTCGAGTGCGACTTGTCGCACGTGGTGATGCGCGGCGTCGAGATCGCTGGAATGGACATCGATGCCCCTTGGCTGAGCAACGGGCCCGGGTTACTGGTCAACGGGGTCGACGTGACGCTGTTCGTCGAGCAGGAGCTGGATCGCCGCTTCCCTGGCCGCAGCGAGCGACGGGCGCAGAGCCCGGCGGGTCTGCAAGAGGCATGGAACACCGTGGGCCAGGCGTGGGACGCGGCGATCGAGCAGGCAGCGGCGCTACCCCCGGGGTCCGTCGACGTCAGGATCGATGATGAGTGGTCTTTCGCCGAGACACTGCGTCACCTGGTGCACGCCACCGACATCTGGCTGGGCAAAGGCGTGCTGGGACTCGAGGAGGCTACCTTTCACCCCCTCGGTCTCGGGCACGGCAGCGGTGTCCCCGAGGCCCGGCCCTATGACGACGTCCTGGCCGCACGCGCGGACCGGGCCGCGATGGTGCGCGACTTCCTGGCCACGATTAGCAACGAGGTGCTCGACCAGGAACGTCGCAACCCGCACAACCCGGCCGAGGCCGAGACCGTTCGCCAATGCCTGCACGTGATCCTTGAAGAGAGTTGGGAACATCTGCGATTCGCGGTGCGTGACCTCCAGTCGATCGCGCACGCCTGAGTCCGACCGCTGAGTTCAAGTTCTGCAGGCTTGATGGTTTCCTGATGTCCCACGCCGATGACTGTTCCATGCAGTCCGCAAGACGATCGGCTTTCGGGACGACGCGGCGCCGCGGCCGGCTAACGGGTCAGCCAGTTGCGCGGGCGGCACTAAGCACGTCGGCGCACACGGCAGGTATGCCGCTCTCGTCGGCGGCGCGCTGGGTCAGCACCACGACGGTGAGATCCTGCGACGGCACGTTGGACCACGCCGTCCCGAGTCCGCCCTCCCACGTGTAACGGCCGTCATCGAGCACCGACACGCCGTAGCCCCAGCCGCGATCCTCGAGCAGGCTGAAACCGGGCCAGACGTTGGCTCGCTGAGCGACGGTCAGCTGGTCCCGGGTCATCTCGGCGACTGTGGTGGAGCTCAGTACCGGGCTGCCCCCGCGGATCAGCATCCGCCCGAACGCGACCATGTCGTCGACCGATGACACCAGGCCGGCACCGCCATCGGGAAACGCCGGCGGGTGTGACCACTGGCCGTCCGGGAGGTCGCTCACCAGCAGCCGGCCGTCACGGTTCTCGTATGCCGTCGCGAGCCGACTGGTGTCGGTCGCATGGAATGCGGTGTCCTTCATCCCGAGCGGGCCGAGCACGCGTGCGCGCAGCAGTTGATCGAACGAGGCGCCGGCGGCGCGAGCTGCCAGGACTCCCAGCACCTGGGAACCTGAGTTGTAGAGCCAGCGCTCGCCTGGCTGAGCCAGCAGCGGCAGCTCGCCGAGCCGTGCCATCCACGTCTCCTGGTCGGGCGTGGATCCGGGCTGCGGCGGCCCGAAGGTCGACGCGGCCCTGCATGGCCGCGGTGACGATCGGCCATGGCTTTGCCGCCATGAACATCGCGCCCTGCATCCCGAATCCCCAGGTGAACGTGAGCAGGTCGCGCACGGTGATCGGACGCTGAGCCGGGACAGTCCGTCCGAGGGGTCCGTCCGGCCGCTCCAGCACCCGCCGATCGGCCAACTCGGGCAGAAGCTCATCGACCGGCCCGTTCAGCTCCAGCAGGCCCTCATCGACCAGTGAGAGCACCAACGTCGCCGTCATCGGCTTGGTCATCGACGAAATACGGAACAGCGTGTCCCGCTGCATCGGTACTCCGCCGACAGCCATCACGCCCGCCGTCACGACGTGCACGCTCTCACCGCGGGCCACGGCCGCTACGACACCTGGCGCCTGACCGTCCTCCACAGCACGCTCGACGACCTCATCAATCCGAGCGATCACGCTGCCGTCGAAGTCACGGACGTTGTCCACCCAGCCAGACTACGGATGGAATCCGACTCGTCGACGCGTGCTCAGTCGCCCGCTTCTCAGATCAGACCCGGAACCGACCCCGATAACGCGCTTACCGGTCGGCGATCCCCTCGCGGCGATTCGGGATCAGACTGCGTCTCGCAGTCCGTAGTACTGCGTCTTTCCGCCGCCTGACGACCATGTCGATGGCCGCATGAGCCCCGATGAGGCAGTGCACGCCCTGGTGTCAACGCTTTCGGGGTGCGCCGCGCTCCCACCAATCGACAGCTGGCCGCGAGTACTGGAGGAGCGGACCGACCGACCCCCTCACCTTCCAGATATGCCAACACGCCGATTGGCAGCCGCGTTCGGAAGGGGGGAATCCGCGGCGCGCGCGACCATGCACCCTGAGCTACGTGGCCCGGAGATCGCGCGTGATCCCGTGGCGGTTCGGTCGCCGGTGAAACCCGAGCTCTTGTCCTGTGGAGGTTGGCGATGAGTCCGGCATGGTTCTTGTGGTCGAATGTCGTGTGGCCGGGAGCCGGGAGTCACCGACACGCGGTCGGGTACTGATCGCCGCGGTGACCCCGCTGGCCTCGATACTGGGCTCGGGTCTGCTCATCATCGTGCCGGTCCTGGAGCGCACTCTGGGCGCGCTGTCGGTGTTCGGTGCGATCGGGGTGTGTGCGGTTGCCTGGTTGGTCGGCACGGCTATCCGTCATTGCGTGCGCGTGGTCGAGCCGTTGGCCGCGGACGGGACGCTGGACGCGGTCACCCGCCGGGTCGACCGGTCTGCGGACGCAGTGATCGTAGTCGCCTACGTGATTTCGGTGGCACTGTATCTGCGGATCATGGCGCAGTACGTGGTGGCCTACGCGACCGGCGGCGATGGGCAGCTGAGCGAACGGATCATCGCCTGCGCGACCGTGGTCCTGATCATCGGGATCGGTGTGCTGCGCGGCTTCACCGGTCTGGACCGGCTGGACCGGGTCAGCCTGGTCGCGGTGCTGGTGTTGACCACCGTCCTGGGCGTCACGCTCGCGGTCGACGACGGGCGGGCTGCTCGGTGACGGGCTGCGGCTGCCGCCGGTCCCGGACATCGGCCTGGGCAGTGTGCTGCTCGTGCTGGGCGGGATCGTCATCACCGTGCAGGGATTCGAGACAGTGCGCTACCTCGGCGACGAGTTCGACGCCGAGACCCGGATCTGGGCCTCGCGGGTCGCTCAGCTCGTCGCCGCCTCGATCTACATCGGCTTCGTGGCCGTGGCCACGCCGGTGATGGGCCTCGGCACGCCGCGCCGGTGCCGACAACACGCTGCTCGACATCACCGGCCGGGTGGCGCCGTTGCTGGCGCTGCCGCTGGTCCTGTCGGCCGTCCTCAGCCAGTTCAGCGCCGCGATCGCCGACACCGCCGCGGCCGACGGCAACCTGCGCACACTCTCGAGCTGGATGCACGGCCCGCGGCCCTACCTGGCCAGCGGAATCGCCGCCATCGTCCTGGCCGCGACCGTCCCGACCTACACCATCGTTGCCGTCGCCTCCCGCGCCTTCGCCGCCTACTACGCCCTGCAGGCGGTCCTGGCGCTGCGCACTTCGCACGGACGTCAGCCGCAAACTCGCCTACGGCACGCTGGCCGTCCTGATGGCGGCCATCACCGTGCTGGCCAAGCCAGCGAGCTGACCGACCAACGGTGAGTGGGCCGACGCCCCCGGCGAGGAGACCTGGCGCGAGCGGGTGGTCGAACACTCGCCGCGCCACGCGCCGGTCTTCGTGCTTACCCAGTACCTGCACGACCTACCGAGATGGAGGGCGGCGCGACGCGACGCTCCAGTTCGTGACCAGCGTCAACGAGCAGAAATGCGCGATCGAGGCCACCGGTGACGACACCGTGCCGGCGTCCTGGCGAAGGTCGTTGAACCTGCTGTGGGTCTAGAGGCGCAAATTCTCCCTCGCGGACACGAGGCGCTGCATTCCACCGCCAAAGGGTCACGTCGTGAACAGGTCAACTGGCCGTGGCTGGCCAGGAGACAGCCCTCAGCACAGCCAGATCGAGCTGATCACGCTGAACTCTTGCGGACTGTGTGCGGAATGTAAGCGGGCGCACCCGCTCTGACCCGCGGGGACGCTCCGATTCAGACGTTGAAGCGGAACTCCACGACGTCGCCGTCGACCATGACGTAGTCCTTGCCCTCGATGCGCACCTTGCCCGCGGCCTTGGCTGCGGCCATCGAGCCGGCGGCGACGAGATCGTCGAACGACACGACCTCGGCCTTGATGAACCCGCGCTCGAAGTCGGTGTGGATGACGCCGGCCGCCTTGGGGGCCGTGGCGCCCCGGGGGATGGTCCAGGCCCGGGACTCCTTGGGGCCGGCGGTGAGGTAGGTCTGCAGGCCGAGGGTGTGAAAGCCCTTGTGCGCCAGCTGTTCCATGCCAGCCTCGGTGACACCGACCGACTCCAGGAGCTCCGCGGCCTCGTCGGGCTCGAGCTCGGCGAGGTCGGCCTCGATCTTGGCGTTGAGGATGATCGCGTCGGCCGGGGCGACCAGCTCTCCGAGTGACGCGGCGAGCGCCTCGTCGGTGAGCTGGTCCTCATCCACGTTGAAGACGTACAGGAACGGCTTGGTCGTGAGCAGCCCGAGCGAGGCAGCGAGGTCCATGTCCACGCCGGCCTTCTCCCCCGCGGCGTACAACGTGTCGCCCGCCTCGAGCACCGTCTGCGCCGCGATGGCGGTGGCGAGGACGGCCGGGTCGACCTTCTTGCCCTTGACCTCCTTCTCCAGCCGCGGGACAGCCTTCTCGAGGGTCTGCAGGTCGGCGAGGACGAGCTCGGTGTTGATGGTCTCGATGTCGTCCTTCGGCGACACCTTGCCGTCCACGTGGACCACGTCGTCGTCCTTGAACGCCCGGATCACCTGGCAGATCGCATCGGCCTCCCGGATGTTGGCCAGGAACTTGTTGCCCAGCCCCTCCCCCTCGGACGCGCCGCGGACGATGCCGGCGATGTCGACGAAGGACACGGTCGCGGGCAGGATCCGCTCGGAGGAGAACACCGCAGCCAGCTTCGCCAGCCGCGGATCCGGCAGCGGCACCACCCCGATGTTCGGCTCGATGGTCGCGAACGGATAGTTCGCGGCGAGCACGTTGTTCTTGGTCAGGGCGTTGAAGAGGGTGGACTTGCCGACGTTGGGCAGTCCGACGATTCCGATGGTGAGAGCCACGAGAACGGGAGTCTACCGGCGACGCGCGCTCCGGCTTGCCACCCCACTGTTCTCGGCCGTCGTCAGGCTGGGACCAACCGGAGCAACGCGGACCGCTGCGTGCTCATCGGCGTGCGCGGCCCCCGCCCAGCGCCGGAAGCCGGTTCAGCGCTGCCGGGAGAACATGGCGAGCTGGCGCGAGATCGCCACCAGCCGGCCGGCGGAGTCCCACACCTCGGCGTCCTCCTCCATGAACTGCCCACCGCGGGTCCGGCTGTTGACCCGGATACGCAGCCAGCCCGGCGCCGGCAGCCCGCGGACGTGCGCCGTGAGCTCCAGGGTCGGGGTCCAGCCCTGGAACCCGAGGTCGAACGCGACCGGGGGCAGCGCATCGACGGCGAGGAGCAGGAGGAACGGGTCAGGCTCGTGCCCGTCGGCCATCCGCAACCACGCGCGCACCTCACCCTGACCAGACGGGCGACCGACCGCGAAACCCGCCGTCGCCGGGTCGATCCGGACGTCGACGCGCTCGAGCAGATCGGAGCTCGCGAAGAACCCCGACGGCGCCTCGGCCCGGCCCGCGCACTCCTCCGGGGGCGGCATCGCGAACGGCTCGCCGGCAGTGTCGCCGGGCGGACCGTCCATGGTGGCGTAGGTCCCCAGGATCCGGATCCGCTGGACCTCACCGTGCTCGCCGGGCTGGGTCAAGGTGGCCGCGCCCGTGGACACTGACCGGCCACGCCGCACCGTCTCGGTGTGGACCGTGGCGGGTCCGGGCACGCCCGGCGAGAGGTAGTGGGCGCTGACCGACCGCGGGTAGGGGTGTGCCGGCCTGTCGCCGTCGGGTTCGCCGAAGGTTCGGGACAGGGCGGTCGCGGCGAGGCCGATCAGCACACCGCCGTTGACGCCGTTGCCGATCCGCCAGCCGGCCCCCAGCGCCCCGTCGTACGTGCCCGGCTCCCCCGCGCGCTCGGTGAGCTCCATCGCCGCGTCGAACTCGGTGCTCACGGGATCTCCCTGGGGTCGCTGTTCTCGAGGTAGGACGTCGGCTCGCCGCCGAGCACCCGCGCCAGCAGCCGGGCGGTGTACGGCGCGAGGTGCTCGGCCGCCTCACCGGCATCGACCCAGTGCAGCGCGCGGATCTCCCGCGGCTGGAGGGTTGCGCTGGCGAGCGCGTCGTCGCCGATCGTGCCGAGGTCGAAGAGCAGGAGCGTCGCATCGTCCCAGCCGCGCCACGGCGGCAGCCAGTCGACAGCCAGCAGCGCACCAGCGGTCAGGCTCATCCCGGTCTCCTCGCGGATCTCCCGCTCGAGGCAGGACGCTGGCGACTCCCCCGGGTCGACCACCCCACCGGGCAGGTCCCACTCACGCTTGTAGACCAGCTCGCACACCATGACCTGCCCGGACGCGTTGCGCACCAGGCCCTGGGCGATCTGACGCTTGCGCGGCAGGGTCGAGTTGAGCATGCCGATGAACCCGGCCCGGCTGTCGGGAGCGGGATCGCCCACGATCCGGGCCAGCACCACCACATCGGCGCGTCCACCGGGCGACGCCGACTCCCGCAGCACACCTTCCTTGAGCAGCCCCGCACGCAGGGCTGTGCGAACCCTGTCGTAGTCCTCACGCTCGACCCGGGCCTCCGTGCGGTGCACGCCGCAGTCCGTCTCGCCCCAACCCACGACGAGCCGAAGGGCCCGCTCGATCACCCCCACCCCGGCGTACTCGGGCACGACGGCCCAGATCAGGTCCGCGTCCGCGCCGTCGACGAGCAGCTCCACACGCCCGACGCGTGCGCCCTCCCAGTGCACGCTGAACGACCCGTCACCGGAGGGTGAGAAGACCTGGACGTCGCCGTCAGCGAGCTCCACGGGCACCTGTGGTGCCTCAGCCACCGCAGACGCCCTGATCGAGGGTGAACCGTCCCCGAGCGCCGAGCTGGGCGTGGTGACGGGCTGCGTCGGCAGCGACTGACTCGGGCATGACCCAGACGGTATCGGCGGGGTGCGCGGACAGCACGCGCGGCGCGGTGCACGGGCGTTGTCGGTGGGGGCTGCGATGGTCTCGGCATGGAGATGTCGACCGTCCTTCTCGTCGGCTTGGCCGTCGGCCTGGTCGCCGGCCTCGCGGCGGGTGCGGGCCTGGCCTGGTTCGTCGCGGCCCGCCTGGGGCGGCTGCGCGAGGTGGGCCTGGCGACCGAGCGCGGTCTCCTGCGCGAGCGGGTGATCGACCTGGAGGCGGCGGTGGCCGACGACGCCCAGACCGCAGCGGTGCTGGCTCCGCTGCAGGAGACGCTGGTTCGGGTCCAGAGCCAGGTCTCGGTCCTCGAGCGTGACCGGGTCGGTCAGTTCGCGGCGCTCCAGGCGGGGCTGGAACGGGTGGAGCTCACGGCTGCGGACCTCGGCCGCGAGACCCGGTCGCTGGCCGGGTCGCTCAACGCATCCAGCGTGCGGGGGGCCTGGGGTGAGGTCCAGCTCCGCAGGGTGCTCGAGCACGCGGGCCTCCTCGCCCGGTGCGACTTCGAGGAGCAGGTGGCCGGGGTCAGCCGGCACGACCGCCACGTCAGGCCCGACGTCGTGGTGCGACTGCCCGGGGCGCGCCACCTCGTCATCGACGCGAAGGCGCCGATGACCGCGTTCCTCCAGGCCCAGGCAGAGGACCTCACCGACGACGAGCGTCGGGCGCTGCTGCGCCGCCACGCAGCGGCGCTCTCGTCCCACGCGGCCGCGCTGGCCGCCAAGGACTACTGGTCCGCGTTCGAGCAGACGCCGGAGATGGTGGTGTGCTTCGTGCCCAGCGACGCCATGCTGTCGGCGGCCCTCGCCGCCGACCCGTCACTGCACGAGACGGCGCTTGCCCGGCGGGTCGTGGTCGTCGGCCCAGGCAGCCTGCTCGCCCTGCTGCGCACCGTGGCCTTCGGCTGGCAGCAGGACGCGCTCAGCGCCCATGCCCGTGAGCTGCTGGACGTGGGCCGCGAGCTGTACACCCGGCTGGGCACCCTGGGCGCCCACACGGCTGGCCTCGGTCGCACGCTGCACCGCGCCGTGGAGAGCTACAACCAGCTGGTCGGAGCGATGGAGTCGCGCGTGCTGGTCCAGGCGCGACGGCTGCGCGACCTGGACCTCGTCGAGTCCGACCTGCCCGTACTGACCCCCGTGCAGACCGCGCCACGGGTGATGACCGCGCACGAGCTGCTCGCGCACGTGACGGCCGAGGAGGCTCGGGCCGAGCTCGACCTCCACGTGCCGCCTCGCCCCGGACTCCGGGTCGAGGGGACCGCCTGACGCGGGCGCGACCTCGGGTCCGACGTCGGCCTCAGTGCTTGGTTGCCGCGCGCACCCGGTAGACGTCGACCGAGTCGAGGTCGGTGACCAACACCGTCCCGGCCGCGACCCCGGCCCAACCGCTCATGGGTGACGGGCTCCACTGCACCGGCGCGCCGGTGGCGAGGTCGAGCTGATAGGGAAAGACCACGCCCTGGGCCACGGCGATGCCCTCGACGTCGTCGAGCCGGTCGGGGATCGGCGCCCGCCACACCTCGGCGCCGGTGATCCGGTCGATCGCGCAGAGCGAGGTCGTGTCCAGCCCGCACCCGATGAGGACGACCGAGGTGGTGGCCGCGTACACCGGAGTCGTGTCCGAGGCGAGACCCGGCTGGGTCCACACCACCTCGCCGGTGACGGCCTTGACCTTGAAGAACCCCCGTCGCGAGTCGACCCCGTAGAACGCCCGGCCGCCGAGCGGGACGCTCTTGCTGTCGCCGAACCGGAGCTCGAGGTAGCCGTCGCGCGACCACACGACCTCGCCGGTGGCGAGCGAGAGGCCGCGGGTGAAGATGTTGTCGAACTCGTCGTCACACCACACGGGCACGATCCCGGCGACGACCGTCCCGTAGCCGGTGCAGCCCGGCACCTGCCACTTGGTCACCCCGGTGGCGAGGTCGAGTGCGGCGACGTCACCGAACACGTCGAACCCGTTGGCAACCACCGTGTCGCCGACGATGGTGAGCGCCCGGACCTGCGGGTCCAGCGGCGCAGCGTCCCAGAGGTGCGCACCGGTGCGCGAGTCGTAGGCGGTGATGAAGTCGTTGGTGTTCGAGCGTGAGTCGCAGACGGTGTTGCCCCCGACGACCAGCACGTTGCGGTCCACCGCGAGTGCGCGGACCTGCTTGCCGTGACGGCCGTCGAAGGGGACCTCCCAGCGTTGCCGGCTGGTGGTGAGGTTGACCGCGCGGATGGTCTTCCCGTCGAACAGGAACACCGTCGACGCGGAGGCCACCGGACGCTGGAGCCCGAAGTTCTGGCTCGGGCACTGACCGGTGGTGTCCCGAGGGACAGCCGTCCGGCTGAAGGAGACGGCGAGGTTCGGACCGAGCTGGGTCTCGGCCGGGTAGTACGCGCTGCCGGCGGCGTCACCACGCTCGGTGACCACGCTGCTGTGCGGAGGGACGGTCACGGCGGCCTCAGCACCGTCCGTCACGTCCGCGCCCACCGCCGACGAGGCACCTCCGGCGTCGCGAGCGGCGATGGCCTGCCCCGTTCCCAGAGTGGACGCACCCAGTGCGACCGCCAGTACGCCCACAACCCACCAACGCTTCATCCAAACCCTGCCTCTATGTCGTGCCAGCACGTCGTCGTCCCTGCCGGAGTCAGCGGGACCGCCCACAGCGTGCCACCGTCGAGCCATCCTGTAGCAAACCGCCCTCTCCAGTGGACAAATGCCCCGCGTTGACCACGCAGATCGTCGTAAACCGTCGCATTCGCCATCGATCGCGAGGATCCCGCTCCTGCTCCGCCGCGGCGATTGTCAGGGCACCGCCACGGTGCTTTGATTCCAAGACCAGGGATGGAGGATCGCCCGCCGGTTGACGCTCCGATCCATCCTCATCGCCCGAACATGAGGAACGGAGCACACGATGCGCCTACCCAGACGTGCCGGTCTCCTGGGGCTCGGAGCCAGCGCGGCGGTCATCGCCAGCCTGGCCGTGCCTGCAGGAGGCGCGGTAGCAGCACGAACCCAGATCGCTTCGCCGGGACCGACCACCCTCAGCGATGTCCGCCCTGCCTCCTCGAACCTCACCGCGGGCAAGAAGCTGCCGTTGGACGCAGCGAGCGTCGCCACCGCCAAGCGTCAGCTGGCACAACAGGTGAAGGCCAAGGGCGACGCGTCCGTCGGCGACACCAAGGCGTTCCTTGCGCTCAACGACTTCACCGGCGGCATCTATGTCAAGTCGTTCAGGCTTCGCGGTCTCGGTGGTCACATCCAGGTCTGGGTGGCCGACGACCGGGCCTTCCCCAGCGGGGACTGTCGCAACACGCTGGGGCTGACCGAGGTCACCGACCGCCAGGTCGACTCCTTCGTCCACGAGTTCGACACCAACATCTATCCCAAGGAGTCGCGGGTCTTCTCGGTCGCGCCGGCGCTCGACGGCACCGGTGCTCCCCTGGCCGACATCCTTGGGCTGCCCGCGGACTACTACCAGGTCTCCAAGGCGCAGGCCGACGACATCGTCGTGCTGGTGGACAACGTTCGCGACGCGAACTACTACGACCCGACGTCGCCCGATGGCCAGACCTACATCGGCGGGTTCTTCTACTCGCTGTTCAACGCCTACCTGAACCGCAACCTGATGACCATCGACGCCTACGACTGGCTGCACCGCACCGGCGCCAACCCCCCGGACGACCGGGCGGACCCGGACTACGTCGCCTGCAGTGCTGAGATCGCGGCTGCACCCGGCCGCGAGGTCGGCACCCCCCGCCCTCGTCAGTACGAGGGAACCTTTGCTCACGAGTACCAGCATCTGCTCGAGAGCTATGAGGACCCGGACGAGGTGAGCTGGGTCAACGAGGGACTCTCGGACTGGGCACAGACCCTGGTCGGCTATGTGAACCCTGGACTGCCGCCCAGCTCGCCGCGCGCAGACAGTCACCTGGGGTGCTTCGCCGGTTTCGACGGTGAGGCCTTCGGTGGCCCGGAGAACTCGCTCACGCTCTGGCAGGACCAGGGCGCGCCGGAGATCCTCTGCGACTACGGCGCGGCGTACTCGTTCATGGAGTACCTCCACAGCCACTACGGCACACCGTTCATGACCGCCCTGCACCGGGACAACGCCAGTGGCCTAGCCGGCCTCAACAAGGTGCTGAGGCAGTTCGGCGCCGGGGTCAGCGCCACCACCACCGTCAACCGCTGGGCCGCGATGACCGCCCTCGACCGGGCCATCGACACCCACTCGGGTTTCGTGGGCGGCGACCGTAGCTCGTTCACCGCTCGCACCCTGTCCCAGAAGGTCAACTGGGGCACCCCCCAGGCGTACTCGACCCCGGGCGCACCTCCCAACGGCTCGGACTTCGTGCGCCTCCGGTCCTCGACCGGGAAGTACCTGAGCTCGGACAAGATCGGCACGATCGAGTTCGCCGGAGACAGCTCGCTCGCCCCGCTGCCGGTGGAGTGGACCGTCGACGCCTCCGCGCCGACGGCGACCGATGCCGACTCCAGCTGCGAGAACCCCCCGGCAGGGGGTGGGCCCAAGGCGCTCTATGCAGGCTGCGGTGTCAACCTCGACCGCGCGATCGTGCGTGAGGTCGCCGTACCGGCAGGGAGCCCCAAGCTCACCTTCGACGCGCTGTGGAACACCGAGGAGGGCTGGGACTTCGGCTTTGCGCAGGTCTCCACCGACGATGGGTCGACCTGGACCAGCCTGGCCACCGACGACACCACGTCGGTGACGGACCCGGGTGCGATTCCCGCCGTGGCCGCGAACGTCCCAGGGTTCACCGGCGACAGCGGCTCGTTCCGCACGCAGACCGCGGACCTCTCGGCCTATGCCGGTCAGACCGTGCTGCTCGGGTTCCGTTACATCACGGACCCCGGCGTCAATGGTGCGGGCTTCTGGGTGAAGAACGTCAACGTCGGCGGGACGTCGTTGCCGACCAGCCTCGCCGGTTGGAAGTCGCTCACCCAGGTCGCCCCCGTCCAGGTGAGTGGATGGTCCGTGCAGCTGGTCGGCTACTCAGCGACCGGCAAGGTGTACTACACCCCGCTGCTGCTCAACCGGAGCTTCGACGGGTTCCTGGCGGGCTCGGTCATCCAGCAGAAGCTGGGACCGAACACGACCACGGTGGGTGCGATCGTCACCTTCGAGGACCCGAGCGAGACCGTCGCCCAGCAGGCCCGGTACACCCTGAAGGTCAACGGCATGACCCAGCCGGGAGGCTGACCATCGGGCTGAGGTCACCCGCCACCCCGGCGGCGTGACCCAGCCGGCGGCGAAGGGGCGCACCCGGTGGGTGCGCCCCTTCGTCATGAGCGTCGGCCGGCGGGATCTCGTTCACGTCGACAACCGCTGCTACTGACGGGCCCGCCGGGCCACCCTTGGTGCCGGCTAGTGGAGCGAGCCCGAGGACTCGAAGCTCGCGTCGTGCCGGACGTCGCCGCTCTCACCACGCGCCTTGAGCTCGCGGCGGATCTCGTTCGGCAGCGCGAACAGCAGCGACTCCTCCGCCGCCACCACCGGCTGCACGTCGGTGTACCCGCGTCGGGCCAGCCAGGTCAGGACGTCGCGGACCAGGAGCTCGGGCACCGATGCGCCGGAGGTCACGCCGACCGTGGTCACCCCTTCGAGCCAGGACTCCTCGATCTCGTCGGCATAGTCGACGAGATGTCCTGCGCGAGAGCCGTGTTCGAGGGCGACCTCGACCAGCCGGACCGAGTTGGAGGAGTTGCGGGAGCCGACCACGATCATCAGGTCGGAGTCCTGCGCCATCTGCTTCACCGCGAGCTGGCGGTTCTGGGTGGCATAACAGATGTCGTCGCTGGGCGGGTCCTGGAGCTTCGGGAACTTCTCCCGCAGCCTGCGCACCGTCTCCATCGTCTCGTCGACCGACAACGTGGTCTGGGACAGCCAGACCACCCTGTCGGGGTCGCGGACCTCCACCGACGCGACGGCCTCGGGGTTCTCGACGAGGGTGATGTGGTCGGGCGCCTCACCGGCCGTGCCGACGACCTCCTCGTGGCCCTCGTGCCCGATCAGCAGGATGTCGAAATCCTCACCCGCGAACCGGACCGCCTCGCGGTGGACCTTGGTGACCAGCGGACAGGTCGCGTCGATGGTCCGCAGGCTCAGCGCCCGAGCCTCCTCGTGCACCACCGGGGCGACCCCGTGCGCAGAGAAGATGACCGTCGCACCCTCGGGCACCTCGTCGGTCTCCTCGACGAAGATCGCTCCTCGACGCTCCAGTGTGGTCACGACGTGCTTGTTGTGCACGATCTCCTTGCGTACGTACACCGGCGGCCCGTACAGCTCGAGGGCCTTCTCCACGGTGACCACCGCCCGGTCCACGCCTGCGCAGTAGCCGCGGGGGGCCGCGAGCAGGACGCGCTTGGGCTCGCCGTGGGGCTGGTCCGCGCTCGTCTCAGGCATGCCTCCATGGTAGGCGGCGTCTCCGCCATGCCAGAACCACGCCCCGATCCGTTGGTCGGCACCGGTCCGGCGGCGGGCGACGCGGTCCCGACGACGGGCCGTCGGGCCGTCGGGCCGTCGGGCCGTCAGGGACGAGTACCGACGGGTGGGCGCCGTCGGCCGCCGCCCCTACAGTGGGCGCGTGAGCAGCCCCCTGCCCGAGAAGGCCGCCGACACCACCGCCGAGCACCCCTGGCCGGTGCGGCTGCTCAGCCTGAAGATCTCCGACTACGTCGACAAGATGTCGGTGCTGTGGGTCGAGGGCCAGGTCGTGCAGCTCAGCCAACGATCCGGCGCCCGCACCGCGTACCTCACGCTGCGCGACGCTGACGTCGACATGTCGCTGTCGGTGGCGATCCAGGTCAACGCACTCGATGTGATGGCGACGCCACTCACCGAGGGCGCTCGCGTCGTGGTGCAGGCCAAGCCGTCGTTCTGGACCCAGCGTGGGTCCCTCCTGCTCGACGGCCGCCAGATCAGGCCCGTCGGGGTGGGTGAGCTGTTGGCCCGGATCGAGGCGCTGAAACGAGTGCTGGCCTCAGAGGGACTGTTCGACCCCGGACGCCGCCGACCGCTGCCGTTCCTGCCACGCACCGTCGGGCTGATCTGCGGGCGCGGCAGTGCAGCCGAGCACGACGTCGTCGAGAACGCCCGACGACGCTGGCCCGCAGTGCGGTTCGCGATCCGACGGGTGGCCGTCCAGGGCACGAGTGCCGTCGCGGACGTGATGGGCGCGCTCGCCGACCTCGACGCGGAGCCCGAGGTGGATGTCATCGTCATCGCCCGCGGGGGCGGGTCGGTCGAGGACCTGCTGCCGTTCTCCAACGAGGCGCTGGTGCGCGCAGTGTCCGCGGCGCGCACACCTGTGGTGAGCGCGATCGGACACGACGTCGACACCCCGCTGCTCGACCACGTCGCTGACCACCGAGCTTCGACACCCACCGACGCGGCAAAGGTGGTCGTGCCCGATGCCGCCGCCGAACGCCACGGCATCGATGCCTCCCGGGCCCGGGCCCGCCGCGCGGTCACCCAACGCGTCGACCGCGAGCGCCGAGCGCTGGACAACCTGCGCTCGCGTCCGGTGATGTCCGAACCGCACGCGGTGCTGCGCGCCCATGCGGCGGAGGTCGCCGACCTGCGGTCCCGCTCCCGGAGCCGGGTCGAGGCCCGGATCCACCGCGCGCAGGACCAGATCGCTCACCTGCGCACCCAGGCCCGCACCCTCTCCCCGCAGTCGACGCTCGACCGCGGGTACGCCGTCGTGTCCCACGTCGACGGCACGGTGGTCACCGACCAGGACGACGTGGAGCCCAAGGAGCTCCTGCGGGTCCGGGTGGCGCGTGGCGACTTCGCGGTCCGCCCGGTGGGCTAGCCAGCGGGCTCCCCGGCGTGTGGTGCCCAGCCGTGCCCCCTGCCGCCGCAGGCCCGATGTCCGAGGGGTCGAGGCCTGATGGGTCGAGGCCTGATGGGTCGAGGCCTGATGGGTCGAGGCCGGATGGGTCGAGGGTCGAGGGTCGAGGCGGTGTCCTAGGGTGACGGCATGGCGAAGGAGAAGTCCCCCGCGGAGTCGGAGGACGACCAGGGCAGGGGCCCGAGCGAGTTCCCCGATGTCGCCGCACTGTCCTACGAGGCCGCTCGCGACGAGCTGGTCTCGATCGTCGCCCGGCTCGAGGCAGGGCAGGCCGGACTCGAGGAGAGCATGACGCTCTGGCGCCGGGGAGAGGCCCTCGCCAGCCACTGCGCCGGCTGGCTCGAGCGGGCCGAGGCGACCCTCGCGGAGTCGGCCGAACCGCAGGCCGGCTGAGCCGGGGCCACCCAGCCGGCACCGAGCCCGAGTTCGGGGCCGACGCCGAGTCGGGGGCCGCGTCCGAGCCCGCGGCCGACGCCGAGTCCGGAGTCGCGTCCGAGCCCGCAGCCGCGCCCACTACTGCGGGTCGACAGTCTCCAGCCGCTCGGCAAAGAACACGAGGTCGGCCTGCGGCGCCTTGCCGGTGACCAGGGTCGTCAACCCGCCCTTCTCGGTGGATCGCAGCAGGATGCTGCGCTGGTCGCGCGTGGCCGGGGCGAACGCGTTCCAGCTGCGACCGGCGATGTCCACGGTTCCCTCCTGGCGGGCACGGTTGGTCTGGGCCTCGACCCAGGCGTCGGTCGCGTCGGCTGTCTGCTCGAGCGCGACGTACCCGTCGCCCGGGGTGGTGTACCCGAGGTGCCAGGTCAGGAGGTCGTCGGTGCTGCGGAGGTAGCGCACGCTCGTGGGCACCCACCCCTCCGGCAGACCCTGAGGCGCCGAGATGGGCAGCCCGCTCTCCTTGGCGATCTCCCGAGCGCTTCCCGCAACGTCCACCGGCGGGCGGTTGATCGCGCTGGGCCGCGGCACGAGCGCGACGACCACCGCGACGACCGCACCGACCACGATGAGGGACAGGATGATCCCGGCTACCGTGCCCTGCCCGTACCGGCTCCGCGGGGGCTGCGGCTGGTCGGTGGGGAGCTGGGGCTGGTCCTCAGGGGGCTGGGGCTGGTCCGGGGCAGGGGCCTCCGGCGCAGGGTCCGCTGGTGGGTTCACGCCTCCATCGTCGCCGACCCGAGCGCCCCGCCGCCAACCACCCCACCCGCCGCTAGGCTCGGGTGGCCGTTCACGTCCATCACCATGACCGTGACCGTCACTATCGCCGTCACCACCGCCATGACCCACGCTTGCCAAGGAGCGCCGATGACCGACCACGCCCCGACCCGAGTCCTCGTTGTCGGTGAGGCCCTGGTCGACATCGTCCGCCGGCACGACGGCGAGGTCAGCGAACACGTCGGCGGGTCGCCCCTCAACGTCGCACTCGGGATGTCGCAGCTCGGCGAGACGGTCGACTTCGCGACGCTGATCGGCGCCGACGAGCGCGGCGTGCGGATCGCCGAGCATCTCGAGCGCGGAAACGTCGCGCTCACCGCGGGCAGCACCGGAGCCGCGCGCACCTCCACCGCCGTCGCCACCCTCGACGCGACCGGCGCCGCCGAGTACACCTTCGACCTCGGCTGGGACCTGCCTGCGGTGTCGGTCGCCCCGGGCACCGGCCACCTGCACACCGGGTCGATCGGCGCAGTGCTCGAGCCGGGGAACACCATGGTGCTCCAGGCGCTGCGCGACGTCCGCGGCCAGGGCACGGTGTCCTACGACCCCAACGTCCGGACCCACATCATGGGTGACCTCGACGCTGCCCGGACCCGGATCGAGGCCACCGTCGCCCTGTCCGATGTCGTCAAGGCCAGCGACGAGGACCTGCGCGTGCTGTACCCCGACCTGACCCTCGAGGAGGTCATCACGGCGTGGTCGGCTGCCGGCCCGTCGATGGTGCTGGTCACCCGGGGCCCGGAC
Organism: uncultured Actinomycetota bacterium; assembly: GCA_963750305.1. Lineage (GTDB taxonomy): Bacteria > Actinomycetota > Actinomycetes > Actinomycetales > Dermatophilaceae > CAVVPX01. The sequence goes on from CAVVPX010000003.1 coordinate 1,361,995, forward strand.
GGGGTCGTGTATGCGGTGGCCAGTGGCCCGGAGACGGCCGAGGAACCGACCCGGGCCACGACGGTCGTCGACACGGTAGGAGCCGGCGACTCGTTCATGGCGGGTCTGGTGTCCGGTCTGCTGGAGGCGGGGCTGCTCGGGTCGGCCGCCGCGCGCGAACGGCTGGCCGCCGCGTCGCTCGCCGACGTCCAACCGGCGGTCGAGCGGGGGCTGGCGTGCAGCGCGGCGACGGTCGCGCGCGCCGGAGCGTACGCGCCCTCACTCGCCGAGCTCCGCTAGGGAGGTCCGCTCCTGTCCGATCGGTCCGGGCCGAGCCGGGCTGAAACGGAAGGCCACCCGTCGTCATTGACGGGTGGCCTTCGGTCTCGGAGCACCCGGGCAGATCGCGGTACCGGGGCCACTCTCTCCCTCGCTCAGGTGAGCAGGGACCCGCTGTGCCCCTTCGTGGCCAGAACGTGACCTGACCGGACGGGCAGGTCCGTGGCCCGGTCTGGTTCGCCGTAGGCTTGGACCTGACTCACCCGTGGCAGCGAGGTCTTGAGCTCCTTGCCCTCACGTCCTGAACAGGAGCGCGATGACCAACTTCGCCTACGAGGACCTGCTGCCCATCGGCCTGGACCAGACGGAGTACCGCCTGCTGACGACAGCGGGTGTGGAGACGGTCGAGGGGCCGGGCGGTCGGACGTTCCTCCAGGTCGCGCCCGAGGCGCTCCGCCTGCTCACCGACACCGCGATGCATGACATCGCGCATTACCTGCGGCCGGCCCACCTGGCCCAGCTGCGCCGGATCATCGATGACCCCGAGGCCTCCAACAACGACAAGTTCGTCGCGCTCGACCTGCTCAAGAACGCCAACATCGCCGCCGGCGGGGTGCTGCCGATGTGCCAGGACACCGGCACGGCGATCGTGATGGGCAAGCGCGGCCAGCAGGTGTTGACGCAGGGCACCGACGAGCGCGCCCTCTCCCAGGGGGTGTACGACGCGTACACCCGGCTCAACCTGAGGTACTCCCAGATGGCGCCGGTGACCACCTGGGAGGAGACGAACACGGGGTCCAACCTGCCCGCGCAGATCGAGCTGTACGCCGACACCGAGCCGGGCCACGAGTCCACCTACAAGTTCCTGTTCATGGCCAAGGGGGGTGGCTCGGCCAACAAGTCGTTCCTGTTCCAGGAGACCAAGGCCGTGCTGAACCCCGAGCGGATGCTCGCCTTCCTCGACGAGAAGCTGCGCGCGCTCGGCACCGCAGCCTGCCCGCCGTACCACCTCGCCATCGTGATCGGCGGCACCAGCGCGGAGTTCGCGCTGAAGACCGCGAAGTACGCCAGCGCCAAGTACCTGGACGACCTGCCCCGCACCGGAGACGCCCGGACCGCGCGGGGGTTCCGGGACACCGAGCTCGAGGAGCAGGTGCTGGAGCTGACCCGTGGTTTCGGGATCGGCGCCCAGTTCGGCGGCAAGTACTTCTGCCACGACGTCCGCGTCGTTCGCCTCCCCCGCCATGGCGCCTCCCTGCCCGTGGCCATCGCCGTGTCCTGCTCGGCGGACCGACAGGCCCTGGGCAAGATCACCCCCGACGGCGTCTTTCTCGAGGTGCTGGAGACCGATCCGGCACGCTTCCTCCCGGACACCACCGAGGCCCACCTCGACGGCGCGGCGCAGCGAGAGGCCGACGACGTCGTGCGGGTCGACCTGACGCGACCCATGGAGCAGATCCGCGCCGAGCTCAGCAACCACCCGGTCAGGACGCGGCTCTCGCTGACCGGCCCGCTGGTCGTGGCGCGCGACATCGCCCACGCCAAGATCAAGGAGCGCCTGGACGCCGGCGAGACCATGCCGCAGTACCTCAAGGACCACGCGGTGTACTACGCCGGACCGGCCAAGACCCCCGAGGGCTACGCAAGCGGGTCCTTCGGCCCGACGACGGCCGGGCGGATGGACTCCTATGTCGACCAGTTCCAGGCCGCGGGAGGTTCGATGGTGATGCTCGCGAAGGGCAACCGGAGCGCGCAGGTCACCGACGCCTGCGCCTCGCACGGCGGCTTCTACCTCGGGTCGATCGGCGGCCCGGCGGCACGGCTCGCGCAGGACTGCATCACCTCGGTCGAGGTCCTGGAGTACGCCGAGCTCGGGATGGAGGCGGTCTGGAAGATCCAGGTCCAGGACTTCCCGGCCTTCATCGTCGTCGACGACAAGGGCAACGACTTCTTCGCCTCGACGACCAAGCCACTGGCCACCACGATCCCCAAGAGAGCAGGCCTGCTGTGAGCCAAACCCCTTCTGCTGCAGCTGGTTTCGACGACCTGCTGGACGCCAACCGTGACTACGCCGCATCTCACGACCTGTCCGGGTTCGACGGGGTCGCCAAGGCCGGCGTCGCCGTGGTCACCTGCATGGACTCCCGCATCGATCCGCTGAACATGCTCGGGCTGTCGGCTGGTGACGCAAAGATCTTCCGCAACCCCGGTGGCCGGATCACGGCCTCGGCGTTGGAGGCCATGGTGCTGGCGGTGCACCTCCTGGGGGTCAACCGCGTGCTGGTGATCCCCCACACCCGCTGCGCCATGGCGCTCAACACCGAGGACGAGCTCCGCGAGCGCGTCGGCGCCTCCGCCGGTCAGGACGCGTCGTGGCAGGGCTTCCACGTCATCGGTGACCAGGGAGCCGCGCTGCGAGCCGACGTCGCCGCGATCCGCGCACACCCGCTCATCCCCGACGCGGTCGCGGTCGGCGGGTTCATGTATGACGTCGACACCGGCCTGCTCGACCAGCTGCTCTGAGCCCGCCACCCACCCACCGCGGACGGGATGGGGTGGGACGGGTGGCGGTGGTGGACCGTCAGGCCACGCCGACGCTGACGTCGATGTTGCCGCGGGTCGCCTTGCTGTAGGGGCAGACCTGGTGAGCGGCCTCGACGAGCTCCTGCACCTTCTCGGCGTCGACCCCGGGGATGCTGGCGGTGATCTTCACGGCCAGCCCGAAGCCCGACCCGGTCTCGCCGAAGCTGACCTCGGCGGTGACCTCCGAACCCGTGGCGTCGATGCCCTGCCGGCCGGCGACAGCCGTGAGAGCCCCGCCGAAGCACGCCGAGTACCCGGCTGCGAAGAGGGTCTCGGGGTTGGCCTTGGGGTTACTGCTGCTGCCCGGCTTGCCGAGCTCGAGGTCGATCACCCCGTCAGCACTGCTCACGTGGCCTCCGCGCCCACCCTGCGAGGTGGCGGCTGTGGTGTAGGCGACGGACTTGACGGCTTCGTACGGCATGGTGCTCCTCTGCGAGATGGACGTGCGTGCTCAGGCGGCAACCCTCTCAGCCGCCCGAACCTTCCCCGCGACCGGCAGTGCGTCCTTCCTTCTCGGGCCGCAAGAGGAACGAGCGGTCGAGGTCGGCCACCGACTCGACGCCGAGCAACCCCATCGCGTGACCGAGGTCGTCGGTGACCGCGTCGAGGACCCCGGCCACCCCAGCCACCCCGTCTGCGGCGAGGCCCCACACGACGGGACGCCCGAGCAGCACCGCGTCCGCACCCAGGCTGAGGGCGACCAGTGCGTCCAGCCCCGACCGGATCCCGCCGTCGACCAGTACCGGCACGGATCCCGCGACTGCGTCGACGACGCCGGTGAGGGCCTGGGCCGTCGGCACCGCGCGGTCGAGCTGACGACCGCCGTGGTTGCTGACGATGAGGCCGGCGGCGCCCGCGTCCAGACACCGGAGCGCGTCCTCGGGACGCAGCACTCCCTTGACCAGCACGGGCAGCCCGGTCAGTCCGGCGAGCCACCCGATGTCAGCCAGCGAGGTCTCGGTCGACTGCTGGAGAAGCTCCAGGTCGGCACCGGGAGCGAGGTGCTGGCCGACGTTGACCAGCGCCAGGTCGTCCGACACCCAGAGCGGGGCGCTGACGCCGCGGGACCGGCGGCCGACATACGGTGTGTCGCCGGTGAGCACGATCGCGCGGGCTCCGGCGGCGGTCGCCCGCTCGGCCAGCGCCGCGGTGACCTCGCGCCCACGCAGGACGTAGGACTGCCACCACCACGGCGCGGTCATCGTCGCCGCGAACTCCTCCAGCGGCACCGTCAGGCGCGTGGACACGACCATCAACGACCCGGCCGCCGCGACCCCGGCCCCCGTCGCCCGTTCACCGTCGGGGTGGGCCAGGCGGTGGTGGGCCGTCGGCGCGACGAGCACCGGCGTATGCAGGTCGACACCCATCAGGTGGACGGCGGTGCTGACCGCAGGCACGGGCTGAAGGGTCCGCGGCAGGAACCGCCAGGCCCGCCAGGCCGCCTCGGCCTCCCCCACGCTGACCTCCTCCCCCGCGCCCGACTCCAGGTAGTCGTGGGCTGCCGTCGTCATCCGCTCGGCGGCGGCCGCGGCGTAGCCCGCGAGAAGAGGGAGCATGCGCCCAGTCTGCCCATGGCGGGCAGCAGTCGTCCCCCGCCCTGCGCAACATCGCGCACCCCAGCACCACCGCGCGCAGGCCGCTCGTGCGCGACGGGCCACCCGGGTACGCGAAGTCGCCTCCGTGACCCGGCGCCGTCCGCGTCCACACCTGACCGGGGAATCGGGCCGGGCCGGCCAGTGGCCGGGCCCGGGCGCCGGGCATACGGTGTGGAGCACTGACCAAGGCGGGTCCGCTCGCCTACACGAAAGAGGTGCAGACATGGAACCGACAGCGGACGCGGTCGTCAACAGCGAGCTCGAGAACAGCGAGATCACGGCAGCGGACGTCGCGGAGGAGTCGTTGATCGAGGACGTCTCGATCGATGGCATGTGCGGCGTCTACTGATGCTCGACCAGGCCTGGCAGCTGAGCGGCTCGGTGGCCCTGCGCCCCGAGCCGTTCGGCGCCCTGGCGTATGACTTCCGCAGCCGGCGGCTGTCGTTCCTGAAGTCCTCGGAGCTGGTGAAGGTCGTGAAGGCTCTCGGTCCGGACACCACGGTGCGGACCGCACTCGAGGACGCCGGCGTGCCCCCGGAGCGCTGGCCGGCCTACCTCACAGCTCTGCAGTCGCTCGTCGACTCACACATGCTCACCCCCATCGCCCAGGAGGCGGTCGCATCATGACCCTCGCCCCCGAACGACCCCTCACCTTCGCCCCGCGGACCGAGAAGCCGACTGGCCCGATGCGCCTGGTCGACCACTTCGAGTACGGCCTGGATGCGCCCATCTGTCTGACCTGGGAGCTGACGTATGCCTGCAACCTGTCGTGCGTGCACTGCTTGTCCTCCTCCGGTCGCCGCGACCCCCGCGAGCTGACCACCGCCGAGGCCAAGGCGCTGATCGACGAGTTCCAGCGGATGCAGATCTTCTATGTCAACATCGGTGGCGGAGAGCCCACCGTGCGCCCCGACTTCTGGGAGCTGCTGGACTACGCCGTCGACCACCAGGTGGGAGTCAAGTTCTCCACCAACGGATTTCGCATCACTCCCGAGCGTGCGGCGAAGCTGGCTGCGACCGACTACCTCGACGTGCAGATCTCGCTCGACGGCGCGACCGCCGAGGTCAACGACCCGATCCGCGGCCGGGGCACGTACGAGGCCGCGATCCGGGCGATGGAGAACCTCCAAGCCGCCGGCATGAAGGACTTCAAGCTGTCGGTCGTCTGCACCCGGCACAACATCCCCCAGCTGGATGAGTTCAAGGCGATCGCCGACCGCTATGGTGCCCAGCTGCGGCTGACCCGGCTGCGCCCGTCCGGTCGCGGCGCGGACGTGTGGGAGGAGCTGCACCCGCTCCCCGAGCAGCAACGCGTCCTGTACGACTGGCTGGTCGCCCAGGGTGACGACATCCTGACCGGTGACTCGTTCTTCCACCTGGCCGCCTTCGGCGACGCCCTGCCCGGGCTCAACCTCTGTGGCGCCGGCCGCGTCGTCTGCCTGGTCGACCCGGTGGGGGACGTGTATGCCTGCCCGTTCGCCATCCACGACCAGTTCCTGGCCGGCAACATCCGCGCCGACGGGTTCGGTGAGGTGTGGCAGAACGCGCCGCTGTTCCTGGACCTGCGCAACCCGCAGAAGGGCGGCGCCTGCACCCAGTGCTCGGCGTTCGACGCCTGCCGCGGCGGCTGCATGGCGGCCAAGTTCTTCACCGGGCTGCCGCTGGACGGACCCGACCCCGAGTGCGTCAAGGGCAACGCGACCACCGGGCTGGGTGCCGTCGACCCCAAGAGTCGGCCGTCTCCGTCCCAGGACCACTCGCACAGAGGCACGGTCCGCAACGCGCCGATCCCGTTGACCCTGATGCGCCGTCCCCCGCAGAAGATCTGCGACGAGTCCCCCCTCGCCGGGGCGCCCCCGGTCGGCTGAGCAGGGTGCGACCCGACGACGTGTCGCCTGCGGGACTGGTGTCCCTGGGTTCGCAGCGCTCACCCGACGTGGGACTCGCGCGACCCCTCGTGCTGGTGCCGGTCGGGTCGACCGAGCAGCACGGCCCCCATCTCCCGCTCGCCACCGACGCACTGGTCGCGACGGCCTCGTGCCGGGAAGCGGCGGTCCGGATCCGCTCCCGGGGGACCGAGGTCGCGGTCGCGCCTCCGGTGTCCTACGGGGCGTCGGGCGAGCACGAGGGGTTCGCCGGCACGGTCTCGATCGGACACGAGGCGCTGTATGCGCTGCTGATCGAGATCGGCCGCAGCGCGTGCCACTGGGCCGCCGGGGTGGTGTTCGTCAACGGCCACGGCGGCAACGTGCCCACGGTCGCCAAGGCCGTAGACCTGCTCCGGTACGAAGGGCGCTCGGTCGCCTGGACCGCCTGCCAGACCGCCGGCGACGCCCACGCCGGACGCACCGAGACCTCGCTTCTGCTGCACCTGGCCCCCCACCTCGTCCGCACCGACCTCGCCGAGCGGGGCTGTGTCGAGGACATCGCCGACCTGCTGCCGCGGCTCCGTGACGGCGGCGTGCAGGCCGTGTCACCCAACGGCGTTCTTGGTGACCCGACCGGGAGCTCCGCGAGCGAGGGCGCCGAGCTGTTCGAGCGACTGGTCGGCCGGCTCGTGCGCGAGCTGGTGGCGTTGGAGGTCGACGGCAAGGGCCGGTTGCGCCTGCCGCCCGAGCGCATCCCCCACACCGTGCGGCCGTCACGACGGGCCCGCCCGACCGCTGGGCACCCTTCAGCCAGGGGCAGCGTATGAGCGGGCCATCCACCACCGCGCCCCGCGCCCCCGACCTGCCCACGCGCGCGGCCCGACTGCCGCGCGGCTTCACCGTCCAGCTGTCTCATGACACCGTCGTATGCGACGACGGCCGGACGCTCTTCGGCGGGTCCACCGGGCGCTTCGTCCATCTCAAGCCAGCGGCCCAGGCCACGCTCGCCGGGCGCGAGCGGCTGGTGGTGTCAGACGGGGTGTCGGCGGTGCTGGCTCGGCTTCTGCTCGACCGAGGGTTGGCAGATCCGTCGTGGGACAAGGCGGCTGACGACACATCCTTGTCCGATGTAACCGTAGTGGTGCCCGCGCACGGTCGCCCCGACCAGGTGTCCCGCCTGCTGGCGTCGATCCCGGCGCAGGTTCGGGTGATCGTGGTCGATGACGGCTCGTCCGATCCTGACCCGCTTCGGGTCGCGGCCGAGCGGGGCGGCGCCGAGGTCGCGCGACGCGACCGGAACGGTGGCCCCGCCGCCGCGCGCAACATCGGACTGGCCGCCGTGCGAACACCGTTCGTCGCGTTCCTCGACAGCGACGTGGTGCCGGCACGAGGAGCTCTCGCCCACCTGCGACGCCACTTCGACGACCCGCAGGTCGCCGTCGTCGCCCCGCGGGTCCTGGGCCTGTCGACCGAACCTGCCGACCGTTCGTGGCTGGCCCGGTACGAAGCAGCGCGCTCCTCGTTGGACCTGGGCGCCCAGCCCGGTCGGGTGCAACCGCACTCGCGCATCGGCTATGTCCCGAGCGCAGCGCTCATGGCGCGCACCGAAGCACTCGGTGCCGGCTTCGAGGAGTCCATGCGCGTCGCCGAGGACGTCGACCTGATCTGGCGGGTGCACGAGTCGGGCTGGCTGGTCCGTTATGACCCTGGCGCGATCGTGCATCATGAACACCGCACCGACACCAGTGAGTGGCTGTCCCGCAAATCCTTCTATGGCACGGGAGCGGCGCTGCTGGCCAAGCGGCACGGCGAGTCCGTCGCGCCGATGGTGCTCACGCCGTGGACTGCCGTCGTCACCGGAGCCCTTCTGGCGCAACGGCGTTGGTCTCTGCCTGTGGCCGGCCTGGCGACAGCGGCGACGATCATCGCCACGGCCGGTCGACTGCGCCGGAGCGACCGGCCGCTGGTGGCCAGCTCGACCATGGTCGGCGTCGGCCTGATCGGCAGCGGTCACCAGGCGATGTCGGCGCTGACCCGCCACTACTGGCCGCTGGCCGTCGGTGCAGCGATCTTCTCCAGCCGCGCCCGCCGGGCCCTGGCCGTCGCCGCGGTGCTGGACAGCGTCCTCGACCACCGCCGGACCGGGGCCGACCTCGACCCGGTCCGTTATCTTGCCGCGCGCCGTCTCGACGACCTCGCCTACGGAACCGGCCTCTGGTGGGGCGCGATCCGCGCCGGGTCCCCTCGCGCCCTGGTCCCCGCCCTGCACGGCATGCCACGCCTGCCCGGCCTGCGCCGTTCACGCCCGTCGTCCGCAACCACCGCGGCCGCACCATCCGAAGTGGAGAGTACCCATGGCCAGTAGCTGGTTCGAGACCGTCGCCGAGGCCCAGCGCCGCGCCAAGAAGCGGCTGCCGCCATCGGTGTACTCAGCGCTGCTCGCCGGATCGGAGAAGGGGCTGACCTACGCCGACAACATCGCTGCGTTCGGCGAGCTCGGGTTCGCTCCGCACGTCGCCGGTCACCAGGCGCAGCGCGACCAGTCGACCAGCATCATGGGCCAGCCGCTCTCGATGCCAGTGATGATCTCCCCCACCGGAGTTCAGGCCGTCCACCCCGAGGGTGAGGTGGCGGTCGCCCGCGCCGCAGCCGCGCGGGGAGTCGTCATGGGGCTGAGCTCGTTCGCGAGCAAGCCCGTCGAGGAGGTCGTCGCGGTCAACCCGCAGACCCTGTTCCAGATGTACTGGACCGGCAGCCGCGAGTCGATGATCCAGCGAATGGACCGGGCTCGGGACGCGGGCTGCGTTGGACTCATCGCCACGCTGGACTGGTCGTTCTCCCACGGTCGCGACTGGGGCAGCCCGTCGATCCCGGAGAAGATGGACCTCAAGGCCATGATCAAGTTCGCGCCCGAGGGCCTGATCCGGCCGCGGTGGCTGATCGACTTCGGCCGGGCGGGCAAGATCCCGGACCTCACTGCGCCCAACCTCACGCCGCCCGGTGGCACGGCTCCCACCTTCTTCGGCGCGTACGGCGAATGGATGACGACGCCGCCACCGACCTGGGAGGACGTCCAATGGATGCGTGAGACCTGGGGCGGTCCGTTCATGCTCAAGGGGGTGAGCCGGGTCGATGACGCGCTGCGCGCGGTCGACGCCGGCTGTGACGCGATCTCGGTGTCCAACCACGGCGGCAACAACCTCGACTCCACCCCGGCCAGCATCCGCTGCCTCCCGGCGGTGGCCGAGGCGGTGGGTGACCAGATCGAGGTCGTGCTCGACAGCGGCGTCCGGCGCGGCAGCGACGTGGTCAAGGCCGTAGCCCTCGGCGCGCGCGCGGTGATGATCGGTCGCGCCTACCTCTGGGGTCTGGGGGCGAACGGCCAGGCGGGAGTCGAGAACGTGCTCGACATCCTGCGCGGTGGCATCGACTCCGCGCTGCTCGGCATGGGCAAGTCCTCGATCCACGAGCTGGCGGCCGAGGACATCATCATCCCCGAGGGCTTCACCCGGACCCTCGGCGTGGGCCAGCGCGCGATCGTCTAGTCCGGCTCGCCCCACGTCCCCGACGTCCGCAGAGACAGACGACGGGGTCACCTTGACACGGCCTCGGGTGAGGTTGCATGGTTAGTTACATGAGTAATGAACCAACGAGCCGGCCGAGGGCACGGTGAACGACGGGGGTCGACCGCTCTTCCTGCAGATCGCCGAGCAGGTCGAAGGGTCGATCCTGGACGGCTCGCTGCCGGAGGAGAGCCAGGCCCCCTCGACCAACGAGCTGGCCGCCTTCCACCGGATCAACCCGGCGACCGCCGGCAAGGGCGTGGCCAAGCTGGTCGCGGACGGCGTGCTCTACAAGCGACGCGGCATCGGCATGTTCGTCGCCGAGGGCGCCCGCGACCGGCTGCTCGAACAGCGGCGGCAGGGCTTCGTCGCGCAGTTCGTCAACCCCCTCATGACCGAGGCCCGGGGGCTCGGCCTCGACACCGAATACATCACCAAGCTCATCCACACCTGGGAGGAACCAGCATGAGCGTCATCAGTTTCGACGCCGTGACCAAGCGCTACGGCGACATCACCGCCCTTGACGCGGTCTCGGTCGACCTATCCGAGAACACGATCCACGGCCTGCTCGGTCGCAACGGCGCCGGCAAGAGCACGATGATGCAGATCGCCACAGGCCAAAGCTTCGCCAGCTCCGGTGCGGTCCGGGTGTTCGGCGAGAACCCGGTCGAGAACGAGCGCGTCCTGGACCGGGTCTGCTTCATCTCCGAGAACCAGAGATATCCCGACAGCTTCAAGGTCCGCCACGTCCTGCAGAGCGGGCGAACGGTGTTCGACGGTTGGGACCAGGACCTCGCTGATGCCCTTGTCGCCGACTTCGGGCTCCGGCCGGCCCAACCGGTCAAGAAGCTCTCGCGCGGGCAGCGCAGCGCGGTCGGGGTAATTGTCGGCTTGGCGTCACGCGCCAAGATCACGTTCTTTGACGAGCCCTACCTCGGCCTGGATGCCGTTGCACGACAGCTGTTCTACGACCGCCTGCTCTCGGACTATGCCGAGCACCCGCGCACCGTGGTCCTGTCGACCCACCTCATCGACGAAGTAGCCGACCTGATCGAGCACGTGGTCCTCATCGACCAGGGCCGGGTCCTGCTCGACGAGGACGTCGAGACCCTGCGTGGGTCAGCGTTCGAGGTGAGAGGACCCGGGGACCTGGTCGAGGAGTTCGTCGCCAGCCACGAGATCCTGCACCGCGAGAGCCTGGGCGGTGGCACCCGGGTGACCGTCCGGGGCGCCGACGCCGGAGCGGCTCGCACGCTGGGCCTTGCGCTCGAGCCGGTCTCGTTGCAGCAGTTGGTGGTCCGCACGACCCAGCGGTCCGCCGCAGCGCCAATGACGGTGAGCGAGAGCCTCGACACCGAGGAGAAGGTGGCCAAGCCATGAGAAGACGCAGCCAGACCATCAAGGCCACCAGGCTCCTGATGATCAACGCCTGGGGGCCGATGCAGCTGCCCTGGTTCATCCTGGGCCTCAGCTTCGTCGTCAACCTGACGATCTTCGCCGTGGGTCAGAGCGCCATCGAGCCCGCGGCGCGTGTCACCGGCGGGCTCAGTTCGATCTACGTGCTGGCCGTCATCGCCAACCTGCAGACCTGGACCCAGACGTTCCCGTTGGCTCTGGGCCTCAGTATCACCCGCCGATCCTTCCTGGGCGGGATCGGGATCGTCATGATCGCCCAGTCGATGCTGGTCGGCCTCGGCCTCCTCGCCCTCAAGGGCATCGAGATCGCGACCAGCGGGTGGGGGCTGAGCGTGCGGTTCTTCGCGCTCCCCTATGTGAGCCAGGACAGCGTGATCGCCCAGTTCCTGGTGTATGCCCTGCCCTACCTCGCCCTGTCCGCTCTCGGCTCGGCCATCGGGGTGGTCTTCAAGCGCTGGGGTCAGCTCGGGATGTACGCGGTCATGGCCGGCACCATCGTCCTCGGCGGCGGCGCCGTCAGCCTCGCCACCTGGCGTGACTGGTGGACCGGGATCGGCGACTTCCTCAGCGGAACCGACAGCATGACCCTGATGACGGCCTACCCCGCACTCATCGCGCTCGCGCTCGCCGGTGCCACGTTCGTCGTCGCTCGCCGGGCCACGCCCTAGCTGAAGCCAGGTTTGGGTGCCGGAACGCGCGAGTACGCCGGCGAGTCGGGACCCACCGGACGGTCCGCGCCAGAGGTTCCCGCCGGTTTGGGTCAGAGGCTGAGCTGCTCCTGCACGACCGTCACCAGCCGCTCGGCGACGGCCTGGGCGTGAGCCTGCTCGGGAGCCTCGACCATCACCCGGACCAGCGCCTCGGTGCCGGACTTGCGCAGCAGGACCCGTCCCGTGCCACCCAGCGCGGCCTGCTCGGCACTGACCGCTGCCTGGAGCACCTCGTCGGTCTCCACGCGCGTCTTGTCGACGTCATGCACGTTGATCAACACCTGGGGCAGCCGGGTCATCACCGCGGCCAGGGCGGCGAGCGACCGCCCGGTCTCGGCAACCCGGGCCGCGAGCATGAGCCCGGTCAGCACACCGTCGCCAGTGGTGCCGTGGTCCAGGAAGATCACGTGACCCGACTGCTCGCCACCCAGGGACAGACCCGAGGAGCGCATCTCCTCCAACACATAGCGGTCACCGACCGCGGTCTGGCGCAGGGCGATCCCCTCGCGATCCATTGCGAGCACCAGCCCGAGGTTGCTCATCACGGTGGCGACCAGCGTGTCGGCCGAGAGGGTGCCGTGCGCACGCTGGGCCACCGCGAGGATCGCCATGATCTGGTCGCCGTCCACGATCTCCCCGGCGCCGTCCACAGCAAGGCACCGGTCCGCGTCGCCGTCGTGCGCGACCCCGAGGTCGGCTCTGTTGTCCAGGACCGCCTTCTGCAGCCGCTCGAGGTGGGTGGAGCCGTACCCCGCGTTGATGTTCAGCCCGTCCGGCGCGGCCCCGATGACGTCCACCCGCGCGCCAGCGCGACGGAAGACCTCGGGTGAGACGACGCTGGCGGCGCCGTGGGCTGCGTCGATGACCACCCGCAGGCCCTCGAGCCGGTGCGGGAGCACGTCGAGCAGGTGGGTCATGTAACGCTCGGCGCCATCGGTCATCCGCCAGATCCGGCCGACCTTCTCCCCGGTCGGCCGCTCCCACGCCTCGCCGAGACGTCGCTCGATCGCGTCCTCGATCTCGTCGTCGAGCTTGTGTCCGCCGGCGGCGAAGAACTTGATCCCGTTGTCCGGCATCGGGTTGTGGCTCGCCGACAGCATGACACCGAGGTCAGCATGCGTGTCGGCGGTGAGGAACGCGATCGCCGGCGTCGGGAGCACTCCGGCGTCCTGCACATCCACTCCGGCCGAGGCCAACCCGGCGACCACTGCGGCCGAGAGGAACTCGCCCGACGCCCGCGGGTCGCGACCGACGACGGCCCTCGGCCGATGCCCCTCGAACTGCCCGGCCTCGCCAAGCACATGGGCTGCGGCCACCGCCAGCTCGAGCGCCAGCTCGGCCGTGACCACCGTGTTGGCCTGGCCGCGAACACCATCGGTGCCGAAGAGTCTCGCCATGCGGGTTCAGGCCTTCCGGGTCGCGCCGCGAGCCGTTGCCCGGCGACAGGTGCGGCCCGCCGAACGGGGACGCAACCCACGAACCTACCGTCTGCCGGCGGGCCCGGCGTCACCCGACAGGCCGTGGTCCGGCTGGGCGCCGGTGTCGCTCAGCCGGCCGGGCCCAGGTGCCACCCCTCCGGGCCGTTGGCCACCACCCGGTCCGCGCGTCCGGCAGCCGCCTCGACCAGCCGGGCGTTCGGCTCGTCGGTCGCCAGGACCCAGGCCCGCGCCGCCTCGGGCGACTTGCCGAACTGCACGTGTCGCTCCGCGAGCCGGCTCAGTCGCAGGTCGGGGTCCACCTCGACGTACCAGCATTCGTCCAGCAGGGCTCTCGCTCGCGGCCAGGGCCCATCAGGCAGGGTGAGGTAGTTGCCCTCGGTGACGACCAGCCGCGCGGCCGGCGGCACGACCATCGCTGCCGCGAGCGGCTGCTCCAACGTCCGGTCGAACCCGGGCGCGTAGACCCAGCCGGCGCCGGGCGCGCGGAGCCGCTCCAGCAGCGAGACGTACCCGTCCCCGTCGAACGTCTCGGGCGCGCCCTTGCTGTCCAGCAGGCCGAGGCGAAGGAGCTGGACGTCGGCGAGGTGGTACCCGTCCATCGGGACGTGCGCGACCCACGCCGGGCCGTGGCGACGGGCCACCTCGGCCACGACGGCCTCGGCGAGCGTGGACTTGCCGGAGCCCGGAGTGCCGACGATCCCCAGCAGGGCGCGCCCGCCGGCCGGGACGAGGGAGACCGCCGCGTCGGCGATGTCGCTGGTGCTCATGGGTGCAGCCTCGCGCAGAGGGGCGGTGCGGGTCGAGCCCGACACGGGAGGTGGACCGAGGAGGTGTGCGCGCCGGGCGCGCGAAAACGTCCGGCACCCACCGCATACAGCCGCCACGCACAACGGCCCGCACCTGCCGAGGCAGGTGCGGGCCGTTGTGGACCGGAGGTCGGTCAGCGCTTGCTGTACTGCGGGGCCTTACGGGCCTTCTTCAGACCAGCCTTCTTGCGCTCCGGGACGCGGGCGTCACGGGTCAGGAAGCCGGCCTTCTTCAGGGCCGGACGGTTGAGCTCCTCGTCGACGCCGTTCAGCGAGCGGGCGACGCCGAGGCGCACCGCGCCGGCCTGGCCGGAGGGGCCGCCACCGTGCACGCGGACGAGCACGTCGTACGCACCGTCCAGCTCGAGCAGGGTGAGCGGCTCGTTGACGATCTGCTGGTGGACCTTGTTCGGGAAGTAGTCGGCCAGCGTGCGGCCGTTGATCTTCCACTCGCCGGTGCCGGGGACGATGCGCACGCGGGCGATGGCCTGCTTGCGTCGACCGGTCGCGGCGCCGGGTGCCGAGGCACTCGGGCGGCGCGCGGCCTCGCCGGAGACGGGGCCCTCGGACTCGGAGGTGTACTCGGTCAGCTCGACGTCTTCGCCGTCGGCGACCTGGGTGTCGGTGGTGTCAGCCACGGGTTTCCTCAGTCTTCTCTGTGTGGGTCGCCGCCGCGCTTACTGCGCGACCTGGCCGATCGTGAAGGGCACGGGCTGCTGGGCCGAGTGCGGGTGGACGTCGCCGGCGTAGACCTTGAGCTTGGTCAGCTGCTGACGACCCAGGGTGTTGCGCGGGAGCATGCCGCGCACGGCCTTCTCCACGGCCTTGGCCGGGTTCTTGGCGAGCAGGTCCTGGTAGGACGTCGCCCGCAGGCCGCCCGGGAAGCCCGAGTGGCTGTAGGCCTTCTTCTGCTCGAGCTTGGCGCCGGTCAGGGCGACCTTGTCGGCGTTGATGATGATGACGAAGTCACCGGTGTCGACATGCGGCGCGAAGGTCGGCTTGTGCTTGCCGCGCAGCAGGATCGCGGTCTGGCTGGCCAGACGGCCGAGCACGACGTCGGTCGCGTCGATGACGTGCCAGACGCGGGTGACCTCGCCGGGCTTGGGGGTGTAGGTGCGCACCGTGGTTGCCTTCTCTGTGGAGTGAGCACCGCAAGGTACTCGCGTGGTGAGCTGGGTGGTGGCCGGACGGCCGTGGTGCCGCGGCGCCCGAGGCGCTGGGTCCGCCTGCAAGGGCGCATGGCACAACAGTCACCCATTCTAGGGATCGCCCGCCCACCTCCCAAATCCCCTGTCCGCGCAGCCGCCACCCGCCCTGACCTGCGAAGACGCCGCAACCCACGTTGTCACCCGCATTTCGTGCAAACGTATTGTGCAACCAGACTATGCACACTTATGCTGCATACATGGCCCGCGACCGACCTCCCTCGACCACCACACCGGACGGCCTCGTCGGCATCCGGCTGGACGCCCGATCGCTGAAGGTGCTTGCCCACCCGCTGCGATCCCGGCTGCTCGGGGCGCTGCGTCGGGACGGGCCCGCGACCGCGACCGACCTCGCGGGCGTGCTGGGCACCAACTCCGGTGCCACGTCGTACCACCTGCGCAAGCTCGAGGAGGTCGGACTGGTCGCGGACACCGGCGACGGCGAGGGCAAGCGTCGGCTCTGGCGGGCCGCCACCGACTTCCACAACTACGACGCGAGCGACTTCAGCGGCGACGAGGACGCCGAGACCGCGCTGAACTGGCTGACCCGGGACTACTCCCGCCACCTGTCCGAGCAGTTCGAGCGATGGCTAGACGTCGAGGCCGACTGGCCGGACGAGTGGCGGGACGCCGCCGGCATGAGCGACTCGTTCGTGGTCGCGACGGCCGAGCAGGTGGAGGCGATGAACGAGGAGATCGACGAGGTGCTGAGGCGGTACCGCCGGGTCGGCCAGGGCAACCCCAGCGCGCGGCGGATCGCCGTGTACTCGGTGGTGTACCCCGTCGACCTGGACCGGGTCCCCCGCGGCGCCGAGACGCCGTGAGCGCGGACCGGACCGGTCGGGTCACCGCCTCCGACGCCCAGCGCACGCTCCTCCTGCTGAGCTTCACGCGGTGGTTCCCTGTCGGGCTGGTGATCGGCGTCAGCACCCTGCTCCCCCTGCAGCGCGGACTGGGACTGGCGCAGATCGCTGTGGTGTTCGCGGTGCAGGGCTTCGTCGTCCTCGGCCTCGAGCTGCCGACCGGTGGTTTCGCCGACGCGATCGGTCGACGCCCGGTGCTGCTCACGTCGGCGGTCGTTGCGCTCGGGTCCGGGCTCCTGTTCCTCACTGCGGAGTCCTTCGCGATGTTCGTCGTCGCCATGCTGCTCCAGGGCGTGTTCCGCGCGCTGGACTCCGGTCCGTTGGAGGCGTGGTACGTCGACGCCGCGCATGCGGACGACCCGTCCGTCCCGGTCGAGGACGCGCTGTCCAGGGCGGGAACCGTGCTCGGGCTGGCCATCGCAGGTGGCGCCCTCATCTCCGGGGGGCTGATCGCCTGGCACCCGTTCGCGGCTGCGAGCGCGCTCGAGCTGCCGTTCTGGGTCGCGCTCGGTCTCAACGCCGTCCACCTCCTGGCGCTCTGGTTCCTGGTGCGCGAGCACCGGACCACGGTGGACACGACCGGGTTCCGCAGGGCCGTCTCCTCAGCCAGGGATGCCCCTCGCGTGGTGACCGACGGTCTGGGCATGCTCGGTCGCAACCACGTGCTGCTCGCCCTGGTGCTGGTCGAGCTGTTCTGGTCGGTGGGGATGATCGCCTACGAGACGCTCATGCCCATCCGTCTGGCCGAGCTGGCCGGTGGTGAGGACCAGGCCGGCGCGCTGATGGGCCCGGTGTCCTCGGCAGCCTGGGGGCTGTTCGCCGTCGGGTCGTTCGTCGCCGGTCTCGCTGCCCGGCGGATCGGTGTCGGCTGGACCGCCCTGCTCGCCCGCCTCCTGAACGGCGCGTTCGTGGTGGTCATGGGGCTGATGCTCGGCGCCGTCGGACTGGTCACGGCCTTCTTGGTGACCTACACCCTGCACGGCTCGGGCGGCCCGGTGCACAGCACCCTGCTGCACCGGCAGGCAGAGCCCGGCAACCGCACCACCGTCCTGTCGATCAACTCGATGGTGGGCGGGGGCGCATACAGCGTCGGCCTGCTGGCTCTCGGCGCACTCGCCGAGGCGACCTCCACGGCCACCGGGATCCTGGTCGCGGGTGCGTTCAGCATCCTCGGCGCTGCGCTGTACCTCCCCGCGATCCGGCAGGAGCGCCAACGCGAGGTCGCGAGCCTGGCAGGTCCCGACATCGCTGGGGCGACCAGCCCGCTGGACTGAGACGGGCCGGCTGGCGGCGGTGAGGGGCTCGGCGCCGACTTCTACGGCTGGAGGAACACCGCCACGGTTCGCGGCGGCACGGTCGCAGTCGCGGTGGCCGGGGCCCAGGTCGCAGCCCTGACCACCGGGTCGGACCCGGTGGCCTGAATCGGCGAGAGCTGCAGCGATGCGCCTGTCAGCCCGGCGACCCTCTGGGACACCGCATCCGGGGTCGCGTTGAACACCACGACCAGACCCTTCAGCGCGGGGTCGAGATCGGCGCCCTGGGTGTCGTCGATCCGCATCACGATGACACCGGGGTGCGCGTCGGCGGTGCCGCTGGCCGGGAAGCTGACCTTGGCCCGGATCGCCTCGGCGCTGCCGAGCCGGAAGAGCCGGGTCGAGAACCGGAGCCGGAGCAGGTCCTGCGCCTGGGCGCTGGCGATCTGCACGTCGCTCGCCGCCGGCTTGAGGGCGGGGTCGGCCAGCAGCGGCCTCATATAGCTCCACTTCGCGGCATTGTCACCCTCGAGCGGCAGGCCACGGCCGAACCCGTTGTCGGCGCCGGTCCAGTCGAGCGGGTTGAACCAGTCACCGCTGTCATAGCTGTTGCGGTCCAGGGACTTGCTCCGCAGCAGGTCCGCACCGGCATGCCAGAACGACGGAGTCTGCGCGAGAGCGGTGGTCGCCAACGAGACCGTGTTCATCCGCACGCGGTCAGCCATCATCGTGCTCGCCGGCAGCTTGAGGGCCAAGGAGTCGAACAGCGTCTCGTTGTCGTGGGCGTCGACATAGGTGATGACCTCGTCGGGCTCGGTGGCATAACCCGCGGGCTGCCCGTTGTAGTCGATCTGGTCGCCGCGAGCGACCACCCCGGAGTCGTTGAGCCGGAAGCGGAACGTCCGGAGGTTGCCCGCCAACCCGAGCTGAACCAGATCGGTGTCGTGCTTCAGCCCGGCCTCGGCCCCGTCGTTGATGTCGGCACCGTTGTCGTCGGTGAGCTCGCCGCTGCCGAACCCCTGCTTGCGCGGGTCCTCGTCGAACGGGCCCCCGCCGCGCACGGCGTCCCGCAACCGGTCGGAGAAGGTGCCGATGCCGGTGCCGGCGAGCTGGCCCTGGGTGGCCTGGGTGAACAACGCGTTGTCGGCGACCTCACCGAAGTTCCAGCCCTCGCCGTACAGGTACACGCTCGAGCCGTCGACCCCGTCGCGCGCCGGGGTCAGCGCATCGAGCGCGGCGCGCACCGCGAGCATGTTCGCCCGCGAGTGGTGGCCCATCAGGTCGAACCGGAACCCGTCGACCCGGTAGTCCCGCGCCCAACGGACGACCGAGTCGACCATGAGCCTCTGTGCCATCGCGTGCTCGGTCGCCAGGTTCTGGCAGCAGGTCGAGGTCTCGACCGCACCCGTGGCGTTCCGCCGGTGGTAGTAGCCGGGCACGATCTTGTCGAACACCGACTTCGCGTCCTGCCCGGAGGCGGCCGTGTGGTTGAAGACCTGGTCCAGCACCACGCGTACGCCGTCACGGTGGAGCGCACCCACCATGGTCCGGAACTCAGCCACGCGGGTTCCTCCGTCCGCCGCCGCAGCACTGGACGCGTAGGAACCCTCGGGCACCGAGAAGTGCCACGGGTCATAGCCCCAGTTGAACCCGTCGGCCGCGCGAGCGGGCTCGACACACGCCTGCTGCTCCTCGGAGTCGGGAGCGAAGGACGCGAGGTCGCAGTCCGGGCTCGCCTGGGCGGCGGGGTCCTCCTCGATCGAGGCGATGTCGAAGGTGGGCAGCAGGTGGACGGTGTTCAGGCCGGCAGCGGCGAGCGCCCTGAGGTGCGCCGTGCCGTCGCCGGCCTCCGCGAACGCCAGGTAGGAGCCGCGGTTCGCGGCGCTGACCGTGGGGTCGGCGATCGAGAAGTCGCGGACGTGCAGCTCATAGACCGTCGTGTCGACGCGCTGCGCCAGCGGCGGGGGCGCCGTGCCCGACCACAGCGCGGGCCGGAAAGCCTTGTCGCCCAGGTCCACTGCGACCGAACGAGTCGAGTTCAGCGTCAGACCGGTGGAATAGGGGTCGGTCACCAGGTTGGTCTCGACAGCCCCGGTGCTCGGCACGAACACGACCACCTCATAGAGGTACCGCGAGTTCCGCTGCCCACCGCGAGCCGTCCAGGAGCCATCGCCCTGACGGCTCATCGGGATCCGCGTAGCGTCGGCGACCGGCGCGTCCGCTGCCGAACCGGCCGGCCAGGAGAGCAGGTTCACCCGTTGCGCGGTGGGCGCCCACACTCGGTACGTCGGGGCGCCGCTGGGGAAGCTCGGGCCGTAGGTCCGCCTGCTGGCCGCTTCGGCGTACAGGTCGTCGAGGACGATCGCGGTCTGGATCCCCGTCGCGTCGACGAGCGCGCCGAGGTCGTCGTGCAAGGAGACGGCAACCTGCTGGCGAAGGAGGGCCGGCACCCTGGAGACGAGCGCGGGCTTCACCCGAAGGGCGAGGTACCCCGCCAGCTCCGGATGACTCCTTCGGACTCCGGAGGGTAGACCGCCGGGGACCAGGGTGAGGTCGGAGACCGAGCCGCCGGTCAGGGACTCGGCGTCGACCGCCAGACCACCGTGGTCGGCCCAGGACAGCCTCCAGTCCAGGACCTCCGGCGGGATCCCCTCTGGCAGACCGGCAGCGGGCCAGGCCAGCAGGCCCGGCCTGACCCAGTACGCCTTGGCCGAGGTGAGGTCGGGGGTGGGACCTGCACGCGACACGGTGGTCGTCGTGCGGTGGGTCGAGAGCGTATAGCTGATGGTGAGCACCACCCCGTCGGAGGGAACAGTGAGGCTCATGTTGGCACCGTTCGGCACCCCGTCGGCCCCGTAGTTCTCGTCCCAGGCCAGGCCGTGTGCCACCTTGAACTCGTAGTTCCCGGCGGTCATCGACCCGCTCCAGGTGTAGACGCCGTCGCCGTCCGGGTCCTGGAGCCACGGGTTCATGCAGTCCGGCGACCAGTCACCCGGGCAGCCGAGCTCGCTCTGGAACGAGCCGGGCGCGGTGATGACCGGGTTCTGGGCGTCCGAGGTCACCCAGTGCGTGCGGTGGTCGTAGTAGAACGTGAGGTCCCCGCCGGGGGCGGAGTAGGCGATGTTGGAGCCGGCACGCACCGCCCCGGCGCCGTAGTTCTCGTCCCAGCTCTTGTTGATCGCGGCCTTGTACTCGTAGTCGCCCGCCGGCAGGTCGTAGGTGCCCTTCCAGATGCCGTCGGCGGCGTCGAGAGTCAGCTGGGCCTGGTCGCAGTCGGGCTGCCAGTCGCCGGGGCACCCCATCTCGGAGTTGTGCGACCCGGCGACCGACACCGCCGAGGGCTGCACGACCGGCCCGACCGGACCCGTCGCGCCACCAGTGGTGCTCGGGTCGCCGACGACCGCGGAGGTCGACTGCGCCGAGACGTTGCCGCTGGCGTCACGGGTGATCGCGCGGTACTCCAGCAGGGTGCCCTTGGCGATCGCCGACACGTCGTGGAAGACGCGGTACGGAGCGTTGTCGTCCGTGCCGATCGGCTGCCAGTCGGTGGTGCCGACCTCGCGGTAGACGAACGACACCTGGGCAAAGGCGTTGTCCGGCAGGGCTGCCCGGATCTCCGCGCGACCTGCGACCGTGCCTCCGGACTGGGGGCTGGTCAGATAGGTCGCGGGCGCGGCGGCGCGGGACGGCAGCCGCTTGGTCGCCCTGAACACCTGCACGCCGTAGGCCGGCACCTTCACCGTGAGCCGACCCTCCGGACTGGTCGAGCGACCGCTGCTGGTTCCGTACAGCGGGGCGAACCGGGTGCTCTCGCTGTAGGTCGGGAAGGTCGCTGTGGAGGTCTGTGCGGCGTTGTTGGCGACCACGACGTACTCCGTGCCCGTCGCCTTGTCGATGCGCGAGAAGGCATAGACGCCCGCGTCGTTGCTGGCGTAGCGGTGTACCTGGGCGCCGTCAGCGAGGGCCGGGTACTTCTGGCGCAGCGCACTGAGTGCCGAGACCTGGCGGTACAGCTGGCTGTTCGTGTTGTAACGAGCCTTGGAACCCGGTGTGCCGACCAGGACGTCCTCGCTGGCGTACTGCGCGGTCCTGGTCGCGAACATGTCCTGCCGCGCGTCCTTGTCGCCACCGGCGCCGATGAACCCCTGCTCGTCGCCGTAGTAGACGACGGGCTGCCCGCGGGTGAGGAACATCAGCGAGTTGGCCAACCGGACACGCTGGAGGAGCTCGGTGTCATCGGCCGCAGTTCCCTTGAGCATCATGGCAACTCGGCCCATGTCGTGGTTGCCGAGGAAGGTCGGGAGCTCGTAGGCGTTGCTGTCGGTGTCGGTGTAGTAGTCGTCCTTGGCGAAGAGGTCGCGAAGGCCGGTGCCTGCCTTGCCCTGGACCCAGCTGACCGCCGCGCCCTGGAACCCGAAGTCCAGCGCCGCGGGCAGGGCACCCTTGGTGGTGAACTCGGACACATAGGCCGGGTTGCCGTCGAAGACCTCGCCGAACATGAAGAAGTCGTCGTTGCCGATCGCCTTGGCGTGGTCGAGCACGTCGGGCGAGAACGCCTGCCAGAACTGCATGTTCACGTGCTTGACCGTGTCGATCCGGAAGCCGTCGATGCCGAAGTCGACCCACTTCTTGTAGATGTCACCCATGCCCTCGACGACCTCGGGACGCTCGGTGAACAGGTCGTCGAGCCCGACGAAGTCGCCATAGGTGCTGGACTCTCCGGAGAAGGTCGAGTCGCCGCGGTTGTGGTACATCGTGGGGTCGTTCAGCCAGGCCGGGGTCTTGGCCGTCGCGTCGCCGGGGTTGGTGAACACCGGCGTGTACGGGAAGGACGTCTTGGCGTCGAGCGGGGGAAGCTCGGCGACCCGGCGACCTCAGCGTCGTCGAACACCTCGCCGGCTGCGTTTCGGTACGGCGACGTCGCCTTGTCGATGTAGGAGTACTGACCCTCCTGGTAGTTGACGACGTCGGCGGTGTGGTTGGTGATGATGTCGAAGAAGACCTTCATGCCCTTGGCGTGGGCTGCGTCGATGAGTGCGGACATCTCCGCGTTGGTGCCCAGGTGCGGGTCGATCTGGGTGAAGTCGGTGATCCAGTACCCGTGGTACCCGGCGTCCTCAGCACCGGGCAGGCCCTGGACCGGCTTGTTCTTGAACGTCGGTGTCAGCCAGATCGCGGTGCTGCCCAGTCCCTTGATGTAGTCGAGCTTGCTCGTCAGACCGGCGAGGTCACCACCGTGGTAGAACCCCCGGTCGGTCGGGTCCAGTCCCGTGCTCAGCCGGTCGCCGGTGAGCCCGCCCTTGTCGTTGGCCTTGCTGCCGTTGGCGAACCGGTCGGCCATCACGAAGTAGTAGCGCTCACGCGTGAGGCCCTCACGGAGCGAGTCGCCCGCGAGCCCGGCGTCGGCAGCCGAGACGGGCCCGGTCACCCGGGCGGCGGTGACGACCACGGCGTGGCTGACGTCGTCATAGCCGAAGGCGACCTCTGTCGGGCCCCCGAGGACGAGCGGGATGTTCGCGCCGTCCAGCACTCCGTTGGCACCGTAGCTCTCGTCCCATGACCCGCCGACCGTCACCTTGAACTCGTAGCTGCCTGCGGGAAGCTCGAAGGAGCCGCGATAGGCGTCGGTGTCCCCGACCTGGGGCAGCCGTGTGGCGTCGCAGCCTGGGTCCCAGTCGCTGGCACACCCCGCCTCGGACTGCAGCGACCCAGCGACCCTGATGCCGCGGTCGGCGGCGACCGCCGGGCCTGCGGTGAGGGGGACCGAGACGGCCGCGGTCGCGACCAGGGCTGCGGCGGCGACCATGGACAACAGGCGTGAGCGGGCCACGACAGCTCCTTTGCTGGGGGCTCGACTGGTGAGGTGGGTCATACCGTATGGCCTGCGCCGGGTGACTGCACCTGTGGCGTCAGGTGGGCTCAGCGGGCGCGCTGGACCCGTCCCTCGTCCCAGACCGGTTCGTCGGCCTCGTACACCCGGCCGTCGGCTCCGAACACGAGGAACCGGTCGAACTCGCGGGCGAACCAGCGGTCGTGGGTGACTGCCAGCACCGTGCCGTCGAAGGCGGCCAGAGCCTCCTCCAATGCCTCCGCGGAGTGCAGGTCGAGGTTGTCGGTCGGCTCGTCGAGCAGCAGCATCGTCGCGCCGCTCAGCTCGAGCAGCAGGATCTGGAGCCGCGCCTGCTGGCCACCGGAGAGCTGGGTGAAGGTCTGCTCACCGGCCCGCGCGAGGCCGTAGCGGTCCAGCGCCCGAGCCGCCTCGTCGCGTGTCTTGCCGGCTCGGTGGTCATCGCCACGGTGCAGGATCTCCAGGAGGGTCCGGCCGTGCAGCCCCGCGTGGTCATGGGTCTGGGCGAACCACCCCGGACGGACCCGTGACCCGAGTCGGGCCCGGCCGGTGTGGGCGACCGGCTGTGGCTGGATGTCGCCGACCGGCCGGTGCTCGGGCTCCGGGTCCGAACCGCCGACGGCGACCAGACGCAGGAAGTGCGACTTGCCGGATCCGTTGCTGCCCAACACTGCCACGCGCTCGCCGTACCAGACCTCGAGGTCGAACGGCTTCATCAGCCCGGTCAGCTCGAGGTCGGTGCAGACCAGCGCGCGCTTGGCCGTCCGACCACCACCGAGGCGCATCCGGACGTTCTGGGTCATCGGCACGGCCTCGGGCGGACCAGCCAGCTCGAACTTGCGCAGGCGGGTCTGGGCAGCGCGATAGCGCGAGGCCATCCCGTCGTTGTACTCCGCCTTGACCCGCAGCGTGTGGACGAGCGTCTTGATCTTGACGTGCTCCTCGTCCCAGCGCAGCCGCTGCTCCTCCAGCCGCGCGTTCCGGTCGAGCCGCGCCTGGTGATAGGTCCGGAACGGCCCGGGGTGCACCCACAGCCGGCTGCCCGCTCCCCCGGGCTCCAGGGTGGCGACCCGGGTGGCGACGCGGTCGAGCAGCTCACGGTCGTGGCTGATGAACAGGACGGTCTTGGGTGAGGCGATGAGCTGGTCCTCCAGCCACCGCTTGGCCGGGACGTCGAGATAGTTGTCCGGCTCGTCCAGGATCAGCACCTCCTCCGGGCCGCGCAGGAGCGCCTCGAGGACCAGCCGCTTCTGCTCGCCGCCGGAGAGGGTGCTGACCTTGCGCCACTGCGCCTTGTCATAGGTGACGCCCAGCGCGGCGACCGTGCAGACGTCCCAGAGGATCTCGGCGTCGTACCCGCCGGCGTCGGCCCAGTCGACCAGCGCATGGGCATACGCCATCTGGTCGTCCTGGCTGTCCCGCTCCATCATCAGCAGCTCGGTGCGGTCGATCTCGGCGGCGGCCGAGCGGACCGGCGGTGAGGCCACCGAGACCAGCAGGTCGCGGACGGTCGTGTCGTCCCGCACCCGGCCGATGAACTGGCGCATGATCCCGAGGCCGCCGGAGCGGGTGACCGCACCGCCCTGCGGCGTGAGGTCGCCGGCGACCGCCCGGATCAACGTGGTCTTGCCGGTGCCGTTGGGACCGACCAGCGCGACCTTCGCCCCCTCGCCGACCCGCAGGCTCACCTCGTCGAGCAGCGGTCGGCCGTCGGGGAGGACGACGTCCACGGTGTTGATGTCGAGATGGCCCACGAGGGTCAAGTGTGCGGGCTGCCACCCGGACGCGGCCACCGGGTTTCACCCCTGCTCGGCTGGGTGGGCAGAGACGTGCCGTGACGTGGACCTCGGTCACCGTCTCCGCCCACTCGCGTCGGGCTCGTCCTCGCCCCAGCTGAGCGGCCTCGCCGAAGCAGGAACGGCCGCGCCTCAGCTGTACCGGCCGCGCGGCCGGTCGGAGCGCGGCCCCACCGGCCCGGTGGCGGGTGAGACCGCACGGCTGCCCGCGACGGTCTGGAAGCTGCGACGGTAGGTCGGCACCACCTGACGGTCCACCCGGGGGTCGGGCTGGGCGGTGGTGGGGGTCGGGGTGTGGTGGAAGTCGGCCTGCACCCGCTCCGGGGTCACGTCGATCACGGTGAATCCGTGGCCGATCCCGTCGAGGTACTTCACCCACGGGTTGCGCTGCTGCACCAGGCCGGTGACGCCGTTGGTCGCGACGACGCCGACCTCCGGCGACGGGTTGCCGAGGAAGCCGGACACGATCTCGTAGAACCCGTCACTGGTGACCGACGGGGTGACGAACTCGACCCCCGCCGGGGAGTAGGTGCCGTCAGCGGCCAGCTCGGCCGGGATGTCGGCCGCCCAGCTCGAGTGGATGTCACCGGTCAGCACCACCGTGTCCCCGGCGCGGGCCGGACGGCTGTGGAGGTGGTCGATCAGGACGCCCTGGTCGGCCGAGTACCCGTCCCACTGGTCGGCGTTGACGAAGGTGACGCCGTCGATGCCCAGCGCCTCACCCGGGTATTGGACGGGGGTGACCATGACCTGGTTGCCGAGTAGGTGCCACGAGCGTCCGCGCCGGGACACCCCCGCCTTGATCCAGTCGAGCTGCTCGGGCTCGGGCAGGTGCCGGCTCGGGTCGGCGATGGCCGCGTCGACCGCCGGGTTCACCCCGATCGGGGTGAACCCGTCCAGCGGCGAGGTCGGCACGGTGACCTGCAGGCTCCGGTTCTGCCGGGTCTCCAGGATGGTCAGGTCGGCGAGGTCGCCGAAGGTGAACCGCTTGAAGAAGCGGGTGCCCTGGTGCGGGACGGTGTTCCCCGGCAGCCGGAACGGCATCCACTCCAGATAGGCCTGCATCGCCTCGTCGCGCCGCTGGCGGTAGTCGCCCTCACCGGCCTGGTGGTTCTCGGCACCATCGGCCCACGAGTTGTTGGCCACCTCGTGGTCGTCGAAGATCGTGATCCACGGGTGCTTGCGGTGCGCGAGCTGGGCATCGGGGTCGGCCTTATGCAGCGCATGCCGCAGCCGGTACCCGGCGAGGTCGATCGTCTCGGTCTCCGGCTGCCCGTCCCGGACACCGACCAGCGCCGCCGGCCCATAGCGGTCAGCGCCGTTGCCGTACTCGTAGATGTAGTCACCGACGTGCAGGATCATGTCCAGGTCGTCGCGACGTGCGAGCTCACGGTAGGCGGTGAAGTACCCGCCGGTGTAGTTGCTGCAGCTCACCAGCCCGAGCCGCAGCGCGTGCACCTCGCCGGCGATGTCCGGCGCGGTCTGGGTGTGGCCGAGCGGGCTGACCTCGCTGCCGCAGGTGAACCGGTAGAAGTAGCGGGTGTACGGCGACAGCCCGGTCACGTCGACCTTGACGGTGTGGTCGCGGCGTGCGGAGGTCCGCACCGTCCCGGTCGCGACGCGGCGGTTGAACCGGCGGTCCAGCGCCACCTCCCACGTGACGGTCAGTGCCCTGCCGCGGCCGCTGCCCGGGCTGTTGAGCGGCTGGCCGGGGGCGGCCGGCGGAGTCGCGCGGGTCCAGATCATCACCGAGTCGGCGGTCGGGTCGCCGCTGGCGACGCCGTAGCCGAAGATGCCGTCGCCGGCCGGGGCCGCCGCGGCAGCGGGGTCGAAGGCCCGGGCGACCGCGAAGGCTGCGGTGGCCCCGGCGGCGGCCTGAAGGAGGATGCGCCGGTCGACCGGCGTCTGCGCCATGGCAGGAAGGGGGTTGGTCATGAGCGCATCCTGCTCCTGCCGAGCCAGGTATGGGGGCGAAGAGAAGGGCAACCCGCGATGACTTCTGCCGCAGGACCGCCCGCGTCGGTAGGGCGCTACAGGCTGCGTCTGGTCCGGGTGGCTTCGGCGCGGGCGGCGAGCTCCGCGTCGTCGGCCGGGTAGCCGACGTTCTCCAGCGACAGGCCGTGCGGCGGCATCACCCGGGCACGCGGGTCCCGTCGTCCTCTGGTCATCAGCTGGTAGGCGAACGCCGGCTGCTCACGACCCAGGCCCACCGGGATCACCGCGCCCACCAAGGAGCGGACCATGCTGTGGCAGAAGGCATCCGCGACCACCGTGCCGGCGATCGCATCATCGGACAGGCGCTCCCACGAGTACTCCAGCAGGGTGCGCACCGTGGTCGCACCCTCACGCCTGCGGCAGAACGCTGCGAAGTCGTTGAGCCCCAGGAGCCGGGCGGCAGCCTCGTTCATCGCCTCGACGTCGAGCGGCGCCTTGACCACCACGGTGTCCCGGCGACGGAGCGGGTCCAGTCGGGTCGGGTTGTCACACATCCGGTACAGGTAGCGCCGGCTGGTCGCCGAGAAGCGCGCGTCGAAGCCGGCGGGCGGCACCGTGACCGCCCGGGCGACGATGTCCGCGGGCAGGATGCCGTTGAGCCGGGTCGTCGTGGACTCGGCCGGCGAGCGGTCCGACCGGCCCGGCACCGCCGCCCACAGGGCGGGGTCGACGTCGGCGTGCGCGACCTGGCCCCGGGCGTGGACCCCGGCGTCGGTGCGCCCGGCGACGGTCAGGCGTACCGGGTCCGGGGCGCGCAGCACCGTGGTGAGCGCCTCGCTCAGGGTGCCCTCGATGGTCCGCCGTCGCGGCTGGGCCGCCCAGCCCGAGAAGTCGGTGCCGTCGTAGGCGAGGTCCAGACGGATCCGCACCGGGTCAGGCCCGCTGGTCACGCTCGGCCGCGGCCCCACCCGCGAAGCCGGTCATCGGCCGTCCGGCCCCTTGCGGGAAGGCGGTCGTGGTGTGCATGGCTCGACGCTATCGCGGCCCCCGGGGAGGAAGCGCCGATGCCGTGCCCCGGAGCGGGACACGGCATCGGTGAGGTGGTGCGTGTGGTCGGTCAGGAACCGGCCTTGGTGAAGCCTGCGGCTTCGGCGTCGCCTGCAGTCTTGAACCAGAACTCGGCGTGGGTCTGGTCGAACCACTGACCGTCGGCCTCGTGGTACTTGCCGGAGTCGGCGTTGCCCTTCACGGTGTAGTCGTCGCTGGGCGACGAGCCGTCCTCGTTCGCTGCGACGGCACCGGTGGGGAGCTCGGCCGCGGCGTCGGTGGTGTCAGCCTCGGTGGCCTCGGCCTCCGTCGCCTTCTCCACGTCCGCGGTCTCGGCGGCGGCAGCAGCCTGCGCCGGGGTCCGGGTCGTCTCGGCGGCCTTCTTCTCCTTGGCAGCCCGCTTGGTCGCGCCCTCGGCCTCCTTGACGGTGGCCTTCTTGGCGATCGGCTCCCGAACCAGCTCGATCACGGCCATGGGGGCGTTGTCGCCCTTGCGCGGCCCGATCTTGGTGATCCGGGTGTAGCCGCCGGGACGCTCCGCCATGTCGGGGGCGATCTCGGTGAACAGGCGGTGCACGACACCCTTGTCACCGATGACCGTGAGCACCCGGCGACGGGCGTGCAGGTCACCGCGCTTGGCAAAGGTGACCAGCCGCTCGGCGAGCGGGCGCAGGCGCTTGGCCTTGGTCTCGGTCGTCGTGATCTTGTCGTGCTCGAACAACGACGTCGCGAGGTTGGCCAGGATCAGCCGCTCGTGCGCCGGACCACCGCCGAGACGGGGACCCTTGGTGGGGGTAGGCATGTTCTCTCCTGTCGGTGGGCGAGGCCAGCACTGTGCTGCCGGCCTCCGCGGTGGTCGTTAGAGCTGCTCGTCCTCGACCAGGGACTGGCCGTCGTCTGCAGCGTCGTAGTCGTCGTCGAAGTCATCGCCGTAGCTGTCGGCGATGGCACTCGGGTCGAACCCGGGCGGGCTGTCCTTCAGCGCCAGGCCCATGCCCACGAGCTTGGCCTTGACCTCGTCGATCGACTTCGCACCGAAGTTGCGGATGTCGAGCAGGTCGGCCTCGCTGCGACCGACGAGCTCGCCGACCGTGTGGATGCCCTCACGCTTGAGGCAGTTGTAGGAACGGACGGTGAGGTCCAGGTCCTCGATCGGCAGGGCCAGGTCGGCTGCGAGCGCCGCGTCGGTCGGCGAGGGGCCCATGTCGATGCCCTCGGCCTCGACGTTGAGCTCACGGGCCAGACCGAACAGCTCGACCAGCGTCTTGCCGGCCGAGGCCATGGCGTCGCGCGGGGCCATCGAGTTCTTGGTCTCGACGTCGACGACCAGGCGGTCGAAGTCGGTGCGCTGCTCGACACGGGTGGCCTCGACCTTGTAGGTCACGGCCAGCACCGGGCTGTAGATCGAGTCGATCGGGATACGACCGATCTCGGAGTCACCGGACTTGTTCTGGGCGGCGGAGACATAGCCGCGGCCGCGCTCGACGGTCAGCTCCATCTCGATCTTGCCCTTGGCGTTGAGCGTGGCGACGTGCAGGTCGGGGTTGTGGATCTCCACCCCGGCCGGCGGGGCGATGTCGGCAGCGGTGACTGCGCCCGGACCCTGCTTGCGCAGGTACATCACGACGGGCTCGTCGTGCTCGGAGGAGACGACGAGGCCCTTGATGTTGAGGATGATCTCGGTGACGTCCTCGGCCACGCCGGGAACGGTGGAGAACTCGTGCAGCACGCCGTCGACGCGGATGCTGGTCACGGCGGCGCCGGGGATGCTCGACAGGAGCGTCCGGCGCATGGAGTTGCCGAGCGTGTAGCCGAAGCCGGGCTCGAGCGGCTCGATGACGAAACGGCTGCGGTTGTCCGCGACCGAGTCCTCACTGAGAGTGGGGCGCTGTGCAATCAGCACGGTGTTGTTCCTTCCCACGGGCGACCGCTATATGACGCCTCGTGTAACGCCGGTCCGACCGGCTGCCTGCTGCGGCTCTGTCCCCGCGGCAGACCAACTGAGCGTGTGCCGGGGAGTCTCCTCACCGGCATACCGCACCAGCACTTCAGTTCCCGCCCACCCGGTGGTGACCTTCGAAGTCAAGGTCACCACGCGGGTAGTACGGGGGGAACTTGGGGGGCGAAGCCCCCCAAGGGTTCTAGTTCTTGGAGTACAGCTCGACGATCAGCTGCTCGGTGAGGATCGTGTCGATCTGCGCCCGCACGGGGAGCTGGTGGATCATGATCTGCAGCGAACCCTCGACGACCTGCATCCAGGCCGGGATCGGGCGCTCGCCAAAGGTCTGACGGGCCAGCTCGAACGGGAACGTCGGCACCGACTGCTTGCGCACGGTGATGATGTCGTACTGCTCGACGCGGTAGGACGGGACGTCCACGCGCACGCCGTTGACCTCGAAGTGGCCATGGGTCACCAGCTGACGGGCTGCCCGACGGGTGCGGGCCAGACCGGCGCGGTAGACCACGTTGTCCAGACGCGACTCGAGGATCTGGAGCAGGGTCTCACCGGTCTTGCCGGCGCGGCGCGAGGCCTCCTGGTAGTAGCCACGGAACTGCTTCTCCATGACGCCGTAGGTGAAGCGGGCCTTCTGCTTCTCCTGCAGCTGGGTGAGGTACTCCTTCTCCTGGATCCGGCGACGGCCGTGCTGGCCGGGCGGGAACGGACGGAGCTCGAAGTTCTTGTCGCCGCCGACGAGGTCGACCTTGAGTCGGCGGGACTTCTTGGTGATGGGGCCGGTATAGCGGGCCATGATTCTCTAACTCTCCCTGTCTGTTCCGGCGCTCAGACGCGGCGGCGCTTGGGCGGGCGGACACCGTTGTGCGGCGCGGGGGTGACGTCGGCGATCGCGCCGACCTCCAGGCCCGCGGCGGTGAGGGAACGGATGGCGGTCTCTCGACCAGAACCCGGGCCCTTGACGAACACGTCGACCTTGCGCATGCCGTGCTCCATGGCGCGGCGTGCAGCGGCCTCGGCGGCCATCTGCGCGGCGTACGGGGTCGACTTGCGGGAGCCCTTGAAACCGACCTGGCCGGCGGAGGCCCAGGCGATGACGGCACCGGCGGGGTCGGTGATCGAGATGATCGTGTTGTTGAAGGTGCTCTTGATGTGAGCGTGCCCGTGGGCGATGTTCTTCTTCTCCTTGCGGCGCACCTTCTTGGCACCGGCCTGACGCTTCTGCGGGGGCATTACTTACCAGCCTTCTTCTTGCCAGCCACGGTGCGCTTGGGGCCCTTGCGGGTACGCGCGTTGGTCTTGGTGCGCTGTCCGCGCACCGGCAGGCCGCGGCGGTGGCGCAGGCCCTCGTACGAGCCGATCTCCACCTTGCGGCGGATGTCGGCGGCGACCTCGCGGCGGAGGTCACCCTCGGTCTTGACGTTGGCCTCGAGGTAGTCGCGGAGCTTCACGAGCTCCTCGTCGCCGAGGTCACGAACGCGGGTGTCGGGGCTGACGCCGGTTGCGGCCAGCGCCTCCCGGGAGCGGGTGCGGCCCACTCCGAAAATGTAGGTCAGTGCGATCTCGACGCGCTTCTCGCGCGGCAGGTCGACTCCAACGAGTCGTGCCATGGGTGGTGTTCTCCTCGAACATCGATCCGGAGGTCTGGAGCAGCTGCCGTTCCGGTGGTGTGCGGATCCCCTCGACCGAGGGTGGTCCGCGCCGGTCCCCGGCCTCCGAGCCGGGGGTGACGTCCTGGGCCGCGTCGAAGCGTGGCGCACAGGGGCCGGGCAGTGCAGTGATTCAGTTGTGTCGTGCGGTGAACTTCTGCGTGTCTGGTGAAGACGCGCGAGCGGTGCAGTGGTGCTGGTCAGCCCTGGCGCTGCTTGTGGCGCAGGTTCTCGCAGATCACCATGACCCGACCGTGACGGCGGATCACCTTGCACTTGTCGCAGATCTTCTTCACGCTCGGCTGGACCTTCATAGCCTCTGCGATCTGTTGAATCCGGACTGCCGGACCGGGTGGGCCGGCAGGTCATACGGGATGGAGCTGGTCGTGCTGGGTGGAGCTGGTCGTGCTGGGTAGCCCCGGTCAGCGGTAGCGGAAGACGATCCGGCCACGGGTCAGGTCATACGGGCTGAGCTCCACCACCACGCGGTCCTCGGGGAGGATCCGGATGTAGTGCTGACGCATCTTGCCCGAGATGTGAGCGAGAACCTTATGACCGTTGGTGAGCTCCACCCGGAACATCGCGTTCGGGAGAGCCTCCACGATCGTGCCCTCGATCTCGATGACACCGTCCTTCTTCGCCATATCCTCCACAATCTGCTCAGGCGGCCCGCCCCATGGATGGACGAGCACTCCGATGGCCCCCGAGCAGTGCTCAGCGTGAAGCGCTCGCATCCTGGCTGACTGCACCAAGGCCGCGAGACGGAGCACACGGGGGCCGACACATCAGCCTACGGCACCGGTGGCTGAGCACGAAATCCGGGCCGGAGGGGGGGTGTGCAGGCTGGAGGTCTCCGCGCAGCGACATCAGCGGCTGCGTGTGGACAAACGGTATGCCGGCGTAGGACACGTCGACCTCTGCCGATTTTGCGTGCTGGCCGGCGCCACGAACAGGCAAAGCCCCCGCCGGGTACGGCGTGTCGTGCCGGACACGCCGCGCGGGCCCGTCCATTGCCTGTACGTGGCGCCGGGTCACGCTGCGCGCGAGGCATTCCCAGCGGCGGAGCCGGGAGAAGCGCTCCCCGCGGCTCACCTTCGGCGTGCCCGGCCCCGTCGACCCCGCGGCTGCGCGGGGGTGCGCCGACCGCTGCGGGGCGGGGACGCAGGGGAACCCACCGAGGGCGCGGCCGCGGCGCGCGAACCGCTGGGCGACCTGGTGCTGTTGACGGTCCGACCGCGAACCACGCCGATGAACTCCTCGACGAGCTCGCCCGCGGGCTCGACCAGCCAGGCCAGACCCACCCGGGTGGGGTCGACGCCGTCGATCGGCACCGCGCACAGGTCCTTGCGCGTGTGGGCCCGGGCGATCGAGTGCGGGACGAGCAGGACCCCGGCGCCGGCGGCGACGAGCTCGAAGGCGAGCGCGTGGTCGCGGGCGGTGGCGCCGGCTTCGACGCGGTCCTCGCCCTCGAGGTCGGCGAGGGTCACCGACTCGAGCACCGACACCACATGGTCCTTGGGCACCACGACCACGGGCACCTCCTCATAGAGCGGGATCAGGTGGGCCCCCTTCTGCTCGAACGGCTGCCTCACGAAGCACATGTCGACCCGCCCCTCATCAAGAGCGGCACGCTGGTCCGGCTGCTCGACCAGCACCACCTCCAGCCCGACGGTGGGGAACCGCTCGGCCCAGATGCGGGACCACTTGGTCACCGTCACACCGGGCACCGCGCCCACGGTCAGCGCCAGCGGCGGAGCGGACTGGCGGTCGGAGTCGGTCACCGGCTCAGGATAGGAGGGTGGCCTAGGCTGGCCCGGTGAGCCAGACCATGAAGCCCCTCACCGCCGCCGGAAAGCTCGGCATCTATCTGGAGGCTGCTCCCGAGCAGTTCCAGCGCTCACCGATCACCCGCGCCCAGCTCGACGCCCTGCGCGAGGACCCACCCGCGTGGCTCATCGAGCTGCGCCGCAACGGACCCTTCCCCCGCGACGTCCTCGCCCAGAAGCTCGGCATCTCGCGGTCGGGACTGGCGCGGGGCGGGGTGACCGAGGCCCTGGACGCCGAGCAGGTCGGCGCGCTCATCGCCGACCCACCGGCGTGGCTGAGTCACGAGCGGGCAGTCCAGCACAAGCGACTTCGAGAGGAAGCGGACGGAGGCAGCTGAGCCGTGCCAGGACAGCCGAGCCGTCTCAGGCCAGCGGAGCGTAGGCCGCGCCAGCGGCTTCCAGCCGGGCCTTGCCGCCGTCCAGCGCGGTCAGGACCCAGAGCCCGCCGTCGGTGACCGCCACCGAGTTCTCCCAGTGCGCCGCGCGTGAGCCGTCGGTCGTGACCACGGTCCAGTCGTCCTCGAGCACCCGGGTCTCCGGGGACCCCAGCGTGACCATCGGCTCGATCGCCACCGTGACCCCGGAGCGCACCGTCGGCCCCTTGTCACGCACCCGGTAGTTGGGGATCTGCGGCTCTTGGTGCATCTCGGTCCCGATGCCGTGACCGACGTAGTCCTCGACGATCCCGTACTCGCGCCCGCCCAGCTCCCCGGCGCTCACCACTGCGTCCTCGACGGCGGCACCGACGGCGTACAGCGGCTGGCCCACGGCGAGCGCCGCGATGCCGGCCCACATGGCGTCCTCGGTGGCGTCGATGAGCGCGAGGTCCTCCGGGCGCGCGGCGGCTCGGCCGCCGACGATCACGGACAGCGCAGCGTCACCGTGCCAGCCGTCGACGATCGCGCCGCAGTCGACCGAGAGCAGGTCGCCCTCCTCGAGCACCCGGCCGCCCGGGATGCCGTGGACCACCTCGTCGTTGACCGACAGGCAGAGCGTGCCGGTGAACCCGTGGTACCCCTTGAACGACGGGGTCGCGCCGTGGCTGCGGATGTGCTCCTCGGCGAGCTCGTCGAGCTGCCCGGTCGACATCCCCGGCCGGACCACCTGGGAGGTCAGCTGCAGGGTCTGCGCGACCACCAGCCCAGCCCGCCGCATCGTCGCGATCTGCTGGGGCGTCTTGGTGTCGATCCGTCGGCCGAAGATCACAGTCCGCGGGTCACCGGGATGCGGCGGCCTCGAGGGCGGCACGGATTCGCGCACCGACCTCGTCGACCTCGCCCATGCCGTCGACCTGGACGAGCAGCCCCCGGGCTGCGTACGTGGCGGCCAGCGGCGCGGTCTCCTTGCGGTAGATCGCCTGGCGCTCGCGGATCACGGCTTCGGTGTCGTCCTCACGGCCCTCGATCTCGGCCCGCTTGAGCAGGCGCGCGACCACGGCGTCCTCGTCCACGGTCAGCTCGAGCACGGCGTCCAACGGGGTGCCGTGCTCGGTGAGGATGGCCTCGAGCGCCTCGACCTGGGCTGTGGTGCGCGGGTATCCGTCGAGCAGGAACCCCGGCGTGCAGTCGGCCTCGCCGAGCCGGTCCGCGACGATCGCGTTGGTGATCTCGTCAGTGACGTAGCCACCCGAGGCGAGGATGCCCTTGACCTGCCGGCCGAGCTCGGTCTCGTTCTTGATGTTGGCCCGGAAGATGTCGCCCGTCGAGACCGCGGGGATGCCGAAGGTCTCGGCGATCTGGCTGGCCTGCGTACCTTTGCCGGCGCCGGGAGGGCCGAGGATGATCAGACGCATGTGGGGACCACCGCGGTGTGGTGAGCGGAGCGGGCAGAGTCGTGGAGTGGCATCAGCGGAGGAATCCTTCGTAGTTGCGCTGCTGCAGCTGGGACTCGATCTGTTTGACGGTCTCGAGGCCCACGCCGACGATGATGAGGATCGAGGTGCCACCGAACGGGAAGTTCTGGTTGGCGCCGACGAGCACCAGGGCGATCAGCGGGATCAGCGAGACGAGGCCGAGGTAGATGGCACCGGGAACGGTGATGCGGGTGAGCACGTAGTCGAGGTACTCGGCCGTGGGTCGCCCAGCGCGGATACCTGGGATGAAGCCGCCGTACCTCTTCATGTTGTCGGCGACCTCGGAGGGGTTGAAGGTTATCGACACGTAGAAGAAGGTGAAGAACAAGATCAGTGCGATGTAGGTCACCATGTAGATCGGGTGGTCCCCACGCACGAAGTGACCGTCGATCCAGGTCACCCAGGCCGCCTGGGTCCCGTCCGTGCGGCGGTTGAACTGCGCCAGCAGGGTCGGCAGGGCCAGCAGGGAGCTCGCGAAGATGACCGGGATGACACCGGCCATGTTGACCTTGAGCGGGATGTAGGTGGACGTGCCGCCGTACATCTGGCGGCCCACCATCCGCTTGGCGTACTGGACGGGGATCCGGCGCTGGCTCTGCTCGACGAACACGACCAGCGCGATCACGAGGAACCCGATCAGGATGACCGCGATGAACGTGTCCCAGCGACCGTCCTGCTGCTGGATGGCCCACAGCGAGGAGGGGAAGGTCGCGGCGATCGAGGTGAAGATCAGCAGCGACATGCCGTTGCCGACACCCTTCTCGGTGATCAGCTCACCGAGCCACATGATCAGGCCGGTGCCGGCGGTCATGGTCAGCACCATGATCAGGATCGTGGGGATCGAGTCATCCGCCAGGATCGTGGTGCAGGAGGCGCCGAACAGCGACTGCGGGTTCTGGGCGAAGGTGATCAGCGTCGAGGACTGCAGCACCGCCAGACCGATGGTCAGGTATCGCGTGTACTGCGTCATCTTGGTCTGCCCGGACTGGCCCTCCTTCTTGAGGGCCTCGAACCGCGGGATGACCACGGTGAGCAGCTGGATGATGATGCTGGCGGTGATGTACGGCATGATCCCCAGCGCGAAGATCGAGAGCTGGAGCAGTGCTCCACCGCTGAACAGGTTCGCGAGTCCGAGGACACCGTTGGTCGTGCTCGCACCGGCGAGGCACTGCTGGACCGCGGTGTAGCTGACGCCGGGAACGGGCACGTGGCTACCGAGGCGGAAGACGACCACGATGCCGAGCGTGAACAGCAGCTTCCGGCGCAGGTCAGGCGTCCTGAACGCGCGGATGAAGGCGGAAAGCACTGGTCCTCCTGGGTCGGGGGCAAGCGCCCCCTCGCATCGAACTGTCTTCTCGAGACGATAACCCGAGGACAACTCCTCACTGTACCGTTCCCTGCGCCGCGCCCCGGTCGCCGTCCCCCTGGGGTCGGCGCCGGGGCGCAGGTGGTACTGGTCTGTCCGCGCGGCGCGAGGGCCACGGAACCGGAGCAGGTCAGGCCGTGGTGGCCGACCCGCCGGCCGCTTCGATCTTGTCCTTGGCGGTGGCCGAGAACGCGTCGACGGTCACGGAGACCTTCACGCTGATGTCGCCCGAGCCGAGGATCTTGACCGGGTGGCCGTCGCGCACCGCACCCTTGGCGACCAGGTCGTCGACGGTGACGTCGCCACCGCTGGGGTACAGCGCGGAGAGACGGTCGAGGTTCACGACCTGGTACTCGGTGCGGAACGGGTTCTTGAAGCCACGCAGCTTCGGCAGCCGCATGTGCAGCGGCATCGAACCGCCCTCGAACCGGGCGGGCACCTGGTAGCGGGCCTTGCTGCCCTTGGTGCCACGACCGGCAGTCTTGCCCTTGGAGCCCTCACCGCGACCGACGCGGGTGCGCGCGGTCTTGGCGCCGGGTGCCGGGCGCAGGTGGTGCACCTTCAGGGCGTGGCCCTGGGGCGCTGCTGCTGCGTCAGCCTTGTTGGTCTTCTCAGCCATGATCAGTCAACCTCCTCGACGGCGACCAGGTGGGTCACCGTCTTGACCATCCCGCGGATCTCGGGACGGTCCTCCTTGACGACGGTGTCGCCGATGCGCTTGAGACCGAGGCTGCGCAGCGTGTCGCGCTGGTTCTGCTTGCCGCCGATCTCCGAACGGGTCTGGGTCACCTTGAGCCGTGCCATCACGCACCGGCCTTGGCGGCCTCGAGGCCGGCGGCCTGGGCGCGCAGCATGGCGGCCGGGGCGACCCGGTCCACGGGCAGGCCGCGGCGGGCAGCCACGGCCTCCGGACGCTCGAGGCCCTGGAGGGCCGCGACCGCCGCGTGGACGATGTTGATCGCGTTGTCCGAGCCGAGGCTCTTGGACAGCACGTCGTGGATGCCTGCGCACTCGAGCACCGCGCGCACCGGACCACCGGCGATGACACCGGTACCGGGCGCGGCGGGACGGAGCATGACGACACCGGCAGCGGCCTCCCCCTGGACGGGGTGAGGGATGGTGCCCTGGATGCGGGGGACCTTGAAGAACGACTTCTTGGCTTCCTCGACACCCTTGGCGATCGCCGCGGGGACCTCCTTGGCCTTGCCGTAGCCGACGCCCACGGTGCCGTCGCCGTCGCCGACCACGACCAGCGCGGTGAAGCTGAAGCGGCGGCCACCCTTGACGACCTTGGCCACGCGGTTGATGGTCACGACACGCTCGATGTACTGGTTCTTCTCGGCGTTGTCGCGACCGCCGTCGCGGCGGTCACGTCCGCCTCGGCGGTCGTTGCGTTCGCCTCCGGCGCGCTCGCCGCCGCCGGTGGCGGGACCGGTGCCTCGACGCTGGGGTCCTGGCATCAGATGTTCCTCATCTCGATCTGGACGTTCATGGAGGGGGCGTGGCTCACAGCGACAGCCCACCCTCGCGGGCGCCGTCGGCGATGGCCGCGACCCGCCCGTGGTACTTGTTGCCGCCGCGGTCGAAGACCACGGCGTCCACACCGGCCTGCTTGGCGCGCTCGGCAACGAGCTCGCCGACCTTGCGGGCCTTGGCGGTCTTGTCACCCTCGAAGGTGCGCAGGTCGGCCTCCATGGTCGACGCGGACGCGACGGTCCTGCCGACCGAGTCGTCGACGACCTGGACGAGGATGTGGCGCGCGGAGCGCGACACGACCAGACGGGGACGCACAGCAGTGCCGGCGACCTTCTTGCGGACACGGAGGTGGCGACGACCGCGCGCGGCGGTCTTGCCCTTGGCCCTCTTGACGATCAGTGCCATGGCTACTTCCCAGCCTTCCCGACCTTGCGGCGGATGTTCTCGCCGGCATACCGCACGCCCTTGCCCTTGTACGGGTCGGGCTTGCGCAGCTTGCGGATGTTCGCGGCGACCTCGCCGACCAGCTGCTTGTCGATGCCCTGCACCGAGAAGCGGGTCGGGTTCTCGACCGCGAAGGAGATGCCCTCGGGGGCGTCCACGGTGATGGAGTGGCTGTAGCCGAGCGCGAACTCCAGTGAGCCGCCCTTGGCCGCAACGCGGTACCCCGTGCCGTGGATCTCCATCTTCTTCACATAGCCCTCGGTCACACCGAGCACCATGTTGTTGATGAGCGAGCGGGTCAGGCCGTGCAGGGCACGGGACTGGCGCTCGTCGTCGGGCCGCTTGACCTCCAGGCCGACCTCGGTCTTCTCGACCGTGATCGGCTCGGCCACGCGGTGGCTGAGCTCGCCCTTGGGCCCCTTGACCTTGACGGCCTGGCCCTCGATGGCCACGTCGACGCCGCCGGGGACGGGGACGGGGAGTCGTCCGATTCGAGACATGTCGTTCCTCCCTTACCAGACGTAGGCGAGGACTTCCCCGCCCACACCCTTGGTCGCGGCCTGGCGGTCCGTGAGGAGACCAGAGCTGGTGGAGATGATGGCGACTCCGAGGCCGCCGAGCACCTTGGGCAGGTTGGTCGACTTGGCGTACACGCGCAGCCCGGGCTTGGACACCCGACGCACGCCGGCGATCGACCGCTCACGGTTCGGGCCGTACTTCAGCTCGATGGTCAGCGTCTTGCCGACCTCGGCGTCCTCGACCTCCCACGCGGCGATGTAGCCCTCGGACTCGAGGATCTCGGCGATGTGGGACTTCAGCTTGGAGAACGGCATGGAGACTGCGTCGTGGTGCGCCGAGTTGGCGTTCCGGACGCGGGTCAACATGTCCGCAATCGGGTCAGTCATGGTCATAGCAGGCCTTCGGCCCCTTCTCACCGCGGTTTCAACCAGCGCTTAGCGCTATCTCGGCTGACCTACGGTGTCGTTGTTCTGGTGTTGTCTGCGGTGTGGATCTGGGCCCGGCCACCCTCGTCCGCAGGAGCGGACCGGGCAACCGTCGAGCGAAGCGAGCCTGGTTGCCCGGAACATCCAGTCCGGGCGCGAAGCGAGCTCCTGGCAGTTACTGGGTTACCAGCTGGATTTGGTGACGCCGGGCAGCTCGCCGCGGTGAGCCATCTCGCGCAGGCAGATCCGGCACAGGCCGAACTTGCGGTACACCGAGTGGGGACGCCCGCACCGCTGGCAGCGGGTGTAGGCGCGCACGGCGAACTTCGGCTTCTTGTTGGCCTTGTTGACCAGCGCGGTCTTCGCCATGTCAGTTCTCCTTGAAGGGGAAGCCGAGCGCCTTGAGCAGCGCCCGCCCCTCGTCGTCGTTGGTCGCCGTGGTCACCACGGTGATGTCCATGCCGCGGACGCGGTCGATGGAGTCCTGGTTGATCTCGTGGAACATCGACTGCTCGGTGAGACCGAAGGTGTAGTTGCCCCGGCCGTCGAACTGCTTGGGGGACAGGCCGCGGAAGTCACGGATGCGGGGCAGGCCCACCGAGACCAGGCGGTCCAGGAACTCCCACATGCGGTCGCCGCGCAAGGTGGTGTGGGCGCCGATCGGCATGCCCTCACGCAGCTTGAACTGGGCGATGGACTTGCGCGCCTTGGTCACCACGGGACGCTGGCCGGTGATGAGGGTGAGGTCGCGGACCGCACCCTCGATCAGCTTGGAGTCCCGCGCCGCCTCGCCGACACCCATGTTGACGATCACCTTGATGACGCCGGGTACCTGCATGACGTTGGAGTAGCCGAACTGCTCGAACAGCGCCGGCTTGATCTCCGCGCCGTAGCGCTCCTTGAGCCGCGGCTTCGCCGCAGTCGTCTGGGTCTGGGTGTCGGTCATCAGATGTCCTTCCCGGAGCGGACGGACACGCGGGTGCGGATGGTCTTGGACCGTCCGTCGCGCTCGACCGTCTCGACCCGGGTCCTGGTGCGGGTCGGCTTCTTGTCGGAGTCCACCACGGCCACGTTGCTCACGTGGATCGATGCCTCCTGCACGACGAGGCCACCGGTGCGAGCACCGCGCGTGGACTCACCGGCCTTGGTGTGACGGGTGACCCGGTTGACGCCTTCCACGAGGACGCGCTGCGTCTCGGGGTAGACGGCGATGACCTTGCCCTGCTTGGACTTGTCCTTGCCGGCGAGCACCTGGACGGTGTCACCCTTCTTGATCTTCATCTTGGCCATGTCAGAGCACCTCCGGTGCCAGCGAGATGATCTTCATGAACTTCTTCTCGCGCAGCTCACGGCCCACGGGGCCGAAGATGCGCGTGCCCCGGGGGTCGCCGTCACCCTTGAGGATCACCGCGGCGTTCTCGTCGAACTTGATGTAGCTGCCGTCGGCGCGACGGCGCTCCTTGGTCGTCCGGACGATGACCGCCTTGACGACCTCGCCCTTCTTGACGTTGCCGCCGGGGATGGCGTCCTTGACGGTGGCGACGATGACGTCGCCGATACCGGCATACCGACGGCCCGAACCGCCGAGAACACGGATGCAGAGGATTTCCTTTGCACCGGTGTTGTCGGCGACACGCAGCCGCGACTCCTGCTGGATCACAGTTCTCTCCTTGTCCTTTGGTTCTCGCCGATGTGGCGAGCCTTCAGGAACTCGTTGATCGGACTCGGCTCAGCCGAGACTGTCTGGGTGTTCTGCCGCGAGCCCACGTGCGCTCGAGGCTCGAGGACTACTTGGCCTTGTCGAGGATCTCGACGACGCGCCAGCGCTTGGTGGCCGACAGCGGACGGGTCTCCATGATCAGGACCCGGTCGCCGACACCGGCCGCGTTGACCTCGTCGTGCGCCTTGACCTTGCTGCTGCGTCGCAGGACCTTGCCGTACAACGCGTGCTTGACCCGGTCCTCGACCTCGACGACGACGGTCTTGTCCATCTTGTCGCTGATGACATAACCCTGACGGGTCTTGCGGTTCTTGCGGTCCTGGGTGCCCTCGGCACCTTCGGTGGTGCTCACTGCATCATCCTTCGTGCTCATGCCTGCGCCTCCGCGTCCCGGCTCTGCGCCACGGCCTCACGGCCGATGTTGAGCTCGCGCTCGCTCATCTCCGTGTAGATCCGGGCGATGTCCTTGCGGACCGCACGCAGGCGGCCGTGGTTGTCGAGCTGACCGGTGGCCGACTGGAAGCGCAGGTTGAACAGCTCCTCCTTGGCCTTGCGGAGCTCGTCGACGAGACGATCGTCGTCAAAGCCACGCAGGTCGTTCGGCATCAGGTCCTTGGATCCGATCGCCATCAGATGTCACCACCCTCACGTCGGACGAAGCGGCACTTCATCGGCAGCTTGTGCATCGCCAGGCGCATGGCCTCGCGGGCGGTCTCCTCGGTCACACCGGAGACCTCGAACATCACGCGACCGGGCTTGATGTTGGCGATCCACCACTCCGGCGAGCCCTTGCCCGAACCCATGCGGGTCTCGGCGGGCTTCTTGGTCAGCGGGCGGTCGGGGTAGATGTTGATCCACACCTTGCCGCCGCGCTTCATGTAGCGGGTCATCGCGATACGAGCGGACTCGATCTGACGGTTGGTGACGTAGGCGGGCTCGAGAGCCTGGATGCCGTAGTCACCGAACGCGATCTTGGTCCCACCCTTGGCAGCGCCACTGCGCCCGGGGTGGTGCTGCTTGCGGTGCTTGACCCGACGGGGAATCAGCATGTCAGGACTCCTCGGTGGCGGCCGGGGCCGCCGCAGCAGCGGGAGCCTCGGCAGCAACGTTCGCGGGAGCCTCGGCGACGGCGCTCGAGGCCGCGGACTCCATAGGGGCGTCGGTGCCGGGACGCTCACGACGAGCGCGGGCGGGGCGGTCGGGACCGTCACGACGGGGACGGGGGGCGCGCGGAGCGGTGGCCTGCTGGGCCGCGAGCTCGCGGGCGGTGACGTCACCCTTGTAGATCCAGACCTTCACGCCGATCCGGCCGAAGGTGGTGCGGGCCTCATAGAAGCCGTAGTCGATGTTCGCGCGCAGGGTGTGCAGCGGCACGCGTCCCTCGCGGTAGAACTCGGTGCGGCTCATCTCGGCGCCGCCGAGGCGACCGGAGACCTGGACGCGGATGCCCTTGGCCCCGGCGCGCGTGGCCGACTGCATGCCCTTGCGCATGGCACGACGGAACGACACACGAGCCGACAGCTGCTCGGCGATGCCCTGGGCGACCAGCTGGGAGTCGATCTCGGGGTTCTTGACCTCGAGGATGTTCAGCTGGACCTGCTTGCCCGTGAGCTTCTCGAGCTCGCCGCGGATGCGGTCGGCCTCGGCGCCACGACGACCGATGACGATGCCGGGACGGGCCGTGTGGATGTCCACCCGGACCCGGTCACGGGTGCGCTCGATCTCGACGCGGGCGATGCCGGCGCGCTCCATGCCCGCAGACATCAGCTTGCGGATCGCCACGTCTTCCTTGACATAGTCGCGGTAGCGCTGTCCCTCCTTGGTGGAGTCAGCGAACCAGCGGCTCTTGTGCTCGGTGGTGATGCCGAGGCGGAAGCCGTGCGGGTTGACCTTCTGACCCATTAGCGCTTGCCTCCCTTGCCGGCGCCCTGCGCCGGCTTCTTCTGGTTCTGCGTGACGATCACGGTGATGTGACTCGTCCGCTTGTTGATGCGGGCCGCTCGGCCCTGGGCGCGCGGCCGGAACCGCTTCATCGTGGGGCCCTCGTCGACGTACGCGGCGCTGATCACCAGGTCGCGCTCGTCGAAGGCTGCCGCCACGGCGTCCGCCTTGACGCGGGCGTTGGCGATCGCGCTCTCCAGCACCTTGCGCACCGGCTCGGCAGCCGCCTGGGGGGCGAACTGGAGCACGGCGACCGCGTCGGTGGCCTTCTTGCCACGGATGAGGTCGATGATGCGTCGCGCCTTCTGCGGCGTCACGCGGAGGTGCCGCACCTGGGCTCGGGCCTCCATCACCTCATCGGTGGTGTCGGTGGACTGTGGGGTGGCCATCAGCGACGCCGCCCCTTCTTGTCGTCCTTCACGTGACCCTTGAACGTGCGGGTCGGCGCGAACTCACCGAGCTTGTGGCCGACCATCGACTCGGTGACGAACACCGGGACGTGCTTGCGGCCGTCGTGCACGGCAAGGGTGTGGCCGAGCATGTCCGGGCTGACGACCGAACGGCGCGACCAGGTCTTGATGACGGTCTTGGTGCCCGCTTCGTTCTGGACATCCACCTTCTTCTGAAGGTGGTCGTCGATGAAGGGACCCTTCTTGAGACTGCGAGGCATTCCAAAGGCTCCTATCAGCGCTTCTTGCCAGTACGACGGCGACGAACGATCAGCTTGTCGCTCGGCTTGCCGGGGCGGCGGGTGCGGCCCTCGGCCTGACCCCAGGGGCTGACCGGGTGGCGACCACCGGAGGTCTTGCCCTCACCACCACCGTGCGGGTGGTCGACCGGGTTCATGGCGACACCACGGACGGTCGGGCGCTTGCCCTTCCAGCGCATGCGGCCGGCCTTGCCCCAGTTGATGTTGGACTGCTCGGCGTTGCCCACCTCACCGACCGTGGCGCGACAGCGCTGGTCGACGTTGCGGATCTCACCGGACGGCAGGCGGAGCT
This sequence comes from uncultured Actinomycetota bacterium, assembly GCA_963750305.1. GTDB lineage: Bacteria > Actinomycetota > Actinomycetes > Actinomycetales > Dermatophilaceae > CAVVPX01. The sequence continues at coordinate 1,406,353 of CAVVPX010000003.1, forward strand.
GGGCGTACACGCCGTCCTTGGCCACCAGCTGCACGCGGACACCGGCGGAGCGGGCGATCTTCGCACCGCCACCGGGCCGGAGCTCCACGGCGTGGATGACCGTACCGGTCGGGATGTTGCGCAGCGGCAGGCTGTTGCCGGGCTTGATGTCGGCGCCGGGACCGTTCTCGATCACGTCGCCCTGACGCAGCCGGTTGGGAGCCAGGATGTAGCGCTTCTCCCCGTCCGCGTAGTGCAGCAGCGCGATCCGCGCCGTGCGGTTGGGGTCGTACTCGATGTGCGCGACCTTGGCGGTCACGCCGTCCTTGTCGGCCCGGCGGAAGTCGATGAGCCGGTAGGCGCGCTTGTGGCCACCACCGATGTGACGGGTGGTGATGCGGCCGCTGCTGTTGCGTCCACCGGACTTGGTGAGCGGACGGACCAGCGACTTCTCGGGGGTGGTGCGAGTGATCTCGACGAAGTCGGCGACGCTGGAGCCGCGGCGGCCCGGCGTGGTCGGCTTGTACTTGCGAATAGCCATGTCAGTGTTCCCTCAGTTCCTCAGCCGTCGTCTCAGGCGCCTGCACCGAAGATGTCGATCGAGCCCTCGCGGAGGGTGACGATCGCACGCTTGGTGTCCTTGCGCTTGCCGACGCCGAAGCGGGTACGACGAGCTTTGCCCGTGCGGTTCATGGTGTGGACCGACTCGACCTTGACGTTGAAGATGCGCTCGATGGCGATCTTGATCTCGGTCTTGTTGGCCCGCGGGTCGACGATGAAGGTGTACTTGCCCTCATCGAGCAGTCCGTAGGACTTCTCGGAGACGACCGGTGCGATCAGGATGTCGCGCGGGTCCTTGCCCAGGGTGGTGCTCACGGGGTCTCCTTCTCGTCCTCGTCAGCGGCGGCGTCGACGTCGTCCGTGGCGGCGACCGCCCCGTCGGTCTCCTCGACGTCGGCGCCAGCCTCGGTCTCGGTCTCGGCGGACCGGCTCGTGGCGACCTTGGTGCGGCCGGCCAGGAACGCCTCGAGGGCGCTCTGGGTGAAGACCACGTCGTCGGCGCAGAGCACGTCATAGGTGTTCAGCTGGTCGGCCCACAGCACGTGGACGTTGTCCAGGTTGCGGACGCTCTTGATCGCGGCCACGTCGGCGCGGTCCAGCACGACGAGCAGGTTGGGGCGCTCGCTGATCGTGGCGAAGACCTTCTCGGCGACCTTGGTCGAGGGCGTGTCACCCTCGACGACGCCGGTCAGGACGTGGATGCGACCGTGCCGGGCCCGGTCGGAGAGGGCCCCGCGCAGCGCGGCGGCCTTCATCTTCTTCGGGGTCCGCTGGCTGTAGTCACGCGGGTGCGGGCCGTGGACGACGCCACCACCGGCGAACTGCGGCGCACGGGTCGAGCCCTGACGGGCGCGCCCGGTGCCCTTCTGCCGGTACGGCTTGCGTCCACCGCCGCGAACCTCGCCGCGGGTCTTGGTGGAGTGGGTCCCCTGGCGAGCCGCAGCGAGCTGGGCCACGACCACCTGGTGGATCAGGGGGATGTTGGTCTGGACGCCGAACACGTCCTCGGGCAGGTCAACCGTGCCGGACTTCGTGCCGGCAGGGCTCATGACGTCGATCGTCGGCATGTCAGGCTCCCTTGGCAGCCGTGCGGACGAGGACGATGCCACCGCGGGGGCCGGGAACGGCACCCTTGATGAGCAGCAGGCCCTTCTCAGCGTCCACGGCGTGGATCTGGAGGTTCTGGGTGGTCTGGCGCTCGCCGCCCATGCGGCCGGCCATACGCATCCCCTTGAAGACGCGACCCGGGGTGGCGCAGCCACCGATCGAGCCGGGCTTGCGGTGGTTCTTGTGCGAGCCGTGGCTGGAGGACACGCCGTGGAAGCCGTGACGCTTCATGACGCCGGCGAAGCCCTTGCCCTTGGTCGTCCCGGTGACGTCGATGGTCTGACCGGTCTCGAACGTGTCCGCGGTCAGCTCCTGGCCGAGGGCGTAGTCGCCGGCGTCGGCCGTGCGCAGCTCGACGAGGTGGCGACGTGGGGTCACGCCGGCCTTCTCGAAGTGGCCGCCCATGGGCTTGTTGACCTTGCGGGGGTCGATCGCGCCGAACGCGATCTGGACGGCTGCATAGCCGTCGCCCTCGCCGCGGACCTGCGTCACGACGCAGGGGCCGGCCTTGACCACGGTCACGGGCACGAGCCGGTTGTCGGCGTCCCAGACCTGGGTCATGCCCAGCTTCTCGCCGAGCAGACCCTTCATGGTGCGGGTGGCAGTTGAAGTCACTGTGGTCCTCTCCCCGCGCTCAGAGCTTGATCTCGATGTTGACGTCCGCCGGCAGGTCGAGACGCATCAGCGAGTCGACGGCCTTGGGCGTCGGGTCGATGATGTCGATGAGGCGCTTGTGGGTGCGCATCTCGAAGTGCTCGCGGCTGTCCTTGTACTTGTGGGGCGAACGGATGACCACGAAGACGTTCTTCTCCGTGGGCAGCGGCACTGGGCCCACCACCGTCGCACCGGCACGGGTCACCGTGTCGACAATTTTGCGCGCCGAGTTGTCGATGACCTCGTGGTCATACGACTTCAGTCGGATGCGGATCTTCTGTCCCGCCATCGCCTCGTCTGTCTCTCTCTCGCCGTACACATTCGTGGCCCGGTCCCTGCGTGGATCTCCGACCCCCGAGGTCGGGTGTGTCGCACCCGTTCCGCGGTCTGGCCGCAGCGTTTTCACGCGGGCGGGCCAGATGGTGATCAGTGATCCGGCCCAGGGGCCGGGGGCTTGCGCTTCCCGGAGTGCCGCCCCGCCGACAGAGTGCCAGCGGTTCGGGATGTGTCACCGGGGTGGCAGCACCAATACGGATCGGCGCTGCGCGTCAAGCAACCGGTCCATAGTGCCAGAGCCCGCACGCTGGGGACAAATCGAGGCCCGAGTGCGCCACCCCGGCCCCGCTGACCTACCGCGCGGGGGCCCGACCGAGGGTGCCTGAGCGGTGGGCCGCCCGATCAGGACGCGGCGGCAGGGACCTCGCGGGTCGCGCGGCGGGCGGCCCGGCGTGACCCGAGGCTGGTCCAGGCCACGCCCGCCATCAGGACTCCCCCACCGAGCACCACCAGCACGGTCGGGGCCTCGCCGCGGAACACCCAGGCCGTCGCGATACCGATCGGGGGCACGAGCAGGCTGAACGGCGCGACCGTACTCGCGGTGTGCCGCCCGAGCAGCGTGTTCCACACGCCGTAGCCGAACAGCGAGGCCAGGCCCGCCGTGTACAGCGTCGAGGCCCAGTTGACCCAGCTGAGACCGGCGAGCGCCGAGCCGATCTCAGCCGGCCCGTACAGGGCGAAGGACAGCACGAGGAGGGGCACGGGGACGACGACGCCGGACCACACCGTCATCGAGAGCCCGGACGTCGCAGCCACTCGCCGCGAGGCGACGTTGCCCGCACCCCAGCACGCGGCCGACGCGAGACAGAGCAGCAGCGCACCGGTCGGGGTGGCTCCGCCACGCCCGACCGCGACGATCCCCAGACCGGCCAGACCGATAGCGACGCCGACGACCTGGTGCCGTGCAGGACGCTCGTGCAGCGCGACCGCCGCGAACACCACCGTGAACGCGGCCTGGATCTGGAGCACGAGCGAGGCCAGGCCGGGCGGCATCCCCAGCGACAGCGACGTGTACATGAAGCCGAACTGGCCGGCGCTCATGAGCAGGCCGACCGCGGCCAGCTGCCGCCAGGTCGCCTGCGGTCGCGGCACGAAGAGGATCGCCGGGAACACGACGAGCACGAAGCGCAGCACGACGAACAGCAGCGGTGGCACGCCCTCCAGCCCGGCGTCGATGACCACGAAGTTGGCTCCCCAGATCACCATCACCAGAACGGCGAGGGCGGTGTCACGCAGCGGCATGGGTCCACTCTGAGGGATGGCACTCGGAAGCACCAGCGAATGGATCTGCGTTGGACCATGTAGCGTTGCTGCATGATCGACGTGCCCGCCCTGGCCACGCTGCGTGCGGTGCAGGCGCACGGCTCGGTCGTCGCGGCCGCCGCTGCGCTGGGGTACACCCCGTCTGCGGTGTCCCAGCAGGTCAAGCGGCTGGAGCGCCAGACCGGCTCGCAGCTGGTCGAGCGGTTCGGACGTGGCCTGATGCTGACCGACCAGGGCCGCAGGCTGGTCGGCGAGGGGTCGGGGATCCTGGACGCGATCGAGCTGCTCGAGTCGCGCCTCGCAGCGGCGTCGACCACGCCCGCCCACGGCGAGCTCCGACTCGCGGCGTTCTCCACCGCGGTGCGCGGCCTCGTCGCGCCTGCGGTGGCCGCTCTCGGCCTCCGGCACCCCGACCTGCGGGTCACCGTGCTGGAGCAGGACCCGCTCGCGGCGATCGACCTGGTGGCCACCGGGCAGGCCGACGTCGCGCTGGTCCACCACTGGGCCGACCTCCCGCTGCCGGTTCCCGGCCACGTCGAGTCGGTGTCGCTGGGGATCGACGTGGCTGACGTGCTCGTCCCCGAGGACCACCGGCTGGCCGACCGAGCGAGCGTCACACCACACGACCTGGTCGACGAGGCCTGGGCCTGCCCGCCGGTCGGCAGCGTCTGCCATACCTGGTTGATGCACCTGTACGACGGGCTCGGGCGCACCCCTGCGATCCAGTTCTGGGCGGGTGAGTTCAGCTCGCACGTGGCGCTCGTCGAGCACGGGGTCGCGGTGACCCTGGTCCCCCGGCTCGGCCGCGAGATCCTGCCGCCGACGGTGCGCGCGGTGCCCGTCACCGACCCTGTGCCCACCCGGAGGGTGGAGCTGCTGTGGCGCCGAACCATGGCGCCGAGCCCGACCGTCCAGGCCGTCCGAGCGGCGGTGGGTGCGGTCAGCGACCGACGGCTCGCGCAACGGGTACGGGATTGAGCGACAACCGGACTCGGCCCGTGTTCGTCCTGCACGAGCACCGCCGGCCACGGCTGCACTGGGACCTCAGGCTGGAGGAGGACGGGGTGCTGCGCTCCTGGGCCGTACCCAAGGGGTTGCCCGCGTCCGGCAGTCACGACCGGCTCGCGGTGGCGGTGTCCGACCACGACCTCGACCATGCCGGATACGCCGACGCGGACAAGGACATCGCCGACACCGGCTGGTGGGAGCTGGAGGACCGCAACGAACGGCGGTTCGTCTTCGTCCTGCACGGACGCGACGGGAGCCGTCGCTATGCGCTGATCGACACCGGCCGCGACTGGCTGCTGCACCTCACCCACGACCAACCCTGACCCTGGACGCTGCGCGGAGGCCCCGTCAGGAGCACGCCACGCGCAGTCCTCGTCCGGTGGAGAGCTCCACGACGTCCGGCCGGTCCATCCCCTCGCAGACCTCGTCGAAGGGCCGGGTCTCGTGCTCCTCACCGCGCCGGTTGACCGGCGCAGTGGCATCCTCGTGGTGCACGGCTTCGCGGCTGAGCCGCTGCCGGCGGTGCCGACGGTGTCGGCGCCATCGACGACGGGTGGCCGACGGCGATGACGACGATAAGTGCGATGACGATGCGTGCGATGACGACGATGAGTGAGTGCCGACGATGAGTGTGAGGACAGCGCGATGAGCCAGGCTGAGGGCGTTCATGCGGATGACGGCGGGGACCGCCAGCGACAGGAGGGCGAGAGGCAGGCTGCCGTGGACGCCGCCCTGACGCTGTTCGTCGAGCGCGGGTACCGCGGCACCTCCGTCGCCGACGTCGCCGCGTGCACCGGGGCGTCAGCCGGTGACATCTACAAGTCCTTCGGCACCAAGGCTGCGCTGGCCAAGGCCGTGTTCGACGTGGCGCTCGCGGGGGACCACGACGAGGTGGCCCTGAACGACCGCACCGAGGCCGCGGCGTGGCGCGACCAGCCCGACGCCGCGCGCAAGATCGAGACCTACGTCCGTCAGGCGGCGGAGCGCCATCGCCGCTCGGCCGAGATCCAGCTCGTCATCCGCGACGCACAGCAGCACGACCCCGACGTCGTCCTGGTCTGGGAGACCATCCTGGAGGAGCGCCTGCGAGCGATGGCGATGTTCGGACACCACCTGCAGGAGACCGGTGACCTCCGCGCCGACCTCGACCTCGAGGAGGTGCGCGACGTGCTCTGGTGGGGCATCGCCATCGAGCACTACGACCTGCTCGTGATCGAGCGCGGATGGTCACTCGACCGTTATGGAGCCTGGCTCGGCCGGGTCCTCGTCGCCGCACTGACCTGATCCCGCGCTGACCAGATCCCCGCAGCGACCGGATCCCCGCAGCGACCGGATCCCCCGCTACACCCGCATGCCCATGCGCACGTCAACCAGGAGGTCACCGATGAAGGCCGTGGTCTATCGCGAGACCGGACCCAGCGACGTGCTTGAGGTGGTCGAGCGGGAGGTGCCCGATCCCGGTCCGGGCGAGGTGCTGGTGCGGGTGGTCCGCTCCGCCGTGAACCCCACCGACTGGAAGTCCCGCGCAGGCGCCGCGCGGCCACCGGCGTTCGCCGAGATGGTCCCGAACCAGGACGGCTCGGGCGTCGTCGAGGCGCTGGGTGGTGGTGTGACGAAACTTGCCGTGGGACAACGGGTCTGGATGATGTTGGCCATGCACGAACGGCCCACCGGCACGGCGCAGGAGTACACCGTGCTGCCCGCCGAGCACGTCCATCCGCTGCCCGATGGAGCCTCGTTCGACCTCGGCGCCGACCTGGGCGTGCCGGCGGTGACGGCCCACCGCGCGCTCACCACGAGCGAGGACGGCCCGGCCCGTCTGGCGCCGGGCTCACTCACCGGCCGCACCGTACTGGTCGCGGGCGGAGCCGGTGCGGTCGGCAACGCCGCGATCCAGCTCGCCGCGTGGGCGGGCGCAACGGTGGTGACGACCATCAGCAGCGAGGAGAAGGCCACACTCGCCCGTGCAGCCGGTGCGCACCACACCGTGAACTACCGCGACGGCGATCCGGCCGATGCCATCCGTGCCGTCGCCCCCGACGGGGTGGACATCGTGGTCGAGGTGTCGCCCGCCCAGAACATCGACCTCGACCTGGCCGTCATCGCGCCGCGGGGCACGATCGCGGTGTACGCCAACAACGGTGGCGACGAGGTGACCCTGCGGGTGCGGGACACCTTCAGCACCAACGCACGGATCCAGTGGATCCTGCTGTACACGGTCGGCTCCGCGGCCCTGGCGGCCGCCGCCGAGGACGTCACCGCTGCCGTCGCTGCGGGCGGGTTCGGGGTCGGGGCGGAGCGCGGGCTCCCGCTGCACCGGTTCACCCTCGAGCGGACGGCCGCGGCCCACGATGCGGTCGAGAGCGGGATCGTCGGCAAGGTGCTGATCGACGTCGCGCCGCAGTGAGCGGGGCGGCGCCCGCGACATACTGACCGCACCGGGTCGGCCCGGGGACGCGACGACGCGAAGGAGCACCGATGGTCCAGTCCTCACCGCCGGGCGCGGGACGACTGCGCCAGGGACGGATCTACACCGCCGGCGTGACGGGGTCGCGCCCGACGGTGCCCACCGACGCCGCGGCCCTGGAGGCAGCAGCACGGGGGGCGATGTCGGCGGTCGCCTGGGCCTACGTCGGCGGTGGGGCGGGTGAGGGCGAGACCATGCGCGCCAACCGCGAGGCCTTCACCCGCCGCCGGCTGGTCCCGCGGATGGCCCACGGTGTGGCGACCCGCGACCTGACGGTGGAGATCCTGGGCCGGCGGATCCCGGCGCCGGTGCTGCTGGCGCCGGTGGGCGCCGCCGCGCTGGTGACCCGCGACAGTGACCTGCTCATCGGCCGTGCCGCCGCGAGCGCCGGCCTGCCGTACATCCTCACCAGCCAGGGGTGCTCGGCGATGGAGGACGTGACGGCCGAGATGGGCCCGGCCCCACGGTGGTTCCAGCTGTACTGGAGCGTCGACGAGGACCTGGTCGACAGCTTCCTGCGCCGCGCCGAGGCGTGCGGGGCCGAGGCGGTCGTGGTCACCCTCGACACGACGACCCTCGGGTGGCGGCCGCAGGACCTCAACCTCGGCAGCCTGCCGTTCGCACGAGGCATCGGGCTGGCGAACTACACCCACGACCCGCGGTTCCAGCAGATCGTCGCCGACCGGCTCGCCGCGCCGAGCACGGACGCGCCGCGAGCCAAGGTCACCCCCGCCGCCGTCCGCACGCTGCTGTCGATCAGCCGCGAGCACCCCGGCGGCCTCCGCGAGAACCTCCGCTCTCCGGTGCCCCGCGCCGCCGTGCAGACGTTCCTGGACATCTACTCCAACCCCGGGCTGTCGTGGGACCACCTCGCCACCCTGCGGGACCGCACCGCGCTCCCCATCCTGCTCAAGGGGATCCTCCACCCGGACGACGCCGCGCGGGCGATGGACCTGGGGGTCGACGGGATCATCGTGTCCAACCACGGCGGGCGTCAGGTCGACGGGGCCGTCGCTGCCCTCGACGCGCTCGTCGCCGTCCGCGAGCGGGTCGGCGCGCAGCCGCTGGTGCTGATGGACAGCGGGATCCGCACCGGCACCGACGTCGCCAAGGCGATCGCGCTGGGTGCCGACGCGGTCTGCCTCGGCCGGCCGTACGTGTACGGCATGGCGCTCGGTGGCGCCACCGGCATCCGCGAGGTGATCGACAACGTCGTCGCCGAGCTCGACCTCACGATGACGCTCATCGGCGCCGGGTCCCTCGCCGACCTGACGCCGGCCGTGCTCGCGAGCTGAGGCACCCCGGCACCGGCAAGGTTCCGCGCCGATGAGGTTCCGCGCCGAAGCGGTTCCGCGCCGGTGGGGACCTCCTCCGCTCCCCTACTCTCTCTCCCCCCCGACTCCCCCGCCCGACTCCCCCGGCGCCGGACATACGAAGGCCCCGCACCATCGGTGCGGGGCCTTCGGGAGAAGCGCTGGTCAGTCAGCTCACTTGGTGATCTTGGTGACGGTGCCGGCACCGACGGTGCGGCCACCCTCACGGATCGCGAACTTCAGACCCTCTTCCATGGCGATCGGCTGGATCAGCTCGACCACCATGTTGGTGTTGTCACCCGGCATGACCATCTCGGTGCCCTCGGGGAGGTGCACGACGCCGGTCACGTCCGTGGTGCGGAAGTAGAACTGCGGGCGGTAGTTGTCGTAGAACGGCGTGTGACGGCCACCCTCGTCCTTGGACAGGATGTAGGCCTGCGCCTCGAACTCGGTGTGCGGGGTGATCGTCCCGGACTTGCAGATGACCTGCCCGCGCTCGACGTCCTCGCGCTTGGTGCCACGCAGCAGCAGGCCGACGTTCTCACCCGCACGACCCTCGTCGAGCAGCTTGCGGAACATCTCGATGCCGGTGACGGTCGTCTTCATCGCCACACCGGGACGGATGCCGACGATCTCGATCTCCTCGTTGACCTTGAGGATGCCGCGCTCGATCTTGCCGGTCACCACGGTGCCGCGGCCGGTGATCGTGAAGACGTCCTCGACGGGCATGAGGAACGGCTTGTCGACCTCGCGCTCGGGCTCCGGGATCGCGGTGTCGACCGCGTCCATGAGCTCCATCAGCTTGGCGCCCCACTCGGCGTCGCCCTCCAGCGCCTTCAGCGCGGAGACACGAACGACCGGCAGGTCGTCACCGGGGAAGTCATAGGAGTCCAGCAGCTCTCGGACCTCCATCTCGACGAGCTCGAGGATCTCCTCGTCGTCGACCATGTCGGCCTTGTTGAGCGCCACCACGATGTAGGGCACGCCGACCTGGCGGGCCAGGAGCACGTGCTCCTTGGTCTGCGGCATCGGCCCGTCGGTCGCGGCCACCACGAGGATGGCACCGTCCATCTGCGCCGCACCCGTGATCATGTTCTTCACGTAGTCGGCGTGGCCGGGGCAGTCGACGTGCGCGTAGTGACGCGCCTCGGTCTGGTACTCGATGTGCGCGATCGAGATCGTGATACCGCGCTGCTTCTCCTCGGGTGCCTTGTCGATGTCGTCGAACGCGAACTGGGGGTTCAGCGTGGGGAACTTGTCGTGCAGGACCTTGGAGATTGCCGCCGTCAGCGTCGTCTTACCGTGGTCGATGTGACCGATGGTGCCGATGTTGACGTGCGGCTTAGTCCGCTCGAACTTTGCCTTCGCCACTTTGGGGTCCTCCTCAGGACTGTGCTTGGTATGCGCCGTACGACCAGGCAGGACGTGGCGTCGTTCTGGGGATCTTGCTCGGGGATCGTGCTAGGGATCGTGCTCGGGGGTGGTGCTCGCGATGCCACGAGGACACGCGACCGGCAATGCTAACCGGTTACTCGCCCCGGGTCTTCTTGATGATCTCCTCGGCCACGGCCTTGGGGACCTCGGCGTAGGAGTCGAACTCCATCGAGTAGTTGGCGCGGCCCTGCGTCTTGGAACGCAGGTCCCCGACATAACCGAACATCTCCGAGAGCGGCACCAGGCCGCGCACGATCTTCGCGCCGGAGATGTCCTCCATGGCCTGGATCTGGCCACGGCGGGAGTTGATGTCGCCGATGACGTCGCCCATGTACTCCTCGGGCGTGCGCACCTCGACGGCCATCATCGGCTCGAGGAGCACGGGGTCGGCCTTGCGGACGGCCTCCTTCAGCACCATCGAGCCGGCGATCTTGAACGCCATCTCCGAGGAGTCGACGTCGTGGTAGGCACCGTCGAGCAGGGTCGCCTTGATGCCCACGAGCGGGTAGCCGGCCAGTACGCCGTACTGCATGGCGTCCTGGATGCCGGCGTCGACCGAGGGGATGTACTCGCGCGGGATGCGGCCACCGGTGACCTTGTTCTCGAACTCGTACATCTCGCCGGACTCGGTGGTGTCCAGCGGCTCCAGGCGGATCTGCACCTTGGCGAACTGCCCCGACCCACCGGTCTGCTTCTTGTGGACGTAGTCCAGCTTCTCGACGGTGCGACGGATCGTCTCGCGGTAGGCCACCTGCGGCTTGCCGACGTTGGCCTCGACCTTGAACTCGCGCCGCATGCGGTCGACCAGGATGTCCAGGTGCAGCTCGCCCATGCCGGCGATGATCGTCTGACCGGTGTCCTCGTCCAGGTGGACCTGGAACGTCGGGTCCTCCTCGGCGAGCTTCTGGATCGCGGTGCCGAGCTTCTCCTGGTCACCCTTGGTCTTCGGCTCGATCGCCACCTGGATGACCGGTGCTGGGAAGGTCATCGACTCCAGGATGATCTGCGCGTTGGGGTCGCACAGGGTGTCACCGGTCGTGGTGTCCTTCAGGCCGATCATCGCGTAGATGTGACCGGCCCGGGCGTCGGGAACCGGGTTCTCCTTGTTGGAGTGCATCTGGAACAGCTTGCCGATGCGCTCCTTCTTGCCCTTGGTGGAGTTGACCACGCCCGAGCCGGCGTCGACCTTGCCTGAGTACACCCGGACGTAAGTGAGCTTGCCGAAGAACGGGTGGCTGGCCACCTTGAACGCCAGCGCTGAGAACGGCTCGGAGGCATCGGGCTTGCGGATGATCTCCTTCTCAGGGTCGCGCACGTCGTGACCGATCATCGGGGGCACGTCCAGCGGCGAGGGCAGGTAGTCGATGACCGCGTCGAGCATGGGCTGGACGCCCTTGTTCTTGAACGCGGTGCCACAGAAGATCGGGTTGACCCCGCCACCGAGGGTGAGCTTGCGGATGCCGGACTTGATCTCCGCGACGGTGAGCTCCTCGCCGTCGAGGTACTTCTCCATGAGAGTGTCGTCGGACTCGGCGACCTTCTCCAGCAGGTCATGGCGGTACTGCGCCGCCTTCTCCGCCAGATCCGCCGGGATCTCTTCGACCTCGTAGTCCTCGCCGAGCTTGGTCTCGCCGCGCCAGGTCAGGGCCTTCATCTCAACGAGGTCGATGACCCCGACGAAGTCGTTCTCCGCACCGATCGGCAGCTGGCAGATCAGCGGGGTGGCTCCGAGGCGTTCGACGATGGTCTGCACCGTGAAGTAGAAGTCAGCGCCGAGCTTGTCCATCTTGTTCACGAAGCAGATCCGCGGCACGCCGTACTTGTCGGCCTGGCGCCAGACCGTCTCGGTCTGGGGCTCGACACCCTCCTTGCCGTCGAACACGGCCACGGCACCGTCCAAGACGCGCAGCGAACGCTCCACCTCGACGGTGAAGTCGACGTGGCCGGGGGTGTCGATGATGTTGATCTGGTTGTTCTTCCAGAACGTGGTGGTCGCGGCAGAGGTGATCGTGATGCCACGCTCCTGCTCCTGCTCCATCCAGTCCATCGTGGCCGCGCCGTCGTGGACCTCACCGATCTTGTAGGTGATGCCGGTGTAGAAGAGGATGCGTTCGGTCGTCGTCGTCTTGCCGGCGTCGATGTGCGCCATGATGCCGATGTTGCGGACCTTGGTCAGGTCCGTCAGGACGTCGAGTGCCACGTGGATCTCATCTCGCTTCGGGTGCGTGTCTGCAGAAGTGTCGGTCGGTGCTGGAGCTGCTCGGTGCGCAGCCAGCGCGGGGTGGGCCGGGCGCCCGCCGTCAACGGCGGGCGCGGCCCACACCTCACCAGCGGTAGTGCGCGAAGGCCTTGTTGGAGTCGGCCATCTTGTGGACGTCCTCGCGACGCTTCACCGCGGCACCGAGGCCGTTGGACGCGTCGAGGATCTCGTTCATCAGGCGCTCGGTCATGGTCTTCTCACGGCGCTGCCGCGAGTATCCGACGAGCCAGCGCAGCGACAGGGTCGTCGAGCGACCGGGCTTGACCTCGATCGGGACCTGGTAGGTCGCACCACCGACGCGGCGGCTCTTGACCTCCAGGCTGGGCTTGACGTTGTCGAGCGCGCGCTTGAGGGTGACCACCGGGTCGCTGCCGGTCTTCTCGCGGCAGCCCTCCAGGGCGCCGTAGACGATGGTCTCGGCGATGGACTTCTTGCCATCGAGCAGGACCTTGTTGACCAGCTGGGTGACCAGCGGGGACCCGTAGACCGGGTCGACGACGAGCGGGCGCTTGGGCGCGGGACCCTTGCGAGGCATTACTTCTTCTCCATCTTCGCGCCATAACGGGAACGGGCCTGCTTGCGGTTCTTCACACCCTGGGTGTCAAGGGAGCCGCGGACGATCTTGTAGCGGACGCCGGGAAGGTCCTTCACACGGCCACCGCGGACGAGCACCATCGAGTGCTCCTGCAGGTTGTGGCCCACGCCCGGGATGTAGGCCGTGACCTCGATGCCGCTGGTCAGCCGCACGCGGGCGACCTTGCGCAGCGCCGAGTTCGGCTTCTTGGGGGTGGTGGTGTAGACGCGGGTGCAGACACCACGGCGCTGCGGGGAGCCCTTGAGGGCCGGTGTCTTGGTCTTGGTCGTCTTGTCCTGCCGGCCCTTGCGGACGAGCTGGTTGATCGTGGGCAAACCATTCTCCGTATGTCGTCTGTGTCGGTGCCGGTGGCCTTCGCCGTGACACTCCTGGATGCTGCACCCGACTCCCGCGCTCGGGGGTGTCGGACACGTTCCCCTCCCTGCACTCCCCATGGCTGATCCCCGGAAGGGGAGTCGTGGTGTGGGGCGCCCGGCAGAGGTGGTGGCTGTGTTCAGGACCGACGTGATCGTCGGGACCCCTCGTCCAGCACGGGCATGTCCAAGGAGCGCCTCAGACACGAAGATCAACGATACCGCGTGCTCAGACCTTCCCCAAATCGGTCACCCCTGCACACGCGGTGGACCGACACGTCGTTCCCTCCGACCACGGGACCACAGGCCTGTCCCGACGGGCAGCGGGTCGGTACTCCAGCAGGACGCGGCCACCACCTGCCGGGAGCCAGGCTCGGAGCACCAGGTGGACCCACCCCGGGCAGCCAGGACCCTCCAGAAACCCCAGACCCTCCAGAAACCCAGACCCTCCAGAAACCCCAGACCCTCCAGAAACCCCAGAAGCCCCGGACCCCTCAGAACCAGACCCTTCAGAAAACCCAGACCCTTCCGAAAACCCAGACCGGCCAGGAGCAGCCATGACCGCCATCACCGCGCACCCGTCCCCCCCAGCCGCCGGCGACCAGCGGGTGCCGATCCTGACCTGGGGCTGGCTGCTGGTCGGCCTGACCGTCGGCCTGCTGGCCTACCAGGTCATGGTCGGCCACGGGCTCGGCCACCCGGCCGCCAGCGTGTGGGGGCTGGGGGTCCTGCTGGCCTGTACCGGTGGGGGCTGGCTGCGCGCTTCGGCCCGGCGTCCCGTCGCCTGACCCGTGCGCGTGCCGCGGGCCGGCACCGGACGGTCCCCGCACCCCACCCGGTCCCCGCACCCGCGCCGAAGCTGACGCCCGGGCCTCTGCCTATGCCCGTGCCCATGCCCATGCCCATGCCCATGCCAAACGGCGGGGCACCTCGGGAGATCTCCCGGGGTGCCCCGCCGTGGGGTTGCGCTGTGGGCGCCTACGTCAGCGGTCGAGACCGAGCTCGGCGTCGTCGAGGCGGATCGCCTCACCACTGCCGGGCCCGAAGACCGGGTAGTCGTAGGTGTCGTAGCTCGGCATCGAGTACATCGCGGCCTTGGCCTCCTCGGTCGGCTCCACCGCGATGTTGCGATAACGGGGCAGACCCGTACCAGCGGGGATGAGCTTGCCGAGGATGACGTTCTCCTTGAGGCCGAGCAGCGGGTCGGAGCGACCCTCCATGGCGGCCTGGGTGAGCACCCGGGTCGTCTCCTGGAAGGACGCGGCCGACAGCCACGACTCGGTGGCCAGCGAGGCCTTGGTGATCCCCATCAGCTCGGGACGACCGGAGGCGGGCTTGCCGCCCTCGGTCACCACACGACGGTTCTCCTCCTCGAACCGGCCACGCTCGGCCAGCTCACCGGGCAGGAGGTCGGCGTCGCCGGACTCGATGATGGTGACCCGCCGCAGCATCTGCCGGACGATGACCTCGATGTGCTTGTCGTGGATCGTCACACCCTGCTGGCGATACACGGCCTGCACCTCGTCGACCAGGTGGTTCTGGCACGAACGGGGTCCCAGGATGCGCAGCACCTGCTTGGGGTCGATCGACCCGTGGGTCAGCTGGTGGCCCACCTCGACGTGGTCGCCGTCGGAGACCTGCAGACGGGCGCGCTTGCTGACCGGGTAGGCGTGCTCCTCAGAGCCGTCGTCCGGCGTCAGCATGATGCGACGCGTCTTGTCGGTGTCCTCGATGGTGACCCGTCCGGTCGCCTCGGCGATCGGGGCCACACCCTTGGGGGTGCGGGCCTCGAACAGCTCGACGACTCGGGGCAGACCCTGGGTGATGTCGTCACCGGCCACACCACCGGTGTGGAAGGTGCGCATCGTCAGCTGGGTGCCAGGCTCACCGATCGACTGCGCCGCGATGATGCCGACGGCCTCGCCGATGTCCACGAGGTGACCCGCGGCCAGGGAGCGGCCGTAGCACTTGGCGCAGGTGCCCACGCGGCTGTCGCAGGTGAGGACCGAACGGACCTTCACCTGGTCCACACCGGCGCTGAACAGCGCGCCGATGACCACGTCACCGAGGTCGATACCGGACTCGGCCAGGGTGTCGCCGTCCAGGACGACGTCCTCGGCCAGGGTCCGGGCGTACACCGAGGACTCGACGGCGTCGTGCACCGTGCGGGTCCCGGTGGTCGGGTTCACCTGGGCGATCGGCATGGACAGGCCACGCTCGGTCCCACAGTTCTCCTCGCGGATGATGACGTCCTGGGAGACGTCGACCAACCGGCGGGTGAGGTATCCGGAGTCGGCGGTCCGCAGCGCGGTGTCCGCCAGCCCCTTGCGGGTGCCGTGGGTGGAGATGAAGAACTCCAGCACCGACAGGCCCTCACGGAAGTTGGACTTGATCGGCTGCGGGATGATCTCGCCCTTGGGGTTGGCCATGAGGCCACGCATACCGGCGATCTGACGCAGCTGGAACCAGTTGCCTCGGGCGCCGGAGGACACCATGCGATAGATGGTGTTGTCGCGCGGGAGATTGTCCTGCATCTCCTGGGCGACCTCGTTGGTGGCCTGGGTCCAGATCTCGATGAGCTCCTGACGGCGCTCGTCGTCGGTGATCAGACCCCGCTCGTACTGGGTCTGGACCTTCTCCGCCTTGGTGTCGTAGCCCGCGAGGATCTCCAGCTTGCGCGGCGGGGTGACGACGTCGGAGATGGCGACGGTGGTTCCGGACCGGGTGGCCCAGTGGAAGCCGTACTCCTTGAGCGCGTCCAGCGAGGCCGCGACCTGCACCTTGGTGTAACGCTCGGCGAGGTCGTTGACGATCGTCGACAGCCGCTTCTTGTCGACCGAGGAGTTCACGAACGGGTAGTCCTCGGGCAGCGTCTGGTTGAACAGTGCGCGGCCCAGCGTGGTCTCCGCGGTCCAGGACGCGACATAGCCGTCAGCACCCGCGACGACGCCCTCGGGCAGGTCCGAACCGGGTGTCGGAACGACGTGCGGCAGCCGGATCCTGACGGTCGAGCCGAGCTCGATCTCGCCCGCGTCGAAGGCCATGACGGCCTCGGAGACGGTCGAGAACGACCGACCCTCGCCCGTGCCGGCCTCGACCCCGGAGGTCAGGTGGTACAGCCCGATGATCATGTCCTGGGTGGGCATGGTCACCGGCCGACCGTCAGCCGGCTTGAGGATGTTGTTGCTCGAGAGCATGAGGATCCGGGCCTCGGCCTGCGCCTCGGCGGACAGCGGCACGTGGACCGCCATCTGGTCGCCGTCGAAGTCCGCGTTGAACGCGGTGCAGACCAGCGGGTGGATCTGGATCGCCTTGCCCTCGACCAGCTGCGGCTCGAAGGCCTGGATGCCGAGGCGGTGCAGCGTGGGCGCGCGGTTCAGCAGCACGGGGTGCTCGGTGATGACCTCTTCGAGCACGTCCCACACGACCGAGCGCTGACGCTCGACCATGCGCTTGGCCGACTTGATGTTCTGCGCGTGGTCGAGGTCGACCAGACGCTTCATCACGAACGGCTTGAACAGCTCCAGCGCCATCTGCTTGGGCAGACCGCACTGGTGCAGCTTGAGCTGCGGGCCGACGACGATGACGCTCCGGCCGGAGTAGTCCACGCGCTTGCCGAGCAGGTTCTGGCGGAACCGGCCCTGCTTGCCCTTGAGCATGTCCGAGAGCGACTTCAGCGGGCGGTTGCCGGGTCCGGTGACCGGGCGACCACGACGGCCGTTGTCGAAGAGGCTGTCGACAGCCTCCTGCAGCATGCGCTTCTCGTTGTTGACGATGATCTCCGGCGCGCCCAGGTCGAGCAGCCGCTTGAGACGGTTGTTGCGGTTGATGACGCGGCGGTACAGGTCGTTGAGGTCCGAGGTCGCGAAGCGGCCACCGTCGAGCTGCACCATCGGGCGCAGGTCCGGCGGGATGACCGGGACGGCGTCCAGCACCATGCCGCGGGGCTCGTTGGAGGTGACCTGGAACGCGGTGACGACCTTGAGCCGCTTCAGCGCGCGGGTCTTCTTCTGGCCCTTGCCGGTGGCGATGATCTCGCGCAGGAGCTCGGCCTCGGCCTCGAGGTCGAAGGTCTCCAGGCGCTTCTGGATCGCCGCGGCGCCCATGCCGCCCTCGAAGTACAGCCCGAACCGGTCACGCATCTCGCGATAGAGCACCTCGTCGCCCTCGAGGTCCTGGACCTTGAGGTTCTTGAAGCGGTCCCAGACCTGCTCGAGCCGCTCGATCTGCAGGTCGGCGCGCTTGCGGATCTGGTTCATCTCGCGCTCGGCGGACTCGCGGACCTTGCGGCGCGCGTCGGCCTTGGCACCCTCGGCCTCGAGCGCGGCCAGGTCGGCCTCGAGCTTCTTGGCCCGGGTGTCCACGTCGGAGTCGCGACGGTTGACGTGCTCCTTCTTCTCGACCTCGATCTGCGCCTCGAGCGAGGGCAGGTCGGTGTGGCGCTGGTCCACGTCGACCGAGGTGATCATGTAGGCCGCGAAGTAGATGACCTTCTCGAGGTCCTTCGGAGCGAGGTCCAGGAGGTACCCGAGGCGCGAGGGGACACCCTTGAAGTACCAGATGTGGGTGACCGGCGCAGCGAGCTCGATGTGGCCCATCCGCTCGCGACGGACGCCGGCGCGGGTGACCTCGACGCCGCAGCGCTCGCAGATGATGCCCTTGAAGCGGACGCGCTTGTACTTGCCGCAGTTGCACTCCCAGTCCCGGGTGGGGCCGAAGATGCGCTCGCAGAACAGGCCCTCCTTCTCGGGCTTGAGCGTGCGGTAGTTGATGGTCTCGGGCTTCTTGACCTCGCCATGGCTCCACTGGCGGATGTCCTCCGCCGAAGCCAGGCCAATACGCAGTTCGTCAAAGAAGTTCACGTCAAGCACTGTGTGCTTCCTACTTTCGTATGCCGTCTAGGTTCAGAATGCTGGGAACTGGCTCAAGGCCAGGACGGGGCTGCGCCCCGGGCGCCCGCTGTTCCACGAGACCACGCTCGCTTCGCTCGCGGTATCGCGGCGGTCAGGGCGATCCCTGGGGGGATCGCTCGACCGACGGGCGCCGGGGCAGCAACCTAAACTTCCTCGACCGAGCTGGGCTCGCGCCGGGACAGGTCGATGCCGAGCTCCTCCGCTGCGCGGAACACGTCCTCCTCGGCTTCCTTCATCTCGATGGCCGTGCCGTCGCTGCTGAGCACCTCGACGTTCAGGCACAGCGACTGCATCTCCTTCATCAGGACCTTGAAGGACTCCGGGATGCCGGGCTCGGGGATGTTCTCGCCCTTGACGATGGCCTCGTAGACCTTCACGCGGCCGTTGACGTCGTCGGACTTGATCGTCAGGAGCTCCTGCAGGGCATAGGCGGCGCCGTACGCCTCCAGGGCCCAGACCTCCATCTCACCGAAGCGCTGGCCACCGAACTGGGCCTTACCACCGAGCGGCTGCTGGGTGATCATCGAGTACGGCCCCGTGCTGCGCGCGTGGATCTTGTCGTCCACGAGGTGGTGCAGCTTGAGGATGTACATGTAGCCGACCGACACGTCGTGCGGGTAGGGCTCGCCGGAGCGGCCGTCGAACAGCTGGGTCTTGCCCGAGCTGTCGATGAGGCGGACCCCGTCGCGGGTCTTGTTCGTCGAGTCCAGCAGACCGACGATCTCGTTCTCGCGCACGCCGTCGAACACCGGTGAGGCCACCCGAGTGCCGGCCGGAGCCGTCCGAGCGTCCGCCGGGATGAGCTCGGCCCACTCCGGGGAACCCTCGATGTCCCAGCCGCGCGAGGCAGCCCAGCCCAGGTGCAGCTCCAGGATCTGGCCGATGTTCATCCGGCCCGGAACACCGAGCGGGTTGAGCACGACGTCGACCGGGGTGCCGTCCTCCAGGAACGGCATGTCCTCGATCGGCAGGATCTTGGAGATGACGCCCTTGTTGCCGTGACGCCCGGCGAGCTTGTCGCCGTCGGTGATCTTGCGCTTGTTCGCCACGTGTACGCGGACCAGCTGGTTCACGCCCGGGGGCAGCTCGTCGCCCTCGTCCTTGTCGAACACCTTCACGCCGATGACCGTGCCGGTCTCGCCGTGGGGCACCTTCAGGGACGTGTCGCGGACCTCGCGGGCCTTCTCACCGAAGATGGCGCGCAGCAGGCGCTCCTCCGGTGTCAGCTCGGTCTCGCCCTTGGGCGTGACCTTGCCGACCAGCAGGTCGCCGTCGCGGACCTCGGCGCCGATGCGGATGATGCCGCGCTCGTCGAGGTCGGCCAGGACCTCCTCGGAGACGTTCGGGATGTCCCGGGTGATCTCCTCGGGTCCGAGCTTGGTGTCGCGGGCGTCGACCTCGTGCTCCTCGATGTGGATCGAGGAGAGGACGTCGTCCTGCACCAGACGCTGGGACAGGATGATCGCGTCCTCGTAGTTGTGGCCCTCCCACGGCATGAACGCGACGAGCAGGTTGCGGCCCAGGGCCATCTCGCCGCCGTCGGTCGCGGGACCGTCGGCGATGACTCCACCCACCTCGAGGCGGTCACCCTCGGTGACCACGACGCGCTGGTTGTAGCTGGTGCCCTGGTTGGACCGCGCGAACTTGGAGATGCGGTAGGTCCGGGTGGTGCCGTCGTCGCCGGCCACGGTGACCAGGTCGGCCGAGACCTCGGTGACGACCCCGGCCTTCTCGGCCCGGACGACGTCGCCGGAGTCGAGCGCGGCGCGGAACTCCATGCCGGTGCCGACCAGCGGTGCCTCGGACCGGACCAGCGGCACGGCCTGACGCTGCATGTTCGAACCCATGAGCGCGCGGCTGGCGTCGTCGTGCTCGAGGAACGGGATCAGTGCCGTCGCCGCGGAGACCATCTGACGTGCGGACACGTCCATGTAGTCGACGTCGGCGCCGGGGATGTACTCGACCTCGCCGCCCTTGACGCGGACCATGACGCGGTCCTCGGCGAAGGTGTTGTCGGGCCTGAGCGCGGCGTTCGCCTGGGCGATGACGTGCTCGTTCTCCTCGTCGGCCGAGAGGTAGTGCACCTCTTCGGTGACCTTGCCCTTGACCACGCGGCGGTACGGCGTCTCGATGAACCCGAAGGGGTTGATCCGGCCGTAGGACGCCAGCGAGCCGATGAGGCCGATGTTCGGACCCTCAGGGGTCTCGATCGGGCACATGCGGCCGTAGTGGCTCGGGTGGACGTCTCGGACCTCCATGCCGGCACGGTCACGGGACAGACCACCCGGGCCGAGCGCGGACAGGCGACGCTTGTGCGTCAGTCCGGCCAGCGGGTTGTTCTGGTCCATGAACTGGCTCAGCTGGCTGGTGCCGAAGAACTCGCGGATCGAGGCCACGACCGGGCGGATGTTGATCAGGGTCTGCGGCGTGATCGCCTCGACGTCCTGGGTGGTCATCCGCTCACGCACGACGCGCTCCATCCGGGACAGGCCCGTGCGGACCTGGTTCTGGATGAGCTCGCCGACGTTGCGCAGCCGGCGGTTGCCGAAGTGGTCGATGTCGTCGGTCTCGACGCTGAGGTCGATGGCCTCGCCGCGGCGTACACCGGGCAGGGTCACGTCGCCGTTGTGCAGGGCCACGATGTAGCGGATGGTGCGCACGATGTCGTTGACCGACAGCACGTCGTCGGCGAGCGGCACGTCAAGACCGAGCTTCTTGTTGATCTTGTAGCGACCGACCTTGGCCAGGTCGTAGCGCTTGCCGTTGAAGTACAGGTTGTCCAGCAGCGTCTGGGCAGCCTCACGGGTCGGCGGCTCGCCCGGGCGCAGCTTGCGGTAGATGTCCAGCAGCGCGTCGTCCTGGCCGGCCGTGTGGTCCTTCTCCAGGGTGAGCCGCATCGACTCGTACTCGCCGAACTCCTCCAGGATCATGGCCTCGGTCCAGCCGAGCGCCTTGAGCAGGACGGTGACCGACTGCTTGCGCTTGCGGTCGACGCGAACGCCCACCATGTCGCGCTTGTCGATCTCGAACTCGAGCCAGGCACCGCGGCTGGGGATGATGCGGGCGGTGTAGATGTCCTTGTCGGACGTCTTGTCGGGCGTGCGCTCGAAGTAGACGCCCGGGCTGCGGACCAGCTGGGACACCACGACGCGCTCGGTGCCGTTGATGATGAAGGTGCCGCGCTCGGTCATGAGCGGGAAGTCGCCCATGAAGACCGTCTGGCTCTTGATCTCGCCGGTGGTGGTGTTCATGAACTCCGCGGTGACGAACAGGGGCGCGGAGTAGGTCTGGTCGCGCTCCTTGCAGTCCTCGATCGAGTACTTGACGTCCTCGAAGCGGTGGTCCCGGAACGACAGCGACATCGAGCCGCTGAAGTCCTCGATCGGGGAGATCTCCTCGAAGATCTCCTCGAGGCCCGACTTGTCGGGGACGTCGTTCTTGTCCGCCGCCTTGGCCTCGGCCACGCGCGCCTGCCAGCGCTCGTTGCCCAGGAGCCAGTCGAAGCTCTCGGTCTGGAGGGCCAGGAGGTCAGGAACCTCCAGCGGTTCGTGAATCTTGGCGAAAGAGAGACGGCCTGACGCCGTCATAGCACTGGACACAGTCTGGGTCGCGTTGCGCGAGGCAGCCAACGAGGGTCCTTCCACGGGCCTGGTTTTGGTTCATCTGTCACGCCGGGGCCGGGCCGTGACCCACCGGGTCCAGTTCCGTCGCGACCGGCCGGGGGGCACGGCAAAGGACGAAGAACTGAGGGGGGATCGAGGACAGGGGCAGCGCAAAGATATAGCCTACCCGAAGAAGGCATGAAAAGCCAAGCCTGTCCAGACGAGCGTCTGGCAGGTGGTCCGATCCGCAGCGTCCGGCAGAGCCGGGCGACACAGGTCTTGACGCCACGATCGTGGGGCAGAGGCCGGTCCGCCGTCAAGGGATTCCGCAGTATTGGGCTTGGCGCGATGCCGCCACCACGGGCATCTGCGCAGGTCAGCACGCTGCGGGGGGTCCAAGATAGGCCGAACGGCCGGGGGTCGGGTACGACGCCTTCCCGGCCGTTCGTGGTGTGCGCACCGGGGACCGCCGATGGTTCACCAGGGACCGCCGGGACGCGGAAGGCGGGGCGGACCGTGTGGTCCGCCCCGCCTTCGCAGATGGTGCGTGATCCGAGCGGATCAGGTGAGCTGCCCGCCGAGGCGGGCGGAGGTCACTTGAGCTCGACGGTGGCCCCGGCGCCCTCGAGGGCCTCCTTGGCCTTCTCCGCAGCAGCCTTGTCGACCTTCTCCAGGACGGGCTTGGGAGCGCCGTCCACGAGGTCCTTGGCTTCCTTCAGGCCGAGGGAGGTCAGCGTGCGGACCTCCTTGATGACCTGGATCTTCTTCTCGCCGGCAGCAATGAGGACGACATCGAACTCGTCCTGCTCCTCGGGAGCAGCGGCCTCGCCGCCAGCCCCACCCGGGGCGGCCGCGACGGCAACGGGGGCCGCGGCGGTGACGTTGAAGGTGTCCTCGAACTGCTTGACGAACTCGGAGAGCTCGATCAGGGTCATCTCCTTGAAGGCCTCAAGGAGCTCGTCGGTGGAGAGCTTCGCCATGGTGGCGTCCTTTCTCTTTCAGTAGTGCTGTGCCGTGAGTGGCGTTGTCGGTTGATGAGCCGGGGCTCGGGCGGGTGCCCGGACCTCAGCTCGCGTCGCCACCCTCGGCGACATCTGCGGTGCCCTCGGCGTCGTCGGCGACGACAGCCTCGGTCGTGGAATCCTGCGTGCTGTCCTCGGCGTCCGCGGCAGCGGGCGCCTCCTCGGCCGGTGCCTCGGCCTCGGCCGGGGCGGCGGCAGCAGCCACCGGTCCTTCGGCCTCGACCTTGGCGCGCAGCGCGTCGACGACGCGGGCCGCCTGGTTGAGCGGCGCCGCGAAGAGGTAGACGGCTTGGCTGAGCGACGCGTTCAGGGCGCCGGCCAGCTTGGCCAGGAGCACCTCGCGGGACTCGAGGTCCGCGAGCTTCGTGATCTCCTCCGGCGTGAGGGACCTGCCGTCCAGCACACCGCCCTTGATCACGAGGAGGGGGTTCGCCTTCGCGAAGTCACGCAGGCCCTTGGCCGCCTCGACCGGGTCACCCTCGACGAAGGCGATGGCGGTCGGACCCGAGTACTGGCCGTCGAAGGCCGTGACTCCGGCCTCCTTGGCAGCGATCTCGGTCAGCGTGTTCTTCACGACGGCATAGGTGGCGTTGCCGCGCAGCGAGTTGCGCAGGTCGGTCAGCTGCTTGACTGACAGCCCGCGGTACTCGGTCAGCACGGCCGCGCTCGAGGTGCGGAACTTGTCCGTCAGCTCGGCGATGGCGGCAGCCTTGTCAGACTTTGCCATGGAGCCTCCTTCCGTGGTGGACGACCACCGGGTGTCCCGGGGACCCACACGAAGAAAGCCCCGGCGCAGGGCACGGGGCTCAGGTAGGCGTCGCGCGTTGCGCGGCGTGGTCTACCGGTGTCTCATGGCCTGCGCGGGCTGCCCGCTTCGAGCGGGACCTTCGGCCTGGGGTGCGAGCACTCCAGACAGCCGGCGGTCTTGGGTCGTGGGAAAGAGTACGCGGGCGTGGCGCCTCGACCAAATCGGCGGCGGCGACTCCCGCCGGCCCTCAGTTCTTGGGCACCGAGAAGGTCCCGACCTTGCTGGGGTCGGGCGCCTCGATCATGACGTCGGTGCCCCAGTCGGAGTAGTTCAGGGTGAGGCTCTGTCCACCCACGTCGGAGGTGGCCGACACCGGGCGGTCGTCGCTGTCGAGCACATAGGTCACCGTGACCGGGAGGGCGACCCCGGCGGTCTTGGCCAGGTCGCCCAGGAGCTTGACCGGGTCAACGGTCATCTCATAGGTCGTGGTCGTGCCGTCCGCCTTGACCACCGTGGCCGTGGTCCCCGCAAAGGCCTTCACCATGCTGCGCGGGTCGCTGAGATCGAGGGCGCCGGTCAGCGGTGCCGCCAGCTGGCTGATCGGGTCGGTGCCCTGGGGGTCGATCTTGAGCCACTCCTTGTCCTGGTTCGGGATCCCCTTGAGATAGATGGCTCCACCGACGCTCAGGATCTCCACCGTCTGCCCCGCCACCTCGGTGGTGACCTGCTGGTCGAACGTGCCGTTGTCGATCTCGAACACGCCGCTGCTCGTGGCACCCGCCCCGTCCAGGGTCATCCGCCCGCTGCCGGCCTTCTCCATCGCGGTGAGGACCTTCTCGCCGAGCACGGCCCCGTCGACGGTCTGACCCGCCGCGGCATCGCTGCCGGTGTCCGAGCCGCTGGTCGAGGACGCCGTGGCGGACCCGGTCGCGGTGGAGCCGGTGCCGGCGGTCGTGTCCCCCGAGCTGCCACAGGCGCCCAGCGCCAGCGCGGTGGTGAGGGCGAGGGCTGCGGCGGTGGTGGGGCGGGTGGCCTTCATGGTGGATCCCCCTGTGGTCGTATGCGGCCATCTGGCCGCAGGTCTGTGACTCCTCCGGCCAGTGGGTGGTTCCGCCGGCGCGGGGCCCCACCAGCGTAATCGACGGCCCGATGTAGGCGGGGTGGGTCTTTGTGCCTACGCACGTTCAGGTCCGGACGCCTACGCTGACGGGATGACGGCGGGCCAGGTTGAGGACGACGGGCTGCCGTCGACGTTCGCCGGCGCGCTGCGCAAGGCGATCGCGGTCCGCGGCCTGCCCCTCGTCCGGGTCCAGGACCGGCTCACCGAACGCGGGTTCTCGATGAGCGTGGCGACCCTGAGCTACTGGCAGTCCGGTCGCAGCCAGCCCGAGCGCGCCGCGTCGCTGCGAGCGCTGGCGGCGCTCGAGGAGATCCTGGACCTGGGTCCCGGCACACTACGTCGGCGGCTCGACGCGCCCCGTCCGCGGGGCCGGCTGCGCAGCGTCGGGATGGACCCCGACGAGATCATGACCGGGTGGGAGGAGCTGCACCGCCAGGCCAACGAGAACCTCGCCCAGATCCGCCGGCTCAGCATCCACCTGCTGGCCCAGGTGGCGGCCGACCACACCGCGGTCATCGCAGCGCGCGCCGTCTGCCGGGTGCACGGCGACAGCACCGACCGGGTGTCGGTGTTCATCGGTCAGGTGAACCGCTCGGACCGCGTCCCCGAGGTCGTCCCTCGGCTCGGCTGCACCCTGGGCGCCGTGCACACCAGCCCCGAGGGCGACGCCGTGATCGCCGAGCTGATGCTGCCGGAGGCGCTGTCGCGCGGCACGACCTTCGCCCTCGAGTACGACCTGGTGTCCCATGAGCCGGAGTCGACCTCGAACACCCTCTTCGAGGTCTACCGGACCGCCCAGACCGTGCTCGCGGTGAGCTTCCACCCGGACGCGGTGCCCGAGTCCGTGCAGCTCAGCGAGGGACCGAACGCCGAGCACCAGACGCGGACGGTGGTGGCGCTGCGGGCCGACCACACCGTGCAGATCATCCGGCAGGACTTCGGACCGGGGCGGATCGGGCTGGACTGGCAGTGGTGAGCGCGCCGTCGGCGCCGGGGTCACCGGCACACGCGAACGGCCCGCCACCCACGAGGGGCGACGGACCGAGTGCGTGAGGTGCGCCGGTCAGGCGGTGGCGTCGTCCTCGAGCAGGTTGCGGGTCCGCGTGGAGTCCAGCGGGATGCCCGGGCCCATCGTCGTGGACATGGTCGCCTTGCTGATGTACCGGCCCTTGGACGCCGACGGCTTGAGCCGCAGGATCTCCTCCAGGGCCGTGGCGTAGTTCTCCACCAGCTTGGTCTCGTCGAAGGAGACCTTGCCGATGATGAAGTGCAGGTTCGAGTGCTTGTCCACCCGGAACTCGATCTTGCCGCCCTTGATGTCGGTGACGGCCTTGGCGGTGTCCATGGTGACCGTGCCGGTCTTCGGGTTCGGCATCAGGCCGCGCGGACCCAGGACCTTGCCGAGACGACCGACCTTGCCCATCATGTCCGGAGTCGCGACGACCGCGTCGAAGTCCAGCCAGCCGCCGGCGACCTTCTCGAGCAGGTCGTCAGAGCCCACGTAGTCCGCGCCGGCCGCGGTGGCCGCCTCGGCCTTGTCGCCGTTGGCGAAGACCAGGACCCGGGCGGTCTTGCCCGTGCCGTGCGGCAGGTTGACGGTGCCGCGGACCATCTGGTCGGCCTTGCGGGGGTCGACCCCGAGGCGCATGGCGACCTCGACGGTGCTGTCGTACTTGGTGATGGCGGTTCCCTTGGCGAGGCGAACGGCCTCGAGCGGGGAGTACACCTTGGCGTCGTCGATCTTCTCGGCGCCGGCGCGATAGGCCTTGCTGCGCTTCATGTTCTGCTCCTTGGGGTGCGGTGGAGGTGTGGTGCGGACCAGCGCGGTCCTCCCACCCCCGCACGCCGGTCAGTCCGGCCTACGGGGTGAGCTCTAGCTCAGAGCTCGGTATTGAACTGTCGCTGCTCCTCGGCGCCTCGGGCCTCGCTCGTTCCTCGCTGCGTGGCCTCGGCGCTGTCGTCACAGCTCGGTGGTGATGCCCATCGAGCGAGCAGTGCCGGCGATGATCTTCGCGGCCTGCTCGATGTCGTTGGCGTTGAGGTCGACCATCTTCTGCTCGGCGATCTCCAGCACCTGTGCGCGGGAGAGCTTGGCGACCTTGGTCTTGTGCGGCTCACCGGACCCCTTGGCGACGCCGGCAGCCTTCTTGATCAGCTCGGCGGCCGGAGGGGTCTTGGTGACGAAGGTGAAGGAGCGGTCCTCGAAGACCGTGATCTCGACGGGGATGACGTTCCCCCGCTGGGCCTCCGTCGCGGCGTTGTACGCCTTGACGAACTCCATGATGTTCACGCCGTGCTGGCCGAGCGCGGGTCCGACCGGGGGGGCCGGGGTCGCTGCGCCGGCCTGGATCTGCAGCTTGATGAAACCGGAGATCTTCTTGCTCTTGGGAGGCATTGCTCTTCCTTCTTCTTTGTGGTGGTGGGCCTACGCCGCGGGCGATGACCCGGTTGCACCACCGAGGACCAGGTCTTCGGTGGCCTCCGAACGCGGAGCGTCGTGGAGGAGTCTTGGGGGACCAACGAGAGCAGGGCCCCCGTCGGTTGCTACAGCTTCGAGACCTGGTTGAACGACAGCTCCACGGGGGTCTCGCGGCCGAAGATCGAGACCAGCACCTTGAGCTTCTGGGTGTCGGGGTTGATCTCGGAGATGGTGGCAGGAAGGGTCTCGAACGGGCCCTCCATGACGGTCACGGACTCGCCGACCTCGAAGTCGACGACCGCGACCTCGGCGGACTTGCCCGCACCGGATCCGCCCGACCCGGACGAGGCGACGCCACCGACGTGCGAGCCCAGGTCGGCCGGCGCGAGCATGGTGAACACCTCGGCCAGGCTCAGCGGGACGGGCTGGTGGGCGTTGCCGACGAAGCCGGTGACGCCGGGGGTGTGCCGGACGGCGCCCCAGGACTGGTCGGTGAGGTCCATGCGGACCAGCACGTACCCGGGCATCCGGACCCGACGGACCAGCTTGCGCTGGCCGTTCTTGATCTCGGTGACCTCCTCCATCGGCACCTGCGCCTCGAAGATGAACTCCTCCATGTTCAG
Organism: uncultured Actinomycetota bacterium; assembly: GCA_963750305.1. GTDB lineage: Bacteria > Actinomycetota > Actinomycetes > Actinomycetales > Dermatophilaceae > CAVVPX01. The sequence continues at coordinate 1,434,130 of CAVVPX010000003.1, forward strand.
GGAGGTGGTGCGGTTCTCCAGGTTGGCCTTGACCCGGTTCTCGTACCCGGCGTAGGAGTGCACGACGTACCAGTCGCCGAACTTGGCGGCCAGGGCGTCCTTGAAGTCCTGGACCGGGTCGCCGGATCCCTCCGGCTCCTCGCCCTCGGCGTCGGCCTCGGCGGTCTCGCCCCCGGCGGCGTCGCTGTGGGCGTCGCTGTGGGCGTCGCTGTCGGCTTCGGCGGTCTCGCCCCCGGCGGCGGCGCTGTCGCTCTCGTCGGTGTCTTCGGTGTCGTCGGTGTCGCTGTCGCTGACGTCGGCGTCGCTGTCGCTGTCGTCGCTGTCGCTGTCGCTGTCAGCGGCGTCCTCGGGCTCCGCCAGCACTGCGTCCTCATCCTCGTGCCGCGTCGTCCGCGTCGTCCGCGTCGTCGTGCTCGCGGTCGGCGGAGGCCTCGGCCTGCGGGCCGTCCTCGGTGAGGATGTCCTCCTCGCCTGCCCAGTCCGCGGCGTCGTCGATGTCGACGGCCGGCGCGTCCTGCTCCGTCGCCTCGCTCTGCTCGGTCCTCTGGTCGGACACGCGGGTGACCTGCTTCCTTCGTCTGCGGTGTGGTGGTGCTGCGTGGGCGGCTGCTGCCCGGTGGTCGAGGGTGCTAGCCGCCGAACATGAACAGCACGAGCTTGGTGAAGCCGTAGTCCAGCCCGGACACGAGAGCCATCATGATCGTGACGAACACGATCACGACGAGCGTGTACTGGATCAGCTCGGAGCGCGTCGGTCGCACGACCTTGCGCAGCTCGTCGAGGATCTGGCTGGTGAACAAGCGCAGGAACGCGACGAACCGCGAGATCGGGTTTCCCCGCTTCTGGGCGCGGCTGGCGCCGGAGTCGCGGGTCTTCGCGCTCAGGTCGGTCACGGCTGCCTTCTCTCCTTCGTCCAACCGGGCTGGCGGACTGTCAGCACTTCAACGATCTCTTGGACGATCTGTTCGACGATCTGTTCAACGATGGTGACGCAGGGCAGGAGGGACTCGAACCCCCAACCGCCGGTTTTGGAGACCGGTGCTCTACCAATTGAGCCACTGCCCTACGGAACCCGCACGTGGGGGTGAGGGTTCCGGGAGGCTTCCCCCGATCAGCCGTCCGTCCCGCTCGCAACCTACTGTTGCAGGGCATGACGAAGAGCATGGTCGAAGTCAACCGAGGCGCCAGCATACGCGACGGCCAGCCCCGGGCGCGAACCCGCGGCGAACCCGCCGATGGTCACGGCGCCGACTCTGAAACGATGGGGCTGTGACCGCTGACACCGCGCAGAGCAGCCCCCGCACCCCCCTGGCCTCCCGCACCCCGGCAGACCTCGCCGCCTTCGCCGCCGACCAGGCGCAGGCCTACGACGGCCTGTCTGCCCGCGGCCTCAAGCTCGACCTCACCCGCGGCAAGCCCTCCAGCGCCCAGCTCGACCTGTCCGACGGCCTGCTCGGCCTCCCGGCCGGGACCACGGACGCGAGCGGCACGGACACCCGCAACTACGGCGGGCTGCACGGCATCACCGAGCTGCGCGAGCTGTTCGCCGAGCTGCTGTGGGTCGAGCCCGAGCAGATCATCGCCGGCGGCAACTCCAGCCTGTCGATGATGCACGACACCCTCGTCGACCTGCTGCTGCACGGCGGCGTGGACTCCGACCGGCCGTGGGTCCAGGAGGACGCGCTCAGGTTCGTCTGCCCCGTCCCCGGGTACGACCGGCACTTCTCGCTGCTCGCGTCGTTCGGGATCGAGATGGTCACCGTCCCGATGACCGACGACGGCCCGGACGCGGAGGCGGTCGCCGCGCTGGTCAAGGACGACCCGAGCATCAAGGGGATGTGGATCGTCCCGACCTATGCCAACCCGGCGGGGTCGGTCTGCACCCAGGAGGTGGCCGAGCGGCTCGCGTCGATGCCGACCGCGGCGCCGGACTTCAAGATCTTCTGGGACAACGCCTACGCCTTCCACCACCTGACCGAGGCGGAGGCCAAGAGCGCGGACATCCTGACCCTCGCGTCGGTGGCCGGGAACCCCCACCGCCCGGTCATGTTCGCCTCGACCTCCAAGATCACCTACGCCGGTGCGGGTGTCGCCTTCCTCGCCGCGTCGGTCGAGAACATCACGTGGTACCTCAAGCACCTGTCGATGGGCTCGATCGGCCCGGACAAGGTCAACCAGCTCCGTCACGCGCAGTTCTTCGGCTCCCCGCAGGGGGTCCGCGACCACATGGCGCGGCACCGCGAGATCCTCGCGCCGAAGTTCGAGGCAGTGCAGGACGCGTTGCAGGGCACCCTCGGCGGGCTCGACGTCGCGACCTGGACCCGGCCGACGGGCGGGTACTTCGTCAGCCTCGACGTGCTCGACGGCACCGCGACCCGCGTGGTCGAGCTCGCCAAGGCGGCGGGCATCTCGCTGACCCCGGCCGGCGCGTCGTTCCCGCTCGGGCAGGACCCGCGCGACCGCAACATCCGGTTGGCTCCCAGCTTCCCTCCGCTGGAGGAGGTCGTCACCGCGATGGAAGGCGTCGCCACCTGTGTCGCGCTCGCGGCGGCCGAGCACCTCGCCCGCGGCTGAGCAGCGCACTTCTCGGTGGCGCAGGGTCCCGCGGCTCGACGGGCACACCGGGCGCCGCTTCGCCTCGAGCGGAGGGTTGCGCGCGGCTCGACGGGCCCACCCGGCGCAGCTTCTCGTCGAGCGGAGGGTTGCGCGCGGCTCCACGGGCCCAACCGGCACCGCTTCTCGTCGAGCGGAGGGTTGCGCACGGGGGCCGCAGTACTGCGGCGCGCCCGGCTGGGGTAGACCTGTGGGTATGAGCGACCAGCCGATCGACCCGAACGACCGCGACCTCGACAACGAGGGCACCCTGGATGACGAGGGCTACGAGCCGCCGGAGTCCCGCCCGACCGCGACCGAGTTCGGGACCACGGCCACCGAGCAGCTCGAGGGCGAGTCCTTCGAGGCCCGGCTGACCCAGGAGGTCCCTGACCCCGACTCGGCCTACGGCGCACCCGACGACGAAGGCGGGCGCAAAAGGGAGCCGCGGGCCGGCGGCGACGACCCCGACTCGATCTCGGTCGAGGACGACTTCCTCGGGGACGCCGAGGTCGGCGACGCCGAAGCCGGGGTACTGGTCGCCGACGACGAGGGTGCCCGCACCGACACCGATGCCGAGCTCGACGCCACCGAGGTGCAGGGCGACGGCAGCTCCTCCCCCGAGGAGTCGGCGATGCACGTCGTCGGGGACTGAGCCGCCTCGAGACGCCGGCCCGACCCTGGCCTGTACGGCACCTGCACCCCTGCCAGACTCGGCCCATGACCCGACCGGTGGAGGCGCTGCCGAAGGCGCACCTCCACCTGCACTTCACCGGGTCGATGCGGAGCACGACCCTGCGGGACCTCGCCGAGAAGCACCACGTGCACCTCCCCGAGTCGCTCACCGGCGACCAGCCGCCACGGCTGTCGGCCGCCGACGAGCGCGGGTGGTTCCGCTTCCAGCGCCTGTACGACGCCGCGCGTGCGTGCGTCCGTGGTGAGGCCGACATGCGGCGGCTCGTCCGCGAGGCCGCCGAGGACGACGCGGCCGAGGGGTCGCGCTGGCTGGAGATCCAGGTCGAGCCGACCTCCTATGCGCCCCACGTCGGTGGGATCACCCCGGCGCTGGAGATCGTCCTCGACGAGGCGCGCGAGACGAGTGCAGCGACCGGCGTGGGGGTCGGGGTGATCGTGGCCGCCAGCCGCATCCGGCACCCGCTCGACGCACGCACCCTGGCCCGGCTCGCCTCCCGCTATGCCGGTGAGGGCCCGGGAACGGTCGTCGGCTTCGGCCTGTCCAACGACGAACGGCGCGGTGACACCACCGAGTTCGCCCCGGCCTTCGAGATCGCGCGGCGGGCCGGCCTGGCCCTGGTGCCCCACGCGGGCGAGCTGCTGGGGCCGGCCCACGTGGAGCAGACCCTGGAGTCGCTGCGCCCCGACCGCCTCGGGCACGGCATCCGCAGCGCCGAGGACCCGCGCGTGGTCGAGCTGGTCGCCGCGTCCGGCGTCGCGCTGGAGGTGTGTCCGGGCAGCAACGTCTCGCTCGGCGTGTACTCCGCGCCGGAGGAGGTCCCGCTTCGCCAGCTCCTCGACGCCGGGATCCCCGTCGCCCTCGGCGCCGACGACCCCCTCCTGTTCGGCACCCGCCTCGCCGACCAGTACGCCCTGGTCCGCGATGTCCTCGGCTTCTCCGACACCGACCTCGCCGCCCTCGCTCGTGGCTCGCTCCAGGCCAGCCGCGCGCCGGAGCAGGTCAGGACCGCCGCCCACGCCGACATCGACGCCTGGCTCGCCGCGGACGCCTGACCCTGCCCCCCCAGCGACATTGGGTGCCTCAACGCTCGCATACCCGAGCGTCTGGACACCCAAGTTCGCAGGAGGGCCGGGGCGGGGGCGGGGGCGGGCGTCGACGGCCCCAGCGACATTGGGTGCCTGAACGCTCGCATTCCCGAGCGTCTGGACACCCAAGTTCGCGGGAGGGCCGGGGCTGGCCGGCCTCAGAGCTCGTGGCCGACGAATACCGGCTCGTTGACCAGCGTCACGCCGAACGCGTCATGCACGCCGTCGCGGACCTCCCGGGCGAGCGCCGAGATGTCCCCGGCCGTCGCGCCGCCGCGGTTGGTCAGGGCCAGGGAGTGCTTGGTGGACAACGCTGCTGGGGCGGGCAGGCCATAGCCCTTGCCGAAGCCGGCACGCTCGATCAGCCACGCTGCGCTGGTCTTGACGTTGCCGTCGGGGTCGGCGAAGCGTGGCGGTGTGGCGTCGGGGCCGAGGCGTTCGGCGGCTCGGGCGACCAGCTGGTCGAAGCGCTTGGTCGACAGGGTCGGGTTGGTGAAGAACGAGCCGCAGCTCCAGGTGTCGTGGTCCTCGACGTCGAGGACCATGCCCTTGCCGCGTCGCAGCGCGAGCACCGCCTCACGGACGGCACCGAGCCCCGGACGGTCGCCGACGTCCACCCCGAGGGTGCGCGCCAGCTCCCCGTAGGTGACCGGCCGAGCCAGGTCGGAGACCTCGAGCTGGAACAGCACGTCGAGGACAACGAACCGCGAGGTCCCCTTGAAGATCGAGTGGCGATAGGTGAAGGCGCAGTCCAGCGCTGCGAACGTGCGGACCTGCTGCTCATGGCGGTCCCAGGTGCGGACCGACGCGATCGTCTGGGCGACCTCCTGACCGTAGGCGCCCACGTTCTGGACCGGGGTGGCGCCGCTGGAGCCCGGGATGCCCGACAGGGCCTCCACCCCGGCCCAGCCCTCCATCACGGCCCGGGCCACCACCTCGTCCCACGGCTCCCCCGCAGCGACGCGCACCATCGCCCCGCCGCACAGGTCGGCTGACTCGACCGTCACTCCCGAGGTCGCCACCTGCAGGACCGTCCCGGCAAATCCCTGGTCGGCGATCACCAGGTTGGACCCTCCACCGAGGACCAGCAGGGGCTCCTGCGCGTCATCGGTCTCGCGCACCGCGTCGACGACCTCGTCGATCGTCTCGGCGCGCACCAGCCGGGCCGCCGGGCCGCCGACCCGCAGCGTGGTCAGCGGGGCCAGCGGCGCGTCGTGGGTCTCCTGCACGAGGTGGTCGGAGCCGGCGTCAGTCGAGCTGGACGACGGCGATGCAGCGACCCAGCACCTTGTCGCCCGCGGCGGTCGCGGTCAGCTCGATGGTGGCCTGCTTGGACTCGGCGTCGACCGACTTCACGGTGCCCGCGACGACCAGCTCCGCACCGCCGTCGTCAGGGACGACGACCGGCTTGGTGAAGCGGGTGCCGTACTTCACGATGCGACCGGCGTCGCCGACCCACTCGGCGACGACGGTTCCCGCTGCGGCCATGGTGAACATGCCGTGCGCGATGACGTCGGGCAGCCCGACCTTGGTCGCGAACCGCTCGTCCCAGTGGATCGGGTTGCGGTCCAGCGAGGCACCGGCGTACTGCACCAGGGTCGCTCGCTGGATCGGGATGTGCTTCTGGGGCAGCGCGTCGCCCGCGCTGACCGAGTCGAAGGAGCGGGTCATGCTCACTCCCCTCCCCGGATGACGATGGTCGAGACCGACGTGCACAGCGGCTCGCCCGACTCGGTGGCCAGCTCGGTGCGGGTGGTCACCATCGAGTGCCCGCCGGCCTCGCGCACCGCGTCGACGGTCAGCGTCCCGACCACCTCGTCGCCCGCGGTCAGCGGGCGGTGGTGGGTGAACGTCTGCTCGCCGTGGACCACGCGGGAGTAGTCGATGCCCGCCTCGGGGTCCTGGACGAACACCGCGTCGCACTGCTGGGCGATGAGCACCGCGAAGGTGGGGGGCGCGATCACGTCGGCGTATCCGGCCGCGCGCGCGGCCTCCCGGTCCACGTGCACCGGGTCGTCGGCGCCGACGGCGAGCGCGAACTCCTTGATCTTCTCCCGCCCCACGGCGTACGGCGGGCTGGGCTCGTAGGTGCGTCCCACGAAGTCTGCGTTGACCGGCATGCGCCCCACTCTAGGGCCCGGTACGGACACCGTCGGCAGGTGAGTCCCCACCGGTCGGAGCCGCGGCCTACGGTGGGTCCATGAGCACGCTCCACATCGGCGGACACGTCGACTCGACCGACCCGATCGCCGAGGCGAAGGCCCGCGAGGCCACCCTCAGCCAGTTCTTCCTCGGCGACCCCCAGAGCTACAAGGGACCGGTCGTCAGCTACGCCGGCGGCCCCGCCGCGTTGAAGGCGGACGCCGAGGCCGCGGGGGTCGACCTCTACGTCCACGCGCCGTACCCGATCAACGTCGCGTCGCTGAACAACCGGATCCGGATCCCCGGCCGAAAGCTGCTGCAGCAGCACGTCACTGCCGCCGCCGAGATCGGCGCCCAGGGCGTCATCGTGCACGGCGGGCACCTCGGGGTGGAGGAGGACGCGGCCAAGGGCTTCGACAACTGGCGCAAGTGCATCGACGGCCTCGACCTGGCCGTGCCGGTGCTCATCGAGAACACGGCCGGTGGCGACAACGCGATGGCCCGACGACTCGAGGCGATCGCCCGGCTGTGGGACGCGATCGGTGCGGCCGAGGGCGGTGACACCGTCGGCTTCTGCCTGGACACCTGTCACGCGCACGCGGGCGGCGAGGAGCTGGCGACCGTCGTCGAACGGGTGATCGCGATCACCGGGCGCATCGACCTGGTCCACGCCAACGACTCGCGCGACGAGTTCGACTCCGGCGCCGACCGGCACACCAACTTCGGGTCCGGCCACATCGCCGCCGACGACCTCGCCGGAGTCATCCGCAGCGCCGGGGCTCCGGTGGTCTGCGAGACGCCCGGTGGGGTCGAGGGTCAGGCTGCGGACATCGCCTGGCTGCGGGAACGGGCCTGACGACGGCCTGACGACGGCCTGTCGTGGCGGCTCGCGGGCGCGCTAGCCTGCCAGCCGAGACGGACGTGGGGGTCCAGACAGGAGCAAGGCATGACACGCGAAGCCCATCTCGTCGGCAGCTTGCCCGGCGAGACCCCGGAGCAGGCGATGCGCACGGCGTTGGAGATCCTCGGGCCGCACCTGAGCTCGCTGCCCGACGGTGAGACCGGTGAGCGGCGCAACTGGGTCGTGTCGATCATCGAGGGACTTCGTGACCACCCCGCGCTCGAGCTGGCCAAGGACGGTGACTGGTCGGACTACGACCGGCTCCCCCAGCTGCGGATCCGCAAGGGCCGGTCGCTGTACGGAGCCAACCTGGACTTCGGCCACGTCCCGGCGGTCCGGGAGAGCCACCCGCGGTTCGAGGAGCTGCGCATCGAGCTCGACCGTCCGGACCTCGTCTTCCAGCAGGGCGTGCCGGGCGACTTCGACCTCGCCATGTTTGCCCTGGGGCCGGCAGGAGCCCTGCGCAACCGCCGGCCGTTCACCGAGGCCAGCCTCACCGAGATCCGGAGGGTCAGCGAGGTCACGGGCCCGCGGACACTCTTCCAGATCGAGGTCCCGGCCGAGCTGGTCCTGCTGGCCAGGACGCCGGACCGGGCCCAGCCCGCGCTGGCCAAGGTGCTGGCGCGGTCGGTGTGCAACCTGGCCCGCGAAAGCGTTCCCGGCGCCCGCTTCGCCGTGCACCTGTGTCTGGGCGACATGAACAACAAGGCGTTCGGGACGATGCGCGACGTGACACCGCTGGTGCTGCTGAGCAACGAGATCGCGGCCCACTGGCCCAGCGCGCACGAGCTCGCGGTCGTGCACGCCCCGTTTGCCGCGGCCGACCAGCCCGCGACCTCAGACCCCGAGTTCTACGCCCCGCTCGCCGACCTCGCGCTGCCCGACAGCACGCGTTTCGCGGCCGGCTTCGCCCACGAGGCCCAGTCGCTGGAGGACCAGCGGGCTATCCTCCGGCGCATCGAGGGGCACCTCGGACGCCAGGTCATGGTCGCGGCGGCGTGCGGGCTCGGCCGGCGCTCGCCGGACGCCGGCAAGGCCGTGCTGCGCCGTACGGCAGAGCTCTGCACGGTCTGACCGAGCCCGCTGCTGCCGGACGCACGAAGGCCACCCGGACCAGAGGTCGGGGCGGCCTGTCGTGAACGCGGACGCGAAGGTCAGCGGGTCTCGCGGTGCAGCGTGTGCTTGTTGTCGCGGGGGCAGAACTTCTTCATCTCCAGGCGGTCGGGGTTGTTCCGACGGTTCTTCTTGGTGATGTAGTTGCGCTCCTTGCAGTCCACGCACGCCAAGGTGATCTTGGGGCGGACGTCTGCGCTCTTGCTAGCCACGGGACAACCTGCTCTCGAAACGGACGGGGTGGAACGGGAGGATCTGCGTCTGGGGCGCCGCGCACGCGCAGCGACGCTCCAGACTAGGCGATCTCAGCGGGAATCCTGAAATCGCCGTGTGTAGCGGGAGCGGGGCTCGATCCCGCGACCTCACGATTATGAGTCGTGCGCTCTAACCAGCTGAGCTACCCCGCCTCGGGGTGTGGCGCCCTCACAGGTGCCATCCCAGAGCCCCCTGTCGGAATCGAACCGACGACCTTTTCCTTACCATGGAAACGCTCTACCGACTGAGCTAAGGGGGCGCACCGTCCCGCTTCCGGGCCGCGGTGCAGCGGACCGGCGAGAAGCGCGCGACGGCGAGACTACACGGTCCGACGCGCCCGCATGAAATCGAAACTCAGCCGGCGAGACGCTGCGCGAGGTAGTCGATCCCATACCGGTAACCGTGCACTCCTGCCCCCACGATCACGGCATCGGAGACCGCGGAGAGGTAGGAGTGGTGGCGGAAGCTCTCGCGCGCGTGCACGTTGGACAGGTGCACCTCGACGACCGGCCCGGTGACCGTGGCCAGCGCGTCGCGCAGCGCGACCGAGGTGTGCGTCAGGGCCCCGGCGTTGACCACGATCCCACCGGCGCTGGCCCGCACCTCCTGGACCCAGTCGACCAGGACGCCCTCATGGTTGGTCTGGCGGAAGTCCAGGGCGTGCCCGGCCTCCACCGCAGCCTTCCGGCACATCTCCTCCACGTCGGTGAGCGTGTCGTGCCCGTACACCTCGGGCTCGCGCTCGCCGAGCAGGTTGAGGTTGGGCCCGTTGAGGACCACGATCGTCTGCCCGCTCATGGCCGCCAGCGTAGGGGACCGCCGGTGACCGGCGCGGGAGGTGACAGCCCGCCGGTGACCGGGGCGGGAGGTCGCAGCCCGCCGGAGTTCGCTACCGTGCTGCCATCCGGTCAGCGGCGGACGGGCCGGCGGACCCGGCCCGGTGCGGGCCCCTACGATCAGGAGGGACCCGGTGGCCGACGAGACCGACCGTGGCGCGCTGATGCGCGCCGAGATCGCCGAGCAGCCGCAGACCCTGCAGCGTCTGCTCGACTCGCCCGGTGAGCTGACCACGATGGCCGCCCGACTGCGCGAGGCCGCGCCACGGTTCGTCCTGCTGGTGGCCCGCGGCACCAGCGACCACGCCGCGCTGTACGCGAAGTACCTCATCGAGACCCAGCTCGGGATCCCCGCCGGCCTCGTGTCGACCTCGACCTTCACCGCCTACGACTCCGCCCTGCAGATGCAGGACGTCGCCTGGATCGCGGTCAGCCAGTCGGGTGGCTCGCCGGACCTGGTGGAGTCGACCCAGGCCGCTCGGGAGTCCGGGGCCCTGACCGTGGCCGTGACCAACAGCCCGGGTTCCCCGCTCGCCGCGGCCTCGGAGATGCACGCCGGCATCCTCGCCGGCGACGAGCGTTCGGTGGCCGCGACCAAGTCCTACACCTCCAGCCTGCTGGCCCTGTTCATCCTGGTGGAGGCCTGGCGCGGAGCGGACCTCTCCGCAGCTCAGGTCGTGCCCGGACTGGCCGCCCAGGCCCTGGAGAGCGAGGGCGTGGACGAGGTGGCCGCGCGCTACCGGTTCGTCGAGCGGCTGGTCACGACGTCCCGTGGATACGCCTACCCGACGGCGAGGGAGTCGGCCCTGAAGCTGATGGAGACCTGCTATCTGTCCGCGCACGCGTTCTCCGGCGCGGACCTGCTGCACGGCCCGCTCGCGATGGTCGACGAGGACCGGCCGGTCATCGCGATCGTGCCTGAGGGTCGCGGTGGCGAGGCGCTCGCTCCGGTCCTGGACCGGCTCGGCGAGCGGCGGGCCGACCTCTGCGTGGTCGGCCCCCGGGACGCGCTGGGCGGCGCGCCACAGGCCAGCATCCGCATCGACCTGCCGAGCGGCATGGACGAGCGGGTCGCCCCCATCGCCCAGATCATCCCGCTGCAGCGGGTGGCGCTCCAGCTCGCCACCTCCCGCGGGTACGACCCCGACCACCCGCGCGGCCTGCGCAAGGTGACCGAGACGCTGTAGCGGTGCGGACCCGCCCGTAAGAGTGCCGTAACCCTGCTCCGGGACGCGGACCGGTCGCGCGCGGCCGACACTGGTGTGATGCCCCGACCCCTGACCCGACGCACGTCCCTGCTGGTCGTCGCGCTCCTCGGTGCCGGGCTGCTCGCCGCCTGCGGCGGGTCCGGCGACGACGCAGCAGGCGGCCCCACGAGCCCTCCCGCAGCGTCCACCCCCGTCCGGCCGGCGCCCCGAACGCCGTTCCCGACCTCGGCGGCCCCGTCGGGCCCGGGTTCGGCGGCCGTGCCCGCGGTGCTGGGATTCGACGCGAGCACGGTCTCCGGGCAGCGGTTCGAGGGTGCGTCCCTGGCCGGTAGGCGGACGGTCCTGTGGTTCTGGGCACCGTGGTGCACCGCGTGCGCTCGCGCTGCCAGTGGGGTCAGCGATGCCGCCGCGGCGCTCGGCCCGGACGTCACCGTGGTGGGCGTGGGTGGTCTCAGCTCCAGCACCGAGGACATGGCCCGGTTCGTCTCCGACCACGGCCTCGACGGCTTCACCCAGCTCGCCGACACCAGTGGCGACCTCTACACCCGGTTCGGGGTCCGGCAGCAGGACACCTACGTCCTGGTCGACGAGCACGGCAGCACGACCCGGGTCAGCGGCTACGGCACGACGGTCGACCTGGCCGACGTCGTCCGCGACACGTTCAGCTGATGGACCGGTCGGCCCTCGCCCTGGCGGTCGCGGCGGGCCTGCTCGCGGCGCTCAACCCGTGCGGGTTCGCGCTGCTCCCCGCCTGGCTCGGGATCGTCGTCCACCGCAGCGGTGCGAGCGGCCACCCTGCCGCGCGGGCCATGGCGATGTCCGCGGCGATGACCCTGGGGTTCGTCGCGGTCTTCGCCGCGTTCGGCGCCGTGATCGTCCCGCTCGCGCTGTCGGTGGAGCGGTACCTCCCGTGGGCCACGGTCGTGATCGGCGTGGCGCTGGCGGCGCTGGGTGTGGCGATGCTCGCCGGGTTCGAGCCGACCCTGCGGGTCCCTGGTCTGCGCAGGGCGCCCAACGGGGGCTGGGTCTCGATGGTCGGCTACGGCGTGGCGTACGCGGTGGCCTCGCTGTCGTGCACGGTCGCACCGTTCCTGGCCGTGCTCGCCTCGACGACCCGCGCAGACGGCCTGCCGGCCGGGCTGGCGATCGTGCTGGCGTACGCCTTGGGCATGGGTCTGCTGGTCACCGTGCTCGCGCTGACGGTGGCGCTCGCGGGGTCGGTGCGGATCGATCGCCTGCGGTCGGCCACCGGTCGGGTCAACCTGCTCAGCGGAGCGCTGCTGGTGCCGGCTGGGACCTACATCGCGTGGTACGGATATGTCGAGATCCGCACCCTGCGTGGGGATCTCACCCCCAACCCGGTCGTCGACCAGGTCCTGGAGTGGCAGGGCCGGCTGGCGCGCACCGTCGACGAGCTCGGGCCGTGGTGGCTCGCGCTGGCCGCGGTCGTCATCGCCATCGGTCTCGCCGTGGTGGGGCGACGCACTCGGAACAGCCGGGGCGCGACGGTTCAGCCGAAGTAGAGCCGGGTCGCGGCGATGAGCCCTCCCAGGGCCGCGAGGCACGTCGCCGCCCCCACCCGCACCATGGCGGCGTAGGGAGCGGTGGTCACGTCGTCTGCCCGCAGCTGCGCGAAGCGGCCCCGCGCGCCGAGGACCAGCACGACACCGGCCATCGCGCCGACCGAGAAGACGCCGACCAGCACCCAGTCCTCCAGCCGCACTGCGATCGCGACCAGGGCCACCAGTGATGCGGCGGCGGTGATCGAGGTGCGTTGCCAGGACAACACCGTGCGTTCGGGCTGCAGGGCGGCACGGTCCGGGATCGGGGTGGGCACCGCAGTCAGTCCTGGAGCAGCTCGATCAGGGCGAGCACCAGGGTGAGCCCGGCCAGCACGACGACACCGCCGCCGAGATACAGCAGGGCTCGAGGCGCCGGGAGCGGATGACGCAGTCGCAGAGCCCGTTCGACGTCGGCCCACCCGGTCAGGGCGCGCACCGCGAGCAGTGCGCCGCCCACGCAGGCTGCCGCGCCGATCAGTGGTGTCCACCGCGGCAGGCCCTCGATCGACGCGACCGAGATCAGGGCGATACCGCCGGCGACGAGCGCGAGGGCAGTCCGCATCCAGGCCAGCGCAGTGCGCTCGTTGGAGAGGCTGAACCGCGGGTCGGGCTCGTCCCCGACGCCATAGACCGAGGCAGGTTCACGGCCCGGGTCGGTCACCGAACGACCATACCCCGCGCTGACCAGCGACCGGCCCGTCCGGCCGTCGACCCGCGCGGGTGCACCCTGCATACTGGGCGGGGCTCGCGCCGAGGCGGCGCCCGGGAGAGGACGCAGCATGACCGACGTGCCGACCGACCTGCCCGGGATGGACCTGGACGCACTGGGCCGCTTCCTTGACGACGTGGCGCCGGGGCTGCTGTCCGGCCCCTTGAACGGCACCCTCATCACCGGCGGCAAGTCCAACCTGACCTACGTGGTCAGTGACGGCAGCACCGAGGTGGTGGTCCGACGTCCGCCGCTGGGCCACGTCCTCGCGACGGCGCACGACATGGGCCGGGAGCACCGCGTCATGGCAGCGCTCGCCACCACTGACGTGCCGGTGCCCCGCATGCTCGCCCAGTGCGCGGACGACAGCGTCCTGGGCGCCCCCTTCTACGTCATGGAACGCGTCGAGGGCACGCCGTACCGGTTGGCCACCCAGCTCGAACCCCTTGGTGCAGAACGGGTCTCGACCATCGTGGGCCGCCTCGTCGACACGCTGGTCGTGCTGCACGCGGTCGACCCGGAGCTGGTCGGCCTGGCCGACTTCGGACGGCCCCAGGGTTATCTCGGTCGCCAGGTCAACCGGTGGAAGAAGCAGATGGACTCCTCACGCCACCGGGACCTGCCGGGTGAGGAGGAGCTGCACGCCGGGCTGGCCGCGACGATCCCTCCCGAGTCCGGTGATGGCGGGATTGTGCACGGTGACTACCGCCTCGACAACGTGCTGGTCGACGGCGCCGACACGGTCTCCGCCGTCCTCGACTGGGAGATGGCGACGCTCGGCGACCCGCTCACCGACCTCGCCACCCTGCTGGTCTACCAGGACCTCGCCCGCGCCGCCCCGGGCTCGGTCTCCGATGTCGCTCTGGCGCAGGGATATCCGAGCCAGAACGAGGTCACCGAGCTGTACGCGAAGGGATCGGGCCGAGACGTCGCTCACCTGGGTTTCTATCGTGCGCTGGCGTGCTACAAGCTGGCCGCGATCCTCGAGGGGATCCACTACCGCCACAGCCGGGGTCAGACCGTCGGCGCCGGCTTCGAGGACATGGGCGGGACCCCCCGAGCCCTGCTCGACCTGGGCCTCGAAGCCCTGCACACCATCCCCGCACACGAGAGGACCTCCTGATGGAGTTCGGCTACGACGCGACCACCGAGGACTACCTGGGACGGATGCGGACCCTCATGGAGGACCACGTCCACCCGGCCGAGCCGGTCTTCGAGGAGCAGCTCGCCGCGCTCGACGACCCGTGGGCGTGGTCCACCGTGCCGGTCCTGGCCACGCTGCGGGATCAGGCGCGCTCGCAGGGGCTGTGGAACCTCTTCGACCCCAGCCCCCACGGCGGCGGACTGACCAACCTCCAGTACGCGCCGCTCGCCGAGCTGTCAGGTCGTGCGATCCACCTCGCCCCGGCGGCGATGAACTGCGCGGCACCGGACACCGGCAACATGGAGGTGCTGAGCCAGTTCGGGACCGACGAGCAGAAGCGGCAGTGGCTGGAGCCGTTGCTGGACGGGCGGATCCGCTCGGCCTTCGCGATGACCGAGCCCGAGGTGGCCTCGTCCGACGCGACCAACATCCAGACCCGCATCGAGCGCGACGGGGACGACTACGTCGTCACCGGTCGCAAGTGGTGGATCACCGGCGCGATGAACCCCGAGTGCGCCGTCTACATCGTGATGGGCAAGACCGACCCTGACGCCGACCGTCACCGGCAGCAGTCGATGATCCTGGTGCCGCGCGAGGCCGAAGGCGTCGAGCTCACCCGCGGGATGACGGTGTTCGGCTACGACGACCACAACCATGGAGGCCACGCTGAGATGGCGTTCCACGAGGTCCGCGTTCCCGCCGGCAACCTGGTCGGCGGCGAGGGAGAGGGTTTCGCCATCGCCCAGGCGCGGCTCGGTCCCGGGCGGATCCACCACTGCATGCGCTCGATCGGAGTCGCCGAGCTCGCCATCGAGCTGATGTGCCGGCGCGCGTCGGACCGCGTCGCCTTCGGGCGACCGATCGCCGACCAGGGTGTGGTGCGCGAATGGATCGCGGAGTCGCGCATCCGCGTCGAGCAGCTGCGGCTGCTCGTCCTCAAGACGGCCTGGCTGATGGACACGGTCGGCAACAAGGGCGCGCACAGCGAGATCCAGGCGATCAAGATCGCCACCCCGCTCACCGTGCAGTGGATCCTGGACAAGGCGATCCAGACCCACGGTGCCGGGGGGCTCAGCGAGGACTTCCCTCTGGCGCAGGCGTACGCCGGCCTGCGGACCCTGCGGTTCGCAGACGGTCCCGACGAGGTGCACCGCAACGCGCTCGCCAAGGCTGAGCTGAAGCGGCACGCGAGCGGCTGACCCACCAGCTCGGCTCCGCCCGGGCGGAGCCACACCCGTCCGCCGGTCAGTGCTGGTAGGTACCGTGCAGGATCGCGCGGGCAGCGGTCTTGAAGGCGAGGTTGAACGAGACCACGGCCGCCGAGGCATCGGCATCGACCCCGAGCGACTCCTCGGTCACTGCGTGCACGACGAAGAAGTAGCGGTGTACCTGGTCGCCCTCCGGGGGCGCGGCGCCCATGAACGCGTGCGTGCCACCGTCGTTGCGACACATGAACGCCGAACCGGGCAGATCGGCGTCCTCAGCTCCGGCGCCGACGTCCAGCGAGGTCACGTCGGCCGGCAGGTCGACCAGGACCCAGTGCCAGAACCCGCTCGGCGTGGGAGCGTCGGGGTCAAAGCAGGTGATGGTGTAGCTCCTGGTCCCCTCGGGCGCACCGGACCACGACAGCTGCGGCGACGTGTCCCCCGCACTGGCGACCTGGTCGTCATGCAGCGGCTGCCCGTCACTGACGTCCGCGGAGGTCAGCGTGAACGAGGGCGCAGCGGGCAGCAGGTCATAGGGGTTCGGCGTGACGGGACGGTCGAGGGTCATGACCCCGACGCTACCTCGCCCGCCGAGACGTGCGCCGTCTCTCGGCGTCACGGCGAGGAGATCCTCCCCGTGTTGAGCCGGCCTGCGCGTCGGCCCACCGTGAGCGCTGCGCGCGACAGTATTTGTAGATACATTCGCTCATCCTCACGTCCAGACCAAGGTGACATAGGGTCGTCCATGTGAACATCCCCATCGTCATCGATCGCACCAGCCCGGTGCCGCTCTACCATCAGCTCGCCGAGCAGCTGACCGCGGCTGTGGAGGACGGCCGACTGCAACCGGGCGACCCCTTCGAGAACGAGCTCGCCCTCGCGGGTCGTCTCGAGCTGTCCCGTCCGACCGTGCGGCGGGCGATCGCAGAGCTGGTGGGCCGAGGGCTCCTGGTGCGTCGTCGTGGGGTCGGGACGACGGTCGCAAGCCAGGTCATCCATCGGCGCGACGAGCTCACCAGCCTCTATGACGACATGGTCCGCCGGGGCCAGAAGCCACGCACTGATGTGCTCGCCTTCGAGCGGGACGTGGTCGACGCCACCGCGGCCGCCTCCCTCGGACTCCCCGAGGACACCCCCCTGCTGAGCGTCGAAAGGTTGCGCCGGGTCGGCGACACCCCGACGGCCCTCATGCACAACTGGCTGCCACTCCAGTACGCCGACTTCACCGAGAAGGACCTCTCGCGGGAAAGTCTCTACGCCCTGCTGCGGGAGCGGGGAGTCCGTCCGGTCATCGCCCACCAGACGATCGGGGCGCGCCGGCCCACTCCGCGCGAGCGCAAGCTCCTCGGACTCGCGAACGGTGACCCGCTCCTCACGATGACGCGTCGGGCCTATGCGCCGAGCGGTGCGGCCGTCGAGTACGGCGACCACTGCTATCGCTACGACCAGTACGCGTTCGACATCACGGTCCACGATCGCTGAGACGAACCTCGCCTGCCCTTCCCCTTGAGTCCGTGAGAAGTTAGAGTGCTAATGTCTTAACATTTGCAGACATTTCGCGGTATCAGCCGCGGTCGAGGAGGACCGACGTGAAGATCGCGCAGGACCCGACGCCCTTCCACCATGACCACGCCCTGCTCGACTTCCCACGCGTCGTGGCGGATCTGGGTTATGAACACATCCAGCTGACACCGCACGCCGACCTGGTCCCCTTCTTCCGGCATCCGCGCGCCGACGACGAGCTCGTGCGGGCACTGCGCAAGGCGTGCGCCGACGCCGGCGTGGGAATCGCCTCGCTGCTGCCCGTGCAGCGTTGGTCCGGCCCGAAGGAGTGGGCCCGCGAGTCCGCGGTTCGCAACTGGAAGCGTCTCATCCAGATCGCGGTGGACCTCGACGTCCGTGTCATCGGGACCGAGTTCTCCGGCCGCCCGGACCGGGTCGAGGAGTCCGAGGCTGCGTTCCTCCGCTCGATGGAGGAGCTGCTCCCGATCATCGAGCGCGAGGGCATCGACCTGCTCATCGACCCACACCCGGACGACTTCGTCGAGGACGGGCTCGAAGCCATCCGGCTGATCCGTGGCCTGAACAGTGCCCACGTGGGCATGGTCTATGTCGCCTGTCACACGTTCCACATGGGTCAGCCGATGCGCGAGATCATGCGCGCCGGCAAGGACCTGATCCGTCTCGTGCACGTGGCCGACACGATGGACCACCACGCATCGCACGGGCTGCGCTACATCTCGAACCCGCCCGGGAACACGACACGCGTGCACCAGCACCTACGCATCGGTGCCGGCGACGTCGACTGGGCGGACTTCTTCGGAGGACTCGCCGAGATCGGCTTTCTCGACAACCCCGACACCGTCATGTGCAACTCCGTCTTCGCCGAGGACGAGAACGCCGACGAGATGGCCCGCTACCAGTTGACCACCATGCGCGAGCACATCGCCGCCCAGACCCCAAGGGGAGACCAGTGAGCACCTCACCGCTGCACACCATGACTCAGACCACCCCGACCGCACTGTGGAACGACTCCTCGACGCTGTCGGAGCTGACGACCTCGATCGGCTGGGGGGCGGTCGGCGCCACCTGCAACCCCGTCATCGCCCTGGCCGCGATCCGGTCCGACCTCCCGCGTTGGCAGACCCGCATCGCCGAGATCGCCCAGCAGCGACCCACGGCGACCGAGTCGCAGATCGGGTGGCAGGTCGTGGAGGAGGTCTCCATCGAGGCCGCGACCTATCTGGAACCGGCCTTCGTCGAGCACCGCGGACGCAACGGTCGGCTGTCGATGCAGACCGACCCGCGGCTGCACCGCGACGCGGCCGCCCTCGCGGACCAGGCCGAGTACTTCGCGTCACTCGCGCCCAACATCATCGTCAAGATCCCGGCCACACGGATCGGCATCGAGGCGATCGAGGAGGCCACCTACCGCGGCGTCAGCATGAACGTCACCGTCTCGTTCACCGTCCCCCAGGCGGTGGCAGCCGGTGAGGCGATCGAGCGTGGTCTGACGCGCCGCGAGGCCGAGGGCAAGGACGTCTCGACCATGGGGCCGGTCGTGACGATCATGGTCGGACGGCTCGATGACTGGCTCAAGGAGGTCGTGGAGCGCGACGGGCTGGACCTGCCCTCCGAGCACCTCGAGTGGGCGGGCGTTGCTGCGTTCAAGCACGCGTATGGCATCTTTCGCGAGCGCGGCCTGCGCTCACGACTCCTCGCGGCCGCCTTCCGCAACCAGCTCCAGTGGACGGAGCTCGTCGGTGGCGACATCGTGCTGTCGCCACCGTTCGGCTGGCAGGAGAAGTTCCAGTCGAGCGGCCACGACCCGCAGCCACGCATGGACGAGACCGTGGACCCCGAGATCCTTGACTCGCTCCGGACGATTCCCGACTTCGTCCGCGCCTACGAGGTGAACGGGATGACGCCCGAGGAGTTCGACGACTTCGGCGCCACCCGCAAGACCCTTCGTCAGTTCCTCGAGGCGGACGCCGACCTCGACCGCATCGTGCGCGACGTCCTGATCCCAGCCACCTGAACCGGCGTCGGCACCGCTGAGCCACGAACCCACCACCGGTCACGTCCTCTGCCATTCACCGCGCAGGCCGACGCCGAGCACGTCAACAACCATCGCGGACAACGTCGCTCCCGCTCACGAGCTCGGCGTCCGGTGTCGACCCACGTCTCAGAATCCAGTATTTGAGAGAATGTCATAACAAAGCCTTGACACGATGTCGAGCCGCGCGGTGAAATGACCCATCGGGACCCATCGGCCCCGCCATCCAACTGAAAAGCTTGGCCGGTCTCACGCCACCGCTGGAGGACGCGCCCTTTCATCCGTGTCCTCGACGCCGAGGACCAGCACTGCCGCAGGACGTCCCTACGTCCGGTCGACGACTCCCCTACGGACCCGTCGACGCGGCCCCCGAACTTCCCGTAACGATGCGGGGAGCTCATGCCAGGAGAGGATCCGCCCATCATGAGTCAGAGCCGATTCCGCAAGGTCGTGACAGCCGCAGTCTTTGCGACCTCAGCGTCCGTCCTTCTCGCCGCCTGCAGCGGCGGCGGCGCCGAGAACACCGACACCAGTGGCAACACGGGGGGCGGCGGTGGGGACTCGGGCTACACCTTCGCCATGGTCACCCACGAGACCCCTGGCGACACCTTCTGGGACAAGATCAAGGCCGGCGCGCAGCAAGCCGCCAAGGACACCGGTTCCACCCTGAAGTACAGCAACGACCCCGACCCGGCCAAGCAGGCCACCCTGATCCAGAACGCGGTCGACTCCAAGGTCGATGGCATCGCCACGACCCTGGCGACACCGGACGCGCTACAGGGGGCCGTCCAGGCGGCCGCCAGCGCCAAGATCCCCACCGTCGCGTTCAACTCCGGGATCGACCAGTACACGGAGACCGGCGCACTGATGTACTTCGGCTCCGACGAGAACCTTGCCGGAGCCACCGCTGGCGATCGTATCGGCGCCGACGGCGCCCAGCACCCGCTCTGCGTCATCCAGGCCGCGGGCTCGGTCGCTCTCGAGGCCCGCTGCGCCGGGGTCAAGTCCAAGGTCGCCGCCACCGAGAACATCCAGGTCAACGGTGCCGATGACTCGTCGGTGGTGTCGGCGCTGCAGGCGAAGCTCTCGGCTGACCCGTCGATCGACTACATCGTCACCCTCGGTGCCCCGATCGCCCTCGACGCACTCAAGGCGATGGACCAGGCCAGCAGCAAGGCCAAGCTGGTCACCTTCGACCTCAACGCCGAGGCAGCGCAGGACATCAAGGACGGCAAGATCGAGTTCTCGATCGACCAGCAGCCGTACGTCCAGGGCTACCTGGCCGTGACCTCGCTCTACCTCAACGTCAAGAACGGCAATGACATGGGCGGCGGCCAGCCGGTGCTCACCGGGCCCTCCTTCGTCGACAGCACCAACATCGACGTCATCCTCCCGTTCACCAAGAACAACACCCGCTGATCCATCCGAGACGTGCCCGGCGACGGGCCCGCCGAGCGGGTCCCGTCGCCGGGCACAGCAGAGGGAGAGACGCATGAGCCAAGAACCCAATTCGGCACCCGTGAGTGCCCCGCCTGCGGCCCCAGCCGCCCCGACGACGGCCACCACGGCCGCCACCGCCTCCGCGGCGCCACACGGCGCCCACGCTGAGGACTCCAACCGGGTCACGCTCGGCTGGTCCAACCGGTTGCTCGCGCGACCCGAGATCGGCGCGCTCGTCGCCGCCGCCATCCTGTTCGTCTTCTTTCTCGCGGTGGCGCCGGCCTTCCGCTCGGTCGACTCCCTGATGACCGTGCTCTACCAGAGCTCGACGATCGGCATCGTGGCGGTCGCGGTCGGCCTACTGATGATCGGCGGGGAGTTCGACCTGTCGGCGGGAGTACTGGTCTACAGCGCCGGCCTGCTCAACGCGATGTTCTCCTTCCAGCTGGGCATCAACCTGTGGGTCGGCCTCGTGATCTCGCTGCTGTTCGCCCTGTCCATCGGCTGGGCGAACGGCTACATGGTGATGAGGACAGGCATCCCGAGCTTCCTGATCACCCTCGGGTCCTTCTTCATCCTCCAGGGCGCAAACCTGGGTATCACCAAGCTGGTCACGGGGTCGGTGTCGACGCCGAACATCAACCAGATGGACGGCTACTCATCGCTCACCGCGATCTTCGCGCACCAGTTCAGCATCGGCGGCGCGAAGCTCAACATCACTGTGCTGTGGTGGCTGCTGTTCGTGGGCCTCGCCCACTGGATCCTGACCCGCACCAGGGTCGGCAACTGGATCTATGCGGTCGGCGGCAACGCAGCCAGCGCCCGCGCCGTCGGTGTGCCTGTCAACAGGGTGAAGATCGGACTCTTCATGTCCGTCTCGTTCCTCGGCTGGTTCATGGGCATGCACACGCTCTACAACTTCAACACCCTCCAGGCCAGCAACGGCATCGGCAACGAGTTCCTCTACATCGTCGCCGCAGTCGTGGGTGGCACGCTCCTGACCGGTGGCTACGGCAACGCGATCGGCGTCGCCATCGGCGCCTTCATCTTCGGCATGACCAGCCTGTGCATCGTCTACGCCGGCTGGGACAACAACTGGTTCAAGGCGTTCCTCGGAGTCATGCTGCTCCTGGCCGTCATCGTCAACCTGTACGTCAAGAATCTCTCTACCTTGCGAAAGGTGGGTTAGGGCCATGACCGACACCATCACCGAGCACGCTGACAACACCCTGCGCGAGGGCGAGGCGCTGGTCGAGATGACCGACGTAGGCAAGGCCTACGGCGCCATCCGTGCCCTGCGCGGCGTCAACCTCACGGTCCGGGCGGGTGAGGTCACCGGTGTACTCGGAGACAACGGCGCCGGCAAGTCGACGCTCATCAAGATCATCTCCGGACTGCACCCCCACAACGAGGGGGTCATGAAGGTCGACGGGAGCGAGGTGCACTTCTCCAACCCGCGCGAGGCGCTGGCTCACGGCATCGCGACGGTCTACCAGGACCTCGCCGTGGTGGCCCTGATGCCGGTGTGGCGAAACTTCTTCCTCGGGTCGGAGCTCAAGGCGGGGTCCTACCCGCTCGCTCCCATGAGGGTCAAGGAGATGAAGCGCATCGCCGACGCGGAGCTGCGCAAGATGGGCATCGTGGTCAAGGACATCGACCAGCCGATCGGTGAGCTCTCCGGCGGCCAGCGCCAGTGCGTAGCGATCGCCCGGGCCGTGTACTTCGGTGCAAGGGTGCTCATCCTCGACGAGCCGACCGCGGCCCTGGGCGTCAAGCAGTCTGGCGTGGTGCTCAAGTACACCGCCGCGGCTCGTGACGCCGGACTCGGCGTCGTCTTCATCACCCACAACCCGCACCACGCCTATCTCGTGGGTGACCACTTCATCATCCTCAAGCTCGGCGAGGCCGTGCTGGACAGGAAGCGTGACGAAGTGGGGCTCGACGAGCTCACCCGTCAGATGGCGGGCGGTGACGAGCTCACCGAGCTGTCCCACGAGATCTCCCGCCGCTGATCCAACCTCACCGCACACCGGCCGAAAGGGCCCGGCTCCCGTCCCGGGGGTCGGGCCCTTCGCCGGCTCAGCGGCCGTTCCGCGGTTGCAGCGACGTGGTGGTCCGGACGCCGACGCGACAGCACGAGACCCCGCGTCCTGGGTTCAGGAGCGGGGTCTCGGTCCGAGTAGGGGGTCAGCGAGCCGGTTTGACCACGAGCACCGGAACGTCGGCCTCGAGGATGAGCCGCTGCGAAACCGACCCAAGGAAGGCCTTTCCGACCGGGGAACGGTGCCGAGCGCCGATCACGAGGATCGACGCCTTGACGGCTTCGGTCTCGTCCAGCAGCGCCGCCGCGAGGTCGTCGGCGGTGCCGGCGGCGATGCGCAGCTCGTAGGGCACCGCCGGGAGGTCGGCCGCGGCGGTCACCCGCTCCACGGCATCCTTCACGCCCGCGCCTACGGCCGCCTCGAGGTCCTCGTCCAGGGCGCTCCGCACGTGGATCACGATGAGGGTCTCACCCCGGTGGTGTGCCTCGCGGACGGCCTCGAGTAGGACGTGGTCACTGTCCTTGTTGCCCTGGTGGGCGACGGCGATCGTCATCGGTGCTCCTCTCCTTGTCCCGCCGTGAGGGGAACAGGTCGGTGTGCGCCGCCCCGGTCGGGGCGACGACGCGCGGATCAGGCGTAGAACGCCGGCCGCTCGATCTGCTGGACGGCGACCGCGCCGTGCTCGGTGAGGGCCTTGACTCCAGCGTCGCAGACACAGGCGGCGGCGTAGCCGTCCCAGGCTGTCGCTCCGGTGTGCTCGCCGCGGCCCACGGCGGAGATCCACTCCTGGACCTCCGCCACGAAGGCGCCCCGGAAGCGGTCGTTGTGGTCCCGGGTGATCTTGTTGACGGCCGTGAAGCCCGTGCGGACCGAGGTCAGGTTCTGGTCGGACAGGCTGACCGTGCCTCGTTCGGCGACCGCCTCGCAGCGGATGTCGTAGCCGAACTGGCAGTTGACGAAGATCTCGTCGTCGACACGTACGCCGGACGCGCTGGTGAGGATGAGCACGAGGGGGTCCTGCAGGTGGGGAAAGCGCAGCGAGGTCTTCTTGGGGGTGTCGACCCGCGCCGAGACGAACTCCTCGCCGAGCAGCCAGCGCATCGTGTCGACCTCATGGATCGCGGTGTCGTTGATCGCCATGTCCCAGGTGTAGTGCTCGGGGACGGTGGGGTTGCGATGGGCGCAGTGCACCATCAGGGTCTCACCGAGCTCTCCGGAGTCGAGCAGGTCCTTCATCTCGTTGTAGCTGGGGTCAAAGCGCCGCATGAATCCCACCGTCACCAGACGACGGCCGTATGCCTGCTCGGCCTCCATGATTCGCAGCGCGGCTGCGGCGGTGGGCGTCAGGGGCTTCTCACACAGGACGGGCTTGCCTGCAGTGATGCACGCGAGTACGTCGACCTCGTGCGCGGGCCCGTAGCTGCAGATCATGACGGCGTCGACGTCAGGGCTGTCGATGAGCTCCGCCGAGGTGTCGAAGGAGGCGCCGCCGATGCGGTCGGCCACCTCTGCGGCCCGGGCCGGGTCGACGTCGCTCACCGCCACGACGCGACCGCCCGCGATCACGGTGTGGATGCGCTCGATGTGCGCCTGCCCCATGCCGCCGGGGCCGATCATTCCGATACGAACAGTCACGGGTGGGTGCCTTTCAGGCGAGTCCGAGACCGAGCGAGGCGAGGTACTCGCGGGTCTTGACGGCGTTGGGCAGGGGGAAGTCCTTCTCGCAGCCGTACATGTCCTGCTCGCACACGACGTAGAGCTCCTTGTCGAGGTCAGCGAGCGTCTCGATGAGCTCGCCCATGTCGGGCAGGCCGGCTGGTGGTGTCACGGAGCAACCGGCGTGGACCGCCTTGACGAACGGCCAGTCCTCGTCGTGGGCCTGCTTGACGAGGGCAGGATCCATCGCCTTGATGTGCACGTAGGAGATGCGCTCGGGGTACTTGCGGCAGAGCTCCATCGGGTCGCCGTCGCCGTAGACGATGTGACCGGTGTCGAGGCAGAAGCCGACGTACTCGGGATCTGTCGCCTGGAAGATGCGGTCGATGTCCTCCGGCGTCTCGATGTGGCTGTCGCCATGGGGATGCAGGACCATCTTCAGTCCGTAGTCCTCCTTCATGATCCGTCCGAGCCGGTCGGCGTTCTTGATGTAGAGGTTCCACGCCTCGGTGGAGAGCACCCGGTCGTCGGTGTAGGCCCCCGTCTTCTCGTCACGGAACATCGGGGGCAGGTGCACGACGTACTCCGCGCCCACCGCCGCGTGCGTCTCGCCGATCTCGCGGAAGAAACGCTCGGTCTCCGCCCAGGCCTCGGCCTGGTGCAGAACGCCCCAGCCCGTGCCGGCGACCACCCTGAAACCTCGGGCGTCCATCGCCTCGCGGAGCCGTGCAGGGTCTTTGGGGAAGTAGCCGAACGGTCCGGTCTCCATGACCGAGAAGCCGGCAGCGGCCATCTCGTCGAGCGCGACGTCCCAGGCAATCTGCTTCTCGTCCTCCGGGAACCAGACGCCCCACTGGTCGGGGCACACACCCACCGTCAGCTTGCTGTATCGAGGGTCGGTGTTGCGGGCCTTCGACTCCACCATGAGCGGGTCCTTCCGAGGTCGTGGGATACCGTGCAAACCTAATCAGGCCGATTTGTTCTGTCAATAGATCATAAGCACCATCCCCGCTTACGCCATCGCTCACACGCGGGGGTGCGTCGTCGGCGCACGGAACCGTTGGGGAAGCGGTTCCCTCGCGACGGTGTGACGCATCGGACCGAGGGATGCGCCCCGTCCGGATCTGGGGGCGCATCAGTGCCGTCCACGATGGCCGGAGTCCTGTCCGCCAGCCAGGTCGTGGAGCCCGTAGGGGCCCCGGGCGGCCCGTGTGTCGCCGGTCAGCACGGTCCCCCGAGGGACTGGAGAGGGGCCCCTCCTCACTGCGTCTCCGCAGTTCAAGGGGCCCCTCGTGCACGTGGTGGCGGGTGAAGGATTCGAACCTTCGAAGCTTTCGCGATGGATTTACAGTCCACTCCCATTGGCCGCTCGGGCAACCCGCCCCGGTGTACCTCAGTGCGCGTGGAAGGATAGCAAGCCGAGGACGTGATCCGGAAACCGAGCCGGTGGTCCGCGCCGCGCCGCCCCACCTGACCCGTCGTACCGCCCCAAGGAGGAAGCCCGACATGGCCGACAGCTCGTTCGACATCGTCAGCAAGATCGACCAGCAGGAGGTCGCCAACGCGCTCAACAGCGCCGCCCGTGAGGTGTCCACCCGCTATGACTTCAAGAACGTCGGTGCGTCGATCGAGGCCTCCGGTGAGGCGCTCGTGGTGATCAAGGCCAACACCGAGGAGCGGGCCAACGCGGTCCTGGACGTGTTCCAGACCTGGCTGGTCAAGCGCAAGGTGTCGCTCAAGCACCTCGACGTGCCGGAGTCGGGGCCCAGGCTGTCCGGCAAGGAGTACCGCCTGGAGGTGCCCCTCACGGAGGGCATCAGCCAGGAGAATGCCAAGAAGCTCGGCAAGATCATCCGCGACGAGGGGCCGAAGTCGGTCAAGTCCCAGATCCAGGGGGACGAGCTCCGGGTCACGAGCAAGTCCCGTGACGACCTGCAGACCGTGCAGAACCTGTTGCGTGGCAAGGACGACCTCGACTTCGCGCTGCAGTTCACCAACTACCGCTGATTGGCGCTGAGAAGGCGGCCGGAGTCCGCACCGAGTCCGCAGAATCGGCCGTGGCCGCCATTAGGTTGGCGGCCGCGATCCTGATGCGGTCCTCCGACTTGGGCCAAAGTTGGTGGTACACGTTCAGGGTGATCGATGCCGAGGAGTTACCCATCCGAACGCCTCGAACAGCTCGGACAGGGCAGACTCAGCCAAAGCCATCGGTGCTTCTCCTTCAGTGCGTGACTTGGTCTTTTCACACCGAAGATCCCGCCGATGGCCGCCGACATCACGCAGCCTCGCCGAAAGTCCTCAAACCCCACGACCCCAGGGGACTCATGCCGAGGAGAGGCATGCTCCTTGCCCGACTCGTCACCTAGCGGGCACGAGAGCGCTCCATCGTTATCGTCGTCTCCCTGCCGGACTTCTTGTCATCGACGACGCGCGTAGGGATGCGCTTCGTAATGCTGGCCAAGCCTCACCATGCGCCCGTCCACCGACGAGTCACAGGGCGACAACTGCCTCCGGCGTTGGCCATGACCGACAATCGCTGACTGCGAACGGCCTGACTTCTCATCGCCGCAACGCGATCCTGTTCCGGTGAAACGCGCGTGCCGCCAGCAGTTTGCGTGACCTGGTGATGTGCCGGAGTCGAGGCTCAGGTTCCGACCAAGGCCTCGCTGCCCGGCGGGTGTCGCCGGGCAGCGAGATGCCGCCATCGCTCGGACGTCAGCTCAGTCGGTGCTGCCCGCGACCGTGGCCGCCGAGGTCGCGGCCGTGGCCTCCATCGTCGTCGCCATCGTCGTCGCCGTCGTGAACGAAGATCTGCATCCAGTCCACGTGCATCCTCAGCAGCTGCCCGTGCTCCACCTGAGTGAGGGGCTGGTGGAGCCCCACGTTGGTGTGGACCTGGGCGTCGAAGAGGAACACGCCGTCCCCGGCGAGGTCCTCCACGTCGATGATGCCGCTCGACTCTTCATCGATCGTGTTGGGGTATCCCGTTGCCCCCGACGCGAACCGGGCAGGGTCGAACTGCGCGAGCTCGACCACCTGACCAGAGGCGATGTCGTAGGCCAAGACGCGCGCCAGGTGCGCGTTGCCGCCCGGGTCCTCCTGGATGAGCAGGTGACCGCGCTCGTCGACATCCATGTTGTCCGGCTTGTTGAGATAGGGCGCCTCGGAGCCATCGAGGACCAAAGTCAGCGTCATGCCGCTTGACGGATTCTCGACGTCGACGAATCGGAGCCGCCACAGGCCCCCGCCGTCTCGGGCGATCGGGACCCCGGTGATCGGGTCGTTCTCGACCGAGGTGGTGGAGCCTCCCTCGGTCGTGATGAAGTAGTAGTCGTTGGGGTGACGGGGGTCAAAGCCGCCGTCCTCGATCCGGTTCAGTGAGATGCCCCGAGCCGCGGCCTCGGTGTTCTGGTCCGCGCCGGTCGCGTTCCAGTTGATGGCGTTGGCCTGCGCCGGCACCTCGACGCCCTTGCCGTAGGCGGTGCGGAACTGCGCATCGGTGGTCACCGTCTGGTTGGCGACGTCAACCACAGAAAGGCTTCCGTTGGTCAGACCGGCCTTCTCCACAGCCGACCCAGTGCGCTGCTTCTGGCCTACGTAGACACGGAGTTGGCCAGTGCCGCCGTCCTCGTTGCCGACGACGACGGTGCTGGGCCCGTCCGTGTCGGCGACGTTGGTGTTCTCCCAAGAGAACAGGCCCAGACGCGGCAGCTGGGTCGCGGTGCCATCAGCCGTGACCCCGAAAGCTCGGCCGCTGTCACCGTTCTCCTCGTTGGCGAAGTAGATCTGGCCGGCATACCCGACGCGGCCGTCCTTGAGGAGGCCAGGATCGGTGAGACTGGCTGAGCAGAACCGGCTGAATGCGGACAGGAACGGGGCGGTGGCGGCTGCACCGTATGTGCCGGTGGCGTAGTCGTAGTGACGGACCGTCGTGATGAAGTCGGTGGCCTCCTTCACCTCGCCCGTGCGCCGGTCGATCACATTTCGGGTCACGAAGGCCCCTGGCTGCCCGTGCGCGTGCACAGCGCCCTGGGCGGCCTGGAACTCCTGGTTCATGTAGACCACCGCGTCGCGTCCCTGCTTGGTGACCCCGAGACCATCGGGGACACCGACCATGCCGACGCCGTTACCGGCCGGTTTGTCATCGACCGTCAGCAGGGAAGTGATCGACACTCCGGCGGCGACGGGCAGCACGTAGGGCGAAACCGTGGTCGATGGGCCGGTCGCCGTGGCGGGGACGTGATGGCTCGGCGACGCCGAGGAGGAGGCAGTGCCGGCCGCGACCAGCGCGACGACGGCGAAACCGGCGCTGGCCGACTTGACAGTGCATAGAAACATTGGAGGGAACTCCTGACAAGGTTTGAATCGCTGATTGGATCGCGACCTTGCTCAGGCTGAGCGACCCGGGGCGTCCACGAATCTAGGACGATGGGTCCTAGCGCACGGTGTCCGCCGACTGACGATCACCTGAACAACGGGGTGACCTGGCGTCCACCTGCGGAGAAGGTTCCCCAACGTTTCGGCAACGCTCGAAAATGAGGCCGATGCGACGGCTTGGTTCCCAGCAGCCGTCGCCACGTCTGGATGGACGCGGACGTTGGCAGTGCGGACCGACGGGACGCTTTCGGTCTGGCTGAAGGCGGCCGGGGTCGCGGTGCGGGGCAAGACCCCGAAGGACCCACCCGACGGAGAACCCGGCCCGGAAACGGCTGCACAGGAGCTGGTCCGGCTACGGGCCAGGGTCAGCGAGCTGGAGGCCAGCGAACGTCTGCTGGCCACCGAGCGCGACATCCTGCGGAAAGCCGCGAAATATTTGGCTAGGGAGACGCGCTGGTGAGTCGCTTCCATTTCGTCGCCGACAACTCCGCCACCTTCGAGGTGAAGCGACTGTGCCAGGCCGTGCAGGTCACCCGTTCGTCCTACTACGCCTGGCAGACCGTGCAGAACCTGTTGCGTGGCAAGAACGACCTCGACTTCGCGCTGCAGTTCACCAACTACCGCTGAGCCAGCGCGACCGACCCGGCCGGTGTGGTGGGGGCGGGGTCAGCCGAAGGTCGCCCGCGACCGCAGCGCCTCGCCGAGCTTGGCATCCTCATCGACCATCGAGCGCCGGACCGCGGCCGTGAGGTCACCTCGCTCCAGGGCCTCGCGGCTGGCTAGCGCAGTGGCCCGCTCCACGACCGCCCCGGGGTAGGCCAGCGCCGCGACGCGCGCCAGCGCGTCCTGCCCGACCCAGGCCCTCATCGGCGGGACGTCGGCGAAGTACCGCGGCACGTAGTCGCGCACCAGCTGCGGGTCGGCCCGCCAGAACCCACTCGAGAGCGCATTCAGCTCATAGTTGGTCCGGTCCCGGTTGGTGGTGATCTCCTGCCAGGCCCAGGCCTTGGCGTCCGCCTCGGGGATCTGCGCACGAGCGGTCAGCGCGGCCAACCGGCCGGCCAGCGTGTCGTCGTCGCTTCGCA
Organism: uncultured Actinomycetota bacterium; assembly: GCA_963750305.1. Lineage (GTDB taxonomy): Bacteria > Actinomycetota > Actinomycetes > Actinomycetales > Dermatophilaceae > CAVVPX01. The sequence continues at coordinate 1,463,735 of CAVVPX010000003.1, forward strand.
CCCGCTCGATCTCCGCCGCGTCCAGGTCACCCAGCTGGGCGAGCCGGCCCACCACCACCCAGCGGAAGTCCGAGTCGCCGACCAGGTCGGCCGGGAGGTCGCGGCCCTGCGACCACGCCCGCAGCCGGGCCAGGTCCGTACTCGTGCGGGCGAGCAGGCGGGCCGCGATGAGCGCGCGCGAGGACCCTGACTCGGCCTCGTCGAGCACTCCGGCCGCCACCCGGGCGACGGCGAGCACCGCACCCGGCTGGTCGGCCGGCGGGAGGAACCTCGCGATGATCCGCTCGGTCAGGACCGAGGCCGACCGGCTCAGCACGCTGTCCACGACCTCGGCGGGCCAGGCGGCCACGAAGGTCCGCACCGCCGAGCGGGGGTCCACCTGGCCCAGGAAGACACCATCGGTCAGCGCGCCCCAGACCACCGCACGCGCCTGCGGGTCAGGAACCTGCGGCAGCTGCACGGGCAGGGACTCGATGCTCGCCCGCCCCAGGCTGACCGTGGCCCAGGTCAGGTCGGACGCGTTGGGGACGATGAGCGAGGCATCGGGCGCGGCGACCAGCTCCGGTAGCTCCGTGAGGTCCGCGCTGATGGTCGCCTCGAGCCGGAACACCTCCGTGCCGTCGGTGAACCCGGCGATGTCGAAGGTGTGGGGTCGGTCGGCCGGGTACTCCGGTGGGGTGGTCCGGTGGATCTCCCCCCTCGCCGGGTCGACCGCGAGGACGTCCACGCCGGCGGTCTCCAGCCAGGCCGCGCTCCAGGTGTCCAGGGACCGTCCCGCCGTCTCCTCCATGAACCCGAGGAACTGTGCCAGGGTCCCGTTCCCACCGGCGTTGGCCCGCAGGTAGGCCGAGACCCCGGCGATGAATGCGTCGTCGCCGATGTGCGCGATGAGCTGTCGGAGGACAGCAGACCCCTTGGCGTAGGAGATGCCGTCGAAGTTCTGCAGTGCGGTGTCGACATCCTGCGCCGGCGCCCCCGCGACGGGGTGGGTCGACGGTGCCCGCTCCGCGGCATACCCCCACATCTTGCGCGACATCGTGCTGTCCACCCAAGCCTCGGTGAACTCGGTCGCTTCGGCCAGGCTCCGGCTGGCCATGTACTCGGCGAACGACTCGTTGAGCCACAGGTCATCCCACCACTGCATCGTCACCAGGTCGCCGAACCACATGTGCGCCATCTCGTGGGTGATCGTGCTGCTGCGGATCGTGACCTCCTCGCGGGTGGCAGCCCCGCGGAACACGTACTGGTCGCGGAAGGTGACGCACCCAGGATTCTCCATCGCGCCCGCGTTGAACTCCGGGACGAACACCTGGTGGTACTCACCGAACGGGTACCGGATGCCGAACAGCCCGTGGTAGTAGTCGAACCCCTGCCGGGTGACCTCGAACATCTGGTCGGCCTGGGCCTCCAGCGGACCCCGGAGCGAGGCTCGCGCGTGCACTCCCAGCGGGATGCCGTCGTGCTCGGAGCGGACACTGGCGTATGGGCCGGCACAGACGGTCACGAAGTAGGTCGCCAGCGGCAACGTCTCGGCCAGGACCCACTCCCCCGGCGCCGTCTCGGTGGCGGCGCCGTTGCCGATCACGGTCCAGCCCTGCGGTGCGCGGACGGTGACGGCATAGGCAGCCTTCAGGTCCGGCTGGTCGAAGCAGGCGAAGACGCGGGGACCGGCATCGAGGAACAGGTGCCCATACACGTAGGCCTGTCCGTCGGCCGGGTCGACCGCACGGTGCAGGCCCTGGCCGTCGCGGCTGTAGCCCATCGTCGAGACGACGACCAGCTCGTTGTCGGCCCGGAGGTCATCCAGTGCCACCCGCCCGTCGCGCACGGTCGCGGGGTCCAGTGGCACGCCGTTCAGCTCGATCGAGGTGACCTGGACCGCCTTCAGGTCCGCGAACGTCGAGGCCCCGGGGTCCGCACACCCGAAGCGGATCCGTGTGCGGCTCCCGAAGGTGTCCTCGCCCTGGTCGAGGTCGAGGTCGACCTCCATGCGGTGGACATTGACGAGCGCGGCCCGCGAGGCCGCCTCAGGACGGGTGAGCGGTGGCATGACCCCGATCCTGTCAGCACACCGCACGGCCCTGCGAACCGATGCCGTCGGCGCACGAGGGATGGCGGGACCGACCGCCGGTCAGTGGCTGCGGAACCCGCTGGCCATCGACTCCAGGCGCGCAATGCGCTCGGACATCGGTGGGTGGGTGGAGAAGAACCGCGAGACGTCCTGCGGGCGGAACGGGTTGGCGATCATCATGTGGCTGCTGTTCACGATCGCCTGTGACGGCGCGAGCGGGGACCGGGCGACGCCCGCCTCGAGCTTGCGCAGGGCCGACGCGAGGGCCAACGGGTCACCGGTCAACGTCGCGCCGTCCTCGTCGGCGTCGAACTCACGAGTCCGCGTGATCGCCATCTGGATGAACATCGCCGCGAACGGCGCGAGCAGCGACATCGCCAGCAGGGCAAAGGGATTCGGGCGGTTGTCGTCACTCCCTCCCCCACCGAAGATGCTCGCGAAAGCCAGCATCTGGGCGACCGAGGTGATGACACCGGCGATTGCGCCGGCCACTGACCCGGTGAGGATGTCGCGGTTGTACACGTGCATCAGCTCGTGCCCGAGCACGCCCCGCAGCTCGCGGTCGTCGAGCAGGCCGAGGATCCCCTCGGTGCAGCAGACCGCTGCATTCTGCGGGTTGCGGCCGGTGGCAAAGGCGTTCGGCGCCTGGGTCGGTGAGATGTACAGGCGGGGCATGGGCTTGCCGGCCGCGGTCGAGAGCTCGCGGACGATGCGGTGCATCCCCGGGGCCTGCGCCTCGCTGACCGGATAGGCCCGCATCGCGCGGATGGCGAGCTTGTCGGAGTTCCAGTATCCGTAGGCCGAGGTGCCGACACCCAGCAGGGCGAAGATCCAGAGGAAGGACATCTGCCCGGTGGAGCCCGCGATGAACCCGCCGATGGCCAGCAGGAGAGCGAAGATCGCGCCGAAGAGGGCAGCGGTCTTCAGCCCGTTGAAGTGGTTGTGCATGCCTGGTCCAACGCATCCTTGCTGGGCCCCGTTCCCGGTCCCTGCTGTGCGGTCGCTGTGCGGGCGGGCCGGTGGGTCAGGTGAGCAGGCCCAGGAGGGTCTGCGGCAGCACGCTGGTGAGGACGAGCGCAGCCGCGCCGAGGCCGAGGGCCACGCGGACCGGCACCGTCGTCGGATACGGGTCGGGCACCGCTGTCGGGGCGGTGCCAACACTCGCGGGGTCGTCCGTTGCCGGACCGATCGGCGCATCGCGGAACATCACCGCCACCCACCGGAGGTACACCGCGATGCCCAGCACGGCGTTGACCACGGCGATGGCGGCGGGCAGCCACAGACCGCCCTCGACGACTGGGCGCAGGGCCACGATCTTGGCGACCAGCCCGACCACCCCCGGCGGGAGCCCCGCGAGGGCCAGCAGGGCGAGGGCGAGCGCCCCACCCAGGACCGGCTGGCGGCGCAGCAGACCGGCGTAGGCATCAAGGCTGCGGAGGCCCGTCGTCGCCCGCGACACCACGGTCACCACCGTGAAGGCGACGGCCGTCGCGATCACGTAGGCGAGGAGGTAGCCCGCCGCAGCGGGTGCCGAGTCCGGTGACAGCGCGGCCAGGGGCAGGATCACCCACCCGGCCTGGGCCACGGTGGACCACGCCAGCAGCCGGACCGGGTCGTCCTGGACGAGTGCGACGAGGTTGCCGAGGGTCATGGTGACCGCGGCGAGGACGGCCGTCGCGACCAGGACCGCTGGTCCGAGCGCCGTCAGCGGCCGGACCACCGCGACCAGGGCCGCGAGCGCGGCGACCTTGGACGTCGCGGCGAGGAACAGGGCGACCGGCTCGTCGGCCGCGGCGTAGGCCTGTGGCGTCCAGGCGTGGAAGGGGACCAGCGAGAGCTTGAACCCCAGACCGGCCACGAGCAGCAGGGCGCCCAGCGAGAGCACCGCACGCTGGTCGGGGCCGACGGCCTGGCCGACGGCCTCGGCGGTGAGGGTCGCGCGGCCGGTGGCCACCACCCAGAGCGCCGCGCCCAGCGCGACCGTTGCGAACGACACCACCGACGTCACCAACAGGGACAGCGCGCCCGAGCCGGCCGCCCGGGTACCCCGCAGGGCGACCAGCGCGATGCCGGGCAGCGTCGCGAGCTCGAGGGCCACCAGCCAGCTCCCCAGGTCCTGCGCGGCGGCGACCGCGACGGCACCGGCGGTCGCAGCCAGGACCAGGGACACGATCACCGGCGCCCCGCCGAGCAGGCGCTCCTGCGCCGGCCCGCGAGCCGAGACGGTCGGCGCGGGCCAGACCAGGAGCAGCACGATCGCGGCCGCGCCGAGCGCCCCGAGCTGGAGCGCGCTCGCCAGCGGGCCCGCTTGGTACAGGCAGGTGCCCGCGACGTCACCGGACGACGGCAGACAGAGGGTCCGCAGTGGCTGGGTCTCGGGACGGAGGGCGCCACGCAGCGCGAAACCTACGCCGATGACGAGGGTCAGCAGCCCGAGGACGAAGTGGGTGCGCGTGCGGTGTGGGGTGACGACATCGGCGATGAGCACCGCCGCCATGCCTGCGGCGGGCACCACGGCGGGCGCGAGCGTGAGCAGGTCGACCGTGACCAGCGCGCTCATGCGGTGCCGCCGACCAGCCGCGCCACGGTCTCCGCCGTCACCGAGAGCAACGGTCCGGGCACCACGCCGAGCACCACCACGGCCGTGGCCAGCCCGCCGACCACCCACCACTCGGCTCCGCCGGAGTCCTCGATCGCCGGTCCGGTGCGGTCCCCGGCCCACACGGTCCGGGCCACCCGCACGGCGTAGGCGCCGGCGAGGACCGTCCCGACCGCGGCGACCACCGCGCACCCGCGGAACAGGTCCGACGGACCGGTCCAGGCCGCGTACACGGCCAGTGCCTCCCCCCAGAACCCGGCCAGGCCGGGGAGCCCGAGCGAGGCGGCCAGACCCAGCAGCAGCACGAACCCGAGCCGAGGAGCCACCTCCCGCAGGGCCGCGCGGGCGGTCAGCAGGTCAGCCGACCCCCACCGCTCCTTGAGCCCGCCCACCACGAAGAACAGCAGCGCCGAGATCACCCCGTGGGCGATGTTCGCGAACAGCGCGGCCTGGAGCCCGGTCTGCGAACCGGTCGACAGGGCGAGCGCGACGAACCCCATGTGGGCGACCGAGGAGTACGCGATCAGGCGCTTGAGGTCACGCTCCACCAGACAGGCCAGGCCCCCCCAGATGATGCCGACGGTCCCGGCCACCGCGAGCACCGGGGCGACCCGGGCGAAGCCGCCCGGGACCGTGGCGATCGGGAGCCGGACGAGGCCATAGGTCCCCATCTTGAGCAGGACGGCCGCCAGCAGGACCGAACCGGCGGTCGGTGCCGTCGTGTGGGCCGGCGGCAGCCAGGTGTGGACCGGGAAGAGGGGCACCTTGACCCCGAGGCCGAGCACCAGGGCGACCGCTGCAAGGAGCTGGGTCCGCCCGCTGATGCCCGTGCCGCCGGCCTCCGCGAGCGCCGCCAGGTCGCTGGTTCCCGCGGCGTGGACGACGGTCAGGATCCCGACCAGCATCGCCGTCGACCCCAGCGCCGTGTACAGCACGAAGCGGTGTCCGGCGCCGGTGCGGGCGTCGTCGTCGTGGGCGTCGCCGAACCGGGTGATCAGCACCCACATCGGCACCAGCACGACCTCGAAGGCGATGAAGAACAGGACCGCGTCACGGGCCAGGAAGGTGGCGAGCGCGCCGGCCTCGACCAGCAGGAGACAGCCGTGGAAGGTCGCCGAGGTCCCGCCCGCCGGTGTGCCGCGTCGGGCGTGCACCACCACCGCGACACCGAGGACGGCGGTGAGGACCAGCAGCGGTGCGCTGATGCCGTCGGACCCCAGGCTCATGCGGACGCCGATGGCGGGGACCCAGGGCACGTCCACGCCGGCCCCGGTGACCACACCGGCGAGCGTGGTGACGAGCGCGACCAGCGAGGTGACGAGCGCGATGGTGCTGACCGTGCGGTGGGCGAGGGCACGGGCGGTCATCAGCCACAGGGCCACCCCCCCGGTGAGCAGGACGGCCAGGGCGCTCACCACAGCGCCACCCCGACGGCGGTGACGGCCACGACCCCGACACCCACCCAGACCAACGAGGTCGAGCTGCGCTCGACGCGGTGCAGCCACGAGCCGCCACGCCCGGCGAGGAGCGTCGTCACCGCAGCGCCACGGACGTAGCCGTCAACCACCTCCCGGTCGAGGAACACCACGAGCCGCGCGAGCGCCAGCACCGGCTCGGCGACCGCTTTGACATAGAGGCGGTCCACGCCGAAGCCGTTGTCCGCCAGGTCGATTCGACGCTGCCCGACCACTGCGGCGGGGTCGGACATGCGCGTGCGCAGGGACCAGACCGCGAGCGCGGCGCCGGCCACGAGCAGCACCGTGATCAGCGCCATCCACCACGCGACGTGGCCCCGCAGCCCGAGCTGGTCGAGCCCACCGAACAACCCGCCGACCAGGGTCAGCGCGGCGAGCCCGAGCACGGTCAGCCGCACGCCCGCAGTCGCAGTGTCGCTGCGGTGACGGTCCGCGTCCCAACCGGCGACGTCGTCCAGGACCAACCACGCCCGCGTGCAGTACGCCGCCGTGAGGACCACCGTGACGAGCCCGGCGACGAGCACGACGAGCGCGAGCCCGCTGCCTTCGGCGGTCCCCGCCTCGGCGGCCGCGAGGACGTGCTCCTTGGACCAGAACCCGACGACGGGCGGGACACCGGCGAGGCTGAGCAGACCGATGAACATCGCTGGTCGGACCAGCAGGTGCCCACGCACGCTGCCGCGCAGTGCAGTGGCCGCGGTTCCCCCGACCGTGACGCTCAGCCAGCCGACGAGCAGGAAGAGCAGGGCCTTGAACATCGCGTGGGACAGCAGGTGGAACAGACCGGCCCCGGGCCCCTGCCCGACGGGTGCGACGGCCAGGGCGGAGAGCATGAGGGCGACCTGGCTCAGCGTGGAGTACGCCAGCAGCCGCTTGAGGTCGGTCTGGGCGAAGGCGAGCAACGCGGCCCACACCATCGTCACCGCGGTGGACAGGCCGAGCAGCCAGCGGGCGCCGCCGGACTGCGCCAGCACCGGGAAGAGCTGGGCCAGCACGACCGTCCCGGCAGCGACCATGGTGGCGGCGTGGATCAGCGCCGAGGCTGGCGTCGGACCTTCCATCGCGTCCGGGAGCCAGTCGTGGAACGGCACCATCGCCGACTTGCCGAGGACGCCGACCACGAGCAGGAGCGGCGCCAGCACGGCCACCGTCGCGTGCTCGGCCGGGCTGGCGGACCAGTACGCCAGGACAGCGGTGTACGCCGTCGAGCGGGGTCCGGCCGCCAGCAGCACCACCCCGAGCAGGAAGCCCACGTCGGCGACCCGGGTGACCAGGAAGGCCTTCAGGGCCGCTCGGCGGGCGCTCTCCTTGCGGCTCCAGTGCCCGATCAGCAGGTAGGAGCACCACCCCATCACCTCCCACCCGGCCAGTGTGAGCAGCAGGTCCCCCGAGAGGACCACGAGCAGCATCGCCGCCGTGAACAGGCAGACGGTCGCGGCGAAGACGGGATAGCGGTCGTCCTCGCGCAGGTACCAGCCGGCGAACACCTGCACCCCGAGGGCGACCAGCCCGACCACCGCGCAGACCAGCACCATCGGCCCGGTGGCCTGGAGGTGCAGGGGGACCGCGAGGGTCCCCGCGTCGAGGGCGGGAAGCGTGGTCACCTCGGCCGTCGTCCCGTCCCACGCGAGGGCCAGGGCGACCCCCGCGAACGCCGTGAGCGCCAGACCGGTGACGGCGACAGCCCGGGACACCGCGGCGGTCACGCGCCGCGCGGTGAGCAGGCCGAGGAACGCGGTCAGCGTCGGGACGAGGACGACCAGCCGGGTGAGCAGGCTCATCGGCGCTGCCTCCCGCGAGTGGACCCGGGTCGCCCCGGACCGGTCGACGCAGGGTCGGCCAGCGCTCCGGGGACGGCGGTGAGGTCCACGTCGTGGCGCAGCCGGTACACGGCCAGGACGATCGCGAGCGCGACGCAGACCTCGGCTGCGGCGATGGTGATGACGAACAGGGTGAGGATGCCCCCGGCCTCCAGGGTGTCGGCACCGACCGCCCCGACCGCCACCAGCAGCAGGGCGGCACCGTTCAGGACCAGCTCGACCCCGACCAGCACGAGCACCGCGTTCCGGCGGGCCAGCACACCGAACGTGCCGATGCCGACCAGCAGGGCGGCCACGACGTACGGGCCGGCGAGGTGGATCACGACGACCCCTTCGGGCGCCCCACCTCGACGGCGTCGGGGTGACCGGCGACCTCCGCTCCAGCCGTCTCCTCCCCGGAGCTCGCGGTGAGACGGGACACGGCGAGTGCGCCCACCAGCGCGATGAGGAGCAGCACCGAGAGCGCCTCGAACGGCCAGACCCAGGTGCCGAACAGCTGGTCGGCCAGGTCTTGGTTCGCGATGCCGGTGCGCCGGCGCGCGGGGCCGGCGACCGGCAGGAGCACCGACAGCAACAACGCGGTCAGCCCGGCGCCGAGCAGGGCGGCGAGCAGCCGGTGCAGCGGGCCGGTGGCGATCTCGCGGTTGGGCCCGATCGGGGCCCGAGTCAGCATCAGGGCGAACAGCACCAGCACCACGACGGCGCCGACGTAGACCAGGACCTGCACCAGCGCCAACAGCTCGGCTCCCAGCACCAGGTAGCACCCCGCCACCGCGCCGAGGCTGACCACCAGCCACAGCGCAGAGTGCACGACGTGGCGCGTGGTCACCGCCAGCAGGGCGCTGGCGACCGTGACCAACCCGACCGCGGCGAAGGCGATGTCGAGGCCGGTCACCCCGGCTCCTCGTCGGGCGCTGCGGGTCGGGCCGCTCGGGGCTCGCGCGGTTCGCGAACGGTGCGGGCCGGCTTGTTGATCGCGGCGATCTCGGCCGGCTCGGCAGCCCGCTCGTCCAGTGCCGGCGGCATCGGCACCGCGGGCATCCACTCGGCCAGCCGCCCCTTCTCGTGCAGCAGGTCGCGGATGTCGAGCTCGGCATACTCGAACTCGGGACTCCAGTGCAACGCGTCGAACGGGCAGACCTCGATGCAGATCCCGCAGTACATGCAGAGCGAGAAGTCGATGGCGAAGCGGTCGAGCACGTTGCGCTGACGGTCGCGGCCGCCAGGCGTGGTCGCCGGGATGGTCTCCTTGTGCGAGTCGATGTAGATGCACCAGTCGGGGCACTCGCGCGCACAGAGCATGCACGACGTGCAGTTCTCCTCGAGCAGGGCGATGACCCCTCGCGAGCGCGGTGGGAGGTCCGGCAACACGTCCGGGTACTCGGCGGTGTGCGCCGGGCGGACCATCGTCCGCGCGGTGGCGGCCAGCCCCTTGAGCAGTCCGGGGATCGCGCCCTTGGACGACGGGTGGTGTTGGTGCTGTTCATGGTTCGCGCTCACAGCAGCACCACCCCCATTCCGGTCAGGGCAAGCTGCGCCAGGGCGAGCGGCACTAGCACCAGCCAGGCGAGACGCTGGAGCTGGTCCTCGCGCAACCGCGGCCAGGCGACCCGCAGCCAGATCACGAGCACCGCGATCGAGGCTGCCTTGGCCAGCGTCCAGACCCATCCGACCTCGTCGGAGAACGGCCCCTGCCACCCACCGAGGAACAGCACCGCGAACAGCAGCGACATCACCACGATCCCGGCGTACTCGGCGAGCAGGAAGAACGCGAACCTCAGCCCGGTGTACTCGGTGTAGGCACCGAACACGATCTCCGAGTCGGCCACCGGCATGTCGAACGGTGGGCGCTGGAGCTCGGCGACGGCCGCGACGAGGAACACCACCGCGCCGGGGAGCTGCCAGACCAGCCACCACGGCTGCCAGGCGTCCGCGATCCCGGCGAGGGACAGCGTGCCGGCGGCGAGGCAGACCGACGCGACCGAGAGCACCAACGGGAGCTCGTAGGACAGCAGCTGGGCCCCGGCGCGCATCGCCCCGAGCAGCGAGTACTTGTTGGCGCTCGCCCACCCCGCCATCAGCGTGCCGAGGATCCCGACGGCCGTGACCGCGAGGACGAAGACGGCGCTGGCGGGCAGGGGTGCCGCGACAACGCCGGGGTGTACAGGGATCGCCGCCAGCGCCACCAGATAGGGGATCAGCGCGACCGCGGGCGCCAGCCGGAACACCCACCGGTCCGCGGCCGCCGGGGTGATGTCCTCCTTCTGGACGAACTTCACCCCGTCCGCGACCAGCTGGGCCCAGCCGTGGAAGCCACCGGCATACATGGGTCCGAGGCGGCCCTGCATGTGGGCCATGACCTTGTGCTCCGCCTGCCCGACGACCAGCGGCAGCACCAGGAAAGCGACCAGCACGGTCACCGCCCGGACCACGACCTCGACCACGCTCATCGCGGACCCCACTGTGGGTCGGGGACGCCGGGCGCGGTCACGCGACGCCGGGTCCCAGCGCGTGGGGCGTGCTCGCTCTCCCCCGGCTCCTTGGCTCCGGGCCACGGCTTGGAGGCGCGGGCGGCGAGGACGAACGACTTGCGCAGCGGCGTGCCCTCGAACCCCTCCGGGAGGAGCAGCGGCCGCAGCCCGAGCCCGGTGCCGTCCTCGAAGCCGTCGATGGCCAGGCCGAACATCTCATGGGTCTCTCGCTCGGCCCAGGCAGCCCCGGCGAACAGCGGGGTCAGGCTGGGCAGCGGCGTGCCGTCGTCGGGAACCCGGGTGGTGAGCAGCACGCCCCGGAGCCCGCCCCGCACCCGGATGTCGAGCAGGTGGCAGACGACGTCGAAACCGGGGTCGTGCTCGGCATCGGTCTGGTCGACCGCGGTCAGCCAGTCGAAGAACGCGAACCCTTCGTCGCGTGCCGTCGCGGCGGCCTCGACCCACCCCGCGAGAGTTGCGGCTCGCCGCTCGTCCTCAGCCACCGGCGACCTCGTGGTCGGGCTCCCGCGTCGCCGGAGGCACTGGAGCGGGCGGCGCCACCAGGCCGCGCCTGACCTCACCGGCGCTGGCCGTGCGGAGGCCGGCGTACTTCGCCTGGATTCCCTTGCTGGACAGCGTCTCCGACGCGATCTTCTCCTGGAGCCGGAGGATCCCCTGCAGCAGCGCCTCCGGCCGCGGCGGACACCCCGGGACGTACACGTCGACCGGGATCAGCTGGTCGACCCCCTTGGTCACGCAGTACGAGTCCCAGTACGGCCCACCGGAGTTGGAGCAGGCGCCGAACGAGATGACGTACTTCGGCTCGGGCATCTGGTCATAGAGCCGGCGCACCGCGGGCGCCATCTTGTCCGTGACCGTGCCACTGACCACCATCAGGTCGGCCTGGCGCGGACCGGGGGCGAACGGGATCACCCCGAGCCGGATGAAGTCGTGACGGGCCATCGACGCGGCGATGAACTCGATCGCACAACAGGCCAGGCCGAAGTTGAACACCCAGAGGCTGTAGCGCCGTCCCCAGTTGAGCACGATCCGGATCGGCTGGGGTGCGTGCTCGGTGACCGGCCCGACCCGCGGCATGGGCAGCGGGGTCGCGGAGTGCCGAGCAACGGTGCTCACAGCCACCTCAGCAGGTCGCGACGGGCGGCGTGGGCGAGACCGATCAGCACGATGCCGATGAAGATCGCCACCTCGACGAGCGAAGCGACACCGAGGTCGCCACGCAGCACCAGCGCCCAGGGGAACAGATAGACGGCGTCGACCGCGAAGATCACATAGAGGAACGCATACACGAAGTAGCGCACCTGGGTCTGCGCCCAGTCGCGCCCGACCGGGTCGACTCCCGACTCGTACGTCGTCAGCTTGGCGCGGGTCGGTGCGGCCGGCGCGAGCAGGCGTCGAGCGCCCATCGCGGCCACGAACAGCAGGATCCCTGCCGCCACGACGGCAGCGATGACGACGTAGGACTCCACGATTCGCAGCCTAGTGCGCCGACCCGGTCACTGGCCGGTGCGGCCGTCCACGCACTCGCGGAGCAGGTCGGCGTGACCGCAGTGACGGGCATACTCCTCGACCAGGTGGACGACGATGTCGCGCACCTCGATCTGCTCGCCGTTCCGGGTCACCACCAGGTCCAGCGCTGTCGCGTCATACACCTCCTGCGCGTGGGCGGCCTCGCGTCGCCACGTCGCCCAAGCGTCCTCGACCACGACGGCGTCCGGCACGGCACCGTCGAAGTCCAGATCGGGCTGCTCGGGTGTCCAGTACAGCTTGGGGAGGTCCTCGTGGCCCTCGACCACCCGCACCGCCCAGGTGTGCTCGACCCGGGCCAGGTGCCGGATCAACCCGAGCAGGGACATGGTCGACGGTGGCACCGACCGGGTCGCCAGCTGCTCCGGCGTCAGGCCGCCGCACTTGAGCTCCAGCGTCATCCGATAGGTGCGCAGATAGCCCATCACGACGTCCCGCTCACCGAAGGCGGGGGTGTCGTCGGTCCGAGGGTCGTCCTCCGGATCGACCCACCGGTCGGGGTACGTGCGGGCCTGGGGTCTGGTCATGGCTGCTCGTCCCGGTGCTGGACGATGTTGAGGACCGTGCCGTCCGGGGCCCGGACGAAGAACCTGCGCACGCCCCACGACTCGGTGGTCAGCGGATGGACGATCTCGTAGCCGAGCTGCTGGGCCTCCAGGTAGGCCGCGTCCACGTCGGTCGCGTGCACCGAGACGGCCGAGTCCACCGGCGCAGTGCGGTCGCCGGTCACCAGCTGGACGTGCGCGCCTGTCTCCGGGGAGCTGTAGCGGGCCACCCACCCCAGGTTGAACTCCTCAGTGCGCAGGCCGAGGAAGTCGGTGTAGAACGCCTTGGCTGCGCCGATGTCCGCGACCGGCAGGTTGGTCGTGATCCGGGTCGCGCGCACAGCCGTCTCCTCGTTCCGCGGGGAGGAGCGTCAGCAGACCCGTCGACACTCCTCGCCGAACACTACGCTTGCCGGCATGAGCAGGATCTTCGCGACCAGCGTCGCCGCGGTCTATCCCCAGTACGTGAGGAAGGTGGAGAAGAAGGGCCGAACGCGGGCCGAGCTGGACCAGGTGATCCAGTGGCTGACCGGCTTCGACGAGTCCGCCCTGAGCAGTCACCTGGCCGCGGAGACGACGTTCGAGGACTTCTTCGCGCAGGCCGAGCTGAACTCCCGCGCCTCGTCGATCACCGGGGTCGTGTGCGGGATCCGGGTCGAGGACATCCAGGACCCGCTGATGCAGCAGATCCGGTACCTCGACAAGCTGGTGGACGAGCTGGCCCGCGGCAAGGCACTGGAGAGGGTCCTGCGCACCTGACGGCCGCGGCGCCGCTCCAACCACCCGTGACGGAACGGCGCCACGAACAGGCAGAGGCACCACCAAGTACAGCGTGTCGTGCCGGACACGCCGCGCGGGCCGGACCATTGCCTGTTCGTGGCGCCGGATTCGCATCGTCGCGGGGCGATGCCACCGACCCGCGACGGCTACCCGGTGGCTGAGCTCCGCAAGCGGTATCCCTGGCCCGGCTCGGTCAGCAGACAGGTCGGGTGCGCCGGGTCGGGTTCGAGCTTGCGGCGGAGCTGGTTGGCATAGACCCGGAGGTAGTTGGACTCGCGTTGGTAGGTCGGTCCCCAGACCTGGCGCAGCAGGTCCTGCTGGGTGACGAGATGACCCGGGCGTCGGGCGAGCACGGACAGCAGGCGCCACTCGGTAGGCGCTCAGACGCACCTCCCGGCCCACCGCCCCCGGCTGACCCACCATCGCCCGCCGCTCGGCGAAGTCGAGGTGGAAGTGCTCGGTGACGAACGGCGGCTCGTCGGCCGCGGACTCGACCCACCCGGCGACGGGCGAGAGGAGCCTCGGGCTCGCCGGTTCAGAGGTCGAAGACCGACCAGCAGAGGTTGTTGCGCAACCGCTGGTCGTCCAGCACGAGGTCGCGGATCGCCCCCGGCAGCTGGTCGCGCTGCCACCGGCACTCGGCCCGCCCCACCCCGTCGCTCTCGGCGTCGGGGACGGCTGCCCGCGCCGCCTTGATCGCATAGGCAGCGGCGCCGAGCTCGTGCGCCGCGACGTGGGCGACGGCCGCGGCCTGACCGGCTGCGTACGCGGCGTGCCGGGCTGGCCCACGCAGTTCCCGGGCCGCGCCCATGGCGTGTCCCCCCGCCGCCCGCGCCTGCATCATCCTCGCGTCGCCCCGCACCCACCCGCGCGCCTGCTCGATCGCCTGTCGCGGGCGCGGATCCCCGGGCTGCGCAGACTCGAAGAGGTGCAGCACGTGCTCCGCACACGACGCCGCCCACAGCGCGAGGAGCTGGTGGTCGGCGTCGGTCAGGGTCCCGCCGCGGCGAATCGTCACCAAACGTGGGTCGCTGACCTTCGGGAGGATCACCCCGGCTGCTCCGTCACGCGCTGTTGGCCCACTCCTCCGGGACACCGGTGTCGGCCGCGACGGCCGCGAGGAACCGGCGTACGTCGGCGGGGTCCTGACCGCGTTCCCACCCGACGGTGGACGGCCGGAGGGCGCGGTCGTGCCAGAAGTGCTGCCCGCCGGAGGTCGGGCGGGTGGCGACCAGCCAGAGCGTCGTGTCGGCACCCTGGGCTGCCGTCCGCAGCAACGGCTTCATGGCCGCGCCGAACCCGGGCAGCGAGCTGGTCACGCCCGCCGTCGCGACCCAGCCGGGGTGCGTGCTCTCGACGCGGATGTCGCGCTCGGCCAACCGGTCGGCCCACGCCCGGGCGAGCACCACCTGCATCCGCTTGGTGCGGGCGTAGGCGCGGACCCCGCGGTATGGCTCGGCTCGGCTCTCGAGGTCGTCGACCTCCAGCCCCGCGCTGTACATCCCACCGGAGGACATCACCACCACCGAGGCTCCGTCGGCCGCGGCCAGGGTATCGGCGAGCAGCGCGGTCATCAGGTGCGGGCCGAGCACGTGCACCGCATAGGTCATCTCGTGCCCCTGAGCGGTCTCCTTGCGCTCCGGGGGCAGCACACCGGCGTTGTGCACCAGACCATGCAGAGCAACCACGCGACCGGTGAAGTCCGCGGCCCAGGCGCGTACGGCGTCGAGGTCACCGACGTCGCACACCTCCGGGACGACCTCGGCGCCCCGGTGGGCGGCGGTGAGGTCGGCCGCGAGGTCACGGGTCTTGTCGGCGTTGCGCCCGAGCACGTGGACGACGGCGCCGAGGTCGAGGAACCCATGGGCCATCGCCTCACCGATCCCGGAGGTCGCGCCGGTGACCAGCACCCGCTTGCCGACCATCGAGCCCGCTCTGGGGTCGGCCGGCCACCACCGGCGGCGGAGGGCGAACCCGGCCTTGGTGTAGCCGGGTATCACCAGCCGGTCCAGGGTCGCGTCGAGCAGTCGGGCCGGCGGGGAAGGGGTCACCCGGTCCATCCTCGCAGTGCCGTTCCGATGGCGCACCGCGCGGACCCCGGCCGGGACCACGAACAACGCAAACCCGATGTGTCCGATTTGCGGGTCGCGCACCGGCGACACGGTGGTCCGACATACCATGATCAGTGGCCCGCCGGATCGCGCAGCGTCGCGCACCGAGGCGCGGGCCGGACTCTCGAGACAGGCACCAGGCACCGCGATGAGCAGCAAGACCGTCCAACGACTTGACCGTGTCGTCATCCGCTTCGCCGGGGACTCCGGTGACGGGATGCAGCTCACCGGTGACCGGTTCACCTCCGAGACGGCGGCGCTGGGCAACGACCTGTCCACGCTCCCCAACTTCCCTGCCGAGATCCGCGCTCCGCAGGGCACCCTGCCCGGGGTCAGCTCCTTCCAGCTCCACTTCGCCGACCACGACGTGCTCACCCCCGGTGACGCACCCGACGTGCTCGTCGCGATGAACCCGGCCGCGCTCAAGGCCAACCTCGGCGACCTCCCGCGGGGCGCGACGATCATCGCCAACACCGACGAGTTCTCCAAGCGCAACCTGTCCAAGGTGGGCTACGCCGCCAACCCGCTGGAGGACGGTTCGCTCGACTCGTGGCACCTCCACCCGGTCGCACTGACCTCGATCACCGTCGAGGCGCTGGCCGCCTTCGACACGCTGACCCGCAAGGACAAGGAGCGGGCCAAGAACATGTTCGCCCTCGGCCTGCTGTCCTGGATGTACAACCGTCCGACCACCGGGACCGAGCGGTTCCTCAGGAGCAAGTTCGGCGCCCACCCCGACATCCTCGGCGCCAACCTCGCGGCCCTGACCGCCGGGCTCAACTACGGCGAGACCACCGAGGACTTCGCGGTCTCCTACGAGATCGCCCCGGCGAAGATGAGGCCGGGGCAGTACCGCAACGTCACCGGCAACATCGCGACGGCATACGGCCTGGTGGCTGCGGCCCACCGCGCCGGGCTGCCGCTGGTCCTGGGTTCGTACCCGATCACCCCCGCCTCGGACATCCTGCACACGCTGTCGGGCCTCAAGCGCTTCGACGTGACCACGATCCAGGCCGAGGACGAGATCGCCGGCATCGGCGCCGCGCTCGGCGCGAGCTTCGGCGGGGCGATCGGTGTGACCACGACCTCGGGCCCGGGCGTCGCGCTCAAGTCCGAGACGATCGGCCTGGCGGTCTCCCTGGAGCTGCCGCTGATCATCATCGACGTCCAGCGCGGTGGCCCCTCGACCGGTCTGCCCACCAAGACCGAGCAGTCCGACCTGCTCCAGGCGATGTTCGGCCGCAACGGCGAGTCGCCCGTCCCGATCATCGCGCCGCAGTCCCCCGCCGACTGCTTCGAGGCCACCGTCGAGGCCGTGCGCATCGCCACGACTTATCGCACGCCGGTGTTCCTGCTGTCCGACGGCTATCTCGCCAACGGGTCCGAGCCCTGGAGCGTGCCCCGCACCGCAGACCTCCCCGACCTCGCCGTCGAGTTCGCCTCCGAGCCGAACGGCGTTGACGACAAAGGCAACCCGGTCTTCCACCCGTTCCTGCGTGACCCCGAGACGCTGGCCCGTCCCTGGGCGGTTCCGGGCACGCCGGGCCTGGAGCACCGCATCGGTGGCATCGAGAAGGCCGACGTCACCGGCAACATCTCCTACGACCCCGCCAACCATGACCGGATGACCCGGCTGCGCGCGGGCAAGATCGCCGGCATCTCGGCGACCATCCCTGACCTCGTCGTCGACGACCCGTCCGGCGCGGCCGAGATCCTGGTGCTCGGCTGGGGGTCGACCTATGGCCCGATCGCGGCCGCGGTGCGCTCGGTCCGCAACACCGGGGTGCCCGTGGCCCGCACCCACCTGCGGCACCTGAACCCGTTCCCGGACAACCTGGGCGAGGTGCTGCGGAGCTATCGCAGGGTGCTCCTGCCCGAGATGAACCTCGGCCAGCTCGCGATGCTGCTGCGGGCGAAGTACCTCCTCGACATCCAGTCGCTGAACCAGGTGCGTGGGCTGCCGTTCACCACCGTCGAGCTCGCTGAAGCCATCGCCTCAGCCGTGGCCCCCAGCCCTCGGCGCACCACCCCGACCAAGGACATCGCATGAGCACCATCGAGCACCTGGGCATGCCCGGCCTCTCCCCCGACAGTGGCACCCACGGCGTGCCGCGGGTCGGCGAGGAGGACCCCCGGCAGACCAAGCGTGAGTTCACCTCCGACCAGGAGGTGCGCTGGTGCCCGGGCTGCGGCGACTACATCATCCTCGCGGCGGTGCAGGGGTTCCTGCCCGAGCTCGGGCTCAAGCGCGAGAACATCGTCTTCGTCTCCGGCATCGGCTGCTCCAGCCGCTTCCCGTACTACCTCGACACCTACGGCATGCACTCGATCCACGGGCGTGCGCCCGCGATCGCCACCGGGCTGGCGACCAGCCGCGCCGACCTCTCGGTCTGGGTGGTCACCGGCGACGGCGACGCGCTCTCGATCGGCGGCAACCACCTGATCCACGCCCTGCGCCGCAACGTCAACATGACGATCCTGTTGTTCAACAACCGGATCTACGGACTCACCAAGGGCCAGTACTCGCCCACCTCCGAAGTCGGCAAGGTCACCAAGTCCACCCCGGTGGGATCGGTCGACCGGCCGTTCAACCCGGTCTCGCTCGCCCTCGGCGCCGAGGCCACGTTCGTGGCGCGCACGATGGACAGCGACCGCAACCACCTCACCGACGTGCTGCGGCAGGCCGCCGCGCACCGGGGGACCTCGCTGGTCGAGATCTACCAGAACTGCCCGATCTTCAACGACGGCGCGTTCGACCTGATCAAGGACCGCGAGCAGCAGCAGGCCCGTCTGGTCCACCTGTCCGACGGCCTGCCGGTGACCGTGGGGCCCGAGGCTGACCGACGGGTACTGGTGCGCGCGCAGCAGGGCCGGATGGAGTTCGTCCCCGACGCCGAGAGCGCCGGGCGCGACGTCGTCGTGCACGACGTGGCCGCCGACGACCCGGCGCAGGCCTTCGCCCTGTCCCGCCTCGACTCCCCGCAGATGACGCACGTGCCGATGGGCATCTTCCGCAACGTCCAGCGCCCGACCTACGACGACCTCGCGAGGGCACAGGTCGCGGCCGCGATCGACAACGCCGGCGGCAGGCCCACCGACGACGATCTCGACGCGCTGATCCGCGGCCGCGACACCTGGACAGTGTCCTGAGCGTCCCCCGGGCGGGTGGTCCGACACCGGAGTCGCCGGACGCGGGTGAACTGCGACGCGGCACGATCTATGGGTTGCTGGCCTATGCCGTCTGGGGTGCCTTCCCGCTCTACTTCCACGCGCTCAAGCCCGCCGGCGCGTTCGAGATCCTCGCCCACCGGATCGCCTGGACGCTGGTGTTCTGCGGTGTGGTGCTGGTCGTGCGCCGCGACCTCGGCTGGGTGCGCGGCCTCCTGCGACGACGGCGGCTCGCCGGTGGCGTGGCCCTCGCGGCGCTCCTCATCGCGGTCAACTGGGTCGTCTACGTCGCCGCAGTCATCAACGGGCACACCACGGACGCGGCACTGGGATACTTCCTCAACCCGCTGGTGACGGTCGCACTGGGCGTCGTCGTGCTGAACGAGCGACTCCGGGTGCTCCAGTGGGTCGCCGTGTCGGTCGGAGCGGTCGCCGCCGTGTACCTGACCTTCGCCGGCGGGCAGTTCCCGGTGGTCGCCCTGACCCTCGCGTTCTCGTTCGGGCTGTACGGCCTGGTGAAGAAGAAGGTCGGAGCAAGCCTGCAGGCCATGCACTCCCTCGCCGCCGAGACGGCTGTGCTCGCGCCGGTCGCGGTGGTGGTCCTGGTGGTGCTGACCGTCCAGGGCGCCACGACGTTCACCGCCGATGCGCCGTGGCACCCGGCGTTGCTGGTGCTCTCAGGCGTGACGACGGCCCTTCCGCTGCTGCTGTTCGCCGCCGCTGCGCGACGGATCCCGTTGACCCTGGTGGGTCTGCTGCAGTTCATCACCCCCGTGCTGCAGCTGCTCTGCGGTGTGCTCCTCCTCGGCGAGAGGATGCCGACCCAACGCTGGGTCGGCTTCGGGATCGTCTGGGTCGCGCTCGTGGTCCTGGTCGTGGACATGTTCCGCCACCGCCCCCGGCGCCGATACCCGGACGTGACCGACTGCGCTCCCTGAGCCTGAGGACTCAGCCGGCTGCATAGGTCAACAGCACGATGCCGCTGGAGAAGGTGCGGCTGGAGAGCAGCGACACCTCGGGCAGCGTGAACCCGTCCGGGAAGAGGCGGCGTCCGCCCCCCTGCACCGTCGGGTAGACGTAGAGCCGGTACTCGTCGACCAGCCCGGACCGGATCAGACTGTGGCACAACGAGATGCTTCCGGTCACCACGATGTCCCTCCCCTCCTGCTCCTTGAGCGCGCGGACCTCGGACACGAGAGCCCCGCGCAGTACCGTCGTGCCGTCCCAGCCGGGGGCGCCCAGGGTCCTGGACACGACGTACTTGGAGACCTGGTTGAGGTAGTCCGAGACGCCCGTCGCGTCGTCCTCCAGGTCGCGCCAGTAGTCGCGCAGATCGGTGAAGGTCTGGCGGCCACAGAGGAACGCGTCCGCGGCCGCGTCCTGCCGGTGGTTCTCCTCCACCAGGTCACGGTTGTCGTCATCGGCCATCCCCTGGGGGTTGAACCAGTCGCCGAGCATCTCGATCGAGCCGTCGAGGGTGATGTTCTGGGTGATGGCCAAGGTACGCATGGGTGGTGGGTCCTCTCGTCGACCTCGATGGCTGTCTGCTGACTGACTTCCGGCCGGCAGCAGACTCATCGGGGCCGACCCAAGCCCGTCAGTCGCCGCGTGTGCCGTCCAGCAGCTCGCGCATCAGGTCGAGGTGGCCGTTGTGGCGAGCGTTCTCCTCGACGAGATGGAGCAGGACCCACCGCAACGTGGGGTGCTCACCGGACCGGATCGGGGTGGCCGACCGGTCGTCGAGCGAGCAGCCGGCGATGAGGGCGTCGGTCGTCCTCGCCTGGTCGACATAGCCGGCGAGAACCTCACCGAGCGGGGTCGTGGCGCCGTCGACGAACTCCTGGTCCGGGGACTCCTCCGTCCACGGTCCGAGGTCAGGACCGCCGAAGAAGCGGTTCTCCAGCCACGAATGCTCGACCCAGCGCAGGTGGTTCACCACGCCGCCCATCGTCATGAGGGGCGACGTGGCCATCGGCGCCTTCCCCGCCAGCGCCGCATCAAGGCCGCGGCACTTCTCGGCGGCCGTGTCGCGGGTGTACTGCAACGCGGTGAGCAGCGTCGTGCGCTCGTCCCAGGCGCTCGGTTTGTCGGTGCGGGTCATGCGGCGAGTATGTCCGCAGCGGCGAGGCCCCGGCCAGCGGGCTCGCCGCGGCCCCCGCACCTGCTGACCTGAGCGACCCGGACCTCGTCGCCACAGCCGGCCACCGCCGAGGGAGTCCGGCAGCCCCTGGTCAAGCCTGCACACGAACCCCGGTCCTCGGCTCAACAGGTCGAGTTTCTTGGAAAACGCCTGTCCTTCCTTGACCATTGCTTTACCTTGATGGTACGAGCTCTTCCGGGGGGAAGCGGGCTCGCGTCAGGGCCTGAAGGGGGTCAGCTGTGCTTCGCGTCTGGGGGCGTCAGGGCTTTCCGCGCCTGCTCGCGGTCATTCCTGCCCACAACGAGTCCGCCTGCATCGGCCAGGCGATCGACTCCTTGCAGAGTCAGCATCGGCCGCCGGACCTGGTCATCGTGGTCGCCGACAACTGCACCGATGACACGGTCAAGGTGGCTCGCGCCCACGGCGCCTACGTCATCGAGACCATCGACAACCGGGACAAGAAGGCTGGAGCGCTGAACCAGGCGTTCGACCTGATCCTGGCCGACGCCGGCGACCACGACGCGGTCATGGTGCTCGACGCCGACACCGTGGCGACACCGGAGTTCACCGCGGTGGCCACGGAGCGTCTCGCACACGACTTCACCATCGGCGCGGTCGGTGGCATCTTCCACGGCGAGCTGGCGACGTCCGCTCTGGAGCAGGCGCAGGCCAACGAGTACACCCGGTACGCCCGCGACATCCGCCGCACCGGCCGCGTCATGGTGCTGACGGGCACGTCGGCGGTGTTCCGCGTCGCCGCGCTCCGTGAGGCCGCTGCCGCCCGCGGGCGCATGCTCCCCGGACCGCCCGGACGGGTCTACAACCCCCAGGCGATCACCGAGGACATGGAGCTGACGCTGGCGCTCAAGCACCTCGGCTGGAAGCTGGTGTCCCCGACCGCGTGCCGCACGACGACTGAGCTCATGGCGACCCGCGGCGACCTGCACCGTCAGCGGGTCCGTTGGTACCGCGGCGCGCTGGACAACCTGCGCGACTATGGATGGACGCCGGTGACCCGGCGATACTGGGGCCAGCAGGTCTCGCTCCTGCTCGGCACCGTCGTCTTCGGGCTGTACCTCGTCCTGCTGGTCATGGACGCTGCGCTCGGCCTGGTGCACTTCAACCCGTGGTGGGCCAGCGTCGGACTGGTCTTCCTGATCGACCGCATCGTCACCGTCTGGGCGGGCGGTTGGCGCGCGCGTGCCCTCGCCCTGCTCGTCCTGCCCGAGCTGGTCTATGACCTGTTGCTGCAGGCCGCCTTCCTCGACGCGATCCGTCACCACCTCATCGGCGCCGAACCGCACTGGAACTCCGCGGCGGCACCGACCCAGAACGCTTCACCCCAACAGAGCCAAGACCCGATCCAGAAGGACATGACCCATGTATAGCCAGTCTCCCGGAACTCTCGTCGGTGGCGTCTCGACCCTCGGCGGCGGAGCCACCCTCGCCTACACGGGCTTCGCAGGCGCGCACTACCTCGTGGCCGCGTTCGCCCTCATCGCCCTCGGGGCGGCCCTGTGGCGTCTTGCCCCGCGTCGCGCCCACGTCGACGCCTGACCCAGCCGCACCCGGCTCCACCCACGCACAGCTACCCAGACACCCACCAGACCGAGCGCGGTGGGTCCGCCTGTTCCAGGGATCGGGCGGATCCGCCGGCTCACCCGACTTCTCGCCCGCGTCGGTCCGCCCATGACCGCGTCAACCGACGCGGGTGACCACCCCGCGAGCCAGTGCCTCCAGCGCATCACGTGCCTGCGAGGACGGCAGCGAGGACAGGGCGTCCTGAGCCTGACGAGCCACACCCTCGGTGTGCTCGCGGGCCTGGCGCATCGCCTGGTGCGGACGCAGCAGCGTCAGCGCCTCCTGGAGGTGCGCGTCGTCGGTGAGCGGCGCCGAGACCAACGCCTTGAGCCGGTCGTCGGCGGGGTCCTTGGACCTGCGGGCATACAGCACCGGCAGCGTCGCCTTGCCCTCGCGCAGGTCGGTGCCCGGGGTCTTGCCGGACGACGAGGAGTCCGAAGCCACGTCGATGAGGTCGTCGGCGAGCTGGAAGGCCATCCCCAACCGCTCGCCGAACTCGGTGAGCACGGCCACCGTCCGGGCATCGCAGTTCCCGAACATCGCGCCGTACCGCGCGGCCGTCGCGATGAGCACGCCCGTCTTGTCCGCGAGGACCTGGAGGTAGTACTCGACCGGGTCGACGCCGGCCGGGGTGGGTCGGTCATCCCTGATCTGCCCCGAACAGAGGCGGACGAACGTCTGGGCCTGGATCTTGACCGCTTCTGCCCCGAGGTCGGCGATGATGCAGGACGCCGTCCCGAACAACAGGTCACCGACGAGGATCGCGGTCGAGTTGTCGTACTTCGCGTTGGCGCTCGGCGCCCCACGCCGCACGGTCGCCTCGTCCATCACGTCGTCGTGGTACAGCGACGCGAGGTGGGTCAGCTCGACCCCGGTGGCCGCCGCCACGACCTGGTCGGAGATCCCCGACCCGAGCTCGGAGGCCAGCAGGGTCAGCAGTGGCCGGAACCGCTTGCCTCCTGCCGCGGCCAGGTGACCGGCCGCCTCGGCGACGAACGGGTCGTCGTGGTCGACCTCTCGGCGCAACAGGTCATCGACCCGGGTCAGGCCGTTCTGGAGGCGCGCCGACAGCGCGTCCGACACCGAGGGCAGGGCCAGGACTGGCGGGGTCCCGCTCACGGGAGGTGCCCGCGCGCGGTCATCGGATGAACTGGGCCGACGCCTCAGCGAGCGCGAGGACCTGGGTCGGCATCACACCCAGCAACAGGGTCACCAGGGCGCCGATGGTCACCGTGATGGTGGTCAGCACCGTCGGGGACTCGGCCACCACGACCGCGCTGTCACCGGACTCGTCGAGCTGGGGGTCGGTGAAGTACATCAGGACGATGAGCTTGACGTAGACGAACGCGGTGATCGCGCTGCACAGCACGCCGATGATCACCAGCGCGACCCCCGAGCGACCGCCCGAGGCGATGGCCGGGGAGAACGCCGCGAACTTCGCCGTGAACCCTGACGTCAGCGGGATGCCGGCGAACGCGAGCAGGAGGAACGCGAACACCCCCGCCACGACCGGGTGGTTCTTGCCGAGCCCGGCCCACTGGGTCAGGTTGGTGGCCTCCGAGCCGCCCTGCCGCACCATGGCGACGATGGCGAAGGCGGCGATCGTCGTGAAGCCATAGGCGACGAGGTAGAACAGCACCCCGCTCACGCCCAGCCGGTCGAAGGACACCACGGCGACCAGGATGAACCCGGCGTGCGCGATGGAGCTGTAGGCGAGGAGCCGCTTCACGTCGGTCTGGGTCACGGACAGCACCGATCCGACGACCATGGTCAGCGCTGCGACGGCGATCACACCGAAGCGCCAGTCCCAGCGGTTGCCCTCGATCCCGACGTAGACCACGCGCAGGATGGCGCCGAAGGCGGCGACCTTGGTGCAGGCAGCCATGAAGCCGGTGACGGGGGTCGGTGCGCCTTGGTACACGTCGGGGGTCCAGGAGTGGAACGGCACCGCACCGACCTTGAACAGCAGACCGATGAGCACCAGGATCACCCCCGGCACGAGCAGGCCCTCCATGGCAGGGTCCGCTGCGCTGATGGCCGTGGCGATGTCCTTGAGGTACACCGAGCCGGAGTAGCCGAACAACAGTGCCGAGCCGAACAGGAAGAAGGCGGAGGAGAACGCCCCGAGCAGGAAGTACTTGAGCGACGCCTCCTGGGAGAGCAGTCGACGACGCCGCGCCAGACCGCACAGCAGGTACAGCGGCAGCGAGAGCACCTCGAGGGCGATGAACATGGTCAGCAGGTCACCGGCCGCGGGGAAGAGCATCATCCCGAACACCGAGAACAGCGTCAGCGGGAAGACCTCGCTGGTGAGCAGACCGGCGCGCAGCGCGGCCGCCTCGTGCGGCGACCCGGGGATCGCCGCGCCCATCGGCGTGAAGGCGTCCGGTGTCCTGCCGGTGAACGGCTCCGCCATGACCAGGACGCTCATCACCGACATGACCAGGATCGCGCCCTGCAGGAACAACGCCGGTCCGTCGATGATGACGGCTCCGCGCAGGGTCTCGGCCATCTGGTCGGTGGAGACCGTGATCAGCACGACCAGGGCGGCCACCAGGGTCAGGACCGAGAGCGCCACCTGTGCGCGGAACCGGTGCGCCCGAGGGGCGAACGCCTCGAGGAGGACCCCGACCATGGCTCCGCCCGCGACGATCAGCATCGGGGCGATCGCCGCGTAGTCGACGTTCGCCGGCTCGAAGACGGCCGGCAGCGCGGTGCTCAGGCCCGACATCATCGGGTGCTCCCCTCGGCCACGGTCGGCGCAGGATCAGTGACGCCGACGTAGGTCAGCGTCTGGGTGACGGCGGGGTTGATGAAGTCGAGCGCGAGCTTGGGGAAGAAGCCGAGGACGATGAAGGCGGCGATGAGGGGCGCCACGACCCACTTCTCCCTGAGGTTGAGGTCGCGCACCGGCTCGGCGAGCTCCGGCGGCGGACCGGTCATCATCCGCTTGTACATCAGCAGGATGTAGAGCGCCGCGAGGATGATGCCGACGGTTCCGATGATCGCGGCCACGGGGTAGCGCTGGTAGGTGCCCACGAGCACCAGGAACTCGGAGATGAACGAGCTGAGGCCGGGCAGGGCCAGGCCCGACAGACCGGAGACGAGGAACACGCCGGCCAGGACCGGGGTCACCCGCTGCCAGCCACCGAAGTCCGGGATGCGCTTGCTGCCGCGGCGAGCGACGAGCATCGCGCCGACCAGGAACAGCGCGGCCGTCGAGAAGCCGTGGTTGATCATGTACAGCGCCGATCCGGCGTGACCCACCGTGGTCATCGCAAAGATGCCCAGGACGATGAACCCGAAGTGGCTGATCGAGGTGAAGGCCACCAGTCGCATGATGTCGGTCTGCCCGATCGCGAGCAGCGCGCCGTACAGCACGGAGATGACCGCGAGCGTCAGCACGACCGGCGTCGCCCACTCGGCGGCGTTCGGGAAGAGCTGGAGGCAGAACCGGATCATCCCGAAGGTCCCGACCTTGTCGAGCACCCCGACCAGCAGCACGGCGGTGGCCGGCGGGGCCTCGGTGGCGGCGTCGGGCAGCCACGTGTGGACCGGCCACATCGGTGCCTTGACGGCGAACGCGATGAAGAAGCCCAGGAACATCAGCCGCTCGGGCGTCGCGTCCAGTTCGAGCCCGGTGAGCGAGGAGATGAGGAAGCCGTCGGTGCCCCCGGGACCGTACTTGTACAGCGCGATGACGGCGACCAGCATGATCAGCCCGCCGGCCAGCGAGAACAGCAGGAACTTCACCGCGGCGTACTGGCGGCGCGGGCCGCCGTAGGACCCGATCAGGAAGTAGACCGGGATCAGCATCGCCTCGAAGAAGACGTAGAACAAGAACACGTCGGTGGCCGCGAAGACCCCGATCATGAAGGTCTCGAGGACGAGCATGAGCGCGAAGTAGTACTTCTCGCGGTGGCCGCCCTCGGGGACGTCGTCCCACGCCGCCAGCAGGCAGACGGGGGTCAGCACCAGCGACATCAGGATGAGGGTCAGCGAGATGCCGTCCACTCCCACGGCATAGGACACGCCGAACTGCGGGATCCACTCGTGCTGTTCGACGAGCTGGAACTGCTGGTCGGTGCCACCGATCTTGAACTGCAGCGTCGCCAGGACGCCGGCCACCAGGGCGAGCAGGGAGAAGCCGAGCGCGAGCTGCTTGGCCCGGGCGACCGAGGACTCCGGCAGCACCGCGAGGACGACCGCGCCGATCAGGGGGATCAGCCCGATCGTGGTCAGCCAGGGGAAGTCGGACATCACTGGATCACCCACACTGCACCGAGGATGGCGACGACGCCCGCGAGCATCGTCAGGGCGTAGGAACGGGCATAGCCGTTCTGCAGCCTGCGGATCCGGCTGCTCGTCCCGCCGATGAGCGCGGCCAGACCACCGACCCCACCGTCGATGCCCTTCCTGTCCACGAACACCAGCGTGCGGGTGAGGTGGAGCCCTGGCCGCATGAACACACCTTCGTTGACGTCGTCCTGGTACAGGTCGCGGCGCGCCGCGCGGGTGAGCAGGCTTCCGGTGGGCTGGGTCCGGGGGACCGTCTCACGCCAGTACCGCATCCAGGCCAGTCCGACCCCGGCGACGATGAGCACGAGGGTGAGGGTGGTGATCACGGGGACCGCCAGCACCGGGTGCTCCTCACCGTGCTCCCCCACCACCGGCGCGAGCCAGTGGGTGAAGGTGCCGCCGAGCGACAGCACCAGACCGAGCAGCCCCGACCCGACCGCGAGCACCATCATCGGGACGGTCATGGTCAGCGGGGACTCGTGGGGGTGCACGTCATCGGTCCAGCGCTTCTTGCCGTGGAAGGTCATGAAGAACAGGCGCGACATGTAGAACGCGGTGATGCCCGCGGCGATCATCGTGGTCAGGCCGAACACCCAGGGGCGCCAGCCCTCTCCGATGAACGCGGCCTCGATGATCTTGTCCTTGGACCAGAAGCCGGAGAACGGTGGAACGCCCAGGATCGCCAGCCACCCCAGTCCGAAGGTCACCCAGGTGATCTTCATGGCCCCGGACAGCCCGCCGAAGCGGCGCATGTCGACCTGGTCGTTCATGCCGTGCATGACCGAGCCCGCCCCGAGGAACATCCCCGCCTTGAAGAACCCGTGGGTGATCAGGTGGAAGATCGCGAACGCGGCTCCGACCGGTCCCAGCCCCGCGGCCAGCATCATGTAGCCGATCTGGGACATCGTGGAAGCGGCCAGCGCCTTCTTCATGTCGTCCTTGGCGCAACCCACGACCGCCCCGTACACCAGCGTGATCGCGCCGACGATGACCACGACGAGCTGGGCGTCGGGTGCGCCGTTGAAGATGAAGCCGCTGCGAACCACGAGGTACACCCCGGCGGTCACCATGGTCGCCGCGTGGATGAGGGCGGACACCGGCGTCGGGCCGGCCATCGCATCGCCCAGCCAGGACTGCAGCGGGAACTGGGCCGACTTGCCGCACGCTCCGAGCAGGAGCATCAGGCCGATCGCGGTCAGCACCCCCTCGCTCGCGCCGGACGCCTTCTCCGAGACCGTCGCGAAGTCGACCGCCCCGAAGGTGACGAACATGATCATGATCGCGATCGACAGCCCGAGGTCGCCGACCCGGTTGACCACGAACGCCTTGTTGGCCGCACTGGCGTACTCGGGCTTGTGGTTCCAGAAGCCGATCAGCAGGTAGGAGGCCAGGCCGACGCCCTCCCAGCCGACGTACAGCAGCAGGTAGGAGTCGGACAGCACCAGCAACAACATGGCCGCGACGAACAGGTTGAGGTAGGCGAAGAACCGGCGACGGCTCGAAGCGTGATGCTGCTTGACCGGGTCGTGGGCGGGAGCGTGCTCCATGTAGCCGATGGAGTAGACGTGGATCAGCGACCCGACGAAGGTGACCAGCAGGACGAAGGCCACCGAGAGCTGGTCGACGAGGATCCCGGCGTCCAGGTTGAACGAGCCGGCCGGCACCCAGCTGAACAGGTGGACCGAGGCGGCCCGCTCCTGCGGGTCGCGGCCGATCATGGAGATCCAGATCAGGGCGCCGACCACGAAGCTGGCCCACGACAGACCGGTGGCGAGCAGCGGCCCGAAGCTGTCCGTGCGGCGTCCGCCGAGCAGCAGGATCGCCGCACCCAGCAGCGGCAGCGCCACCAGGAGCCAGGCGTATGCCGTGACGCCGGAGGCCGCGACTGCTGTCGCTCCTTCGGCGGCAGGCACCATGAGGGAGTTCACCGGTGGGCTCCTTCTACAGCTTCAACAGGTTGGCGTCGTCGACCGAGGCCGACCGTCGGGCTCGGAAGATCGCGATGATGATGGCGAGGCCGACCACGACCTCCGCCGCGGCGACCACCATGACGAACAGCGCGATGGCCTGTCCGTCGAGGTCGCCATGGATCCGGGCGAAGGTGACGAACGCGAGGTTGGTCGCGTTGAGCATCATCTCGACCCCCATGAACACCACGATCGCGTTGCGGCGCATCAGCACCGTCGCACCCCCGATGGCGAACAGGGTCGCCGAGAGATAGATGTAGTTGATGAGCGTCATCGCTCGGAACCCTCCTCGATCTCCAGCTCGATGTCGTGCTCGGCGGCGGAGTACTGGCCGGGCAGCGCGACCTGCTCGCGCGCGGTGAGCACCCGCGACACCGAGAGCTCGCTCGGGCTGCCGTCGGGCAGCAGGGCCGGGGTGTCCACGCCGTTGTGCCGTGCGTACACGCCGGGCACCGGTAGTCCCGCGAGGTTCTCGCCGGACTGGAACCGGCGGATCGACCAGTCGCGCTGGCTCACCGGCTTGCTGAGGCGCTCACGGTGCGTGAGCACCATCGCCCCGAGCGCCGCCGTGATCAGCAGGGCACTGGTGATCTCGAACGCCCAGACGTACGGACCGAAGATCAGCTCGGAGAGCCGCGTGATGTTGCCGGTCTCCTGGTTGATCGTGTCGACCCCGACGACCTCGCCGAGCCTGACCTGACCGACCGCGAGGAAGATGAGCGACCCGAGACCGAGCGCGAGCGCCAGGGCAGACCACTTCTGCCCGCGCAGCGTCTCCACCAGCGAGTCCGAGGAGTCGACCCCCACGAGCATCAGCACGAACAGGAAGAGCATCATCACGGCGCCGGTGTAGACGAAGATCTGCACCACACCGAGGAAGTCCGCGCCCTGGGCGATGTAGAAGATGCCGAGGTTGATCATGACCAGCGCCATGCAGAGCGCGACGTGGACGGCCTTCTTGGCGAAGAGCAGCCCCAGCGCGGCGATGACGGTGATGGGGGCCATCACCCAGAACATGATCTGCTCGCCGAGGCCGGTCATGCGAGGACCTCCCGAGCATCCGAGAGAGGCACGAGCGAGGCGCGGAGGGACGACGAGCAGGGCCCGGTCAGACCAGTCACCGGCGGACCCCTTCGCTCGTGTCGCGGGTCGCCTGGCGGCTCGACACGGTGTCGACGCCGATCACCGGGTCGCCCGAGGGTGCCTGTCCGTCGACCGGCTGGGCCTGGCGGTCCCGCACCCACGCGTCCTGCTCCGGCGTCGCCTTGAGCACCGCACCCTGGTAGTAGTCGCGCTCCTCCAGCCCCTCGACCATGGGGTGCGGAGCCGGGAGCATGCCCTCCTGCAACGGGGCGAGCAGCTGTTCCTTGGTGAAGATCAGGTCGGCGCGGTTGTTGTCCGCGAGCTCGTAGAAGTTGGTCATCGTCAGCGCGCGCGTCGGGCACGCCTCGATGCACAACCCGCAGAAGATGCAGCGCAGGTAGTTGATCTGGTAGACGCGGCCATAGCGCTCACCCGGCGAGAACCGCCCGTCGCCGCCGTCGCTGTCGTCGTTGTCCGCGCCCTCGACGAGGATGGCGTCGGCCGGGCAGGCCCAGGCGCACAGCTCGCAGCCGACACACTTCTCCAGCCCGTCCGGGTGCCGGTTGAGCTGGTGACGACCGTGGTACCGCGGCTGGGTCGGGCGCTTCTTCTCGGGGTACTCCTCGGTCTCCAGCTTGCGGAACATCGTCGCGAAGGTGACGCCGAACCCGCCCACGGGTGCGAACAGCTCGGAGAGCAGTCCGCCTCCGCTGGAGTCCTTCTTCGGGTCAGCCACGGCTGGTCTCCTTGGTGGTGACGACGGATTCGACGTCCGGTCCGGACGTCAGGGCCGGACCGGGCTCGCGCAGCCGCTGCCCGGGCAGCGGCGGCACCGGGTACCCGCCGGCGAACGGGTCGATCTCCTCGGGCCGCTTGGACTGCTCCTCGGCGTCCCGGGTGGCGGCGGCCCGGCTGTCGAGCACCCAGGTGACCGCGAGGGCACCCACGGCGATGACGCCGATGATCACCAGCGACGCGACCGGGAACTGCCGACCGAACAGCTGCACCGCGGAGTCACCGAAGTATCCGAGCTGGGCGCCGCGGATGAAGGCCACGGCCACCACCCAGGCCAGCGTGACCGGGATCAGGAACTTCCACCCGAACCGCATGAACTGGTCGTATCGGACGCGGGGCAGCGAGCCACGCAGCCAGACGAAGAAGAACATGAACACCCAGAGCTTGATGAAGAACCACAGGAATCCCCACCAGCCCTCGTTGAACATGCCGTCGTTGATCGCGGCGATGCCCGGGGGCGCCTGCCAGCCGCCGAGGAACACGGTGGTGGCGAGGGCGGCGACGGTGAACATGTTGACGTACTCACCGAGGAAGAACATCGCGAACTTCAGCGACGAGTACTCGGTGTGGAACCCGCCGGTCAGCTCGCCCTCGCCCTCGGCGAGGTCGAACGGGAGGCGGTTGGTCTCGCCCACCATCGTCACGACGTAGACGGCGAAGGAGAAGAACGCGGGCAGGATGTACCAGAGGTCCTTCTGCGAGGCGACGATCTGCGAGGTCGACATCGACCCGCTGTAGAGGAACACCGCGACCAGCGACAACCCCATCGCGATCTCGTAGGAGATGACCTGGGCGGTGGAGCGCAGGCCACCGAGCAGCGGGTAGGTCGATCCGGAGGACCAGCCGGCGAGGACGATGCCGTAGACCCCGACGCCGGCGACCGCGAGCACCAGCAGGACGGACACGGGGGTGTCGGTGAGCTGGAGCGGGGTCCGGTGTCCGAACAGGTTGACGGTCGGGCCGAGCGGGATGATCGCGAACGACACGAACGCCATCGCACCGGCGATCGCGGGCGCGAGCGCGAAGACGACCTTGTCGGCGTTCTTGGGGACGAGGTCCTCCTTGAGCGCCAGCTTGACCCCGTCGGCCAGCGTCTGGAGCAGACCGAACGGACCGGTGCGGTTCGGTCCCGGACGCTGCTGCATCCGGCCGATCACCCGACGCTCGAACCAGATCATGACGAGGGTGTTCACCAGGAGGAAGACGAAGATCAGGACGGCCTTGACCAGCGACAGCCACAGCGGGGTGTCGCTGAAGTCGGCCGACGGGTTGTCCGCCATCGGAAGCAGTGACGGCAGGGCGATCAGCGAGGTCACGCCGCACCTCCTCGAGTGACGGTGACAGCGGCGCCGGCATCGACGCCCAGGGTGGAGCGTACGGCGCAGCCGGTCGAGTTCGTCGGCAGCCACACGACGTGGTCGACCATCTCGGTGATGGCCGCGGGCACGGTGATCGAGCCGTGCTCGGTGCTCACCCTCAGCGGTTCACCGTCGGCGACGTGCAGCGCCGCGGCCGTGACCGCTGACAACCGCGCGCGGGCGCGGGGAGCGGTACCGGCGAGGTAGGGCTCGTTGTCCTGCAGCTGGCCGCGGTCGAGCAGGTGAGCCCAGGTCGCCAGGATCGCCTGCCCCTCACCGGGTTCGGGCGCGTCGGCAGGTGCCACCTGCGGAGCCGCCACCCGGTCGCCGTCCCACGGTCCGAGGTCCTGCATCTCCGAACGGATCTGGTGGAGCGTGCGGGTGCCCAGGAAGGAACCCATCTCGCTGGCGAGCAGGTCGAGCACGCCGTGGTCGGACAGCGCGCTGCTGTGCAGGGCGGCCTCGAAGTCGCGGACCCGCCCCTCCCAGTTGACGAACGCCCCGGCCTTCTCCGCGTGGGGGGCGACCGGAAGCACGACGTCGGCCACGTCGGTCACCGCTGAGGCGCGCAGCTCCAGCGACACCACGAAGGTCTTGGCCAGGCCCTCCTCGGTCGCGGCGAGCGCGAGGTCACCGGGGTCGACCCCGCCGACGACCAGGGCCTTGATCGCACCGGTGGTCGCGGCCCTCACCATGGCGGCGGCGTCACGACCGGGCTCGGTCGGGAGCCCCATCACGTCCCACACGTCGGCGACCTGCTGGCGCGCCACCGGGTCGGAGACCGGGCGGCCGCCGGGCAGGAGCGAGGGGAGGGCGCCGGCCTCGAGCGCGCCGCGCTCGCCCGCACGGCGCGGGACCCAGGCCAGCTGGGCACCGGTCGCAGCGGCCAGCGCCGCAGCACCGGACAGCGCGCCCGGCACGGTCGCGAGCCGCTCGCCGACCAGGATGACGGCACCGTCGGACCGCAGCGCCTCTGCGGCAGCGACCAGGGCCTCGCGCGACGGCGAGCTCGTGTCGGCGCCCGCCGCGAGGGCGGAGAGGACCTCGGCCTCGGTGCCGGGGGCAGAGGCGATGAGCGTGCCGCCCATCTTGTCCAGTCCGCGGGTCGCGAACGGCGCGACCGAGTAGACGCGGGTCTTGTGGTGGAGGAACGCCTTCCGCAGGCGCAGGAAGACCAACGGGGCCTCCTCCTCCGCCTCGAGCCCGACCAGCAGGACCGACGTCGCCCGCTCGAGGTCACTGAAGGTGACCGCACCGCCGGCCGGTCCGGTGGCCACGACGTGGCTGGCTAGGAACTGCTCCTCCTCGGCTGAGTGCGGCCGGGCGCGGAAGTCGATGTCGTTGGAGCGCAGCACCGTTCGCGCGAACTTGGCGTAGGCGTAGGCGTCCTCACCGCTCACCCGGCCACCGACCAGGACACCGACGCCCTGGGCCGCCGCCAGGCCTGCCGCGGCGGCAGCGAGGGCGTCGGGCCACGAGGCGACCCGGAGGTCGCCATCCTCGCCCCGCACCATGGGCATGGTCAGCCGGTCCGGTGCGGTGGCATAGGTGAAGGCCCAGCGACCCTTGTCGCAGTTCCACTCCTCGTTGACCTCGGGGTCGTTGGCCGCCATCCGCCGCAGCACGACGCCGCGGCGGTGGTCGGTGCGCGTGGCGCATCCCGACGCGCAGTGCTCACAGATGCTCGGGGTGGAGACGAGGTCGAACGGGCGCGAACGGAACCGGTAGGCGGCACCGGTCAGCGCGCCCACCGGGCAGATCTGCACGGTGTTGCCGGAGAAGTAGGACTCGAACGGCTGTTCCTCATAGATGCCGACCTGCTGGAGGGCACCCCGCTCGACCAGCGCGATGAACGGGTCGCCGGCGATCTGGTCGGAGAAGCGGGTGCAGCGGGCGCAGAGCACGCAGCGCTCGCGGTCCAGGAGGACCTGGGAGGAGATGTTGATCGGCTTGGGATAGGTGCGCTTCACGTCCTCGAACCGCGACACCGCACGACCGTTGGACATCGCCTGGTTCTGCAGCGGGCACTCGCCACCCTTGTCGCACACCGGGCAGTCCAACGGGTGGTTGATCAGCAGCAGCTCCATCACGCCCTGCTGCGCCTTGTCGGCCACCTTGGAGGTGAGCTGGGTGTTGACCTGCATGCCCTCGGAGACGCTCAGCGTGCACGAGGCCTGCGGCTTGGGCATCGGACGGTAGGTGCCGTCGGGGCCCGCGGTCGCGACGTCGACGAGGCACTGTCGGCACGCACCGACCGGCTCGAGCAGGGGGTGGTCGCAGAACCGCGGGATCTGCACGCCGATCTGCTCGGCAGCGCGGATCACCAGCGTGCCCTTGGCCACCGACACCGGGATGTCGTCGATGGTGAGACTCACCAGCTCCACGGGTGCGGGGGCCTGTCCCTGCTGGTCGGCTACGGCGGTCATGAGACGGAAGCCTTCTCCTGGGCGAAGAGGGTGGAGTCACGGGGGTCGAACGGGCACCGACCCTCGGTGAGGTGGGCGAGGTACTCCTCGCGGAAGTACTGGATGCTGCTGGTGATCGGCGAGGTCGCACCGTCGCCCAGGGCGCAGAAGCTGCGACCCAGGATGTTGTCGCAGATGTCGAGCAGCTTCTCGAGGTCCTCCTCCGAGCCGTGACCCTCCTCGAGCCGGCCGAGGATCTGCTTGAGCCACCAGGTGCCCTCGCGGCACGGCGTGCACTTGCCGCAGGACTCGTGCCGGTAGAAGTCGGTCCACCGGTCGACAGCACGCACGACGCAGGTCGTGTCGTCGAAGATCTGCAGCGCGCGGGTGCCGAGCATCGAGCCGGCGGCGGCGACCGACTCGAAGTCGAGCGGCACGTCGAGGTGGCGGTCGGTGAACAGCGGGGTCGACGAGCCGCCGGGGGTCCAGAACTTCAGCGGGTGGTTGGGGTCGCGCATGCCGCCGGCCATGGCGAGCAGCTCACGCAAGGTGATCCCGAGCGGCGCTTCGTACTGCCCGGGCTTCTTGACGTGGCCGGAGAGGCTGAAGATGCCGAAGCCCTTGGACTTCTCGGTGCCCATGTCGGCGAACCACTGCTCGCCGTGGAGCAGGATCGGCGGCACCGAGGCGATCGACTCGACGTTGTTGACCACGGTCGGACGGGCATACAGGCCGGCGACCGCGGGGAAGGGCGGCTTCAGGCGCGGCTGGCCACGGCGGCCCTCCAGGCTGTCGAGCAGCGCGGTCTCCTCACCACAGATGTAGGCGCCGGCGCCGGCGTGGACCGTGACGTCGAGGTCGAAGCCCGAGCCGAGGATGTTCTTGCCGAGGTATCCGGCGGCATAGGCCTCCTCGACCGCCCGCAGCAGGCGACGGTAGACGTGGACCACCTCCCCACGCAGGTAGATGAACGCGTGGTTGCAGCCGATCGCGAACGACGTGATCGCAACGCCCTCGATGAGGAACTGCGGCGCCGCCATCATCAGCGGGATGTCCTTGCAGGTGCCGGGCTCCGACTCGTCGGCGTTGATCACGAGATAGCGAGGCCCGCCGTCCGGAGGAGGCAGGAAGCTCCACTTCATACCGGTGGGGAAGCCCGCGCCGCCGCGCCCGCGCAGACCTGAGTCCTTGGCCATCTGCACCAGGGCGGACTGTTCCATCGACATCGCCTTGCGCAGGGCCTGGTAGCCCTCGTGGCGTTCGTAGGTCTCCAGCGTCCAGGACTGCGGGTCGTCCCAGAACCTGGTGAGGATCGGGGTGAGCGTGGTCGCCATCTCGCGGCTCACTTTCCGTCGCCGGCCAGCTTGGTGCCGGCCAACTCGTCGGGGTCGTTGGAGGGGGTGTCGGTCGAGCTGGACAGGCCGGGCGCCATCTTCGAGGAGGTGGCCTGGGCCTGGTGCTCGGGCTTGGCTCCGTCGGAGCCCGGTGCCTCCCAGCCGTTCTCGTGGGCCAGGACGAGACCGACCAGCGAGGCGTGACCCGCACCGACGCCCTCGTCGGCCAGCCCGTCGGAGAAGCCGGCGAGCGTGCGCGAGACCTCCGTGAAGGTGCAGACCCGGGAGGCGCCTCGCGTCGGGACCACGTCCTTGCCGGCGCGCAGGTCGTCGACGAGCTGGTTGGTCGAGGCCGGCGTCTGGTTGTCGAAGAACTCCCAGTTGGCCATGACGACGGGTGCGTAGTCACAGGCCGCGTTGCACTCGATGCGCTCGAGGGTGACCTTGCCGTCGGGCGTGGTCTCGTCGTGACCGATCCCCAGGTGCTCGCTGACCGAGTCCCAGATCTGGTCGCCGCCCATGATCGCGCACAGCGTGTTGGTGCAGACCCCGACGGTGTACTCGCCGTTGGGGTGCCGCTTGTACTGCGTGTAGAACGTCGCGACGCCGGACACCTCGGCGGCGGTCAGGTCCAGCACGTCTGCGCAGAAGTCGATCCCGCGTCCGGTGACGTAGCCGTCGACGCTCTGGACGAGGTGCAGCAGCGGGAGCAGCGCGGACCGCTTCTGCGGGTACCGCGCGATGACCGCCTCGGCATCCTGGTGCAGACCGGCGAGCACCTCGGGGTCGTACGGCTCCTTGCTCTCCTCGGCCACCACCAGGTGGCCCGATGCGGACTGCTCTCCACCAAAACCGTGGCTCACCTGTCCACGCCTCCCATCACCGGGTCTATCGAGGCGACCGCGACGATGACGTCGGCGATCTGGCTGCCCTCGCACATCGCGGCGGTGGCCTGGAGGTTGTTGAACGAGGGGTCACGGAAGTGGGCGCGGTACGGGCGGGTGCCACCGTCGGAGACCACGTGGACCCCGAGCTCACCCTTGGGCGACTCGATGGCGACGTAGGCCTGGCCCGCTGGCACCCGGAAGCCCTCGGTCACCAGCTTGAAGTGGTGGATCAGGGACTCCATCGAGGAGCCCATGATCTCGCGGATGTGATCCAGGCTGTTGCCCATGCCGTCACTGCCGATGGCGAGCTGGGCGGGCCAGGCGATCTTCTTGTCGGCCACCATGACCGGGCCCGTGTCGCCCTGCAGCCGGGCGAGGCACTGCTCGGCGATCTTGAGCGACTCGTACATCTCGTCGATGCGGATCCGGAGCCGGTCGTAGGCGTCGCAGTTCTCGCGCGTCTTGACCTCGAAGTCGTAGGTCTCGTAGCCGCAGTAGGGGTCGAGCTTGCGCAGGTCGTGGGGCAGGCCCGCCGAGCGGAGCACGGGACCGGTGATGCCCAGGGCGATGCAGCCGGTCAGGTCGAGATAGCCGACGCCGACGGTGCGACCCTTGAGCAGCGGGTTCTCGTTCAGCAGCAGCTCGAGCTCACCCAGACCCCTGCGCACCAGCGGGATCGTGTCGCGCACCTTGTCGATCGCGCCAGGAGGCAGGTCCTGCGACACCCCACCGGGGCGGACATAGGCGTTGTTCATGCGCAGCCCGGTGACCATCTCGAAGATCGACAGGATCCGCTCGCGCTCGCGGAAACCCACCGTCATGACGGTGGTGGCGCCCATCTCCATCCCACCGGTGGCCAGCGCCACGAGGTGGGAGGTGACCCTGTTGAGCTCCATCATCAGCACACGGATGGTCGTGGCCCGCTCGGGGATCTGGTCGGTGATCCCGAGCAGCTTCTCCACAGCCAGGCAGTACGCCGTCTCGTTGAACAGCGGCGTGAGGTAGTCCATGCGGGTGCAGAACGTGACGCCCTGGGTCCAGGTGCGGTACTCCATGTTCTTCTCGATGCCGGTGTGGAGATAGCCGATCCCGGCGCGGGCCTCGGTCACCGTCTCCCCGTCGAGCTCGAGGATCAGCCGGAGCACGCCGTGGGTCGACGGGTGCTGCGGACCCATGTTGACCACGATGCGCTCCTCGTGGAGCGCGGCGGCCTCGTCGACCAGGCTGTCCCAGTCACCGCCCACTGCGTTGAAGACGTGGGCGCCCGCACCGTCGGCCTCGTCGGCCAGCGAGGTCGCGAAGATGTCGCGGTGCCGGTCGTCGGTGGCCGTGGCCGTGCTGCCGCCCTGCGGCTCCTCGGTCTCGTAGAAGACGTCGTTCGTGTCGTCGCTCATCAGGTGTACGACCTCCGCTGGTCCGGCGGAGGAACTGTGGCGCCCTTGTACTCCACAGGAATTCCGCCGAGGGGGTAGTCCTTGCGTTGCGGGTGGCCCGGCCAGTCGTCGGGCATGAGGATCCGGGTCAGGGCCGGGTGGCCGTCGAACTCGATCCCGAACATGTCCCACGTCTCGCGCTCGTGCCAGTCGACCGCGGGATAGACCTGCACGACCGACGGGATGTGGCGGTCCTGCTCGGGGCAGCTGACCTCGAGGCGGACTCGCCGGCCGCCGTGGGTGATGGAAAGCAGGTGGTACACGGCGTGCAGCTCGCGGCCGGTCTCGTCCGGGTAGTGCACGCCGGAGACCCCGGTGCACATCTCGAACCGCAGCGCCGGGTCGTCGCGCAGCGCGCGGGCGACGGTCGGCAGGGCCCCGCGCTCGACGTGCAGGGTGAGCTCGCCGCGGTCGACCACCACTCGCTGGATCGCCTGTCCCCACGAGCTGCCGGTCCCGCCGAGCGCTGCCTCCAGCGCGTCGGCCACGCCGTCGAAGTAGCTGCCGTAGGGCCGAACTGCCGCGGCGGGGAACAGGATCGGGGACACCAGGCCGCCGTAGCCAGACGTGTCGCCTCCTTCGGACGGGCCGAACATGCCCTGCCGCACCCCGACGACCACCGGGTCTGGCGTGGTGCCGAGCGGGGCCGGGAGCCCGTCGCCGGTCGTGCTGCCGAGGTCGGCTGCTGCCTTGGTGTCGGCAGGGGTCGGCGCCGGTGCGCCCGCCGCGATCTTCTCGGTCGCCGCTGCCGTGGTCGGCTCGGTGGCCGCGGGCTGCGGCTCCGCCGCGGTGCCGTCCGGCTTGCTGTTGGCGGTGGCCCTGGGCTGCGCGTCCTCCTCCTGCTCGGGCATCAGGCGAGCAGACCCTTCATCTCGTGCGTCGGGGTGGCCTCCAACGCAGCGGCCTCCGCCGCTCGAGCAGCGGCCACCCGGTTGACGCCGAGCTTGCTGCCCTGGATCTGCTCGTGGAGCTTGATGATCGCGTTGAGGAGCATCTGCGGCCGCGGCGGACAGCCGGGCAGATAGATGTCGACCGGGATGATGTGGTCGACGCCCTGGACGATCGCGTAGTTGTTGAACATGCCCCCGGAGCTGGCGCAGACGCCCATCGAGATGACCCACTTGGGCTCGGGCATCTGGTCGTACACCTGGCGGACGACCGGCGCCATCTTGTTGCTGACCCGGCCGGCCACGATCATCAGGTCGGCCTGACGGGGAGTGGCGGAGAACCGCTCCATCCCGAACCGGGCGATGTCGTAGTCGGGGGTACCGACCGCCATCATCTCGATCGCGCAGCAGGCCAGACCGAACGTCGCGGGCCAGACCGAGCTCTTGCGCATGTAGCCGGCGACCTGCTCGACCGTGGTCAGCAGGAAGCCGGCCGGCAGCTTCTCCTCAACACCCATCAGACCATCCCTTGCTCACTGTGCCCACGTGCCGTCCTCGTCCCTGTCCGGGTTCGCACTCGGTCAGTCCCACTCCAGCCCCCCACGCCGCCAGACGTACGCATACGCGACGAACACGGTGAGGATGAAGAGCACCATCTCGACCAGCGCGAACAGACCGAGCTTGTCGAAGGAGACCGCGAACGGGTACAGGAAGATGCTCTCGATGTCGAAGATGATGAAGAGCATCGCGGTCAGGTAGTACTTGATCGGCACCTTGCCGCCGCCCGCGGCCTGCGGCGTGGGCTCGATGCCGCACTCGTAGGCGTCGAGCTTGGCCCGGTTGTAGCGCTTCGGGCCTGCGATCGACGCGGCGAACACGGAGAAGACCGCGAACCCGCCGCCGATCGCGAGCAGGAACACCAGCGGGATGTAGGGGTTGACGTCCACCGGCCTCAACGCACCTTTCGTCTCGTCGGCTGCGCGGAGCCTGCAGGGGTCTCGCGCGCCGTGGTCTGGGTCACAATCCTAGGGGGGCGACGGCCTGCCGCACCTCCGGCGCGGGCCAGCGTGTTCGGCGCAGTCCTCATGCGTCCGGCGCCATCCGCGACAGCGCGTTGATGATGCGGTCACCCGCGTCGCCCTGGTGAGGCTCGGCGAGGTTGGCCATGACCTTCAGCAGGAAGCGCATCAGCGTGGTGCGGGGAAGGCCGTACTTCACCGCCAGGCGCATGATCTCGGGGTTCCCGATCATCTGGGCGAAGTAGCGGCCGAGCGTGTAGTAGCCGCCGAGCGCGTCGCCCATGACCGAGGGGTAGGACTGCAGCACGCGCTCGCGCCCGGCATCGGTGCCCCGCGCGAACGCCTGGGCGATCACCTCGGCAGCGAGCCGGCCGGACTCCATGGCATAGGCGATCCCCTCGCCGTTGAACGGGTTGACCATGCCACCCGCGTCGCCGACGAGCAGCAGCCCGTCGGCGTAGTGCGGCTGGCGGTTGAAGCCCATGGGCAGCGCGGCTCCCCGGATCGGGCTGACCATCGTCTCCTCGGAGTACGTCCACTCCTGCGGCATGGTCGCCACCCAGCGGCGCATGACGTCCTTGTAGTCGGTCTTGCCGAACGCTGAGGAGGTGTTGAGGATGCCGAGACCGACGTTGGACGTGCCGTCACCGACCCCGAAGATCCAGCCGTAGCCGGGCAGTAGGATCCTGTTGCCGTCAGCGTCGGTGGACCACAGCTCGAGCCAGGACTCGAGGTAGTCGTCGTCGTGTCGGGGGCTCGTGTAGTAGGTGCGGACGGCCACACCCATCGGGCGGTCGTCGCGCTTGGGCCGGTTCATGCCCAGGGAGAGCCGCGAGGAGTTGCCGTCGGCAGCGATCACCAGTGGCGCGCGGTAGGTGAGCTCGGGGCCG
This sequence comes from uncultured Actinomycetota bacterium, assembly GCA_963750305.1. Classification (GTDB taxonomy): domain Bacteria; phylum Actinomycetota; class Actinomycetes; order Actinomycetales; family Dermatophilaceae; genus CAVVPX01. Next base: position 1,504,401 of record CAVVPX010000003.1, read on the forward strand.
GTCGCATGGCCCTTCTCGTCCATGGCGCGGGCCGTGACACCGATGATCGTGCCTCGGGCGTCGAGCAGCGGACCCGTGACGTTCGTGGCCTCGTGCAACCGGGCGCCGTGCTTCACCGCGTGACGGGCCAGGATGTCGTCGAAGTCCTGGCGGGTGCGGACCAGGCCATAGGGCGGGAAGCTCGCGAGGTCGGGCCAGGGCAGCGCCAGCCGCATGCCGCCGCCGATGATCCTCAGCCCGTGGTTCTTGATCCAGCCCTCGTCCTCCGGGGTCGGGATCCCGAGGGTGATCAGCTCCTTGACCGCACGTGGGGTCAGGCCGTCACCGCAGACCTTCTCGCGCGGGAACTCGGTCTTCTCCAGCAGGAGGACATCGATGCCAGCCATCGCCAGGTAGGCGGCGGTCGCGGTCCCGGCAGGACCCGCACCGACCACGATGACCTGCGCCGACTCGGTCGCCGCAGCATCGGCGATGGTCCCGGACGACGTCTGCTCACCCATCATTGCCGTGCTCACACTCCCGCCCGACGCTTGTGAAGTCATTCACGATCACCTCTCCGGGGAGTGTATTCCCGGTAGGTCGACACTGATGAGTAAGGTCGACCTAACCCTTTGGTCACCCGAGCGGTGCGTCGACAGCCGCCTTCGTCGCGTGGTGCAGCGCCACGATCCCGCCCGTGAGGTTGCGCCAGCGAACCCCCTGCCAACCGGCCTCGGAGACGACCTCGGCCAGGGCCTGCTGGTCGGGCCAGGCCTGGATCGACTCGGCGAGGTAGACATAGGACTCGGGGTTGGAGGACACCCGCCGCGCGACCGCCGGAAGCGAGCGCATGAGGTACCCCGAGTACACGGTCCGGAGCCCGCGGTTGACCGGCTGGCTGAACTCGCACACCACCAGCCGCCCGCCCGGACGCGTCACCCGGAGGAACTCGGCGAGCGCCTGCACGGAGTCGGCTACGTTGCGCAGCCCGAACGACATGGTGACGGCGTCGAACGACCCGTCCGCGAACGGGAGGTGCAGGGCGTCGGCGGCGGTGAACCCGAGGTCGGGGCGGCGGCGCTTGCCGACCCTGAGCATGCCGAGCGAGAAGTCCGCCGGCACCACGTCGACACCGGCGTCGGCGAAGGGGTCACTGGAGGTGCCGGTGCCCGCGGCGATGTCGAGCACCCGCTCGCCACGGCGGGCATCGACCGCGCGCACCACGGCTCGGCGCCAGAGCCGGTCCTGACCGAGCGAGAGGACGTCGTTGGTGAGGTCATAGCGAACGGCCACGCCGTCGAACATCGCGGCGACGTCCCGGGGCTGCTTCTCGAGGGAGGCACGCGTCATACCCCCATCCTGCCGCAGGCACCCGAGCCGTAGGCTGGCGACCACCATGACCTCGCTCCCCGAGCCTGACGGGGCTCATCTTCGCCCTGGTGCCGCACCGCTGGTGGTGCGCACCGTGGAGCTGTCGGAGTCGCCGGCTGATGCGGCCGCCCTGCTCACCCTGCTGCCCGTCGCCGAGGACCCGCGGATGCTGAGCAGCTGGGTACGCCGTGGTGAAGGGCTGGTCGGATGGGGTCGGGCGCTGAGCACCACGACCTACGGTGGAGCGCGGTTCGACGAGGCACAGGAGTGGTGGCGTCGGGTCGTGGGGTCAGCCGTGGTGCGCGACGAGGTGAACCTGCCCGGCACGGGGCCCGTCGCGTTCGGCTCGGTGTCCTACTCTGCCCAATCCCCCTCTGGCGCAACGCTGGTCGTGCCCGAGGTCATCGTCGGGCGGCGTAACGGGCGCACCTGGGTGACAACCCTCGGCGAGGGCTCGGTGCCCGGCGCCACGTTGCTTCCGACCCAGCCCAGCCCTCCCGCACCTCGCGACGTGACGTTCGCGGACGGTTCGCTGTCCACCGCCGAGTGGGCGGGCGCGGTCGCGCAGGCGGTCGGCCGGATCACCTCCGGTGCGCTCGACAAGGTCGTGCTCGCCCGTGACCTCGCGGCACGTGCGTCGTCCCCGATCGACGTCCGGTGGCTGCTGCAGCGCCTCGCCGAGGAATACGACACGACGTGGGTGTTCGCGGTCGACGGGCTGGTCGGCGCAACTCCCGAGCTGCTGGTGCGCCTCGAGCGCGGCCTGGTCACCTCACGGGTTCTCGCCGGCACGATCCAGCGGACCGGCGACGACGAGCACGACCTCGCCCTCGCCGCGTCGCTCGCGAGGTCGTCCAAGGACCTGGAGGAACACGAGTACGCCGTGCGGTCGGTGGCCGACGCCCTCCACCCGCACTGTCTGTCGATGAACGTGCCCGAGGCGCCGTTCGTCCTGCACCTCGCCAACGTGATGCACCTCGCGACCGATGTCGCGGGGGTCCTCAGCGACACCTCCACCTCGCTCGGGCTGGCCGCCTCGCTGCACCCGTCGGCGGCCGTCTGCGGCACGCCCACGGCGGCCGCCGACGCGCTGATCGCCGAGCTCGAGGAGATGGACCGCGGGCGCTATGCCGGTCCGGTGGGCTGGATGGACGCGGCCGGGGACGGAGAGTGGGGCATCGCGCTGCGCTGCGGGGCGTTTCAGCCTGACCACCCATCGGAGATCAGGCTGTTCGCCGGCTGCGGGATCGTCGCCGGCTCCGATCCCGAGGACGAGGTCGCCGAGTCCGACGCCAAGCTCGTGCCGATGCGCGACGCGCTCACCCGCATGCCGCGCTGATCCGGCCGCGTCGTCCGCTCTCGCGTGGTCACCCGATGAGCTGACGGTAGAACTCCGGCGACAACGACGGCTGAGCTCTGCCACGATCACCGGGTGAGTGAGCCAGCCGAGGGCAACGCCTATCAGATCGTCCCCGTCACCGCCGAGACGATGCAGGCGTTCGTCGACGTCGACACGCTCGCCTTCTTCTTCGAGGAGGCGGAGCCCGCCGATGCGATCCGCTCGATGCTCGACGTCGACCGCTGCTTCGCGATCACCCCGACCGGCGGACCGCCGTTCGCGGGGGTCTACAGCACGTTCGACCTGCGGCTCGGGATACCGCTGCCGGGCGGGCGGATCGGACCGGTTCCGATCGACGGGCTCACCTGGGTCGGCATCGACCCCGACCAGCGCCGTCGCGGTCTGCTGACCCAGATGATCCGCCACCAGCTCGACCGCGCCCACGACGCCGGCATCGCCCTGGCCGGGCTGCACGCCTCCGAGCCCACCATCTATGGCCGGTTCGGGTATGCCGTGGCCACCCTGGAGGCGTCACTCAGCACCGCTCGCGGGGCGAGCCTCACCGCACCCGACGCGGTCGTCGCCTCCGCCGACACCGTCACCACCGCGTCGGTCTGGCACGCCGACGAGGGCGTCGGGCAGCGGCTGGCCCGGCTCCAGGAGCGGGTGTCGGGACACCGGCTGGGCGGCGTGGTCCGCCCCGAGCGGATGAGCATCGGGATCACCCGCGACTTCCCCGCCGGCCGTCGTGGGTCCGAACCCGAACGGGTCCTGTTCGCCCAGCGCGACGGGGTCGACGTGGGTTACGCCGGTTTCCAGCGGTCCTCCAAGTGGGAGGGTGGCAAGCCCGAGGGCTCGCTGCGCTGCTGGGAGATGGAGGCCGCCGACTCCGGAGCGTTGTTCGCCCTGGCTCGACGGCTGCTGGACATGGACCTGGTCTCCGAGGTGACCCTGTCAGGACGGTGGCTCGACGACCCGCTGGTGTGGTGGCTCGGCGGACCTCGCGGGGTCAAGATCGACGTGTACGACGCCGGCTGGCTGCGGCTGGTCGACGTCGGCGCGGCGATGGCCCAACGGGGTTATGCCACACCGGTCGACGTGGTCCTGGACGTCGTCGACCCGTTCTGCCCGTGGAACGAGGGACGCTGGCGGCTCGCCTGCACCGACTCCGCCGCGCCCGCCACCTGTGTACGCACCGAGGACGCCGCTGACCTCCGCCTGCCCGTGCAGGCCCTCGGCTCGGCCTACCTCGGTCAGCGCAGCCCGGCGGCTCAGCAGGAGCAGGGCATCGTCGAGGAGCTGACCGCCGGCGCCGTCGCGCGGTTGACCCTGGCGATGGCGACCCCGACCCTGCCCGCCGCCGGCGTCGCGTACTGAAACCACAGATGGGAGCAAGCTCGTCGCCAGGGCAACGAACTTCCTCCCACGTCCGGGGTGCGCGCGTCGCGCGCACCCCGGACCCGTGATCGGGGTCGCCCTAGGGGCGGTGGTCCCCGAGGGAGTCGCTGCCCTCGGTGTGGGACCGGCTCGCGTTGCGGAAGCCGTCGGGGTTGGCGGTCTCCTCGACGACCGGGCCGGGCTCGCCGGCCTTGCTGCGGTTCATGCCCTTGATGATCATCCCGATGAAGCTGGGCTTGCCCTGGGCCTTGGAGCGGACGTCGAAGGCGACGGCGCCGAGCAGCACCAGGCCCTTGATGATCTGGATGAAGTTGGAGTCGACGCTCATGTTGGCCAGGCCCAGGTTCAGCACGCCCATGACCAGGCCACCGATCATCGACCCGACGACGGTGCCGACACCACCGGCGACCGCGGCGCCGCCGATGAACACCGCCGCGATGGCGTCGAGCTCGAAGCCCACGCCGTCCTTGGGGTTGGCGGCGTTGAGGTAGGCCGTGAAGACCATGCCGGCGATCGCGGCCAGGACGCCCATGTTGATGAGGACGAAGAAGTCGACCTTGCGGGTGTCGACACCGGAGAGCCGGGCGGCGTTGGCGTTGCCACCGACCGCGTAGATCTGCCGGCCGAGGACGGTGCGCTGGGTCAGGAAGGTGTAGAAGATCACCAGCCCGCCGAGGATCAGGCCGACCACCGGAATGCCCTTGTAGGACGCGAGCAGCAGCATGAAGACCACGAGCAGGCCGTTGACCACGACCATCTTGATGACGGTCAGCGCCATGGGCGGGACCTCCATGCCGTACTTGCGCAGGTCGGCGATGCGGCTCATCTCGAGGTAGACGATGACCGCGATCGCGATGAGCGTCAGGATCAGCGTCGGGTTGTGGTACCCGGTGTTCGGTCCCACATCAGGGATGTAGCCGTTGGCGATCTTCTGGAACCCCTCGGGCACCGTGATGCTCTGGGCGTTGAGGATCAGCAGGTCCAGCCCGCGGAACAGGAGCATGCCCGCCAGCGTCACGATGAACGCGGGGATGCCGACGTAGGCCACCCAGTAGCCCTGCCAGACGCCCACCAGCGCGCCGAGTGCGATGCCCAGCAGGATGGCCAGCGGCCAGGGGAGGTTCCACGACTGCATCGCCAGGGCGACGCTCGCACCCACGAAGGCGCTGACCGAACCCACCGACAGGTCGATGTGGCCGGCGATGATGATCATCACCATGCCGATGGCCAGGATCAGGATGTAGCCGTTCTGGACCAGGAGCGAGGTGACGTTGCGCGGCTGGAGGAACAGTCCGTCAGTCAGCACGTAGAACATCAGCATCAGGAGCAGCAGGGCGATCATCATGCCGTACTGGCGGACGTTGCCCTGCAGGGTCTTGCGGATCTGCGCGGCCAGCCCGACGTGGTCCGCGGGTTCGCCGCGGCGCTCCGGGGGTGTGGCCTGCGCGGCCTCCGGCTCGGTGGACAGAGCCATGTCAGTCAGCCTTCCTCTGGGTCATGTAGCGCATGAGCGTCTCCTGGTCCGCCTGGTCCCGGGGGACGTCGGCGGTGATGACTCCTGCGCTGAGGGTGTAGATGCGATCGCACAACCCGAGCAGCTCGGGAAGTTCGGAGGAGATGACCAACACACCACGACCGCTGTCGGCGAGCTGGTTGATGATCTCGTAGATCTCGTACTTGGCGCCGACATCGATGCCCCGGGTGGGCTCGTCGAGGATCAGCACGTCGGGCTCGGTGAACATCCACTTCCCGAGGACGACCTTCTGCTGGTTGCCGCCCGAGAGCTTGACGACACCCTCCTCGATCGAGGGTGCCTTGATCCGCATCGACGTGCGGTACTTCTCGGCCGCGACGATCTCGGCGTTCTCATCGACCGCGAAGTTGTGACGGATCTGCTTCAGGCCCGCTGCGGTGATCGAGACCTTGATGGTGTCGAGCATGTTCAGCCCCAGGGACTTCCGATCCTCGGTGACATAGGCGAGGCCGCTGTCGATGGCCTGACGCACGTTCTTGAGGTTGAGGAGCTTGCCCTCCTTGCGGATCTCGCCGCTGACCTTGGTGCCGTAGGACTGGCCGAAGACGCTGCGCGCGAACTCGGTGCGCCCGGCGCCCATCAGCCCCGCCAGACCGACGATCTCGCCGCGGCGGATGCTCAGGCTGGCGTTCTTGACCACCAGGCGATCGGCGTCGTGCGGGTGCGACACGGTCCAGCCACGGATCTCCAGCAGCATCTCACCGATGTTCGAGTCGTGCGGCGGGTAGCGGTGGTCGAGGTCGCGCCCGACCATCCCGCGGATGATCCGGTCCTCGTTGACCTCGCCACCGCGCACGTCGAGGGTCTCGATCGACCTGCCGTCGCGGATGATCGTGATCGAGTCCGAGATCTGCTCGATCTCGTTGAGCTTGTGGCTGATCATGATCGAGGTGATGCCCTTGGCCTTCAACCCGGCGAGCAGGTCGAGGAGGTGGGCCGAGTCGGCGTCGTTGAGGGCAGCCGTCGGCTCGTCGAGGATGAGCAGCTTGACGTTCTTGGCCAGCGCCTTGGCGATCTCGACGAGCTGCTGCTTGCCGATGCCGATGTTCTTGATCTGGGTGTCGGGGTTCTCCTGCAGTCCCACGCGGGCCAGCAGCTCGACCGCGCGTTGGCGGTTGGCCAGCCAGTCGATCACGCCGACCTTGGCGTGCTCGTTGCCGAGGAACAGGTTCTCGGTGATCGTCATCTCGGGGATGAGCGCGAGCTCCTGGTGGATGATGACGATCCCGGCGTGCTCACTGTCCCGGATGTTCTTGAACTCGCTGAGCTTGCCGTCGAACTCGATCTCGCCGGAGTAGGTCCCGATCGGGTGCACCCCGGAGAGGACCTTCATCAGGGTCGACTTCCCGGCGCCGTTCTCACCACAGATGCTGTGGATCTCGCCGCGCTGGACCCGGAGGTCCACCTCGTCGAGGGCCTTGACGCCCGGGAACTCCATCGTGATGGAGTTCATCGAGAGCAGCGTTGTATCCATTCGCCACGCCTTCGTGTCTCGCTGTGGTGCCGGCTCGGAAGGAGCCGGCCTGCTGCGTTGGGTCCATCATGGCCCCACCGAGTTGATCGGGTCCCGTCGGGACGGCAACGAGCTGCCGTCCCGACAGGACGAGTGGATCAGTTGAGCTGGGCCTCGGTGTAGTACTTCGCGTCGAGGAGCACCTGCTTGGCGTTCGCCTTGTCGACGGCCACCGGGTCGAGCAGCTGGGTCGGGACCTTCTTGACACCGTTGTCGTAGGACTCGGTGTCGTTGACGGTCACGGTCTTCTTCTCCGCGATCTCCTGGATCATCGCGACGGTCGCCTTGGCGAGGTCGCCGGTGTTCTTGAACACGGTGGAGTACTGCTCACCCGCGAGGATCGACTTGACCGACTCGAGCTCGGCGTCCTGGCCGGTGACGACCGGCAGGGTCTTGCCACCGCTGCCGTAGCCGCTGCCCTTGAGGGCGGCGATGATGCCACGGGACAGACCGTCGTAAGGCGAGAGGACACCGTTCACGTCCACCGTCGAGTACGACTTGGTCAGGACGTTCTCCATGCGCTTCTTGGCCGTGGCCGGGTCCCAGCGAAGGGTCGCGACCTTGTTGAAGGCCACCTCGCCCGACGGGATCTTGATGGTGCCGTCGTCGATCTTCGGCTGGAGGACCTCCATGGCCCCGTTGAAGAAGAAGGTCGCGTTGTTGTCGTCGGGGGACCCGGCGAACAGCTCGACGTTCCACGGCTTGGGCGCGCCACTGGCCTCCAGGCCCGCGAGGAGCGACTCGGCCTGCAGGTTGCCGACCTTGAGGTTGTCGAAGGTGGCGTAGTAGTCGACGGCGTCGGTGTCCCGCAGCAGGCGGTCATAGGCGATGACCGGGATGCCGGCGTCCTTGGCCTCCGACAGCGCACCCTTCAGGGCCGTGCCGTCGATGGAGGCGACGACCAGGATCTGGTTCTTCTTGGTCACCATGTCGTTGACCTGGGTGACCTGGGTCGGGATGTCGTCGTTGGCGTACTGAAGGTTGACCTTGTAGCCGGCAGCCTCGAGCTGCTCCTTCATGTAGCTGCCGTCCTTGATCCACCGCTCGGAGGTCTTGGTCGGCATGGCGACGCCGATCGTCCCCTTGGTCGAGAGGTCGTTGCCTGCTGATCCCTGGTCCGTCGAGCGTCCGCAGGCCGACAGGCCCATGGCGAGGGCGCCGACGGCAGCGGCGGCGATGAGCTTGCGCACTGGTGTTGCTCCGTTCTGTCCCCGCGGGGACCTATCCGGGTCCGAAGACCCGGCTGTGGGGTTCCTCAGGTGAGGAGTAGTGCTCAGTCGAGCTGGTGGTGCGGGTCGTGCGTCACAGGCCTTGCGCGAGGCGATAGTAGGCGCTGTTCCACCGCAGTTCCTGCAGGAAACCGCGGGTGGTCGTGGTGTCGTCGATGAGCGCGAGCTCGACACGCGCCATCTCGGCAAAATCGTAGAGGTGCTCGGCGGTGAGCGCCGTGGAGAGCACCGTGTGGTGCGGCCCGCCTGCCTGGAGCCAGGACTGGGTCGAGGTCTTGAGGTCGGGGTGGGGGCGCCAGACGGCGCGCGCGACGGGCAGGTTCGGCAGCTCCGCCAGAGGGTCGACCACGGTCGCGGTGTTGCCGACGAGACGGAACCGGTCGCCGAGGTCGCAGATGCCGAGGATGACGGCCTCTCCCGGGGCGCCGTTGAACACCAGCCGCACCGGGTCCTCGCGACCCCCGATGCCGAGCGGGTGGATCTCCAGGGTCGGGCGCTCGGCCGCGATGCTGGGGCAGACCTCGAGCATGTGCGCTCCGAGGATCAGCTCGTTGCCGGGCTCGAGGTGATAGGTGTAGTCCTCCATGAACGAGGTGCCGCCGGGCAGGCCGTGCGCCATCACCTTGAGGGTGCGCAGGATGACCGAGGTCTTCCAGTCGCCTTCTCCCCCGAAGCCGTAGCCGTCGCCCATCAGCCGCTGCACGGCCAGGCCGGGGAGCTGCCGCAGACCGCCCAGGTCCTCGAAGTTGGTGGTGAACGCGGTGTAGCCGCCGTCCTGGAGGAAGGTGCGCAGCGCGAGCTCGATCCTTGCTCCGTAGCGCAGCGACTCGTGTCGCTCGGCTCCCGCGCGAAGCTCCGGCGCCACGGTGTACAGCTCGTCGTAGTCCCTGACCAGCGCGTCGACATCACTGTCCGCGACCTGGTCGAGCACCGCCACGAGGTCCTGGACGCCATAGGTGTTGACCGAGACCCCGAAGCGGATCTCGGCCTCGACCTTGTCGCCCTCGGTGACCGCGACGTCGCGCATGTTGTCGCCGAACCGGACCAGGCGCATCTGGCGCAGCGCCGAGTACGCCGTCGCGGCCCGCGACCAGACGGCCACGCGGGCGATCACGTCGGGGTCGGACACGTGGCCGGACACCGTCTTGCGCGGAACCCCCATGCGGGACTGGATGAACCCGAACTCCCGGTCGCCGTGAGCGGCCTGGTTGAGGTTCATGAAGTCCATGTCGATGTCGGCCCACGGCAGGTCACGGCCCGCCTGGGTGTGCAGGTGCAGCAGGGGCTTGCGCAGCGCATCGAGCCCGGCGATCCACATCTTGGCCGGGGAGAACGTGTGCATCCACGCGATGACCCCGACACAGGAGTCGTCGCTGTTGGCCTCCAGCATGGCTCGCCGGATCGAGCCCGAGTCGGTCAGGATCGGCTTGGCGACGACGTCGGCGACGACGGCGTCAGCCGCGGCGAGGGCGTCCGAGATGCTCTTGGACTGCGCGATGACCTGGGCCACGACATCCTCGCCGTACAGGCCCTGGCTCCCGGTGAGGAACCAGATCTGGCCGCGCTGCGGAACCTGCTCAACCACGGTCGCTGCTCTCCTTGCTCGTCTGCTGTCCGTACACGTTCTGGTACCGCTCGTAGAGGCTGTCGATGAGGCCCTGGTCGATCCGCTCGGGACTGCCCAGCTGCTGGGCGATGTACACGGTTCGAGCCACCTCCTCGAGCATGACGGCTGCCTTGACCGCTGCGCGAGCGTCCACGCCGATGGTGAACGGACCGTGTGCCGCCATCAGCACCGCGGGAGACCGGCTGCCGCGCAGCGTCTCGACGATGCCGCGGCCGATCGAGTCGTCGCCGATCAGCGCGAAGGGTCCCACCGGGATGTCGCCGCCGAACTCGTCGGCCATCATCGTCAGGACGCACGGGATCGGCTTGCGCGCTGCGCTCCAGGCCGTGGCGTACGTGGAGTGGGTGTGCACCACACCACCGACCTCCGGCAGGTTCGCATACACGTAGGCGTGGGCTGCGGTGTCCGAGGACGGCATCCGGCTGCCCTCGACCAGCTCGCCCTCCAGGTCGGTGACCACCATCGAGGCGGGGCTAAGGTCGTCGTAGGAGACGCCCGACGGCTTGATCACGAGCAGCTCCTCGCCGGGGACGCGGGCCGAGACGTTGCCCGCGGTCCAGACCACGAGCTCATAACGGGTGAGCTCGCCGTGCAGCGAGGAGACCGACTCGCGGAGCTCCTGGATCGCGTCCCGCACGGCGGGTCCGGTGAAGATGCTCATGCCAGCACCTCCCGCCTGATCGCCTTGAGTCGGCGCATCGCGTCGCTACCACCCCGACCGAAGTGGTCGTGCAGCTCGCGATAGACGGCATACAGGCGGTTGTATGCGGCGACGTTGGCGCGGATCGGCTGGTAGGCCGCTCGCTCGCGCCCGCCCATCGCCGCCGCCGCCGCGCGGATGTCGGCGTGAGCGCCGGCCGCGACCGCCGCGTGGATCGCGGAGCCGAGAGCCGGGCCCTGTGCCGAGGTGACGACCGACAGCGGCATCCCGAGCACGTCGGCATAGATCTGCATGAGCACCGGGTTGCGCAGGAGTCCGCCGGCGACGATGAACTCCTTGACGGGCACGCCCGAGTCGTTGAAGGTCTCGACGATCGTGCGCGCGCCGAAGGCGGTGGCCTCCAGCAGCGCGCGATAGGTGTCCTCGGGGCGGGTGGCGAGGGTCTGGCCGATGACCAGGCCGGAGAGCTCGTGGTCGACCAGGACCGAGCGGTTGCCGCTGTGCCAGTCGAGGGCGACGAGGCCGTGACCGCCGATCGGCTGACTGCTCGCGAGCTCGGTGAGGTACTCGTGGATGCCGAGGCCGCGCTGGGCCGCGGCCTGGTGGTACTCGGGGGGCACGCCGCTGCGGACGAACCACCCGAAGATGTCGCCGACACCGGACTGCCCGGCCTCATAGCCGAAGAGCCCCGGGATGATGCCGCCCTCCACGACCCCGCACATGCCGGGGACCTCGTGGAGCTCGGCGCCGCTCATCACGTGACAGGTCGAGGTGCCCATGATCGCCACCATCTGACCGGGCTCGACGGCCTGAGCCGCAGGGGCCGACACGTGTGCGTCCACGTTCCCGACGGCGACCGCGATGCCCGCGGGCAGCCCCGTCCACCCGGCCGCCTCCTCGGTGAGGGTTCCGGCGGCCGCGCCCAGCTGGCCGATCTCGTGCTCGACCTTGGCGCTGACGAAGTCGGCGAAACCAGGGTTGAGCTCGGCGAGGAACTCGACACTGGGATAGGCGCCGTCCTGGTAGATGCCCTTGTAGCCGGCGGTGCAGGCGTTGCGGACATAGCTGCCGCACAGCTGCCAGACGATCCAGTCCGCGGCCTCGACCCAGTGCTCGGTCGCCGCATAGACCGCAGGCGCCTCCTCGAGCAGCTGCAGGCCCTTGGCGAACTCCCACTCCGAGGAGATGAAGCCGCCGTAGCGGCCCAGCCAGGACTCGCCCCGCTTCTCGGCGAGGTCGTTGATCCGGTCGGCCTGGGCCTGGGCGGCGTGGTGCTTCCAGAGTTTGACATAGGCATGCGGCTCGCCGGCGAACCGCTCGACCTCGTTCAGGGGCGTGCCGTCGGCGAGGGTGGGCACCATGGTGCAGGCCGTGAAGTCGGTGGCGATGCCCACGACGTGGGCAGGGTCGATCCCGGCGGCGCGCACGGCCTCGGGCACGGCGCTGCGCAGCACCTCGCGGTAGTCGTCGGGAACCTGCAGGGCCCACTCGGGCGGCAGCGCCGCACCGGTCGCGGGGAGGGTCGTCTCGAGCACGGCATGTGGGTAGTCGGTGGTGGCCGAGGCGAGCTCGGCACCGTCCTCCACCCGGACCACGAGGGCCCGGCCCGACAGGGTGCCGAAGTCGACGCCGACCACGTAGGTCCGACCTTGGTGCTCGTTCGTCATCGAACGCCTCTCGCGTGCTGGGGAGCCTCGTCCACACGGTGGAGGCTCTCGTTGTGAGCGCTAACATTGCCGATCAGTTCGGGCGGTGTCAACCCGGTCGGGGATGATGGCACCAGGCTGTGACCCATTCGTGACGGAGAGTCTCGGTGGGCGGGCCGGCGTCAGATCTGCTCCACGCATACCCCTCGCGCACACTCCTCACGCATGCCCTCGCCCCTCACACATACCCCTCACACGTGCCTCACGCATGCCTCACTCGCGGGCCGGACCGGTGGAACCGCGAAGGATGAGCTCGGGCGTCACGGCGATCGCCCGCGGGGGCGTGGCGCCCCGCATCGCCTCGAGCAGGAGCTCGATGGCCGCGGTCCCCAGCGCGTCGAAGTCCTGCCGGACCGTGCTCAGCGGTGGCCGGAGATACCCGGCCTCGGGGATGTCGTCGAACCCGATGACGCTGATGTCCTCGGGCACCCGGATGCCGCGCTCGGCCAGCGACCGCAACAGCCCCAACGCCATCTGGTCGTTGGCGGAGAACACCGCTGTGACCCCCGCTTCGGCGATGTGGGCGCCGAGGCGGTACCCGTCGGCGGCGCTCCAGTCCCCCACCACCCGAGCTGTGGTCGGCAGACCGGCCTCGGTCATCACCTCGCGCCAGGTCTGCTGGCGCGAGGTCGTCTCGGCCCAGCCCTCAGGGCCAGCGAGGTGGGCGATCCTGCGGTGACCCAGGGAGATCAGGTGCTCGACCGCCAGGCGTGCCCCCGCGGCCTGGTCCACGCTGACCGTCGTCGTGGATGCCGCCGGCGAGGCGTTGAGCATCACCACCGGGACCGTGAGCTGGGAGCCGGCGACGCTCGCCAGCCCCGTGCGTTCGGGCGTGATCAGGGCGATGGCCTCGGCACCCTCGGCGACCAGGTGGTCGATCGCACCGCGCACACTCTTCGCCGTGACGTCCTGCAGCACGGCGAGCTGGATGCCGTACCCGGCCTTCTGGGCTGCGGTGTGGATGCTGGTCACCATGCTCGACGGGCCGTAGTAGCCCAGCCGCGCGACGCAGACCCCGATCTGTCCCGAGCGCTGGGTGACCAGTGCGCGTGCCAGCCGGTTCGGGCGGTACCCGAGCTCCTCGATCGCCTCGACCACCCTGGCGTGGGTGTGGGGCGAGACGTTGGGCGACCCGTTGACCACTCGCGAGACGGTCTGGTGCGACACCCCGGCTCGGGTGGCGACGTCGGCCATCCGGGGGGTCCGACCTCCTGGTCTCACGGTTCCTCCATCCTGCGCAGGGCCTCAGAGACCGAGGATCGCCGCTGCGCGTGGATCTCTCGGTGCCGCGCCCGGTCGAGCCGCACCTCCACGACACGCAGGCCAGAGGGCGCGCAGCGCACCTGTGCGGCCAGCGTGTCCGGGGAGTCTGCCACGACATGGGGCACCCCGAACGCCCGACACAGCGCTGCGAGGTCGGTTCCGGTGGGAGTGCCGAAGATCCGCTCGAAGGCGGCGATCCGCTCACCCCCGGCCGGGTCACCGGGCTCGAGCAGGGCGAAGATGCCGCCGCCGTCGTCGTTGGCCACCACCACGGTGAGGTCGGGTCGCGGCTCCCCCGGGCCGATGGCGAGGGCACCCGCATCGTGCACGAAGGCGAGGTCACCGACCAGCGCGTAGCTCGGTGTCGCGCCGGCGAGCGCGAGGCCCACCGCGGTCGCGACGCAGCCGTCGATGCCGGCGAGCCCGCGACTGGCGACGACGCGCAGCCCTCGCGGACCTGCGGCACCGGACAGGTCCAGGTCCCGTGCGGCGTTGGACGACGCCGCAAACAGGCAGGCGTCCTCGGGCAGGGCGCCCAGGAGCGTGCCGGCGACCGCGAGGCCGCTCGGCCACGGCGCCGGCTCGAGCTCGTCGACCAGTCGCGTCGCCGCCTCCCGCCAGACGGTGGTGAACGAGGAGCTGGTGAGACGACCGGGGAGAGAGGAACCGGCAGCCGTGGAGCCGGCAGCTGAGGACCCGGCAGTCGAGGAGCCGCCGGCCGGGGACCCGCCAGCCGAGGACCCGCCTGCCGAGGAACCTGCTGCTGAGGAACCGGTGGACCGGGGCGGACCCGGCAGGTCGGACAGCTCCCGCGCCACGGCGGACCAGGGGTACACGGCCTCGACCACGTGGGACGGGTCGGTCCAGTCCGGATGTGCGGTGACGGCCTCGACCAGGACACCGGGGCGACCGAGCAGCGCAAAGACGTGGCGCGACAAGGTGATCCGGCCGACGGTCACCACCCGCGCGGGGAGGTGTGCTGTCACCCAGTCCGTGGCCGTCAGCAACAGCGAGCCTCCGCGCAGGACAGCCGCGCGGTCGTGGGCGCCGAACGGCTCGGCCACCACCGGCCACCCCCGCGTCGCCGCCCACTGCACCGCTGCAGCGGTCTGGTCGGGTTCGGGCAGGTCGCCGAGGACCACGAGCGTGCGCGGATGGTCCGCCACACGCTGCGTCGGCACGGAGCCGCTCCCCCACCCGCCCGGCTCGGTCGTTGCGGCGTCGGGCCCGCCGGGCAGCGCCACCCAGGGACGGCCCGCCGGACGCCCGGCCACCGGATCGACTCCGGGACCGGGCCCCGCATCGGTCGACACACCGGTCGTCGGGGGGATGTCGATGCCCGGTCGGTCGGTGTCGCCGCTCGAGCCGTCGCCCTGGCCACCAGGGACGGCTCCGGGCGCCGACTCGGGCACCAGTGGCTCGCGCAGCTGCACGTCGAGGTGCACAGGTCCCGGTCGTCCGCCCAGCGCGCCGGTGCTCGCCGCCCAGGCCCGGCACACGGTGCTACGCCACGAGCTGGCCTCGTGCCCAGCCGGTGACTGCCCGAGAGCGCCTCCGGCGCGGCCGCCACCCGTCGCGCCCACGGGGAGCGGCGCCCGCTCGGGGGCCTGGATGACCGAGGACCACCGGACCGCGGCGCCGAAGAGGCCCGGCTGCACCGTCGTCTGGTTGGCTCCGGTCCCGAGCAGCTCGGCGGGGCGGTCCGCGCTCATGACCAGCATCGGGACGTCGGCGTGGCTCGCCTCCAGCACCGCTGGATGCAGGTTGGCGACAGCGGTGCCCGAAGTCGTGACCACCACCGCCGGACGCCGTGAGACCTTGGCCAGCCCGAGCGCCAGGAACGCAGCCGAGCGCTCGTCGACCCGCACGTGGAGGCGGAGGCGGCCCTGGCGGTCGGCTCGCTCCAACGCGTAGGCCAGTGGGGCCGACCGCGACCCGGGGCAGAGCACCGCCTCGCGCACCCCACACCGCACCAGCTCGTCGACCAGCACCCTCGCGAGCGTGGTGGCCGGGTTCACGCGGCGATCCTCTCATCACGGTGGCCCCATCCGTCGCAGGTCGTACTCGCGCACCACGACATGCGGGCGTCCGGGGGCTGCCCCTGCGCCTGGCAGGAAGGCACGGCTCCCGGCCAGCCACTCGCGCACCGCATGGTCGTTGCTCCGATCGACCGCTGACGCCGTCTTGGCATACTCGTCGATCTCGTGCGTCGCCACCAGCCGCCCCGCAACGTCCGGATCCTCGGCCAGGTCGCGGGTCACGGTCACCCACCCGGTCCGCCGGGGGTTGGGGTCGCCGTCGAGCCGTGGCACGGGATCCTGCCGGTGCTCGAGCGAGAGGACCTGCACCGAGGCCGGCACCGGCACGTCGGAGATCGGGGCGCCGTAGGTCACCAGGTGAGTCACGTGGTGACGAGCGGCGAACGTCGGGCTGGCCGCGAGGGCGGCAGCGGTCATCCCGCCCTGACTGTGCCCGACGAGCATCACCGGTGCACCGGCTGCCCCGCCTCCCCCGCGGTCTGCGCAGCGGCGACCGCGTCGTCGAGAGCGCTCGTCACTCCGGCCGCCACGGCGGCGTCCTGCTGGGTCAGCAACAGCACGTCGCTGGTCAGGTCGAAGGGCAGCGACCCCGCCACCGGCCCCCAGACCTGGGTCCCGGGAACCTGGACGATCCACCCGGGTGCTCCATCGGGACCGTGGACCAGGGTGACGCGCACCGCGGCATCCCGTCCCGTGCCGAGGTCCGTGCCCGATCCGACCAGCTCCGCGAGGTCGGTCGGACCGGCCTCCTCGCGGGCCGCCCGACGGGTCACCACCACCGACCCGTGCTCGGTCAGCAGCATCCCGTAGCTGGCTCGGCGGGCCGTTGCCACCAACCCCGGGATCACCGGCACGAGCCCTCCGGCGACGAGCTCCATGGTGCCGGGGGCGTGGAAGGCCAGGGTCTCCAGCCCGGACACGGCGGGCACACCCCTTGCCTCCGCAGCGACCGTGGCCAGGATGACCACCTCCGCGGCGGGCAGCAGCAGCACCGAGACGAGGTCCTGGACACCCTGCACCAGCAGCTCGACCTGGCGCTCGGCCGCGGCGTAGGCCAGCACCGTCAGCCCGATCCGCGAACCGAGCCCGGCCAGGAGCCCGGCCTCGACGCCCGCGGCGCCGGCAGCCGACCAGAGCGCGGCCTCGACGCGCAGCCCGGTCACCGGTGAGCGGACCACGCTCACCAGCAGGTCGACGTCGCTGGCCAGGGTCGCCGCGACGAGACCGGTCTCGGCCGTCTCGCCCGCGACGGCGACCACCCGCACCGCCGCCGCGTGAAGGTCGTCCAGCGCCACGGCGGTCGCGGTCGGGCCCGAGACGATCTCGAGGCCGTCACTCACCGGCCGAGCCCCCCGTCCCGCTCCTGCGCCTCGGCCACGGCCCGCGCATGAGCCTCGAGCGCCTCTGCGGCCGCATCCACGGCCTCGGCGGTGCGCATCAGCTCGGCCGCGCGGTCTCCCACCTGGCGGCGGAACGCCGTCGCCGCCGCCGACCGCCACCGGACGTCGACCAGTGCGGCCACGGCCCGGGCGCGGTGCTCGAGCGCGCGGGCCCGTTCGCGCAGCCCCGCGGCCTGGGCGCGAAGACGGTGGGGGTCAGACATGGCCCCAGCCCACCGGACGGGCGGGAGCGGCGCCATCGCCGGACGAGCAGGTGTGGAGAACTTCCGGTGCTGAGCCGCCTTGTGGACACCGTTGCGGGGGCGGGCGGCGCTCGCGGGCTAGCCCACCGTGCCGGTCTGCGGGTTCCGCACGGTCAAGCAGTACACGCCTGCCGAGGGGTGCTCCATCACGGTCCAGAACCGGCCGCCGGAGATCGGGCGTGACCCCATGCCCTGGTGCTCGCCCACGGCGGCCGTCAGGTCACGGCAGGCGAAGTCCGGGTGGCCGCGGACCACGCCGCTGGGGTCCTCCAACCGCTGCAGGAGGACGCGCACCGGGATCTCCGGCGGCCGCGCCAGCGACCGGAAGTCCGGCAGCGACCCCGGCCGCTGCTCCCACCCGGTGAGCGCGGCCCAGAACGCGCCCTCCGCCTCATACTCCTCCGACGGGATGTCCAGGGTCAGCTGGTCGGCGATGGTGGCGAGGCCGTCGCGGACCTGGACGCGGCGGGCCCCGGCGTCCTCGACCACGCAGAACGCAAAGCCGCCCGGCGAGGCGAGGACGGTGATGTCGTCCAGCTCGCGCCGCACCCCGGCTCCCAGCGCGACGGCCTCCGCCACGGCACCCGCGCGGTCGACCACGTGCAGGTCGAGGTGCACGCCGCCCGCACCCCCGACGCGCTGCAGCTTCAGCCACGCGTCACCCTGCTTCGGTGCCAGCGTGGAGAACTCCCCGTGCTCGCCGCGGGCCGGGGCCAGCGTGCTGGAGGTCGCCCTCCGCCAGAAGTCCCAGGCGTCGTCAGCGACGCTCTCGACGCAGTCGAGGAACAGACAGGTCCAGGTGATCTCCATCGGCGTCGCTCCCGTTCCGGCTCGTCCCGGCGCCGCTCATCGGTCGGCGTCACGCGCGGTCGCCATGAGCATCGCATGGCAGTCGGACACCCGGGCCCGCCACCACGCGACACGCTCCGAGGGAGCCGCGAGCTCCTCGAGCAGACCTGGGTCGGGGGTCACGGCCGCCACCCCGAGTAGCCCACCACGGGGCTGCAGCGGCGGCTCGCACACGTCGCGGGTGAACAGTCCCACGGTCCCCAGCCCACAGGCATACGGCAGGTCGGGCAGCGCCCCGGCCAGCGCGGCGCCGGACGCGATGCCCACCGACGTGTCCAGCGCCGAGGACACCACGGTCGGGAGCCCACACTCCTCGGCGATCCGGAGCGCGCGCCACACACCCCCGAGGGGCGCAGCCTTGAGGACCACCACGTCCGCGGCCTCGAGCCGCACCACGCGGAGCGGGTCCTCGGCCTTGCGGATGGACTCGTCGGCCGCGACCAGGACGTCCACCCCGTCGTGGGCGAGCGCCCGGCGCAGTCGCGCCAGGTCCTCGACCGACGCGCACGGCTGCTCGGCATACTCCAGACCGTAGGTCGCCAGCGCGGCGAGCGCGGTCCTTGCCTGGTCGAGGTCCCAGCCGCCGTTGGCGTCGACCCGGACCGCCCCCTCGGGCCCGAGCTGCTCACGCACGGCTGCGACCCGTTCGAGGTCGTCGACCAGTGACTGCCCGGGCTCGGCCACCTTGACCTTCGCGGTGCGGCAACCGTCGAACCGGGCGAGGACCTCGGCGACGCCCGACGCCGCCACTGCCGGCACGGTCGCGTTCACCGGCACCTGCTGGCGCACCGCGGCCGGCCACCCCACCCAGGCCGCCTCGACCGCGCCGGCCAGCCAGGTCGCGGCCTCCGGCGGGGCGTACTCGAGGAACGGGGCGAACTCTCCCCACCCGACCGGACCGCGCACCAGGGCCGCCTCGCGCACGTCGATGCCGCGGAACCGCACCCGCATCGGGAGCCGGACGACCACGAGCCCGTCGAGCAGGTCGGCGAGCGGCGGCACGAACATGACGGCAGCGTAGGCCGCGCGCACTGCTGGCTCCCGGTTCGGGGCGTGCCCGCGAGGGAGGTACGGCTCGTCCACCTCGCGCGGTGTGGTCAGCGACCCGACGCACAGCCCGGGTGGGACGATGGTGGGATGGCCGCGTTGATCCCGATGGAGGTGCGCACGGGGCAGGGGGTCGGCGACCTGCTGCGGGCCGTGGCCGCGGCCCTGGACGGCTCGGGTCCAGCGTTGCTGCCGTTCGCAGCCGGCGCCGCAGT
The DNA here is from genome assembly GCA_963750305.1 of uncultured Actinomycetota bacterium. Lineage (GTDB taxonomy): Bacteria > Actinomycetota > Actinomycetes > Actinomycetales > Dermatophilaceae > CAVVPX01. Next base: position 1,523,813 of record CAVVPX010000003.1, read on the forward strand.
GCCCGTCGTCGCCACCGGCCTCGCCGCCGACCTCGCCGGCAGCGCGGTCCCCGACGGCGCTGCCCTCGTGGTCGGCACCAGCGGCTCGACCGGCCGCCCCAAGCGCGCCGTCCTGGGCGCCGACGCGCTGCGGGCCAGCGGCACGGCGACCCATGCGGCGCTCGGCGGGCCGGGCCAGTGGCTGCTGGCCCTGCCGGCCCACCACGTCGCCGGGATGCAGGTGCTGTTCCGCTCCGTCCTCGCTCGCAGCGAACCGGTGGTCCTCGACCTCGCCGGGGGCTTCACGGCGGCCGGGTTCGCCGTGGCCGCCGGCGCCCTGTCCGGTCCCCGCCGCTACACCGCGCTCGTGCCGACCCAGCTCACCCGCCTGCTGGACGACCCGGCGGGGCGGGAGGCGTTGTGCACGCTGGACGCGGTCCTGGTCGGGGGCGCGGGCACCCCGCCCACTCTCCTCGCCCGGGCCCGAGCGGCGGGCGTCGACGCGGTGACGACCTACGGCATGAGCGAGACTGCCGGCGGCTGCGTCTATGACGGAGAACCGTTGCCCGTCAGCGCGATCCGCATCGAGGACGAGCGGCTCGTCCTCGGCGGCCAGACCCTCGCCCTGGGCTACCTCGGACGGCCCGACCTCACGGCCGAGGCGTTCCGCACCGACGTTGACGGCAGCCGCTGGTTCCGCACCGACGACACCGGCCACCAGGACGAGCAGGGTCGGTGGCACGTGGACGGACGCCTCGACGACCTCATCACGACGGGCGGGCTGAAGGTCGCACCCCGACTGGTCGAGGAGGCGATCGCGACCCAGGTGCCCGAGGCACTCGACTGCGCCGTCGTGGCCGTCCCCGACGCCGAGTGGGGCCAGGTCGTCGCAGCCGCGCTCGTCGTGCGTGACGGCCGGGTTCCGCCGTCCCTGGCCGATCTCCGCGACCGGCTGCGCGCCGCCCTGCCGGGTCATGCGCTCCCGCGTGCCCTCCTGGTGGTCGACGCGCTCCCCACCCGCGGTCCGGGGAAGACCGACCGCATCGCCCTGGCCGAACGGTTCTCCGAGACGCCGTGACACCATGGGACGCATGCTGCGCGTCCTGATCCCGCTGATGGTCCTCGGACTGGCGATCTACGCGGCGGTCGACTGCATCCAGACCGACGACGACCGGGTCCGCGGGCTCCCGAAGATCGTGTGGGTGCTGCTGATCGTGATCGCCCCCGTCCTCGGCCCGGTGGCCTGGTTCATCGCCGGTCGTCCGCAGATCCCCCCGCACCTCGGCCCTCGCCGGGCCGGTCCACGCGGCCCGGACGACGACCCGGACTTCCTGCGCCGGCTCTGACCGACCTCCTCTCCATGGCCACGACCTCCCAGTGGATCGCCGGCGCGCGCCCGCGGACCCTGCCCGCAGCCGTCTCGCCGGTCCTCGCCGGCACGGGCTCGGCCTATGCCGTCGACGCCGGATCGGTCGGGCTCGCACTGCTCGCGCTCGTCGTGGCGCTGGCCCTGCAGGTCGGGGTGAACTACGCGAACGACTACTCCGACGGGATCCGCGGCACTGACGCCGTGCGCGTCGGGCCCGTGCGCCTCGTGGGCCAGCGACTCGCCGAGCCCGGCGCGGTGAAGCGGGCCGCGTTCGCGGCGTTCGGGGTCGGCGTGATCGCCGGGCTGGTCCTCGTGGCCGTCACCGGCACGTGGCCGCTGCTGGTGCTCGGAGGCCTCAGCATCCTGGCGGCCTGGTACTACACCGGCGGCGACCGGCCCTACGGCTACCAGGGACTCGGAGAGGTGTACGTCTTCGTCTTCTTCGGCCTGGTCGCCACGCTGGGCACGCTCTACACCCAGGCCGGGCGGGTCACCGGCAGCGGTCTGCTGGCGGCCATCGGGGTCGGCGCGATCGCCTCGGCCATCCTCGTCGCCAACAACCTGCGCGACATCCCCTCCGACACCGAGCACGGCAAGCGGACGCTCGCGGTCCGGCTCGGCGACCGCCGCACCCGCACGCTGTACGTCGCGCTCCTCGCCGTGGCCCTGGTCGCGGCCCTGGGCATCGGGTCGGTGCACCCCACCGCGCTCGTCGCCGTCCTCGCGCTCGGTCTAGCGGTGCGCCCGGTGCTGACGCTGCTGCGCGGCGCCGTGGGTCGCGAGCTCATTCCGGTGCTCGCCGTGACCGGCCTGGTCGAGCTGGTCTATGCGGTCCTGCTGCTGGTCGGCCTGCTGCTCGCGTAGTTCCCACGCGTGGCCACGGTCATCGCGTCGCGGGGCATCCCGTCATCGGCGCGTGGAACCCCCGAGGCGTCGCTCGTCAGGTGGATCCTGCTCATCCTCGTCGGCGCGGTGCCCCGGAGGGCACGGGACTGCTCGATCGCGCGCAGGAGCTGTCGACCTCGCTCGACCGCCTCGGCGACGTCGGCTCGTGGCCGCAGGCTCCCGTCATGGGTACTCCCGATGGTCTGGAGCACGACCTGAATGTTCGACGCGTCGAGTCCGACGAACAGGTCGGGGTACAGCTGGGGGTATCGGCTCGGCACTGCGTTCTCCCGGGAGTTGGCGTTTGTCGAACGCTAGGGCCGCCGGGGTGTGGGTCCAAGGCGGTGCAGTGCCCTCCAGCCGTTCGGCTGACGGGGTTCGGGCCAGAGGGTGGATGTCTTGGTCACGCCGGGTTCTGGTCAAGGCAAGGCGTTGGTCACGGGCACGGCCGTCCGGGCTAGCGGTACTCCGCAGGACTGTCCGCGCTGCCCTCGTCGTCCTCGACGTCCTCGTCCGTCCCTGGCGGGCGTACCGCGGCCTTGTGCTCGGTGCGGGCGGTGATCCGCTCCGCGAGCTGCCGCGAGTACTCCTCGCGGTAGGGCTTGAGGACGAAGAAGGAGATCACCATCGACGCCGCCGCGGCCAGGCCGACCAGCGCGACCTGCTCGCCGCCGGGGTCCCGGAGCCCGGCGAGCCAGAGCGCCGCCAGGCAGCCGAAGAAGACCAGGAGGCGCAGCAGCGAGTAGCGGACCATGACGTGGGCGAGATGACCGGACGGGCTACAGGCCCGAGTAGGAGTGCTGGCCGACGAAGTACACGTTGACGACGGCGTAGTTGACCAGGATGCAGCCGTAACCGGCCAGGGCGATCCAGTTGGCCGACTGGCGCCGCCAGCCGCTGGTGGCCCGGGCGTGGAGGTAGGCGGCGTAGACCACCCAGATGACGAAGGTCCACACCTCCTTGGGGTCCCAGTTCCAGTAGGACCCCCATGCCTCGCGGGCCCAGATGGCACCGGCGATCACGGTGAACGTCCACAGCGGGAACCCGATGATGTGGATGCGGTAGGCCGTGCGCTCCACCGCCCGGCTCTCCGGGAAGCGGTCCAGGAAGCTGGGCCGTCCGGACTGCTCGAAGCGGTCCTTGATGAGGTACACCGTGGAGGCGGCCGCGCCGATGGTCATGAGCGCCACCGAGAGCGTCGCGACGGTCACGTGGATGACCAGCCAGTAGGACTGCAGCGACGGCATCAGCTGGGCTGCCTCGGTGTACCAGACGACCAGCGCGAGTCCGAGGACCAGCAGCACAGGCCCGATCACGAACACTCCGAGCCAGCGCAGGTCGCGCCGGGTCGACCAGATCGAGAAGGCCACCGTGGTGAACATGCAGGCCATCGTGGCGAACTCGAACATGTTGCCCAGGGGCGCCCGACCCACGGACAGGCCGCGAAGCGCGACCGTGAGGATCAGCAGCAACGCCCCGAGCCAGGTCAGCGTCCCGGCGATGCTGGCCGCCTGGCGAGCACGCGGCGACACCTCGGCCGGCTCCTCGAGCCCGGCCACACGGGTCGGCGCCGAGTCGGTCGGTGCGCCTGCGCCCACCATCGCCGTCTCACGGTCGAGCGCCTCGGCCTTGGCCTCGGCACGGTCCGGCACGAGCCCTGCGAGATACAGCGAGTACCCGATCATCGCCAGGGTCAGGACGCCCATGGCTGAGTACATCGCCAGGTTGGAGTACTCGGCGAGTGCGGCATTGGTCATCTGGTGGTCCCGGTTCTGAGGCGCAGTGCGGTCACGATGTCTTCGACTCTACCCGCCAGGCCCTCGTCGTCCTCCTTGGCCAGCGCGCCCAGCGAGACGCGGACCACCCCCTCCCGGTCGCCCGGCGTGACGCGGACGAACACCCGCCGCCGACGGAGGGTGAGCGTGCCGATCAGACCGGTCAGGGCGAGCAGCGCGGCGACCAGGGTGAGGCCCTTGCCCGGGTCGCTGCGGATCGAGAGACCGGCGAACCGCTCGACCCGGTCGAAGGTGATCGAGCCGCGGCCACCGGGGAGCGTGGCCGTCTGTCCGGGGCGGAGCAGGATCCGGCCGACGTCGCCCGACGAGGTCGGGACCGACGTCATCTGCCTCTGGTCGAGGGTGAACACCGACTGGGGGACGCCACCTGGGAACAGGTTGCCCTCGTACGGTCCGAGGGCTAGCGCCGGATCGAGCGCGTCGGGGAAGACCGACGACGGCCCAGCGGTCCTGTTCAGGACGTAGGTCGGCAGGAACAGCCCCACGAACCCGAGCTGCTTGGGCTGCGCGCCCGGCACCTTGACGGCGCCGATGGACCGGTAGTTGTTGTCCTGGGGGAGGAACGGGGTCGGGCCGGAGTAGACCACCGTGCCCGAACCGTCCCGGACGGTCACCACCGGTGCGTAGCCGTTGCCGAGGAGGAACACGGTGGCGCCCTCCATCTCCAGCGGGTGGTTGACCTTGATCACCTGGCGCCGAGGTGTCGACCCCGGCTCGGTCGTCGTCGTCACGTAGGCGGTGAAGTCACGGGGTGACCCGAACTGCCCGGCGCTCCTGACGTCGGTCTCGAACACGGCGTCGAACCGGTCGAGGGTCAGCGAGAACGGCGAGAGTCGCTCGGCGTCCACCCAGGGTCCGGGTGCAAAGGTGTCGTAGCGGGAGAGCGTGTTGGCGAAGGTCTGTCCGACGGGCAGGATCACGTCGCCCTTGAAGCCGAACAGGTGTCCGACCGCGACGCCGACGATGACCAGGATCAGGGCGAGGTGGAAGACGAGGTTGCCCGTCTCCTTAAGATGTCCGCTCTCCGCGCTGACGCCGTCAGCGTCGTGGCTGAACACGCGGAACCGCTTCTGTCGCAGCACTTCACGTGACGCAGCGACCACGTCCTCGACGGTCCCGCTGACCTCGAGCTCGCGGTGCTCGCTCAGCCGCTCGAGCCGCCGCGGGGCCTTCGGTGGACGCTCCCGGATGGCCCGCAGATGGATCCGCGAGCGCGGCACCACGCACCCGACCAGGGAGATGAAGAGCAGGAGGTAGATCGCGGAGAACCACGGCGAGGAGTAGACGTCGAAGAACCCGAACCGGTCGAGCCACGGTCCGACGGTGGTGTGGTCGGCGAGGTACTGGGAGGTGCGGCTCGCGTCGATGCCCCGCTGCGGCCAGATGGAGCCGGGGACGGCGCCGACGGCGAGCAGGAGCAGGAGGAAGAGCGCCGTGCGCATGCTGGTCAGCTGACGCCACGTCCACCGCAGCCAGCCCCGCAGACCCAGGCGGGGCTGGGTGATCGGGTCGACCTGCGTCGTCGCGGCCATCACAGCACCGTCGTGAAGCCGTTGACGAGCTGCGCCTGCACCAGGCGGGTCCAGTCCTCCCAGACCCCGGTCAGCAGCAGTACGCCGATGGCCAGCAGCAGGACCCCGCCCCCGACCTGCAGGGTGCGCTGCCGCCGGCGGAGGAAGGCCGAGACCGGCGCGAACCGTTGGTAGGCAGCGGCAGCCAGCAGGAAGGGCAGCCCCAGACCGAGGCAGTAGGCCACGGCCAGGGCGATGCCGCGGGAGACGCTGGCCGAGTCCGAGGTCGTGGCCAGGATCGCGATCGCCCCCAGCGTCGGGCCCGAGCACGGGGCCCAGCCGAGCCCGAACGCAGCGCCGACCAGCGGGGCGCCCGCGAGCCCGGCGGCGGGGCGTGCGTGCAGACGCACCTCCCGCTGGCTCCCGACCCGCGTGCCGACGCCGAGGAAGACCAGGGCCATGACGATCACCACCGCCCCACCGACGCGCATCAACAGGGCACGGTGCTCGACCAGCGTCGCGCCGACCGAGGCGAGGAAGGCAAGCGTCACGATGTACACCGCGCTGAAGCCGAGGACGAACAGCACGGCACCGGTGAGCATGCGCCCGCGTCCCCGTCGCTCGAGGCTGACGTCGCCGAGTCCGGTGACGTAGCCGAGGAACCCCGGCACCAGGGGCAGCACGCACGGCGAGGCGAACGAGACGAGTCCCGCCAACAGCGCCACGGCGAGCGCCACCGGCAGCGACCCGGAGGTCACGACGTCGGAGACCCCGCCCTGCAGCGCGCTGGGCGCGGCGGCATACGGCATGAGGTGGAGCCCCGTGGACATCGGCGGCTGGCTCTAGGACTCGGCCAGCACGTCGTCGACCAGCCCGGTCAGCGTGGCCTTCGTCGTGCCGCCGCCCACGCGCGCCGCGATGCGGCCCTCGGTGTCCAGCACGAGGGTCCCCGGCGTCGTACTGGCCTTGCCCTGGAGCTGGAGCAGGAGCAGACCGCCGGAGTTGTCGAGCGACGGGAACTCGACCGGGAAGGACTTCTCCGCGGCCCGTGCACTCGCCGGGTTGTCACGTTCGTTGATCCCCATGAACACCACCGGCCGGCCGGCGTCGGCGTAGGCGGTCATCACGGCGTTCAGCTCGGGCGCCTCGGCCTGGCACGGAGGGCACCACGAGCCCCAGACGTTGATCACCACGACCTTCCCGCGGGCCGTGCTCGCAGACCACTGGTCGCCGTCCAGGGTCGTGCCTTCGAGCGTCACCGGCTCGTCGCGCGAGTCAGCGGGGATCCGCTCGATCGTTCCGTCGCCGGAGATATAACCCTTCTGGTCGCCGGCCTTGGCCTGGGCCGCAACGGAGTTGGAGTCCTGGGTGCAGGCAGGCAGTGACGCGACGAGGGTCAGCGCTCCGATCAGGGCGACGATCCGCCTCATGCGCCCGCCTTGGAGCTGGCGCGGGCGAGCAGGTGGGCGGCTGGCTCGCTGTAGCTGAGGGCCTCGAGCTCGGTGCCGAGGTAGGTCAGGGTGGTCAGGGAGGCGAGACTGCACTGACGGCGGCGCGGGTCGTGCCACAGGCGCTGGCCCGAGAGCTGGCTGCGCACCGTCCACACCGGCAGCTGGTGGCTGACCAGCACCGCCTCGTGACCCTCGGCGTGGGCTCGCGCGGCCTCGATCGCCCGGAGCATCCGCGTGGCGATCTGGTCGTAGGGTTCACCCCAGCTCGGGGTGAAGGGGTCACGGAGCAGCGGCCAGATCCGGGGGTTGGTGAGGGCGCCCGCTCCGACCCCGAAGGTCCTGCCCTCGAACCGGTTGCCGGCCTCGATCAGGCGGTCGTCGGTGAGGATCGGCAGACCGTGCGCGGCGGCGATCGGCGTCGCGGTCTCCTGCGCACGGTCCAGCGACGACGCGACGACCAGCGACACGTCGTGGTCTGACAGCTCGTCGGCGACGACCTGCGCCATCTCCTGCCCCAGGTCGGAGAGGTGGTAGTCGGGCAGCCGCCCGTACAGGATCCCGTCGGGGTTGTGGACCTCCCCATGGCGCATGAGGTGGACGATGGTGCGCACGCCGTCGCCAGCGACGGGTCGCTGGCTCATGCCCGCTCCGTGCCCGCTGCGGCTGCTGCGGCTGCTGCGGCTGGCAGCGCGGCGAGGACGTGGTCCACTGCCGCGTCATCGTGGCTGGCGCTGACGAACCAGGACTCGAACGCACTCGGGGGCAGGTGCACACCCTGGCTGAGCATCGAGTGGAAGAACGCCGCGAACGCTCGGGTGTCCTGCGCCTTCGCGTCGTCGTAGTCGCGCACCGGTCCCTCGCGGAAGAACACGCTGAACATGCTCCCGGCCCACTGGACGACGTGGGGCACACCGGCACCGGCGAGCTCCTTGGAGGCGGCGTCGGCGATCGCGTGGGCGACCACCCCGAGCCGGTCGTACACCGCAGGGGTGCAGCCACGCAGGGTTGCCAGCCCCGCCGCCGTCGCAACCGGGTTCCCCGACAGCGTGCCCGCCTGGTACACCGGACCCAGCGGCGCCAACATGGCCATGACGTCCGCACGTCCACCGAACGCAGCGGCCGGAAACCCACCGCCCATGACCTTGCCGAAGGTGAACAGGTCGGGTGCGCCCGCGTCGTACGGGCCCTCCAGGCCGAACCAACCCGCTGCGCTGCAACGGAATCCAGTCATCACCTCATCCGAGATGAGCAGGGCTCCGTGCGCAGCCGTGATCCGGCGGAGTCCCTCGGTGAAGCCGGGGTCCGGAGGGACCACGCCCATGTTGCCTGCAGCCGCCTCGGTGATCACAGCGGCGATCTGGTCACCGCGCTCGGCGAAGGCGCCCTCGAGGGCGGCCAGGTCGTTGTAGGGCAGCACGATCGTCTCGGCCGCCATCCCGGCCGGCACGCCCGCACTGTCCGGGAGGGCGAGGGTGGCGACGCCGGAGCCGGCCTGGGCCAGCAAGGAGTCGACGTGGCCGTGGTAGCAACCGGCAAACTTCACGACCAGCGGCCGCCCGGTGTAGCCGCGGGCCAGCCGGATGGCGCTCATCGTCGCCTCGGTGCCACTGGACACCAGCCGGACCTGCTCGACCGGCGCCACGCGCGCCACGATCTCCTCGGCCAGGGCCACTTCGTTCTCGCTGGGCGTGCCGAAGGAGAACCCGCGGGCAGCGGAGTCCCGCACGGCAGCAAGGACCTCGGGGTGCGCGTGGCCCAGGATCATCGGCCCCCACGAGCAGACCAGGTCGACGTAGTCGCGGCCGTCGGCGTCACGCAGCCAGGGGCCGCTAGCACTGGACATGAACCGGGGCGTGCCGCCCACCGCGAGAAACGCGCGGACGGGCGAGTTCACCCCGCCGGGCGTCACCCGGCTCGCGCGCGCGAGCAGCGCCTCGGAGGCCGGTGCCGGTGCCGGGTATGCCGTCATGACGCGATTGTCTCAGTCCACCCTGAGAGAGGGGCCAGGGGTCGCCGCTCAGCGGACGGTGCCGGCGGTCGCCTGGCGGAGCTCGGTCTCCAGGACGCCCATCGCCTCGCCGAGGGCGGCGAACTGGTCAGGGGTCAGCAGGTCGACCAGGTTGCGCCGGACACTCTCCACGTGCAGGCGCGACATCTCGTGGACGGCGGCGATCCCGTCGTCGGTGAGGACCAGGTCGACACCGCGACGGTCGTCCAGACAGGGTTCGCGGCGCACCCATCCCCGCTTCTCCAGCCGTGACGCCGTATGGGTCAGCCGGCTGCGTGACTGGACGACCTGGTTGGCGAGGCTGGACATCCGCACGCGACGGGCCGGTTCCTCCGAGAGCATCGAGATGATCTCGTACTCCGAGAGCTGCACGTCGACCTTCTGGAGGTCACGGTCCAGCGCCTCCTCGACCAGCCGGCTCCCGCGCAGGTAGGCGCGCCAGGCCTGCTGCTCGCCCCCGGTCAGCCATCGCGGCTCCCCCTCGAGTCCTGCTTTCATGAGCGGAGTATTCCATCCGGCGGGGTCCAGCGCGTGGGGCGCCACGGCGTGGGCAGACGATCCTCGGGCTGCCTTCGACGGGGACCTCCGTCGATCCAGACGCCGGCGATCATCTAGTTGAAATATAAATGGCCTGGCCGGTGTTCTGCTGCTGACGTCGGGAGCTCGACCCACCCGGCACCCCACCCCCAAGGAGAACCCGCCCATGACCAGCCTGTCCCAGCTCCCCACCGGCACCTACACCGTCGACCCCGCCCACAGCTCGGTCGGCTTCGTGGCCCGCCACCTGATGGTCACCAAGGTCCGCGGCCAGTTCAAGCAGTTCGAGGGCTCCGTCGAGGTCGCGCAGCCGATCTCGGCGTCCACCGTCTCGGCCACCGTCAAGCTGGTTTCGGTCGACACCGGGAGCGCGGACCGCGACGGCCACCTCCAGAGTGCCGACTTCTTCGATGTCGAGAACACGCCTGACATGACCTTCGTCTCCACCGCGGTGACCGAAGACTCGCTCGTCGGCGACCTCACCATCAAGGGCGTCACCAAGCCGGTGACCTTCGACCTGTCCTTCGAGGGCACCGCCACCGACCCGTGGGGCAACGCCAAGGCCGCCTTCGAGGCCACCACCGAGATCAACCGCAAGGACTGGGGCCTCACCTGGAACGCGGCCATCGAGGGCGGCGGCGTGCTCGTGTCGGAGAAGGTCAAGATCGAGCTCGACATGCAGCTCGTCAAGAGCGCCTGACCACAACCCGCAGACCCGGGTATGCGTCGGGCCCCCCGCGCGGAAGCGCGGGGGGCCCGACGTTCGGGGCCGGGGGTGATTACCTGACCGGCACCTCCGAGGCCAGCGTGCCGCCGGCTCCGTCCTTCCAGCCCATCAGCACCGTGCCGGGACCGTCGAGCGGACGGGTCAGCGGGACCCAGACGGTCCGCAGCCCCGCTGCGACCTTGACCGTGCGCGAGCCCGCCATCCCCGTGGAGTCGGTGACGTGGACGTACGCGGTGCCGTTGGCCTTCGCCTGCACGATGGCCTGCACCCCGTGGCTGAACCCACGGGCCGAGGTCGCCCAGCCGGATCTGGCCGGCGTGGATGCCGCGTCACCCGCGAGCGGGACGTTGATCGCGACAGCCTGGGCCAGCGACGGCGGCGAGTTCAACGAGGACAACGCCGACAGCGGGACGACCGGGTCCGGCGAGGTGGTCGGACGGTCCGGCGGGGGCGTGTAGCCCTCGACCGTCGCGACACCCCAGCGGTACGGGTCGCCCTGCACCCCGCCCCAGGTGGACCAGCCCAGACGGGTCTGGCCGGTCTTGTCCTGGGTGTCGGAGTCATAGACGAACAGGTTCATCGCGAAGTGCTCCGGGTCGATCGCCCCCGGCAGGATGGACATCGGGATCGAGGTCTCGACCGTGTAGCCCGTGTACGGGGCGGTCACCGTCGAGGCCACCACCATGCCCGGCGCCGTCTCGGGCCCGCCCTGCCGGTTGTCGGCGTCGCGTTCGAAGCACGGTCCACCCTCGGCCGTCACCGGCAGGATGCCGGTCTTGAAGGTCGAGGAGGTGTTCTCCGAGGTGCCACGCGGGTCGAACGCCAGCTCCACCGAGTCGACGCGCCAGTGCCGCTTGCAGTCCGCGGCGTCCAGCTTGGTGCCCAGCACGTCATCGGTGACGTGGACGATGACGTTGAGCGTGTCGTCGTTCCACGACACCTTGGCCGTGGCCGAGCAGTCGGCGGCCGAGGTGCAATCGGTTCCCTCCCAGCGGCGGGACAGGTCGAGAGCCTCGCCGGGGTACTCGCCCGGGCTCTCGACGCCGTCGATCTCCGGTGCCGCGGCGGCCTCGGGGATCGTCGCGGTCGGGACCAGCTCGAGCGCGGCCGTGGTGGTGTCCTCGCCACCGGCGCTCGTGGTGATGACGGTGTAGTAGTAGTCACCGTTGGGCGGCGTGGTCGTCCCGCCCTGGTTGGACGTCGCCAGCGAGCCGTCGGTGTTGGTCACCGCGAACGTCACCGTCGTCGAGTCGCCCGGGGCCAGGTCGGCGTAGGCGATCGTCGCCGCATCCGCTGCGAAGCCGTCCGGCAGGTCGAGCGAGACCTCGCCCGAGGCGGGAGTCGCGCCGTGGTTGCTCACGGTCACCGGGACCGAGCGGGTTCCGGCCGAAGGCATCGACAGGACCGGCAGGACGAAGCCCTGGAACTCGGGGGCCTGAGCGGTGCTGCCCGCCCATGCCTCGAAGTCCGAGATGCGGGGCAGCAGCTCCGGCGTCCCGGTCACCGGTGCGGTGACCTCGACGGGCGCGTCGGTGTATCCGGACCCGTTGGACGAGGTGAGATGGGCGGCCAGGCGGACCCGGCTGCCGATCGCGGCCGACGCCGGCGGGGTCACCGTGAAGGTCCAATGCGTCGCTGAGCGCGCACCCGCAGCCTTCTGGGCCGTGTCACCCGCTCCGCGGACGACCTTCCACCCGGCCGGGGCGGACAGGACGGTCCTCGGCGAGCCGAGACCCTGTGCCGCAGGCGCGTTGAGCTTCACGGTGGCCGTGAAGGACTGGCCCGGCTGCACCGAGTACGCCGAGGTGTCGATGGTGAGCCGGGTGCCGAGCGGCACCGTGCCCGGTGCCCGGACCAGCGCGCCGTCCAGGACGGCAGCGGGGTTGGCCGCTCGCGCGCTGCCGGCGGCAGCGAACGGGACGCGGGAGGCGACGAGGGTGAAGAAGTCGCAGCCGAGGGCGTTCGGGTCGGTTGGGACGTCGGGGAAGACGGCCCAGCCCTGGCTGGCATACATGCGCTGCGCGTCACGCTCGACGGCGGCCCACGAGCGACCGTCCGGCGCCGTGGTGCCCGACCACACGCCGTACGCCGTCGCTGACGGGTCGGTGGTGGTGAAGGTGCTGCCGCAGTTCGGGCCGACGCTCGACGTGCCCGTGAGCCCACCGCGCAGCACCTTGCCCGGTGCCCACGTCCTCAGGTGCTCCTGGCTCAGCTGCTCGGGGAACCGGGTCGGGTCGGCAGCGGCGTAGAACGCCTCGATGGCGAGCCGGCCGGCCTCCTGGTGGTTGCCGTGGTTGCCCGGCGACGGAGCCGGGTTCATCGTCAGCAGCACCTCCGGCTTGGTGCTCCGGATGATCCGGACCACCTTGCCCAACGTCTGTTCGTGGTCCCAGATCTGTTGGGTCAGCGGGTCGCTCACGGTGTAGTAGAAGTCGACCTCGTCGAGGTTGAAGACGTCGGTGACACCGGCCATGCCGACCGCGGACCGCTCCTCCTTCTCCCGTAGCAGGCCGAGTGCGGGTCCTTCCTCCGGACCCACCGCGTTCCCGCCGCCCTCTCCTCGGGTCACCGTGATGACACCGATCCGGACGTCGTTGTTCTGCTTCCACTCGCCGAGCGTGGACAGCGAGAAGGCCTCGTCATCGGGGTGGGCACCGATGAACAGGGCGTCCAGGTCGACCGGCGTACCGCTCGACGTGATGGCATCCGGTGGCGCCGCAGCCTTGGCTGCCCCCGAAGGTGCGGCGAGCGCCGGGGCGGTCAGCCCCAGCGCGGCGACGGCGACGGCCGCAACGGCCGCCAGACGCCGTCTCGGGGTGGTTCCGTGTGACATGTACCAGTCCTCTCCTCGGTGGGTCATCGTTGACCCCTGACGAACTGCGCTGTGGAAAAAGGCTATTCGCGGACGGCTCCCTCGAGCATTCCGGCGATGAAGTGGCGTTGCAGGAACAGATAGACGATGACGACCGGCAGCGCGACGATGCAAGCGCCCGCGGCGAGCAGCGTGAAGCCAGAGGTGTACTGACCCTGGAAGAAGGCAAGTCCCAGCGGCGCCGTGCGCAGCGACTCATCGGTCACCATCACCAGGGGGATGAGGAACTCGTTCCACGTCCACATGAAGCTGAGCACCGTGAGGGTCACCAGCGCGGGTCGGGCCATCGGCACGAGCACCCCCCACAGGATGCGCGCATTGGTCGCTCCGTCCAGACGGGCCGCCTCGATGATCGAGCGGTTGGCCGACCGGAACCACGCGCGCATCCAGAACGTGCCGAAGGCGACCGACTGTGCGATCTGGGGCAGGACGATGGCCCACAGCGTGTCGGTGAGACCCAGGGTGCGCAGGTCGAAGAACAGCGGCACCACGATCGCCTCGCTCGGCATCATGATCCCGAGCAGGAAGAGGTAGAACATCACGTTCGAGCCGCGAAACCGCATGGCGCCCAGCGCGAACCCGCTCATCACCGAGAGCACCACCGACAGCGACACCACGATCACCGACACGAGCAACGAGGTGCGCAGGTAGGTGCCGAAGTGGCCGATGTCCCACGCGCTGGCGAAGTTGCCGATGTGCAGGCCGGCGAAGGTGGCGGTCGGCACGGCGTCAGCGCTGTCGTCGGGGCCGAGCGCCGACACCAGGATGGTGAGGATGGGATACACCGCGAACAGCGCGACGACGCCCAGGATCAGGTAGTTGGCGGCGCGCTCGGTGCTGGAGACCCTCATCGGGTGACTCCGGCGGGCACGCTGCTGCTGTCGCTGCGCTCGCCGATCCGGGTGATGAGGAACGCGATCACGAAGATGATCAGCATGAGCGAGACCCCGATCGCGGCCGCGGACCCGACGCGGCCCTGCTGGAAGGCGCGGTTGTACACCTCGTAGGACGGCACCGAGGTGCTGGTACCCGGGCCACCGCGCGTGGTGACGTAGACGAGGTCGAAGGTCCGCAGCGCCGCGATCACGGTGAGGGTCAAGGCGACGGCGATCTCGCCCCGGATGCTCGGCAGGGTGACGGCGAAGAACTCACGGACCGGTCCACACCCGTCCAGCCGCGCCGCTTCGTACAGGTCGACCGGGATCCGCCCCATCCCGGCCAGCAGCAGGACCGTGACCAGCCCCGTCTCGAACCAGGTTCCGATGAAGCCCACCGCCGGCAGGGCCCAGGTGTAGTCACCCAGCCAGGCACGCTCGATGCCGTCCAGGCCCAGGAAGCCGAGCAGACCGTTCAGCCCGCCGTCGGGCGAGTAGATCCGGCGCCAGGACACCGCGATGACGACCATCGCGACGACCTGGGGCAGGAAGACGACCGTGCGGAAGAACGACAGCCCCCGGACCTTGGCCCGGTTGAGGATCGAGGCGAGCACCAGTCCGAGGGCGAGCGGGATGACGGCGAAGAACCCGATGAGCACGAGCGCGTGTCCGAAGGCGGCCCGCAGTGCGGCGTCGGTCCAGACCTCGACGTAGTTGTCGACGCCGGCCCAGGTCCCGAGCGAGAGTCCGTCCCAGTCATAGAACGAGAGCTGGATCGAGCGAAGGAGGGGATAGAGCAGGAACGCGGCGTACACCACGAACCCGGGGAGCAGGTACAGCCAGCCCACCCGGCGGGGTTCGCCGGGTGGGCCTGACTGGTCGACCTGCGGCACGCCGTCGCCTAGTTGCCGACGAAGCCGGAGTAGTCCTTCTCCAACGTGTCCAGGAACTGGTCGGGCGTCGCCTTCTTGGCCAGCAGGTCCTGCAGCGCGGCACCGATGGTGTCCGAGAACGTCGGCGTCGCGTAGTCGAGGTACGGCACCAGGCCGTTGTCCTTGGCTGCGGTGCCGAAGGCGGCGAACACCGATTCCCCGAGCCCGGCCGGCGGGGTCAGCTCGGCGGTGTCGGCGACCGGGAGGTTGTCGGTCTCGGCCAGGATCTTCATCGCGTCAGCGTCGGTGATGAAGTCGATGTAGGCGGCGGCGGCGTCGGGGCTCTTGCTCTTGTTGGTGATCGAGAACGGCAGTCCGGTGCCACCGGTCGCGACCGGGGTCGCGCCGGTCCCGGGAGGCAGGATGAACGTGACGTCCTCACCCATGGCCTTGCCGAGGTCGGCCTGCAGCCAGGTGCCGGCGATGAGGTAGACACCGGTGCCCTTGCTGAACTTCTGCCAGGTCGGGTCGTAGTCCACGCCGTTCACACCGTCGTTGAAGTAGCCCTTGGTGACCCAGTCCTGCAGGGTGGTCGCGGCCTGGACGTTCTCCGGCGTCTTCCACGAGGCACCCTTCTGCCCGAACCCCAGCTTGCGGATCTGGTCGGCCGGGGTGGTCTGGGCCTGGACGGTGCCGAACACGTGGATGGCGGGCCACTTCTCGAGGTTGCCGAGCATCAGCGGGACCTCGCCCTTGGCCTTCAGGGTGTCCAGGCTCGCGACGAACTCCTCCCAGGTCTTCGGCATGGTGACGCCGGCGGCGTCGAGCTTGGCCGTGTTGACATAGATCCCGACCACCTCACCGACCTGCGGCAGGCCGTACAGGCTGCCGGAGCCGAAGGTGGCGCCGTCACTGCTGTAGGACGAGTACGTCCGGACCGACTCCGGGTATCGCGAGTTCCAGTCGTAGGCCTCGGCGTAGGGGTCGAGCGACACGAGCTGGCCCGCCTTGACGAAGGCCCCCATCTGCGAGCGGCTGTTGTTGGCCTCCACGATGTCGGGAGGCTCGTTGCCGGACAGCGCGAGGCGCAGCGTGGTCTGCAGGTCGTCGTAGGACCGGGAGACCCGCTTGATGGTGACGTTGGGGTACTTGTCCTGGAAGGCCTTGTTGAGCTGGGTCATCTGCTCGTTCTGGCCGCCTCGCACCTCCTGGTCCCAGATCGTCAGGGTGACGTCGCCCATCGACGCGACGTCGGTGTTGACGTCGCTCGCCGGCTTGGTCGCCTGCGGCTCGTTCGGGGACCCCGGCGTGCAGGCCGAGACCGCCGCGACCGCGGCGATGGCACCAAGGGCCAGGCCCCGCGTGATCCGACTCATCTGCTTCTCCTTCAGTGGTGGCGGGCCGTGGCAGCGGGCCCGGTCCTGATCATGTCTGGCACCGGAAGTGCCGTGACGGGCAGGCCGGCGACGTCGGCGTACCGGGCGATGGTCGCCGCCGCCCGTCGACCGACACCGACGGGTACGGAGGGGATGTGGTCATCGAGGAACGCGAACCGGCGCAGCATCGAGCGGTGGTAGGCGCTGTCGTCGTCCACCGCCTTCTGATGGTGCCACCAGTCGGCGATGTCGCCCCAGCCCGGCGCCGCGAGCGAACCGCCGAACTGCTGCACGGAGAGCGACGCACACAGGCTGGCGAAGCTGAGCCGGTCGGCGAGGGGCCACCCGGCGAGCGTGCCCAGCACGATCGAGGCACCGAAGACGTCGCCGGCCCCGGTCGGGTCCATGGCCGGGACGCGCAGCGCGGGCACCTGGGCCTCCTCACCGGTTGACCCGTCGATGGCCATCGCGCCCTCGGTGGAGTTGGTGACGATGGCCAGCGGCACCCGGTCCGCCAACGCGTACAGGGCCTCGTGCGGGGTCGCGGTTCGGGTGTAGGCCATGGCCTCGATCGCGTTGGGCATGAAGCCGTGGCAGAGCGCGAGGTCGTCCAGCACCGTGGGTGACCACTGCTGCGTCGGGTCCCAGCCCACGTCCGCGAACACCAGCGCTCCCTGCGCGCCGCTCCGCTCCACCCAGGAGCCCGACCCGGCGAGCGGCCGGTCGCCGGCGAGGTCGGCAATCACGGCGCGGCTGCGCGGGGGGTCACCGATGAGCTCGTCGTCATCGATCGGTGCGGGGTGGCCGTGGGTCACCATGGCCCGGTCACGGTCCACCGCCATCGAGATCGTCACCGGAGAGTGCCAGCCCTCGAAGCGACGCGACCGGCTCAGGTCGACGTGCTCCTGCTCCTCCAGCGTCCTCCAGCAGAAGTCCCCGTAGTCGTCGTCACCGAACGCCGCGGCCAGCGACGTGCGCAGGCCCAGGCGTCGCGCGGCCACCGCGAGGTTGGCGATCCCCCCTGGACACGAGCCCATACCGTCGGCCCAGACCTCCGCACCCGCGGTCGGCATGCTGCCCAGGCCGGTGAAGATGATGTCGAGGAACACGGTGCCGCACATGAACACGTCGAGCTCGGGCTCGTCCGGCGCACGGCCGCGTTGAGCGGCCAGCGGGTCGAACAGCGTCTCGGTCACCTGAGCCATCGTGCCGCGCGAGGCTGGCGAGCACAAGGCACAACCGCTCATCATCGTGCGAAATCCTGCATGGTGCTGCACGGTCCTGATTGCTAGGGTCACCTCGTGCGGCACACCCGACACCGTGAGATCGTCCGTCGGCTCCAGACTGACGACGCCCTGAGCGTGGGCCAGCTCGCGCGCGCCTGCGGCGTGAGCACGGCCACGATCCGCCGTGACCTCGTCGACCTCGAGCTCGACGGCGTCCTGAGCAGGGTGCACGGCGGCGCGATGCTGGTCGTTGAGGCGCGCACCGACGTCGACGCGGAGCGCAGCTTCGAGGCGATCGCCACCAAGGACGTGGAGGCCAAGCGAGCGGTGGCGCGGTGCGCGGCCGACCTCGTCACCGACGGCGACGTGGTGCTGCTCGACATCGGCACGACGGCGATGATGCTCGCCCTGGAGCTGCGCGGGCGACCACTGACGGTGATCACCTCGAGCCTCGCCGTCCTGGACGTGCTGCGCGGCGACACCCAGGTGGAGCTGATCCTGCTCGGCGGATCGGTGCGCACGACCTATCACTCGCTCGTCGGTGTCCTGACCGCGGACGCCGCGGCCCAGGTGCAGGCCCAGACCGCGTTCCTCGGCGCCAGCGGGATCCGCGCCGACGGGTCGGTCATCGACAACTCGACCGCGGAGGTCCCGATCAAGCGCGCGATCGCGCTCGCCGCCAACCAGACGGTGGTGCTCGCCGACCGCCACAAGTTCCCCGGCACGGGCACCCTGAAGGTGTTCGGACCGCGCGACGTGGACATCCTGGTCACCAACACCGGCGCGGACCGCGCCACGCTGGCCGCCTGTCGCAAGGCGGGGACGGAGGTGCGACTCGCGTGAAGCTGGTCATGCTGGGAGGCGGAGGCTTCCGCACGCCGCTGGTGCATGCGGCGCTGCTCGGTGACACCCACGTGCGACGGGTCACCGAGGTCGTGCTGCAGGACGTGGACACCACCCGCCTCGCCGCCATCGCCGAGGTCCTGCGCCAGCAGCAGGCCGGGCACCCCGACCCCCCGTCCCTGCGCACCACCACCGTCCTGGACGAGGCGCTGGAGGGTGCCGACTTCGTGTTCTCCGCGATCCGGGTGGGTGGGCTGCCCGGTCGCATCGCCGACGAGCGCGTGGCCCTCGACCTCGGGCTGCTGGGTCAGGAGACCGTCGGTCCCGGCGGACTGTCCTATGCGCTGCGGACGGTCCCGGCCGCCGTCCACGTCGCCGAGCGGGTCCGCACCCTCGCGCCACAGGCGTGGGTCATCAACTTCACCAACCCGGCCGGGCTCATCACCGAGGCCATGCAGGGAGTGCTGGGCAGCCGCGTGGTCGGGATCTGCGACTCGCCGATCGCGTTGGCCCGCAGGGCATCTCGACTTCTCGACCTGCCCAGCGACGTCGAGATCGACTACGTCGGGTTGAACCACCTCGGGTGGCTTCGGGCCCTGCGGGTCGACGGAGCCGACCAGCTGCCACGACTGCTCCACGACGAGGCGCTGCTGGGGACGACCGAGGAGGGCCAGCTCTTCGGGTACGACTGGATCGCCTCGCTCGGGGCGATCCCGAACGAGTACCTCTACTACTACTACTTCAACCGCGACGCGGTCGCTTCGATCCGCTCTGCCGACCGGACACGCGGCGAGTTCCTGCTCGACCAGCAGCGCGCGTTCTACGACCACGTCGCCGCGTCACCGACCGCCGCGCTGGCCGAGTGGGACCGGGTCCGGCTGGAGCGCAACGCGACCTACATGGAGGAGGCCCGCACGCAGGACCGCGACGACGACGACGTCCAGGGCGGCGGGTACGAAGGGGTAGCGCTCGCGATCATGGCCGCCATCTCCCGGGGCGAGCCGGCTGAGCTGATCCTCAACGTGCGCAACGGGTCGACGGTCCCGGGGCTGCCCGAGGACGCCGTGGTCGAGGTGCCGTGCTCGGTGGACTCCGAGGGCCCGCACCCCCGCGCGCTCAGCCCGCTGCTCGGGTCCGAGCTGGGGCTGGTCCAGCAGGTGAAGGCGGTCGACCGCCTGGCCATCGAAGCCGCCCGGACCGGCTCGGTCCAGACCGCGGTCAAGGCCTTTGCGCTGCACCCCCTGGTCGACTCGGTGACCTGCGCGCGGGACCTGCTCGCCGGGTACCGTGCCCGCATCCCCGAGGTCGACGCGGTCTTCACCCGCTGAGGGTCCACGGGCTCCGGTGTCGGGCGGCCGACACAGGCGGGGGGCCCATCCTCGGCCGGGGTCGTGCACGGCCCGATCCCGTCAGCCCCGCAGCACCGCCGCAGCGTCCAGCGCGTAGTACGTCAGGATGATCTGAGCGCCCGCCCGCCTGATCGACACGAGCGACTCCATCATCACCCGGTCCCGGTCGATCCATCCGTTCGCCGCCGCGGCCTCGATCTGCGCATACTCACCCGAGATCTGATAGGCCGCAACGGGAACCGGTGACATCGCCGCCGCAGCCGCGACGATGTCGAGGTGCGGCAGCGCGGGCTTGACCATGATGATGTCGGCCCCTTCGGCGAGGTCGAGCTCGATCTCGTGCAGGGCCTCCTCGGCGTTGGCCGGATCCTGCTGGTAGGTCGCGCGGTCGCCCTGGAGCGAGGACTGGACGGCCTCACGGAACGGGCCGTAGAGCCCGGACGTGTACTTGGCGGCGTAGGCCAGGATGATCGTGTCGGTGAAGCCGTAGGCGTCCAGCGCCCCACGGACATAGCCGACCTGGCCATCCATCATCCCGGACAGCCCGAGCACGTCGGCACCGGCGCGGGCCTGCGCGAGGGCCATCGCGGCGTACCGCTCGAGGGTGGCGTCGTTGTCCACGCGGCCCTGCGCGTCCAGGATCCCACAGTGCCCGTGGTCGGTGAACTCGTCCAGGCACAGGTCGGCCATCACCACCAGCCGGTCCCCGACCTCGTCGGCCAGGGTCCGCAACGCGACGTTGAGGATCCCGTCGGGGTCGTCCGCGCCCGACCCGTCGGCATCCTTGGACACCGGGACCCCGAAGACCATGATCCCGCCGATGCCGGCCTCGACACACCGGTGCGCCTCGGCGACCAGTGAGTCCAGCGTGTGCTGGAGGACGCCCGGCATGCTCGAGATCGCTTGGGGCTCAGTGATCCCCTCGCGCACGAAGACGGGCAGCACCAGCTCGGCGGGGTGCAGGCGGGTCTCGGCGACGAGCCGGCGTACGGGCGCCGACTGGCGGAGCCGACGGGGTCGGACGACCGGCCCCGTCGGCTCCCCCGGCTCGGCGGAGATCACTTGGCGCGACGCCGTGAGGCCGACTTCTTCTCACTCGGTCGGCGCACCGGCTGGCCGGCCTCGGCCGCGGCGAGCGCGAGGCCCAGACCGTGCTCGGCGAGGGCATCGACCAGCGCGTCGGCGGACGCCTCGGCCGCGAGGACGTCGACCCGCAGCCCGTGCTCCTCGGCGGTCTTCACCGTTGCCGGGCCGATGCATGCGATCACCGTCGAGGCGTGCGGCTTGCCGGCGATGCCGACCAGGTTGCGCACGGTCGAGGACGAGGTGAAGACGACCGCGTCGAAGTCACCGGACTTGATCGCCTCGCGGACCGGTGCCGCCGGCGGAGCAGCCCGGACGGTGCGGTAGGCCGTGACGTCGTCGACCTCCCAGCCCATGTCCTGCAGGCCCGCGACGAGCGTCTCGGTAGCGATGTCGGCGCGCGGCAGGAAGACCCGGTTGATCGGGTCGAGCACGTCGTCGTACGGCGGCCACTCGTCCAGCAGGCCCTGGGCCGACTGCTCGCCCACGGGGACGAGGTCAGGCACGATGCCCCACTGGTGGAGCGCCTCGGCGGTGACGCCGCCGACCGCGGCGATCTTCAGGCCGGCGAAGGCCCGCGCGTCGAGTCCGAACTCCTCGAACTTCTCACGCACCGCACGGACCGCGTTCACCGAGGTGAACCCGATCCACTCATAGCGTCCGGTGACCAGTCCCTTGACCGCGCGCTCCATCTGCTGCGGGGTGCGGGGTGGTTCGACCGAGATGGTCGGGACCACCTCGGCCACCGCGCCGTAGGACGCCAACCGGCGAGTCATGCCGCCGGCCTGGTCCTTGGTGCGGGGCACGAGCACGCGCCAGCCGAACAGCGGCTTGGTCTCGAACCAGGACAGCTGCTCGCGCAGGTTCACCGTCTCGCCGACCACGGCGAGCGCCGGGAACTCGACAGCCTTCATCGCGACGACCGCCTCGCCGAGAGTGGTGACGGTCGTCTGCTGGCTGACCGTCGTCCCCCGCTCGGTGATCGCGACCGGGGTCTGGGGCGCCCGACCGGCATCCAGGAGCGCCGCGAGGGCCTCGGTGAGGTTGCCCGGCGCACCGAGCAGGACGACCGTGACCGCGTCGGAGACCGAGTTGGTGAAGTCGACCTTGCGGTCGTTCGCACTGACCACGTGGACCGCGTGGGACGAGCTGGAGGTCAACGGCACGCCGGCGTAGGCCGGCACGGCCGAGACCGCACTGACACCCGGCACGATGTCGAAGGCGACACCGGCCTTCTGGCAGGCGAGGGCCTCCTCGGCGAGGCCGTTGAAGGTGGCCGGGTCGCCGTCCATGAGACGGACGACCAGACCGCCCTGCACCGACTTCGCCGCCTTGACGACGAGCTTGGCGCGACTGGCATGGGTGAGCGGCTGACCATGGTCTCCGTGCCCGGCGTCGACGATCTCGACGTCGGGCCGGCAGTGCCGGGCGACGACGTCCTCGCGGGCGACCTGGTCGATGACGACCACGTCGGCCGCCGCGAGGGCCTCGACGGCACGGACGGTCAACAGGCCGTCATCGCCTGGTCCGGCGCCGACGAAGGCGACCCGACCGGGCAGGCGGGTGGGGGTGGACTTGCTCGAGCGCGTGGGGCTCACGGGGCACGCTCCGTGTGTGTGACGACGGGTGGGCTGGCGGCGGGTCCGGCGGATCGGGGTTGGTTCCGGTCCGCCTTGGGTGGGTCGGGTGGGCTGGGTAGGGGTGTGAACCGGGCTGCGCCGTCCTCCAGCAGGATCGCGGCCAGGTCACGACCGAGGCGGTGGGCGGCCTCGATCGGTCCGACGATCGACCGGCGGAGCTCCACCGACCCGTCGGCCGATCCGGCGAAGGCACGCAGCGAGAGCTCGAGTCCGTCCTCGCCCTCGACCACCTCCGCGAGCGCCCCGACCGGTGCGGAGCAACCGGCCTCGAGCGCCTCGAGCAGGGACCGCTCGGCCTCGATGGCGGCGCGGGTGTCGGGGTCGTCGAGCTCGGCGAGCAGGGTGGCCAGCGAGACGTCGCCGGTGCGGCACTCGACCGCGAGCGCCCCCTGACCGGGCGCGGGCAGGACCTGGAGCGGGTCGAGGGTCTCGGTGACGACATCGAGCCGGCCGAGCCGGGCCAGACCGGCCCGGGCGAGGACGACCGCATCGACCTCACCGGAGACGACCTTGCCCAGACGGGTGTCGACGTTGCCCCGGATCCCGACGGTCCGCAGCCCCAGGCCCAGCGCGGCGAGCTGCGCGACCCGTCGGGGGGAGCCGGTGCCGACGGTGGCGCCCTCGGGCAGCTCCCCGAGGGTCAGGCCGTCGCGGGCGACCAGCACGTCGCGGGGGTCCTCGCGCTGCGGGACCGCCGCGAGCACGAGCCCCTCGGCGGGTGCGGTCGGCAGGTCCTTCAGCGAGTGCACGGCCAGGTCGACGTCACCGGCGAGCACGGCCGCACGGATCGCGGTGACGAACACCCCAGTGCCGCCGATGGTCTCCAGCGGGGCGGAGCTGACGTCACCTTCGGTCGTGATCTCGACGAGCTCGACGAGGTGGCCGAGCGCGCGGATGCGGTCGGCGACCCAGCTGGACTGCGTCGTCGCGAGGGCGCTGCGGCGGGTGCCCAGCCGCAGGACGCGGGTGGTGACCGGCGCACCGGTCGCCAGGGTCGACAGACTCATCGCGACCCCCCTGGCGTGACGGGCACCGACGGCGGCACGGCGACCGCCAGCGCCTCGCGCGGGTCGAGGTCGAACAGCTCCCGCAGGGCGCGGGCATAGTCGGCGCCGCCGTCGCTGGCGAGCTGCTTCATGCGGACCGTGGGGGTGTGCAAAAGCTTCTCGACGACCCGGTGCACGGCGAGGTGCACCTCCTCGCGGGTCGCGCCGTCGAGCTCGGGCAGCCGTTGGTCCAGCCGGGACAGCTCGCGGTCGACGACCCCGCGCGCCGCCGTGCGCAGCGCCGCGACCGTGGGCGCGACCGACTCGGCCGCGCGTGAGGTGAGGAACGCGGCGACCTCGGAGACCACCAGGTCGCCGACCTGCTCGACAGCCGGGCTGGTGGTGCCGTCGGACAGGTCACTGCCGAGTGCGCCCAGACCGGCCACCACGACCGAGCTCAGCGAGCTCACCTCGGGGGCGATGTCGTGCGGCAGGGCCAGGTCGACGTACATCTGCCGGCGCCCGTTGCGGGCGACCTGGGCGTCGGCTGCCTCGGCGAGCGAGACGACGACCCCGGTGGAGCCGGTGCAGGAGATGACCAGGTCGGCCTCCGCCAACGCCGCCCCGAGGTCCTCGAACGGACGTGCCTTCCCGCCGACCCGGTCGGCCAGCCTGCGCCCCCGCTCCCAGGTGCGGTTGAGGACCACCAGGTCGGCACACCCCAGCCGGGCCACGGTCGTCGAGGCGAGCGAGGACATCCCGCCGGCGCCGACGACGAGCACGCGCTGACCGGTCAGCGGGCCGAGGACCTCCGCGGCGCGGGCCAGCCCGGCCTCGACGAACGAGACGCTGACCGTGTCGATGCCGGTCTCGGCATGAGCACGCTTGCCGACCCGCAGGGCCTGCTGGAAGAGGGTGTTGAGCGCAGGGCCCACCTGGTCGGACCTCTGACCGGTCCTGAGGGCGTGCCGCATCTGACCGAGGATCTGGGCCTCGCCGATCGCCATCGAGTCCAGGCCGCAGGCGACGGTGAAGGCGTGGGCGATGGCCCGGTCCTCGTAGTGCACGTACAGGTGGTCCATCAGCTCCTCGAGCGCGACACCGGTGACCGAGGTCAGCGCCTCGGAGACGTCGGTGATCGCGCCGTGGAAGGTGCTGGCCTCGGCATACACCTCGGTGCGGTTACAGGTGGAGACGACGACGACCTCCTGCAGGTTGTCGCGGGAGAAGGCGTCGGCGGCGAGCGCGGCGCACGCGGCGTCGTCGAGCGCGACCGCCTCGAGCAGCGGGAGCGGCGCGGTGTGGTGGGACAGACCCAGGACGAGCAGGCTCACGGGGCCACCTCGCGCAAGGTCCGGGTGGACAACGCCTTGCGCTGCTCGTGGAACGCGAGGATCTGCAGCTCGGTCGCGAGGTCGACCTTGCGGACGTCCACACCCTCGGGCACGGAGATCACGCAGGGGGCGAAGTTGAGGATCGAGTGGACGCCCCCGCCGACGAGGCAGTCCGCGACCTCCTGGGCCGAGGCCGCCGGGGTCGCGATCACGCCGATCGCGAGCCCGCTGGTGAGGATGACGTCCTGGAGGTCGGCCATGGCGCGGACGGTCACGCCGGCGATCTCCTGACCGACGATCTCGGGATCCTGGTCCAGCAGCGCCACGACGCGGAACCCGCGCGTGGCGAAGCCGCTGTAGGCCGCAAGCGCGTGCCCGAGGTTGCCCATCCCGATGATGGCCACCGGCCAGTCCTGGGTGAGGCCCAGCTGCCGGGAGATCTCGAAGGCGAGGTGGTCCACCTCATAGCCCACACCACGCACGCCGTAGGATCCGAGGTAGGACAGGTCCTTGCGCAGCTTGGCGGACCGCACGCCGGCCGCCTCGGCGAGCTCCTCCGAGGACACCGAGAGGGTGCCGCGCTCGGCCAGACCGGTCAGTGCCCGCAGGTACTCAGGTAGCCGGGCGACCGTCGCGTCGGGGATACCCCGGCGGGCGCTCGGGTCGGCAGACACAGGCGGTCACCGGCTCCTTCCATCGGCGGTGCCACCCCTGGCTGGGGCGGTGGGAGCTCTCCTTGAGGCTACGCGTTTGTGAATGGATGCACAAAGTCGACGGATCGACCGCCCAGTGGGTGGATTCCGCTCGGGCGGTGGCCTCGGCCCACGCCGCCTGGTCGCCCGTCAGCCGAGCAGCGCAGCGCGCAGCCGGTCAGGATCGACCCGCCAGTAGTCGTGCTGTCGGCCGTCCACCAGCGTGACGGGGATCAGCTCGGCGTACTCCGCCATCAGCACCGCGCTGTCCAGCACCGACTTCTCCTCCCACGCCACACCGGCCTCGGCCGCGACCCTGGCCACCACGGCGCGGGCCGTCTCGCAGAGGTGGCAGTCGGGCTTGCCGATCAGGGTGATCCGCGGACGCGTACTCACCTGGTCACCATCAGGGGCGCGAACCTGGTCACGGATCGAGTCACTGGTCTGGTCGCAGACCGGGTCACTGGTCTGGTCGCAGACCAGGTCACTGGTCTGGTCGCAGACCGGGTCACTGGTCTGGTCGCAGACCGGGTCACTGGTCTGGGCGCAGACCAGGTCACTGCCCTGGTCACCGATCGGGTCACGGGTCGAGTCGGACGGGAAGGTCACCCCCTCACTGTAGGTCCGCGGGAAAACCACCCTCAACGTCCACTTGACCCCGGTAGCCTGCGAAAACGGCTGACTGCCACTGACATCCGCGACGTTCTGGGCCAGACTCGACGGCCAAGGAGGTCTCCCATTCCTCGCTCCGCGCGCAGCACCGGATGCACTGGCGCGCCCCACCGGCGCGTGCAGTCGCGTCATCGTCCTGCCCTCGCCCAGGTGACCCGCTCATGGGCCGGACCCGCCGTCGCCTCGTCGGGTCCCCGCCCCGATGACCACCACGGCCTGGCTGCGGCGACCGCGGGATTTCTGGACAGCCTGCGCGTCGCGCTCAGTGTGGCCGAGCGCCCGGGGAGCAGCACCGGATACGGCGGTGGCGGAGCGGTGACGGAGCGGTGACGGATACGGCGGTGACGGACCCAGCGGTGGCGGACCCAGCGGTGGCGGGTCGAGCGACGCCGAGCGTGCCGGCTTCGGCCCCGGCGAGGCCCCCGAGAACTTCACCCGGCTCGCCGCGCTGGTCGAGCTGGCCCAGGGTGGGGACCCCGAGGCGTTCGGCCTGCTCTACGACCGCTACGTCGACGTGGTGTACCGCTACATCTTTGTGCGCGTCGGCAGCTCCCACCTCGCCGAGGACCTCACCTCCGAGACCTTCCTGCGTGCGTTGCGCCGGATCGACTCCTTCGCCTGGCAGGGTCGAGACATCGCGGCGTGGTTCGTCACCATCGCCCGCAACCTGATCACCGACAACGCCAAGTCCGCCCGGTTCCGGATGGAGGTGACCACGGCCGACATGCTCGACGACGACCGGCGGGTGCCCGCCGTCGACGGCGCGGTGCTCTCAGCCCTTCGCGACGAGCGGCTGCTCGAGGCGGTGCGCGCCCTGTTGCCCGAGCAGGCCGAGTGCGTCGTGCTCAGGTTCCTCCAGGGGCTCTCGCTCGCCGAGACCGCCGAGGTGCTGGGCAAGAGCCAGGGCGCCGTCAAGCAGCTCCAGCTCCGAGCGGTCCGCGCGCTGCACCGGGAGCTGGGCGATGAGGACTTCTGAGCCGGCACCACCCCGGTCGGCGATCGACCGGGGTCCGCGGACGTCACGACGTAACCTCCAGGCCGGCAGGTCGTTCTCAGGACAGATGGCGATGACCGTCACCTGGACGGAGGAGTGCAGATGCCGCTGATCCAGCGCGGCGCCGAACGCTTCCAGCGCGCCCTCGATGGCGAGCGCGTCACCGACGAGGGGCTCCGCCAGCTCTTGGACGACGCCGAGGCGCTGGTGTCGGTCGCCACCCGGACGGTTGCCGCGGACCCCGAGTTCGTCGCCGCCCTCCGGGATCGACTCCTCACCGAGGCGTCCGCCTGGCCCGCGCGCGCGCCGCACCGCCCGCGGACCGCGACTCCGCAGCCCGTCCGCCCGCTCATCCTGGTCATCGGCCGTGGCGTCCCCCGACTGGCGGCCGGGCTCGCCGCGTCGGTGCTCGCGGTGGGTGGCATCCTCGGTGCGGCCTCGCAGTCGGCCCTGCCGGGCGGTGCCCTGTACCCCGTGCGCGGCTGGGTCGACGGCGCAGCGGTCCGGCTGTCCGGTTCGGACTTCGACCGCGGCTCGACGCTGCTCGACCAGGCAAAGGCGCACGTGGACGACGCACGCGAGCTGTCCTCACGGGGCGAGGACGACGCCGACCTGTACGTCGCGGCGCTGGAGGCCGCACGCACGGACGTCCGCGCCGGGCGCACGTCCCTGCACCGCGCGTTCGAGGGCAGCCAGGATGCCCAGACGCTGCTGGAGACCACCGACTTCGTCGCCCGGGTGCGCCCGCACGTCGACGCCGCGCGCCGTGAGGTTCCCGGAGCGGCCCTGCCTGCGGTCGTCGCGCTCCTGTCCGACCTCGACGAGCTGCAACGGACCTCGGTGCAGTCCCTCGCTGACTGCTCACCCCGGTGCATCGACCCGGCCACGGTGCAGGACCTGCTCGGCCGGGTCCAGGCGGTCGACCGGCGGCCCGTGGCCAGCGGGACCGGGTCGACCACGAGTACCACCGCCCCACCGTCCGCCTCCAGCGTCGGCACTCCGCTGGCGAGACGACCTCGGTCGCAGCCGCACCGTGGCGGTCGGCCCGGTGGGTCGAGCGGCTCGGCCGGCTCGAACGGCTCGGCCGGCGCGAAGAGCTCAGCCGGCGCGAGCTCAGCCGGCTCGAACGGCCCAGCCCGCTCGGCACCGGGCGCCGGTCCCACCCCGCCCGTCTCGATCGGGAGCGGTGGCGTCGTGGTCGGCGGCAGCAACGGCGGGGCGACCATCGGCCCTGACGGGGTCACCGTGAACGGGCCCACGATCAGCGTCCCGGTCCCCTCCTCGACCTTGGCCCTGCCCACCATCGGTGTCGGCACCGGCGCCGGTGCCGGCTCCGGCGGCATCACGCCCTCCGTGCCTGACCAGACCCTCGGTGGCAGCTCCGTCCCGGGCCTCGGCCTCGGCGGACCGCCCCGCCGGTAGCAGCCCCACTGCGCACTCCGGGACCGGCCACCGGCGAGACCAGGCAGAGCGGACCGAGGTCGGCCTGGTCAGCTGAAGACCGAGCGCCGCTGCATGAGCAGGGAGTACAACGTCTGCTGGATGGTCTCGCGGACCTGGTCGGTGAGGTCGAAGACCAGCATGGGGTCGTCGGCCGCGCTCGCTCCGAGCGAGCTGGTGTCCACGGGTGCGCCGAACTCGATGATCCACTTGCTGGGCAGCGGGATCAGCCCGAGCGGGCCGAGCAACGGCCAGGTCGGGGTGATCGGGGCATACGGCAGACCGAGCAGCCTGGCCACGAGGTTCATGTTGCCCAGGATCGGATAGATCTCCTCGGCGCCGACGATCGAGCACGGGATGATCGGCACGCCGGTCCGCAGTGCCGCCGACACGAAGCCGCCGCGCCCGAACCGCTGGAGCTTGTAGCGCTCGCTGAACGGTTTGCCCACGCCCTTGAACCCCTCAGGCCAGACCCCGACGAGCTCACCGGCGTCCAGCAGGCGCTCGGCGTCCGTGTTCGCGGCGAGGGTCGATCCCGACTTGCGCGCCAGGTCGTTGACCACGGGGGTCGAGAACACCAGGTCGGCACCGAGCATCCGCAGGTGGCGGTGGGCCGGGTGCTCGTCGTGGACGGCGACCTGGGTCATCAGCGAGTCCATCGCCACGGTGCCCGAGTGGTTGGCCACCACGAGCCCGCCGCCCTCCGACGGCAGGTGCTCGATCCCGCGCACCTCGACCCGGAACCAGGTGCGGTACAGCGGACGCAGCAGCGGGAGGTACACGTTCTCGGTGAAGTCGGGATCGAAACCGAAGTCGTCGACCGCGTAGTCCCCGGTCACCCGGCGCCGCACGAACGCCAGCGCGCGAGCCACGACCTGCTCGATCTCCTCGGCCGAGAGCCCGGAGGCCTCGGCGGTGACCCGCATGGCGTCGACCGCGGCCTTCACCAGCTCCTCGGCACCCGGGGTGACGCGGGTGTCGGAGGCGGCTCGGGCAGCGGCGGGATCCGCAGCGGGGATGTCGGGGACGGCCCGGAGCTGGCGCTCGGATCGTCCGCGCCGGACGGGGCGAGGCTTCGATCCGGGAGCCAGCACGTCAGGGGAGCCGGGCCCCTGCGGGTCGGTGCCCTGTGCGCCGGTGCCCTGTGCGCCAGTGCCCTGCGAGTCGGTGCCCTGCGAGTCGGTGAGCGAGGCGTTGGTGCTCAGAACATCGGTGAGCGGGGCATCGGGGCCCGGCTGGCCGGCGGCGCGCCCGTCGCCAGCGCCCGGCGTGGTCGCCCCCCGCCGGCGGGAGGGGCGAGAAGAGGTGGCCCTGGCCCCCGAGCGGGTCACGGCCTTCGGGCTCGGGACGGCAGCAGTCTTGGGGACGGGCCGGTGCACGCCGGACCGCACCACGTCGGGGACCTCGCGGGGCGTCGGGGCGGCCGAGCCGGGAGCAGAGTCGGTGACCGGGCCCGGGACAGCAGTGCCCGCCCCGTCGCCGATCAGCGGTGTACTCCGGCGTCGCGCACGCTCGCCGCTGGCCCGTTCGGCGCCGGCCGCGAGCAGCCCCTTGCCGCTCGTGGATCGACTGCCCGCCGACCGGCTGCCCACCGAACGACCGCTCGCAGACCGACCGCTGGCCGAACGACTGCTCGCGGACCGTCTGCTCGGGGTGTCGTCAGTCATCGGTGACTCCCGACTCGGGTCAGCAGGTCGGCAGCCGAACCGGCCGCGCCGCCGACGATACTCAGCAGTCGGTCCGACCCCGGCACGGCCGGGCCGATGTGGCTCGCGAAGTCCTCGAACGCCTCGCGGCTGGTGTATGCGGGCTCGAAACCCATCACCTCGCGCATCCGGGTGGTGTCCAGGACCCGCCCGAAGGCCAGGAACTGGATCTGGTCGGGTGAGAAGTCGGCGAGCCCGGACCGCCGGACGAGGTTGCCCAGGATGCCGGCGGCCGGGAGCGGCACCGGCAGCAGCGGCCGACCGACGATCGCGGTGGCCTGGGAGCCCGTGATCACCCCGTCACCGGAGACGTTGGTGATGCCGACAGCCGCGCCGATCGTGGCCCGCTCGAGGGCGGCCACGGCATCGGTCTCGTGCAGGAACTGCATCCTGGCCGAGAAGCCCATCGGCGCAGGCACCACGGGCAACGAGAAGTAGTCGGTCAGGGAGGTGCGGATCCCCGGCCCGATGATGTTGGCCATCCGCAGCATCGAGATCTCGGTGGACGGCCGGCGGCGGGAGAAGCCGCGGACATATCCCTCGACCTCCACCGAGTCCTTGCCGAACCCGGCGCGCGGAAGTGCCTTGGCTCCGGTGTCCTCGGTGAACATGGCCGGGTCGCGGGGCGAGGAGCCGTACACCGCGGCCGAGGACTTCACGACCAGCCGCGTCACCGACGGCGCCTTCTGGCAGGCCGCCAGCAGCTGCATCGTGCCGATGACGTTGATCTCCTTCTGGGAGGTCCGTCCGCCGGCATGGGTGGGGGTGGCGATGACGTTCATGTGGACGACGGTGTCGACGTCGGCCTGGGTGATGATCTTGCCGATCATGGGGTTGCGGATGTCGGCCCGCACGAACTCCGCTCGCCCGATGTCATGGGGGGGCGGGATGACGTCCACCCCGATGATCCGGCTGACCTCCGGCTGGCGGGAGAGCGCCTGGGCGAAGAGCCCCCCGAGGTAACGCGAGACCCCGGTGACCAGCACGATCCCAGCCACCGACCCCACCTCCCGAAGGACGCGCGTCCAGGCGCCGGACGACGCCTGGCAACGACCATACCCACAGGCAACTGCCACTGGTCGCGGCAGTCCACCAGGGGGAACGATGCGCCACCCCACGCAGGTGGGCGCTACCACGGACACGCGAAGGCCCCTACCCGTTCGACGGGCAGAGGCCTTGCAGCACGGACCGGGCGGTCCTACTTCTTGTTGCGACGCTGGTGACGCGTCTTGCGCAGCAGCTTGCGGTGCTTCTTCTTCGCCATGCGCTTGCGGCGCTTCTTGATGACGGATCCCATAGTGGTCCTCGCGGTCGCAGTGGTGGTGCGGACAAGTGCTGTCTGTGCCGGCCGATCTCAGGGCTGACACACAGGAACGAGTCGAACTACGCACCATGCCAACAGCCCGCCCACTGTACCGGTCCGCGCGCCCCCCACCCAAACCTGAGGTGGCCGTCGGGGTCCGGACACGACGATGGGGCAGCCTCGCGGGCTGCCCCATGTCAGCTGACCGGTCGGCGGTCCTCAGGCGGTGTCGACGTAGGAGGTGCGCAGGTACTTGTGCACGGCGTCCTCGGGAACACGGAACGAGCGGCCGACCCGGATCGCCGGGAGGTCACCCGCGTGCACCATGCGATAGACCGTCATCTTGGACACGCGCATGATCGAGGCAACCTCGGCCACGGTCAGGAACCGCACCTCGGCGAGCTGTCGCTCGGTGGACATCGGACCTCGATTCAAGCCGGTCGCATCGCCGGCTTGATCCGGCTGACGGGGTGCGCACGTGCTGGGGCAACGATAGGGGCAGATGTGACGTCTGGGGAAGTCGGTCGGGATGGGAAAATCCGTCTTGTCCAGCCGACACGCCGGAATCGGCGCCCACTTCGGGCCGGGAGTGGGCCGGTACAGGCCTGGAAGGAGGGCCGGCTGACGTCGGCACCTGCGACGGCGTTCAGTCGAAGTGGGCGTCGAGCCCGTGGGCGGGGAACACGGCCTGGCGGGTGGCCATCACCGCGCGGTCGAGCTCGGTGTCCGGGTTGTAGCCGAGGTCCCACGGCTGGACCCAGATCGGCCCGTCGTCCAGCGGCCGGTCACCCATGCGCGCAGGAGCGGTCCGCCCGAAGGTCCGCTGCACGTGGTCCAGCCACGCTTCCGGCACCGGCTCGGGCAGCTCGATCGGCGCGTGCGCCGCGATCGCGGTCAGGTGGGTCCAGGAGCGCGGGACGACGCCGACCAGCTCATAACCACCGCCGCCGAGGGCGACCCACCTGCCGTCGCAGACCTCGTGGGCGAGCCGGTGGACCGTGTCGGCCGCCCGGCGCTGCGCGTCCACCGACACCGCGAGGTGCGCCAGCGGGTCCTCGGCGTGGGTGTCGCAGCCGTGCTGGCTGACCAGGATGTCGGGGTTGAAGGCCTTCACCAGCGGCAGCACGGTCGCCTGGATCGCCCGCAGCCAGGCGGCATCGCCGGTGCCCGGCGGGAGCGACACGTTGACGGCGAAGCCCTGGGCGTCGGGCCCGCCGATGTCGGTCGGCCACCCGGTGCCAGGGAACAGCACCCGCCCGCTCTCGTGCACCGAGATGGTGAGCACCCTCGGGTCGTCCCAGAACATCCGCTCCACGCCATCTCCGTGGTGCACGTCGACGTCGACGTAGGCCACGCGCTCGGCGCCGTGGTCGAGCAACCACTGGATGCCGACACCGATGTCGTTGTAGATGCAGAAGCCGGCGGCCGCAGCGGGCATCGCGTGGTGCATCCCACCACAGAAGTTGACGCCGTGCCGGGCACGCCCCTCCCAGACGTCCGCACAGATCTCGCGAGTGCCCTCCACGATCCTGGCGCTCGCCTCGTGCATCCCGGCGAAGGCGGGGTCGTCCTCGGTGCCGAGGCCGAAGGCGAGGTCGGATCGTTCAGGGTTCGCCGACGCCTCGCGCACCGCCTGGATGTATGCGGCGTCGTGCACCGTCAGCAGGACCTCGTCGGTCGCGACGCCCGGACGCACCACCTCGACGTCCTCGCGGTCGAACAGGCCGAACGCCTCGCAGAGGCGAGCGGTGAGGTCGAGGCGCACGGGATGCATGGGATGCCCGGGCCCGAAGTCGTATGCCATGAAGTCCGGGTCCCAGACCACGCGCGCCTGTGCGACCATGAACGGCACGCTACCGGGCGGTGCGCCGACCCGGGCACACTCGCCCGACACTGGGCCCACGGGTCCGCACCGAGAGGCCGACCCGCGACAGACCCGGCGGCCGAGGAGGACGTCAGGCATGGGCAAGAACCGGCTGTTCGAGGACGACGTACTGGTCATCGGACTCGGACGCTTCGGCGGGTCGGCCGCCCTCGAGCTGGCCAAGCTCGGCCACCGCGTCATCGCCATCGAGCGCGACGCTGCCATCGCCGAGACCTTTGTCGGCAAGGTCGCCAGGATCGTGCAGGCCGATGCCTCACTGGCCCAAGCGATCCCGCACGCCAGGGGCGAGGGCGTCAAGGTGGCTGTCGTCGGGATCGGCTCGTCGGTCGAGGCCTCGGTGCTCGCCGCCGCCAACCTGGTCGACCTGGGCATCCCCTCGATCTGGGCCAAGGCCCTCTCACCAGAGCACGCGCGCATCCTCACTCGGATCGGCGTGCATCACGTGATCTCCCCCGAGGCCGACTCCGGACGACGGGTGGCGCACCTGCTCAACGGCAAGCTGCTCGACTACATCGAGTTCGACGACGGGTTCGCGATCGTCAAGATGGCACCGCCGCTCGAGGCGACCGGGTTCACCCTGCTGCAGAGCCAGATCCGCAGCAAGTACGGCGTCACCGTGGTGGGCGTGAAGTCGCCGGGGCAGGACTTCCGCTATGCGGTTCCCGAGACCAAGGTCAACGCACACGACACACTGATCGTCAGCGGGCCCACCGAGCTCATCGAGCGGCTGGCCTCACGACCGTAGCTCGGCCACCGCGGCACCCACGCACGACGTCAGAGGCTCGGGACGTTCCGGTCCTCGCCGAGCGGGAGAACCATCGCGATCTCCTCCTCGCCGTCGTCATCGCTGGCGACGCGCATCGGCCGACGGTTGTCGGTCGGACGGAACCCGAAGCTGCTGGCGAACGCCACCGCGCGGCCGTTGTCGGTGCCGACCCAGTACGCGAGATGACTGCGCCCGAGCGAGCGAGCGTGGTCCGCGCTGGAGGTCACGAGCTGCGCGGCGACACCACTACCGCGGCGAGCCGGGCTCACCCAGAGCCCGAACAGCTCTGCGACGGTGGGTGACTCGTCTCCGACCTGTCCCAGGCTCACGATGCCGACCGGGGTGCCCTCGACCTCGGCGAGCATCCGCACCGAGCGCGCCATCCGCGCCCGCCACATGCTCTCGTCGTAGGACTGTTCCTCCTCGACGGTGGCCACGAACGCCTCGGGCGACTCACGCAACGCGTCCAACCGGACCGAGCGGAAGAGCTCCCAGTCGTCCTCGGCCAAGGGGCGCACGCTGATCTCGCTCATGAGAGCACACTCTGTCATGCGGCCCACGGCTGTGCCCACCTGCCCCGGGGCAGTTCCCGTGGCTCAACCTGGGCAGTAGCCGTGGTTCGACGGAAGCCGCCGCGAGTCCGCGTCAGGGCCGCCGGACGTCCACAGCGAGCTCCACCTCGGTGATCGTGGGGTCGTGGGGCAGGCTTCCTGAGCGGCCGGTGGGGGCGAACCCCAGGCGGCGGTACAGCGCCTGGGCGGGCCGGTTCTCGGTCGCGACCTCGAGCGTGAGGCGGCGCACCCCCCGCACGGTCGCCTCGTCCAGCACTGCTGCCACCAGCGCCTCGCCGATGCCCGTCCCGCGCGCCGAAGGACGGACCCACATACCGATCAGGCAGGCCTGCGCGGTGACCTGCTCGACCGGCCAGTACATCCCCACCGACCCGAGCACGTCGGACGGCCGCGCGCCGGTCGCCGACCCGTCGAGCGCCAGCCAGAGTGGTCCGCCGCGGAGCCGGTGCAGCCAGTCCGCGTCGGTTCGAGCGGCGACCTGCGTGTGGGTCGCGCCGAACGCCCGCGGCGCATCCAGCAGCATCTCCAGGCGCACCGCGCGGTACACGCGCCAGTTCTGCTCGTCGACCCTGACCAGCCGAACGCCCCGCTGCGGCTCGGTCATGCTCGACCCAGCCCTGCTCAGGGGAGACCGGAGGCGAGCTGCGTGGACCGCTGAGCCGCCGCTTCGATCGCGTTGATGAAGGCTGCGCGGACCTTGTGGTCGTCGAGCTGGCGAAGTGCTGCGGCGGTCGTGCCTCCCGGGGAGGTGACCTGCTCGCGCAGGACGGTCGGGTGCTGCCCGGTCTCGCGGATCATGGTTGCCGCGCCGTACAGGGTCTGCACCACGAGCTCGGTCGCGGTCGCGCGCGGCAGCCCGAGCACGACGCCGGCCTCGATCATCGCCTCGACGACGTAGAAGATGTAGGCCGGGCCCGAACCGGAGATCGCGGTGACCGCGTCCTGGTGCTTCTCGGGCACCTCCACCACTCTCCCGCAGGAGCGCAGGAGGGCAGACGCCTCGGCGAGATGTGCTGTGTCGCAGTGCTTCCCGCCCGACAGCGCGGCCATTCCCTGGTCGACCAACGCGGGGGTGTTGGGCATGACCCGCACGACGGCGGTGGCGTCCGGCAGGCGCGTCTCGAGGAACTCGGTGGTGATGCCGGCGGCCAGGCTGACCACGAGGTTGCCGGGCCGCACCTGGTCACGCACCTCCGCCAGCAGGCCCTCCATGTCCTGCGGCTTGACGACCAGCACGAGGGTGTCGGCTGCCTCGGCCGCGGCGGCGTTGTCGAGGATCCGGACGCCGTACCTCTCGGTGAGCTCGGCCACTCGCTCGGGACGCTTCTCGGTGATGACCAGGTCCTCCACTGACCGGCCGGCACGGAGCAGCCCGGACAGCAGGGTCTCGCCCATGACGCCGGCGCCGAAGATCGCAATGGTGGGCATGGTGCTCCTGTCGGTGGGTGGTCAGCCGCGGCTGGCTAGGCCGCGCAGGAAGAACATGGTGTTCGCGGGCCGTTCGGCCATCCGCCGCACGAGGTATCCGTACCACTGCTCGCCGTACGGGATGTAGACACGCACCTGCTCGCCGCGGTCGGCCATCCGGGTCTGTTCCTCCGGACGGATGCCATAGAGCATCTGGAACTCGAACGAGGACGGCTCTCGCTCGTTGCGCTGGGCCAGGGCGCCGGCGATCTCGATCAGGCGGGGGTCGTGGCTGGCCACCATCGGGTAGCCGTCACCCTCCATGAGCACCCGCAGGCACCGGACGTAGGACTCATCGACCTCGCGGGTCGACTGGTAGGCAACCGATTCCGGCTCCTTGTAGGCGCCCTTGCACAACCGGACCCGGCTGCCCTCGTGGGCGAGGTCCCGGCAGTCGGCCTCGGTGCGGTGCAGGTAGGACTGGAGCACCGCACCGACCCACGGGAAGTCGCGCCTCAGCGCGCGTAGCGTCTCCAGCGTGGCGTCCGTGGTGGAGTGGTCCTCCATGTCCAGGGTCACCGTGGTGTCCACCGCTGCGGCCGCCTCGCAGATCTCGCGGGCGTGCTCGAGCGCTATCCGGTCCCCGTCTCCGGTCAGCGACTGGCCGATCGCGCTCAGCTTGACGCTGACCTCGCCCATCCCGTGCTGGCTGAGGTCGTGTCGGCCCAGCTCGGCCAGCAGCCCGAGGTAGGCGTCGCGCGTGTGCTGGGCCATCGCGAGGTCCACGGTGTCCTCGCCGAGGTAGTCGATCGTGGCGTACCGACCGGTCGCACGCAGAGACGCGGTCGCGCGGACCGCGTCCTCCGTGGTGTCGCCCGGCACGAACCGGCGCACCACGTCGCGACTGACCGGAGCCTTCTCGATGGTCCGGCGGATCGCGTCGCTGCGCGACACCTGGAGCAGGCCCTGGCGCAGGATCGCGCTGGGATCGAATGCCACGGAAGGTGCCTTTCGGGGGTGTGCTGGGCGCACCGTTGCGCCACGTCAGGAGGCAGACCGCAAGGCTATCTGCACCCCGTGCGCCCCGCAGCCGCCGCCAGGACGGGCGGAACGTCACGTGGGTGGTGGTCGGCCGGCCGGCGGGTGACGAGGCGGGGCCCGTCTCCCCGGTCGCCGCGGTCGTCGGCAGCCGTGCACATCAGGTGCTGCGGCGCCGGAGGGTGAGTGCGCCGAGGGCGAGGGCGACCACGATCCAGCCGGCGATCACGACCAGGTCAGGTCCCACGTCACCGAGCGGCTCTGCCCGCGCTCCGACCGCCTGCATGGCATCGACGGCGTAGGACAGCGGCAGCAGGTCGGAGACGACCTCCAGCACTCGCGGCAGCGAGTCGCGGGGGGCGATGAGCCCGCACAGCAGGAACTGAGGCAGCACGAACGCCGGCATGAACTGGACCGCCTGGAACTCGGTTCGCGCGAAACCGCTCGCGAGCAGGCCGAGCGCTGTGCCCAGCACGGCGTCGGCGAGCGCGACCAGGATGAGGGCCCAGACCGGGCCCAGGACGTCCAGGCCGCAGACGTAGATCGCGAACGCCGACGCGAGCACGGCCTGCAGGATCGCGACGAGGCCGAACGCGAGGGCATATCCCACGATCAGGTCGCCCTTGCCCATCGGGGTGGTGAGCAGACGTTCGAGCGTGCCGCTGGTGCGTTCGCGCAGGGTGGCCACCGACGTCACGATGAACATGACGACGAACGGGAACACCCCCAGCAGCGCCGGACCGAGGCGGTCGAAGACGGGGCCGCCTTCATAGATCCAGGCGAGCAGACCGATCAGCACGCAGGGCACCACGAGCATCAGGGCGATGGTGCGGTGGTCGCCGCGCAGCTGGCGCAGGATGCGGGCCGCGGTCAACAGGGTTCGACGCAGCGTCATGACGCCTCCCGGGTCGCGTCGCCCGCGGCCGCCGCGTCGATGAGGGCGAGGAAGG
Organism: uncultured Actinomycetota bacterium; assembly: GCA_963750305.1. Lineage (GTDB taxonomy): Bacteria > Actinomycetota > Actinomycetes > Actinomycetales > Dermatophilaceae > CAVVPX01. The sequence goes on from CAVVPX010000003.1 coordinate 1,561,957, forward strand.
CAGCCTCGGCGTCGGTGGTCCCGGTGCGCCCGAGCAGGGTCGGCAGCGTCTCGTCGGCCAGCAGCTCTCCCTCGCGGAGCAGGAGCAGCCGGTCGCACCGGACGGCCTCGTCCATCACGTGGCTGGAGACCAGCAGCGAGGTGCCGCTCGACGCGAGCCGGTGGAACAGCTCCCACAGGTCGCGTCGCAGGACCGGGTCCAGCCCCACGGTGGGCTCGTCGAGCACGAGCAGGTCCGGCCCGCCCACGAGCGCCGCGGCCAGCGAGACCCGCGACCGCTGCCCCCCGGAGAGGCGGCCGACGGCAGCACCCGCGTGGCTGACGAGGTCGACCGCGACCAGGGCCTCGTCGGTCGCGGACGAGGACGCGCCCACCATGGAGCCGAAGTAGGCGATGTTCTCGCGCACCGACAGGTCGTCGTAGACGCTCGGGGCCTGGGTGACGTACCCCACCCGGCGACGGAGCGCGGGTGAGCCGGCGGGCTCCCCCAGCACCGTGACGCGGCCCGAGGCCACGACCTGGACCCCGACGACCGCCCGGATGAGGGTGGACTTGCCGCTGCCGCTGGGACCGAGCAGACCGACCACCTGCCCGCGTGGGACCGAGACGGTCAGCCCGGGCAGGACGACCCGGCCACCCCGGACGACCCGGAGGTCCTCGACGTCGACGGCCGGTAACGCGGCCGAGCCCTCATCATTCATCACGCGATGAATAGTAGCCCTGCCGGCCCTCGGTAGCAATGGGTAGGCGCCGACGCCCACGCTGTACTCGCCCTGCACTGCAGGGCTCAGCGCGAGAGATAGCCCTGGAGCACGGGCCCGAGACGGTCGGCGAGCTCGTCGTGGCTCGCGTCAACGACCCCCGGCATCGCGATGACGTAACGCGCCATCGCCAACCCGATCATCTGGGCCGCAGCGAGACCCGCCCTCAGGTCCTGCTCGGCGGCCGGGAGCTCCGGCTCGAGCTCGGCCACCACCCGGCCGAAGACCTCCCGCACGACGAACCCGCGCAACATGGCCGCAGCCTGCTCGTTGCTCACCGCCGACCGCACCAGCGCGATGAAGCGGTGGCGGGACTCCTCCCCGTCCCAAACGTGCAGGAAGAGGCGCACCAGACCCTCGCCCACGGCCTCGGGCGGCCCCGACAGCACCCGCCCGATCAGCTGCTGCGGGTCGACCGGGACATCCATCACCGCCGCGAACAACGCGGCCTTGCCGTCGAAGTAGTGGTGGACCAGGGCCGGGTCGACGCCGGCCCGCCTCGCCACCGCCCGCATCGACGTCGCGTCATACCCCTGGGCCCCGAACTCGGCTCGGGCGGCATCGACGATCTGGCCCCGGGTGTCCTCACCCGCCGGGCGCCGACCGCGGGGGCTCATCGGACCCCGCCGGTGGGCGCTGACGCGAAGTGCAGTCGTGCGAACGCGAGGGACTCGGCGAGGTCCAGCTCCCGCTCCTGCTCGCCCAGCCGGCGGGTGCTGACCTCGATGACGATCGATCCCGAGAAGCCTTGCGCGGCAAGGTCTTCCAACACGCGGGCGCACGGCTGACCTCCGCGCCCCGGCACCAGGTGCTCGTCCTTGGCCGACCCCTCGCCGTCGGCGAGGTGCAGGTGCGCCAGACGCGGCCCGAGCTCCCTGACCATCGCCAGCGCGTCCGAGCCCGCTGTGGCGGTGTGGGAGAGGTCGAGGGTGACGTGGTCGTAGGGCTGGGTCACCGGGTCCCAGTGCGGCAGGTAGGCGAAGAACTCACGCTCGCCCGCGCGCCACGGATACATGTTCTCGACGGCCAGCCGGATGCCACTGTCGTCCTCGCGCAGGGCGACCCCGTCCAGGAACCCCATCGCGTACTCGCGCTGCCAGCGGAACGGTGGGTGCAGCACCACGACGTCCGCACCGACCTCCTGCGCCAGCTCGATCGAGCGGTCGACCTTGGTCCACGGGTCCGGCCCCCAGACCCGCTGGGTCAGCAGCAGGGTGGGCGCGTGGATCGCGACGATCGGCAACCCGTGGTGCTCGGAGAGCGCCCGGAGGGCGCCCCCCTCCTGGGAGACCGGGTCGGTCCAGACCATCACCTCGACCCCGTCGTACCCCAGCTCGGCAGCGGTCGCGAACGCCGTGGCGCAGGTCCCCGGGTACACCGAGGAGGTGGACAACGCGACCCGCACCTGGTCCTGCTCGGCAGCCGTGGCCATGGCACCGAGGGTAACCACGGCGCCGCCGGCCCGATGACCACGGCTCAGCCGAGCGAGTCCAGCCGGCGCAGGATGACGCCCTCGCGCAGCGCCCACGGACAGATGTCCAGCGTCTCGACGCCCAGCAGGTCCATCGAGGCCTCCGCCACCAGTGCGCCGGCCAGCAGCTGACGGGAACGGGCGAAGGACACGCCGGGGAGATCGGTCCGCTCACGCGCGGTCATGCCGGAGACCCGGCCGATCACGGCGTGGAGGTCGGTGCGGGACAGCGAGCGAGCGGCATAGGGGCCGTCGCTGCTGGGCGCGGCACCGGTGACCCGCGCGAGCGAGCGCATGGTCTTGGAGGTGCCGACCGCGCGGTCCGGTGACCCGGCGCGGGCCAGCGGGCGCACCTCGGCGGCGATCGCGGCCCGGATCGCCCGCCGCGCGTCGCGGACGACCGCCTCGGTCGGTGGGTCACCGGCCAACAGGTCGCGGGTGAGCCGTCCGGCCCCCAGGGGCAGGCTCACCGCCGCGTCGGGTTCCTCGTCGAGCCCCACGGCCAGCTCGAGCGAGCCACCGCCGATGTCGATGACCAGCAGCGTCCCGCTCGACCATCCCATCCAGCGTCGCGCGGCCAGGAACGTCAGTCGGGCCTCGTCGGTGCCCGCGAGCACCTGCAGGTCCACGCCGGTCTCGGCCCTGACCCGCGCCAGGACGTCCTCGCCGTTGGGCGCCTCACGGATCGCGCTGGTGGCGAACGCGAGCACCTCCTCCACGCCCTGGTCCTCGGCCACGACCAGGCACTCGGCGATGAACGCCGACAGGCTACTGCCACCGGACTCGGCGATCCGGCCGTCGTCGGTGACGTGCTCGGAGAGCCGCAGCTCGACCTTGTGCGACGTCGCGGGAAGCGGCCGGGCCCCTGCATGCGCGTCGACGACGAGGAGGTGCACCGTGTTCGAACCAACGTCGATGACGCCTAGCCGCATGACCCAACGCTATCGGCGGGCCCCAACCAGCGTGGACACGGCCCGCCCGACCTAGGCTGGGCGCGTGCCCGAGACCCCGCTGGACATCCCCCGCATCTGGGTGGAGTTCACCGACCCCGCCGACGCGTCGCAACGGTTCCGCTGTGACCTGACCTGGCTGACGTCGAGCTGGACCTGCATCTTCGGCAGCGGGTGCCAGGGGATCTACGAGGACCGCCCGGACGACGGGTGCTGCACCCTCGGCGCCCACTTCACCGACGACGACGACCTCGAGCGCGTGAAGGCCGTGGTGCACGAGCTGGGCGAGGACGAGTGGCAGCACCACCCCGGCACCACCAAGAAGTCGGCGTGGACCGAGCGCGAGGACGGCGAGCTGAAGACCAAGGTGGTCGACGGCGCGTGCATCTTCCTCAACCGCCCCGGCTTCCCGGCCGGGCCGGGCTGCGCGCTGCACCAGCACGCGGTGGCCACCGGCAAGGAGCCGCACAGCGTCAAGCCCGACGTCTGCTGGCAGCTGCCCATCCGGCGCACCTACCGCAAGGTCGAGCTCCCCGACGGGTCGTCGTGGCAGGAGACCACCATCACCGAGTACGACCGTCGCGGCTGGGGGCCCGGCGGTCACGACCTCGACTGGTACTGCTCGGGCAATCCCGAGGCGCACGTCGGCCGGGAGCCGGTGTACCGCAGCAACCGTGGCGAGCTGGTCGAGCTGATGGGCGCGGACGCCTATGCCGAGCTGGTGATCCGGTGTGAAGCCCACCTGGCCAGCGTGAAGGCCGCGCGCAACGCCTACTCCCGCAAGATGCTCCCACTCCTGGTGCACCCCGCGACGCTCGCCGCGGAGCGACCGGGACGCCGGCGTGCCTGAGGCGCCGCTCGAGCCGATCCCCAGTCCCAACATCTGGGAGACGCCCGAGGTCTATGAGCTGGAGAACCGTGGCGTCGACCGCGAGGGGCTGATCGAGGCGACCATGGACCGCCTCCACCCGATCTCCGGGTCCGACCTGGTCGACATCGGCTGCGGGAGCGGGTTCCATCTGCCGCGGTTTGCCCGCATGGGCGCCAATGTCGTTGGAGTGGAGCCGTACTCACCCCTCGTCGGCCTGGCCGAGGAGCGTGTCGCCGAGGTTCCGCGGGCGCGCGCCGTCGAGGGTGCGGCGCAGGCCCTCCCCCTGGCGGACGACAGCATGGACATCGCCCACGCGCGCTGGGCGTACTTCTTCGGCGGCGGCAGCGAGCCCGGGCTGCGTGAGGTCGAGCGGGTGCTGCGTCCGGGGGGCACCGCCTTCGTCATCGACAACGACGCCACCCGCTCGAGGTTCGGCCTGTGGTTCCGACGCGCCAACCCCAGCTATGACCCGGTCGGGGTCGAGCGGTTCTGGGCACGGCAGGGATACCAGCGCGAGCCGCTGACGATCAGCTGGCAGCTCGACACCCGCGAGGACTTCGAGGCCGTGGTCCGCATCGAGTTCCCCGAGACCGCCGCGGACGGAATCCTGGCCGAGCACGAGGGCACCGGCGTGGACTACGCCGTCAACATCTGGTGGAAGCAGTTCTGAGCTCTGCCGGCGGTCCTCGGCGCGGCGCGCAGCCTCGCCGAGTACCCCCCGGGGGGGCCCGGTGTCGTCTTTGTCCTAGCCGCCGGGCGTGTCGATGCCCGAAGGTGGGGTACATATTCGAACAGGAGGAACGACATGACTGGTCACATCGCAACCGCAGAGGTCAGCGTCGACGCGACACCCGAGCGTGTGTGGAAGTGCCTCACCGAGCCCGACCTGGTGGCGGCATGGATGATGGGCTCGCGACTGCAGACCGACTGGACGGTGGGAGGCCCCATCACCTGGGCGGGCGAGTTCGACGGGAAGTCCTATGAGGACAAGGGTCAGGTCAAGCGCGTGGTCCCGGGCGAACGGCTCACCGTGACGCACTGGAGCCCGATGTCCGGCGAGCCCGAGACACCCGATAACACGCACACCCTGGACTACACACTCTCCCCCGAGGGTGACCGCACCCAGCTGAAGCTGGAGCAGGACAACTGTGCGGACGAGGACCAGGCCGCCGAGTTCGCCAAGAACTGGCAGTCGATGCTCGATGCGCTGAAGGGCGTGGCCGAGCAGACCTGAGCACGGTGCGCGCGGGTTGTCGGCGCGGGCGCCTACCGTGTGGCCCATGGCATCCAAGGCAACCTCTCGCAGCGCCGGCTATCGCTGCTCGGAGTGTGGCGCGACGTCGGTCAAGTGGGCCGGCAAGTGCGGCGAGTGCCAGGCGTGGGGCAGCATCAGCGAGATCGGGGCGGTGGCCGTCCGCACCCTCGCCAGTGCGCGGGTCGAACGACCGGCGATCCCGATCGGGCAGGTCGACGCGTCCCGCGCCGAGGCCGTGCCCACCGGCGTGGGCGAGTTCGACCGGGTGCTCGGTGGCGGGCTGGTGCCCGGCGCCGTGGTGCTGGTGGCCGGCGAGCCCGGCATCGGCAAGTCCACGCTGCTGCTCGACGTGGCCGCCCGCGCGGCCCGTCAGGGTCAGGGCCGCACCGTGCTCTATGTCAGTGGCGAGGAGTCCTCCTCCCAGGTGCGGATGCGGGCCGAGCGGATCGAGGCGATGGCCTCGATGCTGTTCCTCGCCTCCGAGACCGACCTCGCGACCGTGCTCGGGCAGATCGACCAGGTCCAACCCGACCTGCTGGTCATCGACTCCGTGCAGACCATCGCCAGCGCCGAGGTCGAGGGGTCGGCGGGCAACGTCTCGCAGGTGCGGGAGGTCGCCGGTGCGCTGATCCAGGTCGCCAAGGCCCGCGGGATCGCGGTGCTGCTGGTCGGACACGTCACCAAGGACGGCTCGATCGCCGGACCCCGCGTGCTCGAGCACCTGGTCGACGTCGTGGTGCAGTTCGAGGGTGACCGGCACTCCCGGTTGCGGCTGGTCCGTGCGGTGAAGAACCGTTATGGCCCCACCGACGAGGTCGGCTGCTTCGACCTGTCCGACGTCGGGATCGTCGGGCTGGCCGACCCGAGCGGACTCTTCCTGTCCTCGACGGCGCTGCTCGTGCCCGGCACCTGTGTGACGGTCACGCTGGAGGGCCGGCGCCCACTGGTCGCCGAGGTGCAGTCGCTGGTCGCCGAGTCCAGGATCCCCACCCCCCGCCGGGTCACCAGCGGGCTGGACTCCTCCCGGGTCGCGATGATCACCGCGGTGCTCGACAAGCGGGCCGGGGCGCCGATCGGTGCCTCCGACGTCTACCTCTCGACCGTGGGGGGTGTCCGCCTCACCGAGCCGGCCGCCGACCTTGCGGTGGCGCTGTCGATCGCCAGCTCGGTCCGCGACCAGGCCATCCCACCAGGCACCCTGGCCATCGGCGAGATCGGGCTGGCCGGGGAGATCCGTCCGGTGTCCGGCGTGACGCGGCGGCTGGCCGAGGCCGCCCGCCTGGGGTTCCGGAGGGCCTACGTCCCCGCGGGCGTGCTGGGCTCCGGACCGGTGCCCAGCGAGATCGCCGTGGTCGAGGTCGGCGACGTCGCCACAGCGGTCCGCCAGGCGCTGCCCCGATGACGGCTGGCTAGACTTCGCCGGGATCCGACGTCCATCCGGGGCGTCGCGTGGCAGAGGCGGGGTTCGTGGAGCGCAACGAGGACGACCTGTTGAGGGCCACCCTCGCGGCTGTCGCCCCGGGCACCGAGCTGCGCGACGGGCTCGAGCGCATCCTCCGTGGCCGGACCGGTGCCCTCATCGTGCTCGGGCACGACCGGGTCGTCGAGGAGCTGTCCACCGGGGGCTTCCCGCTCGATGTCGAGTTCTCGGCCACGCGGCTGCGCGAGCTGGCCAAGATGGACGGCGCGATCGTCCTGGACGACAACGGCAACCACATCCTGCGGGCTGCGACCCAGCTCGTCCCCGACCCGAGCATCGAGACCAGCGAGTCCGGCACACGGCACCGCACGGCCGAACGAGTCGCCAAGCAGACCGGGTACCCCGTCGTGTCGGTCAGCCAGTCGATGCAGATCATCGCGCTGTACGTCGGTGGCCGGCGCTATGTCCTGGAGGACTCCAGCGCGATCCTCTCCCGCGCGAACCAGGCGCTCCAGACCCTCGAGCGCTACAAGTCTCGTCTGGACGAGGTCACCGGCACGCTGTCCGCCCTGGAGATCGAGGACCTGGTCACGGTGCGCGACGTCGCCAGCGTGCTCCAGCGGCTGGAGATGGTGCGGCGGATCAGTGACGAGATCGCCGGATACGTCGTCGAGCTCGGCGTCGACGGGCGTCTGCTCAGCCTCCAGCTGGAGGAGCTGACCGGGGGGCTGGGCAACGACCGCGAGCTGGTGATCCGCGACTACCTTCCCGCGTCCCGCGGAGGACTCAGCATGGAGGAGGCCCTCGGCAGCCTCGAGCAGCTGTCCTCGACCGAGCTGCTCGATCTCTCGGCCGGGGCCAAGGCGCTGGGGTTCTCGGTCGTCGGCGAGGCGCTCGAGGCGGCCGTGAGCCCGCTCGGTTATCGCCTGCTGACCAAGATCCCCCGCATCCCCGGCGCGATCGTCGAGCGACTGGTCGACCACTTCGGCAGCCTCCAGCGGCTGCTGGCTGCCGGGCTCGAGGAGCTCATGGACGTCGAGGGCGTCGGCGAGAGCCGGGCTCGGACGGTCCGCGAGGGACTGTCGCGGCTGGCGGAGTCCAGCATCCTCGAGCGCTACGTGTGAGCTCCAGCCGGCCTGACCATGGCGCCTCGGCCGACCTCGAAGCGCTGCACGAGGAGCTGCTGGGCTGGTACGTCGACCACGCCCGCGACCTCCCCTGGCGCGAGGGCCGGACCAGCCCGTGGGGTGTCTTCGTCTCCGAGGTCATGCTCCAGCAGACGCCGGTCGTCCGGGTCCTGCCCGTCTGGGAGGGCTGGATGCGGCGGTGGCCGACGCCCGCCGACCTCGCTGCCGAGTCCCCGGGTGAGGCCGTCCGGGCGTGGGGCCGACTCGGGTACCCGCGCCGTGCGCTGCGGCTGCACGCCGCGGCGAAGGCGATGGTGGCAGACCACGACGAGGTGGTGCCCGCCACCGAAGCTGCGCTGCTGACCCTGCCGGGGGTGGGCGCGTACACCGCGGCCGCCGTGGCCACCTTTGCGTTCACCCAACGGACGACGGTGGTGGACACCAACATCCGTCGAGTGCTCGCGCGGGTCGTGGACGGCCGCGCCTTCCCCGCCCCGTCGCTCACCCGTGCCGAGCAGGACCTCGCCGCGTCCCTCGTGCCGATCGACCCGCGACGCGCGCAGCGCTGGAGTGTCGCGGTGATGGAGCTCGGCGCGGTCCTCTGCACCGCGCGGACTCCGAGGTGCGAGGACTGCCCGGTCCAGCATCGCTGCCGCTGGAACGCTGCGGGTCGACCCGAGCACGAGGGGCCGCCGCGCCGCGGCCAGACCTGGGAAGGCACCGACCGCCAGGTGCGTGGCGCCCTGCTGGCCGTCCTGCGCGCGGACCCGGCACCAGTACTGCGGCTGCACCTGGTCCAGCGCACCGGGCTGTCCCGGCTCGGTGAGCCCGACCGGGACGCGCAGGTCGACCGCTGCCTGCACGCGCTGGTCACCGAGAACCTGGTCGAGCCCGTGGGCGGCGACCGGTACCAGCTCCCCGCCTGACGCCGGCGAACACTCCACCTCTTCCCAGCGGCGCACCGTCCGGCGTACCTCTCCCCCGCGCGGCACAGCCGCGGCCGACCCGGCATCGGTGGGCCTGAGCAGGCATGAGCGGGCCTGAGCAGGCATGAGCGGGCCTGAGCAGGCATCGACCTCAGAGGGTCAGCAGCATCCGGGTGTTGCCCAACGTGTTCGGCTTGACCCTCTCCAGGTCGAGGAACTCGGCCACGCCTTCGTCGTAGGACCGCAACAGCTCGGCGTACACCTCGGGCGCGACGGCCTGCCCCTCGATCGGCTCGAACCCGTGTCGGGCGAAGAAGTCGACCTCGAAGGTCAGGCAGAAGATCCGGGAGATGCCGAGGTCGCGGGCGTCCTGGACCAGGGCATCGAGCAGCAGCCCGCCGACTCCCGTGCCGCGCGCTCGGTCGTCCACCGCAAGAGTGCGGATCTCCGCGAGGTCCTCCCACATCACGTGCAGTGCACCACAGCCCACCACCACGCCGGCCCCGTCCTCGGCGACCCGGAACTGCTGCACCGACTCGTAGTAGGTGACCGCCTCCTTGTTCAGCAGGATCCGTTGCTCGGCCATGGGGTGCACGAGCGCCCGCATGGCGCGGACGTCAGCGGGCCGCGCTGGGCGGGTGCGGGCGACAGGATCAACCACCGAGCCGGCCATCCAGCAGGTCGTCGAACTTCGCCTGCGCAGAGGACCCGAGCAGCACCACCGACTGACCGTTGCGAGTGCCGAACCCACCCTTGGCGACGACGTTCGTGATGCTCGAGGCGTGGGTGAGATAGATCGTCGACGCCAGGTTGAGCACCTCGCTGGCGGTGAGGTCGCTCTCCAGCCACTGCCCCATCGCCTGGAGGTAGGTCGGGAGCCTGGCCGGTCCGGCGTCCTGCGCCATCCGGATGCCGGCGATGATCAACTTGCCCTGGTTGGCCGACCGCCCGAAGTCGCCACCGGAGACGTGCTTGCGCTCGCGGGCGAAGTTGAGGGCGGTCAGCCCCTTGAGCTTGTTCAGCCCCTTCTTGAGCAACGGCTGGCCGACGTGGCTGGTGAGAGCGGACGGCGAGGTGTAGAGCAGCGGGCCGATGAGGTCGACCATCTCCTCGAACCCCTTGAAGCCGGTCATCACGTAGCCGTCGATCGGCACCCCGGTGGCGTTGCGGACGGTGGCGACCTGCGCCTTCGGACCGCCGAACACCATCGCAGCGTTGATCTTGTCGTGGCCGCCGGTCGACAGCGACACGTAGGAGTCGCGAGGGATCCCGACGATCCCGCCGACACCCTTCGGGTCCACACCGATGATGTGCAGGGCGTCGGCGCGGAGCTTGCCGGGGGTCTGGCTGCGACGGGCGTCCGAGCCGATGGCGAGGATGCGCGCGGTGCGGGTGGGCGTGCGGTTCGGCAGCCCGAGCGAGGGCCACCAGCCGCCCACGACCTGCCAGGACCTCTCCTTCACCAGCAGGGTCACGTCCTTGCCGCTGACGACCGACGCGATCGGCGTGCCCTTCCACTTCTTCACCTGACCGGTGACCTTGACCGGAGCGCCCAGCGGTCTGCGTTGAGCAAGCGCGCTGGTGACGGTGCCCGTCGCCGGGACAGTTCCCCCCTCGTACACGGCGGTCATCACGGTGAGGAGCTCGGCCGGCAGGCCGGCACCGGTCACGGCAAAGGGCTGGGGGGTGGCCGAGGTCGTGGAGGTCGTGGTGAAGGACGCCGACCGTCCCGGCACATCGTCACCCGAGCACGCGGCCACCGCGCCGAGCGCGGCGAGGCAGGCGGTGGCGGACAGGGCCCGGACGAGGTGGAGCGAGAAGACCACGTCCTCAGCCTATGGGGACGTGGCCCGCTCTCCGGGAGCGCCGTGCCGATGCCCGAGCCCTGCTGTCCTCGACGGTGGTGCGCGACACCTGCGGCCTGACGGCGCCGGCCGGAGGGTCTGGGCATCGCCGGACAACCGGCGTACTGTTTTCGCTGCCAGCACGCCCAACACGGGTGGTACGGAGGTCGTCATGGGTCCACGTGGTCGGTTCGTCGTCCTGGCTGCAGCGGTCGCCGCAGCCACCACAGTCCTGGCTCCGCCGGGCGCCGCCGGCACCCGCAGCTGGGAGACGACGGAGAACACCTGGGGCACGCCCTCCGCCGGCGTGCACGGTGTGGCCGCCTTCACCACCGCGACCACGGGCTGGCTGACCGGCTGGAGCGGCGCCCTGGTGCCAGGAGTGCAACGGTGCGAACCGGCGTGCGAGTACACCGCGCTGCCCGTCCCGGCCCTGCCGGGCGTCATCGGCGCCGCCCCGAACGCCATCGACGGGACCTCGGACGACGACGTCTGGGTCGCGGGCCTGCTGTACGAGCAGGACCAGCCCGGGTACCGCGCGCTGTCCTGGCAGTGGGACGGATCCACGTGGGCCGCACGCCTCGGCCCGGCGCCGGCCATCCAGTTCACCCGCATCGTCTCCGCCGGTGGCGGACAGGCCTGGGCGCTCGGCCGCGTGCCGACGCGCGGCGGCGCCCAGCTCAGCGTCGTCTACCACTACACCGGGAGTGCGTGGACCGAGGTGAGCCCAGCGGGTGGACCGCGCGAGTTCCCGGGCGACTGCCGTCGGGAGCCGCTGTACCGCCAGTGGGCCGACCTGGTGATGGTCGACGGAGCCCCCGTGCTGCTCGGCACCTGCCTCGACCTGCGGCCGTATGTCCTGCGCCTCAGCGGTGGCCGCTGGCGAGACATCTCCCCGCCGGCCGGGGCCCTGCCGATCGCCGCGACGGCGGTGGGCAACACCTTGTGGACGCTGTCCGACGACCTGCCGCTGCCCCTGATCCAGAGGCGCCGGTCCGACGGTGTCTGGGAGCAGGTCCCGACGACCGGGCTGACTCCCGAGGACCACCTCCTCGACCTGGCCGGCGGTCCGGTCGACCGGGTGATCGCCGTCGGGGACTCGACCCTGAACGGCCGGACCCACCCGACGGTCTGGGCCTTCCACGACGGCCGGTGGCGGCGCGAGGGCGTGCCCCCAGACCTGCCCCGGATCGGATACCTCATCAACGCCTCGGTCGGCGCCGGCGGACGCAGCGTCGCCCTGTTCAGCAACAACACCGACGGAGGTTCTGGCGCCGTCCTCCTCACGCGCGGCTGAGGGCCCCTGACGCGCTCGCGTCGCTCGGGCGGGCTCGCGTCGCTCGGGCGGGCTCGCGTCGCTCAGGCGGGCAGCGTCCCCGCGACGACGACCGACCCCTGAGGGTCGAGCACCTCGAACCGGCTCGCGTCGGCCAGCAGCACCGCCGAGGTCATGTTGCACGTGATCGTCCGGTCGACACCGAAGAACTCACCCGCCGCGAAGTCGCGACCCTGGTCGTCGATGACGTGCACCGCGTAGGCCTGGCCGGCCGGAAGGCCGGTCATCACCAGCTTGAGCTCCAGACCCCACGTGTGGTCGACCAGACCGACGCCGGCCCGTACGCCGGTGGCGCTCCGGACATCCGGGACGGCCACGATGATCGGCCCGGGTGGAGCCACGGACGCTGGTTCGGACGGCCGGACGGCCACCGCGACGATCGTGGCCGCGGCGGCACCCACAAGCAGACCGGCGACCGCCGGGACCCAACGGCGGCGCGCGCGGGCAGCCGCGCCGGAGGAGCCCTCGAGCGATGACTCCCGCGCCAGGACCTGGTCGATCCGCAGGTCGAGCGAGCGCGGGGTGGGCCGCACGTCGATGCCGTCGGGGTCGATACCGGTCAGCACCTCGCGCAACGGAGCCAGCTCGGCCAGCTCGGCCCGGCATCCGGGGCACCCGGCGAGGTGCTCGTGGAGCTCGGCGCGGAGGTCGTCGTCGAGCCCGCGCAGCACGTAGGCGCCGATCGCCTCGCGCAGCTCATCGTGGGAGTGGCTCATCCCTCGGCCTCCATCGTCCGTAGTTCCAGCCGAAGCTGCTTGAGCCCGTGGAAGACCCGGCTGCGCAGCGTGCTGACCGACACGCCCAGCTCCGCGGCGACCTCGCCGTAGGGTCGGTCCCGCAGGTAGGTCTCCACGATCGCCTCGCGGTGGTCCTGGCTCACGCGCTGGAGCGCGCGCCGTACGAGGTCCTGGTCCGCGACCGCCTGCATCGGGTCGGTCATCATCGGCTCACCTTCCTGGTCCTCCGCCATCGTCGATGCGGGAGCGGGATGGCGCCTGCGGGCCGCGGCCTGGTCGTGGACGACGTTGCGCAGGATCGCATACAGCCAGGTCCGCAGGCTCCCCTGACCGGAATCGAAGCGCTCGGCGAACCGCCACGCCCGCAGGATGGTCTCCTGGACGGCATCCTGGGCCAGGTCCTCGTCCCCGAGCCGGCTGAGAGCAAAGCGGTACAGCTCCGCACCGTGCTGGTCATAGCCCTCCCGCGCCAGTGCCTCGCGGGACCCCTGAGGTCCCCGGGAACTGGCGCGGGAGGCGTGCCACAGCGCCACCTGACTCCTACCCCCTACGTGATCGAAGGTCCGAGCCTAGAGGGCTGCGTCACTCGCGTGGTGGCGATGGGCATCCACGACAGGCATCCACGACTGGCATCCGACGCCCATCGACGACCCGCGGTGACTACGGCTGGATGACTGCGAGGTCGGCGATGTCGGCGCCGCCGAACGAGCCGATCCGGGTGGCCTTGCCGCTGAGCAGGTCGATCGAGAACAGCACCGACTTCTGGGTCCAGGGGGTGCGCAGCGTGGCGAACCCGAGGTTGCTGGAGGCGTTGCCGCCGCGTCGACCGGTCCAGATGTCGAAGCCGGCGACCTCGGTCGCGTTGATCCCGAGCGGCCCGCTGAGCGCCAGGGTGCCGTCGTTGGCGGGGATCTGCTGCACGACCTGGTTGAGCGTGGTGTCGATGTCGATCAGCGTCGTGCCCGTGGCGGTGGACACGTCGTTGTTCGTGTACCCCCCGGCGGTCAGGCCGGTGGCCGGGGTGCCGGCCACATAGGCCAGGGTGCCGTCGACGAGGGTCGCGCCGCCGGGGTTGACGTCGTGACGCAGGTTCTGACCGGTGTCGCTGATGATGCGCAGCCGGTCGGCGGCCGGGTTGAAGTCGATGTCGAAGTTGGTGCCCTGCAGCGCCACGGTCAGCTGGCCGACCTTGGTCACCCTGGCGTTGTTGCGGTTCAGGGTGTAGATCCCGCCCTGGTTGCCGACGCCGTAGAACGCGCGGTTCGCGATCCGCATGTCGATGCCGATCAGGACGGTGTCCCCCTGCAGCCCGCTGATCACGTGGACCTCGCGCACCTGGTCGGGGTGGGCCAGCGAGAACACCGACAGCGTCCGGCCGTCGGAGGAGAGGCCGACCGCGTCGACCGGGTGGTCGGCGGTGCTCGCCGCGGTGGACGGCTTGGTGTCGGCGGAGACGGCCGCGGTGACGGCTACCAGCCCGAGGGTCGTGGCTGCCGCGATGACTGCCCCGACGCGAATGCTGTGACGCATGAGTACCTCCAGATCGTGCACCGATTCCCGTGCTCGGTGTCTGGAGGGAGTACCGGCGCCGAGCCGCCCGCGTTGAACGACTGGGCCAGAAACCTTCGAGCATCGCCGGTGAAGGACGTCCCCAGCGGTGGTGGTGTCGGTCAGGTCGACGAGGGCTCGGTCGTCGGGAGGTGGACGCTGAAGACCGTGCGGCCCGGTTCGCTGCTCACTCGCAGGTCGCCGCGGTGGCGTTGGGTGACCACGCGGTAGCAGATGTCCACCCCCAGCCCGGTGCCCAGGTATGCCGCGCAGCCAGCTGGCTGCGCGGCATGCCCGAGGTGGTGTTCAGCTCCCGAGCGTCAGACGATCTCGGAGGCGGTGGGATCGCCGCCGCCGACCGTCTCCGGCATCGGGATCTCGATCGAGGCCGGGTGCGGGGTGCCGATGAAGGTGAAGGTCTCCGCCTTGCCCTCGCCCTCGGTGCCGATCAGGACCAGCTCGCCGGACTTGAGCTCGCCGTACAGGATCTTCTCGGACAGGACGTCCTCGATCTCGCGCTGGATGGTCCGGCGCAGTGGCCGGGCGCCGAGTACGGGGTCGTAGCCCTTCTTCGCGAGCAGGCTCTTGGCCTCGGTCGTGAGCTCGAGGCCCATGTCCTTGTCCTTGAGCCGCTTGTCCAGCTTGGCGATCTCGAGGTCGACGATCGTGACGATCTCGGAGTGGGTGAGCTGCGGGAAGACGATGGTGTCGTCCACGCGGTTGAGGAACTCGGGGCGGAAGTGCTGCTTGAGCTCGTCCTGGACCTTGTTCTTCATGCGCTCGTAGTCGCTGCGGGTCTCGGGTCCGGCGGAGAACCCGAGCGACTGTCCCTTGGCGATGTCCCGGGTGCCGAGGTTGGTCGTCATGATGATGACCGTGTTCTTGAAGTCGATCATCCGACCCTGGGAGTCGGTGAGGCGACCGTCCTCGAGCACCTGCAACAGGGTGTTGAAGATGTCGGGGTGGGCCTTCTCGACCTCGTCGAACAGCACCACCGAGAACGGCTTGCGCCGGACCTTCTCGGTCAGCTGGCCACCCTCCTCGTATCCGACATAGCCGGGCGGAGAGCCGAACAGCCGCGAGACCGTGTGCTTCTCGGAGTACTCCGACATGTCGAGCTGGATCAGGCTGTCCTCGTCCCCGAACAGGAACTCGGCGAGGGTCTTGGCCAGCTCGGTCTTCCCGACACCGGTGGGGCCGGCGAAGATGAACGAACCACCCGGACGCCGCGGGTCCTTCAGACCGGCGCGGGTGCGACGGATCGCCTGGGACAGGGCCTTGATGGCGTCGTCCATGCCGACGACCCGCTTGTGGAGCTCGGCCTCCATGTTGAGCAGGCGGCTGGACTCCTCCTCGGTCAGCTTGAACACCGGGATGCCGGTGCTGGCGGCCAGGACCTCGGCGATCAGCTCCTCGTCGACCTCGGCGACGACGTCCATGTCACCGGACTTCCACTCCGACTCCCGGGTCGCCTTCTCGCCGAGCAGCCGCTTCTCGTCGTCGCGCAGCCGCGCGGCCTTCTCGAAGTCCTGCCCGTCGATCGCCGACTCCTTCTCGAGCCGGACCGAGGCGATCTTCTCGTCGAACTCACGCAGGTCCGGCGGCGCCGTCATCCGGCGGATGCGCAGGCGAGCGCCCGCCTCGTCGATGAGGTCGATCGCCTTGTCCGGCAGGAACCGGTCGTTGATGTAGCGGTCGGCGAGGTTCGCGGCCGACACGAGGGCAGCATCGGTGATGGACACCCGGTGGTGGGCCTCGTAGCGGTCGCGCAGGCCCTTGAGGATCTCGATGGTGTGGCTGAGCGTGGGCTCGGCGACCTGGATCGGCTGGAAGCGGCGCTCCAGCGCGGAGTCCTTCTCGATGTGCTTGCGGTACTCGTCCAGGGTCGTCGCGCCGATGGTCTGGAGCTCACCACGCGCGAGCATCGGCTTGAGGATGCTGGCCGCGTCGATGGCACCCTCGGCCGCACCCGCCCCGACGAGGGTGTGGATCTCGTCGATGAACAAGATGATGTCGCCGCGGGTGCGGATCTCCTTCAGGACCTTCTTGAGCCGCTCCTCGAAGTCACCGCGGTAGCGGCTGCCGGCCACGAGCGCGCCGAGGTCCAGGGTGTACAGCTGCTTGTCCTTGAGGGTCTCGGGCACCTCGCCGCGCACGACGTCCTGGGCCAGGCCCTCGACCACGGCGGTCTTGCCGACGCCGGGCTCACCGATGAGGACCGGGTTGTTCTTGGTGCGGCGGGACAGCACCTGCATGACCCGCTCGATCTCCTTCTCGCGCCCGATGACCGGGTCGAGCTTGCCCTCACGGGCCGCCTGGGTCAGGTTGCGGCCGAACTGGTCCAGGACCAGCGAGCCGGCCGGGGTCCCCTCGGCCTGGGTGCCCGCACCGACGCCGGCACCGGCCTGGCCCTCCTTGCCCTGGTAGCCGGAGATCAGCTGGATCACCTGCTGCCGGACGCGGTTGAGGTCCGCCCCGAGCTTGACGAGGACCTGGGCCGCGACGCCCTCGCCCTCGCGGATGAGGCCGAGCAGGATGTGCTCGGTCCCGATGTAGTTGTGCCCCAGCTGCAGCGCCTCGCGCAGGCTCAGCTCGAGGACCTTCTTGGCCCGCGGCGTGAAGGGAATGTGGCCGGACGGGGCCTGCTGGCCCTGACCGATGATCTCCTGGACCTGCTCGCGCACGGACTCCAGGGAGATCCCGAGGCTCTCCAGGGCCTTGGAGGCGACGCCTTCACCCTCGTGGATGAGGCCGAGCAGGATGTGCTCCGTCCCGATGTAGTTGTGGTTGAGCATGCGCGCTTCCTCCTGCGCGAGCACCACAACACGACGGGCTCGGTCGGTGAACCGTTCAAACATCTTGAGCTCCTGCCTCGAGTCAGTACTCGACTCTAACCGTGTGCGCGGATACCGGTGAAGGGCGTTGCAGAACCGCTGACCCCGACGTGACCAATTCAGTACCGCGAGGTGAGACCGGGTACGTCCTTGCGGAGGTGTCCCGGGCATCCACGAACAGGAACGTGGTCCTGCCCGGCCCTGTTCCCGCACCTGAGCCGAGCGGGCTCATGTTCGCCGTCGGCGGACAAGCCTCAGGCTGCCGGGCCCCGCTGCCGGACCTCCTCGACCGTCTCCATCGCGGTCCGGAGCTCGGCGAGCCAGTCATCGGACCTCTCGCCGACCAGCCGCACGCACCAGGCCAGGGCGTCCGAGCGCGAGCGTGCGACCCCTGCGTCGACCAGGGTGTCCAGCACCATCCGCTCGGGCTGACGCAGCCGGGTCATCACCGGCGCGGACAAGGTGGTGAACATCGCCCGGTGGTCGCCGACGGTGACGCCCCAGGAGACCTTGCGTCCACCGAGGTGCTCGAGCTCGCGGGCGATCTCGATCCGGCGCTCACGGGTGTCCTCGCGGAACTGCTGGACGCGGCCACGGGCCGCGACCTCGACGTCAGCCGGGTCGGCGGACTCGCCGCCGTCGACCTCGGGGACCGACAGGGAGCCGACGATCGTCAGCTCGTCCCGGTCCCGGGTGATCTCCACGGGTCCGGTGAACCAGTCGCCGGGAATCCGTCCGGCGAGCCATGCTTCTGCAGTAGTCATGTAAGCATGATTACTCAATTACAACCCAGAGCCAAGGGTGTCCGCCGACGGCGAACACGCATACCCTCAGCCGCGCAGACCCCGCTGGTCGCTGATCCGCTTGGCCTTGCCCAGCGACCGCTCCAACGCGTGGGGCGCCAGCACCTCCACCGCGATGCTCACACCGACCACGTCCTTCACCCGACCCGCGAGCACCCGGCCCGCCGCCTCGCCAGCTGCCGCGCCCAGCCCCTCGGCCCCCTCGACCTGAACGGTCAGCTCGTCCATCCGCCCCGGGCGGGTGAGGACACACAGGTAGTGCGGGCTCAGCCCCTCGATCCGCAGCAGCTGCTCCTCGATCTGGGAGGGGAAGATGTTGACCCCGCGGACGATCATCATGTCGTCGCTGCGCCCGGTGATCTTGGCCATCCGGCGGAAGGCCGGGTACGCCGTGCCCGGCAGCAGACGGGTCAGGTCGCGGGTGCGGTACCGCACCACCGGCATCGCCTGCTTGGAGAGCGAGGTGAAGACCAGCTCGCCGGGCTCGCCGTCCGGCAGCACCTCGCCGGTGATCGGGTCGACGACCTCGGGATAGAAGTGGTCCTCCCAGATGTGCAGCCCGTCCTGGGTCGACCCGGCCTCCTGGCTCACGCCGGGCCCCATCACCTCCGACAGCCCATAGATGTCGACCGCCGCGATCCCGCTGCGGCGCTGGACCTCCTCGCGCATCTGCTCGGTCCACGGCTCGGCCCCGAAGATCCCGACCTCGAGGGAGGACTGGAGCGGGTCGAGGCCCTGAGCCTCCATCTCGTCCAGGATCGACAGGAAGTAGGACGGGGTCACCATGATCACGCGAGGCTGGAAGTCGGTGATCAGCTGGACCTGCCGCTCGGTCATGCCCCCCGACACCGGCACGACGGTGCAGCCAAGCCGCTCTGCGCCGTAGTGCGCGCCGAGCCCACCGGTGAACAGGCCGTAACCGTAGGCGATGTGCACGACATCCCCCGGTCGGCCGCCGGCCGCCTCGATCGAGCGGGCCATCAGCTCCGCCCAGGTGGCGATGTCCCCCGCGGTGTACCCGACGACCGTCGGCCGGCCGGTCGTCCCGCTCGAGGCGTGCACCCGTGACACCTGGTCGCGAGGCACCGCGAACATCCCGAACGGGTAGTTGTCGCGCAGGTCGGCCTTGACGGTGAACGGGAACCGGCTGAGGTCGGCGAGGCTGACGAGGTCGTCCGGGTGGACCTTCGCTGCGTCGAAGGCGGCGCGATAGTGCGGGACGTTCGCATAGGCGTGTCCCAGGCTCCAGCGCAGGCACTCCAGCTGCTGGTCGCGGAGCTCCTGCGGGTCGGGCGAGGGGATCAGGCTGACGACGCCGTTGTCCATCCGCCGAATCTAGCGAGCCCGGGCGATGTCGGTCAGATCTGCGGAGGCTGGGAATACCGTGTGAAAACGCTCCGCGCTGGTGCCCGGGCCGGGGATGCGACGTACGCTCGTGCGATGGCTTCGGTTGTCGCACCGCCGACGTCGGGGCCGTCCGACGTCCGGCCGGGGCCGACACCCCCCGGCGGCCCTGCCCCCTCTCGCTGGCGTCGTCGACCCTCGGCGAGCACGATCCTCATCGCGCTGCTGGTGGTCGCCCTGCTCGCGCTCGGCGGCCTGTACTGGCAGGCCCGCTCGGGTCCCGACCCGCTGACTGGCGCGCAGGTCGACAAGAGCATCCAGAACCAGCTCCAGCGCGCTCAGGAGGAAGCAGCGGCGCAGCCACCCGACGCCACGGTGGTCTACCAGACCATCGCGCCGTCGCTGGTGCACATCTCGGTGACCCGACCCGGTGAGAACGGCGGCGCGGACACCAACGCGATCGGCGCCGGAACCATCGTGAACGCCGACGGCACGATCCTCACGGCGCTGCACGTGGTCGACGGCGCGACGTCGATCAAGGTCACCTATGCCGACGGCGGCACCTCGACCGCAGAGGTGAAGGAGTCCGATGCGGCCACCGACACGGCGTCGCTGACACCGGCCGACCTGCCCGAGACCGTGGTGCCCGCCGTCATCGGTGGTGGGGTCCAGGTCGGCAGCGACGTCTTCCCCGTGGGGGACCCGCTCGGACTGTCGACCTCGCTCAGCGCTGGTGTCGTCTCCCAGCTCGACCGCAGCGTCAAGGTTCCCGGTGGCCGGACGCTGGAGGGCCTCATCCAGTTCGACGCGGCGGTGAACCCCGGCAACTCCGGCGGGCCGCTGCTCAACGCCAGGGGCCAGGTGGTCGGTGTCGTCACCGGCCTGGCCAACCCCTCGTCCCAGCCGTTCTTCGTCGGCATCGGGTTCGCCGTGCCGATCGGGTCCGCCGGTGGCTCCGGCGGACCGCCCCAGTGAGCCATCCCCGCGACAGGAGTTCCATGGACAACCAGCAGCCCGAACAGCAGTCCCGGCCCCAGCACCCGCTGGAGCAGACCGTATACCAGGTCAAGAAGACCATCGTCGGTCAGGACCACCTGCTCGAGCGGATGCTCGTCGCGCTGCTCTCCCGAGGGCACCTGCTGGTCGAAGGGGTCCCCGGCCTGGCGAAGACCATGGCGGTCAAGACCCTTGCCGACGCGATCGGCGGACAGTTCCAGCGCATCCAGTTCACCCCCGACCTCGTGCCCGCCGACGTCATCGGCACGCGCATCTACAACCAGCGCGACGGCGAGTTCCAGGTCTCCCTCGGTCCGGTGTTCGCCAACCTCGTCCTCGCCGACGAGATCAACCGGGCACCGGCCAAGGTGCAGAGCGCACTGCTCGAGGTCATGCAGGAGCGCCAGGTCACCATCGGTCGCCAGACCTACCCGGCGCCTGACCCGTTCCTGGTGATGGCCACCCAGAACCCGATCGAGTCGGAGGGCACCTACCAGCTTCCCGAGGCTCAGGTTGACCGGTTCATGCTCAAGGTGCTCATCGGATATCCCTCTGCCGCAGAGGAGTTCGTCGTGGTCGAGCGCATGACGAATGCCATCGAGGCGACCCAGCGAGTTATCGACACCGAGCAGCTCAAGGCCTACCAGCGGGCGGCCGACGCGGTGTACGTCGACCCGGCCGTGATCCAGTACGCCGTCGCGCTGTCGGGTGCGACGCGCAACCCCGCGCAGGCGGGCCAGCCCGACCTCGCCCGCTACATCCAGTTCGGTGCCAGCCCGCGCGCCTCGATCAACCTGGTCCGCGCGGCCAAGGCACTGGCCTACCTGCGAGGTCGCGACTACGCACTCCCCATCGACGTGCGCGACCTCGCCCGGGACGTGTTGCGGCACCGGCTGGTGCTGTCCTACGAGGCGCTGGCCGACAACGTGTCCGCCGACGACATCCTCGGGCCGCTCATCGACGCGATCTCGGTCCCGTCGCTGGTCATGCACGAGCGCGCACAGTCGGTGACGTACGCCGGTGCGGCACCCGGACAGGTCGGCTCCGGCACCAACCCCTACGCGCGTCCGTCCGACCAGGGCAGCGAAGGCATATCGGCTGCGGAGCAGCAGTGGCCTCAACAGCGCTGACGCCCGAGCGGGTGCTGCGCCGGCTCGAGTGGCGGGTGCTGCGCCGGCTCGACGGGCGTCTCCAGGGCGACTACCGGACCGTCTTCCGCGGAACCGGGGTCGACTTCCTCGACCTGCGCGAGTACGAGGAGGGGGACGACCTCCGGCACATCGACTGGAACGTCACGGCGCGCACCGACACCGTGCACGTCCGCCAGTACCTCGAGGACCGCGAGCTGACCGCATGGCTGCTCCTGGACCGGTCGGCCTCCATGGGCTTCGGTCCGGTCGACCGGCAGAAGGACCACGTCCTCGTCGATGTGGCGACGACGCTTGCCCAGCTGTTGGCGCGTGGCGGAAACCCTGTGGGCGCAGTGCTGTTCGACAACACCATCGAGCAGACCATCCGGCCGGCCCAGGGCCGCAACCAGGTGCTCAGGATCACCCGCGAGCTGCTCAAGCCCGCGGTGGGCAACGGTGCGGCGACCGACCTCTCGGTCCTGCTTCGCGCCGCCGCGGGCATCGCCCGGCGGCGCTCGCTGGTGGTCGTGGTCTCCGACTTCATCAGCGAACCCGGGTGGGAGCGTCCCCTTGCCCTGCTCGCCCGCCGACACGACGTCGTCGCGATCCAGGTGGTCGACCCTCGCGAGTTCGAGATCCCTGCCGTGGGCATGATCTATGTCGAGGACGCCGAGACCGGCGAGCAGATCTTCGTCGACACCGGCGACCCCGGGTTCCAGCAGCGGCTGCGCGACGCGGCCCGACACCGCCAGGACGAGATCACCGCGCTGGCCCGGGTGGCCGGCGTCCAGCTCTTCACCGTCAGCACCGACGAGGACCTCGTGCGGGCGCTGATCCGGGTCGCGGAGCTGCGCCGCAGGAGGCGCGGATGAGCTTCCAGTGGCCCTGGGCGCTCCTCGGCCTGGTGATCGTCCCGCTCGCCGTGTGGGCCTATCGCGCGCTGCTCGCCGAGCGGGCCCGTCGCCGGGGGACCCTTGCGGCGATGGGGCTGGTCGCGACGCCCCAGACCGTCGGGCGGATGCGACACCTGTTCCCCGCGCTCCTCATCGCCTCGCTCGGCCTGCTCGCGCTGAGCCTTGCCCGGCCAGAGGCGACCGTGGCCGAGCCGCGGCGCGAGGGCACCGTGGTCCTCGCCTTCGACGTCTCCAACAGCATGGCAGCCGACGACCTGCAGCCGACCCGGCTCGAAGCCGCCAAGACCGCGGCGATCGCCTTCGTCCAGAGGCAGCCGTCGTCGATCCGGGTAGGGGTCGTGGCCTTCGGCGACAGCGGGGTCATCGCCCAGTCGCCGACCAACACCACCGCCGACGCCATCGCCGCGATCAAGCGGCTGGAGCCGAGCGGGGGAACCGCCGTGGGAGGTGGCATCCTCGCCTCGCTGAACGCCATCGCCGGCAAGCCGATCACGGTGCAGGAGAACCCCTCCGAGTCCGAGCTCGAGAACTCTGACATCGGCTACTACGGCAGCTCGGCGATCGTGCTCCTCTCCGACGGGGAGAACACCTCCGACCCCGACCCCATGGGGCTGGCCGACGTTGCCTCGGTCGCCGGGGTGAAGATCCACACCATCGGGCTCGGCACTCCGGGCGGCACCGTGCTGGACATCGACGGATACCAGGTCTCGACCGCGCTGGACGAGACCATGCTGACCGACATCGCCGAGCGCACCGACGGCACCTACCACCGCGCCGAGGACGGCGCGGCCCTCGCGGGGATCTATGACTCGATCAAGCCGGGTTGGCGCACGGTGACCGAGAAGACCGAGGTGTCGGCCTACGTCGCCGGGGGTGCGGCCCTGCTGCTGCTCGCCGGTATCGTGCCTCCCCTGCTCCGCCGCGGAAGGGTGGTGTGAGATGTCGTTCACGTGGCCGTGGGCCCTGGCCGGGCTCCTCGTGGTCCCCCTGCTGGCGGCGGGATATCTGTCCCAGCTGCGCAAGCGGCGACCCACCGCGGTGCGCTACTCGAACGTCGCGCTCGTCCGACTGGCCGCACCAGCGGCCCGCGCCTGGCGCCGGCACGTCCCGGTCGCCCTCGTCCTCGGCGCCCTCGCCATGCTGGCGTTCGCGGGCTCGCGGCCGACCGCCCGGGTCGACGTGCCCGTCGCCAGCTCGGCCATCATCGTGGCGGTCGACGTCTCGGGCTCGATGTGTGCCACCGACATCGAGCCCAACCGGCTGAGCGCGGCGCAGGACGCGGTGCGGAAGTTCGTCTCCGAGCAGGACGAGAGCACCCATGTCGGCCTGGTGGTCTTCTCCGGGTTCGCCACACTCGCCGTGCCGCCGAGCGGCTCGCGGGAGGAGGTCCTGGACGCCATCGACACCCTGACCACCGGCCGCGGCACCGCGATCGGCGCGGCCATCCTCAAGTCGGTCGATGCCATCAGCGAGATCAACCCGGACGTCGCGCCGTCGGGGAGCAGCGCCGGCAACAGGCTGGACCCCGGCACGGAAGGGCAGATCCCGCCGACCACGCCGGCTCCGCAGACCACTCCGGACACGCGGGGTGGCAGCGAGAAGGCGCCCGAGATCGTCGTGCTGCTCACCGACGGCGCCAACACCCGCGGCGTCTCCCCGTCCGAGGCCGCCGCCCAGGCCGCCGAGCGGGGCGTCCGCGTGTACCCGATCGGCTTCGGCACCCGGCAGCCCACGACCATGGTCTGCTCGGCCGAGCAGCTCGGCAGCCTGGCCGACGACCCGAGCGGCAACCCGTTCGGGTCAGGCATCGGCCGCGACGGACGCAACTACCTGACGGTGGACGAGCCGGCGTTGCAGGAGGTCGCGGACACCACGGGCGGCGAGTACTTCTCCGCCGACAACGCCGAGGGCCTCCAGGACGTGCTGTCGGACCTGCCGACGACGGTGGCGGTGCAGCAGCAGGACATCGAGCTCACCGGCGTGTTCGCCGGTCTCGCCGCGCTGCTCGTCCTCGGCGGGGTCTGGGCGTCGACCCGCTGGGCCGTCAACCCCTAGCCCGCCCCGCCCCACCTCGCCCCGCCCCGCCCCGCCTCCAGCGAACTTGGGTGCCTGAACGCTCGGGAATCTGAGCGTCTACGCACCCAAACCGGTCGAAGCTCCGGGACATTCCGCTCCCGGGCGAACTTGGGTGCCTGAACGCTCGGAAATGCGAGCGTCTACGCACCCAAT
Organism: uncultured Actinomycetota bacterium; assembly: GCA_963750305.1. GTDB lineage: Bacteria > Actinomycetota > Actinomycetes > Actinomycetales > Dermatophilaceae > CAVVPX01. Next base: position 1,586,452 of record CAVVPX010000003.1, read on the forward strand.
CCAGTCGTAGCCCCCGGACATTCCGCCCCCGGGCGAACTTGGGTGCCTGAGCGCTCGAGAATCCGAGCGTCTACGCACCCAATCCAGTCGTAGCCCCCGGACATTCCGCCCCCGGGTCAGGCGGCCGGTGTCCAGCGCGGGTCGCGGCCGGTCCACGCGACCAGTCGCTCGTACGGTCCGGCGTCCGGTCCGACCTCGACCACCGGGCCGAACGGGATCTCCTCGCCGCGCGGCTCGGACGGCACCTTGTCCTGGTAGGCCGGCAGCGACGCCGTCGCGAGCGCGGCGTCGAGCCGGTAGGTCTGGCCGACGGCGCTGGCCAGGTCCCAGGCGTGCACAGTGAGCTCGCCGACGTACGACGCCGCGGCCGCGAAGCCGGGGACGGTGCCCCAGGGGACCGTCACCTGGCGGGTCAGGATCGCGTCGTCAACCAGCACCGCCTCGGTCGCGGCCCGGCCGGCCCGCCAGTCGCCGAGCCAGTCGGTGCTGTCCAGCTCGCGCGGCACCGACCAGAACGGCTCGCCCGAGAGGACCACACCGATCCGGCGGACGACCGCCTGCAGGTGCCCTACGAGGTGGCCCACGTCGTACTCGTCGCACGGGGTGGGGAGCGACGCCTGGTCGGTCGTGAGGTCCACGAGCAGCGCTTCCACCTGGTCGAGGGCGGTGACGAGCAGCGGTCGGGGGTCGAAACCGGTGGCGGGTGCACCGGTTGCGGCGTCCGGGGTGGCGGTCATGTGGGATCTCCTTCAGTGAGGTTCATCGGTCGCTATCAGTCCATCGGTAGAACCTGACATCTTCTGTCAGGTTCTGAGAGCAGAATGATCCGCTATGAGGGCCGACCGGTTGCTGCGCCTGCTGATGCTGCTCCAGCGGCACCGGCGGGTGACCGCGGGCTGGCTCGCCGGTGAGCTGGAGGTCAGCGAGCGGACCGTCCTGCGGGACATGGAGGCGCTGTCGGCGGCCGGGGTCCCCGTGTACACCGAGCGCGGCAAGGGCGGTGGCTGCGTTCTCGTGGAGGACTTCACCACGCGCGCGTCCGGGCTCACGCCGACCGAGGCGCAGGCCCTGTTCGCCTGGGCGTCGCGCGACACCGTAGCCGACCTCGGGCTCGGCGGGGACCTGACGTCGGCGCTGGCCAAGATCGCGGCCACCGCCCCGTCGAGCGCGCTCGAGCGGGCCGAGGCGATGGGCGAGGTGGTGCACGCCGACCGGCGGCGCTGGTTCGCCGCGGGCGAGGAGGTGCCGTGGCTGCCCGTGCTGCGCGAGGCGGCGAGCGCCCGGCGGCGGCTGAGGGTGCGGTATGCGTCGGCCGAGGCGAGTGCTCCGTCGACCCGCACGATCGACCCGATCGGGATCGTCGACAACTCAGGCCGGTGGTACCTCCTGGCCGAGCACCGGCGGCGGGTGCGGACCTATCGGGTCTCGCGGATGTCGCACGTCGTGGTGCTGGACGAGCCGGTCAGCCTGGCCGACCAGCGCCCGCTCGGCGAGATCTGGGCCAAGCGGCGTTCGAACATGGAAGGCCGGCTGAGTGCGGTCGAGGTCGAGGTCTCGGTGGACCCGGCGCAGTCCGGGAAGCTCCGGCGGCTGCTGTCGATGCAGCTCGCACCGGGGACCCAGATCGAGGAGGTCGCGGACCCGGCGTACACGCCGCGCCTGGTCTGGCGGTTAGCGGTGCGCCAGGTCGACGTCATCGCCGCCGTCGCCGCGATGGCCGCGCCGGACCTGCTGGTGCTGTCCCCCTCCTGGCTGCACGAACAGATCCGCGCCGCCGCGACCCGCGCCCTGGAGCACTACCCGACGCAGGACTGACCCGCGGACGGCGGGGACGGCGGGCACGACCGGGCAACGCAGTCTTTGCAGGGTTTTCCACGCCATGGCGCGGAAGACCCTGCAAACTCTGGCGGTCGGGCGGGACACGGCGGTGGGGCGGGACACGGCGGTGGGGCGGGACACGGCGGTGGGCGGGACATGGCGATGCTGGGGTACAACTGGGCGAGACGGGGCACGCGGGACACGGGATGCTGGGGGCACGGGGACGCCCCGCCCGGCACCTGCCGGACGGGGCGCGGTGCGCTGCGTCAGTCCTGGGGCTCGCGGTCCGCGAGCCCGAGCCGGAGCACGAGCTGGGAGCCGTACGGCGCCGCCTGGACCAGCCGGAGCCGCTCGAGCGCCGGGTGGGCGTCGAGCAGCTTCGCACCGTTCGCGAGCGAGCGCAGCGCCGCGGTCTCCGCGCGTGCCGTCTCGAGCTGTGCGGCACCACGCTGGCGGGCCGCGAGAACCTCCAGGGCTGCCGAGCGCAGCTCAGCGGGGAGGATCACGTCCTTGACGATCACCTCGAGCACACCGATACCGACCTCCTGGGCGATCTCCCCGACCGCAGCGGTGACGGGGCCGGTCGGCATCGCCGACGCACCCCGCGACGCCACCTGGTCGGGGGTCAGCCCGGCCAGCGCGTCCCGCAGCGCGACCTGGGTGGCCAGATAGACCGTCGCGATCGGGTCGAGCGCACGCTCGACGAACCCGGCGGGGTCGGCGACCTTCCACCGCACCACTGCCGAGACCCGCACGGAGACACCGGCCTCCGCGGTCGGGATCTCCTGCGGAGCGATGGCGAGGAGCTGCTCGCGCAGGTCGACCATCACCAGCCCGGACCTGTGTACCTTGCGGTGGCGCCCCGCGGGGAGCACGTCGCGAAGGACGCCGTGCCGGTAACGCAGTGCGCAGCGCTGAGGCTGCACGGTGAGGGTGAACAGGGACATGGCGACCTCCTCGGTCTTGCGGTGGGTGACGGCTCCGGCCGGGCAGGGTCCAGCGCGGAGCACCGAGGACGTGACGACGGTGCTACAGAGCGGTGCGTCCCGCGGATCCGGGCGGAGCCGTCCGGGGGAGTTGAACCCCCTCGGCCCGAAGGCCTTTTCCTTGGTGTCTGCATTGACAGTGCAGTGAACTCATCGATGCGAGCCGAGGCGCAGGACCGAGGATGGCACGCCACCTCTGCTGCAGACCCGCATCGTGTCCGAGCAGAACTATGGTCGACTGATCGCCCAGTGCGCCAGCGAATTTCGAGGATCCAGCTCGTGGACAGCGCTCGGCATCATCGCGTGGAGGCCGCAACCCGACCCGCGGGACCGCGTCAGCGGCGTCGCTGACACCGGCCGCACCAGAACAGGTTGCGGCCGGCGACGACCTGGGTCCGCACCTTGGAACCGCAGACCCGGCACGGCTCACCGGCCCGGCGATAGACATAGGAGGTGCGCTCCTCGAGTCGGTCGACCTGCCCGATCGCCAGGTCCTCCCTGACCGCCTGGACCTGCTCGACGACGGTCACGATCTTGCCCGTCGCGACCCCGAGGGGCAGCAGGTCGACGAGGTCGTCCCACAGGGCTTGCCAGGTCTGCGGGCGCAGCTCGCGGCCGGGGCGGAACGGGTCGACCCGGTGGCGGAACAGGACCTCGGAGCGGTACACGTTGCCCACCCCTGCGATGACCGCCTGGTCCATCATCAGCTCGGCGATCGTCCTGCGGCTCCTGCCGATCCGGGTCCAGGCCTGCTCAGCCGTTCCGCTCGGGCGGAGCGGGTCGGGGCCGAGCCGGGCGATGACCGACTCGACCTGCTCGGGGGTCACCACGGCACAGAGGTTCGGACCGCGAAGATCGGCGACGTGCGCCTCGTTGGCGAGCCTCAGGCGCACCTGCCCGACCACCGGAACCTCACCGACATAGGCGTGGTCGTCGACAGTGAAGGTCCCGATCAGGCCGAGGTGGACGTGCAGCCAGGAGTCACCGGCGAACTCGGCGAACAAGTGCTTGCCGCGCGAGGTCGCCTGGAGCAGCTCGAGCCCGTCGAGCAACGCGGCACCAGCCTCGAACTTGCCCTGCGGGCTGCTCGCAGCGGTGGTCGTGCCGGCGAACGCGGTGTGCAGGTCGCGCGCGAGCGCGAACAGGGTGTGACCCTCGGGCACCGGGTCAGCTGGCCTTCTTGGCGGCCTTCTTGGCGACCGCCTTCTTGGTGGTCGCCTTCGCCGGAGCCTTCTTCGCGGCAGTCTTCGCTGCGGTCTTCGCGGTCGACTTCGCCGCGGAGCCCGAACCGCTCGAGCTCGACTCGCCGCGTGCCGACTTCGCCTTCTCGACCGACCTGGCCAGCGCGGCCAGCAGGTCGACGACCTCACCGGACTCGTCCTTGGCCTCAGGCGCGTGCTGGATCTCGCCGCCCTCGACCTTGGCCTTGACCAGGGCCTCGACCGCGTTGGCGTAGTCGTCCTCGTACTCCTCGGGCTCGTAGTCGCCGGCCAGCTGCTCGACGAGCAGCCGGGCCATCTTCAGCTCCTTGTCGGTGGACTCGCCGGTGTCCTCGATCTGGGCGAAGTCGGCCGAGCGGATCTCGTCGGGCCACATCATCGTCTGCATCACGATCACCCCGTCCCGCACCCGCAGCACCGCCATCGTCATCCGGGTGCGGACCGACACCGTGACGATCGCCATCCGGTCGGAGTCGGTCAGTGCGTCACGGAGCAGGAGGTAGGGCTTGGAGGCACTCTTGTCGGGCTCGAGGTAGTAGGACTTGTCGAGGAGCATCGGGTCGATCTGGTCGGACGGGACGAACTTCTGGACCGCGATCTCCTTGCTGCTGGTGGCCGGCAGCTCGGCGAAGTCCTCGTCGGTGAGGACGACCATGTCGCCGTCCTCGGTCTCATATCCCTTGGCGATGTCGTCGTAGGACACCTGCTCCCCGTCGATCGAGCAGATCCGCTGGTACTTGATCCGGCCCCCGTCCTCACGGTGCACCTGACGGAACTGCACGTCGTGGTTCTCGGTCGCCGAATACAGCCGGACCGGCACGTTGACCAACCCGAACGAGACCGCCCCTCTCCAGATCGCCCGCATGCCCTCGATCCTCTCCCATGTCGCCGACAGCCGTCACCCGATCGGTGTCGGTCCCAGCATCACACCGACAGACTCTCACTGACCAGAGACCTCATCGGTGCCGGGCCCGACGCCGCGTCCCCAGTCCGGCTGCAACGAGCAGCAGCCCGGCCAGTACATAGCCGCCGATGGGCCCGTTGGCGCCGGTGGCCGCCAGCTCCGGGCCGGCGCTGGCCGGCGTCGGTGTGGTGGTTGCTGGGATGTCGGGGACCGGGGACGAGGGCGACGGGCTCGTCGGTGGTGACGTCGGCGCGGCCGCGACGAGGAGGGTGGCGCTCGCGAGGTCGTCGGTCGGGTCGGGGTCGGTCGCAGACGGGTTGGCGGACGCGTCGAAGCGGACCTGCCGTCCTGCGGCGGACGCGTCGATCGTGACGACCAGGGTCAGCACGCGGGTCTCGCGTCCGGCGAGGGTGAGGTCGCAGAACCACCCGCCCGGGTCGCCCGCGCACGGCTCTCCGGGAGCGCCGTGCGGCTCCGAGACGGCGGTGTACCCGAGCCTGCCCCTGGGTGAGCCGACCAACGCCGGTTCGGCCACGAACACCCCCGTCGTGGTGGTGGCGTCCCCGGTGTTGCGGACCGTGGTCGTCGCGGTCACGCGCTGGCCCGGCCGCACCCGCATCGCGGACAGGTCGAGATCGACGGCGACGTCGGGCCCGACCAGCACCTGCAGGTCGGCGGTCGCGGTGTCGTCCCCAGGGTCGGTGTCGCCGCCGTCGACGAGGGTCGCGGTGGCACCGAAGGTCAGCACCGAGCCGGACGGCACGCCGGCCTCGACGCGTATCTCGGCCTGCGCGCCGGCTGCGTCAGTCGGCACCACCTGGTGGCAGGTCAGCGAGCGACCGTCCCCGGACAGCGCACAGACCTGGCTCTCGGTGTCCTGCGGCGGCGGCTGGACGTAGGTCGCGCCGACCGGGATGGTCAGCGTGGCGGTCACGGCCTGCGGCGGACCGGCCACCACGGTGGCGTGGAAGGCGACCTGGACCGAGCGGCCCGGTGCAACGGGGCCACCGTTGACCTCGAGCTCGATACGGGCGTTGCCCGCCACCGCGGCCGGTGCGGTCGCGCCGTAGGCGGCACCTCCCCCCATCGCCAGGAGGAACGCCGCCACTGTCGACGTCAGGACCCTGTGGAGGCCACGCTGCTCTGCCACGGGGTCATCCTGCTCCCTTCCGGTTTCGCATGGCAACCATCGGATCGGGAAGACCTCTCCCTGACCGGCTGCGACAGGATGGGGGTATGCGACCCATGTTGGCGACCGTCGGGACCACGGTCCCGGTCGGGTCGGCGTGGGCGCACGAGGTCAAGTGGGACGGGATGCGGATCCTGGCCGACGTGCGCGAGGGTCAGCTGCGGATGTACTCGCGGGTCGAGAACGAGGTGACCGTCAGCTATCCCGAGCTGGCGCCGCTCGCCGACCTGTACGACGACATGCTGCTGGACGGTGAGGTGGTCGCGCTGCATGACGGCCGCCCCTCGTTCGGCGCCCTCGCCGACCGCATCCACGTGAAGGACAGGCGCCGTGCCGAGATCCTCTCGACCACTCGCCCGGTGACCTTCATGATCTTCGACCTGCTCCGGCTGTACGGCCAGGACCTGACCGGGCAGCCCCTGTCCGCCCGCCGTGAGCTGTTGGAAAAGCTCGACCTCACCGGCCCCCACGTCCAGGTGCCACCGGTGTACGACGACGGCGAGCAGCTGTACGCCGCCACCCGCGAGCAGGGGCTCGAGGGCATGGTCAGCAAGCGGCTGACGTCGGCGTACCTGCCGGGGCGGCGGTCGGCGGACTGGGTGAAGCTCCCCCACCGCAAGACGGTCTCGGCGGTCGTCGGCGGGTGGCGCCCGGAGAAGACCAACGACTCGGGCCGGCTCGGAGCCGTTCTCCTCGGGCTGCCGGACGGCGGCGGCGGCTGGCGGTTCGCCGGACGGATGGGCAGCGGGATCGCCGGGCGGGCGGCGACCCAGCTGGCCGAGGCCCTCGCCCCGCTCACCCGCTCGACCTCGCCGTTCAGCGACGAGGTGCCCCGGCTCGACCGGCTGGGCGCGACGTGGGTCGAGCCATGTCTGGTCGTCGAGGCCCGCACCCTGGAGCTGACCCGCGACCATCGGTTGCGGCAGCCCGCCTACCTCGGCATCCGCTCCGACCTCACGCCGGACGAGGTCCAGTCAGGCACCGCTCAGGAGGCCGGCGGTGCCTGACCCCGAGGTCACCCGGGTCGAGGTCGAGGGTCGACGGCTGCGGCTGACGTCGCTGAGCAAGCTGCTGTACCCGTCCTCGGAGACCACCAAGGGCGAGGTGCTGAACTACTACGCACGCGTCGGGCCGGTCCTGCTGCGCCACCTCGCCGACCGCGCGGTGACCCGGGTGCGCTGGCCGCACGGCGTCGAGGGCCCGTCGTTCTTCGAGAAGAACCTGCCGTCGGGGGCACCCTCGTGGCTGTCCTACGCCGATGTCGACGGCGTCCGGTTCCCGCTGGTCCGTGACCTCGCCGACCTCACGTTCCTGGTGAACCTCAACGCCATCGAGCTGCACGTGCACCAGTGGACGGTCGTCGACGGCGAGCCCCAGGCACCCAACCGCATGGTCATCGACCTCGACCCGGGCACGGGCGCCGGGCTGCGGGAGTGCGCCGAGGTCGCGTTGATGGTCCGCGCGCGGCTGTCTGCGCTCGGGCTCGACACCTATCCGGTGACCAGCGGCAGCAAGGGAATGCAGCTCTATGCCGGGTTGCCGGGTGACCTCGACAGCGAGACGGTCAAGGAGATGGCGATGCAGCTCGCCCAGGAGCTGACCAAGCAGCACCCACAGCTGGTGGTCTGGAAGATGACCAAGTCGCTGCGTGCCGGCAAGGTCTTCCTCGACTGGAGCCAGAACACCTTCCACAAGACAACCGTCTGTCCGTACTCGTTGCGCGGCAAGGAGATTCCCACCGTCGCTGCCCCCCGGACCTGGGGCGAGGTCGAGGCGGGGGCCGAGGGCGAGAAGTTCGAGCAGCTGATGTTCGAGGACGTGCTCGACCGCCTCGACACCGACGGCGACCTGCTCGCTGACCTGCTCGGCTGAAGCGACCCGCGAGGCCCTACGGCTGGCTGCGCAGCCGCGGGCACCCTGCGCACTCGTGCATGCCGGGCAGGACGTAGATGAAGCAGCAGGACTGTCGGGCCACGACCTCGCCGGAGCCGAGCGCCTTGGCCTCGGCCATCTCCCACACGTCGGTCACCATGCCGTGTCGCTGCTGCGAGCTGGTCTTCGCCTCGGAGGAGAAGCTGTCGGCCAGCGGCTCGGCCACCACGCGGTAGGACGCCTCGACCGCCTCGAGCCGGTCGTGGACCTCGAGGTCGACCACCTCGACCGGGCCGAGCACGATCCGGCCGGCGTGGCCCGCCGGGGAGAGGTCCCAACCCAGCGCCCCCAGGTCGGGCACCCACGGGCCGAGCGCAGCGGTGTACGCGCCGACGGTCGCCGGGATCTCGAGCAGCCACTGCAGGACGAACGCGCCGGTGACCGAGGGCGGAATGGGGACGCCGTTCATCCGCGCCATCCCGGCCTCGGCGGACACCCGCCACGGTGCGGTGGGGTCCTCTCCCTGGCGTTGCCGGGCGAGCACGTCCAGCAGCGACCAGGCGGGGTCGGGGCCATCCCCGGGTACGTCGATCCGCAGCCAGCCGAGCTCGCGACCGACAGCCCCCGCGACCTTTCTCAGAAGGGATTCAGTCATGGTCCACGACGACGGTCCGCCCACCGCCAGTGAAGGCTGTGGACGGACCCTCGTGGGCGCCAGTTGATGGCGAACCGACGATCGGTTATCCGTGGGCCTTGTCATAGGCGGTCTGGACCTCGGTGGAGATGCGTCCACGCTCGCTGACCTTGTGGCCGTTCTTGCGAGCCCAGACACGGACGTCGGAGAGGTTTCCAGAGCTGCGACGTGCCGCAGGACGGCTCGCCGCCTTTCGACCGCCGGCTCGCCGAGCGTGCCCGACCCAGGGGCCGAGCGAGTTGCGCAGCTTGCCAGCGTTCTTGGAGTTCAGGTCGATCTCGTAGGTCACGCCATCGAGCCCAAAGGTGACGGTTTCGGCGGCCTCGCCCCCATCGAGGTCGTCCTCAAGGATGATCTGCACGCGTTGTGCCATGTGAAGTATTTGCCTTTCCAGCGGGGGAAACATCATTTGGACGTCATAAACATACCTCTCTTCGACATCCCGTGGAAACTATTCGCCGGAAGGGTCTGATTTGTCTTTCGCTTCTTGGTCGGCTTCCCACTGCGAATGCGCCAGCCTTTCCTTGCGATCGCCCTCGAGCATGTTCTTGATCACGACGTAGAAAAGGAACAGCACCCCTGCTGTGGGGATCACCGCTGCGACATAGGGCCAGAGGGAGCTCACGTGCGCACCTCGGGGCGAACGTGGGGAAACAAGATCGTCTCGCGGATGCTGGCGCCGGTGAACAACATGATGACCCGGTCCAGGCCCAGCCCGAGGCCACCCATGGGCGGCGCACCGTACTCGAGGGCGCGCAGGAAGTCCTCGTCCAGCTGCATCGCGTCCTCATCCCCTCCGGCCGCGAGACGCGACTGCGCCTCCAGCACCTCGCGCTGGACCACCGGGTCGACGAGCTCGGAGAACCCGGTGCCCCGTTCGACCCCGGCGATGATCAGGTCCCACGCCTCGATCAGCCTCGGGTCACTGCGGTGCCGGCGGGCCAGCGGCTGGGCGGACGGCGGGTAGTCGCAGAGGAATGTCGGCTGCAGCAGGGTCGGCTCGACGAGCTCGGAGAGCAGCTCGAGGACGATCTTCTCAGCGCCCCAGGCCGGGTCGATCTCGACCTCGTGACGCTTGGCGATCGCCCGCAAGGCCTCCTCGTCGGTGTCCGGGTCGACGATCTCCCCGACCGCCTCGCTGACCCCCTGGTACACGGGCAGCCAACGCCACTCGCCGTCCAGATCCACCACGCCCGCCGGCGTCGAGACCTGGCGTGACCCTGCGGCGTCGGCCGCGGCCAGGATCACCGCCTTGATCAGCCCGGCGATGGACGTCTGGTCGCCATAGGCCTCATAGGCCTCGAGCATGGTGAACTCCGGGCTGTGAGTGGAGTCCACGCCCTCGTTGCGAAAGATGCGTCCGATCTCGAAGACCTTGTCGATGCCGCCGACGACAGCCTTCTTGAGGTTGAGCTCCAAGGCGATGCGCAACGTCATCGGCTGGTTGAACGCGTTGAGGTGGGTGCCGAACGGACGCGCGAGCGCACCGCCGTGGACCAGCTGGAGCACCGGGGTCTCGATCTCGAGATAGCCCAGGTCCTCCAGTGTGCGGCGGATCGCGCGCGTGATGGCCGACCGGGTGCGGACCATGTCGCGCGCCTCCTGCCGGACGATGAGGTCGGCATACCGCTGCCGGACCCGCGCTTCCTCGGACAGCTCCTTGTGGAGCACCGGCAGCGGGCGCAGCGCCTTGGACGCCATCTCCCACCGGCCGGCCATGACCGACAGCTCTCCGCGCCGGGAGGAGATCACGCGCCCCTGCACGAAGACGTGGTCGCCGAGGTCGACGGTGGCCTTCCAGTCGGCCAGCGCCTCCGCTCCCACCTCGGCAAGGCTCAGCATGACCTGCAGCCGGGTGCCCGCGCCCTCCTGCAGGGTGGCGAAGCAGAGCTTGCCGGTGTTGCGGACGAAGATGACCCGCCCGGTCACGCCGACGACCTCGTCGGTCTCCTGGCCCGTCTCGAGCTCGCCCCACTGCTCGCGGACCTCGGCCAGGGTGTGGGTGCGGTCGACCGCGATCGGGTAGGCCTGGCGCCCCTCGGCGAGCAGCCGCGCTCGCTTCTCCCGGCGCACCCGGATCTGCTCGGGGACGTCGATCTCGGGCGTGGTGGGGGGTTGCTCGCTCACCGGGCAAGGGTACCCATCGGCGCGCGGTCGCCCGGAGGCCGGACCGGGCGTCGCCGGGCTCGCCAGGAGCGCGAACGGGGGTCAGGTCGTGAGGTCGAGCGCGATGTCGAGGATCGGTGAGGAGTGGGTGAGCGCACCGACGCTGAGGAAGTCGACACCGGTCGCGGCGTACTCGGCGGCGACGTCGAGGGTCAGCCCACCGGTCGCCTCGATCTCGACCTGCTCGCCCGTGGCCCGCACGGCGACGACCGTGACGCTCAGCAGGTCGACGGACATGTTGTCGCACAACAGGAACCGCGCGCCCGCGTGCACAGCCTCCAGCGCCTCGGCAGTCGTGGTCACCTCGACCTGCACGTCGACGTCGGGATACTGCCTGCGGATCGCCTGGTAGGCCGCGGAGACCGAGCCGGCGGCGAGCTTGTGGTTGTCCTTGACCATGGCGACGTCGTACAGGCCCATCCGCTTGTTGGTCCCTCCGCCCGCGCGGACCGCGTACTTCTCGAGCGCGCGCAGCAGAGGGGTGGTCTTGCGGGTGTCGAGGACGAGTGCGCCGGACCCGGCCAGCCGGTCGGCCCACTGGGCAGTGTGGGTGGCGATCCCGGACAGGCGCGACAGGATGTTGAGCATGGTCCGCTCGCCCACGAGTACGGCCCAGGTCGGTCCGGTGACGGTGGCCAGCACGTCACCGCGGACCACGCGGTCGCCGTCGGCGCGCATGAGGGCCACCTCTGGAACGGAGACGCCGAGCCGCGCCGCGACCTCGGCGAAGACCACCGGGACCACGGGCAGCCCCGCGACGACGCCGGCGGCGCGCGCCACCACCTCTGCGGTCCGCACCTGGTCGGCCGGGATCGTGGCAGTCGTGGTCACGTCGGTGCCGGTGTCCCCGAGGTCCTCGACCAGTGCACCGCGGACCACCCGCAGGGCGTCGACCACCGGCCAGCCGAGCTCGGCAGTCATGCCGGTCCTCCCTCGACCGGATGGAACGAGGTGTCCACCTTGCCGTCCGGCGAGCGCACGGCGCGGGTGTTGCCGAGCCAGTGCTCGTCATCGTGCGCGGGGAAGTCCTCCCGCAGGTGGCCACCACGGCTCTCCTCGCGCAGCGTCGCCAGGAGGGTGAGCAGCTGGCCGATGTGCAGCAGGTTGGTCGTCTCCCACGCCTGCGGTCCCGGGTCGGCGGTGTCCTCGCGAGCGGCGTGACACGACAGGTGCTCCAGCTCCGCGGTGGTGCCGGCCAAGGAGGTCGCCGACCGCACTGCTCCCGCACCACGGGTCATCGCGGCCTGGACCGCCCCGCGCTGCGAGGCGTCGAGGAGCGCCGCGGGGCCACGCGGCGGGAGCGGCAGTGAGACCCGGAGCTCGCCCGCGTCCAGCCGCCGGGTGATGTCGTCGGCGATCCGGTGGGCGAACACCAGCCCCTCGAGCAGGGAGTTGGAGGCCAGCCGGTTGGCGCCGTGGACGCCGGTGCAGGACACCTCGCCACAGGCGTACAGCCCGTCCAGCGAGCTGCGCCCGTCCAGATCGGTGCGGACCCCACCGGACGCGTAGTGCTGGGCCGGCGCCACCGGCAGCAGGTCGGTGACGGGGTCGAACCCGAGCTCGCGACACCGCGCCACGATGGACGGGAACCGGCCCTCCAGGAACTCCTGGCCCAACGCCCGCGCGTCGAGGAACACATGGCTCTGGCCGGTCTCGCGCATCCGGTCCACGATCGCGCGGGCCACGACGTCGCGGGGCGCGAGGTCGGCCATCGGGTGGACGCCCTGCATGAACCGCACCCCCTCGGCGTCGACCAGGACGGCACCCTCGCCGCGCACCGCCTCGGAGATCAGCGGCTGCTGCCCGGTCGAGCCCTCGCCGAGCCACAGCACGGTCGGGTGGAACTGCACGAACTCCAGGTCGGCCATGACTGCGCCGGCTCGCGCGGCCGCCGCCATGCCGTCACCGGTGGCCACGCTCGGGTTGGTCGTGGCCGAGTACACCTGGCCAAGGCCACCCGTGGCCAGGACCACGGCGCGGCCCTGGGCAGCGCCGACGCCGTCGCGCTGTCCCTCGCCGATGACGTGAAGGGTCACGCCGCACACCCGGCGGTCCGCGTCCTGGAGCAGGTCGACGACCAGCGCGTGCTCGACCACCTCGATCCCCGGGTCGTCCTGCACCTGGTGCAACGCGGCGATGAGCGCACGGTGGATCTCGCGCCCGGTGGCGTCGCCGCCGGCGTGGGCGATCCGGTCCCGGTGGTGACCGCCCTCGCGGGTCAGTGAGATCTCGCCGGACGCGTCACGGTCGAAGTCGGCCCCGAGCGCGACGAGCTCGCGCACGCGTCGCGGTCCCTCGGTCACCAACGCCCGGACGGCGTCGACGTCGCAGACCCCCACGCCGGCGACCAGCGTGTCCTCGAGGTGCTCCTCGGGCGAGTCGGTGGGGTGGAGTGCGGCGGCGATGCCACCCTGCGCCCACGCGGTGGACCCCTCGCTGAGGACGGTCTTGGTGACCAGCAGGACCCGCGCGACCCGTTGACGCAGCTGGAGGGCGCAGGTGAGGCCGGCGATCCCCGAGCCCACCACGATCACGTCCGCCGAGGTGGTCCAGCCGGGCTCCCCCGCACGCAGCCGCGCGGGCAGGACGAGGCCGGTCATGCCGCACCGTCGGTCGGCATCGAGGGGAACACCGGCACCGGTCCCCCGCCGGGGCCGACGACCAGGGGCTGGTTGTCGATCAGCCGGGTCGCCCCGACCTTGCCCGCCACCGCGAGCAGGGCCTGGCCCCGGTACCACTCGGGCACCTCCTCCAGCGTCGTCGGGTGGACGAGGACGAGGTAGTCCACCTGGGCCAGCGGCTCGCGGACGAGGACGGCGCGCGCGGACCGGCGCACCGCCGACGGCCCCTCGCTGGCGGACTCGCCACCCGCGCGCAGCGCTGCCGGCAGCGCCAGTGCGACCGGGCGGTCGGACTCGGTGAGGTAGGTGTTGCGGCTGCTCATCGCGAGCCCGTCGGTCTCGCGCACGGTCGCCACCGCACCCCGTCGAAGTGCCCCGGCCGCGACTGGCCCCCGAGCACTGCGCCGCGGGGTCCTGCCGACACCCGGACACTGGGCTCGCCATCGGGATAGATCACGTCCGGGGTAGGAGCGAAGACCAGGTCGACGCCCTCCTGCCGACAGATCTCGAGGTCGCCGTCGAAGGTCCGCGGATAGCGCGAGAGGTCCTCGCCGACCCCGAACTGCAGCGGGTTCAGGAAGATCGTGACGATCACGTGGGCGGCCCGGTCGCGTGCCTGGCGGATCAGCTCGCCGTGTCCGGCGTGCAGGGCACCCATCGTCATGACCGCGGCCACGTCGCCGGCGGCGAACCCATCACGCGCGGCGCGCAGCTCGCTGCGGCTCCGGACCACGAGGGGTCGATCGTGCGCGGGCTCAGGCATGCGTGGCTCCGTCAGTGATCGCGGTCGGTGGCGAGCACGTCGAGCAGCTGCTCGGCGTCGCTGGATCTCAGGCGTCCCGCCGCCAGGGCCCGTTCGGCGGTGGCCCGGGCAAGGGCGAGATAGGTCGGCCGGATGTCCGGGGTCAGTCCGTCCAGCTGGCGAAGGTGCTCGGCCACGGTACCGGCGTCACCGCGCGCCACCGGACCGGTCAGGGCGGCGTCACCCGCGCGGAGGGCGTTGTCGAGCGCCGCCGAGACCAGCGGACCGAGCATCCGCTCGGGTCGCTCGACGCCGGCGGCGGCGAGGGTCTGCAGCGACTGGGCGATCAGCGTGACCAGGTGGTTCGAGCCGTGTGCGAGTGCTGCGTGGTAGAGCGCCCTGGCCTCCTCGGCCACCCACACCGGCTCCGCGCCCATCTCCAGGACCAGCGCCTCGGCCGCCGGACGGAGCGGTGCGGGCGAGGTGACACCGAAGACGCAGTCGTTGAGCCGGCTCAGGTCCATCGCGGTTCCGGTGAAGGTCATCGCGGGGTGCAGCGCGAGGCCCAGGACGTGCGCGCCGGCCGCAGCCTCGAACGGTGCCAGCCCGTGACGACCCGACGTGTGCACGACCAGCTGTCCGGCCTGCCAGGTGCCGGTGGCGGTCAGCCCCGAGATGAGCGGTGTCAACGCGTCGTCGGGGACGGCGAGCAGGACCAGCTCGCTGCGCTCCACCACCTGGTCGACGGTCAGGAGAGGCACCCCAGGGAGCAGGGCGGCGGCACGGTCGCGCGAGGCCTGGCTGACCCCGGATGCGGCGATCACGCGGTGACCGGCCCGGGCCAGAGCCGCTCCGAGGACCGCGCCGACCCGCCCGGCGCCGACGACGCCGACGTCGAGCCGTGCTGGTCGCTCCTGCGCCTCGGACACCCGTGAACGCTACCGAAACCGCCGCGGCCCCGCGCTCACCGGCTGGGCCGTCGGTCAGCGGGTGATGCCGAACGACGCGTCGTTCACGTCGAAGAAGTAGTTCCCCACGGCCTCGACCTTGATTCGGGCGTTCGCCGCCGACACCTGTGGCCACACCACGGGCTGAGATCCGTCGTTGGGCGTGCTTCGGGCCAGGATGTGGTCGAAACTCCGTCCACCGTTGTCGGACAGCGTGATCCGCACGCGCGGTGCGAGCTCAGGAGCGTTCGTGCCATTCACCGCCCACCCAACCATGCCGGTCGCGCCCGCTCTCACCACGAGGCCGTGCCGCGCCTGCGAGCGGACCAGGAACGGCCCGGCGTCGGTAGCCAGGTACAGGGTCACGTCGTCGTGGCCGACCCCGCCACCGTTCGCGTACCCGTCCCGGGCCGTCAGCCGGAAGTCGAGTCGCGGCGTGGGACTGTCGAACGATCCCTCGTACTCCCGACGCGGCAGGAACTCCGAGTAACACGCCACGGTGCGGGGGGGCACCGTGAAGTTGGGGTTGGACGGTGGAGCGGGGCACTGGCCGGTCGCAGCGTTGGTGTTGCCGGCCAGGACCTGGCGCAGGTCCGGGAACACCCGGGTGGGGCTGCCGTCGGTCTGGTTCAGCCCGGGCGCAGGCGACTCGAGGGAGTTCTCCAGGCTGATCCTCGCCGCCGTGCCGAAGACACGGAACAACGGTCCGTTTCGCTTGAGGTTGGAGACCAGGTCGGTGCCGCCGTAGTAGGTCGGGTTGCCCTGGTTGTCGAACCGGTCGTCCGCGCCGATGTTGTTCTGCTCCCACAGATAGGTCAGGGAATCGCCGTCGGCGTCCTCGGCAGACCCGGTGAGCGAGAACGGAGTTCGCACCGGGATGGTCTTGTCCGATGGCGCGGCTACCACCGGTGCGTGGTTGGAGCTCGTGGTCTGCACCTGGCCCTGGTTCTGGCCGGGCCCGCCCTGCGCCGTCTCGCCGACGAAGCCGCTGACCCCACGGGTCAGGCTGGTGACGATGAGGGGGTCATACGCCCTCTGCGGACCGGGCGCGGCCGGATCGCGGTTGGTGTTGAAGATGACCTGGAAG
This sequence comes from uncultured Actinomycetota bacterium, assembly GCA_963750305.1. GTDB lineage: Bacteria > Actinomycetota > Actinomycetes > Actinomycetales > Dermatophilaceae > CAVVPX01. Next base: position 1,602,698 of record CAVVPX010000003.1, read on the forward strand.
CCCGTGCCGTCTGGCTTGGTCAGCGGCACGGTGCCGACGTCATAGGTGTCGTAGGCGTCGTAGCCCCAACCAGCGATCAACACCTTCGCGCCGGTCAGCTTCTCCACCGCTGCCTTGATGCTCGCCGCGTCGTAGTTGGTGCCACGGGTGAGCGTGATCTTCGGCTTCGAGCCGTACCCCAAGGTGATCGTCTCGCCCTTGAGGTCGAACCCGCGCAGTGACACGGTCTGCACTTCGGTGACCCGTTGGCCCGCCGAGGTGTCCCACGCGGTCATCTGGTCGATGGTGCGCTGGGAGAAGTATGGGTCGGAGTGCGGCTGGAGGTCGTCCTGACCGCAGATCCCGGCGTAGGCCATCACGGACGTGCCGCCGCCGGGCTCGACGGAGGTCGCGCCGTTCCGGTTGCCCGGGCCACAGCCGTTGAACGTGTGGTCACCGGCGAACTGGTGGCCCAGCTCATGGGCGACGTAGTCGATCGCGAAGAAGTCTCCCTGGGGGAACGGCAGCCCGGTGCAGCCGCCACCCTTGTAGTCGATGCCGGTCACGCCGAGATAGGCGATGCCGCCACCGTTGACCCCGAGCGCGATGTGGCCGACGTCGTAGTTCCCGGCGCCGACCAGCTGGCCGAGCACGGTGCGGTTGCGGCCGAGGGTGCCGACGTCGCAGAAGTCGAGGTTGCCGGGGATGTAGTCCTCCGAGGTCGGGTCTCCGACACCGGGCCGGAAGCACGGCGCTGCTCCGCACGGTCCGTTGGCCCCGGTCGCCTTCGCCTCGGTGTCGAGGTTGAGATCGTCGGTCGCGTTGACCAGGCGCATCCGGATCGCGAGGTCGTCGTTGTAGATCTGGTTGACCCGGTTGATCAGGGTGACTTTCTCGGCGAGCACGTTGTCGGTGCCGAAGTAGGCGGCATACGACGGGTCCGAGGTCATCGCCAGGCGGAAGTCACGGCGGATCACGGCGCCGTCGGCGGCCTTGGCGGGCGCGGTCGCCAGGATCCGGCGCGTGTCGCGACCGTCGCGCTCGACGTAGTCCGCCCGACCGCGCGGCACGGCCGCGCCGTAGTAGCTGAGGTAGGTCGTCGTGCCCCGCAGGTTGTATGCCGGGTCGAGGTACCACGCGCGTTGACCGACCGGCCCGCGGACCGAGGCGTGCAGACCCATCGGCGTGATGTCGATCGCCACCGTCGAGCGCGGGTCAGTGAGGCCGCGTCCGGAGAAGGTCGCCATCTCCGGATGCCCGGCGGCCAGCCCGGCCTCCATCGTCTCGGTGCGCTCCACGGCGAACCTCGCACTTCCGCCGTCCGGCGTGGGCAGCGCGAAGGTCAGCGGCGCGGCGGCCTTGCCCTCGAGCGGTGCGCGCTGAAGATCGGCGGTGGCGCCGCGCAGGTCCAGCCGACTGGCCCGATAACCCGCCGGGGCGACGCGGACGCGGTCACCGCTCGCGCGGAACCCCTCCAGCGCCGTGAAGTGCGGGGTCGCGGTCGCGGCGCTGGCGGTGCCGAGGACGGCTGCGGGCAGCAGGGCCGCGGTCACGGCGACGGCGGCAAGGGCGGCGATACGGCGTACACGTGGGGTCATCGGTCACTCCCGGGTTGACGTGGCGGTGGCTCACTGTAGGTCGCCGGACCGGGGCCCGCGGTGCGAGGCCGGATCAGGATCGGCACACGTCCGCACTCAGCAGAGGTTCCGGGCGCAGGGGTAGGTTGCAACCTGTGCTCGGGCCTGGAACTTCTGCTACCAGAGGTTGCGGCAGCGGGGGCGGGGCGGACGAGGGCGGGGTGCCGTGGGAGGAGGCGTGGGCGACGGCGCTGTACGGCGCGGGTGGCTTCTATCGGCAGGCCGGCCCGGCCGCCCACTTCACGACCGCCACCCATGGACCGACGGGTCCCGTGCTCGCCGCAGCGCTCCTGACCCTGGCTGCTCGGGAGGGCTGCCGGCGGGTCGTCGACATCGGTTGCGGACGCGGCGAGCTGCTGTCCGCGCTGCGCGAGCTGGACCCTGGGATACCCCTGCTCGGCGTGGACGTCGTCCCACGTCCGGACCGGCTGGCCACCGACATCGGGTGGACGACCTCGCCGGGCGGCGCGGAGCTGCCGCCCGGCCTGTCGGGTCTGGACGACGCGCTGGTCCTCGCCCACGAGTGGCTCGACGTCGTGCCGTGCACCGTGGCGGAGGTCGATGACGACGGCGCCTGGCGGGTGGTCCTGGTCGCCTCGCACTCGGGCAGGGAGTCGCTGGGCGCACCCCTCGGCGGCGAGGACGGCGAGTGGGTGAACACGCACTGGCCGGGCGAGCGGCTCGAACCCGGCGACCGGGCCGAGGTGGGCCGGTCCCGCGACGAGGCCTGGACCGGACTGCTCTCGCGGATCGGCAGCGGGGTCGCGGTGGCCATCGACTACGGGCACCTACGCGACGCGCGGCCGCACGCAGGCACGCTGACGGCGTACCGGGGGGGCACCCAGACCACGCCCGTGCCGGACGGCAGCTGCGACCTCACCGCGCACGTCGCGATGGACACGCTCGAGCACGACGAGCTGCACTCCCAGCGGGACGCGCTGCGGGCGCTCGGCCTGAGCGGCACCCTGCCGCTGCGGGATCAGGCGCTGACCGACCCGATGGGCTACCTCGAGGCGCTGGCGCGGTCCTCAGCCGTCGCGGCCCTCACCGCGCCCGGTGGCTTCGGCGACTTCTGGTGGGCGCTCAAGCGCGTGGGCTGACGACCAGCGACTCGAACCCGCGCAGGACAAAGGTCGGGCGGCGCTCGGTGGCCACGAGGTCCAGCCCGGTCCACCGGTCGAGCAGGGTGTCCAGGGAGATGGTGAGCTCCAACCGCGCCAGCGGCGCCCCGATGCAGAAGTGGATGCCGGCACCGAAGGCGATGTGCGGGTTGGGATCTCGCGTCGGGTCGAAGGTGTCGGGGCGGCTGAAGACGGCCGGGTCACGGTTGGCCGCGCCGAGCATCGCGGCGACCTTGTCACCGGGCTGGAGCTCGACCCCTCCGATGGTGGTCGCGGCGGTGGCGGTGCGCTCGAACAGCTGCAACGGCGAGTCGTGCCGCAGGAACTCCTCCGCCAGCGCCGCTCGCGGCACCGATCGTGGATCGACACCCGCCGCCAGCATCGAGTGCAGCCCGTTGCCGAACCCGTTGACGCTCGCCTCGTGCCCGGCGTTGAGGAGCAGCACCGCCGTCGCGACCAGCTCATGGGGGCTGAGCCGGTCGCTGCCATCGCGGATCTGGACCAGGTCGGTGAGCAGGTCGTCGCCGGGGTGGGCCACCCGATGGGCGGCCAGCTCCTCGACATAGGCCGCGAACTCTCGGCAGGCGACCTGCGCGGCGCGTTCGTGCTCGGAGGTGCGGTCCATCTCGTACATCCGCACGATCGCCTGTGACCACGGCCGGAGCAGCTCGCGGTCCACCTCCGGCCATCCGAGCAGCTCGGCGATGACCAGGACCGGCAACGGCTCGGCGTACTGACCGATCAGGTCGACCGACCCCCCGGCGCCGGGGTCGGCCGCGTCGAGCAGACCCCTCGCCAGCTCCTCGATGCGAGGTCCGAGGCGCTGGACGTGACCGCGGCCGAAGGCGCCGGCGACCAGCCGCCGCAGACGCGTGTGCTTGGGCGGCTCGCTGTCCAGGATCGAGTCAGCGTGCAGCCAGTTGAAGGTGTCCCAGTCGTCCTCCGGCAGGCGCGGGCTGAAGATCCGCCCGACCTGGCGGTTGCGGAGCACCTCGCCCGCGACGCCGTGCCCGGTGGCCAGCCAGACGCCGAGCCCACTGTGCCAGGCCATCGGCGCAGCGGCTCGCAGTGCCGCCAGCGACGGGTAGGGGTCGGCGACCACCGCGGGGTCGGCGAGGTCGAGGAGGTCGGCGGCGTCGACGACGGGCGCTGAGCCGTCCTTGGACGCGGTGGGCGGGTCGATGGGCGAGTCAGTGGAAGAGTCACTGGGCGAGTCGGGCACAGGGGCAGCCTGCCCCACCACGGGTGGTCCTGTCCGCACCCGGTCGGGCAGACTGAAGCTCTCCCGACCGCCCCGGGGCACCGAGCCCAGCCATCCAGACGGAGGACGCGACGTGAGGCCCACCGGAGTCGCAGCCGCCGTGTCGGCGATCTCAATGCTGCTCACCGCGTGCGGTGGTTCGGACCCACCAGCAGGGCAGCCGGCGGTGACGACCACGCCGACGGTGACCGCGAGCGGACAGGAACCGTCCGGTTCGGCCTCGACCACCGCACCGAGCGGGCCACCGAAGAGCGCGGTCCAGGGACGCGCGTACGACCTCGGGGTGGTGGTCAGCACCGCGACGGTCGGTGACGTGCAGGTCGCGACGCTGGACCGGTGGACCGTGCGGAAGCTGGGCGACGCGAAACTGGCCCGCAACGGCTACCGCGTCCGCCGACTGGCGAAGAGCCCGTTCTACAACCAGAACTCGACCACGACGTATGTCGTGCCGCTCACCGACGACGTGAACATCCTTTATCACCACTGCCTCTCGGCCGACGAGCCGCTGCAGACGCGCTCCGCGACGGTCGAGGAGATGGCTGGGCTGGACAAGAAGGAGCAGGTCGTCCTGGTCACGCTGGACGAGGATGGTTACGCGACGGCGATCGAGAACTACCCCGTCTGCTGACAGACTGCACCGGTGACCGCGGATCGCAGGGAGCTCACTGTCGGCGTCGGCGCCGGTGGTGTCTCGACGGCGGACATGATCCTCAACATCGGGCCGCAGCACCCGGCCACCCACGGCGTCCTCCGGTTGCGGATCACCGTCGACGGCGAGCGGATCATGGCGGCCGAGCCGATCGTGGGCTACATGCACCGCGGCGCCGAGAAGCTGTTCGAGGTCCGCGACTATCGGCAGATCATGGTGCTGGCCAACCGGCACGACTGGCTCTCGGCGTTCTCCTCCGAGCTCGGCGTGGTGCTCGGCGTCGAGCAGATGCTGGGCATGGAGGTGCCCGAGCGCGCGGTGTGGACCCGCACGCTCCTCGCCGAGCTGAACCGCATCCTGAACCACCTGATGTTCCTCGGGTCCTATCCGCTCGAGCTCGGGGCGATCACCCCGATCTTCTACTCCTTCCGCGAGCGGGAGGAGCTCCAGGCTGTGATGGAGGAGGCTTCCGGCGGCCGGATGCACTACATGTTCAACCGGGTCGGCGGGCTCAAGGAGGATCTCCCGGCGGGGTGGCTGGGCCGGGTCCGCGGCGCCGTGGCCGCGGTGCGCAGGCGGCTGCCCGACCTGGAGGCGATGATCGTCGGCAACGAGATCCTGGAGGCACGCACCCGGGGAGTCGGTGTCCTCACCCCCGAGCTGGTCCAGTCCTACGGCGTCTCCGGTCCGATCGCGCGCGCCTCCGGTGTCGATGTCGACCTCCGCCGCGACGCGCCCTACCTCGCCTACGACCAGCTGTTCGTTCCTGGCGGACCGGGACGCGTCGTCACCCGGACCGCCGGCGACTGCCTCTCCCGCCTCGAGGTCCTGCTCGAGCAGGTCCACGTCTCGCTCGACCTGTCCGACACCTGTCTCGACCGGCTGGGCATGATGGCGCCCGGGCCGGTCAACCAGAGGCTGCCGAAGGTGCTCAAGGTGCCCGAGGGAGACCTGTACACGGCGACCGAGAATCCCTTGGGGTTCAACGGTTACTACCTCGTGTCGCGCGGCGAGAAGACACCGTGGCGGCTCAAGCTCCGGTCAGCGTCGTTCAACAACGTCGCGGTGCTCGCCGAGGTGCTGCCGGGCAACCTGATCGCCGACATGGTCGCGATCCTGGGGTCGATGTTCTTCGTCGTGGGAGACGTCGACAAGTAGTCCGCTCCGTCCACCTCAGGGTGATCAACCAGAGCCCTGCACCGCTCGGCAACCCGCCGGCACCGGTCCACCAGACCTTCACGAGAACCCGTCGCTCCTCAGGGGGGCTACAGGGCGAGTCGTCGACTCAGAGCAGCGAGGATCTCGTTGTCGTCGAAGCCCAGGGCCCGAGCGCGAACCACGAAGTCCGCCGCCATGCCACCGAGCAGGCGCGACCGGTCCGCGGCGGGCGCACGTGCGGTCTTGGCCACCCGAGTGCCACCACCACGACGGGACGTGAGCCTGCCCTCCTGCTCGAGCTCGCGGTAGGTGCGCGCCACGGTGCCGACCGCGACACCCAGGTCGCCGGCGAGCTGGCGCAACGGGGGGAGCCGGTCGCCAGGCGCGAGCTGTCCCGCCGCGATCAGGTCTGCCAGCTGGCGCCGTAGCTGCTCGTAAGGCGGTGTGGGGTCGTTCGGGTCGACGGTCAGGACGAGGCTCATCGGGTGCTCGCTGCGTGCGCAGGTGCGGGGACAGCCCCGGGAGCGAGGAGGCGACTCAGGAACCACCCCAGCAGGAGGACGGCCGCGGGTACGCTCGCCAGCAGTGCCCAGCCGACCGCCTGCATCCATGGGCGTTGGCAGTCCATCCGAAGCAGGGCCGTCCCGGCGAAGAACGCGATACCCGCGTGGCTTGCCGCCACGGACGCCCCCGCCCCGGCGAGAACCCTTGCGGTGGACTGCCGGCGCAGTACGTCGTCTCCCACGTCGTCGGGCGCGAAACCACGCGGACGGCGGACGACCACTGTCAGAGCCGCTGCGGCGATCAGGGCGTTCACCAGGAACAGAAGCGTCAGCGAGACGGAGTAGAAGCTGCCCGGGTAGGGGCCGGCTGCGCTGGCCGTGTTGCCACATCGCGCAGCGATCTGCCGTCCGGCGCGCCCTGCGTCATCCGCGGAGGCGGTGGCCGTGGTCAGTGCCAGCGTGGCAAGGTGCAGGACCGTGATGCCGACAACCGCCATCGTGAGCCTGCGCGGCAGGTAGGCGACAACCCGCCGAGCGGTCAGCGACGCAGTCCGAGGACCCGTCGGTCGCGGTGGTCGCACCACCGCCTCTCCGAGGCCCACTCCGGCGACCGCGAAGAGACCGAGAACCGCAGGAACCAGCATCGTCCCTCGGCCGAGACCGAGGCTGCCGTTGACCAGCCACGCGGCGACACCGCCCACGACCAGGGCGGCCACCCATGTCACGCGAACCCAGACCCACTCAGGTCTGGTGTCGACACGCCCTCGCACCAACGACCGTGCGGCCAGCGCGATGACCATCAACAGCAACGGCCCGCCCACGAGGACGAGCAGGTGAACTAGCGGCATGGCAACCTCCGTCGTTTGTGCCACATGCCTGTGACAAACAGATCATGGCTCGCCCTGAATGTTGTGTCAAGCACTCGATACAAACGGTGCCGTTGCGCTACCCGGCGGGACCCCGCGTGAAGCCGCCCTCTGCCGACGAGGCCGGTGACGCCGCCATGGCGGACACGCGGACACCTCAGGCGCGTCGACGCTCGATGGGCTGGTCGAGGGTGGGTCAGCGATGGAGAAGCACGGTGACCGCGCAGAAGCGGACGATCACGCCCAGAGTGAGCAGGTGGTCGCGCACCGGGTGGGTGGGGTGTTCGTCGAGTTCCAGGGGGGCCATCATCGGCAGCCGTGGCGGACCGGCTGGTGAAGGAACAGCCATCGTGACCTCCTGCAGACCCCGCGACCGAGCGCCGCACCCACCATGTACGGCGACGACACGTGCGACGGGAAGGACCGGTCCGCGCCCGTCCGCCTCGCGATCTCCCCCGCCCGAGCCGACCCGCTCAGCTGTGGGTGATGTAGTGCAGCACCACGTCGTGCACGTGCCGGGACTTCTCGTCCCCGCGGAAGTCGAGCTCATAGAGCTTGCTGCCGACCTGCAGCACCACGGTCGAGGGCGCGTGGAACTGGCCGAAGACCGACTTGTCGGTGACCAGGCTGACCGCATAGATCCGCTTGTACGGCAGGCTCGTGACCGCGATCTTGCCGCCCACCAGCGAGTTGTCCTGCAGGATCACGCGGCGGTCGGTCAGCCCGACGAACCCCGTCCCGGTGCCCTTGAGGTCGTACACCGCGACCACCGTCTCGTCCGGGAGCAGACCCTCCTGGACCAGCTCCAGCTGGTGGCCGTCGTCGTGCGGGACCTCTGTGGCAGTCGGCATGTCGCGAGGGTAACAACCCGGGGTCGGCGTGGGAGGGTCGCCAACGGACATGATGGAGCCATGAGCGAACTCAAGGTCGGGTACAAGGCCAGTGCGGAGCAGTTCGGACCCCGGGAGCTGCTGGAGTACGCCGTCCTGGCCGAGCAGCTCGGGCTGGACAGCGTGACCATCTCCGACCACTTCCAGCCGTGGCGGCACGAGGGCGGGCACGCCCCGTTCTCCCTCGCCTGGATGGCCGCCCTCGGCGAGCGCACCGAGCGGGTGATGATCGGCACCTCGGTGATGACCCCGACCTTCCGCTACAACCCCGCCGTCGTCGCGCAGGCGTTCGGCACCCTCGGCCTGCTGTACCCCGGACGCGTGATGCTCGGGGTCGGCACCGGCGAGGCGCTCAACGAGATCGCCACCGGGTACGCCGGTGAGTGGCCGGAGTTCAAGGAGCGGTTCGCGCGGCTGCGCGAGGCGGTCCGGCTGATGCGCGAGCTGTGGACCGGCGACCGGGTCGACTTCGAGGGTGAGTACTACACGACCCGGGGCGCCTCGATCTACGACGCCCCCGAAGGCGGCATCCCCGTGTACGTCGCCGCGGGCGGGCCCGTCGTGGCACGGTATGCCGGACGCTCCGGTGACGGTTTCATCTGCACCTCGGGCAAGGGACCCGAGCTGTACGTCGACAAGCTCATCCCCGCGGTGAAGGAGGGTGCCGGCAAGGCCGAGCGTAACTACGCCGAGCTGGACAGGATGATCGAGATCAAGGTGTCCTACGACCCCGACCCCGAGCTGGCGCTGGAGAACACCCGGTTCTGGGCCCCGCTGTCACTGACCCCCGAGCAGAAGCACTCGATCGAGGACCCGATCGAGATGGAGAAGGCGGCCGACGCGTTGCCGATCGAGCAGGTCGCCAAGCGCTGGATCGTCGCCTCGACCCCCGAGGACGCGGTCGCCCAGATCGGCCAGTACGTCCAGTGGGGCTTCACCCACCTCGTCGTCCACGGTCCGGGCCACGACCAGGAACGCTTCCTGCGCAGCTTCACCGACCAGGTGCTACCGGGACTGCGCGAGCTCGACCCTGCCTGATCCTGCCTGACCCTGCCTGACCCTGCACGACACAGCAGCCCGCCTGCCGACGATCCGGCCGCTTATGCCCCGACCAGCAGGACCACGTCGGCCAGGGCGATGCCGATGGCCGCGGCGAACGGCCAGCGGCCGCGTCCGACGGCGGCCGCCGCGGCGAGGACCACGCAGATCGCGAGGAGCGCCCATCCGGCCGGTGAGGGCCCGCGACCCAGGACGCACACCACCGAGGCCGTCAGCAGGATGACCGGTGCCAGCACCCGAACCACCCTGTCCCCCAGTCGCTGTGGCAGTCCGAGGACACCGGCGGCCCGGTCGTCGGCGAGGTCGGGGAGGGCGTTGAGGAGGTGCGCCCCGACCCCCAGCAGGGCGCCGGCGGCCATGACCCACACCGGTGGCCAGCTCGGGTCCGCGCCCGCCAGCGTGACCACGGCCGGCAGCACGCCGAAGGCGACGGCGTAGGGCAGCGGCGACAGGACCATGCGCTTGAACCACAGGTTGTACGCCCATCCGCTCGCGACCCCGAGGAGCAGGTGGACCAGACCCGACATGAGTCCGCAGGCCAGCGACAGCACCACGCAGACCACGAGTGACCCGGCGATGGCGACCCGGACCGTCGCGGCGGACACGGCGCCCGCGGCGACCGGCTTGTCGGACCGCCCGGCCGCACGGTCACGCGCCTCGTCCAGTACGTCGTTGGACCACCCGATGCCGAGCTGCCCGGTGAACACCGCCGCCGTGACCAGCGATCCGGTCGCCAGCCCCGTCCGGTCCCCGGCGGCCAGGAGTGCGGTCAGCCCCGTGACCGCGAGCGCCGGGCCCGGATGGGTGGCCAGCGCGAGTCCACGCGCAGTTCCGAGGATGGCCACAGACCGAGCCTAGGCTCGCGAGCGCAACGCGAGGCGCCCTCCCGCCCGTGATCCGCGCGGTCCGGGACGACCTGTGCCTACTCTGGGGAATGAGCCGTGTGCTGGCCGTCCGGGGCGTCGTGCCGGAGCACGAGTACAAGCAGGAGACGATCACCGAGGCCTTCGCCGAGGTGCTCGGTGCCCACGGCGTCGACCGCGCGCTCCTCGAGCGCTTCCACGCCAACGCCGGCGTCAGCACCCGCAGCCTGGCGCTGCCGCTCGAGCGCTACGCCGCGTTGCGCGACTTCGGTGAGGCGAACGACGCGTTCATCGAGGTGGCCACGGCGCTCGGCGCGCGAGCCGTCGCCGAAGCACTGGACGCAGCCGGCCTGCGGGCCGACGAGGTCGATCTCGTCGTCGCGGCGACCATCACGGGGCTCGCGGTGCCCTCGATCGAGGCCAGGGTGGCGGCCGTGCTGGGCTTTCGCGACGACGTGAAACGCATGCCCCTCGTCGGGCTCGGGTGCGTCGCCGGAGCGGCGGGCCTGGCCCGGGTCCACGACCACCTCGTGGGGCACCCGGAGGATGTCGCCGTGCTCCTGTGCGTGGAGCTCTGCAGCCTCACCGTGCAGCGGGACGACACCTCCACCGCCAACCTCGTCGCGAGCGGGCTGTTCGGCGACGGCGCAGGCGCGGTCGTGGTGGTGGGCGCGAGCCGCGCGGCTGGACCGGCGGCCCCCGAGGTGATCGGCTCGCGCAGCCGGATGTATGCCGGCACCGAGCGCGCGATGGGCTGGGACGTCGGCGCCACCGGCCTGCGGATCGTGCTCGGCGTGGAGGTGCCCGGCCTCGTCGCGACGAACGTGCGCGGTGACGTCGACCGGTTCCTGGCCGACCACGGGCTGACCCGCGACGACATCGGCTGGTGGGTGGCCCACCCCGGCGGCCCCAAGGTGCTGGAGGCGATGGCCGAGGCCCTGGAGGTGCCGCGGCACGCCCTCGGCCTCACGTGGGGCTCCCTGGACCGGATCGGCAACCTGTCGTCCGCGTCAGTGCTGCACGTCCTCGCCGACACCCTGCGGGACCGGCCGCCGGAGCCCGGTTCTCATGGTGTGCTGCTGGCCATGGGCCCGGGCTTCTGCCTCGAGATGGTCCTGCTCCGGGCGCCGGGATGACCGACCCATCCCACCTCGCCTTCCTCGCCCTGCTCCTGGCCGTCGGTCTCGAGAGGATCGCCGAGCTGCGTGTGTCGAACGACCATGCAGCACAGGCCTTCTCGCGTGGCGGTGTCGAACATGGGCGGGGTCATTATCCATCGATGGTCGTGCTCCACGGTGCACTGCTGCTCGGCGCGGGTGTGGAGTCGGTGCTGCTCGACCGTCCGACACCGGTCGCGCTCGTGGTGCCGACGATGGTGCTGGTGGTCGCCGCCCAGGCGCTGCGCTGGTGGTGCATCCGGTCGCTCGGCTGGCAGTGGAACACGCGGGTCATCGTGGTGCCGGGAGCCGGGCGCGTCCAGGGTGGGCCATACCGCTGGCTCAGCCACCCCAACTACGTCGCCGTGGTGGTCGAGGGGCTCGCGCTGCCACTGGTCGGTGGAGCCTGGGTCACCGCCGTCGCCTTCACCGCCCTGAACGCGTGGGTGCTCCTGGTCCGCATCCGCGCCGAGAACTCCGCCCTGGCGTCGCTGGGTGAGGAGGTGCCGGCGTGACCTGGGACCTCTGCGTCGTCGGTGGCGGGCCGGTGGGTCTGGCCACGGCGCTGTACGCGGCCCGCGCCGGACTCCGCACCGTGGTGCTGGAGCGGCGTCCGGGGTCGATCGACAAGGCCTGCGGCGAGGGTCTGATGCCCGGCGGACTCGCGGCGCTGGTCGGCCTCGGTGCGGATCCTCCGGGGATGCCCCTGCGCGGGATCCGTTATGTGGCAGGCACGGCCGTCGCCGAAGCTGACTTCCGGGCCGGCCCCGGGCGGGGCGTACGACGAACCACGCTGCACCACCACCTGGCCGAGCTGGTCGCCGCGGCCGAGATCGGCACCGAGGTCGGCGCCTTGGTCGGCCTCGACCAGACCGCCGACCACGTGACGGTCCGGACAGCCACCTCGGGTGGTCGGGCCGGCACCCTGACCGCCCGGCACGTGGTCGCCGCGGACGGGTTGCACTCCACCGTCCGCCGTGAGCTCGGGCTCGACGTCGCGGTGCGGGGTGCGCGACGCCACGGGCTGCGCCAGCACTTCGCGGTCGAGCCCTGGAGCGACCATGTCGAGGTCCACTGGTCGCGCCACGGCGAGGCCTACGTGACCCCGGTCGGTCCCGAGCTCGTCGGGGTCGCCCTGCTCACCGGCGAGCGCGCGCCGTATGACGAGCTGCTCGGCCGGTTTCCCGACCTGCGTGAGCGGCTCGGGTCGGGCGCGACCCCCGAGGCCCCCCGCGGTGCCGGCCCGTTGCGCCAGCAGGCCAGGAGCCGTCGGTCCGGTCGGGTCCTGCTGGTCGGGGACGCGAGCGGATATGTCGATGCCCTCACGGGAGAGGGCATCTCGCTCGGCCTGGCTCACGCGAAGGCGGCCGTGGAAGCGATCGTTTCCGGTGACCTTGCCGGCTACGAGCGGGAGTGGCGGCGGGTCACCCGTCGCTATGCGACGCTCACGCGCGCCCTGCTGTGGGGAACTCGCCCCGTCTGGGCGCGAAGGGTCATCGTCCCTGCGGCCCGCGCGCTACCCGCGGTCTTCAGCGCCTCGGTCGATGCGCTCGCGAGGCCCACGTGAGCGAACCGGACCTCACTGGCACCGGGGCGACCGAGCAGGTCGTGCTCGTCGACGACGACGGCCGGGTCCTGGGCAGTCGCGACAAGGCCGACACACACGGCCCGGACACGCCGCTGCACCTTGGGTTCTCGGTGTACCTGTTCGACGCCGACGGGCGCTTCCTGCTGTCCCGACGCGCCCTGGACAAGGCGACCTTCCCCGGCGTCTGGACGAACTCGTGCTGCGGCCACCCGGCCCCGGGTGAGGCCGTCGAGGACGCCGTCGTCCGCCGCGTGCGGGTCGAGCTCGGAGCAGCGGTGGCCGACCTGCGGCTCGTCCTGCCCGCGTTCGGCTACCGCGCCGAGATGGCCGGCGTCGTCGAGCACGAGCTGTGCCCGGTCCTCGTCGGCCGGGTGTCCGACCCCGACCGGCTCGCACCCGATGCCACCGAGGTGGTGACGACCCGGTGGGTGGACTGGGCGCCCTTCCGCGACCGCGTGCTCGGCGGCGAGGAGGTCGTCTCGCACTGGTGCGCCCGACAGGTCGCCGAGCTGGCAGCTCTCGGTGACGACCCGACCGACTGGCCCACCGCGGACCGGGCGGGTCTCCCTGTCGCGCTGCGCGAGATCGACCCGCCGTCTCCGTGAGCCGAGCCACACGACGCGTCCCTGCTACCCGCAGACCGCTCGCGGCTGCTACGTTTCCGCAGGTACGTCCCGTGTGGGGAAAGCCGGTGTGACTCCGGCGCTGACCCGCAACCGTGAGCCCCCTGGGGCAAGCCGGACCGCCTGCTCGGGACGGCTCCTGCACACACCGTCGAGGACTGCGGTCGGAGCCCAGCGAGCGGCCGCGTGAGCCGCAGTCTGGGAGCCGTGGCGCGTCCTTTCTCGAAAGGCACGCACCCCTGATGACCGCTCGATCCCCCCGTCTGCGCGCGCTCGCCGCGGTGGCCGTCCCGGGCCTCGCGCTCGCGCTGGCCGCGGGCACCGCTCCCGCCCAGGCCGCTCCCTCCGCCACCCCTGCCTCCCCCACTGCCAACAGTGCCTCCCCCACCGCCAACACTGCCGGCACCGGCACCCAGGCGGCAGCCAAGTACGGCGCCGGCTGGCTGGCCAGGCAGATCACCGCCAACGGCGGCTACCTCGCTCCCTTCGGCGCACCCGATGCCGGCAACACGGCGTACGCGGTGTCGGCCCTCGTCGCCACCGGCACCGGCCGCGCCGCGGTCGCCTCAGCGGTCGCCTTCCTCAAGACCCAGGTCGGCGACCTCCAGGACTCCGCCGGCAACGACATCGCCGGAGCGCTGGCCAACCTGGTCCTCGCGGCGACCGCAGCGGGGGAGGACCCGCGCGCCTTCGGAGGGACCGCCCCCGAGAACGACCTCGTGACCCGCCTCGAGGCGACGATCCGGACCACCGGCAGCGACGCCGGCCTGTTCGGCGCCCAGGCCCCGACCTTTGACGGTGCGTTCCGTCAGGGCCTGGCCCTCGCCGCCCTCGACGCGGCCGACGGGTCGCCGGCCACCGTCACCTCCGGACGCGGGTGGCTCGCCGACCAGCAGTGTGCCAACGGCCTGTGGACGTCCTACCGCAGCGACACCAGCCGCCCCTGCGAGGTCGCCGATCCCGACACGTTCGCCGGACCCGACACCAACAGCACCGGGTTGGCGCTCCAGGGTCTGGCCGCCACGGGCGGGATCCCGTTCCGGAGCAAGGCGCTCGCCTCGCTCAAGGCAGTCCAGTCCACCGACGGCGGGTTCCCCTATCTCGCCGCCCCCGGCCTGTCCTCCGACCCCAACTCGACCGCGTTGTCCCTGCAGGGCATCCTCGCGGCCCGCGGCGGGCCGGGCAGTCCGCGCTGGTCGGTCGGCGGAGCCACCCCGTTCGACGCCCTCCAGTCCTTCCAGCTCGGGTGCGCCGCTGACGCGGCCGACCGCGGCGGCTACGAGACGACGTTCGCCCCCGGCGCGCCCGACGTCCTTGCCACGGTGCAGGCCGTCCCCGCGCAGATCAGGGCCTCGCTGCCCGTCGCCCCTCGCGCGCTGAACCGGCAGGTGCGGACCTATCCGTGCGGCGGCAGCACCGCGAGCACCACCCGGCCCGGGGTGACCACTGAGGCGAACGCCGCGACCACGGCCTCGCCCTCGGCGCGGATGGCGAACGCCTCGGCCAAGCGGGCCGGCACCAGGGGCGCCTGCAGCGGCACGAGCGGCGTGACCGTGTTCGTGGACCTCACCGCCTTCGGTGGGGCCAAGCAGGTCCGCTGCGCGCCGGGCGCCCCCGCGACGGGTGTGGCTGCGCTCCAGCAGGCGGGCTTCACCCCCGCCGGCACCGCGCGGTACGGCCTGGCCTTCATCTGCCGGATCAACAACAAGCCGTCCCCGGCGGAGCAGCCGTGCGAGAGCACCCCGCCGGCCGATGCGTACTGGGGGTACTTCCACGCTTCGCAGACGGCAACCACCTGGTCCTACAGCAGTGCCGGTGCGTCGACCTACAAGCCTGCTCCCGGGTCGATCGAGGCCTGGGCGTTCGGTGACGGCGCGACCCCGGGACTGACCCCCGCCAAGGTCCGCGCCCGCTGACCACCGCGGCCGTCCCCGGGTCGAGCTGGTTCCAGCCGCCGGGGCCGGGGCCGGTCCGGTGGTAGATTCGCAGACGTCGGGCCCTGGCCTGACGTGCATGTGCACGGAGGGGAAGCCGGTCGAAGTCCGGCGCTGACCCGCAACCGTAGGCCCCGTCACCGGGGTGAGCCGGAATGCCTCCACCACCACTGGTTCCACCACCTGCCGAGGGCTGCAGCGGAGCCGGTATCGCTGGGCCTGGCGGTTCGTCCGCCTGTTACCGGAGGTGTCGGCCACCGGTCGTCGTCGGCTCCTGCGAAAGGGTCGTCATGACCACCGCCATCCTGCGCCGCGTCGTCGCGCGCGCAGCCGTCGCTGCGGGCATCAGCGTCGGTCTCGCCCTCCCGGCCGCGGCCGCTGCCCTCGCCGCGCCCGGGACCGACCTGTCGCCGCGAGCCACCCTCGCGGCCGACTGGCTCCACGGTGAGCTCGGCCCGGACGGGCTGGTCCCCGGGTTCGCCCCCGACTTCCCCGACGTGGGCCTGTCGATCGACGCGCTGTTCGCGCTTCGAGCCGGCAGCGCACCCCGGACGCAGGTCGATGCGCTCTGGACCGCGATCCAGACCCGGACCACCGACTTCGCCGGCCCGTACGTCAGCGAGTGGGATCCCGGAGCCGCACCCATGCGCTTCGGCGGAGCCAGCGCCAAGCTGCTGCTCGCTGCGGAGGTGGCCGGGGCCGACCCGCGCGCCGTCGGCCCGTCCGGCGACGTGGTCGACGTGCTCCGTCAGACCCTCGACCTCGTCAGCCCCGAGGCCGGCGCCGGCTACGGGCGCGGTCAGGTCGTCGACGATGTCGGCACCCCGACCGCTTCGAACCTCTTCGGGCAGGCGCTCGCGGTGATGGGCCTCAGCGTCGCAGACCTCTCCGGCCATGACCGGGACACGACCCAGCGGGCCGTCGACTACCTGCTGCGCCAGCAGTGCAGCGCCGGCTGGTTCCCGACCTTCCCCACCGACAAGACGTGTGAGCAGTCCCGCGCCACCGGCACAGCCCCCGACAGTGACGCTGCGGCGATGGGCGTCCAGGCGCTGATGGCCGCCCAGGCCGCCGGGTACGCCGTCCCCGACGAGGCGGTCGCCCGCGGCCTCCAGTTCCTGCTCGCCCGGCAGAAGCCGGACGGCTCGTACGACGGTGGCACCAGCACGGCCGGTGCGAACACCAACAGCACCGGTCTGGTCGCTGGCACGCTCGGTGCGGCCTGCCTCGACGAACCGGCCGCTGCCGCAGGCGCCTGGGTCGCGAGGCTGCAGGCGCGCAGCGACACCGCCGGGTCCGGCGCGCTACGCCCCGACCTCGGTGCCGTCGCCTACGACCCGGCGTCCTGGGCCGACGGGGCCGCGAACGGCATCGGTGACGTCCGCGACCCGTGGCGCCGGGCCACCGCCCAGGCTGTCTTCGCCCTGCGACCGGTCGCCCTCGTGGAGCTGGCCGGGCTGGAGCTCACCTGCCCCGTGGTGACCCCCTCGCCCACCACCGGGCCGACCCCCCGCCCCACCCCCTCGCAGCCGATCCCCCGGCCGACGTCGACGGATCGGCCGGGCGGCCAGGCCGATCCGAGGCTGTCGCCGGCCACCACACCAGGGGGCGGGCGCCGACTTGGCGCCCTGGCCCCGGCGAGTGGACCAGTCCGCGGGGCCGCAGCCCCCACCGTCGGGTCCACGTCGCCCACCGCCACCACCGGCGGCACCGGGCTGCCGAGCCCGACGGGAACGGCAGGGACGAGCGAACCCGCGGTCGCCACCGCCGCGGCCTCGCGCGCGGCGTCCGGCCGGGGCCTGCAGCTCCCGCCGCTGGTCCTCGCCCTGCTCGGCGGCGGCCTGCTGGGCGGGCTCGTCCTGCTCCGGCCGTGGCAGTACCTCTCCCGGGGCACCCACTGATGGCGGCCGGCCCGTCACCTCGCGACAGCGCCGCCCTGCCTGGCGTGACCCCCCGGCGCCGCGGTGCGGCCGTGGTGGTCGCGCTCCTGCTCGCCCTCATCGGCGCGGTGGGCGCCGCGACGCCGGCCGAGGCCGCCGGCTACGACGGCTACTGCCGTGACGCCAACGGAGTCACCGTCGTGGTCGACTTCCAAGCGCTGGGCGGCGGCATCGTGATCCGTTGTGCGCCAACGGCATCCGGCGGCACCGGCCTCAGCGCCCTCCAGGATGCGGGAGTCGGCTACGAGGGCGTGCGTCGCTGGGGTGACGCGTTCATCTGCCGGATGTATGGTCGCCCGGCCGCTGGCGACGACCTGGGCGTCACGGGCCGGCCCGGATACCGGGAGCAGTGCATCGACACGCCGCCCCCGTCCGCGTACTGGGGCTACTGGTACGCCGCCGACGGTGGGTCATGGCAGTACAGCCAGTACGGCGTGAAGAACCGGCGCGTCGTCGCGGGCGGTTTCGAGGGCTGGTCGTTCTCGCTGAACGCCACGACGGGCAGCGGCCCGTCACCTCGCGTCACCCCCTCCCGGCCCGCCGCCGCGTCGTCGCCGAGCCGGACCTCGCCGCGGTCGACCGCACCGGCCGGCACCACGACGCCGGCCGCGCCCGTGGGCAGCACCTCCGGTCGGGCCGCGACGACGGGCGGCTCGTCCGGATCCCCGGCAGGCGGACCCGCCGGCGCGACGTCCCCCTCCACGACAGCGCTGCCGCAGACCTTGCCCTCGACCGGGCCCGCGGACGCATCCGGTTCCGGCGCCGGTGGCCTGGTGGTCGACTCCGACGCACTCGCTGCCTCCGGGCCGACGGGGTCCTCCGGGCCCGGCGCAGCCACCCTCGTCGGTGCCGGGCTGCTCGCCTTCCTGGTCGTGGCGGGCGCGGGCACCGCGCTGCGCCGGAGGCGGGAGTGAACACGTCGTGACCACTGCGTATGCCGTGCCCGACCGGGTCCGTGCCCACTGGCTGCCGCGCGCCGTCCATCCGGTGGCCTGGTGGGTCTGGGCGCTCGGCCTGGCGACCGCAGCGACACGCACGACCAACCCGCTCCTGCTCCTGCTCATCATCGCCGTCGCGGCGTTCACGGTCGTGTCCCGGCGCGCAGACACCCCATGGGCCAAGGCTTTTCGGCTCTACGTCATCGTCGGCGCCGTCATCGTCGTGATCCGGGTCGGGTTCCGCGTGGTGTTCGGCGGGGGCGACGGCGGCCTGGTCCTGGTCACCCTGCCGGAGGTCCCGCTGCCGGTCTGGGCCGCCGGGATCCGGTTGCTCGGCCCCGTCACCGCCGAGTCCCTGCTCGGAGGCCTGTACGACGGGCTGCGGCTCGCGACCCTGGTCATCTGCGTCGGTGCCGCGAACGCCCTGGCCAACCCGAAGCGGCTGCTGAAGTCCGTGCCGACGGCGCTGTACGACGTGGGCACCGCGGTGGTCGTGGCGGTCTCGGTCTTCCCCCAGCTGGCCGAGAGCACGATGCGCATCCGGCGGGCGCGGCGGCTCCGGGGCGGACCACGCGGCCGGCGGCACGCGGTCAAGGCAGTGGTGGTCCCGGTGCTGGCCGATGCCCTCGACCGCTCGTTGATGCTCGCGGCGGCCATGGACTCTCGGGGCTACGGCCGTCACGGCCAGGCCAGCGCCCGCAGCCGCGCGGTCACCGGTTCGCTCACCGTCCTCGGCCTGCTCGGCGTCTGTGTCGGGGTGTACGCGCTCCTGGACGGCAGCACCCCCCGGCTGCTGGCTCTGCCCACCCTGCTCGCCGGCCTGCTCGTCGCCTCGAGCGGGTTCCTCGTGGCCGGCCGCCGCGTGCGTGCCACGCGATACCGACCCGACCCGTTGGACCTGGCCGCCTGGCTGGTCGCGGGGTGCGGGGTCACGACCGGCGTCGTGCTGTACCTCACCGTGTGGGTGGACCCCGGCAACCTCAACCCTTCGCTGTCGCCGCTGAGGTGGCCGGAGCTGTCGGTGGTGCCACTGCTCGGTGTGGTCGTCGGCGCGTTGCCGGCCTGGCTCAGCCCACCGCCGGTGTCCGGCCCGAGCGGCGGCATCGCCGCGCCACCGCGCGGGTCCCGCGACCGAGCCGAGCAGCACCCATGATCGTCCTCGAGGGGGTCGGCGTGCACTACACCGACGCCGCCACGCCCACCCTCGCCGGCGTCGACCTCCACATCGAGGAGGGTGAGCTCGCACTCGTCGTCGGGAGCACCGGGGTGGGGAAGTCCACGCTGCTCGGCACCATCAACGGGCTGGTCCCGCACTTCACGGGAGGCCGGCTGTCGGGGCGCGTACGCGTCGCGCAGTACGACACCCGTGACCACCCGCCGCGAGAGATGGCCGACGTCGTCGGCTGGGTCGGCCAGGACCCGCTCGCGGGGTTCGTGACCGACACGGTCGAGGAGGAGCTCGCCTATGGGATGGAGCAGCTGGCGGTGGCACCGACGACGATGCGCAAGCGGGTCGAGGAGACGCTGGACCTGCTGGGCATCGCCGAGCTCCGACGCCGTCCCCTGCACACCCTGTCCGGCGGGCAGCAGCAGCGGGTCGCGATCGGCTCGGTGCTCACGGCCCACCCGTCGGTCCTCGTCCTCGACGAACCGACGTCTGCGCTGGATCCGACTGCGGCAGAGGAGGTTCTTGCCGCGATCACCCGGCTGGTCCACGACCTCGGGACGACCGTGCTGATCGCCGAGCACCGCCTCGAGCGGGTTCTCCAGTATGCCGACCGCGTCGTGTACCTCCCGGGCGGTGGCCGGGTCACCACGGGGACGCCGGCGGAGGTGATGGCCACCTCCGCCATCGCTCCCCCGGTCGTCGAGCTGGCCCGCGTCGCCGGGTGGCAGCCACTGCCGCTGTCGGTCCGGGACGCCCGGCGGCTCGCCGGACCGTTGCGCGATCACCTCGCCGACCAGCAGCCGCCGGACCGCACCCGCGCGCCCAGCGCCATGACGACGGCCAGCGGGCTGAGCGCGCGTCGGGTCACCGTCACCTATGGCGACCTGGTGGCGGTGCGAGGTGTCGACCTCGACCTCAAGCCGGGCACCGTCACCGCGCTCATGGGTCGCAACGGGTCCGGCAAGTCCTCGCTCCTGTGGGCCCTGCAGGGCAGTGGTCGTCGGCACAGCGGGACGGTCGACGTCGGCGGACGCGACCCGGGCCGACTCTCAGCGGAGGAGGCCCGCCGCGTCGTCGGGATGGTGCCGCAGAGTGCGGGCGACCTGCTGTACCTGCAGACCGTGGTGCAGGAGTGCGCTGTCGCCGACCGCCAGACGAACGCGCCGGCCGGGACCTGCCGGGCGCTGCTCGACCGGCTCGTCCCGGGCATCCCCCCGTCCCGCCACCCCCGCGACCTGTCGGAGGGCCAGCGGCTCGCCCTGGTGCTGGCCGTCCAGCTCTCGACCGGGCCCGAGGTGCTGCTGCTGGACGAGCCGACGCGCGGGCTGGACTACACGGCCAAGCGTCAGCTGGCCGCCGCGCTCGACCTGATGTGCGCCGAGGGTCGGACCCTCGTCGTCGCGACCCACGACGTGGAGTTTGCCGCTGCGCACGCGGACCGGGTCGTCGTGATGGCCGAGGGTGAGGTCATCGCCGACGGTCCCACCGCCGAGGTCGTCGCCGCGTCGCCGTCCTTCGCGCCGCAGGTCGCCAAGGTGCTGTCTCCGCTGCCGTGGCTGACCGTCGCCGAGGTGGCCGCTGCGCTGCCGAGCCCGTCCGCGGCGGTGCCCCGGTGAGCCTGCGCACCGCCTACGGCCGGATCGGCCGGTCACCGGAGGCCTCGGGACCGAGCGAGGATCGGGGCGACCTGGTCGCCCGCCTCGGTGGACCGGCCGTGCGGGTCGGGCCGGTCACCGCGGTCGCGCTCGTCCTTGCCTCCCTGGCCGGTCTGGCGATGTTCGCCTGGCCGCTGTTCACCCGGGTCGAGCCCAGCGCGCTCCAGCACGGCAACGACGCGCCCTACATCTTTGCCGCCGTCCTCCCGGTGCTGGTGGCGATCGTGCTGGCGTCGATGTCCGAGGGCGGCATGGACTCCAAGGCCCTGGCGATGCTCGGGGTGCTGTCCGCAGTCAACGCTGCCCTACGGCCGCTGGGTGCCGGCACCGGCGGGATCGAGACGGTGTTCTTCCTGCTCGTCCTCGCCGGCCGGGTCTTCGGCCCGGGGTTCGGGTTCGTGCTCGGCTGCACCTCGATGTTCGCCTCGGCGCTGCTCACCGCGGGGGTCGGCCCGTGGCTGCCGTTCCAGATGCTGACGTCGGCGTGGATCGGGCTGGGGGCCGGGCTCCTGCCGCGGCGCGTACGCGGCCGGGCCGAGATCGCGATGCTGGTCGGCTACGGCGTCCTCGCCGCCTATGCGTTCGGGCTGTTGATGAACCTGTGGTTCTGGCCGTTCGTCACCGGGACCGAGGTGGCGAACCACCAGGGCCAGATCTCCTATCTCGCAGGCGCGCCGGTGCTGGAGAACCTGCATCGCTTCCTGGTCTTCACGGTCCTGACCTCGACCGGCGGATGGGACACCGGACGCGCCATCACCAACGCTGTCGCGATCCTCGCGCTCGGGCCCGCGGTCCTCGCCACGCTGCGCCGAGCGGCCCGGCGAGCGGCCTACGACCCCGTCCGGTCCACGGACTAGCGCTGCCCCCGGGTTGTCCCAAACCGTCTGCGCTCGGTCAGGTACACGTATAGCGTGGGGAAAGGATCGGTCAAGACCACCCCAAACCGGTCACCTTCTCTCGAAGGTCAGCCACCAACGCACTCGACCTTCTGCCATGCCCGCACGGACGAAACTGGGACGACGTATGAGACTCGCCGCAACTGCCACCGCCACCGCCGCCGCACTCACCGCGGCCCTGCTGATCACCCCGTCGTCCTCGACGGCCTCGCAGGACTCGGCTGCGCCACCCGCGCCGAACCAGATGGTGAGCGAGGTTCCCTCCAGCATGCCGCCCATCGTCGCCGGGGGAAGCGTCCGAGCGATCGCTGCAGTGGGGTCCAAGATGGTCATCGGCGGTCCGATCACCGCTGTCGGCGGTCAGGCTCGGGACGGCATCGCCACCTTCGACGCCACCACGGGTGCGTTGACCACCACCTTCAACCCCTCGCTGAACGGCAGCGTCACCTCGCTGCTGCCCGGGCCGACGGCCGACACCGTCTATGTCGGAGGCAGCTTCACCAGCGTCAACGGCCAGACGGCGCGCCGGGTGGCGCTGCTCAACACGACCACCGGCGCCCTCGTCCCCTCCTTCTCCTCCCCCGCTATCAACGCGGTCGTCGAGGACCTCTACAAGGTGGGGAACCGCCTGTACATCGGCGGTGGGTTCTCCAAGGTCAGCGGGCAGCCCCGCGGCGGGCTCGCCAGCCTGAACGCGACGACGGGGGACTTCGACCCGTTCCTGGACGTGCAGCTGACGATCCGCCACAACGCGGGCGTCAACGGTGCTGCGACCGCAGCCGTCGGCGCCTCCGCGCTGGACGTGTCCCCCGACGGCTCGACGATGGTCGTCATCGGCAACTTCCGCAAGGCGGACGCCCTCGACCGGGTCCAGGTGGCCCTCATCGACCTGACCGGGGCCAGCGCCGAGGTCCGCGCGGACTGGAGGACCACCGGGTACGAACCGGCGTGCTACAACGGCGCGTACGACACCTACATGCGCGGGGTGTCCTACTCTCCCGGCGGTGGCTTCTTCGTGATCAGCACCACCGGTGGTGGGAACAACACGCTGTGCGACACCATCGCGCGCTGGGAGAGCAACGCCAGCGGCCAGAACGTCCAACCCACCTGGGTCAACCAGGCCGGCGGCGACACGCTGTGGGCGACCACCGTGACGACCAACGCCGTGTACGTCGGTGGTCACCAGCGCTGGCTGAACAACCCCTACGGGAACGACTACGCGGGACCCGGATCGGTCCCGCGGGCCGGCCTGGCCGCGCTGGACCCGGCAAGTGGTCGCCCGCTGGCCTGGAACCCCGGTCGCAACCCGCGCGGCACCGCCGTGTACGCGATGCTCGCGACCGACCAGGGTCTGTGGATCGGCCACAACACCCAGTGGATCGGCAACCGCAAGTACCGCCGGGCGAACCTGGCCTTCTTCCCCTACGCAGGGGGAGCGACCTTGGCGTCGACCACCACCCCGACCCTGCCGGCCAAGGTGTTCGTGGGCGCGGGTGACCAGAGCGGCACGACCAACGTGCTGTACCGGGTCAACGCCGGCGGCAACGCCCTCGGCTCGATGGACAGCGGCCCCGACTGGGTCGACGACAGCGGCGTCGGCAGCGCCTATCGAAACATCGGCAGCAACGCCGCGGCGTACGGCACCGTGCCGACCCTGACCGGCAACGTCCCGGCCTCGACGCCGCGCGAGCTCTACAGCAGCGAGCGCTGGGATCCCGCCGGAGGCGAGGAGCTGCGCTGGGACTTCCCGGTGGCCCCAGGCACGCCTCTCCAGGTCCGCATCTATGTCGCCAACCGATGCGACTGCACCTCGGCGGGCGGGCAGCGCCGGTTCGACATCGACGTGGATGGCGTCCGGCGGGTGTCCAACCTCGACCTGTCGGGCCAGTTCGGCCACAACGTCGGGACGATGCTGGCCTACAACGTGACCAGCGACGGCAACGTCGACATCGACTTCGGTCACGTGCTGGAGAACCCGCTCCTCAACGGCATCGAGATCGTCCGAACCGACGTCACCCCCAGCCCCAGCGGTGGCAGCCTCACGGTGCGCGACTTCAACGGGACGACGGCCAGCGCGGCGACGCCGGTGACCTCCAACGTCGAGTGGCAGAACACCCGCGGCGCCTTCACCGTCGGGGACCAGGTCTTCATCGGCAAGAACGACGGGCTGCTCTATCGCGCACCCCTGAACGGCGGAACCCAGCTCGGCGCGTTGAGCGTGGTCCAGCCCTACCACGACCCCGCGTGGATGAACATCAAGACAGGCTCCGGCAACTCCACCTTCGACGGGGCGAACCCGGACTTCTACGGCGAGATCTCCCAGATCGGCGGCATGTTCTACGCCGACGGCCGGATCTACTACAACCGGGTCGGGAGCGCCGGCCTGCGCTGGGTGTGGTTCTCGCCCGACAGCGGGATCGTCGACGGGCGCGGGTTCACGGCCACCAGCTCGGTGAGCTTCGCCAACGTCTCCGGGATGTTCGCGACCGGCGGGTTCCTGTACTACGTGAACCGCACCACCGGTGACATGTACCGGGTGGCCTTTGCCGGCGGCGTGGTCAGCGGCGTGCCCACTCTGGTCAACGGGCCGCTCAACGGTGGCGCCGACTGGCGAGGACGGGCGCTCTTCCTGGGCAACCCGGCCGCGAACCAGCTGCCGACCGCGAGCTTCAGCAGCATGTGCGAGAACACCGCCTGCACCTTCGACGGCTCGGCCTCTGCCGACCCCGACGGGTCGATCGCGACCTACGCCTGGAACTTCGGGGACGGCAGCCCGGTCACCACCACCTCAGGGTCCACGACGCAGCACACCTTCCCCGCAGCCACGTCCTACACGGTGACCCTCACCGTGACCGACAACCGGGGCGGCCAACGCGGTACGAGCGCCGGCGTGAGTCCTGCCCTCGCTCCGGCCGGCACAGGCTTCGTCGCCGCGGACGCCAGCTCGGACAGCAGGCAGGCCACCAAGTCGGTCGACCTCCCGGCCGCGACCCAGGCCGGCGACCTGATGCTGTTGAGCTACGTCGGCAACACCGACGTGCCGCCGACCCCCTCGGGCTGGACCCTGGTCGAGTCGGTGACCAACGGTGCGCTCAACACCACGTCGTGGTCCCGGACGGCCTCGGCCGGCGACCTCGGCGGGACGGCGTCGTTCACCCAGAGCTCGTCCCAGAAGGCGATCGCCCTCCTGGCGGTCTACCGCGGCTTCTCCACGGTCGCCACCCTGACGTCCGCGGACGACGCCAACATGGCCACGCACTCCGCGCCTGCGGTGGGCGTCACCAGCGGTGACCAGGTCGTGTCGCTGTTCACCGACAAGTCGTCCACCACCACCAGCTGGAGCGTGACCGGTGGTCTCACCGAGCGGCTCCAGATGATCGGCAGCGGCAACGGCCGGTACTCGGTCGAGCTGGCCGACCGCGCGTCACGCACCTCGACCGGGACCTTCCCGAGCCAGACCGCGACGACCGACGCACCGTCCGGCAAGGCGCTCGCGTTCAACATCGTGCTGCGCCCCTGACCGACCGCGTCGGGCCGGCATCCTCTCGCCAGCCGCCGTGCCCCCTGGGGCGTGGCGGCTGGCGAGCTCGTCCAGCCGTTCGGCCTGCCGCGCCGTCTGGCTAGGAGCCGTCGAGCTGGGCCACCAGGCCAGGTCCGGCGGTGTTGCGATAGGACGACTCGACCAGCTCGGCGACCTCGGTCCAGTCGCCCCTGAGGGCCGGGAGATCGAACCCGATCCAGCCGTACGCGCCGAGATAGCCCGGGACGAAGACCCGCTCGTCCTGCACCAGTGCCGCCCGCTCGTCGGAGTCAAGCAGGAGCAGCACGCACTGCGCGTGCTCGACCCACCGTCCCTCGACCTTCTCCGAGCCGCCGTAGTAGGCGAACACCTTGGTGGTGAAGAACGCCGGCCGGCCGTGGCTGACCTTCTCCTGCGCGCCGGGCAGCGCGAGGGTGACCTGACGGATCCGCCGCAGCCGGGCGTCCGTCTGCTCGAACATGACCGGATGGGGCATGAAGGCCACGGTAGCCGTCAGCCAGCCCTCCGTCAGGTGGCCTGGGCGGCCACCGCGCTCAGCTCGAGGAGGGCACCGGGCACGCCCAGCCCGGCGACCAGCGCGGCCATGACCAGCGGTGGGGTGTCCGTCCTCGGCAGGGCGGCCGCAGCCGCCGCGTAGGCAGCCTGCAGGTCGACACCGTCAAGGAGGAACAGGGTGACGCTCACCAGGTCGTGCATCGTTGCGCCCGCCGCCCCCAGCGCCGTGGCGAGGTTGGCCATCACCTGGGTCGTCTGTGCGGCCGCGTCGGCACCGCCGACCAGGTTGCCCTCGGCATCGACGGCGTTCTGCCCGCCGACGAGGATCGTCCGGGCGCCGGGAGGGATCACGGCGACATGGCTGAAGGCTGGGCTCGACACCAGTCCCGCCGGTCGCAGGAGCAGGGGCCGGGTGGGTTCGCTCGTGTCAGCATCGCTCGTGTCGGCATCGCTCGTGTCGGCATCGCTCGTGTCGGCATCGCTCATGTCACCAGCCTCGCACCGATGACGTGACGGCGGCCAGGTCATCGACCCGAGGTGGCCCGGGCTCCGGTGCGCCTCGACCTGGGTCAGGCCTCCGGTCGCAGCCGTGCCCGCCCCGTGGTCAGCTGCCCGAGAGGTCGACCTGTCCGGAGTCCCCGCTGGACGGCGGGTTCTTGGTGACCGCGGCAGCGACCATCGACAGGGTCATCGCCACGCGGCCGGGGCTGTCCCAGTACGCCGCCTCCGCGCCGCGAACCCGCAGGATCCGGATGTTGGGGTCGTCACGGCCACCGGGGAACCAGGCCTCGGCGAACGGGTTCCAGAGCTCGTCCTTCTTGGCATCGTCCTGGACGAACTCGCCGGTCCCCGCGATCGACAACCAGGCACTGCTGCCGGCATAGGAGAGGTTGACGCTCGGGTCGGCCTCGATGTTGCGCGCCGTGTCCGAGTCGGCGCTGAGGATGAACCAGGAGTCGCCGTCGTACTCGGTGTCCTGGGTCGTCATCGGGTGGGCGTGCATCGCGCCGTTGGCGGCGACGGTGGTGAGCATGCAGGTCCGCTCGCCCTTCATGATGCCGCGCACGGTCTGGAGCTGGTCGCTGTCGGTGCCGTCGTGGTCGCTCATGGTCGTCCTGTCGTCGTCGCGGACCGAAGTGGTCAGGACCACCGACTACCCGCTCACGGGCAGACAAAACCCGACCTGCGTCGGGGTGCAGTGCCGACGGCGCTCCTGCCCGACCGAGCGGACCGCGGCCCCCCCGCGGGCACCACGGTTGGAGGTGGAGAATCAGGGGTAGTTCGACACCGGCGCAACGGTGCGCCGTCCAACCTCGAGGAGGCGGTTCGATGAGTGAGACCCCGATGGACCCCAGTGAGACCGAAGGCCCTGCGGACGGTGGCGCCGAGGGCACACCCGGTCAGCACGACGGCGGTGCCGATGGCGGCGCTGATGGTGGCGCGGACGGTGGTGCCGGTGGCGGCTCCGAGGGCCCCGCGGACGGCGGCGCCGAGGGCGTACCCGGTGGGCACGACGGCGGCGCCGATGGCGGTGCCGACGGTGGCGCGGACGGTGGTGCCGACAGCGGCGCGGACAGCTGAGTGACCGACCTGGTCACGCCTGGGGCGCCCGCGAGCGATCGCGGGCGCCCTGCGCTGCGCCGTCTGGTCGCGGTCGACGACACGGAGTTCGGTGCGTCGTACTGGGGTCGCGGTCCGGTCGCCACCCCGGCGGGTTCACTGCCTCGCGGGTTCGACGACCTGTTCTCGGAGGCGGCGGTCGACGAGCTGGTCAGCAGCCGCGGGCTGCGGACGCCGTTCCTGCGGGTCGCCCAAGGCGGTCGCACGCTGGGGTCCAGCGAGTTCACCGCGCCGGGCGGGATCGGCGCGGGCATCGCGGACCAGCTGAGTGACGACCGGCTGCTGTCGCTGTTCTCCGGCGGCGCGACGCTGGTCCTCCAGGGCCTGCACCGCACGTGGGGCCCGCTCACCGCGTTCTGCCAGCAGCTGGCCGCGGACCTCGGTCACCCCGTCCAGGCGAACGCCTATGTGACCCCAGCGCAGAACCAGGGGTTCGCCGACCACTACGACGTGCACGACGTGTTCGTGCTGCAGGTCGCCGGTGAGAAGCAGTGGCGGATCCGCCCGCCCGTCCTGTCCGCTCCGCTGCGCGACCAGCCCTGGGAGCAACGCCGGGGCGCCGTCGAGCAGGCGATCTCGACCGACCCGCTGCTCGACGTGACGCTCACGCCGGGCGACGTCCTGTACCTCCCCCGCGGGTTCCTGCACTCGGCCACCGCGCTCGGTGGGACCAGCACCCACCTGACCCTCGGCATCCACACCTGGACCGCGCACACCCTCGCCGAGGTGCTGTCAGAGCAGGTGCTCCGAAGCCTTCGCGACGACGCGGCGCTTCGCGCCTCGCTCCCGTTCGGGGTCGATGTCGGCTGCGCCGACGCCCTCGCCGCCGAGGCCGCACGGGTCCGTGAGGCGATCGCGGCGCACCTCGCCACGATCACCGACGACCAGATCGCCTCGGCGATGCGCCAGCGGAACCGGGCGACCCAGCGAGCAGCACCGGTCGCGCCGCTGCGACAGGTCCGTGACAGCGAGACGGTGGCCGTCGGCGACCGGGTGCGGCTGCGCGACCACCTCGACGCGCGCCTGGTGATGGAGGGCAGGACCCCGGTGTTGGACAGCCGTGCCGGGTCGACGAACCTCCCTTTGCAGGACCTCTCCACCGCTGGTGCCTTCTTGTCGACCGGGTCGCTGACCGTCACCGCGAGCACCGAGGACCTCGCCCGCCGACTCCTGCTGGCCGGGATCGCCGTCCGTGACAACCACCCGGCCTGAACCCACGGGCCCTCGCTGTGCGCCGGCGGCCCGCGCGCGCGGCGACGGCCTGTGGGGCACGGCGGCCCCCGCCCGACGGTGGCTCATGGTCGAGCACCCGGGACCGTGGGCCGCGCAGGCGCTGCAGTCCCCCGGGATCACCGTGCGGGACGCTGCGGCCATCAGCCGAAGCACTCGCGACAGCGGCACGCGCGCGGTACTGGTCCGGCGGTTCGGCCGGGAGGGCGCGGCTGGTCGGACACCCGACGCCCGGCGCACCTGGCGCCTGGTCGACGTCGTGCGTCGACGTCAGGTCACGGGCACCTGGTCGGAGCACGACGGCCTCGCACCGGCGATCGCGGCGATGGACAGGTGGCCCACCGAGGACGAGCCGGCGAGCGCTGCCGTCCTGGTCTGCACCCATGGCGTGCACGACGCCTGCTGTGCGATCTGGGGCCGACCTGTGATGATCGCGATGCTCGGCGGCCCAGAGGACGTCTGGGAGTGCTCGCACCTCGGTGGTGACCGGTTCGCCGCCAACCTGGTCGCCCTTCCCGAGGGTGCCTGCTACGGCGGCACCGACGCGACGAATGTCGTGAATGTCGTTGCAGCACACCGCAGTCGGGCAACACCAACGGAACATCTGCGTGGGATCTCCTCCGAGCCCGGGCCGGTCCAGGCCGCGCTGGCGGCAGCCTTGGAGCGCTACGGGCCTGCCGGCGTGGACGACGTGCGCGGGGTCGCCCTGCGCCCGCTCCAGCAGGACCGGTGGGAGGTGACGCTGGAAGGTCTCGGCTCCGTCCCCCGTCAGCTCACCGCAGCCGTCCACCGGACGTGGGAGGAAGGCGCGCCCCTGACCTGCGGTGCGGTGCGGGCGACCTCACCGTTCCGGTTCCAGGTCGACCTCGTGGAAGCGTGAGGTCACCGGCCGACCCGCCCTCAGCTCGCGGTCGAAGCCGCTTCGGAGGCGATCTCACGAAGGGCGGAGAGCACGGTGGCCTTCGAGCCGAGCTCGGAGTTCTCCGGGGCCGCGACGCGGTCCACGAGCAGCTCGGCCACCGTCTTGAGCTTGATGTTGTGCCGGCTCGAGAAGGCACGCAGCACCGAGAACGCGGCATCGTCGTCGATGCCGTGGGTCACCATCAGCGCGCCCTTGGCCTGCTCGATCGCGGCTCGGTGGGTGGCCGACGCACTCACTGCGTCGTTCGCGTTCTCGCGCACGAAGTCGGTGATGTCGACGGCATAACCCTCCAGGACCGCCCCGGTCCCGTCGTCGTCGCTGGTCGAGTCACCCACGCAGGTGACGGCGCGTTCCCTGCCGTCCGGCGTCAGGAAGCTCAGCTTGCCGCAGAACGGCCCAGCGGTATGGGTCAGCCGCAGGATGCAGTCCCGGACGGTGTCCCGGTCCTGCTCGGCCAGCAGCGGGAGGAACGTCTCGGTGGCGAGGTCCGGGGCGGGTTGCAGGCCCGCGATGGCGAACAGCTCCGGTGACCAGGTCCATCGCGCCGAGTCAGCGGTGAACACGAAGTGGCCCAGTTGGCAGGGGCTCGACTCCGGCGACTCGTGAGTCACGTCAGCAGTCTCCTCAGAAACGGTCCCGGCGGGTGGGCTGACTGCTTCGCCCACGCTCACTGTACGTCCGATCGGTGGCCTGCGAGGACACATCCGCCCTCGCGGTCGGTGCGTGGAAGACTTCGAGCATGGCGGAGGCGGCGACGGACCCGGCGGCACCTCGGCGAGGGCGGCCGGGGTACGACCAGGCCACCGTGCTGCGGCGGGCCGTCGAGCTCTTCAACCGCCAGGGATACGAAGCCACGAGCATGGGTGACCTCGCCAGGGAGCTCGGCCTGAGCAAGTCGGCGATCTATCACCACGTCGACAGCCGCGAGCAGCTGCTCGAGGCAGCCCTGGACGAGGCGCTGGGCGGGCTGGCCACGGCGATCGAGGCGGCCGTGGACGGGTCGACCGGTCACACGGCGACCGAGCGGCTGCGCATGGCGGTCCACTCCTCGGTGCGAGTCCTCGTCGACCACCTGCCCGCGGTGACGCTGCTCCTGCGCGTCCGGGGCAACAGCGAGAGCGAAGTGATGGCACTCGAGCGTCGCCGCGCGCTCGATGACAAGCTCGCCGGGCTGGTCAGCGCGGCAGCCGCCGAAGGCGCTGTGCGAGAGGACATCCCGCCCGAGCTGATCAGCCGGCTGATCTTCGGCATGGTCAACTCCCTCGTCGAGTGGTATCGCCCGGGTGGGACCGTGGACGCCGAGAGCCTGGCGGCATCCGTGGTCACCCTCGCCTTCGACGGGCTGGCCGCCCCGCCCCGGCCCGACGCCGACGCCGACCCCGACGCCGGCCCCGCGGCCGACCTCGAAGGGCGCTAGGCCCGGCCGGCCACCGCGGGGTTGGCGCGGCCGAGGGACCTGCTCCGCCCCCGGAACTCCGCGATGGTCACGCCATCCTGCGCGCGGGCGACGGTGACGTCGTACAACCCGGACCGGCCGCGCAGCGAGCGCTCGACCGCCGTGGCCACCAGCTGGTCGCCGAGCCGGGCGGACTCCAGGAAGCTGACGTCGAACCCGGAGGCGACGGTGACCACCCCACGGGAGTTGCAGGCGACGGCGAACGCGCTGTCGGCCAAGGCGGCGATGAGTCCTCCATGGCAGACCTCCCAGCCGTTGACCATGTCCTCGCCCACCACCATCTGCACGACGGCAGACCCCGGACCGACCGACTCCACGGTCATCCCGAGCATCCGGCTGGCCCGGTCGCCCTGCCACATCGCGTCGGTGCTGCGTCGAGCAACCACATGAGCATCGTCGAGACCCTCCGCCCCGCTCACCACGAGTAGAACCCCTGACCCGTCTTGCGACCGAGCTGCCCGGCCGCGACCTTGTCGCGCAGCACCTTTGGTGGCGAGAAACGCGGACCGAGCTCGCGCTCGAGGTGCTCAGCCACCGCCAGGCGCACGTCGAGCCCGACGATGTCGGTGGTCCGCAGCGGGCCGACGGGGTGGCGGTATCCCAAGGTCATCGCGGTGTCGATGTCCTCGACCGACGCGACGCCGTCCTGCACCATCCGCATCGCCTCGAGGGCGATCGCGATGCCCAGCCGGCTGCTGGCGAACCCCGGCGAGTCGGCGACGGTGATCGCGGTCCTGCCGAGGCCGGCGATCCACTGCTGGGACCGGACCACGACCTCCGGTGCGGTGCGGGACCCCACCACGATCTCGACCAGGTCGCTCGCGGGCACGGGGTTGAAGAAGTGCAGCCCCAGGAACTGACCGGGGCGAGCAAGGCCCTGGGCCAGGGTGTCGATGGACAGCGAGCTGGTGTTGCTGGCCAGCACCGCGTCGGGCGCCGCGGCGGCGATGACCGCCAGCACACGTCGCTTGAGCGGGACGTCCTCGGGCACCGCCTCGACGACCAGCCCGGCCGGCGCGAGGAGGCCGGGGTCCACCCCGACCGCGAGCCGCGTGAGCACCTCGTCGGCCGGCGTGGCGAGGGCGCCCCGCTGTACCGCCGTGGTGAGGGTCCCGGCGACCCGTTCGCGCGCGGCGCGGACCGTGGCCTCACCCGTCTCGATGACGACGACCTCGGCACCGGACACCAGGAACGCGTGCGCGATGCCGGCACCCATCCGGCCCCCTCCGTACACGCCCACGACCGCGGGCAGGTCGGTGCCGGATCCGGCGCTCACGGACGTTCCAGCAACAAGGCCGATCCCTGTCCGACGCCGACGCACATGGTGGCCAGTCCACGTCGGCCACCGGAGCGCTCGAGGCGGCCGAGCAGGGTCACCACCAAGCGGGTTCCCGAGCAGCCGAGCGGATGACCGAGCGCGATCGCGCCGCCGTCGGCGTTCACGATCTCCTCGGTCAGCCCGAGGTCGCGGATGCAGGCCAGCGACTGCGAGGCGAAGGCCTCGTTCAGCTCGACGGCGTCGAGGTCCTCGATGCCCCAGCCCGCGCGTTCGAGTGCCTTGCGGGTGGCCGGAACGGGGCCGATGCCCATGATCGCCGGGTCGACTCCGGCGTTCGCGGCGGCGACCAGACGCGCCCGGGGATGGAGGCCGTGCTGCTCGACGAATCGCTCGCTGGCCACCACCACGGCGGCTGCCCCGTCGTTGAGCGAGCTCGCGTTGCCCGCCGTCACGACGCCCTCTGGTCCGTTGACCGGGCGGAGCCGCGCCAGGACCTCGAGGCTGGTGTCCGCGCGCGGTCCCTCGTCGACCGCGAACTGCATCTGGCCCGTGCGCCCCTTCACGGTGACCGGGACGATCTCAGCCACGAACCGCCCGGCGGCGATCGCCGCGACGGCTCGCTGGTGGGACTGCAGGGCGAAGGCGTCCAGCTCCTCGCGGCCGAGCTTCCACTGCTCGGCGACCCGCTCGGCGGTCTGGGGCATCGACAGCGTGGTCTCGCTGTCGAAGGCCGGGTTGGTGAACCGCCACCCGATCGAGGTGTCGAAGGACGCCCCGGGCTTGGCAAAGGCCCGGGTCGGCTTCTCCGTGACCCACGGAGCGCGGGTCATCGACTCGACCCCGCCCGCGACGACGAGGTCGGCATCGCCCGCAGCGATCATCTGCCGGGCGGTCGCGATCGCGGTCAGCCCCGAGGCGCAGAGACGGTTCACGGTGAAACCGGGGACCGTGGTGGGCAGACCGGCCAGGAGCAGCGCCATCCGGGCGACGTTGCGGTTGTCCTCACCGGCCTGGTTCGCCGCCCCCATCACCACCTCGTCGATCAGCCCCGGGTCAACGCCGGCCCGCCGGACGGCCTCGCCCACCACGAGGGCGGCCAGGTCGTCGGCTCGAGAGTGGGCCAGCGAGCCGGCGTGCCGGCCGATCGCGGTCCGCACGCCGTCGATCACGAACGCTTGGGGCATGGGGCTCCTCGGGTCGGCGGCCGGCGTCCGGGTCAGGCGTCGAAGTCGACGGTGACCCGGTCGTCGACCGGATGGCTCTGGCAGGTGAGGACGAAGCCACGCTCGACCTCGTCATCACCGAGGGCGTAGTTGCGTCGCATGTCGACCGCTCCGTCGGTCACCTTCGCACGACAGGTGCCACACACGCCTCCCTTGCACGCGAACGGCAGGTCGTTGCGGGTCGCGGCGGCCGCGTCCAGGACCGTCTGGCTGCGCAGCATCGGGGCGGTGGTGGTCCGCCCGTCGAGCACGATGGTGACCTCGCTGACATCGCCCTCGACCACCACCTCCGCGCGGTGGAGCTCCGGCGGCGGCTCGTCGACGTAGAACAGCTCGAAGTGCACGAGGTCGGGGCGGACGCCGAGCTCGGTCAGGACCGCGCGAGCATCGGCGATCAGCCCGAAGGGCCCGCACAGCCAGACGTGGTCGATCGCGCGGAGCGGGACCAGGGTGGTCAGCAGCCGGCGGATCCGGTCGGCGTCGAGCCGCCCGGAGAACAGCTCCACGTCGCGCGGCTCGCGGGAGAGCACGTGGACCAGGTCCAGACGCGGTCCGTGACGGTTCTTGAGGTCGGCCAGCTCCTCGGCGAACATGACCGACCCTGTGGTGCGGTTGCCGTACAGCAGGGTCACCTGCGACGCCGGGTTGGTCAGCACGGTGGAGGCGATCGACAGCATCGGCGTGATGCCCGAGCCTGCCGCGATGCACAGGTGTCGGCCGGTCTCGGTGGGGTCGGCCTGGAAGCTGCCCGTGGGTGTCTGGACCTCGATGGCATCACCGATCCGGACGTCGCGGACCAGCCACCTGGAGAACATCCCCTCGGGGATCTCTCGCACGCCCACCCGGGGGCGCGCGCCGGCGGGGGCGCAGATCGAGTAGGACCGGCGGTGCTCGGTGCCGTCGATCCAACGACGCAACGTCAGTGACTGACCGGCCTTGAACGCGAACGCATCGCCCAGATGCTCGGGCACGTCGAACGTGACTGCTGCCGAGTCGTCGGTGAGGTGCTCGACCGCGGCCACCCGGAGCTCGTGGAACCTCGCCCGAGCGGCGCGACCGGTCGTGGGCTCGGTCCCGACGGTGGACATCCTCAGATCTCCTTCACGTGCTCGAACGGCTCCAGGCACGAGGTGCAGCGATACATGGCCTTGCACGCGGTGGGCCCGAACTCCGAGATCAGCTCGATGTCGCCCGACCCACACCTCGGGCACCCGAGCTCCCGGTGGATCGGCTTGAGGGTCAGGGCGATCGGCCCGTGCTGGCGTC
Source organism: uncultured Actinomycetota bacterium (assembly GCA_963750305.1). Lineage (GTDB taxonomy): Bacteria > Actinomycetota > Actinomycetes > Actinomycetales > Dermatophilaceae > CAVVPX01. The sequence continues at coordinate 1,637,615 of CAVVPX010000003.1, forward strand.
GGGTCGGGCCAGGCGCGGAGATGCCGTGTTCGGCGAGCGCATGACGGCCACGATCACTGATCCAGTCCGAGGACCAGGCTGGGTTCAGGCTCACCCTGACCTTGATGTCGTGGAACCCGTTGTCCTGCAACGTGTGGACCAGGTCGTCGCGCATGGTGGCCATCGCGGGGCAGCCCGAGTACGTCGGGGTGATGGTCACGACGAGCCCGCCACCGGCGGCGGCCCTCACGTCCCGCAGCACGCCCAGGTCGGCCAATGTGAGCATCGGCATCTCGGGATCGGTGACCTGTGAAGCGAGGTCGCGCGCGGCTGCGACCTGAGAGGCTGACAGCACGGCGGTCGTCGCCACCGTCCTCACCATCACCACAACCCCAGCGGGTGGGCCCGGGCGACGACCTGCATCTCGGCCAGCAGCCGCCCCATCACCTCGGTGTGCCGACCGTCGCGGCCCATCCCTCGGTTCACCGGCCCGGTCGACGGCACGTCCGGCCGGTCGACCCCGCTCACCGAGAACACCTGCTCCAGCAGCACATCGACCTCGCCGGCGACGACGGCCGGGTCGACCCCAACGCCCTGCTCCGCGACCGCGGCCTCGACCGCGTGGGTGCGGAACAGCTCGTCGCGCAGGGGCCAGACCAGGGCGAGCGCGGCGAGCAGCCGTCGCCTCGACTCCTCGGTCCCCTGCGCGAGGGTGAGGAACCAGCGGCCGGCATAGTCGCGGTGGTAGGTCACCTCCTTGACGCCCTTGGCCGCGATCGCGGAGAGCACCGTGTCCCGGCTCTCGGCCAGGCGCTGCAGCAGGGCTAGCCGATAGGTCGAGAACACCAGGAGCCGGACGACCGTCACCGCGAAGTCACCGTTGTCACCCTCGACGAGTCGCACGTTGACAAAGGCGGCCTCCTCGCGGAAGAAGGCCAGCGCGTCCTCGGCCGGCACCGGCGATCCCTCCGGCAGGACCGGCACGAGCGCGGGGTCGGCCGCAGCCGCGCGGGCCAGCAGCAGTCGCGCCTGGCCGAGCAGGTCGAGCGCGATGTTGGACAGCGCGATGTCCTCCTCCAGGTCCGGCGCGTTGCTCGCCCACTGCGCCAGCCGGTGGCTGTACACCAGCGCGTCGTCGCCGAGCATCAGGCAGTACGCCGCGAGCGCCCGCGCGTCGACACCGTCGGGGATGGTGGTGTCCACCCCGGCGAGCGGGTCCTCGAAGTCGGTGCCGAAGGCCCACTGCGAGTCGTCGCCACCGGTGAGCCCGTCATAGACGGACTGGTGGTCGGCGTCGTGGTCGTGCACGTGGCTCATCGCGACCTCACATGTGGGGGACGTCGTCGGGGATGGCATAGAACGTGGGGTGCCGATAGACCTTGTCCCCGGCCGGCGCGAACAGCGGGTCCTTCTCGTCCGGACTCGAGGCGGCGACCAGGTCGGCACGGACGGCCCAGATGCTGACGCCCTCGTTGCGGCGGGTGTACACGTCGCGGGCGTGCCGCAGGGCCATCTCGTCGTCCGCCGCGTGCAGGGACCCGACGTGGACGTGGTTCAGCCCGCGCTTGCCCCGCACGAAGATCTCGTACAGCGGCCACTCGCCCGCGACCGGCTCCGGATTGGTCTGCTGCCCGCTCACCTGCCCGATCACCTGCCCGCTCACCTGCCCGGACATCAGGCCTCCTTCGCCGCGAACGCGGTGGCGGCCGCCCGGACCCACGCGCCGTCCTCGTGCGCTCGGCGGCGGTGAGCGATCCGCTGGGCGTTGCAGGGGCCCCCACCCTTGACCACGGCGTAGAACTCGTCCCAGTCGGGCTGGCCGAAGTGGTGGTGACCACGCGCCTCGTCCCAGACGAGCGCGGGATCGGGCAGCCTCACGCCCAGCGCCTTGGCCTGCGGAACGGACATGTCGACGAACTTCTGGCGGAGCTCGTCGTTGGTGTCGCGCTTGATCCCCCACGCCATCGACTGCTCGGTGTTGGGTGAGTCGGCATCGGGTGGGCCGAACATCATCAGCGCCGGCCACCAGAAGCGGTCGACCGACTCCTGCACCATCGCGCGCTGCTCGTCGGTGCCGCGCATCATCGTGCTGAGCAGCTCATAGCCCTGCCGCTGGTGGAAGGACTCCTCCTTGCAGATCCGGATCATCGACCGACCGTAGGGCCCGTACGACGTCCGGCACAGCGGAACCTGGTTGCAGATCGCGGCGCCGTCGACGAGCCAGCCGATGGTGCCGACGTCCGCATAGGACAGCGTGGGGTAGTTGAAGATCGAGGAGTACTTCTGCCGGCCGTTGATGAGGTTCTCGGTCAGCTCGCGGCGGGACACCCCGAGCGTCTCCGCGGCGGAGTACAGGTAGAGCCCGTGGCCGGCCTCGTCCTGCACCTTGGCCAGCAGGATCGCCTTGCGCCGCAACGACGGTGCTCGAGTGATCCAGTTCCCCTCGGGCTGCATCCCGATGATCTCCGAGTGCGCGTGCTGGGCGATCTGGCGCACCAGCGTCGAGCGGTACTTCTCCGGCATCCAGTCGCGCGGCTCGATCCGCTCGTTGCGTTCGATGGTGCGGTCGAACGACGCACGCAGGAACGCCTCGTCGATGGGTGACACCTCGGGCGTCGCCGTCATGGCTCCTCCAGGAACACTCCGGGCCGAAAAGACTTAACAGACCGATCGGTCAGTAAGTAGTGTGGCACGGCACCCGTGCTCAGCGCAACGGGTGCGGCGCCGCAGGATCAGCCCCCGGCGTGCCGGGAGGTGGCCGGGTAGTCCTGGACCACCGGGCCACAGCGCACCGCCGCGCATCGAACGACCGTCACGATGGAGTGAGCAGTGAAGTCTTCTGTGCTGTCGCCGTCCGAGGCCGCTGCGAGCGCACTGACCCACATCACCCCTGCCCTCGCCGAGTGGCGGCGGACGGGCGGTGTCGACGTCACCTTCGGCGCGGTCGTGGAGCCCGGGCCCGCGTCGTGGCGGCGGTGCTGTAGCGGCCGCAAGGCAGTGGCGCAGCTGTACCCGGACGTTCTCGACCGGGCTTGGGCCGACATCGAGCTCGACCACGTGGTGCGCGAGCTGAGAGAAGTCTCCGACGCCCTCGGCGGCAACGCCGAGATCCGGGACCGGCTGGACCGCGTCCAGCAGCTGCTGGCCCGCCACCCCGATCCGGTCCCGAGGAACGTCCCCCGTCCGACGGGCTGCTGACCCCGCGAGAGATGGGTCCAGGCCATCACCTTCGCCCGGACGATGGGCTGGATCGACTGAGGCACAGGACGGTTCGCCTGCTTCCGGATACCGCGCGTGCCTGGCGATCCGCGTGGTGCCCGGAGCGTGAACCTAGCTGTCTCCCAACGGGAGCCAGGCGAGGACGTCCTGGATCTGCCGGTCCCACAGACCCCACTCGTGCTCACCGGGTCCCAGGTCCGCGGTGACGTCGAGGCCGAGAGTCTTGAGGTGGGAGACCATCCGCGCGGTGCCCGGCAGCAGCGCATCCTCGCTGCCACAGGTCAGATAGAGCCGTGGCGCCGTGCCCGGGTCGAGGTGCTCTGCGGCCGCGAAGACGTCGCCGCCCGGCACGTCGGCGAGCAGCCGGTCGCCCAGCACCGTCTCGAACAGTGGTCGCCGTTCTCCACCGGCGACCAGGGCATCCACATCCAGTGCCCCGGAGAGGCTGGCCGCAGCCACGAACCTCTCGGGCTGTGCGAAGGCCCACTTGAGCGCGCCGTACCCTCCCATCGACAGCCCGGCCACGAACGTGTCCTCACGGCGCGTCGAGACCTGGAAGAACCGGGACACCAGCTCAGGCAGCTCCTCGCTGAGGAAGGTCCAGTACGCGCGACCCTCGCCGGGCAGGTCGGTGTAGAAGCTGCGGTGGACCTGTGGCATGACGACCGCGAGCCCCAGGGCCGACGCGTACCGGTCGATCGAGGTCCAGCGCAGCCAGGCGGTGTCGTCGTCGGACAGCCCGTGCAGGAGGTACAGGACCGGTGGTGGCCCCTCACGCTGGAGCGACTCGCTGCCGATCTGGTCCTCGGCGGCCTGCGGCAGCAGGACGGTCATCGAGGTTCCGAGCATCATCGACTCGGAGAAGAAGTCGCAACGGATCACAGCCATGTCGTCACGATCTCACGTCGGTGCAGCGTCACGCGGTCAGCGGTCCGCGCTGGTCGAGCTGGTCGCCCCCGACAGTACCGACTCGACGGGGTCGGGCTCGAACGGCGGCTCCTGCGGCTCAGGTGGTCGCCTCCCCGGCGGCGCCGCGCGGTCGCCGGGCGAGCGAACCCGCTTCGGTCCCGCGCGCCGGGTCGGGCCGGTCGCTGCTCGACGCAGCGCGAGGAGCAGACCCAGGGCGAGGAGTACGACACCCAGGAGCGACGCGCGCACCAGCAATGGCCCGATCGGCGCGCGCGACACGAGGGGACGGGCTGCGTCCTTCGGCCAGCCGACGGTCCAGGGGAGCTGGCCTGTGCTGCTGGCCAGTCCGTCTCGCGTGACGTCGAGCCGCACGGCGGACGGTCCGGACTCGGTCAGCGACAGCGGAGCAGACCACTGGTCGTCACCGATCGACGTCAGCTGGACCGGCTCCGCAGCGCTTGCCGTGCCCAGCACGACCGACGTGATCTGCCCGGGCGCGGGTCGGCGGGTGTTGTTGACCCGGACGACCGCCATGTTCTGACCGGGCAGGTTGGGCTGGATGACCAGTGACACCTGGAGGTCGTCGAGCTGTTGGGAGCGTGAGGTGCTGGCCGGCGTCTGCGACGAGTCGGTCGTCAGCTGTCGCTCGAGCGCCGGCTGGCCGCTGGACAGGACTCCCGTCAGCAGCAGGACGAGACCACCACCGACCACCTCGGCCAGGAGCACCCGGACACCTCTGACGCCCAGCGGGCCGCCGCGTCGGAGCCGGCGACGGGTGCTGAGGGCGAGCGCTCCTGATCCGAGGACCACGGCCACCTTGAGGACGAGGACCCGCCCGTAGTCGGTCAGCAGCAGCGCGTCGACCGACCCGACGACGGTGCTGGCGAGGTAGACCCCCGTGACGGCCATCGCCCCCACGGAGGTCGCTGCCACCGGACCGAACGCCCGCAGGACCCTGCGCACGATCTCGGCCGGGGCCCGCGGACGCAGCAGCACCAGGCTCAGCGCGGTCAGCGTGCCCATCCAGCAGCCGGTCGACAGGATGTGGACGGACGCGGCCAGACCTCGGGTGAGGCCCGCCTCCGGACCGCTGCCGGAGTGACCGAGCAGTGCTGTCGCGACACCGGCCAGGACGGCACCCGCGACCTGAGCCACGCGGGTCCGGTGTTCGTGGGACCGCGCGGTCCCGTCCCGGCGGACGCTGACGAGTACGACCAGCAGGCCGAGTGTGCGCAGGGCCCAGCGCTGCCCGTAGCTCCCAGCCAGGAGTGGTGCCACCAGTCCGCCCGAGGACATCACCTGGTCCAGGAGGAGCAGGACCGCACCGAGGAGGCCGACCGCCGCCGCGACCTGCACGGCCCGGTCCAGTGACGAGGCGTCCAGCGACGGCGCCGACCGCCGCAGGATCAGCCGGGCGACCGGTGCGCCGATGCCGAAGGCGATGCCCAACAGGACGAGCCACCGCAGCGCCGACTCCAGCGCCTCGGGCGCGGTCTCCACCCAGCCCGTGGCCGTCACGATCGTGCGGACCCCGAAGACGAGGACCCCTGCGGCGCGGTGCAGGTCGTCGGAGGAGATCGTCTCCCAGCTCACGCGGTAGGACCCGGCGTCGAGCTCGGGAAGGGCGAGGCTGATGCTCACCGGCTCCTCGGTGTCGACCGGGCCAGCACCGGCCGCGCCCGGGTCAGCGGCGTCGGATGGGTCGACGAGGCGTGGGGCGCCCAGGTCGAGGTGCTGACCCGACGAGTCGACCAGGTCGACCTTGAGCGCGGACAGGACCACGGACTCGCTGAAGTGCAGGAGCAGCTCGTGCGGCGCCTGCTCGAGCGCGGCCCCGTCGGCAGGGTTGCTGCCCGTGAGGTAGGCGTGCGCCCCGGCCGATGGCGCGAACAGGACGCCACCGGCCAGCAGTGCGACCATAAGCAGGACCAGACGGCAGGCTCGACCTCGGCCGCCCACCGGTCGTCGGCTCACTGGACCCGGATCCCGGACAGGGTCATGCCCTGGCTGGCGAGCGCTGCCAGGTCGCCGGGATGGACGGTGCCGTTGTTGTTGTAGACGAAGTAGAAGGTCTGCCCGACGGGCAGGCTGTGGCCCTGCTTCATGAGGGCCACGCGCCGGGTCGCCGCGTCCGTGTCGACGTTGGTGAGGATCGGCAGGTTGGCCCGGTCGTCCTGGAACCGGGTGGCCTTGTCGGTGTCGAGGATGACGTAGCTCACCTGGACCAGGCCGCCGTCACCGACGACGGCGACGCGGGAGAAGCGGACCCCCAGGGCATCCTCCATCGCCGTATTCGCCGGCATGGTGCTGGCACCGGCCGCCGACGCGCGCGCGATCACGTTGTGCACGACGAGGTAACCCAGAGCGAGCACCACGACCAGCGCGATCACCTGGATCCGGCGACGGTGGGGCTTGCCCGGCAGGTCGGGGTCGGCCGGCGACGCAGCAGTGGGTGCGGGAAGGACGGACTGCGGTGCGTTCATGGTGGTGCCTTTGCGGGGATGGGGATCCGGCGGCTCCTCGCGAGAGCCGCCGGACCTTGGACCGATCGGGTGTTGCGGTGGTGCGATGCTGCGGTGCTGCGGTGCTGCGGTGGTGCGGTGGTGCGGTGGTGCGGTGGTGCGGTGGTGCGGTGGTGCGGTGGTGCGGGACTACTGCGCGACGGTCAGGTTGTCGAGGTACAGCGTTCCCCGGGTGAGGAACGTCTGCCCGGTGATGACGCCCATCCGGACCGCCGCCACCCGCTGGGTGTTGGTGTTGCCCGTCTGGGTGGTGGCCACGGCCCCGTGGTTGATCGTGAGGGTGACCCCACCCCGCAGGGCCGCAGGCCCGCCGGCCGGCCCGGCTCGCCACGCCATGGACACCGTGCCCGCGCCGCCTGGGACCGTGACCCAGCCGCCGTAGACCACCGTGTTCGTGCCCGTGACCAGGACGGTCCGCACCTGCCGGGTCGTGGCGTTGGTGTTGCGGATCTGGAGGCTGAACACCTGCGCGCCGCCCGCCGTGGTGGCCGAGAAGATCGTCGGTGTCGCTCCCAGACCCGGGGTGAACGCGTTGGCCTTGAGGTCGAGATCGACCCGCGCGGTCGTGAGCGTCGCCCCGAGGGCCCGGGAGATGTAGGCCGGCTGACCGGTCTGGAAGTTGACCGGGTAGGTGACCTGGAGCCCGAACTGACCGGCTGAAGCGGACGGCAGGTTCGCGGCCGAGGTGACCGAGATCGTGCCCCGGTTGGCCTGTGCTGGCGCCGTCCGTGTCCACGCCGGGTTGAGCGTCGCGGTCGGGAAGGTCTCGGTGAGGAGCGCGGGCGACCCGACCGTGAGGCTGGCCGAGGCCGTTGCGCTCCAGTTGCTCGCCTTGTCCTGGATCCGCAGGTGGAGCTGCTGCGCCCCGTTCGGGACTCCGGCCAGGGAGATGATCGCCGTCGCGATCCCGTCGGTGCCGATGGCGACACTGACCGGGGTGGCTCGTCCGACTCCGGGGTCGGTGGCCCCGAACCAGAACTCACCACCTGCCGCCTGCGAGGCGTCGGTGTAGCCGACCCGCGCCGTGACCGTCGAAGCCCCGTTGGTCGGGTTCGGCGTCACCGAGAGCGTCCCCAGCGTGGGCGCCGTCTTGTCGACGGTGAAGCTGGCCGCGAAGCTGACGCCCCAGTTGCCGGCGGCGTCCTGTCCGTGGACGAAGACCTGGTGGTTTCCCTCGGAGAGGGTCCTGATCTGGGTCATCGGGATGAGCCCGTAGACCGCCTCGTCCGCAGAGTCGAGCAGCCCGTCCGTCGGGATGAGCTGCACGCCGGTGCCGTCGGCCGTCTGGGAGTCGAGGAAGGCCTCGGCATCCACGATGTTGCTGCTCCAGCCGGCACCCCCGTCGGTGACCATCGCCGACACCACGGCGTTGCCGGGGTAGGCCGGGGAGGAGAGGACACCGTTGGTCGAGTTCGGGGCCAGGTTGGCTCCGGTGACGGTGGGGCCGGTCCGGTCGACGGTGAAGGGGATGTCGAGCAGGGGTCCCCAGGTGCCGAGGGAGTTCTTGCTGTGCACCCAGGCGTGGTGCTTGCCCTCGGTGAGCAGGGGGGTCGGGGCGATGTACCCCGTCTCGGCGACCACCGGAGCGACGCGGTTGCGAGTCATCACGGCGCCGGTGCCGTTGACGGGCGTCGGGACGACCATCGGGTTGGAGTCCTCGGTGACGAAGAACTCGGCGGCGGTGATGTTGCCTCCACCGGCGTCGGTGTCGTCTCCGGTCGCGGTGATCGTGATGCGAGCGGACTGGTTGGAGATCGGCGGGTTGGCAGACCCCGCGCTCGTGGGCGGCCCGGTCTTCGGAAGGTTGAAGATCACCGAGCCGATGACTCCCCAGTTCCCTACGGCGTCCCGGCCGCGGACGTAGATCGTGTGCTTGCCGGCCGCGAGGGCGTCCATGGCGTCGGTGGTGAGGACGCCAGAGGCGGAGGCCGTGGCCGTCCCGGTGCCGGTGATGTCCATCCCGGTGCCGAACCCGACACCGACGTCGGTCGGCTCGTCGAGGACGAACTCGGCCGAGGCGATGGCCGAACCGCCGTTCTTGACGTCACTGAGGTCGGCGGTGACGGTGACGGGCAGGACGCCGGTGGACGGGTTGGGCGACGCGGCGACCGCCGAGGTGACCGGGCCCACCGCATCGTCGGCCGGCACGGGGGCATTGGTGTCCAGGACGGTCATCATGCCGCCGAACGCGGTCTGCAGGGGGTTGTCGGTCTGAGCCGAGGCGTTGTCGAGGTGGATACCGCTCTCATAGACCGTGACCTTGGAGTCCAGGCCGCCGCTCATCGTCACCAGGACGTCCTCGGTGGCGCCCGGCTCGACGACCGTCGTGACGTCCGTCTGGGGGTAGGCGAGCGGGTGGGCATCGCGGGCGATGCTGGTCGCGACGGCCCCGAGCAGCGTCATCGGGTGCTGGATCGCGCCACCGTTGACCAGCCGCAGGAGCACGATGTTGCCGACGCCGGTTGGCACGACCGGGATCTCCGGGAAGCTCTTGCCGTTGATGAGCCGGTAGGTCGGGTTGTAGCCGCGCATGTCGAAGCCGACCGGGTCCGCGTTGAGGGCGGGGTCGATCTCGGTGAGCACCATGACGGACTCGTCCTGGTAGTCGGTCGAGGCAGGTCCGTAGGCGGTGCCGTCGCTGGGGAGCACGACCAGGGCCCCGACCAGGCCCATGGCCAGCTGTCGCGAGCCGTCAGGGGTGTGACCTGCCTCGTAGAGGAAGGTGCCCGGGCGGGACGCCGTGAACGTGTAGGTCAGGCTGCTGCCGACCCCGGCCCCGCTCCTCTCACGGGCCGAGTCCAGCGCCGGCGAGAAGGCGTTGGCGGGGATGCCGGGCAGCGCCAGCGAGAGCTGCTGACCGGCGGGCAGCTCGTTGTGGACCGTCAGGGTGACCGTGTCCCCCTGGGTCACGACCAGCTGCGGCCCCGGGCTGCTGGGCTGGACCGAGGCGGTGGACGCCTCCGTGGTCGAGAAGCCCCAGACCGGGATCGGCAGGCTGGAGGAGATCGACATCGTGGTCTTCGCAGCCCACAGGTGGCAGGTGTCGTTGCCCGCCCCGTCGGACTGGCAGCCAGCCGGGCTGAGCTTGCCGACCGGTGCTGAGGCGACGGCTGGTGGGACGCTCGCCACCCCCGCCCGGACGGCCGCAACGGGCGCCAGGTTGGGGGACGCGGGGGCGGCGAGCCCTGACGCCGGCGTGGCCAGGAGGGCGACGACGGCCGCCCCGGTGGCCACCGCGAGGCGGCGCAGGATCGTGGTCGAAGTAAGCATCGACATGACGGGACCTCAGTTCCCAGGGCAGCCGGTCGGGGGATCGATGCGGTAGAGCGTCATCATCCCTCCGAACGTGGCGCCGAAGTTGGTGGCTTGCTGGAGGGCGTGGCTGTGGGCGATGTGGTAGTACTCGCCGCAGACGTTGTTGTCGGTGATGTTCGACGGGAGCGGGTTCTTCGTGCCGAGGTACGGGCTCTCGCTGAACCACGTGTCCGTGCCGACCAGGAGCTGGTCGGTGATCGCGGGGATCTGCGTCGGGATCGGGTTTGTCTCGCTCCACTGCTCGGTGTCCCGCCAGTCCATCAGGACATCCAGGCTCTGTCCCGGAGCGACGTCCAGGTCGTACTTCGTGTACGACAAATCGTGTCCGTCGGGCGTCTCGAGGGCGTGACCGTCCTGGTTGACGACGGTCTCGTCGCTGCCGTGCGGGTGGAACGGATAGTTGACCGTCCCGGCGTTCAGGTAGCGGATCGTCGAGGGCAGCGGGTTCGAGCTCGCGTTGTACGGCCGGATGTGGACGAAGGCACCGTAGGGCTGGCTCGGCAGGTAGGACACGTAGTTCGGGGCCAGCGTGTCCGGCATGCTGCGCCCGTTGATCATGAAGTAGCGGGCGTTGTAGGTCGACCAGTCGATGGGGTCACCCCGCTCCACCGCGAGGTGGATGTCGGGATCGACCTCGGAGAGGACGAACAGGTATTCGTGGCCCGCCGAGAACGCCGAGTCCGAGCGGTCGTTGACCCACGTGGGGTGTCCGGCCGGGCGCACGACGAGTGCGCCGAACATCCCCATCTGGACCTGCTTGTTGACGTCGGTGCCGCTCTTGTACAGGTAGGTGCCGGGCGAGCCCGCCGTGAACGTGTAGGTGATCGAACCGGTGTCCGCGTCAGCCGACTGGACCATCGAGACCAGCGTGCGAGCGGCGTCGGGCATGGCCGGGTCGACCGGCGAGTACTCGGGCTCAGCGGGCTGGCCGCCGGCGCGTACACCGGTCTGCCCGGGAAAGATGATCGAGGTCGCCTCAGGCAGCCGGTTGTGCAGGATGACCGTGACCTTCTTGCCCGACTCCACGCACAGGGTCGGACCCGGGATCTGGAACGAGCCCCTCACCTCGTTGGCATAGCTCCACATGTAGATGGAGTTGCCGTCGGGAGTGGTCGCGTATCCGTCCTGCGCACGCAGGGTGAAGGTGTTGGTCGTGCTGGTGTCGCAGGCCAGGCCCTCGGACGTCGCGGCTGACGCGGAGCCGGGCAGGGTGGCTGCCGCTGCGACGACGAGGGTGAGCACCGTCGCCCCGAGGCCCAGGCGCGAGGTGACCGGACGCAGCCGGCGAGGGAGCGACCGGCGAAGGGGCCGGGCCAGGCCCGTGAGCCTCCCGCGCAGGCCCGTGGATGTGGTGGTCATCGTCGTGCCTCTCACTTGTTCGCTGCGGTCTGGGCAGGCAGGGTGTTCGGCGGCTCGACGACGATCTTGGTCATCATGCCGCCGTATCCTGCGCCTCCGCCGTTGCTGAGGTAGTTGTAGTCCCGGTCGTAGAGCAGATACTCCCCCGGCGCCGGCGCCTCGAAGATCACGTCGCGGCTCTCGCCGGGCCCGACGGTGACCGTGTTGGTGGTCAGGTAGTTGCTGATCTGGCCCCGGCTCTTGAGCAGGCCGGCGTCCTTGGCGACCACGGTGAGGTCGATGTTGTCCGCGGTCAGCGAGTGGTCCTTGTAGCCCAGGCTGGAGATGCGCAGCAGGACCCGCTCGCCGGCGTTGCAGTGGATGAGCGAGGAGATCGGCTGGTACTGGAGGCGACCGGACCCGGTGAGCGGGTCGCTGTTGCCCGCATAAGTGTCGGGCCAGCCGCGTCCGTTGAGCAGCGAGAAGTCCGGGTCGAAGTCGGTCCAGTCGCTGACCTGGATGTGCGCGTCACGGTAGTGCGACGCCGACCACAGCTCGGTGAGCATGAACGCGAACTCACGGTCGTAGCGGGTCGACCCGTCGCCGTCGTTGTAGGCGTACTTGGTGCCCATCGGGTCGTTGCCGACCGGGTTGAGGTTCTGCTTGGGCCGGACGAAGACCATGCCCGTCATGCCCATCTGCACGTGTTCCACGTCCTCGAAGTGGCAGTGGTACATGTAGGTTCCCGCGTCGTGGACGCGGTAGAAGTAGTCGAAGTCCCGACCCACCGGGACCGAGAGCGACAGCTCCGGCACCCCGTCGAAGAGCGGGATCGCGTTGACGAACCCGTGCCAGTGCAGGGTGTGGCCGTCGAACAGGTCCGGACGCTGGACCAGACCCAGGTTGGTGAGGCTGATCTTGATGTCGTCCTCTTCGTCGAAGTCCATCATCGGTGCGCTGATCTGGGCTTTGCCGCGCAGCGCCCCGACCTGGGCCGCCGACAGACCGGTCGCGTCCCGGAACCCGAACACATAGGTGTTGAAGCCGCCTGCCGGGGCCAGGGAGTCGGGGAAGAACGGCAGGTCGGGTCGCGCGCCCTGGGGCATCGAGACCCATCCGTCGGTGCCCACCAGGTGCTTGGTCTTCTGCGGATGAGTCGCTGCGGCGGCAACGGCGCCCGGCAGTGAGGACGCGATCGCCGGGGCGACCATCCTCCCGCCGAGGATGACGGCACCTGCGCCACCGGCGCCGGCAAGGAGTGCGCGCCTGCTCAGCGGCTGGTTCATGAAGCGTTCCATCGTCGTTGCTCTCTTCGCTACCGGTGGGCGAGGGTGGTGGTCAGGGTCGGGCTGGGGTCCCGCGCGGGGAGGGTGGGTCCCCCGTGGGGGCCTGGGGCTCCCCCACGGGGGACCGTCGGGCCGCCGCAGGGGCTCACGGCAGTCACGGCAGGACCTGGTCGGAGCCGGCGTCGTACCGCGACTGCGGACCGGGTCGAGTGTTGCCGTCGATGTCCGGCGTGTTGGCGAGGACCGTGTAGCTGTACTGGCTCGACCCGGACGGGGTGCCCCACTGGACCAGCTTGTTCGCCGTCCCACGGCCCCGGGCCGAGCTGGCCGGGGTCGTCTTCAGGTGGAAGTTGCCGAGCAGGTCGAACGGGAGGACCCGGGTGACGATCGCCGCCTGCCGGAAGGCCGGGTTGGCCCGCACGGCAAGGACGTTGACGCCGATCTCGTAGGGATCGACGAAGTTGGGATCTGCTGTCGAGACGGTGGAGCTGCTCACCGTGCCGCCAGTCGTCTGGATGACGCTGTAGGTCGGCGTGAGGACCATCGACGCCGACGAACCGCTGGCCTGGTCGACCACCTGCATGTCCCAGTTCATCGTCGAGTTCGCGGCGCCGTTGGGCAGGGTCCCACCGATACCGGTGACGTAGCCGCCGACGTAGGTGCCGGCCCGGTTGTCCCAGAAGATGTCGTTGAACAGGGTCGGCCGGCTGAACCCGAGCCAGTTGCTGTTGCCACGGACGAGGTAGGAGTTGTTCTTCGTGCCGGAGTTGGCGAAGGCCGAGTCCAGCCGTTGCTGGAGCGGTTCGCTGATCGCGGCCGTGGTCAGTCCCGCAGCGACCGGCTGGCCGTTGCTCGTCACCGCGGTCGCCGTGGTGATGTTCTTGGTGACCGTGTCGTTGTCGATGTTGACGAACACCGCGTCGTCGATGGCGATCCCACCGCCCTCGTGGGCGGAGACGTTGTCGGCGATCGTGTTGTTGGTGATGTCGATCGTGCCGGGCGTCGTCGAGCTGATGTGCGAGCCCGAGACCTGGAGGAGCCGGATGCCACCGCCGTCGTCGTTGGCGAGGTTGGCCTGGATGACGTTGCGGTCGATCCGCATCGGTCCGGTGCCCTCGGTGAGGCCGGTCGGCGTTGCGGGCAGCTCGCCCGCGACCATCACGCCGCCACCTTCGTCATAGGACTGGTTGAACCAGATGCGGTTCTGGTTCACCTGGCCGCCCGAGGCGCCGCTGTAGCTGGTGCTGTTGAGCGCCGGGATGCTGAGGGTGCCGCCCATGTAGCCGAAGGCCGAGACCGCACCGCCGTACTCCGAGGAGTGGTTCCCGCAGATCGCGTTGTTGTCCACGGTGTAGCCGTTGGAGCCGGTGAACAGACCGATACCGCCGGCGAGGTTGGTGCCACCGTTGTCGCGGATCTGGTTGCGGGAGATGGCGATCCCATAGTTGGCGTTGTCGCCGACGTAGGGGGTGCCGACCCGGATGCCGCCACCGTAGGATCCACCGTTGCCGACCACGAGGTTGTCGGTCAGCTGGAGGCCCTTGACCCCGTTGTGGACGTAGATGCCACCACCTTGGGTGATGAGGGCACCGGTCGCCCCGTACGGCGTCTGGATGCCACCGGTGAGGAGGTTGACGTTGCCGGCGAAGTCGCTCTGTGAGCCACCGGTGATCTGGAAGCCGTCCAGGGTCGCGCGCCAGGTCGACGCCTGCTGCTCGTTTCCGGGCGGGTTGAGGAAGGTCACGACGGCTGCATCGGGAACGGCCGGGTCACCGGTGTAGCCGGGCGAGGCGGCGAGCCGGGTGAGGGTGGCCAGCCACGCCGCGCCGCTCGGGTTGTCGGGGTTGAAGCCCGCCCCGTCGATGATCGAGCCCGGGACGTAGGTGGCGCCCTGGAACCCGCCGGGACCGACGCCCTGGAGGTGGACCCGGGTGTCGACCAGGACGTTCTCGAGGTACTCACCGCGGGGGGAGAGGTTGCTCGAGGTACCGGGCCAGACGACGACGAGGTTGTACGGCTGGGCGGTCGTCGGCCGGGCGGCGTCGACCGCGGCCTGGATGGTGGCGTACTGCTTGCCCGGGCCGACCTCACGGACGATCGGGTTGGCCGCCGAGCGACCGGGTCCTGCGTTGGTGGGGCTCGTAGCGCCAGTGATCACCTGGAGGGTGAGCGTGTTGTAGGCCGATCGTCCGTTGGCGGCCGTGATGGACACCGGTTGGGCACCGGTGGTGGTCGGGGCCACGAAGACGATCTTGGTGTCGGACCACGACACGATGTTGGCGCCGGTCAGGGTGGTGCTGCCGACCTTGAGGATGCCCGGAGCGACTCCGAAGCCAGCCCCCTTGATCGTCACTGTGCGGGAGGCCGTGCTGCTGCCGGTGGTCCTGATCACCGGCTTGTCCACGGCGAACAGCTGCGGGGCGCCCGTGGGCAGGTTGCAGGCCGTGGTGTTGGCGATAGCCGTGTCCGGCGTGAGGACGGTGGCCGCGACCTGGGTCGGAGCCTCGTCGGTCACGGTGTACAGACCCGGCCATCCCTGGAAGGTCGCCGCGATGGTGCGGAACCGCGGGTCGTAGTCGCTGTTGGGCGAGCCGATCCCGCCGGGGTCGTTGCCGACGAACCGGTACATGTTGGGGCACGGGCCCGCCGGGACCGGGCAGTTGAAGGTGTCGGTGGACGGCTCCAGCGCCTCATAGAGGCCGTTGAAGTCGGTGTGCACCGTGTCGACCAGCCGGCCGGACCAGTCATAGAGACCGACCGGGACGTAGGGCATACCCAGCGCTTCGCCGTAGTTGGCGCTGCGCTTGTCCAAGGTGATGCCGAGGTCGTTGAGGGTCAGGCCCCAGAAGTGGGTCGGCAGCGGCACGTCGGTGAAGAGGTTGAAGTTGGGCGCCGTGGTCTGGCCCGACCGCACGGTGACGAGCTTGTCCTCGCACGACGGACGGTCCAGTCCCTCGAACGGGCTGCCTTCGCCGTCCAGGAACGCCTGGTTGGTCACCGTGACGATGCTGTAGGCGCCGGCACAGGCCGAGATGATGCCCGCCTGCTGCGACGGTGGCTGGCTCGGCGGAGTCGGGGTGAAGGGGTCACCGCCGGGGGGCGGGTCGCTGGCCTCGACAGCAGTCGGCGGGAAGTTCTCCTGCGGCAGGTAGCTGTCGCCGTCGAAGACGTTCACGTCCGCCTCGGAGGTGGCCTTGTACATCTTCGGGCTGCTGGCGGTGGGCGTCGGGTTGTCGGGGATGTCGACGCTGACGATGTAGTCGGCTGCGGGCAGCGACTGCTCCTCGCCCGGGGGCAGGTCGGCGCCGATCGCCAGCCCGTCGGGGTTGTGGGCGGTGTCCGTCGGCGGGTACATGTTCACCGTCGAGCCGGTGAAGCCGTAGTTGCCGTTGACGAACGACCCGGCGTCGGCGTTGCCGTTGCCGTCAGCGTCGAAGGTCTCGGCACTGCTCGGACCCATGGCCACGCCCTGCAGGGGCGCTTCGACACAGAGGTTGCCCTCCGCCGCGCCCTGCTCGGGCAGCGCCTGCTGGTCGGTGAGCGGCTTGCCGTTGTACAGGCGAGCCGTGCAGCCGCGAGGAGCCCCCCAGGTCTCGCTGGTGTAGGTGTTGAGCAGGAGCCCGCGAACCATCTGTCCGCGGCTCGGGTCGGGGTTGGTGATCGGCGTCCCGGGGTGGTCGGGGTCGTCGATCGTCAGGGGGGTGATCTGGTATCCCTGACGGCACACGTTCTTCTTCACGGTCGCGTTGGTCTCGGTGCACTTCACCGGCTTGTAGAGGTTCACCGGGATGTCGGGGATGCCGGGCTGGTAGGACTCCGAGGCCGCGTCCGCGGGGTCGAACTCGTTGCGGGTCACGTCATAGCTCACGGTGCCCGCGATGCCGCCGTTGGTGCCGGCCGCGAACGGCTCCACGCCCCAGTCGACGGTGCCTCCGAGGCCGATGATCGGCAGGAAGTCGAAGTCGACGAGGCCACCGAGCTGCGTGGTCGAGGTGGTCTCGTTGTCTCCCCGATAGGTCACCCCGGTCGTCGTGTACCGGGTGTTGAACGCCTCCAGGACGAGGAACTTGCCCAGCGGGTAGACCTCGCGGATGTCGTAGTGGCCGCTGGCGTCGGTCGTCACCGTGTTCAGGCCCTGGTCCATGGTGGAGTTGTCCCGCTCACGGACGGTGAGGGTGAAGTTCGGGACGCCGGTCTCCCCCGGGTCCTTGACCCCGTTGCCGTTCCGGTCGATGAAGATGGTGCCCTGCAGGTGCGTGAACCACCCGACGAGCGTCTGCATCCCGACGTCGACCACGGCGCCGTTGTCCACGGTGACGTTGGTGCTGAACAGGATGAAGTCCTGGTCGTCGTCCCACATCGTCAGCTGGTAGGAGCTGTCCGGGACGCGCTTGATGTCGAAGGAGCCGTCCAGCCCGCCGCGACCGACATAGACCTGGGCGTCGCCCCGGTTCAGGTCGGACAGTGCGATCCATGGCTGCTTGATGGCCGGCCCGAGCTTGGACCCGGACAGACCCTCGGCGCCGATCTGGCCGTTCTGGCCACCGATGTAGGGCAGCTGCTGGTGGACCCGGCCCTTGATCTCACCGGTGAGGCTGGAGGTGGGCAGCGCCTGGGTCCTGACGAACCCGAACTGCACCATCGGCACCGGCTCGGCGCCCTTGGTGACCTCGTTGTCCAGACCGGTCGCGCCTTCCTGGCTCCAGATGTCGTGGTCGTGGCCGCCCTCGAGACTGGTGGTCTGGACCCACTGGAATCCCTGGCCCGCGGCAGGGACGGGCGGGGTGACCGTCGACGCATACCGGTTGGGTCCCATGTTGGGGATGACGATGACCCCGCTGTTGTCACTGACGCAGCGCCCGGTGGAGCTCGGGTCGACGACCGGCTTGCCCCCGCTGAAGACGATCGGGCTGGCGTCCGATGCGGTTGCGTGCTGGTACTTCGTGCAGAGGGCGTTGCCGTAGTAGTCGACACTCACCGCTCCGAAGACGTCGGCGAGGTGCGCGGTGAATCCCGCGAGGCCGTTCTCTGCGTCGACCTCGAAGGTCGCGTCGACCGGGGCCCGGTCCTCGAAGACCTGGATCTGCAGCGTGGTGAGCGGGAGCGGCAGGGGCTGCATCTGCACCCCGACCTGCTGGGTGCCGCCGTCGACGGTGAAGTGGGCGCCGTCGATCTTGTAGTCCGCCGCGATCACCGAGATCAGGTACTTCCCGGCCTCGAGGTGCACGGAGGTGGTCAGCCCGAGGTCGTCCTGGGTGCCCTGCGCCACGATGCGGGCCAGGCTCGAGGTGGTCCGGGTGCTCGGCCACGGGCAGGTGGCCGCGAGGTCCGTGTGGGGCGCGGCGACGGGCACACCGGGGGAGGCTGCTGTCGAGGGGAGACAGCGCTCCGTCCCGGTGTTCGCGATGGTGCCCGGGTCCCCGGTGTCGTCCTCGTTGATCATCCACGTGTAGTCGGTGACCTTGTCGCCCTTCTTCACCAGCCCGGGCACGTCCGCGTTCACCGAGCGCGCGCTCGTGACGGCCAGGGTGATGTCACCTGAGGACGGGGCTGCGGCCACGACCGCGGCCTGCGCGGCCGCGGGGGGCGAAGCTGGCAGCGCCGACGCCGCGGAGAGCGAGCCGGCTCCGAGGACACAGAGGGCTCCCGTCACCAGGGCGATGACAGGGCGGGTCGAGCGACGGGCGTGTGACATGGCGGTGGACCTCGTTCCGACAGAACTCCCAGACGGATGCGTCTGGTCGGAACAATGAACCCCCAGGGCGCCGGATCACCCGTGTCGGCCCGAACTCTCATGCAAACGTCACGGGCACCTCATGGTCGGCTCATGGCTTCGTCATCACCAGGTCATTTTTTCGTGGATATACTTCCGCATGTCCGACATAACGAATCTTCCGGACAGTTCTGGGTTTTGGCCGGTGAGGAGTGCGGTCCACCGTTCATACTCCAGGTGAGGGCTGCAGACAGGGGAGCGATCGGCGATGCATTCGGTACTGGTCGTGGACGACGAGGTGGGCATTCTGGGGCTGCTCACGCGCGGTCTGGGCGCCCACGGGCACCGGGTCCTCACTGCCCTCGACGGGATCGGCGGGATGCAGGTCCTGGGCGCCAACCGGGTCGACCTGGTGCTGCTGGATCTGGTCCTCGGGACCGAGAACGGCCTGGAGGTTCTCGCCCGGATGCGCCAGGAGTACCCCGAGCTGCCGGTGATCGTCGTCTCCGGGGTGACCGATGTCGCGATCCGGGTGAAGTCCTTGGAGGCGGGGGCGATCGACGTCATCGCCAAGCCGTTCGACATGACCGAGCTCGAGGCCAGGATCCGCCGACACGTCGGCACCGTCGGGGAGGCGGACAGCGAGCGGTACGTCAGTGCCGGCGGGTTGCGCCTCGACCAGGCCCGCCGGGTGGTCACCGGCATCGGGCTGACGACGTCCCTGGCCGAGCGGGAGGTGGCCCTGCTCGCCTACCTGATGCGGCGTGCCGGCGACGTGTGCAGCCGTGACGAGCTGCTCAAGGCGGTCTGGGGACTCTCGTTCGACCCTGGGAGCAACCTGGTCGACGTCAGCATCCGACGGGTGAGGATCAGGGTGCCCAACCTCCCTGTGGAGTCGATCCGCGGCGTGGGTTACTGCTTCGTGGACGGCTGACGGTCCTCACCTCCAGAATCTTGGGCGAACTGCCTCCGCGCGCCGGCGTCGGCGTGCGACGATGTGCTGCTGCGGGCATGAGCTCGAGTCGACCTCACGAGGCGGTGCACCCATGACCAACGCAGCACCCATGACCAACGCAGCACCCATGACCAACGCTCAGGTCGCGGGCCGCCCGCGCGTCTCACTGCTGGACCGCGTCTGGGCCGAGCTGAGCCGGCTCTTCGCCGGCGCGCTGTTCATCCCGTGGCTGTGCTTCGCGGGGGCGGCGACGGCCCTCATGTGGCAGTTGCCGGGCGACGAGACCATCCCCTACCACGTGGCGTGGACGGGTTTCGCGATGGCGTTCGGCTCGCGCGTCTGGTCGAACGCGCGCACGCTCGCGGCCCTGATCGGCTTTACTGTCCTCACCGGTGGGATCCTCGTCGTGCGGGTGGCGGAAGGAGTTCTGCCGTGGCAGGAGACCGCCGAGGTTCCCCTGATGTCCGGGATCATGCTGCTGCTCGTCTGGAACATCCGGCGTCGGCAGGACGCCCTGTCGACGGTGACCGCCTTCGCGGAGCGTGAGCGCCACCGTGCCAGCGCGGAGGAGTTCCTCACCCGCCTGACCTCCCACGAGCTGCGCACCCCGCTCACGATCGCCACCGGATACGTCGACCTGCTCCAGGAGGACGAGACGGATGCGGGGCGGATCAGCGACCTGTCGATCGTCCGCAGCGAGCTCGCTCGGCTCTCGCGCACCAGTGAGCGGCTGATCTGGGTCATGCGGCTCCAGAACGAGCCGACGCGCGAGCCGCTCGACGTCGATGCCGAACTCGAGGAGGTGGTGACCCGCTGGTCCCGTGTCACGCAACGGGAGTGGGTGGCCGACGCCCGCGGGGGCAGTGTCATCGCCTCCGCGGACCGGGTGCGGGCCTGCCTGGACACCCTGGTGGAGAACGCCATTCGATATACCCAGCCCGAGGACACCATTCGCGTCTTCGCCGTCCGCGTCGGCGACACGCTGAGGTTCGGGGTCGCTGACTCCGGCCCTGGGTTCTCCGACGCCCAGCAGGCGCTGATCAACCGGCTCGGCGACCAGGAGGGTCTGACCGACCCCTTCACCCCGGACAGCCTCTCGCTCAGCGGGCTCGGGCTCGGGCTCGTCAAGGGCATCGCCATCTCCCGCGGCGGGCGCCTGGTCGCGGGACGGGCGCCCGAGGGCGGCGCCCTCGTCGCCGTCCACATCCCGATCGATCCCGTCAAGACCGGTCCCCGGGTGGGGCGCTCGGGCGCGGTGGGCGCACCGGCCCCCATCGCTGGACGTCTCGGGTAGCGACGGCACTGTCGTCGGCAGCGGAGTCGAGCCGCGACCGGGACGGGGGTCGGCGAAGGACTGGCCCACAGCACGAGGCTGACCCGCCGAGTCCACCCTTCGGCGATCACACGTTCGTGTCCTCCAGCACCCGGCCGGTCACTGCGGCCGTCCGGTCGCGTCCGGACCGCGCGAGGTAGGTGACCAGGGACAGGATGGCGAGGAGGAACAGTGCGCTCGTCGCGGTGGTGCCCAGGCCCAGCCCGCCGTCGGCCCGCGTCTGGGAAAGCAGGTCGCCGATCGACGCGCCGAGGGGTCGGGTCAGGACGTAGGCAGCCCAGAAGGCGGTGATCGCGCCGAGTCCGAGCTGCCGGTGGGCCAGGGCGACCAGCGCGATCGTCGCGGCGAAGAGGACGGCCGAGAGGAAGTACCCGAAGGCAAGCCGCTCGGCCAGCAGGTCACCGGCAGCGGTGCCGAGAGCGAACGTCATCAGGATGGTCAGCCAGTAGAACGACTCGCGACGCGCGGTGTAGATCGTGTGGATCGACAAGGTGCGCTCCGAGGCGTACCAGGCTGCGAAGACGGCTCCGAGGCCGAGCGCGAAGACTCCGGTCGTGACCGGGAGCGGCACCCCGAGGTTGTCGGTGAGGTTGTCGGTGATGAGGGTCCCGACGATGCTCACCAGCACCACAGCGAGCCAGTACACCGCGGGTACGTAGCGACGGAGACGGAACTGCACGGTCAGTGCCGCAGCGAGCAGGGCCGCCATGACCACCGAGGTTCCGTTCAGGCCGAGCCCGAGCGTCTCGTTGAGGAAGTCGGCCGCGGTCTCGCCCACCGTGGTCGCGAGGATCTTGATCACCCAGAAGAAGACGGTGACCTCGGGGACACGGTTGATCAGCGCAGAGGCAGTGAGGTGGCGGCTCAGGTGGCCGGTGGTTGAAGTTGAAGTCATGCCACGGACTCTGGACGAACGCCGCTGAGGGGCCCCTGAGAGGGCAGCTGAGAGGGCAGCTGAGAGGGCACCTCAGAGGGCACCTCAGAGGGCACCGTCGCGCTCCGAGCTGCACCGGCGCCCATCGCGATGCCGTAGGCATAGTCGTTGCGCCACAACACCTCTGACCAGTCGTAGGCCGGACGATGGGTCTGGTTGTGGCTCACCATTGCGGCAAGGAGGGAACGGTCCGCGCAGAGCTCGACGAGCTGGCCTGCCATCTGCGCATCGCTGTGGGAGAGCATCCCGTTGAGCCGATGGGCGACGAAGTCGGCGATGCCGCTCTCCGCACGAGCCGCGACGGCCAACCCCGAGGCGCGGGCTTCCAGCGCGGCGATCCCGAACGACTCCAACGTCGCCGGCGCGACGAAGATGTCCGCCGTGCGGTACAGCCCTCGGATCGACTGGTGGTCCAGCGCGCCGGTCGCGGTGACCCACGACGCGAGGCCCCGACCGATGATGGCGCGCCGAACCGAGGCGAGCAGGGGGCCGTCGCCGACGAGCACCGCCCGCAAGCCGACCGTCGCCGGCGTGTCCTCGCGAACCCGCCGAAGCATCGCCAGAAGCTCCAGAGGCCGCTTGCGACGGGTCATCCGCATCACGCTGACGAGGGTCACGTCCGCGCTGGTCCGAGCTGCCGGTGCGGGAGTCCAGCGCGCGGCGTCGATGGCGTTGGGCAGCACGATGACGCCACGTCCGTTGACCACCCTGCGCACCGGCACCGCGGCCGCCTCGCTCACCGCCGCCCACTGGATCGGGAGCTCCGGCCACCCACGGACCTCGCTGACGGCACGCACCAGCGGCCACGCACCCGTCCACATCGAGTGAACCGTCGCGACCACCGGAACCCTGGTGCGACCTGCGGTCTCGGCCGAGCGGAGGGCAAGCGGGGAGTACGCCGAGACGTGGGCGTGGACGATGTCGGCCGAACCGACCAGGCGGCGCATCGCGCGGGGATCCCGGCACACGCGGACGGGCTCGTCGGGCGGGACGGGCGGCCCGGGGGTGCGGGTCAGCACCGTCACGTCATGCCCGGCTTCGGCCTGGCGCGCCGCGAGGTCGCCCACCAGGACCTCGATGCCACCCACCGTCGGGCCATAGGTATCGGTCGCGTGCAGGATCCTCATGCGATGCGTCCCTCGCCGCGCGGGTGAGCGATGAGCCATCCGCCGAGCAACAGCCCGCCGACGGGGATCTCGAGGAGGAAGGTGAACCCGCGATAGAGCAGGACTCCTGCCGCCACAGCCAGCGGATCGCCGCCGAGGGCGACCAGAATGCTAGCCGACCCCGCCTCCGCCAGGCCCGTGCCGCCGGGAGTCACGACGGCCAGGGTGAGCATGCGCTCGACGGCGAACCCGGCCAGGACCACGTGGATCGGGAGGGTGGCACCGGCAACATGCAGGCAGGCCCAGAGCAGACACGCCTGCAGTCCGAGGTAGCTCACCATCCCGGCCGTCAGCTGCGGCCAGGTGCGGCCGATCAGCCCGCGCACGCGACCACGGGTGTCCAACAGGCTCGACTCGACGCTGTTGACCCGCGGTGCGAACCGCGCGGGAAGCGTCGTCCGCAGTGCGTCCGACACGGCCCGCGCGAAGAGGCGCGCGGCGCGGTCGCTGCGCAGCACCACGACAATGAGCAGGACCAGGGCCACCAAGGCACCGGACGTCACGACGGCCGTCGCCTGCAGGGTCGGGCTGGTCAGCCCGCCCGAGACGAGCAGGACGAGCAGGGCGACCAACGGCAGGCAGAGCTTGCCCAGGACGTCCCAGATGTTCGTCACCACAGTGAACGCCGCGAACGCCGTCGGGCGGAACCGCCACACCCGTGCCATCGCCAGGTTGGTCGCGACGCCCAGTGCGCCGCCCAGCGGGGCGACGTTCGACACGGCGCTGCCGGTCAGGTTCAGGGTCAGGGCGCGGCGACGGCTCAGCCCGGGCAGGGCCCCGGTCAGCACGAAGGAGTAGGCGACCAGCCCGGCCGCCCACAGCACCGAGAGCACTCCGACCTGGGTGACGGTGATCCCGGCGAGGACGGCTCCGATCCCCGCCCACGGCGCACCGGTCGCCCGAGGAAGGGCGAAGGCCAGTACGCCGACTGATAACAGGAGCGCAACCCCGGCTCGGAGGATCGGCACCCGCGCCCGGAGAGGCGGCGGTATGTCCGCTTCGGCGGCCGAAGACGCGCTGCCGACCTGAACTGACGCGCTCATGGTGCTCTTTCCTGGTCCTCGTCCCCGGGCGGGGCGCCTGGGCCCACCTTCGACCGACCGTCCTGAGCGTTCCCTGAGGACCCGCCTGTCCCTTCGCTCGGGGACCAGGCTCCTCAGGACCGGCTCAGGAAGCCGGCGCGAGAGTGGGGGTCGAACACGACCCTGGAGGCAGTATGCCCTCGATCACGACGTCTGCCGGGCGTCCGCGCCACGCTCACCGGTGGCACCGCCACGCTCACCGGTCAGACGGCCTCCGCAGGCGCATCCTCGCGGTGCCGGTGGGCGTGGTCGCGGTCGCGCTGTTCGCCGTACTCGCCGACGGAGTGACCGAGCACGGCGACCTCACCGTGCACGATCCAGCGATCTCCGCCTGGATCATCACCACGCGGTCCCCGGCTCTCACCGCCGCGGCCCAGGTCGTCACGACGCTGGGCAGCGAGGTGGCGATCGGTGTCCTCACCGCGCTCGCCCTGGTGTGGACCATCGTTCGCCAGCGGTCACCGCGAACCACCGCGGTCGTGGCCACGAGCATGGGGGTCGCGGCTGCGCTGACCCTGGGCGTGAAGCACCTGCTCTCGCGCCCGCGACCGCCCGCCGTGACCATGCTCGGCCCGATCGACACCGGATATGCCTTCCCCTCGGGACACACGTTGTTCTCCACGGTGTTCTTCGGCCTGGCCGCCGGCCTGGTCCTCACGCGCGTGAGGCGCCGCACCGCCCGCGTACTGGTGGTGGTGGCCTGGTTCGTCGCCAGTGCGGCCGTCGGCCTCAGCCGGCTCTACCTCGGGTACCACTGGTTCACCGACGTCGCGGCCGGGTGGGCCCTCGGGGTGGCGGTGCTGACCGCCGCGCTGGGCGTCGGGTGGTCCGGAGCCGATCGCGACACGTCGGTCGAGGTTCGGCTTCCGGGCCCTGTCGGGGTGGACGGGGATGACGAGCAGAGGGAGGCTGCTGGACATGCGCGTACTGCTCGTTGAGGACGAGAGGTCCCTGGCCGAGACCATCAGCCGCGGGCTGGTCAACGAGGGCTTCGTGGTGGACGTGGCCCACGACGGCATCACCGGCCAGTGGCTGGCCACCGAGAACCCCTACGACGTCATCGTGCTGGACATCATGCTGCCCGGGCAGAACGGCTACGACGTCCTGCGGAACATCCGCGAGCTCAAGATCTGGGCTCCGACGCTGATGCTGACGGCCAAGGACGGCGAGTACGACCAGACCGACGCCTTCGAGCTCGGCGCTGACGACTACCTGACCAAGCCCTTCAGCTTCATCGTGCTGGTCGCCCGGCTGCGCGCGCTGGTGCGTCGAGGCGCTCCGGCGCGACCGGTCAACCTTCGTGTCGGCGACCTCGAGCTCGACCCGAACAAGCGGCTGGTCACGCGCAACGGTCATCGAGTCTCGTTGACCGCCAAGGAGTTCTCCGTCCTGCAGTTCCTGATGCGCCACCCCGAGGTCGTGCTGTCCAAGGCCGAGATGCTCGACAACGTCTGGGACCAGGCGTTCGAGGGCAGCGAGAACATCGTCGAGGTCTACATCGGCTATCTGCGCCGCAAGATCGACACCGCCTTCGGGGTGACCTCGTTGGAGACGGTGCGCGGGATGGGATACCGACTCGTGGCGGTGGCAGGCGGATCCCCCCGGCAGCCCGTCGCGTGACGGGACTTCACGAGCCGTGAGCGAGGTTCAGTCGGCGGACGTCCCACCGCGCGGCAGCCGGATCTCGAACCGGCAGCTCCCGCCTCGGGTCTGCGTCGCGACGGAGGTTCCCCCGTGCGCCTCGGCCATGGTTCGGACGATCGCCAGTCCGAGCCCGCTACCGCCGCTGTCCCTCTCTCGGGACTCCTCCAGCCGGGCGAACCGCTCGAACACCGCCTCCCGCTGGTCGACGGGGATCGGCGGCCCGTCGTTGTCGACGCGGATCACCACCTCCTCGCCGTCGGTCGACACCCGGAGCGCGACCCCTCCGGTCGTGTGACGGACGGCGTTGTCGACCAGGTTGCGGACCATCTGCGCGATCCGGACCGGGTCGCCCAGGACCCGAGCCGCCTCGATGTGCGCATCCACCGTCACCCCGGTGGCCCTGACCCGTCGTGCCTCGCTGTGAACGACATCGTCCACGTCGACGTCCTCGCGGCGCAGCGGCAGCCCGTCGTCCACCTTGGCGAGCGTGAGCAGGTCGTCGACCAGACCCTGCATCCGCAGCGCCTCGCCGAGGATGACCTGGTCCCGGTGGACGTCCACGGCGCCGTCCCGGTTCGACACCTCGATCGCGGCGCGGATGGTGGCCAGCGGGCTCCGCAGCTCATGGGAGGCGTCGGAGACGAAGCGTCGGGTCGACGCGTCCGCCTGCTCCAACCGCCCCAGCATCTGGTTCATCGTCTCGGCCAGCCGTGCGATCTCGTCGCGCGAGGGGGGAACGGTGATGGTCCCACGGCCACGGACCTGGCTGATCTGCGCGACCTGGCTGCGGATCGACTCGACCGGTTGCAGCGCCTGCGCCAGCACCCGCCTGATGAGCAGGAGCAGGAGCACCAGCAGCGTGGCTGCACCGGCGGCGAGCAGGATCGTCGCCGTCTGCACCGTGTCGGTCTCGACGTTCAACGGCGCGCCGACGACGACGACATACATCGCGCCGATGGGGTCGCTGACCCCCTGCGCGACGATCGCATAGGGCTCGCCGACCTCCCCGGGGATGGTGGCGAGCTGGGCGACCTCGATCTCTCCGCTGGCCGGCCGCAGGCCAGTGATGGCCCGTCCGTCGAGTCGCCGCTCCGAGGAGGCGACCACGGCGCCGCGCGAGTCCAGCACCTGCAGCACGGCGCCTCGGACCGACACCTCCGCGAGCGACTCCTCGGGCGCCGCGTCGCCGCTGGACACCAGCTGAGCGATCTGGGCCGCCTGGACGCGGGCGCCGTCCTGCGCCGAGCTGTACAGGATGCGGTCCAGCGACACCGTGAACGCGACGACGCCCAACACGATCATGACGGTGACCAGCGCCCCGGAGGCGACGAGCACCCGTCGCTGCAGCGACCAGTGGTGCCAAGGCCTCACGAACCCCTCCGCCCTCGACTGGTGACGACGAGCAGGCTAGCAACCGCAGGCTGAGCAGACGTTGAGCCCGGGGGGTCGTCACCTACGCCGCATACAGCAACGGGCCGGGGTGTGGGAGGTGGTCCGGTGGCGGCCCCCCGACCCTCAACCCACCCCTGCCGGACCTTGCTCGATTCTCGAGTTTCCGAGCACTCCGCACACAGACCCATCGTCCAATGTGCAAGCATCGGCACGCTGCGCTGCCAGGCGGGAGTACGTTCCCGCCGGAAGTGATTCCCTGCTACCACCGGAGTTGACATTGAGCCAGGCGATGGATCCCGCTCTGAAGGACTTCCTCCGGACCAAGGGCCTGACGGGCGCAGCGGCCCTGGAGGTGATCGTCGAGGCCGGCTACGACACGCTCTTCGGCCTCCGCCTCGCCCTGAGCGAGCCGGACCTCCGCGACGCGCTGCTGGTGGAGCTGAAGGACCAGGCCCTCGCCGTGCGGGTCATCAAGGCGCTGGGCGTGGGCGAGGTGGACAACGCCGTGCACTTCCAGGATCCCGTCGCCCGGGAGAAGGGCGAAGCCCTGGCGGACTTCCTCGTGGACAACGCGATCGCCACGAGCGGGACGAAGGTGCAGGACCTGTTGTTCGTCCTGCGCGAGGGGGGCATCGACTCCCTGGAGGAGCTGAGGCGGCTCAAGGCTCGGCCGGGCGCGGTGCAGAAGTCGCTGGGCGCGGCGATCGCCCGGGGCGTCGACGACGAGGTTGCCGAGAGGTTCACCGCGATCACCGCCGCGACGGTGGCGCAGACGATCCAGGGCGGGCCTCCCGAAGTCACGCCCGAGCTCAAGGCGTTCATCGCGCGGCGGGGTCTGCCCGCGGGCGCCGACGCCGAGCTCGCTGGGTACGGCATCACCACCCTGGCTCAGCTGCGGGCCGTGAAACAGGGTGACAGGGCTGGGCTGAAGGCACTGCAGGACAAGCTCGACAAGTCCGGCATCGTCGCGGTCACCCAGCAGTTCGACAACATCAAGGTCGACGACATCGAGCAGGAGATGGCGGAGACCGGCTCGCCCGAGGCCAAGAGTGACGCGGAGAAGAAGAGCGCGCAGCTCGCGAAGGCCATCGAGCAGGTCGAGTCGATGCGCCACGATGTCGAGAAGGCGACAGCGAGCGAGTTCGACGGCGTCCGGACTGAGGTCGAGGCGCAGTACCGCGCGGTTCTCGACGCGATCAGGGACGTGTCCGGCGCAGAGTTCGACCGCGCAGCGGTGCGCTCGGCCGAGACGAAGGACGGCCTGGCCGCCATGCTTGCCACGACCATCAGCAACGCGACGAGCGTCAAGGACGTGCTGGACGGGGTCGACAAGACCCCGCGAAGCCTCGCACGAATGATCCATCAGCAGGACGTTCTCTGCGGGTTCCTCATCAGCCCAGCCGGTGCGGTCCGCCGCTACTCCGCGATGATCAAGCTGCCCGACAACCCGGAGGACCTCGCCCGAGACCCGGGGATGCAGCGGTCCATCACCCACACCTACGAGGGAAGTGCGGAGAGCTCGTTCGCCGCGAACTCGACCAGGAACGCCAGCTCCGCCCTGGCCACGTCCTCGCACGGGTCGGTGTCCGGCTTCGTGGGTGCCGGAGTCGCCGCGGTCTCGGTGGCCGCCTCGTACGGCAGGGCGACAATGGGGTCGGAGGACAAGAAGGCGTTCTCGAGCGGCAGCACCAGCGAGTGCGGCGAGATCCACTACATCTATGCCCCCAAGCAGGTCGTGTCGTTCAACCGCCGCGAGGTGCGGCTGAGCGATGACGCGACGAGCCAGCTGACCGACATCGCCGGGCTTCCCGAGCCGCAGCGTGCCGGCGAGGTGCTCCGGTTCTTCGACGAGTTCGGGTCGCACCTGTTCATGCAGTGCTCGCTCGGCGGCCGGTACCAGTTCACCGCGACCGGGCGGGCGACGTCCACGATCGCCACCGGTCAGCTGGTCACCGCCGTCGCTGAGACCACCAACTGGGCGGCGTCCGCATCGGCCTCCTACTCGGGCATCGGCGGCGCGGCGAAGGTCGGCACCAGCGTGAAGGGCGCGACGAGTGTCGCGTCGGCGCAGGGGGACCGGTTCGCGCTCGACTTCCAGGACCACTCCGTCGACGTGACCGTCGAGGTGCTCGGCGGCGCCGGGCTGGCACCTCGCGACGTGTGGGAGGACAGCCTGCGATACAGCTCGACCTGGGCGGTGATCGACCGGGACCGGCCGCTGGCTGTCTGGGAGCTGCTGTCCACTGACCGGTCCCTCGGCAAGCTGACCGCCGAGATCGCATCCCTGCTGGAGCAGGTGTGGGTCACGGACGTGTTCCTGCCCGCGCTCCAGCGGACCCAGCCCGCGCTGTATCGGACGCTGAAGGAGGGCCCGGGCCTTCACACCTGTGAGGAGCTGGACCGGGCCATCGAGCACAGCCTCGCCGGTGCGCGGGAGCCAGAGTTCCGGATCGTGGTCGCGTCGGCCACCAGCGAGCCCTCCGACGCCCCGTACGCCAGGGCCGAGCTGCCGGGCAAGCAGTACAAGCTGATCGGCGGAGGTGCCCACATCCAGCCCGCGCCGGGGGCACCGGACCGCAACTACCTCATCGGCTCCTACCCCGACGACCGTGGCTGGGTGGCCACGTCCATGGACCACAACAGCGTCTCGTCAGGGGGCAGGGCGACCGCCTACGCGATCTACCTGTACGACCCGGACGACGAATGGGACGTCGCGAGGCAGACCGCCACATCGCAGGCGGCCAGCACCCGACCGGAGGCGACCGCCGTCCTGCCGGCCGGGTATGCCCTGACCGGCGGTGGGGCCCGCCTGGTGTTCTCCCAGCAACATGACGACCGCCGCGTCTTCCTCACCGGCTCGCACCCCGTGGACGGCCCGAACGGCCGGCCGGGTTGGCGGTGCGCGGGCAAGGACGCCTGGCGACCGGCCACCGGCACGGCCACCGCGTGGGCGTTCGGCATCAAGCCCAAGAGCGGCGTCGACGTCGCCGCCTCCCAGGTCACCGTCTCCGAGGAGCCCGGCGCGCCCGAGCAGCAGAGACGAGCCACGCGGCCGGGCACAGTCGTCGTGGGTGGCGGCGCGCGGGTGGCCGGCGGCGAGGGCCTGCTCCTCAGCTCGAGCATGGGCAGCGGCAACGACCAGTGGCGGATGCGTGCCTACTCCGAACCTGCCCCCGGCCTGGCCTCGACGCTGTGGGTGATCAGCCGGCCGGGCCGGTTGGTCGCCACCCCCTAGCGCTCCGCCGCTGAGCGATGCCCCTGTCGCTCCATCGTGGTCATCGACGAGTTGGGAGCCGTGGGTTCCCTCCTGAGGAAGGGATTACAGCCGTGGACATCGAGCTGCTCCGAGCCAACCTGGTCCGCACGTTGGTCCCCCTCGTGGTCGGAGCGCTGGTCTCAATGCTGCCCTTCCTGGCCGGGAACGAGGGGGTGTCGACGTTGATCGGGTTCGCGGTCTCCGCGGCGTACTACGCGTTCTTCCGGATCGCCGAGACGCGCTACCCGTGGCTCGGGGTGTTCCTGGGCAAGAAGATGGCCCACGGAGCTCCCTTGACCGCCCGAGCCCCCCTGTCGTCCGCCTCGTCCGCCGCTGCCCACACACCCGGCTCCACCGCCCTGGAGGACCTCGCCGAGGTGATCCTCGCCGGGCCGGGCGAGCCACCCGGTGTCGTGGTCGGCGGCCAGCCCCTGCCCGGGGTGGAGGCCGTGCGCTGGACGGCCAGGGCCGGGGAGCCGACCCTTCTCACGATCGAGCTGCGAGGGGTGCCGATGCAGATGTCGTCGGCGCACCGCTCGACCTGACGGCGCACGCGCGGGGGGATCGTTGCGGGGAACGGTTTGCGGGGCAAGCGCCCCGGTGCGGTCAGTCACCGGGCCTGACGATGGTCTTGACCACCGTCGGGTCGCTGCGTGAGGCAGTGAGCGCGGCTTCGACCTGATCCAGGGAGTAGTGGCCGGTGACCACCACGTCGAGGTCGACCTGACCGGTGGCAGCCAGGTGGATCGCAGTGGGCCAGGTGTTGGCATACCGGAACGCACCGGTGATCGTCAGCTCGCGATCCTGGACGTAGGACAGCGGGAGCTCGATCCTGTCGCCACCCATGCCGACCAGCGCGACGCGACCGGCTCGGGCGACCACCGAGACCGCATCCCAGCTCGCACGGGCGTTGCCCGAGCACTCGATCAGCACGTCCGGCTCGATGCCGGCGTCGGCAAGAGCCACCTGGCTGACGTCGATCGCATCCAGCCCGAGCCTTCGGGCCAGGCCCAGCCGGTGGTGGCTGACATCGGTGACGGTCACCGTCCGGGCGCCGTAGGCGCGCGCTGCCTGGGCGGCGATCAACCCGATCGGGCCGGCCCCGGTCACGAGGACGTCCGCGCCCGGTGCGACCTGAGCTCGCTGACACGCCCACACCCCTACCGAGAGGGGTTCGATCAGACCCGCCGCGTCGTCGCTGAGGCTGTCTGGGACCGGGTAGGTGAACGCGGCGGGCACCGCGACGAACTGCGCGAAGGCTCCGTCGTAGGGCGGTGTCGCGAAGAAGCGCACGTCGGGGCAGAGGTTGTACCTGCCCGACAGGCACTGGTGGCAGTGCCGACACGGGACTCCGGGCTCGATCGACACCCGCTGACCCACCGACCGCGACGTGACCGCGTGGCCCACCCCGACGACGACGCCGCCCGCCTCGTGACCCAGGACGAGGGGCGAGCTCACGACGTACGGACCGATCCGTCCATGCTCGTAGTAGTGGACGTCCGATCCGCAGACCCCGACCGATCCCACCTCGACGAGCACCTCGTCGGGCGCCGGTGTCGGTATCTCGCGCTCCTCCACGTCGACCTGACCCACCCCGCGCAAAACGCTCACCTTCATGGTCGCCATCTGTTCTCCATTCTCAAACGAGCACCTGTTGAAGCTCAGCGCTCAAATGGTAGCGTAGTGTCGTTCCCACCGGCAGAAGGAGCAGGTTGACCAACGACGCCTGGCGAGACCACTTCAGCGGACCGGCCGAGATGGTCGACGCCACGTCGGTGGCCCGCAGTCACTACTTCGGTCACCGGTCCAAGACCGACATCGCCGTCGAGTTGGGCATGTCCCGGTTCAAGGTCGCGCGACTGCTCGACCTCGCCCGGACGAGCGGGGTGGTACGCATCACGGTCGCGGACGCCGGAACGCTCGATTTGGAGCTCAGCGAGTCGTTGCGGGAGGAGCTCAACCTCCGTTATGCCGTGGTGGTCAACACCACCCGCGGCAGCGAATGGGAGACACGCGAGCAGCTCGGCGCGGTGGCGGCCAAGATGCTCGGCGAGATCAGCACACCGGAGGACGTCGTGGGCATCGGCTGGGCCCGCGTGGTGCTGGCAATGGCCGCACACCTGAGCGAGCTTCGCGCCCACCGCGTCGTCCAGCTCACTGGCGCCCTCACTCGACCAGACGTCGAGCCGAGCTCGATCGAGGTCGTGCGTGACGTCGCGCTCCTGGCCGGCGCTCGATCCTCGGTCTTCTTCGCGCCCATGGTCGTCAGCGACGAGCTGACCGCCCGAAGCCTGTACCGACAGCACCAGATCGCCGATGCGGTCGCGCACTTCGGCCAGGTGACCAAGGCGGTCGTCGGAGTCGGGGGGTGGGACCCCCTCGCTCAACCCTGTATGACGCCCTGTCCGACATCGATCGGGACGACCTTCGCGCCGCAGGTGTCCACGCCGACCTGTCCGGGGTGCTGCTCGACGCGGACGGCGAGGCCCTCGAGACGCCCCTCGACCACCGCATCATCGGCATCTCCGCGACCCAGCTGCGCCAGGTTCCGGACGTCATAGGCATCGCCTACGGGATGGAGAAGGTGTCCGCCGCACGCGCGGCAATCCGGGGTGGCTACCTCAGCGGGCTCGTGACTCACGCCGACTTCGCGCGGGCCCTGCTCAACGCCGGCCGCTGACCACGCGCCCTACCCCGACATGGCCGGCGAGCCCGGTTGCACCGGCAGCGCTCGCACGTACAGCAAGAGGGCTCCGAGGCCGCGCAGTCGGGCCAGCTGCCCGTGGAGCGGGGCCTGGTCGAGAACAGGAACCCGTCAGTGCCGCGTCGAGGTGCTCGAGGAACGGGCCTGCCTCGTTGTCATCCTCATCCAGGGAAAGCCCTGCGACACGCCCGTCGGCGCCGGTGACGGGAGTCCTTGGCCCTCGACCGTGAGAGCAACACCTGACAGACCCTGGCGGTGGCAGGTGCCTGGAGCGGACCCACGTGGCGTGGTTTGCCTCCGGCGCACGGGGTAGAGGCTCCTTGACCAGCTCACCCCCTCGCCCCATCACCCCATCACCCCATCACCCCATCACCCCATCACCCCAGGGAGCCTCCATGTCCAGCGACGCCATCGTCATCCTGCGCGAGGACCACAAGCAGCTTCGCGCCCTGTTCCGCGAGTTCCAGAAGCCCGCCACCACGTCCGCCCGCAAGGGCAGGCTCGTGAAGCAGGTGATCGAGCTCCTCACTGTGCACACCTATCTGGAGAACGAGGTGGTGTACCCGCAGGTGCGCGAGCTGCTGCCCGACCTGGAGGACGACGTCCTGGAGTCCTACGAGGAGCACCACGTCGCAGATCTCCTCGTCATGGAGCTCGCCTCGCTGAAGCCGGGCGACGAACGGTTCGAGGCCAAGACCACTGTCCTCATCGAGAACGTGACCCACCACATGGACGAGGAGGAGCAGGACTGGTTCCCCAAGGTTCGAGAAGGTTTGGGGCGCAAGCGTCTTCAGCAGATGGGCGAGGAGCTCCAAGCCGCACGGAAGAAGGCGCCTCGCAAGCCCAGCCAGCCGAGCGCCCTGAAGAAGACCATCGACGCCGTCATCGCCTGACGTCCGCTCGGGTCCACCCACGTTGCGGGGATGCACGCGCAGTCGCTGACTCCAGGCGAGCGCACACCCTCACCACGCGCACCACTCTTCGTGGAGGTAGTTGATCGACAGCCCGGCGTCCCGTCGCGACTGAGCCGTAGTCGGGTCGCGGTTGTGGTCGTCGTCGTGGTGTCACGGTCCTTTCCTGGTCGGTGGCGGTCCCGCGCCACCTTCGCCGCAGCATTCGGCAACACCTCGCATCGCGCCGTGCGACGCCTAGGGGTGTCCTGCCCGCACCGCCGTGGCCTCGCTGGACCCCACGGGTTCGCACGGGCTCTGACTGTGCCCCGCCCCGTCCCGCCCCGTCCCGCCGAGTTTCGGCGGCGTGCTCTAGCCGGCGGCGCCGTGGGCGAGCGCCTCGGTGATGGCACTGACGAACGCGGGTAGGTCGTCGGGCTTCCGGCTGGTGATCAGGTTGCCGTCGATCACGACCTCCTCGTCCTGCCACGTGGCGCCGGCGTTGCGCAGGTCGGTCTGCAGACTGGGCCAGGAGGTCAGCGTGCGACCTTGGAGCACCCCGGCCTCGACGAGAGTCCACGGGGCGTGACAGATCGCCGCCACCGGTTTGCCGCTGGCGACGAAGTCGCGCACGAAGCTGACTGCGGCCTGGTCCATCCGCAGCGCATCGGGGTTGGCGACCCCACCGGGCATCACCAGGGCGTCGTAGTCATCCACCTTCGCCTCTGCGGTGATGACGTCGACGTCGAAGGTGTCGGCCTTGTCAAGATGGTTGAAGGCCTGAGCTGGGCCGCTCTCGATGGCGATCAACACCGCCTTCGCGCCGGTGTCGGTCACCGCCTTCCACGGCACCTCCAGCTCCACCTGCTCGATGCCCTCGTTGGCCACGATGAAGGCGACCGTCTTGACGTTCAGGTCAGTGCTCACGCGATCTCCATTGTCTTTGTGTTGTCTGTCGTTGTGTCGTCTGTCGCTGTGTCGTTCGGAACTGTCTTTGTCGTCCGGGGTTGTCTCGACGTCGTTCGGGGTTGTCTCTGTCGCCTTTCGAGCGTGTACGGCTCCCGGCTCGTGTCAGGAGTCTGCCCCTGATGCCCGCGTTGAAACTGAGCTGCGGCGGCCTTTGGTATGGCTGCCACGATCGGCGGCTGTCGTGGTGGGAGGTGCTGGGTCGCCCTAGAGTCGGAAGTGCTCTGCGCGTCGTCAAAGGAGATCACCGTGCTACTGACCGTCGCCGTGATCGTGGTCGTGTCCGCTGCGCTCGTGGCCGGAGCCGCGTGGGGGGCGTACGGCACGCTCTCGCCCCGACTGGAGGGCTTCATCGTCGCCCTGGCCGGCGGTGCACTGATCGTCTCCGCGGTGCTCGAGCTCATCGACCCCGCGACCGACGTTGCGCCACTGTGGGCGGTGGCCGCCTGCGTCCTGGCCGGCGCAGCCGCCTTCACCGTGCTGGACCGGTTCGTCAAGCGCAGACTCGGCTCGGACAGCGGTGGTGGGCTGCTGGCCGCGGTCACCCTGGACGGCATCCCGGAGAACCTGGCGCTGGGCGTGGCGCTCATCGGGGCCGGCCCGCTCCAGGTGGCGTCGCTGTCCGGCTCGATCTTCCTGTCCAACCTCCCCGAAGCCGCTGGAGGCGCGAGACAGATGTCCGAGAACCACTCCCGACGCAAGGTCCTCGGGCTCTGGGCCGCGACCGCGGCCCTTCTCTCGGCAGCAGCCCTGGCTGGCAACCTCCTGCTGGCCGGTGTGCCGCAGGCCCCGCTCGGGCTGATCCGTTGCGTCGCCGCCGGTGCTGTCGTCGCGTCCTTGGCCACCGAAGTCTTCCCCGCGGCCTTCAAGGAGGACAGCTACGCCACCGGCCTTGCGACGGCGCTCGGAGTCGTCCTCGCGATCGCGCTGGGCCAGCTGGGCTGACCCCACCCCCGAGACGGTCCGAGATCGCGGCGCCGAGATGCCGCAGACCCAGGATCGGGCCCAGCCAGTCCTGGACCGACCCCGCCGCGCCCATCGTGTGACACTGGGTCGGCTACTTCCGCCGTGTCCGCCCCGCTCGTGGAGGTCCGATCCGCGCGTAGGTCGGCGGCCATGCACGGCATCGCGGTCACCATCGTGGCGATGGCCGTGCTGGGGATGCACACCCTCGGCATGGGACACGGGCACTCGATGACCCTCGACCCGTCCGGATCGACGAGTGCCGGTCAGCACCAGTCCGCCCACACCAGTGTCACGACGGCGGTTCGCCCCACGCCCGCCTATGCCACGCAGCACGCGGCGTCTGTGACGACTCGCGCCGGTCTCGCCGACGTCCTGAGCGCGGACGTCCTGAGCGCCCGGGTCGAGCACGTCGACGCGACGGTGGGGGTCATGTGCCTGGCCATCCTGCCGCTCCTGGCCTGGCTCCTGCTCCTCTGGCGACGCACCGTCATGACGCGGTGCCGACCTCGAGAACTCCTCCAGGCCGGCCTGCGGACGTCGGTCCGATCTCGTTCTGCCCCAACGTATCTCGCTCCATCGCTGACCAGGCTCTGCGTCGCGCGCACGTGAGCTGACCCCCGATCGCCGCCACTCCTGGCCCGCGATCGGCTTGCTCACCCGCCCGCACCACCTGGTACCGATGGAAGGACCCCTCATGAACAGCGCTCTGCGCACCCTTGCCCTGAACACCTCCGCCGTGCTCGTCGCCGTTGCCCTCGCCGCCTGCGTCAGCTCTTCAGACTCCTCAGCCGGGGGTGACGGAGGGGACCGGTCCACCGCGACCGCCAGCGGCACTCCGGCGGGCCGGCCCGCCCAACGACGCGGACGTGAGCTTTGCGACCGACATGATCCCGCACCACGCCCAGGCAGTGACCATGGCCGACATGGCGACGGCGTCGACCAACGCCGACGTGACGGCGCTCGCCTCCGACATCAAGGCCGCCCAGGATCCCGAGATCCAGACGATGCCCGGATGGCTGGCGGGGTGGGGCGCGCCGGTGCCCGCCACCGACGGCAACGACATGGGGTCGATGGGGGACAACGCGATGCCGGGCATGATGTCCGAGGAGGAGATGACGAACCTCGGTGACGCGACCGGGACGTCGTTCGACCGCCAGTGGCTGACCTTGATGATCGCCCATCACGAGGGTGCCATCGCGATGGCGAAGACCGAGCTCTCGGCTGGTCAGAACGCGGACGCCAAGGCGCTCGCGCAGAAGATCATCGACGCCCAGAGTTCGGAGATCGCCACGATGACACCGCTTCTGGCCGCCCTGCCCGGTAGCTGACGTTTTGGCCGATGCGGCGATGGTCACCGCCCGGGGCTCGACTGCGCTGGTGGTGACCGTCGTCGGGCGAGATACCCCCTGGGGGTAATGCTACGGTGGTCTCGTCGAAAGGAGTTCACATGCTGGTGGACTACGTGTCACTCGTCCTGCTCCTCGGCATCGGAGTGGTCGGGGTGGCGACGCTGTATGGAGGGCACCGACTGAGCCATCGAGCGATGCTCTCGCCGCAGCTGCCGTTCCTGTCCGGGGAGCTCCCGACCGAGCACGCGCTCTCGCGCTTCCACGCCCGCTGGTACGTCGCGACGCTGATCTTCCTGGCGTTCGACGTCGAGATGCTGTTCATGTATCCGTGGTCGGTCGTCGTGGCCATCGAGGGAGTCAGCTCGGTGGTCGAGATGTTCGCCTTCCTCGGCGTGCTGCTCGTCGGCGTTCTCTGGGCCTGGCGCGAAGGGGCCTTCCGATGGGCCTGAGCGCAGGACTCGGACGGCTGGCCGCCCGACGGCTGCACGTCCTGCTCACCGAGCCGGCCGGGGGCTTCGAGGTCCGGGCGCGCGCTGAGCGGGCCTGCGTCCAGCGCGGTTGGGTGATCGCGTCCTCACCGGCCGACGCCGACGTCCTGCTCGTGTGTGGAGATGGCGGTGGCGAGCACCTCGCCGCAGCCATCGAGCGAACCTGGACGCAGCTGCCGGGGCCGCGAGCCCGTCACCTGCTGGCCGGCGCGGACGGGCTGGACCTCGCCCTCGACGGTGTCGCACAGTCCTACCGCGACTGGGTGCCGTCCGCCACGGTGGTCGACCCCGCCGCTCACGGCATGGACCACGGCGAGATGGACCACGGCGCAGCCGCTCACGGCATGGACCACGGCGACATGGACCACGGCGACATGCACATGTCAGGCCCGGGCGGCCTCCCCCTCGCGTCCGGAGCCGACGACGACCGGGATGGGCTCGAGATGGACGTCCTGCATCTGCCCCTCGGGCCGGTGCTCCCGTCGTGGCCGGCCGGACTCGCGGTGGTCCTCACCCTCGCCGGCGACGTCGTCACCGCGGTGGAGGTGCGGGTCGCGGACGCCGCGCCCGCGAACCACGCCGCGGCATACCGCCTCGATGCTGCCGCTCGTCTGCTCGAGCTCGCCGGCGCCGGCGAGCTCGCCGGGCGGGCGAGGGTCGGCCGCGACCGGCTGCTCGACGGCGAAGGCTTCGACCCGGCTCACCTGCGCCGCACGGTCGAGCGGGCACGAGTGCTGCGCTGGTCGCTGCGCCGGGTCGGCGTCGTCGCTGCCGAGGACGCCACCGGACGTGGCTGGCCCTCGGCGTGGGAAGGCGACGCCCACGACCGCCTCCTTCGACTCCTCCACCCGTTGCCCGACACCGGTTCCGCACCAACGACTTTCGCACCGATCGCGCCTTCCCTCCCTGCCCTGCTCTCGGGCAGCGAGCTGGGTTCGGCCCAACTGACCGTCGCGAGCCTCGTCGGTCATCCCGTCGACGCCAGCACCACCTCGGACCCCTCGCGGACCGGTGTGACAACGGCTGTGGCCCGGCCGTGACCGTCTCCCCCGTGCTCTGGAGCCTGGTCGCCCTCGTGGTGCTGGCCGCCACGGCAGCCGCCGTCCACGGAGGGCTCGCGGCCCGCGCGGTCGGCGGTGCCGCACGGGACGGACTCCTCCTCCCGGCCACCGAGACGGCCCGCCTCCTGCGCCAGGAACGGCGCACGCTGCTCGCCGCCGACTCCCCGCTGTGGCGCATCGGTGGGGCAGGCCTCGTCCTCGCCCCGTTGCTCATGGTCGCCGTGGTCCCGCTCGGCCCGGCCGCCGTGCTCGACTCTCCCATCGGCATCGTCTGGTTCAACACCGCCGATGTCCTCGTCTGGGCGCTGGTGTGGCTCCTCGGCTGGGGGGCCAACTCCGCCTTCGCACTCGTCGGCGCCTTCCGCTTCCTCGCCTCTGCCCTCGCCTATGAGCTGCCGCTGATGTTCGCCCTCACCACACCGGCTGTCGCCGCGGGAAGCCTGCGGGTCAGTGCCGTCGTCGCCGCCCAGCACGACCTCTGGCACGTCGTCTCGATGCCGGTCGCGTTCGTCGTGGTCTGCCTGGGAGTGCTCGGCTTCTCGGTCTGGGGACCGTTGGCGCCCGCGGCTGCCCCTGACCTGGCGGGGGGCGTACTGGCCGAGCTCTCCGGCCCTGACCGGCTGCTGGTCAGCGCCGGACGTTATCTCCTGCTCGCGTCCGGGTCCGCCTTCACCGCCGCGCTCTTCCTCGGCGGCACGCAGGGACCGCTGCTGCCCGGCGCCGTCTGGATGAGCCTGAAGACGCTCCTCCTCCTGCTCGCGCTGGTCGTGGTGCGGCAGCGACTCACGCTGCTGCGACCTGACCGGTTCCTCGAGGTCGGTTGGCTGGTCCTGCTGCCCGCGGCTCTGCTGCAGCTGCTCGTGGTGTCGGTCATGGCTGTCGCATGAGTGCCGCCGTGGGTCTCGCTGTGGGTCCGGGCGCGGGCTCCCTCGTCCTGTTCGTCCTGCTGGCCGTGCTGTCCATCGGCTCTGGGGCCGTGGTGTTCATCGTCGACTCGATGGCCCGTGCGACCTATGCGCTGGCGCTCTCCTTCATCGCGGTCGCGCTGGCCCTGCTGGTCTTCGGACTGACCTATCTCGCCGTCATCACGATCCTCATGATGGTCATGGAGATGGCGATCATGGCGGTGTTCATGATCATGTTCATGGGGATGAACCCGGCACTGATGCCGATGGACATGGTGCACGGGAAGCGTCCGGCCCTCGCCGCCTCCGGGGCACTCTTCGTCCTCCTGGTCCTCGGCATACTGCTCGCGCCCTGGCCGTCCGCCGGAGCCGGCACGGTGACCACGGACATCACGGCGCTCGGCCACGCGCTGATGGGGCCGAAGATGCTCGTCATGATGACGGTGAGCCCGATCATGTTCGCCACCATCGTCGGCGGGGTCGTCCTCGGCTCCGACCGCACTCGCTATGACCGCTTCGGTCAGGAACTGGACAGGCCGCCACAGGACCCGACACCCGGGGGTGTGGGGCGATGACCTTGGAGCTCGTACTCGTCGTCGCGGCCGCGCTCTTCTGCGTCGGTCTTTATGGCGCGCTCTCCCAGCAGGTCATCGTCATGGTGATGATGGGCCTGGAGCTCATGATCAACGCGCTCGTCCTGGCCGCCGGAGGTGTCTGGCTCTTCCTCGCCCCGGTGCCGACCGGCGAGGTGCTGCTGCTCGTCATCCTCGCCGTGATGACCCTGGAGATGGCCATGGGCTTCGGCGTGGCGGTCCTCGTGCACCGGCGCCTCGGCGGCGACATGACCGAGGCAGCAGCGGAGCTGTCCGGATGAGCCTGCTGGCCTGGTCGGTTCCCGCGATTCCGGCTCTCGTCGGGACCGCGCTCGCGCTCACCCGCCCGAGGTCGCGGCGGCTGGCGGTGGGCACCACGCTCACAGCAGCCGCCGCCACTCTCGGCACCACCGCTGCCGCGGCCGTGGCCCGACCCACCGCGCACACCCCCTTCCTGCTCGGCACCGAGCTGGCCGTCGAGGTCGACGGCCTCGCGGCGGTGGTGGCGGTGACCGTGGCCGGCACCGCTCTGCTCGTCCTCGTGTTCGCGGCGGCGGGCGGGTCGCGCGACGTCGAGGCCGCGCCGTCGCGGTTCGGCGGCCTCATGCTGCTGTTCGTGGCGGCTGCACTGCTCACCGTCACGGCAGCGACCCTCCCGACCCTGCTCCTGGCGTGGGAGGTGATGGGTGCCACCTCCTACGCGCTCATCGGGTTCGCGTGGCGGGATCCCGAGCGGCCGTCCGCCGCTCTCGTGGCGTTCCTGACGACCCGGGCGGCCGACCTCGGGCTCTATGTCGCGGCAGGCGCGGCCCTGGCCGGCGGCCAGGGACTACGGCTCGACGACTTGGCGCGGGCCGACCCCGGGACACGCACCGTCATCGCGGCCGGTGT
The DNA here is from genome assembly GCA_963750305.1 of uncultured Actinomycetota bacterium. Taxonomy (GTDB): domain Bacteria; phylum Actinomycetota; class Actinomycetes; order Actinomycetales; family Dermatophilaceae; genus CAVVPX01. The sequence goes on from CAVVPX010000003.1 coordinate 1,678,471, forward strand.
GGCTGTCGCCGCGCTGGGCAAGGCCGCGCAGCTGCCGTTCTCGTTCTGGTTGTCCCGAGCGATGGTCGGTCCGAGCCCGGTCAGCGCCCTGCTCCACTCGGCGGCCATGGTGGCGATGGGCGGGTATCTCCTGCTGCGGGTTCCCGACCTGCTCACCAGTACGTGGGTCGGCACGGCCGTCGCGTGGGTCGGAGCGTTGACCACGGTGGTCCTCGGCGTGGTGGCCGCCGCCCAGACCGACCTCAAGCAGGTCTTGGCGGCCTCGACCGCCGCACAGCTGGGCTTCGTCGTCCTCGCGGCCGGGGTCGGCGGGGTCGTGGCCGGCACCACCCAGCTCGTGGCCCACGCGGCGACCAAGGCCCTGCTGTTCCTGCTCGCCGGGGCCTGGTTGTCGGCCCTGGGCACCAAACAGCTGTCGGCACTGCGCGGGGCCGCTGGCCGCTGGCCGGTGGTCGGGGTGATGGCGAGCCTGGGCCTGCTGTCGCTGGCGGGCGTCGCGCCGTTGTCCCTGTGGGCCAGCAAGGAGTCGGTGCTCGCCTCGGTCGCCGACCGTTCGACGACCCTCCATCTCCTCGGACTGGTCGGAGCCGCACTCTCCGCCGCATACGCCGGTCGGGTCCTGGTCCTCATCTGGGCACCGGTGACCCCGGAGGACCAGCGCAAGCGGGCCGCCCGGCTGGACACCGAGGAACGCGGCACAAGGCAGGTTCCGACCTTGGAGCGGTTGGCGATGGCGGGCCTGGCGGTGGCGGCCGCCGCGTTGGGTGTCCTCGCCCTCCCGCCCGTGGTCGCCTCGCTGGCCGCGACCTTCGGCACGGCTGAGGCTCCCGCGCCGGGCTGGCCCGAGCTCGTCGGGTCGGCGCTGGTGGCTGCTGTCGTCGTCGTCCTCACGACGCGCGTCACCCTCCCCGCGCCTCGGTGGGCCCGCCACTGGCTGGGACTGGAGGCGATCGTCCACCGCACCCTCGTCGCCCCGACCGACCGTCTGGCCGCCCGTCTGGCCCGGTTCGACGACGTCGTCGTCGACGGCGTCGTCGAGGGCCTCGCGCGCAGCGTCGTCCGAACCGCCCGCCGCACTGCGCTCGTCGACGACACAGCCCTCGACGGTGCGGTGAGGACCGCGTCCAGCGGGGCTGCCTCCCTGGCCGGCCTGAGCCGGCAGCTCGACGAGCACGGGGTGGACGGTGCGGTCGAGGGGATCGCCCGCGCCCTGCGCCGGGCCGGCGCGGCCCTGCGCCGACCGCAGACCGGCCAGCTCCACCAGTACTACCTCCAGAGCGTCGCCGTCCTCGCGGCCGCTGCCGTCCTCCTCGTCCTCGTCAGGTGACCCCGTGCTGTCCGTGATCGTCTTCCTCCCGCTGCTGGTCGCTCTCGGGCTCGCGCTGGCCCCTGTCTCCGAGTCACTCGCACGCTGGTCCTGGCTGGTGACCTCGGCGGTCGTCCTCGTCCTCGTCGGTGTCGTCTGGGCCGGCCACGACCCGCAGACCGGCGGCCTGACGGCCGAGGCGCAGGTCCCGTGGATCCCGAGCATCGGGTCGAGCTACCACGTGGGCGTCGACGGGCTGTCCCTGCCGTTGCTGGGCCTGACGGCAGTCGTGTTCGTCGTCTGCGCGATCCACTCTCTGCGACAGACCGACCGACCCGCGCTTCACGCTGCCCTCTTCCTCTTCCTCGAGAGCACCTGCCTCGGGCTGTTCGTCGCGCAGGACCTGATCGTGTTCTTCGTCTTCTTCGACCTCGCGATCGTCGGCATGTACTTCGCGATCTCCCTGTGGGGGCACGGCGACTCGGCCCGGTCGGCGCTGAAGTTCTTCCTCTACACCTTCCTCGGGTCGTTGGCTCTCCTCGGCGGGTTCATCGGGCTCGCCGTAGCCGCCGACCCCCACACCTTCGACATCCCGGCCCTCGTCGAGTCCGCACCGCTGCAGGACCATCGCGTCGCAGGCGGGTTCGTGCTCGGGGCCATCCTGCTCGGGCTTGCCATCAAGACCCCGACCGTGCCGTTCCACACCTGGCTCCCCCCTGCCCACACGGACGCCCCCACCGTCGGCTCGGTCGTGCTGGCCGGGGTACTCCTGAAGATGGGGACCTACGGCTTCGTCCGGGTCGCGATGCCGATGCTGCCGCAGTCGTGGCGCGACTGGTCTTGGGCGATCATCGCCGTCGGCGTGGTCTCGGTCATCTACGGTGCGCTGGTCGCCCTTGCCCAGACCGACCTCAAGCGGATGATCGCGTACACGTCGGTGAACCACATGGGATACGTCGTCCTCGGTGTCGGAGCTGCGGGTCTGCTCGCCCCGAGCGATGCGGCGGCCCGAGAGGCGGCCGTCACCGGAGCGGTCACCCAGATGGTGAGCCACGGGCTCATCACCGGCGCGTTGTTCCTGCTCGTCGGAACCCTGCGCGACCGCCGGGACACCTATGCCATCGGGGAGTACGGCGGCCTGGCCGGGCCGGCGCCACGACTGGCCACCCTCTTTGCCCTGGCGGCGTTCGCCTCACTCGGCCTGCCGGGGTTCAGCGGCTTCATCGCCGAGTTCCAGGTCTTCACCGGGAGCATCGCCGTCGCCCCGGTCACCGCGATCGCGCTGCTCGGCATCCTGCTCACGGCGGCGCTCTTCCTGCGGGCGACCCAGCGGGTCTTCACCGGCCCGACCGCGGGCCGGTCCGTGGGCTTCACCGACCTGCGACCGCACGAGGTCGTCTCGGCGGGGATCCTCATCGCGCTCGCGGTCGTGGTCGGGATCCTTCCCCGCACCCTGCTGGACACCATCGCGCCGGCGGCCCGCGCTGTGGTCGAGCTGGTGGGCCGATGAGCGGGTCGCGATGAGGATGGGCGGTGCGCGATGGAGATGAGCGTGTCAGCACTGCTGCCTGAGCTCTGGCTGCTCGTCGGTTCGCTCGTGGTGCTGGTGGCCGGCTCGTTCCTTCCCCGACGACACCTCGGACGGGTGCGGGCCCTCACCGTCGTCGTCCTGGCCGGCAGCGCCGTCAGCGCCGCGCTGGCGCTGGCCGCGCCCGACCGTCTCGTCTATGACGGGACGTTCGCCGTGGACACCGCGACGGGAGCGATCCGTCTCCTCGCGGTGGTCGCGACCCTGCTCGTCGTCGCCCTCGCCGGGGACGAGCTGCGCCACCACGTGCGCCAGGCCGAGATCTGCTGCCTGCTGCTGCTCGCGACCCTGGGCACCGTCGTGCTCGCCGGCGCCCACGACCTGCTCCTCGTCGTGACCGGCTTCCTGCTCGCCAGCGTCCCGCTGTACGCCCTGGTCGGACTCAGTCGGACCGCCGCCTCGGCGGAGGCGACCCTGAAGACCTACTTCTTCGGGTCCCTCTTCGGCATCGTGCTGATGGCTGGGGTCGTCGTCCTCTACGGTCTGGGCGGCGAGACGTCCTACGACGTGCTCGCGACCTCCCTGGACGGGGCCGCCCGCGGTCCACTGACGGTGGCGAGCGTCGCGGTCCTCGGCGGGCTGATGTTCAAGGCCGGGGGCGTTCCGGGTCACTTCTGGGTGCCCGACGCCGCCCAGGGCTCGTCAGCCTTCGCCGCGTCGTTCCTCACCACCGTGCCCAAGCTCGGCGCGCTGGTCGCGGCATACCGGCTGGTCGTCCTGCTCCCGTCCGACGCGCGCGCGCCCCTGCTCGTGGGGGCCCTCGCCGTCGCCAGCATGACTCTCGGCAACCTCGCGGCCTTCGGACAGGACGACCCCCGTCGCCTGCTCGGGTGGTCGACGGTGAGCCAGGTCGGATACCTCCTGGTCCCCGTCGCGGTGGCCGGGCGCTCGTCGCTCGCGCTCGGGTCGCTCCTGGTCTACCTCGCCGGATATGCGGTCACCAACATCACCGCCTTCGCCGTGGTCGCCGCGGTGCCGCAGCGGCGGACCCTCACCTCGTACGCGGGCCTGGGTCGCTCCCACCCCTGGCTCGCCGGCGCCCTCGGCGTCAGCCTCCTCGGGCTCGTCGGGACACCGCCGACCGCGGTGTTCGTCGGCAAGCTGGCCGTCGCCACCGCGGCCTGGGACGGCGGCGCGCCCTGGCTCACCGGCGCCGTGCTCCTCAACTCGGTGGTGAGCCTGTTCTACTACCTGCGGTGGATCGCGCCCTTGGTCCACCCCGTCTCCTCAAGGCCCGACCACGTCGGGCCCGACCACTTCGGGCCCGAACCCCTCCGAACCCCGCCCCTTCGAACCTCGCCCCTTCGAACTCAGCCCCTCCGAACCCAGCCCCTCTGAACCCCGCTCCTCTCAACCCCGCCCCTCTCAACCCCACGGCGTCCAGGGGGTGCACCCCTGGGGCCGGCGGACCGCGGTCGCCGGGGCCGCGGCCAGTCTCGCGCTCGGGGTGCTCTCGACCGGCCTGTGGCAGCTGTTCGCGCGGTCGGCTGGAAACTGAACCGGGCGGGGTGGTCATCACCCTGGCCTTGACGGTGGGCCTCGGCGTGGGTCTCGGCTCCGTCTCGGCGTTGATCTCGGTAGTGGTCGCAACGTTGCTACCGGTGTTGCCACGGGCGTTCGCTCAGCCGTCCGACCGACGGCCCCTCCGGCGCCCCCACGTCGCCGCTGCGGCGCCCACGGCGACGGCCAGCACGGCTACGGCGCGTACGGATCGGCGCTCTGATCGGCGCTCTGACGGTCGCGGAGGCAGGCCCGGAGACCGGCGCGACGCGGGCATTCCCGCCATCGCGGGCCCCGCGAGCGCGACCGCCGCGGCGGGGTGAGCGGGGACCGGGTCGTCAGGCCGTCGGAGGGCACGGCCGGGCCAACCACTGCGGTTGCCGACGACCAGGAGCAGGGCAGGCACCAGGAGCGAGCGCACGAGGAACGCGTCGATGAGGATGCCGCACGTCATCGCGAAGGCGAGCTCGCGAAAAGGCGTCAAGGGGATGATCGCGAGCATCCCGAAGCTCACCGCCAGCGTGACGCCTGCGGCGGTGATGGCGCGCGAGGACTCCGGCACCGCCTTGAGCACGGCCTCCTTCAGTGGTCGGTGACGAGCCTCCTCCCACACCCGACCGACGCCGAAGATGTTGTAGTCCGAACCGAGGGACACCAACAGGACCGCCGCGGCGAACGGCACGTAGAACGTGACTCCCTCACCGTGCCGCAGCACCATGAAGACGAGCACCATGAGGCCGAGCGAGGCGGTGAGGGCCAGGACGCTCGAAGCGAGAAGGAACAGGGGCGCGACGAGGGCACGCAGGAAGCCGGCGAGCAGCAGGAGGTTGACCAGGATCCCGGCGACGGCGATCCGCAACAGGTCGGCACCCGTCGAGCTGACCAGGCCCTCGGCGAGCGCCGTGTCGCCGCCCACGCTCACCTGGGCGTCTCCCAGGCCGCTGCGGTCGGCGAACTCCGGCAGCTGCCGCCGCAAGGCCGCCAGGTCGTCGATCGCGACGGCGTCGAGCGGCTCGTGGTCGAGCACCACGAGCATCCGGGCCGCATTGCCGCTGCTGGCGAGGACGATGTTCTGAGCCTCCAGGGTGAAGTTCTGGGCCGGTCCGACGATCCCGGCCACCCCCTTGGCCCCGCCGACGAGGGTCTGGAACTCGACGAGAGCGCCGAGATCGCGCGCCACACCGGACTTCTCGACCAGGATCGTGGTGGGCGAGGTGATGCCGGGGGCGAAGGCGACGCCGGCGGCCCGCGAGGCACGGCTGACGGGATCGGTGTCGGGCAGGGAGCTCGTGAAGCCAACCCCGAGGTTCAGCTGCAGGATCGGGATGCTGGCGATTCCCAGGACGCCGACGCAGAGGACCACAGCTGCCCACGCGGCCGGGCGCTGGCGCAGCAGGCGTACGACCGGTGACGGCTTCGCCCGTCGCAGTGCGGTGGCCGCGCGCGGACTCAGGAGCGGCCGCATCCGGCTCGCGCCTCCTGGCCAGAACACCTTGGGCCCGAGGACCGCGAGCAGCGCCGGGACAAGGGTCACGGACACCACCAGACCGACGACGACAGCGAGCGCCATCGCCGGACCGAACCCGCGGAAGAACGGGGAGCTGGCAGCGAGCAGGGCGGCCGTTCCCGCCGCGACCGTGACGCCGGCGGCCATGACGATCGGGGTGTCGGCGGCGACGGCGGAGACGACCGCATCGCGCCAGTCCTCGTGCTCCGGCAGGCGCACCCGCAGGGCGGTGAGGTAGAAGATCGTGTAGTCGGTGACGACGCCGAGGAGCAGCGCCACCAGCAGCGGCTCGAGCTCGGCGGGTGCGGCCACCCCGACCAGCCTGCCGACGATCTCCGAGAGATGGGTCGTGGCGACGAAGGCGAGGCCTGCGGCGACGAGGGCGAGCACCGGCGCCACCGCCGAGCGGAACGTCGCGCCGACGAGCACCACGATGGCCAGCACGGTGAGCAGCTCCAGGCGGGGGAGGTACTGCGCCACCAGCGCGGCTTGCTGCGCCCGCGCCGGGATGGAGCCAGTCACCCCGATCACATGGTCTTCGGGGCGCTCGAGGTTCTCCGCGACGTAGCGCTGCGCGGCCTGCTGCTGCCGGGCGAAGCTGCTCGTGGGATTCATGAAGAGATAGGTGAGGACGGCCGTGTTGGTCTCGCCGCTGGCGCCGCCCAGCCGCAGGGAGTTGGTGAGCGGGAGCGCCCCCAGCAGCGGGTAGTCCGCCCCGCCTTGCTGGTCGAGGGCCACAGCGTCCAGGACCGACTCCGCCTGGACATACGGCGACAGCCCGCCCGGGTCTCGCTGGATGACGGCGCTACGGCTGGACAGAGGAAAGCCGAACTCCGCCACCGAGCGCAGCTCGGAGGCCACCGCCGGGCTGTCCAGCGGGATGATGCTCGCCAGCTCGTCACCGCTCGAGCCGATCGGCGGCACGACCAGCAGCACACCGAACCCGAGGATCCAGCCGGCGATGATCCACCAGCGACGGCGCATGGTCCACGCGGCGTACCGCCTCGCCAACGGCGCCCTCACCGGGCTTCCTGGAGGGGGCGTCGGCCCGGTGGTGGTCACGACCGCCGCCTCAGGACCGGCTCGACAGCAGCGTCTCGGACAGACCGAGGCGGCGCATCTCCGCTCGTGCGAGCTGCTCGTGCCGCCCGGCGGCGAGGTCGGCGTCGGGGTCGGGGCTGATCGCCACGAGCTGCGTGAAGCCCAGGTTGGCCACGGCACCGCGAGCGAGGTGCGCGATCGCCTGGTCGGACCTCTGCGGGTCTCGCAGCGCCAGTCCCATGGCGCGGCGCTCCCGCCGCTGGCGCGCGCGCGAGGGAACGAAGAGCAGAAGGACGGGGCCCGTGGGGGCGAGGGCGATCACCACTCCGGTGAGCACGCTCAACGCACGGATGCTGCCCCCGGACTGCGTGCCGCTGTCCACGATCGACCCACCGCTAGCGACCACCTGGTCACCCAGCTCGCCGGTGCGCGAGCCGATGACGGGCAGACCCGACAGGTCCTGCAGCGCCCGGCCCGCCGTCCCCAGGGCCCGACCGGAGTCGACCGCACTCTGGCTGAGCCCGGTCAGCTGCCACATCTCATAACCGACCAGGGCGCCCACCGCCAGCCAGAGCAGGATCCAGAAGAACACGACGCCATCCCAGGCCCGGACTGCTCGTGCGTCTGCTGTCCAGCTGCCTTGCGCCATCATCTCGCCCTTCGTCTCGGCTGTTCCGTTGGCTGTGCCCAGGTCCGTGGGGTGGGCACATCTCCGTCGGGTATGCCCATCCTGCGGCACGTCCAGACTTCTGTGGGACCTTGGACTATCGATATCGGGAGGTTGCTGTGAACGACAGGCCGACAATGCGAGGTTCGGGAACTCCGCCGACCGGCGGTGACGACGCGAAGACCTCGCCGACACCGCCTCCCCAGGAACCCCGGCGCTGGGGATGGCTCGTTCCAGGGGTGACCTTCCTTCTCGGGTTGGCACTCGGCGGGATCGTCGTGTTCGCCCAGCAGTCCGGCAGCGACACGGCTTCCTCCGGGTCCAGCAGCACCCCGACCACCGGCGTCACGAGCTCCACGCCCAACGGCCCGCAGTCCTCCTCCGATGCGGTCGTGCTGGTGCCCGCCGAATGCCTGTCGGTAGCGGACGACGCCAAGGCGATGGTCGACATCGCCACGGGCGCGGTGGCTGCGGCACGTGACCTCGACGCTGCCGCGCTGTCCGCGGCCGTTCGACAGCTCGACGAGGCCCAGAAGGCCGTCACGGCCAGTGCCAACTCCTGCCGCGAGGTGCAGGCGACCCTCCCCACCAGCACTTCGAGCCCCACGACCTGACGTCGCGCTGATCTGGCTCAACTGACTCCTGCACCAACACAACGACCCTGCCAGGGGTCGCTAGCACAAACCTCGGCCGCCAAGCACGACCGGTGGATCCCACGCGACATTCGGATCCCTCCGTTGGGCCCGGGCACGGTCTGCGTCACGTTGCCCACCGACCAGCGGGGGTCGCGACATCGTCCGGCGTTGAAGGCCGCTACCCCCCTTCCCTTCAGTGCGTAGTTCTGCCACTCTCACCTGCGAGGCCACGAGGAAAGTCATCCCCGCGACCAGGCGAACATGTCTGGAGGATTCCGTGCGTCGTTCCCATCTTGCACTTGTTCCCGCTGCGCTCGCGCTGGTGATCGGGGGATACCTCCCGGCCGTGACCACCGCGTCAGCCGCCCCTTCCCCGAGCCGGGCGACCGTGAACGACGACACCCCGACCCTGCTCACGCCGAAGGGTGAACGGGAGGACGGCTCGGACGAGCAGGGCTTCGACAAGCTGCGTGACGCCTACTATGCGAGCCGCCTGTTGTCCGGCGACGACCAGCTGACCGTGCAGGAGGCCGCCGCCCTGCGTTCGGCCGCCGGCGCCAAGGCACGTGGCATCGTCTCGGAGACGGCCAAGGGCACGGCTCGCGGTGGCACGTGGACCAGCCAGGGTCCCGACCCGATCGTCCAGGTGGCCCGCACCACCAACACCTTCTCGGCGGTGAGCGGACGCATCGGCGCCTTGGTCATCAGGAATGACGGCACCATCGTCATGGGTGCTGCGCAGGGCGGGGTATGGACCTATGACAACGCCGCCGGGACCTGGACGTCCCGCACCTCGGACACGGACACCCAGTCGGTCGGCGCCCTCGCGCTCGCCCCCAGCAACGACCAGGTCGTCTACCTCGGCACCGGTGAGGCCTCTTTGTCCGGTGACGCCTACTACGGCACCGGAATCTTCCGCAGCACCGACGGCGGGCTCACCTGGAACCACGTCTCCAAGCGCTTCACCGGTCAGTCCACGAGCGCGATCGTCGTCGACCCGACCAACCCGAACCACCTGTATGCCGCGACTGTTCGAGGCCGCGGCGGCAATCACCGCACGACCGCTCCCACCAGCACCCCGTACGGCGTGTACGAGTCGAAGGATGCTGGACGAAACTGGCTGCTGCGCAAGGGCACCCGTGACCAGCTCCACGGAGCGACCGACCTGGTGATGGACCCCCAGGACCCGTCCACGCTCTGGGCCTCGTTCTGGGGCGACGGGATCTACAGGTCCGTGGACGGAGGACGCACCTGGTCCAGCAGCCTGGGCAACCTGCCCGATGGAAACTTCGTGGAGGGCGGCACCCGCTTCTCTCTCGGGATCTCCCACCCGGTCGGGCGTCCCGCGACCCTGTACACCGGGTTCGACTACTTCGACCTGTCCGACACCTACCACCCGAGTGCGATCTTCAAGAGCGTCGACGGTGGCACGACCTGGGCCGGCGCGACCGGAGCGCCCGCGACCGGACCCGACTCCGTCGTCGGCTACTGCGGCACTCAGTGCTTCTACGACAACGTCGTCAAGCCCGACCCGACCAACCCGGACATCGTCTATGCCCTCGGGTCGTACGGTTACGCCAACTCGCCCCAGTCGGGCGGGATCTACCGCTCCACCGATGGTGGGGCGCACTGGCTCAGCCTGGGCTACGACCTTCACCCCGACTACCACGCGATCGCGATCCAGGCCAACAACACGGCCCACATCGCCATCGGCAACGACGGCGGCGTCTGGCAGTCCGCCAACAAGGGCGGCCGCTTCGGCGTGGGTTCACCGCTTTCAAAAGCCAAGTGGGAGAACCTCAACGGCACCGTCGACCCGACCACGGCGGCGCTGATCCATTCCACCGGTCTGGCCATCACCCAGTTCACCTCCGCTGCCACCGTCCCGCTCGTCCCCGGCCAGTACTGGGGCGGGACGCAGGACAACGGAACGCTGCGCAAGTCCGTCCTCAACGGCCGCTGGTTCGACCAGGCCAGTGGCGACGGTGGGCAGGTGATCATCGACCAGACGACACCCAACGTCCTCAACCCCACCGTCCCTGCGTGGGTGTTCGGCACCTACTTCTCGATCAGCCCGTACCGGTACGACCCCAGCAGGACCAACACGTTCTTCGGGAACGAACCGATCGACGGTGGCATCGACATGTCCGACCGGGCCGACTTCTATGTCCCCTGGACCCAGAACCGGGCCAACCCGAACCAGATGTTCCTCGGCACCTACCGCCTGTACCGCACCAACAACGCCGAGACACCGTCCTCCGGTGATGTCCACTGGGACGCGATCAGCGGTGACCTCACCCAGGGGTGCACCGGGACGGCCCCCAACGGCGGGCGTGGATGCCTCATCTCGGCCGTCGGTGTCGCCGACGGCGGGGACGGAGCCTGGGTCGGTTCCGTCGACGGGACGGTCAGCGTCAGCCCCGATGCCGTCACCGCCTCCTCCCCGACCTGGAAGCGAGTGGGGGGCGGGGTCCTGCCGAACCGGCCCGTGGACCAGATTGCGGTCGACCGGTCGGACTACCGGACCGCCTATCTCGGCTACGGGGGTTTCGGCGCGGCAACACCGGCGCGAGTCGGCCACGTCTACTCCACCACCGATGGCGGCAGGAGCTTCCACGACGTCTCCGGCAACCTGCCCGACGTTCCCGTCAACAGCGTGGTCATCGACCCGTCCAGCTCGCGGACCATCTACGTCGGAACCGACGTCGGCACCTTCGTGTCCACCAACGCCGGCGGCAGCTACCGGCGCCTCGCCAGCGGCATGCCGCAGGTTGCTTCGTGGCAGCTGGACTACGACGCCACCAACGGGGTCCTCCTCGCGGGAACCCACGGGCGAGGGGCATACACGATGGCCAACCGCGGCGCCTCCCCCGCGCTCGTGGCCTCCACCGCCGACTCCGGTGCCCCGGTCGGGCCAGGCAGCACCATCAGCTACACCGTGACGGTCAAGAACATCGGCAACGCCGCCGCCACGGGTGTCAAGATCGCCAACCCCCTCCCTCGAGGGACGTTCTTCCAGGGCGCCAACCGGGGCGGTGCCCTGCGCGGCTCGACCATCACCTGGACCGGCCTCCGCGTCGCCGCCGGCGGCTCCGCCAAGGTCACCTTCCGGGTCCAGATCAGGCCGACCGCCACGCGGGGGGTCATCATCGACGATGGGCTCACCGTCACCTCGGCCGAGGGTGTGCGAACCACGGGCAGCCCGCACACGACGGCGATCGCTCCGCAGTATGCCGTCGTCGTCGCCCCGGCCGAGCAGCGCGGTGGCGCCAAGGTCGGCTCGTCCCTGAGCTTCGCCGTCCAGGTGACCAACCGCGGCTACCTGAGCGACGCATACGCCTTGCGCACCACCTCGCCCTGGCCTGCGACGATCCACGACGCCTCGTGCTCCGCACCCTTGACGATCCTGCGCGTCGCCTCCGGCGCGACGGCCACCGTCTGCGTGAAGGTCGCCGTCCCGGCCTCGGCCACCGACGACCAGAGGTCGACCTCCACTTTCGTGGTGAGATCGTCCAACGACCCGAGCACCGCAGGGTCTGCGGCGCTGACCTCGGTCGCCGTGGCGAGCGACACCGTGCTCGTCGATGGCGACGGTGACGCCCCCGATGTCGCAGGCCGCTACCAGGCAGCGATCGGGACCCACGCACACGGCTACTGGGACCTCGCTGTCGACCCTGACATCCCGCAGTCCTACCTCACGGCTCACGCGAACGTCATCTGGTGGACCGGCAACGCCTATCCCGGTCCGGTCACCCCCTACGAGGGCGAGCTCACCGCGTTGTTGGAGGGCGGCGGTCGGCTGATGATGTCCGGCCAGGACATCCTGGACCAGGCTGCCGGCACCACGTCGTTCGTGAGCACCTACCTCCACATCAACTGGGACGGGGGTGAGTCCCAGAACGACATCCCCACTGCATCGGTTGCCGGGGTGGCCGGGAACCCAGTGACTGCCGGTCTGTCTGGCGCTATCGACCACGGGATCCTGGGCGCGGCCTTCGAGGACCGGGTCACCCCGATCGACCCGGCAGCCGCCGCCTTCACCGACGACTCCGGAGCCGTCGACGCCCTCACCGTCGCCACCGGCGGGTACAAGGTGTTCTTCGCCGCCTTCCCCGTCGAGGCGTTCGGGACTGACGCCCAGCGCGCCCAGCTCGTCACCAGGACGTTGAACTGGTTCGGACAGCCCTAGCCAGCATCGCCACCCCCTGGTTCGGTGCCGGCTCGGTGCCCCCGAAGGCCAGCGGCACGATATCCGCGCCCCTTGCCGCGCAGCCCGCTTCACGCGCTGGTGAGGTGGGTAGGTCAGTCGCAGGTCGAGAAGATCGAGGAGATGGTGGACATGCCCCGCAGCACTCCAGGTCCTTCCGTGAAGGACGTCGAGGTCTACGAAGCACTCCGGGACGAGGGGAACAGCAAGGAGAAGTCGGCGCGCATCGCCAACGCCGCTGCGAACACCTCGCGCGCCAGTGTCGGGCGCAAGGGCGGCCGGTCTGGCGACTACGAGGACTGGACCAAGAAGGACCTGATGCGCCGGGCTCGTGAACTGGACGTCGACGGACGGTCGTCGATGTCCAAGAGCGAGCTGATCGACGCCCTCCGGAACCACTGAGCGCCTCCCGACCAGCGCAGCACAGCCCCCCGTTGCGTGAGGAGAGGCCGTTCAGGTGACCTCTGGATGGTGACCCCGGCGCGCACCGCCCGACGACCGCAGGTTGGGTCGTTCCTTGAGGGTCACGAATCCTCCCGCGCCGAGAGGTTGGGGTGAGCGAGTGGGGGTAGGTCCCACCATGGCTTCTCGTGCGGACCTCTCGTCCATCCCGGCGCAGTCCCAGTCCTGGCCCGGCCGGGTCGACCTGCTGAACCCTCAGCCCGACCACGGCGAGACCTCCTACGTCGGCCGCCAGCGACTGGTGGGTAGACGGGCGCTGGTCACCGGAGGTGACTCCGGAATCGGACGTGCGGTCTGCCTGGCCTTCGCTCGCGAGGGCGCGGACGTTGCCATCGCGCACCTGCCCGAGGAGGCTGAGGACGCCGCGGCGACAGGTCGCCTCGTGGAAGCGGAGGGACGGCGGTTCGCCTCGTTCGGGAACGACCTGCGGGTCGTCGAGGAAAACACCACCCTGGCCGAGCTGGCGACGTCGGCGTTGGGCGGGATCGACATCCTGGTCTGCAACGCCGCCTACCAGATGACCCACGACAGCGTGGCCGACTTCCCGGCCGAGCAGATCAGGCGAACCTTCGAGACCAACGTGTTCTCGCCGTTCTGGCTGGTGCAGGCCCTCGCCCCGACGATGCCCCCGGGCTCGAGCATCATCATGACGACCTCGGTCCAGGCCGTCGCGCCGAGTGAGCAGCTGCTGGACTACGCCGCCACGAAGGCAGCACTCAACAACTTGGTCGTCAACCTCGCGCAGGAGCTCGGCGGAGACGGTATCCGCGTGAACGCCGTTGCGCCGGGACCGATCTGGACGCCGTTGATCCCTGCGACCATGTCCCTGGAGAAGGTCGAAGGCTTCGGCTCCGACACCCCGCTGGGTCGTGCCGGCCACCCCGTCGAGGTCGCCGCCGCCTACGTCTTCCTCGCCTCCGACGACGCCAGCTACGTGTCCGGCACGGTCCTCGGTGTCACCGGCGGCAAACCGGTGTTCTAGGACGCCGTCCGCAACCTGTGGGCGGTGGGCCCTCCCGGCTCGGGCGGCTGTCGCAGACCGAGGAACCGCAGGGCGCCCCCGCCTGTACGGCACGTCTGAACGACATCCCACCCACGGCCCATCGAGAGGGAGGCGATGACGTTGTTCGAGGGGTTTGACGAGCAGATGGTGCCCGCCGAGGGGCTGCGCCTGCTCGTGCGACGGGGCGGGTCGGGTCCGGCCGTCCTGCTGCTGCACGGCCACCCTCGCACCTCCAGCACCTGGCACCGGGTGGCACCCGCGCTCGCCGCGGCCGGGCACACCGTCGTCTGCGCCGACCTGCCGGGCTACGGCCGATCCGACCAGCCCGAGATCTCGGCCGACCATCGCACCCACTCCAAACGGGTCGCGGCCCGCCACCTGCGCGCGGCGATGGGCGCGCTCGGACTGGACCGGTTTGCCGTCGTCGGCCACGACCGCGGCAGCTACGTCGCCCTGCGTCTGGCCCTGGACCATCCCGAGGCCGTCAGCCGCGTCGCACTGCTGGACTGCCTACCCGTCACGGAGCACCTGGACCGGACCGACGTACGGTTCGCCACCGCATGGTGGCACTGGTTCTTCTTCGCCCAGCCTGGCACACCCGAGCGGGTGATCAACGCCGACCCCGACGCTTGGTACGCCGGCGACCCGCTGGTGATGGGGCGCGAGAACCACGCCGAGTTCCGCACCGCGACCCGCAACCCGGCCGTCGTGCGAGCGATGCTGGAGGACTATCGGGCTGGGCTCACCGTCGACGTCGCGGACGAACGGGCCGACCGTGCCGCAGGTCGCATGGTCGAGCAGCCGCTGCTGGTGCTGTGGTCCCTGCGGGACGACCTCGAGGAGCTGCACGGCGACCCGGTGGCGATCTGGCGGAGCTGGGCCGCGGAGGTCGCCGGGTGGGGCATCGCCTCCGGACACCACATGGCCGAGGAAGCGCCTGCCCGGTTGGCGGCCGACCTCATTGAGTTCCTCGCGCCGTGGCGCGGCCAGGCCGTCGTCCGATGCTGAACGACCCGGGAGCTAGGACCGCAGGTCGTCGTCGTCGACGTACTCGTTCTCGTCCCGGTTGTACTGGGGCACACCGTCCGGCGTTCCCGGAGCCGCGTCGGCACCGCCCTGCGCCGTCTCCGGGTCCGAGAACGAGGAGCCGGCCTCGGACACCGTCCCCCCGCCTTCAGCCGGGGCGCCGCCCCCGTCTTCCGCGTCGCGCTGGTGCGCCTGCTCAGCCTGCGTGGGCTCCGTCGGTTCGCTCATGCCATGGTCCTACCCTGCTTCGACCCCGCCGAAGCGGGCGCCGCGGCGCTGACCTGCTACGCGGTGCTGGCGCTGTTCTCATGGCGCTGAGAGGTACCCGTCCTCTCGCTGCCCGCTCAGCCTCGGTCAATGTTCGGGCTTCGGCATCGGGCGCAACCGCCCCGTCCGGCCCCCACGTCACCGTGACGTGAACGCGTTCACGATCTCGGCCGCGAGCTCGTTGAGCTTCTGGTTGACATTCTGGCTCCGCCGCTTCAGCAGCTCGTGAGCCTGCTCCCGGGACACGTTCTCCCGCACCATCGTGATACCGATCGCCGTGGCGATGGTCCGGTTGGTCTCCAACGCCCGCTGGAGCTGCTCGGCCTGCTCGTGGTGGCTGGCGGCGTCAATCGCGACCGCGGCATGGGTGGCGAACATGGCCAGCGCCCGCTGGTCGAGTCCACTGAACGCATCGCGGCGCGGGTCGTACACATTGATGCACCCGAAGGTGTTGTCACGCAGGTACAACCGGTGGGACACCATGGAGTGCAGACCGTGTGTGCCGACGATCTGCTCAACGAACCGCGGCCACCGTTGCTCGTGGTCGAGGTCCGGGCTGTAGAACAGCTCGTGCTCGACCATCGCATCAACACATGGCCCCTGCCCCAGGCCGTACTGGATGGCATCGACCTTCAGTGCCACATCGCTGTTCGCCGCGACGGTCTGGTTCGACCGACCCTTGATCAACGTGATCGCGACGTGTGCCGCACCGATGGCCTCGGCGCTCAGTGCGCACACCGCGTCCAAGGTCGTCTTCAGGCTCGGCTGAGCCTCAAGTACCCGGGCGATCCCTGCGAACTCCTGTGCGAGGTCCTCTGGGGAAAGGACGTCTGGTTCCCTGATGCTCATCGGCGTCGATCCTTCCGGCCCCGCGACTGCTACCTCTTTTCAACCAGAATTCTGCGACGACCGGCCAGCGCGCGCAACTATCGCACCGGCCGACGATCCACTCTCGGCGATGTCGTGCGGAGGACCCGACACCGGGTGCGTGGGCAGCGGGTCCGCAGGGACGCTCGCCGGCTGGCCTCGCCGCGGACGTGACCCCACTCCGGACGGGGCCGCGCTGGGTCAGGCGGCGACGAGGGTGAACCAGACGGTCTTGCCGCTCGCGTGGTGGTCGACCCCCCATTCGTCGCTGATGTAGTCGACCAGGCGCAAGCCCCTCCCGGACTCGTCGTCGGGGCCACTGGATCGTTCGGCAGGATCCTTGGGTCCGCCGTCGCTCACGGACACCTTCAACCGGATGGCCCCGATGCACTCGATTCGAAGGACGATGGGTGGTCCACCATGTCGAACTCCGTTGGTCACCAGCTCGGACACCAGCAGCTCTGCGTCCTCGACCACAGAAGAATCATGGAGCTGGCAGGCGGCGGCTCGGAGGAGGTCGCGTGCGTAGCGCGGGGAGTGGGTGTCCATCGGAAGGTGGTGCTCGACCTTCTCGGTCCTCTCGCACATTGCTGCACTGTGGCAGACGAAGTCACATCGCGCCACGCCAGAACCCCAACACGGCCGCGACCCTTCCCTTCCCTATCGGGTCGTCAGGCCTGACTGGTGCCCCCGGGTTACGTTGAGGAGCCTCGAGGTCGGGCCCGGCAGGACGTCTCGACGGATCATTGTGGTGCGGCACAGCCTGGATGGGAGCAAACGCGCAGCAGAGGCGCGCTCTCACGCTCCCAACGGCACGCCGATGTCGTAGGTTGACCCGATGCTCAGCCTGCAACAGACCTTGGCCTTCGCGGCTGCTGCCGCGATCATCATCGCCATTCCCGGGCCCAGTGTCGTGTTCGCCATCAGCCGGGCACTGGCGCACGGCCGTCGGACGGCCATGGCGAGCGTCGTCGGCAACGCTGCTGGTTTGCTGTTGCTCGTCGTCCTGGTCGCGGTCGGCCTGGGCGCCCTGGTGGCCCGATTCGAAATGCTGTTCTGGGTCGTCAAGGCCCTGGGCGCCGGGTACCTGGTGTACCTCGGCATCCAGGCCATCCGTCGCCGGCACGACTTCAGCGCTGGCTCGCAGGGACCCGAGCCCGCGACGATCGCTTGGAGCGAGTCCCTGCGACAGGGGTTCGTCGTGGGTGTCACAAACCCGAAGTCGTTCATCCTCGTCGCCGCTGTACTGCCCCAGTTCGTTGACCGGGGCGCAGGACAGTTCGGGCTGCAGGTGTTTCTGCTCGGCGTGATCCTCGTGTCGATCGCCCTGGCGTCCGACACCGTGTGGGCTCTGATCGCCGCACGCCTGCGCACCTGGCTCAGCCGCTCCCCGCGACGCGGCAAGCTGCTCGGGACGGTCGGCGGTGTCTCGATGATCGGGCTCGGCGTCTCGGTCGCCTTCACCGGGAACCACTCCGAGTAGACGTCCAGCTTCTCCCCGGCCCTCAACGGAGTTCGGATGCCGTCGCGTGTAGCAGTCGCTCGAAGGTGAGGGTGAGGTCGGTGGCTCCATCGGTGCGGCGCAGGGTGTGGATGGCCCGGTGCGCGGCGCGGTGTCGGACCGGTCGGTGGGCGAGCCCGGGCCCGGTTTGGCGTGCCATGCGTGACACGAGTGCGACGCCGTAGCCGGTGGCAACGAGTGCCTGGGCGACGTGGTAGGACTCGGTCTCGAAGCGAATCCGCGGCTCGAAGCCCGCTTCGCGGGTGATCCGGTCGAACTGCGCTCGTGCCGCCGAGCCACCGCGGATGACGACCCACGACTCCTCGGCGAGCGATGACAGAGGCAGTGGGCGGGTGGTCCCCGCGAGCCGATGGTCGTCGGCGAAGGCGACAACCATCGGGTCCTCGAGGAGGCGAGTCAGCGTCAGTCCGGCCGGGGCGACTGGGGGTACGTCCCAGGAAGCCAGGACAGCGAGGTCGAGGTCACCTCGGTCCACCAGGCGGATCGCGTCGCTGGACTGGATGTCGGTCACCGACAGGTCTACCTCGGCATGCTGGTGGCGCAGCGCGGTCATCGCTGGTGGCAGCAGGTGCAGGGCAGCAGCCTGGAACGCGCCCACGCGCAGGCGTGTCACCAAGCCTTGGCGATACGCAGGGAATGACGCCAACGCGTCCTCGACCTCGACCTGGATCCGTGCGCCGTGCACGGCTAGGGCCGCCCCGGCTTGGGTGAGGGTCGCGCCTCGAGGACCGCGCTGCACCAGTGGAGCACCCCAGAACGCCTCAGCGCGGACCAGTCGTTGTGAGACGGCGGGCGGGGTCAGTCCCAGGACGTCACCGGCCGCAGCGAGTGTTCCGTGTTCCCCGATGGCCGCCAGCAGCAGCAGTTGATCCGCTTGGTCTGTCTTCACAATTCTTCACACTACTGGCACTGGCAGTACTTCTCGAAATGTACTTCCAGCGTCACAGTGGATGAGAACACCAGGAGGAACAAGTGCTCGTTCGATTCGTGGTCACCACGTGGCTGTTGGCGATGCTCCCCGGTGTGGGCCAGGCGCTCATGCTCAGACAGACCCTGACCGAAGGTCCGCGGCTCGCGGTCGCGACCATCCTGGGCACCTCCACCGGCCTGGTCATCTGGTCCCTCGCGGCGGCAGCGGGTCTGTCCGCGGCCATCATGGCGGACCCTGCCATCTACCGGTCACTGCTCGTCCTCGGTGGCGTCGTGCTCGCCGGGATCGGTGGGCGAACGCTGTGGGCGGCGATACGCGGACGGGGCCACGCCGAGCGGACGGTGTCCCCGCAACGACACGGCAGCCGGCGCGCCGCCTACCTCGTCGGCGTTGCGACCAACATGTCGAACCCGAAAGCAGGCGTATTCGCGATCACCCTGCTGCCCGCGTTCGCCGGGGTCGGCGGCTTCCTACCCACCGTCAGCCTCGGCCTGATCTGGTCGGCGGTGACCGCCTGCTGGTACCTGCTCTTCGTCCTGCTCGTATCGCGGGGCCGCACATTCATCACCCGACCTGGCGCCCAAACGGTCCTCGGCTGCGCCAGCGGGATCGTTCTGATGGCGGTTGGTGCAGCAGTCGCCCTCGGCCTCTGAATGCCGTTCTCGGGGCCACCCCTCCTGCCGCTCGGACGCGAGCCGCAGGAGCGCGCCGGCGCCGGTGGTGACCGTGCAGGATTGGCACTCGCGCACCTTCACGGTCGCCACGGTCACCGCGAGCGGGCGACCAGTTCGATCTCGACGGCGGCCCCCAGGGGTAGTCCGGCGACCGCGACCGTGGTGCGAGCAGGGTAGGGCTGGGTGAAGAGCGCGCCATAGATCGCGTTCACGGCGGCGAAGTCCGCCATGTCGGTAGACATTGACTTTGACGACGTCAGTCAGAGAGGAGCCGGCAGCTGCGAGAACGGTCTCCAGGTTGGAGAAGACCTGTCTCGCCTGCACCTCGATTCCACCCGCCACCAGCTCGTTGGTCTCAGGGTCCAGCGGCGTTTGACCGGAGAGGAAGACGAACCCGCCCTCGGGCACGGCGTGTGAGTAGGGGCCTACCGCGGCTGGGGCACCATCAGCATGGACTGAGTCTCGAGTCATGACGCCGAGGCTAGGGCGTACGGCTTGCGGCACGAGTCGGCTGGTGGGCATTCGGACGGTCCGGACTCGTTCGCGCCTGCCACTCCTCGAGGCTCGCGCGCAGTACGGCGACGACGGACGCGAGTGCTGGTCGCCCGCGCGCACCTCGTCTTGTCGCCGTGAACACCTGGCGTATGGGCCTTCCCTGAAGGTGGACGACGGCGATGCGTTCGTTCCTTCTGGCGCCGGCGAGGTCGGGAACGATAGCGGCCACCAGCCCGTTCTCGACCATCCGTAGGTGGAGCTGGAGGTCGCTGGTGGTGAACCGCACATCCGGCTCGAAACCGTGCGCCCGGCAGACCGTCGCCGACCACTGTCGCGCCGTGGTGCCATTGGGCTCCATGACGAACGGTCGTGCGGCGAGGTCTGGAAGGGCTCGTTCCGCCCAGGTAGTGGGCACGACGAGCTGGAGTTCGTCGGTGAACAGGTCCTCGCGGTCGATGCTGCGCAGTTGCGGTCGGGGGTGCGCGGGGTACTCCTCACCCAGGACCAGGTCGAAGTCTCCCGCGGCCAGTGCGGGCAGGGATACCTCTGGCTCGAGTTCGGTGACTTCGATGCGCAGGTCCGGGTGCCGCGCATCGAGGGCGATCAGTGCCCCTGGCACCAGCGACATCGCGGCGCTCTGGAATGCCGCAATGCGCAGCGTGCCGCCAGTCCCGCGCCGTGTGGCTTCAAGGCTGCTCTCCGCTCGCTCGAGCTCTGCGAGCACGATTTCAGCGTGAACGACGAGCGCCTCGCCCTCGGGAGTCAACCGCACCCGTCGCCCGAAGGGCTCGTGCAGCTGGCAGCCGGCTTCCTTCTCGAGGACGGAGAGCTG
Source organism: uncultured Actinomycetota bacterium (assembly GCA_963750305.1). GTDB lineage: Bacteria > Actinomycetota > Actinomycetes > Actinomycetales > Dermatophilaceae > CAVVPX01. The sequence continues at coordinate 1,699,001 of CAVVPX010000003.1, forward strand.
CTGCGAGACCGCCGACGGGCTGAAGGACAGCGCGTCGGCCACAGCCGCGATGGTCCCGCGATGCGACAGCTCGACGAGCATTCGCAAGCGCTTGACGTCCAGCACGCTGCTCCACTCATCAGTTCTGCTTACGGGTAGATGTCGATTATATGCGCTGGACGGCAGGGTTGTCTGCGCACAGACTCGTGCAGGTGACCAGTTGGTACTCGAACCCGACCGCCCGACAATGGATCTCGGCCGAGCCGACGACGTCGGCGCGGTCCTTCCACGAGACACTCCCCGGATACGCACCCACCCCGCTGGTCTCCTTGCCCTCCCTCGCGCAGGAGTTGGGGGTCGGGCGGGTGCTCGTCAAGGACGAGTCATCCCGGATGGGCCTGCCAGCCTTCAAGGTGCTCGGGGCGTCTTGGGCGTCCAGACAGGTGCTTGACCGCCAGCCGGGCGCTGTGTTGGTCACGGCGACCGACGGGAACCACGGGCAGGCCTTGGCCAGGATGGCCGCTCACTTCGGCACCACCGCAACGGTGTTCGTGCCCGCCGTGATGTTCCACAAAACGGCCGCGCTCATCGAGTCAGAGGGCGCGCAGGTGGTCTGGGTCGACGGCGACTACGACGCGGCCGTCGCCGCAGCGGCCCGGCACGCCAGTGACAGCCCCCACAGGGCGCTGGTGCAGGACACGGCATGGGCGGGCTACGAGGAAGTGCCCGGCTGGATCGTCAACGGTTACACCACACTGCTCGACGAGGTCGACGACCTGCTCGGGCGGGCGCCCGACCTCGTTGCCGTTCCCGTGGGCGTGGGCTCCTTGGCCGAGGCGGTCGTCTCGCACTATCGGCGCGCAAGGCGGGCCCACCCCACCGTTCTGTCGGTAGAGCCCGACTCTGCGGCGTGCGTGCTGGCCAGCCTCACCCTGGCACGGCCGACATCGGTGGAGACCGCCGCCACGGTGATGGCCGGATTGAACTGTGGCAACGTGTCTAGCACCGCCTGGCCGGTCCTGCGAGACGGCTGCGACGCCGCGGTGGCCGTCACTGACCACGAGGCGCTACAGGCCTCCGCGGACCTGCGGGCGCTCGGGATCGCCTCCGGCGCGTGTGGCGCCGCCGCACTCGCTGGCGTCCGGGCCGTTCTCGGCGACCCGGTTCGCCGCGCTGGGCTCAGCCTGCCGGACGAGCCCGTCCTCGTCCTGCTCAGCACAGAAGGGATCCCGTCATGACCGACGACCTCGACGCCCGCGTCCGCAACTGGCGCCACCATCTTCACCGCCACCCCGAGACAGCGTTCGCCGAGCATGAGACCGGCGAGTTCATCGCCGCGGTGCTGGTCGACCTGGGCTACGACGTCGTGCGCGGAGTCGGCGGAACCGGTGTCGTGGGCTCGCTGACCCGAGGCACCTCGCGCCGATCGATGGGGCTCCGCGCGGACATGGATGGGCTACCGCTTAGCGAGCAAGCCACACACTCGCCCACCTCCGGCAACCCCGGCCTCATGCACGCGTGCGGTCACGATGGCCACATGGCCATGGTCCTTGGCGCCGCCGCCGTGCTCGCCGCAGACCCAGACCTCGACGGCACCGTCCGAACGATCTTCCAGCCCGCCGAAGAGCCGGGCCGCGGCGCTCGGGCCATGCTCGACGACGGCCTGCTCGACCGGTTCCCGATAGATGACCTCTACGGTCTGCACAACCTCCCGGGGATTCCCACCGGTCAACTACAGACCCGAGCCGGGGCGATCATGGCCAGCGAGGACAACTTCGAGATCCGGGTCGCGGGCCTCGGAGGTCACGCCGCCCGTCCCCAGATGGTCGTCGACCCCATCGTGGTCGGCGCCGAGATCGTTCTCGCCCTCCAAACCGTCGTCGCCCGGAGCCTCGACCCGTTGCAGCCGGCAGTCCTGTCCTGCACAGATTTCCGCACGAACGGCCTCCGCAACGCCATCCCTGGCGAGGTGGTCATCACGGGAGACACCCGCAGCTTCGACCCCGCGACCCAGCGTCTTCTCGAGGAACGCATTCGCAGGATCAGCGATGGCGTATGCGCGGCCCACGGAGCCACGTGCACAGTCAGCTACACCCACGAGTTCGCCCCCACGGCCAACGACACCGCCTGTGCAGCAGCCATGGTGGAGGCCGCCGTCGCTGTTCTGGGTATCGAACGCGTCGACGCTGACTGCGCCCCGATCATGCCCAGCGAGGACTTTGGGGTCTTCGCCCTCGAAGTGCCTTCCTGTTTCGCGTTCATCGGCAATGGCGAGGATGCCGGTCTCGGCGGCACCCCGCTGCACAGCCGCGACTACACCTTCAACGACGACGCACTGCTCCCCGGCATCGCCGTCTATGTCCAGCTCGTACGCACTGCACTCACCACCGCCCGATGAACCAGCCGCCGCACGTGCGCACCAACCCTCTCGAGGAGCTGTCTCTGGAGGAATTGCGTCGCCGCACCAGCCAGAAGTGGCAAGCGCACGGCTCGGATCTGCTTCCCCTCTGGATTGCCGAGATGGATGTCCCGCTGGCACCCCCCGTTGCGGATGTGCTTCGGCACGCGATCGACATCGGCGACACCGGTTATGCGTCGCGATACGGATACGCCGACGCCTTCGCGGGCTTCGCCTCCGCGCGATGGGGCTGGCATGACGTCCCCGTCGGCGACAGTCGAGTGATGCCCGAGGTCATGGCAGGTCTGGTGGAGGTGCTTCGTGTCAGCACCGATCCCGGAGACTCCGTGATTGTGACATCGCCCGTCTATGCGCCCTTCTACGCCTACGTCCCCATGCTGACCGCACTGTCGTAGAGGCACCGCTCACCAAGGCAGGTCGCCTAGACATCGACACCATCACCCAGGCGATCATGCGGGTGCGGAGGTCGGGGGCCGGTGCGTCTTCCTGCTCTGCAACCCGCACAACCCGACAGGCGCGGTCCACACTCGAGCCGAGCTCGAGGCGCTCGCGCGCGTCACTCGGGAGGCCGAGGTCCGTGTGCTGGCTGACGAGTTCCACGGCCCTTTGGTCCTTCCCGGGGCGACGTTCACGCCGTATCTCACCGTCGCAGGCTCCGGCAACGCCATAGAATTTACGTCCGCCTCGAAGGGATGGAACCTCGCCGGGCTGAAGGCCGCACTGGCCATCGCCGGTCCGGAGGCTGCCTCGGATCTTCGACGTGTTCCCGCTGAGATCGACTATGCATCCAGCCACCTGGGGGTCCTCGCTCACAGCGAGGCTTTTAGGGAGGGCGCCGAGTGGCTTGACGACGTGCTTGCGGGCCTCGTGGGTAACCGAGCTCTGCTGGCGGAGCTGTTGCGCACGAATCTCCCAGAGGTTTCATGGACCCCGCCCGAAGCGACTTATCTGGCATGGCTGGACTGCAGTCGACTCGGTGTGGACCGTAGCGTTGTCAGCAAGGACTTCGCGGTCGCCACCGACATCGACGGTCCGGCAAAGCTCTTCTACGAGAAGGCCCGCGTGGCTCTCAACTCCGGCCACATCTTCGGGACCGGAGGAGCGCGACACGTACGCCTCAACTTCGCAACCTCACAGCACGTGCTCATCACAGCGCTGGCTCGGATGGGTGAGGCCGCGTCCACCGTACGTAGCTGAGCACGACTACCAACGCGAAGGTGTTCAAGGGAGATGAGCTCGGCGGCAGGGCCCACGCTTGCGCCAGGAAGTTCCCCGCCGCCGCGGGCGATGGCGTCCTGGTAGAGGCCGGGCAAGACACCGAACGCACCTGTCTTCCTAGACAGGTGTTTGTCCGCTTCACTCGCTGATCGAATCCCTCTGTCACATATAGTCATTCGAGCTGGCGAGGTGACTCGAACCCCTAACCGCCTGTTTACAAGACAGAGTTCTCGACCACCGCGCGGCCCGGTGACCTGCACGGACGCCGAGTCGAGCCGTCGTTTTGCTCGGTCGTGCGATCCGCGTGCAACACCGGTGGGCACGTATGTTGGCTCCTGCCCACGCGGTTCCTCATCAGATGCCCAGCGTGCGCGTGGGCGCACCGGCGGCGGACCACCGCAGCGTTCAAACCCTGCCGACGGCCGCCTGCTACCTCCCTGCGATAACCCCCAGGTCCGCTCCTCTCATGGATAGCCGAATTGGATGAACGCACATGTCGAGCCGAAACGGGAACCGGATGATGCAGAATCGCTGACGCGACGACACGAGTCTTGTCCTCGAAGCAGCCATCAAGATTGGCTTGCCCGGACTGCTACTGAGGCACGTCGCTTCGACGCTTCGTCGCGTCGACCCCGCACCAGTCATGGGATCGGTCTCCCGGCCTTACTCGACCCGGGTGCCCGTGGGGGGCACACTTGCCAGCATGGGTGAGAACGAGCACGACCGAGTGGTCGCGGTGGAAAAGCGCGAAGATGAGGTGGAAAGGCGCGAGGCGGTGCTGGCCGACCGGCTGGAGGCGGCCGAGGAGATCCTGGAGGCCGCTGACCTGCGTGACGTCGAGGCTGACCTTCGCGACGACGCATCGGTCAGGCGCGATCAAGCTGCCGACCTCGCTGCGTTCGTGCACTCGGAGGGCGGGGACTCCTACGGCTTCGACAATCCAAGGCGCCGTTATGCGGCTCTTGATCGCGTGCACGCCAAGGGTGACCGCGCCTCGGCTGCCGACGATCGGCACGCGCTGACCGAGGACGTCGGCCCCGGCGCCAGCTCAGTGACCAACCCAGTTGAGACTCCGCAGCCATGACAGGCAGCCATCGTTGAAGTAGAGACGATGGCGACACTCGTGCTGCCCGCTGCCTGACGGGGCACAGGGTCCGGCGCGGGTGCGCGGTGCCGATGTCCCCACCCGGTGGGGACGTTCTGCCCTGACCACCCGCTGCGACAGCTCCTAGCGTGGAGCAGGGACAGACGCCTGTCCCGTCGATGCGAGGGACAGCAGCGGTGCCGATCTCCGGCTGCTCGAGCTGATGCACCTGCGGGTCAGCCGGGCCCGGCGCAGTGCGGACCTCAGCGGGCCGTCGTCACAGGCAGCGGGTAGGCGTGCACGCCGCGCCCCACTGCTGGTTCACCCGGGTCCCGATGGCGATCCGGACCCCACACCAGCCCCCATCGTGCACAACCACCAGCCCCTTCATCGCCTGTAGACGTCGCTTCGTCGGTCTATGTGCACGATCTCCACCGTCCCGGTGTCTTCAGCGATGCCGTACACGACCCGGTAGTCACCTCGGCGAGCCGAGCGCAGCCCGCGAAGTTCGCCGCGCAGCGGCGTGCCTACTTGCTGGGGATTGTCACTGAGCGGCCCGAAGATGAACTCGACGCACGCCGTGGCGATCTTCTCTGGTAACAATTGTAAGTCGCGTTCGGCGCGAGCCGTGACTCGAATCGAGTACCGCTCCCCCACTCAGGCGATCCCGTAGCGGGACTTGAGTGCGTCATTGTCGGCAAAGCGGCCCGCGGCGGCGTCGGCGAGGCCGTCATTGATGGCTTCGGCAGCGCCAGGTGTGCCAAGGATCTCCAACGTCTCCTCGACGGCGGCGAGATCGTCGGCGGAGATGAGGACCGCGGCCGGGTGGCCGTGACGGGTGATTGTCACGCGTTGATGCGTGCGTTCGACCTCCGAGACATACTCGGAGAGGCGGTCTCGCGCGTCGCCAAGGGGTACAGCACTCACGCCTGCAGTGTAGCCAAAACATTGGGCAAAACCCGGAGTACCTTGCCGCTACGTACGTCGTGACGCCCTGCGGTGCTGCGGCGCTGGACGTGGGCGAGGTGCACGCCTACATGGACAGCCGGGCGCTGGTCACTGCGGCGGTCAGCTCCTCACCTAGACCTACGTCACGTGGCGTGCGCGCAGTGCCGATGGAACAGGCCCAACCACGGGTCGTCGCCGGCTGGATCCAAGGCCACTGGGGCATCGAGAACGCCCTGCACTGGGTCCGCGATGTCGTCTTCGACGAAGACCGCCACCAACTCCGCATCGGCTCCGGACCCCAAGTCATGGCCACTCTCCGCAACACCGGGATCAGCCTGCTCCGCCTCGCCGGCGGGGCCGGCATCACCGCCGGGCTACGACATCACGCCCGCGACAGCCGCCGCCCGATCAAGCTCTTGGCCGAGTCATGAACCGACTTTGCCGAGGCCCTGACCAGCCAGCCCTCCACGACCAACTGTCCGTACACATCGACCACGGTGTTTCGGGCGACTGCCAGATCGGCCGCCAACGACCGTAAAGACGGCAAGATGGTCCTCGGTGTCAGCCGGCCCTGACGCACCGCATCTCGTAGCGCTTCCTCCAGACTCGCTCGGACGTGCCGACGGTCCAGCTCGAGATGGAGATCGCGGCCGTGGTTGGGCCACTGTTCTGTCATGACGTCGATCCCACCCTTCTGAGACAAGACGCCCGGCCTGCGTGCACCATCTTGACCGGACCGTCGACGAACGACGTTCGGTAGGCCCGGACCGTCACGGCTCGATGACCCCGCCACCGTCGAGCGGGCGGTCCATGGCCTGGCGGCGATCTTCGTGGACAACGCCGACTTTCGTCGATCGGTGGTGCTCGTGTCCGGAGCCTGGCCCGGCTAACGATGACCGGGTGTTGGTCTCCGAGCTGGTCAGGATGTCGCAGCGTTACCCGGGCGTCGATGTGGAACCGCTCAGCCGGGAAGGACGGCCGACCAGCCCCTGTCGACAACCAGATTGGCCCCGGTGACGTGGGACGCCTCGTCCGAGGCCAGGACCAGCGCACAGGCCGCGACCTCCTCGGGGAGGCCGATCCGGCCGAGCGGGATGTGCGTCGCGATGGTCCGCGTCGGGTGGTCGGAGGCCAGCAGGTCGCCCTCGATGGCGGGGGTGCGCACCATCCCGGGGTTGACGCAGTTCGCCCGGATCCCGTAGGGCGCACCTTCGGCGGCCAGCTGCCGGGTCAGCGCCCCGATCCCGCCTTTGGTGACCCTGTGCGCGATCCGTGTGTTGGTGGTCGAACTGGTGATCCCAAGGGGAGGGGGTCGGAGCCAACGCGAGGCCGGCAGCGGCGGCAGCGACCCACCCACCACAGCCTGATGCTCGAGGCCCCGTGGCCGAAGCGAGCCAGCGGGAGTTCACCTTGGGGCTGAGCTCCTGCTCCCTGGCCCGGTGCCGCGTGCCTGGCCGCACCCTGAACGGCAGATTCACCACGGCCGGCGGTCCCTGGTCCCAAACCGTTGGTGACGGCCCGAGTCTGCCCGGAGGGTGGACCTCCTCAGAAAGCCGATACCGGCCCTGCCGCGCGCTCTCCTCGACTCAGTGTGCGCAGCACGGGGCCCTCGCCGTGTCGCCTCGCGGCGAGCGCCGCGAGGAGAGCGAGGACGGGCTCGAAAACCTCAGGACTGAACTCGGGAGTCGGCATTCCCACGCTGCACGCGAGATCGTCGGCGTGCACCACCATCTCCATCAGCCGCACGACGAGGAAGTCGTCGGTGGCCAACACGCAGTTCTGCCATGGCACATAGGTCGTCGGCCCGGCTGCATCGATCGCCGAGTCCAGCAGGTCGAGTGACCGGTCGAGTACGGCGACGGAGTCGGCCTGCCCGGCCGAGCCGAGCTGGTTGAACTCGTCGCGGATGGAGGTGTTCTCCGGGGCCGAGATCGGCGCTGCGAGCCAGTTGACGAGATCGTAGTGGCCGACCAGGCTGAGCAGTGGCGCGTCTGCTGGGCCGGGCATCGCAAGGAACTCGACGGCACACTCCGGCTGGCTGACCAGATGACGGGTCAGGCCACCGACCGTCGTGCCCGGCAGCACCGACTCCCGGTCCCACGCCTCGGCGACGAGATCAGATCTGACCAACGCCGCCAGTTGGCGCGCAGCGCCAACCGCAGCGGAGCGATCGAGGGTCCCAGCGAAGGTGAGTGGCATGGACCGAAGCCTTCCACCCATTTCGGACGTTCTGGTTCCTCTTCGCACGCTTGTTCGCCGGCGGCCGCGACTTCCCCGCTATCTCGCCGGACTCCCAGCCCGTCCAGCGCAGCGCGAATCTCTTTTTTGCACCATGTGATTCGAACTGGCGAGGGGACTCGAACTCCTCGCCGCCTGTTGACAAGACAGAGTTCTCCACCGCCGGGCAGGCCTGTGACCTGCACAGACGCAGCGCCAAGCGGCCATCTCGTTGGGTCGTGCGATAGACGTGCAACACCGGTGGGCACATACGGTGACTTCTGCCCCGGTGCAGGCAGTCACCGGGATGACGACGGGTTATCGGATGGGACGCCAGAGGCGGTCCAGGGGCATCACGTAGATCCGGTCCTCGTAGTTGTAGGAGCGGGCTCCGGTGCTGAACGCGATTCCGGCGAGGAATCGGTCACCGAGGGCACCGCGCAGACTACGCAGCCCCTTCAGGTCAGTGCCCCGAACCCGCTCGTTGGCGTGTCCATCCCTGTCAGCCTGTGTCCACGACGGCAAGAATGCCGATGGGCACATCATCGCAGGTGAGAGGGGTAGAGGGCAAGGTAAGGAGCGAGAGCTGGCGAGGGGACTCGAACCCCTAACCGCCTGTTTACAAGACAGGTGCGCTACCAATTGCGCCACGCCAGCAGGCCCACGGCATCGGCCGGACGGGCCCGGCCATCGTACCGGCGGCGCAGTTCGCACTTCCCCCGGCGCCCTTTCGGGCGAGCGGCTGAACGACTCTCCGCGCCAGTCGCCCTCGTCGGTCGACACCCTCCGCCGCCCCCGACGCGCGCCTCGCTGCCCGACTCTCAGAGTTTGAAGGCTGGTCCACGTCATGGCGCGGACCAGGCTGCAAAGAGTGGCACTCGGGACGCCCCCCACTCGCTCCCCCCGACGGCCACTGACAGCCCCGACCGATTCCGACGCCCCCGGCTTTCAGTGTTTGAAGGCTGGTCCACGTCATGGCGCGGACCAGGCTGCAAAGAGTGACACTCGGGACGCCGCCCACCCGAGCCCTGAACCCCCGCCCGACCCGACCTGCTCCCTCCTCCCCCCACTCACCAACCCGATACCCCGTCCCGAAAACTCCCCCGTCGCCTACCGCCGACGCGCCCGGCGCTTCTGGACGGCGCGGTGGTCGAACGGGGCGGCGAGGAACTCGCCCAGGACCGTTCCCGCGGCGATCGCGAGCAGGACCGCGAACGCGCCGAGCAGGGTGGTCAGGCCCCCGGCGACGGTGAGCGAACCCGCGTCGGGGCGCGCCGCCACCACCATCTCGTACAGGCCACGGAAGATGGCCAGGCCGGGAAGCAGCCCGAACGACGCCGGGACGACGAGCACCATGGCCGGTGCTCCCGAACGGAGGGCGACCAGCCGGCCGAGGAAACCGATCGCGACGGCGGCGAGCCCGATGGCCGTGAGGTGTCCGGTGCCCGCGCCGCGCTCCAGCAGCATGGCGGTCCCGGCGCCGGTGCTGCACAACACGGCGCTCGCCAGCATCAGCTTGCGGCGGTTGCGCAGCAACGCCGTCGCGGCGGTGCCGACCACCAGCGCACCGATCAGGCCGACCGCGACCGGGGACTGGTCGGCCCGGAGGCCGACGACGTTCGGCGTCACGATCGAGGACCCGACCAGCTCGGCGACCCGCAGGGTGACGGTCAGACCGGTGGCGACCCCGAGGATGATCCCTGCCGTGGTCAGCAGCACGCCCAGGATCCGCCCGGCACCGGTCACCGAGTATCCGGAGATCACGTCCTCGAACGCGGCGGCCATGGTCCGCCCGGGCAGCAGCACGGTGATTCCGCCGGCGACCATGAAGGCGAAGTCGGGTTGGGACACCGGGATCCAGCCGATCGCTCCCAGGCTGTAGGCGAGCCAGGCCACCACCGTGGCGATGAAGCCACCGAGCGCCGAGGCGTAGAACTCGGGCAGCCCGCGGCGGCCGACCCGCCGTGAGACCTTGTCGACCAGCACCGTCGCCAGCCCCGCAACGACCGCGGCCAGCAGTCCCGCGCCGAGCATCAGCGACACCGCCCCGGCCAACAGGCCGGCGCCGGCCGTCACCGCCCACGAGGGCCAGAACCGCGGCGCCTTGCGGATCTCTCGCAGTCTGCGGGCCGCCTCGTCACGGTCGAACTCGCCCTCGACCAGCGACTCGACGAACTCGTGGACCGCCACCAGCCGGGAGAAGTCACGGGTCGAGGAGCGCACCACCCGCAGCTGGGTGATCGGTGTTCCCTCGGGGGTGGTGCACTGCAGCAGCAGCGACTGGAGCGTGATGTCCACCTCGAGGTTGTCCAGTCCCGCCGCGGCCGCGACCGCGACCACGCTCGCCTCGACCCGCGGGGCGTCGGCACCGCAGCGAAGCATCAGCTCGCCGACCCGCAGCGCCAGGTCGAGTGACGCTCGCGCGTCCTTCTCCTGCTGCACCCTGATCACGGTCGGGTTGCGATAAGGCGTGCCCCGCAGCACCGAGACCATCGGCAGGGGGTCGGTCGGCGGCTCGGCCTGCCACCACCGGCTGCGGCTCAGGCCGATGGGCCGGCGCGGGGGGCGAGGTGCGGGAGGCGGGGTGGAGGAGTCGGCGGGCGGGCGAGAGCGGTTGACCGGGCGGCGGGTTACAGACATCGCAGCGTCAACGGCTCAAGGCGTCAGGGCGTTCGGCGGCGCGACCATCGGAGTCCAGTCCGGGATCGCACCGTTGCTCGTGTAGGCGACCACGACCACGACCACGGCCAGCACCAGGGACCCGACGACCAGACCCTGGCGCGAACGCGGTCCGGGGGTCAGCCCTCTCACCAACGACCGGCTACCGCGGCGCAGCCCCGTGCCGCCCGGACCCCACCAGGCGACGAGCAGACCACAGGTCATCCCTGCGGCGAGTGCCGGCATCGAGCTGGGTCGCGCCGGGTCCCCCAGGAGCGCGGCGAGCCCGAAGGCAGCGCTGTAGGCGACCGCGGCTGCCACGATCGCGGGGAGCACGAGCGACATCAGCGTGCCGAGCAGCGCGACCACGACGTGCCACGGCGAGGCCAGCACAGCCAGCGGGACGTCGCTGCGGCGGCTGCCCCGGTGATAGCGGCGCACCACCAGCGAGGTCACCGCCCGATCAGCGGTGCGGGCGGCCAGCGACCACACCACGAGCGCGCCGACACCAAGGAGTGGATACCCGGCGGTGAGGGCGGCTACCAGCACCAGCAACGCCGCGAGACTGCCCGTCCGCCGGTCGCGCCCGATCCGGGGGTCGGGCTGGCCGGGGCCGGTGGGGTCGACCTCCTCCCCGGTCGGACCGTCCTGCTCCCCCCAGCCGTTCCCCTCGCCCCAGCCTTCCTGCTCCCCCCAGCCGACCTGCTCCCCCCAGACATCCAGCTCGTCCTCGGGCGCATCCCGCGTCCGGCGCGCCCGGAGGTCGTCCCGCGGTACTGGCCAGGGGTCGTCCTGCGGCAGGGCCACCGGCGGCAGCGGCGCGGGCTGGGACCCGACCGGTGCATACGCGGCGGCTGCCCCTCCCGGGCTGAGCGGTCCGACCGGGGGCGGCACCGGCGGCATCACCTGGGTTCCGCGCCGGTCCACCGGCTCGCCGCGGCGGGGGCGGGGTGTGTCCCATCCGGCGGGAAGCGCCTCGGTGACGGGCGTCCCGGCGGCGTACCGCTCGAGCGCATCCAGCACGACACCTGCGTGGGGGCGCTGAGTGGGGTCCGGCGAGAGTGCGGCGTACAACAGCGGCGCGAGCCGTGGGTCCACCGCCGCGAGGTCCGCGTCCCCGCGGCTCACGCGGGAGAGCACGACGTCCATCGGACCACGCCCGAACGGTGGCGCCCCCGAGGCAGCGAAGGCCAGCGTGCTGGCCCAACCCCACCAGTCGGTGGCCGCGGTGACCGGCGCACCCTCGACGACCTCGGGCGAGAGATATCCCGGCGTCCCCATCACCAGCCCGGTCATGGTGATCCGGATGTCGTCGGCGATGTGGGCGATGCCGAAGTCGATGATGACCGGACCGTCGTCGGCGAGGAGCACGTTGCCGGGCTTGAGGTCGCGATGGATGACCCCCGCGGCGTGGATCGCCTCGAGGGCCTGGGCGAGCCCGTGCCCCAGCTCGTACAGGCCGGCCGCGTCCATCGGGCCGGACTGGCGGACGACCTCGTCCAGCGACGGGCCCGGGACATAACGAGTGACGAGGTAGGGACGGTCGGCCGTCAGGTTCGCGTCCAGGACCGGGGCGACCCGCGGGTCACGGACCCGCTGCAGGGTCTCCACCTCACGGCTGAGCCGCTGCCGAGCCTGGGCGTCGTGCGCCACATGAGGGCGGAGCAGCTTGAGCGCCACGGCGCGTCCCGAGGGGTCCAGGGCGAGGTGGACGATCCCCATGCCACCTTCACCGAGCTGCTGGACCAGCCGATAACGACCGACCCGCTCCATCACCGACTCGGCTCCGGCGTCGGCGGGCTCACCGGAGGGCGAGGTCCCCCCGAGCGCCTCCGTCGTCATGTGACTACGGTATGCGCTCGGCAAGGGCTACTGGTGGATGTAGTCGACCAGCTGGTCCCGCTCGGTCTGGAGCTCGTCGATCCGCTGCTTGACGATGTCCCCGATGCTGACGATCGCGCGGAGCTGACCGTCGACGACGACCGGCACGTGCCGGATGCGACGGTCGGTCATCATCTTGGCCAGCTCCTGCACGGGCTGCTCGGGACTGGCGGTGGACACGTCAGCGGTCATGATCGTGGAGACCGCACTCTCGAGCACTCCTGAACCGGTGCGGTGGAGGTGGCGGACCACATCCCGCTCGCTGACGATGCCGTCGACCGTGGTGCCGTCGGTGCTGACCACGACCGCGCCGATCCGGTGCTCGGCGAGCAGGGCGAGCAGCTCGGAGACGGTGTGGTCGGGCCGCACCGTGACCACCTCGGTGCCCTTGGACCTGATGACATCGGAGACCCTCATGCACCGACGGTAGTGCCGCAGCGTGACCGGCGCCAGAGGTGCTCAGGGCTCGGATCATCGGCGCGACAGGGGATGAACCGGGGCCGACCGGGGCACGACATAGGCTGAGGACACCCCCGACAACGCAGGAGCTGATCGTGCCGGGCCAACCAGCCACCTTCGACCTGGTCATCGTCGCCAACCGTCTGCCCGTCGACCGTGTCGAGGGCCCCGACGGCGACGTCGAGTGGCGGCGGAGCCCCGGCGGGCTCGTCACCGCGATGGAGTCGGTGATGACCGACCGCGACGGCGCCTGGGTCGGCTGGGCCGGGTCGGCCGGCGACGCCCCCGAGCCGTTCACCGAGCAGGGGATGTATCTGCGCCCGGTGCCGCTGTCCGAGGACGAGGTCGGGGCTTACTACGAGGGCTTCTCCAACGACACCCTCTGGCCCATCTACCACGACGTCATCGTCCCCGCGCAGTTCCACCGGCAGTGGTGGCAGGCCTACCAGGCCGTCAACCGGCGCTTCGCCGAGGCCGTGTGCGAGGTGGTCGCCGAGAACGGGACCGTCTGGGTCCACGACTACCAGCTCCAGCTGGTCCCGGCGATGGTCCGCGAGCTGCGACCCGACGTCCGTATCGGCTGGTTCAACCACATCCCGTTCCCACCCGTCGAGCTGTTCGCCCAGCTCCCGTGGCGCAACGGCATCATCGACGGCCTGCTGGGGGCCGACTTCCTCGGGTTCCAACGGGTCGCCGACGCCCAGAACTTCCTGCGGGCCGCGCGGCGGCTGGCCGGTCACCTGACCAAGGGCGACACGGTCTCACTGACCCAGGACGGCAAGCTGCGTCGCGTGCGCGCCAGCGCCATCCCGATCTCGGTCGACTTCCAAGGTCTGCAGGCCCTGGCCAGGACACCCGAGGTCGCGGCCCGCGCGAAGGAGATCCGTGAGTCGCTGGGGAGCCCGGACACCCTGGTGCTCGGCGTCGACCGACTCGACTACACCAAGGGGATCCGCCACCGGCTCAAGGCCTATGGCGAGCTGCTGCACGACGGGGTCATCGGCCCACCGGAGGTCACGTTCGTCCAGGTGGCCACTCCGAGCCGCGAACGTGTCGAGGCCTATCAGGACCTGCGGATCGAGATCGAGGGCACCGTCGGCCACATCAACGGTGAGTACTCCGGCATCGGCGCCGCCGCCGTGCACTACCTGCACCACTCCTACCCGCGCGCGGAGATGGCCGCGATGTTCCTGGCCGCCGACGTCATGCTGGTGACGCCGCTGCGGGACGGCATGAACCTGGTGGCCAAGGAGTACGTCACCTGCCGACACGACGGAGGTGGCGCGCTGGTCCTGTCCGAGTTCACCGGCTCGTGGCACGAGCTGCACCAGGCGTACGCCTGCAACCCCCACGACATCGCCGGACTGAAGCAGACCATCCTGCACGCCATCAACGCCCCGGACTCCGAGAAGCGCCGGCTGATGAAGGCGATGCGTCGGCGGGTGCACGACCACGACGTCCAGCGTTGGGCTGAGCGGTTCCTCAGCGCGCTCGAGGCCGCCCCCGAGCGGGCCCACAACGACCACCAGCACCGCAGCCGCACCAACCTCCACCACACGCCCAGCGACAAGGACCCCCATGCCGGAGCCTGACCTGTACGCGGCGCTGGCCGCTGTCGCCCGGGTGCCACGTCTGCTCGTCGGGTCGGACTTCGACGGGGTCCTCGCACCGTTCGCCCTCGACCCGATGGACGCCCGCGCCCTGCCCGGCAGCGTCGACTCGCTCCTCGCGCTCGCCGACCTGCCGAACACCTGGGCTGCGGTGGTCTCCGGTCGCGACCTGCAGACCCTCACCGACCTGACCGGGCTGGCGGACACCGCGGTCGCTCGCATCGGGAGCCACGGCGCGGAGTCGAGCACGGCGGAGGCCATGGTCGGTGACGAGGCGAACGACCTGCTGACCGATCTGGAGGCGGGGCTCCTCGAGATCGCGGCTGGACACGACGGCGTCCGCGTCGAGTCCAAGCCCACCGCCCGCGTGCTCCACACCCGCGCAGCCGACCCCGAGGTCGCCCGCGCTGCCGAGCAGGCGGCCCTCGCCTACGGCCGCGATCAGGTCGGGGTGCACGTCCTGGAGGGCAAGCACGTCGTCGAGCTCGCGGTCGTCGCCGCCGACAAGGGCACCGCGATGCGCGCGCTCGGCACGGAGGTCGGCGCGGACGCCCTGGTGTACCTCGGTGACGACCGCACCGACGAGGACGTGTTCGCGGTGCTCTCGAAGGACGACGTCGGGGTCAAGGTCGGGGACGGCGCGACGGTGGCGGCATTCCGGGTCGACAGCCCCGAAGACGTCCGTGACGTCCTGGCCGAGCTGGTCCGGCTCCGCAGCTCAGGCTCCTGACCCCCTCCATCCGCGGGAGGACCCGCGGCGTCCGGCCGGCGAGAACAGCTCAGCCGCGAGGGTGCTGCTGCGGGTCCGGCGCGGACGCCGGCACCGCCCCCGTCGACGAGCGGACGACCAGCTCGGGCCGGAAGACGTACTCGGCCCGCGGAGCCGGCTCGCCCCGAATCTCGTCGAGCAGGGCCCGCACCGCAGCCTCGCTCATCGAGAGCACGCTCTGGCGAACCGTGGTCAGTGGGGGGTCGGTGAACGCGATCAGCGTCGAGTCGTCATAACCGACGACCGAGAAGTCCTCGGGGACCCGCAGCCCCTCCTGCCGCGCCGCCCGGACGGCGCCGAGCGCCATCATGTCCGACCCGCATACGACGGCGGTGCACCCGCGCGCGATCAACCCGAGGGCGGCGGAGTGCCCGCCCTCGACCGAGAACACCGACCGCGCGATCAGCTCCTCGACGTCGTCCAGACCGAGCAGCGACTTCATCGAGTTCCGGAACCCGGCGATCTTGCGGATCACCGGCACGTAGCGGTCCGAACCGACCGCCAGACCGATACGCGTGTGGCCGAGGTGGGCTAGGTGGCTGATCGACAGCTCCATCGAGGCCACGTCGTCGTTGGAGATGAACGGCGCGTCGATGCCCTCCCGATATCCGTTGATCAGCACGATCGGCAGCCCTCGCGCGCACAGTGCGGCATAACGGTCGACGTTCTGGGTGACGTCGGCGTGCATCCCCGAGATCATGATGATCCCGGCGACCCCGCGGTCCAGCAGCATCTGGACGTACTCGTCCTCGTTCACCCCACCGGGGGTGTGGGTGCACAGCACGGGGGTGTAGCTGTGCCGCGACAGGCTGGTCTGGATGACCTGGGCGAAGGCCGGGAAGATCGGGTTGGTCAGCTCGGGCATGAGCAGACCGACCAGGCCGGCACTGGTGCGGCGCAGGCGACTGGGCCGGTCGTACCCCAGCACGTCCACCGAGGTGAGGACGGCCTGACGCGTGCTCTCGGAGACCCCGGGCTTGTCGTTCAGGACGCGGCTGACCGTCGCCTCGCTCACGTTGGCGTGAGCCGCGATATCGGACAGCCTGGCCCTCACCGTCACGTCCTCACCAGGTCCAGACGCCCACCGCGGGCGCGTCGGCGCGCAGCACGATGGTGCCCTCACCACACGTCAGCGCGGGCCCGATTCTCGTAGTCGCGTCCCGGATGCCGGACAGGTGTCTCAGATCCAGCTCGACCGGCTCGTGGGCGGCACGAGCCACATGGACCAGCGCTCGCTCGGTCGGGGTCTCCCGGAGGAAGACCAGCAGGTTGTCGCCCGCATGGACCCACCGGAGCCCGCCCTCCCGCAGCGCCGGCGACTCGGCCCGCAGGCGGACGAGGCTGCGGTACACCTCGTGCAGCCGGCCGTCCCAGTGCTCACCGTCGGCTCCCCATGGCATCGGTCGACGACCGTCCTCCCCGAAGTCGCCTCGCATCCCGATCTCGTCGCCATAGGTCACCATCGGGATCCCCGGCAGGGTGAACAGGAGCGCCGCCGCGACGTCCACCTGCCGGGAGTCGACACCGACCAGGCTGCGGATGCGGGTGGTGTCGTGCGACCCGGCCAGCGCGAAGCTGTGGGTGAGGCTGGTCCAGGGGATGCCGGCCGCGAACTCGCGCATCGTCTCCATCACGGACTGCCCGCCGAGACGCGGCACCTTCATCGGCGACCCCAGGAACGACGGGGCATAGCCCGCGTCGCGCAGCCAGGTCCAGATCGGGCGCGTGAAACCGGCATAGTTCATCACGCCGTGCCAGCCCAGGCCCTGCGCGTCGGCGGTGTAGTCGTGGCAGTGCTCGCCGACGAGCAGGGCGTCCGGGTGCACCTCGGCCACCGCCGCACGCATCCCCTCCGCGACGGCCCGGTTGTGGTCCTGCGCTTTGTAGCGGCCGGTCATGTTGGCCACGTCCACCCGCCACCCGTCGAGCGGGTGCTCGCCGGAGATCCACTGGCGCACCACGCCTTTCGGGTCGTCGAGGACCCGACGGTGGAGCTCGAGGCTGTCGTAGTTGAGCTTCGGGAGCGACTTCACCCCGAGCCAGCCGACGTAGGCCCCGCCCTCCCAGAAGTAGAAGGCCCGCTCCGGGCTCTCCGGATCGCGTTGGGCGGCAACGAACCACTCGTGCGCCGCACCGGTGTGGTTGGCGGTGAAGTCACCCATCACCTTGATCCCACGCGCGTGGCAGGCGTCGACCAGTCGGTCGAGGGCCTCGGTCCCGCCCAGCACCGGGTCGACCTCACCGAAGCTGCTCGCGTCGTACCGGTGGTTGGAGCGGGCCGGGAAGAACGGCGTGAGGTACAGGACGCTGAAACCGAGGTCGACGATGTGGTCCAGGTGCTCCACGATGCCGTCGAGGTCCCCGCCGTACAGCTGGCGAGCCACCTCCCCGCTGCTCGTCGCGACGGCGTCCTCCCACTTCGCCGGGACCGCCCAGTCCGGCACCGGTCGTTCATCGGCCGCCGCCGAGCGGGCGAACCGGTCAGGGAAGACCTGGTACACCATCGCCCCGCTCGCCCACGCGGGCGGCGGGCTGGGGTGGGCCACGATCCGGAAGTCGGCGGCATCGGGGACGTCGCGCAGGTGGATCCCGGTGCCGTTGAGCCACTGGTAGGCGGTCGGGCCGCCCTCCAGGACGAACCGGTAGTTGGTGACCGGGTTGTGGCAGACGATGTCCGCCACCCACCACGCCTCGATGTCGCCGCGTTCCGCCTCGGTGGCCGCGACGAACATCGGCTCCGCGTCGGGCGTGAGCCGGACGTGCACCGCAGTCACGTCGGCCACGTGCGGCACCCGAACCCGAACCCGGACGGTGGCGCCCGGGCGCGGGTGGAGGTCTGACACGTACAGGGCGGAGCCGTCGTGGTGCGGCTGTCCGAGGAGGTCTTCGGAGGTCACTTCACCGAGCCCTGGGTCAGGCCACCGATGAGGTACTTCTGCGCGCCGAGGTACAGCAGCACCACCGGCAGCGACGCCAGGAGCGCACCGGCGGCGAACTGCCCGAACAATCGGTTCCGCTCGTTGCCGACAGTCATGCTGTACAGGCCCACGCCGAGCGTCTGTGAGTCCACGTCGACCAGGAAGATGCTGGCCAGCAGGAACTCGGAGTACAGCCCGACGAACCCGATCATGAACACCGTGACCAGGATGGGCAGGACCAGCCGCAGCGTCATCGTGAAGAAGATGCGTGCGTGGCTGGCGCCGTCGACCTTGGCCGCCTCGTCCAGCTCGCGAGGGATGGTGTCGAAGTATCCCTTGAGCAGCCACACGTTGGCACCCATGGCACTGCCCATGTAGACCAGGATCAGACCCCAGATGGTGCTGAGCCCCACGCCCGGGAGGATCTCGCCGACCTTGGCGAAGGAGAGGTAGAGCGCGGTGAAGGTCAGCAGAGCCGGGAACAGCTGGAGCAACAGCAGCG
Organism: uncultured Actinomycetota bacterium; assembly: GCA_963750305.1. GTDB lineage: Bacteria > Actinomycetota > Actinomycetes > Actinomycetales > Dermatophilaceae > CAVVPX01. Next base: position 1,717,663 of record CAVVPX010000003.1, read on the forward strand.
CCAGGAGCCCGGGACGGCGACCCGTGAACCGCATGCGCGAGAACGCGTACGCGGCACAGGCCCCGATGAAACTCTGGCCCACCGCACCGACCAGGCCGATGATCATCGCGTTCTTGTACCAGGACAGGTACGGCCGGGACGCATCGCTGAACAGCGTGCTGAAGTTGTTGCCGGAGAACTCGGTCGGGATGAGCTTGGCCGAGGTCAGGTTGCCGGCCGGATTGAGGGCGGCCGACAACAGGTAGACGATCGGGAACAGCGCCCAGACCATGACGACCGCGACGAGCACGTACCTCCACCACAGGCCACCAGCACCACGCGGGCGACTCCTGCTCGCGTTCGCCGAACCACGCTTGGCCTCCTCACCGACCACCGTCTGGGTGAGACCTCCGCTGAGGGCATCGGTGCTCATGTCAGTTCACCTCTTCCAGGGACTTGGTGCGTCGGAACCCGCTGTAGCTCATGAGCGCGACGATGACGAAGATGAAGATCGAGACCGTGGAGGCCAGACCGAAGTTCGGGGTGGTTCCGGCAAACGCGAGACGGAAGGCATAGGTGATCAACAGGTCGGTGGAGCCGATCGTTGTGTCGCCCTGTTCGTACGGCCCGCCCTCGGTCATCAGGAAGATCAGGGTGAAGTTGTTGAAGTTGAAGGCGAACGAGGCGATCAGCAGCGGCCCCACCGCCACGAGCAGGAGCGGCATGATGATCGACCTCAGCGTGCGCGCGGGTGAGGCGCCGTCGATCTTGGCCGCCTCTCGCACGTCGCTCGGGATCGACTGCAGGGCACCGGTGCAGACCAGGAACATGTAGGGGAAGCCCAGCCACAGGTTGGCGATGAGGATCGCGGCCTTGGCCGCCCAGCCGTTGCCGAGCCAGTCGACGTTGAGGCCCGTGAGATCGTTGACCAGCCCGAACTCCTGGTTGAACATGAACGCCCAGAGCAGCGCGGTCACGAAGCCGGGGATGGCGTAGGGGAGGATGAGGATCGACCGGAAGATCTTGCGGCCCTTGATCCGTTCGTCGTTGAACAGCAGGGCGAGCAGCATCCCGATGATGAAGGTCCCTCCCACAGAGATCGTCGCGAAGGCGACGTTCCAGAGGAGGATCTTGAAGAAACCGGCGCGGATGGTGTCGCTGGTCAGCAACGTACTGAAGTTCTTGAACCCGACGTTCTCCTTCCACCCCGTGGCATACGGGTCACCTTCGCCGTCCTGCGGTGCCCAGAAGGCGTTCCTCGGGACATAGACCTTGCCGCTCACCGTGTCGGTCAGCGTGTCCGCACCCTCGTCGTAGACGACCGTGGTCTTGCCCTCGAACGCCTCGCTGAGCCCTGAGGCCTTGATCCCACCGCCGTTCTCGGTCGGCACGGCGAACGTGCCGAGGTCGGCGCCGCGGGCGTTGACCTGGGTCGCATCGAGCACGGTGTACCCGGGTGCCTGCAGGATCTTGCCGGTCTCAGATTTCTGAACGCCGTCGGCCGGCAGGTCGGTCAGCCCTTTGAGGTCACCGACGAACGACGCGCCGTCCGGGTCGGTGAGGAGGAAGACCAGCTCGCTGGTGGCGGGGTCCCCTCCCTCCGGGACCGCGATGCTCAGCCGGTACCGCGGCGAGCCCTCGACCTCCTGGACGGAGTTGGCCACGATCGAGGTGGTGGCCTCGGTCTTGGAGAGGGAATGCCCGTCGCCGTAGTTGGTGAAGGCCGTGGCGACGGTGTAGGCGATCGGCCAGATCTGAAGGGCGACCAGCAGCAGCATGCCTGGCAGGAGGTACTTCAGCGGGACGGCGCGTCGCGTCGAGTAGACCGCGAGGATCGCCATGACGACCAGGGCGATCCCGACGACCGCGAAGGTGTAGCCGGCCTCGATCGCCTGCTGGGCGACATAAGCCCCGAACGCCACGACCAGGGCGAGCAGGACCCACTTCAGGACGACGGCCCACAGCGGGGTCCGGATCGGGCCGAGGCCGGAGATACCCGACCGACCGCGCCCTCCCGGGGGGCCGAAGCGGGTCTTGGGCGAGGTGTCAGGGGTGGTGCCAGTAGCCATGCAATCCTCCGGTGCAGCAGACGGAAGTCACCGCGCAGCGCAGCAGGCCGAAGCGACCGCGACGGTGCGGGCAAGCTCAAGGGGTCGGCATCGTGAGGACGCCGAGAAGGGAGAGCGGGATCCCGCGTCCCGGGCGGCTGGCCAGCCCGGGACGCGGGAGGGGCGTCAGCCCTTGGCGATGTTGGCCGCGATCTCCTTCTGCGCGGCGTCGAAGCGCGCCTTGGCGCCCGACTTGCCGGAGATCACGTCAGCGGCCGCCTGGCCGAGCGGGCCCCACACCGAGTTCATGGCCGGGATGTTGGGCATCGGCTTGCCGCCCTTGCCGGCCTCGAAGAACGCCTGGACGTCGGCGTCCTTGGCCGCGACCTCGTTGTAGGCCTCGGTCAGGGCCGGCGGACGGCCGGTGGCCTCGTAGAGCGCGAGCTGGACGTCCTTGCGCGTGACGTAGCTGGTCACGAACTCCTGGGCCAGGATCGCGTTCTTGGCCTTGGCGGAGACATAGAACATCTGCACCCCGAGGAACGGCTGCATCTGTCCGCCGCCAGCCAGCGAAGGCAGCGGGCTGACCGCGTACTTGATGCCGGCCTTCTTGGCGTTGGCGGTCGACCACGGGCCGGTGATGAAGAACGGCGCCTTGCCCGCGGTGAACAGGCCCTCGGCGTTGTCGTCTCCGACGTTGGTGGACAGGACCTTCTCCTTGCCCAGCTTGGCCAGCACCTCGGCGCCCTTGATGGAGTCGGGACTGTTCACGATGAGCTTGCTCGGGTCGTAGTCGCCGTTGGCCTTGGTCCCGAAGATGCCACCGCCGAAGGCGCTGAGGTAGGGGTAGGTGTAGTAGGCGTTGCCAGTCTTGCCGACCTGCTGGACCAGGACGTTGGTGACCTTGCCGCCACTGGCCTTCTTGATCTTGGTGCCCTCGGCGACCAGCGCGTCCATGGTCTTGGGGGCCTCGGGAGCCAGCGCCGTGTTGCGCATGAGGGCGATGTTCTCCACGGCGTAGGGGACGCCGTAGGTCTGGCCGTTGAACTTCGTCGCCGCCACCGCGTTGGGGTCGAGCTGTGCTGCGACCTCGGCCGACAGCTGGACGGGGGCCACCGTGGCGTTCTGGACCAGCTCGCCGAGCCAGTCGTGGGCGCCGACGACGACGTCCGGGCCCTGACCCACCTTGGTCGCGTCCTTGAACTGCTGACGGGTGTCGGTGGCGATCTGGACGGCGACGGTGATGCCGTTCTCCTCGCCGAAGGCCTGTGCGTACTTGGTGACTGCGGTCGAACGGTCCGCGTCGGTCCAGATGACCAGCTGGGCGTTGGGGTCCCGCACCGGTGGGCCGGTCGTGGTGGGGGTGTCGGCCGGGGTCTCGGCAGCGGTGGTGGTGGATCCTGAGGCGGCCGGCGTCGGGTCGCTGCCTCCGCAAGCGCTCAGGAGCAGTGCGGCCACACCCGTCAGGGCTGCCGCGCTGAGGGCGCGAGTGTGCATAGGTTCTCCTTGTGACACTGCAGGGAGCGTCGGTGCACCCTGACGGTGGCGAGAAGGTAGCAAGTTCTTTCGGCTTGCAGCAAGACCTTGCTGAAAGCCAGAAGGTATCGTGACCGTTTTGTGCTCGCCATTGTGCAAGTCCAGCAAGATCGTGTCAGACAAGGGCCCACGCGCTCAGGTGAGCGCGTCCGCCGACATCATGAGCGGGGATGGCCAACCACTGCGCAGTGCGGCAGACTGACCGCAACGCCCGCCGTCGGGTGCTGTCCGCGCTCACTCCGCGGGCCCTTTACGAAGGATCGTCCGGCACGTACCTGCCGGTGAAGGAAAGAGGCAACGAAGCCATGGCAACAGTGAAGTTCGACGAGGCGACTCGTCAGTACCCCGGGAACCCGATCCCCAGTGTCGACAAGCTCAACATCGACATCGAGGACGGCGAGTTCCTCGTTCTGGTCGGCCCGTCGGGCTGCGGCAAGTCCACCTCCCTGCGCATGCTCGCGGGTCTGGAGGAGGTCAACGGCGGCAAGATCTGGATCGGCGACCGCGACGTGACCAACCTGTCCCCCAAGGACCGTGACGTCGCGATGGTCTTCCAGAACTACGCTCTGTACCCGCACATGTCGGTGGCCGACAACATGGGCTTCGCGCTCAAGATCGCCGGCACCGACAAGGCCGAGATCCGCAAGCGCGTCGAGGAAGCCGCCAAGATCCTCGACCTCGGCGCCTACCTCGAGCGCAAGCCGAAGGCGCTCTCCGGTGGTCAGCGTCAGCGGGTGGCCATGGGACGCGCGATCGTGCGCCAGCCCCAGGTGTTCCTCATGGACGAGCCGCTGTCGAACCTCGACGCCAAGCTCCGCGTCCAGACCCGCACCCAGATCGCCTCGCTGCAGCGCCGGCTCGGCGTCACCACGGTGTACGTCACCCACGACCAGGTCGAGGCCATGACGATGGGTGACCGCGTCGCGGTCCTCAAGGACGGCCTGCTGCAGCAGTGCGACGCCCCGCGCCGCATGTACGACCACCCGAACAACGTGTTCGTCGCCGGGTTCATCGGCTCTCCCGCGATGAACCTGCTCGACGTGCCGATCACCGACGGTGGCGTCAAGCTCGGCAAGGGCACCTACCCGATCGACCGGGCGACGCTCTCCGAGGCCAGCTCCAAGACGATCACCATGGGTGTTCGTCCCGAGGACGTGAAGCTCACCACCGAGGGCGAAGGCATCCCCGTGGTCGTCGACGTCGTCGAGGAGCTGGGCGCGGACGCCTACATCTACGGGACCGCCCAGGGCGCCACCCAGTACGAAGAGACCGCCGGGGATCCCCCCAAGCCGTTCATCGCTCGCGTTGACGGTCGCAACCCCCCCAAGAAGGGCGAGACCATCTTCCTCGCCCCCGAACACGGCCACATCCACATGTTCGACGCCCAGAGTGGCGTCCGCATCGGCGACTGAGTCGCCTGCAGCACCAGCGGCAGAACATCGGGGCGGTACCCAGCAGGGTGCCGCCCCGGTGCTCTGCCTGCCCGAGCGTGATGGGAGAGTGAAACCGTGGCACTGGAGATCACCTCGGCCCGGCCGGATCCGGCGATGCTCGACCTCCCGTGGGAGCTGCCGCTGGAGGAGTGGCCCGAACACCATCTCGCCGCGCTGCCCCGCGGGATCTCCCGGCACGTCGTCCGGTTCGTCAAGCTCTCGGGGCGCGTGCTCGCGGTCAAGGAGATCAAGGCCGACATCGCGGTGCGCGAGTACCACATGCTGCGGATGCTCGGCCGGCTGGACACCCCCGCCGTGGAGCCGTTCGGGGTCGTCCGGGGTCGCGAGGCCGCCGACGGCACGCCGCTGGACGCGTGCCTCATCACCCGGCACCTCCAGTTCTCCCTGCCCTACCGCGCGCTGTACAGCCAGAACCTCCGCCCCGACACGGCCACCCGCCTGATCGACGCCCTGGCCGTCCTGCTGGTCCGTCTGCACCTCATCGGCTTCTGGTGGGGCGACGTCTCGCTCTCCAACACCCTGTTCCGCCGCGACGCGGGGGCGTTCGCGGCCTACCTCGTCGACGCCGAGACCGGCGAGCTGCGCGAACGTCTCAGCGACGGGCAGCGGGCCCACGACCTGGACATCGCGCGGGTCAACATCGCCGGTGAGCTGATGGACCTCGAGGCCGGGGGCTTCCTCGAGGAGACGTCCGACCCGATCGAGACCTCGAACATGATCCTCACTCGTTATGAAGAGCTGTGGGAGGCGCTGACCTCCCAGGAGCGCTTCGAGCGGGGCGACCGGTGGCGCGTCGAGGAGCGCATCCGCAACCTCAACGAGCTCGGCTTCGACATCGACGAGCTCTCGATCTCGACCGACCTCGACGGCACCCACATCCAGATCCAGCCCAAGGTGGTGGACGCCGGGCACCACTCGCGGCGCCTGCTGCGCCTCACCGGTCTGGACGTCGAGGAGAACCAGGCACGACGGCTGCTCAACGATCTCGACTCGTTCCGCGCGGCGACCGACCGGCAGGGCGAGGACGAGGAGATCGTCGCGCACGACTGGCTGGCCCGCGTGTACGAACCGGTCGTCCGCCGCGTCCCCCGCAACCTCACCGGCAAGCTGGAGCCCGCTGAGTTCTTCCACGAGGTGCTCGAGCACCGGTGGTACCTCTCGGAGAAGCGCGGGCACGACGTGCCGATCGAGGCGGCGAGCCTCGACTACGTCACCACCGTCCTGCCGTCCAAGCCCGAGGAGAAGTCGGTGCTGGGCGTCGACACGGTCGAGATGCCAGTCGTCGCGTGGGACGACGAAAAGGCCTGAGCCAGAGGCTCACCGGCGGCTGACCACCAACGTGCCGGCGAGCATGTCGTGCCAACCCTGACGGCGGTGGTGGTCGAGCATCGGGGTCAGCAGGACCACCACGCCCAGCCCGAACACGATGTTCGACACGGCGGGCAGGACAAAGCGACGCACTGCCCGCCACCACCCGGGTCGGCCTCCGTCAGCCGCGCTGATGACTCTGATGCCGACGATCCGCTTCCCGAGCGTCGCGCCGCGGACGGCGGTGGCGCCGACGTCGTACAGCACCGTCAGGACGACGGCGAGGGCGAGGGCGAACACCAGCGTCCGGGTGCCAGCGGGGCCGAGCGCGCCGTCGGAGGTGTCCACCGATCGCAGCGCCAGCCGCCCACCGACCACGTAGAACGCGAGGACGATGCTGACCGTCGCGAAGGTGTCGATGATGCGAGCCGCCGCGCGAAGCCCGAACTCGGCCAGCCGGAGCTGGCCGACGCCGGGCACCAGTACCCGGCCGGGCAGGACCACGGTCTCGGGTCGGACCTCGCTCATGCCGGCGACAGCCAGGTCCAGCCCGGGAGGTTGCGAACGACGGCGAACACCAAGACCAGCGCCAGCGCGCTCCACACCGCAACCGGGCTCCCTGATCCCCGGCCGGGGACGGCCCACGACTGCCGGACGCCGAGCAGTCGGAGCAGCCAGCCGAACCAGACCAGGCCCACCAGAACGGCCACCCCCACCACCAGCGGGTTGCGTTCGAGAGCGGTCCCGACCTCGCCATGGACCAGTGCATGAACCGCGCGAAGACCACCACAGCCCGGGCAGTACATGCCGGTCAGCGCAAGAAAGGGACACGTCGGATAGTGGCCGGCCTCGTTGGGGTCGAGCGTTGCCACCAGTAGCGCCGCGAGCGCCGCGCCTGCGGTCACGACACCCCACGACCGCAGGCCCCTCCGGCGGTCCGGGTGGGCTGACGCTGGTGTGGCGAGTGCTTGGTGACGGGCGGTCGAGGGTGCACCCACCGTCCTACCGCTCACCTCGATCAGTACTTCGGCCTCGACTGGGCCTGGTAGTACGCCGAGGACTCCGGGCGGTACAACAGGAAGATGATGTAGCCGCCGAGCGCCACGGAAAGGACAGCCAGGATCCGGCTGACCGCAGTCGAAGGTTGGGCGAAGCTGGCGAGGAAGCTCAGGACGCTGACCACGAAGAACACGGTCGCGACGATGCGCGCCCAGCTCCGCCCCTTGCCGTTGGCCGCGGCCATCCACAGCCACAGCCCGATGCCGACCAGCCCGGCAAAGATGCCGACTGCACTGGCGACGGCCACCGCCGTGGCCACCTCGCCAGCGGTGAGATCGGCACCGGAAGCCTCCACGGCGTCTCGGATCATCCCGCGCGTGCCCAGGCCGACGACGAGACTGAGGAGGCTGAGGCCGGCGCCGACCCTCATGAGCAGCACGGCCTGGTCGATCGTCTTCGGCCGACCCACCGGTGCGCCGGGCGTGGTGTACCCCTGCGGCGGCATCTGCCCGTATCCCGGGCCGACGTCATGGCCGGGCGCCTGGCCGTAGGCCGGCGCAGCGGGCGGCGGCGGCGGTGGCGAGATCGGCTGTCCTCGGCCGTCGTCGGGCGGCTGGCCCCCCGGAGGCGGTGGCGGCGGGTATCCAGTGTCGGACATGCTGTCCCCCTTCTCAGCCGGGGCAGCGCCGATGCTGCCCACTCGGTGTGGCCCACAGCCTATCGGTCGGACGAGCCGCGCTCTCGAGCTCGGCTCAGGCGGAGCGACGACGTGCGATCTCGTACAGCGTGACGCCGGTCGCGATCCCGGCGTTGAGCGACTCGACGGTCGAGGACATCGGGATCGAGACGATCTGGTCGCAGGTCTCGCTCACCAGTCGCGACAGTCCCTTGCCCTCCGAACCCACGACGACCACCAGCGGCTCACTGGCCAGCTGGAGAGCCGGCAGCTCGACATCGCCGTCCATGTCCAGGCCGAGGACGAAGAACCCGGCGGCGCGGAAGTCCTCGAGCGCACGGGTGAGGTTGGAGGCCATCGCCACCGGCACACGGGCCGCAGCGCCCGCGGACGTCTTCCACGCGGACGCGGTCATGCCGACCGAGCGTCGTTGCGGGACAATGACTCCGTGACCGCCGAACGCCGCCACTGACCGGATGATCGCACCCAGGTTGCGTGGGTCGGTGATGCCGTCGAGGGCCACGACGAGAGGGATCCCCGGCTTCTCGGGGTCGATGAGGTCGGCCGGTTCGAGGTACTCGTAGGGCGGCACCTGCAGGGCCAGGCCCTGGTGGACTGCGCCGTCGGTGAGGCGGTCGAGCTCGCCCCGCGGGGTCTCCAGGATCGGGATGCCCCTCTGGGTGGCGACCTTGATCGCCTCGCGCACGCGGTCGTCGGAGTCGATCCGGCCCGCGACATACATCGTGGTCACCGGGACGTCTGCCCGCAGCGCCTCGACGACGGAGTTGCGGCCGGCCACCATCTCGCTCGACGGCTTGGACCGGCGGCTGCCACCGGAGCGCGCGCCCGACCCGCGGGCGCCGCTGCCGTCACGCTTGGCCGACGTCCGCGCCCGTCGGGCCGCGGGGTGCTTCTCGCGCTCGACCGCCTTGGGCGTCGGTCCGCGGCCCTCCAGCCCCTGACGTCGCTGGCCACCGGACCCGGCCTGGGGGCCCTTCTTGTTCTTGCGCACGGCGCCGCGCCGCTGGGAGTTGCCTGGCATGCTGGGATTCTCTCAGGCTTCGCGGCGGACCAGTGACCACGTGGCACCCGATGCGGTGTCCTCGATCGCGATCCCCGCCGCCGTCAGCCGGGCCCGGATCGCGTCAGCGGCCCCGAAGTCCCGCGCCGCGCGTGCCGCCGCACGCGCCTCGAGCTGGTCGGTGACGACCACGTCGAGGGCGGCCATCGCCTCGGACCCCGACCCGGTCGCGCCACCGTGCCACACCGGGTCGAGGGGGTTGATGCCCAGGATGTCGGTCATCGCCAGCACCGACTCGAACGCCGAACGGACGGCGTCGGTGTCGTCCTCGTCGAGCGCGGTGTTGCCGGCACGAACCGTGTCATAGAGCACGGCCAGGGCCCCGGACACGTTCAGGTCGTCGTCCATCGCCTCGGCGAACTCGGGCGGCAGCGGGCCGTGCGCGGATCCGAGGAGACCGTCGGGGCCGGCGAGATGGCGGCCCGCGCGGTTGAGGAAGCCCTCGATCCGCTCGACGGCGGCATCGGCCTCGGCAAGGGCGCCCTCGTGGTACTCGATCGTCGAGCGGTAGTGCACGGCCGACAGGTAGTAACGGACAGCCAGGGGGCGGGCGGTCTGGATGATCTCGCTCACCAGCAGCGCGTTGCCGAGCGACTTGCTCATCTTCTCCCCGCCCATCGTGACCCAGGCGTTGTGCAACCAGTACTGCGTGAACGGCAGGCCCGCCGCGTGCGACTGGGCCTGCTCGTTCTCGTGGTGGGGGAAGCGCAGGTCGACACCGCCTCCGTGGATGTCGAACGCATCGCCGAGGTACTTGCGCGCCATCGCCGAGCACTCCAGGTGCCAGCCCGGGCGACCCCGACCGTACGGTGTCGGCCAGGAAGCGGTCTCCGGCTCCTCGGCCTTCTGTCCCTTCCAGAGCGCGAAGTCGCGTGCGTCGCGCTTGCCGCGGGGGTCGGCGTCCTCGGCCGCAGCCATGTCCTCGATCTTCTGATGGGTCAGGGACCCGTAGCCGGGAAGGCTGCGCACATCGAAGTACACGTCGCCGCTGTCGTCCGCCGCGGCGTACGCGTGACCCCGGTCGACCAGCGTGTCCATCAGCTCGACCATCTCGGTGATGTGCCCGGTGGCCCGTGGTTCATAGGTCGGGGGCAGCACTCCGAGCGCAGCGAGCGCCTGCGCGGTGGCGACCTCGTTGCGGTAGGACAGGGCGAACCAGGGCTCACCGGCCGACGCGGACTTGGCGAGGATCTTGTCGTCGATGTCGGTGACGTTGCGGACCAGCGTCACCTCGAGCCCGTGGTGACGCTCCAGCCACCGGCGCAAGATGTCGAAGGCTACCGCGAACCGGACGTGGCCGATGTGGGGCTCGGCCTGCGTGGTGAGTCCACAGATGTAGATCCCGACCTGCCCCGGGACGAGGGGGACGAAGTCACGTTCCGCACGGGTGGCGGTGTCGTACAGGCGCAGGGTCACCCGCGCAAGGCTACCCGCCGTGAACGCCGCACCCCGGGCGTGTCCGGGCACCCCGGCTCGGGCCGGCGGGTCCTCGCGCCCCAGCGCAGGTTCCAGCCTCTCCCGGCGGCTGGGCAGGTGTGCCGAGCTGCGGCGACCGGCGGTCAGACCGGCAGCAGTCGGGTGACGAACTCGGACATCTGCTCGATCGTGCGGCATTCGCGCATCTCGACGACGGCGGCGTACTCGAGGGCGCAGGAGTCGCCGCTCCCCCACTGACCTGCTCGCTCCGGGTTGAGCCAGAAGGTCCGCCGGGACGCGTCACTGATCCGTTGGAGGGCAACGAGGTTCGGGTCACCGAAGTTGTTCCGGCCATCTCCCAGCACTAGGACCGACGAACGACTGGTGACGGCCTCGAGGTACAGCTCGGCGAAGTCCCCCAGCGCCTCGCCATAGTCGCTGGAGGAGTGCCAGCGGGTCACTGTGGCGTCGCGCAGGATCATGGCCGCGAGGTCACCACGGCCGTGCGTGACCAGGTCGGTGACCTCGTCCATCACGTTGACGAACGCAAAGACCCGCACCTTGGTGAACTGGTCGGCCAGCGCCTGGACGAGGAGCATGGTGAAGGTCGAGAAGCCGGCCACCGACCCCGACACGTCGCAGAGCAGCACGAGCTCGGGGCGCGCCGGGCGGGGGCGGCGCAGAGCCGGGCGCATGGGTACGCCGCCGGTCGACATCGAGCGTCGCACCGTCCGCCGGATGTCGATCGAGCCACGGTGGGCGCGTCGGCGACGCGCGGCGAGACGGGTCGCCAGCCGCCGTGAGAGCGGTCGAACTGCCGCCCGCAGGGCCAGCATCTGTTGCCGGTTGGCACTGAGGAAGTCGATCCGCTCCTCCCCATCCGGCACCGCGTGTTGGGCGATGCGTTCACGCCCCCGGACCTCGGCAGTGCGCCGACGGGCCTCGACGCGCACCAGCTCACGCAACCGGCCGACACCCCGACGGAGCTCGTCGCGGGTCAACCGGTCGACGAACTCCTCGGCCGCGCCGGATCCGGCCAGCCTGCCGCCCGCCCCCGCCCCCAGCTCCGCTCCAGTGCCGTCACGCAGGCGCAGCGCAGCCGCGATCGCGGTCTGCGGCTGGAGTCGGTCCAGGGTCTGCAGCGCGGACCAGGCCATCGCGCCGGGGTCTTCCGGCCGCACCCGGCCGAGAGCGTCCACCGCGAGCTGGGCAAGCTCGGCGAGGGCTGCCTCGTCCTGGGTGGCAAGAGCCTGCGCGAGCCGCTCCCGCAGCTCCTCGAGGCCGACCCGTGCCCCCTCGGTGGCGGCGGCCGCCCCGACCCCGCCGGGGAAGTACAGGTCGAAGAGCTGGTCGAACACCTCGCGCTGCCCGCCGCGCCGGATCAGCGCCGAGGCCAGCCCGGCACGGAGTCGCTCCCGGTCGTCGAGCCCGATCACCCCCATGACTGCAGCGGCATCCACCGTCTCGCTGGTCCCGGTGCGAACTCCCTTGACGCGCAACGCTCCCACCAGCGCCACGAGCCGTTCCGTGACCCCGGCGGTAGTGTCGTCGATGGCATGGTCAGGGGCGGCGTCGGTGGCGTCAGCAGGTGTGCGGCCGCTCACGGCGCCCTCAGGGCCCCGTCGAGGTCGAGCCCGGCGCGGGCGCGCACGATGTCGTCCTGGTGCTTCAGGATCACGCCGAGGGTCTCTTCGACGACCTTGGCGTCGAGGTGGTCGGCGCCGAGGGCCAGCAGGGTCCGCGCCCAGTCGATGGTCTCGGAGATCGACGGTGCCTTCCGCAGGGGCATGGCGCGCAGGGCGGCAACCACCCGAACCACCGAGTCGGCCAGGCCGGACTGCAGGTCCGGCACCTTGAGCGAGACGATCGAGGCCTCGAGCGCCGGCTCGGGGAAGTCGATGTGGAGGAACAGGCATCGCCGGCGCAGCGCCTCGGAGAGCTCACGCGTCGCGTTGGAGGTGAGCACCACGAACGGCCGCTGGGTGGCGCGGATCGTCCCCAGCTCCGGCACGGTCACCTGGAAGTCACCGAGCACCTCCAGCAGCAGTCCCTCGATCTCGACGTCGGCCTTGTCGGTCTCGTCGACGAGGAGCACGGTGCGCCCGCTGCTGCGGATCGCGGTGAGCAGCGGGCGCTCGAGGAGGAACTCCTCGCTGAAGACGTCGGTTCGTGTCTCGTCCCACGACTCGTCGCGGCCGGCGGTGATGCGCAGCAGCTGCTTGGCGTGGTTCCACTCGTACAACGCGCGGGCCTCGTCCACGCCCTCGTAGCACTGCAGCCGGACCATCCGGGCGTCGCAGGCCTCCGCGACGGCCCTCGCCAGGTCGGTCTTTCCGACCCCCGCCGGGCCCTCGACGAGCAGCGGCCGGCCGAGCTCGCTGGCCAGGAAGACGGTGGTGGCGACGGCGTCTGACACGAGGTAGCCGACGCCGGCGAGCCGAGTGCGGACATCGTCGATCGAGACGAACGGCATCGTCCCGCTCCGGCTCATCCTCGTCCTCTCGCTGCGCACCCGTCGATGACCGGCGGCGTACCCTCAGTGTCCCCGGTCCAGCCACTCCTGCAGGTGCGGGGCCTCCGCGCCGATGGTCGTGGGGTCGCCGTGCCCGGTGAGCACGATCGTCTCCGGCGGGAGGGTGAGCAGCCGGTCGCGGATCGAGGCGACGATCGTGGGGAAGTCGCTGAACGAGCGTCCGGTCGCCCCGGGTCCCCCGTTGAACAGCGTGTCGCCGGTCAGCACGGTGCCGAGCGCCGGGACATACAGGCTGCAGGCTCCCGGGCTGTGGCCAGGGGTGTGCAGCACGTGGATCTCGATGTCCCCCAGCTCGATCCGGTCGCCGTCGGCCAGCTCGCGGTCGGGCGCAACCGGATACAGCGCGTCCCAGAGCATCCGGTCGGCCGGGTGGAGATAGGCAGGTGCGCGGGTGCTGTCGCAGACCTCGGCGACCGCGTTGATGTGGTCGTTGTGACCGTGGGTGCAGAGCAGTCCGATGATCCGGCGCTCGCGCGGGATCGCTCTGACGATGGCCCGGCCGTCGTGCGAGGGGTCGACGATGACGCACTCGTGGTCGTCACCGATGATCCAGACGTTGTTGTCGACCTCCCAGCTGCCGCCGTCCAGCTCGAAGACACCAGAGGTGACCATGCCCTCGATCCGAACGCCGCCGGGCGAGACCGGCACGCCCGGCGCCGGCTGCGGCGTGGACCCCATCAGAGGACGACCACGGAGCGCAGCACGTCGCCGCTGTGCATCTTGCCGAACGCTGCCTCGATGTCCCCGAGCCCGATCTTCTCGGTGACGAAGCCGCCGAGGTCGAACCGGCCCTGACGATAGAGGTCGATGAGCATCGGGAAGTCGCGCGAGGGCAGGCAGTCGCCGTACCAGCTCGACTTCAGTGCGCCACCGCGACCGAAGATCTCGATCATCGGCAGCTCGACCGTGAGCTCGGGCGTGGGCACGCCGACCAGGACCACGGTGCCCGCGAGATCCCTTGCGTAGAAGGCCTGCTCGTAGGTCTCCGGGCGACCCACTGCCTCGATCACCACGTCGGCGCCGAACCCCCCGGTCAGCTCCTTGATCCGCTCGACGACGTCCTCGGTCTTGCCGTTGACCGTCTCGGTGGCGCCGAACTTCCGTGCCCACTCGAGCTTCCGGTCGTCGACGTCGACCCCGATGATCGTCGTCGCACCAGCCACCACTGACCCGGCGATGGCCGCGGATCCGACTCCGCCACAACCGATCACGGCAACCGTGTCACCGCGGCCGACGTTGCCGGTGTTGACCGCGGCGCCGAACCCGGCCATGACGCCACAGCCGAGCAGGCCGGCCGCAGCAGCGTCCGCCTCGCGCGCGACCTTGGTGCACTGACCGGCGGCGACGAGGGTCTTCTCGATGAAGGCGCCGATGCCGAGGGCCGGGCTGAGCTCGGTGCCGTCGGTGAGCGTCATCTTCTGCTTCGCGTTGTGGGTGGCGAAGCAGTACCACGGCCTGCCCTTCGCGCAGGCCCGGCACTGGCCGCACACCGCTCGCCAGTTGAGGATCACGAAGTCACCGGGCGCCACGTCGGTGACCCCCTCGCCCACGGCCTCGACCGTGCCGGCAGCCTCGTGGCCGAGCAGGAACGGGAAGTCGTCGTTGATCCCTCCCTGGCGGTAGTGCAGGTCGGTGTGGCAGACCCCGCACGCCTCGATCTTCACCACGGCCTCGCCGGGCCCGGGGTCGGGGACCACGACGTCGACGAGCTCGAGCTCGGCTCCCTTGGCGCGGGCGATGACGCCCTTCACGGTCTGCGGCATGGCGTGCTCCTCGTGGTGGTGACTGGTCCCTCACCCTATGAGGCGCGCCCAACCGTCGCCGAGGCGACCGTGCCCGTCCGCCGGCGGGCCGGGTACCCGCGCCGGTCGGGTCAGGCGTCGGGGTCCGGGTCGAGGACGACGGTCATCGTGGAGGTGCTTCCGGGTACGACCGGCGGGGTCCGCCGGAACTTCTCGAGGTACCGCCCGGACCTGTCGGTGAAACGGATGCCGAATCCGTCCGGCCCCGATGCGTAGAGGCCGGGTATGAAGAACGCTCCGTCGCAGCCGGTCGTGGCGGTGTGCGCGAATCCACCGACCCCTCGGTGGATGAACACCTCGACGTCGATCCCGCAGAGGGAGCTCGCGTCGGAGCCGGTGACCCGGCCGGCAACCGCGCCGACGCCGATCAGCGCGGCGTCGAGGTTCCTCACGTGTCGGCCTTCGACGATGTGCAGCGGCCAGTACTGCAGGAGTCTGGGTGAGGAGTAGCCCTGGGCGTCGGCGCTCCCACCCACACCCTTCGTGCCGTCGACGTAGAGGTGATATCTCTGTCCGTGGTGCAGTCCCTTCACGACCCAGCGTCCGTCCGCGTCCGTGTACGCGTAGACGACACCCCTGCTGAACAGGTAGACCTTCACGAGCACGTTCGCCAGCGGTGCACCTGTGGCGAACTCGGTGATCCGACCCGACGCCGCGCCGCCGAGCGAGAGCCCCGCGGCGATGCCCGTGGTCACCGCGTGCGATGTCACGACGACCGTGTCCGGGAACCGCCTCGTGTCGTCGTAGCACTCGCCGAGGTACCCGAACGGGTCCCCCGACCCGCCGCGCGCCTCCAGCGCAGTGAAGCAGACCGCGTAGCCGCCGGGCGGCAAGCCGGCGAACGCGTAGGTGCCGTCTGCCGCTGTGCG
This sequence comes from uncultured Actinomycetota bacterium, assembly GCA_963750305.1. GTDB lineage: Bacteria > Actinomycetota > Actinomycetes > Actinomycetales > Dermatophilaceae > CAVVPX01. Next base: position 1,733,364 of record CAVVPX010000003.1, read on the forward strand.
CGTGAGATGGGAGCCGTCTGGCCCGTTGGCCGTCACGATGACACCTCGGAGGCGATCGGCGGGGTGACCCGCCTGGTTGACGTGGCCCGAGATCCCTCCCGTGGCCGGCGCCGACGTCGCCGAGGCGCCGAGCGCCGTCGTTCCCGTCAGGGCCATCATCACGACCACGACGGCCAGACTCGTCCTGCGACGTGATCCGCTCACCAGAACCCCCGGAGTAGGCGGGTCACCGTCACCGGGCCGCGCCGACCTCCCCGCTGGGTCGAACGCTAGACCCGAAGCCCCGCCCGCGACAGCCCTCGGCGCGACTGCCCTCGCCGGTGGCGGGGCCCGACCGGACGAACCGGCCGGACCCGCCTGCACGGCCCGCCGCCACCACCACGACGAACCGCTCCTGCTCAGGCGCCACCCGCAGCGCGTGGACCGCGTCGAGGTCCTCGTCGAGCGGTCGGGGCTCCACGTCCGACACCGTTCCTCAGACCAGCGGCACGACCAGGGCCGTCGCGATCGCAGCCACACCCTCGCCCCGGCCGGTCAACCCGAGCCCGTCGGTGGTCGTACCGCTCACCGAGACCGGCGCGCCCACCGCCAGCGCCAGTACCTCCTGGGCCTCGCCGCGCCGCGCTCCGATCCTGGGGCGGTTGCCGATCACCTGGACCGCGAGGTTGCCGACGTCGAACCCCGCCTCTCGCACCAGACGGGCCGCCTCGGCGAGCAGGGTCAGACCCGTGGCACCGGCGAGCTCGGGGCGGTCGGTGCCGAAGTGGGCGCCGAGGTCTCCGATCCCGGCGGCAGAGAACAGGGCGTCACACGCTGCGTGCGCCACGACGTCAGCGTCCGAGTGGCCCTCGAGCCCGACCTCGCCGGGCCAGTGCAGTCCGGCGAGCCACAGCGCGCGGCCGGAGTCGGACGCCGCGACCACGTGCACGTCGACGCCCACGCCCACGCGGGGCCAGCCCGAAGTCGCCATGCGCCCATCCAACCACCGCCGCTACGGTGGGCCGGTGGACGTGACCGACGAGCCCATGGAGATCCCGACCCTGCAGGGCTCGACGATCGTGTTGCGCCGGCACCGGCTGGACGACCTGGACGCGGTGTACGAGCGCTGCATCGACCCGGACACCCGGCGCTGGACCACGATCCCCCTGGAGTACACGCGGGAGGACGCTGTCGAGTACCTCACCAGCATCCTCGAGCCGCGGGCCGACATGGCGTCGTGGGCGATCGAGAGCCGCGGCGAGTACGCCGGCACGATCGACCTCCGCCCGTACCCGACCGACCCGGACCACCGCGCGGGCGACATCGGCTTCGTCACCCATCCTCGCGCTCGCGGTCGAGGAGTCATGAGTGCAGCGGTGGGCCTGGTCCTGGACCACGGGTTCGATGCCCTGGGCTGGGAGGTCATCCAGTGGAAGGCGAACCTGGGCAACCTCGGGAGCTACAAGGCAGCCTGGCGGAACGGCTTCCCGCCGCCGACCGTCGTGGAGGCGCTGCTGGTCTACCGCGGTCAGATGACGAACGGCTGGATCTCGACGATGCGGCCGCAGACCCCGCGCAGCCCGCAGACGACGTGGGCGAAGGCCAGCGCCCACCTGGCCTGAGGCCTACCCCTCGCCGACCAGGACCTGGGCGACCGCGAGGTCGAGCGCAGTGGTGATCTTCAGCGAGCGGGGGTCCCCGGCGACCACGAGGACCGGCAGCCCCAGGGCCTCCACCAGTCCGGCGTCGTCGGTCACGGCGCCACCGACGGCGTGGGCGAGCACCAGCACCTGCCGGTCGAAGCCCTGCGGGGTCTGGATGGCGCGCAGACTCGCCCGGTCCGGCGTCCCGGTCACCACCTCGGCGGGGTCGACCACCTTGACGGTGTCGGTCACCGCGATGCCGGGCACGACCGCGGGCGCGCCCCCCGCGACGGCCGAGATGACGCGGTCGAACACGGCGACAGGCGTCAGGCAGCGCGCCGCGTCGTGGACGAGCACCGTGGTGCAGCCTGACGGCAGAGCACCCAGACCGGCGCGAACCGAGTCGGTGCGCTCGGCGCCGCCGGCGGTCACGGTCACGCGCCGGTCGCCGGCATACCTCGCCCGGACCTCGTCGACCCGGTTCGCCGGCACGACCACCACCACGGCGGCGACGCCCTCCGGCAGGAGGGCGCCGCGCACCGCATGGTCGAGCAGGCTGGACCGGCCGAGGGGCACGAAGGCCTTCGGCACCTGCGCGCCGAGTCTCGCGCCGCGGCCAGCCGCAACGACGATGACCCCGGTGCTCAGGAGGCGAGGACCTCGTCGAGGATGGCCTCGGCCTTGTCCTCGTTGGTCTTCTCGGCGAGCGCGAGCTCGGAGACGAGGATCTGGCGAGCCTTGGCGAGCATGCGCTTCTCGCCGGCCGACAGGCCGCGATCCTTGTCACGGCGCCAGAGGTCGCGGACGACCTCGGCCACCTTGATGACATCGCCGGAGGCGAGCTTCTCGAGGTTCGCCTTGTAGCGGCGCGACCAGTTGGTCGGCTCCTCGGTATGGGGGGCTCGCAGCACCTCGAAGACCTTCTCGAGGCCCTCCGGTCCCACGACGTCGCGGACGCCCACGAGATCGCAGTTGTCGGCTGGTACCTCGATGGTCAGGTCACCCTGAGCCACCTTCAGCTTGAGGTAGAGCCGAGACTCGCCCTTGATGGTCCGGGTGTTGATCTCTTCGATGAGTGCCGCCCCGTGGTGGGGGTACACGACCGTTTCGCCGACCTTGAAAACCATGTGCTGTTTTCCCCTTTCGCGATCTTCAGGATACCACGGCGACACGCCCGAACTGAACCCACGATTCCCGCGTTTGCGCAGGTCAGGGCCTACTTGCCCGGAAATCTGCCTCCCCGCCCGGTCTTGACAGGAGGTGGCTTCCCGTGGCACGCGCACGAGTGCGCAACGCGTGGGGGCTACCGGTAGGGTGACCGCGTGAGCTCACGACGTACCCTCGCCCTCCCCGTCCGGGCCGCCCGCCTTGCCTCCACCGGTGCGTTGTTCGCTGGGCTGGCGGCGACCTCGGTGCTCGGCGGGTGTGGTCAGCTGACCAACCCGGTGCAGACCGACAACTACTACCAGGCATCCGACGGCGTACCCGTCGACATGGGCTCGGTGACGATCCGCGGCCTGGTCATCGTGTCCGACGCCGAGGGCCAGCCGGGCACGTTGGTCGGCAGCCTGGTCAACTCCGGCGCAGACCCCGCCGAGGTGAGCGTGACCACCGAGGGCCTGAGCGCACCCCTGCTGATCGCAGCCCCCGCATACAGCTCCACCAGCCTGTCCACCGCTGGGCAGATCGTGCTGCCGAGCGTGTCGGTACGCCCCGGTGACGTCCTCCAGCTGCAGATCGGCACCCAGTCCTCCGGCGCCAACGTGGTGGAGGTACCCGTGCTGCCTGCCCGCGAGTACTACGCGCCGTATGCGCCGACCGCCACCCCCACTGCGACCCCCACCGACACGCCGACTGGCTGAGGCGCACCGCCCGGCACCGCCTCGCGCCGCACGGGCTCTCTCCAGCGTCAGGTCCGTCGCAGAACGTCACGCTCTCGACACCCACCCGTGCCAGGTGTTACACAGGCGCAACCGTGGACCAGCCAGAATCAGGTGGCGGGAGGCGCTCAGTGCCGACGTCCCGTCAGGTCCAGCGGGATCCTGTCCAGAGGTGCGATGACGGAGGCGGTCCATGACAACGGTTCGTGCAGCAATCACCCAGACCACGTGGACGGGTGACAAGGAGTCGATGATCGCCAAGCACGAGCAGTTCGCTCGTGACGCGGCCGCCGACGGCGCGCAGGTCATCTGCTTCCAGGAGCTCTTCTACGGGCCGTACTTCGGGATCATCACCGACGAGAAGTACTACGAGTACGCCGAGGCCGTGCCCGGTCCGTCGACCGAGCGGTTCGGGGCGCTGGCCAAGGAGCTCGGTCTGGTCATCGTGCTGCCGGTGTACGAGGAGGACCAGCCGGGGGTGTACTACAACACCGCCGCGGTCATCGACGCCGACGGAAGCTATCTCGGCAAGTACCGCAAGCACCACATCCCGAACCTTCCGCAGTTCTGGGAGAAGTTCTACTTCCGCCCCGGCAACCTCGGGTACCCGGTCTTCGACACCGCGGTCGGCAAGGTCGGGGTGTACATCTGCTACGACCGGCACTTCCCGGAGGGCTGGCGGGCGCTGGGGCTGAACGGAGCCGAGATCGTGTTCAACCCCTCGGCGACCAAGCCCGGCCTGTCCAACCGGCTGTGGGAGCTCGAGCAGCCGGCCGCGGCGGCGGCCAACCAGTACTTCGTCGGCGCCAACAACCGGGTCGGCAACGAGAGCGCCGAGTTCGGCGCGGACGCGGTCACGTTCTACGGCAGCTCCTACTTCGCCGACCCCCGCGGCAACTACGTCGGTGACGTCGCCAGCGAGGACCAGACCGAGATCGTCATCCGCGACCTCGACCTGGACCTGGTGCGGACCGTGCGCAACAACTGGCAGTTCTACCGCGACCGCAGGCCGGAGTCCTACGACGCCCTCGTGACCCCCTGAACGCCCTGACTCCCTGATCGCTGCGACCGAAGGAGACCCGATGGCCACCACGTTCATCCACGGCGGGACGGTCGTCTCCTCGACCGGGTCGCAGCTCATCGACGTACTGGTCGACGGCGAGACCGTCGTCGCCCTGATCGAGCCTGGGTCCACCCACCTCGGCGCCGACCTCGCCACCACGGCGGACACCGTCATCGACGCCACCGGCAAGTACGTCATCCCCGGTGGGGTCGACGGACACACGCACATGCAGATGCCGTTCGGCGGGACCGAGGCCTCCGACACCTTCGAGACCGGAACACGTGCGGCCGCCTGGGGAGGGACGACGACGATCATCGACTTCGCCGTCCAGACCCCGGGTCAGCGCCTGCAGGACACCCAGGCCGCCTGGCACGAGAAGGCCGCCGGCCGCTGCGCGATCGACTACGGCTTCCACCAGATCATCGGCGAGGTCAACGACGACAGCCTCAAGGCGATGGGCGAGCTCATTCAGGACGGCGTCACCAGCTTCAAGCTGTTCATGGCCTACCCCGGCGTCTTCTACTCGACCGACGGGCAGATCCTGCGGGCCTTCCAGCAGGGCGCCGAGACCGGCGCGCTGATGATGATGCACGCCGAGAACGGCATCGCCATCGACGAGCTGATCAAGCAGCACCTGGCGCGGGGTGAGACCTCACCGTACTTCCACGGCGTGTCCAGGCCCTGGCAGATGGAGGAGGAGGCGACCCACCGGGCGATCATGCTGGCCGACCTGACGGGGGCGCCCCTGTACATCGTCCACGTCTCGGCCAGGCAGGCCCTGGCCCAGATCGCCGACGCACGGGGTCGGGGACAGAACGTGTTCGGCGAGACCTGCCCGCAGTACCTGTACCTGTCGCTCGAGGAGCAGCTCGGTGCCGAGGGCTTCGAGGGGGCCAAGTGGGTCTGCTCGACCCCGTTGCGCGCCCGCGCCGAGGGACACCAGGACGACCTCTGGCGATACATCCGCACCGGTGACGTGACCACGGTCTCGACCGACCACTGCCCGTTCTGCATGAAGGACCAGAAGGAGATGGGCATCGGCGACTTCTCCAAGATCCCCAACGGCATCGGCTCGGTGGAGCACCGGATGGACCTGCTGTTCCAGGGCGTGAAGGACGGACGCATCTCCAAGGAGCGGTGGGTCGACGTCTGCTGCACCACCCCGGCGCGAATGTTCGGGCTGTACCCGCGCAAGGGAGTCATCGCCCCGGGCGCGGACGCGGACATCGTCATCTACGACCCGGACGGCCACACCTCGATCGGGCTCGGCAAGACCCACCACATGAACATGGACTACTCGGCCTGGGAGGGCTGGGAGATCGACGGCCACGTGGACACCGTGCTCTCGCGAGGTTCCGTGGTGGTCGACGACAGCGGATACGTCGGGACCGCCGGCCACGGCAGGTTCCTCAAGCGCGACCTCTCACAGAACCTCATCTGAGGGGCAGCGGATGGATATCGGCCTTGTCCTGCAGACCAACCCGCCCGCCTCGCGCGTCGTCGAGCTCGCCGTCCGCGCGGAGAACCTCGGGTTCAGCCACGTCTGGACCTTTGACTCCCACCTGCTGTGGCAGGAGCCCTACGTCATCTACTCCCAGATCCTCGCGCAGACCCGCAAGGTGGTCGTCGGTCCGATGGTCACCAACCCGGCCACCCGCGACTGGACGGTGACCGCGTCGACCTACGCGACGCTCAACGAGATGTATGGCAACCGCACCATCTGTGGCATCGGCCGCGGTGACTCAGCGGTCCGCACGCTCAACGGAAAGCCGGTGACGCTCAGGGAGCTTCGCGAGTCGGTCCACGTCATCCGTGAGCTCGCCAACGGACGCTCGGTCGAGGTCAACGGTTCGACGATCCGTTTCCCGTGGGGTGGCTCGTCACGGCTGGAAGTGTGGGTGGCGGCCTACGGGCCGATGGCCCTGGACCTCACCGGACAGGTGGCCGACGGGTTCATCCTGCAGCTCGCCGACCCGGACATCGCCCGGTGGACCATCGAACGGGTCCGCAACGCCGCGGCCGATGCGGGGCGCGACCCGTCCGACGTCAAGATCTGCGTCGCGGCGCCGGCCTACGTCGGGGAGGACGTTGCGCACCAACGGGACCAGACGCGCTGGTTCGGCGGGATGGTGGGCAACCACGTTGCCGACATCGTGGCCAAGTACGGCAGTGACGGTTCGGTTCCGCGCGCGCTCACCGACTACATCGCCGGCCGTCAGGGATATGACTACAACGAGCACGGGCGCGCGGGGAACACCCACGCGGACTTCGTGCCGGACGAGGTGATCGACCGCTTCTGCGTCCTCGGGACCGCTGCCGACCACGTCGCGCGGCTCGTCGAGCTGCGTGACATGGGTGTCGACCAGTTCGCGGTCTACCTCCAGCACGACGGCAAGAGCCAGACGTTGGAGGCCTACGGGGAGACGGTGATCCCCGCCCTGCGTGACACCGTGTTGGCCAAGGCCTGACGTGCCCCGCGTCGCCAACCCCGCCGCCGTCAGCCGCTCGCTGCGCGGCTCGCGGACCCGCAAGGCGGCCATGACGCTGCTCTCGCTGGTCCTGGTCGCTGCGCTGTGGGAGGCGGTGAAGGCGATCGTGCCCGACGACGGTGTGCGCATCGGTGACACGCTCGTCCTCCCGCGCACCTCCGACCTCGCCATGCCCCACCTGTGGGCGGTCGTCGACCGGCTCGGCACCCCGGTCGTGGCAACGGCGGCCGACCAGGTGACCGTGCTGCAGAACGTCCTGACCTCCGCCTACTTCACCCTGCAGCTGGCGCTCATCGGTCTGGTCGTCGGCGCGGTCGTGGGGCTGCTGCTCGCCGTGCTGATGCAGCGTTTCGTCACGGCTGAGCGGACGTTGCTGCCGTACATCGTTCTCTCCCAGACGGTCCCGCTCATCGCGGTCGCGCCGCTGGTGGTCGGGTGGGGTGGCAACATCTCGCTGGCCGGCCAGCCGTGGCAGCCCTGGATGAGCGTCGCGATGATCGCTTCCTATCTCGCCTTCTTCCCGATCGCCATCGGCGCGCTGCGTGGTCTGACCAGTCCACGGATCCAGCACGTCGAGCTGATGCACTGCCTGGCGGCCGGGTGGTGGACGACCCTGATCCGGCTCCGGCTGCCGTCCGCGCTCCCCCACCTGCTGCCGGCGCTGCGACTCGGCGCGGCCTCGGCGGTGATCGGTGCGATCGTCGCCGAGATCTCGACCGGCACGCGTGGCGGCATCGGGCGGCTCATCATCGAGTCCGCCCAGCAGGCGACCGGCGATCCCACCCGGCTCTATGCCGCCATCCTCGGCGCGGTGGTCCTGGGCCTGGTGGCCGCCGGACTGGTCGGGGCCCTGGAGCTGGCGCTGCGCCGGTACCGCACCGGCACGGAGGCCACAGCGTGAGCGCGACGACCACACCGGACACCACTGGAGGGCGCCCCTCCGATGGCGCGTCGGCGGTGCGCCTGGACGCGGTCGGCAAGGTCTTCGCCGGCGGCAGGGGGACCGCCGTCGTGGCCCTGGAGGAGGTCAGCCTGACCATCGCGCCCGGCGAGTTCGTCTCGCTCATCGGCCCCTCCGGCTGCGGCAAGTCGACACTCCTGCGCATCATCGCCGACCTCGACCAGCCCACCTCCGGGTCAGTGCAGGTCAACGGCAAGCCCGCTCGTCAGGCCCGGATCGACCAGGACTACGGCATCTCGTTCCAGCAGGCGGGTCTGCTCGACTGGCGCACCGTGCGCGAGAACGTCGCCCTGCCGCTCGAGCTCGGCAAGGTGGCGAAGGCGGCTCGTCGGGCGCGGGTGGGCGAGCTGCTCGACCTGGTCGGACTGGCCGACTTCGCCGACCACCGACCCGGGCAGCTGTCCGGCGGTATGCAGCAGCGCGTGGCGATCGCGCGGTCGCTGGCCCGGAGCCCGCAGCTGCTGCTCATGGACGAGCCGTTCGGTGCCCTGGACGAGATGACGCGCGAGCGCATGCAGGCCGAGCTGTTGCGCATCGCCCGGGACACCGGCGCGGCCGTGGTGTTCGTGACCCACTCGATCCCCGAGGCCGTGTTCCTGTCCGACCGGGTCGTCGTGATGACACCCCGGCCGGGCCGGGTCGTCGACATCGTCGACGTCGCAGTGGCCGGCCAGGGTGCTGTCCCGGCCTCGGCCGAGGAGCTCGACGACGTCCGCGAGTCATCGGCCTTCTACGACCGGATCACCGCGGTGCGCGAAGCCCTGCGTGGACGTGGGTCGGGACTCAGCGCCCCTGCGGGGGCGGACCAGCGATGAGCCTGCCGAGCAGCCTGCGCACGGTGCTGCCACCGGTGGCCTTCGGTGTCGCCCTGGTGGTGCTCTGGCAGCTCGTGGTGAGCATCGGCAACGTTCCGCCGTTCCTGTTGCCCGCACCGAGCGCGATCGGCGCGCAGGTGGGTGACAACATCGACACGATCGTCTCCTCCGCAACGGCCACCGGGCGAAACGCGCTGGTGGGCATGGTCATCGGTGTGGTGCTCGGCCTGCTCACCGCCATCCTGGCGGCGTGGTCGCGCATCGTCGATGACCTGGTCTCCCCGTTGGCGGCGGGCGCTGCCGCGATCCCGATCGTCGCCCTCGCGCCCGCCTTCCAGACGATGTTCTCGGCGACCTCGGACACCCCGCGAAGACTGGTCGTGGCCATCGTCGTCTTCTTCCCCGTCTTCATCTCCACGGTCCGAGGGCTGCGTCAGGTGCTGCCGGTGCACCAGGACCTGATGACGGCCTACGCGGCGTCCGGCTGGGTGACCACCCGCGTGGTGCGCCTGCCCGGCGCCGTGCCGTTCATCTTCACCGGTATCCGGGTCGCCGCCCCGAACGCGGTCATCGCCGCGATCGTGGCCGAGTACTTCGGGGGCCTCCAGAACGGTCTCGGCTCGCGGATCACCTCCGCCGCCTCCAACACGGCCTACGCCCGCGCCTGGGCCTATGTCGCCGCGGCCATCGTGCTCGGGCTGCTGTTCTACCTCATCGCCCTCGGCCTCGAACGGGTGGCGACCGCCGGTCGCGCGCCCGGCCGCACCTGAGGGGCCTCATCGACTCCGAAAGCATCGCCAGAACCCGACCCACCGACCCACCTCACCCACCAGCTCCACGGCACCACCGCCCCTACCCAAGGAGTCACCGTGACCCAACACCCCCGCCCGCGCCGTCGCCTCCGCGCGATCGTCGCCACCGCCCTGCTCGTCCCCGTGGTCGCCGCGTGCACCGTCAACAGCGCGGACGAGCCCCCCGCCGGCGGCTCGAGCTCCTCGGGCGCCCTCACCCCGGTCAAGCTCCAGCTGCAGTGGCTGACCCAGGGCCAGTTCGCCGGCTACTACGCCGCGGTCGCCAAGGGCTACTACCGCGAACAGGGACTGGACGTCACCATCCTGGAGGGCGGTGTCGACATCGTGCCCCAGCAGGTCCTCGCCCAGGGTCAGGCCGACTTCGCCATCGCCTGGGTCCCCAAGGCGCTGGCCACCCGCGAGCAGGGGACCGAGATCACCGACGTCGCACAGGTGTACCAGCGCTCAGGGACCTATCAGGTGTCGTTCAAGGACAAGAACATCACCACCTCGGCCGACCTCGAGGGCATGAAGGTCGGCAACTGGGGGTTCGGCAACGAGTTCGAGCTGTTCGCGGGCATGACCAAGAGCGGGCTCAACCCGGGCAGCGACGTATCGCTGGTCCAGCAGGCGTTCGACATGAACGCCCTGATCTCCGGCGACATCGACGCCGCTCAGGCCATGTCCTACAACGAGTACGCCCAGGTGCTCGAAGCCGAGAACCCTGACACCGGCAAGCTGTTCACCGCCGAGGACCTCAACGTCATCGACTGGAACAAGGAGGGCACCGCGATGCTGCAGGACGCGGTGTGGGCCAGCACCGCCAAGCTCTCCGATGCGACCTACCAGGACACCACCGTGAAGTTCCTGGCCGCCTCGCTCCAGGGCTGGGCGTACTGCCGCGACAACGTGGACGACTGCGCCACCCTGGTCACCGCGGCCGGTTCCAAGCTCGGCGCGAGCCACCAGAAGTGGATGATCAACGAGGTCAACAAGCTGATCTGGCCCTCCCCCAACGGCATCGGCACCATCGACGAAGCCGCGTGGAACCAGACCGTCGAGATCGCCAAGAGCGCGAAGAACGCCGACGGGAAGACCGTGCTGACCAAGGACCCGGTGGGCGAGGCGTACACCAACGACTACGTCACCCAGGCCCTGGACATCCTGACCAAGGCGGGCGTCGACACGAAGGGCGAGTCGTACTCCCCGGTGACGGTGACGCTGAACAAGGGCGGCCAGTAGGGGGGCGGGGGCGGTTTATCGGGTAACCCGATAAACCGGCGCTTCACCCGAGAACGCTTCTCGGGTGAAGCGCCTGTTTCTCGGGTCAGGCCGGCTCGAACTTGTACCCGAGCCCGCGCACCGTGACGATGTGCTGGGGCGCGCCGGGGTCGGGCTCGATCTTGGCGCGTAGTCGCTTGATGTGGACGTCCAGGGTCTTGGTGTCGCCGACGTAGTCGCTGCCCCAGACCCGGTCGATGAGCTGCATCCGGGTGAGGACGCGGCCGGTGTTCCGCAGGAGCAGCTCGAGCAGCTCGAACTCCTTCAGGGGCAACGCGGTCGGCTGCCCACTGACGGTGACGACATGGCGCTCGACGTCCATCCGGACGGGGCCCGCCTCCAGCGTCACCGGCAGGAGCTCCTCGGGCTCGGCGAGACGGCGCAGCACCGCCTTGATCCGGGCGAGTAGCTCGCGCGAGGAGTAGGGCTTGGTGACGTAGTCGTCGGCGCCGATCTCGAGCCCGACGACCTTGTCGATCTCGCTGTCCTTGGCGGTCAGCATGATCACCGGAACGCTGGACTTCTGTCGGATCACCCGGCACACATCGACACCCGACAGCCCGGGCAGCATCAGGTCGAGCAGCACCAGGTCGGCGCCCGCCCGGTCGAACTCCTCCAGGGCGTCCGGGCCGGTCTCGGCCACGGCCACTTCGTATCCCTCTCGGCGGAGCAGGTAGGAGAGCGGGTCGGAGAACGAGATCTCGTCCTCCACGACCAGGATTCGCGTCATGCCGGGGGGGCTCCTTGCTCGGTGGGGTCGTCGGTGATGCCATCGGTGATGCCGGCGGTGATGCCGTCGGTGATGCCGTTGGTGATGCCGGGGGTGGCGCCGGCGTGGTCGGAGGCTGCGGGCAGGAACATGGTGAACGTCGAGCCGCGCCCCTCCTCGCTCCACACGGACACGTCACCGCCATGGTTGGCACAGATGTGCTTGACGATCGACAACCCGAGGCCGGTGCCCCCGGTCGCTCGCGACCGCGCGGCGTCGACGCGGTAGAACCGCTCGAAGATGCGCTCCTGGTCGGCCTCAGGGATGCCCAGACCCTGGTCGGACACCGCGATCTCGACCAGCTCGTCGACGCGGCGCGCGGAGATCGCGACCCGGGTGCTGTTCTCGGAGTAGGTCACCGCGTTGACGATGAGGTTGCGGACGGCGGTCACCAGCAGGTCCTCGTCACCGAACACCTTGAGGTCGGGCTCGACCGAGCCATGCAGCTCGACCGCTCCCTGGTCGGCCGCCAGGCGGGAGTGCTCGATGGCCTCGTGGACCGCGCTCGAGACGTCGACCAGCTCGGGCTCGTGGAGGGTGTCGGCCACCTGGAGGCGGGAGAGGTCGACGATCTCCTTGACGAGCCGGGTGAGCCGGGTGGCCTCGACCTGCATCCGCTGGGCGAAACGGGCCACCGCCTTCGGGTCGTCGCGGGCGTCCAGGACGGCCTCGGCGAGCAGGGCCAGACCGCCGACCGGCGTCTTCAGCTCGTGGCTCACGTTGGCGACGAAGTCGCGCCGAACCTCCTCCACCCGTCGCTCGGCGGTGTGGTCCTCCACGAGCAGCAGCACGTGGGCGCTGCCCAGCGGCGCGACGCGGGCCCGCATGCTCGAACGCCCACGACCCATGGGGCCCTTGGGCAGGTCGAGCTCGGCCTCGCGGATCACGCCGTCGCGGCGCACCTGTCGGGCGAGGTGGCGCAGCTCGGCGTGGACCAGCTCGCCATCGCGCACCAGGCCGTAGGACACCGCGGCCGGGGAGTTGTTGACGACCGCGTCGGCGGAGTCGAGCACGATCCCGCTGGACCGCAGCACGGCAAGGACGTCGCCGACCCCGGCCGACAGACGCGGCGAGGGCGTCGCGGGGATCTGGCGCTGGCTGTGCTCGGAGTAGCGCACGGCAACGACGGCGACGGCTCCGAAGACCATCCCCGCTGCTCCGGCCAGCACGGCCGCGCTCGTTGGATCCACACCACAAATGTACGCAGGTCAGCGGTCCACCCCGCACCTGATCGAGACCCCCGTGCCCGGGGCCACCGGATGTTCACCTGAGGTCTGGCGGTCGTTCACGGGCGCGTGCGACGCTTCGCAGGCACCGTCAAGCCAGCCACCCCGACCTTGGTCGGACCACCACAGCAGAGGGATCGATGCGCGACGCCTTCCACGAGGATCTGGACAAGATCTCCGACCAGCTCGTCGAGATGACCCGTCTCGCCGGCTCTGCCATGGCGCGCGCCACCACCGCGCTCCTGGACGCCGATGTCCAGCTCGCCGAGACCGTCATCGCGGCGGACAAGGACATCGACATCCTCCGCGAGGACCTCGATGCGCTGTCGATCGACCTGCTGGCACGCCAGCAGCCGGTCGCGACGGACCTGCGCATGGTCGTCACCGCGATGCGGATGAGCGCGGACCTGGAGCGGATGGGTGACCTCGCCCGCCATGTCGCCAAGGTGGCCCGCCTGCGGTACCCCGACTCCGCCGTACCCGCCGACATCCGTTCGACCGTGCTCCAGATGGGTCAGGTCGCCGAGCGGATCGTCGCCAAGGCCGGGTCGGTCATCGCGGCCAAGGACGTCGAGGCGGCCAAGACGCTCGACGCCGACGACGACGCCATGGACGACCTGCACCGCGAGCTGTTCGCGCACCTGATGGACGACCGCTGGGAGCACGGCACCGCGGCCGCGGTCGACATCACGCTGGTCGGCCGCTACTACGAGCGGTTCGCCGACCACGCCGTCTCGGTGGCCCACCGCGTCGTCTACCTGGTCACCGGCGAGTGGGACAGCCCCGCCCTGGACCACGAGGACCAGGAGGACAACGCCTCGATCGCCTGACCCGCGCCGGCACCCGTCACGCGGCTCTCGGCACCACGTTTGCCGGCCCCGGCCGGTACGGCAGCACGCGGGTCCGACAGCGACCTGGAGTTGGCAGGGAGCCAGCCGAACGCGGGCCGTAGGGGCGGCCGGCCCGGCCCGCTCCCGGGCGACCGAATGTCCGGGTTGGTCGGCGCAACCTGTCCACGGTGAGGCACCATGGGCGTGGCGTGCGCGGCGGACAGAGGCTTTCGCACCGACGGATAGGTGGGCTATCGGGTGCAGAGCCACAGCCCCGACCAGGAGTTCGAGCGGTTCCTCGGGCGACGATGGACGGCGCTCCTGCGCTGCGCCGTGCTCATGACCGGCGACCGGCAGCACGCCGAGGACGTGGTCGTCACCGCGTTGGTTCCGATGGACCACGCGTGGGACCGGATCTCCTCCACCGAGTCACCCACGGCCTACACGCGTGCGGCGGTCCTCACCGAGGCGATGTCGAGGCGTCGGCGGGCGCGCATCGCCGCGACCTTGGAGCAGCTCCCGGTCGACCCGCCGGCTGAGCCCACGATCTTCGCGGACGAGATGACCACGGTCGAGGAGGAGCTGCTCCGCGAGCGGCGGCACCGTCTGACCCGGGCACTGCTGACACTGTCACCGCGACCCCGCGCCGTCCTGGTCCTGCGCCACCTGGAGGAGCTCACCGACCTCGAGACGGCCACTGTGCTCGACTGCGCGCCAGTGATCGTCCGCCGTGAGGAGACCGGCGCGATCATCGAGGTCGCGGCTGCGCTGCGCCCCCTGTTCGAGGTCGAGGGACGTCCGACCCCGGACGACGAGACGATGGTGCGGACCGTCATCGTGGACACGGCCGGCAACGTCGAGGACTGGTCGCGCGAGCCCGCGAGGCAGGTGGCGGTCGCCGCGCGTGCCCGGCGGCGACGCCGCACCCTGATCGGCAGCGGGGTCGCCGCCGCCCTGGTCGCGGCCGTCGCGATCCCCGCGGCCACCGGCGCGTTCGTGCGGTCACCGACTCCCACCCGCACGCCGACGGCCGCTGGCACGGATTGGCTCAACCCGACGACCTGGCCGGTGCGCGGAAGTCGCGCCACTGACGCTCCCTTCGTCGCCGAGGTGGAGAGTGGGGGGTTCCAGCGTCACGTGTTGTATGCCGGGCTGGTCCAGGAACGCACGGTCGTGGTCGTGTGGGACCCCTCCACCGAGGTCGTCGATCTGATGACCGGTCCGGCGGGGGCCGATGGACTGACCGGCCTGACGGCGGTCGCCAGCACGGGCTGGAGCAAACCACGACGCGGTCTCGCTCTCGAGGTGTCGGACCGGACCACGGGAACGCTGGTGGTCCTGAGCGTCCCCGACGTGCGTTCCGTGGAGCTGTCGACCGGAGCGCAGATCCGCGCGGACGGCACGGTCGACCGCACGTTCCGGGACCAGGCGCTCGCCCAGGGCATGGCCACCCTCACCGTCCAACAGCCGACGCCGGACCTGACCCGCCTGCGGTTCAGCGCCGCCGGTGATCCCCTCCCACTGCTGCCCGCGACCCTGGACCATCTCCAGCTGCCGGCGGTGTGCATCTCCTGCGGCGCCGACGACCTCGCCCAGAGCTACGCCGCCGTGACCACCATCAGCCTGGCCGCCCGGCTCGGCGTCGACGCGACCGCCGTGGACACCACGATCGTGTACGCCGGACCAGCGGACGAGCGCGCATCCTCTGACATCCTGGGTGGCGACACTGGCGGCGGCGCGGTACGCACCTTGGTGGTCCTCCTGTCGAGGCTGCCGAGCGGCGCGGTGGTCCGCAGCGCGGACCTCAGCATCGTCGACAGCAGCGGTGGCGCGACTTCGCTGACCGAGCTGGAGCAGGCGGTGCCCCTGCGGGCGGACACGGCGCTGGCTCGACCGTTCCTGCTGCTCGGTGGGGTCTTCTCACCCGGCTCGGTGGCCCAGGTGTTCGCGCCGGGCGCAGCCGCCGTGCAGCTCCTGGACACGTCCGGGGGATCTGCGAGCACCGGCCGGCTGCGCCTGGTCAAGGGCAGCGTCATGATCCCCACGCCCGCTGACCTCCACAACATCGACATCCTCACCTTCGACGGCTCGGGCACGCAGACCGGGCGGTTCCCCGCCGAGGGCCTCGGCTGGCTGGACAGCGTCTTCAACGGCTTCTGAGCACCGCGCGAGCCAGCGCCTTGAGCCAGCCGCGTGAGCCAGCGAGAGCTGCCTACCGGCCCTGGTTCGCCACCGCCGCGGCGGCAGCGGCCGCAGCCTCGGGGTCGAGGTACTGGCCGGGGGAGACCGGCATGAAGTCCGCTCCCAAAGTGTAGACCAGCGGCATCCCGGTGGGGATGTTGAGCTCGGAGATGTCCTCGTCGCTGATGCCGTCGAGGTGCTTCACCAACCCGCGCAACGAGTTGCCGTGGGCGGTGACCAGGACCGTCTTTCCGCTGGCCAGATCGGGCTGGATCGCGTTCTCCCAGTATGGCATCAGCCGGTCGATGACGTCCTTGAGGCACTCCGAGGCGGGTATGTCGGCGGGGTCGTAGCGCGGGTCGCCGACCTGGGTGAACGCGCTGTCCGCGGCGATCGGCGGCGGGGGGGTGTCGAACGACCGGCGCCAGAGCATGAACTGCTCCTCGCCGTACTCGGCCAGCGTCTGCTTCTTGTCCTTGCCCTGCAGGTCGCCGTAGTGGCGTTCATTCAGCCGCCAGTCCCGGCGCACCGGGATCCAGTGGCGGTCCGCGGCGTCCAGGGCCAGCCCCGCGGTGTTGATGGCGCGACGGAGCAGTGAGGTGTGGACGACGTCCGGGAGCACCCCGGCGTCCTTGAGCATCTCACCGCCGCGCACGGCCTCGTCGCGGCCCTGGTCGTTGAGGTCGACATCGACCCACCCGGTGAAGAGGTTCTTGGCGTTCCACTCCGAGTGTCCGTGTCGGAGCAGGACGAGGGTGTGTGTCGTCATGACCCCAAGCCTAGTGAGAACCGCGCGCCTGGTTGCCGCCTGCGTCCTCCAAGATGCTCCGGAACGCCTCGAGGTTGGCCAACGACTCGCCCCGTGACACCCGCCAGTCCCACTCCTTGCGCATCGAGGACAGGAAGCCGAGGGCCAGCAGCTCGTTGAACGGCGAGTCGGCAGCGTCGAGCACGACACCCATCAGCTGGTCGAGATAGCCGGCGTCGACACCCGCGAGCGGAAGCCGCCCCGCGACGTACACGTCGCCGGAGCGGTCGATCGTGTAGGCGAGTCCCGGCAGCCGCAGGTTGCGCTGCAACAGATAGCGGTAGAACCGCTCGTGGTTCTCGTCCGGGTTGCGGATCACGAAGGCTGAGACCGACAACGCCCGCGCCGTGACCACGAGCGAGGCGACGGTCCTCAGCTTCTTCTCACCGGGCAGCGTCACTACGAACTCGCCGTCACGGGCGCCGGGCTCCCAGTCGATCTCGTTGTCCCGCAGGAAGTCTCGGATCGTCTGAGCCACGTCGGCGCTCACGGGACCACCACCTCGGGGACCCCCACCAGGACTTGGGAGCCGTCGATCAGCGACCCCCGCCGGACGCTGACGGCCTGCCGGTAGACCTCGAGGAGGCGGTCGGCCGTTCGCTCCCAACCATAGGCTGCGGCGTGCTCGACCGCCTTGCGGGACAACGCCTCCCGTCGGTCGGCATCGCTGAGCAGCCCGCCGAGCGCGTCGGCCCAGTCGCCCTCGCCGTGCCCCGCGACGAGTACGCCAGCGTCACCGACTGCTGTCGGCAGCCCGCCGACGGCGGCGGCGACCACCGGTGTCCCGCACGCCTGGGCCTCGATGGCGACCAGTCCGAACGACTCGCTGTGGGACGGCACGGCGACGAGGTCCGCGGCGCGGTACCACTGCGCCAGGCGCTTGCGGGACGTCGGTTCGACGAAGCGAACCTGGGGCGTGATGCCGAGGGCCGCGGCCAGCTCCCCGAGACCGGCCGGACTGACCGGACCCCGCGCGCCGTTCCCACTGGCCCCGCCGAGGACCGCGACCACCAGCCGGCCGCGAACCGCGGGGTCGCGCGCGACCAGCTCGGCGGCCGCGCGGAGCAGGACATCGGGACCCTTGAGCGGCTGGATCCGTCCCACGAACAGCAGGAGCGCGGCGTCCGGGGGCACACCCACCTCGGCCCGCGCCTCAGTGCGGGAACCGGGCGAGAAGGTCCTGAGATCGACACCGGGCGGAACGACAGCCACCTTGGCAGGATCGGCGCCGTACAGCTCGATGAGATCCTGGGCCTCCCCGGGGGTGTTCGCCACCAGCCGGTCCGCCGCCTCCACCACCTGCACCTCCCCGATCTCACGGCCCCGCGGCTCCGGCCGGTCGCTCACGGCCAGGTGGGTGTTCTTGACCCGGGCCATCGTGTGCATCGTGTGCACGAGCGGGATGCCCCACCGGTCGGCGGCGAGCCACCCCACCTGCCCGGAGAGCCAGTAGTGGGAGTGCATCACGTCGTAGTGCCGTTCGGGCGCGTGGGCGCCGATCCGCATCACCCCGGCGGCGAACGCGCACAGCTGCCCGGGGAGGTCGTCCTTGCCGAGTCCCTCGTACGGCCCGGCAGTGATGTGCCGAACCGTCACCCCCGGCGCGAGCTCGACGTCCTGGGGCTGGCTGGCTGTGGTGGTCCGCGTGAAGACCTCGACCTCGACGCCTCGCGCGGCGAGCTGACGCGCGACCTCGACGACATAGACGTTCAGCCCACCCGCGTCCCCGGTGCCTGGCTGGTCGAGCGGAGAGGTGTGCACGCTGACCATGGCCACGCGGGCGACGTCACGCGCGATCTCGGGGTCCACCATCTGAGTCTGTCACGCAGGTTCGCGCACCCCTACCCGATCGAGGACGACCCCGTGGGTGCGTAGCCTGCACGGGTGTCCAGCCAGCGTCCCGTCGGGTCGATCACCCGCGGGACCACCAACCCCAACCGGCTCCGCCGTGTCGACCGTTGGCTCGCCGGTCCGCAGGTCTGGCGGCTGCGCCGGGCCGGTGACCCGGTGGTGGTGGACCTCGGCTACGGCGCGACGCCGATCACGGCGGTGGAGCTGCACGACCGGCTGCGTGCGGTGGTGCCGACCGTCCAGGTCGTCGGGATCGAGATCGACCCCGCGCGCGTGGACGCTGCGCGACCGCTCAGCCGTCCCGGTCTGAGCTTTGCCCTCGGCGGCTTCGAGATCCCGCTCACGCCCGGCCGTCGACCGGTGGTGGTGCGCGCGTTCAACGTGCTCCGCCAGTACGACGAGGCGGACGTGGCGGGAGCCTGGCGGACCGTGCAGGACCGGCTGGCGCCGGGCGGCCTGCTCGTCGACGGCACGTGTGACGAGCTCGGTCGGCGCAGCACGTGGGTGGCCGTCGAGGTCGACGGACCGGTGTCGCTCAGCCTCTCCTGGCGCCTGCGTGGCCTCGACCGTCCCTCGGCGATCGCCGAGCGACTGCCCAAGGTCCTCATCCACCGCAACGTTGCCGGCGAGCCTGTGCACGCCTACCTGGCGGCGCTGGACCAGGCCTGGGCGGTCGCCGCCCACCAGGGCTCGTTCGGAGTCCGCCAGCGGTTCCTGTCCACGGCGCAGTCGATGCGTGAGCAGGGCTGGCCGCTGCTCGACGGTCCGTCCCGCTGGAGGCTCGGCGAGCTCACGGTCGCGTGGGGCGCGGTCGCCCCGGCGGCTCAGTCCTCGTGACGGGCGTAGTCGTCCTCGAGACGGACGATGTCCTGCTCGTCGAAGTCACCGTGGGCGATCTCCAGCAGGCGACCGCGCTCGGTGCCCGTGTTGGCCATCCGGTGGTGGGATCCCTCCGGCACCCACACCACCTCGCCGGGCTGGGCGTCCCACGTGGTGTCATCGACCGTCACCTGGATCGGGACGTCCAGGACCTGCCACATCTCGCCGCGGTGGCTGTGGTGCTGCAGCGAGAGCCGGTGTCCGGGCTGGACCGTGATGATCTTCACGGTCACGGGCTCGTTCTGGACGAACTGCTGGAACTGCCCCCATGGTCGTTCCGCGACGAAGATGTGGTCGCGGGGGTCGTCTTGGGTGCTCACGTGGTGGTGCCCCCTCAGGAGTGTTCGGGTCAAGGTCGGCGGGCAGGCTGAGCTCGTCCGGGTCAGGTGCTACGACGGAGTCGGGTGCGTGCGCGGGCGCAGTGCGCCGGTCACCACGGGCCGTAGGGGCCCTGGTTGGCTCCGCCGCGTCCGGTGACCTGGCGCAGGGCCGGGCGGACGTCGGCGAGGTACACGCCTGCGGCGACGACCGCGATGAGCGAGATGAAGTTCAGCGCACCCGGGGTCAGCAGGAAGACGAAGCCCAGGACGGCCGCCCCACCGGTGATCGCCGCCCAGAAGGTCTTGGTGCGCTTGCCCGCCGCGGTGTAGGCGTCTGGGCGGTGCCGCACGGCGTCGATGAACGCGAACGCCTCCAGGATGAACCCGGCCACGCTGAGCACGAGCAGGATGTTGTACTGCGCGTTGCCGAGAATGCTTCCCATGTCGGACAGCCTAGAGGGTGGTCGGCTCAGGTCTGGAGGATCAGGGTGACTGGACCGTCGTTCACGAGCGTGACCTCCATCATGGCTCCGAACCGTCCGGTGGCCACCTCGACACCGAGGTCGCGGAGCGCCGAGACCAGCGCCTCGACCTGCGGTTCGGCCACGGGTCCGGGCGCCGCCGCGCTCCAGGACGGCCGCCGCCCCTTGCGGGTGTCGGCATACAGCGTGAACTGGCTGACCACCAGCACCGGTGCGGCCTCGTCCAGGACCGACCGCTCGTCGCGCAGGATCCGCAGGCCGGCGATCTTGCGGGCCATCGCCGTGACCTCGACCGCGCCGTCGTCGTGGGTGACCCCGACCAGCGCCAGCAGCCCGGGTCGGACGATCGCCCCGACGGTCTCGCCGTCGACGACGACCGCAGCGGACGTGACCCGCTGGAGCACCGCTCGCACGGCTCAGATCCCGACGCTGCGGACCGACCCGACCCGCTCACCATGGCCGAGGATCGGGGCGTCGGCGAGCTCATCCAGGACGGGCGCGTCAACCCCGATGCGGCGAAGTACGGCCGCGAGGATGACCGGGCGAGCGCGCTGCCCACCGTCGGCGACCTTCAGGGCGATACCGCGGCCGTCGGCCAGCCCGACCGCATACACCGCCTCGGCTCCGTCCTTGGCGATCAGCCCGTCGACCCCGCGGATCAGCGCGGTCACGTCGCGCCGGGTGCCGCCGAGGAACTCGGGGTGGGCCCGGATGGCGTCGGCGATCGTGCCCTCGGGAGTATCTGCGTCGGCAGCGGCCATCCGGCCGAAGGCCCGGGCCAACCCGTGCAGGGAGATGGCCATCACCGGGGCTCCGCACCCGTCCACGCCGTATCCGGCGACCGGTTCTCCGGCGACGTCGGCCAGCGTCTGGTCGATCGCCACCTGCAACGGGTGCGCGAGGTCGAGGTAGGCAGTCACGTCCCAGCCCGCCGCGACGCAGGCGGCCAGCATGCCCGCGTGCTTGCCCGAGCAGTTCTGGGCGATCGAGGACGGGGGGCGTGACTCGCGGATCCACTGGTCACGGACGAGCGTGTCGTAGGGGTAGTCGGCCGTGTTCTGCAGCGCGTCCTCCGTCAGGCCCGCACCCACCAGGATCCGGTGGACGCCGTCGAGGTGGAAGTCCTCGCCGGAGTGGCTCGCACAGGCCAGCGCCAGCAGGTCGGGGTCGAGCCGCAGCCCGGCCCGCATCATCGCGAGCGCCTGGATCGGCTTGTTGGAGGACCGGGGGAAGGTCGGCGTGCTCGCATCACCGAGGACGAGGTCGATGCTGCCGTCCGCGGCGGTGACGACGACGCTCGCCCGGTGCACCGACTCGACGAAGTCCCCCCGGACCACCTGGGCCAGGACGGGTGCATCGGTCAGGACGGCCGGGGTCGCATCGCTCACCACCCCAACCTAGCGAGGTCCGCTCACCCGCACCGGACACGGGTCCGCCGGCTCACTCTGGCAGCCCCCTGCCGCCCCGAACGCGACATTGGGTGCCCAGACGCTCGGAATTGCGAGCGTCTGGACACCCAAGTTCGGTGCGGGGTGGTGCTGGGGGCGGGCGGGATGCCCCACCCGTGGGACGTAGGTCAGTCGCCGACCTTGGCGGACGCGGTCGTGGTGGCCTTGCGGGCCCTGGCCGTCGTCTTGCGGGCGCTGGTGACCGTGCCCTTGGTGGCGCGCTTGGTCGAGGCCGCGCTCTTCTTGGTGGTCGTGGAGGTGCGCTTGGCGGCGGTGCGGGTGCGCTTGGCGGCGGCGGTGACCGCGGTGGTGGCCTCCTCGGCCTCCTCGGTCACCGAGTCGATGATCGCGTCGGCGGCCACGGAGGCCTCCTTGCGGCCGGTGGTGATCGTCGCCAGGGCCGAGCGCTGGATGTCGGTGGCCGACCTGCGGACGGTGGTGACGGCACCCTTGCCGAGCGACACGGTGCTGCTGGCCTGCTTGAGCAGGTCCTGGGTCGCCTTCTGGGTGCGAACGCGGGTGACCAGGTCCTTGCCGCGGACGGCCAGCTCCTCATAGGACTTCTGTGCCTCGCCGGCGATCTCCAGACCGCGGTTGAGGGCGTGGGCCGGGAGCTCCCGAGCGGTGTCGGCGAGCTCGGCCGCGCGGGCCTGGGCCTTGACCTGGAGCTTGGCGGGGTCGACGTCCACGCGGGCGGAGCGGGCCTTCACACCGAACGTGCGGGCCTTCTCGACCGCGAGGTCGGTGGCGCCGACGGCGGCGAGGACGGGGGTGGTGTCGGTGACGGTCTTGCGGAGGTCAGCGATGAGGCTCATGGGGATTCCTGCTTCCTGGTGGTGGGTCGACGCCGCGTCGTGGACCGGGCGGACGAGCGCGTGCGGCTCGGCTCGGTCCCGACGAAGGAGTCATAGATGTCGAGCAGCGCCGCCCTCTGGCGGTCGCTCAGCTCGGGGTCGGCGGCGATGACGGCCCGGGTGTCCGCCCGCTCCCCCTCGGTGCGCACGGGGCGCTCCTCGAGGATGCCGGCGCGAACATAGAGGGACTCGGCCGAGACCTGCAGTCCCTTGGCGAGCTGCTGGAGGATCTCGGCACTCGGCTTCTTCAGGCCCCGCTCGATCTGGCTGAGGTAGGGGTTGGAGACGCCGGCGAGCTCCGACAGCTGTCGCAGCGAGAGCTGCGCCGACCGGCGCTGCTCCCGCAGGTACTCGCCCAGGGTGTCGCCCAGGTCGGGCAGCGGTAGGCGGGTCATGGACCCAGTATGCTTGCTCTAGTTAGCAGAATGCAAACTGGAGACAGCGTGAGTCCGGTCACTTCCCCCTCGGCTTCCCGGGAGGCGCCAGACGAGCCGGATACGCCAGCTCCGCGACCGGGTTCCTCAGGGCCCACCAGAGGCGGCAGCTCCACCGCGTCCCGGCTGGACCGGCTCCCCACCGTCACCGCGGGGCTGGACGAAGGCGCCGAGGGCTCAGGGGGTGACGATGATGGTCTGCGCGGCGCTGGTGCCCTGGCCCTCGCCGACGACGAGCGTGGCCTGGGGGTCGGTGCTGCGCTTGATCACCGCGAGCGCGACCGGGCCGTCCTCGTAGTGGCGGCCCACCGAGGTCAGGCGACCGACCTGCCGCTCCCCGGCATACACCGGCGCGCCCTGCGCGGGCAGCGTGTGTCCGGAGCCGTCGAGGTGCAGGAACACCAGCCGGCGCGGCGGGCGCCCGAGGTTGTGGACGCGAGCGATGGTCTCCTGGCCGCGGTAGCACCCCTTGTGCAGGTGGACGGCGGTCCGCAGCCAGTCGACCTCGTGGGCGATGGTGCGATGGTCGGTCTCGAAGCCCAGCCGGGGCCGCCACGCGACGATCCGCAGTGCCTCGGCAGCCCAGGTGCCCGCGAGCGGACGGTCGCCCACCGCGGTGACGAGGTCGGCGCGCGGCACGATGACCTCGCGCCAGGCCCGCCCCTGCGCCGGGTGACCCTCCACCGGACCGTAGGCGGCGGTGTCGCCCACCAGCCCGGGCCACGGGTCGAGCCACGCGAGCGGCTCACCGTCCCGGGACTCGGCCGCCAGCGGCTCGCCCAGCACGGCCCAGTCGGCGGTGACGTCGGCCACCTCGACCCGCATCATGAACCGCATCGAGTCCAGCCATGCGTGGAGCGCCGGCGCGGTGCCGGGCTCGGTGGTGATCCACGTGGTCTGGCCGTCGTCGACGACGTGGAGGTCGTGCTCCACGTGTCCCTTGGGACTGAGGACCAACGACTCGACACTGGTGCGCGCGGCCAGGCCGGTGAGCTGCTGGCTGGTGATCGAGTGCAGCCAGCTGAGCCGGTCCGCGCCGACGATCCTGACCACGCCGCGGTGCGACAGGTCGACGACGGCCAGGCCCTCGAGGAGCAGGCGCTGCTCGCGCAGCGGGTCGCCGTAGTGCGCAGCCACCCCCGCGTCGGCCCCGTCCGCCTCCACGGCGCCCGGCCACTCCAGCAGGGGCGAGGGGCGGTGCGTGCTCGTGCCGAGGTCAGCGCTCATGGTGCGCTCCTGTGGGCGCACTCGGCGCACTGTCCGTGCACGGCCATGTGGGTCATGTCAGGAACAAAGCCGTTCACGGCCTCGACATTCCCGTTGAAGCCGGCGGCCAGGTCGACCTCGCACTCCTGGACCCGGCCGCAGGTCTGGCAGACGAGGTGGATGTGGCTGGAGTGGCCAGCCAGGTGGTAGGTGGGCGCGTGGTGGTCCAGGTGGGTGTGCCCCACCACGCCGAGCGCCTCCAGCGCCTCCAGCGCGCGGTACACGGTCGAGGGCGGAAGCGGCTTGCCGCCGTCCTCGCCGATGCGGGCCACGATCACCTCGGGCGTGACGTGCGCGCCGGCGGCCACCGCGTCGTACACCCGCTGCCGCTGAGGGGTCATCCGGCCACCGACCGCCCGCAGGCGGTTGCCGAGGTCCTCGACGGGCCTCATGGGACCCGCTTGAGCTGTGCGGACGTGTGGCTGGTCAGCGGCTGTCCCATGGCAGCCATGTCCATGACCCACATCAGGTCGGAGTCGACGAGCCCGTACAACCGGGTGGCCGCGGTGTACTCCTTGGCCCGCGGACTGCGCAGCACCGCCTCGGTGCTGAGCTGGATCCTCGCGGTCTCGGCGGTGCCGATGTACATCTCGAGGTAGCCGGTGGGGTGGGCCAGGAGCAGCTCGAACTCCCCGTCCTCGACCCCCGGGCGCCAGAACCCCGACTCGGTGGCCAGCGGCCGCACCTTCTCGCCATCGTCGTCGAGCAGCCAGGCGCGGCTCCGCCACGACAGGAACGGGCGACCGTCGTGGGTGACCTCGAGCTCCTGCCCGAAGTTCACCGACTCGATGGTCGGGTATCCCACCACACCGGCACCCGCCCACCGCCCCGGCAGCCAGGCGAGGCGGTGCAGCTCTGGGGCGAGGGTCGGATCGAGTTCGATGACCACACTGGGGATCGTAGCCTGAGCCCATGGACGACTCTGCGACCCGACTCGTGCTCAAGGTGACCTGCGGCGCCGAAGCGCCCGAACGCCTCAACCAGGCCCTCACGGTGGCGGGGACGGCGGTGGCCAGCGGGGTCGAGGTGAGCCTGTGGCTGACGGGGGACGCCAGCTGGCTGGCGGTCCGCGGCCGCGACGCCGAGCTGGCGGCCGCGGCAGCACTCCCGCACGCCGCCCCCCTGACCGCCCTGCGCGACGGGGTGCTGGCCGGCGGGCTGCTGACGGTCTGCGGCCAGTGCGCTGCGCGCCGCGACCTCACCGTCGACGACCTGGTGGACGGGGTACAGATCCGGGGTGCGGCCGCGTTCGTCGAGGAGGTCATGGGCCCGGACACCCGCGCGCTCGTGTACTGACCGCCGGTGCGATACCGAGCGCAGGCTCCGATCCTGACCCCTCCGATCCTGACCGCTCCGATCCTGACCGCTCCGATCCTGACCGCTCCGATCCTGACCGCCCGGCCCGATCCTGACCGCCAGCTCCGACCGGCTCAGCGGTGCACGAGCTCCCACAGGTAGGCCACCACGGCGACCAGCGACGGGGTCACGTAGACGACGACGCCGCAGACCAGCACCGACGCCGCACCGGCGCTGAGCTGGGCGCGCGACCCGGCCATCGTCGGGAGCACGGTGAGCATCCGCCGCAGGGCATGGCTGACGCCGGCCGCGAGCAGCCCGAGCAGCACCGCCTGGGTTGCTGCCGGGGATCGGTCGAGCGTGCTGAGCCCGAACGCCGCACCGGCGCCGACCACCATGGCCAGCGGGAGCAGCCAGGCCCGCAGGGCGACCCGCGGGGCCAGCAGGTCCAGCAGGCTCGAGGCGGCGATGGCGACCAGCGCGACCGCAAGCGGTCCCTCGCCGCCCTCGGCGAGCGGCAGGGCTGCATACATCGAACCGGAGGCGAGGACCGCGATCCCGAGCGCGGCGCCCGCCAGGGTGTCGGTCAGCCGCGGGCGACCATCGAACCGCAGCAGCTGGTGGACCAGCATGGCCAGGATCCCGATGGCAACCCCGGCTGGAAGCCAGCCCAGGAACGGTAGGTCGTTGTCCAGGACCGCGGCCGGACCACAGGCGAGGACGGTGACGGCGAGGACCGCGGTGCTCCCGCGAGGGCTGGGCATCGACACGAGCTGCGCCCAGCCCCAGGCCATCACCAGACCGACGAACACGTAGGAGACCAGCGCCAGGTAGGGGTGGGCGAACCCGGTCAGCGCGATCACCAGCGAGGCGGCGACCGTGGCGAGCACGGCAAGCGGGCGCCGTACGCCGGCCAGCGGCGGGAGCGGTGGGACCCCGGAAGCGGGCCGGGTCGGCGCAGCGCCCAAGCGGGCTCCGCGCTCCAGCGCGCGGCGCTCGGCGCGGGTCAGCGCGGGAGCGTCGTCGGTCTCGGCCACAGCAGGCATCCTCCCATCACCCACCGGCGAAGGGTGGCAGGACCTCCAGGACATCGCCGGACCCCAGCGCGTGGTCACCCGCCACCACTCGCCCGTCCACGAGCAGGCTGCTCACCACGAGCACCGGCGCGAGGTCCGGGTGACGCGCGGTCACGGCGGCGGTGACGGCCCCGACGGTGAGGTCGGCAAGCTCACCCCGCTCGACGGTCTCGCTGTCCAGACCTGCTGCCTCGCGGGCGGCGGCCCAGTAGCGCACGGTCACCATGGCGTCCGCGTCCTCGTGCTCCTGCGGCATCTCGTCCGTCCCTGTCCTCGAGCTTCCGCGGGCCTGTCGTCCACCCGCCCTCCTGGTGACGGTCTCATGTCCCGGTTGTGCGCAATGTGTCGAGGGGCGTTGCGTTTATCCTCGGGGGTGATGGCAACCCTCCTGCTGCTGACCAACGCCTTGGCGCCCAGCGCCGAGGTGTTGCCCGCGTTGGGGCTGCTGAGCCACCAGGTTCGGGTGGTGCCCGCCGAACCCACCGCGTTGGTCGACGCGCCGCCCGCCGACGCGGTGATGGTCGACGCACGCCGCGACCTCGCCGTCGCCAAGTCGCTCTGCCGCATCCTGCGGGCCACCGGCATGTCCGTCCCGTTGGTCGCGATCCTCACCGAGGGGGGGCTTGCCGGCCTGACCTCCGAGTGGGGCGTCGACGACGTCGTGCTGGACTCAGCGGGCCCGGCCGAGGTCGAGGCGCGGCTTCGTCTGGCGGCGGGACGGCTGCACTCGGCCGACGACCGCGAGGACCTGCCCATCACTGCGGGCGAGGTCGTCATCGACGAGGGCACCTACTCGGCCCGCGTCCGCGGCCGGCTGCTCGACCTCACCTACAAGGAGTTCGAGCTGCTGAAGTACCTCGCCCAGCACCCTGGCCGGGTCTTCACCCGCGCCCAGCTGCTGCAGGAGGTCTGGGGCTACGACTACTACGGCGGCACCCGCACGGTCGATGTCCACGTCCGCCGGCTGCGGGCCAAGCTCGGCCCCGAGCACGAGACGCTGATCGGCACGGTCCGCAACGTCGGATACCGCTTCGTTCCGGTGACCGTGGACGACGCGGTGGCCACGGACCGCGTCGACGCCTGAGCCGGCCACCCACGACCACGACGGAACAGGGCGCCCCTCCCGCAGGAGGAGCGCCCTGTCCACGACAGGCGAATCGGCTACGGGGTGTAGGAGATCCGGTCGAGCGGGGTCGGTGCATACGGTGAGTTGGCCGCCAGGTAGTCGGCGAACGCGTCGATGTCCAGGCCACCGAAGTACTTGCCGGTGCCGCCGGTGAAGGCGGCGAAGCCGTCACCGCCGTCGGCCAGGAAGTTGTTCGTGACGATCCGGTAGGTCGCGGTGTCGACCAGCGGCGAACCACCGAGCGTCACCTTGCCCAGGGTGCGGCCGGCTCCAGTGCCCGTGGAGCTGTAGGCGAAGCCCTCCGAGACCTGGAGGATCTTGTTCGTGGTGGCGTTCAACCCGGTCCACTGCTGGGTGAGCAGGGTCTTGATCTGCGCCCCGGTCAGGTCCAGCGAGACCAGGAAGTTGTTGAACGGCTGGACCGTGAACGCCTCCCCGTAGGTCACCACACCCGGTGCCTCCGCGCCCGAGGGCGCGAACACCAGGTCAGCCCGGATGCCACCGGGATTCATGAACGCGATGGTCGGCACCTTGCCGCCGGTCACGACGGAGTCGTCACTGAGCTGTGCGTCGGCGATGAGGTCCCCGAGCGGGTTCTCCCCACCGGCGTTGGGTGCCCGGTTGATGTCGGTCGTGATCGCACCGAGCTCACGGTTGGCCAGGGGCGAGACCAGCGTCTTGTACTTGCTGATGAGCGAGGTCTGCGAGGCGTCCTTCACGCCGTACCGGTCGACCAGCATGTTCGTCCCGCTCACGGACGCGCGGACGATGTCCTTGGTCCGGGTGTCGTACTTCAGGTTGGTCTCGGTGTACAGGCGGCCGAAGGAGGACGCCGAGGTCACCAGCCGCGGCCGGCCGGCCGGGTCGGGGATGTTGCAGACATAGGGCTGGTGGGTGTGACCGGTGATGAGCATGTCGATCTCGGGGCTGAGGTTCTGGGCGATCGCGGTCAGCGGTCCGCCGTTCAGGCCCGAGCCTCCGCCGCACGCGGCGTCATAGCTCGGGTTGACCTGGTAGGTCTGTCCGGTCGCGGGGTTGGTCCAGGTCTCCAGGCTGGGCACGTCACCCTGGTGCAGCAGCACCACGATCGCGTTGACGCCCCGCGCCTTGATCTTCGGCACCAGCGCGTTGGCGGTCTGGACCTCGTCCTGGAAGGTGAGGCCCGCGACACCGGAGGCGGTCACGATGTTCGGCGTGTCCTTCAGAGTCATGCCGATGAACGCGATCTTCACTCCGTCACCGAGGTCCTTGATGGTGTACGGCTTGAGGATCGTCCGGCCGGTACGGGTGACCTTGACGTTGGCGGCGAGGATCGGGAACCGTGCACCCGCGAAGGTGCCGTCGGGACAGGAGTTCTGGTTGTTCGCGCCGTCGGGTCCGTCGTCGATGCAGCCACCGCGGGACAGTCGCTGGAGCTCCTTGTAGCCCTCGTCGAACTCGTGGTTGCCGACCGCGGTCGCGTTGAGGCCGAGCAGGTTCATCGCCTCGATGGTCGGCTCGTCGTGGAACGCGGCCGAGAGCAGCGGGCTGGCGCCGACGATGTCCCCGGCGGCGACGGTCAGGGTCTTGGGGTGGCCCAGCCGGGCCTGCTTGAGGTGGGTGGCGAGGTACTCCACACCGCCGGTCGGCACGGTCACGTCCTCCGGCAGCCCGGTGGTGGCGCTGATCCGGTGGTCGACGACGCTCACACCGCTCGAGCCGGAGGGGGGCTCGAGGTTGCCGTGGAAGTCGTTGAAGGAGAGAAGCTGCACGTCGAAGCGCGTCGCCTTGGCCGCGGCCTGAGGCTGTCCTGAAGCAGGTGCGGTACTGGCCACGGTGAGTCCGGTCGCTGCTGCTGCGACCAGGGCCATGGCGCCGGTCGCCCGGCGGTGTCGAAACTGTCCCATGAGTGATTCGCCCTCTGTCTGTTCTGTTTCTGTCTGTTCTGTTTCCGGCATCGCCGGTCCCGGGATCGCCGGGTGAGCGGCGGACGCCGCAAGGCGGACGCTAGCCGCAGGCACGCAGCGGGGGAAGGGCGTGGTGCAATGGGCGGGTGCCCGTCCTCTCCGTCGACGCCCTGGACCCAACCGACGCAAACGCACAGGTGCAGGTTCTTGACCTGCACCGACGGGCCGAGACTGCCGACGGCGTCGCCGCGTTGTCCGAGCAGTCACGGCTCGCGCTCCAGGGCAAAGGTTCACAGCATCGTCACCTCCTCGCGCGCCTCGACGGTGTCCTCGCCGGATACCTGTCGGCGGAACCGGGCGCGGCTCCCTCGGCCGAGCTGGTGGTCGAACCGGCGCTGCGACGCAGGGGCACCGGCCGGGCGCTCTGGAACGCTCTCGTCGGTGACCTCGGTCCCGCGGACGCACCACCGAAGGTGTGGGCGCACGGCAACCTCGAGCCCGCCCGCGGCTTCGCCGCCGCCCTCGACCTGCGGCCCGTGCGCGAGCTGTACCGGATGAGCCGCCCCCTCGGCCCGGAGGACGCGGTCGAGGTCGAGCTGCCCGTGGGGTACACCGCCCGTGCGTTCGTGCCCGGGCGAGACGACAAGGCGGTCGTGGCGACCAACGCAGCCGCGTTCGCCGACCATCCCGAGCAGGGCCGGATGGGCCTGGCCGGCCTACACACCCGGATGGCGCAGTCCTGGTTCGACCCGCAGGGGCTGATCGTGGTCGAGGCCGAGGAGGTGCCGGGTGCCGTCGCCGCGTTCCACTGGACCAAGGTCGACCCGCCCGCGAGCGCGGTGGGCGAGGTGTACGTCGTCGGGGTCGACCCGGCGCACCAGGGGCGGGGCCTGGCCCGGCCGCTGACCGCGCTGGGACTGGCCCACCTCGCCCGGCGAGGACTGTCCGAGGTCGAGCTGTACGTCGACGGCGACAACGCTCCCGCGCGCCAGACCTATGCGCGGCTCGGGTTCACGCCCATGATGGTCGATGTGATGTATTCGCCCAGCGTTCACGTGGAGGTGCGAGCATGACCGCCATGAGCAGCGGAGCCACCGAGACGTTCGCCCACGGCCACGCCCCGGGCGAGCCCCTGGACAGCGAGGTCGGGCTGCCCGACGTGTCGATCGCGAGCGCCAGCCCCGCGGACAACGAGTTCCGACCGCGAGCGTCCAACGGAAGGTTCATCCGGGTGGTCCGCACCGGCAGCGAGGCCGACGGCGACGGGTTGCCGGCCGACCGGTTCCTGGACCGCGAGCTGTCGTGGCTGCAGTTCAACGAGCGCGTCCTGCAGATGGCCGCCGACCCGAACACCCCGTTGCTGGAGCGCGCCAGGTACCTCGCGATCTTCACCTCCAACCTCGACGAGTTCTTCATGGTGCGGGTGGCCGGCCTCAAGCGCCGCATCGCGACCGGGCTGGCGATCCGGTCGGCGTCCGGCCTGGAGCCCCGCGAGGTCCTGGAACAGATCTCGCTGGTCGCCCACGAGCTCCAGACGATGCAGGCGGCCGTGTACCGCGACCTGATCCGCCCCGGCCTGGAGGAGGAGGGCATCAGCGTGGTCCGCTGGGACCAGCTCGCCGTCGTCGAGCAGGAGCGGCTGCACGACCTGTTCAGCTCCCAGGTGTTCCCGGTGCTCACGCCGCTCGCGGTCGACCCGGCCCACCCCTTCCCCTACATCTCGGGTCTCTCGCTCAACCTCGCCGTGGTGCTGATCAACCCCAAGAGCGGCAAGGAGCACTTCGCCCGCGTCAAGGTTCCCCCGTTGTTGCCCCGGCTGATCCACATCGACCCCGTCGGGGGCGAGTCGGCGATGGCCGACCGGTACGACACCCGGTTCGTCCCGCTCGAGGACGTCATCGCGGCCCACC
This sequence comes from uncultured Actinomycetota bacterium, assembly GCA_963750305.1. Classification (GTDB taxonomy): domain Bacteria; phylum Actinomycetota; class Actinomycetes; order Actinomycetales; family Dermatophilaceae; genus CAVVPX01. Next base: position 1,764,908 of record CAVVPX010000003.1, read on the forward strand.
TCGACATGTTGTTCCCCGGCATGGAGGTGCACGAGCACTTCACCTTCCGCGTCACCCGCAACGAGGACGTCGAGGTCGAGGAGGACGACGCCGAGAACCTCCTCACCGCGCTGGAGAAGGAGCTGACCCGGCGCCGGTTCGGCCCGCCGGTGCGCCTCGAGGTCGACCAGGACATGGACGACCACGTCCTGGACATGCTGGTCCGTGAGCTCGGCGTGAACGCCAGCGAGGTCTACCGGCTGGACACGCCCCTGGACCTGCGGGCGCTCAACCTGGTCGCCGACCTCGAGCACTCGGACCTGCGGTTCCCCGCGTTCGTCCCGCGCAGCCACCCGGACCTCGCCCCGGCCGAGAGCGCCAAGACCCAGGAGATCCTGCCGGTCGTGCGCCACCGCGACGTGCTGCTGCAGCACCCCTACGACTCGTTCTCCACCTCGGTGCAGGCGTTCCTCGAACAGGCGGCGGCCGACCCACGGGTGCTGGCGATCAAGCAGACGCTCTATCGCACCAGTGGCGACTCCCCCGTCATCGACGCCCTGATCGATGCCGCCGAGGCGGGCAAGCAGGTGCTGGCCGTGGTGGAGATCAAGGCGCGGTTCGACGAGCAGAACAACATCTCCTGGGCCCGCAAGCTCGAGCACGCCGGCGTCCACGTCGTGTACGGCATCGTCGGGCTGAAGACCCACGCCAAGCTGTGCCTGGTGGTCCGGCAGGAGCCCGACGGCCTGCGCCGGTACTGCCACGTCGGCACCGGCAACTACAACCCCAAGACCGCGCGCCTGTACGAGGACCTGGGGGTGCTGACCTGCGACCCGGAGGTCGGCGAGGACCTGACGCGGCTGTTCAACCAGCTGTCCGGGATGGCGCCCCGCACCAAGTTCAAGCGGCTGCTCGTGGCCCCGAGGTCGGTGCGGTCCGGCCTGATCGAGCGGATCGAGGACGAGATCGCCCACGTCGAGGCCGGTGGCGCTGGTCTGGTCCGGATCAAGGTCAACTCCATCGTCGACGAGGGGATCATCGACGCCCTGTACCGCGCGTCACGGGCCGGTGTGAAGGTCCAGATCTGGGTCCGCGGCATCTGCGCCGTGCGGCCGGGCGTGGAGGGGCTATCGGAGAACATCGAGGTGCGCTCGGTGCTCGGCCGGTTCCTGGAGCACTCGCGCATCTTCTACTTCGGCGGCAACGGCGAGCCGCAGGTCTACATCGGCAGCGCCGACATGATGCACCGCAACCTCGACCGCCGCGTCGAGGCCCTGCTGCGGCTGACCGACCCGCGCCATGTCGCTGACCTCGAGAGCCTGCTCGACCGTGGGTTCAGCCAGACGTATGCGACGTGGTCCCTGGGGCCGGACGGTCGGTGGACCCGGCACACGCTCACCGAGGACGGCGAGCTCCTCCCCGACGTCCAGGAGTCGCTCATCGCCATGCACGCCAAGCGCCGCCGCAAGGCTCGCCGGCGATGACCGGGGCGAGGCGGCCGTGGGGGTGATCCCGGCCGCCGGGACCATCCCGTGGCGTCGACGTCGCGGAGAGCTCCAGGTGGCGTTGGTGCACCGCCCGAAGTACGACGACTGGTCATGGCCCAAGGGCAAGCTCGACCCCGGCGAGGACTGGCCGGTCGCTGCGGTGCGCGAGACCCTGGAGGAGACATCGCTGCCCGTCAGCCTCGGCCAGCCGCTGCCGCCCGCGGCCTACACCGTCCTGGACCGTGAAGGGCAGCCGGTGACCAAGGAGGTCCGGTACTGGTCCGCCGAGTCCGTGGGGCGTGGTGGGCCGCTGCGGAACGAGATCGACGAGGTGTGCTGGCTCGGGGTGGCCGACGCCGACCTGCGTCTGGACTACGCCCGTGACCGCGACCAGCTGCGTGCCCTGGTCCGGGCCGACCAGCTCGGCCGGCTCACGACCTGGCCGCTCGCGATCATCCGCCACGCGCACGCCCGGCCGCGCTCGTCGTGGTCCGGCGCGGACTCGTTGCGTCCGCTCGACGGCCGTGGACACGGCCGAGCGGCTGCTGTCGGACCGATCCTCGCCGCGTACGGCATCACGCGGCTGGTCAGCTCCCCCTCCACCCGCTGCGCCGACACGTTGCGCCCGTATGCCCGTGCGGCCGGGCTCGCGCTGCGGCTGAAGCCGGGCCTGTCCGAGGAGGGGTACGCCACTGACGCGGCACGCGCACCGCACCACCTGTGCCGCCTGCTGGTGCATGGTGAGGCCGCTGCCCTCTGCAGCCACGGCCCGGTGCTGCCCGACCTGCTGAACACCCTCGTCGGCCAGCTCCCCGACGCGGACCCGGACGGCACAGCATCGCGGTTGCTGAAGGAAGCGGCCCGCGACGGCATGGCCAAGGGCGAGGTTTTGGTGGTGCACGTCCTGGACCGGGGGGAGAACGCACGGCTGGTCGCGATCGAGCGACACCTGCCCTGAGCCCAGCCGTACCCACCCCGCGCTGGCTGCCCAGAAGCCTCACGAACAGCCATCGCGGGAGTTCGCGCGCACATCGCCGCAGGGTCGGGCGACGTACGGGCAATGTCTGACTGGCGTTCACCCCTGGTTCACCCGTGGCGGACCGACCGGACACCCGCGCTCCGTACCTTCGCAGAGGTCGGGCATCCGCCCGCCCCGATTTCCTGCTGTGGAGGTTTACCCAAGTGAAAGCTCAGCGCTTCGGCCAGCTCGCCGGGATCGCCCTGATCGGCACCCTGGCACTGTCCGCCTGTGGCTCCGACAACAACACCGGCGCCGCCGGCGGCGGCAGCTCGACGGACTGCCCGTCCGGCACCCTGAACGCAGAGGGCTCCTCGGCTCAGAAGAACGCGATCGAGGAGGCGGCCTCCAGCTATCAGCAGGAGTGCGGCGACGTCACCGTCAACTACAACCCGTCCGGTTCTGGCGCAGGCATCAAGCAGTTCATCGCCGGCCAGGTCGACTTCGCGGGGTCGGACTCGGCACTGAAGACCGAGGAGAAGGACGGGGTCATCGAGAGCGAGGCCGCGGCCGAGCACTGCGCGTCCCCGGCGTGGAACCTGCCGATGGTCACCGGCCCGATCGCGGTGTCCTACAACCTCGACGGCATCGACACCATCACCATGACCCCCGCGGTCCTGGGTGACATCTTCAACGGCAAGATCACCACCTGGGACGACCAGGCGATCGCCGCGGTCAACTCCGGTGTCGACCTGCCGTCCGAGGCGATCAAGGTGTTCTTCCGCTCCGACGAGTCCGGCACCACCGAGAACTTCACCAAGTACCTCCAGGCCGCCGCCCCCGCCAGCTGGACCGCCGACCCCGGCAAGGTCTGGACCGGCAAGGGCGAGGGCAAGCCGAAGTCCGACGGTGTCGCGAGCGCGGTCAAGAGCACGCCCGGCAGCATCACCTATGTCGAGTGGTCCTATGCCAAGGACAACGACCTCGGCATCGCCAAGATCGACAACGGCGCCGGTCCGGTCGAGCTGACCGGGGAGAACGTGGGCAAGGCCGTCTCCGCGGCCACCCAGGCCGGCGAGGGCAACGACCTTGCTCTCAAGCTGGACTACGCCACGCAGGAGGCCGGGGCCTACCCGATCATCCTGGTGACCTACGAGATCGTCTGCTCCAAGGCCGAGGACCCGGCCACGCTGGACCTGACCAAGGGCTTCCTCGAGCACTTCGCCGCGGAGAAGACCCAGAACGGCCTCGAGGAGATCGGCTATGCGCCGCTCCCGGTGGAGATCCGCACGAAGGTCGCCTCGGCGATCGACGCCCTGTCCTGAACCTGACCCGAGCGGCTGGGTGGCGACCTCGTCACCCAGCCGCTCGACATAGCGGACCGGGTTGCGCAGCAACCGAGTTCGTCCTCATTCCTCAGCTCCCGAGAGGTTGCCCGAGTTGTCATCCGTGACCGGAGTGTCCGTCGCCGACGAGCTCCCCTCGCCCGACGGCAGGCCGCCGCTGTCCGGTGACCGTGCCGGCACCGGCCGGCTGGGCGACCGACTGTTCGGAGGGGCCGCAACGGGCGCGGGGATCATCGTCATCGCGCTCGTCACCCTCATCGGGCTCTTCCTGCTGTGGCAGGCTATCCCCGCTCTGGCGGGCGACCAGGTCAACTTCCTCACCTCTCGGGAGTGGAAGGTCGGCGGCACCAACCCGCGGTTCGGCATCGTCGAGCTGCTGTGGACCACGGTGGTCTCCTCGGTCATCGCGATGCTGATCGCCGTGCCGGTCGGCGTGGGGGTCGCGCTGTTCATCACCCAGTACGCGCCGAGCTGGCTGAGCCGGCCGGCCGCGACGCTGGTCGACCTGCTCGCTGCAGTCCCCTCGATCGTCTACGGGCTGTGGGGTGCTTTCACCTTCATCGCGGTGATCAAGCCGGTCGAGGCGTTCCTCGACGCCGCGCTCGGCTGGTTCCCGCTGTTCGCCCGGTCGACCACGACCGGCGGCACCATCTTCTTCATCGGCATCGTGCTCGCGATCATGGTGCTCCCGATCGTGACCGCACTCTCCCGCGAGGTCTTCGCCCAGACCCCGGTGACCCACAAGGAGGGCGCCCTCGCCCTCGGAGCGACCAGGTGGGAGATGATCCGCACCGCGGTCCTGCCGTTCGGCCGGCCCGGGGTGATCAGCGCCGCCATGCTCGCGCTCGGTCGCGCGCTCGGCGAGACGGTCGCCGTCACCATCATCGTGTCCACCCTGGCGCCGGGAGCGGCGTGGAACTGGTCGATCTTCAACGGTGGCGAGACCTTTGCCTCGCGCATCGCCAACAACGCCGGTGAGTTCGACACCCCTCAGAAGACGGGTGCGTTCATCGCGGCAGGTCTGGTCCTGTTCATCCTGACCTTCGTGGTCAACGCGATCGCGCGCGTTGTGATCGAGCGCCGGAAGGCCTTCACCGAATGAGCACCACCACCTCTCAGGAGATGCCGGCGAGGACCAGTCGACGTCACTCGCCCGCCCGCGCCGACGGCTCACTCCCGCCCGAGACCCGCGGCGGCGGCGACAGCCCGCTCAGCGGGGGCTTCGGGCTCGACGACCCGGCGCGTGGTCGAGCGGTCAAGGACCAGCTCGCTCGAGTGGTCATGTGGGCCGCGTTCCTGCTCGCCCTCATCCCCCTGGTCTGGATCCTGTGGACCGTGGTCACCCGCGGCTACCACCTGCTGCTCCAGGGCGAGTGGTGGACCAACAGCCAACGCGGCATCACCTCCCGACGCGAGGGTGGCGGCGCGGTCCACGCCATCCAGGGGACGCTCCTGCAGGCGCTGGTGACCGGCGTGATCTCGGTGCCGATCGGGGTGCTGACCGCGGTCTACCTCGTCGAGTACGGGCGGGGCAAGCTGGCCCGGGCCGTGTCGTTCATGGTCGACATCCTCACCGGGGTGCCCTCGATCGTGGCCGCGCTGTTCGTGTATGCGCTCTGGGTCACCACCTTCGGGTTCCAGCGGGTCGCGTTCGCGGTGTGCCTGGCCTTGGTGCTGTTGATGGTTCCCGTCGTCGTGCGTTCCACCGAGGAGATGCTCAAGCTCGTCCCGAACGAGCTGCGCGAGGCGTCCTATGCGCTGGGTGTGCCGAAGTGGAAGACGATCATGGCGATCGTCCTGCCGACCGCGTTCTCCGGCATCATCACCGGCATCCTGCTCGGGCTCGCCCGGGTGATGGGCGAGACCGCCCCCCTGCTGGTTCTCGGGCCCTACACCAAGGACATCGCGCTCAACCTGTTCGGCGGGTTCTTCCCCACGCTGCCGACGATGATCAACGCGGAGCGCTCCGAAGCCCTCCAGCCCGCACAGGACCGGATCTGGGCCGCGGCACTGACCCTGATCCTGCTGATCCTCCTGCTCAACCTCGCCGGTCGCGTCATCGCGCGATTCGGCTCCGTGAAGAAGTAGAGGAGCTCCCCCGACATGGCCAAGCGCATCGACGTCACCGACCTCAACGTGTACTACGGGTCCTTCAAGGCGGTCGAGGGCGTCACGATGACCGTCGAGCCACGCTCGGTCACGGCGTTCATCGGCCCCTCCGGCTGCGGCAAGTCCACCTTCCTGCGCACCCTGAACCGGATGCACGAGGTGATCCCCGGCGGGCGCGTCGAGGGCAAGGTCCTGCTCGACGACCAGGACCTGTACGCCGGCAACATCGACCCCGTCGCCGTGCGCCGCACGGTCGGCATGGTGTTCCAGCGCCCCAACCCCTTCCCGACCATGTCGATCTTCGACAACGTGGCAGCGGGCCTGCGGCTCAACGGGATCAAGTCCAAGAAGGCACTGGAGGAGACTGTCGAGCGGTCGCTCAGGGGCGCCAACCTCTGGACCGAGGTCAAGGACCGGCTGAGCAAGCCCGGCGCCGGGCTGTCCGGTGGTCAGCAGCAGCGTCTCTGCATCGCTCGCGCCATCGCCGTCCAGCCGCAGGTGCTGCTGATGGACGAGCCCTGCTCGGCGCTCGACCCGATCTCGACCCTGGCGATCGAGGACCTGATCAACGACCTCAAGTCCCAGTTCACCATCGTCATCGTCACCCACAACATGCAGCAGGCGTCCCGCGTCTCGGACCAGACGGCGTTCTTCAACCTCGCCGCGACCGGCAAGCCCGGCCGGCTGATCGAGATAGACCAGACCCAGAAGATCTTCAGCAACCCCAGCGTCAAGGCCACCGAGGACTACATCTCCGGTCGCTTCGGCTAGTCGGCCTCCGCGCCGACCGCCTTCAAGGACGCCGGCGCGTCCCCACCGCTCTCCTGGACGTCGAACACCGGCCCCGCGGAGCCGCAGTGCGCCTCGACCTGGGACTCACCCTCGCCACCTGAGTGGCGTTCGAACTTCACGTGCACCTGACCCGACTCGTGCTCCACCTCGAACAGCCACCCGTCCTTCGGCGTGGCGAAGAGCAGCGTGGCCGACGAACCCGCGCAGGAGACCCCCACCGAGCCACCCCGCGCCCTGGCGACGGCGCTGACCGGCTGGGGTGCGCGCGGTGGGGCCGGCGGAGCGACGGAGCGCGTCGCCGTCGGGCGGGGGGGCACCGTGGTTCTCCTGGCGGAGGGGGGCGGGGCCGTGCTGACATGAGCGGGCGACACGGGCCGGGTCGAGGTCGTCGCACCAGCCCTCGGGGTCCGCGTCGACGTGCGCCCCGTCGGAGTGGGGGTCGGGGTTGGCGGCGAGGAGCGGCCGACTGCCGACGCGTCAACCGCCGGGACGGCCCGGGTCGCGCTGAGGACCCCTTGGCCGGCGTGGTCGATGACCAGCCAGGCGAGGCTGGACGTGGCCGCGACGACGAGCGCCCAGACGACCAGCAGCACCGCGACGGTGCGCCGTCGGCTCATGGCGTCCTCCTGGCGATGGCTGCTCGTGCGGATCCTGATGCGTGCCAACCGTCCCGGGCCGATGCGGACCGCGACCGGAGGGCGCCCGCTAGCGTACGGTATGCGCCGTGGCGACCATCCATCTCGTCGAGGACGACGCGGGTATCCGTAGCGCGCTGATCCGTTCGCTGGGCAACCGTGGCCACGTGGTCTCCAGCAGCGCGACCGGGATGGAGGGGCTGCAGTACGCGATCGACAACTCGCCCGACCTGGTCGTGCTGGACCTGGGCCTGCCCGACGTCGACGGCCTCACGGTGCTCACCATGCTGCGGGCCGTGAGCCGCGTGCCGGTCATCGTGGTGACCGCCCGCGACGAGGACATCGCATCGGTGCGCGCGCTCGACGCGGGTGCCGACGACTACGTGGTCAAACCGTTCGGGACAGACCAGCTCGAGGCCCGCATCCGGGCGGTGCTGCGGCGGGTCTCCAACGAGCCGGCCTCGCCGGAGCCGCTGGTCGTGGGCGACCTGGTGATCGACCCCACGACGCGCACAGTGACCCTTGCGGACGAGGCAATCTCCCTGTCCCGCAAAGAGTTCGACCTCCTGCTGCTCCTGGCGCAGAACGTGGGACGGGTGGTCGGCCGACGCGAGATCCTCGCCGAGGTGTGGCAGCAGGCCTACGGCGCGGGGGATCGTTCGCTGGACGTCCACCTGTCGTGGCTGCGACGCAAGCTCGGTGAGAGCGCCGTCCACCCGCGCTATCTGCACAACATCCGTGGCGTGGGCGTGCGCCTCATCGACCCGACGAACGCCGCCTAGGTGCGCACCCGCATCATGCTCCTGGTCGCGGCGACGACCTCCGCGATCGTGCTCGCGTTCGTCATCCCGATGTGCTTGCTGGTGCAGACACTCGCCGAGGACCGCGGCCTCGCCTCCGCCCAGCAGCAGGCGCAGAGCGTCGCCGTGCTCGTGTCCTCGGTCGGGGACACCAGCGCCGCGGTGCCGACCCTGACCCTGGCGACCGCGGCCGCCGATGGGAGCCGGTCCAGCGTCCTGCTGCCCGGCGGGGTGGTCGTGGGCGCTGACCGTCAGGAGATGGTCGCGGACCCCACGGTCCAGCGGGCGCAGCGGGAGCGGTCCGCGTTCAGCGCGCGCGGGGCGCAGGGGGTGGTCGTCGTCGTACCGGTCGCGCTGGGCTCCGGCACCGCCGTCGTCCGGACGGTGATGACCGGGGCCGAGGTCCACGAGGGAGTCAGCGCAGCCTGGCTCGGCATCGGAAGCCTGGGCGCAGCGCTGCTGATCGCCGCGCTGATCGCTGCGAGCGTCATGGCCCGTCGGATCAGCATCCCCGTCTCGCGCCTCGCCGGCGTGGCCCACCGGCTGCGCAGCGGTGAGGTGGACGCGCGAGCGGAGGAGGGTGGTCCGGCAGAGGTGCAGGAGCTCGGGACCGCCCTGAACCAGCTCGCGGACCGGATCGGCGACCTTCTCCAGGCAGAGCGCGAGGCGGTGGCGGACCTCTCGCACCGGCTGCGGACTCCGGTGACCGCGCTGCGCCTGGACAGCGAGTCGGTCAGCGACCCGGTCAACGCCGAACGGCTCCGGGAGCACGTCGACCAGCTCCAGCGAGCGGTCGACGCCATCGTGCGCGACGCCCGGCGACCCGTGCGGGGAGCCATGCCGGCCCGGTGTGACGCCGCCGCGGCCGTGCGTGACCGCGTCGAGTTCTGGCGACCGCTGGCCGAGGACCAGGGCCGGCAGCTCGCGGTCGAGATCCCGACCGAGCGGCTGGAGGTCTCGGCGGGTGTCGAGGACGTGAGCGACCTCGTGGACAACCTGCTCGACAACGTGTTCGCCCACACACCGGAGGGATCCGCGGTGTCGGTGGCCGTGCGGGCTGACGCGCTCAAGGTCCTGGTCACCGTGGCCGACGGCGGACCGGGCTTCATGGCCGGAGCGGACGCCGTCGCACGGGGCGAGAGCGGCGCGGACTCCTCCGGGCTGGGTCTGGACATCGTCCGCCGCATCGCTCGGTCCAGCGGCGGTGAGGCCGCGCTCGGATCCTCTGCGCTCGGCGGCGCGCAGGTCACCGTGTCCCTGGGTCGGGTGTGATCCGGACCGGGATCGCTGCTCAGCCGTCCGACCCGTCCTCGCCACCGTGGTCCTCGTGCTCCGGGTCCTCGTGCTGCTGGTGCTCCTGGCCCTCGTGCTCCTGACCCTCGTGCTCCTGGCCCTCGTGCTCCTGACCCTCGGAGTCCTCGTGCTCCTGGACCTCCGACTCGCGCTCGTCGCCCTGGTCCCGGCTCGACTCCGTGGAGGGCTCGGTCTCGGGCGACGCCTTGTGCTTGACGGCCGGCGACGGCGTGACGGTCCGCTTCGCCGCGGTCACCGGAGCAGCGGCCGGAGCGGCCTGCCGCACGGGAGCCACGGGAGCGGCTGCGACGTGTCGCACGACCACTCGGTGGGTGACACAGGCACCGCCCTCGACGACGGCCGGCGCCGCGCACGGCGCGAACACCGTCGTCGGGGAGGCCACGGCGACCACTGGCTGGGGGCGCACGACCGCCTGGGTCGGCGCAGCGTTGGCCGGCGCCATGGCGAGGTAGGCGACGACGGCGATCGCCGTGCCAGCGGTGGCGCCGACGCTCACGAGCGCGGTTCGACGATGATGCATCAGTACCTCCGGGTGGGGTGCGGGCGCTGGCAGGTGCCAGCCGTCACCCCCGATGGTCACCCGTCGCACCTCAAGCCGGTGTGGCGACAACCTCAAGAACCGCTCAAGGCTCTGGTCGTTGAGGTTGGCTTAACACCGCGCTGAGGCCGACTTGCCGCAACGAGGGCCACCATGGAGTCGCATCAGATCGATGCGCCCCTCAACCCACCGGAGGCCTTGATGGCGAAGCGGCTCCTGCACCCGGGCCGACGTGACGCGGCCTCGACCGCGCTCACCGTGCTGGCCACTGCCATCACCGGCGGCGCCATCGCCTCGGTGGGAGTGGTGTCCGCAGCCGCTGGAAACGCGACCGAGCACGAGCGGGCCGCGTCGAACGCCGCCAGGGCTGAGCAGGAGCGCGTCGTCGGAGAGCAGTGGGCCGCCGCACAGCAGCAGGCCGCTGCACAGCAGCAGGCGGCAGTGCCGGTCATCGCGGCTCAGCGACCGAAGAAGACCGTGGTCACGACCAAGACCGTGGTCGACGCCGCGCGGGCCGGGGTCGCCGCGCCGGGCGGTGGGAGCGCCACGGTGCGCCGCAGCACCGGCAGCGTCTCGAGCTCGAACACGTCCACGCGGTCCGGCTCAACGCAGGCCGGCCCAGCACCCGCGCGACCGGCGCCGGCTCCCCGCGCGCCTGCGCCCGCGCCCCGCGCCCCAGCTCCTCCGCCGCCGCCCCCGCCGATCACCAGTACCGGGTCCTGAGCCCCACGTGGCACCGGTGAGGCTGGGGGTGCGTCGTCCCGACCGGTCGGCTGCGACCTGGCAGGCCCTGGGCACCTACGTCCAGCTCCAGGTCAGCGACCCGGCCCTGCTGGCCATCGCGGCAGTGCAGGCGACCGAAGCCCTGGAGGAGGTGGACGCCACCTGCAGCCGGTTTCGGCGCGACTCGGACCTGAGCCGAGCCAACCTGGCCGCCGGACATTGGACGCCGGTGTCGCCCCTGCTGGTGGCCGCCGTTCGTGTCGCGGTCGAGGCTGCCACCGAGACCGACGGGCTGGTCGACCCGGCCCTCGGTGCCGCGATGGAGGCCATCGGATACGACCGGACCTTCGCGTTGCTCGACGCCCCGGGCAATGCACCCGGCACCGCGCACGACCGCGCGGCGCTTCGCCGAGCGACCGGTCCGACCAGGGTGCCCGCACCGGTGCGAGCCGACGCGTGGCGTGAGGTCCGCACGACCGCGGACGCCGTGTTCGTCCCGCACGGCGTCCGCCTCGACCTCGGTGCCACCGGCAAGGCCTTTGCCGCCGACGTCGTGGCGACCGACCTGGCGAGCACGCTGGGCATCGCCGTCGCGATGAGCGTCGGCGGAGACGTGCGGGTCGCCGGTCCGGCAGCCACGCCCGGGTTCGGGGTCACGGTGGCAGAGGTCCCCGGCGACCTCGAGGCCGACACCGAGCCGCAGGTCGTCCTCGACCTGGTCGGTGGGGGCGTCGCCACGTCGACCCTGCGCGCCCGTCGTTGGCGGCACCGCGGGGTGCTGTGGCATCACCTGCTGGATCCCAGCACCGGGCTACCGGTCGACGGACCCTGGCGCAGCGTGTCCGCGCTCGGCCACACCTGCACCGCAGCGAACACCGCAACCACGGCCGCCCTCGTCTGCGGGGACGGCGCACTCGCGTGGCTGGAGGCTCGCGGGGTGGCGGCGCTCTTGACCGGCCGCGACGGACAGTCCGTCGCGACGCGGGCCTGGTGCGACCTGGAGCGCACCGACGCATGACCTCGCCCCTGCTCTGGTATCTGAACCGTGGCACCGGCATCGTGCTGCTCGTCATCTTCACCGCCTCGACCGTGGTCGGTGTGCTCTCCACGTCGCGGGCGGCCTCGCGGGTGTGGCCGCGGTTCCTCACCCAGGGCCTGCACCGCAGCCTGGGGTTGTTGTCGGCGGGCCTGCTGGTGGCGCACGCCGTGACAGCCGTGGTCGACGAGTACGTCGACATCCGTTGGTGGCAGGCCCTGGTCCCGTTCGGCGGGACCTACAAGCCGTGGTATCTCGCGCTCGGCGCGCTGGCCCTGGACCTCACCGCCGCGGTGGTCGCGACGAGCCTGATCCGCCACCGTCTCGGCGCGAGGTCGTGGCGCGCCGTGCACCTGCTGTCGTACGCCGCGTGGGGCGTGTCAGTCCTGCACACCATCGGGATCGGCACCGACTCCGACACGGCGCTGGGCCGGCTGCCCCTGCTCGTCTGCTGCGCCGCCGTCGCGGCGGCAGTGCTGCTGCGGCTGGTGATCGTCGTGCGACACCGGAGGTATGCGTGAGCTGGGACCTGCTCCGGCTGTTGGGCCCCGCTGACGCCACGGAGCCCACCGACTCGACCGAGCCCACCGCGCCCACCAGGCTCACCGAGCAGACGCCGCCCGCAGCCGGGTGGGCCGCCGACCGACCGGCCCGGGACGTCACGATCGCCGAGGGTCCCGCGCTGCTCGCTCATCTCCAGGACGGCCCGTCGTACTCGGCTCACCGGGCGCGCTTCGGTGCGCCGGCCGACGTGGACCTGCAGGCTCTGGTGGAGCTGGCCCGCCAGGCCGACCTGCGCGGACGCGGGGGCGCCGGGTTCCCGTTCGCGGTGAAGCTCGCGACCGCGGCGAGACGGCGCCGAGCCGTCGTCGTGGTCAATGCGGCCGAGGGCGAACCGGCGAGCGCGAAGGACAGCGCCCTGCTCACGTGTGGCCCACACCGCGTCCTGGACGGAGCAGCCCTGGCCGCGCGTGCGCTCGGCACTCGCGAGGTCCACGTGGTCACCGCCGCGGATCGGTCCGCCGCGGGCGCGGCCGTCCGGACGGCCCTCGCCGAGCGCCGCGACGCCCGTGACGGCCTGCGCTGGAGCCACACCGAGGCCGCCGCCCGCTTCGTGAGCGGGCAGGCGCGCGCGGTGGTGGAGCTGCTCTCCGGCCGGACGGGTCTCCCGGTCACGTCGTGGGAACCCGAGGCGGTGTCCGGTGTCCGCGGGCGACCGACCCTGCTCTCCAACGCCGAGACGTTCGCCCAGCTGGCTGCCGTGGTGCGGCTGGGGACGGCGGCATACGCGCGACTCGGGACGCCCGACGAGCCCGGGACCACGCTGGTCACGCTCGCCCATGACGCGACCCGCAGGGTCGTGGAGGTCGGTCACGGCACCCCGTGGGAGGCAGTGCTCACCGAGGGGGAGATCGACGGCGCCCTGCTCACCGGGGGATACCACGGCACCTGGGTGCCACCTGGCGCGCTGCGCGGACTGGGGGTGAGCCGCCGTCAGCTCGCGGCACACCACTGGTCGTTCGGCGCCGGAGTGGTGCTCAGCGTGGGGGGCCGCGGGTGTCCGGTCGACGTGACTGTCCAGGTGGTCGACTACCTCGCCGCCCAGTCGGCACAGCGGTGCGGCCCGTGCCTCAACGGCCTGCCTGCCCTCGCCGACGCACTCGCCGACGCCGTCTCCGGGCGGGGTGGTCTGGAGGAGGTCACGATGCTGGCCGGGCTCGTCGAGCGTCGTGGCGCGTGCGCACACCCGGACGGCACGGTGCGGCTGGTCCGGTCCCTGCTGGACACCTTCCCCGACGAGGTGGCGGCGCACGCTCGCGGCCGCTGCGAGCACCGCCGGGAGCCGGGACGATGACCCGTCAGCTGCTGGTCGACTGGCCGGCGTGCCGGGCCCGTGGCCTGTGCGCCGAGCTCCTCCCCGAGGTGGTCGAGATCGACCGTTGGGGCTATCCCGTGGTGACCGGGGACGTCCCGGACGAGGTCCTGCACCACGCGCGGGAAGCCGTCGCAGCGTGCCCCGAGCGTGCGCTCCGACTGCGCGAGCGCCCCAAAGCCTGAGGAACGCTCCCGCCGAGGATCAGATGAAGATCCTGATCGCCCAGTACGACAGGGCAGCGACGAGGCCGGCGCCGGGGAAGGTGAAGACCCACGCTCCGATGATGTTGCCCGCGACGCCCCACCGCACGGCCGAGAGCCGCTTGGTGGCGCCGACGCCCATGATCGCCGAGGTGATCGTGTGGGTGGTGGAGATCGGGGCGCCGAAGGTGATGCCGGCGACGTACAGGATCGAGGCGGCGGTGGTCTCGGCCGCGAAACCCTGGGGTGGGTCGAGGTGGATGATCCGCCGGCCGAGGGTGCGCATGATCCGCCAACCGCCGGCGTAGGTCCCGAGGCTGATCACCACGGCGCTGAGGATGAGCACCCACAGCGGCACGCGGTCGCTGTCGTGGTAGCCACCGACCGTCAGCGCGAGCACGACGACACCGGCCGTCTTCGCCGCATCCTGGAAGCCGTGCCCGAACGCCATGGCCGCGGCCGAAGCCGTCTGGGCATAACGGAACCCGCGCGACACCTTGCCCGGCTGCGCGCCGCGGAACAGCCACAGGATCGCCAGCATGACGAGGTAGCCCAGGGCGAACCCCACGATCGGGGAGGCCACCATCGGGATGACGACCTTCTCCAGGATGCCCATCCACTTCACGTCCGCGGACGCGGCCAGCGCAGCGCCGCCGAGGCCGCCGATCAGCGCGTGGCTGGACGACGACGGCAGGCCGTACCACCAGGTCAGCAGGTTCCAGCCGGTCGCACCGATCAGGGCGGCGGCACAGATGACCAGTCCGCGGGTGCCGATCGGGGCGTCGATGATCCCCTTGCCGACGGTCGCGGCGACCGCACCGAACTTGTACACGATCAGTCCGCCACCGAGGTTGGCCACCGCGGCCATGCCGAGGGCGACGCGCGGGGTCAGCGCGCGCGTCGAGACCGAGGTCGCGATCGCGTTCGCCGCGTCATGGAATCCGTTGGTGTAGTTGAACCCCATCGCCAACGCGATGACGATCCCGACAGGCAGCCAGTCCACGGTCGGTCAGGACTCCTTGACCGCGATGCTCTCGACCTTGTGCGCGACCTGCTCGAAGGCGTCCGCAGCGGCCTCGAGCTCGTCCACGACCTCCTTGAGCTTGATCACCGTGATCGGGTCGGCAGCCGGGTTGTTGAACAGCTCGGCCAGCAGCCGGCGGTACACCTGGTCGGCCTGGTTCTCGAGCCGGTTGATCTCGATCCAGTACTCGGAGAGGTCCTTCATCGACCGCAGCTTCGGCATCGCGTCCGCGGTCAGCTCGGACATCCGCGACAGCACCTCGACCTGCTGCTCGACACCGGCCGGCAGCTCACCGATGCGGTACAGCACGATCAGGTCGACAGCTGCATCCATGAGGTCCATGCAGTCATCCAGCGTCGAGGCCAGACCGTGGATGTCCTCGCGGTCGAACGGGGTGATGAACGAGCTGTTGACCTTCTTGATGATCGCGTGGGTCGCCTCGTCCGCGTCGTGCTCGATCTCGTGCATCCGCTTGGCGATCGTCTCGCGCTCCTCCGGTGCGACGCCGAGCAGAGCGGTGAGCTCACGCGCGCCATCGACGAGGTAGGAAGCGGAACGAGCGAACAGGTCGAAGAACCCGTTCTCCTGCGGTGTGAGGCGAAGGCCCACGTGTCTCTCCGGTCGTTGGCTGGCCGTCGAACGGTCCCCACGCGAGGGGCCGCAACGATGCTACGGGCAAGGGGCCACCCGTGCGCAATCGGGAGGCCACCTGTTGTTCGGCCGCCGTCCACTGAGCGCGCTGGTCTGTGGTCCGGCAGGAGCCGGCAGTCAGGAGCCGGCAGTCAGGAGCCGGCAGTCAGGAGCCGGCAGTCAGGAGCTCAGACGAGCGCGTGCGCGCCGAACGTGCGCACGAGGGTTCTGCTGCACCGGCGGCGGGACGTCGCGGCGGGATCGGTCGCTGTGGGACCGGTCGCTGTGGGGCCGGTCGCTGTGGGGCCGGTCGCTGTGGGGCCGGTCGCCGCCTCGGGGGCGCGCGCGAAGCGGGTGGGCTCGAGGCCGCCGGACACATCGTCGCCAGCCTCATCCTGGCCGGCCTCATCCTCGCCGCCCACCTTCTCGCCGGCCACACCGAGGACGCGGTCGATCTCGTCCTGGCTCAACGGGCCTTCGCTGTCGGCAGCGGCCACGACGAGGTCACCGACCAGCTCGATCTCGCCCTGGAGATCACCGTCGGTGAGCTCTTCGCCGACAATCGGGTCAGTGGTCACACAGATGACGTTAGACGAGTCGGCGGCCCCGTTCGGCCGACTTGACCAACCTTTGAAGGAACCCGCTCCACGAAGCAGGCAATTCACCCAAAACCGCCATGGCGGGGTCGGGCATTCAGCCGACCCCATCTGGCCCACGCGACGGGGTCCAGGGCGCATCATGGTGGTCATGAATGATCGCTCGGGACCGGCGATCCCAGGCACGGACACTCCAGGGTCCGCCCACGTGGTGGACCGCGGATCGTTCACCCACGCCCACTGCGAGCCGTGCGGCTGGACCGGGCCCGGCCGCCGGTCCCGCGCGGTCGCGCGGCGTGACGCGACCGACCACACCGAGGGCGAGTGTGCGCCGGACCGGGAGCGCCTCTCGGCACATGGCCGCTCGTAGCGGCTGAATTTGGGACCCGGGGCTACCGCGGCCCGGCGCACCTCCAACTGTAACCCCGGCGCCCCCGCGCCTCCTGCTGAGTCACCGAGATCGACGTACTCCAGTCCGGACGGACGAGGGTGGGTCACCCGGTTCAGGTCAGCGCGTCCGACCGCCACAGGCTGGCGCACGCGCTCAGGTCCTCGCCCGTGGTCTGCATCGACGCCGCGCGCTGGGTCTGGGTCGATGCCGAGGCCTCGTCGAGCGAGTCCTGCGCCAGGTCGGCACGACCCGCACTCACCACCCGGCAGAAGGCCGCGGCCCGCTCGAGGGCGACGGCGAGGTCGCCTTCGAACACCCCGCGCAGGATCGCCTCGGTGAGGTCCATGACCTCCTGGGGCCCGGGCGGCTCGGCCGCACCGGCGACGACGTGGCTCACGTCGGCGAACCGCATGCCGGCGGAGTACTCCTCGCTCGCCTGCCGTGGGCTGCGCTGCACCCACTCGCGCAGGGCATACAGCCGCCACAGCGCACCGGGCAGGCTGCGCGCGGGGCGGCCCGCCCAGAGCTCCGCGAGGGTCGAGAGGCCGAGCTCGTCGACGAGGGCCACCAGCTTGGCGGTCACCTCGGGGTCGTGGGCGGCGCGGCCGGTGCCGATGATGACGCCGGCCGTGGCGTGGGCGATCTCGGTGACCTCGGCGGGGTCGGGGACGGTGCCGCCATAGGCCTGCATGGCGACCGGCGACATGAAGGCGGGACGGCGGTGCGCACGTCCACTCGCTTCGCTGGTCACGGTCTCAGCATCCCATCGACCAGTGACGTCGGTTCATCCGGCGAAGCGAGCGACGGCCACGAACAGGGAGAGCAGCGCGAGGACCAGCGGGACCAGCGCACCGTCGCGCTCGCCGCGACGGCGGTGAACCTGCGCAGCGCCGAGCATGAGCAGTCCGAGACACGCCGCGGCGATGGGCGTGAGCACGGGCGCGACGCCGGTGAGCTCCGGGACCACCAGCCCGACCGCGCCCACGACCTCGGCGAGCCCGATCAGCCGGACCTGCGATGCGGTGAAGTCGTTCATCCACCCCATCCGCTCGCCCTGCGCCTCCATGACCTTCTCCTTGGGCTGGGTGGACTTGAGCAGGCCGGCGCCGAGGAACACAGCGGCGAGGATGCCAGAGACGACCCACAGCACGACGTTCATGCAACCAGTCTCGGCCGACCCCCCAACGCGGTCAACCGGGTCAGGCGCCCCAACAGGTCGGGAGCGGACTGCCGGGGACTGCGGGGGACTGCCGGGGACCGCCCCGGGCCGTCCACGGTTCTGGTGGCGCGGACCTCGGGCTACGGTCGCTGCATGGTTCCGGTGGGTGGCGTCGGCACGATGCTCGCAGGGGTCGTGCTCTCGGGCCTCGCGTGCTCGGTGCTCGCCGTGCATCTCTCCCGGCGCGTCGGATGGGGCCGGGCAGTCGTGCTGAGCGCGCTCCTGTGGTCCCTGCTCTGCATCGGCCTCGTGACGCTCATCCCCGCCAACGGCGCTCCCGGCGTCGTCCCCGCCGCGGACCGGGCGACGACCTGCATGATGGACATCGGTGGACCGGCGCCCGACGGCTTCTGGATCTTCGGTGGCGGGCAGCGACTGCTGAACACGGTCATCTTCATGCCGTCCGGGGTGCTGCTCGTCCTGGCAGCGGCGCGTACCCGTGCGGGCTGGTTCCTGGTCCCGGCCGGACTGATGGCCCTCGCGGGCTACTCAGCGGTCATCGAGAAGACCCAGCTCGAGCTCGCCCGGATCGACCGGGCCTGCGACATCACCGACGTCATCGACAACACCAGCGGAGCTGCGCTGGGCGTACTCCTCGGGCTGGTCCTCGCCGTCGGGCTGCGACCGTGGCGGTGGGGACCAGAAAGGGCAGGACAGGGCCGGCCCGCGGAGCGGTAGCCCCCGGGCGGTCAGCCGCGTCGGCGAAGGCCCTGCGCGCGTCCGCGGACGCCCTGCCTGCGCACGCAGCTGTCTCCGCTTCGCTGGTGCAGCATTGGGACATGGACGTCGACCTGTCCCGGTTCCTCGCTGCCCAGGATGCGCAGGGCACCTACGACCAAGCCCTGGCCGAGATCCGCGCGGGGCAGAAACGCAGCCACTGGATGTGGTTCGTCTTCCCACAGGTCGCCGGGCTCGGCCAGAGCCAGACCTCGAGGCGATACGCGATCGCCGGGCTGGACGAGGCGCGGAAGTACCTCGATCACTCCGTGCTCGGTCCACGCCTGGTCGAGTGCGCGAACGCACTCCTCACCCTGCCCGGGCGCGACCCGTCAGCCGTGCTGGGCAGCGTCGACGCCCAGAAGCTGCGCTCGTCGATGACCCTGTTCGGTCGGGCGGCACAGCGGGACGAGGAGGGCGCGGTGTTCCGCGCGGTGCTGGACTCGTACTTCGCCGGGGTCGAGGATCCCGAGACGACCACGCGGCTCTGAGCGCTGAGTCGGGGCTGAGCCGTGCGCCTCTGCGCCCTGCGGATGCGCTCACCGCAGCCGCTAGGGTTCGCAGGAGGGTTCCGAGGCGACTCGGGTGGATCGAAGCGTCGAACCCGCCGGGCCTCTAGCTCAATGGTTAGAGCTGCGGACTTTTAATCCGTAGGTTGTGGGTTCGAGTCCCACGGGGCCCACCAACACCGCAGTTCAACGACCTGAGCCGGTCAACCAGGGTGATCCAGAGCTCGATGTCAGGACACATTGCAGGACACCTGCCGTTACCGGTCCTCGGTATCGCGAGGCCGTGGACGCTGGTCATACGTCAAGGGACTCGAGGGCCACGGCGAGGTCGGGCGAGACCGCACGCCGACCCATGTACACGTCCTGGGTCATCGAGACTCTGGAGCGGGCCGAGCTGGTCGGCGATCATTCGGGCGCTTACAAGAGCGGACGTCCCTCCGCGGAAAGGGTGGATGGATCGGTGAGGGGCGCCAGTGCGTTAGGGCAACAAGTCCACGTACTTCTTACGCGCCGGCATCGCGTGAATGACCATTTCTTCGCCGCTTCCGAGGACCAGGACGACGGTCTCAGCAACAGCGCTCGAGTGTCGAAGCCCAGGCGCAGTTCGCGCTGGGTCGGACCGTCTGCACCTAGCTAGTGGTTCGATCCACACTGACCACTCGGCGGCTTGGATGGCATCCTCGGCGGAGACGCCGTGCTTGAGGGCGCTCGGATGGACCTTCACGCAGCGAAGTGGGCCAGCGCAGCTCGGATGGCCTCGGACCTGCTCATGTCCTTCTGCGCCGCGGCGGCGTCTAAGGCATCGAGCTCGGCAGCTGTCAGGCGGACGGCGACGACCTGCATTGGTTGAGCCCCTCGACCGGGACGTCCGCGGCCCCGACGCTTGAGCTCTTCGACGTCGTAGCCCTTTTCGGCTTCATCGGCCCATTTCTGGATCTGTTCCTCACTCACCATCAGCAAATCGTATAACGAAAAACTGAGGCGTGACCAGACCCACCGAGGACCCGGGCGCCGCCAGCGCGGCCGTCCCCCACACTCGGCTCCCCGGCTTGGCCGGCATTAGCACACCTCATGTTCCGAAGGCCATGAACGCCGCGAGGATGTAGTTGGGGTGGCGGTCCAGGTTCTTGCGTGCCCGGTTGTAGCGCATCGTGGTGCGCGGGTCGGCGTGGCGAGCGGCGATCTGCACGTCGCGCAGGTCCACGCCGGCCTCGAGCATGGTCGTCACGAACGTGTGCCGCAGCATATGCGGGTGCATCCGGGCCGCATGCACCCCGCTGACCTCAGTCAGGCGGTGCAGGCGGCGGGTCGCGCAGAGCGCAGATCGGACTCGGTGTGCACCCGCGACTGGCCCTTGAACCGGCTGAGGTAGCCAGCCACGGCATGGCGAACACGGTTTGAGGCCGGAGCCAGTGCGACGGGGATCATGATCTGTGAAGTAGCCATTCCGCAGCTCCGCCCGGCCCCAGCGACCGTCAAGAAGTCGGATCTCCTGTCCGCGGCAGTATCGGACGTCCCGTCCGCGGCATTTGCGTGAAGGTCTGCTCAGCTGGCGGTGTTGAGCCGCCGGACGACGAGTTGATTGATGCTGAGTTTCTCCTCGGCGGCCTCGATGGCTAGGCGTCGGTGCAGGGCTTCGCCGACTCGTAGGTTGAACTTGCCCGAGTAGGTGCGTTCGGCGAGCGGGTCGGGGATGGGTTCACCTTGGGCGGTCATGTCCTGCGCAATCTCGGCAATGAGGTTCTCGAGCCCGGTCAGAGCGTCGACCTGAGTGGCGGCTAGCCAGGAAAGTGATGGGAACTCTAGGCAGGTGGCGACGAACTCCTGGTCCTCGACGGACCAGGTGACGCGGTAGGTGTAGTGGGAAATATCAGGGGTGTGCATGGTCTGCATCAGTTGGCCTCCTTCTTCTCGATCGCAGTCAGGACCTGCCGCACCTGGTAGGGCTTGGCTCTGCCTTGGTCGTTCTGGATGTTCACGCGGGGGTCGCCAGGCCACGGGGTGCGAAAGACGGCGTGGGATCCGTCGGTGGTCCGCGGCGTCCCGAAGTAGTGCTCGCACACCTTGTGCAGGTCGGCGTAGCGCACGTTCTTCGGGTTGGATCTTATGGCGGTGAGGATTTTCTCGATGGACGCCACCGCTTAATGGTACTACCAGTAGTACTAACAAGCCTAGGCCGCCGGTTGTTCAGGTTCCGGAGGCCATGTACGCGGCCAGGATGTAGTTAGGGTGGCGGTCCAGGTTCTTGCGGGCCCGGTCGTAGCGCATGGTGGTGCGCGGGTCGGCGTGGCGGGCGGCGATCTGCACATCGCGTAGGTCGACGCCGGCATCGAGCATGGTGGTCACGAAGGTGTGCCGCAGCATGTGCGGGTGCATCCGGGCAGCGTGGACGCCGCCGAGCTCCGCCAGGCGTTGCAAGCGGCGGGTGGCGCAGTGCCGGTCCATCCGCGTGCCGCGCCCGGTGCGCAGGATCGGACCGCTGTTCCTGTCGCCGATGGCGCGCTCGATGGCTCGGGAGACCGCTGGTGGCAGCGGCGTCAAGACGACCTTGCCGCCCTTGCCGCGGACCTTCAAGACCCGGTGCCCGTGCTCCTCGCCGAGGTCTTCGATGTTCGCCCCACAGGCTTCGAAGATCCGTAGCCCGAGCAGGCCCAGCATCGCCACCAACGCGAAGTCGTTGAGGTTCGCTAAGGTCCGGGCGGTAGCGAGCATGGCCTCGAACTGCAGGTGGGTCAGGCCCAGGGTGGGCGACTCGGGCGGGACGTTGGGCCGGCGCACGTACTCCGCCAGGGAGTGCGCCAGCACTTCGTCGATCACGCAGGTGCCGTAGAACCCAGCCACGACCGCGACCCGGCGGCTGATCGTGGACGGCTTGTACCGGGCGCACTTCCTGCATCCACCGCACGTACAGCTCGACATGGGGTCGCTGGGCGGCCAAGGGATCAAGGCCGCGCTCCTCGCACCAGGTGACGAAGACACGTAGGTCGGACTCGGTGTGCACCCGCGACTGACCCTTGAAGCGAGTCAGGTAAGCGGCAACCGCGTGAAGAAGACGGTCCGAGACCGGAGGCAGGACGACGGGAATCAGAATCTGTGAAGTAGCCATTCCGCAGGGTCCGCCCGACCAACTCTGAGGGGCAACCAAACGCACCAACCGCGGCAGTACCGGACGTCCCGTCCGCGGCAGATGAGTGCGTTCCACCCGTAGCCTGCACCCGCGAAATCATCTCCGACGAAGACCTCGTGGCTCTGGCGTGGGCAACGGACGGACGGGACAGAGGCTTGGGCGTTGTTCCTGTCCCACTGGAATTCCGGTGGAGTCTCACGGCTAGAAGTGGTTGGGTCCTGCTCACTGCCTCGCTGACACGGCCCGGCACAGCGTGAGGCGCAAGGTACGAGTCGCAGGCGCGGTCTAAGCCACCGCGTTGTCGAGTGATAGAGGTGATCGCGGTGGCTGGCTATGGGGCGCTTTCCGACGTGTACGAGTGGCTGATCGGGGACGACAAGTTGACCCCCGATAAGGCAGCCGCGGTTTACTACAGCGATGTCATGGGCTCTCTGCCGCCCAACGCGCGCGTCCTCGACTGCGCGTGTGGAACCGGCCAGCTCGCCGTCGGTCTCGCGAACCTTGGCCTTGACGTGGTCGCCGCAGACGCCAGCGATGGGATGGTTCGCCGGACCGAGCAAATCGCCAACGAGCAGGGTGTCTCGCTTCGAGCCTTCCGCGCGAGCTGGGACGAGCTGCCCGACCACCTGGAGGATTCCACGTTCGATCTGGTGTTCTGCGTCGGCAACTCGCTCGGGCACGCCGAGGGCGCAGCCGGACGCCTGACCGCACTGGAAGCGATGTCGCGGCTGCTGAATCCGGGCGGACGCCTCGTGCTCACGTCACGCAACTGGGAGCGCGTGCGCTCAGCCGGCTCACGGGTAGACGTCCGCGATCGACTCATCCGCCGCAACGACCGGGATGCGGTCGTCAGCTACTACTGGCAGATCGAGCAGCGCTGGGAGGAGGAGCACTTCCTCGAGATCGTGGTCGCCCAGATTGAGCCGGATGGGGCAGTGCGAGCCTGCTCGGAGCGGTTGTCCATCTGGCCCTACCGGTACGAGGACCTCGTGGCGCAGTTGCGGAGTGTCGGGCTCACGGTGCAGTCCACCACCTTCGACCCCGAGAGCGACGGATACCTGGTGGTCGCGAGCCGCGACCAGGCGTGAGGCACGTACGAGTCGGCGCGTTGACCCGCCGTTCGTCGTTGTCGTTCCCGACCTGCCGGCTGGCGACCGTGCAGGCAGGAAGACCAGTGGAACGCCCTCGAACTCGCTCTCGACCTGCCGTAGCGACCGCACATCGGCAGTTCCGACCGACCTGTCCGCGGCAGTTTCGGACGTCCCGTCCGCGGCATGATCGGACGTCCCGTCCGCGGCATAAGAGCACGCATCCCATTATGGGATTCCTGAGGTAAACTCGGCTGATGACCACACAGATCGCAGTCCGCCTCCCTGACGAGATGGTCGCCTTCCTCGACCGCAGCGTGGCGACCGGCAAGGTGCCGAGCAGGGCCGCCCTGGTGGTATCGGCAGTGGAACGCGAGATGCGTCGCCTGGCTGCCGAGCAGGACGCGCTGATCCTTCGCACTCAGGGTGCTGCGGACGAGCTCGACGACCTGGTCGAGTGGACCGGAACCCACGCCGTCGTGGACGACTGATCCCGTGCGAGAGATCTGTTTGGTCCGCCTCGACAAGACGCGTCCGGCGCTGGTCATGACTCGCCAGGCCGCTCGTGGCGCGATGACCAAAGTCACCGTGGCTCCAATCACCAGCACCATCAAGGGCCTGTCCAGCGAGGTCATGGTGGGGCCGGACAACGGGTTGGATCACGACTGCGCGGTGTCCTTGGACAATGTGCTCACCGTCCCGGTAGAGGCACTCGGGCGCACGGTGGGTTATCTCAGCAGCGAGCAAGAGGCGCAGCTGGCCCGTGCCGTGGTATTGGCCTACGACCTCGAGGTAGCCCTGCTCGACTAGAGCCGAGGAAGTGCACGACCCGCGGCATGTATCGGACGTCCCGTCCGCGGCAGATGAGGACGTTGAGCTTGCGGCTGTTCGGCGTCGACGAGGACAAGGGGGCCTGGAACGCCAGCAGCGCCGGCGAGTTCCGTTGAGACCGGCGGCTTCAGACCCCCCACCTGCGCCCTCGATTGGGATGAGCCCTTTATCGTCGGTCCATGACCACTCGACTGAACCCCTACCTGAGCTTCGCGGGTGATGCCTCGGCCGCTTTGGCGTTCTACCAGGACGTGTTTGGCGGCGATCTCACGATCAACCACTTCGGCGACTTCGGCACCGACGACCACGGCATTGGCGACCAGGTCATGCACGGCCAGCTTGAAACAGCGTCTGGCCTCACGCTGATGGCCGCCGACATGCTGCCGGGCGAGACGTTGCGGCCCGGGAACAACCTCGCGGTCAGCCTCGGCGGGGACGACACCGAGGAACTGCGCGGCTACTGGCAGGCTCTGTCGGACGGAGGGATTGTGACGGTCGAGCTGGCCACCCAGCCGTGGGGCGACGAGTTCGGGATGTGCGTCGACCGGTTCGGGACCTCGTGGCTGGTCAACATAGCCGGGGGCGGCTGACCTACCCGATCCGCGCTGCGCCCGGTCGGTCAGGCTGTCCGTCGGTACCGCAGGTCGGCGATGCCGAGGCCTGCGGCAGTCCCCTTGCGCTAAACCTCGTCACTGGCCGCTCGGCCCAGCGATCGACCACGCTAAGACGGCCCCGCAGGTGTGCAGTCTTGGGCACGACCGGCGGCAGGATCGGACGTCCCGTCCGCGGCAGAAGAGGACACCCGTTGCCTCGCGGCTCATCCCTGACAACGGCTGCGTCGCGGGCGTCGGATGGTCTGCAGCCGCAATACCAGGCTCCGTTTGCACCCGCGACGCGACTCACGTTCACTTCGCACATGCCATACGTGCCGCTCGACGTCGAGGTCGTCATCAACTTCGGCGAGTACCCCGAACTCCCGCCATCTGAGTCGTATCCTTCGTGATCGACAGCCCAGCCGCCGACAGGGAGGGTGGCTGGGACTACGAAGCATTCGTTTCGGACATCGTTTCATCGGTTGCTGCCGAGCCCGAGGGCCACCTTCGCCCGTACACGAGCGAAGTCAAGAAGTCGGACTTCTCCTGGGGAGCCGAGGGTGCATCAGCACAGGTGGCGATCTACGTCGCCGAGATCATTCGCGACGGCGTCGTCGCCAATCTCGCATGGGAGGCAGTTAGGGCCACGTACCGCCGCGTCGTCGCACGTGGTCGAACGCTGGAGCAGGGCGAGCTAGTCGAGAAGACGGGGCGGAAATCGCCCTTCAGCGTGTCCTGATGGCTTATCCCGCCACCTCGCGTTCGGAACTCACCGTCACTGGAGAGCGAGAGGGTGGGGCAGAGGACCCATGGACCTACACGATTCGAGGTGTCGACGGTAGCCAATACGAAGTCCAGCTCCTCGTTGTTGGAGGCGGGCTCGTCACTCAAACCTCCCGCTCGGTCGGGTAACTGGGCGTTGTGAACGCCGCTAGCGGTGCTATCAGCGGACTTCGACGGGCACGAGTGCGCAGTCCCGCTCTGGGGCAGATGAGTACGCATCAGTGCCCGCCCTCGAGGTACTCGGCCAAAGGTCCCCGTGACGGGCGGCGCCGCCACCACCAGCCGCTCCTGCTGTCAATGGCAAAGTAGTTGGCAAGGCGTGCGTCCGTGTCCTGCACCGTGACCGTTTGGAACAAAAGATCAATGGGTGCGAGATCCTGGTCAATGGAGTTCGCAGCCGGAGGGATGCGCGGGCCTGCATCGCTTCGAGGTAGTCACGCGAGCAAAGGTCATTCGTTTAGTCGTCGATGCTCGCCGTGTACGCGTTGACCTCTCCCCGCGAGCCGCGCCCAGTCGCGCAACTCGTTCGCGAGGCTCGTGTGCGGAGCCCAGCCCTCGCCGCGGAGCGTCGCCTCGATGCGCAGCACCTCGTCGTCTTCCGTCATGTTCGCAGTGTGTCGCCTTCCCCGACTTGAGGGACCGCTCGGCGGCAGTAGCCGGCGAAGAGCCCGACGCCGGGGGAGCCGACGCGGCGGCCCACGCGCTTGCCGTCGCTTTGCCGTCGAACAACGGCGCTCGCGCTTCTGGGACGCTCGAGCGGAACTGCGCGTCGCCGGCCGCTTGGCCGATGGGCGGAGGTCGTTGCGTCTTAGCCCGGATCCACCGATGATCCCTGGTGTGTGAGCGTGCCGTAACGGCGAGATGCCCTGCCGTGGTGGGAGATTGGGGTTTGCGAAGACTCCAATCAGACCGACCCGGAAGGGCATCTCTGGGATGAAACTCTCTCACACTCGCTCGGCTACGTCGGCGGTGTTCGATGATCCGAATTTGGTGTCGTCCGCCGGTCTGGTCCCGGTGCTTGCGCTGGCCGACTCGGTGGGGTTTCGGACTCTGGCCGGTGAGCACCTGAGCGTGCCGGGTGACAAGGGCGCGAACGCCGGTCTGAAGATCGCCTCGCTGGTCGCGGGGATGGTCGCCGGCGCCGACAGCATCGATGACATGGCCTTGTTGCGGCACGGCGGAATGGGGCGGGTGTTCGAGGGCGCGTACGCGCCCTCGACGCTGGGTTCGTTCCTGCGCGCGTTCACCTTCGGTCACGTCCGCCAGCTCGACGCCGTCGCGTCCCGGTTCCTGAGCGGGCTGGCCGCCCACGTCCCGCTGATCGGTGGCGCCGACGACGACGGTGACGACGGTGACAGCTTGGTGCTGGTCGACATCGACGACACGATCATCGAGGTCCACGGCTACGCCAAGCAGGGGTCGGGATACGGCTACTCCGGGGTCCGCGGCCTGAACGCGTTGCTGGCCACCCTCACCACGTCGGGCTGCGCACCGGTGATCGTGGCCCAGCGGCTGCGCAAGGGATCGTGCGGGTCCCCACGCGGGGCGGCACGGTTGGTCGCCGACGCGCTCAAGACCGTCCAGAGCCTGCCCGGCGGGCCCGGGTCGACCCGTAAGCCGTTGCTGCGCGCCGACTCGGCGTTTTATGGGGCTCCCACGGTCGGGGCGGCGATCCGCGGTGGTGCGGACGTGTCGGTCACCGTCCGGATGGACCCCAAGGTCAAGAAGGCCATCGCCGCCATCGGTGACGGTGCGTGGACCACGATCGAGTACACCGACGCCGTGTTCGACGAGACCAGCGGCAGGTGGGTGTCGCGGGCCGAGGTCGCCGAGATTCCGTTCACCGCGTTCTCCTCCAAGAAAGCTTCCGAGCGGGTGCCCGGGCGGCTGGTGGTGCGCCGCATCCCCGACCTCAACCCCAAGAAGGCGTCCGGGCAGTCCACCTTGTTCGACACCTGGCGGTTCCACGCCTTCTTCACCACCACCGACCCCGACGACCTGGACACAGTGGCCGCGGACAAGACCCACCGCGGCCACGCCATCATCGAACAGGTCCACGCCGACCTGAAGAACTCCGCCCTGGCGCACCTGCCCTCGGGCAAGTTCAACGCCAACGCCGCCTGGCTCGTGCTGGCCGTAATCGCGTTCAACCTCACCCGCGCCGCCGCCACCATCACCGGCCCCGAGCTCGCCAAGGCCACCACCGCGACCATCCGACGCAAGCTGATCACCGTCCCAGCCCGGGTGGCCTCCTCGGCCCGACGCATCGTCCTGCACCTGCCCAAGGCGTGGCCCTGGGAAACCGCGTGGACCCAGCTGTTCACCCACGGCTGCGGACCGCCCGCCACGGTCAACCCCTGACCACCCAGCCCAAGCGGCGCGACCGGAAACCCGAAGTGGAACACCCCTGACAGCGAGGTCAGAACCTCACTCATGACCTCAAGCCGCCGTCGCCTCCCTCAGCGACCGCGGCCAACCACCAAAGCCCCGTCGGTGGATCGAGGC
>CAVVPX010000004.1:0-944721 GCA_963750305.1 uncultured Actinomycetota bacterium
CTGGCCGGTGCCCAACGTCGACTCCGGCCTGGTGGCGATGCGGCGTGGCCCCCGCCGCCGACGACCATGGCGACGCGCGCAGAGGTCTTCGCCTGCATCGACGCAGCGTTCGCGCAGCGGCGCAAGACCCTGCGGGCGGCGCTGACCGGGTGGGCCGGCAGTGCACCGCGGGCCGAGGCAATCCCTCGGCGGCGGGTGGCGAACACCGGTCTGCGCGGCGAGCGCCTGGGCATCACGGAGTTTGCCGCCGTCGCCGGCGCGCGGGCGGCGCTGGTCACCGGGCCGACCTGACCGGCGAAACCCCCGCGAGACGGGCGTCGGCGCTGCCCTAGGGTTGTCACATGACCTCGGCCGCGGCACCGCCCCCGCCTCGGCGACTGCGCGCGTCCCCGCCAAGATCAACCTCGAGCTCCGGGTCGGACCCGTCCGCCCGGACGGCTACCACGGCCTGGCGACGGTGTACCACGCCGTGAGCCTGTATGACGAGGTCACCGCCTTCTTCGACGACGACTGGGGAGTCGACGGTCCGCGGAGCCGCTCGCGGCCGGCGTGCCCACCGATGAGAGCAACCTCGCGCTGCGGGCGGCCCGAGCGCTCGCGGACGCGTCGGGGGTCGCGGAGCAGGTCCACCTGGCGATCCGCAAGGACATCCCGGTCGCCGGTGGCATGGCCGGCGGGTCCGCCGACGCAGCGGCGGCGCTGGTGGCCTGTGACTCGCTCTGGGGCCTCGCCACGCCGCGCGACGAGCTCGAGGGCGTCGCCGCCGGCCTGGGCAGCGACATCCCGTTCCTTCTGTCCGGCGGCACCGCGATGGGGTCCGGTCGAGGCGAGTGGGTCACCCCCGTCCTGGCCCGCGGCGCCTTCCACTGGGTCCTGGCGCTGTCCGAGGAGGGCCTGTCGACACCGCAGGTGTATGCGGAGTGCGACCGGCTGAGGGGCCCGCTCACCGAGGTGACGGACCCCGCGCGTCGCGCCGGGAATGATGAGCGCGCTGCGTGCGGGTCATGTCCGAGGCGCTCGCCGGCGAGCTGGCCAACGACCTGCAGCCGGCGGCGCTGTCGCTGGCGCCGCGACTTCGGGACGTCCTGGAGGCGGGCCTGGAGTTCGGCGCGTTGGCGGGGATCATCTCCGGGTCCGGGCCCACCATCGCGTTCCTCACCCTCGGCAACGAGGCCGCGCTCGACCTGGCGGTCTCCCTGACCGCGTCCGGCGCGGTCCGCGAGGTGCGCCGGGTGACCGGACCCCGCGCACGGTGCGCACCTGGTCGCCGCCCCGCGGTCCGACTGACCGGCGATGGCCAACCTCATCTCGGCCGAGCGGGTGTCGCTCGCCCTCGGCACCGCCCAGGTCCTCGACGAGATCACCGCCGGCGTGAACACCGGTGCCCGGATCGGCATCGTCGGTCGCAACGGCGGTGGCAAGTCGACCCTGATGGGCGTGCTCGCGGGGGATCGCGACATCGACGACGGCCGGGTCACCAGGGCGGGCAGCACGACCGTCGGGTACTGGCCCAGCACGACGCGCTCGACCCCGGCCACACCGTCCGGGAGGCGGTGCTCGCCGGGTTCGCCGAGCACGAGTGGGCGGGCGACCCGCGCATCCGCGACGTGCTGGAGGGCCTGCTCGGAGGCATCGAGGCCGACGCCGTCGGCGGGCTCGAGGCGACCGTCGGTCCGCTGTCGGGAGGCGAGCGTCGACGGCTGGCGCTCGCCGCGCTCCTGGTCGCCGACCCCGACGTGCTGATGCTCGACGAGCCGACCAACCACCTCGATGTCGAGGGTGTCGCATGGTTGGCCGACCATCTCGTCAACCGCCGAGCCCGTTCGGGCACAGCGCTTCTCGTCATCACCCACGATCGGTGGTTCCTCGACGCGGTGGCGTCGGTGACGTGGGAGATCGTCGACGGCACCATCCAGACCTACGAGGGCGGCTATGCCGCGTACGTGCTGGCCAAGGCCGAGCGGTCGCGGGTCGCTGCGGTGACCGAGGAGCGGCGCAACAACCTGCTCCGCAAGGAGCTGGCCTGGCTGCGACGGGGCCCGCCGGCCCGCACCAGCAAGCCCCAGTTCCGCATCGACGCCGCGAACGCGCTCATCGCCGACGAGCCACCGCTGCGCGACGACGTCGAGCTCATGCGCTTTGCCACCACCCGGCTGGGCAAGGACGTCGTCGACCTCCTCGACGCCGGCGTGGTGGTGGGTGGGCGGCCGCTGCTCGACGCCCTGACCTGGCGGTTGGCGCCCGGTGCGCGGATCGGCATCGTCGGGGTGAACGGGTCGGGCAAGTCGACGCTGCTGCGCGCGATCTCCGGGGACCAGCCGCTCACCTCGGGCAAGCGTCGCCAGGGCGTCACCGTCGAGATCGCCTTCTTGTCCCAGGAGGTGCGCGAGCTCGAGCGGCTCGAGTCGAGCCGGGTCATCGAGGCTGTCGAGGAGGTCCGCCAGTTCGTGCACCTGGACGGCCGCGAGGTGAGCGCCTCGTCGCTGGCCAAGCGACTCGGTTTCAGCGGGCCACGGCAGCAGACCCGGGTGGGTGACCTGAGCGGTGGCGAGCGTCGCCGGCTGCAGATCCTGCGCCTGCTGATGGCCGAGCCCAACGTCCTGCTGCTCGACGAACCGACCAACGACCTCGACATCGAGACCCTGACCTCGCTGGAGGACGTCCTGGACGGCTGGGCCGGGACGTTGCTGGTCGTCTCCCACGACCGGTACCTGCTGGAGCGGGTCTGCGAGCAGCAGGTCGCGCTGATGGGTGACGGCCGGATCCGCGACCTGCCCGGCGGCGTCGAGCAGTACCTCGAGCTGCGGCGGACGGCGGCCGGCCCACCGAGGTCGACCGGCTCGCCGTCCCGGCCGGCGACCGCCTCGTCGGCGTCGGCCTCCGGCAGACCAGCAGGCGCTCCGTCCCCTCCGGGCGCGTCCCCGGCCGAGCTGCGGGAGGCGCGCAAGGAGCTCGCCCGCGTCGAACGCCAGCTGTCGCGGCTGGCCGAGCGCGAGGAGCGGCTGCACACGCAGATGGTCGAGTCGGCCACCGACCACGCCCGGCTCGCCGACCTGGCCGGGCAGCAGCGGGAGATCGCCACCGAGCGCGAGGACCTGGAGCTGGCCTGGCTCGAGGCGGCCGAGGTCGCCGGCTAGTCAGCCTTCGACCGAGCTCATCAGCGCGCGGAGCAGCTCGGTCAGGGTGGACCGGTCAGCGGCGGAGACGTCCGCGAGCAGCAGGTGCTCGCGCGCGAGCAGCCCCGCCATCGCCCCGTCCACCGTCGCTCGGCCGTCAGGGCTCAGCCGGACGATCACCCCGCGGCGGTCGCGGGGGTCGGGGCTTCGCTCGACCCAGCCCCGACGAACCAGTCGGTCGACCCGGTTGGTCATGGTCCCGCTGGTCACCAGCGTCTCCTGGACCAGCTGGCCGGGGGAGAGCTCATAGGGCGCACCGGCCCGGCGCAGAGCAGACAGCACGTCGAACTCCCAGCCCTCCAGGCCGTTCTCGGCGAAGGCCGACGCGCGGGCCAGGTCGAGCCGGCGCGCCAGGCGAGACACCCGCGAGAGCACCTGCAGCGGGGTGACGTCCAGATCCGGACGCTCCCGTCGCCAGGCGTCGACGATGCGGTCCACGTCGTCGGGGGGAGGGCCGGGCACGTGACAAGGCTACTCCGCATCAAGTATCTTGATATCAAGATACTTGGAGGCCCGATGTCCCACGCGACGCAGCTCGAGAGCACGACGCCCACCGAGACGACGCCCAGCGACGACGCCCAGCGCCACGACGCCCAGGGAGCGCCACGACGCCCACCGCCACGACGCCGCACGTCGCCCAGCTGGGACCCCTCTCAGTACGCCGTCTTCGCCGACCACCGGAACCGGCCCTTCGCCGACCTGCTCTCGCGGGTGACCGTCGCCGCGCCCGAGGTGGTCGTCGACCTGGGGTGCGGGAACGGCCCCCTCACCCTGTCCCTGGCGGAGCGGTGGCCCGGCGCGCGGGTCGTGGGCGTCGATCACTCGCCGCAGATGCTCACTGCCGCAAGGGATCTCGACCCCCATGGCCGCGTCGAGTGGGTGGAGGCCGACCTCGCCACCTGGGACCCAACGTCGCTCGGCGCAACGCCAGACGTCGTGATCACCAACGCCGCCCTGCAGTGGGTGCCGGGTCACCTCGACCTGCTCGGCGGGTGGGTCGAGGCCCTCGCGCCGGGTGGCTGGTTGGCGGTGCAGGTGCCGGGCAACTTCGATGCCCCCTCGCACGCCCTCATGCGCGAGGTGGCCGCCGGGCACCCCCGCGCTGCGGATCTGGCGGCTGCGCTGGATCGCAACGCCTCGCCGGCACCGAGCGCCTATCTCGAGGTGCTCGCCGGACTGGGGTGCGTGGTCGACGTGTGGGAGACGACCTACCTGCAGGTCCTCGACCCGGCCGGCGACCAGCCGTCGCCGGTGCTGGAGTGGGTCAGGGGCACAGGTCTGCGACCGGTGCTCGGCACGCTCCAGGGCGAGCACGAGCGGGCGGCCTTCGTCGACGCCTACGACCAGCGCCTGCGCGCGGCATACCCGCGTACGCCCGCGGGAGTGGTGCTGCCCTTCCGTCGCATCTTCGCGGTCGCCCAGAAGCCGGTCACGACCACACCGGTCACGACCACACCGGTCACGACCACACCGGTCACGACCACACCGGTCACGACCACACCGGGCGCGCCCGAGCGGGTGGGGTCATGAGCGTGGTCGGTCTGCACCACGTGCAGATCGCATGCCCCGCGGGCTCCGAGGACGACCTCCGCTCCTTCTACGGGGACCTGGTCGGGCTCCCGGAGATCGCCAAGCCGGCGGTCCTCGCGGCCAGGGGCGGCGTGTGGTTCCGGGTCGGTCCGCACGAGCTGCACTGTGGCGTCGAGGACGGGTTCGCGCCCGCCCGCAAGGCCCATCCGGCGCTGGCCACCGATGACGTCGCCGGACTCGCGAGAGCGGTCGAGGCACGTGGGGGAGTGGTGACCTGGGACACGAACATCCCTGGGGTGCAACGGTTCCATACCACCGACCCGGTCGGCAACCGCGTGGAGTTCCAGCAGGTGTGAGCGCTTCGCTGCGAGCCGAGCGGCCGCGATCAGCGGGTGACGCGGAGGGTCGGCTGGTCCTGCAACGCGGCCAGCCCGTTCCACGCCAGGTTGACCAGGTGAGCGGCCACGTCAGCCTTCTTCATCTTGCGGGACTCCAGCCACCACTGGCCGGCGAGGGCGACCATCCCGACGAGCATCTGGGCATACAGCGGGGCGGTCCTGGGGTCGAGCTTGCGCCGCTTGAACTCCGCCGCCAGCAGGTGTTCGACCTGGCTGGCGACATCGGAGATCAGGCTCGCGAACGATCCGGTCGACTGCCCGGCCGGTGAGTCGCGCACCAGGATCCGGAAGCCGTCGGTGGAGCCCTCGATGTAGTCCAGCAGGGCCACCGCAGCCAGCTCGAGCAGGTCGCGGCTGCTCTCACCCTGCTCCAGGGCCGTGGTGATCGATCCGAGCAGCGCGGCGATCTCGCGGTCGACCACAACGGCGTACAGGCCTTCCTTGCCGCCGAAGTGCTCATAGACGACGGGTTTGGAGACGTGGGCCTTGGAGGCGATCTCCTCCACACTCGTGCCCTCGAAACCCTTGTCGGCGAACAGCCGTCGCCCGACCTCGATCAGCTGCTCGCGACGCTGCTTGCCGGTCATTCGAGCTCGCGTGGCCGGCCTGGTCTCGGGCTCGTGGGGACTCACCGGGCCATCATGTCGTGGGTGGGCCGACCGGACCGCAGCCGCGTCGGCGCGCCGTTAGGCTGTCCTGCGGTCGTGCAGTCCCCGGTTGGTCTGCTGGCAGGGCCCGCCTGACTTTGAATCAGGACAAGCGACGTAGGTTCGATTCCTACCCGGGGAGCACGGCGCCGTCTGCGCCGACCCAGGCGTCCGTGGCGTCCGGCAGCCGGGGGTCGAGCGACCCCGCGCTCAGGGGTGGCGCCGAGGTGACCGGCCGGTGGCCGCCGGGTAGCATGACGGCGTCCCGACAGGGGCACTCCCCCACCATGGAGCGCGCGCACGTGAGCACTGCCCCTCTGGCGGCCGTCATCATCCTCGCCGCAGGCGAGGGCACCAGGATGAAGTCCTCGCCTCCCCAAGGTCCTGCATCCCATCGGCGGACGAACCCTCCTCGGCCACGCCATCGTCGCGGCGCGTGCCGACCGAGCCCGCAGCACCTCGCCGTCGTGGTCCGGCACGAGCGCGACCTGGTCGCCGCCCACGTGGCCGAGGTGGACCCGACGGCGACGGTTGCCGACCAGGACGAGGTCAAGGGCACCGGGCGAGCGACCGAGTGCGCCCTGGAGGCACTCCCGGACGACCTGTCCGGCACCGTGCTGGTGACCTACGGCGACGTCCCGCTGCTGGCCGCCGACACGCTCCACGCGCTGCTCGCCGCGCACGCCGCGAGCGGCAGCGCCGCGACGGTGATCACCGCGCACCACCCCGACCCCACCGGATACGGCCGGATCCTGCGCGCCGCCGACGGCTCGGTCGAGGGGATCGTCGAGCAGAAGGACGCGAACGCCGAGCAGCGCGGCATCACCGAGATCAACTCCGGCATCTATGCGTTCGACGCGGTCGTGCTGCGGCAGGCGCTCGGCCGGGTCGGCACCGACAACGCGCAGGGCGAGAAGTACCTCACCGACGTCGCTGGCCATCGCCCGCGCGGCCGGCGGGCTCGTCGAGCGCCCACGTCATCGACGACCTCTGGCAGACCGAGGGCGTGAACGACAGGGTCCAGCTCGCCCGGCTGGGTCGCGAGCTCAACCGGCGCACCACCGAGCACTGGATGAGGCAGGGGGTGAGCGTCCAGTGACCCGGAGACGACCTGGGTCGAGTCCGAGGTCACCATCGGACCGGACACCACGCTGCTCCCGAACACCCACCTGCAGGGCGCCACATCGATCGGTGCGGGCGCCACGATCGGGCCGGACACGACGCTGCGGGACACCGAGGTGGGCGACGGCGCCGTCGTCAAGCGCACCGAGGCGCTGCTCGCGGTGATCGGGATCGAGGCGACCGTCGGCCCCTTCTCCTACCTGCGGCCGGGGACCGAGCTGGGCGCGCGCGGCAAGATCGGCGGGTTCGTGGAGACCAAGAACGCCCGGATCGGCGACGGCGCCAAGGTGCCCCACCTGACCTACGCCGGCGACGCGACCATCGGTGAGGGCGCCAACATCGGCGCGGGCACGATCTTCGCCAACTACGACGGCGTGGCCAAGCACCACACCACCATCGGCCGGTACAGCTTCATCGGGTCGGACACCGTGCTGGTCGCGCCCCTGACGGTGGCGGACGGGGCGTACGTCGCGGCGGGGTCGGCGCTGACCGACGACGTCGGCCCGGGTGAGCTGGGCGTGGCTCGCGGCCGGCAGCGCAACCTGACCGGTTGGGTCGCGCGGGCGCGGCCCGGCACGAGTACGGCGGCGGCAGCGGGCGCGGCGGCGGCGGCGGCCGGCGGCGCGGCGCGGGCGGCAGAGCAGGCCCAGGCGGCACACGACGGGAGCACGAACCCATGACGGGCATCACCAAGACGACCGAGAAGAACCTGATGGTGTTCTCCGGGCGGGCCAACCCGGCGCTCGCCGAGGAGGTCGCCGAGATGCTCGGGGTCCGGGCTGGTCCCGACCAGCGGCCTACGACTTCGCCAACGGCGAGATCTACGTGCGCTACGAGGAGTCGGTCCGGGGCTCGGACGCCTTCGTGATCCAGAGCCACACCGCGCCGATCAACGAGGGCATCATGGAGCACCTGCTCATGGTGGACGCGCTCAAGCGGGCGTCGGCCAAGCGGATCACCGTGGTGCTGCCGTTCTACGGGTACGCGCGCCAGGACAAGAAGCACCGCGGGCGCGAGCCGATCTCGGCGCGGCTCATCGCCGACCTCTTCAAGACCGCCGGGGCCAACCGGCTGATGGCGGTCGACCTGCACACCGACCAGATCCAGGGCTTCTTCGACGGTCCGGTGGACCACCTGATGGCGCTGCCGATCCTGTCGCAGTACGTCCGGGACAAGTACGGCCACGAGAAGCTCGCGGTCGTCTCGCCGGACGCCGGCCGGATCAAGGTGGCCGAGCAGTGGTCGCGAACGTCTCGGCGGCGCGCCGCTGGCGTTCATCCACAAGACCCGCGACATCACCCGGCCGAACGAGATGGTGGCCAACCGCGTGGTCGGTGAGGTCCGGGGCCGGATCTGCGTCCTGGTCGACGACATGATCGACACCGGCGGCACCATCACCAAGGCCGCCGACGCCCTGATGGCCGACGGTGCAGCCGGTGTCGTCATCGCCGCGACCCACGCGATCCTGTCCGGCCCAGCCGTCGACCGCCTGAAGAACTGCACGGCCACCGAGGTCATCGTCACCAACACCCTGCCCATCGCCGCCGACCGCCGCTTCGACAAGCTGGTCGTGCTCTCCATCGCCCCCCTGATCAGCCGCGCGATCCGCGAGGTCTTCGAGGACGGCTCGGTCACCAGCCTGTTCGACGGGCACGCGTGACCCCCCGCGGTTTATCGGGTGACCCGATAAACCTGCGCTTCACTCGAGAAGCGTTCTCGGGTGAAGCGCCCCTTTATCGGGTCACCCGATAAACCGCAGGGTCCTACGACGTCACCCTGCGGGCACGGTACGCCGCGACGTGGGCGCGGTTGCCGCAGCCGCCGTCGCAGTAGCGGCGGGAGCGGTTCTTGGACAGGTCGACCAGAACGTCGTCGCAGTCCTCGGCGTCACAGGTCTTGAGCCGGTCGAGCTGGTCGGCCCGGATCACGTCGACCAGGGCCATCGCGAACTCGACCGCCATCCTGGTGGCGAGCGCGGCCTCCGGAGGTGTCGCGTGGAGGTGCCAGGACCACTGGTCGTGGCGGACCAGCTGGGGGAGTGCTCGGGACTCGGCGAGCAGCGCGTTGACCTCGGCGACGGCCTCGGCAGGCGGCAGGAACCACAGCTCGCGCAGGCGCGGCCGGAGTCGGCGCACCGCCCTCAGCTCCTCGTCGTCGCCCGTGCGGCTGCCGGTCCAGGCCCCCTCGGAGACGAACTGGTCGAGCTCGGCCGGGGTGGTCAGCAGGTCCGGGCTGTCGTCACCGGGGACCGATCCGGGCAGGGTGTTGACCAGGTTGACCGCCTGCTGGAGCGACACCTCGGTGTCATGGGCAAAAAGCATCTTGACTCCTGTCCTTCGCCACTCTACCGTTCAGCAGTGTAATCACTTTGACTCATGACAGGCGGTGGATCGTGCAGACCCGGAACCAGGGACACCTCGGACGCGGGCTGTGGTTCGGTCTCGCCGCCGCAGCGTCCTTCGGGAGCAGCGGCCCGTTCGCCAAGTCCCTGCTCGTCGAGGGCTGGAGCGCGGGCGCGCTGGTCCTGCTGCGGATCGCGCTGGCCACCCTGGTGCTGCTCGTCCCCACGGTGCTGGCCCTCCGCGGTCGCTGGGTCCTGGTCCGTGGCAACCTGGCGACCATCGTGCTCTACGGCGCGGTCGCCGTGGCCGGCTGCCAGGTCGCCTACTTCTATGCGGTCAGCCGGCTGTCGGTCGGAGTCGCCCTGCTGCTGGAGTACCTCGGCATCGTGCTGGTGGTCCTCTGGGTCTGGCTG
This sequence comes from uncultured Actinomycetota bacterium, assembly GCA_963750305.1. Lineage (GTDB taxonomy): Bacteria > Actinomycetota > Actinomycetes > Actinomycetales > Dermatophilaceae > CAVVPX01. Next base: position 9,629 of record CAVVPX010000004.1, read on the forward strand.
CGCACCCGGCGCGCACCGTCGGCTCTGACCGGTGCGGGGATCGCCCTGGCACTGGCCGGCCTCGTGCTCGTCCTGGACCTCACCAGCTCGACCCGTCCCGACGCGGTCGGCGTGGTGTGGGGACTGGTCGCGGCGGTCGGCCTCGCCGTGTTCTATGTCATGGCCGCCGAGGAGTCCCAGCTGCCGCCGGTCGCCCTCGCCGGGCTCGGGATGGGCCTCGGCACGGCTCTGCTCGCCGCCGCCGGCCTCGCCGGTCTGGTGCCGATGCGGTTCGCGACCTCCGACGCCACCGTGCTGGGCGCCCTGCTGCCGTGGTGGGTCCCGATCCTCGAGCTCGGGCTGGTGGCGGCGGCCGCCGCCTACTTCCTGGCGGTGGTGGCGGCGCGCATCCTCGGCTCGACCATGGCCTCGTTCCTGGGGCTGACCGAGGTCCTGTTCGCGGTGCTGTTCGCCTGGCTCCTGCTCGGTGAGCTCCCCGGCACGGTCCAGGTCCTCGGCGGCGTGCTGATCCTCGGCGGGGTCGTCGCGGTCCGACTCGGCGAGCTGCGCAGCGGCCGGACCGAGGTGGCGGTCGCGGGGGTCGCGGACCTGCCACTGGACCCGTCGGGGTCGGCGCCGGTGGACACCACCGATTTCCGTCTGCCCTCCAGCGTCGCCTAGGATCGCCTGAGTTGCCTCGGCGAGGGACACGACATGGCGTACGCGCCTGTCGGTCCGTGATCGACGCGGTGGCGCCGACACCATCGGCGTGCGCCCCGTTCTCCACATCGTGCCGCGCCCCGCGCTGAGGCCCACCGCAGCATCCCCCTTCCGCCTTCCGCAGACCAGACCCGGCTTGTCGTGTGCACCCCCGCGGACACGAGCCACCTGAACCCCAGGAGACATCATGTCCGAGACCAGGCTCATCGCCGAGCGCCGCACCCAGTTCGGCAAGGGCGCGGCCCGCAAGATCCGCCGCGACCACAAGATCCCCGCCGTGATGTACGGCCACGGCACCGACCCCGTGCACATCACCCTGCCGGGTCACGACACCATGATGGCGCTCAAGAACGCCAACGCCCTGCTGACCATCGAGATCGACGGCGACGACCAGCTGGCCCTGGCCAAGGACGTCCAGCGCGACCCGATCAAGCCGGTCATCGAGCACATCGACCTGGTCGTCGTCCGTCGCGGCGAGAAGGTCACCGTCGACGTGCCGGTGCACATCGAGGGCGAGGCCGCTCCCGAGACCGTCGTCACCGTGGACAGCCAGACCCTCGAGCTCGAGGTCCTCGCGACCGCCATCCCCGAGAGCGTGGTCATCTCCGTCGAGGGGCTCAAGGCCGGCACCCAGATCAAGGCGGCGGAGGTCACGCTGCCCGAGGGCGCCGAGCTGGTCACCGACGCGGACATCCTGGTGGTCAACATCACCGCCCAGGTCACCCAGGAGGACCTCGACGCCGAGCTCGCCGAGGCCGAGGACGAGGCCGGCATCGAGCGCGACGAGCCCGAGGACGCAGCCCAGGACGGCGACAAGGCCGCCTCCGACAGCGCCGAGGGCGAGTCCGCCACCGACGCGTGACGTCCACGTCACCATCACGCAGGGGCCCGGTCGTCCGACCGGGCCCCCGCGTCTGTCCCCAGCCGCGCACCGACCCGTCGACCCGGGTCGCGGTCGCGCAGTCCCGCCGACATCCTGAGGTCCGATGAGCACCTGGCTGGTGGTCGGTCTGGGCAACCCCGGGACCCGCTACGCCGGCAACCGCCACAACGTCGGCGCCATGGTCCTGGCCGAGCTGGCGTCGCGCCACGGTGGGTCGCTGAAGAGCCACAAGACCCGTGCCTCGGTCGCCGAGGTGCGCCTGGGCGTGCCTCCGGGGGGCGCACCCGGTCCCCGAGCCGTCCTCGCCGTGCCGGGGTCCTTCATGAACGAGTCCGGCGGACCGGTGTCCCAGCTGGTCCGGTTCTACGATGTCGACCCGGGCCGGCTCGTCGTCATCCACGACGAGTTGGACATCACTGCGGGCGAGATCCGGCTCAAGCAGGGCGGCGGGGAGGGCGGGCACAACGGGCTCCGCTCGATCTCCAGCAGCCTCGCCACGCGGGACTACCTGCGTGTCCGGGTCGGCATCGGGCGCCCACCCGGACGCCAGGACGCCGCTGACTACGTGCTGAAGGACTTCTCCCCGACCGAGCGGCGCGAGCTCCCGCTGCTGCTGTCGGAGTCGGCTGACGCGGTCGAGGACGTCGTCCTGGGTGGGCTGCTCGCCGCCCAGCAGCGGTGGCACGGTCCACGGTGAACCCGCTCGCCCGGGCCGTGGTCGAAGGCAGCCTCACGAGGGCCAGCGCGTGCTGAGGTCACCGCAGGGCACCGCTCACCCTGGGGTGGTATGGGCGATCCGCACGGTAACCTGTCGGTTCACGGTGCTTTCACCTGCTTTGGCCAGTGTTGACCGAAGAACTTCGCCCAATCCGTCTATACAGATGGTCAAGGGCCTGTAAAGTTCGCACGTCGGTGAGTTCTGCACCAGTACGTTCAGACCACGTGCTCAGCGACGACAACGCGGTCAGCCGGAACCCCCCGATGGGACGGGGAGGGGAGCCGGCACCTTCGACCGTCCATTCAGACCTGCCTTGGGGGCATTGGTGAGCAACACGTTTCAGATCGGCGCCGGCATGGAGCCGGGCCTCGCCGTCGCGGCACCCCCTGAACAGCAACGGGCCCACCAGCACTTCGCGCGCCTTGCCGCGGCCCAGGACCGCCGAGCTCCCCGCTGGCTGCGCGAGTACCGCCTCACCGTGATCATCGGCGACTTCGTCGTCGCGGCGCTGGCCGCCGTCCTCGCCCTGACGATCCACTTCCCCGGCGCCGTGCCTCCGGTCAAGTGGCTGGCCGTCGGTGTGCTGCTCCCCCTCGCGTGGGTCGCCGCGCTCGCTCAGGCCAAGGCGTACACCGGCCGGTTCCTGGGTCTGGCCCCGGAGGAGTACCGCGCCGTGCTCCGTGCCGGTGGCTACCTCTTCTTCAGCATCGCGATGGCCTCGTTCGTCGGCAAGCTCGAGCTGTCGCGCCTGCTGGTCCTCTCGCTGGTCCCGCTGACCGTGCTGCTGTGCCTGGGGATGCGCTATCTCCAGCGCCGGCGGCTGATGCGCGCCCGCCGCCAGGGCCTGCACCTGCAGCCCACCATCGTGGTCGGTCGCGGCGTCGCGGTCGCCGAGATCATCCAGGAGATCCGGGACAACCCGGTGGCCACCGGGCTCGAGGTCATCGCAGCCTGCGTGTCCGACCTCGGTGACCTGGCCGACGTGTCCGGTGACGTCTGCGGAGTCCCGATCTACGGCCCGCCCGAGATGGCCCTGCTGGCCGTCGACGAGCTCGGCGCCGAAGCGGCCATCGTGGCCAGCCACCCCCACTTCGCGGGCCACGGGCTGCGCCGCCTGAGCTGGGCCCTGGCCGAGCGCAAGGTCGAGCTCCTCGTCGCCCCCGGCATCGCCGAGGTGGCCGCTCCTCGTCTGTCGCTCCACCCCCGGGCCGGCCTCTCGCTGCTCCACGTCGAGCGCCCGATCATGTCCGGCGGCAAGCTGTTGGTGAAGCGGACGAGCGACGCCCTGCTCTCGCTCGGTCTGGCCGTCGTCGTGGTCCCGGTCATCATGGTCGTCAGTCTGCTCGTCTGGCTGGAGGACCGCGGTCCGGTGTTCTTCCGCCAGGAGCGCGTCGGCGTGCGCGGCACGACCTTCCGGATGTACAAGTTCCGCAGCATGGTCGTCAACGCCGACCAGCACCTGGCCGAGCTCCGGGCATCGGCCGACCTGGTCAACGAGCGCCTGTTCAAGGACGCCCACGACCCGCGGATCACCCGCATCGGTCGCGTCCTGCGCCGGTACTCCCTGGACGAGCTGCCCCAGCTGATCAACGTGGTCCGCGGCGAGATGTCCCTGGTCGGGCCACGCCCGCCCCTGGCCAGCGAGGTCGCCACCTATGAGCAGGACGAGGTCCAGCGGCTGCGCGTGCGCCCGGGCCTGACCGGTCTGTGGCAGATCAGCGGTCGCAGCGACCTCACCTGGGAGCAGTCCCTGCGGCTGGACCTCTGGTACGTCGACAACTGGACACCGCTGCTCGACCTGCAGATCCTGGTCCGTACCGCCCGTGCCGTCGTCGGTGGCGCTGGAGCCTACTGACCCGGACACCTTGACTTCTCGCGCCGCCTCGGGCTGGCGCGGGGGCCCGCCTCCACTGTTCGGACGGGCTATGCCGGGAAACCGGCAAACGGCAATGTTGCCGAGGAGACACCGACTATCGTGTCTGTGTCCGCCGACACTCGGCGCCATCCCATGGCGTCCGAGCGCAAACATCTATCACCAACCCACTGATCGGGAGAGTTCTGTGACTGACAGCATGCTGGCTCGCCAGCTTGCCGACGAGGCTGGCGCGCGGCTTCTGGAGATCCGCGCCGACGCCGTCGCAAAGGGCCTGGAGCCGGGCGCCATCAAGGCGGCCGGCGACGCCGGTTCCCACGAGCTGCTCATGGCCCGTCTCGCCGAGGAGCGCCCGGACGACGCCGTGCTGAGCGAGGAGGGCAAGGACGACCACGCCCGCCTGCAGGCCCGGCGCGTGTGGATCGTCGACCCGCTCGACGGCACCCGCGAGTTCTCCGAGCACCCCCGCGAGGACTGGGCCGTGCACGTCGCCCTCTGGGAGGACGGCGAGCTCGTCGCCGGCGCCGTCGCGCGGCCAGCGATGGGCAGCACGCTGGCCACCGACGAGCCACCGGTGCGCCCCATCGGCACCCCGGACAAGATCCGGCTGGCCGTGAGCCGTTCGCGTCCGCCGGCCTTCGTCACCGCCCTGGCCGAGCGCCTGAACGCCGAGCTGGTCCCGATGGGCTCAGCCGGGGTCAAGGCCACCGCCGTCCTGGACGACCTCGTGGACGCCTACGTCCACGCCGGCGGCCAGTACGAATGGGACTCCGCAGCGCCGGCCGTGGTGGCCGCCTCCGCGGGTCTGCACACCAGCCGCATCGACGGCACGCCGTTGGTCTACAACCAGGCCGACGTCCTCCTGCCCGACCTGGTGATCTGCCGCCCGGAGATCGCCGACCTGATCCTGGCGGCGATCGCCGACCTCGACACCGAGAGCGTGGTGCCCGCATGAGCGAGCCCGTCATCCACACCATGGAGACCACGGCCGAGTACCAGCTCAGCCAGCTGAGTGTCCTGGAAGCCGAGTCCATCTTCATCTTCCGCGAGGTCATCGCCGAGTTCGAGCGCCCCGTGCTGCTGTTCTCCGGCGGCAAGGACTCGATCGTGATGCTGAAGCTGGCCGAGAAGGCGTTCCACCCGGCGAAGATCCCGTTCCCCGTGGTCCACGTCGACACCGGCCACAACTTCCAGGAGGTCCTGGACTTCCGGGACCTGCGCGTCGAGGAGCTCGGTCTGCAGCTCATCGTCGGGAGCGTCCAGGAGGCCATCGACAGCGGCACCGTCACCGAGCCGCCGGACGGCACCCGCAACCGGATCCAGACCCCGGTGCTGCTGGACACCCTGGAGAAGTACCGCTTCACCGCGATCTTCGGTGGTGCCCGCCGGGACGAGGACAAGGCCCGCGCCAAGGAGCGGATCTTCTCCTTCCGCGACGAGTTCGGCCAGTGGGACCCCAAGAACCAGCGTCCCGAGCTGTGGGGGCTGTACAACGGTCGCATCCACACCGGCGAGAGCATCCGGGTGTTCCCGCTGTCCAACTGGACCGAGCTGGACATCTGGCACTACATCAAGCGCGAGAACATCGACCTGCCCTCGATCTACTACGCCCACGAGCGTGAGGTCTTCGACCGCGGCGGCATGCTGTTCGCCGTGCACGAGGTGTGCCAGCCGAAGCCGACCGAGAAGGTCTTCACCGAGCAGGTCCGCTATCGGACCGTCGGTGACGCCAGCCTGACCGCCGCCGTCGTCTCCGACGCGGACACGATCGACAAGGTGATCGACGAAGTGGCCTCCACTCGCGTCACCGAGCGCGGCGCCACCCGTGGCGACGACAAGTTCAGCGAAGCTGCCATGGAAGACCGCAAGCGTGAGGGCTATTTCTAAAATGGACATCCTGAGATTCGCCACGGCCGGTTCCGTGGACGACGGCAAGAGCACGCTCATCGGCCGGCTCCTCTATGACACCAAGACGGTGTTCGAGGACCAGGTCGAGGCGGTGGAGCGGGCGAGCCGCGACCGCGGCGACGAGCACGTCAACCTGGCGCTGCTCACCGACGGCCTGCGCGCCGAGCGCGAGCAGGGCATCACCATCGACGTGGCCTACCGCTACTTCGCGACCCCCAAGCGCAAGTTCATCATCGCGGACACCCCCGGGCACATCCAGTACACCCGCAACATGGTCACCGGGGCGTCGACCGCCGACCTCGCGCTGGTCCTGGTCGACGCCCGCAACGGCATCGTCGAGCAGAGCCGCCGCCACGCGTTCCTGGCGACCCTGCTCCAGGTGCCGCACATCGTGCTCTGCGTGAACAAGATGGACCTCGTCGACTACTCGCAGGAGGTCTACGACCGGATCCACGAGGAGTTCACCAACTTCGCGAGCAAGCTGCGCATCCCCGACCTCACCGTCATCCCCGTGTCGGCGCTGGCCGGCGACAACGTGGTGACCCGGTCGGACAACATGCCGTGGTACGAGGGCTCGAGCCTGCTGCACCACCTGGAGAACCTCCACGTGGCGAGCGACCGCAACCTGATCGACGCCCGTTTCCCGGTGCAGTACGTCATCCGTCCGCAGTCCGACGCATGGCACGACTACCGCGGGTACGCCGGGCAGGTCGCCGGTGGCGTGCTGAAGAAGGGCGACGACGTCGTCGTCCTCCCGAGCGGGTTCACCTCGCGCATCGCCGCGGTCGAGACGGCCGACGGTGAGGTCGACGAGGCCTACCCGCCCATGTCGGTGACCGTGCGGCTCGAGGACAACATCGACGTCTCGCGCGGCGACATGCTGTGCCGCCCGCACAACCAGCCGCTGGTGTCCCAGGACATCGACGCGATGATCTGCTGGATGGACGAGAGCGCGGCACTGGTGCCGGGCAAGAAGTACGCGATCAAGCACACCTCGCGCACGGCCCGGACCATCGTCAAGGACATGCAGTACCGCCTCGACGTCAACACGCTGCACCGCGACGAGACCGTCAACGAGCTGAAGCTCAACGACATCGGTCGGGTCCGGCTGCGCACCACCGTGCCGCTGATGTGCGACGACTACTCGCGCAACCGCACCACCGGCGGCTTCGTCCTCATCGACGAGGCCACCAACCGCACGGTCGCGGCGGGCATGATCACTGATGCGACGCGGTGACCTGACCGGTCACCACTCCTGTCCGAGCTCGCGCGAGGGGATGGGTGTGGCCCGGCATGTCCGCTGACCCCTCCCTGCGCGTGGCCTTCATCGGCGGCCACGGCCGCAGCGGCAGCACGCTCCTGGCCCGGATGATGGGCGCCGTCGACGGGGTCTTCTCCGCCGGCGAGGTCTGTTATATCTGGGAGCAGGGCGTGCTCCGCGACCGCATCTGCAGCTGCGGGAAGCCGTTCTCCGCCTGCGGCTTCTGGCAGCAGGTCGGTGACGTCGCGTTCGGCGGGTGGACCACCCAGATCGCCGAGCGCGGCCTCGCCCTGCGCAAGCAGGTCGACCGCAACCGCTATGTGCCGCAGCTGGCGGCGCCGGCGGCGTTCCCCTCGTTCAAGGAGAAGCTGGCCGACTACGGCCACATGTACCGCCAGGTGCTGCACGGGATCCAGGTCGCCAGCGGCGCCAAGGTCGTCGTCGACATCTCCAAGAACCCCTCCACCGGATACCTCCTGCGTCAGATCGAGGACGTCGACCTGCGCGTGGTCCACCTCGTCCGCGACGTCCACGGCGTGGCGTACTCGTGGGCCAAGGTCGTCTCGCGGCCGGACCGGGACGGTGCACCGATGACCCGTCTCACCTATGCGCGCACCGCTCGTGAGTGGACCGCGTTCAACGCGATGGTCGAGGGTCTGGGCGTGCTGGGGGAGTCCCGCATGCTCCTGAGGTACGAGAACCTGATCGGCGACCCCTTGGGCTCGCTCCGCAGGGTGCTCCCGTTCGTCGGCCAGCCGGTCGGTCCCGACACGCTGTCGTTCATCGACGGCGTGATGGTCTCGCTGCCCCAGGGGCACGAGGTCACCGGCAACCCGATGCGGTTCCGCAGCGGACCCGAGGAGCTGCGGCTCGACGAGGAGTGGCGCACCGCGCTCTCGCCGCGCAAGCGGGTCGCCATCTCGGTCGCGTCCGCCCCCGGGCTGCTGCGCTACGGGTATGCCCGACCGGCGAAGGCCACCCGATGAGCGCCCGTCCGGACCAGGGGTCCGACGTCACCTCGGTGGCCTTCATCGGCGGTCACGGCCGCAGCGGCAGCACGCTGCTCTGCCGGCTGCTCGAAGGCATCGAGGGGGTCACCTCGGTCGGCGAGATGCGCAACCTGTGGGACCTCGGGGTCCTGAAGGACAACGCGTGTGCCTGTGGAAAGCCGTTCTCCCAGTGCGAGTTCTGGCAGGCCGTCGGCCAGAAGGCCTTCGGTGGCTGGGACGAGCCCACGGCTCGACGGGCTGTGGCCCTGCGCAAGCAGGTCGACCGGCTCCGGATGGTGCCGCGCCTGATGCGCCGGGGCAGCACCGCCTTCGACCAGCAGGCCGACGAGTACGCCGGTCTCATCGCCGCCGTGTATGCCGCCGCGCGCGAGGTGACCGGCGCTCGCGTCGTCATCGACTCCTCCAAGGTGCCCTCCACCGGATACCTCATGCAGCGCTCGCCGCTCCTGGCGCCCCGCGTTCTGCACCTCGTGCGCGACAGCCGAGGGGTCGCCTACTCGTGGACCAAGGTCGTCAAGCGTCCCGACTCCGACCGCACCATGGCCCGCTCGAAGCCGACCCGCACGGCGATCCGCTGGGAGGCGTTCAACGCCCTCACCGCGCTGCTAGCGCGCCGCGGGGTGCCGAGCCTGCTGGTCCGCTACGAGGACCTGGTCGCCGACCCGCGCGCCGAGCTCACCGCGATCGCCGCGTTCCTCCAGGTCCCGCTCGCCCCCGGGGCCCTGGACTTCGTCGCCGGTGACACCGTCGAGCTGCCGGTCGACCACAGCGTCTGGGGCAACCCGGTCCGGTCGAGCTCGGGCCCCCAGAAGCTCCGGCTCGACCAGGCCTGGCGGGACGGCCTCACCGCGCGCCAGCGGCGCGCCGTCACCCTCCTCTCCGCGCCCGGTCTCCGGCGCTACCGCTACCTGCCCGACCGGGACGTGCAGCCGAACCCCCAGGTGGTGAACCATGGCTGAGCAGTCCGAGAAGTCCGGTGGCTCCGTCCTCGCCCAGGACCGCGTGACCGTGCTGTACGTCGGAGGTATGCCGCGCGGCGGCACGACCCTGCTCGACCTCATGGTCGGCCAGCTCCCCGACCACGTCGCGGTCGGCGAGCTCTTCTACATCTGGCTCACCGGGCTCGAGCGCGACCGCCTCTGCGGCTGCGGCCAGTCCTTCCTCCAGTGCGAGTTCTGGCAGCAGGTCGGCGAGCGTGCGTTCGGTGGCTGGGACGCCGTCGACCTGCCCGAGGTCAAGCAGCTGGTCCGCGCGGTCGACCGCACGATGTACCTCCCGCTGTTGGTGCTTCCCCGGCTCAGCCCGTCGTTCGCACGGCGGCTCGCCGAGTACCAGCAGGTGATGACCAAGGTCTACCGGGCGATCGCCGAGGTCTCGGGCCAGCGCGTCGTGGTGGACTCCAGCAAGCGGCCCTCGCTGGCCTACGCCCTGCGCAGCGCGCCCGGCATCGACCTGCGGATGATCCACATGCTGCGTGACCCGCGCGGCGTCGTGCACTCGTGGAGCCAGAAGGTCGCGCTCCCCGAGGGCGCCGGCGCCCGCGACCACCTCAAGGTCCGTTCGCCGCGGCTGATCACCCGTCGCTGGGTCACCGTGCACGCGATGATCGCAGGCCTGCTGCGGCTCGGGGTCCCCGGTGTGCTGCTGCGCTACGAAGAGCTGGTCGTCGACCCGCAGGCCGCGATGCGCACCGCCGCCTCGGTGACCGGCACCACGGTGACCGAGCAGGACCTGGCCTTCTTGAGCCCCGAGGGCCTGCACCTGGAGTCCCACCACACCGTCGCCGGCGGCCGGATCCGCTTCCGCAGCAGCCCGATGGCCCTCAAGCTCGACGAGAAGTGGCGTCGCGACATGTCGCCGCGCAGACGCAGGTTCGTCGAGATCGCCACCTGGCCCCTGAGGACCCGCTATGGCTACCGCTGAGTCCACGATCGCCCCCGACGTCGACCACGAGGACGGCCCCCAGCACGCGCTGCTGGTCGGCTCGAACGGTGGTCACCTCTCCCAGCTGCTGGCCCTGCGCCCGTGGTGGGCCGGGCGCCGCCGCACGTGGGTCACCTTCCAGACCCCCGACGCCACCTCCCAGCTGGTGGGCGAGCAGGTCCGCTGGGCCTACCACCCCACCACCCGCAACATCCCGAACCTGCTGCGCAACACCGCGCTGGCCCTGCGGGTGCTGCTGCGTGAACGCCCCGATGTGGTCGTGTCGACCGGTGCCGGCGTCGCGCTGCCCTTCTTCGTCTTCGCCCGAGTGCTGGGCATCCCCACCGTCTACCTCGAGGTGTACGACCGGGTGGACAGCACCACGATGACCGGTCGGCTCTGCCGCCCGTTCACCAGCCGGTTCCTCGTGCAGTGGCAGGGCCAGCAGCCGCTGTACCCGGGCAGCCAGGTCGTGGGGAGGGTGCTGTGAGCGCCCTCGTCCTGGTCACCGTCGGGTCCGACCACCACCCGTTCGACCGTCTGGTGCAGTACGCCGACCGCTGGGCCGCCGCCCACCCGCAGGCCCGGGTCGTCGTCCAGTACGGCACGTCGGCCGCGCCGACGACGGCCGAGGGCGAGTCGTTCCTGGCCCACCAGCAGCTCCAGCAGCTGATGGCCGAGGCCACCGCGATCGTCACCCAGGGTGGACCCACCGGGATCGCCGAGGCGCGCCGCAACGGCCGGCTGCCGATCGTGGTGCCCCGCCAGCACGGGCTGGGGGAGCACGTCGATGACCACCAGCGTGCGTTCGCCCGCTTCCTGTCCGAGGGGGGCGCGGCGCGGGTGGCCGAGTCCGAGGCGGACTTCACCGCGGCCCTGGCCGCAGCCCTCTCCGAGGACCCGGAGAACGTCGTGGACCCCGAGGCCGACGCGGCCGAGGTGGCCGCGACGGTCGAGCGCTTCGGCGCCCTCATCGCCACCCTGCGACCGCGGAGCCGGCGTCGCCAGAACTCGAAGGCCTCCCGATGACCCTGACCCCGCACCGTCCGGCCCTGCGGACGACGACGCTGCCGATCATCCCGCCGCGCGGGCGCACCCTGCACGAGCGGCTGTTCCAGCCGGGCTGGCCGCTGGCCTGGCTGTTCATCGGCTACCCCATCTGGTGGATCCTGGGCATCACCGAGGCGATGACCTTCGGCCTGTCCGCGGTGATGGCCGTCGCGCTGATGCGCCGCCGGCGCATCAGCGCGCCCCGCGGCTTCGGTCTCTGGTTGCTGTTCCTGCTGTTCAGCCTGGTCGGCGTCGCCCTGCTCCAGGTCGACGCCCCCGGTGCCACGCCCGGACAGAGCGGTGGCCGCTACCTGGTGTGGGCGTTCCGGATGGCGTGGTACGCCTCGGCGACGACCATGCTGCTGTACGTCGGCAACTTCCGCCGCGAGATCTCGCTGTTCCGCGTGGCCCGATACATGAGCTGGATGTTCGTGACCATCGTCATCGGTGGTCTGGCCGGCGCGCTGATCCCCCAGGTCGACTTCCCCTCGGTGATCGAGGTGGTGCTGCCCAAGATCGTGCCGCCGCTGTCCTCGGTGGTCAACATCCCCTTCGTCCAGCAGATGGTCCACCCCAACCTGGCGCAGGTGCAGCAGGTGCTCGGCTTCAAGGAGGCGCGACCCAGTGCGCCCTTCAGCTACACCAACACCTGGGGGCTGGCCCTGGCCTGCTTCCTCCCGTTCTTCGTCGTGTCCTGGTTCCACCGCGACGCCGGCTGGCGCCGGATCGTGGGCCCGTTCGTCCTGCTGGCGGCGCTCGTGCCCGTCATCCAGTCACTGAACCGCGGACTGTGGGGCGCGCTGATCGGCATGGCGGTCTTCGTCGCGCTGCGGTATGCGCTCATGGGGCGCGCCAAGCTGTTCATCGCCATGATCGTGGCGCTGGTCGCGGTGGCCGGGATCATCGTGGCGACGCCGTTGTCCAACACCATCGCGCTCCGCTGGGCCAACCAGCACAGCAACGAGGGTCGAACCGACCTCGGCACCCTCACCGTCAAGAGCACGCTGGAGAAGTCGCCGTTGGTCGGCTACGGCACCACCCGACAGGTGCAGGGCAACTTCAACAGCATCGCGGGCGGCTCGACCGCCGCCTGCCCGAAGTGCAGCCCGCCCTCGCTGGGCACCCAGGGCCAGGCCTGGCTGCTCATCTTCACGACCGGGCTCGGGGGGTTCCTGGCCTGGGTGGGGTTCTTCGCGCTGCAGTTCCTGAGATCGGTCCGGCTCCGAAGTCCGTATGCGACCGCCGGCCTGAGCGTGCTCGCGGTCCACGCGATCACCGGGCTGGTCTACAACGTCAACGGTCCCGGCCTGCTCGCGATCCTGATCGGCGTCGCCTTCCTCTGGCGTGAGAGCGTCGAGCTCCAGTCGCGACCGGGCATGCTCAGCGGCAGGTCCGAGGCTCCCGGCAACCCCACGGTGGGCGGATACCTCATCCTGGTCCGCCGCAACGTTGCGATGCTGCTGGTGCTCGCCGGCCTCGGCGCCGCGCTGTCGCTGGTCGGCCTGCGGGCGGTGGGTGTGCCCACCACGGCGGTGGTCAGCGTCACCGTGGACGAGCAGCCCACCCTCATCCCCGGTCTGCAGGCCCTGTCGCTGGACTCCGAGTCCCAGTTCGTCACCTCGGCGCACGTGCGCGAGGAGGTCGAGGCCGCGACCGGTCGCACCGTCGAGCCGGGCGACCTCGGCGTGACGGCGACCTCGAACTCTCGGGTGCTGCACATCAGGTACACCGCGCGGTCCACCGAGCGCGCGAGGATCGGAGCGGTCGCCGCGGCCGACGCCTTCCTTGAGGCTCGCTCCGGTCGGCTCACCGAGGAACGTCGCGACGTGGTCGCCGCGCTCCAGGGCCAGGTCGAGAGCGCGCGGCAGACCCTCGTGCAGTCCCAGGCGCGACTCCGGCAGCTCGAGTCCACGCCGACGGCCGGCAACAGCCAGGGCATCCGGCTGCTCAACGCCGACATCGACCGCCAGGTCGGCAACCTGGGTCGCCTCTCGGTCCGCCTCGAACGAGCGACCAACCAGTCGGTGGTGCCCGGAGAGGTGATCCGCGACGCCGTGGTGCGTCAGGACCAGGGACTGGTCATCATCGTCGTGGCGTCGGGCACCATGCTCGGGATCCTGCTCGGGCTGCTGCTCGCCCAGCTGCGCGACCGGCTGACGCCGAGGCTCCGCAAGGCGAGGACCATCACGCGGTACACCGGGTATCCGGTCGTCGCCACCCTCATCGAGCCGGACTCGGGGCCGATCCCGGACCTGCGGGGGCTCGCCCAGTCGCTGGTCGCCCGCGGCGCGCGAGCCTGTCTGGCCGCGGGTCCGAGCGCAGCAGTGGGGACCGTCGCCAGCCGCGTCGACGTCTCGCTGGCCTTCGAGTCCGAGAACCGCGTCGAGGACGGGTCCTGGCGCGGACTGCACCCAGGGGTCGTCATCGTGGCCGACCGTCGCACCCGGGCCCGTGACGTCAGCCGGCTTGGCGACCTCGCCCAGGCAGGCGGCAGCACGGTTCTCGGGGTCATCCATGTGGTCCCCCGCGGCCGCCGTTCCGCCCAAAATCCAGCGAACGTCCATCGCACCGGACCGACGCCACGTACGCTCTTGAGCGCACCCAAGAGAGGTTGAAATGGAATCCCTTCCGTACACCGAGTCGCGTGAGCGTCTCGTCGTCGACGCGCTGCGTCGTTATGTTGTCCTGATCCTCGTGGTCGGAGCCGTCACTGCCGGCGCCGCCGCATACTTCCTGGCGAGCCAACCGCACCGGTACACCGGTGAGTCCCGGGTCCTGGTCCGCGCCACGACAGGCAACGCCCTCTCGCCCGACTCGGCCACCAGTGGCCAGCGGGTCACGGTGGCCATGGTCACCGAGTCGGCGCTGGTCGACTCCCCGGTGGTCGCCACCGAGGCCGCCAAGCAGATCGGGGTGTCGGTCGAGCAGGCCGTCCGCGCCGTCACCGCCTCGGTCCCCGCGAACACCCAGCTGGTCGAGATCCAGTACACCGCCGGTTCCCCCGAGCTGGCCCAGAAGGGAGCCCAGAAGTTCGCGGACGCCTACCTGGCCTATCGGAAGGGTCTGACCGACGAGGTCGTCAAGACCCAGCTCGCCACGTTGGCCAAGCAGCGGACCGAGGTGTCGGCCAACCTGAAGGCCGCCGGGACCGCCGCCGCGATCACCGACGCCAAGCCCGACGCGAACGCCCAGGTGCAGCTGTACGCCGGCCGCCTCGCAACCATCGAGAACAACATCGCCGCGGCCGACGCGACCGACATCAACCCGGGCTCGGTCGTGACCCCGGCGCTGCTGCCGCGGGCCAACAGCTCGATCATCAACAAGGTCCTGGTCCCCGGGGGAGCGATCCTCGGACTGCTGCTCGGCTTCGTGGCGGCGCTGCTGCTCGTGCGTCGTGACGACCGGATCCGTGGGGCGAGCGAGCACCGGCTGTACGGCGCTCCCGTCCTCGCCGCGATCAGTGGCAAGCCGTCCATGGTCCGTCGCCTCAGCGACGGTGGTGACGACCCGGTGAGCGAGAGCTACCGCCGGGCTCGCGCCGGGATCCTGGCCACCCAGGGTGCCAAGGGTCAGGTGCTCGCCGTGCTCGGCGCGGCCCCCGGCATCCCGGTGGCCGACGTCGCCCTCAACCTCGGTGGCGCGCTGGCCCGCTCCGGATACCGCACCGCGGTCGTGGACGGTACCGCCGGCTGGGAGGACCTCGGCACGCTGACCGGAACCACCGCCGAGTACGGCCTGCACGACCTGCTGCGCTCTCCGGGCGACCTCACCGTCGTGCCCAACCCGGTCCGGGGCATCGAGCTGGTCACCGCCGGTGAGGACGCCGCGTTGGCCCGTGACCTGTTCCACAGCGAGGGTATGACCGCTGCGCTGTCGGGCATCAGCAAGGGCTTCGACCTGTCGCTGGTCGCCGGTGCGTCCGTCACCACGGCCGAGGGCAGTGGGGTCGCGCTCAACTCCGACGGGGTCATCCTCGTCGCCGAGGACCGCAGGACCACCCACGCCGCGATCCTGGAGGCCATGCAGCGCTGTGCGGAGCTCCACGCGATCGTGATCGGCGTCATCGTCGTCCCGGCCCACCCCGGTGGACGTCGGACCCGGGCCGCAGGACGTTCCTCGACGGGGTCGCCGGCACCGAAGACCGACGTTGCCGAGCCCCGCGAGACGGCACGGCTCAGCTGACGCAGCGGGCAGTCGAGCGGGATGTCCCGGGACACGGGGTACACGGGACGATGACGACAAGGACGATGGACGTGAGGGACGCCGGGGGCGTGGACCGTGAGGTCAAGGTCGACCGGCCGGCGCCTTATCTCTACGACGTCGTGGACCAGCTCTGGCCGGGGGCTGAGGTCTCCACGGGGCTGCGCCGCGGGACCCGGGGTGAGCGGTTCGTGGCCCTGCCGTCGCCCTCAGCGCCCGCGATGCTGGTCCCCATCGCCTCGCGCCGGGTGGCCGCCACCGCGCTGCGGGAGGCCAAGACCGGTGGGGTCCCCCGTCAGCGCAGGCTGTTCCGGCTGATGTCGGTGGCTGCGCGGCTCGGGCTGGTGACGTGGGCTCCGCAACGGGTCACGGTGCTGGCGGACCCGTCGCAGCCATCCGAACGGGTCAGCCTGCTCGCCTGGCTGTCCGCCGAGCTCGGCCGTGAGATCCACGCCTCGCTGCCCGGGAGCCCGGCCCGGGCGAACCGCAAGCCCGTGCTGCACCTGATCGGCGCGGACGGCGTCACCCTCGGCTTCGCCAAGGTCGGCACCAACGCGTTGACCCGGCGCCTCGTCGCCGACGAGGGTCGCGCGCTGGCCGGGCTGGCCGACGCGCGCCCCCAAGGGATCACGGTCCCTGAGCTGCTCTTCAGCGGCACCTGGAACGGCCTCGAGGTCATGGTCCAGGCTCCGCTGCTGCCCGCCGGACCCCAGGGGTGGAGCGCGGTGGACCTGGGTGCCCGGATGGCGGCGCTCGCCACCGTGCGAGGAGTGCAGACCGCCACGCTGGACACGAGCCCGTTCGTCGCCGGCCTGGCTGACCGGATCGCGGCCCTGCCGCAGGACCCCACGGCGCAGGCGCTGCGGACCGCCCTCGAGGGGGTCCGTGGGCACCGGGGGGCCACCGAGCTGGCGCACGGCGTCTGGCACGGCGACTGGACGGCGTGGAACATGGCCCGCCGGGGTGACCAGCTCCTGCTCTGGGACTGGGAGCGATACCAGTCCGGGGTGCCGCTGGGCTTCGACGCGCTGCACCACGACATGCAGACCGGCGTCGTCCGCGGTGGTATGGACCCGCGCACCGCCGCGGAACAGGTGATCCTGCGCTCGGCCGAGCTGCTGTCGCCCTTCGCGGTCCCGGCCGAGGCGGCGCGGGCCAGCGCACTGCTGTACCTCATCGAGCTCGGGACGCGGTACTCCGCGGACGACCAGCGCACCGCCGGCGGCAACATGGCCACCTTCACCGACTGGCTGGTCCCGGTCCTTGCCGGCGAAGGCGAGCGGCTCGGCCATGGCTGACGCCTCCCCGGTCGCTCGGCGCGAGACGCAGGCGGGGCCATCGGCGCAGTCGGCCCAGTCGATGAAGCGGCTCGGTCGCGGCAGCGTGGCCAACCTGGGCGGGGTGCTGCTGTCCGCGGTGGCGAACTTCGGCGTCGTGGTCGTGCTCACCCGAGGTCTTGAGCAGACCGAGGCCGGTGTCTTCTTCTCCTGCACCTCGCTGTTCCTTCTCGCCGTCTCGGTGGGACAGCTCGGCACCTCCACCGGACTGGTCTACTTCCTCAGCCGGGCACGCACCCTGGGCGAGCACCAGCTGCTCCGTCCGTACCTGCGTGCAGCGACCCGGCCGGTGATCGTCGCAGCCGCGTTGTCGGGCATCGCGGTGTTCGTCTTCGCTCCGCAGATCGCCGGGTGGTCCAACCCCCAGCACGTGCAGACCGCGACCGGATACCTCCGCGTGCTCGCGGTCTTCATCCCGTTCGCCAGCATCAAGACCCTGAACCTGTCGGCCTCGCGCGGGATGGGCACGATGCGGGCGACGGTCATGGTCGAGCAGATCGGCCGCCCGGTCGGACAGCTCCTGCTGGTCGGCACGGTCGTCCTCCTGCAGGCCACCACGCTGCTGCCGTATGCCTGGGCCGTGGTGTTCATCCTCGGTGCCGCCGGTGGCCGCAAGCTCCTCGGGGCGCGCCTCGCCGGAGCCGGGCAGGCCACCGCGCGTCCCCGCCCTGTCGGCCGCGAGTTCTGGACCTTCACCGGACCCCGCGCGATCGCCAATGTCGCCCAGATCGCCATGCAGCGCTTCGACATCGTCCTGGTCGGCGCGCTCGCCGGTGCCGGCCCCGCTGCGATCTACACGGCCTCCACCCGCTTCCTGGTGCTCGGGCAGATGGGCAACCGCGCCGTCTCGATGTCGGCCCAGCCGCGCTTGGCCGAGGCCCTGACGCGTGGCGTGAAGTCCGACGTCAACCACATCTACCGGTCCTCGACCGCGTGGCTGATGATCGCGACCTGGCCGGTCTACCTCATGTTCGCCACCGTCGGTGGCCCGCTGCTCGCGGTGTTCGGCAAGGACTACACGGGTGGTCGGCCGCTCCTCGCCCTGCTCTCCGGGGCGATGCTCCTCGCCACCGGCTGCGGCATGGTGGACATCGTGCTCAACATGGCCGGCAAGTCCTCGTGGAACCTGATCAACGTGCTGTCGGCGTTCGCAGTGAACCTCACCCTGGACCTCATCCTGATCCCCAAGATCGGCATCATGGGCGCCGCGATCGGCTGGGCCGCCGCGATCATCACCCAGAACCTGTTGTCGGTCACCCAGATCGGGCTCAAGGAGGGGCTGCACCCGTTCGGGCGCAGCACCCTGGTCGTCGCGCTCATGGCCCTGCTCAGCTTCGGGGCGATCCCGCTCGCGGTGCAGCACTTCATCGGGTACGGCGTGCTGACCGTCCTGGTGTCCGGCACGGCCGGATGCGTGCTGTACGCAGTCCTGCTCTTCTTCGCCCGTGACCTGCTCCAGCTCAAGGCGCTGCTACAGGTCCGGCGCAAGGGTCGCGGTGGTCGCGGACGACAAACCCCTGACGACGTCACCCCCACGGAGATCTAGCCGGATGCGCATCGCCTACCACATCCAGAGCCACAAGCGCCCTGACCAGGTGCTCCGGATGGTCGATCGCATCCGTCGGGGCAGCTCGGGTGAGACCATCATGCTGGTCAGCCACCAGATGGGCAGCGAGCCCTTCACCCAGGCCGATCTCGAGCGTGGCGGGGAGGGCATCCTCCTGCCGTCGTCGGGCGGCTACGGCGACTTCTCGCACCTGGACCGCTATCTCGAGAGCCTCCGGTGGCTGGTCCAGCGGGAGGACCGGTTCGACTGGTTCGTGAACCTCTCCGGACAGGACTACCCGATCGTGCCGCCCAGCCACATGGAGAAGGAGCTGCAGGACTCGGGCGCCGATGCCTGGCTCGGCTTCTTCGACGTGTTCGGCCCGGACTCCAAGTGGCCGAGCAGCCGCGGCCGCACCCGGTATGAGTTCCGTCACTGGCGCACCAACAAGCTGACCCATCCGTGGCAGAAGCGGCTGCGTCCACTGGCAGCGGTCAACCTGATCCAGCCGTGGGTCCGGTTCAGCCCGTCGTTCGGCGCTGTCGGCGTCCGCCGGCGGTCGATGTTCACGGGGGGGTACCACTGCTACGGCGGGTCGTTCTTCGGCGCGATCAACCGCGACGCGGCGCAGTACGTCGACGAGCACTACCGCACCCACCCCGAGGTGGCGGACTACTTCCGTACCACCCTGGCGCCGGACGAGACCTATGTGCACACGGTGCTGGGCAACGCCGGGCGGTTCACCATCGAGCGGCAGGCCCGGCGGTACTTCGACTTCAGCCTCAACGACGGCAACCACCCCAAGATGCTGGGGATCGCTGACGTGCCGAGGATGCGGGCCAGCAACGCCTGGTTCGCGCGCAAGTTCGACATCGCCACCGACAGCGACGCCCTGGACGAGCTCGACCGCCTCAACGGCTGGACCTGAGCACGGCGGTCTGGCGAGAGCTGGACCCAGGACCCGGCCGATGACCGCGAAAGCGGGGCCGACCGGCTGGTCGGCCCCGCTCGTCGGGTCTCAGCGCACCTGCGCCGTCACCACACAGCCGTCACGGGTAGGACTGACGGAAGTGGGGCGACTGGGCGAAGGCCGCGGCTGCCGCGATGGCACCGGGCCCGCTGGTGATCTGCGAGGCGCGGGTGGTGCCCGAGTTCCAGTAGGAGATCGCCTTCACCGCGGGGTAGCGCGGCGCGATGTCGATCGCAGACCGGAAGACATTCGCCTTGCGGGTGTCGTGGGTGTCGTAGATGCCCATCTCCGCCACGACGATCGGCTTGCCGGGGTGGTTGGCCGCCGCCCAGGCATACATGCCCTGCCACGACGTCCGATCGGAGAACCGGCGGTTCATCATCTGGCCGAAGTCGTTGCACGGCTGACCGGGGTCGGGCCGGACACAGGAGTAGCTGTCCCAGCCCATCCAGTCCACGACGTCGTCGCCGGGGTACATGGAGGGCCACCACGGCTCGAGCTTGAAGACCTGGGAGCCCTGGTAGACCATCGTGAACAGGGCGTTGGTCGCACCCTTGGAGTCGAGCCGCTGAGCGATGTGGCGGAACATGTCACGGAAGTCGACCGCGGTCATCCCCGAGGACGGGTTGGCCTGGACCATGTGCTCGGGCTCGTGGTTGATCACGAACAGGAACTTCTCGCGGAAGTTCGTCTTGATGTGCACGGCGAGCCGGTCGAGGTAGGGGTCCTCGGCGCCTGCCGCGATCTGGCGCCAGGTCTTGCCGCTGCTGGTCGGCTTGAGGCTGAGCAGCAGGATGCGGTTGCCCTGGGGGTCACGGGCGATCGCGCGCTCGTCGCGGTCGGGGAACATGTCCCCGATCTGGTGGTACCCGCGGTACATGTCGGTGCGGGCGCCGGTGATGAGCTCGAAGTCCGCGACGCCTGCTGCCGGGGAGCGATGGCCGTCGGGGGACACGCCCCACCAGGCTCCGCACGAGGGCACCAGGTTGGCCGAGACGGTGCAACCCTTGGCCGAGGTCTGCTGGGTGGTGCCGGTGGCGGGCGAGCCGGTGCCGGCGGTGCCGGTGGCCGCTGCCGGGGTCTTGGTCGTGGACGGGACCTTGGTCGCGCCCGCGGGGGCTGCCGCCGGCGCGCTGGTGTCGGGCTCGAGGCCGGCGGGGGAGCTGAGCTCGGTGGTCGTCGCCGCACCGGTGTCGGTGAGGGACTGCGACCCCTGTCCGGCGCTCAGGCTGATCTCGTCGGTCGGGGCTCCAGGGGCCCACAGTGCCGCGAGCGCGGTCACGGCGAGAAGGGGTACTGCTCCGGCGATCGCGAGCGTCAGTCTCGCCTTGCGGGAGGGGCCCGGGTGGCGGTGTTTTGCCGGTGGTCGTGCCGTGCGAAGGGTGCGGTCAGGGGCAGGGGATATGGTCATGAATCAGGTATCTTTCGGTTCATTGACAGGGCAGCCCGGCATGTCGTGTCAGGGAGATTCAGGGCCACGGCTCAGCACGGTAGCGCAGTTTGTCCCTTCGTTGCGATTCCGTGACCTGCCGTCATGCCGGTTGGTCTCCGTGACGACGACGATGCGGGAGGATTGGGTGCGGCAGACGAATGTGCGCGCCGTTTGGCAAAATTCAGCGGCGATGGTGAGAGTTTGTGCGCGTTTGCCCCAAGGTGGAACAGGAGACTGAGCAGCAATGATCGATCCCGCGCGCCTGGTATTCGTGGGCGGTCTGCACCGCTCCGGCACCACGGCGCTGGCGCGTGCCCTGGGGGAGCATGACGAGGTGTCCGGGCTCACCGGTACGCCGGCCAAGGAGGACGAGGGCCAGCACCTGCAGGAGGTGTACCCCCCGGCCAACTCCTTCGGTGGCGCGGGCCGGTTCGCCTGGGAGGACCAGGCGCACCTGACCGAGCAGTCGCCCCTGGTGACCCGGCAGGCGGCCCAGGACCTCATGGACGCCTGGGGCCCGTACTGGGACCTGTCCCGGCACCTGCTGGTGGAGAAGTCCCCACCCAACCTGCTCATGACCCGGTTCCTGCAGGCGCTCTATCCGGGGTCGGCGACCGTGGTGGTGGTCCGGCACCCGATCGTGGTCGCGCTCTCCACCAAGAAGTGGGCCCGGGGCACCTCCCTGGCTCGGCTGGTGGAGCACAACGTCCGCGCCTATGAGATCTTCGCCGCGGACAGCGCCCACCTGGAGCGGGTGCACGTGCTCCGGTACGAGGAGCTGGTCACCAGCCCGGAGTCGGTGCTGGGTGCCGTGGGGGAGTTCCTCGGTCTGGAGGGTCCGATGCCGACCTCGGCCATCCGCGGCGGTCACAGCTCGCAGTACGAGGACATGTGGCGCGCCTACGGAGAGGGCTCGTTCCTGCGACGACGACGACGGACGGCGATCGAGGACAGCGTGGGGGCCTCGCTCGCCCGGTTCGGCTACCGCACCGACGACCTGTCCGCAGCCGACCCCTGGGCCGGGCTGCCGTAGGTCGGGTCAGCAGCCGTCGGCCGGGACCCGTGGGCTCAGCCGGGAGACGGGACCAGCGCACCCGGGCTCAGCTGGTCGCCGGCCTGGGCGACACCCTTGGCCACGACCGGGTTCAGCTGGAAGCGGTAGTCACAGACCCCGCCCTGACCGCCACCGCTGTTCCACAGCGTGACCGCCTTCACCTGCGGGTACCGCTGGAGCGCGTCGGGGATGGCGGCGTACCACTGCGCGGTGAGCTCCGGGTCACCCGGATAGGTCACCGAGCCGGCCTCGCTGATCATCATCGGCTTGGAGCTGTCGATGCCAGCGGCCTTCCCGTCGGTCGTCACCCAGTCGTAGAAGACCTGGACGCCCTCCTCGAAGGTCTCCAGCTTGCCGGGGTTGATGTTGTTGCCCCGGCAGCCGGACTGGTTGTAGATGTTCCAGGAGATCCAGTCGACGTAGTCGTTGCCCGGCCACAGCGCAGCCGTCCGGGGCAGGTTGGCCGCGTTGCCGGTCATCACCCACACCCAGACCGCGTTGGTGACCTTCTCCTGCTCGTACAGGTCGTGCAGGTGCCGCCACGCGGCGATGAAGTCGGCGCTCCCGCCGCGCTCGCCGCCGACCTTGTCGCGCTGGTTGGCCTCCTGCTCGAAGGTGAGGTAGACGGCCTCCTTGAGCGAGGCGATGCCGCGGGCCTGCGCACGCAGGTTGTCGTCGTACATGCCCCGGGCGATGTCGGCGTAGGTCACGTTCCCGGCACCGCCGAACGTGCGGGCGGCGATGGCGATGTGGAGCAGGCTGCCGCGGGCGATGACGTCACGCTCGGCCTGGTCGGGGATCTGGCCCACCACGTCGTGGTATCGGTAGACGAAGTCGAAGGTGCGCCCGACCGTCTGCTCCACGGCCTCGACTCCGGCCAGGGTCGGGGGCTGGGTCGAGACGCCCCAGATCGGCCCGCAGGTCGGCACCGCCTTGTCGACGAGCGGGCAGGGGTCGCCGGGCGTGCCCGACGGAGTCGGTGGCTCCGGAGGTCCCCCCGTTGCTCCCGAGCAGCCCGCGAGGACCAGGACGACGGTGGCGAGGCAGGCCGCGGCCCATCCATGCCTTCTGCTGTGCACTGCTGAGCTCCCCTGGTGATCGGTGACGGCGCCCCGTGGTGGGGCGCCGCGGCCACGACTACTCTACGTCTCGGGTGAGTCCGCCCACGACGGGATCCGGACAACCCGAATCGGACCCGAACACGGGGCCATCTCGTGGCCATCTGGTGGATTCACCTGACGTGCGTCGGGGATGTGCCTACCCTTGTGCTGTTGCCAAGCACTCACTACTGGAAGGAACCAGATCATCGACGTGGTTCGGCGCCCGGCCAGCCGGGCAGCTCGGGACACGCTTGGGGGAACCAGTCATGGATGAGGTTATGCACCACACCACGGACAAGGGACGGCGCGCCGGGGGGCAGCCGACCATCGTCTACATCGCCGGCTCCGGACGTTCCGGGAGCACGCTCGTCGAGCGCGCCATCGGCGCGGCTCCGGGTTTCGTCAACGTCGGCGAGGTCCTGGACCTGTTCCGGCAGGCACTGGCCCACGACGAGCGCTGCGGCTGCGGCGAGCCGCTCACCGACTGCGTCTTCTGGGGTGCGGTGATCGCGCGGGCCGAGGTGCTGTCCGACCCTGACCGCGTGCGTCGGATGTCCGACCTCCAGCGGTCGGTGATCCGCCAGAGGCACCTGCCGCGCATGCTGGTCCCGGCCCTGTGGGGTGACGGGTTCGGGGCCGCGGTCCGCGAGTACGCCGAGGGGTACGCCCAGACGTTCGCCGCCGTGGCCGCGGTGTCCGGGGCGACCTACGTCGTCGACGCGAGCAAGTGGCCCGTCCAGGCCCTCGCGCTGGCCACCGGCGGCGGGTTGGACGTCCGCGTCATCCAGGTGATCCGCGACCCGCGCGGTGTCGCCTACTCCCAGAGCAAGTCCGAGGTCACGCGACCGCAGGGCCGCGAGGGCGCGACGATGGCCCACCAGCCGGCCCTCAGCGCTGCCGCTCGGTGGACCGCCAGCCAGTCCCAGATCGACCTGCTGCGCGCCCGGGGCCTGCCGGCGGGCGTGGTGCACTACGAGGACTTCGTGACCGACCCCGCGGCGAGCGTCCGCGCCGGTCTCGCCGAGGTGGGCATCGCGGTCGGGACCGCCGACCTCGGTCACCTGCGTCCCGGCCAGGCCGACCTCCCGATGAGCCACGGCATCTCCGGCAACCCCTCTCGCTTCACGCTCGGCGAGGTCGCCCTGCGGGCCGACGAGGACTGGCGCACCGCGCTGTCCCGTCCGCAGCAGGCGGCCGTCGTCGCGCTCGCTTCACCCCACCTACCCCGCCTGCGTCGCACCAGCCGCCGGCCCGTCGCCCACCAGGGAGCACCGCTGTGAGCCTGTCCGACGCCGTACACGAGGCCTCGGCCCCGCCGGCCGCCTCCGACCTGAGCCAGTGGCCCACCGTCGCCGTCATCATCCCGACGCGGGGACGACCCGAGCTGGTGCGGGCCACGCTGCGCGCTGCGGTGGCCCAGGACTACCCCGGCGAGCTCGACATCGTGGTGGTCCACGACCAGGAGCCCGAGGACCACGCGCTGAGCGACCTCGGCGCGCCGGGGCGGGAGATCAGGGTGATGTCCAACAACCACGCCCCCGGTCTGGCCGGTGCCCGCAACACCGGGCTCGCAGCCACCGACACCACGCTGGTCGCCAGCTGCGACGACGACGACGTGTGGCACTCGACCAAGCTCACCAAGCAGGTCGCTCGGCTCCGTCGCGAGCCCGACCTGCTGGTCATCGGCTCGGGCATCCGGCTGATGATGCCCGACGACGCGATCGCCACCTGGCCGGCGCGCTCGGAGGTCATCAGCCGCGAGATCCTGCTGCGCAACCGGGTCAAGGAGCTCCACTCCTCGACGCTGGTGATGCGCCGGGAAGCGTTCGAGCTCGCCGGCGAGTACGACGAGGGGCTGCCCTTCGGGTACGGCGAGGACTACGACTGGGTGCTGCGTGCGGTCGCCCAGGGACGGATCGGCTGCATCACCGAGCCCCTGGCCGACATCAACAAGCGGGTCCAGTCCTGGTACACGGGGCGCTCGGCCAACACCCTGGAGGCGCTCGAGGCCTTCATGGAGCGACACCCGGAGATCGCCACCTCGCGCCGCGGTCACGCCCGCGTGCTGGGGCAGATCGCGTTCGTCGAGTCCACCATGGGTCGTCGGCGCGACGCCCTCCGCCACGCCTTCGCAGGCCTGCGCGCCTATCCCGCCACACCCCACGTCGCGCTCGCCTTCGGCCACATCGTCACCGGCGTCGACCCGGCCCGTCTGCTCACGCTGGCGCGCCGTTTCGGTCGCGGACTGAGCTAGGAGACCCCTGTGACGCTGCCCAACTTCCTGTACATCGGCCCGGACAAGGCCGGCTCCTCCTGGCTGCACGAGGCGCTGATCCTGCACCCGCAGGTCTACCTCTCCCAGGCCAAGGACCTCTACTTCTTCGATCGCTACTTCGACCGCGGGATCCGCTGGTACGAAGCGCAGTTCAAGGACTGTCGTCCGGAGCAGACGGTCGTCGGGGAGATCTGCCAGGACTACCTGTCCGACCCCGAGGCGCCCAAGCGGATCCTCGAGACGCTGCCGGACTGTCGACTGATGGTGACCCTGCGCGACCCGGTCGACCGGGCGTTCTCCTCCTTCCTGTACGCCCGCCGCTTCGGCATCGGCCCGGCGACCTTCGCCGAGGCCCTGCGCTCCACGCCCGAGCTGCTGGAGCACGGCCGCTACGGCGCCCAGCTCCGCCGGTACCGCGAGCTGTTCCCCGCCGAGCAGGTCCACGTGGCGGTCTTCGACGACCTCGGCACGGACCCGCAGGGGTTCCTCGACGCGGTCACCGACTTCCTCGCCATCTCTCGGCACACCCTGACCGCTGAGACCGCCGGCGTCCGCCTGCCCGCCAGCGAGTCGCGGATGGTCGTGGTGACCGCTGCGGTGCGCAGGCTCGCCGGCGTCGTGCGCAAGCTGGACGGCGCGAACGCCGTCGCCCGGGTCAAGCGCTCCCGGCTGGTGCAGGGCCTGCTGTACCGCCCGCTCGGTGAGGACAAGCCCGTGGTCCCCGCGGAGGACGCCGCCTACATCCGCGCTCAGCTGTCGGACGACCTGGCCATGGTGGAGGCCGACTACGGTCTGGACCTGCGTGGTCGTTGGGGCTGGACCTCGTGACTCGCCAGGGCGAGCACCACGGCGAGGCGAGGACCCCCCTGCGCAAGCTGGCGCCGGGTCGGGTCCGCACCCTCGGCCGCCGAGCCTCGATTCAAGCCGGGCGGATGACCTCCAGCTTGCGGGCCGACCCGGACTTCGTGCTGGCCGGGGCGCAGCGGTCGGGGACCACCTCCTTGTTCCGTGCCCTGATGGCGCACCCGCAGGTCGTCCGGCCCTCCTTCCACAAGGGCGTCAACTACTTCGACGTCAACTACCCGCAGGGCATGGCCTGGTACCGCGGACACTTCCCGCTGCGCGCGGTCGCCCGGTTCCGCACACGCGCGGCCGGCGCACCGGCGGTCTTCGAGGCGAGTGGCTACTACCTGTTCCACCCCCTAGCCCTCGAGCGCCTCGCCCACGACCTGCCGCGCACCAAGGTGCTCATCATGCTGCGTGACCCCGTGGAGCGTGCGTTCTCCGCCTACAAGCACGAGCTGGCTCGCGGCTTCGAGACCGAGACCTTCGAGCGCGCCATCGAGCTGGAGCCCGAGCGGCTCGCCGGCGAGGAGGACCGGATGCGGTCCGACCCGACCTACCAGAGCTTCGCCCACCGGCACCAGGGCTACCTCCACCGCAGCCTCTATGCCGACCAGATCGAGCGGGTCCTGCAGGTCCTGCCACGAGAGCAGCTGCACCTCATCGAGAGCGAGCGGTTCTTCTCCAAGCCCGAGCAGTCCTTCCGGGGCGTGACCCGGTTCCTGGGGATCTCCGAGACCATGCCCCAGCACTTCGACCAGTACAACGCGCGCCCCGGCGCCATGGACCCGGCCACTCGGGCGCAGCTGGAGGACTACTTCAGGCCCCACGACGAGCGCCTGGTGCCCTTGTTGGGCCGCGAGCCGGCGTGGGTGTCGACCCGTGCCTGGTGACCTCGGCCGCGCTGCGCGGCTCACCCTCAGCGTCGTCGGCAGCGCCCTGCTCCTGGCGGGGTGCGGCAGTGGAGCCCAGCGCGACGCAGCGGCGATCCCCACGCCGGACGAGTCGCTGGCGACCAGTACGCCGACGGGTGGGTCCACAGCGGCCACTCCCGCGCCCACCCCGACCTCGCAGGCGACCATCGTCGCCCAGCTGCCCGGGCCGACGACTCCGACCTGCGTCACCCCGCGCCAGCGCAATGCGCGCTCGGGGGGGATCGGCGCCGGCGACTTCACGCGGGCTCAGCAGGCCTTCAAGAGCGGTGGTTCGGGCAAGGAGGGCGCCACGGTGACCCTCCACGTGATCCCGGCCAACCCGGGCGGGATGAGCGGTCTCGACCTCAAGGCCACGCGTGACCGTAAGGCCGGACCCACGGTCGCCAGCTTCACCTCGACCAAGACCGACGTGATCAACGGCACCCGCTACTACGTCATGGACTTCGACATCAGCGCCCCCGGTGTCTGGCGCCTCGAGTTCGTCTCGGGCAAGGACAAGGGCTGCTTCGAGGTGGCCTTCAACCGCCCCCAGGCCTGAGGGCGCCCGCAGTCGCCTAGCCCGCCCGTCCCGGCGTTCGTACTGCCGGGGCGGGCGTTCTGCTGCGCCTCCGGCGCTGCCGCGGGCGGGTGGGTACTGCCGCGGTCGGGCTGGGGCGGGTCTGCGTGCCCTGTGCACCGTCGCCCGGGTCGCGTCGACGGGTCCGGCGGAGCCACGGCCCTCGAGCACCGGGTTCACCGCCTCCAGGTGCAAGGGGTTCGCGGCGGCCACCGGGGAGAGCCCGCGGCGGCGGTGGTGGTGCGTCTGGCGACCCTTCGGGAATGCCGAACGGGCGGCACCCGAGGGTGCCGCCCGTCCTGTGTCCCCACCTACTGGTGGTCACTGCCCCTGGTCAGCGGAGCACCAGGCTCAGCGTCACGTCCTTGGTGGACGGGGCGTCGGTCGTCGCGGTGCGGCCGGGGTAGGTGCCGGTCGAGGTACGGCTGGCACTGTCACCCGACATCACCGAGTAGTGTCCGGCGCCGGAGCCGATCGACTCGTCGCGCTCGGCCACACCGGCCGGGGCGTCCCAGTTGGTCGTGCCGGCCGACTTGTCCGCCCAGATCCACAGCAGCTGGTCTCCGCTGATCACCGGCGTGGCCGGGGCCACGTGGGTGGCCATGCCCGAGGCGACACCGGAGTCGGCCGAAGCCACCCCCGCGACGCCGCGGTACACGGACAGCGAGGCGATCGCCTTCTGCGCCGTGCTCTGGCTGAAGGACGCCGAGCCGCCGAGGTCACCCGAGTTGGCGGTCCTGGTCCAGACCGTCACGTTGAGCGTGTTCGAACGGGTCGCCACCTGGGTCCAGCCGCTCGGCGTCGCCGGCACGTCGGTGTTGCCGACGTAGCTCAGCACGAGCAGGTCGCCCACCTGGGTGCCCGCCGGCACCGCGACGGTCTTGGTGACCGCCTTGGCGTCGGTGGAGTGGGACGAGCCCACGAAGCCGTTGCCGGCCGCGAGCACCGCGGGGGTGACGGTGTCGCTCGCCGAGCTCTCGGCGTTGTCGTCGTCGATCGCGGTCACGGTGACCGGGTAGGACGCGGCAGCGGCGTAGTCGTAGGCGAACGTGGCGTTGGTCGTGGTCACCGGCGCCGACCCGTCACCGAGGCTCCAGCGGTAGCCGACGATGGTGCCGTCGGTGTCGGTCGAGGCCGAGGCGTCGAACGCGCAGTGCGTGTTGTCGCAGATGCTGGTGAAGCTGGCGTTCGGAGCGTTGTTCGCGGGCGGGTTGCCCAGGAACATGGCCCGGCCCCGCCAGTCGGCGCCACCGTTGCTCGGACCGTTGACCAGGACCGGCGAACCGGACACCGTGCTGTTGGCGAACGCCACGCGGAACATGTCGCCGGTGCTGCGGTTCACGTAGTACAGGAAGCCGCCGGTGGCGAACATGCCCGAGACGTTGGCGAAGCTGACCGAGCTCGTGGCCGTGCTGTTGCGACCCTCGACGATGCCGCTGTCGGGGGAGAACCAGGACCAGCGCAGCTGGCTCGAGCCCACCTGGTTGTAGAACAGCTTGCCGTCGGCGTAGAACATGCCGCCGACCTGGTTGAGCTGGCTGTACAGCGGCGGGTTGTTGCCGTCGAAGGTGGAGTTGGAGCCGGTGTCGACGTTCATCCACTTCGGGTCGTGGTACGGCTGGACCAGCGTGAGGTTGCCCAGCTGGGTCCCGCCGGTGAGGGTCGCCCGGTAGAGCCCGTCGGGCATGCCGACGAAGACCTGGTCGCCGACGGTGAACGCACCGCGGGCAAGGGCCCAGTCGACGGTCGAGCCGACGGTGGTCGCCGGACCCGCGGTGGTCCCGTTGAAGCTCTGCTGGGTCAGACCCAGGCTCATCGGCGTCGAAGGGGTGACGTCCGTGCGGACGATCTCGATGCCGTTGATCAGCGGGTTCTCGATGTAGTGGCTGAAGTCGATGTCGACGACCCCGTCACTGGTGATGTCGAACGCCTTCATCGTGGCCTTGTTGTGCCCGGGGTTGGCCGAGAGGTCGAGGTTGGTGAGCTTCTGCGCACCGTCGATGAACACGTTGAACTGGCGCTGGCCGGCGCCGGCGGTGCAGTCACAGCGGTTGCTGAACAGGAGCCGCACCTGCAGGGGCGTGCCGGCAGCCACCGGGAAGTCCCACTGCATGGACGGGTTGTCGTTCGGCGACCACCGCTCGGAGTCGAAGACCCCGTTCGGGGTGGTCGACGGGACCGACCCGTCCGACACGGCGCCCGGGTTGTACCCGGCCGCGTTGGTGCCGCTGTTGCGCAGGGGCGAGTCGAAGCCGCTGTCGTCGGCCCAGTCCGGGCCACTGTCGACCGACTGGATCAGGCCGCCACCGGCGTTCACGCGGTACAGCACGTTGGTCGCGCCACCCTGGTCGCCGTGACCGACGAAGACCTGCGCAGGCAGGGTCGGCGTGGTGGTCCTGGCGACCGGCGTGCCACCCGCGTACGGGAAGAACGCGAGCTTGCCGCGGTTGTAGCGACGGTTGCCGATGTAGTCGGTGTTCTGACCGATCCACAGGCCCTCGCTGGTCGCGAGCATCGCGTACACGGCGGTTCCGCGGGGGTTGCGACCCGGGTTCCAGGTGAGCGGACGACCACTCAGCGGGTCGAGCGCGGCGATGCCGGGACGCGGGACCGCGCCGGCGCCGGCGAAGTCGTTGCCGTTGTCGTTGTTGAGCCAGCGCTGGTGACCGCCGACGAACACGGCGGAGCTGGTGATCGCGGTGGACCACAGCGTGTCACCACCAGCCGACGAGCTCCAGGTGGGGTGCAGGTCCTGCCCGGTCGCGCCGGTCTCCCACCGGGTGGCGGTGTCGCACAGGTCCCAGTTGCTGCCACCGGTGGCGGTGATGACGAAGTAGGAGCCGTCGGGCGAGAACGACAGGCCACGCATGTAGCTGTCGTAGGCGCCGTTGTAGCAGGGGTTGACGTAGCCGTTGGTCTTCCAGTCGGCCTTGACCTCTGCGGTGCTGCCGGTCAGGTCGAGCACGGCAGCCTGGACGCGGTCCAGGGTGTCGGCCTTCCTGAAGTTGCCGATGACGACGGCGGTGCGCCCGTCGGGGGACACGTCGATCGCGGTGCCGCCGACCGAGG
This sequence comes from uncultured Actinomycetota bacterium, assembly GCA_963750305.1. GTDB lineage: Bacteria > Actinomycetota > Actinomycetes > Actinomycetales > Dermatophilaceae > CAVVPX01. The sequence continues at coordinate 40,271 of CAVVPX010000004.1, forward strand.
CGACCGCAGCGCCCTGGACGCCCTCGTTGTGGCGGATCGTCAGGTTGACGTCCATGAACGGGTCGTAGGCCCCGGTCGTGGGGTTCAGGGTGGCCAGACCGCCGCGGGACGCGCCGCCGATCTTGGTGAAGGCTCCGGCGAGGTACAGGCGGCCGCCGGCGACGTACATGTCCGAGACCAGCCCGTTGACCACCGGGGGCTTGAAGCTGGCGACGATCTCACCGGTGAGGGTGCTCAGCAGGGTGAGCCGCTTGACCGTGGTCTTGCCGTTGACCGCGGTGAAGGAGCCACCGACGAACACGGTGTCGGGGCTCGGCCCCGGAAGCAGCGAGGTGACCGCGCCGGTGATGGCGGGGTTGAACGCAGAGGAGAGCGCGCCGGTCGTCGCGTCGAACACCGCGATGCCTTTGCGGGTCTGTCCCCCGATCTGGGTGAAGGCGCCCCCGATGACCATGTTCGACCCGACCTGCGCGATCGCGGAGACACTCTTGTCCGAGACCGTGGGGGGGAACGTGGCGGGAACCTCACTGGGCATCATCCCGGTGACACTCGGCGACACCGAGTCCTGGGATCCCACAGCGCCGGTGGGAGCAATGAGCATTGCTCCCGCGACGCCAGCTGCTGTGATGGCAGCGGTGACCAGCTTTCTCATCTATCAGTCCTGCTTTCGTGTGGAGCACCGCAACCTCGGAGCCGGCCGGAGGAGCCGCCTCCACCCCGTAGGAGCGTGTTCTCATGACCTGTGCCACCGATGGGTGGCAGCGCAAGAGTAGGTTGCCGGTTTGCCCCCGCGTGACCGTTTGCCAGAAACTGCATGACCGGATGCTTCCCTGGTCGAGAAAGTCCCACCGGTCGGGATCCTTTTCCCCGATTCGACCCCGATGGGGTGCGTGCGCCCTACCGTGGAGGGATGCAACGCACGCCTCGCCTGGCCAAGCTCGCCCTGTACAGCGTCTTCGGACTCGTGCTCGCCGTGATCCTGGCCGGACTGATGACCAAGATCGTCCCGGGCAAGCTCGGCGTGACGATCTCGCGCAACAGCGAGGGGTTCCTGACCGTCCTGGCCATCTGCGGCTGGATCGACGTCGTCCGTCCCCGGCTGGCGCTGCACCCCCGGCAGTGGCAGGTCACCGGAGCCGTCGCGGCGCTGCTCGTGGTCGGCGGGCTGCTGCTGCGCGCCTCGGAGCTGCCGTCGCGCTTCCGGACGCTGAACGAGGCGGTCCTGGGCGTGGCCGTCCTCATCGTGTACCTCCAGCTGCGCCGGCCACTGCCCGTCTGGGCCATCGCCGCGTTGCCGGTGCTGGCCATCGCGGTGGCGGCGATCGGGCAGACCAATGCGTTCACGACCGACATGGCCGAGACGTTCGGCGCGATGGTCCTGGTTCCGCTGGTGGTCGACGTCGTGGACGCCAGGCTTCTGCGCGGCGGGTCGCCACGGGTGGCTCGCAACCTCGGCGTGGCCGTCGCGCTGATCATCGCCATCGTGGTGATCCACGCCGTGACGCCCAAACCACCGGACGGCGTCGTCGAGAACATCACCTACTACGTCCAGCGGACCACCGAGATGTTCATCGCCGCGGCGGCGATGCTGGTCTACTACGCCACCCGTCGGCCGCGCGGCCTGAAGGTCGGCCACGCCGACCGCAGGACACCCGCGACCGCCGTTCACTGACCTCGCTGCCGACACCACCAGTGCAACGTGACCTCGTGATGTCGCGCGATCACTGACCGTCTCCTCACCAGGAGAGCAGCTCGAGGTCACCAAGGGTCAAGCGCGTGTGTACGTTTACCCAGCTTTCGGTGAAGACTTGGCTCACCGCATGGACCTCACCGTGGAGGAGGTCCACGCTGAGAGTGCTCAAGGGAGTGCATACCGGCCGTTCCACCCCTGCCAGCCGGTCCCCCAGGAAGGCACCTCCATGACCACCCATACGTCGGTCCTGTCCTCACGCATCCGCGTCGGAGGACGGTCTCGGCTGCGTGACCTCAAGCAGGTGTCGTCCGCCTGGACCGCGGCAGCGCTCGGGCACCACGGCACCCTGCCGTCGTTCCTGGTGATCGGGGCGCAGCGGGCCGGCACCACGGCGTTGTTCAACACCCTCGCCCAGCACCCGCAGATCCGCACGCCCATCGCCAAGGAGCTCCAGTACCTCAGCCTGAACTACGGCCGAGGCAACCGGTGGTACGCCGCGCACTTCCCGACGGTGGAGCCGGGCGAGGTCACCTTCGAGGCCAGCCCCTACTACCTGTTCCATCCGCTGGCGGCGCAGCGCGCGGCGGTCGTCCTGCCTGAGGTCCGCGCGGTCGCGATGCTGCGCGACCCGGTCAAGCGGGCCTACTCGCAGTGGCAGCACAGCACCATGCACGGGTTCGAGAGCCTGCCGTTCGTCGACGCCATCCGCGCCGAGCCGGAGCGTCTGGCCCGGGCCGAGCGGCTCGGCCGGTTCACCCGCAAGGGCGAGCACGCCAACCGCCACCACGCCTACCTGTCCCGCGGACGCTATGCCCAGCAGCTCGAGGTCTGGCACGAGGCGCTGGGCGCCGACCGGGTCCACGTGATCCGCAGCGAGGAGTACTTCGCCCAGGCCGAGCCCCAGACAGCTGAGCTGATCCGCTTCCTGGGGTTGCACCAGGTCGCGATCGACCCGCCACCGCGGACCAACCACTGGGTGGACGGCCCCAGCCAGCTGACCCCTGGTCTCGAGCGCGAGCTCCGGGAGCGACTGGCTCCGGACAACGCTCGGCTCGCGCAGCTGCTCGGCTGGGGCTCGACGCCCTGGCTCTGAGCGGCGCCCCCGCCAGGACTCAGGCGGCGGGCTCCTTCTCCGAGGTGGCTGCGGCGTCGGGTGCGGTGTCCCGGGTCCAGGGCAGTCCGTGGACCAGCGGGGGGAACCCGTGGCGCTTGCGCAGCGTGACCCAGACCGCCGGGGCCACCAGCAGCAGGACGAGGAGGATGATCCCCGTGTCCTTGGTGGGGACCCCGAGCAGCTTGAGCGCGGAGGCGAGCAGCACGAACGCCAGTGCCCGGCGGATGAAACCACCGTTGGTGCGTGAGGAGACCCGGGCTCCGAGGTAGGCGCCGGGGACGCAGCCGAGCAGCAGGGACACGGTGAGGTCGAGCTTGAAGTCACCGAAGAGCACGTGGCCGAGCGCCGCGGCGGCCACGAGCGGGACGGCCTGGACCAGGTCGGTGCCCACCAGCTGGCTCGCCTTGAGCGTCGGGTACAACGCCATCAGGGCGATGATGATCAGCGATCCCGAGCCGACCGAGGTCATGCCGACGACGACGCCGCCGACGATGCCCACGATGACGGTCGGCAGGATCCGGACCGCGACCTCGGGCTTGTCGAGCGGCAGCGCGGCGGCGCTGCCGTCGCGCTTGCGGGCGCGCTCGGCGAGCCGGATGTAGGCCCGGACCGCCAGACCGGCCGCGGCGACGACGAGCGCGATGCCCAGCGCACGCTGGACGTTCTGCTGGACCGCCTCACCGTCGCCGAGCGCGCGCAGGATCAGGACGCCGACGAAGGCCGAGGGCACTGATCCCACGCAAAGCCACTTGACCAGGGACAGGTTCACCGTGCCCTTGCGGAGGTGGACCATCCCGCCCACCGGTTTCATCACGGCGCTCGCGACCAGGTCGCTGGACACGGCGGTCAGCGGGGGCACGCCGAAGAACAGGACCAGGGCCGGTGTCATCAGCGCACCTCCTCCCATGCCGGTCAGTCCCACGACGATGCCGATGCCGAACGTGGCGGCCACCATCAGCCAGTCGATAGTCATGCGGTGTTCCCTTCAAGCCAGCCGCCCCGTTGGAGGGCGGTGATCACGGTGTGCAGTGCCTGCTCGCGGGTGAGCTGAGAGGTGTCGACCCGCAGGTCGGCGTCCTCCGGCACGTCGTACGGGTCGGAGATGCCGGTGAACTCCGGCACGACTCCGGCGCGGGCCTTGGCATACAGGCCCTTGAGGTCTCGTTTCTCGCACTCCTCGAGCGGGGTGTTGACGTGCACGAGGAAGAAGTCTCCGACGGCCTCGACCATCTCGCGCACCTCGGCGCGGGTCTGCTCGTACGGCGCGATGGGCGAGCAGATCGCGATGCCGCCGTGGCGGGCGATCTCGGCGGCGACATACCCGATGCGGCGAACGTTGGCGATCCGGCCGGCGCGGTCGAAGCCGAGACCGGAGGAGAGCATCTGGCGGACGAGGTCTCCGTCGAGCAGGGTGGTGCGGCGGGTGCTGTGGTCGCGGATCCAGTCCGAGACGTCGCGGGCCACGGTGGACTTCCCCGACCCGGAGAAGCCGGTGAACATGATGGCCACGCCACGGGTGGCCCGTGCGGGTCGCCAGCGGAGCAGCGCCGCACCCACTGGAGCGCTCACGCCGGCCAAGGATGCGCCGTCGCCGCGGGTCAGCTGGGTGGACACGGTGGCCCACTGCCGCCCGGCGGGTGTGTCGCCGTCGGCGCCCAGGACCAGCACCTGCGTGGCGCGGGAGGCGTCGGTGAGGCGGCGCAGCAGGGTCCGGTCGCTGCCGGCGTCACGCCAGGCGAGGGGGGCGGTGCGCAGGTATGCGGTGCCGCCCGAGGACAGTCGATAGGTCGTGCCTGCGGGCCCCTCGGAGCGGTCCGGGGTGCCGATCGAGCCGAGCCAGGCGCGAGCCGTGGTCACGAGGACCCCGAGCGGCACGGGGGCGCCGGGGGAGTCGGGCACGACCACCCAGAGGTCTCCGTCGGCGGCCAGCAACGGTTCGACGGCCGTGGTGTCCAGGTCGACCGGGGGCCGGTCCAGGACCACCAGGGAGCCCGACATCGCGGCCAGGTCCTCGGTCTGGAGCGCCAGCTCGGCGTACTCGCCGCTCTCGCGGCGGCGCACGGCGACCAGGTCGCCCCGAACGGTGCCCGACTCCTCAGGCGCGAGGTCGGTCAGGGCCGCCACCGGAGTGTGCTCGTGGTCGCGCAGCAGCAGACCCGGCCCGGCCGCGTCCGCCGGGCCGAGGCCGTCGGCGGCGAGGACGACGCGACGTCCCGCGGGTCCGGGACGCACCTGACCACCGAGCCGGTGGCCCTCGGCGAGCAGCCCGAGCAGCCCAGCCTCGACATCGCGCAACATCACCGGGTCGAGCGTGAGGTCGGGCAGGGCCATGAGGTCGGTGGCGCCGGTGGGGGGCGTGCCGGAGGGGGTCACGTGCAGGGGCCTTCCAGAGATGGGAGCGAGACGTGCTGACGGGTACTCATGGCAGCTCGGCCCGTCGACCGGTGCCCTGCCCCCGACGGTGGAGGCGCTTCCCCGCGGGCCAAGTCTGACACGGACCGGCCGCCCATGGGGGTGATTCCGCTAAAACCTGCCGGATTCGGGGGAAATACCGGTGGGGCCGTCCGGACCGACCCGACGAGGTGTGGGTGGGACGCCCCGCGACGGCCTAGACTGGAGGACGAACCGGCACCCCTATCCGGACGGATTCACGCACTTCGCGCTGCCCTCATGACACTTGCCACCCTCCTGCCCCTGCTCGGGCACCACTTCGCCCTGCGCGAGGTCCTCGACCGCGCCCGCCGCGGCGAGCCGTCCCTCGAGGTCTCGCTGCCCTCGGGCGCGCGGGCAGCGATGGCCGCGCTGCTCGCCTCCTCCGGCGGCGAGTCGGCCGCTGCCCGTCCACTGCTCCTGGTCACCGCGACCGGTCGCGAGGCGCAGGACCTCGTCGGCGCGCTGGGCTGTTTCCTGGACCCCGACCTCGTGGCCGAGTTCCCGAGCTGGGAGACGCTGCCGCACGAGCGGCTCAGCCCCCGCAGCGACACCGTGGGCCGGCGGCTGGCCGTGCTGCGGCGACTGGCCCACCCCGACGCGACCGACCCGTCCTACGGTCCGTTGGACGTCGTGGTGGCGCCCGTGCGCGCGGTGCTCCAGCCGATGGTCGCGGGTCTGGCCGAGCTGGTGCCGGTGTCCCTGCGCGCCGGGCAGGAGCGACCGCTCGGCCAGGTGGTCGAGAACCTCGCTTCCGCGGCATACACCCGCACCGACCTCGTCGAGCGCCGAGGGGAGTTCGCCGTGCGCGGCGGGATCCTCGACGTCTTCCCGGCCACCGAGGACCACCCCCTGCGGGTGGAGTTCTGGGGCGACACCGTCGAGGAGATCCGCTGGTTCAAGGTGGCCGACCAGCGGAGCCTGGAGATCGCCGAGCACGGCCTGTGGGCGCCGCCGTGCCGCGAGCTCCTGCTGACCGAGTCGGTGCGCGAGCGCGCGGCGGCCCTGGTCAGCCAGCTCCCCGGCGCCGCCGACATCCTCGGCCCGGTGTCAGAGGGCATCGCCGTGGAGGGCATGGAGTCCTTGACGCCCGCGCTCGTGGACGGCATGCAGAGCCTGGTCGAGGTGCTTCGTCCGGGGACCATGGTCGTGGTCTGCGACTCCGAGCGGGTCCGGGCTCGCGCGCACGACCTCGTCGCCACCAGCCAGGAGTTCCTGGAGGCCGGCTGGCACAGCGCCGCAGCCGGCAGCGCGGTGCCGATCGACCTGCAGGGCGTGCTCGGCACGGCGTCGTTCCAGACGGTGTCCGACGTGCGGGCCCAGGCCCTCACGCTCGACCTGCCGTGGTGGGACCTCACGCCCTTCGTCGGGGACGAGGAGCTTGCGGTCATCGACTCGGGGGCCGTCCCGACGGTCAACTCCGGTCTCGAGGCCGCGCCCGCCTATCGCGGCAGCACACCGGACGCGGTCGGTGACCTGCGGGACTGGGCCCGCGACGGCTGGCAGGTGCTGGTGGTCACCGAGGGTCATGGTCTCGCGCGCCGCGTGAGCGAGGTCCTGTCCGAGGAGGGGGTGGGCAACCGCATCGTCGACGGGCCGGACCTCGGAGCGCTCGACCCCGGGCTGGTGCACATCACCACTGGTTCGGTCGGTGCCGGCTTCCTCTCTCCGGCAGGCAAGTTCGCGCTCATCACCGAGTCCGACCTCACGGGGACTCCGGGTCAGGGCACCTCGACCCGCGACATGCGCAAGATGCCGTCGCGGCGGCGCAACCAGGTCGACCCGCTCCAGCTCCGGGCCGGCGACCATGTCGTCCACGAGCAGCACGGCGTCGGCCGGTTCGTCGAGATGGTCCAGCGCACCATCTCGGACGCGACCCGCGAGTACCTCGTCATCGAGTACGCCCCGTCCAAGCGTGGGCAGCCCGGTGACCGCCTGTTCGTGCCGACCGACCAGCTCGACCAGATCACCCGGTACGTCGGTGGCGAGCAGCCGTCGCTCAACAAGATGGGTGGCGGGGACTGGGCCAAGACCAAGGGCCGGGCGCGCAAGTACGTCCGGCAGATCGCGGCCGAGCTCATCCAGCTGTACAGCGCGCGGATGGCGACGTCGGGGCACGCCTTCGGGCCGGACACCCCGTGGCAGCGCGAGCTCGAGGACGCCTTCGACTACGTCGAGACGCCCGACCAGCTCAGCAGCATCGACGAGGTCAAGGCCGACATGGAGCGACCGGTCCCGATGGACCGGCTGATCTGCGGCGACGTGGGCTATGGCAAGACCGAGATCGCGGTCCGGGCCGGGTTCAAGGCGGTCCAGGACGGCAAGCAGGTCGCCGTGCTCGTGCCGACGACCCTGCTGGTGCAGCAGCACCTCCAGACCTTCACCGAGCGTTACGCCCAGTTCCCGGTCACGGTGCGGGCGCTGTCGCGGTTCCAGGGCGACAAGGAGGCGCGTGAGGTGCTCGACGGCCTCGCCGACGGCAGTGTCGACCTGGTGATCGGCACCCACCGGCTGCTCTCGGCCGGGGTGCGGTTCAAGGACCTCGGGCTGGTCGTGATCGATGAGGAGCAGCGGTTCGGCGTCGAGCACAAGGAGCAGCTCAAGACGTTGCGCACGGCCGTCGACGTGCTGGCGATGTCCGCGACCCCGATCCCGCGGACCCTGGAGATGGCCGTGACCGGCATCCGCGAGATGTCCACTCTCGCAACGCCTCCCGAGGAGCGTCACCCGGTCCTGACCTACGTCGGTGGGTACGACGAGCGCCAGGTGACCGCGGCCATCCGCCGCGAGCTGCTGCGCGAGGGGCAGGTCTTCCTGGTCCACAACCGGGTCAGCTCGATCGATCGCGCCGCGGCACGGATCCGCGAGCTCGTCCCCGAGGCCCGGGTCGCCGTCGCGCACGGGCAGATGGGCGAGCACCGCCTCGAGGAGGTCGTGGTCGACTTCTGGGAGAAGCGCTTCGACGTGATGGTGTGCACCACGATCGTCGAGACGGGTCTGGACATCTCCAACGCCAACACCCTGATCCTCGAGCGGGCCGACGCGTTCGGCCTGAGCCAGCTGCACCAGCTGCGGGGACGGGTCGGTCGCGGCCGGGAGCGGGCCTACGCCTACTTCCTGTACCCGCCGGAGAAGCCACTGACCGAGACCGCGCTCGAGCGGCTGCAGACGATCGCCAGCCACACCGATCTCGGGGCCGGGATGCAGGTGGCGATGAAGGACCTGGAGATCCGCGGCGCCGGCAACCTGCTGGGTGGGGAGCAGTCCGGCCACATCGCGGGGGTCGGCTTCGACCTGTACGTCCGGATGGTGGGCGAGGCCGTCGCGACCTTCAAGGGCGAGGGGGAGACCGCCCCGATCGAGATCAAGATCGACCTGCCCGTCGACGCCCACCTGCCCCACGACTACATCCCCGGGCAGGGCTCACCGCAGGGGGTCGGCGAGCGGCTGCGGCTCGAGGCCTACAAGAAGCTGGCCAGCGTGCTCGACGAGGCCGGGCTCGCCGACATCGAGGCCGAGCTCGTGGACCGCTACGGCGCACCGCCCGAGGCCGTCCGCAACCTGTTCGAGGTGGCCCGGCTCCGCACGGTCGCCCGCGCGGCCGGTGTCGGCGACGTCAGCGTCCAGGGGCAGCACGTCCGGTTCGGTCCGGTGACCCTGCGCGAGTCCCAGCGGCTCCGGCTGGAGCGGCTCTATCCGGGCACGATGGTCAAGGAGACGGTGCACACGATCCTGGTGCCCAAGCCCACGACGGCACGGGTGGGTGGTCGTCCACTGCGGGACACGGCAGTCTTGCAGTGGGCCAGTGACCTGATCCGCGCCGTCATGCTCGACAATGTGGGTCAGGCGGCCGTCGTGGCCGGTCGGAGCACCGGGTCCTGACCCGGCCACGCACGTGCTGTGAGGAGCCGGATCGTGAGGAAAGTGATGAGCGTGAGCGCAGGACGACGCCTGTTGGGGCTGGTGGCGGCGGGCGCGGTCGCCGCCGCGACCCTGGGACTGGCCGGCTGCGCGCAGGCGGACACTGCGGCGATCGTCGGCGGCCAGCGGATCAGCGAGGAGCAGGCCCAGCTCGCGACCACCCAGATCAACGAGGCCTTCAAGGAGACCCTGAGCGCGCCGCTGACCACCAGCCAGGTGCTCTCCCAGCTCATCGCCGCGTCGTTCGTCAACGACGTGGCCGCCGCCGCCGGGGTGGGCACCACCGAGTCGGCCGCGCGCACCGCCATGCCCAACCTGTCCGACCCGACCAAGGAGACGCTGGCCCTCGTCCAGTCGAACTTCGCGCTCCAGCAGCTCGACCAGGCGCAGCAGACCGAGGTCCTGACCCGGCTGAAGAACGCCACCGTGACGGTCAACCCCCGCTACGGCCGTTTCGACCCGGCCACCGTCGCGTTCACCGAGGGCCGGCCGAACTGGATCAAGGCCAGCCGCTGAGTGGACGCCACCGGCCCCACCCCGGGCACCGACCTCGGCACCGCCCGCACCGGGCTGGCCCTGCTCGTCGGGAGCCCGCGGGTCGCCGCCGGACTGCTCACCCGTAGCGCCTGGCAGGTCCTGGGCGCCGCGGACACCGTGTACGCGGTCGACCTCACCGACCCCCTCCCGGTGGCCGTCGCCGAGTCCGGCGTCCCGGTCGAGGCTCTGGCGGAGGACCCGGCCTCCCTGGCCCGCGTGCTGCTGGACGCCGCAGCCGAACGTGCCGTGGTCTGGCTGGGCTCGCCCGATGCCGACCCCGGGCTGACCGACGCGATCGCCTCGGAGGTCTCGCGGCTGGGGAACCCACCCGAGGTCGAGGTCGTGGTGGGCTCCTGGGACGTCCCGGGGGCGCGGCTGCTCGACGTCGTCGCGGTGATGGACCGGCTGCGCTCGCCCGGCGGCTGTCCGTGGGACGCCGAGCAGACCCACCGGACGCTGGTGCCGTACCTGCTCGAGGAGGCCCACGAGGCGGTCGAGGCCATCGAGTCCGGGGACCGCACCCACCTGGTCGAGGAGCTCGGTGACGTGCTGCTCCAGGTCGCCTTCCACTCCCGGGTGGGTGAGGAGGACACCGACGACCCGTTCGACATCGACGACGTCGCGGGGGCGCTGGTGGACAAGCTCGTGCGCCGGCACCCGCACGTGTTCGCCGACGGCGACGCCGACACGCCCGAGGCGGTCGAGCGCGAGTGGGAACGGATCAAGCTGCAGGAGAAGGCGGCCCGGGCCACGCCCGGCTCCTCGGCCGGTCCTGCGGGTCTGGCGGACGGCATACCGCTCGGGCTGCCGGCCCTGGACCGCGCACAGAAGGTGCTGACCCGGATGCGCCGGCGCGGGCTGGACACCGACGACCTCCCCGGCGACGGCCTCGGTGCCGAGCTCCTCCTGCTGGCCCGACGTGCGGTCGAGCAGGGCATGTCGGCCGAGACCGAGCTGCGGACGGTCCTGCGCGGGCTCGAGGGCAGGGACCTCGGCGGGGCCGAGGGACGTCACGCGGACTCCGGGGGCGGCGCGGGCGCAGGCCCGGGATGACCCGCGGCGCGACCGCGCGGTCCGGCCCGGTGGTCGTGGTCGGCGGCGCGAACCTCGACATCAAGGCCCGGACCGCCGCACCGCTGGTGCCCCGCACCTCCAACCCCGGGCGCTCCTACACCTCACCGGGCGGCGTCGGCCGCAACATCGCCGAGAACCTGGCCCGTCTGGGAACACCGGTGGAGCTGGTCGCGCCGATCGGCTCCGACGCGCTCGGGGCCGGGCTGAGGGCCGAGACCGCTGCCGCGGGCGTCGGCCTCACCCACCTGTTGCCGGCGGCCGCGACCGGGACCTATCTCGCGGTGCTCGACCACGACGGCGAGCTCGCCGTGGCCGTCGCGAGCATGGCGGCCACCGACGCGATCCGCCCGGCCGACCTGGAGCCGGTGGCCGACCTCGTCGGGACGGCAGCCGTCCTCGTGATCGACGGCAACGTGCCGGCCGCGGCCTGTGGCTGGCTGCTCGACCGTGCGGCTGCGGCCGGGGTCCCGGTGGTGCTCGACCCCGTCAGTGTGGCCAAGGCGGCACCCCTGGCGACCCTCCTGTCACCGGACCGCCCGGTGCTCGCCCTCACTCCCAACTCCGACGAGCTCGCCTCGATCCTCGGGTGCGCGGCCTCCGAGCTGTCCGAGCTGGCCGCGGTCGCCGGCGCAGCGGCCCGGCTGCACGACCGGGGCGTGGTGCACGTCTGGGTGCGCCGCGGTGCACAGGGCAGCCTGCTCAGCTCGCGCTCAGGCGGCCGGACGACCGCGCACCAGATCCCCGCCCCGTCGGTCGACGTCGTCGAGGTCACCGGGGCCGGCGACGCGGCGACCGCCGCGCTCGTCCACGCGTTGCACACCGGCAGGTCCCCGGTCGACGCCGCCCGCTTCGGGCAGGCGGCCGCTGCGGTGACGGTCGCCACGGTCCACACCGTCCGGCCAGACCTGACGACCGATCTCCTCCGCTCGATCATCACCATCGCGAATCCTGTTCTCCCACCAGCGAATGCGAGCTAAGTCATGAAGTCCCACACCGCAGCGCCGCACGCCATGCTCTCGCTCAGCGAGGAGGTCGGCGAGGCTCTCGCGTTCGGCCAGCCCGTGGTGGCCCTCGAGAGCACGATCATCAGCCACGGCATGCCATATCCGCAGAACGTCGCGATGGCGACCGAGGTCGAGCAGATCGTCCGCGACGGTGGTGCAGTTCCGGCCACCATCGCGGTGCTCGACGGCATCCCCCGGGTCGGTCTGTCGGCCGACCAGCTCGAGCTCCTGGCCAGCCACGGCGAGGTCGCCAAGGTGTCCCTGCGCGACCTCCCCTACGTCATCGCCCGTCGGGGCCATGGAGCGACGACGGTCGCCAGCACGATGCGACTGGCCGCGCTCGCCGGGATCCGGGTCTTCGTCACCGGCGGTCTCGGTGGCGTCCACCGGGGGGCCGAGACCACCTTCGACATCAGCGCCGACCTCACCGAGCTCGGGCAGACCGATGTCGCCGTGGTCAGTGCCGGGGTGAAGTCGATCCTGGACATCGCGCTCACCCTGGAGGCGCTGGAGACGTTGGGGGTCCCGGTCGTGACCTTCGGCGCCGATGAGTTCCCCTCGTTCTACTCCCGCAGCAGTGGCCACGGCTCACCGATGCGCCTGGACACGGTCGAGGAGCTCGCCGCGCTCATGGCGGCCAAGTGGTCGCTCGGGCTGAAGGGCGCCGTCTCGATCGCCAACCCCGTCCCGGTGGAGGACGAGATACCGGCTGGGGAGATCGCAGCGCTCATCGACCAGGCGCTCGGGGAGTGCGACGACCGCGGCGTCACCGGCAAGGACATCACGCCGTTCCTGCTCGGTCGGATCGTCGAGCTGTCCGCGGGCCGGAGCCTGGAGACCAACATCGCGCTGGTGCGCAGCAACGCCCGCCTCGGTGCCGCGCTCGCGGTCGCCTACCAGCGCGACCAGGACTGACCCCGGCGCGTCCATCGCGCAGACGGCCCGACGACGGCGGGTGCGCGTCCGGCGATCTGGCGGGACCAGCCCCGTCGCGGCCTAGCCCCACGCGCTGAGGACCTCGACCGCGGCCAGCCAGGTCGCCGCGCCGCAGACGGCGGCGAAGCTCGCGTTCCAGACCAGCCGCGGTACCCGGGTCAGGGCCGCCAGCGTGCCCGGGTCGCTGGCCGAGCCCCGGTCTCGCGCCACGGCGCCGAGGTGCCGCCACGCCCCGACCAGCAGGACCAGTCCGGTGCCGAGCAGGACCTGCGCCTGGACCGCGTCGGAGCGCCACCACCAGAGCGAGCCGACCGCGGCCAGCGCCAGCAGCATCACCAGCAGCGTGAGGGCCGACCGGACGCGCAAAAAGGCGACGAGCAGCAGGACCAGGGTGACGGCCACGGTGGGCGCGGCCCAGCCGCGGCCGCCGAGCCAGACCAGGCCGGCGCCGACCAGGGCCGGCATCGGGTAACCCGCCCAGGTCGTCAGCACCCGACCGAGGCCGCGTGGGCGGCCCCGCGTGACGGCGTGGCCGGACATGTCTCCCCTGAGCACGAAGCCGGTGAACCGGCGGCCCACGGCGATGCCCACGAAGGCGTGCCCGAGCTCGTGGACCAGGGTCACCCCGAGCCGAACCACGCTCCACACCGGGCCGACGCTGACGACGCCGATCGCCACCAGCACGACCAGCAGGACCGAGGTCGTGGAGAGGTCGACCTCGGCGGCCCCGGGCGCGACCCGGCTGCGCAGCGCCTCGACCCAGCCGACCATGACGCCAGTCTCACCCACCGTGCGGAGCTCGCACGGACCGGCACGTCCACGTCGTGAGTCGCTGTGCGATCTGGGCGGGCGCAGCGACTAGCCTTTCCGCAGGTATGTCCCCCAGCCGGTTCAGGAGCACACAGTGGCCACCATCGAGGCAGTAGCCGCCCGCGAGATCCTCGACTCACGAGGCAACCCCACCGTCGAGGTCGAGGTCGCCCTCGATGACGGGACCGTATCCCGGGCCGCCGTGCCCTCCGGCGCCTCGACCGGCGCCTTCGAGGCCGTGGAGCGCCGCGACGGCGACCAGGGTCGCTATCTCGGCAAGGGTGTCCAGGACGCCGTGCTGGCGGTGATCGAGGAGCTCGGTCCCGAGCTGATCGGGTTCGACGCCAGTGAGCAGCGGCTCGTGGACGCGGAGATGCTCGCGCTCGACGGCACCGACAACAAGGGCAAGATCGGCGCGAACGCCATCCTCGGCGTCTCGCTCGCGGTGGCCCGTGCGGCCGCCGAGAGCGCCGGTCTTCCGCTGTTCCGGTACATCGGTGGGCCGAACGCGCACCTGCTGCCCGTGCCGATGATGAACATCCTCAACGGCGGTTCGCACGCGGACTCCAACGTCGACATCCAGGAGTTCATGATCGCCCCGATCGGGGCGCCGACCTTCAAGGAGGCGCTGCGCTGGGGCGCCGAGGTCTACCACGCGCTCAAGGGCGTCCTGAAGGAGCGTGGGCTGGCCACCGGGCTGGGCGACGAGGGCGGGTTCGCCCCGAACCTGGAGTCCAACCGTGCGGCGCTCGACCTGATCCTGGTCGCGATCGAGAAGGCCGGCTTCACCGCCGGCACCGACATCGCGCTGGCCCTGGACGTCGCGGCCTCGGAGTTCCACGGCGACGACGGCTACACCTTCGAGGGTGCCGCCAAGACCTCCGCCGAGATGGTCGACTACTACGCCGACCTCGTCGACTCCTACCCGCTGGTCTCGATCGAGGACCCGCTGGACGAGGACGACTGGGACGGCTGGAAGGCCATGACCGACCGCCTCGGCACCCGCGTGCAGATCGTCGGCGACGACCTGTTCGTCACCAACCCCGAGCGTCTGGGCCGCGGCATCGCGACCGGCACCGCCAACGCACTGCTGGTGAAGGTCAACCAGATCGGCTCGTTGACCGAGACCTTGGACGCCGTCGACCTGGCCCACCGCAGCGGATACCGCTGCATGATGAGCCACCGCTCGGGCGAGACCGAGGACGTCACCATCGCCGACCTCGCGGTCGCCACGAACTGCGGTCAGATCAAGACCGGGGCCCCGGCCCGGTCCGAGCGGGTCGCCAAGTACAACCAGCTGCTGCGCATCGAGGAGGAGCTCGACGACGCCGCGGTGTACGCCGGAGCCGGCGCGTTCCCCAGGTTCCGCCCGGCAGGCAGCTGAGCCGATGGCGAGCAGGGGCGGTGGGACGGGGCGCGGGCCGGGACGGACCGCGCGCACCGCGGGCCAGCGCGGCACCGCTCGGGCCGGTGCGGCTCGACCCCGGGCCGGTTCGGGGAAGCCCGAGACCCGGGTCACCCTGACCCGCCTGCCCGAACGTCGCTCGCTGCGACGCATGGTCGTGCTCGGTGGCACCCTGGTGGTCCTGGCCATCCTGATCGTCCCCACGCTGCGGTCCTACCTGCGCCAGCAGACCCAGATCCAGGGTCTGCGCGACAGGGTCAGCGAGCAGCGCGGGGACGTCACCGCGCTGCAACGCGAGCAGGCGCGGTGGAGCGATCCGGCCTTCGTCGAGCAGCAGGCGCGCAAGCGTCTGGGGTTCGTCCGACCCGGCGAGCGCTCCTACATCGTGATCCACCCCGGCCAGAGCGCGGCGGACGCCTCCCGGGTCGCCGAGGCACCTGCGGCCAGCGCCGACGACCCCTGGTACGGGCGGCTCTGGCAGTCGGCCCGGATCGCCGACCAGGGCGTCCCAGCGACCCCGTGAGTGGTCGGGAGGCGACTGGCCCCGGCGTCGCGGAGAGTGGGTCCGAGGCGGCGACGCTCGCCGACCTGGCCGCCATGGAGGTCCAGCTCGGGCGGGCGATGCGTGGCGTGGTCGGCATCGCCCACCGCTGTCCGTGCGGCCAGCCGGACGTCGTCGCCACGGAGCCGCGCCTGCCCGACGGCACGCCGTTCCCGACCACGTTCTATGCGACCTGCCCCCGCCTGACGGGCGCGATCAGCACGCTGGAGTCGCAGGGAGTGATGCGGGACATGACTGAGCAGCTGGCAGCGGACCCCGTTCTGGCGCAGGGGTATGCGGCCGCGCACGACGACTACCTGCGCCGGCGGTCCGCGCTGGGCGACGTCCCGGAGATCGACGGGGTCTCCGCCGGGGGCATGCCGTCGCGCGTGAAGTGCCTGCACGTCCTGGCGGCGCACTCGCTGGCAGTGGGACCTGGCGTCAACCCGCTCGGCGACCAGGCGCTCGACCTGCTCGCCCCGTGGTGGGAGAACGGGTCCTGCGTGGGGGACGACGCCAGCGAGGCGTCGTCATGACGCGGGTCGGCGCGGTCGACTGCGGGACCAACTCGATCCGCCTGCTCGTGGCCGACATCGACGACGACGGTGGCCTGACCGACGTCGTGCGCCGGATGGAGGTCGTCCGGCTCGGCCACGGTGTGGACCGCACCGGACGCATCGACCCGGTGGCGATGGAGCGGACGCTGTCGATGGCCCGCGAGTATGCCGCGCAGTGCCGGGAGCACGGCGTGACCGCGGTGCGGTTCGTCGCGACGTCGGCGTCCCGGGACGCGTCCAACGCCGACGAGTTCGTCGCCGGGGTCCGCGAGGCGTTCGGGGACCTCGAGGTCACCCCCGAGGTCGTGACCGGCGTGGAGGAGGCGCAGCTGTCCTTCCGGGGCGCGACCGGCGACCTCGTGGCCGCCGGCGTGCCCGGCCCCTACCTCGTGGTGGACCTCGGTGGGGGGTCGACCGAGTTCGTCCGGGGGAGCGCCGAGCCCGAGGCCGCCCGGTCGATGGACATCGGCTGCGTGCGGATGACCGAGCGGCACCTGCACGGCGACCCGCCCCCGGCGGGTGAGGTCGCCGCCGCCACGACCGACATCGACAGCGCGATCACGCAGGCCCGCCGGACCGTCCCCTTCGAGGGTGTGCGCACCCTGGTCGGCCTGGCCGGAAGTGTCACCACGGTCACCGCCCACGCCCTCGGGCTCTCCCGGTACGACGCCGACGCGATCCACCTCGCCGCGCTCCCGGTCGAGCGCGTCGTCGCCGCCGCGGACAGCCTGCTCGCGATGACCCGGGCCGACCGCGCGGCCCTGCCGTTCATGCACCCGGGCCGGGTCGACGTCATCGGGGCGGGCGCGCTGGTCTGGCGCCAGGTCGTCACCGCGGTCTGCGCGACGGGTCCGGTCCAGGTCATCACCTCCGAGCACGACATCCTCGACGGCATCGCCCTGAGCCTGGCCACCGGCTCGCCCGACCCCGCTCGATGACCCGGCGGCGTGGGCTGGTGCGGGGGACCGCCGGCCGACTAGGTCCCCGGCAGCGTGGCCCCCGGCCGAGTGGTTCCAGAGTGCGTGACGTCGGTCGGGAACTGGCTCGCGAGGCCGGCCCAGACCGTGGTCATGACGAGGTCGGCGGCCAGGTCTGCGGTCACCCCGGAGCGTCGCAGCCGCCACACGGCGACCCGCTCGCAGGCGCCGCCGACGGCCTCGGCGTATCCCTCGAGCACGAGGGGCGAGACACCGGGGGCGCCGGGAAGGTCGCCGAGCAGCTGGGCCACCACATCGGCCTGCCCGGTGCTGAGGCGCTCCACCCCGGCGCCCGTGGACACCGCGAGCGCGCCCTCGTGCTGGAGAAGGGCGAAGGCCGCGCGGTGCTCGTCGATGAACTCGAAGAACGTCCGGACACTGACCCTGAGGACCTGCTCGACGCTCGCGGCGTGCCCCACCGAGGACCACGTCTGCAGCGTGGCCTCGCGCAGCTGGAGCCGGGTGCGCTCGACGCACGCGCCGAGCAGTCCCTCCTTGGACCCGAAGTACTCATAGATCAGCGGCTTGGTCACCCCGACCCGGTCGGCGACGTCCTCCATCGTGGCGGACTGGTATCCCCGTGTGGAGAACACCTCCTCGGCCACCGCGAGGATCTGCTCCTCGCGTTGTGCACGTGGCATCCGGACCCGGGCAGAGGTGGTGCTCATGGTTGCACCGTACGCTACCGTCAGTAACTTACCTCTGGTAAGTTTCCGATCATGAGCATCCCGCACCACCGGGTCGTCATCGTCGGTACGGGGTTCTCGGGCCTGGGCATGGCGATCCGTCTCAGCGAACGGGGCGACCAGGACTTCATCGTGCTGGAGAAGTCCGATGACCTGGGCGGAACGTGGCGGGACAACACCTATCCCGGGTGCGCCTGCGACATCCCGTCCCGCCTGTACAGCTTCTCGTTCCGCCAGAAGCCTGACTGGTCAAGGGACTTCGCGACGGCCGGCGAGATCTGGGACTACCTCCGCGAGTGCGCGCAGCACTACGGCGTGACCGAGCGCATCGTGTACGGCGCCGACCTGACCGAGTCCGTGTATGACGAGGACGCGCGCCGCTGGTGCCTGCGGGCGCGCGACGGTCGTCGCTGGACCGCCGACGCGCTCGTCCTCGGCGTCGGCGCGCTGCACGAGCCGCGCCTGCCGGAGATCCCCGGCGTGGCGGACTTCGAGGGCCCGGTCATGCACACCGCACGGTGGCCCGAGCCGGACGGCCTGGATGGCAAGAGGGTCGCGGTCATCGGCACCGGGGCCAGCTCGGTCCAGCTGGTCCCGGCCCTGGCTGCGCGCACCGAGCACCTGACCGTCTTCCAGCGGACCCCGGCCTGGATCCTGCCCAAACGCGACCGGGTGTGGTCCGAGCGCCGGGTCCGGGCCTTCGCATCGGTGCCCGTCCTCCAGCGGTTGGTGCGCTGGCGGACCTACTGGGAGCTGGAGAGCCGGATCGTGGCCTTCGCGCGCTTCCCGCGGGCGATGAGGATCGTCGAGGGCGTGTCCCGCCGTCACCTCGACGCGTCGGTCGGGGACCCGGCGGTCAGGGCCGCGCTGACCCCGTCGTACACCATCGGCTGCAAGCGCATCCTGCTGTCCAACGACTACTGGCCGGCCTTCATGCGCGAGGACGTGACGCTCGTGACCTCGGCGGTCGAACGCATCGAGAGGGACGCCCTGGTCACGGTCGACGGGGTGCGGCACGAGGTGGACGCGCTGGTCCTCGGCACCGGCTTCGACGTCACCGGCAGCATCGACCGGATGCAGCTGCGTGGGCTGGGTGGACGAAGCGCCGAGGACGCCTGGGCCGAGGGGGCGCACACCAACCTCGGCATCAGCATCGCCGGCTTCCCCGAGCTGTACCTGCTGCTCGGCCCGAACACCGGCCTCGGCCACAACTCGGTCATCATCATGATCGAGCTGGCCACGTCCTACGTCCTGGCGTGCCTCGACCGCGCCCGTGCGGGCGCCCAGGTGCTCACCGACCGGGCCCAGGAAGACTTCACCACCGAGATGCTCCAGCGCAGCCGGGGCACGGTGTGGGCCTCGGGATGCCGCAGCTGGTACCTCGACAGGTTCGGCAACAACACCGCGGTCTGGCCGGGTTCCACGGTCAGCTACTGGTGGCGGACCCGCCGGGTCGACCGGGACCACTTCGTCCCGGTGCCGGCCGCGGCCCCTACACCGCAGCCCACCCACCCGACCGAGTCCCGGCCCGCACCCGCGGGTCGATGACAGGAGCTCACATGTCCCGCAGCGAGTTTCGTCCCCAGGTCAGCATCGTCACCGGTGGCGCGTCCGGCATCGGCAAGGCGATCGCGACCGAGCTGGTCGCCCTGGGCAGCCACGTCGTCATCGCCGACCTCAACGGCGAGGCGGCGCGGAGGACGGCGAGCGGGCTCGGCGGGCTCGCGTCCGCGGCGACCGTCGACACGAGTGAGCACGAGGCCGTGACCGCGCTGGTGCAGCAGGTGGTCGCCGAGCACGGTCGGCTCGACGTGATGGTCAACAACGCGGGCATCGCCCTCGGCGGGCTGCTCGAGGAGCTCGACCACCGTCACTGGGACCGCGGCATCGCGGTGAACCTGAGGGGGGTCGTCAACGGCGTCGTCGCCGCCTATGAGGTCATGCGCGGGCAGGGGTCGGGGCACATCCTCAACACGGCGTCGCTGGCCGGTCTGATGCCCGCGCCGGCGATGCTGCCGTACACCACGACCAAGCATGCCGTGGTCGGCCTGTCCTCGGCGCTGCGTGCCGAAGCAGCCTCGCTCGGCATCAAGGTCAGCGTGCTGTGCCCGGGGTTCGTCGACACCCCGCTGCTCGACGAGATCTATGAGGCGCCGGCGTCGATCGAGAACGGCAGTGTCCGCAGGACCGTCCAGATGATGAGCCCCCGGATCCTCACCGCCGAGGTGGTCGGCAAAAAGGCTGTCCAGGGGATGGCCCGCAACCAGGCGGTCATCCCGGTCGGTTCGCTCGCCCAGGTGATGTGGCGGCTCAACCGGCTCTCCCCGTCGGTGGTCAGGGGCCTGGTCCAGGTCCAGGTGAGCGCGCAGCGCCGGATCCAGGCGCGCAGGGCCACCACCCACGGCTGACCCGTTCGTACACTCGTGCGGGTCCCCGTAGCCCAACGGCAGAGGCAGGCGACTTAAAATCGCTGCAGTGCGGGTTCGACTCCCGTCGGGGGCACTGAAGGAGGCCATGGACATGACCCAGCCGGACCGCGGGGCGACCCAACCCGTCCCACCCGATGCGACCCCGCCCCCGTCGCAGCAGTACGGCCAGCCACCGCAGCAGTACGGCCAGCCACCGCAGCAGTACGGCCAGCCACCGCAGCCCTACGGCCAGGACCTCAAGGCTCGGGAGACCACCGGCGTCGAGGGGTGGCGTCCGCCCGTCGCGGGCGAGGAGGTGGGTTTCGGTCGGGCCAGCCGCTGGGCGATCGGTCCGGGGGCGATCCTCTCGTTGCTGGCCGGGGCCGGGATCTACGCGATCCTCGTGTTCTTCGTCAACCTGTTGACCGGATCGTCGGCTGCGGGCGACATCCCCGGCGACGTCCGGCTGTGGGCGCTCATCCCGGCCGTCATCGTGTTCGTCGTCGGGTTCGTGTGGTCCACCGCCTTCTCGCTGGCCTGCCTCGGGCTCCTGCGGCTCTCCCGTGGCTATCGCCAGATCGGCGCTGTCGGGCAGGGCCTGCTGGCCTGGCTCACGGGCGCTGCGCTGAGCACGGTCGGCAGCGTGGTCCTGTCGCCGTTCTGGTCGATCTCCGGCGACACCATTGCGCGGCTCGGCAACCGCTGACCGGCCCTGACGCGCTGACGCGCGCCAGCACTCGCGGAGCACGCCGGCCACCGCTCGTACCGGGAACCTTTCGCATCGCTCGCACGCCTAGACTCATAGCGACGGCTGCGCCTGCAGCCGCCCGAGCATGGAGGAACCATGGCCAGCAACCCGGTCTTCAACCGGATCGAGAAGGACGCGAAGCAGGGGTACGCCGGTTTCGGCGGTTCGAAGCGCGCACCCCAGGGCGGGATGGGGTCGGCCACGTCGTCCTATGCCGCGACCGACCAGATGACTGCCCAGCAGCTGGAGAAGATGTACCGGCAGGGCGCCGCCGGCCCGGTCCAGACCGGCCGGATCACGATGGACGACGTCATCATGAAGACGGCCGCCCTGTTCGGGATCGTGCTCGTCTTCGCCTACGTCGGCTGGCAGGTCGCGCAGACCTCGATCGGGACCCTCGCCGTGTTCGGCGGCATCGCGCTGACCCTGGTGCTGGGCCTGGTGATCGCGTTCAAGAAGACGATCAGCGTGCCGCTCATTGTGGCCTACGCCGTCGTCGAGGGTGTGTTCGTCGGCGCAGTGAGCAACTTCTACAGCCTCGCGTTCGACCCGCCGGGCCAGACGCTGGTCTTCAAGGGGATCGTCGGTCAGGCGATCCTGGCCACGGTCTGCGTGTTCGTCGCGATGTTCGCTGCCTATGCCACCCGGTTGATCCGGGTGACCGACAAGTTCCGCCGGATCGTCACGATGGCGGTGCTCGGGTACGCACTCTTCGCGGTCGTCAACTTCGTCTACGCGCTGGTCTCCGGTCAGCCGTTCGGCCTCGGCGGGACCGGGCCCCTCGGGATCGGCATCTCGCTGTTCGCCATCGGTCTGGCGTCGTTCATGCTCGCGCTGGACTTCGACTCGATCGAGCGGGCGATCGCGAGCGGTGCCCCGCAGAAGTACTCCTGGCTGCTGGCCCACGGGCTGATCGTCACCCTGGTCTGGCTCTACCTGGAGATCCTGCGGCTGCTCGGTCGCCTGCGCAGCGAGTGAACCGGTGACGGCGGACTCCGGTGCCAGCGCAGACCCGGTGCCGGAGGACGTCCACGCAGAGCTCACGCGCGTGGTCCGGCGGTGGCACCAGCTGCCGTTGGACCACGCGCGCCGCGCTGTCCCCACGGTGCGCGTGCTGTTGGGCGAGCTCGCCGGTGACCGCGCCGGCGACCTCCCGGACCTCGGCCCCGCGGTCCTGATGGACCAGCTCGCGGTGCTGGTCCACGACGCGTGCGCATCGGGCCGTGCCACCGGCCTGGCCGGCCGGCTCGCCACCCTCCGTCGCGGCCTCCCGTAGGCGGCCGCCCGGCGGGGTCAGCTCAGGCGCTCGTAGATGATGGCCATGCCCTGGCCGCCACCCACGCACATCGTCTCCAGGCCAAAAGTGCCATCGCGCGACTCCAGGCCGTTGAGCAGCGTGGTGGTGATGCGGGCACCCGTGGAGCCGAAGGGGTGGCCGAGCGCGATCGCGCCGCCATGGACGTTGAGCTTGTCGGGGTCCAGGCCGAGGTCGTCGGCGCTGGCGAGCACCTGGACCGCGAAGGCCTCGTTGATCTCGTACAGGTCCATGTCGCCGACCGTCATGCCCGCCCGGGCCAGCGCCTGCCGGGATGCATCGACCGGGCCGAGGCCCATGATCTCGGGGGACAGACCACTCACCCCGGTGGAGACCACGCGGGCGAGGGGAGTCAGACCGAGCTCCTTGGCCCTGGTGTCACTCATCACGACCACTGCCGCGGCGCCGTCGTTCAGCGGGCAGCAGTTGCCGGCCGTGATGGTGCCCTGCTCGCGGAACACCGGCTTGAGGCCGCCGACCGACTCCATGGTCACTCCGGCGCGAGGGCCGTCGTCCTTGCTCACCACCGTGCCGTCGGCGAGCGTGACCGGGGCGATCTCGCGCGCGAAGAAGCCGTCGGCGATGGCCTTCTCGGCGCGGTTCTGGCTGGAGACGCCCCACTCGTCCATCCGCTCGCGGCGCATCCCGCGCAGCGTGGCGACGTTCTCGGCGGTCTGACCCATCGCGAGGTACACGTCCGGGACGAGGCCGTCACCGCGGGGGTCGCTCCACGTCTGGTTGCTCCGGGCGGTGGCGACGCTACGGGCCTGCGCGTCGGCGAACAGCGGGTTCTGCACGTCGGCGTCCGAGCCGCCGGCGCCGGCGAAGTTGAGGTACTGCGAGACGCACTCGACGCCGCCGGAGACGAAGGCGTCCCCCTCGCCGGCCTTGATCGCGTGGAACGCCATCCGGGTGGTCTGGACCGAGGACGCGCAGAACCGGTTGACCGTGCTGCCCGGCAGCCCGTCGAACCCGGCGAGCACCGAGATGACCCGGGCCAGGTTGGAGCCGTGCCGACCGGAGGGCTCGGCGCACCCCCAGTACAGGTCGTCGATGGTCGTGGGGTCCAGCTCCGGGATCTTGGCGAGCGCGGCCCGGATCACGCCGACCGACAGGTCGTCGGGTCGCACGTCCTTCAGCGAGCCCTTGAAGGCCCGACCGATCGGGGTGCGGGCGGTCGAGACGATGACGGCGTCAGCCACGGGGAGTCCTCCTTGACGGCGAGGGGCCGCTAAGCGCCCGCTCAGTTGGTCCGATCGTAGGCCGTGTGCCCCCCAGAGGGAATGTGCCCTCGGCCACGTGGACCTCTCGGCCATCCGTCCAG
This sequence comes from uncultured Actinomycetota bacterium, assembly GCA_963750305.1. Classification (GTDB taxonomy): domain Bacteria; phylum Actinomycetota; class Actinomycetes; order Actinomycetales; family Dermatophilaceae; genus CAVVPX01. The sequence goes on from CAVVPX010000004.1 coordinate 63,751, forward strand.
CCGGTACAGCGGTCAGCTCGGGTGGTCGGCTGCGATGTCGGCGCTGTCGGGCACCGGCTCATCTCCGGGCGCGGGACTGTCCTGGTCGTCGGTGACCGGGCCCCGCGCGTCCTCGGGTCGGGGCGCGGGTCGGCGCGGCCGGCGCAGCAGCACGGCCCACCGTCCTCGCGGCCCGCGGTCCTGGCCGGCGATCTCGGTGGCGTGCACCTCCGCACCCGGGTCCCGAACGGCTTCGCGAGCGGCCACGGCCAGCGGCCCGACGCCCTCGCCGCGCCGGCGGTCGGGCACCCGCTCCTGACCGGTGCGGCCCTCGACGGCCTCCAGCGCCGCATAGGCGCTCGGCAGCAGCGCCGCGGCCGCGCGGGCGTACCCCGCGGACGAGGGGTGGAACCGGTCCTTGCTGAACATGACGTGCGGGTGCGAGGCGAACTCGGGTCCGAGCAGGTCTCCGAGCGAGACGGTCCGGCCGCCGGCCTCGACGACCGCGACGGTCTGGGCGGCGGCGAGGTCGCGGCTCCACCGGCGGGCCAGCAGCCGCAGCGGCTGCGGCACCGGCTCGAGGGTGCCGAGGTCGGGGCAGGTGCCGACGACCACCTCGGCCCCGGCAGCCATCAGCCGCCGGACGGCCTGCTCGAGGTGGCGGACCGCGAAGGCGGTGTTGATCCGGTGGGTGACGTCGTTGGCGCCGACCATGATCACCGCGACGCTGGGACTCGGGACCGCGTCGAGGGCGTTGACGACCTGCATCTCCAGCCCGGAGGACTCGGCGCCGACGACCGCGGCGTTGGTCAGCCGGACGGAGCGGCCGGTGATGGCGGATAGCCCGTTGGCCAGGATCGCCCCCGGGGTCTGCTCGGGCGCGTCAGCACCCAGCCCGGCCGCGGAGGAGTCACCGAGGACCAGCAGCTCGATGGTCACGCCGACCCCAGCGCCGTACACACCCTCGGCCTGCGGAGCCGGCTCGAAGGACTGACCGACGGTCCGCCGAGCGATCTTGGCCTCCGCCTTGAGGACTCCCCAACCCACCGCGCCGACCGCGCCGATCCCGGCAGCGAGGCCCCCGCCGCCGTACGCCGCCGCCTGTGCGATCTTTCGTGCCCGTCGTGCCCGGCCCACTCGCGCGTCCTCCCGTCCACTGCTGTGCCCCCACCGTAACGAGGCGGTCGCCCGGCTGGTGCCCGCCCCCTGCGCGCTCCTCCGTGCCGCGCTCGCGGTCTGGCCAGTGTCCAACATCTGAGAGGATGCCGAGGTGAGATTCGCCGAGCACATCGCTGACCTGGTCGGAAACACACCGTTGGTCCGACTCTCGTCGGTGACCCGGGACGCAGGCGTGCAGTGCACGATCCTGGCCAAGGTGGAGTACCTCAACCCGGGCGGGTCGGTGAAGGACCGGATCGCGCTGCGGATGATCGACGCGGCCGAGGCGTCCGGCGAGCTGAAGCCCGGCGGCACCATCGTCGAGCCCACCTCGGGCAACACCGGTGTCGGCCTCGCGCTGGTGGCCCAGCGGCGCGGGTACTCCTGCGTGTTCGTCTGCCCGGACAAGGTGTCGCAGGACAAGCGAGATGTGATGCGCGCGTACGGCGCCCGGGTTGTCGTGTGCCCGACGGCGGTCGCACCGGACCACCCGGACTCCTACTACTCGGTGTCGGACCGCCTGGTCTCGGAGATCGAGGGAGCCTGGAAACCGAACCAGTACTACAACCCCGAGGGCCCGAACTCGCACTACGCCTCGACCGGTCCGGAGATCTGGGACGACACCGAGGGCAAGGTCACGCACTTCGTCGCCGGCGTGGGCACCGGTGGGACCATCACGGGCACTGGTCGCTATCTCAAGGAGGTCAGCAGCGGCGCCGTCCAGGTGATCGGTGCGGACCCGGAGGGTTCGGTGTACTCCGGGGGGACCGGGCGCCCCTACCTCGTCGAGGGCGTCGGGGAGGACTTCTGGCCCGGGGCCTACGACCCGAGTGTGGTCGACGAGGTCATCGCCGTCAGCGACGCGGACTCGTTCTCGATGACGCGGCGGCTCGCGCGCGAGGAAGGCCTGCTGGTCGGCGGGTCGTGCGGGATGGCGGTCGTTGCCGCGCTTCGCGCCGCGGCCGGGCTGCCGGCCGACGCGGTCCTCGTGGTGCTGCTCCCGGACTCCGGGCGCGGATACATGTCCAAGATCTTCAACGACGACTGGATGAGCTCATACGGGTTCATGCGCACCTCCGAGGAGGTCACGGTCGGTCAGATCCTGCGGGGCAAGACCGGCGGCCTGCCCGATCTCGTACACACGCACCCGAGTGAGACGGTGCGCGACGCCATCGAGATCCTGCACGAGTACAGCGTGTCGCAGATGCCGGTCGTCAAGGCCGAGCCGCCGGTCATGGCGGGCGAGGTCGCGGGCGCGGTCAGCGAGCGGGCCCTGCTCGAGGAGCTGTTCGCGGGCCGCGCGCACCTGACCGACCCGGTCGAGAAGCACATGAGCCCGCCGCTGCCGCTCGTCGGCGCCGGTGAGCCGCTCAGCGTCGCCCGGGTCGAGCTGGAGAAGGCCGACGCGATCATGGTGGTCGAGGAGGGCAAGCCGGTGGGCGTGCTCACCCGGGCCGACCTGCTCGCCTCGCTCGTGGGATAGCCCGGCCGCTCACCCCAGCGGCGCGGTCAGCTCCACGGCGATGCCGTCGGGGTCGAAGACGGCCAAGAAGGCCAGGCCGAGCGCCGGTACTCTCAGCCCGCGTATTCTTGACGGCATGGATCGGTGGGAGACCCCCGGCGATGCACTGCGCAAGGAGGCCCGGCTCCGACGGCAGACGTCGACGACCTGGTGGTCCAGCGGCGAGAGCGGCATGACCACCGCGCAAGCGGCACGGGATAGGTTCTGCGACATGCAGATTCGTGAGGGCGACGAACCGGAGCGTGCAGTTCAACGCCGAGGCGTTCCGGCTGCCCGACGGGTCGTTCACCGGACCGCACGTCATGCGGCAGCCACTGACCGGCGGCTCGACCGCATGAGCACGTAGCCGACGAGAGCGATCACCGCAGCCGTCGCGGCCGCAACGGTCTGCACCCGGAAGCTGGTCTGCGCCCCGACCGCGTCGACGGCCGCGCCTGCGAGTGACGCGCCCAGGGTGACGCCGAGGGTGAGGCCGGCGGTGACCCAGGCCAGACCCTCGGTGAGGGTCGAGCGCGGAATGCTGGACTCGACCAACGACATGCCGGACACCAGCACGGGCGCGATGGTGACCCCTGCCGCGAACGCCAGCACGGCCAGCGCTGGCAACGAGTCGACCAGGAGGAACCCGGTGCCGGCGACGCCGAAGGCGAGCGTCGTCACCACGAACCGGCCGGCGAGCCCGCCCTTCCACGGCACCGCGCCGTAGGCCAGCCCGGCCACCAGGCTGCCACCGGCGTACACCGCGAGAATGGCGCCGGAGAGCGCCAGGCGACCCTGCTCGTCGGCGAACGCGACCACGACGACGTCGGTCGCTCCGAAGACGGTCCCGACCGCGATGTAGGTCAGACCGACCGCGATCACGGCGCGATGGCGCAGCGCCGAGCGTCCGACCCCGTGCTGTTCGAGGGGTGCGCGCGGCGGCTCGGAGGTCCGCAGCGAGGCGAACGCCAGCCCACCGACCAGGCCGATGGCCATCGCGGTCAGGAAGCCCACCGGTGGGGCGATGCCGGTCGCGAGCACGGTGACCAGGGGCGGGCCGGTGACGAAGACGACTTCGTCGAGGACGGACTCGAGGGCGAACGCCGTGCCCCGCAGCCTCGGGTCGGGGATCGCGTGAGCCCACCGCGAGCGGACGAGGGACCCGATGTTGGGGCTGGTGGCGCCGTTGAGCGCTGCCAGACCGATCCAGAGCCAGATGGGCGCACCGACCTCGACTGCGATGACGAAGGCAACCCCGGCCGTGATCGAGACCAGGACCGTCGGGCGCAGCACCCGGGCCTGGCCGTGCCGGTCGACGAGCCTGGCCACCCGCGGCGAGACAAGGGTGAAGCTCAGGGAGAGGACGCCCGCGGTGATCCCGGCCAGCCCGTACTGGCCCGTCTGCGCCGACACGAGCAGGACGGCGCCGAGCCCGGTCATCGAGATCGGCAGCCGCGCCAGTAGGCCCAGCGAGGAGAAGACGCGACCGCCAGGGACCTGGAGCAGCGCGCCGTACGGGCCGAACACCGGCTGGGCTCCTTCGGGTGGACCATGCCCGCGCCGGTCCGGCGCGAGCATGGATCAGGATGTCAGGTCGCCGACGGCGGCACGATGTCCTGCTGGGCGGGCAGCTGGTCCTGACGGACGATGCCGACGGGGCAGGTCATCCCGTTGGGGCCGTGGTTGCAGTAGCCACCGGGGTTCTTGTGGAGGTACTGCTGGTGGTAGTCCTCGGCGTAGTAGAACGCGCCCGCGTCCTGGGCCGACCTGATCTCGGTCGAGATGGTGCCGTGGCCGTGGTCGGTCAACACCTTCTGGAAGGCCTCCTGGGTCGCGCCCGCGGCCCGCTGCTGTTCGGGCGTCGTCCAGTAGATGGCCGAGCGGTAGGTCGTGCCGACGTCGTTGCCCTGGCGGTTGGCCGTGGTGGGGTCGTGGTTCTCCCAGAACTGCTTGAGCAGCAGCTCGGGGCTGGTCTGCTCCGGGTCATAGGCGACCTGGACGACCTCGGCATGACCGGTTCGGCCGGTGGTGGTCTCCTCGTAGCTCGGGTTCGGTGTGTAGCCACCCATGTAGCCCGCAGCGGTGCTGACCACGCCCTGCTGACGCCAGAAGATGCGCTCCACCCCCCAGAAACACCCCATCCCGAGGTAGATCACCTCGGTGCCCGCAGGCCACGGTCCCTCCAGCGGGGTGCCGAGCACCTCGTGGGTGGAGGGCACCGCGAAGACGCGGTTCGCCCGACCCTGAAGGGCGTCCTCGGGGGTCGGCATGGTCGACTTGGCGCGCGATCCGAACATCACATCTCCTGAGCTTGTACCGGTCGGCCCCAGCGGCTGGGGGCCTCGCTCCTGCTCCAACGATGCACCCCACCAGACCCTTCCCGCAGGGCGACCTCCGCGCGAGACGTAAGACCCCGGTAATCGGGGCCGGGTGGGCAGACGGGCCCGGGTCGGGGCCCGGGCTAGGGGTGCCTGGCTGGGGCCGGGCCTGAAATAAGTGGCCGTGGTAGGGCCAGGTGGCCGAAGTACAGGGCCGCGGCAGGCAGCCGGGGTACCTCCGACGCGCAGGGCAGGTGCCCTGTGAATATTCACAGGCTCCCTGGCCTGTGGCCGGTCGTACCTCCGACGCAGGGCAGGTGTCCTGTGAATATTCACAGGCTCCCTGCCCTGCGCCCGACGCGACTCCCAGCGCGGGCTCGGTGAGCGCGTGCGGCGGATACGGGGGCCCTGTGGATAACCGCAGGCACCCCTCCTGTCTGGGCGGCACACTTTGCGAAGAGGGGACGACTGTTGGGGTGCGGGGCGGCGTCAGGTGCGGGTGCTGGCTGGGAGTGCAGGACAGGAGTGCGGGATGTGGGACGAGAGTGAGCAGGACGAGCCGGGCGACGAAGGGACTGGGGCGCCGGGGCCGGAGGAGGACCTCGCGCTGGCCTTCGCGCTGAGTCGCGCGAGCCGGCGACTGGAGCGCATGGTGCTGTGCCTGGCTGACAGTCCTGCACTGCCGGGCCGCGACCTCGAGGACGTCTACGCCCTGGATCGGCTCTCGGGGAACTACGGCGCGAGCATCTCGGCGGTGGCCGAGCACCTTGGCGTGCGGGGGCAGACGGCGTCGGAACGGTTGGCGAGGTTGGCCCGGGCCGGGTTGGTGGAGTACGTGCAGCACCCGGTGGACTCGCGCGCCTTCCTCGTCGGGCTCACGGCGCGGGGTCGGGAGGTGCTCCACCGGGCTCGAGAGGCCGTGCACCAGGCGCTGGACCATGTCGCGGACGAGCTGGAGCTCGCGTCGCTCGAGCAGGGCAGACGTGACCTTGACCGCGGTGGCGTCCGGCTGGTGGCCCTGGGCCGGGATGCGGCGGTGATCGGTCGCGCGAACACCCTGCAGGCATGGTGGGCCGGGTCCCGGGCGATCGCAGGCCCGAGCCGGTGGACGTCGGGAGGGGCGCGGTGAGCACTTAGCCTGGGTGGCATGACCGATACCCCGGCCGCCACCCCCACCGCCGCCACACCCACCTCCACCGCCACCCCCTCTGACGCGGTGGCGGGCTTCAGCACGCGCGCGATCCATGCGGGTCAGGAGGCGGACCCGCTGACCGGCGCAGTCGTCCCCCCGATCTACCAGGTGTCGACCTACAAGCAGGATGGCATCGGCGGCCTGCGCGGAGGGTATGAGTACTCCCGCTCGGCGAACCCGACCCGCACCGCACTCGAGCAGTGCTTCGCCGCGCTGGAAGGTGGCAGTCGCGGGTTCGCGTTCGCCTCGGGCCTGGCCGGGCAGGACACCGTCCTGCGCGCCCTGCTGCGGCCGGGGGACCACGTCGTGGTCCCCTCCGATGCCTACGGCGGCACCTATCGACTGTTCAACGGCGTCATCAAGCCGTGGGGGATCGACCACACCATCGCCCCGATGGGCGACCTGGACGCGGTGCGGGCCGCGATCACCCCGGCCACCCGGCTGCTCTGGGTCGAGACCCCGACCAACCCGATGCTGGCGATCGCCGACATCGAGGCGCTCGCGGTGCTCGCCCACGACGCCGGTGTGCTGCTCGTGGTCGACAACACGTTCGCCTCGCCGTACCTCCAGCAGCCGCTCGCGCTGGGTGCCGACGTCGTCACCCACTCGACCACCAAGTACTGCGGCGGGCACAGCGACGTGGTCGGCGGTGCGGTGGTCGTCCGCGCCGACGTCGCGGTGCCCGGGCTGGAGGACACCGAGGAGCGAATCGCCTACCACCAGAACGCGATGGGAGCCGTGGCCGGCCCGTTCGACTCCTGGCTCGTGCTGCGCGGGCTGCGCACCCTCGCGGTCCGGATGGAGCGCCACTGCGACAACGCCGAGCGGGTCGTGGAGTACCTCAGCGGTCACCGGGCCGTCAGCGCCGTGCACTACCCCGGGTTGCCAACCCACCCCGGCCACGCCGTGGCGGCGCGGCAGATGAAGCGGTTCGGCGGGATGGTGTCGTTCCAGCTCAAGGACGGCGAGCAGGCAGCCGTCGGGGTGTGCAAGATGACCTCCGTCTGGACCCTGGGGGAGTCGCTCGGCGGGGTCGAGTCACTCATCGAGCACCCCGGCCGGATGACGCACGCGTCGGTTGCGGGCACCGAGCTCGAGGTCCCCGCCGGCCTGATCCGGCTCTCGGTGGGGATCGAGGACGCCGACGACCTGATCGCCGACCTCGGCCGTGCGCTCGACGCCGTGAGCTGAGACCGGTGGACGGTCCGGGACCCGAGCCGATGCCCAGGGGTATGCCCGTGGTGCTCGACGCGGGGCAGCACTCCTGCGGCGTGGTCAGCTCGATCCACGTCGCCAAGGCACGGCGGTTGCCGACCCGCCTCGTCGACACGGTGGAGGCCGAGGCCCGTGTGGGTCTGGTGGGCGACCGATACCACGGGAGCAGGCACCGCCACGTCACCGTCCAGTCGGCTCCAGACCTCGAGGCAGCCTCACGCCTGCTCGGTGTGCCCATCGACCCCGGCCTCACCCGGCGCAACCTCACGGTGTCCGGCACCGGTCTGCCCACGCGCCCCGGCGACCGGCTGCGGATCGGCGCGGTCGAGCTCGAGGTGGTGCGGATCGCGGCGCCCTGCAAGCTGCTCGACGACGAGATCGGGCCGGGTGCGGCGCGCGCGATGCACGGCCGCGGGGGCACGGTGTTCCGGCTGCTGACGTCCGGGACCATCCGGGTGGGGGACGAGGTCCTCGCCACACCTCGGGCGGGGGGCTGAGCGGGCGCTACCCTGCGGCCATGGACACCCCATCGCTTGCCGTCTCGATGGCCGACGTCCATGCGGCGCAGGACCTGCTCAGCGGGATCGTCCGGCCGACGCCGCTGGAGTTCAGCCGCGCGCTGAGCGACCGCGTCGGCACCGACGTCCACCTGAAGTGCGAGAACCTGCAGCGCGCCGGCTCGTTCAAGATCCGGGGCGCGTACACGCGGATGGCACGGCTGACCGCGGCCGAGCAGGCGGCGGGGGTGGTGGCCGCCAGCGCCGGCAACCACGCGCAGGGCGTGGCGCTGGCCGGCCAGCTGCTGGGCATCGACGTCAAGGTCTACATGCCGCACGGGGCCCCGATGCCCAAGCTGGTCGCGACGAAGGCCTACGGGGCGAGCATCGAGCAGACCGGGCTCACCGTGGATGACTGCCTCGTCGCGGCCCGGGCCTGGTCGGCGGCCACCGGCGCGGTCCTGATCCACCCGTTCGACCACCCCGACATCGTGGCCGGGCAGGCCACCGCCGGCCTGGAGATTCTCCAGCAGTGTCCCGACGTCGGCACCGTCGTGGTGAGCGCGGGCGGCGGCGGGTTGCTCGCCGGTATCGCGCTGGCCGTGAAGTCCCAGCGTCCGGACGTCCGTGTCGTCGGGGTACAGGCCGAGCAGGCTGCTGCCTACCCGCCCTCGCTCGCGGCCGGTCGGCCCCTCGCGCTGGCCAGCATGTCGACGATGGCCGACGGCATCGCGGTCGGGCTGCCCGGCGAGGTCCCGTTCGGTCTGGTCCGCGACCTCGTCGACTCGATCGACACCGTCAGCGAGGAGTCGTTGTCACGCGCGCTGCTGTTCCTGCTGGAGCGGGCCAAGCTGCTGGTCGAGCCCGCCGGGGCCGCTGCGGTCGCCCGGCTCCTCGACTCGGCAGGGAGCCGCTGGGACGGGCCGGTCGTGGCCGTCCTGTCCGGTGGCAACATCGACCCGCTCCTGCTGCTGCGGATCATCCGCCACGGCATGAGCGCGGCCGGGCGCTACCTGCAGTTCCGCGTGCGGGTGCCGGACCGCCCGGGCAACCTGGCCAGGCTGCTGGCGGACTGTGCCGCCATCGACGCGAACGTGCTCGAGGTGGAGCACATCCGCACCGGCACCACCCTGACCGTCGACGAGGTGGAGATCGGCCTGCAGCTCGAGACTCGGGGCCACGCTCACTGCGAGGAGGTCCTGGGCGCGCTGCGGGGCAAGGGGTACACGCTCAAGTTCACCTGAGCGCGACCGCGCGCGAGGTCAGCCGACGTAGGGCTTGGCGGCCTTGATGATGACCTCCACAGTGCTGCCGTTGGGCGCGTCGTAGGACGTCGTCTCACCGACGCGGTGGCCGGTGATCGCTGCGCCGAGCGGCGACCGCTCGCTGAAGACCTGCAGGTCCGAGCCGTCGGCGATCTCGCGCGACCCGACCAAGAAGGTCTCCTCGTCGCCGAACATCTCCACGGTCACGACCATCCCCGGCCCGACGGTGCCGTCGTCCGCGTGGCGCTCGCCGACCACGGCGTTGTCCAGCAGCTGGCGCAGCTGGAGGATGCGCCCCTCCATCTTGCCCTGCTCGTCCTTGGCGGCGTGGTAGCCACCGTTCTCCTTGAGGTCCCCCTCCTCGCGAGCCGCCTCGATACGTCGGGCGATCTCGAGCCGGCCCTCCCCGGACAGCTGTTCCAGCTCGGCCTTGAGGCGGTCGTAGGCCTCCTGCGTCAGGTACGACGCAGCAGCGGCGGTCTCACTCACGGCAGATGCTCCTTCATCGGTGCCCGGGGGCCAGGTGCGGCGAACCGGGTGTCCACGACAAAGGTCCGGGCCCCTGATCGTGATGTTCGATCGTGGGCCCAGACCCCGTGCGGTGAAAGATACAGCCTACCAAAGGGTGGGGCGGCTAGCGGCGAGCCTGGTCCGGTGAGCACGACTTGACGTGACCGGTCACGGCGCGGGTGGTGGTGCGGACCTGGACGGTGCGCGTCACCGCCACCGGTTCGCCGGCGGGAATGGCGACCTCGAGACTGCCGACATCGGCGTGGCTCTCGTCCTGGGCACGCACGACGCAGGTCACCGCCTGGCTGCCGGGACGGTGGACGTCGAAGGTGACCGACACGGTCTGGTCGTCGACCACGCGGTATCCGGTGTCGTTCCAGGTGACCTGCCCGAGGCTGGCCGACAACCCGAGCCAGACGGCCAGCGCCACTCCGACCCCGCAGCCGACCGTGCCGATCACCCACCACTTCGCGGTACCCGGGGCCGGGCGGGGCAGGGCCATGGGTGTCCTTCGTGGGGTTCGGGGGTGTCGGGTCGTGATGAGAGGATGGGTCGGTACGGACGTTCATGACCAGTGTCGGTGATCGACCCACGATCGACCGACACGCCCCCTGACACGCCCCTGACATACCCCCTGACTTACCCATGACCTTTGCCGCCGAGACACCGGTGGCGCGACACGGAGGACGAGCTGGTGACCGATCGGCTGCGACTGATGGCGGTGCACGCGCACCCCGACGACGAGTCCAGCAAGGGCGCGGCGACGATGGCGCGCTATGTCGCCGAGGGAGCCGACGTGCTGGTGGTCTCCTGCACGGGGGGCGAGCGCGGCGACATCCTGAACCCCCAGCTCAAGGACGACCCCCACGTCGCCCGCGACATCGCCCAGGTGCGCAGGGACGAGATGGCCGCTGCGCAGCAGATCCTGGGCGTCCAGCACACCTGGCTCGGGTTCGTCGACTCCGGCCTGCCCGAGGGCGATCCGCTGCCGCCGCTGCCCGACGGCTGCTTCGCGCTCGAGCCCATCGAGGTCACGACCGAGGCGCTCGTGCGCGAGATCCGGCGGTTCCGCCCGCACGTCATGACGACCTATGACGAGAAGGGTGGATACCCCCACCCCGACCACATCATGACCCACACGGTGTCGATGGCCGCCTTCGAGGCGGCGGGCGACCCGGGCGCCTACCCCAGCACGGGCGCGCCCTGGCAGCCGTTGAAGCTGTACTACAACCAGACCTTCACCCGAGCCCGGATCACGGCCTACCACGAGGCGATGCTGTCCGAGGGGCTGGAGAGCCCCTACGCGGACTGGCTCAAGGACTGGCACCGCGACGACCGCACCATCACCACCCGCGTGCCCTGCTCGGACTACTTCGACCAACGCGACCAGGCGCTGCTCGCGCACGCCACCCAGGTCGACCCCGGCGGCGCCTGGTTCAAGGTGCCGCGCGACCTCCAGAGCCGGATCTGGCCGACCGAGGAGTACGAAGCCGCGCTGTCCTTCGTGCCGGTGGGCGAGGGTGAGGACGACCTCTTCGCAGGGCTGCGCGACGTCGCCACGGCCGAGAGCCTCGCCACGACCGGCCCCCGGGAGGTCGCCTACGACGGGCGGGTCGCCGCCACGCCCGACGCCGAGGACGTCGCCGAGGCGACCGAGGACGCACTGGACACCACCGACCCCGTCCACGAGGCGGACCCCGTCCACGAGGCGGACCCCGTCCACGAGGCGGACCCCGCAGAGGAGGAACCGAGCGCATGAACGACACCCTGAGCACCCAGGTGTCCCCCGGGCTGGGGGGGTTCATCGCGTTCTTCGTGCTCGCCCTCGCGTTGTGGCTGCTGATGCGCAGCATGAACGGCAAGCTCCGCAACATCGCCTACCGCGGTGAGCAGGAGGGCGCCCCGCGCCGCAGGACCCAGCACACCCGGCGCCGTGGGGTTCCCGCCGGGCCCGATGCGACTCCGGTCGCTGGGCCCGACGTCCCGGGCGGGGACGGTGAGAAGGACGGGGACGACCCCGACCAGGGTCAGCCGGGCGCAGGGTCTCCGAGCGGTCTGACGCTGGTTCCGCAGCGGACTGACGTCCGTGCCGGGACACGACGCAGGTCGGACTAGGCGGAGGCCAGCCCGTACACCGTGAGCGACGCGGCGATGTAGTGCGTCACGAACGCGGCGATGGTCAAGGCGTGGAAGATCTCGTGGAACCCGAACCACCGCGGGGAGGGGTTCGGGAACTTGAACCCGTAGACGAGCGCGCCCAGGGTGTAGAGCAGCCCACCGGTGCTGATCAGCGTGACGATCGCGACACCGCCGTTCTGCAGCAGCGGGCCGAGGTAGAACACGGCCACCCAGCCGAGGGCGACGTAGATCGGGGTGTAGAGCCAGCGCGGCGCGTTCACCCAGAAGACCCGGAACAGCACCCCGCCGATCGCCCCGGACCACACGATGACGAGCATCGTCACGGACTGGTCGTGCGGCAGCAGGAGCGCGAACGGCGTGTAGGTGCCGGCGATGATGAGGAAGATGTTGGAGTGGTCCAGCCGCTTCAGCACGCCCGCGACCCTGGGTGACCAGTTGCCGCGGTGGTAGATCGCGGAGGTGCCGAACAGCAGGGCGGCGGTGATCCCGAAGACTGCCGAGGCGATCCGTGCGCTGCCGGTGGGGGCGAGGGCGGTGAGGACGATGCCGGCCACCAGCGCCAGGGGGAACATCCCGGCATGCAGCCACCCGCGCAGCCGCGGCTTGACGGCCGCGACGACGGTCTCCAGCGGGCCGCGGTCGTCCGCGGCGTCAGGGGTCGTCAGCATGCCCTCCACTTTAACCTACGGCACCGTAGGTTACGCCACCGTAGGTTTGTGAGTCCGCCCATACGGCGGAGGATCGTTGCGTCAGAGGTACCGTGGACCCGACCTGGTCGGGGCGACGAGCGGAGGGAGACGCAGGTGGCGGTGCGCGACCTGCTGTATGCGCTCTACGAGCGCCAACTGAGCCGGTCCCTGACCCCTGGCTCGGGCCCCCGCCACGTCGGCGTGATGCTCGACGGGAACCGGCGCTGGGCCCGCGCGCGCGGCACCGGGACCAGGGAGGGCCATCAGGCCGGGGCGGACAACATCGCGAACTTCCTCGGCTGGTGCGAGGACGCCGGTGTCGACGTGGTGACGCTCTGGCTCCTGTCGACGGACAACCTGAGCCGTCCGGCCGCCGAGCTCACCCCGCTGCTGACCATCATCGAGTCCGCAGTGGCCGACCTCGCGACGACCGGACGCTGGCGGATCCACCCGGTCGGGGCCTTGGACCTGTTGCCCGCCGCGACCTCGAGTGTGCTCAAGGAGGCCGCCCAGGCCACCGAGGCAGTGACCGGGATGACCGTGAACGTCGCGGTCGGATACGGCGGGCGCCAGGAGATCACCGACGCGGTCCGCTCGATGCTGGTGGCCCATGCCGCGCAGGGCACGGGCATCGAGGAGCTGGCCGAGCAGCTCGAGATCGAGCACATCGCCGAGCACCTCTACACCAAGGGCCAGCCCGACCCGGACCTCGTCATCCGCACCTCGGGCGAGCAGCGCCTCTCGGGGTTCCTGCTCTGGCAGTCGGCACACAGCGAGTACTACTTCTGCGAGGCGTACTGGCCCGACTTCCGCCGCGTCGACTTCCTGCGGGCACTGCGCGCCTATGCCGACCGGAACCGCCGGTTCGGGTCCTGAGCGGCGGGCGCTGCCGCGCTCTCACCCCCTCGCCCGAACCTGCGGGCACCCCCCGTGTGAACCGCGTGTGAACTTCTCGGCGACACGCGTCCGGATCTGTCGCATCCTGCCCTCACCCCCGCCCCGCACGACGTACTGTCGTCAGTGACGCAAGGGCACCCGTCCTCGCGTCCGGGAGGCCCAGCGCATGGAGCGAACTCAGCTCCGGACCGAGGGCCGGCACCGGCTCGACGTCCAGCGTCAGGCTCGGTCCCGGTTCCTGGTCCGCGAGTAGGCACGCCGCGTAGAGCGACGTCGCCAAGGAGTGAGCTGTGGCCCCGACCTCACGTATGCCTCGTCCCGTCGCCAGCACCGACGGCGCAGCTGCCGCTGCTCGCGCCGGCGCCACCCGCAGCGTGCGCCAGGAGACGGAGAGCCCGGCGCCCCCGGTGCCGCCGTCGCGCCGGACCTTCGTCCTGGACACCTCGGTGCTCCTGTCGGATCCGCGCGCGATGCTGCGGTTCGCCGAGCACGAGGTGGTCCTGCCCGTCGTCGTCGTGACCGAGCTCGAGGCCAAGCGTCACCACCCCGAGCTCGGCTACTTCGCGCGCACCGCGCTGCGGATGCTGGACGACCTGCGGATCTCCGAGGGGCGGCTCGATGCTCCGGTGTCGGTCGGGGAGGACGGCGGGACCCTGCGGGTCGAGCTCAACCACACCGACGTCAGCTCGCTGCCGGCCGGCTTCCGACTGGGCGACAACGACTCCCGCATCCTCGCCGTGGCGCGCAACCTCGCCGACGAGGGGCTGGACGTCACCGTGGTCAGCAAGGACCTGCCGATGCGGGTCAAGGCGTCGGCGGTCGGCCTGGAGGCCGAGGAGTACCGCGCCGAGCTGGCGGTCGACAGCGGCTGGACCGGCATGACCGAGGTCGACGTCTCGGTCGAGGAGATGAACGCGCTGTATGACGTCGGCCGGGTCGAGAACATCGAGGCGGCCGACCTGCCGTGCCACACCGGCCTGGTCCTGATGTCCCCGCGGGGCAGCGGTCTGGGTCGCGTCGGTCCGGACAAGCAGATCCGGCTGGTGCGCGGAGACCGCGACGCCTTCGGCCTGCACGGGCGCAGCGCCGAACAACGGATCGCCCTGGACATCCTGCTCGACCCCGACGTGGGCATCGTCAGCCTCGGCGGCCGCGCAGGCACGGGCAAGAGCGCGCTCGCGCTCTGCGCCGGGCTCGAGGCGGTCATGGAGCGGCGCCAGCAGCGCCGGGTCGTGGTGTTCCGGCCGCTGTACGCGGTCGGTGGCCAGGAGCTCGGCTATCTCCCCGGTAGCGAGGCCGAGAAGATGAGCCCGTGGGCGCAGGCGGTGTTCGACACCCTCGGTGCCCTCGTGTCCCACGAGGTGGTCGAGGAGATCATGGACCGCGGGATGCTCGAGGTCATGCCGCTGACCCACATCCGAGGACGCTCGCTGCACGACGCCTTCGTGATCGTCGACGAGGCACAGTCCCTGGAGCGCAACGTGCTGCTGACGGTGCTCTCCCGGATCGGTCAGGGCTCCCGGGTGGTGCTCACGCACGACGTCGCCCAGCGGGACAACCTGCGAGTCGGGCGCCACGACGGTGTCGCCGCGGTCATCGAGGCGCTCAAGGGCCATCCGCTGTTTGCGCACATCACCCTCAACCGCAGCGAGCGCAGCCCGATCGCCGCGCTGGTCACCGACCTGCTGGAGGGCCTGGAGGTCTGACGCGGGGGCCGCCGACGGGGTTGCGTCACCAGCGACGATCGGCGCTCGGATCGCGCACCATGCGCAGGTTCTCGTCCGAAGGGACGGGATTTGGGCCCCTCCAGTCACATCGGTCACATCCGTCACAGGTCGTTTGTGAGGCCGCATCTCATTTTGATAACGTGCGGCGTCGTTGGTCCTCCACGAGACCTCGCAGCACCCCTGGCTGCGGTCGTGTCGGACCGGTCACTGCCCTGCGGGTCCTCCCCTTCGGACCCGGCGTGGGCAGAGCCCCCGAAAGGACCCTGTGAGCAGTCAGTACGCCGGCCATCACCGCGCGCCCGTACGCCGTGCCGCGCCCCGCCGCATGCCGAACCGAGCCCTCCGATCGCTTCGTCGCCCGGTGGTCAGCACCAGCCTGCTGATGGTGCTGGTCGCCACCACGGCCGCCGGGGTCGCAGCCGGAGGTGAGCCCCCGACCACCGCCGCCGCCTTCACGGTGAGCCCCGAGGCGATCGCCCAGGCCGACGAGGCCAGCGACACCGCGATCGAGGACTCGAGCCGGCTCGCATCGGCCCGCCAGTCGGCCAACCTCGCGGCGTCGGCCTACGTCGAGCGTCAGCGCCAGGTGGCCATCGTCCGGGCTCAGGCCGCCGCCGCGGCCCGTCGCAAGGCCGCCGAGAGGGCTGCGCGCGACAAGGCCCGCAAGGCGCTGGTCGCTCAGCGCCAAGCGGCGCTCGCCGGCGCCCAGGCCGACCCCCGAGGCGCCGCCCGCGTCCTGATGGCCGACCGCGGCTGGGGTTCGGAGGGCGAGTTCGGCTGCCTGGACAGCCTGTGGACCAAGGAGTCCGGCTGGAACTACGCGGCGGACAACCCGACCTCGGACGCCTACGGCATCCCGCAGTCGCTGCCGGGCTCCAAGATGGCCAGCGTTGGTGCGGACTGGGCGACCAACCCGGTCACCCAGATCACGTGGGGCCTGAACTACATCGCCAGCCGCTACGGCACTCCGTGTGCCGCCTGGGGCCACTCCCAGGCGATGAACTGGTACTGATCGGCACCTGACCGGCCGAGCACCCCTCGCCGGGCGATCCCTGCGACCGGTTGCTCAGGTCGGTGGGCGCGTCATCGCCAGCACGTCCAGCGCCTCGTCGAGCTGGGTCTCGGTGAGCTCGCCGCGCTCCACGTGCCCGCGGGCGAGCACCACCTCGCGGATCGAGCGCTGCTGGTTCAAGGACTGCTTGACGACCGCTGCGGCGGCCTCGTACCCGATGTAGCGGTTGAGCGGCGTGACGATCGCCGGCGAGCCCTGGGCCAGGTCCAGGCAACGCTGCTCGTCGGCGACGATGCCGGCCACGCAGCGGTCGGCCAGCAGGCGTGCGGCAGCGGCGAGCAGGGTCGCCGACTCCAGCACGTTGCGCGCCAGCACCGGGAGCATGACGTTGAGCTCGAACGCTCCGCTCGCGCCGGCCACCGTGATCGTGGTGTCGTTGCCGATCACCTGTGCGCAGACCTGCAGGGTCGCCTCGCACACCACCGGGTTGACCTTGCCCGGCATGATGCTCGACCCCGGCTGGAGGTCGGGCAGGCGGATCTCGCCGAGGCCGGCCCGGGGACCGGAGGACATCCAGCGCAGGTCGTTGCAGATCTTGGTGAGGCTGACCGCCGCCACCTTGAGCGCGCCGCTCAGCTCGACGACGGCGTCCTGCGCGGCCTGGGCCTCGAAGTGGTTGGCCGCCTCCCTGAACTGGACGCCGGTCCGTGCGGACACCAGCGTGATGACCGCCGCGGCGAAACCCGGTGCCGCGTTGATCCCGGTGCCGGCAGCCGTGCCGCCCAGCGGGAGCTCGGCCGTGGCGTGCGCCGCCGTGACCGCGCGCTGGGCGGCGAGCTCGACCTGACGGCGGTACCCGGAGAACTCCTGCCCCAGCGTGACCGGGACCGCGTCCATGAGGTGGGTCCGGCCGGCTTTGACGACGAGGGCGAACTCCTCCTCCTTGGTCCCGAGCGTGGCCCCGAGGTGGAGCAACGAGGGCACGAGGTCGTGGTGGACGGCCAGGGTGGCGGCGATGCGGACCGCGCTGGGGAAGGTGTCGTTGCTGGACTGACCAGCGTTGACGTGGTCGTTGGGGTGCACGTCCAGGCCCGAGGCCAGGTGGGCGATCCGGCCGATCACCTCGTTGGCGTTCATGTTGGTCGAGGTGCCCGAGCCGGTCTGGAACACGTCGATCGGGAACTGCTCGTCGTGTCGTCCCTCGGCGACCTCCCGCGCCGCGGCGACGATGGCCGCCGCTCGCTCGGGATCGATCACCCCGAGCTGTGAGTTCACCTCTGCCGCAGCCCCTTTGAGCTCGGCCAGTCCGTGTACGACGCCGACCGGAACTGGTTGGCCCGAGATGGGGAAGTTCGCCACGGCGCGGGCGGTCTGAGCCCCCCAGAGTGCGTCGGCGGGCACCTCGACCTCGCCCATCGAGTCGTGCTCGGTGCGGGTGGCGCGGGAGTCGGCAGTGGTCTGGTCGCTCATCTGCCCATCATGGGCCAGTCCGAGCCGCAGCGGCCGGGCCGGGGCTCAGAGCTTGCGGAGCCGCACCCGGTTGACCGTGTGGTCCGGACCCTTGGCGAGCACCGCCGTCGCACGCACCCGGGTGGGCAGCACGTTCTCGCGCAGGTTGGGCTCGTTGATCCGCTCCCAGATCCCGGTGGCGGTGGCGACGGCCTCCTCGTCGGAGAGTGCGGCGTACCGGTGGAAGTAGGAGTCGGGGTCGGCGAACGCGGTCTGCCTCAGGCGCAGGAAGCGCTCGACGTACCACCGCTGGATGTCTTCGAGGTGGGCGTCGACATAGACCGAGAAGTCGAAGAAGTCGCTCACCGAGAGCCCGGTGCGCCCCTCCGGACCGATCCTGGGGGCCTGCAGCACGTTGAGCCCCTCGACGATGAGCACGTCGGGCTGGTGCACCATGACCCGCTCGCCGGGGACGATGTCATAGGTGAGGTGCGAGTACACCGGCGCGCCGACCTCGGTCCGCCCCGACTTCACCTCGGTGATGAACCGGAGCAGGGACCGCCGGTCGTAGGACTCCGGAAAACCCTTGCGCTCCAACAGCCCTCGCCGCTCGAGCTCGGCGTTCGGCCACAGGAACCCGTCGGTGGTGATCAGTGCGACGCGGGGCGTTCCCGGCCACCGGCTGAGCAGCTCCTGCAGGATGCGCGCTGTCGTGGACTTGCCGACCGCGACCGACCCGGCGACGCCGATGATGAACGGCATCTTGGCCGGCCGCTCCCCCAGGAAGTCGGAGGTGACGCGGTGCAGGCCCGCGGTCGCGCCGACATAGAAGTTGAGCAGCCGCGACAGGGGCAGGTACACCTGTTCGACCTCGGCGAGGTCGAGCCGGTCGCCCAACCCACGCAACGAGGTGATGTCGGCCTGGGTCAGGCTGGTCGGCAGGTTCTCGCGCAGCCGGGCCCACGTGCGGCGGTCGAGCTCGACGTACGGCGACGGGCCGGCCGACGAGCCGGCGTGGCTGCCGGTGTGGGTCACGGGGCCATTGTGTCCCACCACTCGTGGCCGTCGGGAACGGGGCGCGTCGCGGTCTAGGCTGGCGGCCATGTGCGGGATCGTGGGCTACGTGGGTCAGGCCGTGGACGGCAAGGCCCTGGACGTGGTGATGGACGGGCTGGCGCGCCTGGAGTACCGCGGATACGACTCGGCCGGTGTCGCCCTGGTCACCGACGACGGTCTCGCGAGCGAGAAGCGGGCAGGCAAGCTGGAGAACCTCCGCCGTGCCGTCGAGGATGACGTCCTCCCACCGTCGAGCACCGCGATCGGCCACACCCGCTGGGCGACCCACGGTGGCCCGACCAACCGCAACGCCCACCCGCACCGCGGGGGCGCCGACCAGCGGCTCGCCCTGATCCACAACGGCATCATCGAGAACTTCCACCAGCTCAAGACCGCGCTGCTGGCCGATGGTGTCGAGTTCCTCTCCGAGACCGACACCGAGGTCGCCGCGCACCTCGTCGCGGCGGCCTTCGCGGAGACCGGCGACCTCACCGAGGCGATGCGGCACGTCTGCAACCGGCTCGAGGGTGCCTTCACGCTGCTGGCGATCCATGCCGACGCTCCCGGCGTCGTCGTCGGCGCGCGGCGCAACAGCCCGCTGGTCGTCGGCCTCGGCGACGGCGAGAACTTCCTCGGTTCCGACGTGGCCGCGTTCATCGGCTACACGCGGTCGGCGCTCGAGCTGGGGCAGGACCAGATCGTCACGATCACCGCGGACGGGGCCACCGTCATCGGGTTCGACGGCACCCCGGCCGAGGGCACGGCGTACGACGTCACCTGGGACGCGGCGGCCGCCGAGAAGGGCGGGTTCGCCACCTTCATGGAGAAGGAGATCCACGACCAGCCGCAGGCGGTCGCCGACACCCTGCTGGGCCGCACCGACGGCGAGGGTCGGCTGGTCCTGGACGAGCTGCGGATCACCGAGGACGACCTTCGCGCCGTCGACAAGATCGTCTTCGTCGCCTGCGGCACCGCGGCGTACGCCGGGATGGTCGCCAAGTATGCGTTGGAGCGCTGGACCCGGATCCCGTGCGAGGTCGAGCTGGCCCACGAGTTCCGCTATCGCGACCCGGTGGTGAACGGTCGGACACTGGTGGTCTCGATCTCCCAGTCCGGCGAGACGATGGACACGCTGATGGCCGTCAAGCACGCCACCGACCTTGGCGCGCAGACGATCTCGATCTGCAACACCCACGGCTCGACGATCCCGCGCGCCTCCGACGCGGTGCTCTACACCCACGCCGGTCCGGAGATCGCGGTCGCCTCGACCAAGGCGTTCCTCGCCCAGATCACCGCCTGCTACATCCTCGGCCTGTACCTCGCCCAGCTGCGTGGCGGCACCCACGCCGACGAGGCGCAGGGTGTGATGAAGGAGCTGCAGGCGATGCCGGACAAGATCCAGACCGTCATCGACTCGATGGGACGGGTCCGTGAGATCGCCCGGTTCATGGCCGACACCCGCGCGGTGCTGTTCCTCGGCCGGCACGTCGGGTATCCCGTCGCGATGGAGGGTGCGTTGAAGCTCAAGGAGCTCGCCTACATCCACGCCGAGGGGTTCGCCGCAGGCGAGCTCAAGCACGGCCCGATCGCCTTGATCGAGCCCGGCCAGCCGGTGTTCGTGGTCGTCCCCTCGCCCAGCAGCGAGCACGGTCTGCACGGCAAGGTCGTCTCCAACATCCAGGAGATCCGCGCCCGTGGGGCTCGCACCATCGTCATCGCCGAGGAGGGCGACGAGGGCGTGGTTCCGTTCGCCGACGAGGTGATCCGCGTGCCCGCGTCGCCCGCCCTGCTCGCGCCGCTGGTCACCACGGTGCCGCTGCAGGTGTTCGCCGCCGAGCTGGCGACGGCGAAGGGGCTCGACGTCGACCAGCCGCGCAACCTGGCCAAGTCCGTCACGGTCGAGTAGGCCGTGGTGGGACGCAGGATGCGGGACGCGGCGACCCGGCGGCGCAGTGGCGCGATGACCGAGGCGGACCGGTGATCCTCGGCGTCGGCATCGACGTCGTCGACGTCGCCCGCTTCGAGCAGACCCTGGCCCGGACGCCGGCGTTGCGGGACCGGCTGTTCACCGAGACCGAGCGTGACCTGCCGATCAACTCCCTCGCCGCGCGGTTCGCGGCCAAGGAGGCGCTGGCGAAGTCCCTCGGTGCGCCCGTCGGCCTGCGCTGGGTCGACGCCACGGTGCACCGCACCGAGAGCGGACAGCCGGCACTGCTCGTCACCGGCACGGTGGAGGCGCGGGCCGAGGCACTCGGGGTGCGGTCGTTGCACCTCTCGCTGTCCCACGACGCCGGCATCGCCTCGGCTGTCGTCGTCGCGGAGGGCTGAGGGTCTCCACCTGGGCACCGCTCCTCGCTCCGCCGGACTGCCCCGCGGGGCTATCGGGCAGGCTGGACCCATGATCTGCGCGTGGAACCCCGACGAGGTCCGAGCCGCCGAGGCGGTGCTGATGGACACCGTGCCCGATGGCGAGCTGATGCGCCGCGCGTCGCTGGGGCTGGCCGAGGTGGTCGCCGCGCGGATGCGCGAGCGGGGTGCCAGGAGGTTGGTGGTGCTTGCCGGCCCGGGGAACAACGGCGGTGACGCGCTGTATGCCGGCGCCGCGCTGGCCCTGGAGGGTCACCGGGTCACCGCGGTCCACGGGTCGTGGACCCTGCACGACGGGGCCGCGACCGCGGCCCGGGAGGCTGGGGTCGAGCTGGTGCCCATCGACGGCGACTGGCGCGGTGCGATGGCTGCGGCCGAGGTCGTGCTCGACGGCATCCTCGGCATCGGTGGCCGGCCCGGGTTGCCACCCGCCGGGCGTGAGCTCGCCGACGCGGTGCCCGACGGCGCGTACGTCGTGGCCGTGGACATCCCCAGCGGCGTCGACCCGGCCGGGCTGCGCCCGAGCGAGGACGTGCTGTTCGCCGACGAGACGGTGACCTTCGGGGTCGCCAAGCCGGCTCACCTGCTCCCGCCGATGGCGCCGGCGACCGGACGGCTGACCGTGGTCGAGATCGGTCTGGAGCTCACCGGTGCCGCGGCCGCCGAGCGGCTGACCTACGACGACGTGGCCGGGCTCTGGCCGGTCCCCGGGCCGGGGGACGACAAGTACTCGCGCGGGGTCGTGGGGATCGTCGCCGGCGGGGAGCACTACACCGGGGCTCCGCTGCTCGCCGTCACCTCAGCCGTGAGTGCCGGCGCCGGGATGGTGCGGTACGTCGGGCCGCCCACCCCCTCCGCGCTGGTCCGGGCGGCCGTCCCCGAGGCCGTGATGGGGCCCGGCCGGGTACAGGCCTGGGTGGTCGGGCCCGGCCTGGACGCCACCGACGGGTCGCCCGACGGGCTGGCCCAGGTGTCGGCGGCGCGCGACGCGCTGGACTCCGACCTCCCCTGCCTGGTCGACGCCGGTGGTCTGGACCTCATCGACGGGCCCCGGACCGCGCCGACGCTCCTCACCCCCCACGCCGGGGAGGCCGCCCGGCTGCTCGGCCGGCTCGGCGAGGAGGAGGTCACCCGCGAGCAGGTCCGGTCCGCGCCGTGGGAGCACGCCCGCCGGCTCGCGGGGCTGACGAGCTGCACGGTGCTCCTCAAGGGGGCGATCACGGTCGTGGTCTCGCCCGACCCGGCCCGTCCGGTGCGCGCGCAGGCCGACGCCCCTGCCTGGCTGGCGACAGCGGGCGCCGGCGACGTGCTGGCCGGCCTCGGTGGGGTGTTGCTGGCCGCCGGACTCGACCCGCTCGACGCTGGGAGCCTCGCGGCCCTCGTCCACGGGGTCGCGGCGGACCACGCGAACCCAGGAGGCCCGGTCCGTGCGCTCGCGGTGGCCCACGCCATCCCGGCGGCGGTCGCGGCCCTGCTGCGGCGCTGACCCGCCGCCGTACTCCAGCCCCGCCGCCTCCCGCATACTTCCAGCCCCGCTGCCCGCCGCCGCTCCTTCTGGCGTCGCCGCGTCGCCTCACGCCCCGCGTACCGACGACCATTGCTGCGCCCGCAACCCCCGAACCGACCGTGCGCCGCCACCGATCGGCGACCAATGGTCGTCGTTCCGCCAGGAGTCGGTCGGGCGGAGCGCCCGGTGAGGCGTCGGGAGCCGCAGGTCTGGAACACTGGAGGGGCCATGACAGCCCTGCCCGCCGCGCGTACCCACCTCGGGCTGCCCTCGACCGCCGAGGTCGACCTCGGGGCCATCACCGCGAACGTCGCCGAGCTCGACCGCCGGTCCGGCTCGGCCGGTGTCCTGGCCGTGGTGAAGGCCGACGGGTACGGCCATGGCCTGCTGCCCAGCGCCCGCGCGGCGGTGCGTGGAGGCGCAGCCTGGCTCGGGGTGGCCCAGCTCGGCGAGGCGCTGGTCCTGCGCGACGCGGGCATCACCGCGCCGCTGCTGGCCTGGTTGCTGGTCCCGGGGCAGGACTTCGCGCGGGCGATCCGCGCCGACATCGACCTGTCCGTCGCCACCGCGTGGGCCATCGAGGAGGTCGCCGCCGCGGCGCGCGACCTCGGCGTGACCGCGCGCATCCAGCTCAAGGTCGACACCGGGCTGGGTCGCAACGGCGCCCACGGCGCGGACTTCACGGCCCTGGTCGCGCAGGCTCGAGGCCTCGAGGCCGAGGGAGCAGTGGTCGTCACCGGGATCTGGTCCCACTTCGCGTATGCCGACGCACCGGACCACCCGACGGTCCGGGCCCAGCAGGTGCGGTTCGCCGACGCCGTGGCCGAGGGCGAGCGGGCCGGCCTGCGACCGCAGGTGCGACACCTCGCCAACTCCGCCGCCACCCTGACCAACCCCTCGGCCCACTTCGACCTGGTCCGCCCCGGACTCGCGGTGTACGGACTGTCGCCGGTCCCCGACCTCGGTGGCCCCCCGGCCTACGGCCTGCGGGAGGCCATGCGGGTCACCGCCCGGCTGGCGTCGGTCAAGGACTACCCGGCGGGCGAGGGCGTGTCCTACGGGCACCAGTACCACACCGCCGCCGACACCCGGCTCGGTCTGGTGCCGATGGGGTATGCCGACGGGATCCCCCGCAGCGCAACGAATCTCGGTCCGATGCAGGTTGCCGGTCAGCGGCTGCGGATCGCCGGTCGGGTCTGCATGGACCAGGTCGTCCTCGACCTCGGCGCGGGCACGGAGGCGCAGGCGGGGGACGAGGTCGTCGTGTTCGGGCGCGAGGCCGACGGCGAGCCCACGGCCCAGGACTGGGCCCGAGCGGTCGACACGATCAACTACGAGATCGTGACCCGGATCGGGGCACGAGTTCCCCGGGTCTACGTGGGAGGCGACGACTGATGGTCCCGCAGCCCCGCACCCTCATCGGACTCGGCATCGGGTTGGCCGCGGCGAGCGCTGCGACGGCCGCCGGGGTCGCGGCCGGGGTGGTCACCCGTCGCCGGCACGAGGCCTACGCCGCCCTCACCCCGCGCGGGGCCTACGCCCACACACCTGACCGCGAGCTCGCCGTCCTGACCGACGACGGCGTCCCGCTGTACGTCGAGGTCGACGAGCCGGCCCCTGACCTCGCCGACCCAGCTCGACCCACCGTCGTGCTGAGCCACGGCTACTGCCTCAGCCTGCAGAGCTGGGTCCTGCAGCGCCGGGCGCTGATCGCAGCGGGGTACCGCGTGGTGACCTGGGACCAGCGCGGCCACGGCCGCAGCGAGCAGGGGTCGGAGGACTCCTGCACCATCGACCAACTCGGTCGCGACCTGTTCGCGGTCATTCAGGCCACCGCACCCGAGGGACCCCTCGCCCTCATCGGCCACTCGATGGGGGGGATGACCGTGATGGCCCTCGCCGAGGAGCGCCCGGAGTTCGTCCGCGACCGGGTCGTCGCCGCGGGCTTCGTCGCGACCAGCGCCGGGGGTGGACGGCTGGTGTCACTCGGGTTCGGGGAGCTGGCCGGCCGGATCATCTCCCGCCTGGGTCCGCAGGTGCTCGACCGCCTGGGCGCGCGCCAGGCCTTCGTGGCCCGCGCGCGCAGGCTCGGCCGGGAGTTCGAGGACTTTCTCGTCGCGCGCTACAGCTTTGCCTCGCCCGTGCCGCCCGCGGCGGTGCGCTTCACCGCGGACATGATCTTCTCGACCCCGCTCAGCGTGATGGCCGACTTCCTGCCGACGTTCGAGCTGCACAACCGCAGCAAGGCGCTGGCCGCGTTCGACGGGATCGAGACGCTGGTGTTCAACGGGGACAAGGACATCCTGACGCCGCCGGACCACAGCGAGGAGATCGTGCGACTGTTGCCCGGCGCCGAGCACGTGCTGGTCGCTGATGCGGGTCACATCATCCTGCTGGAGCACCCCGAGCTGTTGACCGAGCAGCTCCTGCTGCTCATCGAGCGTGGGCAGCGCACGGCTGAGGCCCACGCGGCTCCGCGCGCCCGGAGCCGCCGGGTGGTCACCGACATGGCCAAGCGGCGCAGGGTCGCAGCTGCCCGCAGGGAGAAGCGGCGTGGCGCCTGAGCGGACGTTGCGGTCGCCGGAGCTGGGCGAGGCGGAGGACACCCACGCCGCGGGCGCACGGCTGGGCTCGGTGCTGCGCGCCGGCGACCTGGTGGTCCTCACCGGTGGTCTGGGAGCCGGCAAGACCACGCTGACCCAGGGTCTGGCCGAGGGGCTCGGGGTCCGTGGCCCGATCACCTCGCCCACCTTCGTCATCGCCCGGGTGCACCCGTCGCTGCACGGTGGGCCCGCGCTGGTCCACGTCGACGCCTATCGCCTGGGCGGTCTGGGCGAGCTCGACGGTCTCGACCTCGACGCATCGCTGGAGGAGTCGGTCACGGTGGTGGAGTGGGGTCACGGTCTGGCCGAGGTGCTCTCGAGCGACTACCTCGAGGTGCTGCTCACGGGCGAGTCCGCGCGGACGCTGACCCTCCAGACCCACGGCGGCCGCTGGTCCGACGTCGTCGCCGAGCTCGCTGTGGCCCTGGACCCGAGTGCGGTGCCGGCGTGATCCTGCTCGCCATCGACACCTCCACCTCGGCGATCGCGGTGTGCCTGCACGACGGTTCCGCAGTCCTGGCCGAGCGTTCCACCATCGACGCTCGGCGCCACACCGAGACGGTCGCCCCGAGCGTCGCCGCCGTGCTCGCCGAGACCGGGTTGACGCCGGCGGAGGTGACCGACGTCGTGGTGGGCACCGGACCAGGCCCGTTCACCGGGCTTCGCGTCGGGATGGTGACCGGGACGGTCTTCGCGCACGCTCGCGGGATCCCGGTCCACGGCGTGTGCAGCCTCGACGCCCTGGCGCACGAGGCCGCGGCGAAAGGCGCTGTGGGACAACGGTTCGTGGTGGCGACCGACGCACGCCGCAAGGAGGTGTACTGGGCGTCGTACATCGTGGACGCCGGCCGGGCCGAGCGCACGTCCGGGCCGGCCGTCGACTATCCGGCGACGGTCGGTGCGGCGCTGGAGGGACGACCGGTCGTGGGCCGCGGAGCCGTGCTGTATCCGCACCTGCTCGCGCCGGCGGCTCAACCGCTGGACGTCCGCGCGGCGGCCCTGGCCGAGGTGGCGGTGGCGCTCCTGGCCGCGGGCGTGCCGATGCCGGTCGAGCCGTCATACCTGCGTCGACCCGACGCGGTGCCCCAGGCGGGCCGCAAGCCCGCCCTCGCCCCCACCGAGGGTCGGGCGCCGTGAGCGCCGAGGCCGCGGCGCGGACGGTGTCGGGGTGGCAGGACGTGGCGTGGACCGACCTGCCCGAGCTCGCTGGACTCGAGCAGGAGCTGTTCGCCCACGACGCGTGGACCGAGGCGACGTGGTGGTCCGAGCTCGCCGGCCGCCCCCGACGCGAGTACCTCCTGGTGCGGCGACGACAGGAGCCACACAACGTGCTCGGATATGCCGGGATCGACCACGGCGGTGACGTCGCCGACCTCATGACGATCGCCGTGGCACCCGGTTCGCAGGGCGTGGGGCTGGGCCGACACCTGCTCGCCGAGGTGGTCGAGCGGGCGCGGGCCGGCGGCGCCACCACGCTGATGCTCGAGGTCCGCGCTGACAACGCGTCAGCCCGAACCCTCTATGACAGGGCGGGTTTCGAGATCCTCAGCCTCCGGCGCCGCTACTACCAGCCGGGCAATGTGGACGCGGTCGTCATGCGGCTGCACCTGCGCGCTGGCGAGCGTGACGCGACGACGACCGGAGGCCCGGATGACGACTGACCAGCCGCTGGTCCTGGGCATCGAGACGTCCTGCGACGAGACCGGCGTCGGACTGGTCCGGGGTGAGACGCTGCTCGCCGACACGATTGCGAGCAGCGTCGAGCAGCATGCCCGCTTTGGCGGTGTGGTGCCCGAGATCGCCAGTCGCGCGCACCTGGAAGCCATGGTGCCGACCATCGAACGAGCCTGTGCCACAGCGCAGGTGAGGATTTCGGAGGTCGACGCGATCGCCGTCACGTCTGGTCCGGGGCTGGCCGGCGCGCTCATGGTCGGCGTGGCCGCGGCGAAGTCGCTCGCGGTGGCGCTGGGCGTGCCGCTGTACGGCGTCAACCACCTGGCGTCGCACGTCGCGGTCGACATCGTCGAGCACGGTCCGCTGCCCGAGCCGACGCTGGCGATGCTCGTCTCGGGCGGCCACTCCTCGCTGCTGCTCGTGCCCGACGTCACCTCGGAGATCACTGCGCTCGGGGCGACGATCGACGACGCCGCGGGTGAGGCGTTCGACAAGGTCGCCCGGGTCCTCGGCCTGCCGTTCCCCGGTGGTCCGCACATCGACCGGGTGGCCCGCGACGGCAACGCGGTCGCGATCGACTTCCCCCGTGGGCTGACCACTGGCCGCGATCTCGAGCGGCACCGCTTCGACTTCTCGTTCTCGGGCCTGAAGACCGCCGTGGCCCGCTGGGTGGAGGCGCGCGAGCGCGCGGGCGAACCGGTGCCGGTGGCCGACGTGGCTGCGTCGTTCCAGGAGGCGGTCACCGACGTGCTCACCCGCAAGGCGGTCCGCGCCTGCCTCGAGCAGGGCGTGCGGCACCTCCAGATCGGGGGAGGGGTGGCCGCGAACTCCCGGCTGCGGGCGATGGCCCAGGAGCGCTGCGATGACGTGGGGATCTCGCTGCGGGTGCCCCGCCCCGGCCTGTGCACCGACAACGGCGCCATGGTCGCCGCGCTCGGCGCGCAGATGGTGCTCCGCGGCCGCACCCCCTCCAACCTCGACCTGCCCGCCGACTCCTCGATGCCCGTGGAGCTCGTCCAGGCCTGACCGCGGCCGGCTCTGGCAGGATCGGGACCATGGCTGGTGCGGACCGTCTCCCCGTCGTGCTCGACGTCGACACCGGTGTCGACGACGCCTGCGCGCTGCTGTTCGCCGCCCGTCACCGCGCACTGGACCTCCGGGCGGTCACGTGCGTCGGCGGCAACGCGCCCCTGGCCGACGTCGTGCGCAACACCCTCATCGCGCTGTCCGCTGCCGGGCGTGACGACGTCGCCGTGGCCGCTGGGGCCGCGCGACCACTGCTCGAGCACGCGGTGCACGCCCGGCACGTCCACGGCGAGGACGGCATGGCCGACCTCGGCTGGCCTGCAGCACAACGGGTCCCCGATCCTCGGCACGCGGTGGAGCTGCTCCGCGACGTCTTGACGGCGGCTGCCGCCGCCGGCGAGCGCGGCGAGCGCGGGGTCACCGTCGTCACCCTGGCGCCGATGACCAACCTGGCCCTGCTCCTGCGCACCTGGCCGGAGGCTGCCGCCGGGATCCGCGAGGTCGTCTTCATGGGTGGTGCGGCGCACGTGGGCAACGCCACCGCCTCGGCCGAGTTCAACGTGTTCCACGATCCTGAGGCCGCAGCCGTGGTCCTGGACGCCTGTGCCGAGCTGGGGGTCCCGGCCCGGATGTACGGGCTGGACGTCTTCTACGAGCCCGTGGTCACCCGGGCGCAGGCAGCGGCGCTGGTCGCGGTCGGTGGTCGCGGGTCGGCCGAGCTGGCTGGTCGGCTGGTCGAGTTCCAGTGCGACCGCTTCGGGCGGGACGCGGCGACCATCGGCGACGCCGGGGCGGTGTGCGCCGTGCTCGAGCCCACGGCCCTGCGCACCCAGCGCCTCCCCGTGCGGGTCGAGCTCGCGGGGACCTGGTCGCGGGGCCGTACGATCGTCGACCGCCGCGACTGGGACGGCGACCTCGCGCACGACCCGCACGGCCCTGCCCCAGCGCAGGTCGACGTCTGCCTGGAGGTCGACGGGAGCCGTTTTGCCGACCTGTGGTTGGCCACGGTCGCGCCATAGATGAGGCTCAGACGAGGCCCTCGGTGGAGGCCCGCGGTGGAGGCCCGCGGTGGAGGCCCCGATGCGCGCGGCCCGCTCGTTCTGCCACAGCGCGGTCGGCGGATCCAGCGCGGAGGGTACCGCGCTGCAGCAGCGGAAGTGCCAGGGCACCCCGGACCAGTCCTGGACCTGGTGGGCGGTGCGCCACACTGTCCGGGAACGGCGCCGTCCCGGCGCCGACACCGGACGGAGGCCAGATGGGCAAGGTGGTCGTACTCGGGTCGCTGAACGTGGACCTGGTCACCTCGGTGGAGCGCCACCCGAAGCCGGGGGAGACGGTGCTCGGCCAGGGCTTCGCCCGGGTGGCCGGTGGCAAGGGCGCCAACCAGGCGGTGGCCGCGGCAGCGGCCGGTGCCGAGGTCGTCATGGTGGGGCGCGTCGGGGACGACGACGGGGGCCGGGCCTACCGCCAACGGCTCCAGGCGTTGGGGGTGGACACCAGCGGTCTGGGCACCGACCCGGACCTGCCGACCGGCCAGGCGTGGATCGCCGTGGACGAGGAGCGGGAGAACACCATCGTCGTGGTGCCCGGGGCCAACGGCGCGCTCTCCGAGCGCGACCTCGGACCGGTCCGTGACCTTGCTCCCGGTGATGTGCTGCTCGCCCAGCTGGAGGTGCCGCTCGACACGGTCGCCGCAGCCGTCCGGCTCGCGCACGCCGCGGGGGCGCGGGTGGTGCTCAACGTCGCGCCGTACGCGGGTCTGCCCGCGGATGTCGTCGCGGTCGCCGACCCCGTCGTGGCCAACGAGCACGAGGCGCTGTCGCTCGCCGACTCCGAGCTGGTCGCGGGGTCGGTCGTGGTCACCTTCGGCGCGAACGGTGCGGCCTGGGACGGCGACCAGCAGCCAGCGGTCGAGGTGCCGGCCGCTGAGGTCCGTGACACGACCGGTGCCGGCGATGCGTTCTGTGGTGCACTGGCAGCCGCCCTGGCCGCCGGAGCCGACCGCGAGACCGCACTGCGCGCCGGACTGCTGGCCGGTGCCGAGGCGGTGCGGCACGAGGGCGCACAGCCTGACGGCACTCTCTGACCACAGGTCAGGGTCGAGCTGGCGTTCAGTTCACCGAGATGTGCACGTGGTCGTAGTGGTTCGCGGTGATGCCACCGCGGTCCGCCATCATCCGCCAGGCGCCTGAGGAGCTCCCGGGATACCAGATGCGCTGGCGCCAGATGATGTACTTGATGTTGTAGTCCGCGGCCCGGGCCTGGAAGAACGCAGCCACCGCGTTGCCCTCTTCGGTCGTGCACATGATGTCGGCCGCATGGCCGCTGCCGTGGTCCAGCGGGTCTCCGGGGCGGTAGCCGCCGATGGTGCTGATGCTCGGGAAGTTCTTGCGCACGGCGTTGGCCACGGCGATCGCGTTGGGCTGCAGGCCGGACTCGTAGGACAGGCCCTTGCGCTGGTAGTCGACCCCACGCGAGGCCGCCTGGGAGATCCGCACCTTGACGCCTTCGGGCGACAGCGGGTCCAGGGGCTTGGCCGTAGCGGTGAAGCCGGTCAGCCCGATGTCCTGACGGGCGGCCGGTGCGGCCGGCGCGCGCAGGGCGCCCACCGTGGGGGTGGCGGATGCGGCGCGCGCCCCGCTGTCGTTGGCCACCGACGTCGACGGGATGGTCAGGCCGAGGGAGGCGGCGACGCCCATCGCGGCGACCAGCGTGACGCTGGCCTTGATGGCGCCGGGAGCGGCCTCGCGGAGCACGGTCGCAGGGGCGCCGAAGCGCGTGGCTCGCGGTGCCCGGTGGCGTCCGCTCTGCCGAGTCTCAGGGGAAGACACGAAGAATGAACCTCAGGGGTGGTTGGTGTGGGGAAGGACGTCGGTCCTCGCACGGCGGAACTTCGATCGTGCGGGGCCGCGACGACGGTGGCGCGAGGGGGAGGTGCAACGGTGGTGCGGGGGAGAACGCGTGTTCCAGCCAGCGCAGGGGACGCGGCCGGAGATGTCGTTTCCACGAGGGTAGGGGCCAAGGCGCCAGATGTCACATTTCGATCACGGTGATCTCCCTCACCGGTGGACAAGTGGACGCAAAGGGCAAGGAAGAGGGTCTCGGGCTGCGCTGGGTCAGGTCGGGCGGACCACCAGCACCACCTGCTGACCCTGCACCCGGGTCACCACCAGCACCGCCTCCGGTCCCGGCCCGCCCTCGGTCACTCGCAGCTGGCGTCGGAGCTGGTCGGCATCCACGCTGACGCCCCGCTTCTTCAGGGTCACCGACGTGATGCCCCGGTCGGCGAGCCAGGCACGCAGCGCCTTGACGTTGAAGGGCATCGCCTCCTCCACCGCGAAGCGGCGTGCACCGGGGACCTCGGCGGCCTGGTGGGAGCCGACGTACCCGACGCCGGTGTCGAGCTCGACACCGTCCACGGCCGCGGTCACGGTGGCCGTCAACCCGGCGCGCAGCACGGCCCGGTCGGGCTCGTAGAGCCAGGGGCCGAGGTCGGCGAGCCGCCGGGCGGTCGGCGCCGTCCCGTCCCCATCGGTCTCGCGGACCTGCACCACCCCGCCGTCCCGGTGCAGGACCAGCGCGGTCCGACCTCGGGTGCGGACCAGCGGCCCCCACCAGAGTGCGCACTCCACCACCTCGCCGCCGAACGACGTCCACTGCGCCTCACAGCCCGGTGGCACGGCCGCGTGGGGAAACGAGGGGCTGAGCTTGGCGCCGGTCGCCGGGAGCTGCTGGGCCACCTCGTTCACGAAGCCCCACCCAGGGGACAGGTCCTCGAGCCTGAACAGGCGGTGGGTGCGGCCGCGGGCATCGGCGACGCCGGGTCTCCGCCGCGCCGGGTCGAGCCAGGCGCCGACCCCGCTCGCCGCCCGCCCGGTGGGCAGGGGTATGTCCTCGGCGTGGATCGCGTCGGCGGTCGCCGAGGCCCAGTGGCGCAGGTTCACGGCCGCCACCGCGGCGGTGGTCGGGTCCGCGTCCACGGCTCGCACCGCGATGTCCAGCCCGGACAGCGCCATCGCGTCGGACCCGATGCCGCAGCCGAGGTCGTGGACCGTTCGCACGCCGGCAGCACGGAACCGCTCCGCGTGGCGGGCGGCCACCTCCAGGCGGGTGGCCTGCTCGAGCCCGTCCGCGGTGAACAGCATCCCGTCGGCGAACTCTCCGAACTTCTCCCGCGCTCTCAGGCGCATCCGAGACTGCGCCAGGGCCGCTGCCACCAGCTCGGGCTGGAAACCCGCGTCGCGGAGCCGGGTCTGCAGCGACAGCGCCTGGGTCTGGTCATAAGCGGGCAGCGCCTGCAGCAGGCCCCAGCCCTCGCCGGTGGCGAGCTGCCGCACGAGGTCGGGGTCCATGACCCTCATCCTCGCGCACGGACGGGTGAGGAGCTGCCTCAGACGTGGCCGGCGACGGTGTGCGGCAGGTAGCCGGCGCCGAGCACCTCGAGCTCATCAGCGGACAGCTCGAGGTCCAGCGCGGCGACGGCGTCCACCAGGTGCTCGGGTCGTGTGACTCCGACGATCGGCGAGGTCACCGCGGGCTGGGCCATGACCCACGCCAGGGCGACCTGCGCGGCGCTCACGCCGCGGTCGCCGGCCGTCTGCTGGACCTGGTCCACGATCGCGGCGTCCTCGTCGCGATAGAGGGTTCCGCCGAACTCGTCGGTCTCCGAGCGGGTGGTCTGGCTGTCCCACGGGCGCGTCAGACGACCCCGAGCGAGCGGGCTCCACGGCAGCACGCCGACGCCCTGGTCGAGGCAGAACGGCAGCATCTCGCGCTCCTCCTCGCGATAGAGCAGGTTGTAGTGGTCCTGCATCGAGACGAACCGGGTCCAGCCGCCGAGGTCGGCCGTGTACTGCGCCTTCGCGAGCTGCCACGCGTACATCGAGGAGGCGCCGAGGTATCTCGCCTTGCCCGCGCGGACCACGTCGTGCAGCGCCTCCATGGTCTCCTCGATCGGGGTGACGGGGTCCCACCGGTGGATCTGGTACAGGTCGATGTAGTCGGTGCCGAGGCGCCTCAGGCTGGCGTCGACCTCGTGCAGGATGGCCTTGCGGGACAGGCCTCTTCCGTATCGCCCGGGCCGCATCGGCATGTTGACCTTGGTCGCGATGACGACGTCCTCGCGAGGGGCCAGGGCCGCGAGCGCGCGCCCGGTGATCTCCTCGCTGCTTCCACCGGAATAGACGTTGGCGGTGTCGAACACCGTGATCCCGGCCTCCAGCGCGGCCCGGATGGTCCGGGTCGCGAAGGCCTCGTCCTTGACCCACGCGTGGCCGCCGCGGGTGGGGTCGCCCCAGCTCATGCAGCCGAGGGTGATCGCCGAGACCTGCAGACCGGTCTGGCCGAGGGTGGTGTAGCGCATCGGGACAGACCTCCGTGCCGTGGTCGTCGCGGATGGCGACGGCTCCTGTCGTCCACAAGTCCGCCACGGCCGCAGGTGTTCCCAGGACACTGCCGCGGGACTACGGTCGGGCAGGTACCGCACCGGCAGCGGGTCACTTCACCCGCTGACCACGTCGCGGTATGTCTGAGTCGCGCAGCTCCGTCCCGGACCCGTCCCGGGCAGGCCGCTCGGGGCAGGCTCGCCCGGGGTTCGGCAGGAGGTCCCATGACGCGGGTTCGGGTCCGACCCTTCGTGCGCTCCGACCGGGACCAGGTCGCCGCGCTGGTCAACGCCCACGCCGCTGCAGTGGTCCCCGGGAGCACCGTGTCCGTCCAGGCCCTGCTCGGCAACCTCGAGCGCGACCCGGGCGAGTTCGTGGTGGACCCCTGGGTCGCAGAGAGGGTCACGCTGGTGGCCGAGGTCAGTGGGCGGGTGGCGGCCGCGACCCACCTGCTCCGGTACGCCAGTACCGAGGAGGTCGGCCCCGCCTATCGGGGCACGGCCGAGATCCGGTGGCTGCTGTGCTGGCCGGAGCAGCCGTTCGCGCCGGGCGGGCCCGACGCAGGGGAGGCCGTACTGGCCGCCGCCCTCAAGGTCGCCCGCGACCGGGGGGTCCGGGTCGTCCACGGCGACGGCACCCTGCCGGTGCCCGGCGTCTACGGGGTCCCCGAGGCGTGGGCGCACGTGCACCGGCTGTATGCCGCGGCCGGCTTCACCGGCGGTCGGGCGGAGGCGATCCTGCTGGCTCTGACCGAGGACCTCTGGCGCGGCCTGAAGCCGCTGCCCGGCACGCGGCTGGAGCGCACGCTCGGCATCAACGGCACCCGCCTGCTGCTGGTGGACGAGGTGAGCGGGGCCGACGTCGGTGTGGTCGAGGTCGACACCACGCTCGGCGAGGCCGGGCGGTACGCAGGTGGCGCCTCGCTCGCGGACATCGGCAACCTCCAGGTCATGGGGGACCCGCCCGACGGGCCCCGGGTGGCGCAGGCGCTGCTGTGGGAGGCGGCGCACTGGCTGCACCTGGGTCGGGTGGCCCGCCTGCTGGCGTATGTCGACGAACAGGAGCCGGAGGAGGGTGAGCTGTTGCGAGCCGCCGGGTTCACCCAGGTCGCACGGACCCGCCGCGACCTCACGCTGACCCGCTGAGCGCCCGCTGAACGCCCGCTGCGGACCGGTCCTCCCGCAGCGGACGGGTCACGGATTGGCACTCGGGTTGACCGAGTGCCAGCTCCGGCCTAGGTTTGCCATTGGCACTCAGCCTTGCTGAGTGCCAGCAGGAGCCACTGGTCGACCCCCGCGACGGCGACCGGCACGGCATCTGCGCACCCAGTCCAACGTCCACTCCGACATTCCCGAAGGGGAGGTCCCACCGTGTCGGTTTCCATCAAACCGCTCGAAGACCGCATCGTCGTCAAGTCCGTCGAAGCAGAGCAGACCACGGCCTCAGGCCTGGTCATCCCCGACACCGCCAAGGAGAAGCCCCAGGAGGGCGAAGTCCTGGCGGTGGGCCCCGGTCGTATCGACGACAAGGGCAACCGTGTCCCGCTCGACCTCGCCGTGGGCGACCGGGTCATCTACAGCAAGTACGGCGGCACCGAGATCAAGCACGGCGGCGAGGAGTACCTCATCCTCTCCGCCCGTGACGTCCTCGCTGTCGTCGCCTGAGCCAGACCCCGCACGACGTGACGTGCCCTGTCTGCCGCGACTGCGGCGCACAGGGCACGTTCGCGCGCGGCCCACGCACACCTGCACCACCCATCACCTGAGCTCCACCAACAGAAGAAGGACCCCATGGCCAAGACGCTGGAGTTCAACGACTCCGCCCGCAAGTCGCTCGAGCGCGGTGTCGACGCGCTCGCGAACGCCGTCAAGGTGACCCTCGGCCCCAAGGGCCGCAACGTGGTCATCGACAAGAAGTGGGGCGCGCCGACCATCACCAACGACGGCGTGACCATCGCTCGTGAGATCGAGCTCGAGGACCCGTACGAGAACCTCGGCGCCCAGCTCGCCAAGGAGGTCGCGACCAAGACCAACGACGTCGCCGGTGACGGCACCACCACCGCGACCGTGCTCGCCCAGGCCATGGTCAAGGAAGGCCTGCGCAACGTCGCCGCGGGCGCTGCCCCGGCCAGCCTGAAGCGCGGCATCGACAAGGCGGTGGAGGCGGTCAGCGCCCAGCTCATCGCCACCGCCCGCGAGATCGAGGGCAAGGAGGAGATCGCCCAGGTCGCCTCGCTGTCCGCGCAGGACGAGGTCATCGGCGGGCTCATCGCCGAGGCGTTCGACAAGGTCGGCAAGGACGGCGTCATCACCGTCGAGGAGTCCTCGACGACGACGACCGAGCTCGAGTTCACCGAGGGCATGCAGTTCGACAAGGGCTACATCTCCCAGTACTTCGTGTCCGACCCCGAGCGCATGGAGGCCGTCCTCGAGGACGCCTACGTGCTGATCAACCAGGGCAAGATCTCGGCCATCGCCGACCTCCTGCCGATCCTGGAGAAGGTCGTCAAGACCGGCAAGCCGCTGCTCATCATCGCCGAGGACATCGACGGTGAGGCGCTCTCGACCCTGGTGGTCAACAAGATCCGCAACATCTTCAACGTCGTCGCGGTGAAGGCCCCCGGTTTCGGTGACCGCCGCAAGGCGATGCTGCAGGACCTCGCGATCCTCTCCGGCGCCCAGGTCGTCGCCGAGGAGGTCGGGCTCAAGCTCGACCAGGTCGACCTGGACGTGCTGGGCCAGGCCCGCCGCGTCGTCGTCACCAAGGACGACACCACGGTGATCGAGGGCGGCGGCTCCTCCGAGGAGGTGTCCGGTCGGGTCAACCAGATCAAGTCCGAGATCGAGCGCACCGACTCCGACTGGGACCGCGAGAAGCTCCAGGAGCGCCTCGCCAAGCTGGCCGGTGGCGTCTGCGTCATCAAGGTCGGCGCCCACACCGAAGTCGAGCTCAAGGAGAAGAAGCACCGCATCGAGGACGCGATCTCCGCCACTCGTGCGGCGATCGAGGAGGGCATCGTCGCCGGCGGTGGCTCGGCCCTGGTCCACGCCGCCGCCGTCATCGACGGTCTCGGTCTGGACGGTGACGAGGCGACCGGAGCGAACATCGTCCGCAAGGCGGTCAACGAGCCGCTGCGCTGGATCGCCGAGAACGCCGGCCTCGAGGGCTATGTCGCGGTGTCCAAGGTCGCCGAGCTGACTGCGGGGAACGGCCTCAACGCCGCGACCGGCGAGTATGGCGACCTGATCAAGGCCGGCGTCATCGACCCGGTCAAGGTCACCCGCTCCGCGCTGATCAACGCCGCCTCGATCGCATCGATGGTCCTGACCACCGACACGCTCGTCGTGGAGAAGAAGGAGACCGAGGAGTCCGGCGCCGGCGGTCACGGACACGGGCACGGTCACTGAGCCTGGGTCTGACCACAGCACCACGCGCCACAGCACCACGCACCACGCACCACGCATGACAGCACCACAGCACCACAGCACCGCGCAGGCCGCGTCCGCCACTGGCGGGCGCGGCCTGCCTGCGTCGGTGCCCCGCGCGCGTCGTGCTCCTGAGCCCCTACCGGCGCCGCCGCGCGCCGACCACCACCGCACGGCCCGACCACCTCACGCCGCGCGCTCGACCGCACCGCCGTTGCGGTCGGGCAGACTGGCGTCATGACCCAGTACGAGGCTTTCTACCTCCCGCGCGGTGACGGCGAGTTCGACTCCACGCCAGCGACATCGAGCCCCTGGGACCTCACGGCCCAGCACGGCGGACCGCCGGCCGCGCTGCTCGGGCGGGCCATGGAGAACGCCACTTCGGACCCGGACCTGACCTTCGCCCGTGTCACCATCGACATGCTCGGTCCCATCCCGCAGGGCCGGATCCGCACCGAGGCGGGCGTCGTCCGCGCCGGTCGGCGGGTCCAGCTGGTCCAAGGGCAGCTGTATGCAGACGACGTGCTGGCGGTCACTGCCACCGCCTGGCAGATCCGCCGGACCGAGGCGTCGACGGCCGAGGTCGGCGACCAGCCGGCCGAGCTGCCAGCCCTGCCGGAGCACTCGGCGAGCTCGTTCTTCGTCGGTGTGCCGGATGACTGGGGTTATGGCAACGCCGTCGACTGGCGTTTTGCGACAGGGGGGTTCGACGCGGGCGGTCGCGCCGGCGTGTGGACCCGGGCGCGCATCCCGTTGGTCGCGGGCGAGGAGCAGCGGCCCGTGGAGCGGCTCCTGCTGGTGGCGGACTCGGCGAACGGCCTGTCGGTCCGCCTGCCGATCGACCAGTGGTGGTCGATCCCACCGACGCTGACCGCCACGATCCAGTCGCTGCCGGTGGGGGAGTGGGTCTGGATGGATGCCGTGACCACCATCGGCGCCGACGGCCGGGGCATCGCCACCGCCACGATGGCCGACGAGAGCGGGCTGCTCGCCGAGGTGGCGCAGCCGCTCATGGTCGCCCGTCGCTGACCGTCGCTGACCGTCGCTGACCGGTTCTGACGGGCGATGACCGACGCCCGCCGTCACTGACCGTCACTGGCCGTCGCCGGCCAGCGCTGACGGGAGTTGACCGGGCCGTGGGTCGGCGCCCACCATCGCTGGTGGTGGAACCAGCAGGGGCCGACGTCAGGAGACACCATGTCCGCGTTCGTGGCCTACCACGGGATCGGAGCCGGCGAGCACCAGCAACGGGTCGACGAGCTGCTGCCCCAGGGCTACCGGCCAGTCTCGCTCAGCGTGAGCGGTGACCCGGGCGACCCCCGGTTCGCCGCAGTGTGGCTCCAGCGACCTGGCCCGGAGCTGGAGATGGTGCACGGACTGGACGAGGCGGCATACCAGCAACGGTTCTCCGAGATCACCGGGCGCGGTCTGGTCCCGGTGTCGGTGAGCGCGACCGGTCGGGCCGGGGACGCGTGCTTCGCCGCCTGGTTCGAGCGGCTGGACATGCCGCGCTGGTTCGCCCGGCACAGTATCGGCCTGGCCGAGCTGATCGCGGAGAACGAGCGCGCGCTGACGAGCGGGTACATCGCGCGCAGCCTCGCCGTGTACGGAACCGGCGGTGACCAACGGTTCGCCGGTGTGTGGCTGGACAACACCGAGGTCGACGGTGGGCCGGTGCCGTGGTGCTGGTGGTTCAGCGGCGCCGCCGAGCACCAGAACCGGTTCGACGCGGCTCTGCGCGGTGGCCTGCGGCTGTCGCACGTGGCAATGTCCGCCGACGGCGGGTGCCTGGCCGTCGCGCGCGACCAGCCCATCGGGGAGTTCTGGGCCCGGCACGCGCATCACCGGCGAGGAGTACCAGGCCGAGTTCGACGCGCGAACCGCGCAGGGGCTGATGCCGATCTCGGTCCAGGCCGGTGGGTCGAGGGGTGACACCCGATACGCCTGCGTGTTCGCTGCCGGGCCGGACGCGCTGCCCCGGACGTGGACGGTGACCGGCAGCAACGAGGTCACCATCGCCGAGCTCGACGCCGTGGTGCAGCAGACCATGCGCCAGCTGTCGATCCGTGCGGCCACGGTGGCCGTCGGCACGTCCGGGCGGCTGGTCGCCGCGCGGGGGTACACCTGGGCCGAACCCGGCTATCGGGTCACGCAGCCGAGC
Organism: uncultured Actinomycetota bacterium; assembly: GCA_963750305.1. GTDB lineage: Bacteria > Actinomycetota > Actinomycetes > Actinomycetales > Dermatophilaceae > CAVVPX01. The sequence goes on from CAVVPX010000004.1 coordinate 102,502, forward strand.
ACGCCGTTCCGCCTCGCGAGCGTCAGCAAGATGCTGACCAACGCCGCGGCCGACCACCTCGTGGCCACGGGTCGGCTGCAGTGGGGCACCCGGGTGTTCCCGTTCCTGGGCATCAACGCCGCCATGCTGCCGAGCCAGACCGTCGACCCGGCGACGCCGATGATCACGGTCCAGCAGATCGTGCAGATGACCAGCCGGCTGCCGCACTACCTGCCCGGTGGCAACTCGCTGCGCGAGGTGGCTGGCCGGCTGGGGATCTCCACCACCCCCAGCAGGGCCCAGCTGGTGGCCTGGCAGTACGGCGAGCCGCTCGACCCCCCCAACGACGGCGACGGATACTCCAACCCCGGTCACACCATTTTGACCTCGGTCGTCGAGCAGGCCGCCGGTCGGCCCCTGGCCGACTTCGTGGTCGCCGAGCTGACCGGACCGCTGGGGCGCGGGGACGTCTGGGCCGCGACGCACGACCGGGCCGGCACGGCCCCAGGAGGTGCCGACCTACGACTCGCCCTTCCTGTCCTGGACCTTCCGCAACCCCGCGTCCACCGACTTCGACCCCAACGCGCTGGGCGGGACCTTCGTGCTGGAGGTGGGAGAAGGATCCGGCGGGCTGGTGACCTCGGCGCCGACCCTGGCCCAGTTCATCGGCACGCACGCGGTCTGGCTCTCAGGGCCGCGCGAGCCCAACGGCTCCACGCGGTACGGCGAGTTCGAGGGCACCTTCGCCGGCATCCAGTCGCGGTCGAGCGGGTTCGACATCGCCTTCCTGCTCAACCGCCATGTCCCGGGACCGATGCAGAACCCGCTCCGCGACGCGATCGGTGCGGTCGTGGACCGGCTCGCAGCGGGCTGGGGTCGAGGCCTGACCGACCACGTCGAGAACCAGCAGGACTTCTCGGTGCTGGAGGCCCTGGGCCGCTCGGACCGGGTCCAGGCGCAGCGGCCGCCGATCTCGTGGGGCGACGGCTGACCCCTCGCCGTTGACGGCGCGCGCCCCAACCGCGAGGCTCACCACCGGACGGGCTCAGCGAGGAGTCCCTGCGCAGGAGGCTGGCATGGCGTACGAGCTCACGACCGTGGTCGACGGACTGCACTTCTCGGAGTGCCCGCGGTGGCGGGAGGACCGGCTCTACTTCTCCGACTTCTATCTCCAGCAGGTCCTGTCGGTCCGCGAGGACGGCAGCGACCAGCGGGTCGAGGCGGAGGTGCCGGGACAGCCCTCGGGGCTGGGGTTCCTGCCCGACGGGCGGATGCTCGTGGTGTCCCAGCACGACACCCGACTGCTGCGCCGGGAGCCGGACGGCTCGCTGGTCACCCACGCCGAGCTCGGCGAGTACGTCACCGGGGACCCCAACGACATGGTGGTCGACGCGCAGGGGCGCGCGTGGCTCGGCAACTTCGGGTTCGACCTGATGAGCGGCGGGTCGATCGCCACCGCAGGTCTGGTGCGGGTCGACCCGGACGGCACGGTCACGCGGGTCGCCGAGGACCTGTACTTCCCCAACGGCAGCGTGCTCACCGACTACGGCACGCTGCTGGTCGACGAGACCTTCGGCAACCGCGTGACGGCGTTCGACATCAGCGCCGAGGGGACGCTGGAGAACCGTCGCGTGTGGGCGCGGTTCGCCGACGTGCCGACCACGACCGACGTGGGTGAGGCGCTCGGCGCCCTCGTCGTCGCCCCCGACGGCTGCTGCCTGGACGCCGAGGGCCTGATGTGGATCGCCGACGCGAACCATGAGCGGGTGGTCCGGGTCCGCGAGGGCGGCGAGATCGTCGACCAGGTCGACACCGGCACCGGCGTCTACGCGTGCATGCTCGGTGGCGCCGACGGGCGCACCCTGTATCTGTGCTGCGCCCCGGACTTCCTCGCGCACAACCGCCGTGCTGTGGCCGAGGCGAGCATCCGGGCCACCCGGGTCGAGGTGCCGCACGCCGGGAGGCCGTGAGCGGAACGACGACGCCGACGTGGCCGAGCTCGTGGTGCACAGCGTGGACTTCGACCCGGTGGCCCGGATGCAGCACGTCCACGACGGGGAGGGTCTGACCCACCTCGCCGACGCGACGGCCCGACGGGTTGTCGCGGCCGGACACCGTCGGGGCGGTCGTCCTCGGCTGCACCGAGATCACGCTGCTCGTCGGCGCCGGCGACTCAACGGTTCCGGTGTTCGACACCACCGCGATCCATGCCCAGGACGCCGTCGACGCGATGCTCGTCTGAGCCCGGCCGGCTGAGCCCGGTCGCTGGGCCCGATCACTGAGCCCGGTCGCTGGGCCCGGTCGCTGGGCCGGGTCGTCCGGTACCGGTCCGGCCGGTCGGCGAGCGGTGGGCGCTCAGCCCGTGACCACGCGAGCCTGCTGTCCGGCGAACTCGACCACGGACCCGACCGCGACCTTGCGCCCTCGCCGCATCTCGACGACACCGTCGACCTGGACCAGTCCGGCCTCGATCGCCTCCCGGGCCGTCCCTCCGTCGTCGACCAGGCTGGCGAGCTTCAGCAGCTGGCCGAGCTTGATGGCGTCGTCGCGGATGGGCAGGTCAAAGGTCTCAGGCACCTGCTGAGGGTATGCCCGAGCGGGTCGGGCTCCTGACGCGGAAGGACGTCAGCTGGCGGTGGCCACGCCGGTCTGACCGCTGTACACGTTCTCGCGGTCGTCCTCGGTCATCGCACCCCACACGCCATACGGCTCACGGACCCGCAGGGCGTGCTCGCGGCACTGACGCAGCACGGGGCACGCCAGGCAGACCTCCTTGGCCGCGCTGTCCCGCGAGCGCCGGGCCGGGCCGCGCTCGCCCTCGGGATGGAAGAAGACCTCGGGGTCGACGCGGCGGCAGGATCCCTCCAGCTGCCAGTCCCACAGGTCGGCTACGGGTCCGGGAAGGCGAGACAACTCCGCCACGGTGCACCTCCGTCAGGCGTGTTCATCGCTGTGAACGTTGATGCCGATGTGACATCTCCCACGGACGCTACCTGCGGGCATCACATGGGAAACACACGTCACCGGTCAATTTTTGTCCAAGTTATGACGCTTCGTCGCCCACGTGAGCGTCGCGGTGGCCACCGGCCGCTGCCGTAGGATCGGTGGATGATTCAAGGTCCCTCCGGCGGCGCCGAAGTCCCTGCCCCGTTCGTCGAGATCGGCCTGACGTTCGACGACGTGCTGCTGCTTCCGGGACACAGCGACGTCGTCCCCAGCGACGTGGACACCACGTCGCGGGTCTCCAAGCGCATCTCCGTCGCGCTGCCGTTGCTCTCCTCGGCCATGGACACCGTCACCGAGGCGCGGATGGCGATCGCGATGGCGCGTCAGGGCGGTCTGGGCATCCTGCACCGCAACCTCTCGATCGAGGACCAGGCCGAGCAGGTCGACCTGGTGAAGCGCTCCGAGTCGGGCATGGTCTCCCACCCGGTGACCACCGGCCCGGGCGCGACGCTGGCCGAGGTCGATGCGCTGTGCGCCCACTACCGCGTCTCGGGCCTGCCCGTCGTGGACGAGACCGGGCTGCTGCTCGGCATCGTGACCAACCGGGACCTGCGGTTCGAGTCCGACTTCACCAAGACCGCCAGCGAGGTGATGACCCGTACGCCGTTGGTCACCGCCCCGGTCGGCACCGCCCCCGACGACGCGATCGCGTTGCTGGCCAAGCACAAGGTCGAGAAGCTCCCGCTGGTCGATGGCCAGGGCCGGCTCGGGGGCCTGTTCACCGTCAAGGACTTCACCAAGACCGAGAAGTACCCGCACGCCACCAAGGACGATGCCGGCCGGCTGCGGGTCGGCGCGGCGATCGGGTTCTACGGCGATGCGTGGGACCGCGCCACCTCGCTCATCGACGCCGGGGTCGACCTGCTCGTCGTCGACACCGCGCACGGCCACTCCTCGGGCGTGCTGGACATGATCGCGCGGCTCAAGAAGGACCCGATGGCCGAGCACGTCGACGTCGTCGGCGGCAACGTCGCCACCCAGGAGGCCGCCCAGGCCCTGGTCGACGCGGGCGCGGACGGCGTGAAGGTGGGGGTCGGGCCGGGCTCGATCTGCACGACCCGCGTGGTCGCCGGCATCGGCGTACCCCAGGTCTCGGCGATCTACAACGCGGCCCAGGCCTGCCGCAAGGCCGGCGTGCCGGTCATCGGTGACGGTGGGCTGCAGTACTCCGGTGACATCGCCAAGGCGCTGGTCGCCGGCGCCGACACGGTGATGCTCGGATCGCTGCTGGCCGGGTGCGAGGAGAGCCCCGGGGACCTCGTGTTCATCAACGGCAAGCAGTTCAAGGCCTACCGCGGGATGGGTTCGCTCGGGGCGATGCAGACCCGCGGCAAAGCCAAGTCGTACTCCAAGGACCGCTACTTCCAGGGCAACGTCGGGGACGACCAGGTGGTGCCGGAGGGCATCGAGGGCCAGGTCCCCTTCCGCGGACCGCTCGCCGCGGTCGCCTACCAGCTCGTGGGCGGGCTGCGGCAGTCGATGTTCTATGTCGGCGCCCGCACCGTGCCGCAGCTGCAGGAGCGCGGCAGGTTCGTCCGGATCACCTCGGCGGGGCTCAAGGAGAGCCACCCGCACGACATCATGATGACCGTCGAGGCACCCAACTACAGCGGCCGCTGACCCGACCGGGCCGTGATCGCCATCTCGGCGCTGGGATGGCCGAGTCGGTCCGGGCCCGCCGACCACCTGACTCACCGGCCTCAACCGGGTGCTTTGGGCTGGGGTCCCGCCCGTCGCGCCGTTCGCCGCCCCTCCTGACCGCGTGGGGGTCGGGCGATCCAACCGGCGGCGGCGTGTCCGACGCCACGATCGACCCCGATACCCTTGCCTCCCGTGACGGAGATCGAGATCGGCCGGGGCAAGCGGGGACGCCGCGCCTACTCCTTCGACGACGTCGCGGTGGTGCCGTCGCGGCGCACGCGCGACCCGGAGGAGGTGTCGGTGTCGTGGCAGATCGACGCATACCACTTCGACCTGCCGGTGATCGCCGCGCCGATGGACTCGGTCATGTCGCCCGAGACCGCCATCGCCTTCGGGCGGATGGGCGGGCTGGCCGTGCTCGACCTCGAGGGCCTCTGGACCCGCTACGAGGACCCGCTTCCCCTGCTCGCGGAGATCGCGTCACTCGACCCGGCAACAGCGACTGCCCGCATGCAGGAGATCTATGCCGCCGAGATCCAGCCTGAGCTGATCACGGCCCGGCTCAAGGAGATTCGCGAGTCCGGCATCACGGTCGCCGGTGCCCTGTCGCCGCAGCGCACCCAGCTGTACTGGAAGGCGGTCGTAAACGCGGGCGTCGACCTGTTCGTCATCCGCGGCACCACGGTGTCGGCCGAGCACGTGTCCGGCCACGCCGAGCCGCTCAACCTCAAGCGCTTCATCTATGAGCTCGACGTGCCGGTCATCGTCGGCGGGGCCGCCTCCTACACCGCTGCACTGCACCTGATGCGGACCGGCGCGGCCGGCGTCCTCGTCGGGTTCGGTGGGGGAGCGGCGCACACGACGCGCCGCAGCCTGGGCATCCACGTGCCGATGGCGAGCGCGATCGCCGACGTTGCTGCGGCCCGGCGTGACTACCTGGACGAGTCGGGTGGGCGCTACGTCCATGTCATCGCCGACGGCGGCATGGGCACCAGCGGCGACATCGTCAAGGCGGTCGCCTGCGGTGCCGACGCGGTCATGCTCGGCGCGGCGCTGGCGCGAGCGACCGAGGCGCCCGGCAGCGGGTACCACTGGGGTCCCGAGGCCCACCACCCCCAGCTCCCGCGCGGCGAGCGCGTCGAGGTCGGCGCCGTCGCGCCGCTGGCCGAGATCCTCCACGGCCCCGGCCGGTACGCCGACGGCACGACCAACATCATCGGTGCCCTGCGCCGGGCGATGGCGACCACCGGGTACTCCGACCTCAAGGAGTTCCAGCGCGTCGAGGTCATCGTCGCCCCCTACCAGGCCACCTGAGACGCGGCGGTTTATCGGGTCACCCGATAAACGCGACCTTCACCCGAGAACGCTTCTCGAGCGAAGCGCTGGTTTCTCGGGTCACCCGATAAACCGGCAGGGCCCTACCGCAGCGGCAGCGGCGGCTGCACCCACCACGGCCCGTCGACCACCTCGATCCGGGTCACCCACTTGACCCAGTGGTAGCCGCGGCGCCCGGGCACGACAAGGCGTAGCGGCGCGCCGTGGCCGACTCGCAGCGGTTCGCCGCCGAGCGAGGTGGCGACCAGGAGGTCGTCGGTCAGCGGGAGCTGGCGGGCGTACCCGGTCGCGCTCACCACGCGTACGGTGTCACTGCGCCCGGCTCCCGCGGGCAGCAGCCGGGCCAGGCGCACTCCGCGCCAGGTCTGTTCGGTCCACCACCCGCCGGTGCAGTCCAGCACTGCCCGGGCCTCGTCGTCCCATCGGGACAGGTCCGCGAGGCTCCACTGCTGCACCTGCGCGGCGGCGGTCACCGTGAGCCGCCAGGAGGAGAGGTCGACTGCGGGAGAGCGGTCGAACAACCACGATGTCGCCGGAATCTGCTCGACCGCGTCGGAGTCGAGCCGGAACGACCCGGTCGACCGTCGAGTCCCGGCCGCCGCCACCGCCGACCCGAGCACGGTCACCCCGCCCGCGGCCAGCCCACCCGCGACCGCGAGCCCACCGGCTCGCAGCACGGTCCGGCGCGAGAGGTCGCTGCGACGCGCTCGAACCCGGCGGTCGCGGGCGTGCGCGAGCGTGAGCGCCACCGCGACGAGCCCGGCACCGACGTGCACCTGCAGCACCGTGACGGGCAGCCCGTCGGCCAGTACGCCGACCACGTGCAGCAGGCCGGTGACCAGGGCGAGCAGGACCACGAGGCCCAGGACGACGGATACGGCGCGGCCGGGGCGGGCTCGGTCCAACCCACGCTGGACCACGGGGGACTTCCACGGCACCAGCGCCACGATCGCCATTGCGACGGCCCCGTGCACGACCGACGCCACCAGCGCGCTGCTCCCGCCGAACAGGAACAACCCGAAGCCGGTGAGCGCGGCCAGCGGCACCAGCCAGAGCAACGCGAGGTTGCTCCACCGTGTCATTCCGCAACGGTACGTCGGCAGCCAGACATGGGAAGGAAAATGTCGCCCTGACAACCCTGAAGCTCCCATGTCTGGGGCGGGTCGCGCGACGCCCGTCACCCCGCCCGTCACCCCGCCCGCCACCCGCCGCCACGCCCGCCCGTCACCCCCAGCCACCACCTACCCCGGGCCGCCTCGGTCGGACGGGCTCCCTCCCCAGGGTGAGACGTGTGTCTCGGCCCGCCCGACCTGGCCCTGTTGTCGCGCGGGGCCAAGGGCTCTCGCGCGACTGCTGACCGACGGGTCAGCGTGGAACCGGACCCTCAGGTCCGGCCAGGTATGGGGTGCGGTCGGAAGCGAGCCGGGGAGTGCTTCCGACCGCACACACAACTCAACGAGGGAGACCGGCCGGGGTTACGGGTCCACGAAAAGTCGTTGTCACGCGTCCCGGTGGGCGCTCACGGCGGGCTCACCCTGGTCGCGCCACGACCGCCACAGCGCGGCGTAGGCGCCATCGGCCGCGAGCAGCTCGTCGTGGGTGCCGATCTCGCTGACCTCGCCGTCCTCGACCACGGCGACACGGTCGGCGTCGTGGGCGGTGTGCAGCCGATGGGCGATGGCGACCACGGTCCGGCCCTGGACGACGGCCGCGAGCGACCGCTCGAGGTGACGGGCCGCGCGGGGGTCGAGCAGCGACGTCGCCTCGTCGAGTACGAGGGTGTGGGGGTCGGCGAGCACGAGCCGGCCCAGCGCCACCTGCTGGGACTGGGCCTCGGACAGCGTGTGGCCGCCGCTGCCCACCACAGTGTCCATCCCGTCGGGCAGGGCCAGGGCCCAGCCCAACGCGTCCACCGCCCGGAGCGCGTCGTGGAGGTCATCCTCGGTCGCCTCGGGGCGGGCCAGCCGCAGGTTGTCGGTCAGGGTCCCGACGAATACATGGTGCTCCTGGGTCACCAGCGCGACCTCGCCCCGCAGCCGGGCGAGCTCGAGGTCGACCAGGGGCACCCCGCCGACCTCGACCCGTCCGCTGCGTGGGCCGTCGATGCCGGCCATGAGCCGCCCGAGCGTGGACTTGCCCGCGCCCGACGGACCGACGATGGCCAACCGCTCCCCGGGCCGCAGGTCCAGCGACACCCCGCGCAGCACGTCGTGACCGTCGCGATAGGCGTAGCGCACGTCCTCGACCGCGAGCTGGGTGTTCGCCGGCTCGGCACCGGTCGCGGTGCGGTCCGGCGGGACCTCGCCGACCCCGATGACCCGCGCGAGCGACGTCGCCCCGACCTGGATCTCGTCGAGCCACGACAGCAGCTCGTCGAGCGGTCCGACCAGCTGGTGGATGAACAGGGCCACCGCGGTCGCCTCACCGATGCTGACCTGGCCACGGTAGGTCAGCCAGCCGCCCCACAGCAGCGCGCCGGCGATGGGCACGAAGTATCCGAGCTCGACGACCGGGAACCACTCCAGTCGCAGCCGGAGGGTGTAGCGCTCGGCCTCGAAGCACTCACGCAGCGACCGCTCGAACCGCTCGCGGCGGCGGGCACCGAGCGCGAGGGCCTCGATGGTGCGGGCGCCGTCGACGGTCTCGCTCACCACCCCGTTGAGCGCGGCGTACGACGACCTCTCCCAGAGGTATCCGTCGGTCGCCCGTCGCAGGTAGCGGCGTGTCGCAGGAACGTAGAACGGCACCCCGATGAGCAGTGCGAGAGCGGCGAGGGGCGAGGTGAACACCGCCGCGACCACGGTCATCGCCACGGTCATCGCGGCCACGAAGATCGACGGGATGCCGAACCGCACGACGTGCGACAGCGCCTCGACGTCGCCGGTCGTGCGCGACACCAGGTCTCCGGTGCCGGCACGCTCGACCGTCGACAGGGGCAGGCTGACCGCACGACCGACGAACTGCTCGCGCAGCCCCGCGAAGATCCCCTCACCGAGCACGAACGAGGCGCGCCGGGCCCACCACGTCAGCACCGTCTGGGCGACCACCGCGACCGCGAGGCCCAGCACGATCCGGTCGACATCGGCCACCGTCGCGTCATGGGTGACCTCGTCGACGAGCCGGCCGATGAGCCAGGGCGCGGCGAGCGCAGCCAGCGCGGCGAAGCCGTGCAGCACCAGGACGGTCACCATCTCGGTGCGGTGCTCGCTGATCAGCGCGCGGGTGTGCCGGACCACCGTGGCGGAGTCGGCGATCGGCAGGGCCCGGCGGGTGTGGTCGGTGCGCAGTCCCATCAGTCGTCATCTCCTCTCGTCACGGTGCTTCGGTACTCGGCGTTCTCGCGCAGCAGCTCACGGTGGGTCCCGGTCGCCACGGCGCGTCCACCACGCAGGAACACGACGGTGTCGGCGCGGTCGAGCAGCAGGGGGCTGGCGGTGGTGAGCACGGTGGTCCGTCCGCGCCGGGCATCGCCCAGCCGCTGCGCGATCCTGGCCTCGGTATGGGTGTCCACCGCGCTGGTCGGCTCGACCAGCACGAGGACGTCCCGGTCGGCCAGCAGGGCACGGGCCAGGGCCAGCCGCTGACGCTGACCGCCGGAGAAGGACCGCCCGCGCTCCTCGACGTCGGAGTCCAGCCCGTCGGGCAGCGCCTCGAGGACATCGGCGCCGCTCGCCACGTCGAGAGCGGCGAGCAGCTCCAGGTCCACCGAGCCCTGGTCCACCGAGCCCTGCGCCCCCGCGGTGCCCGAGGACCCGACCAGCAGCTCCTCGCGCAACGTGCCGGTGAACAACCGCGGGTCGGCCTCGCTGACCAGCAGCCGGTCGCGGAGGTCCGCGAGCCCCAGGTGCTCCAGCGGTACGCCGTCCCAGGTCACCCCGTGCGAGCCGGGACCCAGCCGGCCCAGCCGGTCGGCGAGGGCGGCGCTGTCGTGGGGGTCCGCGGAGACCACCGCGGTCAGCAGGCCTCCGGCGACCGTGGTCCCCGACAGAGGGTCGTGGAGCGGCCCGAGCGCGTCCGGCACCCTGGTCACCGGCCGACGGCCCGTGGCGTGTTCACCCGCACCTGAGTGCACCCCCGCACCTGAGTGCACCCCCGCACCGGAGTGCACCCCCGCACCGGAATGCGCCCCCGCACCGCCCCCAGCCTCCTCGGCGTCGGTCTGGTCCGGCCGGACATCGACGAGGCGCAGGAGGCGCCGGGCACCGACGTTGGCTCGGGTGAGGCGGTCGAGGAACTCGGTCGCCGTGCGCAGCGGCATGGTGAGGAACGCCGCGTACCCGTAGAACGCGACGAGCTGACCGGGCGTGATCGCGCCGGTGAGGGCCTGCCGCGCGCCGAGCCAGGTCACGATCACGACGAAGATCCCGGGCAGCAGGACCTGGGCGGAGTCGAGCGCCGCCTGGACCCCGGCCACCCGGATACCGACCGTGCGGACCTGCTGGGACTGGGCCTCGTACCGGCGCAGGAAGGTCTGCTCCCCGCCGATGCCCCGGAGCACCCGCAGCCCGGCGACCGTGTCGGCACCGAGGGCGGTGAGACGACCGGTCTGCTCGCGCTGCTCGGCCTGTCGCCGTTGCAGCGGCCGGACGATGAGCCCGAGCGAAGCCAGCAGCACCGGGCAGCCGATGAGGACGATCAGGCCCAGGCCGGGCGAGGCGGCGATGAGGATCGCGCCGACCACGACATAGCTGAGGATGGCGCCGGAGAACCGGGCGGCCACGTCGAACAGCCCACCGAGGCGGAACACGTCGTCGGCCAGGACCGCGATCACCTCACCGGTGGGGATGGCCCGCGGCAGCGCCGCGCCCGCCTCGCGGGCACCACGCTCGGCGATCTGGGCGCTGCGGAACGACGCGCGCAGCCAGTTGTGCACGGCGAAGAAGTGACGGACCGCCCCCATCGTCGCCGCCAGCGCTCCCAGACCGAGCAGCCCGCCGGACCACCGGAGCAGGCCGCCGCCGTCGCCCTGCACGAACCCCACGTCGATCGCCCGTCCGAGGGCTGCGGGCACGAGGGCGAGGCAGACCATCCAGATCATCCCGGCGGTCATGCCGCCGAGGAGCAGCAGCCGCTGCTGGCTGCCCACCCACGCCAGATAGCGCCACGAGCTGGTCGTGGCGGGCTGACCCGGGTCCGGGAGTGGGAGTGTCTGCATGGCCGCTCCACCGTAGGTGCGTGGGCGCCCGCGCCGACACCGATTAACCGCTGACCCCCGCCTCCGCACGCACCCGGAGCACCTCGCCTACCCTGTCCGGGTGGGAGATCCGGTGTCCGAGTCGCGCGGGGAGCGCCTGACCCTGCGTCACGATGCGCGTTTCCGTCGTCGGCGGCGCGTGGCGCTGGTGGTGGGGATCCTGCTGATCGTCGGGACCACCAACGGCATCACCCGGGTCATCGGGTCCTACCAGGACGCGCGGCAGCAGGACACCGCCCTCGCGGCCGAGCTGGGCGGCACGTCGCCCTCAACGCCCGGCAGGGGGGCGAGGACCCCTGCGACGCCCAGCAGGCCGACGACCTCGGCGCCCTCGGGGGCAGGGGGCACCGACCCGTGGGTGAAGCGCTCGGGTGACCTGCTCCCGTCGGCGCAGACGGGGCTGGAGCAGGTCGAGCGGCTGTACTCGGACGTGATGTCGCCCAAGTCGGTGGTCGCCTCCCACGACGGTCAGGTCTATGCACAGAACATGATGTACCACCACAGCGTCTCGGTGCTGGACGCCCGCGGGACCGCGGTCGCGACCATCCCTGACACCGTCGACCTCGACGACTTCGGGGTCGACGGACACGGCAGTGAGTCCCAGGGCGCGCCCGTCGAGATGGCCTTCTCGGCCGACGGCAGGACCGCGTGGGTCTCCAACTACTCGATGTACGGCGCCGGGTTCGGCCCCGAGGGGCTCGACTCGTGCACGCCGGACGACAACACCTCCGAGTCGTTCCTGTACAAGATCGACACCGCCTCGAAGAAGGTCGTCGACGTGGTCCGGGTCGGCGCCGTGCCCAAGTACGTCGCGCTCACCCCGGACGGAAAGCGGGTGCTCGTCACCAACTGGTGCACCTGGGACCTGTCAGTGGTGGACACCGCCAGCGTCCAGGAGGTGGCCCGGATCCCGCTCGGGGGTGCCTACCCCCGCGGCATCGCGACCGCCAAGGACAACACCACCGCCTTCGTCGCGCTGATGGGGTCGGACCGGATCGTGTCGGTGAACCTGGACTCCGAGAAGGTGTCGACGTTCGTCTCGCCCGGTGACAGCCCGCGTCACATCGTGCTCTCGCCGGACTACCGGTTCCTGTACGTCACGAACAACCGGTCCGGCAACGTGGTGAAGGTCGATGCCGCCACCGGTGTGGTCCTGGGCAGGGCCAGGACCGGCTCGGAGCCGCGGTCGATGGCGATCTCGACCGACGGCGGCGCGATCTACGTCGTGAACTACTCGAGCTCGACGATGTCCAAGGTCCGCACCTCGGACATGGTGGTCATCGACTCGGTGAAGACCGACGCCCACCCGATCGGGATCACCTACGAGCCGACGCGGCGCGCGGTCTGGGTCGCCTGCTACGGAGGCAGCCTGCTGATCTTCGACGACACGGGCGTACTGGGCTGACCCGGTCGGTCGCCGCCGAGGGGAGAACCACAGGGGTCGCGTAGCCTGAGGCAGTGTTCCGGACCGCTCTGAAGCCGCGCTGGCTGGCGCTGTTCGCGGTCCTGCTCCTTGCCGTGGGCGCCTGTGTCGAGCTCGGCCTGTGGCAGCTCGACGTCGCGCGGGACAGCGCCGCCAAGGCTGCGGCCCGCGAGGCGCCGACGGTGGCCGTGGTCCCGATCTCCTCGCTCGTCGGACCGCACGAGCAGTTCCCGGCCGACGGTTCGGGTCGGCGGGTCGAGGTCGTCGGCAGCTATGACCCTGCGGGCCAGTTCCTGGTGTCTCCACGGCGGTCTGGACCGGCGCGACGGGTACTGGGTGGTCACCCCGCTCGTCGAACAGTCCACCGGCGCGCGGTTGCCGGTCGTCCGCGGGTTCGTCACCGACCCGGAGCGGGTCACGGCGCCCCCCACCGGCACGGTCCGCCTCGTGGGCTCGCTCGCACCCGGGGAGTCCCCGGCGCAGGACGAACCGGTGGTCGCCCGTGGGCGCGGACACGGCCGCATACCCGCTGGGTTTCCGTGGTTCGCTCGACCTCGCGGTCCTGGTCAACCAGTGGCCCGGCGACCTGTACAACCTCTTCGTCTTCGCCCTCGACGACGGCGCGGCGCCGGTGGACGGTGTGGCGCGCATCCCGCCGCCGGTCATCGGAGGCAGCAGCCTCAGCTGGCGCAACGGCGCCTATGCCCTCCAGTGGTGGGTGTTCGGACTGTTCGCGATCTACTTCTGGTGGCGGACTGTTCGCGACGACTGGGAACAGACCCAGGCCAGGACCGCCGACCTCCCCCTGACCCCGCACCGCACCGAGCAGGAGATCCCCGCGTGACCACGAGCCACACCCAGCCCGCCCTCAAGGACCCGGCCGCCACGCGCACCGCCTTGGGCTTGTTCAAGATCGCCGCCGTCGCCGCCGGTCTGGCGATGTTCGTGCTGATCACCGAGATGGTGCTCAAGTACGGGTTCGACAACCCGGTGCTGTCCTGGTGGAGCCCGGTGCACGGCCTGATCTTCATGGTGTTCGTCGTCGCCACGGCCAACCTCGGGTTCAAGGTCGGGTGGTCCATCGGCCGGATGGTCGGTTACATGCTGATGTCGTGCATCCCGTTGGTGGCGTTCGTGATCGAGCGTCGGGTGGCGGCCGAGGTCGAGCCCCGCGTCGCCGGTAACCTTGCCCCGTGACTGACGCCCTGCAGGACCGGCCCGTCCTCGTCGTCGACTTCGGCGCGCAGTACGCCCAGCTGATCGCCCGGCGGGTCCGCGAGGCCAAGGTGTACTCCGAGGTGGTCCCGCACACCGCGACGGTGGAGGAGATGCTGGCGCGTGACCCGGCCGCGATCGTGCTCTCCGGCGGGCCCTCCTCGGTCTATGCCGACGGCGCACCGGGGTTGGACCCGGCCATCCTCGAGGCCGGGGTGCCGGTGTTCGGCATGTGCTACGGCTTCCAGGCCATGGTCCAGGCGCTCGGGGGCACGGTGGCCCGGACCGGTCTGAGGGAGTACGGCGCGACGCCCGCGAGCATCTCCGACACCGACTCCTCACTGTTCACCGGTCAGCCGGTCGACCAGTCCGTCTGGATGAGCCATGGCGACGCCGTCACCGAGGCCCCGCCCGGCATGCGGGTGACCGCGACGACCGCGGGTGCGCCGGTCGCGGCGTTCGAGGACGACGACCGTCGGCTGTACGGCGTCCAGTGGCACCCCGAGGTGCTGCACTCCACCTTTGGCCAGCGGGTGCTGGAGAACTTCCTGTACCGCGGGGCGGGACTCGCGGGCGACTGGACCGCGGCCAACGTGGTCGAGGAGCTGGTCGAGTCGATCCGCGCCCAGGTCGGTGACGCTCGGGTGCTGTGCGCGCTCTCTGGCGGCGTCGACTCCTCAGTGGCAGCGGCGTTGGTGCAGAAGGCAGTCGGCGACCAGCTCACGTGTGTGTTCGTCGACCACGGACTGCTGCGGTCCGGTGAGGCCGAGCAGGTCGAGAAGGAGTTCGTCGCCGCCACCGGGGTCGACCTGGTCGTCGTCGACGCGCAGCAACGGTTCCTCGAGGCGCTTGCCGGGCTGACCGACCCCGAGGAGAAGCGCAAGGCGATCGGCCGCGAGTTCATCCGCGTCTTCGAGCAGTCGGCGCGCGACGTCGTGGGCTCCGGCGAGGCCGACGGGCACCCGGTCGAGTTCCTCGTGCAGGGCACGTTGTATCCCGATGTGGTCGAGTCGGGCGGCGGCACCGGCGCCGCCAACATCAAGTCGCACCACAACGTCGGCGGCCTCCCCGACGACCTGCAGTTCAAGCTCGTCGAGCCGCTGCGGGCGCTGTTCAAGGACGAGGTGCGGGCCGTCGGCCTCGAGCTCGGCGTGCCCGAGGCGATCGTCTGGCGGCAGCCGTTCCCCGGACCGGGGCTCGGCATCCGGATCATCGGCGAGGTGACCGCCGAACGTCTCGACGTGCTCCGCGCCGCCGACGCGATCGCGCGTGAGGAGCTGACGACCGCCGGCCTGGACCGCGACATCTGGCAGTGCCCGGTCGTCCTGCTCGCCGACATCCGCTCGGTCGGCGTGCAGGGCGACGGCCGCACCTATGGCCACCCGATCGTGCTGCGACCGGTGTCCTCCGAGGACGCGATGACCGCCGACTGGACCCGCGTCCCCTATGACGTGCTGGCCCGCGTCTCCACACGGATCACCAACGAGGTGCGCGAGGTCAACCGGGTGACGCTGGACATCACCAGCAAGCCGCCGGGCACCATCGAGTGGGAGTAGGCAGCGGGCCGGCGACGTGGCCCACCCGACTCGCGCCACCGTCGGTGACCGGTCAGCGACCCGGCGGCGCCGACACGACCGTCAGTGACCGGTCCGCGCGCTGAGCCGAGCGCGGGAGCCGCGCCGCTGCGGGCCGGCGTGCTGCGGGTGCTTGACACCAGGACCGCGCCTCGGTGGGGCCGACGGTGCGAGGGGAACCCGGCCGATCCCGTTGCGCTCCAACGGGAAGAGCGCCTCGGGGGTGACCTCGTGCCAGAAGCCGACCTCGAGGCTCTGCTCATAGGTCATCAGCCGCCGGCGTCGGCCGCTGCGGCGGACCTCCTGACGCAGCAGGTCCTCGACCCGCTGGCCGTCCACCCCGTCGAGGAACTCGGCGTTCTGCGCCCGGGGGACGACGGCATACATCGTCTCACCGACGGCCAGCTGACATCGCCAGACCACGGTCTCCCAGGTCAGCCAGTGGGCAGTGATGACGGTGCCGCGCAAGGTGACGGTCGCGCGCACGGGGGCTCGTCGGGGCGGGAACGCGTTGAGCGGGCGCTCGCTCGGTGCGGCCTGCTCGACGGCCAGCGGCAGGTTCCCCGCGATCAGGGCCTCGATCCGCTGGGTCTCCAGCCCGGCGCGGACGGCCCAGGGGCGGGCCAGCGACCAGACGTGCTCGAGGTCGGCCTGCGCATCGGTGTTCTCGTCGTCGACCAGGATGGGGGTCGCGCGCCCGAGGTGGTGCAGGTCGGGACCGAACGCGTGGGGTCCGACATGGATGCCGTAGTGACCGGCAGCGGGTTCGAGGGTGAGCACCTTCTCCTGCGGCAGCGCCTCGGCCATCCAGCGGCCCTCTTCGAGCAGCAGGGCGCAGGCCGTGATGAGGGTGAGGGCACCGAGCATGTTGTCGGTCGACGCCGCCGGGACGGTGATCTCGAGCCGGTGGCGACGTGGGCGGATCTGGATCCCTCGCTCGTCGATGCCGACGACCAGCGCCAGGGCCAGGGCGCACCGGCGGGCGAACTCACCGGCCAGAGCCGGGAGCAGCTCGTCGCTCGCAGAGATGTTGACCTGATAGGCCACGATCTCCAGCCGCAGCCGGCTCTGACCGGCAATGTCGAGCTGGAGGTGGGTCTGGACCCAGTCGCGCTCGGCGGTGGCCAGCGCCAGGACGTCGTCGGCCGTCGCCGCACCCAGGCTGTGGGGTGGTGTGGACAGCTTCAGGTCCGGCCCGGAGTCACTGATGAGCGTTCCCGAGGGGAGCACACGCCAGGCCGGGTCACGGGGGTCGGCGGCGATACCGACCGTGGCCAGGCGGGAGAGAGCTCGCCGGGGGTCGACCGGGTGGTCGTCCTCGAGCACGCGGACATGCATCTCCAGCCCCAGGCGGCGCTTCCCGGGCTGCCGGTCTGAGGGAAAGAGGTGAGCGATCGGGTGAGCTGGCATGGGGACGTCCCCCCTTGGGTCGCGTTCTGGATGGGCGCCGACGTCGGCGCCGGTGTACTACCGAGAGCGGATTGATCCAGTTTGAGACCACTATCTTCCCATTGATCCGGCCTTCGGTTGATTGAGTCTGATTTGCATTTGGTCAAGATCGAGTCAACGCCGAACCCCGGACGGCAGAGAGCCGGGTGGATCGGGTGGATCGGGTGGACCTGGCAGCCCGGGCAGGATCGGGCCGCGCGCCGCGGTCGACTAGGTTGGACGACGTGCTGAGGACCCGTGCTGCCGTGCTCGCCGGCCGGGCCGCCCGCCAGGTGGCGCGGCTGCGGGGCGGCGGATCGGCGCTCCCCGGGCTGGTGGCTGAGCGGGTCGACCCCCAGTTCCTCGCCCACGCGCTCGCCGACGTCCGCGCGGTCCTCGTGGTGACCGGGACCAACGGCAAGACGACCACCACCAAGATGCTCGTGGCGGTGCTGCGTGAGCACGGGCTGCGCGTCTTCAGCAACCCGACCGGCAGCAACTTCACCCGCGGTGTGGTCTCGGCGATGCTCGGTGAGGTGCGCGGTGACGGGCGGCTGGAGGCCGACCTCGCGGTCCTGGAGCTGGACGAGGCCCACGCCCTGCAGTTCGCCAGGACGGTTCGACCGACCCACGCCCTGCTCCTCAACGTCGCGCGCGACCAGCTCGACCGGTTCGCCGAGATCGACCACACGGCTGACCTGCTGGCCAGGCTCGCAGAGCAGGCCAGCGAGGGCGTGGTGCTCAACATCGACGATGCCTTCGTGATGCGGATCCGCGAGCGGCTCGGTGCCGGAGTCGAGGTCGGCTACTTCGGTGTCGACACCTCGATCGCCGACCGGCTCCCCGAGCTCCAGGAGCAGGACGTCAGGTTCGAGGACGAGTCCACGCCCCATGTCGCCTCGGCCGACGACGCCCTGCTGCGCCCGGTGGACGGCCGCGACTTCGAGGTGCTCCTCGGACCCGGCGGAGCAGCCGGGACCATCGGCCCGCTCGCGCTCCAGCAGCGCGGGCTGGCCGCGATGATCAACGCGACGGCCGCCGTCGCGGCTGCGCGAATGATGTTGGGAGACGAGTTCCGCCCGGACGCAGCGGCCCAGGCGCTGCGCGCCGTGACGCCACCGTTCGGTCGCGGCGAGGTGGTCATGGTCGACGGCCACCCCCTCGAGCTGGTGCTGGTCAAGAACCCGGCCGGCTTCACCGTCGCGCTGGGCACCTATGGCGGCAGCCCGGTGCGCACGATGATCGCGGTCAACGACAACTACGCCGACGGCCGCGATGTGTCCTGGCTCTACGACGTGTCGTTCGACAGCCTTCGCGAGCGGGGTGTCGCGCTCACGACCGGCGTGCGCGCCTATGACATCGCCCTTCGCCTCGGATACGACGACGTGCAGGTCGACACCATCGAGCCCGACCTCGATCGCGCGCTCGAGACGTTCCTGCGCACGGGAACGGGTGAGCCACAACGGATCTTCTGCACCTACACGGCGATGATGGCGCTGCGGCGGACCCTCGCTGCACGGTTCGGCCTGCCCGACATCGGCGAGGAGGCGTCATGACCGAGCAACGCAGTCTCGACGTTCCGATCCCCGGTGAGCCTGCGGGCTCGGCCCTGCCGGCGGATGCCGGACGCGAGGGCAAGGGTGAGATCCACCTGGTCCACCTGTACCCGCGCGAGATGAGCATCTATGGCGACCTCGGGAACACCCGCTGCCTCGCCGCCCGGATCCGGCGCCACGGATACGTCCCCGTCGTCCACCAGCACCACCCCGGCCAGGACCTCCCGCCCACGACGCACCTGGTCGTCGGCGGCGGCGGCCAGGACTCCGGTCAGGCGCGGGTCGAGGAGGACCTGGAGCGCAACGCTGACCGGCTGCGCGCGCTCGCAGCGGAGGGGACGCCGATGCTGATGATCTGCGGGATGTACCAGCTGCTCGGCAACGCGTTCATCACCGTGGAGGGCAAGCGCCTGCCCGGTCTGGGGATCCTCGACGTCACCACCCAGGGCAACGCCAAGCGGATGATCGGGCCGGTGGTGCTCGACACCGAGTTCGGCGACGTCGTGGGCTATGAGAACCATTCTGGGTCAACGACTCTCGGGTCCGGGCAGTCAGCGTTCGGCACGGTCCGCAGCGGCCACGGCAACAACGGCAGCGACCGCACCGAGGGCGCCCGGACCGGCAACGTGATCGGGTCCTACCTGCACGGCCCGATCCTCCCGGCCAACCCCCGTCTGGCCGATGCCCTCATCGGGCACGCCGCCGAGCGCGCCACCGGGCGTCCGTTCGAGCCCGAGGCGCTCGACGACGCCGTGGCCGACCAGGCGCGCCTGCGTCAGGTGCGCCGGCTCGCCTGACCCGGCTGCCGGGTCGCTGAGTCGGGTCACTGGCTCCTGGGTCTCTAGCTCCTGGGTCTCTGACTCCTGGTCCTCTGTCCCGCTTCGGTGTCCGATGGTTCCTGTTTCCCCGCGGTGCCAGCCGGTGCAGCCGACACCGCGGTCGCCACCGCAGGGACCCGCGTGAGGCGTCAGCGCACCGTGCTCACGGCTGGTTCGTCCTCGGGCTCGTCGAACACGTCCGTCCTGGGCAGCACGGTCCAGGCCAGCCAGCCCAGTGCGCCGAGCGGAACCTCCATGACGTGGGTGAAGATCGAGAACAGCACGACCCCGGCCGTCGCCTCGGCGGGGCTCGCGCCCATCCCGACCAGGGCTGCGGCAGTGCCGGTCTCGGTGACGCCGAGCCCGCCCGGCGTGACCCCGACGGCGGTGAGCAGGCGGCCGATCGCATACGCGGAGAACAGGGTTCCGAGTGGAAGGCTGACCCCCACGGCGGCCATGCACGCCCAGAACAGCAGGAAGTAGGTCGCGAAGAACCCGACGATCCCGAACGTCATCTGCACCCAGCCGGCGCGGACCACCGCGGTGATGCGCAGCCGCAGGTCGACCACCAGCTCGCGCACCGCCATCTCCTTGCGCCCGCGGGCCACCCGCTTCCAGACGGGGCGGATCGCGCGGTCGAGGCCCTGGCCGATCGCCTGTGCCGCACGGGCCGAGGCGAGGACCGCCACGAAGGCACCCAGCAGCACGAGCCCGACGAGGGCACCGACGAACGCCGCCTCCTTGGCCGCCTGGGGGAGGCGCTGCTCACCCGCCAGGAGCACCACGATCCCGACCAGCGGCAGGGCGACACGAGCCAGGGTGTTCCAGACGGCGGTGATGATCGCGCTGGTCGAGATGTCGCGGCGCGTGAACCCCCACGAGCGGCAGACCGTGTAGGTCGCGGCGAGCCCGACCGCGCCGCCACCGGGCAGCAGGTTGCCCACCGAGGACCCGCACACGTTGACGATCAGGGCCCGCCAGTGGGACAGGCCCGGCAGCGACCCCGTCAGGGTGAACGTGTACAGCCAGAGCCCGAGCACCTCCAGGAGCAGCAGCCCGAGGACGTGCAGCGGGTGGATGCCCCCGAGCACCGCGAACACCGCGGACCACTTCGTCTTGGCGAAGTACGGCAGCCCCCAGATCAGCAGGGCGGCTGCGAGCCCGAGACTGAGCGAGATCTGCAGGGTCCGCACCGCCACCCGGCGACCGCGGGGTCGTGGGGTCGCGGCCCGGGGAGCGGCGCTCACGCCAGCCCCTCGAAGACGTCGCGGGCGACCGGCTGGCCACTGGAACGCGCGGGGTCGACGAACCACTCGCGCCCGAACACCAGGTCGTACACCGGTCGCGGGATACGCAGGAACGCCGCCAGGGTGCGGTCGGCGCCGCCGTCTGCACTGCCCTGCGAGGCGTGCGCCCGCATCGAGGCCCGCTTCTGGGCGATGTGGCGCCGCACCGAGATGCGGTGGGTGATGTCGGCCCGTGCCGAGAACGCCCGGTCGAAGGAGGAGCGGTCGAACCCGGGCGGGAACCGGTAGACCCTGGCCGCCAGGTCGATCGCCCGGCAGATGGCGTCGCGCGGGACGGTCGCCTCGAGCACCCGCGGCGTCCCCGCCCGGTCCGCCGCCAGCGCACCCACCTCGTGGACGCGTACGTGGTCGGGGTGGCCGTATCCGCCGTTGCGGTCGTAGGACAGCAGCACGTCGGCCTGCTCCTCGCGCAGGATCGTGGCGAGCCGCTCGGCGGCCTCAGTGACGTCGGCGCGCACGAACCGCACCCGGCCCGGCGGGTCGTCGTGCTGGTCCGGGTCGAGGCCGCTGTCGGCATACCCGAGGTGTTCCACCCGTGCCACCCCCAGCGCCTGCGCGCTCCGTCGGAGCTCACCCATCCGGCGCGCACCCAGGTCCTCACCCGCGCCGTACTCGCTCGCGGCCAGCCCCAGGTCCCCGTCGGTCGCCACGACCAGCACGACACGGTGACCGTCGGCGGCGGCACGCGCCATGGTGCCCGACGTCAGCAGGGCCTCGTCGTCGGGATGCGCGTGGAACGCGAGCAAGGTGCGGGAGGTCATGACGGACCCATCCTGACGCATGGCAGGCTCAGGTCCGTGAAGGTGGCCCTGCTCTCCGACTGCTTCCTGCCCCGGTTGGGCGGGATCGAGGTGCAGGTGCACGGCCTCGCGACCCGGCTGCTGGCGGCTGGGCACCGGGTCGAGGTCTTCACCGCGACCCCCGGCGCCGGGGGCGAACGCCACGGCGTGGTCGAGGACGTCGACGGGATCCCGGTGCACCGCCTGGCCATCGGTCTGCCCTGGGAGCTCCCGGTGAACCCCCTCGCGCCGCCCGAGGTTCGACGGCGGCTGACCGGCGGCGGCTTCGACGTCGCGCACGTGCACATGGGGGTGGTGAGCCCCTTTGCGACCGACATGGCCCGGGTCGCGCTGGGTGCCGGTCTGCCGACGGCGATCACCTGGCACTGCCTGATGGAGGCCTCGCAGCCGATGTTCCGCGCGCTCGGACACGCCCGTCGGTGGGGTCGGGCGGGTGCGGCGCTGAGTGCGGTGTCCGGGGTGGCCGCCGAGTCCGTGCGGGCCGTGGCCGGTGGAGCCGACGTGGGCGTGCTGTCCGACGGGGTCGACGTCGCGTCGTGGGCGCGCCCGGCCGGGTACGCCGAGGTTCCGGTGCCCGGCGGCGACGCACCCGTCCGGGTGGTCACCGCGATGCGGCTGGCCGCGCGCAAGCGCCCCCGAGCCGTGGTCGAGGCGGTCTCGGTCGCGCGTGGCCTCGGGGCGCCCAGGATGAGGGTCGAGATCCTGGGGGACGGTCCCGAGCGTGGCGCCCTCGAACGACGGATCGCCCGCCTCGGCCTGGACGGACAGGTGGTTCTGCCCGGCCGTGTGGGCAGGGAGGAGCTGCGCCACCGGTACTGGGACGCCGAGGTGTACCTCGCCCCCGCCCGGCTCGAGGCCTTCGGGCTGGCGGCGGCCGAGGCCCGCTCGGCCGGGCTGCCGGTGATCGGCCGGGCGGGCAACGGGATCGGCGACTTCGTCCAGGACGGCGTGACCGGCCTGCTGGTCGACGACGACGTGGCGTTCGCCCAGGCGTTGGCCCGGGTGACGCTGGACTCCGGCCTCCGGACGAGGCTCGGCCGGGCCAGCCGGGAGAGCCCCCCGACCCAGGACTGGCCGCAGGTGCTGGACGCGACCCTGGCCGAGTACGCCCGGGCGGGGGCGCGGTGAGCCCGCGCGAGATCTGGGTCGACGCGAGGACGACGGACGGGGCCGAGGCGGTCGCCTTCACCCTGGCCCACGGCGCCGACCCCAACCGCGTACTGGCCCGGCACGGGTACGCCGGGAAGGTCACCGCGGCCGCCCTGCAGCCGGCGCGGCCGGACCGGCTGGTGCTGAGCTTCACGGTCGAGGCCACGGGAGCCGCGCCCGAGCCGGACCCGGCAGTGCCGACCGATGACGGACTGGTGCTGGCCCCCGGAGAGCGCCCGCACCTCCACCAGCGGACCGCGGCCTACGCGCTGGTCACCAGCGGGCGCGGGCTGCTCCTCGCCCAGTTCTCCGACCAGACCAACGCCGAGGGCTCCTGGGGCCTGCCCGGTGGCGGGGTGGACCCCCGCGAGGAGCCGGTCGCCGCCCTCCACCGCGAGATCCACGAGGAGTCCGGTCAGCGGGTCGACGAGCCCGAGCTGGTCGGGGTGCGGACCAGGCACTGGGTGGGTCGCGCCCCCGGGGGCCGGCTGGAGGACTTCCACGCCGTCCGCATCCTCTATCGAGCCGGTTGCCCCGACCCCACCGACCCGGTGGTCCACGAGGTCGGTGGGTCGACCGCTGCGGCCCGCTGGTTCGGCCCGGAGGACCTGTCGGGCCTGCCGGTCACCGCCTCCTGGGCCGGCCTGGTCGAGGACTGGCGCGCGGCCCGCCGCTGAGGGTCAGCCGCTGGGGTCAGCCGCTGAGGGTCAGCCGCTGCGGGTCAGACGCGGCGGGTCAGCCGCTGGGGGTCAGACGCGGCGGGTCAGCCGCTGGGTCAGCCGCGCCGCCGGTTGCCGAACAGGCCGGCAGCCCCGAGCAGCACCAGCGCGCCCCCGACGACCACGATGCCGATCGGGCCGGTGACGGCCCAGTCGATGTTCAGACCGAGAGCCTGGTCGAAGATGCCGGTCACGGCCACCGCGAGCAGGACGAGGCCGAGCAGGATCGCCGGCAGGTGCGGGCCGGTCGGGGCCGGCGGGCGCTCGGCGTACGCCGCATAGCCGGGTGCGGTCGCCGCCCGGGGCACGCCGTGGTCGGGGGCGTGAGGATCGGTGGGGTGGATCGGCTTGTCGAGGCTGGTCACCGGCTTCGCTGCGGTGGTCGGCGGGTGGGTCGCGGGGTTGGCTGCGGGATGGGCGGCTGAGTCGGTGGCCGGGGGGCCTGCGACATCCGCGGTGGGAACCCAGAACGGGGCCTCGGGCTCCGCCGCGGGCACCTCGATCCGCAAGGTCGGGTCGCTGCGGGTGGTCGGGTTGCCGGGGGTCGACGGGTGGTCGCCCATCTGGTCGCGCTGGTCGTCGCTCATGTCAGGTTCTCCTGGTGTTCTGGTGTGGGGGTCAGTGCTGCTGGACGATGACTAGCTGGCCGAGTCCGACCGAGGCGTCGACGGTCACGGTGGCCTCGCCGTCACCGAACACCTGGTCGATCCGTTCGTCGCGTCCGTCGCGGGCCTGGGTGTCACTGCTGCCGGCGAACGGGCCGGTCCCGTCGGTGCTCACCTGGATCTCGCCGGCCCCGACCTCGCCGACCACGTGGACCGTGAGGTCAGAGGGCACCTCGATCCGCAGCTCGCCGACGCCGACCTCGACCGTGAGGTCGGCGCGGTCGCCCGTCCCGAGGCCGCCCAGGTCCAGGGTGGCGCTGCCGAACCCCATCTCATAGCTGTCGGCCGTGGTGCTCGTGGTCGGGCGCCAGGTGCGGTCGCCCGCGCCGTCGGTGAGGTGCAGGTCCGGCAGGGCGATGGCGAGCCAGGTGACCAGCGCGGCGATGATCGCGACGAAGCCGGTGAAACCGGCCCGACGACCCGCGAACCCGCCGACGAGGATGACCAGTCCGAGGGCGGCAAGCCCGGCGGACATGGCCAGGGTGCTGGCGTCCGAGGTCCAGCCCTGTCCGTCGTGCAGCAGGATGACCGATCCGAACGCGAGGACCGCGAGGCCGATGGCCAGCACGAAACCGGCGAAGCCGAGACCTCGTCGCCGCGACGGCCTGGGTGGGCGGGGCGCCTTGGTCGGACGCGGGGGAGAGCCATGGGCCGGGGGCGCCGGATAGGCGGACCCTGGCCCGCCGGGCGGAATGGCTGAGGTGCCGGGCGCGGCGTACGGCAGCGCGGTGGTCTGGCTCATCGGGTACTCCTCGGTCTTGGACAGGGTCGTCGGCTGGGTCGTCGGCGCACCGGCCGGTGCGGCGGCGGTCACCCCGGGGGTGGTCCCGGTGGTGTGCGTCAGCGGCTCGTGGCTTCGTCCCCTGCGGCTGAACCACCACACGACGACCGCGATCGGGATGCCCACCCAGATGATCCAGAGAGTTCCGTCGTTGTCGAACAGGAACCCGCCACCCCCGAACAGCGTGATCGCGGTGATGGCGAGCAGCAGGATCCCCACCACGTCGCCGTCGCGCAGTGCGGACTCGATGAGCAGGCTGCCCTCCTGGTCGGGGATGAGCAGCCAGCCCAGCAGGTACAGCCAGATGCCGATGCCGCCGAGGATCACCAGCACGACGAGCGCGGCGCGGATGACCAGCGGGTCGATCCCGAGCCGCCGGGCCACGCCGGAGCACACCCCGGCCAGCCACTTGTCGCCGGTGTCGCGGTACAGCCCGTTGCTGCGGAACCAGTCGAACAGCCGGTCCAACGCGGGACGCTGCGGTTCCTGCGGCGGCGGCGGTCCGTAGGCCGGTGCCGGGCCGGCGGTCATCACCGGGGCGCCCGCCGGGGCGTGGGTGGGGCCGCCCGACCAGGTGGCGGTGGGCTGGGCGGAGGGGTTGCCTCCCGGGTGGCCCTGTGGGGCGTCGTCGTTCTCGCTCATGTCCTCCATGCTCGTCGGGGCGGCCCGCGGGGGCCATGAGGGTCGACCCTGAACCGACCCTGACCGGCCCCCACCCGCACCCCGAACGGGTCGTCGCAGGGCCGGTGGGTGGGTCAGGATGGGTGCATGCCCACACCGTACGAGGCGAGTGCGCCACCCCGGGAGGTCCCGGCAGGCGGCCGACCCCCGTTGGCACGCCCGGTCGAGTCGCGCGTGATCGTGGGCGTCTGCGCCGGGTTGGCCCACCACCTGGGAGTCCGGACCCGCTGGGTCCGGGTCGCCTTCGTGGTGCTGTGCATCCCGACCGGTGCGGGGATCATCGCCTATCTGTTCCTCTGGGCGATGATGCCGCAGTCCCGCGGCGGTGTCGTCCGGGGCCAGGAGGCGACCGCCGACCCGGCCGACGTCGAGGCGACCGCACGGCGCGGGCGCGACGTGGAGCCCGACCCCGGCGACGAGGCCGAACGGTTCTCGACCCGCGTCCTGCTGGTCGGTGGCGTACTGCTGCTGGGCGGGGTCGCGCTGATCGCGCAACAGGCCGGTGTCAACGTCCGGCTCAACGTCCTGCTCCCGCTGCTCGTGGTGGCGGCCGGTGCCGTGCTCGCCTGGTCCCAGCTCGACGACGCCGAGCGTGGCCGGTGGCTCGGCGGGCGTCCGCGGACCCGCGGGCTGAGCGTCGCCCGGCTCACCTTCGGCACGCTGCTCGCGGTCGTCGGTCTGGTCATCCTGGCCAGCCAGGGACGGTCGATCACGGCGTTCTGGGACACCCTGCTCGCCACGCTCGCGGTGCTGGCCGGGACGCTGCTCATCGCGGCACCGTGGGCGGTGCGGCTGTGGAACGACCTGCGCCGCGAACAGGCCGAGAGCGCCCGCGCCATCGAACGGGCCGACATCGCGGCCCACCTGCACGACTCGGTCCTGCAGACGTTGGCCCTGATCCAGCGGCAGTCCCACGACTCGGCCGCCGTCGCCCAGCTGGCCCGGCGCCAGGAGCGCGAGCTGAGGTCGTGGTTGTACGCCGCACCCAAGGACTCCGAGGAGTCGCTCACCGCGGCGCTCACCGAGGTGGTCACCGAGGTCGAGGAGGTCCACGGGATCCCGATCGAGGTGATCACGACCGGCGACCGCCCGATGGACCCGGGTGGGGCCGCGCTGGTGCGGGCGGTCCGCGAGGCCCTGGTCAACGCCGCCCGGCACGCCGAGCCGCCGGTCGCCGTGTACGCCGAGGTCGGGCCCGACGGGGTCGAGGTCTTCGTCCGCGACCACGGCGAGGGCTTCGAGGTGGACGACGTCCCCGAGGACCGGCTGGGGGTCCGCGAGTCGATCCTCGGTCGGATGAGCCGGCACGGCGGGACGGCTCGGGTCCGCCGGCTCGAGCACGGCACCGAGGTGTCGTTCCGGTTGCCGCCCCTACGGCGTGCGGACCAGGCCGTCTCCCCGCTCACCGACGTACATCCCGACCTGCAGTCCGGCTCGCAGCCCGGACCGCAGCCCGTCACCGCCTCCCCGGAAGGCCCCTCATGAGCGCCCCCGTCCCGCCCCGCGCCGTCGACGTCGTCCTCGTCGACGACCACCGGATGTTCCGCTCGGGGGTGAGGGCCGAGATCGGCAACGCGCTGAAGATCGTCGGTGAGGCGCCCGACGTCGACACCGCCGTCGCCGTGATCCGCCAGACCCGCCCCGCGGTGGTGCTGCTCGACGTCCACCTGCCCGGGGGCAACGGCAACGGCGGGGTCGACGTGCTGCACGGCTGCCAGGGTCTGACCACCGAGGCCGGCGAGCCGGTGCGGTTCCTCGCGCTGTCGGTGTCCGACGCCGCCGAGGACGTCATCGCCGTCATCCGTGCGGGCGCCCGCGGGTATGTCACCAAGACGATCAGCGCCAACGACCTCACGACCGCGATCCGCAAGGTGGCCGACGGCGACGCGGTCTTCTCGCCGCGGCTCGCAGGGTTCGTGCTCGACGCGTTCGGCGCGGCGGCGGGTGAGATCGCCGAGGTCGACGAGGAGCTCGACCGGCTCAGTGCGCGCGAGCGCGAGGTGATGCGGCTGATCGCCCGCGGGTACCAGTACAAGGAGGTGGCCAAGGAGCTGTTCATCTCGATCAAGACCGTCGAGACCCACGTCTCCTCGGTGCTCCGCAAGCTCCAGCTCTCCTCGCGCCACGAGCTCACCGCATGGGCGATGGGTCGCCGGCTGCTCTGAGACGCGGGGCCGGGGGCGGGGGCCGGCAGACGGGTTTGGGTGCCTAGACGCTCGGTTTCGCGAGCGTTCACGCACCCAAAGCTGCGGGGGCGGGCACAGCGGACCGGTTTGGGTGCCTAGACGCTCGGTTTCGCGAGCGTTCACGCACCCAAAGCTGCGGGGGCGGGCACAGCGGACCAGTTTGGGTGCTCAGACGCTCGGTTTTGCGAGCGTTCACGCACCCAAGTTGAGGCGGGGCGGTCGTACGCTGCCCGCATGGACCTCGTCTACGACCTCTTCGTCATCGTTCACCTCCTCGGCATGGCGGCGTTGGTGGGCGGCTACCTCGCGGTCGCGAAGGCGCCGACGGCGTCGCCAGTGATGCTGTGGGGAGCTCGGGCCCAGATCGTGACGGGGCTGGTCCTGGTCGGGCTGGCCGAGGGCGTCTCGTCGCTGGACAAGGACCTGAACCACGCCAAGATCGGGCTCAAGCTCGTCATCGCGCTCGGCGCCATCGCGTGCATCGAGATCGCCAGCAGCCGGGCCCGGCGAGGTGCTGGTGAGAAGCCCGACCTCGTGAAGTACGCCGGCTGGCTGGGCCTGCTCAACGTGGTCGTCGCGGCGGGCTGGAACTGACCCGGGCGGAGTCCGCGAGCCCCAGCCGGCAGGGCGGAGGCAGCGCTCAAGCCAGCGGCCCGTAGGCAGCGCTCAAGTCAGCGGTACCGGCAGTACGCAGCGCAAGCCGGCGGTACCGCGTGTAGGCAGCGCCCAAGCCGGCACCGCCTGTAGGCAGCGCCCAAGCCGGCACCGCCTGTAGGCAGAGCCTCAAGCCGGAGGCACCGGCACCTCGCCCTCCTCGCCGACCCCGTCGCCGCCCCGCTCGCCCTCACTGCGCGCCGGGGGGCCGCCGCGCCCGGTGGTGCGGGGTGGTTCGTACCCACCCTCGGGCGGAACCATCTCGGCGCGGATGCCGAGCAGGCGGATCGGCCGATCGTCCTCCAACCGCTCGAGCAAGGCGAGCGCGGTGTTCGCGATGACTCCGGCATCGAAGGTGGGCTCGGCCAGCTTGCGCATCCGGCTCACCGTGAAGAACGGCGCGAACCGCACCTTGAGACCGACCCGCTGGCACGGCCTACCCTCCCGCTCGATGTCCCGAACCACTTGGGCCGCAAGGGAGCTCAGTGCGGCGGCGACCTCCGTCGGCTCGACCAGGTTCTGCTGGTAGGTCGTCTCCCGGCCGTGCGCCCGCGCGATCCACGGGGTGTCGTCGACGTGCGAGCTGCTGATCCCGCGACCCAGGTTGAGGTAGTGCGGCCCCATCCGTGGGCCGAACTCGGCCTCCAGCGGCGCGACGTCCAGGTGAGCAAGGTCCTGCACCGTCAACGCCCCGAGACCGGCCAGCCGCGACTCGATCCGCGGTCCGATGCCCCAGATCGCGCTCGTCGGCCGATCACCCATCACGT
Organism: uncultured Actinomycetota bacterium; assembly: GCA_963750305.1. Taxonomy (GTDB): domain Bacteria; phylum Actinomycetota; class Actinomycetes; order Actinomycetales; family Dermatophilaceae; genus CAVVPX01. Next base: position 131,380 of record CAVVPX010000004.1, read on the forward strand.
CGAACCAGTTGTCGCGAGTCAGCCGATAGGTCCCCTGTGGCTTGCCGAAGTCGGTGGCGATCTTGGCCCGCACCTTGGTGTCGCCGATGCCGACCGAGCAGTGCAGCCGCGTCGCGGCGAGCACCTCCGCACGAATCGTGTCGGCATAGGCCTGCGGGTCGTCGGTGTCGATCCCGACGAACGCCTCGTCCCACCCCAGCACCTCGACGACGGCCCCGGGCTGTGCGCGCAGGGTCGCCATCACGTCCGCCGACGCAGCGTCGTAGGTCGGACCGTCCACCGGGAGCAGGACCGCCTCCTTGCACTTGCGCACCGCGAGCTTGAGTGACATCCCCGAGTGCACACCGAACGCCCGCGCCTCGTAGGACGCGGTGGACACGACGGCCCGCTCGGTCGGGTCGCCCCGTCCGCCGACGATGACCGGCCTCCCGGCGAGCTCGGGATGCCGCAGGATCTCGACCGCAGCGATGAACTGGTCGAGGTCGACGTGCAGGACCCAGTGCGCCATGGTGACCATCCTGCCGCCTGCCCCGGACATCCCGGGAGCAGCGGCAGCGGCGACGGCGAGGCCGGCCACGATTCGTGGCATCGGGCCTTCCCCCGGGCCGAGGACACGAGCGCCCCTCAACCTGCGAGACCGCTTGCAGGAGAACGGGTCAGGGGATGAGCAGCAGCTTGCCGGTGGTCGCGCGACCCTCCAGGGCGCGGTAGGCGTCGGCCGCGTCGGCCAGGGAATAGCGGCCGCCGACCTCGACCGTCAGGCGACCCGCGGCGATGTCGGCGAGGACCGAGGTGCCTCGCTCGAGCAGCTCCGCGCGCGTCGCGAGGTAGGACCCCAACGTAGGTCGGGTGACGAACAGCGACCCACCGGTGTTGAGCCGCTGCAGGTCCAGCGGGGGCACCTGCCCACTCGCGGCGCCGAACAGCGCCAGCAGCCCCCGCGGTCGGAGCGAGGCGAGCGAGGCGTCGAAGGTGCTCCTGCCGACGCCGTCATAGACGACATCCACGCCGACACCATCGTTCGTCTCGCGCACGGCTGCGGCCAGGTCGTCCGGTGAGTCGAAGGTCGAGTAGTCGATCGTCGCGAAGGCCCCCAGCCCACGCGCGATGGCCAGCTTCTCGGCCGACCCGGCGGTGGCCACGACCCGGCCGCCACGGGCGGTGACCATCTGCACCAGCAGCTGGCCCACGCCCCCCGCTGCCGCGTGGACCAGGGCAACGGTCCCAGGTCCCACGGCATAGGTGCTGGTGACCAGGTAGTGCGCCGTCATGCCTTGGAGCGCGGCCGCAGCGGCGATGTCGAGGTCGACACCGTCGGGGACGGGGAGCAGGGTCTGGTCCGCGCGGTTCACCCGGGTCGCCGCCGACCCCAGGCCGTGGGCCCAGGCCACCCGGTCACCGACCGCGGGTTCGGCCCCGTCGCCGACGGCGACGACGGTCCCAGCGCCCTCCTGGCACGGCACGAACGGGGTCTTCACGGGATACACGCCCTCCCGCTGGTACACGTCGATGAAGTTGACCCCGACCGCAGCCACCTCGACCTGCACCTCGCCCGGCCCGGGTGGACCGATCTCCACCTCACCGCTGGTCAGCACCTCGGGACCGCCGTTGCGGGAGACCTGCAGGGCTCGGATCGTCGTCACGACCACGAGCCTAGGACGCGGCGACGGGGCGTGTTCGGGTTCGGTTCGGTCGGCGGCCCCGGGTTGCCTCCCGGCGCGGGTTCCGTCAGCGTGTCCGCATGACCTCGACGCCGGTGCTGATCGTCGAGGACGAGCCCGCCCTCTCCCAGCTGGCCCGGCTCTATCTGGAGCGTGACGGTCACACCGTCGACGTGGTGGTCACCGGGGAGGAGGCGCTGACCGCGCTCCGGGCGACGACATACGCCGCTGTGCTGCTGGACATCGGACTGCCCGGCGACGTCGACGGGGTGGAGGTGTGCCGGCGGATGCGGACCGCCGACGACTGGACTCCGGTGATCTTCGTGACCGCCCGCGACGAGGAGGTCGACCGGGTGCTCGGCCTCGAGCTCGGGGCGGACGACTACGTCACCAAGCCGTACTCGCCGCGCGAGCTCGCGGCGCGGGTCCGCGCGCTCGTCCGTCGGCAGCACCACGCGTCCAACTCGATGCCCGCCGAGCGACTCACCATCGGCGACGTGACGCTCGACCCCGAGTCCCATCGCGTTCTCCGGTCAGGGGACGAGATCCCCTTGACTGCAACGGAGTTCGACCTACTTGCCTATCTCATGCAGCGTCCGGGCCGGGTCCTCTCGCGGTCCCAGCTGCTCACTGCGGTCTGGCAGTACCCGACGGGTGACCTCTCGCGGACGGTCGACGTCCACGTGGCCCAGCTGAGGGCCAAGCTCGGACCGGCGTGCCCGATCCGGACCGTGCGCGGCGTCGGGTACGCCGCCGGCGCGCCGTGAGACCTGCCTCCCTCGAGCGCCGCACGCTGCTGGTGCTGGCCGCGGTCGTCACCATCGCGGTGGTGGTCGCGGCGCTCGTCTCGATCGGGCTGGTGCGGTCGGCGACCCGCGGGGAGTCCCGGGCCGCACTGCGAACCCAGGCCGACCTCGTGGTGGCGGTCCTGGAGGCGGGCCGGCCGGCGGACATCAACCCGGCGCTGCGCGTGGTGCGCCAGCAGAGCACCCCGGCGGCCTGGCGCGCCCCGAACGGTCGGATGCTCGGGGATCCCGTCGCCCGCGGTTCCTTCACCGCGATGGGGGCCGCGGCGAAGGAACAGCCCGGGTCGCACACCGTGCAGCTGCGGGGACGCACGATGCTCGTCGAGACCCGCGACCTGTCCGGCGGTCGCCTCGTCATCCTCGCCCGGCCGGTCTCCGCGACGCTCGGAACGGCGACCCTGAGGCGCTATCTCCTCGCGCTCGCGATCGGCCTGGCGGTGGCGGTCGTGGCCGCGGTCTTCTTCGCTCGCCGGCTGACGGCGCCGCTGCGCCGGACCGCGGTCGCGGCTCGCGACCTGGCCGCCGGTGCCCGCTCGGTGCGCGTCGAGCCGTCGGGCCCCCGAGAGGTCGCCGAGGTGGGAGAGTCGATCAACGCGCTGGCCGAGGCACTCGAGCGCAGTGAGGGACGTCAGCGCGAGTTCCTGCTGTCGGTGAGCCACGAGCTGCGGACCCCGCTGACCGCGATCCGCGGGTTCGGCGAGTCACTGGCCGACGGGGTCACCTCGGGCGACCAGGTGCCATCGACGGGCGCGACGCTGGTCGCCGAGGCCCGGCGGATGGAAAGGCTGGTGAGCGACCTGCTGGATCTGGCCCGGCTCGGAGCGGACGACTTCCGTTATGACCTCGTGCCGGTCGACCTCGTCGAGCTGATGACCGCCGCAGGACGGGTCTGGTCGGACCGCTGCGCGCGGGTGGGAGTGCGGTTCGAGCTGGATGTGCCCGACATGCCCGTCACCGTGCTCGCCGACGCGGCGCGGACCCGACAGATCCTGGACAACCTGGCCGAGAACGCCCTGCGGGTGACCCCGCAGGGCGCGCCGCTCGTCCTCGCCCTGCGGGTCGAGGGCGACCGTGCCGTCCTGGAGGTACGCGACGGCGGCCCCGGGCTGTCCGAGGACGACCTGGCGGTCGCCTTCGAGCGGTCGGTGCTGCACGACCGGTACCGCGGCCTGCGCACGGTGGGGACCGGGCTGGGTCTGGCGCTGGTCCGGGCCCTGGCCGTCGGACAGGGCGGCTCGGTACGGGCCGGACCGGCGTCCCGCGAGGGAGGCGCGCAGTTCCAGGCCCTGCTGCCGTTGCCCGCCGCCGATGCTGGGCCGCCGCCCCCGGCGCCACCCGATGGCCAGCCCGCCGTCGCTCAGCCGCCCGTCGGGATCCAGTAGCGCCGCTTCTCCTGCCGGCTGTCCTCGAAGACCCCACCACCAGCCTCGATGGTCCGCGCCGAGGCGACGTTGGTCTCGTCGCAGGTGACCAGCACCCGGCCGATCCCTCGTCGCCCGGCGAGCGCGACGACCTGCCGCAGGGCGTCGGTGGCATGGCCACGACGACGCGCGCTGGGACGGACGCTGTACCCGATGTGACCGCCGGCCTCGGCGAGGAACGGGTGGTCGATGCTGTGGCGCAACGCGATCGAGCCGAGGAACTGGTCGCTCCCAGGCCCGTCCGACATCCACAGGAACGTGCATGGCACCCAACCGGTGGGTCGGGGAGTGTCAGGCAGCTCGTCGTCGAGCCGGTGCGCGACGAAGCGGTCGAAGCCCGAGGGGTCGGCCAGGTTCTGGCGGGTGAACTCGACCCCGGCGAAGTGGTCGTCGGCAGGCATCGAGAGCAACCCGCCGTGCTGCTCTTCGCCGGCTGCGACGAACTCGTCGGTGGCGGCGAGGAAGGAGTCCTGGAACCGGCGGTGTGGTCGTGAGAGATGAACCATGCGACGACGCTAGGCAGCCCAGGCGCGTCGCGGCAACTGGGTTGACCGGCTAGAGCGAGGCGACGACCTCGTCGAGCATCGCCTCGGTGAGCCTGCCGGTGAAGGTGTTCTGCTGGCTCACGTGATAGCTCCCGACCAGCCGCACGAGGTGCCCGTCAACGGAGACCAACACCGCCTCGGCGCCGTGCCCGAACCGTGGCTTGGGCCGCGGCACCGCCCACCCGAGCCGGCGGGCGCTGGCCAGCGTCGCGTCCCAGGCGATCGAGCCCAGCGCCATGATCGAGCGCAGCCGGGGCTCGGCGAGGGTGAGGTCGCGGTCGAGCCACGGTCCGCAGGTGTCGCGTTCGACGGGGGTCGGCTTGTTGGCCGGCGGTGCACAACGGACCGCAGCGACGATGCGAATGCCGTTGAGCACCAGGCCGTCTCCCGCTGCGACGCTGGTCGGCTGGCTGGCGTACCCGCCCCGGTGGAGCGCGGCGTACAGCCAGTCCCCGCTGCGGTCGCCGGTGAACATCCGCCCGGTGCGGTTGGTGCCGTTGGCGGCCGGCGCCAGCCCGACCAGCAGCACCTCCGCGTCCGGGTCGCCGAACCCGGGCCCCGGGCGACCCCAGTACGGCTGGTCGGCGAACGACGCCCGTCGACCGGTCCGGGCCACCGCCTCCCGCCACCCGACCAGCCGCGGACAGGCTCGGCAGACCGAGACCTCGGCGTCGAGAGTGGTCACATCTGTTGCCGCAGAGGCCAGCCGGCGAACCTGCGCTGCGGTACGGGCCACGGGAGTGTCGGCGTCGGCCGGGTCACCCGGCCACCCCGTACCCGCAGGAACCGGAGAGGCGAAGGCCTGCCCGGTCACAGGGTGCGGGTCGCTCGGCTCGTCCACCCGGCCACCGTACGGTGCGGCGGGACCGCGTGTAGCGGCACCATGGACCCCATGACGGAGTCGGGCCGCCGGGTGGCGGTGATCGGGTCGGGTGTTCTCGGGCTGTCCTGTGCGGTGGAGCTCGCGCGCGCCGGCCACCGGGTCAGCGTCCACGGTGACCAGCCGTGGCAGCAGACCGTCTCGGCGGTGGCCGGGGCGGTCTGGTTCCCCTACCGGGTGGCCCCGCGCGAGTCGGCGGTGCGCTGGGGGCTGACGACCTTGCGGCGGCTGACCGTGCTCGCCGACGACCCGGCGACGGGCGTCGACCTGATGCGGGGGATGGTCGTGCACCGCGAGATTGAGCCCGACCTGTGGTGGACCGCAGGGCTGACCGCAGGCCCGGCCGACGCGGACCAGCTGCCACCGGGTGCACCCGCAGCGACGGTGCTGCAGCTGCCGGTGATCGACATGGGGACCTATCTCCCGTGGCTGGTCGGCGAGTGCGAGGCCGAGCGGGTCGACCTCGTGCACGAGGCCGTGACCGACCTTGCCGGCGCCGTGCCGGAGGCGGAGGTCCTGGTCGTCGCGGCCGGACTGCGCTCGGCCGCCCTGACCGGTGACCCGCCGCTCACCCCGGTCCGGGGACAGGTCGTGCGGCTGGAGAACCCCGGTCTGGCGACGTGGCTGATCGACGACGACAACCCTGACGGCATGGCATACGTGCTGCCGCGGCGCCACGACGTGGTCTGCGGAGGGACCGACGACGTCGACCGGTGGGAGACCGAGCCAGACCCGGCGGTGGAGGCCGCGATCCTGCAGCGGTGCCGCGACCTGGTTCCCGCCCTGCGCGACGCCGCGGTGCTGTCGCGCGCGGTCGGTCTGCGGCCCACCGCGGCTGCGGTGTCGCTGGACCGGCGCGAGGTATCGGGGCGGGACGTCGTGACCTGCTACGGGCACGGCGGCGCCGGCGTCACCCTGTCGTGGGGGTGCGCGCAGGACGTCCGCGACCTGGTCGGTGCCCGCTAGTCCAAAGACTGTCGGCGGTCGGCGGTCGGTGGTCGGCGGTCGGTGAGCGGGATGCAGTGGTCGCGCACCATCTCGCCGCGGCGCCGGGGCTGCGACCGCCGCTGTCCCACTCGCCGTACGGAGTGCTGGTCTGGTCGGTCCCGTCGGCTCGCCGCCCCGCCCGGCCCGGCTGGCGGACATCGCGGGGCGCGGGCGCCGTTCCGCACCTGGGTCAGCGGGCTGGTGCGTGCCGCGGGGAGCCGGATCCGCTGACCGCCCGCCCGGCCGCCTGTGGACGACGGGTCGTGCCGCGGGCAGCGTGTCGTCCGCGGCCCGTAGGCTGGGCGCTGAGATGAGCACCCTCTTCGACGACCTTCCCCTGCCCGGCAACCAGCCTCGGCAGCACGCTGCGGGCGAGGTGGACGAGCGCGGGGTGCCGACCTGGGCATCGGCCGCCGCCGCGGCCGATCCCGCCGGCCACCGTCAGCGTGACCCGGCCGAGCTGCTGGAGGGCCTCAACTCCCAGCAGCGCGAGGCGGTCCTGCACGAGGGCACGCCGCTGCTCATCGTGGCCGGGGCCGGATCGGGCAAGACCCGGGTGCTGACCCACCGCATCGCCTACCTGCTCGCAGCCCGGGGCGTCCAGCCGGGCCAGGTCCTGGCCATCACCTTCACCAACAAGGCCGCCGCCGAGATGCGCGAGCGGGTGGCCGGCCTCGTCGGCCCGCGCGCCAAGGCGATGTGGGTGATGACCTTCCACTCGGCCTGCGTGCGCATCCTGCGTCGTGAGGCGGGCCGGGTCGGGATGAAGTCGACCTTCTCGATCTATGACGCAGCCGACAGCCAGCGGCTGATGTCGATGGTGATGCGCGACCTCGACCTGGACCCCAAGCGATATCCGCCGCGCTCGTTCAGCCACCAGGTGAGCAACCTCAAGAACGACCTCATCGACGAGGAGGCCTTCACCGCGCAGGTGTCCGAGGGCACCGACCAGGAGCGCCGGCTGGCCGAGGCCTACACGGCGTACCAGCGCCGGCTGCGGCAGGCCAACGCGCTCGACTTCGACGACCTCATCATGACGACGGTGCACATCCTGCAGGCGTTCCCCGACGTTGCCGAGCACTACCGGCGCCGGTTCCGCCACGTCCTCGTCGATGAGTACCAGGACACCAACCAGGCGCAGTACCAGCTGGTCAAGGAGCTGGTGGGCGGACCGGGCGCCGCACCGAGCGGGTCGGTCGACGGTCCGACCGTCCCCCCGGGCGAGCTGGTGGTCGTGGGGGACGCCGACCAGTCGATCTATGCCTTCCGGGGTGCCACCATCCGCAACATCGTCGAGTTCGAGGAGGACTACCCGCAGGCACGGACGATCCTGCTCGAGCAGAACTACCGGTCGACCCAGACCATCCTGTCCGCCGCGAACGCGGTGATCGCCCGCAACGAGAGCCGGCGCGAGAAGCGGCTCTGGACGGAGTCGGGGGACGGCGACCGGATCGTCGGCTACGTCGGCGACAACGAGCACGACGAGGCGTCCTTCGTCGCCCAGCGGATCGACACCCTCGGCGACGAGGCGGGCGTGCGCCCCGGTGACGTGGCGGTCTTCTACCGCACCAACGCCCAGTCCCGGGCGCTGGAGGAGGTGTTCGTCCGAGTCGGCCTGCCGTACAAGGTCGTCGGCGGCACCCGGTTCTACGAGCGCCGCGAGGTCAAGGACGCCGTGGCCTACCTGCGCGTGCTGTCCAACCCGACCGACACGGTGAACCTGCGCCGGATCCTCAACGTGCCCAAGCGGGGCATCGGCGACCGGGCCGAGGCCTGCGTGGCCGCGCTCGCCGAGCGCGAGCGGATCCCGTTCGTGGCTGCGCTGGGCCGGCCCGAGGACGCCCCCGGCATCGCGACCCGGTCGGTCACCGCGGTCAAGGGTTTCACCACCCTGCTGGAGGACCTCGGGGCCGTGCGCGACAGCGGCGCCGGGGTGGCCGAGCTGCTCGAGGCCGTGCTGGACCGATCCGGCTATCTCACCGAGCTGCGCGCGAGCCACGACCCGCAGGACGAGACCCGGATCGAGAACCTCGCCGAGCTCGTCGCGGTGGCGGGAGAGTTCGACGACGAGCGGGCCGAGACCGGTGAGGTCATCAGCCTGGAGGACTTCCTCGAGCGGGTGTCGCTGGTCGCCGACGCCGACCAGGTGCCCGACGAGGCGGTCAGCGACGGGAGCCACGCCGGTGACGCCGCTGCGGACGGCGGTGTGGTCACCCTGATGACGCTGCACACCGCCAAGGGCCTGGAGTTCCCGGTGGTGTTCCTCACCGGGCTCGAGGACGGCACCTTTCCGCACCTGCGCTCGCTGGGCGACCCCCAGGAGCTGGAGGAGGAGCGCCGGCTGGCGTACGTCGGCATCACCCGGGCACGGGAGCGGCTGCACCTGTCCCGGGCCGCGGTGCGGTCGTCGTGGGGCGCGCCGCAGTACAACCCGCCGTCGAGGTTCCTCGACGAGATCCCCGACCAGCTCGTGCAGTGGGAGCGTGGCGAGTCCGCCCTCACGGCGCGCCGGGCGAGCACCCCGGCGATCGCCCGGCTGGCGGGGCGTCCCGGCGTCCGCTCACCGGGGAACCGCCCGGTCATCTCGCTCGACCCCGGCGACCGGGTCACCCACGACAGCTTCGGCATGGGGACCGTCGTGCGGGTGGAGGGCGAGGGCGAGAAGTCGATGGCTCACGTCGACTTCGGGGAGGAGACCGGCGTCAAGCGCCTGCTGCTCCGGTATGCCCCGCTGGAGAAGCTGTAGGCGACCAGCACGACGTCGCGGCTCACTGCCGACCGCTCACACCTGACCCGACCCGCGTACCGACGACCGTTGGTGCGCCGGCGAGTACGGTCGCCGTGCTCATCGTTCGGCCCCCGCGCGAGCAACGGTCGTCCGTACGCCCGGGGCCAGGCGGCTGAGCTGCGGTCGAGGGACGGGTGAGGTCGCCTCAGCCCTCAGGATCTGGCGAACAGCGCGGTGAACAGGTGGTGTGACTCCAGCCACGGGCGCGGGTCGACCGGTCCGGCGCCGCCCGGATGGATCTCCAGGTGCAGGTGAGGCCCGGTGGAGTGCCCGCTGTTGCCCGAGTACCCGACGAGGTCGCCTGGCATGACCGCGTCCCCGGTCTTGGCGGTGATCGTGTCCATGTGGGCGAAGTAGGAGACGGTGCCGTCCCAGAACTGGATCTCGACCTTGTTGCCATAACCGCCGGAGGCGCCCGCGAAGATGACCCTGCCGCTGGACATGGCCCGGATGGGGGTGTCCATCGTGCAGGCGAAGTCGTTGCCCGCGTGGAGCCTGCCCCAGCGCGTGCCGAACGGCGAGCTCAGGTTGCAGCCCTTGACCGGCTCGACCCATTGGTGGCGGGCCTTGGTGAGGGCCTCGGCCCTCGCCTGCGCGGCCCGCTTCTGCAGGATGGCCACCCGTGCGGCGGTGCGTGCGGCGCGGTCGACCTGCTGACGGTGCAGTGCGACCCCGGCCTGCTTCTGCTGCTGCATCTGGCGCTGCTCGGTGATCCGATAGCTGTCGTCGCGACGGTCGTGCTCGGCGATGACCGCCGCCTGGCTGCCGGTCAGGTCGAGCGCCACCGGGGTGTCGTCGGTCACCGTCGCGCCGGTGGCCGTGAGCACCAAGGCCGCCGCGGCGGCGGTCGGCAGGGCCACCGACGGCAGCTTCCTGCGAGCGTGCCGCACCGATCGCGACGTTGGCGCGGGCGCGACTCGAAGGGCGACGCGGGCAGCATCGTGGGAGGCTTGCGCGGGAGCGCTGGGCGCACCGGTGCGGCGATGGCGGCCGTTGTAGGAGCGTGACGTCACTGAGTGATCAGAGCCTTCTGTGCAGGGGACACGTGAAGTTCACGCGAACCCTACCGTGACCGTTTCGTTATGACAAAAATGTGGCCCGAGGCGTGGTCAGCCGGCGGTCGGGACCGACCGGCTGAGCGGGATGACGCCGGGGGTCAACGTGCTCCCGTCCGCGTCCAGGAGGGCCAACGCGGTCGAGATGCTGTGCACGACGCTGCCGAAGATGGGCAGCGACATGTGCCCGACGCCGTGCAGCGCGATGTTCCGGGTGCTGATCGCCGGATGTTCCAGCGCGGCGTTCCGCTGCGGGAAGATCATCTGGTCCAGGTCCGACCAGTAGCAGACGAACCGGGTCTGACAGACCGGCATCGGTGAGGCGAGCTCGCGCATCAGACTGCTCCCCGGCCGCAGCTGACGACACAGCTGGGAGGGCCAGCCGTACGCCGTGTAGGTCCCGTGGTGGGGGGTGCCGAGCGTGACCAGGGTGTGCACCCGCACGTCCCCGCCCAGTCGGGTGACGTAGTACCGGGCAATGAGTCCGCCCATGCTGTGACCCACGATGTGGATCCGCTCGTACCCCGTCTCGGCGACGATCGCCTCGACCTCCTCGGCGAGGCGGGCCGCAGCGACCCGGACGTCGGAGGTGAGCGGGGAGTAGTTCATCGTCACCACCCGTCCGAACCCGCGACGCCGCAGGCCGCTCCGCAGCAGGGTGAAGATCGAGCGGTTGTCGACCATGCCGTGCACCAGCAGGATCGGTGTCCCCGCGGCTTCGACGTCGCTGATGACCAGCCCGCGCCTGGTGGGGGAGAGGTGCTCGATGCGATACCCGTTCCCCCCGTCGCCCCGGTGGGTGGCCCGCAGGCCGAGCGGGTACAGCGCGGCGTGCGTGGTCAGCCAGGCCGCCTCGATCGCCGCGCCCGCGAGACCGGTGGGCGTGGTCATGGCCCGGACCGCCCCGCCGACGACGGCCTCCACCCCGCTGCAGGCCGCCCGCGAACGTCGGTCAGCCGAGGACGCCAGCGCGAGGGCGCCACGGACGACACGACCGGGTGCGTCGACGAGCGCGCACAGGTCATCACGGAACCCAGAGGTTCCGACGTCGTCGTCGGTGTGGTCGGCGGTCTGTGACATGACTCTTCGGACGCTACCTGCTCGCTCCCCGCCGTGTGCGGAGAACGGCCGTCTGGTGAGAACGTCTCCTTCGTGGGCCGCGGGTGCCGGCGCCGGCCGCTCGTGGGACCTGGTGTCCACCATGTGGGACTTGCGCCGTGTTTCCGGCGCCGTCGCTACCGAGGCTTTGCCGTTCGGTGACCGAGAGGGCGAATTCGAGGCGGTTTTGCCAGCCTTTGTCCGCGTTAGGCAAAGGTTCGTCCGGACTCATTGACCCTTCGGCAGCCACGGCACGAGTCTGCGGGACGGCGCACCGGCCGTCCCGCACCCCTTTGGGTCGACCGCGACGCAAGCGGACCGGGGTCAGGCCCCGGGCCCATCTAGGAGGAGGATCATCGTGTCTCGACTCACCACCGGCGTCGCCTTCGGCGCCGTTCTCGCCGCGACGGTAGCCACCCCGTTCGCCGTGGCGAACGCGCAGCCGCCGACCGCGGCACCGCTGTCCCAGGCGGCAGCCGTCTCCGCGGCACAGGCCCGGACCGACCAGCAGCGAAGCGCGCTCGGCCTCTCCGCGAAGGAGAAGCTGATCGTCAAGGACGTCGTCCGCGACGCGGACGGCACCACGCACATCCGCTACGACCGCACCTTCAGCGGGTTGCGGGTCGTGGGCGGTGACCTGATCGTGCGCAGGAGTGCGAGAGGCGCCACCCAGCGGGTCATCTGGAACGCGAGCGGCAAGGCCGCTGTCGCCTCCACGACGCCGAAGGTCACCGAGGCCGCCGCGGTCGGGTCGTCCAAGGCTGCGGCCGGGTACACCGCCAGGTCCGCCGACGGCGAGCTCGTCGTCTGGGCGGGAGCGCGGACGCCGCGCCTGGCGTGGGACGTGGTCACCGAAGGCCTCCGCGCTGACCAGACGCCGAGCCGCTTGCACACCCTGGTGGACGCGAACACCGGCGCGAGGATCACGTCCTGGGACGAGGTGAAGAACGGCACCGGCAACTCGATGTACTCGGGTCAGGTCACCCTGAACACCATCCAGTCGGGATCGCTCTGGAAGCTCCGTGACACGGTGAACAACTACACGACCGACCTGAACGGCTCGACCTCGAGCACGGCCGCGGGCACCGAGTTCACCGACGCGGACAACGTCTGGGGCACGGGATCGACCTCGAGTCGCCAGACCGCCGGCGTCGACGCGGAGTATGGCGCCGAGCAGACCTTTGCGTACTACAAGAATGTGTTGGGACGCAACGGGATCAAGAACAACGGCGCTGGTGCGCGGAGCCGGGTGCACTACGGCAACGCCTACAACAACGCGTTCTGGGACGGCACGCAGATGACCTACGGGGACGGGGCGGGCAACACCAAGCCGCTGACCTCCATCGACGTGGCCGCACACGAGATGAGCCACGGCGTCACCGAGAACACCGCGGGCCTGAACTACTCCGGCGACGCAGGTGGTCTGAACGAGGCGACCTCGGACATCTTCGGCACCGCGGTCGAGTTCAACGCGAACTCCAGTGCCGACGTGGGCGACTACCTCATCGGCGAGAAGATCAACATCAACGGCAACGGCACCCCGCTGCGCTACATGGACAAGCCGAGCAAGGACGGCGCCAGCCAGGACTGCTGGACCACCGGGACCAAGAACCTGGACCCGCACTACTCCTCCGGCCCGCTGAACCACTGGTTCTACCTGGCCTCGGAGGGGTCCGGGTCCAAGACCATCAACGGCGTCTCGTACAACAGCCCGACGTGTGGCGGCGCCCCCGCAGTGACCGGTGGCGGCAGGGTCAACATCGAGAAGGTCTGGTATCGCACGCTGTCGACCAAGCTCACCTCCTCGAGCACCTATGCAGCGGCCCGCAACGGGGCGATCGCCTCGGCCAAGGAGCTGTTCGGGGCCACGAGCGCGACCTGCGCCGCGGTCGAGGCTGCGATGGTCGCGATCTCCGCTCCGGCCGGCAGCGAGACCTGTGGCGGCACCCCGCCGACCGGCGGCAACCTGCTGGCCAACCCCGGCTTCGAGTCCGGCGCAGTGAGCTGGACCGGCAGCTCAGGTCCGATCACCAACAACACCGGTCGGCCCGCACGCACCGGCTCGTGGAAGCTATGGCTCGGCGGCAACGGCAGCACCGCCACCGAGACGATCCAGCAGAGCGTGGCGATCCCCGCCAGCGCCACGGCAGCGACCCTGTCGTTCTGGCTGCGGACCGACACGGCCGAGTCGGGCAGCACGGTGTACGACACCATGCGCGTCCAGGTCGTCGACGGCGCGACCACGACGACGCTGGCGACGTACTCCAACGTCGGCACCAGCGCGACCTACGCGCAGAAGTCGTTCTCCATGACGGCCTACAAGGGCAGGACGGTCACGGTGAAGTTCCTGGCCAGCGAGGACTCCTCGCTCCAGACGTCGTTCGTGGTGGACGACACCTCGCTCGCCACCAGCTGACACCCACCTCAGCCGACAGCCGCCAGCCGGCGGTCCCCACGGACCGCCGGCTGACGCACGTCTCTCCTCGGCCCGGTGCTTCAGAGGATGTAGAGCATCTCCTGGTAGGTCGGCAGCGACCACAGGTCGTCCGCGACGAGGCCCTCGAGGGCGTCAGCTGCTGCCCGGACGCTCGCCATCGCAGGCAGGACGACGTCACGCAGGGCGGTGGCCGTCTCCAGCGCATCCTCGGCGTGGGGGTGCGTCAGCGACTCGGCGAGCGACGCCAGACCGGCGCGAAGCTCGGCCAGCGGCACCGAGATCGCCTGCAGGTCAGCGGTGTCCGCCTCGACCCCAGCGGCCCTCAGCGCAGCGACGTTGGTGGCCAGCTCGGTCTGGTAGCGCACGGCCGAGGGGAGGATCACCGTGGTGCCGATCTCGAGGGTGAGGTTCGCCTCGACCCCGACGCTGAGGACGTACTGCTCCAGCCCGATCTCGTAACGGCTGTGCATCTCGCGCTCGCTGAACACCTCATAGGTGCCGAACAGCTCGACCGCCTCGGGCGTGACCAGCTCGGGGAGGGCGTCAACGGTGGTCCGCAGGTTCTTCAGCCCGCGTTGCTCTGCCTCGACCGGCCACTCCTCGGAATACCCGTTGCCGTTGAAGATCACCGCGCCGTGTTCGGAGACGATGTCCGCCAGGACGATCTGGACCGCGTCGTTGAAGACGGCACCCGAACCGACGGCGGTCTCCAACGCGGTGGCGATGTGGTCGAGCGCTTCGGCCATGATCGTGTTGAGGGTGACCATCGGGCCGGCGACCGTCTGCATCGACCCCGGCGCGCGGAACTCGAAGCGGTTGCCGGTGAAGGCGAACGGCGAGGTCCGGTTGCGGTCGCCCGGGTCCTTGGTCAGGTCGGGGAGGGTGTCGACACCGATGGTCAGCGTGCCCTTCTCCTTGGAGCGGGTCGCCCCGCCCTTGGCGATCTGGTCGAAGACGTCGGCGAGCTGCTCGCCGAGGAAGATCGAGATGATCGCGGGCGGAGCCTCGTTGGCGCCGAGGCGGTGGTCGTTGCTCGCCGAGGCCACCGAGGCCCGGAGCAGCCCGCCGTACTTGTGGACGGCGCGGATGACCGCCCCGCAGAACACCAGGAACTGGGCGTTGTCGTGCGGGGTGTCGCCGGGCAGCAGCAGGTTGCCCTGCGCGTCGTTGCCGAGCGAGAAGTTGACGTGCTTGCCGGAACCGTTGACGCCCTCGAAGGGCTTCTCGTGGAAGAGGCACTCCATGCCGTGCTTGCGGGCGATCGACTTGAAGGTCGTCATGAGCAGCTGCTGGTGGTCGGAGGCGACGTTGGCGCGCTCGAACATCGGCGCGATCTCGAACTGACCCGGCGCCACCTCGTTGTGTCGGGTCTTGGCCGGGATGCCGAGCTTGAACAGCTCCCGCTCGGTGTCCATCATGAACCCGAGCACGCGCTCGGGGATCGCCCCGAAGTAGTGGTCGTCGAACTCCTGGCCCTTGGGCGGCTTGGCGCCGAAGAGCGACCGGCCCGCGTTGAGCAGGTCGGGGCGGGCCAGGTAGAAGTGCCGGTCGACCAGGAAGTACTCCTGCTCGGGCCCGCAGTACGACACGACCTTGTCCGGCGTGTGGCCGAACAACCGCAGCACGCGCTCGGCCTGGGTGGCCATCGCCTGCTGCGAGCGCAGCAGCGGCGTCTTGTGGTCGAGCGCCTCGCCGGTCATCGAGATGAAGATGGTGGGGATGCAGAGCGTGTTGCCGTTGGGGTTCTCCAGCACGTACGCCGGACTCATCACGTCCCAGCCGGTGTAGCCGCGGGCCTCGAAGGTGTTGCGCAGGCCACCGTTGGGGAAGCTGGAGGCGTCGGGCTCGCCCTGGACCAGGGTCCTGCCGGAGAACGAGGCCAGCGCCGTGCCGTCACCCACCGGGTCCAGGAAGCTGTCGTGCTTCTCGGCGGTCAGCCCGGTCAGGGGGTAGAACACGTGGGCGTAGTGGGTGGCGCCCTTCTCCAGCGCCCAGTCCTTCATCGCCGAAGCGACGGCGTCCGCGACCTCGGGGTCCAGCGGTGCCGACCGTTCGATCGTCGCGAGCACGGACCTGTAGACCGACTTGGGCAGTCGCTTCTGCATCACGGTCAGGCTGAAGACGTTCTGGCCGAAGATCTCGCCCGGCTCCTCGCCGGGGTCGAAGCTGACCGTCGGCGGGGTGTACGCCTCGACGTCCTTGATCGCCTGCAGGCGGATGGGGTTACCGCTCATGGGGGGACTCTCCTGGTTGCTGGGTGGGACGAGGTCGGGCCGCCTGACTCCCGGCGGCCGAACACACTCGGGAGAAACGTAGAAGCGTGCTGTTTCGCGGGTGTGACGGCGCTGCTACGGACGACCGCACAGTCCCGGGGAGGGCGCGAAGGGAAGCCGACAAGTCGTGACGAACCGGACAGCGATGGGGAAGGAGGGCGGTCGGTCGGCGACGCGCGGGGCGCCACACAGGTGCCGGTCAGCCTCCGGTCACCAGCCGGCGGCAGGCCGCGCGGGTACCCGTCGACGACGCCTCAGCCGCAGGGCGACCCCGCTGTGGGTGGCTGCCCCGCCGTGTCCAGGAGCAGCTGGACCTCGGTCGCGCCCGCTCCCACGAGCGGGTCGGCCAGCAGGGCCCGGCCGCGGGGGGAGGACACCGTGACGACGTACCCGTCGGCGACGTCGGCGGTCGGCGGCAGGGTGACCGTGCTCGCGCCGACCAGCGCCGTCGACACCTCACGGAGCAGGTCCATCCCCGCCTCACCGACCACGCAGCTGCCCGAGCCGCCGCGCGTCCGGAGCCTGGCGCTGCCGTCGGCCCCGACGACGACCGAGTCCTGCACGCCGGCGATGCCGCCGGAGCGGGTGATCGTGAGGGGGAAGAGCTCGCTGTCCGGTGGGTCGACCGTGGCGGAGGTGGACCCACTGACCGTGGGAACCGCCGTCTGCCCCGGTGAGGGGGAGCTGGGGGAGGCGGGCGAGGGGCCGCCGGTGGATGCGGCCCCGCACGCGCCGAGGCACCACGACGTCAGCAGCGCGAGCACCACCCCCACCGGACCGCTCCCGGCGCGGGCACGAGGCAGGGGGCGGCGGTGCGAGGCCATCCCCCATCATCACCCTGCGCCGACCCGCCCCGCCTCCCCACCGTGAGTTTTGGTCCCACCACGCGCACTGGGCGCGGAGCTCGATCACGCGGGGGACTAAGGTCGTCCGCGGAGCACATCCCTCCCCCCGCAGCACCCCAACTGCCGACGAGAACGGACTCATCTGGTGGATCTCTTCGAGTATCAGGCGCGAGACATGTTCGAGGCCCACGGAGTACCCGTGCTGGCCGGCGCAACCGCCACCACTCCCGAGCAGGCCCGGGCGGCCGCCGAGGAGATCGGGCCCCAGAGCGGCGGCGTGACCGTCGTCAAGGCGCAGGTCAAGATCGGTGGACGCGGCAAGGCCGGTGGCGTCAAGGTCGCCAAGTCCGCCGAGGAGGCTGAGCAGATCGCCGGCCAGATCCTCGGCATGGACATCAAGGGCCACACCGTGGGCACCGTGATGATCGCCCAGGGCGCGCAGATCGCCGAGGAGTACTACTTCTCGATCCTGCTCGACCGGGCCAACCGCACCTACCTCGCGATGTGCAGCAAGGAGGGCGGCGTCGAGATCGAGCAGCTCGCCGTCGAGCGTCCGGAGGCCCTCGCCCGCATCGCGATCGACCCCAACGTCGGCGTCGACGCCGACAAGGCGGGCGAGATCATCGCCGCGGCCGGTTTCGACGAGGCAGACCACACCCAGCTGGCAGCGACGTTCATGGCGCTGTGGGAGGTGTACCGCGACGAGGACGCCACACTGGTCGAGGTCAACCCGCTGGTCAAGACCGAGGCGGGCGACATCGTGGCCCTCGACGGCAAGGTGACGCTCGACGAGAACGCCGGTTTCCGTCACCCCGACCACGAGGCTCTCGAGGACAAGGCAGCCGCCGACCCGCTGGAGGCCGCCGCCAAGGAGAAGGGCCTCAACTACGTCAAGCTCGACGGCTCGGTCGGCATCATCGGCAACGGTGCGGGGCTGGTCATGTCCACGCTCGACGTCGTCGCCTACGCCGGGCAGGAGATCGACAGCGTGAACGGCCCGAGACCGGCCAACTTCCTGGACATCGGTGGCGGCGCCTCGGCCCAGGTGATGGCCGACGGCCTGCACATCATCCTCGGCGATGAGCAGGTGAAGTCGGTGTTCGTCAACGTGTTCGGTGGCATCACCTCCTGCGACGCCGTGGCCAACGGCATCGTCGGCGCGCTGAAGAGCCTCGGCGACGAGGCCACCAAGCCTCTGGTCGTCCGGTTGGACGGCAACAACGTGGAGGAGGGCCGGCGGATCCTCGCCGAGGCCAACCACCCGTTGGTGACCATCGAAGAGACCATGGACGGCGCGGCCCGCAAGGCCGCCGAGCTGGCCTCGGCCGCCGCACCCACCAACTGAAAGGGCGGGGAGAACCAGCAATGGCAATCTTTCTCGACGAGAACTCCAAGGTCATCGTCCAGGGCATGACCGGCTCAGAGGGCATGAAGCACACGCAGCGCATGCTCGCGTCCGGGACCCAGATCGTCGGTGGCGTCAACCCGCGCAAGGCCGGCACGTCCGTCGACTTCGACGGCGGCGTCTCGGTGCCGGTGTACGGCACCGTGGCCGAGGCCATCGAGGCGACCGGCGCCAACGCGTCGGTCATCTTCGTGCCCCCGGCCTTCGCGAAGTCCGCCGTGGTCGAGGCGATCGACGCGCAGATCTCCCTGGCTGTCGTCATCACCGAGGGCATCGCGGTCAAGGACTCGGCCGAGTTCTACAACTACTCCCTGGGCAAGGCGACCCGCATCGTGGGCCCCAACTGCCCTGGGCTGATCAGCCCCGGGAGGTCCAACGCCGGCATCATCCCCGCCAACATCGCGGGCGCCGGCCGCATCGGGCTGGTCTCCAAGTCGGGCACGCTGACCTACCAGATGATGTTCGAGCTGCGGGAGTTCGGCTTCTCCACGGCGGTCGGCATCGGCGGTGACCCGATCATCGGCACCACCCACATCGACTGCCTCGAAGCCTTCGAGAAGGACCCGGACACCGACGCGATCGTCATGATCGGCGAGATCGGCGGCGACGCCGAGGAGCGGGCGGCGGCCTACATCAAGGACCACGTGACCAAGCCGGTCGTCGGCTATGTCGCGGGTTTCACCGCCCCCGAGGGCAAGACCATGGGCCACGCGGGGGCCATCGTGTCGGGCTCGGCGGGCACGGCGGCCGCCAAGCAGGAGGCCCTCGAGGCCGCCGGTGTCAAGGTCGGCAAGACGCCGTCCGCGGCCGCAGACCTGATGCGCGAGATCATGAAGGGTCTGGGCTGAACGCAGACCCCGCGACCTCCGGGCTCATCGGCTCGGAGTGGTTCGGCTCGGAGTGGTTCGGCTCGGAGTGGTCATCGGCTCGGCGTGGTCGTCGGCGACGGCGTCGCGTCCTCGGCGATGAGCTTCGCGTAGTCCGCTGACACGAGCGCATCGCTGGTCTGGGCGCCCCCGGGCAGCGGTGCCTCGATGCGGTCCGCCTCGTCGAAGAGCACGACGCTGCGCACCCCGGGCACCGAGGTCGCGGTGAGCACCACCTGGCCGACCGCGAGCGGGAGCTGCCCGGCGGAGATCGCCTGGTCACCCAGGACCAGCTCGATCTGCGCCTCGGTCCCCTCGACGCCCCGCAGCCGCACCGTGTCCTCAGGGCCGAGGGCCGAGGACCATCCAGCGGCGCGCTCGGCATCGGTCGGCCCGATGGTGAGCCTGGACATGACCTCGGTCAGGCGTTCCGCGGTGTCCAGGGTCTGGGTCCGAACCTCGACCGCAGCCAGGAACCCGGTGCGCGTGAGGAGGAACACGAAGGGCCGCTCCCCGCCGTTGGGCGTGGGCTTCCGACCGGGGACCGGCGACGGGCTCGCGAGCTCGTACGGAATCGTGGCGATCACCACCGGCGTGTCATCGGCCGGGATCCCGCACGCGGCCGGCAGCAGGACGACGCACGCGGTCAGCAGCCGGGTGGCCCGTCCACCGGAGCGCGCGGTCATCGGACGGGGCCCCGGTCGCGGGTGTCGCCGAGCTCGTCGATGAACCCGTCCCCCTGCTCGACGGTCCCGCCGGGGGTGCCGCGCTCGGTGGTCCCGCTGGTGCTGCCGAGCTCGCCGGTCTCGCTGCACGCGTTGTCGGCAGCCGCGGCCCCGCGGGCGGCGAGCGGCAGCCGGACGGTGAAACAGGCGCCCTGGCCCTGGCGGCGAGGCTGATACCGGATGCCGCCCCCGTGCGCCTGCGCGGTCTCGGTGGCGAGGCTGAGTCCCAGGCCCGTCCCCGGGCGGGAACCCCGCGACCCGGACCGCGCGAACCGCTCGAAGATCCGTTCGCGGTCGACCTCGGGCACCCCAGGTCCCGCGTCCTCGACCTGCACCACGGCGAAGCCCGCGCTCACGCCGACCTGGACCGTGCGCAGGCCCAGGCCGTGGAGGTCGGCGTTGTCGAGCAGGTTGGTCAGCAGCCGGCGCAGCTGGTGCTTGTCGCCGGAGACCAGGACCGGGCGTCCCGCCCCGTGGAACACCTCCAGGGACCGGCCCGACTCGGCGAGGGTGTGCCGGACGAGGTCGCCGAGATCCAGGAGGTCCCGCTGGTGGGTGTCGACCGAGGCATCGAGCCGGCCGAGCTCGAGCAGGTCCTCCAGGCTTCGGTGCAGACGGCCGAGCTCGAGCTGGACCAGTGCGATCACCTTCCGCTCCCGCGGCGGCAGGGTGGTCGACCCGGCCAGCAGCCCCACGCTGGTCATCATCGTGGTGACCGGGGAGCGCAGCTCGTGGCTCACGTCGGTCGCGAACCGGGCGTCGTGACGGATCCGTTCGTCCAGGGCCTCGACCATGGTGTTGAACGAGGCGACGATGACGGTCAGGTCAGGGTCCTTTGTGGGCGGCAGCCGGGTCCCCATCTCGCCGACCGCGATGCGAGCCGCCGCGCTCGCCACGCCCTCCAGGGGCGCCATGACCCGACTGGCCGAGGCCCGCCCCAGCACCGCACCGCCGACGGTGGTGAGCACCGCGAAGCCCGCAAGGGTCGCGGCAAGGGTGTTCAGCGTCGAGGCGAGTTCCACCGTCGGGGCGAACTCATAGAACTCGGCGCCGACCGCGGGGAGCGACACCCCCACGACCAGGACGGGAGCACCATCCAGCCGTGACCACACCATCGCGGCCTCCCCATCGACCACGAGCTCGCGCAGTCGTGGCGGCACCGCCCCCGAGGTCACCGCGAGCGCAGAGGAGTACCACTGCCCGTCCCGCCGGAGCACCACGGTCGACCCGACCACGGGGGACAGCGACCCGAGCACGTCGCTGACCTGCGCCCCCGACGTCCGCAGGCGGTCACGCAGGTAGGAGGCGTCGGCGAACGCCTGCCGCGCCACGGTCTTCTGGCGCTGGTCCAGGAGGTAGTGCCGCGCCGTGACATAGGTTCCGACAGCCAGGACGACCGAGATCGACAGGGCGAGCACCGCGAACCCGAGGGTCACCGACATACGCAGCCCGATCCGTGCTGCGCTCGGCAGGGGCAAGGTCGGTCTCACCGCGGGTCGAACCTATAGCCGAGGCCCCGGACGGTCATCAGCAGCTCGGGGTCGCCGGGCTGCTGCTCGATCTTGGTCCGGAGCCGACGGATGTGGACATCCACGATGCGTTCGTCGCCGAAATAACCCTGGTCCCAGACCCGCTCGAGGAGCACCCGCCGGCTCAGGACACGCCCCATCGACCCCGCCAGCTCGCACAGCAGGCGGAACTCGGTCACCGTGAGGTGCACCTGCTCGGAGCCGCGGACGACGATCCCGGCCGCCTCACGCAGCACCAGGGGACCGTGGCGGGAGTCCAGGACGGCCGCCCCGCCGGTCCCGTCGGACCCGCCGTCGGACACCACCACCGCGGGGCGACGCTGGAGCGCCCGCAGCCGGGCGGAGACCTCGGTGATCTGATAGGGCTTGGTGACGTAGTCGTCCGCCCCGGCCTCGAGGGCATCGACGATGTCGTGGGTGTCCGATCGTGCCGAGACCACGATGATGGGTGCGTCGCAGTGCAGGCGTGCCTGACGGATGAAGGTGAACCCGTCGATACCGCCCAGGATCAGGTCCACGAGCATCAGGTCCGGGCGCGCGCCACCGCGGATCTCCTCGAGCGCGTCCTCACCGCTGGCGAAGGGCATCGGCTGGTAGCCCTCGGACTCCATCGCGAAGGCGAGCGATGATCGGATCCCGTCGTCGTCCTCGAGGATCAGGACGCGGGCCGGCATCCGCCGAGTCTTTCACCGAGCGCGACCTCCTGCCTCCTCGGAGCTGCCCGGCGCGTGGTTGTCATCAGATCGCAAACCAACCGTCAGACGCTGAACCACCCCGCGCTGGTTGTCTGTCGGCCGTGTCAGGAGTGAACGGTCCAAGGAGGCGGACGTGGTGAGTGCGGGTGGCGCGGGTCAGGAGGCTGTCGAGCCGGGGCGGGTCCCCCTGCGCGACTCCTCGCTCGCGGGCGACATCCTGGCCCTGCGGGCCAGCGTCGCCAGCAGCGTGATGGGGCACCGGAGCACCGTGACGGTCGAGGTGTCGCAGCTGCGCAGTCCGTCCTCAGTGGCCGTCGGTGCACTGCTCTCGGCCCGGCGACGGTGTCGGGTGCGCGGGATCCCGTTCTCGGTCCAGGGCGCGCAGGGGCCGATCCGGCAGGCGATGCTGCGCTGCGGTCTGGTGGAGACCCGCGGGCTCCTCCGGGAGCAGCCGTGACCCTGATGGTGCGCCCTGGTTCGCCACCAGCCGGCCACCAGGCTGCGTGGCCGCTAGCGTTCGACCGGACCTCCGCGGCGACGGCCCGGCGGCTGCTGGTTCGGTGGGCCCGCGACCGTGGTCTGTCGGCGTCGACGATCGAGGACGCGGTGCTGGCGGTCAGCGAGCTGGTCGCCAACGCCATCGAGCACGGCGCGGAGCCCGTCGAGCTGACCGCCGATGTCGATCGGGGGGTCCTCGTGGTCGGGGTGTCCGACGGCGACCCGGAGCTGCCCGAGCGCGCAGGGCCCAGCGCATACTCCGTCTCCGGCCGCGGCCTGTCGATCGTCGGGGCGCTCGCGGCCGACTGGGGCATCACGCGCCACGGCGGCGGCAAGACGATCTGGGTCCAGATCCAGACCTCGTCCGGCGCCCGGGACGGGTGAGGGGAGCAAGCTCCAACCCCGCTGCGTCAGGCAGGTTGGTGTTGGCCGCGTCGCTCAGGGGATCGGCGCGACAGTGTGCCGCGCGGGGTGACCCGCGCGGCACATCGTCGAGCGCTATTTCTGCGCCGCCAACGCCATCAGCCGGATGAGCTCGACAAAGGCGCCGTCAACCTCCGACGGGGGGTCGGTGATGACGATGGTGCTGACCCCGGCCTCTCCGACAGCGGTGAGCCCGACATACGCGACCAGGTCCGCTGAGCCGTCCTGGAAGACGGTGGTGAGCTGGACGGTGTCCTTCGCGGGCCCTGCGACCGAGACCACGGAGCCGTTGCCAAAGGTGCACCCCGCCGCGAGGGCCGACCGCAGACGAGCGAGCTCGGCGTCGGCCTCGCCGACCGAGGGGAGGGTGCGGACGCGCTGCGTGCCGATGAACCCGTCCCGGTCGCGTACCGACACGATGCCGAAGGTTCCCGTCGCCGTGGTGTCCGCATCGCACGGCGCGACGGCTGACGAACCCTCGTAGTCCCCGGTCGCGGCCTCGGTCGCGCGTCCCTGGGTGAGTCCCTCGGATGCCCACTGGGTGGCGGCGACGAACGACGACGACGGGAAGGTCGCGTCGGGGACGACCGGCATCTGCTCGTCGATGGCTTCGACCGGTGCGCCCGTGCGTCCGGTCGACCCACCACCGGGTAGGTCGGTGGCGGTGGTTTCCGGCCGCACCGGGTCGGTGCCGTCCCGACCGAACCGCTCGAGCCGCGCCTGGGCGAGCTCGGACAGCTCGCCGACCTGGGCGGGGGTCAGGTCGGGCGTGGTGGAGCCCTGACCGGCGACGGCGAGATAGGTCAGGTCGCGACCGTGGTGGGCGACGGCGTACCAGCCGCCGCCACCGTTGTCGGCGGCGTAGCGGAGCACCCGCGGCCAGGTGTCCGTGCCTTCGGCCGGGCTCACCTGGGTGACCGTGATCGGGATGCCGGCGCAGGCGCGCAGGTCGGCGACGATCCGCTGTGCCGCGTCGCTCGCCGCGCCTGCCGTGCTGCCGGTGAACAGTGCCTGGGTCCCGGAGAAGCCGACGTCGGCAGACCCGGTGATCCCCTCGGCGACCTTCGGCGTCCCGGGGAACCGCGGCATGCAGTCGACCGAGTCGAACTCGCTCAGCCCGGCCGCGGTCAGGCCCGACGCCACGCCGAGCGCACGGGCCCACTCGCCACCCGTGGGAAGGGGGCCTGCGACACCGTCGAGCAACGGCCCGGTGGTCGTGGTCGTCGGGCTGGGGCCGGCCGGGACCGGGCCGGCGTTGCCATCGGGCCCGCCGAGGACCGAGAGGCCGAACGCCACGGCCACTACCCCGGCCGCCGCCGCGGCGACGCTCCAGCTCAGGACCCGGGCACGCCGCCGAGCCGCGCCTCGCGCCTTGACGAACCGGACGTCGGCCAGGGGCACAGCGTCCACGTCGTGACTCAGCGTCGCGAGCGAACGGCGCACGAGCTCGTCGTCGGCCTCGGTCCACTCCTGGTGGGGGTCGCGGTCAGCCATGGCGGGTCTCCTCAGTGGCAAGGGCGGTGGCCAGCTGCGCCCGCGCTCGGTGCAGGCGGGCCTTGATGGTGCCCGCGGGGGTGTTGGTCTCCTCGGCGATCTGGACGACGCTGAGGTCGGCGAGGTAGTGCAGCGCGACGGCCTCGCGCATCGGGTCGGACAGCTCGCGCAGCGCGGCGAGTACCGCGACCCGGTCCTCGGTGGGCGGACCGGTCGTGTCCTGGACGCCATGGCGCGTGTACGCCCGTTGCTGGCTCCCCTTCGTGCGCCAGGCCGAGATGGCGAGGCGGCGGGCGACCGTCCGCACCCAGGCCAGCGGGTCGTCGTACCCGCTCACCGTCGACCACCGCTGCCAGGCGCGGGCGAAGGCCTCCTGAGTGCAGTCCTGGGCGAGGGTGAGGTCGCCGGTGCTCGCATAGACGAGGTGGATGACCCGTCGCGCCCCGTCACGGTAGAAGGCATCGAAGTCGGCCTCGGTGCGTCCGATCGGCACGTGTCGACCTCCTGGGTCAGTGGGTCGGTGGGTCAGTGGGTCAGTGGGTCAGCAGGCCCGTGGGTGAGTGGTCGTCCTGAGCGCGGATCTCGTGGTCTCGGTATCCCAGACGCACCCCACGGCCAGCGGGTTGCGTGCGACCGATGGCTGGTGCGCCGTGTCCTCCAGCGTGTCCTTTTTCGCCGCGGACTGCGCGTCGCGCCGTGGCCGTTGCCAGCGGGTGGGCGAGGATGAGTGCGATGACGGTGATGGACCTGCTGCGTTCGGCCCGCGAGGCTGTGACGTCCGACGGCGACCGGGACAGCGAGCCGGAGGCCGCTCTCGGGCTGGTTCTCGCTGCCCGTCGCGGCGCGGGTGCGGCCGTCGCCTCGGCGCTCCTGGTGGCCCTTCCGGTACTGGTGGCGTGGCTGGCCAGCGCGCAGAGCACCATCTCGTGGACCTCCGCGCTCGCGATGGGGAGCTCGCTGTGGCTGCTGTGCCTGGGGGCGCACGTCGACCCCGGCGGCGGTGTGACCGTGGCCCTGGCGCCGTTGCTGGCCACCGCTGGCTTCGTGGCGCTCGCCGTTCGCAGCGCGATCCGGGTCGGACAGACCGCACCCGAGCGCGGTCCCCGGTGGGCCGGCCTTCCACGCGAGGGCGCAACCATGCTCGCGGCGTGGTCGGCCGGGTACGCCGTGGTGGCTGCCGTCCTGGCCGGTCTCGCGTTTGCTGGGCCGGCCCGTCCGAGCCCGGGCTCCCTCGTGCTTCCGGTGGTCGTCGTCCCTGTGGCGAGCGCACTGGTCGCGGTGGTCTGGCTCGTGCTCCGGTGGGACTACGGCAGGCTCGAGCTCCCTTGGTCCGTACCCGCGGGGCCGGTGCTGGCCCGCGCCTGGCGGCCAGCGCTGTTCGGCGTCGGCGCAACACTGGCGCTGTCCTTCGTGGTCGTGGTCGTCCAGGTGGTCGTCCACGGGGGAGCGGTCGCCCAGGTCCACGAGGGACTCGGCGCCGGCCTGGTCGGTGGTGTTGTGATCACGCTTGCGCAGGTCATGGTCCTGCCGAACCTCGGTCTGTGGGCGGTCTCGTTCGCTGCCGGCCCCGGATTCCAGGTCATCGACGGCTCAGCCACCACCTGGACCGGCTCCCGCGGAGATCTCCTGCCCATGCTCCCGGTGCTCGGGGCGATGCCGGCGCCCGGTGCGCTGCCGGGGTGGCTGCCGGTGACCGTCCTCCTGCCGGTCCTGGTCGGCGCGCTCGTGGGCTGGCGCGCCCTGCGTGGCATGGCCCGCCTCACCGGGCTGCTGACCAAGGCCTGCGTCTGTGCGACCGCCGTCGTCCTGGCCGCGCTCGGTCTCGGGCTGCTCAACCTGCTCGCCGGGGGCTCGCTCGGCACCGACCAGCTGGCCCACGTCGGCGCACCGACCCTCGAGCTCACGGGCGCCCTGCTGGTGGAGTTCGGGGTCGGCGCCCTCGTGGTGTTCCTTGCGGACCTCTGGCGGGTGCGGCGTTAGCCAGCAGGCGCCTGGTTAAGCGGCAGCGTTCGTGGGCGACAGGCGTTCGCTAGGCAAGAGGCGCCCGGCCCGGGCTCGGCTCCGCGGCAGGTCGCGCACCCGAGGGGCGGCGGTCGCGGCTACAGGATCCCGAGCTGGCCGAGCATGCTCTGACGACACTGCGCCCGGGCGACGCCGGTGTTCGCGCCCTGCAGGCAGCTCTGGTACTCCATGCTGCTGGAGAACGTGACGAACGGCAGGAGCAGCGTGAGCGTCATCATCACGAGCAGGGTGACCCCCACGGCCATCCAGACCTGCAGGGCCACCCCGGTGCCGCCGCTGCGCATCTGCCGCATCGCACGAACGCCCTCGGCGATCCCATAGGCGAACGGCAGCAAAGCCACACCGTTCCAGGGGAACGGCAGCAGCAGCCGCGCCGCGATCCCCACCAACCACATCAGGGCCATCCGTCGCATGGGCGCAGCGCCCGCCGCGACCGTCCTGCCCAGCTCCCCTGTCGCCATGGCCCCATCGTCTCATTCGAGCCGGCTGTGGCTGGTCCAGCGCTGGACGGTGGGTCTGCGCCTCGGGCTCACGTAGGTATCGTTGCGCCCCGTGACGGTTCCCCCTGACGCGCGACCGAGCCGTGTCGTCGTCCTCGTGTCCGGCGGTGGGACCAACCTGCAGGCGCTCCTGGACGCGAGCCAGGACCCGGCGTACGGCGTCTTCGTGGTCGCGGTCGGTGCCGACCGCGACGGGATCCAGGGCCTGACCCGTGCGCGGCGCTGCGATGTGCCGACGTTCGTGTGCCCGCCTGCCGACCACCTTGACCGCAGCGACTGGGACGTCGCGCTGACCAAGGCGGTTGCCGCCCACCAGCCTGACCTGGTCGTGCTGGCCGGCTTCATGCGCCTGGTCGGTCCCGCCTTCCTCGCCGCGTTCGGCGGCCGGACGCTCAACACCCATCCGGCGCTGTCGCCGTCGTTCCCCGGCATGCACGGAGCGCAGGACGCACTCGACTACGGCGTCAAGGTCACCGGCTGCACGTTGTTCGTGGTCGACGCCGGTGTCGACACGGGTGTCATCGTGGACCAACGGGCTGTGCGCGTGGAGTCCGATGACACCACGGACACCCTCCACGAGCGGATCAAGGTGCAGGAGCGCGAGATGCTCGTCGACTGCGTGGGCCGGATGGCCCGCAGCGGTTTCACCATCACCGAACGGAAGGTCACCATCCCGTGAGCTCGAGCAGCACCGAACAACGACGGCCAGTGCGCCGCGCCCTGGTCTCGGTCTATGACAAGACCGGTCTCGAAGAGCTCGCGTCGGCGCTGCACGCAGCGGATGTCGCCATCGTCTCGACCGGGTCGACGGCCAGGACCATTGCGGCAGCGGGGATTCCGGTCACCCCGGTCGAGGAGGTCACCGGGTTCCCCGAGTGCCTGGACGGGCGCGTCAAGACACTCCACCCCCGCGTCCATGCCGGGATCCTGGCCGACACCACCAGCCCCGACCACGTGCGCGAGCTCGAGGAGCTCGGGGTCGAGGGCTTCGAGCTGGTGGTCGTGAACCTGTATCCGTTCCGCGACACCGTGATGTCGGGCGCCACCCCGCAGGAGTGCATCGAGCAGATCGACATCGGCGGACCGACCATGGTGCGCGCCGCGGCCAAGAACCACGCCAGCGTCGCCGTCCTCACCGATCCCGCGGCCTACTCCGCTGCCGTCGCCGCTGTCAACGCTGGGGGGTTCACCCTGGCCGAGCGCCGGCGCCTCGCCGCACGGGCGTTCGCGCACACCGCGGCCTACGACGTCGCGGTGGCCTCGTGGTTCGCCAGCGTGCTCGCTCCCGACAGCGACCGCTGGCCGGACTTCGCCGGCGCGACGTGGGACCGCAAGGCGGTGCTCCGGTACGGCGAGAACCCGCACCAGCACGCGGCCGTGTACACCCACGGGCGCCCCGGGATCGCCTCGGCGGAGCAGCTGCACGGCAAGGAGATGTCCTACAACAACTTCGTGGACGCCGACGCCGCGGTGCGCGCCGCCCACGACCACGGCGACCGGCCGACGGTGGCGATCATCAAGCACGCCAACCCCTGTGGCATCGCGATCGGGAGCGACATCGCCGACGCCTACGCCAAGGCGCACGACTGCGACCCGGTCTCGGCCTACGGCGGGATCATCGCCGCCAACCAGTCCGTCACCGCAGCCATGGCGACCGCGGCCAAGGACGTCTTCACCGAGGTGATCGTGGCGCCGGACTTCGAGCCCGAGGCGCTGGCGATCCTGACGGTCAAGAAGAACCTGCGGATCCTCCGGCTGCCGGCCGATATGCGTGAGGCCCGCGAACCGGTGGAGTTCCGCCCGATCAGCGGTGGGATCCTCGCGCAGACCGTCGACCGGCTCGACGCTGTCGTGAAGGGGGAGACGCCGGAGACGTCCGGCGGTGACGACCCGTCCCGGTGGCGGCTGGTGTCCGGAGAGCCAGCAGACGAGGCGACGCTGCGCGACCTCGCGTTCGCGTGGCGCTCGGTCCGCGCGGTGAAGTCCAACGCGATCCTGCTCGCCAAGGACGGTGCCAGCGTCGGGGTCGGCATGGGTCAGGTCAACCGGGTCGACGCGTGCCACCTCGCGGTCACGCGCGCGGGCGACAACCGGGTCAAGGGCTCGGTGGCCGCGTCCGATGCGTTCTTCCCGTTCGCCGACGGGCTGCAGATCCTGCTCGACGCCGGCGTGAGAGCCGTGGTCGCACCGGGCGGTTCGATCCGCGACGACGTGGTCATCGAGGCCACAACCAAGGCCGGCGCCACGCTGTACTTCACCGGGACACGCCACTTCTTCCACTGAGCAGCCCGACGACCGCTCGACGAGCCGGGCGCAACGCGCCGGGTGTGACCCGTCACCTCCGCCGGGCTGCCGGTCAGCTGTGGGGCGAGCCAGACGTAGGCAGGCAAGCGCGCTAGGTCCGCCGCCGCCTGCCGCGTGACTTCGCGCACCTGGCTCCCGCTTCGCGCACCAGCCTCCTGCGCGAGGTGACCCTGGGGTGCCCGAAGTTGCGGCCCCGGCGCGACGGCGACGGCGACGGCGATCTGAAAGTACTTTCCAAAGTGGAAAGTGTGTGGTTCACTTTCCGATATGGAAAGCTCACTGGTCCCCCCTACACCGGACGAGGCGGCCGCGGCCCTCGGCGCGGCGGACGCCTCGCGTGACCAGCTCGTTCGTGGTCTGCGGCTGCCTCCGCTGTTCCATCCCTCGATCGGTGCCGCCGTCGCGGTGCAGATCGCCACGGCCGCGATCGGGCTCGCGGCCTACGACACCCGACCCGGTCCGGGCCTGTGGCTGGTGGTCGGGGGCCTCGCGGTGTTCGTGGTCGTCGCGGCGGTCCAGCTCGCCGCGTTCCGCCGGATCAACGGGGTCTGGGTCGGCGGGCTGGCCCACCGGGCGGTCCTGGGCACGAGCACCACGGCCTCGACCGTGGAGGCCATTGCGCTCGGCGCCGCGCTCTGGGCGGCCTTCGCCTCCCGGCCATGGCTGGCTGTGGTCGCGGCCGTCGCCGGCGGCATCGGGTATGCGTGGAGTGGTCGCCGGTGGGTGCGGGCCTATCTCGCCGACCCCGCGAGCCAAGCCCGTGGGCAGTCGATGGGCTGGGTCGTCGTCCTGGCCCTGCTCGCTGTCGCTGGACTGGTGGCCCTGATGGTCGGCCGGTGAGCCAGGAGCTCGACCCGCTGCTCCAGGCGCCCGCCCGGCTCAGGCTGATGACCATGCTGACCGCGGTCAGCGAGGCCGAGTTCGCGACGCTGCGGGACCAGCTCGACGTCAGTGACTCGGTCCTGTCCAAGCATGTGAGCGCGCTGGCAGAGGTCGGATATGTGAAGAGCCGCAAGGGAGTTCGTGCCGGCCGACGGACCACCTGGGTCGCGTTGACTGCGGGCGGTCGCAGGGCGCTCAGCCGGCACGTCCGGGCCCTGCGAGAGCTCATCCTCGGCATCGACTGACCCGCACGCGGTCGAGGCGTCAGGTGCGTTCGACACCCAGCGCGATGGTGAGGTCCAGCAGCACCGCCGGGTCGTCCAGCGCGTCGCCATACAGCTCGCGCAGCTGGCCCATGCGGTAGCGCACGGTCTGCGGGTGCACGAACAGCCCCTCGGCGATCGCCTCCCGCCGGCCCTGGTTGAGCAGCCAGAGCCGCAGCGTCTGCTCGAGCTTGGCCTGCGCTGCAGGGGTCAGCTCCGCCATCGGCGCGAGGGCCCGGGTGCGGAGGTCGGCGAGCGCCTCGGGGTCGGCGGTGAGCACCATGGCGGCCAGGTTGTCGTCGGTGTCATAGGCCGCACTGCTCCTGGACCCGTCCGTGCGCTGCAGCCGCCACCCGCGCAGGGCGCGCTCGTACGACGCCGACACGCGAGCCCAGGGGCGGGCGGGTCCGACCACGGCCAGGTGGCCTTCGAGCGAACGGACCAACCTTCGCCGTGCGCCGGGACTCGCGGCATCGGGGACCAGGAACGCTGCCGCCTCGTCCTCGGCGGCGTCGGGCAGGTCCTCGACCAGCAGCAGGCTGCGCGAGTCCAGCGCGGTCCGGGTCGCGCGGTACTCGGCCTCCGGCACCAGCACGACGGTCAGGTCGGCCGGGGGAGTCCACCGCGCACGCTCGACCCGACGCGCCAGGGTCTCGGTCGTCGCACCGCGCAGCAGCTCCAGCGTCAACCGCTCGAGGTGCCGCTCGAGCACACGGTCCGCGGACGCCAGCTCATCGCTGTGGCCCGCGACGCTGGCCGCGCTGAGGTCGTCGATATAGGCGAAGACGAGCGCGGCGAACCGCGCGAGCAGGCCGGCCTCGACACCGCCCTTGACCAGCACCGACGACAGCTCCTCCCACGAGACGCGTGCGCCGATCCGGAAGGCCGACAGCAGCGCCTCCACCGACCTGCCGTTGCGCGCCTCACCCCGGCCGAGGTCGTACGCGGTGTCCCGGGCCATCGGCCGCGGACGCGTGTCGTCGGGGGTGCGGGAGGCGACGGTCAGGAACCCGCCGAGGGCGACCTGGACCGCCGTCTCGATGTTGCTCTCCATGTAGGTGCGGTCCTCGGCGTAGGCCGGGACCTCCCGGACGATCGCCGCCACCGCGTGTGATGCCACCAGCGGCAGCACCTCCTTGAGCGAGAGGAGCAGGCTCAGCGGCAGGGTGAAGGCCGTGCTGGACGGCGCGACGGAGGGCGGCTCAGAGACCTTCTCAGTGGCCGGCACAGAGACCTTCTCCGTGGTCGGCCCAGGCGCCGGCTCGGTCGTGGGCTCAACAGAGCCAGACTGCGCCTGGTTTGACCCGATATGCGAGGGTTTGGACACCTCGATCGACCTGCCTCTCGACCACGCGATTCGTTTTTGTCCTGAGCGAACAGTATACGAACCAAGTCTCACGCACGCCGGTCAGGACTTTAACCCGCCGGTGACCGAATATAGATGTATGACCGCTGTACTCCCCGCCCGTAGTGGCCCCGAACGCTTCTCAGGGGTCGCCCTGCGCTCTGCCTTCTGGCGGGTCGCCGAAGCTGTGACCACGCCGGTGATCCCGGCCGACTACCTCGACCTCATCGCACCGATGCGCTCCGGCGCGGACCTGCGCGGCCGAGTCGTGTCCGTCTCCGCCGAGACCCCCGATGCCGCCACGGTGCGGATCCGCCCCGGTCGCGGCTGGCGCGGCCACACCCCGGGCCAGTACATCCGGCTCGGTGTCGACGTCGACGGGGTCCGCAACTGGCGCGCGTACTCGCTGACCTCCCTGGCCACCGCGCGCGACGGGATCGTCTCGGTCACCGTCAAGGCGATCCCCGACGGCAAGGTCAGCAACCACGTCGTCCGCCAGCTGAAGCCCGGCACGATGATCCACCTCGACCAGGCCGCCGGCGAGTTCACGATGAGCAGCCCGCGGCCGGCCAAGGCGCTGTTCGTGACGGCCGGCAGCGGCGTCACCCCGGTCATGGGCATGCTGCGCAACCACCTGTCCGAGCTGCGTGACGTGGTGATCATCCACTCCGCTCCGACCGAGCGCGACGTCATCTTCGCCGACGAGCTTCGCGGGTGGGCCCAGTCCGGCCAGCTGCGACTGGTCGAGCGGCACACCGATGCCGACGGCATGGTGGGCCCCGACGACCTCGACTCCCTGGTGCCGGACTGGCGCGAGCGCGAGACCTGGGCGTGCGGCCCGACCGGCATGCTCGACGCGTTCGAGGGCCACTTCGCCGGCGCCGGGCTCCCCGAGCAGATCCACACCGAGCGCTTTCGTCCCGTCGTCATCGCCGAGGGCGAGGGTGGCACGGTCACCTTCGTCAAGAACGGCAGCGTCGTCGAGGCCGATGGCGCCACCCCGATCCTCGACGCCGGCGAGAACGCCGGCGTGCTGATGCCGTCCGGGTGCCGCATGGGCATCTGCTTCGGTTGCGTCGTCCCGCTCCGCCAGGGCGCGGTGCGCGACCTGCGCAACGGCGAGCTCACGGTCGCTGCCGACGACGGCGACGACGTACGTATCCAGACCTGCGTGTCGGCTGCCGCCGGCCCGTGCGAGATCGACCTCTAGGAGACCAGCCATGGCTGCACTTCCCCAGACCACCGAGAACGACGTCTTCGACCTGACCATCGACGGGTCGCTCGCCGGCACGCCGCACGCGCCGCAGACCACCAAGAGCCTCAACAGCCGGCTCTCGGTCGTCACCACCGAGCGCACCCATGCGTCGAAGCCCTCGGGCAAGCCCGACCCGGCCGGTCACCTGACCGTCGAGGAGATCGAGACCCTCGGCCTGGAGCTCGACGCCCTGCGCCAGGAGATCCTGGACTCCCGTGGAGCGGCGGACGCGGCCTACATCCGCAAGGTCCTGAAGTGGCAGCGCGGACTGGAGATGAGCAGCCGCGCCGTGCTGCTGTTCTCGATCTTCCCGCCGGCCTGGCTGATCGGCACCGCCGGCCTGTCCGTCGCCAAGATCCTGGAGAACATGGAGCTCGGCCACAACATCATGCACGGGCAGTGGGACTGGATGCGCGACCCGCGGATCCACAGCCAGGAGTGGGAGTGGGACAACGCCTCCCCCTCGGAGTTCTGGAAGCACTCGCACAACCAGCTCCACCACACCTTCACCAACGTGATCGGCCGCGACAACGACCTCGGCTACGGCATCATGCGGGTCGACGAGGACCAGAGGTGGACGCCTGCCTACCTCGGCCAGCCGATCTACAACTTCCTCAACATGTGCCTGTTCGAGTACGGCATCGCCGCCTATGACCTGGAGGTCGGGGCCTACGTCAAGGGCCGCGGCAAGGACAAGGCGACCTTCAAGACCGACGCGGCCAAGGTGGTCAAGAAGATCGGTCGTCAGGTCCGCCGCGACTACGTCATCCACCCGCTCCTGTCCGGCCCGTCGTTCCTGCACACCATCGCCGCCAACGCGGTGGCCAACCTGGTCCGCAACGTCTGGACCCACTCGGTCATCATGTGCGGTCACTTCCCCGAGGGGGTCGAGACCTTTGCGAAGGCCTCGATCGAGGGGGAGACCCGCGGCGAGTGGTACCTGCGTCAGATGCTCGGCTCGGCGAACATCAGCGGCAGCAAGGCGATGCACCTGATGACGGGCAACTTGTCCCACCAGATCGAGCACCACCTGTTCCCGGACCTGCCGAGCAACCGCTACCACACGATCGCTCCGCAGATCCAGGACATCTGCCAGCGCTACGGCCTGACGTACACGACCGGCCCGCTGCCCAAGCAGGTCGCCTCGGCCTGGAAGCAGGTCATCGTGCTCTCGCTGCCCAACCCCGAGCCCGGTCGCAACCGCGTCGGCATCGCGGCCAAGGCGGTCACCAAGAACGTCCGTCGCAAGCTCCGCAACAAGGGCCTGATCTCGCTCTGACCCACAGCCTCGACGGCGCGGTCATCCTTGGGGGTGGCCGCGCCGCCGTGTCAGCCGGGCGAGCAGCCACCCGCCGCCGAGCACCACGGTCGCCAGCGAGGCCCAGGCGCCGAGGTTGATGCCGATCTCACGATGCGTGAGGACCCAGCCGAGGTCAGGGAGCGCGGTCAGCAGGACCGCGCTGAGCGGCACCAGCAGGTGCAGGAGGAGCTGCCGGCGGCCGGTCCAGAGCGGGCTGAGCGCGACCAGTATCGACGCCGGTCCCCACAGCAGGATCGTCGCGACCAGGCCGGCCAGGGTTGCGGCCGGGAACGCCTGGGCGTAGTCGATGGTTTCGACCACCGACTGCGTGCCGGTGGCGTCCGCGGTCGTCGTCGACGAGGACGTGGTGTAGCCCCCGACCCCACCGACCACGGCGATGATCACGAGCACCGCGATGCCGAGCAGCACCGCCACGGTCACCGGGACCCACTCGCGGGTGAGCGCCGGTGGGCGGGAGGTGGGCACCGCGGCCAGCGGCAGGCCGGCATACGCCTCGTCCGCGACGGCCTGGGGCGGGCCGAGCTCGGCAAGGGCCCGGCGCACGGCGTCATCATCACCCTTGGACTCGGAGAGCACCGCGTCCAGGTGCTCGCGCACGCCGGCCAGCACCTCCTCGCGCTCCTCGGGCGGGAGGCCCCCCAACAGTCGGTGGAGGTCGGTGAGGTAGGCCTCAGCGATCGGGTGGCTCGTGCGAGGACTCATCGGGTCTCCTTCGGGGATCGGGTGGCGTGGAGCAGGTATCGGCCGGCGGCAGCGACGAGCGCGACCCCGGCCGGAGCGACGACGACGTTGGCGAGCAGCCCCGGCCCGCCGGTCGCGAGGGCGACCGACAGCCCGGCGGCAACCGGGATCCCGAGCAGGCTCCGCACGGCGGTGATCGGCGGGCGGGAGACCTGCGGAGGCACCTCCAGGTCGTGCAGATAGGCCTCCGGCAGCCGGTGGTGGACGCGTGGCGTCATCGACGTCCCCCCTCGAGTGCGGCATCGACCGCGTCGCGAAACGGCTTCCAGGTGCGGATGAACGCCTCGACGGACGCGAACCCGTCGCTCGTGAGCGAGTAGTAGCGGCGCGGCGGACCCTCGGCGGACTCCTGCCAGGTCGTCTCGACCAGACCGGACCGACGCAACCGCGCCAGCAGGGGATAGAGCGTCCCCTCGCTCGACATCAGGATTCCGTCGACACCCAGCCGTCGGGCGATGTCCAGGCCGTACAGCGGTTCGACCCGCAGCATCGACAGCACGCAGTGCTCCAGCGCACCGCGACGCAGGTGCGTCAGGATAGCGTCGTCACCGGGTACCATGCGACACACGGTAATGGTTGGGTGGCCGGGTTCGCAAGGATTCTCTCGAAGCCGAAGCCGAAGCCGAAGCCGAAGCCGAAGCCGAGCCGGAGCCAAGCGGCTCCGGGGACTCAGCGGAAGATCTCGGCTCCGGACGGCGGCAGGGCGCCGGCGTGCAGGCGGAGGGCGCCGGGGTCCAGCACGCGATAGCTCCCGTGCCCGGCGTTGACGATCCAGCCGCGGTGTGCGAACCGGGCGAGCGCGGTGTTGACCGACTGCCGGCTGGTGCCGAGCCGGGCAGCCAGCTCGGTCTGGGTCATCGGCGTGGTGCGGTCTTCGTCGTCCACCAGGCGGGTGAGGTACTTCGCCAGCCGGCGGCTGGTGTCGAGCAGCGCGATGTCGGTGGCCTGCTCGGTGAAACCCTGCAGGCGCCGGGCGATGTGGCGGGCGATCTCCAGACCGATGCCGCGCTCGGCGTCCACGATGTCGGTCAGCGCGCTGCCCGGGACCGCCAGGACCGACGCCGTCTCGCTGAGCACCCGCATCGTGGCGAAATACGGGATGTCGGTGATGACGTTCTCCAGGCACAGCGTGGTCAGCGGTGCGTCGCAGATGAAGTACCAGATGCCGTCGCCGTCGTCGGGCTGGTCACCGTGGCGGGCCCGCCAGGCTCCGACCCGGCCCTCGATGAGGACGAACAGCCGGTCGGCGGGTTCCTCAGAGCCATAGAGGACCTCACCCTCCGCGAGCGCGAGCAGGGTTGACTGGCCGACCAGGCGGGTCAGGGTCTTCGACGAGGCGGAGGCGAGCCAGTCGACCTCGTGCAGCCGGGTCGCCAGCTCCGCTGCGGACACCGTCGGCGGCCCGACCGGCGCGCTGTCCGGCGGGCTGTGCTTCGCGCCGTCCGTCCAGCTGTCCTCCCCGCTCGGTGGACCGGGCGTCGGGCCGTTCAGAGCGCATCGCCCTGGCCGGAGCGGCCGCGGTGCTCGCGCACCGGGACGATGACGATGTCGAGGGGCCGGTCCATCTCAGGCATGGCGGCATCATGACGCACCCGACAGGATGAGCACAGCCCTCGCGGACACCGATGACGCGACGCCCGACAGGAGCAGCCATGGCCACGGAACGCTCGACCTTCCTGCTGGACGAGACCCAGATCCCGACCCAGTGGTACAACGTCGTCCCCGACCTGCCGTCACCCCCGCCCCCGCCGCTCCACCCCGGCACGCACCAGCCGGTCGGCCCCGAGGACCTCGCGCCGCTGTTCCCGATGGCGCTCATCGAGCAGGAGGTGACGACCCAGCCCTATGTCGACATCCCGGGTGGGGTCATCGACGTGTACAAGCTGTGGCGTCCCTCGCCGCTGGTGCGCGCGCGGCGGCTGGAGAAGCTGCTCGACACGCCCGCCAAGATCTTCTTCAAGTACGAAGGGGTCAGTCCCGCCGGCTCGCACAAGCCGAATACCGCTGTGCCGCAGGCCTACTACAACAACGCCGAGGGCATCCGGAAGCTGACGACCGAGACCGGTGCCGGTCAATGGGGCACGTCGCTGGCCTTCGCGGCGGCCCAGTACGGGATCGAGTGCGAGATCTGGCAGGTGCGCAGCTCGTACGACCAGAAGCCCGCGCGGCGCACGATGATGGAGATCTACGGCGCGACCCTGCACCCGAGCCCGAGCAACCTCACCGAAGCCGGGCGCGGCATCCTGGCGAAGCACCCGGACTCCCCGGGCTCGCTCGGCATCGCCATCTCCGAGGCCGTCGAGGCAGCCGTCCAGCGCGAGGACACGCGGTATGCCCTGGGCAGCGTCCTCAACCACGTGCTGCTGCACCAGACCGTCATCGGCGAGGAGGCGCTGGTCCAGCTCGCGATGGCCGAGGCGGTCCCGGACGTCATCGTCGGGTGCACCGGTGGTGGCTCGAACTTCGGCGGACTGGCCTTCCCGTTCCTGCGCGAGAAGCTGGCCGGCCGGATGAACCCCACGATCCGCTGCGTCGAGCCTGCGGCCTGTCCCTCGCTGACCCGCGGGGAGTACCGCTATGACTTCGGCGACGCGGTCGGCATGACCCCGCTCATGAAGATGCACACGCTCGGGCACGGCTTCATCCCCGACCCGATCCACGCCGGCGGTCTGCGCTACCACGGCATGAGCCCGCTGGTGTCCCACATCTACGAGCTGGGGCTCGCCGAGGCCGAGGCGATCGGACAGGTCGAGTGCTTCCAGGCCGCGCTGATGTTCGCCCGGACCCAGGGCATCGTGCCGGCGCCGGAGCCGACCCACGCGATCGCCGCCGCGATCCGGGAGGCCAACCGGTGCAAGGAGAGCGGGGAGTCCAAGACGATCCTCACCGCGCTCTGCGGGCACGGTCACCTGGACATGGCGGCCTACGAGTCGTTCCTTTCCGGCGCGATGGTCGACCTGGACTTCCCCGAGGACGAGCTGCGGGCCGCGATGGCCGAGGTGCCGGTGCTGGCCGACCTATAGTCGCTCAGGCGAACACGCCGTCGGGGAAGGCGCCGGCGGCCAGCGCGGTCTTGACCAGCGGTCGGCCGATCGCGAACAACCGTGCGGCGCCGTCCTCGCCGAGGGTGTCCCACGGCGCCGCGGCCAGCTCGTCGGTGGCGGCCTCGACGGCCCGGCGGAGCTCGACCCCGTCCTCGGTGAGCGCGCCGTCGGTGGTCATCAGGCCACCGTCGGAGAGCCCGTCGATGGCGGCCTGCCACTGCTCGTCGGACCAGCCCCGGGTGGCCTTGGCCGCCGGCACGGTGAACCCTTTGCCGGTCGAGGTGTGGGTGACCAGCGCCTCGAGCCCGGTCAGGCCGGCCGACAGGTTGGCCGCGATGTGGCCGTCACCGCGATACTCCCGCAGCAGGGTGAGCCCGTGCCAGAGCGCCAGGTGCGGCTCGTCGGGCCACGGCAGGTCGGCGTGCGCGGCGTACAGCGGCCGGCCGGCCGGAGTGCAACCCGCCACCGCGAGCCGCGTCAGCTCGGCGGCCTCGGCGATCTCGGGTGCTGCGATGGCGTCATCGCCGAGCAGGCGGCGGTAGGCCGCGTCGATCCCGCGCAGCCGGGCCGCCAGGACGTCCTGCGCGCTGGCGGCCTCCCACGCGTCGGGGACGAACTTGGCCACGAGGCTGGGGTTGAAGACGAAGAAGGTCGCAGTGACCGTGCCCGGCCCGACCGGACCCATGGCCGCCGAGCGCGAGGCGAAGTAGCAGGCGCGGCCCTTGCGGACTCCCAGGGCGGCGATCTCGGCCTCGACCTCTGGCGCGAAGTAGCCCAGGGCGTGCAAGGTCTCGAGCGAGCGAGCGGTTCGTCCGGAGGCGTGGGGGTCCATGGGGCCTGTCTACTCGCTGGCTTCACCGGTGACCAGCGGCGGGTGGGCCCGTGGAAGGATTGCCACGTGACGGCAACGGTTCTCGACGGCAAGGCAGTGCTCGACACCATCAAGCAGGAGCTGGCCGAGCGCGTGGCTGCGCTCGCCGAGCGGGGGGTCGTGCCGGGTCTGGGAACGGTGCTGGTCGGGGACGATCCCGGCAGCCAGTGGTACGTCAACGCCAAGCACAAGGACTGCGCCCAGATCGGCGTCGCCAGCATCCGTCACGACCTCCCGGCCACCGCATCCCAAGCCGAGGTCGAGGCCGTCGTCGCCGAGCTCAATGCCGACGCGGCGTGCACGGGGTTCCTCGTGCAGCAGCCGACCGGCTTGGACGAGAACGCGATCCTGTCGGCGGTCGACCCGGACAAGGACGTCGACGGTCTGCACCCGACCAACCTGGGCTGGCTGGTGTTGGGCAAGGAGGCGCCGCTGCCGTGCACCCCGTTGGGCTGCATCGAGCTGCTGCGCCGCTATGACGTCCCCATCGCCGGCGCCAACGTCGTGGTGATCGGCCGCGGCATCACCGTCGGTCGCCCACTCGGCCTGATCCTGACCCGCCGCTCGGAGAATGCAACAGTCACGTTGTGCCACACCGGAACCCGCGACCTCGCCTCCGAGGTCCGCCGAGCGGACATCGTGGTGGCGGCCGCGGGCGTACCCGGCCTGGTCACGCCCGACATGGTCAAGCCGGGGGCTGCCCTGTTGGACGTCGGCGTCTCGCGCGTCGACGGCAAGGTGGCCGGCGACCTGGCTCCTGGCGTCGAGGAGGTCGCCGGCTTCGTCAGCCCCAACCCCGGTGGGGTCGGTCCGATGACCCGGGCCATGTTGCTGAGCAACGTCGTTGCTGCGGCGGAGCGCAACCTCAGCCGTTGATCGGACCTCAGCCGGGGATGAGCCCCAGCGCCTTGACTGCATCGCGCTCCTCGGCCAGCTCGGCCACCGACGCGTCGATCCGGGCGCGGGAGAAGTCGTCGATGTCCAGACCCTGCACGATGCTCCAGTCGCCGCCGCTGGTGGTCACCGGGAACGAGGAGATCAGGCCCTCGGGGACGCCGTAGGACCCGTCGGAGCGGACCGACATCGAGAGCCAGTTGTCGTCGGGCGAACCGAGCGCCCAGTCGCGGGCGTGGTCGACGGTGGCCGACGCCGCAGACGCGGCCGAGGACGACCCCCGGGCCTCGATGATCGCCGCGCCACGCTTGGCCACGGTCGGGATGAAGGTGTTCTCCAGCCAGTCCTGGTCGTTCACCAGCTCGGCGGCGTTCTGTCCGCCCACCTTGGCGTGGAACAGGTCGGGGTACTGCGTCGCGGAGTGGTTGCCCCAGATGGTCATGTGGGTGATGTCGGTGACCGCGGCGCCGGTCTTGGCCGCGAGCTGGGAGATCGCGCGGTTGTGGTCCAGGCGGGTCAGCGCAGAGAAGCGTTCGGTCGGGATGTCGGGGGCGTTGCTCATCGCGATCAGGGCGTTGGTGTTGGCCGGGTTGCCGGTCACGGTGATACGGACGTCGGAGGCGGCGTGGGCGTTGAGGGCCTTGCCCTGCGGGGCGAAGATGCCGCCGTTGGCCTCGAGCAGGTCGCCGCGCTCCATGCCGGGGCCACGCGGGCGGGCCCCGACGAGCAGGGCGTGGTTGACCCCGTCGAAGATCACGTTGGGGTCATCGCCGATCTCGACCTTGGCCAGCGTCGGGAACGCGCAGTCGTCGAGCTCCATGACGACGCCCTCGAGGGTCTTGAGCGCCGGGGTGATCTCCAGGAGCCGAAGCTCGACCGGGGTGTCGGGGCCGAACAGGGAACCGCTGGCGATGCGGAAGAGCAGGCTGTAGCCGATCTGACCGGCGGCGCCGGTGACGGCGACCTTGACGGGTGTGCTCACGGGAGTGGCCCTTCTGGGTGTCGGCGGAGGCGCCGACCTACGCACGGCGCCGTGACCTACGACGCTAGCAAAGCGGGCGTCGGCGGTGGGCTGCGGTGGGTGCCTACCGGTTGACCCGGCTGGCTTGGCCCCACAGCCCGGACCGTCACGGGCGCGCTGTCCACAGGCACACTCGCACCACCTGCGGTGTCCCCCGGCTGTGCAAGGGTGGTCGCCAGGATCGGACGAAGGACACGATGGGACGCAACAACCAGCAGCGCCGGGCTGCGAAGTCACGGACCAAGGCCAAGCGAGCCAGGGGCCACGGGGCCAAGGACGCCGGGGCGGCCGAGAGTGCAGGGGCAGGCAGCGCCCTGTTCGGGGGCGCGGAGTGGGGGAGCGCGAGGGGCGGGGGCGCGAGGGTGGGAAGCACCACGAGTGGATCTGACCGTGCCCGTGAACCGACGGTCGAGGAACAGGCCGCCTACTGGCTGGACGAGGCGGTCCACCACCTCGCATACGACCCGCCGAACCGCGCGCGCGTCGCCTTCAAGGAGCTTGAGGCGCTCGCGAGCACGCGCCTCGGACACCGGGCAGTCTCGCGCGAGCTGGCGAGCGCGCTCACCTCAGAGCTGACGCGCACCTGGGGACGGGGCTGGAGGCCGGTCGAGCTCGACCGGTTGGTCGCCCGGCGGGTCGGGGTCGGAGCCGCCGCGCTGCTGCGCGACGCGACGGCTGAGACACTGCGCCGGCATGCCGCGGTGACGGTGGCACCGGACTGGCTCGCCCAGGCCGAGGAGATCGAGGCGTCGGTGTGGTGGGCGCCTGACGTCAGCTACGTCAGCGCACGTGCGTCGCTCGATGGGGCCGGGATGGCGACGGTGGTCCCGGAGCTGGTCGCCGCTTTGCACACGTTGCGCGTGGTGCCCGACCTGGCGCTGCTCGGCCCGCTTCCGGGTGACTGGACGTCGCTGCCGGACAGAGCAGATGTGGTCGACGACCGGATCCTGGCTCGTGTGCGGGCGTTGCTGGCCAAGGCCGAGTCGACGACCTTCGAGGCCGAGGCGGAGACCTTCACGGCCGGTGCCCAGTCACTGATGGCCCGGCACAGCATCGACGCCGCGATGCTCGCGGCGAGCCTGCCCCGGCGTGCCGACGACGTGCCGGTCGGACGTCGGATCGGGATCGACCGACCGTACGAAGCGCCCAAGGTGCTGCTCCTGGATGCCGTCGCGCACGCGAACCGTTGTCGCACCGTGTGGTCCAAGGGGCTGGGATTCGTGACGGTGCTCGGGTTCGAGACCGACCAGCGAGCGGTGGAGGCGCTGTTCACCTCGCTGCTGGTCCAGTCGACCACCGCAGTCGCCAACGCGGGCACGCGCAGCTATCGCGGGGGGCAGTCCCGGACCCGGTCGTTCCGGGCCTCGTTCCTGATCGCCTTCGCGCGCCGGATCGGGGAGCGACTGCAGCAGGCGACCGACGAGGAGACGGTGGCCGCCCGGACCCGCACGGCGCCCGGGCAGGACCTGGTGAGGGTTCTCGCTGTTCGCTCAGAGCAGGTTGACGCCTCAGTCGAGGAGATGTTCCCCGAGCTGGTGGTCACCGAGATGTCCAGACCGACCGACGCGGAGGGCTGGCAGGAGGGTCGGCGCGCGGCCGACGCCGCGACCCTCTTCGACCAGTCGCGCTCCATCGTGACCGGAGCCGACGATGCCGGTTCCTGACTTCGTCCTCGCCCTGCGGGAGAAGCTCGGTCACGACCTGCTGCCGATGCTGGGGGTGACAGCGGTGGTCTGGCGCGACGGGCAGATCCTGCTCGGTCGCCGGGCGGACACGGGCCACTGGGCGCTGCCGAGCGGCATCGTCGAGCCGGGTGAGGCGCCCGGGGTGGCGATCGCGCGCGAGGTGCTGGAGGAGACCGGTGTCACTGCCCGCGTCGACGCCCTCGCTGCCGTGACGGTGACGCCGGTGATCACCTATGGCAACGGCGACCGCGCGCAGTACACCGACCTCACCTTCGTGGCTCGGTGGGTGGCCGGCGAGGCCTACGTCGCCGACGACGAGTCGTTGGAGGTCGGGTGGTTCGCGGTTGACGGTCTGCCCGTCGACCTCTCGGCGAGCTCGCGCGAACGCCTCGCGCTGGCCCGGTCCTTCACCGGGCGTACGGTCGCCGACGGCCTGATGCCCGAGCCGGGCGAGCCGCTGGCCCGGTTGCGTCTCGCCGACCGCGAGGTCGTCCTGCGCGCCGCGCGCGCGGGGGACCTGCCAGCCCTGGTCCAGATGCTGGCCGACGACCAGCTGGGAGCGGAGCGAGAGTCGGCCGAGGACCTCACGCCGTACGCCGCCGCCCTGGCTGCGATCGACGCCGACCCCGCGCAGCTGATGGTCGTCGCGGACCACGACGGCGTACCGGTGGGCATGGTGCAGCTCAGCATCCTGCCCGGGCTCTCCCGCCGGGGCGCGACCCGCGGGCTCCTGGAGGGTGTGCGCGTGCATGCGAGCCATCGCGGCACCGGTCTGGGCTCGGCGATGATCAGCTGGACGGTCGAGGAGTGCCGACGCCGTGGCTGCGCGCTGGTGCAGCTGACCAGTGACGCCAGCCGGAGCGACGCCCGCCGGTTCTACGAGCGGCTCGGCTTCGTGGCCAGCCACGTCGGCATGAAGCTGCCGCTCTAGCCACACACGCGCACGCGGGCACGCGGACTCGTGGACTCTGGTGGGTGGACCTGCGGTGCGCGAGTCGCGGGGCGTGCGGCGACGGGTACGCGGAGCCGCGACGGCGGGCGGTGGCGGGAGCGCGAGCCGCGCCGCCGTCTTCGCGTACCTCTGCGCCTTCGCGCAGGACGGGCGGGCGCGAGCCTCACCACCGTCTTCGCGTACCTCTGTGCCACTTCGCGCAGGAGTCCCGTGCGCGAAGCGGTGCACGGGTGCGCGAAGTCGCGGGGCGTCCGGCGACGGGTGCTCGGAGCCGCGACGGCGCGCGGTGGCGGGAGCGCGAGCCGCGCCGCCGTCTTCGCGTACCTCTGTGCCACTTCGCGCAGGAGTCCCGTGCGCGAAGCGGTGCACGGGTGCGCGAGTCGCGGGGCGGGCGGTGGCAGGAGCGCGAGCCGCGCCGCCGTCTTCGCGTACCTCTGCGCTTCGCGCAGGACGGGCGGGCGCGAGCCTAACCACCGTCTTCGCGTACCTCTGTGCCACTTCGCGCAGGAGTCCCGTGCGCGAAGCGGTGCACGGGTGCGCGAAGTCGCGGGGCGTCCGGCGACGGGTGCTCGGAGCCGCGACGGCGAGCGGTGGCGGGAGCGCAAGCCTCACCACCGTCTTCGCGTACCTCTGTGCCACTTCGCGCAGGAGTCCCGTGCGC
Organism: uncultured Actinomycetota bacterium; assembly: GCA_963750305.1. Lineage (GTDB taxonomy): Bacteria > Actinomycetota > Actinomycetes > Actinomycetales > Dermatophilaceae > CAVVPX01. Next base: position 175,572 of record CAVVPX010000004.1, read on the forward strand.
GAAGCGGTGCACGGGTGCGCGAAGTCGCGGCGGCGGGCTGACGCACCGGCCCATCGGGGGTCACATGACCTCCGCTCCCGGACCGCCAGCTGCACCTGCCGCTCCGGGGCCGCGAGTGACGACCGACTCTGGTTCGCGGGCGAACCGAGGAGTACAACTGTCGTGCGGGCACACCTACGGAAAGGACGAGCTCATGACGGGTTCTGGGACCGCGGACGATCCGTGGCAGCTGAAGACGCCACCGGGGACGTCGGACTACACGATGTGGCGGGACGAGGCTGCTGACCCGCCGCGCCTGGTCTGCCAGGTGGGCACCACCGCGCTGTACTACGACGCGAGGCTCGTCGAGGACCTCCACTGCATGCTGCGCGAAGCCGGTGACTGGGTGCCCCTGGGAAGCGCCGACGAGCAGAAGGACGCCAAGGACGGAACGGTCGAGGCCTGGGCCCGGTCGGAGGCCAACCCGCTCGGCGGCTGGTACGGCCTGCGCAAGGGCTATCGCGGGCGGGTGGGCATGTACCTGCCCGGTCTGCTCGAGGAGCTGGGGCTGGCCGAGGTCGAGCACGGTGCCCGCAACAACCGGATGAGAGCGGTCTAGCGACACACCCGCCCGGCCGCGATCACTGCGCGAGTGGTCGACCCGCCGCAGCCCTGCGAGGGTGGGACCATGACGCGACGCTGGCTGTTCGCCGACCAGCTCGGCCCGCACTTCACGCCGGGCGAGGGGGTCCAGGGCGGCCTGCTCATCGAGAGCACGCGGGCCCTGGCGCGTCGGCGGTACCACCGGCAGAAGCTGCACCTGATCCTGTCCGCCCTCCGGCATCGCGCCGCCGAGCTCCCCGACCACCTGACCTTGGTGCAGGCCGACACCTATCGTCAGGCGCTGGAGCAGGTGGGCGACACGTATGCGGTGTATGAGCCGACGTCGCACGCAGCCGCGGGTCTGGTGGCCCAGCTGCACACCGAGGGGGTCGTCGAGCGGGTCGACCCGACACCCGGATTCACCCTGCCCCGAGCGGAGTTCGCCGCCTGGGCCGGCGACCGGACCACGCTGCGCATGGACGAGTTCTATCGGATGCAGCGGCAACGACTCGGCCTGCTCGTGGACCAGGGTCGGCCCGAAGGTGGCCGCTGGTCCTACGACGGGGACAACCGGGAGCCGCCCCCCAAGGGCCGACCGACGTTGGACGTGCCCGCGCCGTACCGCCCGCGCGAGGACGACATCGACGCGCAGGTGCGGGAGGACCTGGACCGGCTGGTCCACGAGGGTGTGCTCGACCCCATCGGCAAGGACGGGCCCCGCCTGTTCCCGGTCACCCGGCGCGAGGCGCTCGCCGCGCTGCACCGCTTCGTCGACGAGCGCCTCGGCGCGTTCGGGCCGCACGAGGACGCGATGCTGCGCGCCGACTGGGCCATGGCCCACAGCCTGTTATCGGTGCCGATGAACCTGGGCCTGCTCGATCCGCTCGAGGTCGCCGAGGCGGCCGTCGACGCGTACCACCGCGGTGACGTCCCGCTCGCGTCGGTCGAAGGGTTCGTCCGTCAGGTCGTCGGGTGGCGCGAGTACGTCTGGCAGCTGTACTGGCACTTCGGCCCGGACTATCGCGAGCGCAACGCCATGCTCGCCCGCCGCCCGATTCCGGACTGGTTCGCCGACCTTCGAGCGGAGGAGGTGGATGCAGCCTGCCTGTCGGATGTGCTTGCGGGAGTGCGGGATCGGGGCTGGGTCCACCACATCCCCCGCCTCATGGTGCTGGGCAACTGGGGCGCGCAGCGCGCCTTCCACCCGGACGCTCTCACGCAGTGGTTCCAGACCGCGTTCGTGGACGGGTACGACTGGGTGATGCCCGCCAACGTCGTCGGGATGAGCCAGCACGCCGACGGAGGCCGGATGGCGACCAAACCCTACGTCAGTGGCGGCGCCTACCTCGACAAGATGAGCGACTACTGCGGATCGTGCCGGTACAACCCCAAGGTGCGGGTCGGCGAGGACGCCTGCCCGTTCACCGCGGGGTACTGGGCCTATCTCGACCGCAACGCTTCTCGCCTCGAGGGCAACCGGCGGATGGCCATCCCGCTCGCTCAGCGCCACCGCCTGTCCGACCTCGACGAGCTGCTCGACCAGGAGCATCGGCGGGGCGACGCGGCCCCGTGATGACGGCCGGACCACGTCCGACCTGAGTCGCTCTTGTCGTAGGAGTCGGGCTGCGCCACACTCACGCCAGAGACCCATCTGCCGGGTCGAAAGGCGGCGCTGCCTGATGCCCACGACACCCGTGTCGGTCGCCGGCGACCCGACCAACCCGACCGACGCCCAGGGCGGCCTGGACCCTGTCCAGGAACGAGCGCTGGCGCGGGCTCATGGACTCCGACAGGAACGGGCCCGCACGCTGGCTGCACTGGGCAGCATGACGATCGGCGCGCTGTTGCTGACCGGTCTCTCGCTGCGGCCGAGCACCAGCGCGGGCGGGAGTGTCCTCGGCCTGGCCGGCCTGGTCGGTCTTCTGTTGGCCCTGAACATCATCCTGGCCGTCGAAAGAGAGGCCGAGTCCGGTCAGGACGGGTCCTCCGGGTCCTGGTGGCTCGTCCTGCCGCTCACGCTGGTGTTGCTTGTCGCCCAGTGCGCCCTGCTGACGGACCTGCTCCGAGCGGACGGGCGGGAGGCGGCCTCCACCGGGCTGCGGGCCGGCATCCTGCTCCCGGTCCTGATCCTGTGCGTGGTTGGCGCCGTCCTGTGCCTGAAGATCCGCAGGCGACGCGGGCCGGCAGGCCCACCCCTGCGGTACGTCGCGCGCGAGGCGCCGTCGGATCGCACGTTGGCCGTGGCCTGCTCGGGCGGAGGAATCCGCGCGGCCTCGTTCGTGCTGGGCTCGATCAACGCCCTCCAGGCTGCGTGGCCGACCCTGGCCCCCACCCCCACCCCCGCCCCCGCCCCCGACGCCCTTGATCCAGCCGCCCCCGATCCCGCCGCCCCCGATCCCGCCGCCGCCCCCGGTGCCGATGCGGCACGAGCCAAGAGCGTCCTGACCGGGGTCACCGCCAGCGACGGCCCCCTCCTGGTGGCGATCAGCGGGGGCAGCTACACCGCGGCGGGCATGGGACTGGTCAGAGCCTTCCCCGCCGATCCGGACGGGTCGATGTCGCCGCCTGGTGAGCCGCCGGCGCGCCACGACCCCCCGCTGCGCTTCGTGGAGGCCTTCGCCCCGGACAGTCCCGAGCTCAAGTACCTCAGGCGGCACACTCGCGACCTGTTCGAGCCTCGCGCCGAGCTGGTGACCGGCCTGATCGGCCTGGTCGCCGGCGCAGCGCTCAACATCGTGATCCTGCTCGGCATCCTCACGGCTGCCGCCTGGGCGGCGTCGTGGTTGGCGACCGCGAGCGGTGTGCTCCGGCTGGGACCTGACGGGGCACGGCTCGAGGTGACCAACCCCTTGCTCGTCGGAGACGGGGCGAGCTCGGCGCAGTGGATCGGGTGGGTCCTGTACGTGCTGCTGGGGCTGATCCTGTTCGGGACCCTCGTGCTGTGGCAGAGCCGACGCGAGCGGGACGACGCCAGTCAGGGGGAGCCACCGGACTCGCGGCGCTTCGCCTGGGCGCGGTCGCTCCAGGCGGGCGCGGTGGTGGCGGCGCTGGCCTGGCTGGTGCTCATGGTTGCGCTCCCCACTGCGGTCGGCGGGTTGTCCAACGCCGCAGCCGACAACTTCCCCTCCGCAGCGGTGGGCAGGGCGCTTCACCAGACCGGGTTCACGACTCCGGCGCTGTGCAGGCAGGCGGCGGGCGAGTCGGTTCTGCGGGCCGCCTCGGCCGCCCGCGTGGACGCGCTGGTCAGCCCGGGAACCAAGCGCGAGTACGACGCGGGGGCCTGCGGCTTCACCGCGAGCGTGGCGATCCAGCTGGTGGCTCCAGCGGGAACCTGTCCTTCGGACGGGTCGGTGTGCCCGGACCGGGCTGACGAACGGTGGAAGGAGCTCGGTGGTGACCTGATCGCGGCGGCGGGCGGCTCCGCCCGATCGGGGACGCCGAGCCAGATCGCCGGCCTGACGGCCATCCTGGCTGCCGTGGGCGCACTGCTCCGTGCGGCCGGAGGCTCCGGAGCGAGCGCGTCCTCCTCGGGCGTCCTGGCGACCGTCCGGCGGCTGGTGCTGGGCTGGCTCCCGCCGCTGGTGGTCTTCCTCGTCCTCACCTGGTTCGTCCTGACCCGGATGTTCGACACAGCGGTCGCCGGACCCTCGCCGACACCCAGCCTGGACAAGATCATGCTGCCGTTGCTGGCTTTGACCTGCGCGGCGTGGCAGGACGCCAACGTCACCTCGATGCACACCTACTATCGGCACCGCCTGTCCAACGCGTTCGCGGTGGGCCGGGTCGGCTCCCGGACCGACCCGACCGCGGGGGCGGACACGAGCGTGGGGGCGGGTGGCCCCGCAGAGGCACAAGCCCTCGACGAGGACCGCTACTACCGGTTCTCCGACCTCGGTCCGGTCGGGCTGCGCGTGGCCACGACGGCGAACGTCCGCGCCTACCAGCAGACTCCGACGCGCCGCGGCGGTGTCCCCCTCACCTTTGACGCCAAGCACGTCGTGCTGCAGGCACCGGGCGGCACGGTGGACATCGGCTGTTACGAGCGGGCCGCCGGCCTCGGACGCACGACGGTGATGGCCGCGGTGGCGATCAGTGGCGCCGCCGTCAGCCCGATGGCGGGCCGGATGTCCACCCGTATCGGGCCCTTCCGTCTGCTCTTGACGCTCTTCAACATCCGGATCGGGGTGTGGGCGCTCAATCCACTGTGGGTCCGCGAGGAGGAGGCGAGCCGGTCGGACGACGACCCTTCGCGAGGGCACGCGCACCGGCCGGGACCGGACGGGTCGACGCGGGGCGCTCCCGGGCTGTGGAAGATCCTTCAGGGCTGGCCGAGCACGCCCTGGCTGCTGCGGCGACCGGGGACGGTCCAGGTCGTGGCCGAGGCGTTCGGCGCCTCGTCCATGCACGACCGCTGGCTCTATCTCAGTGACGGCGGCCACCTCGACAACACCGGGATGGTCGAGGCGGTTCGGGCGCTGTTGCCGCTCCCGGTGGTGACCCCTGGCGCGCCCGATGCCACCGCGCGGCGTCGGGCGTTGGTCATCGACGCGAGCAATGATGCCGCAGGCACGTGGACCGCGGTGGGGGACGCGCTGTCGGTCGTCAGCGCGGACCTGAACGTGCACCTCGAGCGGGTGCCCGACCCGGTCCAGAGTGCGGACTCGCGTGCGGTGACGGAGCAGGTGCAGGCCGCCGCCCCGCCAGCGGCGACCTCATGGTGGCGGCGCTCGGACCGTACGTTGACCCGCGAGTTCGCCCGTCGGTACCGCACCCCGGACGGGGCGCTGGAAGTGTTGGTGGTCAAGGCCGTTCGTCCTGCAGATGTGCCGACCTCGGTCCTACCCGACTCGGTGCGAGCGTTCGCGCTCACCCACCCCGACTTTCCCCGAGCCGCAACCACGCGCCAAGATTTCGGCGACCTGGAGTTCGAGGCGTACCGCATGCTGGGGCAGGTCTACACCGAACGGGCGCTCGAGCAGTACTGGCTCCCCGGTGAGGGGGACGACAAGACGGGGGGTCGCGGGTTCCCCACGGCACCAGCTCATCCCTGACCGCGCCAGCCTGGCTGGCGACGAAGGTCAGCGGGGCAGGCTGGTCGGTCGGCTAGGACTTCTTGACCGCGTCCAGCGCGGCGTTGAAGGTTGCCGACGGGCGCATCACGGCAGCGGCCTTGGCCGGGTCGGGACGGAAGTACCCCCCGATGTCAGCGGGCTTGCCCTGGACCGCGAGAAGCTCCGCGACGATCGCGTCCTCGTGGTCGGCGAGCGAGGAGGCGATGGGCGCGAAGGCCGCGGCGAGGTCGGTGTCGTCGGTCTGTCCGGCCAGCTCGGTCGCCCAGTACAGCGCGAGATAGAAGTGGCTGCCGCGGTTGTCCGTGGTGCCGAGCTTCCTTCCGGGAGAGCGGTTCTCGTCAAGGAAGGTGCCCGTCGCGCGGTCCAGCGCAGCCGAGATGACTCCGGCTCGGGCGTTGTCCGTGCTGATGCTGAGGTGGTCGAGGCTCGCGGCGAGGGCGAGGAACTCGCCCAGGCTGTCCCAGCGCAGGTAGTCCTGGTCCACGAGCTGCTGGACGTGCTTGGGCGCGGACCCACCGGCACCGGTCTCGAACAGCCCGCCGCCGTTCATCAGCGGGACGATCGAGAGCATCTTGGCGCTGGTGCCGAGCTCGAGGATGGGAAACAGGTCGGTGTTGTAGTCACGCAGCACGTTGCCGGTGACCGAGATGGTGTCCTGGCCCTTGCGGATACGCTGGACCGACAGTGTCGCCGCGTCGACGGGGGACAGGATCTGGATGTCGAGGCCCTCGGTGTCGTGCTCGGGCAGGTAGGCCTCGACCTTGGCGATGAGGTTCGCGTCGTGGGCGCGGCTCGAGTCCAGCCAGAAGACGGCCGGCGTCTGCGAGGCGCGGGCCCGCGTCACCGCGAGCTTGACCCAGTCGCGGATCGGCGCGTCCTTGGTCTGGCAGGCCCGCCAGATGTCGCCCGGGGCGACCGCGTGCTCCATCAGCACCTGCCCGGCGCTGTCGACCACCTGCACCGTGCCGGTCTCGGTGATCTCGAAGGTCTTGTCGTGGCTGCCGTACTCCTCGGCCTTCTGTGCCATCAGCCCCACGTTGGGGACGGTGCCCATCGTGGTCGGGTCGTACGCGCCGTGGGCGCGACAGTCCTCGATCACCGCCTGGTACACGCCGGCGTACGAGCTGTCGGGGATGACCGCGAGGGTGTCCGCCTCCGCGCCGTCCGGTCCCCACATGTGACCGGAGGTGCGGATCATCGCCGGCATCGAGGCATCGACGATCACGTCGCTGGGCACGTGCAGGTTGGTGATGCCCTTGTCGGAGTTGACCATCGCCAGCTCCGGACCCTCGGCCAGGCCCTTCTCGATCGCGCTCCTCACCTCGGTGCCCAGTCCGCCCGGCAGGCTGTCGAGCCCGTCGAGGATCGAGCCGAGCCCGTTGTTGGCAGACAGGCCCGCGGCGGCGAGCTGGTCGCCGTAGGTCGCGAACACCTCGGGGAGGAAGGCGCGGACGACGTGACCGAAGATGATGGGGTCCGAGACCTTCATCATGGTGGCCTTGAGGTGCACCGAGAACAGCACGCCCTCGGACCGGGCGCGGGCGATCTGCTCGGTGAGGAACGTGTCCAGCGCGGCCGCACGCAGCACGGTGGAGTCGACGACCTCGCCCTCGAGGACCTTCAAACCCTCCTTGAGCACGGTGGTGCCGTCGTCGGTGACGAGCTGGATGGTGAGGGTGTCAGCGGCAGGCAGGACGACAGAGAGCTCGTTGGAGCGGAAGTCGTCGACCCCCATCGTCGCGACGTTGGTCTTCGAGTCGCTGGACCACGCACCCATCGAGTGGGGGTGCTTGCGGGCATAGCTCTTGACCGACTCTGGCGCGCGGCGGTCGGAGTTGCCTTCGCGCAGAACGGGGTTCACCGCGCTGCCCTTGACGCTGTCGTATCGTGAACGGACATCCTTCTCCGCCGACGTGGCCGGCTCGTCGGGGTAGTCCGGGAGGGCATAGCCCTGACCCTGCAGCTCGCGGACCGCAGCCTTCAGCTGGGGCAAGGACGCGGAGATGTTCGGCAGCTTGATGATGTTGGCCTCAGGCGTGGTCGCCAGGGCGCCCAGCTCACCCAGTGCGTCACCGATCCGCTGGTCATCGGGGAGCATGTCGTCGAAGGCGGCGATGATGCGTGCACCGAGGCTGATGTCGCGCGTCTCGACGTCGACCCCCGCAGCGGCGGCGAACGCCTCGATCACGGGGAGGAACGAGTAGGTCGCCAGCATGGGCGCCTCGTCGGTCAGGGTGTAGATGATCTTGGCCATGGAAGCGGTTGTCTCCTGAGCTCGCGGACGGGGTCCCACACGTCGCCCCCACGGTATCGAAAGCCGGGCGGGGAAAGTATCTTGACATCAAGATACTAGCGTGGTGACGCCCCGGTCAGTGACCGTGGCGGATGGCGGTCCGCAGATCCTTGTTCAGCTGGGAGATCACGTCGAGCGGGATCTCCTTGGGGCACGCCGAGGCGCACTCACCGATGTTGGTGCAGCTGCCGAACCCTTCGGCATCGTGCTGACCGACCATGTTCACGACGCGGCTCTCGCGCTCCGGCTGCCCCTGGGGGAGCAGCCCGAGCTGGGTGATCTTGGCCCCCATGAACAACGAGGCAGATCCGTTGGGGCAGGCCGCGACGCACGCGCCGCAGCCGATGCAGGTCGCCATGTTGAAGGCCCGCAGGGCCTGGTCGCGCGGCACGGGCACCGAGTTGGCCTCGGGCGCCGACCCGGTGTTCGCCGAGATGTAGCCGCCCTGCTGGATGATCCGGTCGAACGACCCACGGTCGACACAGAGGTCACGCAGCACCGGGAACGCCTCGGAGCGCCACGGCTCGATGGTGATCTCGTCGCCGTCCTTGAAGGAGCGCATGTGCAGCTGGCAGGTCGTGGTGACCTCCGGGCCGTGGGCCTGACCGTTGATCATCAGGCCGCACATCCCGCAGATGCCCTCACGGCAGTCGGAGTCGAACGCGACCGGCTCCTCGCCCTTGTCGTTCAGCTGCTCGTTCAGGACGTCCAGCATCTCCAGGAAGCTCATGTCGTCGGAGATGCCACCCACCTGGTAGGTCTGCATCCCACCCTCGGAGGAGGCGTTCTGCTGGCGCCAGATCTTCAGGGTGAGGTTCATCGGGTGATCACTTGTAGCTCCGTTGCTTCATCTCGATGGCTGTGTAGATCAGGTCCTCCTTGTGCAGCACGGGCTGCCCTTCCTCGCCGCCGAACTCCCACGCCGCGACATAGGCGAACTGGTCGTCGTGGCGCAGCGCCTCGCCCTCCTCGGTCTGGGACTCCCCGCGGAAGTGACCGCCGCAGGACTCCCGCCGGTTGAGGGCGTCGACGCACATCAGCTGGCCGAGCTCGAGGAAGTCCGCGACCCGTCCGGCCTTCTCCAGCGACTGGTTGAGGCTGTCCGCCGTCCCGAGCACCTTCAGGTTGGTCCAGAAGTCGGCCTTGAGCTCGGTGATCATGTCGATCGCCTTGCGGAGACCATCCTCGGTGCGCTCCATCCCGCAGAACTCCCACATGATGTTGCCGAGCTCCTTGTGATAGCTGTCGGCAGACCGGGTTCCCTTGATGGACAGGAACTTCGCGATGCGCTCCTCGACCGAGGCGCGGGCCTCGACCACGGCCGGGTGGGACTCGTCGACCTTCTCGAACGGTCCGTCGGCGAGGTAGTCGCGGATGGTGTTCGGGAGGACGAAGTATCCGTCGGCCAGCCCCTGCATCAGCGCCGAGGCCCCGAGCCGGTTGGCCCCGTGGTCGGAGAAGTTCGCCTCACCGGTGACGTACAGACCGGGGATCGTCGACTGCAGGTTGTAGTCCACCCACAGTCCACCCATCACGTAGTGCACGGCGGGGTAGATCCGCATCGGCACCTCGTACGGGTTCTCACCGGTGATGCGCTCGTACATGTCGAAGAGGTTGTCGTACTTCTCCTGGATCCCGTCCTTGCCCAGCCGGGCGATCGCGTCGGAGAAGTCGAGGTACACGCCGCGGCGGAAGTCGCCGACCTTGGGCCCCACCCCACGCCCCTCGTCACACATGTTCTTGGCCTGGCGCGAGGCGATGTCACGCGGAACCAGGTTGCCGAAGCTGGGATAGATCCGCTCCAGGTAGTAGTCGCGGTCCTCCTCGGCGATCTCCCGCGGGTCCTTCTCGCAGTCCTCCACCCGCTTGGGCACCCAGATGCGCCCGTCGTTGCGCAGCGACTCCGACATCAGGGTCAGCTTGGACTGGTGCTCGCCGGACACCGGGATGCAGGTGGGGTGGATCTGTGTGTAGCAGGGGTTGGCCATGTAGGCGCCCTTGCGGTGTGCGCGCCAGGTCGCGGTGACGTTGCAGCCCATCGCGTTGGTGGACAGGTAAAACACGTTTCCGTACCCGCCGGTGGCCAGCACCACCACATCGGCCAGATGGGTCTGGATGTCGCCGGTGACCATGTCGCGCGCGACGATGCCCCGGGCCTTGCCGTCCACGAGGATCACCTCGAGCATCTCGTGGCGGGTGAACGTCTCGACGGTGCCGGCGGCCACCTGGCGCTCCAACGCCGAGTACGCGCCCAGCAGCAGCTGCTGGCCGGTCTGGCCGCGCGCATAGAAGGTTCGCGACACCTGGACGCCACCGAACGAGCGGTTGTCGAGCAGGCCGCCGTACTCGCGGGCGAACGGAACGCCTTGGGCCACGCACTGGTCGATGATGTTCGCGCTGACCTCGGCCAGTCGGTACACGTTGGACTCCCGCGAGCGGTAGTCGCCACCCTTGACCGTGTCGTAGAAGAGACGGAACGTGGAGTCGCCGTCCTCCTTGTAGTTCTTGGCCGCGTTGATGCCACCCTGGGCGGCGATCGAGTGCGCGCGGCGCGGGGAGTCCTGGTAGCAGAAGGACTTCACGTTGTACCCGGCCTCGCCGAGCGTGGCTGCGGCGGCCCCACCGGCCAGTCCGGTGCCGACGATGATGACGTCGAGCTTGCGACGGTTCACCGGGTTGACCAGCCGGTTGTCGAACTTGCGGCTGGTCCACCGCTCGGCGATCGGGCCGGTCGGAGCCGTGGTGTCCACCAGGGGCTCACCCTTGCTGTAGTAGCCGTGGGCGTCGTCGGAAACCTGCACCGAGGGCTGGTTCAGTGGAACGGTGCCGGAAGGGTCGAGGGTCGTGGCCATGAAGTCAGCAGCTCCTTACTTCGAGATGACGCCGAACAGGACGAACAGGGGGACCAGCGCGAAGCCCCCGGCAACCACCACCGCCAGGACCCAGCCGAGGGACTTGGCGCGCTGGCGGGCCGTGGCGGTGCCGGTCCAGCCGAGCGTCTGGGCGGCACTCCAGGTGCCGTGGTGCAGGTGCATGCCCAGTGCGGCCATCGCGACCAGATAGATGATGGTCATCCACCAGAGGTCGAAGGTGTCGACGAGCAGGTTGTACGGGTCGTTGGTCTGACCCCCGCTGGGGTTCACCCTGCCGATGCTGAAGTTGAGCAGGTGCCAGACGAGGAACGCGAGCAGGGTCAGGCCACCCCAGCGCATAGTGCGCGAGGACAGCGCTGAGCCGCGGTTCTTCTTCATCTGGTACCCGACCGGACGCGCCTTGGAGGACCGTCGCCACAGGACGACAGCAGAGGTCACGTGCGCCGCCAGGCTCACCACCAGGCCGAGCCGGAGCACCCAGAGCACACCGGAGCGCGGAAGTATCGGCTCTCCGATGGTCCGCAGGTGCTCCGCGTAGTCGTTGAAGGCGTCGTGGCCGGCGAAGGCCTTGAGGTTGCCGTACATGTGGGCGAGCACGAACAGGATGAAGATCACCCCGCTCGCCGCCATGAGGAGCTTGAGTGCAATCGTCGAGCGCGTCGCCTGCGCGCCCTTCACCAGGGTCGGGGTTGCCACGAACAGCACGCTACCCTCCGAACGGTCAGGGCATCGTCGCGCAGGTCCCATTCGCCCAGAGGTGTGACCAAACAGTCGCCGCGGCGCCCTACCGCTCGGGCCGGTTCTCGCCCGTCGCCCTCTTCACGAACTCAGCCAGGTCGGCACTCTGGGCGACCCGGCTGCCCTCGTGGACATACATCATGTGCCCGGCCTCGTAGTAGCGGTGCTCGACGTTGTCGCGCAGCCCGGCCGGCAGGTCGAGGTGGGCGAACACGTCCTGCGCGGCGAAGTACGGAGTGGCCCCGTCGTGGTACCCCGAGCCCACGTGCACCAGCAGGTGCGGGTTGGCCCGCATGGCTCGTTCCAGCCTCCGGGTGACATCGACGGGCTTGCCCTCGAAGTCCTTGTAGGACCACTCTCGTGAGGCGGTTCTGCTGATCTGCGCATACGGCAGGTCGCTCTCGTAGCCGAGCTCGGCACGGACGTAGTGGTTCCACGCGGCGGCATAGGGCCCCGCGATCGCGTCGTGGGACGGGTCGGCATCACACCGCTCGGCGATGCCGCTGACCAGGGGTCCGGTGAACCGTGCGTCGAGCCGCCCGACCGCGAGTCGCCTGTCACGCAACAGCTCGGTGAAGAAGCGGACGTGCTCCACGCGCAGGTCGGCCTCGTCCACGTATCGCTCGGACAGGCCGGTGAGCGAGGCCACCTTCGCGACGTGTTCGCTGCGCTCGGCGGCGGTCAGGCGGTGACCGCGGGACAGCGCCCACGGGTAGTCACGCGCGGCATACGCCTCGGCCTCGTCGAGGATGGTCCTGAGCGGCGTGCTGCCGTGCAGCCCGTGGTAGTGCGCCACGGCAGCGTAGGTCGGCAGGTAGTCGACGTGAGCGCGGTCGTTGCGGAAGTCGAAGTCGATCGTGGCGAAGTCCAGCACCGAGGAGATCAGGACGAGCCCGTTCAGGTACATCCCGTGCTCGGTCTGCAGGTGCTCGGCCAGGGCGGCGGCCCGGGTGGTGCCGTAGGACTCGCCCGCGATCAGCTTGGGCGACATCCAGCGCTGGTGGCGGGTGGTCCAGAGCCTGATCAGCTCGCCGACGCTCTCGATGTCGGGCGCATAGCCGTGGTAGTCCTTCGCCTTGGCTCCCTCGGCCGCGCGGGAGAAGCCGGTCGACACGGGGTCGATGAAGACCAGGTCGCTGTGCTGCAACAGCGTCTCGGCGTTGTCGGCCAGGCCGTAGGGCGGGGGCAGCAGGGCGCCGGCGTCACCCATCACGACCTTGCGCGGTCCGAGCAGCCCGAGGTGGAGCCAGACCGAGGACGAGCCGGGTCCGCCGTTGAAGGCGAACGTCACTGGCCGAGCGTGGTCGTCGCCGTCCAGGACGTAGGACGTCAGGAACATCTCGGCGCGGGCCCTGGTGCCGGTCGACACTCCGTCGGTGACCGACTCCTCGTTCAGCACCACGCGGCCGGTCTGGGCGGTGTACCGAAGTCGCCTGCGCCCCAACGCGATCGTGTGGTGTGTGGTGACGACGTCGTCCTTCGGAGGCGCCGGCCGGCGGTCGCTCGTCGAACCGTCGGCCGCCTTGGCGGGCTCGGCACCCACCGCCGTCGCGTCGGCTTCGGGCGTCGAGTCGGCCATGGGCCGATCCTAGGGGTGCCGGACCGGGCGGCTGCTGGTGCGGAACGCCCGCTGGTGAGACTGTGCCGCGCGTGCACGGCGCCGTCGGCGGGAACCACGGCTCGGGGTGTGTGCCCTCAGGGCCGCACTCGCGCTAGCGTGCGGTCATGAGCCGATCGAGGACGATGCTCGCTGGTCTGACCGTCGCCGCGCTCGCGGCCGTGGGGGCGATCTCGGGCGGGAGCCCGGTGACGGCCGCGGCGCCCACCCTGATGACACCGGTCGGCGGTGGGTATGAGGTGGCGTCGATCGAGGGCTTCGTCGACGCGGTGGCCAGCCGTGCCTCCGCGCCGGTGGTGGACCTCGTGGTCATCCCCTCGTCCTATGGCGACACCGACGCCGACCGCGAGGAGAACCTCGCCCTCGCCCAGCAGCGCACCGAGGAGATCGACGCGGTCTGCGACGCCCGGGTGCGGGCGCCGTTCACCGGCTGCACCTCCACGTTGGCGGTCCTGCTCAACCGCGCCGACGCCCTCGACCCCTCGAACTCCGCTGTCCTGGCCGCCGCCGGGACCGACGGCGCCTACATCCTCGGTGGGGACCAGACCGTGGCGATGAAGGTTCTCGCGCGCAGCCCGGCCGAGAACCAGATGCGACGCGCGGCCTACCGTGGTGTGGTCTTCGGAGGGACCAGCGCTGGCAACGCGGTCGAGTCCCGCACCATGCTGGCGGGTTACGTCGGTGACGAGGGTCCGGCGGAGGGACTGCGCCGAGCGTCGATCGACATCTGGTGGGGCGACGACAACGATCGCCAACGCGGACTGGCGTTCGGATCGACCGCTGCGGTGTACGACCAGCACTTCTTCCAGCGGGGACGGTTCGGCCGGTTGCTCGCCGGGGTGGCCGAGTCCGACGAGCACTTCGACGGAACGAGCCTGCTCGGGGTGGGGGTCGACTACGCAACCGGCGTCCGCAACCTCGGCGACCAGACGCTCGGCCCAGTCTTCGGTGACAGTGCAATGGCGGTGATCGACGGCGAGACCCTCGGCGCCAGCCATGAGTGGGTGGGCTGGCGCAGGACCCTCTCGTCCCGCAACGTGCTGGTCCACCTGCTCACCCCGGGCACCGCGTCCTACGACCTGAGGACCCGGACCGTGCGGCTCGGCGACCACGCCGTCGCCGGGCCGGACCGGCGCCCGTGGACGTTGCCCCACCTGCCTCGCGGCGCCAAGCGCCTGATTCTCGGTGGCGATGTGTCCGACCGCATCCCGTCGGCCGTCGCGGGCGAGTTCGCCTTGGCGGCAAAGGGGTTCGTACGCCCACGAATCGTCGTCATCGCCGCCAGGAAGGGTGACACGCGAACAGCGCGGTCGTATGCCGCAGCGCTGCGCGAGGCCGGGTGGGCCGGGGCCGTGACTTCAGTGGGTTATGCGACACCGGAGTGGAATGTGCTGTCGACTGAAGGAGCCGCTGGCGTCGTCGTCGTGGCGCCCGACCCGGTGGCGCTACAGGTCCCGATGCGCGACCCGGTGTTCACGGCTCGCGTCCGCGAGGCGGTGCGCACCGTCCCCGTGGTGATGGCTGACCGCCACATGTCGGCCGCCATGGGCTCGGCGTGGGACGCGAATGCCGACCCGGGCGGCGACTATGAGGACGTCGCGATCGCCGAGTTCCGCACCGACCACGCGAGGTGGCGCCCCGGTCTGGGGATCGTGCCCGTCAACGTGGTCCCGGTGCTGACCTACGACTACCACTGGGGCCGGATGTTCGCTGCGGCCCAGAAGCTGCCCGGCGAGCTCTCGGTCGGGATCTCCGAGCAGACCGCGCTCATCCTTGGCTCGGGTCAGCAGCCGCGGGTCGCGGGGGAGCGGTCAGTCGTCGTCCTCGACGCCCGTCAGGCGAGGATGTCGACGGCTGCCAACGGCACGATCCAGGCGATCGGCACCGTGATGGACACGTTTGCCCCGGGCGAGGCGGTGCGGTCCGCGCGGTAGCGCCCGGGCTGAAGCGTGGTCACCTGCGGTCATGGACGGCGGCTCAGCGGTCCCGCCGCGCGGAACCCTGCGGGGTCGCCACGAGGAACTGGGGAGCGCCGAACCCGCGGTCGGTGAAGGCGGCGGCGATGGCGTCCGCCAGGGCCGCCTCGGCTCCTTCGCGGACGAGGGCGATCGCCGACCCGCCGAACCCGCCGCCGGTCATACGGGCCCCCGGTGAGCCGTTGTCCAGAGCGGTGTCGACGGCGAGGTCGAGCTCGGGGCAGGAGATCTGGTAGTCGTCGCGCGCGCTGGCGTGGGAGGCGACCATCAGCGCGCCCAGGGCGGCGACGTCACCGGCCGTGATCACGTCGGCTGCCTCCACGGCGCGCGCGGTGTCGGTGACCACATGACGAACCCGCCTCTGCGAGAGCGGGTCGAGCCGTCCCAGCGCCTCGTCGAGGTGGTCGAGCGAGATGTCTCGCAGCGCGGGCACGCCGAGGGTCCGCGCCGCCGCCTCGGTGGTCGAACGCCGCTCGGCGTACTGGCCGTCGACCAGCTGGTGCGGCGCTCGCGTGTCGATGACCATGAGCTCCCAGCCGTCGGCGCCCAACCCCCACGGCACCTGGGTCGGCACCATGCTGCGGCAGTCGAGGAGGAGCGCATGACCGGCCACCGCACGCAGCGAGATCGTCTGGTCCATCCCACCGGTGTTCGCGCCGGCCACGACGTTCTCGGCGTCGATGCACGCGGCAGCCATCGAGACCACGTCGAGGTCGGTGCCGGACAGGTCGCGCACCGCGGTCGCCACCGCACACTCCAGTGCGGCAGAGGAGGACAGCCCGCTCCCGAGGGGGACGTGGCCGTCGACCAGCAGATCGAGACCGGGCACCTCCACGCCGCGCTGGGCCAAGGCCCAGACGACCCCGGCGGCGTACGCGGCCCACCCGGACGGCGCACCCGGACCGATGTCGGCGACGGTCCCCTCCCACGCCTGGTCCTGCTGCACCGAGGCCAGCCGGAGCCGGCCGCCCTCCCTGATCACGGCAGCGGCGTAGGTCCGGTGCGGAAGCGCCATCGGCAGGCAGAAGCCCTGGTTGTAGTCGGTGTGCTCGCCGATCACGTTCACCCGCCCGGGCGCGGACCAGACCCCGGCGGGCTCCAGCCCGAACCGCTCCGCGAAGGTGGACGCGAGCGTCGAGACAGTCTGGTCGTGGTCGGGGGCGTCGAGCCATGCCGTCATCGGGTGCCTGTCCTGTGGGAGGTGGTCGCGGTCGTGCGCTGGGTCCTTGCCGGTGTACCCGGTCGGGTGCCACGGTGACCGCCGGTCGGGCTCACCGCCACTACCTCGGCCCCGCTGTCCTCGACCTGGGACGTGGCCTCGGACGAGCCGGTGTCGGTGATGAGGAGGTCGATGTAGGCCAGGTCGATGATAGTGAGGGGAACGCCGACCGACACCCCCTCCCGCACCCCTGACACAATGACGACATGACCAGCAGCCCGACGCCGCTGCACCGGATCCTCTCGGGCATGCAGCCGACCAGCGACTCCCTCCACCTCGGCAACTACATCGGCGCGCTGGTCAACTGGGTGGACCTCCAGAGCGACTTCGACACCTTCTTCTTCGTCGCCGACCTCCACGCGCTGACGGTGCCGACCGAGCCGGGGGTCCTCACGCGGCGGTCGCGCACCACGGCCGCGCAGTTCATCGCCGGCGGGGTCGACCCCAAGGACTCGGCGATCTTCCTGCAGAGCCACGTGCCGGAGCATGCGGAGCTGGGCTGGGTGATGAACTGCATCGCTGCCTTCGGAGAGGCGAGCCGGATGACGCAGTTCAAGGACAAGACGGCCAAGGGTCAGAACGCCAACGTCGGGCTCTTCGCCTATCCGATGCTGATGGCGGCGGACATCCTCATGTATGACGCGCAGAAGGTGCCCGTCGGCGAGGACCAGCGCCAGCACCTGGAGATCACCAGGGACCTCGCCCAGCGGTTCAACACCAGGTTCGGCGACACCTTCGTCGTCCCCGAGCCGCACATCCTCAAGCAGACCGCGAAGATCATGGACCTGGCCGAGCCCGAGTCCAAGATGTCTGGCTCGACCTCCTCCGATGCCGGCATCCTGCTGCTGAGCGACGACCCGAAGCGGCTGACCAAGAAGATCAAGTCGGCGGTGACCGACACAGAACGCGAGGTCCGGTTCGACCCGGCCGCCAAGCCGGGTGTCTCCAACCTGCTGGTGATCCACAGCGCGCTGTCGGGAACCTCGATCGCCGATCTCGAGAAGTCGTTCCAGGGCAAGGGATACGGGGACCTCAAGGGCGAGGTGGCCGAGGTCGTCGTCGAGGCGGTGTCACCGTTCCAGACCCGGATGACCGAGCTGCTCGACGACCCGGCCGAGCTCGACCGCGTCCTGGCCGATGGTGCCGAGCAGGCGCGGGAGGTCGCGGGCCGGACGATGAGCCGGGTACGCGAACGCCTGGGTCTGGTTCCGCCGCGCCGCTGAGGTCCCTGACCCGGGCCGAGCCGGTGCAGATAGGGTCGTCGGCGATGCCAACGATAGGTGTTGCCGTGGCCATCCCGTCGCCGCACGGTGAGGTCCTCCAGGAGCAGCGGGCGCGCTTTGGCGACCCGCTCGCCGAGGCGATCCCGCCGCACGTCACGCTGCTCCCGCCGACCGCCATCGCCTCGGCGAACCTTCAGGACATCGAGCAGCACCTCGCCCGAGCCTGCAGCACCTCCCAGCCCTTCACCATGGTGCTGAGCGGGACCGGCACCTTCCGTCCGATCTCCCCGGTGGTGTTCGTCCAGGTCTCGGCGGGGCTCTCGCAGTGCGAGCTGCTCGAGCGGTCGATCCGCGAGGGTGTCCTCGCCCGGGAGATCGAGTTCCCGTACCACCCACACGTGACCGTCGCCCACCACCTCGACGACACCGCGCTCGACCGCGCCTTCGCTGCCCTCGCCCGGTTCCGCTGCGCCTTCCTCGTCGAGGACATCCACCTGTACGAGCACGGTGAGGACGAGGTGTGGCGCCCGGTTCGCGCCTTCGCGCTCGGGGCAGAGTAGGCGCATGGACGGGCTGAAGCGGGTCTGGGCCCGGGTGCAGGGGACCGCTGCGTGGCGGGCGTGGCAGCGATACGGCCAGGCCCGAGGCAACGTGCTGGCCGGCGGCGTGACCTACTTCAGCTTCCTGTCGATCTTCCCTCTGCTCGCGCTCGGCTTCACGATCTTCGGGCTGGTGCTCCGGGGCCAGCCCGAGCTCCTGAACCAGATGCGGGACAGCATCGGCGGGGCGCTCCCGGGGTTCATCGACGACGGCTCCGGCAACGGCCTGATCGAGCTCGGGTTGCCCGAAGGTTCAACCCTGGCAACCACCGGTATCGCCGGTGTCGTCGGTCTCCTGCTCGGTGGCCTCGGCTGGCTGGGGGCCATCCGGGACGGCGTTCGCGCCATCTTCGGCGTCCAGGGCAGCCCCGGCAACGTCGTGCTGACCAAGCTGCGCGACCTGATCACGCTCGCCCTGCTCGGTGCCGCGGTGCTCGTCTCCGCCGCGGTGTCCGGCTTCGCGGCCGGCGCGGCATCCTGGGTGGGCGGTCTGGTCGGTCTGGGTGACCAGGGCTGGCTGGTGACGCTGGTCGGTCTCCTGGTCCAGGCGCTGTTGAACACGCTGGTGGTGGGCCTGCTCCTGCGGGTGCTCAGCGCCGTGGACCTGCCCTGGGTCGGGCTGCGGCAGGGAGCGGTCGTCGGCGGAGTCGCGATCACGTTCATCCAGACCTTCGCCAGCCTGTTGATCCGCGGTACGGTCGGCAACCCCGTCTTCGGGTCGATCGCCCTGGTGGTCGGGCTGCTGGTCTTCTTGAACTTCATCGCCCGGGCGCTGCTGATCTCGGCGGCTTGGGCCGCCAACGACCTCGCCCCCGACCCGACAGCAACCGCTTCGGACCGCGGTCAGCTGGCCGCCCCGGCCAGCGACGTCCGGCCCACTCCGACCTATGAGTCTCGCGTCGATGCGGGTCTGCCCACCTTTGGCACCCGCACCGCGGACCGGACCTCGCTCGCCGCCGGCGCAGTGCTCGGGGCGACCGCCGCAGTCGGTCTGAGGCTGGTCGGCAACGGGATCCGGTCGATCCGAGGGTTCGCGGGCAAGCGTTCCTAGCGGTCGAGGGGTTCGCCTCGCGGGTGGGTGCGCCGCGCACGCCGCCGCCGGGCGACGACCGCACGGCGCCGGAGGACCACGACTCCGAGCAGGGCCGCCAGAGCAACGACCGGCCACGCGTACGACGTGCGTGTGCTGACACGGGACGAAGCGAGAACGGCCGCGCGTCCAGCCGGCTGCGCGTCGCCGCGTCCTCCTCCGGTCGCGGCGGCGGCCGCCGCGCCGGTGGCCGGGGGCTGCGAGGGTGCGGTCACCGTGCCGGGATCGACCAGCTGACCGACCGGAGTGACCTCGTCGCCGTGGCCGAACGCCCAGTCATACATCGCGGCCTGTGGTCGCCAGCTCCACTCGAGCGAGTACATCTCGGCGAGCAGGTAGGTCCGCCCCGCCCGCGTGACGGCCGAGATGTAGGTGCGACGTGCGGCGTCGGTGTAGCCGTTCTTGAGCCCGATGGTGCCCTCGTAGTTGTAGAGCAGCCGGTTGTGGTTCTGGATCATGAAGCTCTGGCGCTTGCCCTTCACCGTCGTGCCGGGGAACGGGGCCTGCCGGGTGGCGACGTAGGTGCGGAACCGCGGTTGTTCCATCGCGGCACGACCGATGAGCGCCAGGTCGTACGCGCTCGACAGCTGACCGGGCGCGTCCAGCCCCGACGGGTTCTTGGCCACGGTGTCGAGGGCGCCGAGGTGAGCGGCACTGGCGTTCATCGCAGCCACGGTGGTCTCCAGGCCGCCGGCGGCACGGGCGAGTGCGGAGGCGGCGTCATTGCCCGAGGCCAGGAGCAGGCCCTGGAAGAGCTGGTCGACGGTGTAGGTCCCCCGGGGAGCGACACCGACGCGTGATCCCTCGACGTTCGCGTCGTCAGCGGTCGCCCGCACCACCGTCGCCGGGTCCAGCAGGGGGAGGAGGGTCTGGGCGGTCAGCACCTTGAGCGTGCTCGCGGGTCGGAACCGGGTGTGGGCGGCCTTGGCCGCGATGATCTGGCCGGAGTCGAGGTCGGCGAGCACCCAGGCGGCATCCTTGAGGTGCGGCGGTGCGGGCGTACCCGGCGGGGCGTCGACCACGACCCGTGCCGACGCCAGGCGCGGCCCGCCGACCGGACCGGCCGTCAGGGCACGTACGGCGGGGGTGGCAGCGGTAGCCCGTGTGGCAGGGGTGGCCGCGGTGCCCGCGATGGACGTCGTCACCGCGACGGCGGCCAGGGCGGCGGTGGCGAGGACACGGACGACGGACGGCACGGGCCAAGGCTAGACAGGACCGGGCGCAGTATGGGTCAGGCGGCGGGTACGCGTCGACGACCCACGAGGCGGTAGTGCCCGACGAGGCGCTCGACGAGCGCAGCCCAGGACCGACCGGACACCGCATCCAGCCCCGCCCGGCCCATCTCCCTGCGGCGCTTCGGGTTCTCGGCCAGCACCCGGACTGCCGCAGACAGCGAGCGCGGGTCGTCGGGGTCGAACAGCAGCCCGGTCCGGCCGTCGTCGACCAGGTCGAGCGGCCCGCCCCGGGCGGGCGCGACGACCGGCAGTCCCATCGCGGCCGCTTCCTGCAGAGTCTGTCCGAACGTCTCTGTGGTGCCGGTGTGTACGAAGACGTCCATCGCCGCGTACGCACGGGCGAGGTCCTCCTCGACCCGAGCGCCGAGGAAGACCGGCGGCAGCGTCGGGCACGAGGGCGACCCGGCGACGGCCTCGCAGAGAAGGGCGCCGAGTCGCTCGCGGTCGGGTCCCGCGCCGACCAGGACCAGGCGTGTACCCCGCAGGTGGGCGAGCTCCGCCAGGCGGTGCAGCTCCTTCTCGGGGGCCAGCCGGCCGACGTACCCGAGGAGGGTCTCACCGTTCGGCGCGAGGGTCCTTCGGAGCGCGACCGTGCCGGCGTCGATGCGCCAGAGGGGGTGGAACAGGGTGGTGTCGACGCCGCGTCCCCACAGTGCGGTGCGAGGTACGCCGTGAGCGCGGAGGTCGACCAGCGCGGCTCTGGAGGGAGCGAGCGTCAGGTCGGCCATCTCGTGCAGGTGACGCACCCAGCGCCAGGCGGCGAGGGCGGCACCGCGACCCACCAGCCCCGGTGCGTGCTGTCGGAGGTAGGACGGCATGTCGGTCTGGTACACCGCGACGGTCGGCACGCCGAGTCTTCCGGCGGCGAGGAGGCCTCGGGCGCCGAGGACGAACGGGGAAGCGACGTGCACGACGTCTGGAGCGAAGTCCGCCAGCAGGTCCTCGATCTCCGCGGTCGGCAGCCCCACCGGGAACTCCCGGACCGGTACCGAGGAGATGGCGTGGACCCGCGCGCCGGCGTACAGGGCCGGCGCTGGTCCGGGGGCGAGGACCACCACCTCGTGGCCGGTGTCTCGAAGGCACTCCGCGATCCGGCAGACACTCGTGGTGACACCGTTCAGGCTCGGCAGGAACGACTCGGTGACCAAGGCGACGCGCACGCCTTCACGGTCCCCGCAGCGGGTGATGAGCGGCCGACGACAGGAGGTGTGTCTGGTGAGCGCAAGGTGACATCGCGGTGCGCCAGCGCCATAGGGTGGCGCGCATGACGAGCGTGGCGGGGTTCTGGGCGGTCATCCCGGCCGGGGGAGCAGGTACACGGCTCTGGCCGCTGTCGCGGGCCAACGCGCCCAAGTTCCTTCACGACCTGTCGGGGTCGGGACGCAGCCTGCTGCAAGGCACGTGGGACCGGCTCGCACCGCTCGCCGAGAACCGCGTCCTCGTGGTGACCGGTGTGGCCCATCGCGCAGCTGTGACCGACCAGCTCCCCGACCTCCCTCTTGACCAGCTGCTCGCCGAGCCCACGCCGCGCGACTCGATGGCCGCGATCGGCCTCGCCGCCGCCGTGCTGGAGCGGCGTCACCCCGATGCGGTGCTCGGGTCGTTCGCGGCCGACCACGTCATCGGCGACGTCGCGGCATTCCGCGCCTGCGTCGCGGAGGCGGCTGCGCTCGCCGAATCCCAGGACGTGGTGGTGACGATCGGCATCGCGCCGACGCATGCCGCCACCGGGTTCGGCTACATCCGGATGGGTGAGCCGGTCGAGGCCGTCGCGACAGCGCGTCGTGTGCTCGAGTTCGTCGAGAAGCCGGACGCGGAGCGAGCGCAGACCTATCTCGACAGCGGTGAGTATCGCTGGAACGCAGGCATGTTCGTGGTGCGCGCCCGGGTGCTGCTTGATCTGCTCGCTCAGTGGCACCCCGATCTGGCCAGGGAGCTGCGGGCGATCGCGGCCGAGCCGGACACGTTGCCCGAGCGTTGGCCTGGTCTGGAGAAGATCTCGATCGACCACGCGGTGGCCGAGCCCGCAGCCGCGCAGGGCGTCGTCGCCGTGGTGCCCGGAACCTTCGACTGGGACGACGTGGGGGACTTCGACGCGCTCGCCGGGTTGCTGTCCGAGGGAGCGGACCTTGCCATCGTCGGCGACGCGGCCCGCGTCGAGGCGGTCGACTCGACCGGGATCGTCGTTGCGGGGGACCGCCAGATCGCCGTGATCGGACTCAGCGACGTCGTGGTCGTCGACACCGGGGACGCCCTGCTGGTGACGACGCGTGAGCGGGCGCAGGACGTCAAGAAGGTCGTCGATGCTCTGCGTACGGCTGGGCGCACCGACCTGCTCTGAGCGGCGAGCTCGTCGGGTCCTCCCGGGGGCGCAGTGTGCACTGCACCCCAGCGGGGTCAGGGGTGTGCACTGCACCCCAGCGGGGTCGGGGGTGTGCACTGCACCCCAGCGGGGTCGGGGGTGTGCACTGCACCCCAGCGGGGTCGGGGGTGTGCACTGCACCCGGGCGGGGTCAGGGGTGTGCACTGCACCCAGGTGGGGGCAGGGGTATGCATTGCACCCAGGTGGGGTCAGTGGTGTGCACTGCACCCCGAGCGGGGCAGACGAACCCGGCGCGGTACTCGATCGCTGCTCGGCGAGGCTGCCGTCGTTCGCCACGTCGGGCGCGGTGGTTGGCGAGGTACCCACGGGCTCGGCGGGCACCGCGGTATCGCGCGCCGGACGATGACCACGACTCTGGTCCTCAGGAGAGGTCGCGGCGGCGGAAGGCGCTCCCGCCCACCAGCACTGCGCCGGCGGCGACGGCCAGGAGGACGACCAAGGGAAGCGCCTGCACAGGGCCGCCCGGCAGGTGAGGGACGTGGCTGAACGGCGAGGCCTCGGCGACCCAG
Source organism: uncultured Actinomycetota bacterium (assembly GCA_963750305.1). GTDB lineage: Bacteria > Actinomycetota > Actinomycetes > Actinomycetales > Dermatophilaceae > CAVVPX01. The sequence goes on from CAVVPX010000004.1 coordinate 198,982, forward strand.
TCGGGCAGGTTCAGCAGGTCGGCGAGCTGGCCCAGCAGCAGGCAGCCCGCCAGGACTGCCCACGAGCCGAGCGCGATCCGCGAGGACACGCCGTACAGCAGCACTGCCACCCCGACCACGACCCACACGGCGGGTATCTGGACGAGGGCAGCCGGCATGATCCGGCCCAGCGAGCCGGTCAGGCTCCCGGTGGTGGCAGCGTCGGCCGCCGAGCCGCCGAGTCCGAGCAGCAGCAGGATCCAGGCACTCCCCACCAGAGCCAGGGTCACGTGGCTCATGAGCCACGTCCAGCGGCTGGTCGCGGTGCTGAGCGTGAGCTCGGCCCGGTCGGACGTCTCCTCTCCCAGCAGGCGCAGTGCCGCCGCGACACCGAACCCCGCGACGACGACGGCCAGGATCCCGAACTCCGCGGCGAGGAAGGCATCGGCGATCGCGGCGTTCCCGCCCAGCTGGCGGATCATCGACTCTGCCTCGGGCGAGTCGACGAAACCCTTGACGTTGGAGGCCAGCCCGCCCAGCAGTGCCCCGCCGAGCAGCAGTCCGAGCGACCACCCCGCCATGGCTCCCCGCTGCAGTCGCCAGGCGAGCGCGAGCGGCGACGACATCCGCGAGTGGGCGGGTCCGGGTCGGTCGGCGACCAGGCCGGCACCGACGTCGCGACGGGAGCGCAGGCCATACGCCAGGGCCACCGCCGCTGCCATGAAGGTGACTGCCAGCAGTCCCACCCCGAAGCGGTCCCCGTGGAACGGGCGTACCTGCTGGGCCCAGCCCAGGGGAGAGAGCCAGGTGAGAAGGTGCCACGGGCCGTCGCCGGCGAGGTCGCCCACGGCGCGCATCGCGAAGGCGAGCGCGAGGACGGACCCGGTGACCGCCGCGGTCGACCGCGCACTCGAGCTGAGCTGCGCGGCAACCGCGGTGACGCCGGCAAAGCACCCGCCCACGATGAGCCACGACACCCCGAGGGCGACCGAGCCGACCACCGGCAGTCCGGAGCCGATGAACCCGAGCACGGCGAGGGCCGCGGCCGCGGCCACGGCGAGCGACGCCTCCAGCAGCGCTGCGGTCAGGGGCGCGTGGCGGGACACCGCGCCGGCGAGGACGAGCTCGGCCCGCCCCGTCTCCTCCTCGGTGCGCGTGTGCCGACGCACCACGAACATCGCCAGCAGGGCGAGGAACACCGCCATCGTGCCGGTCATCTTGAAGCTCGCGAGCGCACCCATCGAGGACCCGACCTCGCCGTACAGCGCGACCAGGGCAGGGGATGCGTTGGCCGCGGCGGCCGCGGCTGCGCGGCTCGACGCGGTGGGGTACAGCTCGACCGTGGCCGACGCCGACCCGGCAGCCAGGCCCCCGAGCGCCAGGACGCAGACGGACACGACCACCCGGTCGCGCCGCAGGGACAGGCGAAGCAGCGTTCCCGTTCCGGAAATCATCGCGACACGCTGGTTGGGGCCGGTCCTGCGGCCGTTTCGGACGCCTCGCCAGACCGGTAGAGCTCGGCGAACAGCTCCTCGAGGGTCGGCGGTGCGCTGACCAGGGACCGAAGCCCGGCGCGGGTCAGGACGGTCATCGCCTCGCCGAGATGCTCGGGATCGACCGCGAAGCGGACGCGGCCGCAGGTGACCGACAGGTCGTGCACACCGGCCACCAGGTCGAGGCCCTCGGGTGCGACCCGAACCTCGGCGACCACGTTGGTGCGCGACAGGTGGCGCAGGTCGGCCAGCGTCCCGGTGCGGACGTCCTTGCCCGCGCGGATGATGGTCAACCGCTGGCAGAGCCGCTCGACCTCGCTGAGGATGTGGCTCGACAGCAGGACGCTGCGGCCCTGCGCCGCTGCCTCGCGGATGCAGTCGGCGAAGACCTGCTCCATCAGCGGATCCAGGCCGGAGGTCGGCTCGTCGAGGACCAGCAGCTCCGCGTCCGAGCTCAGGGCGGCCACGAGCGCGACCTTCTGCCGGTTGCCCTTGGAATAGGCCCGACCCTTCTTGGTGGGGTCCAGCTCGAAGCGCTCGAGCAGCTCGTCGCGACGGGAGGGGTCGAACCCTCCGCGCAGCCGGCCCAGCAGGTCGATCACCTCACCGCCGGTGAGGTTGGGCCAGAGGTTCACGTCACCGGGCACGTAGGCCAGCCGGCGGTGCAGCTGCTCGGCCTCACGCCACGGGTCGCCGCCGAGCAGCTCCACCTCGCCGCCGTCGGGACGGAGCAGGCCCAGCAGGACCCGGATGGTGGTGGACTTGCCCGCACCGTTCGGGCCGAGGAACCCGTGCACCTCACCGGGGGCGACCTCGAGGTCGAGTCCGTCCAGGGCAACGGTGTGGCCGAAGGACTTGCGCAGCCCCGCTGCGCGGATTGCGGATGCCATGGTGCCATCCTACCTAAGTTTCAGAAGTTTCTGAATAATGTAATGTATGGGTCATGAGCAGGAGCCGCGGTGCCCGCGCCGCGTACGTCGAGCGCTTGGGGTCCACCCTCGCGAACATGGGCTTCCCGCGACTTCCCGCCAGGGTGTTCGCCGCGCTGCTCACCGAGGAGGACGGCCGGATGACGTCGGCGGAGGTGGTCGCGGCACTGCGGGTCAGTCCGGCTTCGGTGTCCAGCTCGGTGACCTATCTGCAGACCATCCACCTCATCCACCGCGAACGTGAGCCGGGCAGCCGCCGCGACGTCTACGTCGTCGCGCAGGACGCCTGGCACGACGTGATGATCAACAACTCCTCGGTCTATGGCGTGCTGAGAAGCGTTCTGGCCCAGGGCATCCCCCTCGTCGGGGATGACACGGCGGCGGGCGAGCGCCTCAACCTCTCGGTGGAGTTCCTCGCCTTCATGGAGACCGAGATCCTCCAGATCGCCCGGCGATGGGAGGTCCGCCGCGAGAGCCTGACCCGTGGTCGTCCGGGGCCGGCACCAGGCGCGGGCGAGGCCAGCGGGGACGGGGTGCAGCAGGTGGCTGCGGCGCCGAGCTCCGCTGGCAGGCGCTAGAGCAGGCGGGGCGTCAGTGGGTCGGGCTGGACCCCGACCTCAGTCGGCGTCGAACGCGGCGAGGATGGTGTCGGCCGCAGTGGCGGCGGGCATGTCACCGGAACGGACCGCGGCCTCGACCTCGGCCCGTACGCCGCGCACACCCGCGGAGCGAGCGAGTCGCCCGGCGAGCTCGTCGCGGACCAGGGCCCACGCGAACTCCAGCTGCTGCGTGGAGCGCCGGGCCGCGAGCCCCTCCACGCCGAGGTGCTCGCGGTGCCGGATCACCCGCGCCCAGACCTCGTCGATGTCGCGGTTCTCCAGCGCCGAGCAGGTCAGCGCCGGTGGCAGCCAACCGGCCGTGCCGTGGATCAGCCGGAGCATCGAGGCCAGGTCCTTGGCCGCCGCGGCTGCCTCGGTCTCCCGTCCGCCGTCGGCCTTGTTGACCACCACCACGTCGGCGATCTCGACGATCCCCTTCTTGATCCCCTGGAGCTGGTCGCCGGTGCGCGCGAGGGTCAGGAACACGAACGTGTCCACCATCTCCGAGACGGTCACCTCCGACTGACCCACGCCGACGGTCTCGACCAGCACCACGTCGTACCCGGCTGCCTCCAGGACGAGCAACGACTGCATGGTCGCGCGCGCGACGCCGCCGAGCGTGCCGGCAGTGGGTGAGGGTCGGATATAGGCCGCCGGGTTCACCGCGAGCGCCGGCATCCGGGTCTTGTCCCCGAGCACCGACCCGCGGGTGCGCACGCTGGACGGGTCGACGGCCAGGACACCGACCCGGTGACCCGAGCCGGTGAGGTGGGCTCCGAGCGCCTCGATGAAGGTCGACTTCCCCACCCCAGGGACACCCGAGATCCCCACGCGCACAGCTGAACCCGTGTCGCCCGCGATCTCCTCGAGCAGCTCGCGGGCCTGGGTCCGGTGGTCGACCCGGCTGGACTCGACCAGCGTGATGGCGCGAGCGATCGCTGTCCGGTCACCGCTGCGGATCCGGGTGGCCAGGTGCGGCGTCAGGGCAGCCATCAGCCGTTGAGGCTCGCGCGCAGCTTCTCGAGCAGGTCCAGCGCCGAGTCGGCGATCACCGTGCCCGGGGGGAAGACGGCGGCGGCTCCCATCTCGAGCAGGGTCGGCACGTCGTCGGGCGGGATCACCCCACCCACCACGACCATGATGTCCGACCGGCCGCGCTCCTCCAGCGCCTCCTGCAGCGCGGGGACCAGAGTGAGGTGTCCGGCCGCGAGCGAGGACACCCCGACGATGTGGACGTCGGCATCGACCGCCTGCTGAGCCACCTCCTCGGGCGTGGAGAACAACGGGCCCACGTCGACGTCGAAACCGAGGTCGGCGAAGGCGGTGACGATGACCTTCTGCCCGCGGTCGTGGCCGTCCTGACCCATCTTGGCGACCAGGATGCGCGGGCGGCGACCCTCGGCCTCCTCGAACGCGTCGGTGGCCTCGAGCACCCTCTGCACGTTCTCGGACGAGCCGGACTCGGAGCGGTACACACCAGAGATGGTACGAATCACGGCGCTGTGCCGACCGTAGGCCTTCTCCAGCGCGTCGGAGATCTCACCGACCGTCGCCATGGCGCGGGCGGCGTCGACGGCCAGGGCGAGGAGGTTGCCCTCCAGCGAACCGTCGCGGGAGGCGCCGCGCTCGGCCGAGGCGGTCAGCGCCGAGAGCGCCCGGTCGACCTCGCCCGGGTCGCGCTCCTCGCGCAGGCGCTCGAGCTTGGCGACCTGGGCGGCGTACACGCTGCGGTTGTCCACCCGCAGGACGTCGAGCTTGTCCTCCTCGGCCCGGCGGAAGGTGTTGACCCCGATGACCGCCTGGGTGCCGGAGTCGATCCGGGCCTGGGTGCGTGCCGCGGCCTCCTCGACCCGCATCTTGGGGATGCCGGCCTCGATCGCCTTGGCCATGCCGCCGGCGTCCTCGACCTCCTGGATGTGGCCCCACGCGCGCTCGGCGAGGTCGTGGGTGAGGCGTTCGACGTAGTACGAGCCGCCCCAGGGGTCGATCGTGCCCGTGGTGCCGGACTCGTGCTGGAGCAGCAGCTGGGTGTTCCGCGCGATGCGGGCGGAGAAGTCGGTCGGCAGCGCGATCGCCTCATCGAGGGCGTTGGTGTGCAAGGACTGCGTGTGTCCCTGGGTCGCCGCCATGGCTTCGATGCAGGTGCGCTGCACGTTGTTGAACACGTCCTGGGCGGTCAGCGACCAGCCCGAGGTCTGGCAGTGGGTGCGCAGCGAGAGGGACTTGGGGTTCTTCGGCTCGAAGTCGGCCACCAGCCGCGCCCACAGAGCCCGAGCAGCACGCAGCTTGGCGACCTCCATGAAGAAGTTCATCCCGACGGCCCAGAAGAACGACAGCCGCGGTGCGAACGCGTCGATGTCCAGGCCCACGTCGAGCCCGGCCCGGAGGTACTCGACGCCGTCGGCCAGTGTGTAGGCCAGCTCGAGGTCGTTGGTCGCCCCGGCCTCCTGGATGTGGTAGCCCGAGATCGAGATCGAGTTGAAGCGAGGCATCCGGGCCGCGGTGAACGCGAAGATGTCGGAGATGATCCGCATCGACGGCTCGGGTGGGTAGATGTAGGTGTTGCGGACCATGAACTCCTTGAGGATGTCGTTCTGGATGGTGCCCGTGAGCTGCTCCGGCTTCACCCCCTGTTCCTCGGCCGCGACGATGTACATCGCGAGCACCGGAAGCACCGCGCCGTTCATGGTCATCGACACCGACATCTGGTCCAACGGGATGCCGTCGAACAGCTGACGGGCGTCATAGATCGAGTCGATCGCGACCCCGGCCATGCCCACGTCACCGACCACGCGCGGGTTGTCGGAGTCGTAGCCGCGGTGGGTCGCGAGGTCGAACGCCACCGAGAGTCCCTTCTGCCCCGCCGCGAGGTTGCGGCGGTAGAAGGCGTTGGACTCCTCGGCAGTGGAGAACCCGGCGTACTGGCGGATCGTCCACGGCTGCGTCGTGTACATCGTCGGATAGGGCCCGCGCAGGAACGGGACGAGGCCGGGATAGGTGTCGAGCGCGTCCAGGTCCTTGATGTCGGCCGGGGTGTAGATCGGCAGGATGTCGATGCCTTCCGGTGCCGTCCATGGCTGGGCGCCCTTGGACGCAGCAGCAAAGGCCTCGGGATCGCCTGGTGCATAGGGGATCTCGGGATCCAGGGGGAAACCGGCGAACGAGTCGGGGATGCTCATGCGTCCACCTCCAGGTGCCCGCGCGTTCGCTCGAGGAAGGCGAGCGCGTCCACTCCCACTGCGACAGCGTCGTCGACCCCGTCCATCGGACGGCCTGCTACGACCACCCACTTCGCACCCGCACCCCGCAGCGCAGCGACCAGCTCGGTGCCCCAGTCGGCGTACGCCTCGTCGCGCCCACACAGGCACGCGACCGCCGCACCGTCGTAGCCCGCGAGCACGTCCTCGACCCCGCTCGTCGCACCAGCGACGACCGTCTCGATCCCGCCCGCCGCGAAGAGGTTGGCGGCAAAGGTCGTTCGCGCCGTGTGTGCCGCCACGGGACCCATCGTGGCCAGGAAGACCGGTGTGCTCGCAGGCACGGACCGCATGGCCTCGTAGGCGGCACCGTAGCCGTCCACCGCCAGCGCGCCCGACGGATAGGGCCGGCGCGGCGGCACCTCCTCGCGGAGGTGGGGGAACTCGCTGACGCCGGTGATCGGTCGACGGCGGGTGGCCACCTGCGTCGTCCGCTCGGCCGCAGCCTCGGCGATGCGCTCCCGGAGGCCCGGGGCCGCCGACAGGATCCCACCGTCCTGCTCGATCCGCCCGAACTCCTCCCACGCCGCGTGGGCGAGGTCGTCGGTCAGCCGCTCCACGGCGTAGGAGCCGCCGGCCGGGTCGCTCACGGCGGCCACGTGGGACTCGGCGACCAGCACGTGCGAGGTGTTGCGGGCGATCCGCCGGCTGAACGGCTCGGGCAGGCCGAGCGCGGCGTCGAAGGGCAGCACCGTCACCGAGGACGCTCCGCCGACGCTCGCGGCGAAGGTCGCGACGGTGGTGCGAAGCATGTTCACGTACGGGTCCAGCGGGCTCATCATCGGTCGCGAGGTGACCGCGTGCTGCACCTGCCCGCGGGCGGCCTCGCCGGTGCCGCTCAGCTCCGCCACCCGGTGCCAGAGGCGACGGGCGGCGCGGAGCTTGGCGATGGTCGCGAACTGGTCGTCGGTCGCGGCATAGCGGAACTCCAGCGCCGCGCACGCGGCGTCGACGTCCAGCCCCGCGCGGACCAGGGAGCGGAGATAGGTCGAGCCGACCGCGAGGGAGTACGCCAGCTCCTGCACCTCGGTGGCCCCGTGGTCGTGGACTGCTGTCGCGTCGGCGACCAGCAGACGCAGGCCCAGGGGTCGTCCCCGCTCGGCGAGGGCGGCAATGGTCTCGTCGACCGCTGCCGTCGACAGGTCGCCTCCCGCACGGAACGTCGCACCGACCGGGTCACCCCCGAGGCTGGTCCCCGCCGCAGGCTCGACGGCCCGCTCGGTGATCACCGCCAGCAGGGCGTCAGCGGCGGCGACCGGGTCCGCGGGTGCGTCGAGCACGACCGGAGCAAGGTCCAGGAGCACGCCGGCGAGAAGGCGGGGGAGGTCGGCCAGGTCGATGCCCGCTGGGCCGACCGAGAGCCAGAGGGAGGTGACGCCGCCCTCGAGGTCGGCGAGGACGTCCCGCTGGGTGACCTCGGGGTCGGGGTCGGCGAAGTGGCTGCGGATGTCCCAGGTCGCGGACACCCGCATGGCCTCGGTGCCGCGGGTGAACGGCGGCTGGCCGGGCAGGCCGCCCGTGGGCAGGTCGGCGGTGAGCTCGGCGGTGCCCAGCGGGGTGACGGGGATGCCGTCCAGGGTCCGACGGGTCAGCTTCGTCCACACGCCGGCATCGGGGTCGTTCTCGCCCAGCCGGCCCGCCTTGCGCAGCACCGCCGCGGCGGCGGCCTCCCACTCGGTCCGGGTCGCGGCCTCCTCGGTGTCGAGTGACAGGTGTGTCTGCATGACCTGATGCTAGGACGCACCCGGGGCCGTGCGACCCGCCGTGAGGAAGTCGACACGCACGGACTCCCTACCGGTCGAGGCTGGGCAGGCGGGCCGACGACGCGCGGGTACAGTGCGAGCCATGGAGGGTTCCCACGTCGGCGCGTCGCTGGCGGCTGCCGTCTCGGCCCGTGAACCCGACCTCATCGCGTTGCGCCGGGACCTGCACGCGCACCCCGAGCTGTCCCGTCAGGAGACACGCACGACCGAGGTCGTCGTCGACGTCCTGACCCGCGCCGGGCTGCGTGTCCGACCGCTCGTCGGCACCGGCCTGGTCGCTGACCTCGGTCCCGAGGACGCCACCCACCGCGTCGCGCTGCGGGCCGACCTCGACGCGCTCCCGGTGCACGAGCGCAGCGGGCTGACCTATGCGTCCACCATCGACGGTGTGTGCCACGCGTGTGGTCACGACGTGCACGTGAGTTCCCTCGTCGGGGCCGGGCTGGTGCTCCAGGGACTCGAGGACCTCCTCGTCGACCGCCGGACGGCGGTGCGCCTGATCTTCCAGCCCGCCGAGGAGGTGATCCCCGGTGGTGCGCTCGACGTGATCGCCCAGGGTGCGCTCGAGGGGGTCGACGTCGTGCTCGGCCTGCACTGCGACCCCAGCCTTGAGGTCGGGCTGGTCGGCCTGCGCGAAGGCCCGATCACCTCGGCCGCGGACGCCGTGACGGTGACCCTCGCCGGTCGTGGCGGCCACACCTCGCGCCCGCACCTGACCGAGGACCTGACCTATGCGCTCGGCAAGGTGATCACCGACGTCCCGGCCGTGCTGGCCCGACGGGTGGACCCGCGAGCCGGCCTCGCGCTGGTGTGGGGCAGCGTCCACTCCGGGGTCGCCGCGAACGTCATCCCCTCCAGCGGCACCGTGGTCGGGACCATGCGGATGCTGGACGAAAAGGCGTGGGCGGGGATCGGCGCCGTCCTGGAGGAGGTGGTGCACGGCGTCGTCGCGCCCTATGCCGTGACCGCCAAGGTCGAGCACATCCAGGGCGTCCCGCCGGTGGTCAACACCGCGGACGCCCTCGACCTGCTCCGCCAGTCGGCGGTGGCGCTCGGGGGCCCGTCGACGGTCACCGGGACCATCCAGTCCCTGGGTGGCGAGGACTTCTCGTGGTACCTCCAGCAGCTGCCCGGAGCGATGGCCCGGCTCGGCACGCGGTCGCCGGGCGGCGCGGCGTACGACCTGCACCAGGGCGACCTGGTGGTCGACGAGCGCGCCATCGGGCTCGGGGCCCGGTTGCTGGCCGGCGCCGCCCTCGTCAGCGGTCCCGGGCTGGTACTGCTGTGAGGGATGGGGCGGACGGTCCGCTCTGACCGCATCGGCCCGGGCGCCGATCGCGTCGCGGAACGGTAACGGTTGTGCCGCAATCCCCGGAGTTGACGGTGTTGTTCGCGGGGGCGGCTATCTTGTGGCGATGCGCCAGCACAGGCGCAACACCTCAGCATATGAAGGAGACAGTCTTGCGTCAGTCGATGAAGCTCGCCGCGGTCACCACCGTGGCCGCGCTCGCCCTGGCCGCCTGTGGGAGCTCGAATGACGACCCGGGTGGCGCCGTCAGCGAGACCACGAAGGCTGCCAGCGACCTCAAGGTCGGCATGGCGTACGACGTCGGTGGTCGTGGCGACCAGTCGTTCAACGACTCGGCCGCAGCCGGGCTGGACAAGGCCAAGACCGACTTCGGCATCGAGGTGAAGGAGGCGTCGGCCGTCAACGGTGAGAACGAGGCGGCCCGCGAGGAGCGGCTCAACCAGCTCATCGACGCCGGCTTCACCCACATCGTCGCGGTCGGCTTCGCCTATGCCCCCTCGGTCGGCAAGGTGGCCAAGGAGAACACCGACGTCAAGTTCGCGATCGTCGACGACGCCTCGGACGACTCCAAGGGTGCCAACGTGGCTCAGCTGACCTTCGCCGAGAACGAGGGCTCCTTCCTCGTCGGCGCCGCGGCCGCGCTGAAGTCGACCTCCGGCACCATCGGGTTCGTCGGTGGTGTCAACGTCCCGCTGATCAAGAAGTTCGAGGTGGGCTACACCGCCGGCGCGAAGGCCGTGAACCCCGCGATCGTCGTCAAGAGCCAGTACCTCACCCAGCCCCCGGACTTCTCCGGGTTCGGTGACCCGGCCAAGGGCAAGACCGCGGCCGACGGGATGTTCCAGGGTGGCGCCGACGTCGTGTACCAGGCCGCGGGCGGGTCCGGCGGTGGCGTCTTCACCTCGGCCAAGGCAGCCGGCAAGCTGGCGATCGGGGTCGACTCCGACCAGGCGCTGACCGCGGCGGAGGACGTCCGTGACGTCATCCTGACCTCGATGCTCAAGAAGGTCGACGTCGCCGTCTACACCTTCATCAAGGGCGGCGTGGACGGGGCCGAGATCACCGGCAGCAACACCGTGTTCGACCTCAAGTCCGGCGGTGTCGACTACTCGACCACCGGTGGCAAGGTCGATGACATCAAGAGCAAGCTGGACGACTACAAGGCTCAGATCATCGCCGGGACCATCACGGTTCCGTCCTCCTGATCCGAGGTTCGCAGCAGGGCCCGGGTGTCGCGATAGCGTGCACCCGGGCCCTGCTCGTCCCCGCACCCATCCCACGATCCGGGAGGTCGCCATCACCGCCACCGCCACGCCTGCTCCGCAGGCTCCAGCTGCCGGGGACTATGCCGTCGAGCTGAGCGGCATCACCAAGCGCTTCCCGGGGGTGATCGCCAACAAGGACGTCGCGTTCTCGGTGCGCCGTGGCACGGTCCACGCCATCGTCGGTGAGAACGGCGCGGGCAAGTCCACGCTGATGAAGATCCTGTACGGCGTGCAGAAGCCGGACGAGGGGACGATCCGGATCAACGGGTCGGTGGTGAGCTTCTCGACACCCTCGGACGCGATCGCCGCGGGGATCGGCATGGTGTTCCAGCACTTCATGCTGGCCGACAACTTCACGGTCCTGGAGAACGTCGTGCTGGGCGCGGAGTCGATGCACGGGATCGGTGGTGAGGCCCGCACGGAGATCCTGCGGATCTCCGGCGAGTACGGCCTGGGCATCGACCCGGACGCGCTGGTGGCCGACCTCGGCGTCGGCGCGCGCCAGCGTGTGGAGATCCTCAAGGTCCTGTTCCGCGGGGCCAAGACCTTGATCCTCGACGAACCGACGGCGGTGCTCGTCCCCCAGGAGGTCGACGAGCTGTTCGACAACCTGCGCGAGCTCAAGGCGGAGGGCCTCACCGTGCTCTTCATCTCCCACAAGCTCGACGAGGTGCTTGCGGTGGCTGACGCCATCACCGTGATCCGTCGCGGCACGACCATCGACACGGTCGACCCCAAGACAGTCAACGCCCGCAAGCTCGCCGAGCTCATGGTGGGGTCGGAGCTGCCCACCCCGGCGACCGAGGAGTCGACCGTCACCGACCGTCCGCTGCTGCGGATCGACGGCGTGCGCCTCGCCGGAGCGGAGGGCCGTGACCTGCTCAGTGACGTGTCGATGACGATCCACGCCGGTGAGGTGCTCGGGATCGCCGGTGTCGAGGGCAACGGACAGGCCGAGCTCGTCGAGGTCATCATGGGGATGCGCGAGCCCACCGCGGGGCGCGTGTTCCTGGAGGACACCGACATCTCCGACTGGGGGGTGCGGGAGATCCGCGAGGCCGGCGTCGGGTACATCCCGGAGGACCGGCAGCGACACGCGCTGCTCCTGGACGCGCCCTTGTGGGAGAACCGGATCCTGGGTCACCAGACCGAGTCACCCAACGTGCGCGGCCTGCTCATCGACGCGGCGGCGGCCAAGGCCGACACCGAGCGGATCGTGCGCGAGTACGACGTGCGCACACCGTCGATCTTCGTGACCGCGGGGTCGCTGTCCGGGGGAAACCAGCAGAAGCTCATCGTCGGACGCGAGATGAGCCACCACCCCAAGGTCCTGATCGCCTCGCACCCCACGCGCGGCGTCGACGTCGGGGCGCAGGCCTCGATCTGGGACCTGATCCGCCAGGCCCGTCGCGAGGGTCTAGCGGTGCTGTTGATCAGTGCCGACCTGGAGGAGCTGATCGGGTTGTCCGACACCATCACCGTCATCCTGCGCGGGCGGCTGACGGGCACCTTCGACCCGGACACGGTGACCTCCGAGGACCTCGGGGCCGCCATGACCGGCGCCGGCGCACCCGAGAGCGGTGACCACGCGTGAAGTCACTCAGCGCGCGTCGGATCCTGCTGACCACCGCGGCCCCGCTGCTGGCGCTCGTGGTCGCCGTGGTCATCACCTCGCTGCTGCTGCTCGCCTTCGGCGACCCGGTCGGCAAGGTCTGGTCGACCATGCTCAGCCCGCCGCGCCCCCGCAACCTCGTCCAGATGATCAACGCGGCGACCGTGTTCTACCTGTCGGCCATCGCCGTCGCGGTCGGGTTCCGGATGAACCTGTTCAACATCGGCGTCGACGGGCAGTACCGCATCGCCGCTTTCGCCGCTGCGGTCTTCGCCGGTCAGGCTTGGCTCCCCGGCCCGCTCAACGTGGTCGTGGCCATCATCGTCGCCATGTGTGTCGGCGGGTTCTGGGCCGGGATCGCCGGATACCTCAAGGTGCGGCGCGGTGTCTCGGAGGTGATCTCCACGATCATGCTCAACGCCATCGCGACCGGGGTGGTGGCCTGGCTGCTCGGCAAGGTCGCCGTCAGCAAGGTGGGCAGCAACGCGAGCGGTACCACCCCGATCCCGGAGTCCTCGCGGCTCGAGGGCTTCGCGGTGATCCCCGGCGCCACCAACCGGGTGTACACGCTGCTGGTCCTGGCCGTCGTCGTCGGCATCCTCTACTGGTTCGTGATGGGACGGACCAGGTTCGGGTTCGACCTGCGGGCGACCGGGTCGTCGGAGTCGGCCGCGGTCGCGAGCGGCGTGAAGGTGCCCCGGATGGTGATGACCGCGATGGTCGCCTCCGGGGCCCTGGCCGGCCTCATCGGCATGCCGCTGCTGTTCGGCCAGGACTTCAACTACGGCACCACGTTCCAGCCGGGTCTGGGGTTCGCCGGCATCGCCATCGCCCTGCTCGGTCGCAACCACGCGGTCGGCATCGCGTTCGCCTCGGTGCTCTGGGCGTTCCTGGACCAGCAGAGCAACGCGCTGCAGATCCAGGCCGGGGTGGCGCAGGAGATCGTGTTCATCATCCAGGGCGTCATCCTGTTCGCCGTCGTGATCGCCTATGAGCTGATCAGACGGGCCGAGCAGCGGCTGGAGCAGTCCAAGGTGGCTCGGGAGCTGGCCGCCACGCACGGACCCTCCCTGAGGAAGGGGGCCGCGGCATGAGTGCCACCGAACTCGAGGTCGGGGCCGAGGTCGTTCCGGCCCGCCCGAGGCGTCGCCGGTTCGGCCCGCGAGAGTGGGCGGTTGCCGGCGCCGGCGCGATCCTGCTCGTCGCGGTCCTGCGCACCGTCACCGGGGCCAACGACATCGCCTCCTCCGGCGCGCTGGTCGCGGCGATCGGGCTGGCCGTCCCCATCGCCCTCGCCGGGCTGGGTGGGCTGTGGTCCGAGCGTGCGGGTGTGGTCAACATCGGCCTAGAGGGCATGATGATTCTCGGCACCTGGGGAGCGGCGTTCTTCGGCTACCACCTCGGCCCGTGGGCCGGGCTGCTGGGTGCCGTGCTCGGCGGCATGGTCGGTGGTCTGATCCACGCCATCGCCACGGTGACGTTCGGTGTCGACCACATCGTCTCCGGTGTGGCCATCAACATCATCGGACTCGGCGTGGCCAAGTACCTCGCGGCCCGGTTCTTCGGCGGCCTGCCCGGAGGCGGACCGACACAGTCGCCTCCCGTCGACCCACTTCCCAACATCACCGTTCCGGGGGTGTCCTCCGGACTGGGGACGCTGGAGTCCCACCACTGGTTCTTCGTCTCCGACGTCGCTGGGGTGCTGCGTGCGCTGTGCACCAGCCTCTCCGTGGTGACGTTGGTCGCGATCGTGCTGTTCGTCGGCACTTGGTGGATCCTGTGGCGCACGTCGTTCGGGCTTCGCCTGCGCTCGGTGGGTGAGTCCCCGGTGGCAGCGGAGTCGCTGGGCATCAACGTGATTCGCTACAAGTTCATCGCGGTACTGGTCTCTGGTGGGCTGGCCGGGCTCGGTGGCGGGTTCCTGGCGCTGGTGGCGGCGAATATCTATCGCGACGGACAGACCGGTGGGCGAGGCTACATCGGCCTCGCCGCGATGATCTTCGGCAACTGGCGGCCCGGTGGGCTGCTCGCTGGTTCGGCGTTGTTCGGGTACACCGACGCGATCCAGCTGCGCGGAGGCGGCACCACCGTGCACGCCTACCTCCTCGTGATCGCGCTGGTGCTCATCGGCGTCGGGATCTGGCAGGTCGTGCGCAACCACCGCCTCGTCCAGGGTGTGCTCGCGATCGTCGTCGGTGTCGGTGCAGGGATCTGGTTCCTCGCCTCCGACTCGTTCCCGGCCGAGCTGACCAGCACCACGCCGTACGTCACGACCCTGCTCGTGCTGGCCTTCGCGTCGCAGCGACTGCGTATGCCCGCGGCCGACGGCCAGATCTATCGCAAGGGTCAGGGCCACTAGTGGCGCCCGCGGACCAGGTCGACTGGGAGACCCTGCGCCAGCAAGCCGTCGAGGTGATGAGGCACGCCTATGCGCCCTACTCCCAGTTCCCCGTCGGGGTCGCAGGCCTGGTGGACGACGGCCGAGTGGTGGTGGGGTGCAACGTGGAGAACGCAGCATACGGTGTCGCGCTCTGCGCCGAGTGCGGCATGGTCTCGGCCCTGCACGCCAGCGGTGGGGGGCGACTCACCGCCGTGTTCTGCGTCGGTGGTGACGGCGAGGCGCTGATGCCGTGCGGCCGGTGCCGACAGCTGCTCTGGGAGAACGGCGGCTCGTCGTGCCTGCTGATGACACCTGAGGGTGTGCTGTCGATGAGCGAAGTCCTGCCCCAGGCGTTCGGTGCCGAGGACCTCGACGCGGCCGCTCGTCGGGGCTGACCCTCGGCCGCGGGCCGCCGGCGCGCACCGTTCGAGCCGCACCGTTCGACCCGCTCCTTCGACCGCACCTTGGACCGCACCGGGACGCACGTTGGACCGCACCTTCGACTGCACCTTCGACCGCACCGTTGGACCGCACCGTTGGACCGCGATGTCGGACGGCAATGTCGGAGCGCAAACTGCGGACCGACCAACGAAGCGACCGACGGTGGCCTCACCGCCAGCCCACGACCTCGTCTGGGATGTCCCGGCGTAGCGGAACCTCCTGCGCCGCCCAAGCCCGGGTGGATGCCGAGGTCGCGCGGCGCGAGGTAGATCTTGCGCCAGGTTCGCCATCTTCGACGGGCAGTAGCCAGTGACGTCGCGCGGCAGTGTGCGTTGCACCGCACCCGGGTCAGCGGTGTGCGTTGCACCCCGGCGGGGTCAGGCGTGTGCGTTGCACCTCGGCGGGGTCAGGCGTGTGCGTTGCACCCCGGCGGGGTCAGGCGTGTGCGTTGCACCTCAGAGGGGTCAGCACTCGCCGTCATCGCCGCGGGTCGCTGGGGGTGCATGTGCACGGTGCTGGTCCGGTGGGGGTGCAGTGCACGGTGCTGGTCCGGTGGGGGTGCAGTGCACACCGAGTCCGGGGGATGACCCGTTGCCTATCTGGGCTGGGAGCGCAGTCCAGGGGTTGGGCTGGGAACGCAGTCCAGGGGTTGGGCTGGGAGAGCAGTTCAGGGTTGGGCTGGGAGCGCAGTTCGGGGTTGGGCTGCGGAGCGCACTCCGGGGTGGGGCTGGGAAGCGCACTGTATGGGGCTGGGAATCCGATCCGGTTCTCAGCCCTTGCCGGCCGCGGCACGCACAGCATCGCGCAGGGCCGCACCGGAGGTGCGCCATCGGGGCGGCTCGCCGCGGTCCAGTGCCTCCTGCGCCGACTCCGCGGCAGCCGCGATGTTGCGCTGCATGCCGCCGAAGACGATGCCGTGGAACGGGTACACCACGGCCCAGTACGCGTTGCCGGCGAGGCCATGCGGGTGGAACAGGGCGCGCTGGCGGAACACGGTCCGCCCGCGGTCGTCCTCGTCGACCACCAGCTCGAGCCACGCGAGGCCGGGCACTCGCATCTCGGCGCGCAGCCGCAGCAGGTGCTGGTCCTTGATCTCCTCGACCCGCCACCAGTCCAAGGCGTCGCCGACGGCGAGGTCAAAGGGGTTGCGGCGGCCGCGGCGCAGGCCCGGTCCGCCGAAGGCCTTGTCCACCACGCCGCGAGCGATCCAGCCGAGATTCCATGAGTACCAACCGTGTTCGCCACCGATTCCCTCGATGACCGACCATAGCGCCGCCCGGCTGGCCCGCACCACGCTCTCGCGTTCGTCGACGAACAGCGAGCCGCCAGCCCAGTCGGGATCGCTCGGAAGCGGCTCGCTCGGCACGCCGGGCGTGGCTGCGGAGGACCACCGGGTGGCGACATCGAGGTTCTGGATCTTGCTCAGCGCCAGCTCCACAGCACGGTCGAAGCCGATCAGTCCCTCCGGCGGGTCGGGCACGTGCTCGGCGATGTCGTGCTCGGCGCACACCACTTCATGGATGAGCGACTCCACGAGCGGCTTCGCGATCGAGTTGGGCACCGGGGTGACCAACCCGACCCAATGGCTGGACAGTGACGGGGTGAGGACGGGAACGGTCTGGATCCGGCGCCGAGGAAGGCCAGCGACCGCGGCATACCGCTGCATCATCTGGCGATAGGTGAGCACGTCGGGACCGCCGATGTCGAAGGTCCGGTTGACGTCCGTGGGCATGGTCGCCGAGCCGACGAGATAGCGCAGCACGTCGCGCACCGCGATCGGCTGGATCCGGCTGTCGAGCCACTTCGGCGTGATCATCACCGGGAGCCGCTCGGTGAGGTAACGCAGCATCTCGAAGGACGCCGACCCCGAGCCGAGGATGATCGCCGCCTGCAGCACGGTCGTGGGCACGCCGCTGGCCAGCAGGATCTCGCCGACCTCCTTGCGGGAGGACAGGTGGGGCGAGAGGTCCTCGTCGTCGGGGTGCAGCCCGCCGAGATACACGATGCGCCCGACGCCTGCCTCGCGCGCGACGCGACCGAACAGCCGGGCGGTGTGGCGGTCCCGCCGCTCGAACTGGTTGCCGCTGCCGAGCGCGTGGATCAGGTAGTAGGCGACGTCGACGCCCTCGAGCGCAGCCCGCAGCGTCTCGACATCGGACTCGTCGGACGCGTCGGCGCGGACGAGCTCGACCCCGTCGTCCCCGACCCACGGCTGGTCGCGCAGTCGTTCGGGGTGGCGGGCCATCGCCCGCACGTGGTGTCCCGCAGCGCGGAGCTCAGGCACCAGGCGCCCGCCGATGTACCCGGTGGTGCCGGTCACGAGGACGGTCAGCTGATCACTCATCGCGTCCAGTCTGGGCCCGCGACGCCCCGTTCGCTAGTCGCGTGCTCTGCCATGATCGGGGTGTGAGCGAAGCCTTCGATGCCGTGGACGTCATCACCTCCAAGCGTGACCGGCTCGAGCTGTCCGACGGGCAGATCGACTGGGTCATCGACGCATACACCCGAGGGGTGGTCGCCGACGAGCAGATGTCCGCGCTCGCGATGGCCGTGCTGCTCAACGGCATGAACCGCCGCGAGATCGCCAGGTGGACGGGCGCGATGATCGCGAGCGGCGAGCGGATGGACTTCTCCTCACTGTCGCGCCCTACCGCGGACAAGCACTCGACCGGGGGCGTCGGTGACAAGATCACGCTGCCGCTCGCCCCGCTCGTCGCTGCGTGCGGTGTCGCCGTCCCGCAGCTCTCCGGACGGGGGCTCGGCCACACCGGCGGCACCCTGGACAAGCTTGAGTCGATCCCGGGCTGGCGGGCCGCGATGTCCAACGAGGCGATGCTCGCCCAGCTCGAGGACGTCGGCGCGGTGATCTGCGCAGCAGGTGACGGCCTCGCCCCGGCCGACAAGAAGCTGTATGCGCTGCGTGACGTCACCGGGACCGTCGAGGCGATCCCGCTGATCGCCTCCTCGATCATGAGCAAGAAGATCGCCGAGGGCACCGGGGCGCTGGTCCTGGACGTCAAGGTCGGAAGCGGCGCGTTCATGAAGGACGTCGAGATGGCTCGCGAGCTCGCGCAGACCATGGTTGCGCTCGGCACCGACGCGGGCGTGACGACGGTCGCCCTGCTCACCAACATGCAGGTCCCGCTGGGCCTCACCGCCGGCAACGCCCTGGAGGTGCGCGAGTCGGTGGACGTGCTTGCCGGCGGCGGTCCGCAGGACGTGGTTGACCTCACCCTCGCCCTGGCCCGGGAGATGCTCGCGGCCGCCGGGCGGGGGGACGTCGACCCCGCCGACGCACTCGCCGACGGACGGGCCATGGACGTGTGGCGCGCGATGATCCGCGCGCAGGGCGGTGACCCGCAGGCGACGCTTCCGGTGGCCCGTCACACCCACGTCCTCCAGGTCCCGTCGGACGGCGTGCTCACCCAGCTCGACGCGCTCAAGGTCGGCATCGCCGCATGGCGGCTCGGTGCCGGACGGGCGCGCAAGGAGGACCCGGTGCAGGCAGGCGCGGGGATCGAGATACACGCCAAGCCTGGAGCGGTGGTGCGCGGCGGGGAGCCGTTGCTGACCCTGCACACGGATACCGAGGACCGTTTCGCCCGGGCCCTCGACGCGCTCGAAGGTGCCTTCACCATCGCTCCCGCGGGCTCGCGGCCCGACCTGCTCCCGCTGGTCATCGAGCGGATCGGCTGACGGGCAGTACGGTGGCCGCATGCCACGGATGATCACGACACCGACGACGATTCCGGTTCCGGGTGGCAAGACCATCGCAGAACACGTAGGGCGGGTGAACTCGGGCACCGACGCCGTGTCGGTCGCCCACATGCGCGCGCCCGCCGGTTGGTCCGAACCGGCCCAACGACCCGACTTCGACGAGATCACCCTGGTCCTGGCGGGCGAGGTGCACCTCGAGCACGACGACGGCACCCTGGTGGTCGCCGCCGGTCAGTCGGTCATCACGAGCGCCGGCGAGCGAGTCCGCTACTCCTGCGGGCCGCAGGGCGCCGAGTACGTCGCGGTGTGCCTGCCCGCGTTCAGCCCCGACACCGTCAACCGGGAGGACTCCTGATGTTCGGCCGCAAGGGCAGCGACGCGTCCGTCCATGGGGTGGGCGACGACGGCTTCGCCGTCTCCGACGTCGTCCGGGCAGCTCCGAAGGCGCTGCTGCACGACCATCTCGACGGAGGAGTTCGCCCCCAGACGATCATCGAGATCGCCGACCAGATCGGCTACGACGGTCTCCCGAGCAGCGAGGTGGACGACCTCAGCCGCTGGTTCCGCGAGAGCGCGGACTCGGGCTCGCTGGTCCGTTATCTCCAGACCTTCGACCACACCATCGCCGTCATGCAGACCACCGACGGCCTGCGCCGGGTGGCACGCGAGTGCGCGCTCGACCTGGCCGCGGACGGCGTGGTCTATGCCGAGAGCAGGTACGCGCCGGAGCAGCACCTCACCGCGGGGCTGGCCCTCGAGGAGGTGGTCGAAGCGGTCAACGCCGGGTTCCGCGACGGCGAGGCCGAAGCGGCGAGGAACGGCACCCCGATCCGGATGGTGTCCCTCCTGACGGCCATGCGCCACGCCGCGAAGAGCACCGAGATCGCAGAGCTCGCGGTGCGGTACCGCGACCAGGGGGTGGCGGGGTTCGACATCGCGGGGGCTGAGGCGGGGTACCCGCCCACCCGGCACCTCGACGCGTTCGAGTACCTCCGGCGGGAGAACGCGCACTTCACCATCCACGCCGGCGAGGCGTTCGGGCTGCCGAGCATCTGGGAGGCGATCCAGTGGTGCGGCGCCGACCGGCTCGGGCACGGCGTGCGGCTGGTCGACGACATCCTCCTCGCCGACCGACCGTTCACCGACGACCCGGCCGCGGCGCTCGCGGCGCCGACGTCGGAGGCCTACCTCGGACTGCTGGCCGCCTACGTCCGCGACACCCGGATACCGCTCGAGATGTGCCCGAGCAGCAACGTCCAGACCGGAGCGGCGGAATCCGTTGCGCTGCACCCGATCACGCTTCTGAAGAACCTGCGCTTCCGCGTCACGCTCAACACCGACAACAGGCTGATGAGCGGCACCTCGATGGGCAACGAGATGCAGCTGCTCGTCGACGAGGCCGGCTGGACCCTGGAGGACCTGCGGTGGGTGACGATCAACGCGATGAAGTCGGCGTTCCTGCCGTTCGACCAGCGGCTCACGCTGATCGAGGAGGTCGTGAAGCCGGGCTACGACCGGCTGAGCGCGACCGGCTGAGCGCGGCCGGCTGAGCGCGCAGCTGAGCGCGAACTCGCCCACGCCCCATCGAGAGCGGGCGCGAGTCAGACCTAGCCGGCGGCCTCGGGGCGCGGTGTGAAGGCGGCCGTGTACGCGCCGGGCACGCTGAACGGCGAGACGATCCCGACCCCCGTACCCCGGGGGACCGCGGTCACGCCATCGGCGCGACGACGACGGTCGACATACATCAGGGTCGTGTACACGGTCTGGAACGGAACGATCGTCATCATGGCGACGGCACCGAGGACGCCCAGCAGCACCAGGTCGGTGAGCATCGAGCCCATGCCCGAGCCGAGCGCCACGCGAACCAGCCCGACGCCGCCGCCCAGACCCGCGCCGATCACTCCCGCGAGCAGGATCAGCAGGATGTGACGTCCGAGGGTGACCCAGAAGCCGCCTTCGGTCAGCCGCCAGGCGCGGGCGATCGTCTGGATCGGGCCGCGGCGCTCGATGGCCAGGACGGGCAGCAGGACGTACAGGCGGACCAGGAGGAACAGCTCGACGAGGCCGATGACGCACTGAGGCATCGCCATCGACGCGAGCGCCTCGCCGGGGGTGCTGCTGCCCCGGACGACGAACGCGATCAGGACGCCGACCGCAGAGATCAACGCGAGGAGGGCCAGGAGGAGGGGGGCCGAGCGGCGGAGGAGGCCGCGGGTGCCGGCGAGGAGCCGCATGACGCCTGGCTCCCGACCGAGCGACTGCTGCTCGAGAGCGAGCGACATCACCGCGCTGCTCTTGAGGACGAAGGCGGGCGCGAGGACCGCGGCCACCACGGACGCGAGGATGATCAGGAGCGGCGAGTCGGGCCGCGTGACCGTCGTGGCCTCGCTGCCGAAGTGCGCGGTGAGGGCGACGACTCCAGCGACCGGCAGGGCCAGGGCGGTCAGGTTGGCCAGGGACAGCCCGAAGTACAGCCCGGGGCGGTTGAAGAGCGCTCGCAGGGTGCCGCCGACGAGGTCGGCGACCCCGAGGGTGTAGGCGTGCACGATGGGTTGGGTGTCGGATGCACTCATGCGTTGAGCGTCCCCCTCAGGTGGTGCTGTTCGTCGTTGTTTGACGATCGAACGCTAGCGACCACAGCGCCCCTGACTCAGTCCTGGCTGGTGATCGCGGCTGAAAGGGCCAGCACGACCTCGGCCGTTCGGGCTGGAGCCGCTCCCAGGCCGACCTGTCGGCGGACGACGGCCGGCTCGGCCCGGCAGAGCGCCAGCCCGCGTCGCAGCAGCGTGACCGGAGGCTTGCGGCGCTCACGGAGGTCCCGAACCAGACGGAGCACGAAGGTCACCCACGGGCGTCGACGGATGCACCACGCGCTGTGGAGCAGCCCGCGCTGTCGCAGCGGACCGATGATCTCGGCCGAGAAGATGCCCTCGGCGAGCACCAGGTCGCCCGGTCCGGCGGTCACGGTCTGGGTGCCGGTCGCCCGGCTGGTCGCGATGTCGTACACCGGCATCGCCGCCTTCCCCGTCGCGAGCAGCTCGGCGAGGGCGTCGACCGCCGCGTGGCAGTCCCACGAGTCCGGGTGGTCCCAGTCGCCGATGCCCAGCTCGGCGCTCAGCGGCATCGCCGGGTCGTCCAGGTCGCGGTAGAAGTCGTCCAACCGCACGATGGGCCAGGCGTGGTCGGCCTTGAGTCGCTCGGCGAGCCGGGACTTGCCCGAGCCACTTGGTCCGGCGAGGACCACGACGCGGGCGTGGGCACCCCGGCCGATGTCGCCGGGATCGGCTGTCAGGCCCACGCTCAGCGGCCCTTGGGGTGCCAGACCGTCTTGGTCTCCAGGAACGTCGTCATCGGTCCAAGCTCGGGCGTAGCGGTCCAGTCGGGCTCCACGGCCTCCGCGCCCGTGCCGCCGGGGCGACGGACACGCTTGAGGTTCTCGGCGCCGGCCCGCTCGAGGTCGCCCCAGCTGACCCCCGGCGCGTCGGCCGCTCCGGTCAGGTCGATCCCGTTCACGTCACGGTGCGAGGCCAGCCACGGTGCGACCTCAGCAGTGTGGCCGGTGATGATGTTGACGACACCACCGGGAACGTCGGAGGTGGCCAGTGCCTCGCTGAGGGTGATGGCCGGCAGCGGTCGGTCCTGGCTGGTGAGCAGGACGGCGGTGTTGCCGGTGACGATGACCGGCGCAAGGACCGAGACCAGTCCGAGGAGCGAACTTCCCTGGGGCGCAAGGACGGCCACGACTCCGGTGGCCTCGGGAGCCGAGATGTCGAAGTATGGCCCGGCGACGGGGTTCAGCCCACCGAGGATCTGGGCCAGCTTGTCGGACCACCCGGCGTACCAGACCCAGCGGTCGATCGCCGCGTCGACGGCAGCGGCTGCGCGAGCGGGCGTCAGGCCTTCGCTGTCGCGCACCTCGGCGACGAACTGGTCGCGTCGACCCTCCATGACCTCGGCGACGCGATAGAGCACCTGACCCCGGTTGTACGCCGTCGCGCCGGCCCAGCCGGCGAACGCGCCGCGCGCCGCGACGACCGCGTCGCGGGCGTCCTTGCGGGATCCCTGGGCGGCGTTGGCGAGGAACGCAGGGGAGCGGCCCGCCGAGTACACCTCGTAGGAGCGGCCGGACTCGCTGCGCGGGAACTTGCCGCCGATGTACAGCTTGTAGGTCTTGCGGACGTCGAGCCGCGCGGGCGTCGTCGTGCGCTGTCGGGCGGGACTCATGCACCTGCTCCCGTCGTCACGTAGGCCTCGAGGCCGTGACGGCCGCCCTCCCGGCCGTAGCCCGACTCCTTGTAGCCGCCGAACGGGCTGGTCGGGTCGAACTTGTTGAAGGTGTTGGCCCAGACCACGCCGGCGCGCAGCTGGTCGGCCATCCAGAGGATCCGCGCGCCCTTCTCGGTCCAGACCCCGGCGGACAGGCCGTACGGCGTGTTGTTCGCCTTGGCCACCGCCTCCTGGGGCGTGCGGAAGGTCAGCACCGAGAGCACGGGACCGAAGATCTCCTCCTGGGCGATCCGGTGGGTCTGAGAGACTCCGGTGAACACCGTTGGCCTGAACCAGAACCCCTTGCTCGGCAGCTCGCAGCCGCTGTCCCAGCGGACGGCGCCCTCGGCCTCACCCACCGCGGTCAGCGCGGTGATCCGGTCGAGCTGCGCCCTGGAGTTGATCGCGCCGACATCGGTGTTCTTGTCGAGCGGGTCGCCGACGCGCAGGGTCTGCAACCGTCGCTTGAGCCGTCGGTCCACCTCCTCGGCGATCGACTCCTGCACGAGCAGCCGGGACCCGGCGCAGCAGACGTGGCCCTGGTTGAAGAAGATGCCGTTGACGATGCCCTCCACGGCCTGGTCGATGGGGGCGTCGTCGAAGACGATGTTCGCCGCCTTGCCGCCGAGCTCCAGGGTCGCCTTCTTGCGCGTGCCGGCGATCGAGCGGGCGATCATCTTGCCGACCCCGGTGGACCCGGTGAACGCGAGCTTGTCGATTCCAGGGTGGTCCACGATCGCCTGACCGGTCGCACCCGCCCCCGTGACGATGTTGACGACACCGGGGGGCAGGTCGGCCTGCTGGCAGACCTCGGCGAACAGCAGCGCGGTCAGCGGAGTGGTCTCGGCCGGCTTCAGGACGACGGTGTTGCCGGTGGCCAGTGCGGGTGCGATCTTCCACGACAGCATCAGCAGCGGGAAGTTCCAGGGGATGACCTGACCCACCACGCCGTGGGGTCGCGGGTTCGACCCCAGCGCGGCGTACTCCAGCTTGTCGGCCCAGCCCGCGTTGTAGAAGAAGTACGCCGCGGCGAGCGGTATGTCGACGTCCCGGCTCTCCTTGATCGGCTTGCCGTTGTCCAGGCTCTCCAACACCGCGAACTCCCGCGCGCGCTCCTGCAGGATGCGCGCGATCCGGAACAGGTACTTGCCGCGGTCGGCGCCGGGCATCCGCGACCAGACCCGCGTGTACGCCGTGCGGGCGGCCTTGACCGCAGCGTCGACGTCCGCAGCGTCGGCCTCGCTCACCTCGGCCAGCACCTCCTCGGTCGAGGGGTTGATGCTCTTGAACGCGGCGCCCCGACCGTCGGTGAACTCACCGTTGATGAACAGCCCGTAGGACGGTTGCAGGTCGACGACCGCCCGGGACTCTGGTGCCGGTGCGTACTCGAACTTGGCCATGGGTTGGGTCCTCGGTTCGCGGTTCAGTAGAGGCTGGGAGCGTCGTCGGTGATGTAGTCGGCGCCGGAGTATGCGCCGATCCGCATCCGTTGCCGTTGCAGGAGAAGGTCGTTCAGCAGGCTCGAGGCGCCGAAGCGGAACCAGTAGGGGTCGAGCCAGTCCTCGCCGGCGATCTCGTTGACGGTCACGAGGAACTTGATCGCGTCCTTGCTGGTGCGGATGCCGCCGGCCGGCTTGACCCCGACCATCTGACCGGTCTGCTCGCGCCAGTCGCGAACGGCCTCGAGCATGATGAGGGTCACCGGGAGCGTGGCCGCAGGCGAGATCTTGCCGGTCGAGGTCTTGATGAAGTCGCCACCGGCGAGCATGCAGAGCCAGGAGGCACGACGCACGTTGTCATAGGTGACCAGCTCGCCGGTCTCCATGATCACCTTGAGCCGCGCGCGGGTGCCGTCCTTGCGGACGCACGTCTCGCGCACCGCGACGATCTCGTCGAACACGTCGAGGTAGCGGCCGGTCAGGAACGCTCCACGGTCGATCACCATGTCGATCTCGTCGGCGCCGTTCGCCACGGCGTCGCGGGTGTCGGCGAGCTTGACCGCGCGGCTGGCGCGGCCGCTGGGGAAGGCGGTGGCGACCGCGGCGATGTTGACGCCGGTGCCGCGGAGCACGTCGAGCGCGGTCGGGACCATGTCGCCGTACACGCACACCGCGGCGGGCCGCGGCGTCGAGAGGTCGGTGGCGTCGGGTGTGAGGGCCTTCGCGCACAGGCCGCGGACCTTGCCCGGGGTGTCAGCGCCCTCCAGGGTGGTGAGGTCGATCATCGAGACCGCGGTGTCGATCGCCCAGGCCTTCGACGTGGTCTTGATCGACCGGGTACCCATCGCCGCGGCGCGGGCCTCACAGCCGACCTGGTCGACCCCCGGCAGTCCGTGCAGCCACGACGTCAGCGCCGCGTTGCTCAGGCGCGAGACCCCCAGGACCTCACGCGCCCTGGCCCGGCTGTCGACTGCGGCGACGGCGGCGTCGGCGGTTGAGGTGCTCACCGCGCGAGTCTATCCACGCGGGCGCAGGCGGCTTCGGTCACCAGCTGGCACCGACCGGCGACACCGACAGGCAATGGGCCGCCTGTCTACGGCGTGTTGCGCCCGACAGGCCGCGCGACGCAGAGCATTGCCTGTTCGTGGCGACGAGCCGCTCGCTCGCCCGGCGTTCACCCCGAGGTGAGCTCGACCATCGCCTGGCGCAGCGCGCCGAGCCGGTCAGCGGCGCGACCCCGGGCCGCGGCGAGCTCGGCCGGCTCGGTCACGTCCTCGATCACCTCGAGGTACACCTTGAGCTTGGGCTCGGTGCCGGACGGGCGAGCGATCACGCGCGAACGGTCGGCGAGGTACCAGCGCAGCCCCTCGGTCGGGGGCAGCTCCGCCGATCCCAGCGAGAGGTCGTCGGCCCGCTGGACCGGCACCCCCGCGATCGTGGACGGCGAAGCGTCCCGCAACCGGCTCATCAGCACCTCGATGAGGGACAGGTCCTCGACCCGCACCGCGTAGGCGTCGGTCGCGTGGACGCCGTAGGCGACGGCGAGGTCGTCGAGCAGATCCACCAGGCTGCGCCCGTGGGCCTTGAGGGTCGCGGCCAGCTCGGCCACCATGAGCGCCGCACTCACGCCGTCCTTGTCGCGCACCTCAGCGGGGTCCACGCAGTACCCGAGGGCCTCCTCGTAGCCGTACCGCAGGCCAGGCACCCGGGCGATCCACTTGAACCCCGTGAGCGTCTCCTCGTGGGCCAGCCCGGCCGCACCGGCCATGGCCGAGAGCATCCGGGAGGACACGATCGAGTTGGCCAGCACCGCGTCCGACCCGACGCCCCGGGACAGCAGGTGGGCACCGAGCAGCACACCGACCTCGTCGCCGCGCAGCATCCGCCACCCGCCGGGCGCGGGAACCGCGACCGCACAGCGGTCGGCGTCGGGGTCGTTGGCGATCACCAGGTCGGGTCCGGTCTGCTCGGCGAGGTCCAGCGCCGCATCCATCGCCCCCGGCTCCTCGGGGTTGGGGAACCCCACGGTCGGGAACATCGGGTCGGGTTCGGCCTGGCTCGGCACCGGCTCGGGTGGGGCGAAGCCGCCGAGGACGAAGGCGCGTCGCACGGTCTCCGAGCCCACACCGTGCAGCGCAGTGTGCACCACCGACAGGTCGCGCGGTGAGGACGGGTCCAGCACGCGGGCCACGGCTTGGAGGTAGTCCTCGAGGACGTCCTCCCCGAGCGTCTCCCAGCCGTCGTCCGCGAGCGGGACGGCGGCCACCGCCGACACAGCCGCGATGTGGGCGGCGATCCCGGCGTCGGCGGGCGGCACGATCTGGCTGCCGTCGCCGAGGTACACCTTGTATCCGTTGTCCTGCGGCGGGTTGTGGCTGGCCGTGACCATCACGCCGGCGTCGGCGCCGAGGTGGCCGATGGCGTACGCCAGCACCGGGGTCGGCAGCGGACGCGGCAGGACCGCAGCCCGGCCGCCCGCGGCGGTGACCACGGCGGCGGTGTCCCGGGCGAAGACGTCGGAGTTGGTGCGAGCGTCGTAGCCGATGACGACGAACGGCGCGTGCCCGCCCTCCTGGAGGTAGGCGGTCAGCCCGGCCGCTGCGCGGATCACGACGGCGCGGTTCATCCGGTTCGGACCAGCACCGAGCGCGCCGCGAAGCCCGGCGGTCCCGAACGCCAGCATCCCCACGAACCGATCCGCGAGGTCCGTTGCGGCAGAGTCGTCCCCGCGTTCGGCTGCCAGGATGACGCCCTGGAGCTCGGCTCGGGTCTGGGGATCCGGGTCGTCCTGGAGCCAGGTGGTCGCGCGGTCGCGCAGCTCGGCGGTGAGCGTCATCGACGTCCTCTCCTTCGGCGTGGGTCAGAGGGTGTCCATCAGCGGGTTCCTGGTCAGGAGGCGATCAGGGTGACCACTTCGGCAAGCAGCCGGCCGCAGCGCTCGGCCGCGGCCCGCCCGGACTCCAGGACCTCCTCGTGCGACAACGGCTGGTCGGAGATCCCGGCCGCCAGGTTGGTCACCAGCGAGATCCCCAGGACCTCGAGGCCGACGTGCCGGGCGGCGATGGCCTCCAGAGCGGTCGACATGCCGACGAGGTCCCCGCCGAGCCGCTTGGCCATCTGGACCTCGGCCGGCGTCTCGTAGTGGGGTCCCCGGAACTGCACGTACACGCCTTCGTCCAGCCCGGGGTCGACCTGGCGGGCCAGACCCCGCAGGCGGGAGGAGTACAGGTCGGTGAGGTCGACGAACGTCGGTCCCTCCAGGGGGGAGGTGGCGGTCAGGTTGAGGTGGTCACTGATGAGGACCGGCGTGCCCGGGGTCCACGCGGGGTTCAGCCCCCCGCACCCGTTGGTGAGCACGATGGTCGAGCACCCCGCCGCGGCAGCGGTGCGCACGGCGTGCACGACGGCGCGGACCCCGCGGCCCTCGTAGTAGTGCGTGCGGGTGCCGAAGACGAGCGCGCGCCTGCCCGTGTCGCCGATCGCGACCGACCGCATCGTCCCGGAGTGCCCCGCAACGGCTGCCCGGGCGAACCCGGGCACCTCGTCGTTGTCCACCGACGCAAGCGTCTTGCCGATCCGGTCGGCGGTCTGGCCCCAACCCGAGCCGAGGACCAGGGCGACGTCGTGGGTGGGTGCTCCCGTCCGCTCGGCGATGCGGGTCGCGGCCTCGGCCGCGACCGCGAACGGGTCGGTGGCGTCGTCGGCCAGCGAACCGGTCGACGTGTCGGTCTGGAGGCCCATCGAGGTCTGCGGATGCTCGGCGTTCACCTGCGCACTGTAGCGACGCGACACGTGCAGCGGAGACCTCGAAGCCATCAGGTGATCTCAGAGGTAAACAGCCCGAAACTGCCCGAGTGCACCCAAGAAAGATCGCTTTCGTCTGCATCCGTTCTCGTCGTCGACGGCCCTTTGCCATATATTGACGCCCATGGTCGCCCCGGCGGCTGTCGCCTGCCCCCTGTCAGGGGGCTCGGTTCCATCCATCGAAGGGGAAGTCGCGGCAGGCCCACGCGGCCGGCGGTGGCGG
Source organism: uncultured Actinomycetota bacterium (assembly GCA_963750305.1). Taxonomy (GTDB): domain Bacteria; phylum Actinomycetota; class Actinomycetes; order Actinomycetales; family Dermatophilaceae; genus CAVVPX01. The sequence goes on from CAVVPX010000004.1 coordinate 227,458, forward strand.
GAGGAAGTCATGAAGAGGCTTGTCAGACTGCTTGCGGCGGGCGCCGTCGCGTTGATGGTCGGAGTCGCCCTCGCTCCGGCAGCATCCGCGGAGGATCTCACCATCAGTGGGGACGCGCGATGTGACTCCAGCCAGGACAACGGCACCAAGCGGGTCATCTGGAAGTTCCACAACGACCGCGACACCACGGCCACGCTGACCGATGTCGCCTTCACCGGTGGTGGCCACGCCAGGGACATCCCGCCGACCGTGCCGCCGAACGGCACGGTCAAGGTGATCCAGGGTGGCATCCCCAGCACCTCCACCGAAGCCACCGCAACCGCCCACGTCTCCTGGCCCGACGGCACGGAGCTTGACGCCACCGGCACGGTGGCCCTGCCCGAGAACTGTGCACCGCAGGAGGACGCCGAGGCCGAGCCGCCGGTCATCTCGGTGGCCGAGGCCTGCGGTGTCGACTCGACCCTGACCATCCCGGCGAGCGACGTCGCCGACTACTTCCTGAACGGCGAGCCGGTCACCGGCACGGTCACCGGCCCGGTGAGTGGCACCGTCACCGCGGAGGCCAAGGACGGCTTCGTCCTCACGGGCACCACGTCGTGGCCGGTGGACCTCCCGGCCACCCGAGCCTGCGAGGAGGTCACGCCCACCGCGCCCGAGATCACCCAGTCGTCGGCGTGCGACGTCCCGGGCAGCTTCACGGTCGTCGCGACCACCGGGGTGCGCTACGAGTTCAACGGCTCCCCGATCGAGGCGGGCACCGTCACCGGCCGGGCATCGGGCACCCTCGTCGCGATCGCCGAGGCCGGGTACACGCTCACCGGCACGACGGAGTGGACCATCGCGGTCGCTGCCTTCGCCCCGTGCGAGGAGACCCCGCCGACCGTCGTGAGCCCGGAGGTCGAACCGCCGGTACTCGCGAACACCGGCGCCGCGGGCACTGCTCCGCTGGTCGGTCTGGGCACTGGTGTCATCGCACTCGGCGCGCTGCTGCTCCTGGTCGCTCGTCGTCGCCGCGAGGTCTGACCCACCCAGCTCCACCGAACGCTGATCCACCGCACCATCACCAGGGCCCCCGCCACACCGGCGGGGGCCTTGGTGGTTGGATGACCACGTGAACGCATCCGGGACCTCGGTCGTCATCCTGGGCGGGGGTCCCGGCGGCTACGAAGCCGCGCTCGTGGCCGCCCACCTCGGTGCTCGCGTCACGGTCGTGGACCGCGACGGCGTCGGGGGAGCGGCGGTCCTGACCGACTGTGTGCCGAGCAAGACCCTCATCGCCACAGCCGACTTCAGGTCCCAGTTCGGGTCGGCGGCCGACCTCGGGGTGCACGTCCGGGGCCACCAGGGCGACCCGGGCGAGCAGATCCGCACGGACCTCCTGGCGGTCAACGCCCGGATCCTCGCCCTCGCATCGGCCCAGAGCCGGGACATCCAGACCCGCCTCGAACGGGACGGCGTCCGGATCCTGCGGGGCACGGGGTCGCTGACGAGCCCGTCCGAGGTCCTCGCCACGGGAGCCGACGGGACGAGCGAGACGCTGTCCGCCGACGTCGTCCTGATCGCGACCGGCGCCACCCCCCGCGTGCTGTCCTCGGCCGTCCCCGACGGCGAACGCATCCTCACCTGGCAGCAGGTCTACTCCCTCACCGAGATGCCCGAGCGCCTCGTGGTGGTGGGCTCGGGTGTGACCGGTGCCGAGTTCGCCCAGGGCTATCTGGGTATGGGCGCCGGCGTCGTCCTGGTGTCCTCACGCGACCGGGTGCTGCCCGGCGAGGACGCTGACGCGGCCCAGGTGATCGAGGACGTCTTCCGGCGGCGCGGCATGGAGGTCCTGAACCGGTCGCGCGCTGCGAGCGTGCAACGGGTCGGCGACGGCGTCGTGGTGCAGCTCGAGGACGGGCGCACCGTGGAAGGGACCCACGCGCTCCTGGCCGTCGGGTCGGTCCCGCAGACGGCCGGGATGGGTCTGGGTGAGGTGGGGGTCCTCACGACCGAGTCAGGACATGTCACCGTCGACCGGGTCTCCCGTACCAGCGTGCGAGGGGTGTACGCCGCGGGCGACTGCACCGGGGTCCTCCCGCTGGCGTCGGTGGCGGCGATGCAGGGCCGCATCGCGATGGCCCATGCCCTGGGTGACGCCGTGGCCCCGCTGAACCTTCGCGGCGTCTCCGCCAACATCTTCACCGACCCCGAGATCGCGACAGTGGGCTTCTCGCAGAAGGACCTCGACGACGGCGTCATCGACGCGACCGGGGTCATGCTGCCGCTGGCGACCAACCCCCGCGCAAAGATGCAGGGGCTGGAGGACGGCTTCGTCAAGCTGTTCGCCCGCCGTGGGACCGGCAGCGTCGTGGGCGGGGTCGTGGTCTCCCCCCGGGCCTCGGAGCTGATCTTCCCCGTCGCCCTGGCCGTCCAGCACGGGCTGACGGTGGACCAGCTCGCGAACACCTTCACCGTCTACCCGTCGCTGTCGGGGTCGATCGCCGAGGCGGCTCGCCAGCTGCACGACCCGCAGTAGCCGGGTTTCCGGGACGGAGCGGCCGGGCAGTCTCCTGCTACAGCCCGAGACGAGGAGACACGGCCATGACCAGCTGGCTCGACCGGCTCAAGGACGCGATCAGTGGCACGCCCCGGAGGCAGTCAGAGCCCCGGTCGATGGCGACCCTGCCCGACCCGATCCCGAATCCCGACCCCCTGCCCGACCCCGGTCCGGACACCTTCCCCGACCCGATGCCCGGCCCCGGTCCGGACACCTTCCCCGACCCCGACCCGATGCCGGACCCCATGCCGGACCCCATGCCTGACCCCGGCAGCCCGCCCCAGCCGGGACCGGGTCCGACACCGCAGCCAGGTCCCGTGCCGGCACCGGTGCCCGCGCCCGGCGTCGGCGACCCGCAGCCAGCCAGCTCGCTCACCGATCCTGCTCCGGTTCATGTGCAGCGGCCCGGCGAGCCGGGCGGACCGATGCCCGTCGAGCAACGGCCGGACGGCCAGAGCTAGTCGGTGATCTCGGCGAGCACGGTGCCGCTGGTGACGGTCTGGCCGACATCGGCGGTCAGGCTGGTGATGGTGCCCGCGCGGTGCGCAGTGATCGGCTGCTCCATCTTCATCGCCTCCAGGACGACGACGAGGTCACCGGCCTCGACGGCCTGACCCTCCTCGACCGCGATCTTCACGATGGTGCCCTGCATCGGCGCAGTGAGGGAGCTGCCCGAGGCCGAGGAACCGGACGCGCCGCCTCCGGACCGACGCGGGGCCCTCCTGGTGGTGCTACCTCCGCCGCCGCCCAGGGTCAGGCCGCCGGGCAGGACGACCTCGAGCCTCCGACCGCCGACCTCGACCACGACGCGCTGCCGCTCGGTGTCCTCGGGCGAGTCGGCGACCGGGCCCGAGTACGGCTCGATGGTGTTGTCGAACTCGGTCTCGATCCACCGCGTGTGGATGGTGAAGGCAGCCCCGCCGGTCGGCGCGAACGCCGGGTCCGACACGACCGCGCGGTGGAAGGGCAGCACGGTCGGCATGCCCTCGATGACGAACTCGGCCAGCGCGCGGCGGGAGCGCTCGAGGGCCTGCTCGCGGGTGGCGCCGGTGACGATCAGCTTGGCGAGCATCGAGTCGAAGGCGCCGCCGATGACGTCGCCGGAGACCACACCGGAGTCGAGGCGGACGCCCGGACCCGACGGGGGCTGGAACGTGGTGACCGTGCCGGGCGCCGGCAGGAAGCCGCGGCCGGCGTCCTCGCCGTTGATGCGGAACTCGAAGGAGTGACCGACGGGCGCCGGGTCCTCATAACCGAGTGGCTCGCCACCTGCGATGCGGAACTGCTCGCGGACCAGATCGATCCCGGTGACCTCCTCGGTGACGGGGTGCTCCACCTGCAGCCGGGTGTTGACCTCGAGGAAGGAGATGGTGCCGTCCTGCCCGACGAGGAACTCACAGGTGCCGGCACCGACGTATCCGGCTTCGGACAGGATCGCCTTGGAGGCTCGGACGAGCTCGGCGTGCTGGTCCTCTGAGAGGAAGGGTGCGGGGGCCTCCTCGACCAGCTTCTGGTGGCGGCGCTGGAGCGAGCAGTCACGGGTGGAGACCACCACGACTGCGCCGTGCTGGTCGGCGAGGCACTGGGTCTCGACGTGGCGCGGCTGGTCCAGATACCGCTCGACGAAGCACTCCCCGCGACCGAATGCCGCGACTGCCTCACGGGTGGCGGAGTCGAAGAGCTCGGGGATCTCCTCGATCGTGCGGGCGACCTTCAGCCCGCGCCCGCCACCTCCGTAGGCGGCCTTGATCGCCACGGGGAGTCCGTGCTCCTTGGCGAACGCGACGATCTCGTCGGCGCCCTTGACCGGGTCGGAGGTGCCGGGGACGAGGGGGGCGTTGGCGCGCGAGGCGATGTGGCGCGCCTTGACCTTGTCACCCAGGGAGTCGATCGCCTCCGGCGGTGGGCCGATCCAGACCAGTCCGGCGTCGATCACGGCCTGGGCGAACGACGCGTTCTCGGACAGGAAGCCGTATCCGGGGTGTACGGCGTCCGCACCCGCTCGCTTGGCGATGTCCAGCAGCTTGTCCTGCACCAGGTAGCTGTCGCCGGGCGTGGCGCCACCGAGCGCGAACGCCTCGTCGGCGACCCTCACGTGCAGCGCGTCGCGGTCCGGGTCGGCATACACAGCCACCGAACCCAGTCCGGAGTCGGCGCAGGCGCGGGCGATGCGGACGGCGATCTCGCCCCGGTTGGCGATCAGCACCTTGGAGATCTGAGGCATGGTCCGGACTCTAGCGTCTAGCCTGCGCACCACCGTGAGTGCGAGACGAAGGCCACCCGGCGTGCCCAGCGGCTCCGGTGTCGCGCTCCTTTCGCCCCGCAGCCAACAACCCGCGGACGCCTGAACGGCTCGACCGGCCTAGAGTCGCAGTCATGAGCACTGTGCCCACCGTCCCCCTGTCCACGCCGTCCGGTGCCGTCCCCATCCCCCAGCTCGGCTTCGGCGTCTGGCAGGTGGAGGACGACGAGGCGACCCCGGCCGTCCTGAAGGCCCTGCAGACCGGATACCGCAGCATCGACACCGCGATGATGTACCAGAACGAGCGCGGCGTGGCCCGGGCCATCGCGGACAGCGGCGTCCCGCGCGAGGACGTCTTCGTCACCACCAAGCTGTGGAACACCGACCAGGGGTACGACTCCGCGATCGCCTCGTTCGAGGGATCGATGGAGCGGCTGGGCCTGGACGTCCTCGACCTGTACCTCATCCACTGGCCGACGCCGGCCAAGGACACCTATGTCGACACCTTCCGCGCGTTCCAGAAGCTGCGCGACGACGGCCGGATCCGCGCGATCGGGGTCTCCAACTTCCAGCCCGCCCACCTGCAGCGGCTGCACGACGAGCTGGGGGAGTGGCCCGCGCTCAACCAGGTCGAGCTGCACCCCCACCTCACCCAGCAGGCGGTGCGGGACTTCGGTGCGGAGCACGGCATCGTCACCGAGGCGTGGAGCCCGCTGGCCTCCGGCGGCGAGGTGCTCACGGACCCGACCGTCACCGCCGTCGCCGACGCGCACGGCGTCACTGCGGCGCAGGCGATCCTGCGGTGGCACCTGCAGCTCGGCAACGTCGTGATCCCCAAGTCGGTGACCCCGAGCCGGATCGAGGAGAACTTCGACGTGTTCGGGTTCGAGCTCACCGAGGACGAGGTCGCCTCGATCACCGCCCTGAACCGCGACGCCCGCACCGGACCGGACCCCGACGAGTTCAACTGACGGGTGGTCCGCCCGACGCCTGCACACGGCCGCGCTGCGGGTGCTGACCTGAGCTGGGAGGGGGTTCAGCGGGACGCGCGTCGAGCGGTCAGCTCGGCGTCACCCGCAGGATCCGGTCGGTGCCACCGCCGTTGCTGGTGGTGACGTACAACGCCCCGTCGGGACCCATCTGCACGGTGCGGATGCGCCCGTAGGTGCCCGCGAGCTGGGGGAGGTCGCTCCTGCCGACCACCCGCCCGGACGCGTCGAGGCGCAGCAGCATGACGCCGCTGTCCTTGAGCAGTCCCACGGCGAGCTGGCCCTGCAGCGACCCCCACGCCGCCCCCGTGATGAACGTGATGCCGCTGGTCGCCCGGGTGGGTGAGCCACTGGACCACGCCGCGACCTTCGCCGAGGGGAACTCGGCGCGGTCGGTCATCGGGACGGACTGGTCATATCCCGGGACAGGGTTCCAGCCGTAGTTGCCGGCGTACTGGTCGATGTTGACCTCGTCGTCGCGGTCCGGTCCGTGCTCGGCGGTCCACACCTGGCTGGTGCCGGGCTTGATCGCGATGCCCTGCACGTTGCGGTGCCCGTAGGACCACACGTAGCGCGCATCGCCCGGCCGGTCTCGATAGGGGTTGGTCGACGGGATGGCTCCGCTGGCCTCGACGCGAAGCACCTTGCCCGCCAACGAGTTCAGGTTCTGCGGCGCCGTGCCGACTCCGGCGTCGCCGGTCCCGACATAGATCCGCCCCGACGGTCCGAAACGCAGCCGGCACCCGCCGTGGAAGGTCGAGACCGGGATGCCGTCGACCACCGGGGAGCCGTCACGGGCGGCGGCGGTGCGGTCCGCGGAGAGCCGCCACCGGACGACCCGGACGTCAGCCGCGACGGTGGCGTTGCCGCGGTAGGTCTGGCAGGTGTAGAACCGGCGGTTGGAGGCGAAGTGGGGGTCGACCGTGATGCCGAGCAGCCCGACCTCGCCGGCCACGCGCAGGTACCCCTGGTCCATCCGCAGGGTGCGGACGGTTCCGGACGTCGTGCGGATCCGGGTCGTCCCACCCCTCTCGGTGAAGATCATGGCCCGGTCGGGCAGGAAGGCCAGGTCCCACGGGATGGTCAGACCACCGACCAGGGTCTGGACCCGCACGGCCCGTGCAGCTGCGGGCACGGCACTGGGACTGCCGGTGGCCGGACCCGCACCGGTGATGGCGGGCAGCAGGGCCAGCGGGAGGAGCGCGGCCACCCCTGTCCAACGGAAGATCTTCGTCATCGTCCAAGGCTAGGTCGGTCTCGCGGCTGCCGCTCGCCCGGTGTCGGGCAGTCAGCGTGGCGTGACCTTGAGGACCAGGTCAGTGCCTCGACCGTTGCTGGTGGTGAGGTACAGCGTGTTGAGCGGGCCGAGCTGGGCCGTCCTGATCCGACCGTAGGTGTCGTCCAGCTCGGGTATCTGGGTCTGGCCGGTCACCACGTCGTTCGCCCCGATGGTCAGGATCATCACGCCCATGTCCTTGAGGAGACCGACGGCGAGGGCGCCGTTCCACGCGCGCCAGCTGGGGCTCTTGAGGAACGTCGCTCCGCTGGTGGCGAGCGTGGGGACGCCGCTGGACCACGCCGCCTCGGTGGCGTTCGGAAACGTCGTGAGGTCGGTCATCGGGACGTCCTGGTTGTAGCCGGGGACGGGGTTCCATCCGTAGTTCGCCTTGCGCAGAACAAGGTTCACCTCGTCGTCGCGGTCCGGCCCGTGCTCGACGCTCCACATCTGGTCGGTGCCCGGTCGGCGAGCCAGCCCCTGGATGTTGCGGTGCCCCTTGTTCCAGACGTAGGCCGCCCGGCCGCCACCGGCGGCGTACGGGTTGTCCGCGGGGACCGTGCCGTCAGCGTTGACGCGAAGGATCTTGCCGCCCAGGGAGTTCAGGCTCTGGGGGTTCGTGCCGACGCCCCCGTCGCCCGTGCCGACGTACAGCATGCCGTCGTTGCCGAACCGGATCCGGCACCCCGAATGGTCCTCACCGAGGGGGATTCCGGCGACGACCGGGGCACCCACCCGCGTCGCCCGCTTCCCGCTGGCGGTGAGCCTCCAGCGCACGACCCGCACGTCCTGCTGGAGGGAGGTCGCGGGGTCGAGGTGGGACTGGCAGGTGTAGAACAGCCGGTTGGTCGCGAACGCCGGGTCGATGGTCATGCCCCTCAGCCCCCCGGCATCGGCCAGCGAGACGTCGGACTGGTTCATCCTCACGCGGGTGCGAACTCCGCTCGCCGACCGCAGGTAGGTCTGGCCGGCCAGCTCGTTGAACAGCATCGATCCGTCGGGGAGGAAGACCAGGTCCCAGGGGATGGTGAGGCCGGACTCGATCGTCTCGATGTCAACTGCTGGTCCGGCCGGCGCGACCCGCACTCGCGCTCCTGCCGGCGCGGCCTGTACGGCGGTCGCAGCCGACGCGCCCGGCCGTCCCCGCGCGGGGTCCACTGACCCCACGGATGGTCGAGCCGCCGCGGCACCTCCCGCCAGCACCAGCGTTGCGGAAGTCACCACAGTGACCAGGGACCGGCGACTCAGGACGGACATTGCGACACCGTAGACCCGCGGGTCGCCGCGCGGCGTCAGGCGACCGGCGTCCTAGGGTGCCGTCATGGTGCGACCGCGGGTGATCCACACGGCCCAGGCTCTCGTCGACGAGGTGGTCGAGGTGGCCGGCCTGCCTCGGCGAGGCGGGAACGCCGTCGCGACCAGCCACCACCGGTATGCCGGAGGTGCAGTCAACATCCTGCTTGCGGCAGCCCGCTCCGGCGCGACCTGTGTCCACGCGGGAGCGCACGGGGAGGGCCCGAACGCCGATCTCGTCCGTGCTGCCTGTGCGGCCGAGGGAGTCACCCTCTCGGCGCCTCCGGTCGACGGCCTCGACACCGGCGTCTGCTTCGTGATGCTCGAGCCGTCCGCCGAGCGCACCTTCGTGACCACCCAGGGCGCCGAGCGCCGGATCACCGTGGGGTCCCTCCAGATCTCGGCCCCGGCGGCGGGCGACCTGGTCTGCGTGAGCGGCTACAGCCTCTTCGGGGCGACCCGGGACCCGCTCCTGCACTGGCTCGGCGGGCTACCGGCAGGGGTGTGCGTGGTGCTCGACCCCGGGGCTGCGTTCGCGAGCCTCGAGCCCGGCCTGACCGAGCAGGTGCTGGCACTCACCACGGTGTGGACCAGCAACGCCGAGGAGGCCGAGCAGCTCACTGGTATCGGCTCGATCGCCCCGAGCGCCGAGGCAGTGGCGAACCGGATGCCCGGCGCGTCGGTCGTCGTCGTCCGGGATGGCCCCAACGGCTGCGTCGTGCGCGTGGACGGGACCACCACCGAGGTGCCCGGTTATCCGCAGGTGCCGGTGGACACCAACGGTGCTGGCGACACCCACACCGGTGTGCTGGCCGCCTGCCGTGCACTGGGTGCCGACTGGCTCGAGAGCGCGCGTCGGGCGAATGCGGCAGGTGCGATCAAGGTGACGCGCCGTGGACCGGCCACCGCACCCACGTCAGCCGAGATCGACGCGTTCCTGGCCCGGCCCTAGCCGCCGGTCGCACCGAGGCCGGACAGGTCGCTCCGACATCGCCGCTCGAACTCGCCGAGCTCCCGCAGCGCGGCGTTGAGGTCACGTCGTCGCTCCTCCAGGTCGGCCCGGCGCTCGTCCACCTGGGCGAGGACGTACTCGAGCTGGCTCGCCCTGCCCCGGGGTGCGTCGTACAGGTCGATGATCGTGCGGACCTCCTCGAGCGGGAACCCGAGCCGCCTGCCGCGCAGGATCAGCCCGAGACGGGTGCGGTCCCGGCGGTGGTACACACGCGTCGTGCCGCGCCGCTCCGGGCTGATCAGCCCGAGATCCTCGTAGTGCCGGACGGTCCGGTGGGTCACCTCGAACTCGTCGGCGATCTCGCGGATCGTCCAGGTGGTCTGGCGGGCGCGCGTGGGGGCTGCGGTTGTCACAGAGCCGATCTTGCTTTACGTTTACGTCAACGTCAAGCAGATTCAGACCGCGTGTTCGGGTGATCCTCGGGCGCCGACCGAGAGGGACCACCGCATGTTCGAGCTCAGCAAGGACCACGAGGACTTCCGTCAGGTGGTGCGCGAGTTCGCCGCGGCCGAGGTCGCCCCGCACATCGAGAAGTGGGACCGTGACAGCTACTTCCCGGTCGACCTCGTGCCCAAGATGGGAGATCTCGGGTTGTTCGGCCTGGTCGTCCCCGAGGAGTTCGGTGGTTCGGGTGAGGGCGCGGGCGGCGACTTCACCGCCCTCTGCGTGGCGATCGAGGAGCTCGGCCGGGTCGACCAGTCGATCGGCATCACGCTGTCGGCCGGTGTCGGCCTCGGCATCAACCCGATCCTGACCTACGGCAGCCAGGAGCAGAAGGAGCAGTACCTCCCTGACCTGGTCGCAGGACGCGCCCTGGCCGGGTTCGGCCTGACCGAGCCCGAGGCCGGCTCGGACGCCGCCGCCACCCGGACCCGGGCCACGCTGGACGGCGAGGAGTGGGTCGTCCGCGGGTCGAAGGCGTTCATCACCAACTCCGGGACCGACATCACCTCGGTGGTCACCGTGACGGCCCGCACGGGCACGCTGGAGGACGGTTCGCCGGAGATCAGCGCGATCATGGTGCCGTCCGGCACCGAGGGGTTCGTCGTCGAGCCCGCCTACCGCAAGCTGGGTTGGCACGTGTCCGACACGCACGGGCTGACCTTCGAGGACTGCCGGGTGCCGGACCACCACCTCCTCGGGGAGCGCGGTCAGGGCTTCCGCCAGTTCCTCAAGACCCTCGACGACGGCCGCATCGCGATCGCCTCACTGGCCCTCGGCCTGGCGCAGGCCTGTCTCGAGCTGAGCGCCGAGTACGCCGGTAGCCGCACCGCGTTCGGTCGGCCGATCGGGGTGAACCAAGGTGTCGCGTTCCCGATCGCCGACCTGGCCGTGTCGGTCGAGGCGGCCCGACTCCTGGTCTACAAGGCGGCGTGGCTCAAGGACGAGCTGCACGCGGGACGGCGGTCGGTGGCCGAGGTCAAGCAGGCTGCCGCGATCGCCAAGCTGTATGCCACCGAGGCCGCGGTCGCCGCGACCCGCACCGCCACCCAGGTCTTCGGCGGCAACGGGTTCATGGAGGAGTACCCGGTGGCCCGGTTCTACCGCGACGCCAAGATCCTGGAGATCGGCGAAGGCACGTCCGAGGTCCAGCGGATGCTCATCGCCCGTCACCTGGGCCTGCCCGCCGCCTGATCGTGTTCCGACAGGGTTCCTGACGGCTACGGCCGACCGCCCGTGGCTGGGAGGGTGCGGCTCAGCTGTGGGGTGCCCGCAACGTCCGCCATGCGAGGCCGATCTCGGCCAGCAGGTCACGCAACAGGGGCAGGCTGAGCCCGACGACGTTGCTCGGATCGCCCTCGATGCCCACGACGTACGGCGCGCCGAGGCCGTCGAGGGTGAACGCGCCGGCCACGCGCAGCGGTTCGCCCGTGGCGACGTAGGCCTCGATCTCGGCGTCATCGACGTCGCCGAAGTGCACGGTCGTCGACGCGACTGCGCCGAGGGTCCCGCCCGTACCGTCGCCGTCCTCGCCGGACGGCCGGTTGTCCACGACCCAGTGCCCGGTGTGCAGCACGCCGCTGCGACCGCGCATCGCCTTCCAGCGGGCCACGGCCTGGGCCGCGTCGACCGGCTTGCCGTGGGCCTCCCCGGCCAGCTCCAGCACGGAGTCGCAGCCGATCACGACGCCCTCGACACCCTGAGCGGCCACGTCCTCGGCCTTGGCCCGTGCCAGGGTCAGCGCGACGTCCTCGGGCGCGAGCGGGCCGAACCGCTCCTCGGCCGCAGCGGTGGCGGCTGCCTCGTCGACGGTGCTGACCATGATGGTCGGCTCGAGCCCCGCCCGTCGGAGCAGCTCTCGGCGGGCGGGGGAGGCGGAGGCGAGGATCAGGCGGGTCACCCGGCCGAGGCTACCCACCAGGTGGGAGGGGCCCCACCGGCCGGGCACCGGTGTACGCAGACCGGGTGTGTGGGCTCAGCCCAGCAGCTCGTGCACGTAGCACCACCGCCAGGCCTCACCCGGCTCGAAGCTGCGCATGACCGGATGACCCGCCTCCTGGAAGTGCGCCTCGGCGTGACGACCCGCCGAGGAGTCGCAGCACCCGACGTTGCCGCAGTCGAGGCAGAGCCGCAGGTGCACCCACGTCATCGAGTCGCGGAGGCAGTCGCCGCAGCCGTCGGGGGTGTTCGGAGCGACCTGGTGGAAGTCCTCGCGCAGGTCCTCGCAGTCGCCGCCGGGACGGGCGACCGGCAGCAGGGGCGTCTCGCGCAGGACGCTCGTGCGTTCCTGGACCCGCTCGATCATCGACTCCTCGATGTCCAGCTGGGCCAGGACGTGGCTGATGATCTCCTGGTCGACGGTGCCGGTGTCACGCAGGCGCAGCACCTCGGCGCGTTCGGCGGTCAGACCGATCAGCCGCAGTCGGCGGTAGGCCTCGGTGGGCGTCTCCTCCAGGAGCTCGCGGCCGAGCCCGCCGAGACGCTCCCAGATGATGTTGGTCCGCTTCTCCGCCCGCTCGCGCATGGTCTGGACCGTGGCAGCGTCGGCGTCGCTGCACTCGTCCAGCTTGCTCAGCCCCGCGCGGATCGCGGACTGCATGACGCTGGCTTCCTGGAGCGCGTCCTCCTGGGGGTCCGGACCCCTGACACCGAGCCTGCGAGCGAGCCACGGCAGCGTCGTGCCCTGGGCGAGCAGCGTGGCCACGGTGATGACCATGGCCGCGAACACGAGCACATCGCGGTGCTCGAGGTCGCGAGGCAGCGAGAGCGCGGCCGCCAGGGTGACCACTCCGCGCATACCTGCCCAGGAGACGATCGCGGAGTGGGTGAACGGTGTCTCGCGGTCCAGCAGGCGCGTGCGCCGCATCAGCCAGCCCGCGGGGAACACCCAGAGCGGGCGGACGACCAGCACCGTGGCCAGCACGGCCAGGACCGCGACCGCGATCTGCCCGACCCCGATGTCGGACGCGGTCACGTCGCTGACGATGCGCCGCATCTGCAGGCCGATCATCAGGAACACCGCGTTCTCCAGCAGGAACTGCACCGTGGCCCAGTTGATCCGTTCGCTGAGCCGGGAGGAGGCCGACTGCAGCAGGGGCGCCTTGTGACCGATGAGCAGCCCGGCGACCACCACGGCGAGGACACCGGACGCCCCGACGTGCTCAGCCGGGAGGTAGGCCAGGAACGGCGCCATGAACGACAACGCGGTGTCCAGCACGGCCGCGTCGAACAGCCGGCGCACCTTGGTGACCACGAGGGCGACGAGGACCCCGATCGCGACTCCGCCAACCACCGCCCACACGAACTCGAGCGCGACGCGGCCGAACGACACCTCGGCCGCTGCCACGCCGGCCACCGAGAACGCGCCGATGGCGGTGCGCAGCGACACCAGGGCCGTGGCGTCGTTGATGAGCGACTCACCCTCCAGGATCGTGACGATCCCGCGGGGCAGACCCATGCGGCGGGCGATCGAGGTGGCCGCGACCGCATCGGGCGGCGCGACGATCGCGCCGAGGGCGAAGGCGACCGCGAACGGGATCGGCAGCAGCCACCAGGCAACCAGGCCGACCGCGAACGCCGTGGCCAGCACCAGTCCGACCGACAGCGAGATAATCGGACCCCGGTTGGCCCGGAAGTCGACCAGCGAGGTGCGCAGCGCCGCCGCGTACAGCAGCGGTGGCAGCAGTCCGAGCAGCACCACCTCGGGGCTGAGCTCGGGCTCGGAGATGAACGGCAGGTAGGACCCGGCCACGCCGACGACGATCAGCGCCAGCGGCTCGGGCACGCCGGCGCGCGAGGCCAGGGCTGCGACCAGGGTGACGGTCGCGACGATGGCGACGATGGTGACGGCGAACTCCACGCGTTGATCCTCTCAGCCAGGCCCGCGGGCAGGGGACAAGCTGGCGGGTAGGGGAACGGCGCAGGTCCCCGATCTATGCCGCCCCGAGCCACTACCGCGCCGCCTCCCGAGCCCCTACCGCAGCTTTGGGTGCCTGAACGCTCGGAGTCCCGAGCGTCTAGGCACCCAAGTTCGGGTGGGGTGGGGTCTCGACGTGCGGGTGGGGTGGGGTCTCGACGGCATCCACGGTCGCGTCGATGAGGGCCCCGAAGGTGATCGGGCTGGCGACGGGGCGCTGGGACAGGCTGCCCAGCTCGGGGGGTGTGTCGGTCCAGGAAGCGAGGAGGTGCGCGGTCGCGAAGCCGCAGACCCGGCCCTGGCACCAGCCCATCCCCGGCCGGGTGAGGAGCTTGGCCGCGCGCGGGTCACGGACACCATCACGGTCGACGACCTCCCGGACCGCGCCGACGGTGACCTCCTCGCAGCGACACAGGATCGTGTCAGGGGTCAACCAGCTCGTCCAGTCCCGAGGGACCGGGTGGGCCGCGTGCAGGGCCGCGGCGAACCGCCGCCGCCGCGACCGCTCGCGCGCGAGTGCGGGATCGGCGGGTTGCCCCGCCGCGCTCCGTCCCGCGATGCGCCCCTCGACCACGGCCAGGGCTGCCCCGCCGATGCCGCACGCCTCACCCGCGACCCAGACGTCGTCGGCCGTGCTCCGTTGGGCCTCGTCGACGACACAGACCAGCGAGCCGTCGACGTCGACCTGGGTGGCGGCGCCCGTCTGCAGCGGGAGCTCGAGCTGGGGGGTGAAGCCCCAGCCGACCGCAAGCAGGTCGACCTCGACCCGGCGCTCGGAGCCGCTCCGCACGCGTCCGGAGCCGTCGAGCCGCGCCACCGTCACAGCCTCCAGCTCGTCGGTCCCGTGAGCGGCCACCACGGCGGACCGGGGGTGCAGGGGCACCCGCGCGCGGGCCAGGGCCGCGGCGTACACCGCGCCCTCGCGCACCATGGCGGGCGCGCGGACGACGGCACCGAGCTCGCGCGCCCAGCGGGTCGGGGAGCTGGCCTCGTGGATCCCGAGCACCCGGACCCCGGCCCGGGCCAGCCCGGTGGCGACGGGGAGCAGGAACGGGCCGGTCCCGGCGACCACCGCGCGGGTGCCGGCCGCGACCCCGTGACCCTTGAGCAGGGCCTGGACGCCGCCCGCGGTCATCACGCCGGGGAGGTCCCAGCCGGGGAACGGGAGCTGCCGGTCGTAGGCCCCGGTGGCGAGCACCAGGCGAGGCGCCCGCAGGGTCGCCGCGCGCTCCCTGCCCTCCCCGCGGTCCACGGCACGCACGATCCAGCGGTCGTCGAGGCGGTGCACCGCCCACACGTGGTGGTGGAACCGGTGGTCCACGGTCGTGAGCGCCCCCACGAGCGAGCGGTAGGTCGGCAGGTCGTGGTGCAGGCCGTCCAGCCGCTCGGGGTCCAGCGCCGTTCCGGTGCGGTGGGTGCCGGGTGCCGGGTGGCGCCAGTACTGGCCACCGGCAACGGCTCCGGCGTCCAGCAGGACCACGGAGAGGCCTGCCGCCGCAGCGGTCGTGGCGGCGGCGAGTCCGGCCGGACCGGCGCCGACCACGACCAGGTCGGGGTCAGCGTGGGGGGTCGTCATGACCGGTCGCCTCCTGAACCGAGACCGACATGTCCTCGGCCGCGATCACCAGACAGGCCCGCTGGTTGGGGACGCCGTCGACCACGACCAGGCAGTCGAAACAGATCCCGATCCCACAGAACAGCCCACGCGGACGGGCGGCGACGCGCGTGGTGCGCCACGACCGGATCCCGACCGCGGTGAGGGCCGCGCCGACGCTCTGCCCCGTCGCGAACGGCACCGGTCGGCCGTCGAAGTCGAACTCGCTCATGCCGCTCCGACCTATCCGCACAGGCGATCTGGGCTGAACGGCGTTGCCGCGCAGGGCATCTCGCTGCCCGTGACGATCGCCGCGACCAGCAGGCCGGTCCCGGTCGCCAGGCCGATCCCTGCGCCCTCGTGCCCACACGCGTGGATGAGGCCCGGCACCCGCGGGTCCGGTCCGATCACCGGGAGGTGGTCGGGGCAGTACGGCCGGAACCCTGTGTAGTGGCGCAGGAGGTACACGTCGCGCAGCGCCGGGAACAACGCGACCGCACCCCGTGCCAACCGGCCCAGCGCCTCCGGTGACAGCGAGGGCGTCGAACCCGACCCGTTCGCGGGTCGCGCCGATGAGGATGGTGCCACCGCGGGTCCCCTCGACCACGGTCGAGGTCTCCAGGCCGGCCTCACCGGACGCGACGTTGGCGACGTATTCGGCGGTGTACACCTTGTGCTGCACCAGCCTTGGGAGCGGTTCGGTCACCAGGATCGTGCCGCGTCGGGGGAGGACCGGGATCGGCCCACCGAGCCGCCGTCCCACCTCGCCGCCCCAGGTGCCGGCCGCGTTGACCACGGTGCCCGTGGCGATCGAGCCACGGGTCGTGCGCACGCCGATGACGTGTCCGCCCGCTGCCCGCTGCGCGCCGAGCACCTCGGTCCCCGCGCACAGGACGGCGCCGAGCCGGCGGGCCGCCCCGACCAGGGCGGCGGCCGCCATGACCGGCTGCACCTGGAGGTCCTGGGGATAGAGGAACCCACCCGCCGCAGCGGGAGTCAGGTGTGGCTCGAGGTCACGCAGCGAGCCGGCCGGGACGGGCTCGGCAACGACCCCTGCGCGCCGTTGCTCGTCGGCGAGGTCACGCAGCGCGGGCAGGGTGTCGGCTTCGAGCGCCACGACGAGACCGCCCTTGGCCTCGAGCT
This sequence comes from uncultured Actinomycetota bacterium, assembly GCA_963750305.1. Classification (GTDB taxonomy): domain Bacteria; phylum Actinomycetota; class Actinomycetes; order Actinomycetales; family Dermatophilaceae; genus CAVVPX01. The sequence continues at coordinate 243,903 of CAVVPX010000004.1, forward strand.
CGAAGGTGTCCGGACCGAGCTCGTCCCCGAGGTCGAGCCAGGCCTGCCGGGACACCAGTGCGAGGTCGAGCTCGGGCCCGGATCCCTTGTCGGAGAGCAGGATGTTGCCCTCTCCGCGGCTGGTGGTGCCGCCTCCCACCGGCCCGCGGTCCACGATCGCGACCGACAGGCCCGCGCGGGCCAGCGACAGCGCGCAGGCCGCACCCACGATGCCGGCGCCGACCACGACGACATCCGCACTGCTCGGGAGCGTGCCCATCCTCAGAGCAGGAAGCCCGCGGGGAACGGGTCATCGGGGTCGAGGAAGTACTGCGCCGTGCCGGTCAGCCACGCGCGTCCGGTGATCGTCGGGAGGACCGCGGGCCGCCCGCCGACCGTGGCGAGGTCGACCAGGCGGCCGGTGAACCGCGTGCCGATGAACGACTCGTTGACGAAGTCGGTGCCCAGCCCGAGGTCCCCCCGGGCGTGGAGCTGGGCCATCCGAGCACTGGTCCCGGTGCCGCACGGGCTGCGGTCGAACCACCCCGGGTGGATCGCCATGGCGTGCCGGGAGTGCTGGGCGCTCGACCCCGGCGCGATGAGCGCGACGTGGTGGCACCCCGCGATGGCCGGATCCTCCCGGTGCACCGGGGCGTCGTCCTCGTTGATCGCGGTCATGATCGCCAGACCCGCGTCGAGCAGCCGCTGCTTCTCGGCCCGCTCGAACGGCAGGCCCAGCTCAGCGAGCTCGACCATGGCATAGAAGTTCCCGCCGTAGGCCAGGTCGTACCGCACCGCGCCGAGACCCGGCACCTGCACGGTCGCGTCGAGGCGGTCGCAGTACGACGGCACGTTGCGCAGGGTCACCGACCGCGCGGCGCCATCGTGCACCGCAACCTCGGCGACCACCAGCCCGGCCGGGGTGTCCAGGCGCACGGTCGTCACCGGCTCGGTGACCCGAACCATCCCGGTCTCGACCAGCACGGTCGCCACCCCGATCGTGCCGTGCCCGCACATCGGCAGGCAGCCGGACACCTCGATGAACAGCACCCCCCAGTCCGCATCGGGGCGGGTGGACGGCTGCAGGATCGCGCCCGACATCGAGGCGTGGCCGCGCGGTTCGTACATCAGCAGGGTGCGGACGTCGTCGCTGTGGGCGACGAACCACTCCCGACGCTGGGCCATGGTGTCGCCCGGCAGGGGTGCGACCCCGCCGGTGATGACCCGGGTCGGCATGCCCTCCGTGTGGGAGTCGACGGCGTGGAAGACCCGGCGCGTGCGCATGGGGGTCAGGCTAGTCCGGCGGCCAGTGCGACCTCGGTGGCCGCGCGGACCGCACGCTCCTGCTCCGGGAGCAGCGGCTGACGCGGCGGACGGCAGGGGCCTCCACGGCGTCCGACCAGGTCCATCGACAGCTTGATCGCCTGGACGAACTCGGTCCGGGAGTCCCAGCGCAGCAGCGGATGGAGCTGGCGGTACAGCGGGAGCGCGGTGGCCAGGTCGCCGCTCACCGACGCCTCGAAGAGCGCGACGGTGCTGCGCGGGAACGCGTTGGTGTATCCCGCGACCCAGCCCTTGGCGCCGGCGAGACCGACCTCGAGGACGATGTCGTCGCTGCCGATCATCAGGTCCAGACCCGGCGCGGCCTCGGCGATCTCATAGGCGCGGCGCACGTCGCCGCTGAACTCCTTGACCGCGACGATCAGGCCCTCGGCGTGCAGCTTCGCGAGCAGCGCCGGTGTCAGGTCGGTCCTGGTGTCGATCGGGTTGTTGTACGCCGTCACCGGCAGCCCCGCCTCGGCGACCTCGCGGAAGTGCTCGAGCACTGCGCGCTCGTCGCAGCGATAGGAGTTGGGGGGCAGCGCCATCACGACCTGGGCGCCGGCCTCGGCCGCCTGCTCGGCCAGCCGCCGCGCCTCCCTCGCGCCGTAGGCGCCCACTCCCGGCATCACGGTGAAACCCTCGGGCGCCGCGGCGACCGCGGTGCGCACGACCTGGGCGCGCTCGTCCGGCGTGAGCGTGGGGTACTCGCCCAACGAGCCGTTGGGGGCCACCCCGTGGCAGCCGCTCGCTGCGAGCCACGCGACGTGTTCGGCATAGGCGTCGAGGTCCACCGAGAGGTCGTCACGCATCGGCAACGCGGTGGCGACGATGACGCCGTGCCAGGGGGTGCGGTGGGGCGAGACGGTGTCGGACTGGGCGGGGCCGGGGAGGTCGGCAGGAGAGAGAGGCACAATAAAATGTTACATGTCACACGCCAGTGGCGTCCATCGCGGCTACGCTCGCCCCGTGACGATCGTCCGGGAGAGCCTGCGCGCGCAGGTGGCGGCCGCCCTCCGCGCCGCCATCATGACCGGCGAGATGCGGCCCGGCGTCGTCTACTCCGCTCCGGTGCTGGCCCAGCGGTACGCCGTCTCGGCCACACCCATCCGGGAGGCGATGCTCGACCTCGTCACCGAGGGGTTGGTCGAGGCGTTGCGCAACAAGGGATTCCGCGTGACGGAGCTGTCCGAGCAGGACCTCGACGAGATGACGGCGGTGCGCGCCCTGCTCGAGCCGCCGACGGTCGCTCAGGTGGCCCGCTCGGTGGGCGGCGCGGTGCCACGCTCCGCCGTGGAGGCACTCAGACCGCAGGCCCGGGCCATCGTCGACGCTGTCGCCGACGACGGTCTGGTCGCCTATGTCGAAGCGGATCGGCGCTTCCACCGCGGGCTGCTCGTCCTCGCGGGCAACCGGGCGCTGGTCGACCTGGTCGACTCGCTGCGCTCCCGCAGCCGCCTGTACGGCCTACAGGCGCTCGCCCGGTCGGGGCGTCTGCGGGCCTCGGCCCTGGAGCACGCCGAGCTCCTCGACCTCGTCCTGACCGGGGACGCCGCAGGAGCCGAGGCCCTGATGCACCAGCACCTCGGCCACGTGCGGGGACTGTGGGCGGGCCCTCCGTCGGCGTGAGGGGGCGGGCCCTTCCGTCGGCGTGAGGGGCCGACCGCACCCCGCGAGTCGAGGGCAGCGGCGCCTCCGCGCCGGTCACACCTGAGCCAGCACTGCCTCGCGCAGGGTGTCCAGGCCGACGCCGCCGATGTCGAGGGCCCGACGGTGGAAGGCGGTGATGTCGAACGCGTCGCCCTCACGGGCGGCCACCTCGTCGCGCAGCTCCATCCAGATCCGCTCCCCGACCTTGTACGACGGGGCCTGACCCGGCCACCCGAGGTACCGGTCGAGCTCGTAGCGCAGGAAGCCCTCCTCCATGTTGGCGTGCGCCCCGAGGAACGACCAGGCCTTGTCGTAGTCCCAGGTCCCGCCGCCGACCTCGGCCGGGGCCTCGAACCCGCAGTGCACGCCGATGTCCAGCACCACGCGGGCAGCGCGCAGCGACTGGCCGTCGAGCAGGCCCATCCGGTTGCCGGGGTCGTCCATGTAGCCGAGGTCGGACATCAGCCGCTCCGCGTACAGCGCCCAGCCCTCGCCGTGGCCCGAGGTCCACGAGGCCAGCCGGCGCCAGCGGTTGAGCAGCTCGGAGCGGAACACCGTCTGCCCGACCTGGAGGTGATGCCCGGGAACACCCTCGTGGTACACCGTGGTCAGCTCACGCCAGGTGCCGAACGAGGTCACGCCCTTGGGCACGGCCCACCACATCCGACCCGGGCGGGAGAAGTCCTCGCTGGGAGCCGTGTAGTAGATCCCGCCCGACTGTGTGGGGGCGATCATGCACTCGATGGTGCGGATCGGGGCGGGGATGTCGAAGTGGGTGCCGGCGAGGTCGGCGATGACCTCGTCGGCGCGCTCCTGCATCCAGGTGCGGAGCGCGTCCGTGCCCTCGAGGTGGTAGGCCGGGTCGGCGTCAAGGAGGCGGACGGCCTCCTTCACGCTGGCACCGGGGCGGATCCGTCCCGCGACCTCCTGCATCTCCGCCGTGATCCGCGCCAGCTCCTCCTGGCCCCACTGGTAGGTCTCGGCGAGGTCGACGGTCGCGCCGAGGAACGACCGGGAGTGCAGCGCATAGCGCTCGGCGCCGCACGCGTCGGCCTCGGGTGCCCGGTCCAGCAGGTCGTGGCGCAGCGTCTGGGCGAGGGAGGTGTACGCCGCGGCCGCGTCCCCCACCGCGCTGGTGAGGTCGGCGACCACCTCGTCGTCGAGGCCGGCCGCCCTGGCCTGCTTGAGGATGCCGGCGAAGTACCCGTCGTCGGCCACGAGGTCAGAACACTGGTTGATGCAGGCCGTCACCTGGCGTCTCGGACCGACATCACCTCGGCCGGCGGCCGCCCGCAAGGTGGTGACCCACTGGTCGAGCGCGCGGGGAACCTTCGCCATCCGGCGCCCGAGGACCGACCAGTCCTCGGACGACTCGGTGCTCATCAGGTCGAACACGCCACGCACGTTCTGCAACGGGGAGGAGATCACGTTGATCTCCATCTCGTCCAACCCGGCCGCCCGGAACTCCTGCGCCAGCTCGAGCCGCTCGCGCAGCGCGGACACCGTCACGTGGTCGATCGCATCGACGGGAGTCGCGGCTGCGAGTGCATCGAGCGTGCGCGAGACCAGGTCGGCGTGGGCCTGGTAACCCTCGGGAGAGAGGTCGTCGAAGTCCTCCTGACCTTCGGCGATGCCCAGGTAGGTGGCCTCGATGGGGCTCAGCGCGGTCGAGGACGCGAGGTAGTCGTCGGCGACGGCGTCGACCTCCGTCGGGATGCGGGGCGTGGAGGTGTTCACCGTGCGAACGTACCCCCGTCGAGGCGGGACCCGCGCTGGTTTCCGGTGGCTGCGCGTGGCAGCGGCGAGCGTAGGGTCCCCGGATGGGCACGTGTGCTCAAGGTGCCCTCACTACCCCCCGAGATGGAGTTCTGATGGTGTGGTCCTCACGTATGACCGGGGCTGCCTGCGCAGCCGTGGCGTTGGTCGGCACCGCGCTGGCCGGTAGCCCTGCGCTGGCTGCTCCGCAGGGCCAGCAGGCCCCCGGGCCCGGCCGCTCCGAGGCGAGGACCTATCTCGTCCTCGCCCGGGACTCGGCCAGCCCCGTCGCCGTGCGCCGCGCCATCGCTCGGGCCGGCGGCGCCGTCACCGCCGTGAACGACGTCGTCGGCCTGTACACCGTGACCACCCGTAGCGCCGGGTTCACCACCTCGGTGGCGAGCGCACCCGAGGTGGAGGGCTACACCTCCGACCGGGTCGTCGCGCAGGCACCGAGGCAGACCCGGGCGCCGAGCCAGGACCTCGAGCGGGCCCTTGCCGATCGTCAGCTCGCCGCGAAGTCCGGACCCGCCCAGCGCGTCGTCACCACCGCGTCCACCGCGGCCGCGGCGAAGCGCGGCGAGGAGCCGCTGGCGTCGCTGCAGTGGGACATGACCCAGATCATGGCGCCGCAGGCCCATGACGCGAAGAACACCGGCAAGGGCGTCCGGGTCGGCATCATGGACACCGGCGTCGACGCCAGCCACCCCGACATCGCCCCATACTTCAACCGCGCGCTGAGCCGCAACTTCACCGTGGACATCCCAGCCATCGACGGATCGTGCGCGAGCGACCCCGACGGCTCGTGCGCCGACCCGAACGACGTCGACGAGAACGACCACGGCACTCACGTCGCGAGCACGATCGCCGCTCCTCGCAACGGGATCGGCATCACCGGCGTCGCGCCGAACGCCCAGATCGTCAACCTGCGCACCGGCCAGGACTCGGGGTACTTCTTCCTCGCGCCCACGGTCAACGCACTGACCTACGCCGCCGACATCGGTATCGACGTCGTCAACATGAGCTACTACATCGACCCGTGGCTCTACAACTGCGCGAACAACCCCGCTGACAGCGCCGCCGAGCAGCAGGAGCAGCGGATCATCGTCAAGGCGACGAACCGTGCCCTTCGGTACGCGAGGAGCCACGGCGTGACGCTGGTCGCGGCGGCCGGCAACGAGCACACCGACCTGGACAACCCGACGGCAGACGGCAGCAGCCCGGACTTCCCGCCGGGCACCGAGCACCCCCGCGTCGTCGACAACTCCTGCCTCAACATGCCCGCCGAGGGCGACGGCGTCGTCACCGTGACGTCGACGGGTCCGAGCAGGCTCAAAGCCGACTACAGCAACTGGGGTCATGACGCAGCCACGGTGTCGGCACCGGGCGGGTACTACCGCGACGGCTTCGGGACCGACACCTATGCCACCCCCGGCAACCTGGTCCTGGCGGCGATGCCGAAGGCCAACGTCCCCCCCACCTCGCTGGACCCGGCCACCGGCGAGTCGGTCGACCCGTTCATCGTCTCGCAGTGCCCCGACGGCATCGCCAGCTGCGCCTACTGGCAGTACCTGCAGGGCACGTCGATGGCGAGCCCGCACGCCGCGGGTGTGGCGGCACTGATCGTCGGGCGGTGGGGCAAGGCCGACTCCGCGAGGCCGGGGCTGACCCTGCCGGCGTTCCAGACCGCCCGCATCCTGCAGCGCACTGCGGCCAACACCGCTTGCCCGGCAGCGGTGTACACCTATCCGGACCGTGACGCGAGCTACGCCGCTTCCTGCGAGGGGACCGCGTATGCCAACACCTGGTACGGCGAGGGGATCGTCAACGCGCTCAACGCCACCACGTTCCGGTAGCCGCGGCCGCCGGGTCACCCGATGACCCGAACCGCCAGCGCCCGACCCGAGGATCCCCCTGGGGTCGGGCGCTCGCGCACCGGGTCGCCCGACGGGGCGCGTGTCGTCCTAGGCTCGGGCCCATGGCCGTGATGATCCCCGACCCGGCGCACCCGGCACATGTCCGCTCGCTCAACGTCGGCGCAAAGGTGCTCACCGCGAGCTCGACCACCGGGAAGACCGGCATCGGCAAGCAGCCGGTCCGCCAGGCCGAGGTGCGGGCGCCCGGACCCAAGCACGGTGGCGACGGCAGTGGCCTGGTCGGTGACTACATCGGCGATCGCCGGCACCACGGAGGTGACTTCCAGGCGGTGTACGCGGTGGCCCGCGAGGAGATCGACTGGTGGGAGGCTGAGCTGGGACGCGAGCTGCCGGACGGCAGGTTCGGGGAGAACCTCACCACCGTCGGGCTCGACGTCGACGGCGCACTCGTGGGCGAGCGGTGGCAGGTGGGCGAGGTGCTCCTGGAGGTCACCGGGCCTCGCGTCCCGTGTCGCACGTTTGCCGGCGCGATGGGAGAGCGACGCTGGGTGCGCCGGTTCACCGACCACGGTCGCTCGGGCGCCTATCTCGCCGTGGTGACCGGAGGTGTTCTGCACCAAGGGGATCCGATCGAGGTGGTCTCCCGACCCGACCACGGGATCACGGTGCCCGAGACCTTCCGTGCCTTCATGGGCGACCTCGACGCTGCCCGCGCGGTCATCGCGGGCCGCGTGCTCAACCCGGTCGACCACGCCGAGCTCGAGGAGTCGGTGCGCCGCCGCAGCACCTAGCTCGGCAGGCCCGAGGCACGCCAGGCACCGCGTCCCGGTGACGGCATCCGCCGCACACCGCGCGCGCGGGAGGTCCAGTCCGAACGAGGCTGCCGCACAGGGGTGCTCGTCGCTCCGGCGACCGCGCTCAGCACGACCACCAGCGCGGCGATCTCCTCGGGCGTGGCGTCGCCTCGGACGATCCGCAGCGTCGGACGTGCGGGCCGGTCGTCGCTCACCGGGAGGGCGTCGTCGCCGCCCGGAGTCCTCGACGCGCTCACAGCGGGATGTTCCCGTGCTTCTTGGGCGGGAGCGTCTGGCGCTTGGTGCGCAGCGCGCGCAGCGCCTTGGTCACGTTCATCCGGGTGTTGCTCGGGGTGATGACGGTGTCGATGTATCCGCGCTCGGCCGCGATGTAGGGGTTGGCCAGGGTGTCCTCGTACTCGGTGATGAACTGCGCCCGGACCTCCTCGACGTCCTCACCCCGCTCGACGGCCGCGGCGAGCTGCTTGCGGAACAGGATGTTGACCGCACCCTGGGCGCCCATCACGGCGATCTGGGCGGTGGGCCAGGCCAGGTTGATGTCCGCGCCGAGGTGCTTGGACCCCATCACGTCGTACGCGCCGCCGTAGGCCTTGCGGGTGATCACCGTGACCAGCGGGACCGTGGCCTCGGCGTAGGCGTAGATGAGCTTGGCGCCGCGACGGATGATGCCGTCCCACTCCTGGTCGGTGCCGGGCAGGAAGCCGGGGACGTCGACCAGGGTCAGCACCGGCACGTTGAACGCGTCGCAGGTGCGGACGAACCGCGCCGCCTTCTCGGACGCGTCGATGTCGAGCGTGCCGGCGAACTGCATGGGCTGGTTGGCGACGACGCCCACCGAGCGGCCCTCGACCCGGCCGAACCCGATCACCAGGTTCGGGGCGAACAACGGCTGCACCTCCAGGAAGTCGCCGTCGTCGACGACGTGCTCGATCACGGTCCTCATGTCGTACGGCGTGTTCGCGTTGTCCGGGATCAGCGTGTCGAGCTCGAGGTCCTCATCGGTCACGGCCAGGTCGCTCGGCCCCCCACCCTCGTCGGCGAACGACGGCGGCTCCTCGAGGTTGTTCGAGGGCAGGAACGACAGCAGACCCTTGACGTACTCGATCGCGTCGTCCTCGTCGGCGCCCATGTAGTGGGCCACGCCGGACTTGGTGTTGTGGGCTCGCGCACCGCCGAGGTCCTCCATCGACACGTCCTCACCGGTCACGGTCCTGATGACCTCGGGGCCGGTGATGAACATGTGCGAGGTCTGGTCGACCATCACGGTGAAGTCGGTGACCGCGGGGGAGTACACCGCACCGCCGGCGCACGGCCCCATGATCAGCGAGATCTGCGGGATGACACCCGAGGCGTGCACGTTGCGGCGGAAGATCTCGCCGTACAGCCCGAGGGACACCACGCCCTCCTGGATGCGCGCGCCGCCGGAGTCGTTGAGCCCGACGACCGGGCACCCGATCTTCATCGCGAAGTCCATGACCTTGCAGATCTTCTCGCCGAACACCTCGCCGAGCGACCCGCCGAACACGGTGAAGTCCTGGGCGAAGACCGCGACGGTCCGACCGTCGACGGTGCCGTACCCCGTGACGACGCCGTCACCGTAGGGGCGGTTCGTCTCCTGCCCGAAGGCCACGCTGCGGTGGCGGGCGTACTTGTCCATCTCGATGAAGGAGCCCTCGTCCAGCAAGATCTCGAGCCGCTCCCGGGCCGTCTTCTTGCCCCGCGAGTGCTGCTTGTCGACCGCCCGCTCCGACCCGGCGCCGGCGACCTCGGCGACCCTCCGCTTCAGGTCCTTGAGCTTGCCTTCGGTCGTGTGGACGTCGATGTCGCCCGGAACCTCGGTTCCGCCCATGGAGACGTGTTCGGTGGATTGCGACATGGTCCGGAGCCTAGCCTTGGGCCCATGCGAAGCCCCTTGGACGTGCGCGCTGTCACCTCAGCGTTGTCCGATGACCGGTGGGCGGCAGTACAGGTGGTGTCCCGGGCCGCGTCGACGAACGCGGCGGTGCTCGAGGGGGGACGGCTCTGGACCGCGGTGGCCACCGACCACCAGACCGCCGGGCGGGGCCGGATGGGCCGCACCTGGGTCACGCCGCCCCACGCGGCACTCGCCGTCTCCGCCCTCCTCCCGCTCCCCGACGACCGTGAGAGCGCGGGTTGGGTGCCGTTGCTCACCGGGCTCGCGGTCCGCGACACCCTCGCCGACCTGACCGGGCTCCAGACCTCGTTGAAATGGCCCAACGACGTCCTGGTGCCGAGCGACCAGGGCCGCAAGGTGTGCGGTGTGCTCTGCGAGCTGCACGCCACCGGGATCGTGGTCGGCATCGGCGTCAACGTCCTGCAGACCCGCGGGGAGCTGCCCGTGCCGACGGCGACCTCGCTGGCCCTGTGTGGCGTCGTGGTGTCGCGCGAGGGACTCCTGGCGGGGCTGCTGGACCGCCTGGCCGTGAGCCACCAGGCGGTCCTGGACGGCGGGTCCGCGCTGCAGAGCGCCCGGTCGGCCTACCGGACAGCGTGCGACACCATCGGCCACGAGGTCGAGCTGCACCACAGCACGGGCCGACCCGACCAGGTGCTGGCGGTCGGGGTCGACGTGCAGGGCCGCCTGCTGGTGAGGGACGGGAGCGGCGAGTACGCGGTCGCGGCAGCCGACGTCGTCCACGTCCGCGGACAGGGCGAGCAGGCCTGAACCCGCCGGGGCCCGGACCGGCCCGAGTTGCGGGGCACGGCATGATCGTGGGTGAGACCACGGTCCAACCGCCCTGGTACCCGGCAGGAGGTGAGCGGTGTCCAGCACCGGTCGACACCGCCCGTCCCCGCCGCGCGAGGACCCGACCGACCTGGCCATGACCGTCGAGGAACGGCTGCTCGGCAAACCGGCCTCGATGGTCCGGCGCGACGTCAGCCGCGGGGCGGGCGTCTCCTCGCTCTCGGGTCGCAAGTTCTGGCACGCCCTCGGGTTTCCGGTGATGGACGACGAGGAGCCGGCGTTCACCGAGGCCGACCTGCTCGCCCTGAGCACGATCGCGCGCATCGTGCGGGAGGACCAGCTCGACGAGACCACCGCGCTGGCCATGACGCGCGCCTTCGCCCGGACGATGGACCGGCTGGCGGTCTGGCAGACCCAGCTGATGGCCGAGGCGATGGGTGACCCGGCCCTGGAGGCCGACCTCGACGAGGCCGACTCGCGCGCGGTGCCCGACCTCGCGGCCGCGGAGGCCGCAGCGGACACCCTCGCCCGGCTGGCCGACGACCTCGAGCCGATCCTGGTGTACGCCTGGCGCCGTCACATCGCCTCCGCGATCACGCGCATGCTGGCCGACTCCACCCCGGACGGGGCCCAGCCGGCCGGGGTCCGCCGCGTCGTCGGGTTCGCCGACCTCGTGTCCTTCACGACGATGGTGCGGCGACTGTCCGAGCGGCAGCTCGCGGTGATGGTCCAGCGCTTCGAGGGTCTGGCCTCCGACATCGTCACCGCTCACGGCGGCCGGGTCATCAAGACCGTGGGAGACGAGATCCTGTTCGTCACCCGCGAGGCGGCCCCCGCGGCGGCCATCGCGCTCGACCTGGTCGACATCATGGGCGAGGACGACCTGTTGCCCGACGTCCGGGTGGGGATGGCCTTCGGTCCCTGCATCTCCCGGCTCGGGGACGTCTTCGGCATCACGGTGAACCGGGCGTCCCGGATCACCAGCGTGGCGGGCGCGGGGCGGGTGCTCGTCGACGACGCACTGGCGGCGCGGCTCGGCGACGTGTCAGGGTTCGAGATGACCACCCAGCGTCGACGGGTCCTGCGGGGGATCGGCCCGGTGACCCCGAGCGAGCTGCGCCGGGCCCCGGGCGCGCGGCGCGCGACCTGGAGCGAGGACCTATGAGCGACCACCCCCTGGTACGCGTCGAGCGGCACGGTGAGGGCGGTCATCTCGCCGAGCTCGTGCTCGACCGCCCCGAGGCCATGAACGCCATCAGCACGACGATGGCGGTGGCGCTCACCGAAGCCTGCCTGGGCCTGTCCGGTGACGGGCTGACCCGGGCCGTGGTGCTCACCAGCAGCCACCCCACGGCGTTCTGCGTCGGGGCCGACCTCAAGGAGCGCAACTCCCTCACCGACGAGCAGCTGCGGGCGCAGCGTCCGCTGGCTCGCGCCGCGTACGCTGCCGTGCTCGACCTGCCGGTGCCCGTGATCGCGGCGGTCGACGGCTATGCCCTGGGCGGGGGGTTCGAGATCGCGCTGGCCTGCGACCTGATCATCGCCGGCGAGTCCGCGGTGGTGGGCCTGCCGGAGGTGAGCGTCGGGGTGATCCCCGGTGGAGGGGGCACCCAGCTCCTGCCCCGCCGGGTCGGAGCCGCCCGGGCCGCACAGATGGTCTTCACGGCCGGCCGGTACTCGGCGGCCGACGCGGCCGTGATGGGGGCCGTGGACGAGGTGGTCGCGGCGGGGACGGCACGGGTCCGCGCGCTCGAGCTCGCCGGCGCGATCGCCCGCAACTCACCGGTAGGACTGCGCAACGCCAAGGTGGCGTTGCGGGCGGCCGGAGGGCTCTCGCTGGCCGACGGACTGGCGGTGGAGGACCGCTGCTGGGAGGCCACTGCGTTCTCCGGGGACCGGGTCGAAGGGGTCGCTGCGTTCGCCGAGAAACGCCCACCTCGGTGGCCTGGTCGCTAAGTTGGCTGCGGTTTCCCTACGATCAGGTCATGACCCGAGTGCTGCTGGCTGAGGATGACCCCGCGATCTCCGAGCCTTTGGCGCGCGCGCTGCGTCGCGAGGGGTACGACGTGGACGTTCGGGCGGACGGTCGAGCCGCCCTCGAAGGCGCCGCCGACAACCCGGACCTGGTGGTCCTGGACCTCGGTCTGCCCTATGTCGACGGCTTGGAGGTGTGCCGCCGGATCCGGGCCGAGGGGCGGACCGTGCCCGTCCTGATCCTGACGGCGAGGGCCGACGAGGTCGACACCGTGGTGGGTCTGGACGCGGGTGCCGACGACTACGTCACCAAGCCGTTCCGCCTCGCCGAGCTGCTGGCTCGCGTGCGGGCGCTGTTGCGGCGCAACCCCACTGACGCTTCGCCGGCCAACGAGCTGGTGCGCATCGACCCCGAGGGACGCCGCGCCTGGTTCCAGGAGGAGGAGCTCCAGCTGACGGCCAAGGAGTTCGACCTGCTGCGCGTGCTGGTCCGCGAGCAGGGCAAGGTCGTCTCGCGCGAGCAGCTGATGAGGGAGATCTGGGAGACCGCGTGGTTCGGTTCGACCAAGACCCTCGACATGCACATCTCGGTGCTCCGCCGGAAGCTCGGCGACGACGCGACCTCGCCGCGATACATCTCCACGGTGCGTGGCGTGGGGTTCCGCTTCGAGCGGGGCGACGAGGCCTGAGCAGCCGACATGCGTGAACAGCTCGTCCGGTCGACGGCGCTGGCGGTCCTCATCGCCCTCGCCGTGATCGGCCTGCCCCTCGCCGCGATCGCCGGCTGGCTGCTGACCCGCGACCCCGCCCTCCTGCAGGAGTGGGTCCTGCACATCAGCCCGCCCCGGACGATCGGCCTGATGGCCGCGATCCTGGTCGGTCTGGCCGCCATCGCGCTCGCCGCCGCGGTGCTGGTGGCCAGCTCGCAGGCGCACCGGCTGGCGCAGCAACTGACCGAGCTGTCGGACCAGGCCGAGAAGCTGGGTGCCGGCGAGTCCCGGATCAGCCCGTTGAGGTCGGGGATCGACGAGGTCGACGCGGTCTCGGCCGTGCTGGCTCGCAGTGCCCAGCGACTGACCCGCAACCTGGCCTCCGAACGTGACTTCGCCGCCGACGCCTCCCACCAGCTCCGGACCCCGTTGACCGCTCTGCTGATGCGGCTGGAGGAGATCTCGATCACCGACGAGCTCGCCGTGGTGCAGGAGGAGTCGGCGATCGCCATCGCCCAGGTCGAGCGGCTCACCCGGGTGGTGGACGACCTGATGGCACGCACTCGAAGCGGCGAGGACTCCAAGGCCAGCGTCTCGCTGGACTCGGTCATCGCCGCACTCCAGCGGGAGTGGCAGCCGGCCTTCGAGCAGGCTCGTCGCAGCGTCCGGGTCCATGGCGAGCGCGACCTGTCGGTGCAGGCCACGCCCGTGGCGCTCTCCCAGGTGCTCTCCACCCTGCTGGAGAACTCCCTCGCCCACGGTCGGGGCACCGTGGACATCCACGCCCGCCGGTCCGGACCCTCGGTCGTGGTCGAGGTCAGCGACCAGGGCGAAGGTGTGCCCGCGGCGATCGCTCCCCACATCTTCGAGCGGTCGGTGACCACCACGGGTACGGGCCTCGGCCTCGCCCTGGCCCGTGACCTCGCCGAGTCCAACGGCGGGCGGCTGGAGCTCGTCCAGGCGCGCCCGGCCATCTTCGCGTTGTTCCTGTCCGAGTCGGAGCTCGGCTGAGGGTCGGTCCACCCTCGCCAGGCTCGTGCCGGGCTCAGCGGGTGACGGCCTGACCGGTGACCGGCTCGTTGGGAAACACGTATCGGCGGTAGGTGTAGAACCGGAACAGGGTGCCGAGACCGATGCCGATGACGGTGGCCACGTTGTCGGCGAGCCGGGTGGTCCGGTCCAGGCCGTAGTGCGAGACCACCAGCACCAGGGTCGAGATGCCCAGGGCGACCCCGTTGACCACGAAGAAGAGCAGCACCTCGTGGCTGGCCTGGAGCCCGCGACGACGACGGAACGTCCAGGACCGGTTGCCGATCCAGGCGACCGCCGTCGCGGCGACACCGGAGATGATGCGCGCGGTGGTCACCTTGGTCTCCAGGACCGTGTGGGTCAGCAGGTTGAACCCGCCGAGGTCGACCACGAACGCCACTGCACCGACGACCCCGAACTTGATCATCTCGCGATACAACACTCCCAGCAGCGAGCGCAGGCGGTCCATCAGGGCGGCGGGGGACGGCACCACCTGACCTTATCCGCGGGGCACCGGTCCCGCTCGGCGGTACGGCCACCGCTATCCTCGGTCCGCGTGAGCACCCCCCGCCCGGCTCCCGGTGGCTTTCCCGTGGTCGGCATCATCGGCGGTGGCCAGCTGGCCCGGATGTGTGCGGCACCGGCGGCCGAGCTCGCGGTGACCCTCACCGTCCTCGCCGAGTCACCGGATGCCTCGGCAGCCCAGGTGATCCCGTCGGCGCCGGTGGGCGACCACACGGACGTCGAGACGGTCCGGGAGTTCGCGCGCGGCTGCACGGTGGTGACCTTCGACCACGAGCACGTGCCGGCCGACGTGCTCGCCGCACTGGAGGATGACGGCGTGGTGCTGCACCCCAGTCCCGCCGCGCTCGTGTTCGCCCAGGACAAGCTCGCGATGCGGGCTCGGCTCACCGCCATCGGCATCTCCTGCCCTGCCTGGGCGGCGGTCCGGACGGCGGCCGAGGTGTCGGCGTTCGGGGACCATCACGGCTGGCCGGTGATCGCCAAGACGCCCCGTGGCGGCTACGACGGCAAGGGCGTACGCCTCGTCGCCGGCCCCGAGGACCTCGCCGACTGGATCGGGCTGGCCGCGGCGCAGGTGGACACCGACGGACCCCTCTGCGACGGCGTCCTGCTGGAGGAGCGGGTCGCCTTCACCCGCGAGCTGGCCGTGCTCATCGCGCGGTCGCCCTCCGGCCAGGCCGCGGCCTGGCCGCTGGTGGAGACGGTGCAGACCGACGGCATCTGCACCGAGGTCCTCGCGCCGGCGCCCGCGCTCGACCCCGGCCTGGCCGCCTCGGCGACCGAGGCGGGACTGCGGATCGCCGGTGAGCTCGGCGTGACCGGTGTCTTCGCCGTCGAGCTGTTCGAGGTCGTCGACCCTGCGACCGGCGCACCGGCCTACCTCGTCAACGAGCTCGCGATGCGGCCCCACAACAGCGGGCACTGGTCGATGGACGGCGCCGTGACCGGACAGTTCGAGCAGCACCTGCGGGCGGTGCTCGACCTGCCGCTGGGCGCGACCACCCCCCACGCGCCGGTCACGGTGATGGTCAACGTGCTGGGCGGCCACTACCCCGAGCTGTACCCGGCATACCGGCACGTGATGGCGCGCGACCCCGCGCTCAAGGTCCACCTGTACGGCAAGGCGGTCCGACCCGGCCGCAAGATCGGGCACGTCAACCTGAGCGGGACCGACCTGGCCGACCTGCGCGAGCGGGCCGGTCACGCCGCCGACTACCTGTCTGGAGTGGTGACCGAATGAGCGAACCGTCAACCTCACCGTCAGCGACGACGACAGCGACGACGACAGCGACGACGACAGCGACCTCGCCAGCAGCCCGGCCCGTCGTCGGGCTGGTCATGGGCAGCGACAGCGACTGGCCGGTGATGGAGCTGGCGGCGCAGGCGCTCGCCGAGTTCGCCGTGCCCTTCGAGGCCGACGTCGTCTCGGCCCACCGCATGCCGGAGGAGATGATCGGCTATGGACAGCAGGCGGCCGGTCGTGGCCTGCGGGTGATCATCGCGGGTGCGGGGGGCGCCGCGCACCTGCCGGGCATGCTGGCGTCGGTGACTCCGCTGCCGGTCATCGGGGTGCCCGTGCCGCTGAAGTACCTCGATGGCATGGACTCGCTGCTCTCGATCGTCCAGATGCCGGCCGGGGTGCCCGTGGCCACGGTCTCGGTGGGTGGCGCGCGCAACGCAGGGCTGCTCGCGGTGCGGATCCTGGCCGCCGACTCCGGTCCCGAGGGGGAGCGGCTGCGCGCGGCAATGGTGGCGTTCCAGGCCGACCTGCGCGACCAGGCCCACGCCAAGGGCGCAGCGCTGCGGGCACTTCGCGAAGGCTAGGACTGGTCAGGCTCGGCCGAGGACCACGAGCTGCTGGGTCGCGCGAGTCATTGCGACATAGCGGTCGACCGCGCCCTCGATGCCACCACCGAACCCACCCGGGTCCACCAGGACGACCAGGTCGAACTCCAGCCCCTTGGCCAGCTCGGGGGTCAGTGACCTGACGCGGGCAGTTGCCTCGAACGTGGGATCGCCGATGACACAGGCGATCCCGTCGCCATGGGTGCTGAGCCAGGCCTGAAGGACGTGATCTCGATCGGTCACGGGCCCGCGCACCACCGCGATGCCGTTGCTGCGGATCGAGATCGGCACGTTGGCGTCCGGGAGCACGGCGCGGATCACCGGCTCGGCCTCGGCCATCACCTCCTCCGGTGTCCGGTAGTTGATGCTCAGGCTGGCGAGGTCGACCCGGTCCAGACCGAGCCGCTCCAGCCGCTCCTGCCAGGACTCGGTGAACCCGTGTCGGGCCTGCGCGCGGTCGCCGACGACGGTGAGGCTGCGAGACGGGCAGCGTGCCAGCAGCATCTGCCACTGCGCGTCGGTCAGCTCCTGGGCCTCGTCCACCACGACGTGCGCGAACGGACCGGCGAGCAGGTCGGCGTCAGCGCCGGGCGCGGCCGCCTCGTCGACCAGCGCGGCCTGCAGGTCGCGACCGCGCAGCATCGACATCACGCTCATCTCCGAGTCGTCGGTGGCGATGAGGTGGTCGACGACCTGGTCCATGCGCGCGCGCTCGGCGGCGGCGACGGCCGCCTGACGCCGCCGGCGCCGGGATGCCTCGGGGTCACCGAGCCGGCGCCGCGCCGCGTCCAGCAGCGGCAGGTCCGCGATGGTCCACGCCTGCGGGTCGGCTCGCTGCAGCGTCCTGACGTCCTCGGGCGCCAGCCAGGGAGCGCACATCCGCAGATAGGCCGGGACCGACCACAGGTCGCCCACGAGGTCGGCCGGGTCGATCAGGGGCCAGGCGCGGTTCAGCGCGTCGACCAGGTCGCGGTTCTGCCGCAGCGACCGCCGGACCAGCTCGGGCGGTATGTCGTCGCTGGCGTCGCCGTCGCCGTCGCCGTCGCCGTCGCCGTCGCCGTCGCCGTCGCCGTCGCGCTCGCCGGGGTCGGCACCTCCTGGTTCGTGCTCTCCGTCGTGGCGGTCCACGATGATCGTGAGCAGCGCCTCCCAGACCTGGTCACGCGCCTCGTTGTGCGGGGTGCCGTGGTCCGCAGCGTCGAAGGCCTCGAGCCAGTCCTCCGGCCCGAGGCGGACGTCCGACCACTCGGTCTGCACGACCGTCGCCCCGGTCGGCGGGTCCTCATAGAACCTGACGGCCGTCTCGATGGCCGTGACCAGCCCGGCCGACGACTTCAACCGGGCCACGTCGGGATCGGTCTCGTCCGCGGCGGCGGCGCCCTCGGGCACCAGGTCAGCCAGGGTGCAGGTCTGCACCCCGTCCTCCCCGAGGCTCGGGAGGACGTCGGAGACATAGGCGAGATAGGGCTGGTGCGGGCCGACGAACAGCACACCGCCGCGCCGGTGGCCGAGCCGCGGGTCGGAGTACACCAGGTAGGCCGCGCGGTGCAGCGCCACCACCGTCTTGCCCGTGCCGGGGCCGCCGTCGACGACCAGGGCGCCGTGGGACCCGGCTCGGATGATCGCGTCCTGGTCGGACGCGATGGTGGCGAGGACATCACGCATCCGGGCTGAGCGGTGCGAACCGAGGCTGGCGATGAACGCGGACTGGTCGTCCAGTGCGGCATGGCCCTCGAAGCCCTCGTCGGTGAACACCTCGTCCCAGTAGTCGCTGACCCGGCCGAGCGTCCAGCGGTACCGGCGGCGACGCGCCAGCCCCATCGGGTTGGCGTGGGTGGCCCCGAAGAACGGCTCGGCCGCGGGCGAGCGCCAGTCGAGCAGCAGCCGGCCGCCTGAGCTGTCGGTGAGGCCGAGCCGCCCGACATACACCGTCCCGCCGTCGACACCCACCATGTGCCCCAGGCACAGGTCGAGACCGAACCGGCTCAGCGCGTTCAGGCGAGCGGTCAGCCGGTGGATCTCCAGGTCCCGGCTCAGAGCTCGGTCGCCGACACCACCGGGTGCTCTGCGCTCGACGTCGAGGCGTTCGGTGAGGTCGGCCACCGACCGCTCGAGGCTCTCACCGAGGGCGGCGAAGTACCGTTCGTCGGCGCCGACCAAGTGCGGGTCCGCCTTGGCGGCGAGGCGCGCGGGCAGGTCGAAGGCGCTCGCGTTCGCAGGGATCATCCACGTGCCCCCGATCCGTCCGGCAGGCTCGCCTCCGGCCAGTACCCGGCCTGGAGTACGACGCGATCGCCAGTACCGCCTCAGCCCGGACCAGTAGTCCCTCGACCCGGGCCAGTACCGCCTCGACCCGGACCCACACTCCCTGGACATCGACACCACAACCACGTCGTGAATCCCCCGTATCCGCACCATGTTTCGGCTTCGCCGGGCGACTCTGCCGCATCACCGGGGGCTTGCCGCAAGCCCCCCGGTGCGCTATAGATTGGAAGTGGCGGGGGAGGCCGGCGGTTCGCTGACGCCTACTCGCTCGGGCGCATCCTCGGGAACTCGATCTTGGGGCAGGTGTCCATCACGACGCCCAGCCCGGCGCGGCGCGCGCGAGCGGCCGCCTTGGCGTCGACCACGCCCAGCTGCAGCCAGACGGCGTCGATGTCCAGGCGCTGCTGGTGCTCGATGACCTGGTCGATCACCGCGCCGACCAGCGAGGAGTTGACGAAGCAGTCGACGACCTTGAGGTCGGTGCCGTCCGGGATGTCGGCGATCGAGGCGTATCCCTGCTGCCCGAACACCTCCTCGGCACGGGGATGCACTGGGATGATCCCCTTGCCCTGCTCGTAGTGCAGCCACCGGGCGATGCCGTAGGCCGTCCGCGCGGTGTTGCCGGACAGCCCGACCACGGCCCAGGTCCCCGGGTCGACCAGGAGGTCGCGGACCAGGTCGGGGTCGTTCTGGTGCTGCAGCATGGGCTCAGTCTCCACCCGGCCGCCCGCGCACGCACGCGGCGCGCGTCAGCCGTAGGGTCGGACCTGGCTCGGTCGCGGGCCGCCCAGGTTTCGTCCCGGTCCAGCGAGGAGACACCCATGAAGTTCGGCATGTTCATACCCCAGGGCTGGCGGATGGATCTGGTCGGCATCGATCCGGGCGCCCACTGGGGTGTGATGGCCGGTCTGGCCCGGCGGGCCGACGCCAACGACGACTGGACCTCGGTCTGGGTGTACGACCACTTCCACACCGTCCCGCGCCCGAGCTCGGAGGCGACCCACGAGGCGTGGTCGCTGATGGCTGCGCTGGGCGCCGTGACCGGCCGGGTGCGGCTCGGCCAGATGTGCACCTGCATGAGCTATCGCGAGCCGGCCTATCTCGCCAAGGTCGCCGCGACCATCGACTGCATCTCCGAGGGCCGGGTCGAGATGGGCATCGGGGGCGGCTGGTACGAGCACGAGTGGAAGGCCTACGGCTATGGCTTCCCCTCCGCCGGTGACCGGCTCGGGCGGCTGCGCGAGGGCGTCCAGATCTTCCGCGACATGTGGACGACCGGCTCGGCGACGCTGGACGGCAAGCACTACCAGGTGGATGGCGCGATCTGCTCGCCGCAGCCGCTGCAGGGCACCTCGATGCCCGGCTCCAAGGACAACGGCATCCCGATGTGGATCGCCGGTGGTGGTGAGAAGGTCACGCTGAAGATCGCGGCCGAGTACGCCGACTACACCAACTTCGACGGCACACCGGAGGTCTTCCGGGCCAAGAGCGAGCTCCTCAAGGGGCACTGCCGGACCGTGGGCCGGGACTTCGACCAGATCGTGCGGTCGGCCAACTACAACGTGGTGATCGGCCGGAACGACCAGGAGGTCCAGAACCGGCTCGGCTGGATCCGTCGGCAGTACGAAGCGGCCGGGCTCGCCGCGGACGTCGTCGACGGCCAGATCCGGT
This sequence comes from uncultured Actinomycetota bacterium, assembly GCA_963750305.1. Taxonomy (GTDB): domain Bacteria; phylum Actinomycetota; class Actinomycetes; order Actinomycetales; family Dermatophilaceae; genus CAVVPX01. The sequence continues at coordinate 264,025 of CAVVPX010000004.1, forward strand.
CGCTGGCCAGCGGGCCGCTCGTCGGCACGCCCGACCAGATCGTCGAGACCCTCAAGGGCCTGGAGGGCGATGGCATGACCTATGCGATCACCTACTTCGCCGAGGCCGCGTTCGACACGACCGGCATCGCGCTGTTCGAGGCCGAGGTGATGCCCGAGCTGGTCGACCGGGAGAAGCACGGCCACCTCTGGCACCTGTTCAACGACTGAACCGCCTGCGGACCGACCCGCGGTGCACGACCTCTCAGAGCGTGGGTGCGCTGGCGTGGTCCAGGATCGCGGCCCGACCACCGGCCACAGGGAGGGCGGTGGGACCTCGTGTCCCCTGCCCGGCAGCACCACCAGTCGGGCGCCGGAGATCTCGGCGGCCAGCGGGTGGTTGCGGTCAGCGGCGGCCAGGTCGAGGGCCCGGTCCAGGACGACCGTCGCCAGCGCGCGGTGCCGACCGGTGTCCTGGTCGACCGAACCGGCGAAGCTCTCGAACAGGCCCTGGCGGTGAGCCGTCGCCGCCGCGCGGTCGGTCCAGTCGGGCTCGGGCGCGGGGTGGGCTGACGACGTCGCGAGGCCCGGTGTCGGCGGTGGCACTTCGCGTACCTGGCGTTGGGCGCCGGGCACCTGGCGTCCGCTGCGCGCACCTGGCGTTGGGCGCCGGGCACTTCGCGCACGTGGCGTCCGCTGCGCGTAGGCGTGTCCTGCGCGGTGTGGTGGTGGGGTACGCGAAGTGGGGTGACCATCTGCGTACGGGCGTCGTTATCGAGCGGGGGCGGCGGGGCGGGGCGGGCCGCGGCGGCACTTCGCGCACCTGGCGTTCGCTGCGCGCACCTGGCGTCGGGCGCCGGGCACTTCGCGCACCTGACGCCCGCTGCGCGTAGGCGTGTTATGCGCGAGGTGGTGGTGGGGTACGCGAAGTGGGGTGACCATCTGCGTACGGGCGTCGGTATCGAGCGGGGCGGGGGCGGGGCGGGGCGCGGCGGGGCGGGGCGGGGCGCGGCGGCACTTCGCGCACCTGACGCTGGGCGCGGCGGCACTTCGCGCACCTGACGCCCGCTTGGCGTAGGCGTGTCCGGCGCGGGGTGGTGGTGGGGTACGCGAAGTGGGGCGACCACCCGCGTACGGGCGTCGGTATCGAGCGGGGGCGGCGGGAGGCGGCACTTCGCGCACCTGGCGTCCGCTGCGCGCCGCACCAGTCGGCGAGAACCATCGCGACCGGCGTGACTGAGCGCACCCCTCGCCCGGTACCCAGGCGGTATACCCGTTGGTAACCTGACGTCTCGTGAGCAACGCTGCCGAGTTCAACCTGTTCAAGGTCTCCGAGGACCACGAGATGCTGCGGGCCGCGGTCCGGGCCGTCGCCGAGAACAAGATCGCCCCGTACGCCGCCGAGGTGGACGCCGAGGCGCGGTATCCGCAGGAGGCGCACGATGCGCTCACCGCGGCCGACTTCCACGCACCCCACGTGCCGGAGGAGTACGACGGGGTCGGTGCCGACGCGCTCGCGACCTGCATCGTCATCGAGGAGGTCGCGCGGGTCTGCGCGTCGTCCTCGCTGATCCCGGCGGTCAACAAGCTCGGCTCGATGCCGGTGATCCTGGCTGGGTCCGAGCAGCTGAAGGCGAAGTACCTCACGCCGCTCGCTCGGGGGGAGGGCGGGTTCTCCTACGGACTGTCCGAGCGTGAGGCTGGGTCGGACACCGCCTCGATGAAGTGCCGCGCCAGGGCTGATGGCGAGGACTGGGTGCTGAGCGGGCAGAAGTCCTGGATCACCAACGCCGGCATCTCCGAGTTCTACACGGTGCTCGCAGTGACCGACCCGGACGGCCCTCGCGGTGGCAACATCAGCGCCTTCGTGGTCGAGAAGTCTGACGTGGGCTTCAGCTTCGGAGAGAAGGAGCGCAAGCTCGGCATCACCGGGTCACCGACGCGCGAGCTGCACTTCGACAGCTGCCGGATCCCCGGAGACCGGATGATCGGCGCGCCCGGCGACGGGCTGAAGATCGCGCTGCGCACGCTGGACCACACCCGCGTGACCATCGGCGCCCAAGCCGTCGGGATCGCCCAGGGTGCCCTGGACTTCGCCGTCGGCTACGTCAAGGAGCGCAAGCAGTTCGGCAAGGCGGTGGCCGAGTTCCAGGGCCTGCAGTTCATGCTCGCCGACATGGCGATGACACTGGAGGCGGCCCGGCAGCTGGTGTACGTCGCGGCGGCCAAGTCCGAGCGGGGGGACCCGGATCTGCCGTTCTTCGGCGCCGCGGCCAAGTGCTACGCCTCCGACGTCGCCATGGCGATCACCACTGACGCGGTCCAGCTCCTCGGCGGTGCAGGCTACGTCAAGGACTTCCCGGTCGAGCGGATGATGCGCGACGCCAAGATCACCCAGATCTATGAAGGCACCAACCAGGTACAGCGCATGGTGATGGCCCGTCAGGTGCTCAAGGGCTGAGCCCGGCTGGGCGGGCAGACAGAAGGGGTATGCCGCGGGTGCGGCATACCCCTGGTGGTCTCCGGCGCTGGGAGGTGTGGTCAGCCGGCGCGGCGGGCCCGGGCGTTGCGCCGCTTGAGTGCGCGGCGCTCGTCCTCGGACATGCCACCCCAGACCCCTGCGTCCTGGCCGGACTCGATGGCCCACTTCAGGCAGGTGTCGACCACGTCACAGCGGCGGCAGACGGCCTTGGCCTCCTCGATCTGGAGGATCGCCGGGCCGGTGTTCCCAATGGGGAAGAACAGCTCGGGATCCTCTTCGAGGCAGGCAGCGCGGTCGCGCCAGTCCATCAGTCGTGCTCCTTCGGTGCTTGCGGGTGAGGCGGGAGGGGTGCCTCAAGGGCCCACCCGTCCTGCGCCGTTGCAACGCGGGTGTGGGCGGCCCGACCTGTGCGCTGACCATGTGGTCGCCGGCTCGGACGCGCCCTCTAAGGGGACGTGATCGTCCTCTGTGTTGAGCATGCAGATCACTCGTACCAACGGAAGGCACGAGTGATGTGTTCCAGACTATGAGAAACCTCGTTGTAACGCGAGGACTTTGGACAGACATTTTCCGCACGTTCTGGCCCTGAACGCGCAGCCGTGAGCGGTTCTGCTGCATTCTCGCGCTCTGGCCGAGCAGACCAGCACCGTGCCGCAGGCATCGCGGTCAACCGTGCACATCTTTGCTCGACCGCCGTGGGCCTCGACTACCGTGGACACCGTGACCGACGGCTCATCAACGGAGGGCTCGATATCGCCCGGGGCGTCAGCTGCCGGCGGTGCTTCGCCGGAGACGTCCGGTTCATCTCCGATGTCCGACTCTGCGCGCGGCTCCGGGGACGACGCGGTCTATGCCGCGCGGGCTCGCCGGGTCGTTGCCGGTGTCTGTGGGGGCGAGGCCGTCGTCCTGTTCGGATTCTGCGGGTTCTATCTGTGGCAGCTCACCCAGGGCGGCGGTGACGACGCGGGGCGCGTGATCGTCTCGGTCGTGCTGATCGTGGTGTTCGCGCTCGCCCTCCTGGTGCTCGCGCAGTTCTGGCGACGTGGTGCGCAGTGGCCGGTGACGCCGACCGCGTTGTGGAACGGCCTGCTGCTTCCGGTGGCGTGGGGTCTGGTCCAGGGTGGTCGGGGCTGGCTGGCCGCCGCGGTCGGGATCGTCGCGGTCACCGGGATCGTGGCCGCACTGGGCGCTCGCGACGACGCCCAGGAGTCCCCGTGAGCCCCGAACCGCTGAGCTGGCAGCGGGACGCCGACCGGCTGGCCCGACCCGCGGTCGCCGCGGGCGCTCCTACCGCCTGGTTCGAGCAGCTGTACGCGGCCGGGCGCCGCGGTGAGGTCGACCTCCCGTGGCAGCGTGAGCTGCCCAACCAGTGCCTGGTCGAGTGGGCCCAGCGAGAGGGGTTCGCGGGTGGTGCCGGAGCTGCCGGGCAGGGTGGGGGGCTGGCGGCTGTTGCGGCCCCGACCCGGCGTGACCGGGCGGTCGTGGTCGGTGCTGGGCTGGGGCTGGAGGCCGGTTACGTCGCCTCCCTCGGCTTTGCGACGACGGCGTTCGACGTGTCGCCCACCGCCGTCGAGCTCGCGGCGGAGCGCGTGCCGGGGGTGGAGTTCGTGGTGGCCGACCTGTTCTCGCTGCCGATTCAGTGGCACCAGTCGTTCGACCTCGTGGTCGAGATCTTCACGGTGCAGCCCTGCCGGTGTCCGTGCGGCCCGCGGCGGTGACTGCGGTGGGCAGCCTCGTCGCCCCCGGCGGACGGCTCGTGGTCATCCAGGCGATCCGCGGGGAGGGCGAGGTGGTTGACGGGCCGCCGTGGCCGTTGACCGAGACCGAGATGCGGTCGTTCGCCGGCCGGTCCACCGGTCTGGACCTGATCCGGCTCGAGGTGTGCGAGACGCCGGCCGACTCCGCCGATCCCAGGGCCTCCACCGACCCCGCGGCTCCTGCCGACCGCGCGGGCTCCGTCGACCTCGCCGGCTTCACCGACCGCGCGGGCTCCGCCCACCCCGCTGGCCGTCGGTGGCGGGCGGAGCTCGTGCGACCCGCCAGGGTGGAGCGGACTGCTGCGCCGAAGGAGGCCCAGTGACCTACGACCGCGCGGTGATCCTGCACGGGTACACCGCTTCTCCCTCGCACCACTGGTTCGGCTGGCTGGCCGAGAGCCTGGAGGAGGAGGGCATCGCGACGCTCGTGCCCGAGCTCCCGGACTCGTGCTCGCCCGACCCCGCTGCCTGGCATGCCGCGGCGCTCGACGCGATCGGCACGCCGGACGAGGGTCTGCTCGTCGTCGCGCACAGCCTCGGCTGCGTCACCGCACTGCGAGCCCTCGGGTCCTTCGGCAACTCCTCCGGAGACGCCGGCTGGCGCCTTGGGGGGCTGGTCCTGGTGTCGCCGTTCGAGACTCGCGTCGCCGGCCTCCCCGAGCTGGACCCCTTCGTGACCGAGCCCATAGACCTCACGGCGATCATCGGCGCCTGCCCTCTGCGGGCCGTGATCTGCTCGGACAACGACACCCGCGTGTCGACCTCGTTGAGCTGGGCGGTGGCCAGCCGTCTGGAGGCCGACCTGCAGACCGTCCGCCGTGCCGGCCACTTCCGCGGCGACGACGGCTTCACCGAGCTGCCCGAGGTGTACGTCGCGGCCATGGCCTTCCAGTGAACGACGGTCAGACCACGAGCTCGTAGAACCTCCACAGGTCGTTCTCGATCGGCAGGATGTCGATGTCGGTGAAGCCTGCAGCGACGGCGTAGCCGCGCAGGGTCGACGGGCGCATGACCGTGCCCGTGCCCACCGAGGGCCGGTGCGAGAGGGAGTCAGGGAGGCAGATCGTGGTCGACCAGCCGTACAGGAGCTGTTCTACCGCGTCGCCCGGACCGGTGAAGTGCTCCGGCGCTCGCTCGTCCATCACCATCACGTGTCCGCCGGCCCTGACCAACACGCGCATCGCCGCGAGGACCGACACCGGGTCGGCGAGGTCGTGCACGCACTCCAGTGCGAGCACCAGGTCATACCCTTCGCCGGTGTCGGCACCCGCAGCGTCGCCGAGGTGGAACCTGACTCGGTCGGCGACGTCGTGCTCGGTCGCGTGGCGGCGGGCGGCGTCGATCGAGGCCGGGTCGAGGTCGAACCCGTCGACCGTCGTGTCCGGGTAGGTCAGGGCGATCCCGATCGCTGACCATCCTTCGCCGCACCCGATGTCGGCGACCCGCCCGCCGGCGCTCAACGACGTCGTGAGCCCGGGGACGGCAGGGAGCCAGGTCGACCCGAGCTCGCGCAGGAACCAGGGACGGTTGAGATCGGCCTGGCTCTGCCGCATGACGTGGCCATAGTCAGCCCACGGGATCCCGCCGCCGGTGCGATAGGCGTCGACCAGCGCCGGGAACTGCGCGCCGGCGGCCGCGATCAGGGTGGCGAGCGGGGCCAGGTAGGCCGTCGTGTCAGGGTTCGCGAACACTGCTGCGTGATCGTCGGGGAGGGTGAACCGCCGGGTGTCAGGGTCGGCGCCCGGGTCGTCGACGTCGAGGAATCCGGCGACGCACTGTTGTTCGAGCCACTCGCGGGCATAGCGGGCTGAGGTGTCGGTCAGATCCGCCAACGCGACGGGCGTCAGCGGCCCGTGGTCACGCAGCGCGTCGTAGAGTCCGAGCTGGTGGCCGAGCGCGATCGTGATGATGTCGAGCGCGCCGGCAGTGGAGTCGATGACCCGTTCGACGAGAGTGTCAGTGTCCATGGGCCAAGTGTCGCCCAGGTGGCTGTCATCGACCTGACGCCTGCCTGTCGCGTCCCGCCGCTGCGCCCGGGTCAACCTCGACGGGTGCTCCGGCAGACGATCGCCGAACCGGCAGACCTTCATAGGCCCATGCCGGGTCCTGACCTGTGGGTGGGAGTGCTGGGGCCGCTCCAGCTTCGGCTCGACGACGCCGCAGGTCCGTTGGTGCCGGTGTCGGCGGGAGGACAGCAGCGCCTGGTCGGTGCGCTGGTCCTCGCCGGGGCAGACCGGTCTCGGTCGACCGGCTCGTCGACGCCGTCTGGGGAGGCCATCCGCCCGAGGGCGGCCGTGCGGCGCTGCACACCCGGGTGGCCCGGCTGCGTCGGTGGCTCGGTGCCACGAGCGCCTCGGCCGAACGCGTGGCCGGCGGGTACGCCGCCCCGGTGTCCTGGTGGGACGCAGTGATGCCGCAGCGGCCGAGCGCGTCCGCCAACAGGCCGTGACCAGCCCACCAGCTGAGGCCGTGGGTTTGCTGCGAGGAGCCCTGGTGCTGTGGCGGGGCGACGCGTGGGAGGGCTTGGAGGACTTGGCCGCCGCTGAGGTGGTCAGGCTCGGTGACCTGCGCCCGTCGGTGGGGGAGGATCTCGCCCGCGGCGTGCCTCTCGGTAGGTGATCTTCGCGGCGCAGTCGATGCGGCTGTGGCGGTGGTTGCTCGGAATCCGCTGCGGGAGAGCGGAGTACTCCTGCTCATGGAAGGGCATCAGGCTGCGGGGTCGGTCGGCCGCGCCCTTGACGGCTACCGTGCGCTGCGGGCGCAGCTGGCCGACGAACTGGGGCTGGATCCCTCGCCCGAGCTCCAGCAGGCACACGAGCGACTACGCCGGCGGGAGCCTTTGAGCGCCCCACCGCGCGCTGGCCCACCGAACTGTCGCGCGCCGACCTGGTGGGGGCGGTCCTGGTGTGGGCCCCTACGTGAGCGCGCCCGCTGTTCCGCTGGTTGGTCGCGACGAGGCGGTGTCGGCGGTCGTGGCCGCGCTGCGGTCTCGTCGGCTGCTGACGCTGGTCGGGCCAGGCGGTGTCGGCATGACCACGCTCGCCTGGGCGGTGGCGTCGCAGGCCGACGGCGCGGCCTGGTGGGCTGACCTCGCCGGGCTGCCGGATGAGGAGGAGATCGTGGGTGCCGTGATCGACGCCCTCGGTCTGGAGGCCCACCCAGGAGTGTCCACCGAGGATGCACTTCGACAGGGCTCGCGCAGGCAGACGGTGTGCTGGTCCTGGACAACTGCGAGCACGTGCTCGGCGGGGCGTTTACGCTGGCGCCGTTGGGCGGCCGACCTGGCGCTGAGGTTGCGGGTGCTCGTGACCCGCCGGATGCGCCTCGGGCACGCGCACGAGCGGGTGTACCCCGTTCAGCCGTTGCGCCTGGCGGGTGAGGGCTCCTGGTCGCCGGCGATGCGCCTCTTTGCCGACCGCGCCCATGATGCTGCTCCGGACCTGGTTCTGGGCCCAGCCGAGCTTGCTGCGGTCGACCGGATCTGTCGCCGGCTCGACGGCCTGCGACTGACCCTCGAGCTCGCGACGAGTCGGGTGGGTGGGCTCAGCCTGCAGGACCTCGACGCGGAGCTGGCCGATCGCCTACGGTGCTGCGTCGACCCGGCCACTCCGCGGCACCGCACCGTCGCCGCGACGGTCGAGTGGTCGCTCGACCTGCTCACCCCACGCGAGCAAACGGTGTTCGCCCAGCTCTCGGTGTTCCCCTCGGGGTTCGGACTTGAGGCAGCGCGCGCAGTCATCGAGGTGAATGCCCGTGGAGAGGTGCAGACGTCGCCTGCAGGTGATGTCCTCGACCGAACCGACGTGGCGGACGTGGTCGCTCGTCTGTTTGAGACCTCCATGGTGACCCGCCCGCTGGCCGGCAGTGAACCCGGGACGTACCGGATGCTCGAGACGATCCGCGCGGTAGCGCTCGACCGGCTCGTGTCGGCCGAACTGAATGGTGTGCGGCGTCGCCATGCCCGGTTGGTGGCTTCCGAGGTCGCGCAGGGGCAGCAAGGGATTCAGTCCCCGGCCGAGGCGCAGTGGTCGGTCCGGCTGGAACGGCTGGTCCCCGACGTGCGGGTGGCCGTCGGCTGGGCGGTGTCCAGAGGCGAACGGGAGCTGGCGTCGCGGATCATCGCGCCGCTACACCGGTTTGCGTACTGGCGACTCCGGACTGACGTCCTGGCTCTGGCCGCTCCTGTGCTGGACCTCGGAACGGCGGACGCGGGCGTTCTGGTGGTCGCTTCGGCCGCGTGGCAGGCCGAAAACCCTGCGACCGCGGCGGTGCGCGCCCGCGAGGCGATCGTGGTTGCGGGCGGTCCCGATGATCCGAGGTCGGCGGTGGCGCATGACGCCCTCGGCGACGCGTGCCTGAGCGGCGACCTGACCGGGCCGAGGCGGCGTTCCGACGCGTGCCAGGCTGAGCGCAATGGCCGGACACGTCGATGACCTGTCGATGAGCTCGACGGGGTACGCCTTGGCTCGGGTGTACGCCGGGCGCATTGCCACAGATCAGCTCGCCGCCGACGCCACGGCCCGACGGCCCGGTGTGAGTCCGACCGCCCAGGCGATGCAGCTGTTCTGCAGGGAGAGGCGCTCGCGGACAACGATCCCGTCGCCGCCGTCCGTGCCGTGGAGGCCTGCCAGCGCATCGGCAGGGACGTCGGTCGCCACCTCGCGGTAGGCGTGGCAACCACCGCCATGGTCTCGCTGCTGGCCCGTCAGGGGCCGCTGAGTGTCGCGACCTTCCGGGTGGTTGCCGAAGGCAGTCGACTACTGGCGGGGCACCGGCGCACAGACCAGGCTGCTCACCTGCCTGCGCAACGTGGTGCCTCTGCTGTCTCGCGCAGGCGATCACCACGGGGTCATGGAGCTCGCGGCAGCTCTGGTTGCAGAGGCTGACGACCATCGGTCCTACGGACCCGAGGCCGTGCGGATCTGGAAGGCGATGCAGCTGGCTCGTGAGCGGCTCGGTGACGAGACGGCGATGGCGGCGTGGGCGCTCGGTAAGGCCTGCGCGCCGCTGGGGGCTGCTGAGGCAACAGCGTGCCGCCTGCGTGATCTGGGCGAGGGGACGCCGATGGAGGGAGCGGCGAAGGCGAACCGGATGGCAGTGCCGAACGCGATGGCGGTGGCGAACGCGGTGGCGGTGGCGAACGCGGTGGCGGTGGCGGTGGCGGACGCGGTGGCGGTGGCGAACGCGGCGGCGGTGGCGAACGCGGCGGCGGTGGCGAACGCGATGATGACATCCAAGGAGGGAACGGCTGAGGCGAACCCGATGGCATGGGTGAGCACAATGCCCATCGCAGCCGGGTGAGGTCGTTCACCGCAGGCCCTCGCCAGATCGCTGATCGGGCACTGGCCGCCCCGAGTGCCACGCCACCTGGACGTCGATCGTTTGCCCTGCTCGGACCAGCACACCCCTGCCGGGATGGATCGGGCCCTTCATGCTGGGCACGCCGAACAGCTCGCCGTCGGTGGCTGACTGCGGGCTGAGGAGGAGGCCGGTACGCCGCCGCGCCAGCTCGGCGCCGAGCCCGCGATATCCGGCGAGCAGGTCGCGGGTGTTGCCTGCCGCAATGAGCACTCCTGACACGACTGGCGGTGGAGAGGCGAGCCACGCCAGCAGGGCTGCTTCGATGTCAGTGCCCGCCAGGCGCAACAGGTCATCGGCGATGACCACGGCGCGCGGCCGTTGGAGGAACGAACGGACGTCGTCGGCGGAGCCGAGGTCCATGTGCCGGATGTCCGAGACGACCGACCGCGCTCGCGACGGAGCGCCGCGAACGGTGGCCACGTTGTACCCGCCACGCCCAGCCAGCTGAGCGAGGTGGGTCAGCGTCGACGTCCGGCCACTCCCCGCCGGACCTGCGACGAGGAAGGTGCCCCCGGCCGCAGCGAGTTCGAGGGCAACGGGACGGGCCAGGTCGCCTCCGACACCGAGCCACGGGTTCCCGTCATCCGGCAAGGAGTGTGCATCGACCAGCAGCGGCAGCGGCCGGATCAGCACAGGCCGGTGGCCCTGGGCAGCGACGTCGCTTCCAGTGGTTGCTGCATCCGCCTCGGTCCCGTGGCTGGTGTCGGCGGGCGTGGCGGCCTCGCGGACGAGGCCGAGCTGGATCTCCGCGAGGGTCTCTGCGCAGACGGCTCGGCCTGGAGGTTGATGGACCGGCAACGCGCTGGCTGGGATCCCGGCCAGCGCGAGCTCTGATGGGTCGGCGAGCCGAAGCACGAGGTGGTTGGCCGCGATCGCCGCGACCCTCCCGAACAGGACGCTGCGACCACCGGTGACGACTGCGCGCAGTCCGGCCGCAGTGCCGTCGCGGATGAGCCCGAGGATCTGGTCGGCGACGGCTCCGTGGTCTGCGGTGTCCGGCCCGGCCCACCGATCCCAGTCGTCGACGAGCAGGAGCAAGGGTGGGGCTTGCTGGAGTGCGCCCGCCCGGTCAACGGCGGCCCAGTCGGCGAGGGTGGCATACCCGTTCGCCGAGATGACCGATCGTCGCCAGCGGATCTCCTCGCTGAGGCGACCGAGCAAGCGCTGGAGGCGGCGCGGGTCGTCACGTCCAACAACCGTGCCGACTGCGGCGCAGTGCCCCAGCCCGCTCAGGCTTCCCGGGACGCCCTCCAGCACATGGACGTGGTGCTGATGCGGCCCGTACGCCGCTCCGAGGGCCTGAGCCAGAGTTCGCAGACCCGTCGTGCGACCCGATCCGGGCCCCCCACCGATGACGACGTGACCACCGGTCGCTGGATCCCATCCCCATGCCCGCTGGATCTGGCGATCCGGCAGATCAACTCGTCCCCAGGACACGCGGCCGCCGACGACCCAGGGCTCGGCCAGCTCGACGAGGTCCGACAGTGCCGGCAGCCATGGAGCAGGCTGGGCCCGTTGTCCGGTGGTGACCGCTGTCTCGCGGGTTGCCGCGGCGATGAGGTCCAACGTGGAGCGACCCGAGCCTGACCCCACGACCGGTGCGCGGGAGGTCACCGGCCGCACGCGAAGCGCGATCGGTGCAGGTGGTGGTGTGGTGACCCGGGCGACCTGAAACGGATCCAGCCCGTTGCCGGCTATCCGCGACAGGGCGCGACCGGGAGTGCGAGCGTCCATCAGTGCGGCGTCCGGAGCGTCGATGACGTCGCGCGAGTCAGCCTGGTCTCGGACGCGGAGCGCGATGCGCAGGTTGACGTTCGCCCGGATGTCCGGGGTGATCACGCCAGCCGGCCGCTGCGTCGCGAGCACCAGGTGGATCCCGAGCGACCGTCCGACGGCAGCGATGCGCACCACTCCATCCAGGAAGGACGGCAGCTCCTCGGCGAGCACGCGGAACTCATCGATCACCACCACCAGCCGTGGCAGCGGGGGAAGGTCCGGCCGTCGCGCATACGCGTCCACGTCGGTCACCTCGGCCTGCGCGAGCAGGCGCTCCCGACGTCGGATCTCGGCCCGCAGCGACCGCAGCGCACGATCGGCGAGGTGGTCATCGAGGTCGGTGACCACCCCGAGCGTGTGCGGGAGGTTGACGCAGGACTCGAAGGCCGCACCACCCTTGTAGTCGACGAGGACGAAGCCCACTGCGTCGGGTGCGCAGGAGAGAGCGAGCGAGCCGATCAGCGTCTGAAGCAGCTCGGACTTGCCGGATCCAGTCGTGCCGGCGATGAGCACGTGAGGCCCGTCGCGCCTCAGGTCGATCGAGAGTGGTTCGGACAGGCCCATGCCGACGACGGCCTCCGGACCTGTCGACAGCGCCCATCGTGCGGCGATATTGCGGGGCTCCAGTGTGTGGTGCCCGAGGAGGTCGATGAGTCCGATCTCGTGTGGGAGCGCGATGTCCGAGGTTGGCGACGCGTCGCGAAGCGGAGCCAACTGCCTCGACAGGCGTTCAGCCCACCACTCACCCACTCCGTCCGGCACGAGCTCCAACGGGTGGTCCGCGCTCGCGAGGACCCCAGTCCGCAATGGCGCCGCATCCGGGTCAAGGTCGAGCACTGTCCCGCACTCCACCGGGAGAGACCCAGGTCGGTCCGTGAGGGCGAGGACGACGATGCCGACGGAGGGGCCACGTCTGAGAATGTCGGCCATCCCCAGTAGATCTTGACCCGTGTTGGGGGTGTCGAGCACCACAAGATGGTGGGGCAGGGGACGGTCGCCTCCACTCGGAGGTCTCGCGTCGCGGTCCAGCACGGCGCTCAGGACGGTGACTGCCGCCACATCGGCGTCGCCGCCACGGTCCAGAGGAGCAAGCGGCACGGCGTGGGGGAGGCGCGCGAGCCACGACCAGTCCCGTTCGCCCGCGTCAACCGGCAGCAACCAGATCCGTAGGTCGGCCGGGCTCAAGGTCGTCGCGAGCTGGCCCACCAATGCACGTGCAGTGGCCAGGACGCGGGCGCGCGGTCCGCACACCCCGAGCACCCCGACCGTAGAGAGGCGCAACCCGATGGGAACGTCGGCAACTGGCGGAGGCTCGCCTGGATCGCCACCGATCAGCCGCACACGCGATCTTGCGGTGCCCCAACCAAGTCGGACCGTCAGCGCATCCTCGTCCTCGCCACGCCGCTCCCAGAGGGCGACACCGGGAGCGCCGTCGACGTGCAGCGTCGTGCTGACGTCCCCATGGAGCTGGCGCCGCAGAACCTGCTCCGCGCGCACCATACCTGTCGCCTCGGAGTGCGCCCGAGTCGTTCGCTCCTTCCAATACTCCGTCTCGCGACCGTGGCGTCGGCGCGTGCTCCGCCGTTCGGACACCGCCTGACCAGCCATCATCAGCGGCGAGAGGATCCCGAACAGCAGCATGTGTGGACCCAACAGGAACGCGAGCATCACGGACACCGGCAGTGGCAGGAGGAGAGCCAACCACGGGAGCCGGGGGAAGGAGGGTGCGCGGGAGGGTCGGGCATCCGGATCTCGCGGTCCGGCAGCGCCATCGGGTGCCGCGGGCGGCGGCTGACCAGGACGGTGCCGTCTCCCCGGGCGCGAGTGGCCGCACGATCGGTGATGTTCGCAACCAGTCGAACCCGGGTCGACCCGATCCGTACCACGGAGGACGTGGTGAGCTGGTGGGGCGCGCTGCCCAGTGACACCCCGTCCACGGTCGTCCCGTTCGTGGAGCCCAGGTCCTGGATCTGCGGACCGGACGGGCCTAGCGCGATGCGGCAGTGTGTCCGCGAGAGGTCCAGGTCATCGACCGTGAGGTCGCATCCTGGGGCCCGCCCCACAGTCACCGAACCTGCCGCCAGCGGTATGCGCTGACCGGAGTCGGGCCCAGCGACCACCGCCACGGCCAGAGCGCCGGACCATGGCGCCGGTGGGGGTGCCAGCTCTCGGGCGAGGGTGACCGAGGAGCCGTCCAAGAGCGGCGGATATCCAACCAGCGCAGCGGAGTTCACCACCCGACCACCGACGAGCAGACGAAGTTCGGTGCCGTTCGCCTCGCCGGTCTGGTCGGCCAGCAGCGGGATGAGATCGGCCGCAGTGGCGCCGTCGGGTGCCTCGACCACGACGTCCCGCGGTGGGGCTCCACCGGATGTGCCCACCGTCCATGTCATCTGCATGACCCGGACCGTACGGCCTGCCTCGGACAGTCAGCAGCGCTTGTCCACAGGCCCTGCTGCGCGACATCTCCGAACACAGTGGACCGCGTGGAAATCCAGAGTCTTGTCCACAGGCCAAAATCCGGCACTAGCCAGCAGGGGGGTCCTCGGCCCATGATTCCCCTCATGTGACCGGCGGGGAGGGGTGTGGTGGTGGACGCTGTGCGAGCGGTCGAGTCAGAAGTACGCGAGCTGATCAGGCGCTCCGGGCTGGACCCCGCGCGGGAGCAGGGGGCGGTCGCGCGACTGGTACACGACGCGGTCAACGACTATGACGAGAGGTCGCTGCACGGCGGTCTGCCGAGCCTGTCGGACCTCGCTGACGCCGCCAAGCAGGTCATGGATGCGGTGGCCGGGTTCGGGCCGCTCCAGCGCTTTTTCGACGACCCCCAGGTCGAGGAGATCTGGATCAACCAACCCAACCGGGTCTTCGTGGCCCGCGGCGGTGTCTCGGAGCTGACCAACACGATCCTCACGCCAGACGAGGTCCGCGACCTCGTCGAGCTCATGCTGAAGACCAGCGGTCGTCGGATCGATCTCAGCAGCCCGTTCGTGGATGCGGTTCTCCCGGACGGCAGTCGACTCCACGTGGTGATTCCCGACATCACCCGAGAGCACTGGCTCGTCAACATCCGCAAGTTCGTCGTGAAGGCGGACCACCTCGACGACATGGTCCGCCTCGGCACGATCACCCGGCAGGCAGCACGGTTCCTTGAGGCCGCGGTCGTGTCCGGACTCAACATCCTCATCGCCGGCGGGACGCAGGCGGGCAAGACCACGATGCTGAACTGTCTGGCCGCGGCGATACCGTCGCGAGAGCGCGTGGTCACCTGCGAGGAGGTCTTCGAGCTCAAGATCCCGCTGCGCGACGTGGCGTCGATGCAGTGTCGTCAGCCGAGCCTGGAGGGCACCGGTGAGATTCCGCTGCGGCGTCTGGTGAAGGAAGCCCTGCGGATGCGCCCGTCGCGGGTCATCGTCGGCGAGGTGCGCCAGGCGGAGAGCCTCGACCTCCTGATCGCACTCAACAGCGGACTGCCCGGGATGTGCACCATCCACGCGAACAGTGCCCGCGAGGCAGTGACGAAGATGTGCGTGCTGCCACTGCTCGCGGGTGAGAACGTCAGCGCCCGGTTCGTGGTGCCGACGGTCGCCTCGGCTGTCGACATCGTCGTGCACCAGGCCCTCGATCATGACGGCGTCCGCCGAGTGCGCGAGATCGTGGCCGTGCCCGGTCGAGTCGAGGGTGACATCGTCGAGATCGCCGACCTGTTCACCCAGCGCCACGGGGTGCTGCACCGGGCCGAGGGCTTCCCGCCCCACCTCGACCGGTTCGAGCGAGCTGGGTACGACCTTGCGGCGCTGCTCATCCAGGAGCCGGCGTGACCGGGCTCCTGCTCGGGCTGGCGTTCGGCGTGGGCGCCTTCCTGATCTGGTCATCGGCGTGGGTGCCGGCCGAGGAGCCTGGCCGGTCCACCCGCGGGCCGACGCTGGGTGCCCGGGTGCGTGATGAACTCGTGCAGGCTGGCTTTCCCGCGACCGGGCCCTCGACGCTGGTCGCCGGGTCGGTCGGCGCTGGCGTTCTTGTCTTTCTCATCGCGCTCGCCGTGAGCGCCGTGGTTCCCATCGCGCTGTGCTTCGGCGTGATCGCAGCCTACGGTCCGATCGCTTTGGTGCGAGGGCGTGCCCGCCGCCGACGCGCCGTGCTGCGCGACCTCTGGCCTGACGCAGTGGACAACCTCACCTCGGGAGTACGCGCCGGGCTGGCGCTACCGGAGGCGCTGGCCCAGCTAGGTCAACGAGGACCGGAGGAGCTCAGGCCAGCATTCAGGGCGTTTGCCGATGACTACCGCACGACCGGCCGGTTCACCGAGTCGCTGGACGCGTTGAAGGAGCGCCTCAGCGACCCGGTCGGCGACCGGCTCGTGGAGTCCCTGAGGATCGCGCGCCAGGTCGGTGGCAGCGACCTCGGGCAACTGCTGCGCACGTTGTCCGCATTCCTGCGCGAGGATGCCCGCACACGGGCCGAGCTGGAGACCCGTCAGGGATGGACCGTGAATGCCGCCCGGCTCGCGGTTGCAGCGCCATGGATCGTCCTCGCACTGCTCTCGCTCCGCGGCCAGGCGTTGGACGCGTACGCCTCGGCGACAGGCAGCGTGATCCTGGCCGTCGGGGGCGCTGTGACCCTCGGCGCCTACCGCCTGATGCTGCTCATCGGCCGGCTTCCCGAGGATGAGCGAGTTCTGCGATGAGGGCACCGTGAGTAGCGTCCTGGGGCAGGACTTCTCGTCTCGCGGGGCGATCGTGGGCGTCGTGTTCGCTGTGGGTGTGGTCCTGGTCTGGCGAGGATTGCCAGTCAACCGTCGCCCCACCCTCACCGACCGGTTGGCGCCGTATGTGCGCGACGCCCCACGACCATCGCGACTCCTTGCCGTGACCGGTGCTCACGTTCCCCTCGTGGTCCGCCTGGTTGCTCCGATGGTTGCCACCCTCGGTCGGGCCATCGAACGGGTTCTCGGCGGCTCTGCCTCTGTGCGTCACCGACTGCTCCGCGCTGGGCAGTCGCCCGACGTCGAGCGGTTCCGCGCGAGCCAGGTGGTGTGGGGCGCTGCGGGTGGGGTCATGGGTGTCGGCGTCGCGGTGCTGATCTCGCTGGCCAGGGACGGCGTTCTCGGCCCGGGGATCGCCGTGAGCCTGCTGGCGGTTGCGATCGGTGTCGTCGCCAAGGACCAGTGGCTGAGCCATCAAGCAAGCCGGCGCGAGTCCCGCATGCTGGCCGAGTTTCCGACGATTGCCGAGCTTCTGGCTCTCGCCGTCGCGGCGGGTGAAGGTGCGGTCGGTGCCCTTGACCGGGTGACACGACTGTCGCGCGGCGAGCTGTCCGGAGAGCTCGCTCGGTGCCTGGCTGACGCGCGCGCTGGGGCGAACCTCCCGACCGCGCTGCAGGGGCTTGCGGATCGCACCGCCCTGCCGAACCTGTCGCGGTTCGTCGACGGAATCGTGGTTGCCGTGCAGCGCGGGACGCCCCTCGCCGAGGTTCTCCGCGCCCAGGCGCAGGATGTCCGCGAGGCGGGCAAACGAGCAGTGATGGAGTCCGCCGGTCGGCGTGAGATCGCGATGATGGCGCCCGTCGTGTTCCTGATCCTTCCGGTGACGGTGCTGTTCGCGATCTACCCGGGATTTGAGTTCTTGAAGTTCACTATCTGAGCACGCAACAGAACTGGCCCACGGGTCGGAAGGAGTCGAATGACGGTCAGGATGATGCAAAGGACAGCCGCCCGTTCGCGATGGATGGCCGCCGGGGTCCACGTTGCGGCACACCGGGTCCGCGCCGCGACGCTCCGTCGTGCTCGCGAGGATCGGGGCGACGTGCCCGGGTGGGTCATGGTCACGCTCATGACGGCAGGACTGGTCACGGTGCTCTGGCTGCTGGCCGAGGACCAGCTCCAGACCTTGTTCCAGGAGGCGTTGGACAACGTTCGCGGCCACTGAGCCGTGGCCGGGACCAGCCCCTGGACTGTGGGGTCCAGAGCGGGCGAGCGCGGGAGCGCGGTCGCCGAGTTCACCATGGTCTCGGTGCTCCTCAGCGCGCTGTTCCTGGCCGTGATCCAGATCGGTGTCGCACTCCACATTCGCAACACCCTGATCTCCTGCGCGGCCGAAGGTGCCCGGCTCGGCGCAAGAGTCGGTGCGAGCCCCGAGGACGGCGCGCTCCGTGCGCGTGAGCTCATCACCGCATCCCTGTCCTCGCGGTACGCGAGCGGGGTGGCTGCGGAGGTGCGGGAGACCGCGGACGGAGTTCAAGTCGTGGTGGTGACCGTCGAGGCACCACTGCCCGTGCTCGGCCCGCTGGGACCGGCCGGAGCCCTGAACATCGCCGGTCGGGCGTTCCTGGAGTCCCAGTGAGCGGGCCGGGCGATCAGGTGGGGTGCGACGCCGGCGCGGAGCCTGATCACGGCCACGGCCACGGCCACGGCCACGGCCACGGCCACGGCCACGGCCACGGCCTCGGCCTCGGCCACGGCCCCGGCCTAGCCCACACCGGCGACTGGCTGAGGAAGCGGCTCCGACGCCTCAAGGGCGAGGGCGGCAGCTCCATCGTCGAGTTCGTCGTGCTGAGCACGGTGATGCTGGTGCCGCTGGTCTACCTGGTCCTGATGCTGGCGCGTCTGCAGGCTGGGTCGTACGCCGCGAGTGCCGCGGCCCGCGAGGCCGGTCGAGCCTTCGTCTCGGCCACCGAGGAGGACCGAGCCGCGCAGCGCGCCGAGACTGCGGCCCGGATCGCGTTCGAGGACCAAGGTTTTGACGACAGCGGTCGCCTCGAGCTGGCCTGCGACGGCACGCCGTGCCTGCGGCCCGACGGCCGCGTGGAGACGACGGCAACGGTCACCGTGCCGCTCCCGCTCATCCCGTCGTTCGCCCGATCGGTCATCCCGCTCACGGTTCCGGTCACCGCGAGCCATGTCGAGTACGTCGGCCGGTTCAGGGGTGGCTCGTGACGGCCGCTGGTCGTCGCGGTGAGCAGGGCCAGGCCGGGCTGCTCACGCTCGGCTTCACCGTCGTGGCCATCCTGCTGATACTGGTGACTGTGGCCATCACGTCGGCCCAGCTCGCGCGGATGCAGCTCCTCGACGTCGCCGACGCGGCCGCGCTGGACGCTGCTGACGCGCTCGACGTGGCCGCGTACCAGCGAGGTGTGGATGACGCGGTTCCGGTGAGCGATGCCACCGTGCGGGCGGCGGCGGAGGCGTACCTCGCGGGGGTGACCCGTCCTAGTGGGCTCCAGTCGTGGGCGGTCGAGAACGGCACCGGTTCGCCGGACGGCGAGTCCGCGGTGGTCCGGCTGTCGGGCACGGCGGACCTGCCGTTCGTCGGCTCGCTGCTCGACGCGGTGGGATCGAGCGTGACCATCACCGTGGTGTCTCGGGCGCGAGCCGGGCTCGATCCCTGACGGCGGGGCGGTCGTCGTTCAGGGCGTGCGCTCGACCGCGAAGCCGGCGGCGAGGAGTGCGGCGACCACCTGATCGGCGCGTCGCCTGCTCATCGTGGCGTGACCGATCAGGTATCCGTCGGTGACCTCGATCCAGTGGTTGCCGGTCGGCGGTTCGAAGCGCTTCCGCTCGACCCGGACCACGCCCACGGGCTGGGTGACTGCTCGCCGGCCCTTGCGGTCGGTGAGCGTGACACCGCCCGAGGTGACGGCTAGGTGACCTGGCCCGCCGAAGTAGCGCCGGAAGTGGACACCGACGAGGAAGCGGCTGGGGTCACTCACGACGACAGTGTGACCCAGGCGAGGCGGGTACGCAGGCCGAGTTGCGACGGCCGGCGGCGATGGTCGGCGGCGACGGCCGGCGGTGGCGACCGGCGGTGGCGACCGGCGGTGGCGACCGCCGGTGGCGAAGTCAGCCGGCGACCAGACCGTGCTCGTGGGCGAAGACGACGATCTGCACCCGGTCGCGCAGGTCGAGCTTGCGCAGGATGCCGCCCACATGGGTCTTCACCGTGGACTCGCTGACGAACACCGTCGCGGCGATCTCGGTGTTGCTCAAGCCCTGTGCAACCAGAATCAGCACCTCGCGCTCCTTGTCGGTGAGCGCGGCGTACCTCACCGGAACCGCTCGCTTGGTGCGGAACTCACCATCCAGCAGCGCAGCGAGATCCTGCGGCGCAAGGACGGCGTTGCCCGCGAACACGGTGCGGATCGCGTCACGCAGCATCACCGGCGTGGTGTCCTTCAGCAGGAACCCGCTCGCGCCATGGCGGATCGCGGTCGCGGCGCGGTCGTCGAGGTTGAAGGTCGTCAGCACCACGACCCGCAGGGGGTGCGGGCGGCGGGCGGCGCGGTCCGGCGCGAACAACTGGCGGGTCGCCTCGACGCCGTCCATCTCGGGCATCCGGATGTCCATCAGCACGACGTCCGGCGCAACCTCCTCGACCAGGCGCAGCGCCTCGATCCCGTTGCCCGCCTGGCCGACGACCTCCATGTCCGGGTGGGCGTCGATGATCACCGCGACGCCTGCGCGGAACAGCTCCTGGTCGTCCACGAGCAGGACCCGGATCAGGTCGTTCACAGGTCTCCCGGCGGGACCGGACGGAGGGGTACCCATGCCGTCACGGTAAACGTCGGCCCGTCCCGTTCGTCGCGGCGACGCACATCGAGCCGCCCACCGACCGAGTCCAGCCGGGTTCGCATGCCCTCCAGCCCGAGGCCGCGGCGCCCGGCGTTCGGGGTGGACAGGGCCGGGGTGGACAGGGCCGGGGTGGACAGGGCCGGGGTGGAAAGGGCCGGGGTGGACTGGGCCGGGGTGGACAGGGCCGGGGTGGACAGGAGCACAGCCTCGGTAGACGCACTGCCGCTGGGTGCGGCGCCGGTGGGCACCACCTGGGTGACCTCGTTTGACCCCACGGAATACGGGGCGTCGGCATCTGTGCCTCGGGGGGCGGCGCCCGCCGCATCCCCAGCCGCCCCAGCCATCTCACCGGCCATCTCACCAGCCCTCTCACCAGCCCTCTCACCAGCGGTGACCCCCGCCACCCGACCAGCTGCGGCACCGCGCGGCTCACCCGCCACGTTGCGGACCTCGATCCGCAGCTCGCCCTCCCAATGCCGCTCGACCAGCACCGGCTGGCCACGGCGACCGTGCTTGAGCGCGTTGGTGAGCATCTCCTGCAGCACCCGATAGGCGACGGTGTTCAGCTCGGGTGGCAGCGGCTGCGGGGTCCCGACGACGGTCGACCGGAGGTCGTGACCGGCGGCGCGGACCCCGTCGACCAGGCTGTCGAGCCCGTCGGTCACGGCGCCACCCGCCGCAGGGGTGCCGGTGGCCAGCACGTCACGGACATCGCGCAGCGACTGCCGTGCGGAGGTGGCGATGTTGGTCATGGTCTGACGGATCCGGTCGGTGTCGCCCTCCGGCAGGAACTGGGCGGACTCGGCCTGCGCGAGGATCACCGCGAGCGAGTGACCGACCACGTCATGCACGTCGTGGGCCAGGCGGGCCTGGTCAGCGCGTAGGTCGGCAATCTCCTGCGCCTGCCAGCGGGCGTCCTCGGCCTGCGCGCGCTGGCTCTCGGCCGTCGCCCGATCCAGCTCGGCCCGCGCACGCTCGACCTCGGCTCGAGCCTGCTCGCCCTCGGCCTGCAGCTGTCGGCCGCGCGACTCCTGGGCGCGATCTCCGGCGCGCAGGGCCAACCCGAGCAGCCATGGCACCGCGAGCACGAGCAGCGGCACCACCCCGAAGAAGACCTGAGCCAGCAGACCGAGCCTCAGCGTCGCCTCGACCGCGGGAACGAGATCGAGGTAGGACGTCGCAAAGCTCGGCCCGATGCGCGACAGGACCAGGGTGGCGATGAGTGCACCGATGGGGATGCTGAGCCCGCTGAGCCACAGCACCGTTCGTGATCCCCATCGCGACGTGGCGAAGGCAATCACCACGACCACGAGCTCGACGAGCATCGCACCCAGACCGAGCGCGGCGTGGACGAACCCGACCAGCCAGATCAGCGCGAGAGCGAGCCCGGGTCGACGACGACACAGAGCGACCGCGGCGGCGAGCCCGATGACGATCAGCCAGGTGCTGCTGCCCCGAGCCTGGAGAGAGCCGGTCCCGACCTGCTCGAAGAGCCCGACCACCAGCACGCCCGCGCCGGCCAGCAGCCAGGGCCGCCACGCCGGCTCCTCGACGACGTCCTTGGGTGAACCACTGATGGGCACCGGTGTGCCGTACGGGGGTGGTCCGCCCTGCCCGTACGGCGGTGGTCCGCCCTGCCCGTACGGCGGTGGTCCGCCCTGCCCGTACGGCGGTGGTCCGCCCTGCCCGTACGGCGGCGGACCGCCCTGCCCGTACGGCGGCGGCGGCCCAGCGTGAGCCCCGTCCTGCTGTGACACCTCGGGCACCTCCTCGCCGCGGTCGTCGGTGATCGGTTCAGCTGCTGCCGTCATGCAACCACGCGGGCCCGGGCCAGGGCCTCACGAACCAGCGTGTCCAATAGGTCGGGATATCCCAGGCCGGCGGCGGCGAACATCTTGGGGACCTGCGACCGCTCGGTCATCCCGGGCATGGTGTTGACCTCGTTGAGGACCAGCCCGTGGGCGGTCAGGAAGAAGTCGACCCGCGCCACGCCCCGGCACCCGAGCGCGTCGAACATCGCGAGCGCGGCGTCAGCGAGCTCCTTGGCCTCGACCTCGGAGACGTCGGCGGGCAACCGGAAGTCGGCGCTCCCGTCATACTTGCGGTCCGTGTCGAACAGGCCGCTGCTCACCACGATCTCCAGCGGCGGTCCCACCACGCGTCCGCCGCTCGGGGTCGCCAGGACCGCCACGTCGACCTCGCGACCGTGCACGACCTCCTCGACCAGCACGCGGTCGTCGACCGACAGGGCCCCGGCCACCGCGGCGGCGAGGTCCTCCTCGCGCTCGACCAGGCTGACGCCGTGGCTCGACCCAGCCGCGACGGGCTTGACCACCACGGGTCCGGACCACCGCAGCCCAGCCGCGGTCGAGCCTGTCACCAGCAGCCCTCTGGCAGTGCGGATCCCGACCGACTCGGCGACCAGCTTGGTGGCCCACTTGTCCATCGCGAGGGCTCCGGCGCGCAGACCCGACCCGACCCAGGGCACCCCGGCCAGCTCGCAGAGAGCGGCGAGCGCGCCGTCCTCACCACGCGGGCCGTGCACCATCGGCATCACGACGTCACACTCGGACAGGAGGTCGAGCGCGATCGAGAGGCTGGCGGCCGGGGTGGCCTCGAGCGCCCCGCCCCCGCTGTGCCAGACACCGTCCGGCGCGATGGTGAGCGACAGGACGTCATAGCGGTCGCGGGGGAGTGCGTGGGCGACCGAGGCGGCGGAGGCCAGCGAGACGACGTGCTCACAGTTCTGCCCACCTCCGATGACCGCGACGAGGGTGGTGCTCACCGGTTGCTCCGATCGGGAGAGGTGGGGAGGGGGACGACTTCGGACACGGATCTGTAGCTGCGGGCCACCCGCGGGCCGAGGCCGACGAGGATGTCGTGGGGGATCGTCCCCGCCCAGCCGGCCCACTCCTGGAGGGTCGGCTCACCGTCGTGTCCGGGGCCGAGCACCACGACCGTGGCGTAGTCGTCGACCGGCAGGTCGCCGACGTCCACGACCACCTGGTCCATGCAGACCCGCCCGACGATCGGCCGCCGCTGCCCGTGGACCAGCACCTCGGCAGTGCCGGAGGGAACCCGCGGTATGCCGTCCGCGTAGCCGACCGGGAGCGTGACCAGCCGGGTCGGAGCACCGGTGAGATGGGAATGTCCATATCCCACAGCGGTTCCGGAGCCAACATCGCGCACCGCAGAGACGGGGGTCGTCAGCGTCACCACCGGGCGCAGGACGCCTCGGGAGCGACCGGAGGGGTCGATCCCCACGAGCCCGGCGCCGACGCGTGACAGGTCGTGACGGGCCCCCGGGTCGTGAAGGGTCGCCGACGTCGCGGCCAGATGGCGCACGGTCGGCCGCAGCCCCGCCCCTGCGGCCACCGCGCCGAACCGCTCGAACGCCGCCCGCCCGCCCACGTCCGGTCCCTGGTCGGCGACGGCCAGGTGCCCCATCAGCCCGACCACCCGGACCAGGCCGCGGCGCTCGGCTGCACGTGCGGCGGTGCAGAGTTTGAGCCACTGGGTGGCGTCCGCGCCGTCGCGGGCCATGCCGGTGTCGGCGTGCAGGTGGAGACGAGCGGACGACCCGGGCGCGGTCGCCGCTGCGACCGCGTCGAGGTGGTCGACCGACGACACCGCGATGTCGACCCCGGCCGCGGCGGCCCAGTCCCAGTCTGCGCCGATGCCGTTGAGCCAGCTGAGGATCGGAGCATCGATCCCGGATGACCGCAGAGCTCTTGCCTCGGCCAGCGACGTGACCCCCAGCCACGACGCACCCGAGGCAAGGGCAGTCCGCGCGACCGCGACGCTGCCCAGCCCGAATCCGTCGGCCTTGACCACGGCCATCAGTGAGCGCGAACGAGCCGCCAGCGCACGGGTGTTCGCGGCGACGGCGTCGAGGTCGACGGCGAGCAGGGGCTGCGCGCCGGGCACCCGCGACGGGCGACGCACCGGGATCGGCTGGGTGCTCACGCCGTGTCCAGGAGGACCGGACCGTAGATCGCGTGCGCGGCGCCCACGGCGTGCGCCCAGTATCGGTCGCCGAAGCTCCAGTGCCACCACTCGGTCGGGTAGTTGACCAGCCCCTCGGCACCGAGCACGGTCCCGAGGAGTGCGCGGTTGCGACGGGCCAGGCGGTCGAGGTTGGCCGCGCCGAACCAGCACCGGCCCGAGCTCTGCTCGGGGGTCGCGTCCAGTGGGCACCCCATCCACAGCTCGTGCCCGCCGTCGTCGACCAGGGTGAGGTCGACGGCCGCACCGGCGAGGTGCGGCGCGTTGGCCAACGGGGCGACGTACCGGCTGAGCAGCACCTCGAGATCCGCCGGTGACGCACCGGGGTGCTGTCGGCCGAGGTCGCCGGCGTACGCGTCGATGATGCCCTGCTGGGCCGTCGCCGACCGGTATCCCTCGACGACCCGGAGCGAGGTCCCGGCCGGCAGACGGTCTGCTGCGGCGTGCAGCCGCGCCGCCACGCCGCTCCGGACCAGCCGCCCCGGCCCGCCATCCCCTGATGAGAGCGGACCGAGGTCGACCAGGTCGTCCCCACAGTCGTGCACGGGCAGCGAAACCACCCGCCGGTCACCGATGAGGATCGTCATGACCACGACGGTAGGCAGCAGCGGTGGCGCCGTCCTCCGCCTGCGGTACCGGGCCGCTGCCCTCAGGTGCCGCTCAGCTGCTCAGGTCGTTCAACCGCTCAGCCCCCGCAGCCGCTCAGCCGCTCAACCGTTCAGCCCCGCAGCGCGCCGTACGCGTAGTCCGGTCGGATCCGCAGCACCACTCGCTGGTCACGGACCATCGTCGCGCGATAGTCAGTCCAGTCCTGGTGCTCACCCTGGAGCGCGCGGTACACCTCGACCAGCTCCTCCACGGCGGCGTCCTCGGGTGCGGCGGCGACCGCGGAGAGGTCGACTGGACCCTCCACGACGGCATACGCCCAGAAGCTGCCCTGGTTGACGTGCAACGCGGCCCACGGCTTGCGCTGGAGGTTGGCGTACTTCGCGCGGTCGGCGGTGATCGAGATGCGGATGACGCCCTCGTCGTCGACGGCGTGCAGGACGTTGGACAGCTGTGGCCGCCCGTCCTTGCGGAGCGTGGTGAGGATCGACTCCCGGGTCGACCGCACGGCGTCCATGGCGTCGGTGAGCTGCATACAGAGGTGAAGGACCGCCGAGGTGGTCGGCATTCCCGCTCGAGCGGATCGCTCGGGGCGCTACCGGCGATGTGCGCGCGCGCAAGGTCGGTCGCGACCTACGATTGTGTCCGGGGAACCAGACCGCGATCCGGCGAGGAGCACCAGGGATGTCCAGGCACGGCGCACGCCAGGAGGAGCCGCAGGCCGCGGTGATGGCCGGGCGCTCCCGCGAGATGCCGCTGTTCCCGCCAGCCCTGGTGGCGCTGGACATCGACGCCGGCTGGCTGCACATCGCGACCCGGGTGCGCGAGAGCACCGCAGCCGCGCTCGACGCCGGCGACTATCCGATCGCCCAGGCCGCCTGCGGCAACCGGGAGTCGCTGATGCGTCTGCGCGACAGGGTCTTCGACCACGTCGCGGCCGAGTCCTTGCGGGACCGCGAGGCGACCGACGTGGTGGCCTTGTGGCGGGCGGCGAGGACGCCCGGCGGCCTGCCGGACCGCGACCTCGAGATCGCGGCCACCGACCGCGTGGGCGACCCGTCGACGCGGCTGGAGGCGGTGCTCGAGGACGTCTGCGAGGTCATCTCCGCCCTGATCGAGGCTCGGCTCCACCGTTGTCCGATCAGTCCGGTGGACCTCACGGCCTGGGCCGACCACATCGGCTGGAGCCCGCTGCCGGCTTTCGGCGACCGACTCATCGTGCTGGGCGACGAGGTCCAGGCGCTGGTCGTCGCGGCGCGCGGCGACCTCATCGTGGTCGAACGAGCGGAGGACTCGGCCCAGGTCAGGGGCCTGCCCGGCAGCGACGCGGCCACGTTCGTCGCCGCCTTCCCGACCGTGGACGACGCGGTGCGGTTCCTGCTGATGGAGATCGGCTCCACGTGGCGGGCCGAGTCGCGCCGGTCCTTCCTGCGGCTGCCGACCGTGCGGCCGGGGTGCGCGATCGAGGAGGGCCCGACCGCCACCCACCTGGTGTGGGAGGGCGGTTCGGCGGAGTTCCCGCCGGGCCGCGTCGGTCGCTTCCGGGCGATCGACTTCAGCCAGGTGGCGACGGCGTCCCCGCGGCTGATCACGAGCAGCTATGGCCACGACGAGGGTCACCCGATCTTCCACCGCGACTGACCGGCGCGCCGTGTGTCAGGCGACGACGGGGTGCCCGGGGTTCCGCCTCGAGCCCGATCGGCCTAGCGTCGGACCATGGACCGAGCCACCCTCACCGCCGTGCAGACCCCGCTCAAGGACCGCTACCGCGACGACGCCGACGCGGCGCTGATCACCCTGAAGGCCTCCGGGCGGCTGGGTGAGGGCATCTCCTGCTCGCTGGACACCGGCAAGGCGGTGGCCGAGGCCGGCCTGCACCCCGCGGCCGGTGGTGACGGGACCCAGCTGTGCTCGGGCGACCTGCTGCTGGAGGCGCTGGTCGCGTGCGCCGGTGTCACCCTCGCGGCGGTCGCCACCTCGCTCGGGCTCGACGTGCGCGGCGGGACCGTGCGGGCCGAGGGCGATCTCGACCTGCGCGGGACCCTCGCCGTGGCCAAGGACGCGCCCGTCGGGTTCCGCTCGATCCGGCTGGCGTTCGCGCTCGACACCGACGCCGACCAGGAGCAGCTGGCCACCCTGGCCAAGCTGACCGAGCGGTACTGCGTGGTCTGGCAGTCGCTGCGGCAGCCGCCCGAGGGGTCGATGACGGTCACGGCCGTGTAGAGGCGCGCCTCGTGAGCGGCGGCGGCAGGTCGAGCGCAGCGGTGCCGCAGAAGTGGTGTGGTCGAGATGTCGATCCAGGCCGGCCCCGATGGTCGTAGGGATGTAGCGACCGACTCAACCCCCAGGGAGATCCCATGCGTTATCTGCTCTTCATCTGCACCGACCCCGACGGCCCGACCGAGGCCACCCCCGGGGACGGCACGATGGACGTCGAGGACTGGGTCGCGACCATGGACGGCAACGGCAGCCGGCTGCTCGGCGACCGCGTCCGCCCAGAGTCCGATGCCACCACGGTGAAGGTCCGCGCCGGTGAGCTGCTCGTCAGCGACGGCCCGTTCGTGGAGACCAAGGAGCTGATCGCCGGCTTCGACGTGATCGAGGCGTCCGACCTGGACGCCGCGATCGAGATCGCCCGGTGCCACCCGATGGCCGCGACCGGCGCCGTCGAGATCCGGCCGTTCTGGGCGGGCGACTGACGGGACGACGGTGTCCGACGGGGTGACCGGTGCACCCGGGTCCGAGGCTGCCCTCCTCATCGCGTTCCGTGAGGAGTGGAGCCAGGTCCTCGCGACCCTGATCCGCACGACCGGTGACTGGGACCTGGCCGAGGACGCGACCCAGGAGGCGTTCGCCCGGGCCGCTGCGACCTGGCCGCGCGACGGCACGCCGTCCCGGCCCGGTGCCTGGCTCACCACGACCGCCCGCAACTGGGCGATGACCCGGATGGCCCGCGCGCGGCTCGAGGCCGTCAAGCTCGAGGAGGCGTCGGTGCTCACACCTTCTGGGCAGGTCGACGGGCCAGCGCACGAGAGCGGGGTCGAGGACGACCGGCTGCGGCTGGTGTTCACCTGCTGCCACCCGGCGCTGCCGATGGAGGCCCGGGTCGCGCTGACCCTGCGCGCCCTCGGTGGGCTGACCACCCCGGAGATCGCCCGCGCGCTGCTGGTCTCCGAGACGGCGATGGCCGCGCGGATCACCCGGGCCAAGAAGCGCATCCGGCACACCGGCATCCCCTACCGCGTGCCACCGGCCGAGCGGTTGGCCGAGCGGGTACCCGGGGTGCTGGCGGTGCTCTACCTCGTGTTCAACGAGGGGTATGCGACGGCAGCCGGACGTGAGGTCGTCCGCGCCGATCTCACCGGTGAGGCCATCCGGCTCACCCGGCTGGTGGTCCGGCTCCTGCCCGACCAGGCGGAGGCCGCCGGCCTGTTGGCCCTGATGCTCCTGCACGACGCCCGTCGGGCCTCCCGGACCGACGCCGCCGGGGAGGCCGTGGCGTTGGAGGAGCAGGACCGCTCGGGCTGGGACCGGCGACTGGTCGACGAGGGGGTCGGGCTCGTCGACCGCGCGTGGCTCGGCGGACCCCCCGGGCCGTATGCGATCCAGGCCGCCATCGCGGCCTGCCACGCCACCGCCGCGGCGTGGGCGGAGACCGACTGGGTGGCCATCGAGGCGTTCTACCGGCGGCTCGCGCTAGTGCAACCCGGGCAGGTCGTCGAGCTCAACCGGATCGTGGCGGTCTCGATGGCGGACGGGCCCGATGCCGCCCTCCCGCTCATCGACGCGCTCGCCGCCGACGGTGCCCTCGACACGTACTACCTGCTTCCGGCGACGCGCGCCGACCTGCTCCGCAGGCTCGGCCGGAACCAGGAAGCGGCGGCGGCATACCGGCTGGCCATCGACCTTGCCCCCGAGGGTCCACCGGCCCGGTTCCTGCTGCGGAGGCTGGACGAGGTCAGCCGGTGAGGACGCGATCGCCCCCACGAGAGAGGGCCGGGACGAGGGCCGCCCTTGAGCTGCGGTCTCGTCCCGGCCCTCGTGCCGGCATTCGGTGACCGGCTCATCGGCATCACCGCCGCCGACGTGCGCACTTGGTACGCGACGATGGACCCGGCACGCAAGACGACCCGAGCTCATGCCTACTCGCTGTTGCGCGGCATCTTCACGACCGCCGTGGTCGAGGAGTTGATTCCGACCAGCCCGTGCACCATCCGCGGGGCAGGGCAGACGAAGCGCACCCGCCGAATCGGCTCGCCACCCTCGGCGAGCTGGCCGCTCTTGTGGCAGCGACGCCCGACCTGCGCTTCGACGACCTGCGCCACACCGGAGCGACGCTGGCGGAGACCGGCGCGACCTGGCCGAGCTCATGAGCAGGTTGGGTCACTCGACCCCCGGCGCCGCGTTGCGGTAACAGCACGCCGCCCAGGGTCGAGATGCCGAGATCGCGCGACTGTTGTCCGTGATGGCCGAGCCGCAGCAGGAGCAGGAACGCAAGCGCCGCGACCAAGTTCACTGCGGAGCGAGCCGGCGTAGTGAGAGTCATGGCCCTGCGCCGACCGCCCCAAGCTGCTCAACCCCACAGCGTGCAAAGGCTACCGACCGTGGAGGCCCTCGTGTTCCATAGCGACAGTGCACTGTTCAGCATGCCCGCGCCAACGACGCCAGCGGACCTCGACTATCGGTGTCGTTCGTTTCACTCATCTGGCCGATGAGCGGACGTCCGTCTCCACCACCACGGTCCTCGGGGTCCTGGCCCTCCTGGGAGCCTGCAGCATCCCCCCGGGCGGGTGGGTCAAACTACCTGCTCCTGCCCTTCTGTCTCATCTCCGCCGCTGTGATCATCGCGCGAACGCAGAACGCAGAACGCAGAACGCAGAACGCAGAAGCACGACACGACGACCCGGTCATGGCACGCACGTAGCGCTGAACGCCGCACTGGTCCGCAGGCGCCGACTTACGCGGCAGCCCCATGACTCGCCGCGGCGTTACGCGCGCATGTGCCCACCCTCAGAAACGGTGCCCAACAGCACTACGAAGGGGTGTGCCTAGTCGGGGCTGCCGCGCGTGGCGATCACGACGTGACGTCCGGGTGCACCATCCATACGTTCGGCTCCCAGTAGCTACCACGGTCGGAGGACCGGTCGATGTGCACGGGGGCCAGTCCGTCGGGGAAGACGTAGTCGCCGGAGTCAGGGAACGCCAGCCCGGTCCAGCTCTCCCACTCAGAGACCGATCCGGTGATCCTCATCGACGTGGGCAACGGGGTCGAGACCCGGGCGCCAAGGCGCTCGTGAACCCTCATCCAGGGGTCGAGCAACTGCCCGTCTTCTCGGCGCCACTGGACGTAGCGCTCGATCGGGGCGAGCGGATAGCGTTCCTTCCACGACGGCCGAACCGGCGCCACCACGTGGGTCAGCCCGTGCTTGGTGGCGATCGTGCGCATGGCCCCGAGCAGTTGCTCGGCGAGCCCGCGGGCGCGGCCTTCTCGAGGTACGCCCGCGGCAAGAGCGCACAGTGTGTTCACTGGCTGCGCGGCTCGGGCGCGAGCGAAGATCTGCTCTATCGCGGAGTCGATCCCATCTGGCAGGGCGTCGTCTCGACCCTCCCACCACAAAGGGCCAGTGTTGCCTTCGG
Source organism: uncultured Actinomycetota bacterium (assembly GCA_963750305.1). Lineage (GTDB taxonomy): Bacteria > Actinomycetota > Actinomycetes > Actinomycetales > Dermatophilaceae > CAVVPX01. The sequence continues at coordinate 294,193 of CAVVPX010000004.1, forward strand.
CAACCACCTCGTCGCGCGCGTCGTCGTAGAGGACGAACTGGAACTGCGGCAGGTCGACGTCAAGGGAGCGCCACCACTGGTTCAGTACGTCACCGTGCAGGTTGTATTCAGGCCACACCTCTGCCGAGGGAATCCCGCGCTCCCACAAGTCGGGCCGCTCGGCAGCGGTGTGCATAGTCAACATGTTCATCGGCTCTCCTGATCTTGGGTGGTTGCGGGACGGGGGGCGACCCCAGCCGCGATTCCTGAGCGACCCGACGGTTCGCCGTGCATTGGCTGGGCGGGCACCCCGCCGGCTGCCCAGACTGTCTGGCTCACCGATCGTGCACGGAGTCCCGCCGGAGGCCTGCAGCTGCGACCGCGCCCTATGTCCGGCCAAGTCCCTGGTCTCGGGCAATAATGATCGCCTGGGATCTGCCGTCCACGCTCAGCTTCGCAAAGATGGATGACAGGTGGTTTCCGACGGTCTTCCCCGACACGCCCAGGCGCGCGGCGATGATTGGGTTCCTCAGTCCGCCGCGACGAGGTCGAGGACCTGCCGTTTGCGGTTGGTCAGCTGAGGCAGCGGGGCGTTTCCGGCGGGCTTGTTTCCGGCCAGGCGGGTGAGCAGGCGGTTGGCGACTGAGGGTCCGAACACGGCGCCTCCGTACGTTCATTCTCACGATGAACCCTCGACGGTTCCTCGTCAGGCTCTCGGACGTTGTTGCGTATCGGGGGCCGATCCATGTCATCGGGAGCCTTTGGCGCACGCACGGTGCACGCACAAGACCCTCTGAACCTGTCTGCGCAGGTCAGAGGGTCTTTCGGGTGGTGCCCCCGGTAGGATTCGAACCTACGCCACCGCCTCCGGAGGGCGGTGCTCTATCCCCTGAGCTACGGGGGCCTGACGGCCTGGGTGGCAACACGCCCGAGGACGCGCTCGGCGAGGCTATCAGCCTAGGCTGGCCCACATGGAATCCGGCCGACTCGTCCTGGTGTGCGACGACACCGAGCAGATCCGGCGGCTGATCCGGATGAACCTCGAGCTCGAGGACTACGAGGTGCACGAGGTCGCCGACGGGCAGGAGGCGCTGGAGTGGCTGCAGGACGAGTCGCACCGGCTGCCGGTCGTCGTCACGGTCGACGCGTCGATGACGCCCCGGGACGGGTGGTGGGCGATCGAGCAGATCCGCCTCGACCAGCGCCTGGCCGACCTGCCGGTCATCATGATCACCGCGTCGGTCCAGCACCACGACCGGGTCCAGGCGTCCGACGCCGGGCTGGACGCGTTCGTCGCCAAGCCGTTCGACCCCGAACTGCTGCTGGAGGTCGTCGCGCGCCTCGCCGCCGAGGGGCGGCCGAACCAGATCATCGGGCTGTGAGCAAGGCCTGACCCCGGGCCGGCTCTTGGCGCACCATCTCGGCACCGGTGTCCACCGACCGGCAACCCGTTCGAGCCCGATCCGACCGGCACCTACACTCGACGGGTGACTCCCGAAGAGCTGATCGCGGCGATCCGCGCCGTCCTGCAGGAGGCCGTGGACGCCGGTCGCCTGGCCGCGACCGTGCCCGACGACGTGCGCGTGGAGCGTCCCAGGAGCCGCGACCACGGGGACTGGTCGACCAACATCGCGCTCCAGCTCGCCAAGCAGGCGGGTCTGCCTCCACGCGACCTGGCCACCCAGCTCGCGGAGGGTCTCGGCTCGGTCTCCGGCATCAAGGCCGTGGAGGTCGCCGGCCCGGGGTTCCTCAACATCACCCTGGACGCGGCCTCGGCCGGCGAGCTCGCCCGCACCATCGTCGAGGCGGGAGCCGGATACGGGCGCAACGACTCCGAGGCCGGCCACGTCATCAACGTCGAGTTCATCTCGGCCAACCCGACCGGGCCGCTGCACCTCGGTCACACCCGGTGGGCCGCGCTCGGTGATGCGATGGCCCGCCTGCTCAAGGCCTCCGGGGCCACGGTCACGACCGAGTACTACATCAACGACGCCGGCGCCCAGATGGACAAGTTCGGCGCCAGTGTCCTCGCTCGGGCCAAGGGGGAGCCGACCCCCGAGGGCGGCTACCCGGGCGCCTACGTCGACGACCTCGCGGCGCGGGTGCTCGCCGCCCGTCCGGACCTGCTCCAGCTGGCCTCGGGCGAGCAGGTCGGCGAGGCGCGGCGGATCGGCTACCAAGCCCAGCTCGCTGACATCAAGGCGACCCTCGCCGACTTCGGCGTCACCTTCGACCAGTGGTTCCCCGAGTCCTCGCTGCATGCCGCCGGCGCCGTGGAGCAGGCCGTCGCCCGGCTGCGCGAGCAGGGCCACGTCTATGACTCCGAGGGTGCGGTGTGGCTGCGGACCACGGACTTCACCGACGACCGCGACCGGGTCCTGGTGCGCGCCAACGGCGAGCCCACCTACTTCGCCGCCGATGCCGCCTACTACCTGTCCAAGAAGGACCGGGGGTTCGACGAGAAGATCTACCTGCTCGGCGCGGACCACCACGGATACATCAACCGGCTCAAGGCGATCGCGGCCTGCGCGGGCGACGACCCCGAGCACAACATCGAGGTCCGGATCGGTCAGCTGGTCAACCTCGGTGGGGCGCGGCTGTCCAAGCGTGCCGGCAACATCATCGAGCTGCGCGACCTGATCAGCTGGATCGGCACCGACGCGATCCGATACTCCCTCGCGCGGTACCCCGCGGACAGCCCGCTCTCGCTCGACGGCGAGGAGCTGCGCAAGCAGACCAACGACAACCCGGTCTTCTATGTGCAGTATGCCCACGCCCGGACCGCGAACGTGGCCCGGCTCGCGGGCGAGGACGGCGTGAGGCGGGCCGACGGGTTCGACCCGTCGCTGCTCACCGACCCCACCGAGGCGGCGCTGTTGGCCATCCTGGGTGACTTCCCGCGGATCGTCGCCCACGCCGCCCACCTGCGCGAGCCGCACCGCGTCGCGCGCTATCTCGAGGACCTCGCCGGCCGGTTCCACAAGTGGTACGACACGTGCCGGGTGCGGCCGATGACGGTCGAGGAGGAGATCACCGACCTGCACCGCACGCGCCTCTGGCTCAACGACTCCACCCGCACGGTGCTCGCGAACGGCCTTGCGCTACTGGGGGTCTCGGCTCCCGACCGCATGTAGCTCCGGCCAGCGCCACCCGCCCCACGACCGCTCGGACCCCGACGCGCCCCGACAGAACGGAACCCGCGCATGCGCGCCCATGAGGCAGGTGCCCTCCACGCCGAGGGCTATGGCGGACCGCCCCACTGGCTCCCGTGGCCCTCCGACGTCATGGAGCTGCTCCCGCAGCTCTGGCCGCAGACGATCGGTCGCGACGACGCCGGGCGCCTCACCGTCGGTGGGGTCGATGTGGTCGCCCTGGCCGCCGAGTTCGGGACGGCGGCCTACGTCGTGGACGAGGTCGACTTCCGCGAGCGGGCGCGGTCGTTCCGCGACGACTTCAGCGCGCCGTTCCAGGAGCTGGGTGGTGTCGACGTCTTCTATGCGGGCAAGGCCTTCCTGTGCACCGAGGTCGCGCGCTGGGTCGAGGACGAAGGGCTGAGCCTGGACGTCTGCTCCGGTGGCGAGCTCGCCGTGGCCGTGCGTGCGGGGTTCCCGGGTGAGCGGATCGGCATGCACGGCAACAACAAGAGCCTCGCCGAGATCCGGGCGGGCCTCGAGTACGGCGTCGCCCGGATCGTGGTCGACTCGTTCGAGGAGATCGAGCGGGTGGCGACCATCGCGGCCGAGCTCGGTGTCCGGGCACCGGTGATGGTGCGCGTCACGGTCGGCGTCGAGGCACACACCCACGAGTTCATCGCCACTGCCCACGAGGACCAGAAGTTCGGCTTCTCCCTCGCCGGCGGTCAGGCGGCCGAGGCGATCACGCGGATCCTCGCCCACCGCGACACCCTCGACCTGCGGGGGCTGCACTCCCACATCGGCAGCCAGATCTTCGACACCAGCGGCTTCGAGGTCTCGGCGCGTCGACTGGTGGGCCTGCATGCCGACGTCGCCGAGACCCACGGCGTGCACCTTCCCGAGCTCGACCTCGGCGGCGGCTACGGCATCGCCTACACCTCCGAGCACGCACCGCTGTCCCCACGCGAGCTCGGTGAGCAGCTCGCCGACCTGGTCCGACGTGAGCTCACGACGGTGGGTGACGGGGACGGCACCCTGCCGCCGCCGCGGATCTCGATCGAGCCCGGGCGGGCGATCGTCGGGCCGAGCACCTTCACGTTGTACGAGGTGGGCACGGTCAAGGACGTCGACCTCGGTGGGGGAGCGCGCCGCACCTATGTGTCCGTCGCCGGCGGCATGAGCGACAACATCCGCACCGCGCTCTATGACGCCGACTACTCCTGCACCCTCGCCAGCCGCCGGTCGGACGCGGCCCCGCGGCTGTCCCGGGTGGTCGGCAGCCACTGCGAGAGTGGCGACATCATCGTCATGGACGAGTACCTCCCCGCCGACGTGACCGCCGGCGACCTCGTCGCGGTCCCCGCCACCGGGGCGTACTGCCGAAGCATGGCCAGCCAGTACAACCACACCCCGCGTCCGCCCGTGATCGCCGTGCGCGACGGTCACGCGCGGGTGATCGTCCGGCGCGAGACGATCGAGGACCTGCTGGCCCTGGATGTGCCGTGAGCACCGGGGTCAGCACCGCCGTCATCACCGCGGTCGGCGCCGCAGTCAGCACCGCCGTCAGCACGTCGTCAGCACCGCCGCGACCGGTGCGGGCCCCGTCCGGCGACGGACGATCTGCGGCGGTAGCGTCCGGATTGCGGAACAATGGCCGGACCTCGGCTGGACCAACGGCAGGATTGGGCCCGTTCGACCGACCAGCGCGAAGGCGCGAGGAGCAATGCCGTGAGTGAGAGCCCGTGAGTGAGAGCCCGTGAGTGAGAACACCGAGCAGGCACCCCTGAGGGTGGCCCTGCTGGGGTGCGGAGTGGTGGGCTCCGCCGTCGCCCGCAACCTCAGTGCGCACGCTGACGACTTCACGGCGCGGGTCGGTCGGCGGCTCGAGCTGGTCGGTATCGCGGTGCGACGCCCCGACCGCGACCGCTCCGCCGCAGGAGTCCCCGCCGAGCTGTTCACCACCGACGCCGACGACCTCGTCACCCGCGCCGACATCGTCATCGAGGTGATCGGCGGGATCGAGCCGGCACGCTCGCTGATCCTCAGCGCGATGAAGCACGGCGCGTCGGTCGTCAGCGCCAACAAGGCGCTGCTTGCCGAGGACGGCCCGACGCTGTATGCCGCGGCCGCCGAGCACGGCGTGGACCTCTACTACGAGGCCGCGGTGGCCGGCGCCATCCCGATCCTGCGACCGATCCGCGAGTCGCTGGCGGGTGACGACGTGCGCCGGGTGCTCGGGATCGTCAACGGCACCACCAACTACGTGCTCGACAAGATGGACACCACAGGTCAGGGCTTCGCCGAGGCCGTCGAGCAGGCCCAGGCGCTCGGCTATGCCGAGGCCGACCCGACCGCTGACGTCGAGGGCTTCGACGCGGCCGCGAAGGCCGCCATCCTGGCCTCGCTCGCCTTCCACACCCGGGTCTCCAGCGCAGACGTGTACCGCGAGGGCATCACCGAGGTGACCGCAGCAGACATCCAGGCAGCGCGCGAGATGGACTGTGTCGTCAAGCTTCTCGCGATCTGCGAACGCAACCTTGACGACCAGGGTCGTGACCTCGGGGTGTCGGTCCGGGTCCATCCCGCGATGATCCCCAGGTCCCACCCGCTCGGCGGCGTGCGCGACGCGTACAACGCGGTGTTCGTCGAGGCCGATGCGGCCGGACAGCTCATGTTCTATGGCAAGGGCGCCGGCGGCGACCCGACCGCCAGTGCCGTCCTGGGCGACGTCATCGCCGTGGCGCGTCACCGCGTCGGCGGCGGCCGCGGCCCAGGAGAGTCGGCCTATGCCGACCTGCCGGTGCTGCCCATGGGCAAGGCCATGACGAGATATCACATCAGCCTCGACGTGACCGACCGCCCCGGTGTGCTCGCGCAGGTCGCGACGGCGTTCGCCGAGCACGAGGTGTCGATCGAGACGGTGCGCCAGCACCTCATCGCCGCACCCGAGGACGACCCCGCTGCGACGACCCGGGCCCAGCTCGTCGTGGTCACCCACGCGGCGACCGACGAGGCCCTGGCGGCGACGGTCGAGGCCCTGGGCGGGCTGGACACGGTCCGCGAGGTCACTTCGGTGATGCGGGTCGAGGCCAGCTGATGGCCCACCTCTGGCGCGGGGTCATCCGCGAGTACGCCGACCGCCTGCCCAGCCTGCGGGGCGCACCGGTGGTGACCCTCCAGGAGGGTGGAACCCCCCTGATCCCGGCCGAGAAGCTGTCGGAGCGGGTCGGCGCCCAGGTCCACATCAAGTATGAGGGGCTCAACCCCACGGGCTCGTTCAAGGACCGCGGGATGACGACCGCGATCTCGGTCGCGGCCAAGCACGGCGCCAAGGCCGTGATCTGCGCGTCGACCGGCAACACGTCCGCCTCGGCCGCGGCGTATGCGGCCAAGGCCGGGATGACCTGTGCGGTGCTGGTGCCCGAGGGCAAGATCGCGATGGGCAAGCTCTCCCAGGCGATCGCCCACGGAGCGACCCTGCTGCAGGTCGACGGCAACTTCGATGACTGCCTCACCGTCGCCCGCAAGCTGGCCGAGTCCTATCCGGTGGAGCTGGTGAACTCGGTGAACCCGGCCCGGATCGAGGGACAGAAGACAGCCTCGTTCGAGATCGTCGACGCGCTCGGTGACGCGCCCGAGATCCACTGCCTGCCCGTCGGCAACGCCGGCAACATCACCGCGTACTGGAAGGGCTATGCCGAGTACCTCGCCGGACATGGTCTGGACGGCGTTCCGGACGGCCCGGCAACGCGGCGCCCACAGATGTGGGGGTTCCAGGCGGCCGGTGCGGCACCGATCGTGCTCGGTCACCCGGTCGACGAACCGGAGACCATCGCCACGGCCATCCGGATCGGCAACCCGGCCTCGTGGCAGCAGGCCGAGGCCGCCCGGGACGAGTCGGGCGGCCGCATCCAGGCCGTGACCGACGAGCAGATCCTGGCCGCACACCGCCTGCTGTCCGCGACCGAAGGGATCTTCGTCGAGCCCGCGTCGGCGGCGAGCGTCGCCGGGCTGCTGATGGCCCACGAGGCCGGCGAGGTGCCACCGGGCGCGACCATCGTCTGCACGGTGACCGGCCATGGCCTCAAGGACCCTCAGTGGGCGCTGCGCGAGGCGGACGGTGGCGAGGTGGTGCCGGTGCGGGTGCCCGTCGACGCCTACAGCACCGCGGTCGCGCTGGGGCTCGACGGCTGAACCCGTCGTTCACCCGTCATGACCGACCACCCGTCACCCGTGCCGTCCGGACTGGCGCTGCGCCCCGGCGACGCCGTCCGGACCCGGGTGCCGGCGAGCAGCGCCAACCTCGGTCCGGGGTTCGACTCGGTCGGGCTGGCACTCGGTCTGTGGGACACCTGCGAGGCCCGCGTGAGCGACCGGCCGGGCCTGCGGATCGAGGTCCGGGGGGAGGGTGCGGGGCAGGTGCCGACCGACGCCAGCCACCTCGTGTACCGCACGATGCTCCGAGCCTGGGCGACCGCGGGCATCGCGCCTCCCGCCGGCCTGGATCTCTTGTGCCACAACGCGATTCCGCACGGCCGCGGTCTCGGTTCATCGGCGACCGCCATCGTCACCGGCATCGTCGCGGCCCAGGCTCTGGTTGGTCTGTCCCACGGTGGGGATGGTCAACCCGACCTCGCCTCGGTGAACAGCCTGGCCAGCGAGCTCGAGGGGCACCCCGACAACGCCAGCGCGAGCGTGTACGGCGGGCTCACGCTGTCGTGGCCGGACGACCACCAACCCGGCACGGTGACCCTGCGCCTCACGCTGCACGAGTACATCGAGCCGGTCGTGTTCGTCCCGGGCGAGCAGCTGTCGACGGCCAAGGCACGGTCGGTCCTGCCGGGCCAGGTCCGGCACGCCGATGCAGCGCTGAACTCGGCCCGCACCGCGCTCCTGCTCCAGGCGCTGACGGCGTACCCCGGACATCTGCTGGCCGGCACGCGCGAGTGGTTGCACCAGGAGGCCCGGCGGGTGTCGTTCGCGGCGTCGATGGACCTGGTGGACGCACTGCGCGCCGAGGGGCACGCGGCGGTCATCTCCGGTGCCGGTCCGTCGGTGCTCGTCCTGAGCACGACCGACACCGCCTCCGAGGTCGCCTCTCGTGCCGACGGGACGAGCGGCCGGTGGCGGGCGGTGAGGCCCGGTGTTCCCACCAGCGGAGCCGAGGTCACCGTGCTCGCGCGGGGGAACCAAAATGTGTGAGGCCGCCACGACGCAGTAGGCGGGAGTGTTACATTGAAGTCGCTCCCGCGGGAGGTGCCGATCTCGGGCATCCAGCAGAGCACCCACCCACATTCTGGTCACGGTCGTGGCCTGTCCTGGTGCAGCGAGCTTGCCATGACGTGTGGGTCCCACCCGGTCCCGTTCGAGGACCACCCGAAACCGGTGCGGCCATCTGAGTGCCACACCGCAGACGAGGGGGAAGGATCCTTCGTGACAGACACCACCGTCGACGCCCCAGCGGCGACCGACCCTCCCCGACGATCCGGCGCGCTCAGTGCGATGAGGCTGGCCGAGCTCCAAGGGCTCGCGTCCAGCATGGGGATCACGGGAACCGCCAAGATGCGCAAGGGTGACCTCGTCACCGCCATCAAGGCGCGGCAGTCAGGCGGCTCGACCGCCCCGGCGCGGGAGACCGCCCGAGAGACCTCCGGTGACGCCGGACGAGAGCCGAGCCGTGACACCGCTCGCGACGCCGGACCAGACGCGAGCCGTGACACCGCCGGCGACGCCGGTCGCGACCCGGGTCGAGCCTCTGGACGCGACGCGGGTTCTGGTCGTGACGCGGGTCCTGGTCGTGACGCGGGTTCCGGTCGTGACGCGGACTCCAGCCGCGATGGCGAGCGCAGCGAGCGCACCAGGCAGCGCGTCCCGCGCCGCGAGGTGGTCCGCGACGTGCCCGAGCGCACCGGCGGCCGCGAGGCGGCCGACGACCGCAACGGTCGCGACGACACCGCAGGGCCCCAGCAGCGAGAGCCCCGTGAGGGCAGCCAGGGTCGTGACGGCAGCCAAGGTCGTGACAGCAGCCGCGACACGCGTGAGGCCCGCGACCCCCGTGAGGCCCGCGACACCCGCGAGGCCAGGGACCCCCGTGAGGCTCGCGACACCCGCGAGGCCAGGGACCCCCGTGAGGCTCGCGACACCCGTGAGGCCCGCGACACCGTGAGGCCCGCGACACCCGTGAGGCCCGCGACCCCCGCGACGGTCGAACCGGTCAGAACCCCCAGGGCCGCGCTGCGGCTGTCGGTCAGGGCCAGCCCTCGGCGCAGAACCCCGCTGCCGGCGCTGGTGAGGACGACGATCGCACGGGGCGCCGCCGGAACCGCAACCGCAACCGCACGCGGGACAAGCGCACCGGACGCACCGGTCGGGACTTCGCCGAGTACGACCACGAGCCCCAGGTGGAGGAGGACGACGTCCTCGTGCCCGTGGCCGGCATCCTGGACGTGCTCGACAACTACGCCTTCGTGCGGACCTCCGGATACCTCCCCGGCCCGGGCGACGTGTACGTGCCGCTCGGCATGGTCAAGAAGAACGGCATGCGCAAGGGCGACGCGGTCACCGGTGCCGTCCGCGCGCAGCGCGAGGACAACCAGGTGGCGGGGCAGCGGCAGAAGTTCAACGCCCTCGTGCGGCTGGACACGGTCAACGGCATGTCGCCCGACGACGCCCGCAAGCGCGTCGAGTTCGGCAAGCTGACCCCGCTGTACCCGCAGCAGCGGCTGCGGCTGGAGACCGAGACCGGTCTGCTGACCACGCGGATCATCGACCTGGTCGCCCCGATCGGCAAGGGCCAGCGTGGCCTGATCGTCGCCCCGGCCAAGGCCGGCAAGACCATGGTCATGCAGGCCATCGCCAACGCGATCACGACCAACAACCCCGAGTGCCACCTGATGGTGGTGCTGGTCGACGAGCGTCCCGAAGAGGTCACCGAGATGCAGCGCGCGGTCAAGGGTGAGGTCATCTCCTCGACCTTCGACCGTCCTGCCGACGACCACACCACCGTCGCCGAGCTCGCGATCGAGCGCGCCAAGCGGCTCGTCGAGATGGGTCACGACGTCGTGGTGCTGCTGGACTCGATCACCAAGCTGGGTCGGGCCTACAACCTGTCCGCCCCGGCCAGCGGTCGGATCCTCTCCGGTGGCGTCGACAGTGCGGCGCTCTATCCGCCGAAGAAGTTCTTCGGCGCGGCGCGCAACATCGAGGACGGCGGCTCGCTGACCATCCTGGCGACGGCGCTGGTCGAGACCGGCTCGCGCATGGACGAGGTGATCTTCGAGGAGTTCAAGGGCACCGGCAACATGGAGCTCAAGCTCGACCGTGGCCTGGCCAACCGCCGGATCTTCCCCGCGGTCGACATCAACGCCTCGGGCACGCGTCGCGAGGAGATCCTGCTGGGCGCTGACGAGCTGAAGATCATGTGGAAGCTGCGCCGGGTGCTCGGGGCGCTCGACCAGCAGCAGGGCATCGAGCTGCTGATCGACCGGCTCAAGAAGACGCGGCACAACGCCGAGTTCCTCATGCAGGTCCAGCAGAACTCCTCGATCCGGATCGAGGACGACTCCGACAGGTAGGCCGTGAGCGGCGCCGACCCGGTCGGCCGCCCGTGTGCCGGATGGCAGCAGGGCCCGTCACCATCGAGGTGACGGGCCCTGCTGCATGCGTGCGGATCGTCAGCGCCGCCGGGGGAGGCGGGGCGGGTCAGACCTGGCCGTGGCCGTCGGCCGGCGGGTCCGGCGGACCCCAGGTCGGCGGTGCAGGGCTGTCCAGTGGGACGGGTGCGTCGACCGGCGTCGGCGCGTCGACCGGGTCCGCCGACTCCTTCACCGGGGTGGGCGGGGTCGGGGCAGCGGGGTCGGGCTTGGCCATGGGGCCGCCGGCGGACGGTCGCGGGCGCTGCTCGGCGACCTTGTCCACGCCCTTGGCCACGGCGCCCTTGGCCTTGGCGACCTTGTCGGCGTACTTGCCCTCGGTGCGCGAGTCGATCGCCTGCCCGGCCTTGTCGAGCCCGGCACTGACCTTGTCGCGGTTCTCGTGGGCGAGCTCGCCCGCCTTCCCCACCGCCTGCTGGCTCGCCTTCTCGATCTCGGCCGCCGCACGCTCGGCCTTGCCCAGGACGTCGTACTCCTCGGCCTTCTGCTTCACCCTGTCCAGGAAACCCATGCCATTCCTCTCTGTCGCGGTCCGGCGACCGCTCTGGTCCCACGGTAGGTCGCGCCGGCGCGAGGTGCACTCAGGCATGACCCCGGCCCGACCCTGATCCTGCCCTAGCGGGGAGGTCTGCACCGGCGGCGGGTGGGGGATGGACGGTGACCTGGACGGTGGTACCTCGACGGTGGCATCTCGACGGCGGTCCTACGGTGGGGTCATGAGCGCCTCTGACGCCGCTGACGCCGCTGACGCCGCAGTGCCCCTCTCCGCCTTTCCGGTCCCGACGCTCGCCGACCTCCCCGAGGACCTGCGGGCCCGGATCGGGGAGGTGGCGGAGGCGAGCGGTTTCGTGCCCAACATCTTCCTCGCGCTGGCCTGGCGCCCGGCGGAGTGGCGGGCGTTCTTCGCCTACCACGACGCCTTGATGGACAAGGAGTCCCCGGCCCTGCCCAAGGCCGACCGCGAGCTCATCGTGGTGGCCACCAGTGCGGCGAACCACTGCCTGTACTGCGTCGTGGCGCACGGCGCGATCCTGCGGATCCGCGCGCGCAGCCCCCGCCTGGCCGACCAGGTCGCGACCGACTGGCGCAAGGCTCCGCTGACCGTTGCGCAGCGCACGATGCTGGAGGTCTCGGTACGCCTCGCCACCGACCCCGCCGCGGTCGGTGTCGAGGACCGCGCCCGGCTCACCGACGCGGGGTACAGCCAGGACGACGTCTGGGACATCGGTGCGATCACGGGGCTGTTCGCCCTCTCGAACCGCCTCGCCCACTGGGCCGACCTGCAGCCGAACGACGAGTTCTACCTGTTGGGCCGGGTGCCGCGGACCTGAGGGGCATGTTGCTCGTCGAGTGGAGAGTGCCGCACAGCAAGCGGGGCGCTGGGTCGCCTAGATCTCGTCGAGTGGAGAGTTGCGCGCGGCGCTCAGTGGTGGCGTCGCCCCGGGAAGTGGCGGCGCCAGCGGTCGTCGAGTCGGCGGGGGATCGGCACCCCGAGGCGAAGGAGGGCGCGGACGATCCTCGCGAGGGTGCGGTCCGGCTCGTCGAAGAGGTCCTCAGCGACGACCACGACGAACGTCCAGTCCTCACCCTCGAGGTCCTCGCGGCGGATCAGGTCCGGTGAGCGGCGCTCGGTGGGCTCGTGGAAGCGGCGGCCGTCGTACTCGATGGCCAGCTTCACCTCGGGCAGTGCCAGGTCGAGCCGGTAGCGGAGGTGGTCGCGTGCATCGCGGATCTGGTGGTCGACGACGGGTTCGGGCAGTCCGGCCAGCACCATCAGGAGACGGAGCCGGGTCTCCGGCGGTGAGTCGACCCCGGTGCGCACCAGCTCGGCAGCGCGTCGAGCCAGACGGGTGTGGCGGCCGCTGTTCCGACGGGCGGCCGTCACCAGGTCCGAGCAGGTGGTCGCCTTCCGACGCACGAGGCTGTCACCGAGCACCACGAGGTCCACCAGGTCGAGGTCCTGGGCGAGGTGGACGAAGGTGGTGGCGGGGTCGACAACCCGCAGGCCGTACCGCGCGCGGGTGGGCGGCCTGGTGTGGAGCCGGTGGGGGTGTACGCCGTCCATGTCCATCCGCTCGTCGCGCAGGATGGCGATGTCGACGTCGGCCGTGTCGGGCACGACGCCACCCCACAGCCGGGCGGCTGTGTGATGGGAGACAACGGCATCCTCGGGCGCGACCAACTGGACCGCACGAGCACGGACCGCGAGCGTGGGGACGACGTCCGCGCTGACGTACACCCCGCGGACGAGCCGCCGGTATCCCCCACCGGAGAGCGCTCGCGGTGTGATCCCCGCCGCGAGCGCGTCGCTGCGCCGGAACGGTTGACGGGGTTCGAAGGCTGGCACAGGACGACGTTCGCAGAAACCGGTCGGCTGCCCGCCGCGTCATCCACAGGCCCCCGCCAGCCCCGAGTTCAGCCTCAGTCGCGTCGAGTGGAGAGTTGCGCGCGGGGTGGGGCGGTGAGCGCCGTGCAGATCGCGTCGAGTGGAGAGTTGCGCGCGGGATGGGGCGGTGAGCGCCGTGCAGATCGCGTCGAGCGGAGGGTTGCGTGCGGGGTGGGGCGGTGAGCTGGGTACAGGTGGAATGACCGTGGGCTGGTCGGCGTTTAGGAGACCGGTGGCCACCTCTGGCACACTGGACCGCCGACCGGTTCCCGGCATGCACAGGCTTGTTCGTGACTCCACGACCTCCCGCCGACCCGGTCACAGGAACCCCAAGGAGACAGCGTTGAAGAAGGACCTTCACCCCGAGTACATCCAGACCACGGTGACCTGCACCTGTGGCTCCACCTTCACCACCCGCAGCACCGCGAAAACCGGCTCGATCCACGCCGAGGTCTGCTCGCAGTGCCACCCGTTCTACACGGGCAAGCAGAAGATCCTGGACACCGGTGGCCGCGTGGCCCGGTTCCAGGCGCGCTACGGCAAGAAGGCCGACGCCTCCGCCGACAAGTAGCTGCTCCGCTGCGCCGGTCCCGACCACAGGTCGGGGCCGGCGCAGTGCTTTGTCCGCGACATCCTCCGCGACATCGTGTCCAGGACATGGTGTCCGCGGCACCTGCCCAGCGACACCACCACCCCGCCACAGCCCACAGGAGCAGCCGTGCCCGAGTCATCGCTGGACTCCGCCCTGGACTCCGCCGGCACGTTGGTCCAGGAGCACGCCGACCTCGAGCGGCAGCTCGCGGACCCGGCCGTGTTCGGCGACCAGGACAAGGTGCGGGTGCTCAACAAGCGGTACGCCGCCCTGGGCCCGACCGTCGCGGCCTACCACGCCGTGCGAGCGGCCCGGGACGACCTCATGGCCGCCCGCGAGCTAGCCCTCGAGGACGAGGGCTTCGCTGCCGAGGTGCCCGGGCTGGAGGCCACCCTGGAGGAGGCCGAGTCCGCGCTGCGCACGCTGCTGCTGCCGCGTGACCCCGATGACGACCGTGACGTGATCCTGGAGGTCAAGGCGGGGGAAGGCGGCGAGGAGTCGGCCCTGTTCGCCGGTGACCTGCTGCGGATGTACCTGCGGTATGCCGAGCGGCGCGGGTGGAGGACCGAGGTCATCGACGCGACCGAGTCCGACCTCGGCGGGTACAAGGACGTGCAGGTGGCCGTGAAGGCCAAGCGCACCCCGCAGCCGGGGGACGCACCCTGGGCCCGCCTGAAGTACGAGGGTGGGGTGCACCGGGTGCAGCGGGTGCCGGTCACCGAGTCGCAGGGCCGGATCCACACCTCCGCCGCCGGCGTCTGGGTGATGCCCGAGGCCGAGGAGGTCGACGTGGTCATCGACCCGAACGACCTCCGCATCGACGTCTACCGCTCGTCCGGTCCCGGTGGGCAGTCGGTCAACACCACCGACTCCGCCGTCCGGATCACGCACCTGCCCACCGGCACCGTGGTCTCCTGCCAGAACGAGAAGTCACAGCTGCAGAACAAGGAGGCCGCCATGCGCGTGCTCCGCGCCCGCCTGCACCAGATCGCGATGGACGAGGCGAACGCCGAGGCCAGCGCGGCCCGCAAGAGCCAGGTCCGCACCGTCGACCGCAGCGAGCGGATCCGCACCTACAACTTCCCCGAGAACCGGATCAGCGACCACCGCACCGGCTTCAAGGCCTACAACCTCGACACGGTGCTGGACGGCGACCTCGACCCGATGGTCCAGTCCGCGGTCGATGCCGACGAGGTGGCCAAGATGGCTGCCGTCGCGGGCGGCAGCTGACCGCGGTGAGCACGTTCCGCCACGAGGTCTCCCGTGCCCGGGTGGCGCTCGAGGACGCCGGAGTGCCGTCACCGGAGGCCGACGCCATCACCCTGGCGGCCTTCGTCCTCGGCGCAGAGCCGGCCGACATGCGGCGACGGATGGTGATGGGCGACCCGGCCGAGACAGCGTTCGTGGAGCGGTACGCCGGGCTGGTCGCCGAGCGCGCGGCGCGGATTCCGTTGCAGCACCTGACCGGTCGCGCTGCGTTCCGGTACCTCGAGCTCCAGGTCGGGCCGGGCGTGTTCGTCCCGCGGCCCGAGACCGAGATGGTGGCGGGGCTGGCCATCGACGCCGCCCGGGCGGCCGGGCCCGGGGCCGTCGTCGTGGACCTCTGCACGGGCTCGGGGGTGATCGCCCTCGCGGTGAAGCACGAGGTGCCGGACGCCGAGGTGTACGCCGTGGAGCTCACCGCCGAGGCCCACGCCTGGGCCGTGCGCAACCGCGACACCCTGCGGCTGGACGTCGTCGTCGAGCAGGGCGACGCCACCCGCGCGTTCCCCGACCTCCAGGGCGCGGTGGACGTCGTGGTGAGCAACCCGCCCTACATCCCGACCGGCGCCGTGCCGGTCGACCCGGAGGTCCGCGACCACGACCCGAGCGAGGCGCTGTACGGCGGAAGCGCCGACGGCCTGGCCGTCCCGCTGGCTGTAGCGGCGCGCGCGGCCGCTCTGCTCAAGCCCGGTGGCGTGCTCGTGATGGAGCACGCCGACACCCAGGGAGCGAGCCTCCCGGCCGGTCTCGCCGCCGCCGGCAGCTGGCTGGACATCGTGGACCTGCCCGACCTGGCCGGGCGCCCACGGGCCACCCGCGCCCACCGCGCGACGGACCCGGCCTAGGCTGCCGCCATGGCGGTGTACGACTGCACGACCGAGGACGGACGCGAAGAGGGTGTGGCGGCGGCGGCGGAGGCCGTCCGCGACGGCAAGATCGTCGTGCTGCCCACAGACACGGTGTACGGGCTCGGGTGCGACGCGTTCTCCGGCGAGGCCGTCGCTGCGGTACTGGCGGCCAAGGGCCGCGGCCGGGAGATGCCGCCGCCGGTGCTGGTGCCGAGCGAACGAACCGTCGACGGGCTCGCGATCGACATCCCGGCCTGGGCGCGCGACCTCATGCACGAGTTCTGGCCGGGGCCGCTCACCCTCGTGCTGCGCGCGCACACCTCCCTGATGTGGGACCTCGGGGACTCCAACGGCACGGTTGCGCTCCGGATGCCTCAGGACGAGCTCGCGCTCCTGCTGCTGACAGAGGTCGGACCGATGGCGGTCACCAGTGCCAACCTCAGCGGTACACCGGCCGCCACGACGGTCACCGAGGCCGCCGCCCAGCTCGGGTCGGCGGTCGAGGTGTACCTCGATGACGGCACCCGCGCCGACTCGCTCGCCTCGACCATCGTGGACTGCACCGGCGCCCTTCCCATCGTGCTGCGCGAGGGCGCGCTGCCCCGCGAGGCGCTCGACCAGGTCCTGCAGAACCACTTCCCGCCCGAGGGCGAGGAGCCCGAGGAGTACCTCGATGACGAGGTGGCAGCCGCCGACCTTCCTGCCGGCGCCCCCACCGGGAACCCGCCCGACGCCCCCACCGGGACCCCCGACGCCACCGACGGCGCGGCGGGCGACCAGCCGCCCGGCGACGGCCCCTAGAGTGGTTCCGCCGCCCGACTCCGCACCCGCCTCCAGGAGCCTTGCCCCCATGAGCACCGACACCTTCTACGGATCGGACTTCAGCGCGCTGGAGTCCTTCGACCCCGAGATCTCGGGGGTCCTGCTCTCCGAGCTCGACCGCATCCGTGGCGGCCTGCAGCTCATCGCCAGCGAGAACATGTCCTCCCCGCAGGTCCTGACCGCGCTGGGCTCCACGTTGTCCAACAAGTACGCCGAGGGCTATCCGGGGCGGCGCTACTACGGGGGCTGCTCCGAGGTCGACAAGGCCGAGACGATCGCGATCGAGCGCTGCAAGGCGCTGTTCGGCGCGGACCACGCAAACGTCCAGCCGCACTCGGGCGCCAGCGCCAACCAGGCGGTGTACGGCGCCTTCATGCAGCCCGGCGACACCATCTTGGCGATGAGCCTGCCGCACGGCGGACACCTCACCCACGGCACCAAGGTCTCCTTCTCCGGCAAGTGGTTCAACGCGGTGCACTACGGCGTCGACCAGCAGACCGAGGACATCGACTACGCAGCCGTGGAGCGGCTGGCCCAGGAGCACCGGCCCAAGGTGATCCTGGCCGGTGGCTCGGCGATCCCGCGACTGATCGACTTCGAGTTCTTCCGCCGGGTGGCCGACGACGTCGGTGCGATCTTCTGGGTGGACGCCGCGCACTTCATCGGCCTCGTCGCCGGCAAGGCCATCCCGAGCCCGGTGCCGTATGCCGACGTGGTCACCTTCACCACCCACAAGGTGCTGCGCGGACCCCGGTCCGGCGCGTTGGTGTGCACCGAGGAGTACGCCACCAAGCTCGACAAGGCGGTGTTCCCGATGATGCAGGGCGGCCCGCAGATGCACACCATCGCGGCCAAGGCGGTCAACTTCAAGGAGTGCGCGACCCCGGAGTACGCCGCCTACGCCACACAGGTCATCGCCAATGCCCGGCAGCTCGCTGCCTCGCTCGGCGAGCACGGGATCCGACCGACCACCGGCGGCACCGACACCCACCTCTCGCTGCACGACCTGCAGGGGGTCGGTGTGACCGGCAAGGACGCCGAGGCGCGGGCCGACGCGGCGGGGATCGTGCTGAACAAGAACGCGATCCCGTTCGACCCGCAGCCGCCGAACACCGCGTCGGGCATCCGGGTCGGCACCCCGTGCGTCACCACCCAGGGCATGGGCACCACCGAGATGACCCAGATCGCCGAGCTCATCGCCCGCGCCGTCACCGAGACGGACGGGACCACCGAGCACCCCGTAGCCCAGAAGGTCCGGGCCGAGGTCACCGAGCTGGTCGAGCGCTTCCCGGCGTACCCGCACGGCACCACCGACGCCCGCTGAGACCGGTTGCCGGTGGAGTCGATTCCTGCCGACGCGGGTGAGGAGCCCGACAAGGATCCCGACGAGGGACCCTCGCTGCTGACCCGGCTCAACCAGCACGGGTTCCGCCTGGTCATGCTGCTCGACGGGGTGCTGCTGTTCCTCCTGCCGTGCGTGATCATGGTCGTCCGGTTCGGCTGGGTGACCGACTGGCCGAGCTTCCCGCTGGCCGCCTATCTCCTCTCGTTCACGGTCTCGGCGTTGATCTTCACCGCCAGCCTGTACTTCGGAGGGTTGTACGAGCGCGAGCCGCGGCTCGGTCGGGCCGCGGTCCTGCCCCGGGCGGCCCGGCAGTCACTGGCCGCCGGGGGGATCATCGCCCTGCTCAACCTGGCCCTGACCGGTTTTGCGCGGGAGCTGGGCCTGACCACCTCGCGGGCCCTGCCCTTCCCCTTCGTCAACCTGGTCGCGTTCATCGTGCTGTCCGGGGTGGCGATCACCGTCAACCGCTGGATCGTCGACCGGGTCCGCACCCGACGTGAGGGCCCGCCGCGGGTGGTGCTGGCGGGGGAGCCGGCCGACCTCGAGCTCGCGGCACGCCACGTCGCCAGCGAGGAGAGGCGGGTGCAGGTGGTTGCCGAGGTGTCCCGCCCGCAGGACGTGGTCCGCGCCGTCGCCCAGCACGACGCCACCGACGTGGTCATCGTGAGCTCGGCCTGGCTGGACCCGTTGTACCCCGCGGTCATCGTCGACCTCGACGACGCGGGGATCACCATCCTGCTGCGGGTCTCCGGCCAGGAGACGCTGATGGGGCTGCGCCGCCTGCGCCAGGTCGGCGGTCTGCCCTTCGTGCTCCTGCTGCCGCAGACGATGACCCGCTCGCAGCTGCGGTACAAGCGGATGA
Organism: uncultured Actinomycetota bacterium; assembly: GCA_963750305.1. Taxonomy (GTDB): domain Bacteria; phylum Actinomycetota; class Actinomycetes; order Actinomycetales; family Dermatophilaceae; genus CAVVPX01. Next base: position 313,076 of record CAVVPX010000004.1, read on the forward strand.
TCGACCTGGTGGTCCTCGTGGGCGCCGCGCCGCTGTGGCTGGGCGCGCTGTTGTTCGCGACGGTGTACCAGCGGGTCGTCGCCGGCCGACCCCTGCTGTACCGGCAGACCCGGGTCGGCGCGAACGGCCGGACCTTCGAGATGGTCAAGTTCCGGACCATGCGCGAGGACGCGGAGGCCGACGACCTGGGCGCCCGGCTGGCCGAGCAGCACGACCCGCGGGTCATCTCGGCCGACGAGTGGGTCCGCGCCACGCGGCTGGACGAGCTCCCCCAGATCTGGAACATCGCCCGTGGCGAGATGTCGTTCGTCGGCCCCCGTCCGGAGCGCCCGGAGCTCACCAAGGTGTTCGAGCGCAAGATCGCCGGCTACGCGCGCAGGTACGAGGTGCCACCGGGCCTGACCGGGCTGGCCCAGATCCACGGCCGGTACCACACCGACCCCGAGTACAAGCTCGGTTATGACCTGCAGTACCTCGTCAACTGGTCCCCGGTGCTCGACCTGGAGATCGCCGCCCGGACCGTCTGGGTCGTGCTGTCCCGGCGGCTCTGAGCCGTCGCCGGGCCCACGGTCCGCCGGCCTCATGGGCCGACCGTCGGAGCAGCGGTGTCTCACGGATGAGCGCAGGGGTGGCGTCAGGCGCTGGCATGGGGAAGGGTGGGGCCCGCCACTGGGCGGCAACGGAGCCGAGTTGGTGCCGCTGACCGCTTGTGATAGTTTTCACAAGCGGTCGCGACTCCAGGTTCGGGGTCGTGTCCCCATCCCGCTCCACCCGTTCGCCGCGTATGCCACCACGACGATCAGGCAGGTCAAGCCCGTGACACAGCCGTCAGCACCCGAGGGGTCCAACCCCTTTGCGATGGTGCTGCGCCGGGCCCTGTGGCCGACGGCGCTGGCCGGGGTGCTGACCGCGCTCGTCCTGGGCGTCGTGAACGGTCTGGACGCCGGGTTGGCGGGACTGCTCGGCGCGGTCGTCGCGACCGGCTTCTTCGGGTCCGGCATGCTCGTGGTCAGCCGGGTCGTCCGCGACACCAGCAACCCGCTCCACTTCATGGCGGTCGGGATGGCGGTGTACCTCGCCCAGGTCATCGGGTTGCTGTTCGTCCTGATCCTGGCTCGCCGGTCGGACTCGCTCGACAGTGTCGCCGCGGGCATCGCGATGCTCGTCAGCGTGATCGTGTGGCAGGTCGCCCAGGTCCTGGCCTGGCGCTCCGCGCGGGTGCCCGTGTACGACCAGGCTGCGCAGACGGCCACCGCGGACCCGGTGCGGAGCACCGCTGAGGGTCGGCGATGAGCGTGCTCGCTGCGACTCGCGTGACACCTCCTCCCCCCGTCGCCGGCAACCGCAGCGGTCGGGTAGCGTACGCAGGGATCTGCATCGGATCGGCTGGGTCAGCCACCACGGTCACGACGAGATCGACCGCGCGCGTTGCACATTCATCCAGCGGGTCGACCACCCGCGCACTCGAGGAGAGGCCGTGAGCCTGAACGTGTTCGCTGCGCATCTGTCCGGCGCCGTACTCGCCCTGCCGGCCGCCGAAGGCGGCGAGAGCTTCAAGACGCCGGGTGTCGCGGACTTCTGGTGGCCGCTCATCGGCGGCAACAGCCCCTGGACACTGACCCGCCCGGCCCTGGTGCTGCTGATCTCGGTCGGCATCCTGGCCTGGTTCTTCGTCTCGGTGTCGCGCAAGCTCACGCTGGTGCCGAGCAAGAGCCAGTTCATGGCCGAGGGCGCCTACAACTTCGTGCGCAACACCATCGGCCGAGACATCATCGGCAGCAAGGACTTCCTGCAGTTCGTCCCGCTCCTGTTCACGCTGTTCACGATGATCATGCTGAACAACGTCTTCGGCATCATCCCGTTCGTGCAGTTCCCGACCATGAGCCGGCTCGGGATCCCGCTGGTCCTCACGCTCATCGTGTACGTCACGTACCACACGGTCGCGATCCGTCGGAAGCACGGCGTGCTTCCCTATCTCAAGTCGCTCGTGCCGCCGGGCCTGCCGGGCTGGCTCAAGCCGATCCTGTTCGTGCTGGAGTTCCTGACCTACTTCGTGATCCGGCCGCTCACGCTCGCGCTGCGACTGTTCGGCAACATGCTCGCCGGGCACCTCATGCTGCTGGTGTTCATCCTCGGTGGTGAGTACCTCCTGCTCCACGGGAGCAACCTGTTCCTCAACTTCTCCGGGCTGCTGTCCTTCGGCTTCTCGGTCGGCATGACCTTCTTCGAGCTCCTGATCGAGTTCCTCCAGGCGTTCATCTTCACGCTGCTCACGGCGCTGTACCTGGCCGACGCAGTGTCAGAGCACCACTAGTTGACCTCGGGGCTCCGGCTCCGTCGTGCACGACCTGTTCGACCCGAATTTCCCCACCCGACACCGGGAAGTGGTCCCGGTGCCTCCGAAAGGAACAACGACATGACTGGCGACATCGCCTTCCTCGGCTACGGCCTCGCCGCGATCGGTCCCGGCATCGGTGTCGGTCTGATCTTCGCCGCCTACATCAACGGCGTCGCCCGTCAGCCCGAGGCCCGCGGCATGCTCCAGACCATCGCCTTCACCGGCATGGCGATCACCGAGGCGCTGGCCATCCTCGGTCTGGTCTTCGCGTTCGTCTTCCAGGGCTGACCCGCACCTCACCGACCTGACCGCTGCTTCCACAGATAGGACGCGATGTGATCACCGCATCCGTAGTCGCCGCCGAGGGCGAGACCACTGGGTTCCCCTCGGGGTTCCCGCTGCTCCCGCACCCGGCCGAGATGATCATCGGCGTCATCTCCTTCGCGATCTTGTACTGGTTGTACAAGACGAAGGTCGTGCCGCAGATCGAGAAGCTGTACGCCGAGCGCACCGCGGCCATCGAGGGCGGTATGCAGCAGGCCAAGGAGGCGCAGGCGCAGGCGCAGGCCTCGCTCGAGCAGTACGAGGAGCAGCTGCGTGAGGCCCGTGCCGAGGCCGGCCGCATCCGTGAGGATGCGCGCGAGCAGGGTGCGGCGATCGTCGCCGAGCTGCGCGGTCAGGCGCAGAACGAAGCGGCGCGCATCACCGAGGCAGCGCAGAAGCAGCTCGCGGCCGAGCGCCAGCAGGCCGTGATCTCGCTGCGTTCGGAGGTGGGTCGGCTCTCGACCGATCTGGCCAGCCGGATCGTGGGCGAGTCGCTGGAGGAGGAGACCCGGCAGAAGGGCATCGTCGACCGGTTCCTGGCCGAGCTCGAAGCCGGCGAGATCACGCCCGAGAAGGTCGGCGCGGCGGACGCCACGACGGGCGCTGACGCCTGATGCGTGGCTCGTCGCGGGCTGCCGCTGCAGCAGGAGACCAGGCCTTCGAGGCTGTCATCTCCGGTGGCGCAGACGCCCCCGCGCTCGCCGAGGACCTCTTCGCGGCCAGCGCGGCACTGGACTCCAGCGCCACACTGCGCCGGGCCATGACCGACCCCTCCCGCGAGGCGAACGCCAAGCAGGCGCTGGTCGACCGGCTGTTCGGTGCGCGGCTCTCGAGCCAGGCCGTCGACGTGCTCAAGGAGCTCGTTCGCAACCGCTGGTCCACCGACCGTGACCTCTCCGACACCGTCGAGAGTCTTGCGGTGTCCGCGGTGATGGTCGGGGCCGAGCGCGCCGGTCGGATCGACGCGGTCGAGGACGAGCTGTTCCGTTTCGAGCGGATCGTGGCCGGCAACACCGGCCTGCGGGACGCGCTGACCGACCGCAACGCGCCCACCGACGCCAAGGCGCAGGTCGTCGCCACGCTGCTCCAGGGCAAGACGACGGAGGAGACCGTGCGTCTGGCCCGTCAGGCCGTGCTCGCGCCGCGAGGACGCAAGCTCGACCGCACCCTGGAGGGCTACCTCGCACTCGCCGCGGCCCGGCGGGAGCAGCTCACCGCGGTGGTCATCGCCGCGGTCGACCTGGAACAGGCCCAGCGCGAGCGGCTCGCGGCGGCGCTCCAGGGCATCTACGGCAAGCCGGTGCTCCTCCAGGTCGTCCTCGACCCCGAGGTGCTCGGCGGGATCCGCGTCCAGATCGGCGACGAGGTCGTCGACGGAACCATCCTGCGTCGCCTCGACAACGCACGTCGCCACCTGGCCGGCTGAGCGACCGACCCAGGCCCCCAGCAACGCCGACCCTCAGATCCGCCGAACGACCTGTTTCCCAGCACGACCCACCACCAGTTTCCGGGCTCACCGAGCGGCCCGGCACATGAGGAGAAGAGACACATGACGGAGCTTTCGATCCGTCCGGAGGAGATCCGGGACGCGCTGGACTCGTTTGTCCAGTCCTACGAGCCGGGCGCCGCCTCGCGCGAAGAGGTTGGCCGCGTCACCGACGCCGGCGACGGCATCGCGCACGTCGAGGGTCTGCCCTCGGCGATGACCAACGAACTGCTCCTGTTCTCTGACGGGACCCTCGGCATCGCCCTCAACCTCGATGTCCACGACATCGGTGTCGTCGTCCTCGGTGACTTCTCGGGGATCGAGGAGGGCCAGGAGGTCAAGCGCACCGGAGAGGTCCTCTCGGTGCCGGTGGGCGACGCCTTCCTCGGCCGCGTGGTCAACCCGCTCGGGCAGCCCATCGACGGCCTCGGCGAGATCGAGAGCACCGAGCGCCGCGCCCTGGAGCTCCAGGCGCCGACCGTGGTCCAGCGCAAGTCGGTCCACCAGCCGCTGCAGACGGGCCTGAAGGCCGTCGACGCCATGACCCCGATCGGTCGCGGCCAGCGCCAGCTGATCATCGGGGACCGCCAGACCGGCAAGACCACGGTCGCGGTCGACACGATCATCAACCAGAAGCAGAACTGGGACTCCGGCGACCCCGAGCAGCAGGTCCGTTGCATCTATGTCGCCATGGGCCAGAAGGGCTCCACGATCGCGGCGGTGCGCGGCACGCTCGAGGAGGCCGGCGCGATGGAGTACACCACCATCGTCGCCGCCCCCGCCTCGGACTCCGCCGGCTTCAAGTACCTCGCTCCCTACACCGGCTCGGCCATCGGCCAGCACTGGATGTACGACGGCAAGCACGTCCTCATCGTCTTCGACGACCTGTCCAAGCAGGCCGAGGCCTACCGTGCGGTGTCGTTGCTGCTGCGCCGCCCGCCGGGCCGCGAGGCCTACCCCGGCGACGTCTTCTACCTGCACAGCCGGCTGCTCGAGCGTTGCGCCAAGCTGTCCGACGACCTCGGCGCGGGCTCGATGACCGGTCTGCCGATCATCGAGACCAAGGCCGGTGACGTGTCGGCCTACATCCCGACCAACGTCATCTCGATCACCGACGGCCAGATCTATCTGCAGGCCGACCTGTTCAACGCCAACGTCCGCCCCGCGATCGACGTGGGTGTGTCGGTGTCCCGCGTCGGTGGTGCCGCGCAGATCAAGGCGATGAAGGACGTGTCGGGTCGGCTCAAGCTCGACCTGGCCCAGTTCCGCGCGATGGAGGCGTTCGCGATGTTCGCCTCCGACCTCGACCCGGCGTCGCGGGCCCAGCTCGCCAAGGGCGCGCGGCTGGTCGAGCTGCTCAAGCAGCGACAGGCGTCGCCGATGCCGGTGGAGGAGCAGGTCGTCTCGATCTGGGCCGGCACCAGCGGCCAGCTCGACTCGGTGCCGGTGGAGGACATCTCGCGCTTCGAGACCGAGTTCCTGGACTACCTTCGCCGCGAGAAGAAGGCGACGCTCGACGCGATCCGCGAGACCAAGAAGTTCGAGGACGGGACTCGCAGCGCGCTCGAGGAGGCGGTGACGTCGTTCAAGCAGCAGTTCCAGATGTCGGGCGCCGAGCACACACCGGTCGGTCACGAGGCCGACCCTGGCGCTCTCGAGCACGACGTCGAGCAGGAGAAGATCGTCAAGCGGAAGCGCTGACCTCCAGCTCGCTGCACCCGCTCGACCGATCCACCCAGTCCACCGCAGTACCCACGTAGCAGTGACTACACGAAGCAGTACCCCCACGAAGCAGTACCCCCACGAAGCAGTACCCCCACGAACCAGAGAGGCGGAAGCGTATGGGAGCGCAGATGCGGGTCTACCGCCAGCGCATCCGGTCCGTCCAGGCGACCAAGAAGATCACCCGGGCGATGGAGCTGATCGCGGCCTCACGCGTGGTCAAGGCCCAGCAGAGGGTCCGCGAGTCCTCGCCGTACGCCCGCGCGCTGACGCGTGCGGTGTCCGCCGTGGCGACCTACTCCGACGTCGACCACCCGCTGACCACCGAGCACGCCGAGGTGCGCCGCGCGGCCGTCCTGATCATCACCTCCGACCGAGGGCTCGCCGGCGCATACAGCTCGGCGGTGCTCAAGGAGAGCGAGCGGCTGATCGGTGACCTTCGGGCCGAGGGCAAGGAGATCGTGCCCTATCTCGTCGGTCGCAAGGCGGTCGGGTTCTACAAGTTCCGCAAGCGCGAGTCCGCTGCGGAGTGGACCGGGTTCACCGACCAGCCGACCTATGAGGTGGCCAAGGAGATCGCCGAGCGGATCGTCGCGGACTTCACCACGGCCTACGACGAGGGCGGGGTCGATGAGTTCCACGTCGTCTTCACCCGGTTCGTCAACATGGTCACCCAGGAGCCCGACGTCATCCGGATGCTCCCCCTGGAGGTCGTGGAGGGTGAGGAAGCCCCCGACGACGACGAGCTGCTGCCGCTGTATGAGTTCGAGCCCAGCGCCGACCAGGTCCTGGACGCGCTGCTCCCGCGCTACGTGTCCTCCCGGCTCTACAACTGTCTGCTGCAGGCGGCCGCGTCCGAGCTGGCCTCGCGCCAGCGGGCGATGAAGTCGGCGACCGACAATGCCGAGGAGCTCATCAAGACCTACACCCGGCTGGCCAACCAGGCCCGCCAGGCCGAGATCACCCAAGAGATCAGCGAGATCGTGGGCGGCGCCTCCGCCCTCGCGGACGCCAGTTGAGAAGGTAGAACAAACATGACTGCCACTGTGAGTGAGAGCACCTACAAGCCGGCCGAGCCGGGTGGCGTGGGCCGGGTGGCCCGCATCATCGGCCCGGTGGTCGACGTGGAGTTCCCCGCCGACGCCATGCCCGAGCAGTACAACCTGCTCACCACCGAGGTCGTGCTCTCGGGGGAGAAGAAGAACCTCAACCTCGAGGTCGCCCAGCACATCGGCGACAACATGATCCGCGCGATCTCCCTGCAGCCCACCGACGGCCTGGTGCGCGGGACGGCGGTGCAGGACACCGGTGGCCCGATCACCGTGCCCGTGGGTGACGAGACGCTGGGCCGGGTCTTCAACGCGACCGGCACCGTGATGAACCTGGCCGAGGGCGAGACCTTCGAGGTGAAGGAGCGCTGGGGCATCCACCGCAGCGCGCCGGCGTTCGACCAGCTGGAGTCCAAGACCCAGATGTTCGAGACCGGCATCAAGATCATCGACCTGCTGACCCCTTATGTGCAGGGCGGCAAGATCGGCCTGTTCGGCGGCGCCGGCGTGGGCAAGACCGTCCTCATCCAGGAGATGATCGCCCGGGTCGCCCGCGACCACGGTGGTGTGTCGGTGTTCGCCGGGGTGGGCGAGCGCACCCGTGAGGGCAACGACCTGATGGTCGAGATGGAGGAGGCGGGCGTCCTCGGGCAGACCGCCCTCGTCTTCGGCCAGATGGACGAGCCGCCGGGCACCCGCCTGCGCGTGGCGCTGTCCGCACTCACGATGGCGGAGTACTTCCGCGACGTGCAGAACCAGGACGTGCTGCTGTTCATCGACAACATCTTCCGGTTCACCCAGGCCGGTTCGGAGGTCTCCACCCTGCTCGGCCGGATGCCGTCCGCGGTCGGCTACCAGCCGACGCTGGCTGACGAGATGGGCACGCTCCAGGAGCGGATCACCTCGACGCGCGGTCACTCGATCACCTCGATGCAGGCGATCTACGTCCCGGCCGACGACTACACCGACCCGGCGCCGGCGACGACCTTCGCGCACCTCGACGCCACCACGGAGCTGTCCCGCGAGATCTCCTCGCTCGGCATCTATCCCGCCGTGGACCCGCTGTCCTCGACGAGCCGGATCCTGGACCGCCGGTACATCGCGGAGGACCACTACAACACCGCGGTGCGCGTCAAGCAGATCCTTCAGCGCAACAAGGAGCTCCAGGACATCATCGCCATCCTCGGCATCGACGAGCTCTCCGAGGAGGACAAGATCCTGGTCAACCGGGCGCGTCGCATCCAGCGGTTCCTCGGCCAGAACACCTATGTCGCCAAGCAGTTCACCGGCATCGAGGGATCGACCGTGCCGCTGCGCGACTCGATCGAGGCCTTCACCAAGATCGCCGACGGCGAGTACGACCACGTCGCCGAGCAGGCCTTCTTCATGTGCGGTGGCCTCGACGACGTCGAGCGGCAGTGGGCGGAGATCCAGAAGAACCTCTGACCTCGCGGTACACCGCAGGCCACGCACGGGCCGGTCTCCCTCGGGGGACCGGCCCGTGCGGCGTGCGGGGTCCTGGCTGGGCGCGGCGGTCAGCCCACGGTGCCGGTGACGTCGACGACCACGTGTGCCGTGCGATAGCTGAAGACCTTGATCTGCCGGCTCGACGAGACGCCGACGGTGGCCATGTTGGCCACGGGGTTGCCGGACGTGTAGTTGAGCGTCGAGGCGGAGGGCTGGGCGGCGTCGCCCGCGTACACCGTCATGTGCCCGTCGCCCTGCGGCGCGACGGCGGTGATGTTGGCGATGATCCCGGCCGTACCGGCGGGCACCACGTCGCTGGGCAGCGTGATGGTGCGGACCGTGCCTGCGGCGATCTTCCCGCCGCTCACGCGGGAGTCGTACACGCGCACGGGCGCCGGCAGCAGGCCGGTGGCGCCGGCGCCCTCGGTGAAGCCGACGCGGACGCCGTTGACGGTGACGTCCGCCGTTGTGGGAGTGGCGATGCCCAACGAGATCCGGGTGCCAAGCGGGTGCGGGCCGTACGCGGTGGACGGCACCACGGCGCGTTGAGCGACCAGGCCGCTGCCCGAGGGGTTGATCGTGGTGTCGACGAGCGTCGTGAACAGGGTTGCGGTGCTGGCCGACCAGATGCGTCCCAGACCGGTGACGGCGGCCCCACCCCGGTTGGCCACGTACCACTCGATGTCCCGCACCAGGGCGCCTGCGGGTAGCTCGACCGAGGCCCAGAGGGTGCCGGGGACCAGGTCGGTGTAGACGCCGTCGACGGACCACCGGCGGCCCGAGGACCACGACTCCGGGGTGAAGTCGAAGGTCGAGGCGTAGCGGTAGGTGTACCCGCTGATGGCGGGGCTGGAGATGGTCGAGGTGATGGGGCTGCCGAGCTGGGCACCCTGGCTCGCGTGACCCACCGGGCCGCTCGCTACGGGGCTGGACCCCGCGGCCGCGGCGCGACCTGCGCCGTGGACGGCCACCGCTCCGGCGAGGGCAGCTGCACCCCCCGTGATCAGACCGCGGCGCGAGGGTGTGTGGGGGAGGTGGCTGGACATGGTGGCCTCTCGGTTCGGGTGCGCGCCGCGACGCGGCGCCTGACGTACTCGCCAAGAGCGCGCGACATGCGCTCTGATACCCATCACCAGCCACTCGGCGACGGCCCACGCGCCCCGCGGGTGTCGGGGTCCGCTCAGGGTGGTCTCAGGGCCGACCCTCATGGTGAGGGGGCGCGCGGGCGAGCACGATGAGGACATGGACAACATCCGCACCTCCCTCGCCCAACAGGGCCTGATACGCCCTCGTCACCACCGCGTCCTCGGCGGCGTCTGCGCCGGTCTCGGCCAGCGGTTCGGCCTCGAGCCGTGGCCGGCCCGCTTCCTGTTCCTCATCACCCTGCTCGTGATCCCCGGGAGCCAGCTCCTGATCTATCCGGTGCTGTGGATCCTCATGCCGGGCGAGCAGGACCGGGCCTCGAGCTCGGCCACTCCTTTGTCGAAGCCCGCGGCGCCCGGCTCGGTCCACCCGGTCTGAGCGCGCGGCTCGGTCGACGCGACACCAGCCACCACCACCCGAGGGCAACAGGGAGTACTCACAGGTACTTGCCCGTCGGAACGGGAGGCGCCCGACCCGCGGGTCGGGCGCCTCCCGTGCGTCTGACCGGTGGTGCCGGCGCACCCCTTCGGCCCGGTAGACTGGTGGCACACCAACCATCCGTGGAGGACTCGCGTGAGCCAGTTGCAGGTCGAACTCGTCGCCGCCGACCGTCGTGTGTGGGAGGGCGAGGCCTCCATGGTTCGCGCCCGCACCATCGAGGGCGAGCTGGGCATCCTGCCGGGCCATCAGCCGTTGCTCGGTGTCCTCGTCGAGGGTGACGTGAGCATCAAGACCAGCGGCGGTGACCGCACCGCGACCGTGGACGGCGGGTTCCTCTCGGTGGACCGCGACAAGGTGATCATCGTCGCCGAGCGTGTCGACGCCTCGTCGATGGGCGCCTAGACCGCGGGTTCGGACGACGCTCATGTCGCCACTGATCTCAGCCGAGATCGTCGTCGGCGTGCTCGTCCTGGTGGTGCTCGGTGCGCTGGTCGGCATCATCGTGCGTCGGCGCACCCTGGCCGCCCGGGGGCCGCTCATGCTGTGTGGTCTCCGCCGGGGCACCCCACGCTTCCGCCTCGGGCTGCTCCTGCTCGGTCCCGACCGGTTGCTCTGGCACAGCCTGTTCGGTGTGACGCTCCGTCCCACCCACGTCTGGGACCGCAACCGGCTCGACGTCGAGACGCCCGAGATCCTCACCGAGCTGATCGCCGGGCTCCCCGAGGGCATCCAGATGCGATGTCACCACGAGGGCGACTCGTTCGACCTGGCGCTCTCACCCGCCGCGTACACCGCGACGCGGTCCTGGCTGGAGAGCTCGCCCCCCGGTTTCAACGTGAACGTCGCCTGACCGACCCCCACCAGGTCCTACCAGGGCCGTCAGCACCACCACGGCGTCAGCACCACCACGGCGTCAGCACCACCGGACCGTCAGCGGCCGGCGTCACGGGTCGGCGCCTCGACCCGACCACCACCGGGCTCCCACAGCACGTCACCACCGTCCCCGAGGTTGGCCACCCGCGCGAGGACGAAGAGCAGGTCGGACAGCCGGTTGAGATAGGTCGCGGCCAGCGAGTTGATCCCACCGGTGCCCTTGCCCTCACCGGGCTCGGTGCCATAGGCCTCGATCGCCGCCCACGTGCTGCGCTCGGCCCGCCGCACCACGGTGGTGGCGACGTGCAGGTGAGCCGAGCCGAGGGTGCCACCGGGGAGGATGAAGGACCGGAGCTTCTCGACCCGAGCCAGATAGGTGTCGCAGTCCGCCTCGAGCTCCTCCACCCAGCGCGGCTCGACGCGCAGCGGCGGGTACTCGTACTGCTGCTGGAGCGGGGTGGACAGGTCGGCACCGACGTCGAACAGGTCGTTCTGCACCCGGCGCAGCGTGGTCAGCACGTCCGGGGGCAGACCACCGCCGGCGACGGCCACACCGATCGCGGCGTTCGCCTCGTTGGTGTCCGCATAGGCGGCCAGCCGCGGGTCGGTCTTGGTGGTCCGGCTCATGTCGCCGAGGTGGGTCGTGCCGGCGTCACCGGTGCGGGTGTAGATCCGAGTGAGGTTGACCATGTCGCCCAGCGTAGGGTTGCCGAGATGGGCGAGCGCTTCAAGGTGGTCGGGGGCACAGCCCTGCGTGGTGAGGTCCGGATCCACGGCGCGAAGAACAGTGCCCTCAAGCTCATGGCCGCAGCCCTGCTGGCGCAGGGGCGGACCCGGCTGACCAACGTCCCCGCCATCCTGGACGTCAGCATCATGGCCGAGCTGCTCCGCCGGCTCGGCTGCACCGTCGACTACGACGCGGTGGCCGGCGTGGCCGAGATCGACGTCCCTGAGCAGATCGGGCACCGAGCCGACTACGACCTGGTGCGCGCGCTGCGCGCCTCGATCTCGGTGCTGGGGCCGCTCGTGGCGCGCTGCCACGCCGCCGACGTCGCCGTGCCCGGTGGAGACGCGATCGGTTCGCGCGGACTGGACATGCACGCCGCGGGGTTGGGCGCACTCGGAGCGTCGGTGCACGTGACGCACGGTTACCTGATCGCCGAGGCGCCGGGGGGTCTGCACGGTGCCGACATCCGGCTCGACTTCCCCAGCGTCGGCGCCACCGAGAACGTCCTCACCGCAGCGGTGCTGGCCACGGGCCACACCCGGATCGAGAACGCAGCCCGTGAGCCGGAGATCGTCGACATCGCCGAGATGCTCCAGGGGATGGGCGCGCAGGTGAGCGGCGCCGGCACGCAGGTCATCGAGATCGACGGTGTGAGGCGGCTGAGCCCGGTCGAGCACCGGGTCGTCCCGGACCGCATCGCCGCCGGCACCTGGGCCTTCGCGGCGGCGACCACCCGGGGAGACCTCGAGGTGGTGGACGCTCGTCCCGAGCACCTGCGCGCAGCCCTGGAGGTGCTCGAGGCGACGGGGGCGACAGTGACCCACACCGGGCGAGGCTTCCGGGTCGACTCCGGTGGTCGTCGGCCGCGGTCGGTCGATGTCGCGACACTGCCCTATCCGGGGTTCCCGACCGACCTTCAGCCGTTCGCGCTCGCGTGCAACGCGGTCGCGGACGGGTCGGCGATGATCACCGAGAACCTGTTCGAGGCCAGGTTCCGCACCGTCCAGGAGCTCGCGCGGCTCGGTGCCGAGACCCGCATCGACGGCCACCACGTCATGATCCACGGCGTCGAGCGGCTCTCCGGCGCACCGGTGGAGGCTTCCGACATCCGCGCCGGCGCTGCCCTGGTCATCGCCGGGCTGGTTGCCGAGGGGGTCACCACCGTGAGCGGGGCACACCACATCGATCGCGGATACGCCGGCTTTGCCGACGATCTGCGCGGTCTGGGAGCACAAGTGACGCGAGAACCCGACGACGCACCATTTTTGTGAACTTCGTGGATGCGGGGATCACACCGTTACCAGATCTTGACCTCTGACGGGACACCCCTGTCTGGGGGGATCGACGTCCGTGTGGGTGAATGGGCCCACTGACGAGGGGATCATGCGATGACGCTGAGCAGCGTGGAGTGGAAGCCGGTTGCGTATACATACGGCTATGCCAGCGCCCCGGTGTTCGTCGAGGTCACGGCGACTGGTCAGCGGGTCCGCGTCGTGGGACCCCTCGACGTGCGGACGGTGCCCGACCTGAGGTTGGCCCTGCACGACATCGTCGACGGTGGCACCGGTGAGGTGCTCCTGTACCTCGCGGAGGCCGAGATCGGTGATGCAACCGGACTCGGCGTCATCGTGGAGGCCTACACCCGCGCCCGTCGCGCCGGCCGGGTGCTCGCCGTCGCCGACATGACCGAGCGCACCGAGCGCCTGCTGCGCCTGTCACGTCTGCACCGCTCGCTCGTGCGGCCGGTGGTCCGGGGATCCCTCGGACCGAGCAGGACTGTGTCGACCCTCACCGCCTGATCCACTCCCGGCGCCGGGCGACCCGCGAGTACGTTCGGGCCATGGCACAGACGCACGCACCGACCCCTGCGGCGGAGCCCGACCGTCCCGAGCGCGACCGGCCATGGGTGATGCGGACCTATGCCGGCCACTCCAGTGCCGCTGCGAGCAACGAGCTGTACCGGCGGAACCTGGCCAAGGGGCAGACCGGGCTGTCGGTCGCGTTCGACCTCCCCACTCAGACGGGGTACGACCCGGACCACGTACTCGCCCGCGGCGAGGTGGGCAAGGTGGGTGTGCCGATCTCGCACATCGGCGACATGCGCGCGCTGTTCGCGGACCTTCCGCTGAGGACGATGAACACCTCGATGACGATCAACGCGGTCGCGATGTGGATGCTCGCGCTGTACCAGGTGGCCGCCGAGGAGCAGGCCGAGCAGGCCGGTGAGGACCCCGCCGCCTGGGTGCGGGCGCTGACCGGGACCACGCAGAACGACATCATCAAGGAGTACCTCTCCCGCGGGACCTACGCCTTCCCGCCGAAGCCGTCGCTGCGGCTGATCACCGACATGATCGCCTACACCGTCGCGGAGATCCCCACGTGGAACCCGATCAACATCTGCAGCTATCACCTGCAGGAGGCCGGAGCGACCCCCGTCCAGGAGATCAGCTATGCGATGTCCACCGCGATCGCGGTGCTCGACGCGGTGCGCGACTCCGGTCAGGTGGAGCCCGAGCGGTTCGGAGAGGTCGTCGCGCGGATCTCGTTCTTCGTCAACGCGGGCGTCCGGTTCGTCGAGGAGATGTGCAAGATGCGGGCCTTCGTCCAGCTGTGGGACGAGGTCACCCAGGAGCGGTACGGCGTGACCGACGCCAAGCAGCGGCGGTTCCGGTACGGCGTACAGGTGAACTCGCTCGGGCTCACCGAGGCCCAGCCCGAGAACAACGTCCAGCGGATCGTGCTGGAGATGCTCGCGGTCACGCTGTCCAAGGACGCGCGGGCCAGGGCGGTGCAGCTGCCCGCCTGGAACGAGGCGCTCGGCCTGCCCCGACCGTGGGACCAGCAGTGGTCGCTGCGCATCCAGCAGGTGCTCGCCTATGAGTCGGACCTGCTCGAGTACGACGACCTGTTCGAGGGGTCGGTCGTGGTGGCCGACAAGGTCTCGCGCCTCGTCGAGGAGTCCCGCGCGGAGATCGGGCGGATCCAGGCGATGGGTGGCGCCGTCCAGGCCGTCGAGAGTGGATACCTGAAGTCCGCGCTCGTGGCCTCGCACTCGCTCCGGCGCCAGCGGATCGAGGCCGGCACCGACGTGGTCGTCGGCGTGAACCGGTTCGAGACCACCGAGCCCAGCCCGCTGACCGCCGACCTCGACACCGCCATCCATACCGTCGACGCCGACGTCGAGGCGCAGGCTGTCGCGGCGGTCCGGGCGTGGCGCGGGGAGCGCGACGCCGACCCCGAGCGCGCCGCGGCGGCTGCGAAGGCGATGGAGCAGCTGGTTGCGGACACCGCCTCCGACACCAACCTGATGGCGGCCACGCTCGCGTGCGCACGCGCCGGGATCACCACCGGGGAGTGGGCCGGCGCGCTGCGCGAGGCGTTCGGCGAGTACCGCGCACCGACGGGCGTCTCGGGATCGGTCGGGCTGTCCAGCGGCAGCGACACCGCGCTGGCCGAGGTGCGCCGCCACGTCACCGACACCAGCGAGGAGCTCGGCGAACGGCTGCGGATCCTGGTGGGCAAGCCGGGACTGGACGGTCACAGCAACGGCGCCGAGCAGATCGCGGTGCGCGCCCGGGATGCCGGCTTCGAGGTCGTCTACCAGGGGATCCGCCTCACCCCGGCGCAGATCGTCGCGGCTGCGGTCTCCGAGGACGTGCACCTCGTCGGCGTGTCGATCCTGTCCGGGTCGCACATGGAGCTCGTGCCCGACATCCTGGACGGCCTTCGGGACGCCGGTCTGGGTGAGGTGCCCGTCGTCGTCGGCGGCATCATCCCCGACACGGACGGCCGGCGGCTGGTCGAGCTCGGGGTCGCGGCGGTCTTCACCCCGAAGGACTTCGGCCTCAACCAGATCATGGACGGGTTCGTCGGGATCATCCGCGGGTCCCGTGGCCTCGCGCCGCTGACCGCATCGGTCGAGCCCCCCGTCGAGCCTGCCGTCGAGCCCGACGAGCCCCTGGACCGGGTCGGCCGGGAGCCGGCGACCGCCGGATAGCCAGGGGGAGAGGATGGCACTGCACTGCCCGGCCACCCTGCTGGTCGCACGGCCCGGTGAGGCGGCGTACGCCGATCCGGGCGTCCAGTCCGAGGCAGGCGGCTCGCTGACCGGGGTCGGTCGCGCCCAGGTGCGAGCGCTGGCCGGGTCGCTCGGCACCCGCCGCGTCGCCGCCGTGTACTCCAGCGAGCTCAGCCGCGCCGTGGAGTCGGCCGCACTGGCGGCGGGCCTGCTCGGTGTCGGCTCGTACACCGTCCCCGGCCTCCAGGAGCTCGCGGCGGGCACGGTGGCCGGCCGGATCGCGGACGACCCGGCCCTCAGCGCGGTGCTCGCCGACTGGGTGGCCGGCGACCTCGATGCGCGCACCCCGGGTGCGGAGTCCGGCGGTGAGGTCCTCCAGCGCTACGGCTGGGCCCTCGCGACGATCGCCGACCAGTATCGCGGGGAGACCGTGCTGGTGTTCTCGCACGCGGCGGTGATGTCGTTCTGCCTTCCGCGGCTCGGCTCGGACGTCCGCGCCGTCCGGACGGCGCCGGGCCCGGTGGCGAGCTGCGCAGTGGTCGAGCTCGCCGTCGACGACCACGTCGAGATCGTCGGTTGGGCCGAACCGTTGGGCTGACCACCGGAATGATTGAAACTGCTTGTCTTGATTAGTTATGCGTCAACTATTGACCCGATATGAGGATTGACGACACGATCGTTCCACGACGACCGCGGGCCGCGCCTCCATGGCACGATCGAGGACGTCATCTGACAGTCACGTGGGAGATCTGGGAGAGCGCATGCAGACAGGAACCAAGTTCTTGGCGGTCCTCGCCGCGTCCGGGCTGGCGCTGACCGCCTGCTCCGGCGGCACCGGAGCCAGCTCCGCCGGCGGCGGTGCGAGCGGTGAGAAGGCGACCAGCATCAAGCTGGTGGCGGCCGAGTACTCCAAGGACAACACCAAGGCGTTCTGGGACCAGTTCGCGACGGCCTACAAGGCCAAGACGGGCACCACGCTGGACGTGCAGGTCGTGAGCTGGGACGACATCGACCAGCAGAGCTCGACGATGATCCAGAACAACAACCCCCCGGACATCCTCAACCTCAACGCCTACGCCAGCTATGCCAAGGACGGCCTGCTGTACAGCTCCGACGAGGTGCTCTCACCTGATGTGAAGTCGGACCTGCTCGAGGCCTTCGTGAAGTCGGGCACCTACGACGGCAAGATGTACGGCATGCCCGACCTGTCCTCGGCGCGGGCGCTGTTCTACAACAAGACCCTGTTCACCCAGGCTGGCATCGCGGACCCGCCCACCACGTGGGAGGAGTTCACGGCCGCCGCGAAGAAGATCACCGCCCTCGGCAAGGGGAACATCGGGTACGGCCTTCCGCTCGGCCCGGAGGAGGCACAGGGCGAGTTCTCGATCTGGCTGTTCAACAACGGCGGTGACTGGAAGACCGACGGGAAGTGGTCGATCAACTCGGAGCAGAACCTCCAGACGCTGACGTTCCTCAAGGGCCTGTCCGAGGACGGCCTGACCCAGAACAACCCGGGCAAGACCAACCGCGCCGACGCCTTCAACCTGTTCGCCTCGGGCAAGGTGGGCATGGTCGTCGGGTTCTCCCCGCTCGCCGGGACGCTGGACGAAGCCAAGAAGGTCGACTACGGCGTGGTGCCGATGCCGACCAAGGAGGCCGGTGGCGAGCCGCAGACGTTCGGTGTCACCGACTACCTCATGGCGTTCAAGAAGAGCGGCAACCAGGACGCGGTCAAGGCGTTCTACGACCTGTACTACGAGAAGGACCAGGTCAACACCTTCATCAAGAACGAGGGGTTCCTGCCGGTGACCACGTCGGGCATCGAGCAGTTCTCCTCCGACGCCTCGCTGAAGACCTATCTGGACACCCTGCCCAACGCTCACCTCACGCCGACCGACGACCCCACGTGGGACAAGGTGAAGCTCGCGGTGCAGCAGAACCTCGGGACGGCCATGACCGGTGACCCGAAGGCGGTGCTCGACAAGCTCCAGAAGTCCGCCGAGAGCGGCAGCTGAGCGTGGCCGGCGGACGGCGGCCCGGGCAGGCTCCTGCCTGGGCCGCCCTCCTCTGGCTGGGGCCGGCGCTGCTCCTGATCCTGGGCGTCGTGGTCTACCCGGCGATCGAGCTGGTCAAGGCCTCGCTCAGCCAGTACTCGATCACCGGGCTGCGCCTCGGGGACGCCGGGTCCAGGAACTTCAGCAACGTACTGGCGAACGACTCGCTGGGCACGGTGCTGGGCAACACGCTGGTCTGGGTCGTGTCCGTCGTCGCCCTGACGATCCTGATCAGCCTGGCCCTGGCCCAGTTCCTCACCAAGGACTTCAGGGGCCGCCGGTTCGTGCGGTGGGCGGTGATCGTGCCGTGGGCGGCGTCCCTGGTGATCACGGCCCGGCTGTTCACGCTGATCTACGACTACTACTACGGCGTGCTCAACGCGGTGCTGCTCAAGGTCGGGATCATCGACACCCCGGTCGACTTCCTGGGCGACGACCGCTGGGTCATGCCGTCGATGGTCGTGGTCGGGGTGTTCGTCTCGATCCCGTTCACCGCCTACGTGTTCGTGGCCGGGCTGAACGCCATCCCGCAGGACCTGTACGAGGCGGCGCGGATCGACGGTGCCGGTCCCTGGCAGACCTGGCGGCGGATCACCCTGCCGATGCTGCGGCCGGCGATCCTGGTCGCCACCGTCCTGAACATGATCTA
Source organism: uncultured Actinomycetota bacterium (assembly GCA_963750305.1). Taxonomy (GTDB): domain Bacteria; phylum Actinomycetota; class Actinomycetes; order Actinomycetales; family Dermatophilaceae; genus CAVVPX01. Next base: position 331,367 of record CAVVPX010000004.1, read on the forward strand.
TGTGTTCAACAGCTTCCCGATCGTCTACACACTCAACGAGTCCAACCCCGGGTTCACCCACGACACGACGATCACCTTCATGTACAAGCTGGCGTTCAAGAGTGCGGAGAAGGACGTGGGGCAGTCGGCCGCGGCGGGGCTGTTCAACGTCGCGCTGATCCTGGTCGCCGTCGTGATCTATCTTCGGATCTCCCGCTGGCGTGAGGAGGAGCCGGCATGACCGCCATCGCCAGCGACCCGGCAGCCGAGACCTCGATGGCCCCTCGCGACCCGGTCGCGTCCCCCCACGGCGCCTGGCGCCGTTTCCGGCCCTACGTCCTGTCGCTCGCCGGTCTGGTCGTCGCGTTCCTGTTCCTCTGGCCCTATCTGGTCATGCTGCTCAACGCCTTTCGTCCCAGCGGCGACGTCGTGACCACTCCCGCCTCGATCCTGCCGCGGGAGTGGAAGTGGACGACCTTCAGCGAGGTGCTGAGCGACACGCGGTTCCTCAACTGGCTCAAGACCTCGGTGGTCGTCGCGGTCGCCTCCACGGCCATCGTGGTCGTGGTCGCGGTGCCCGCCGCGTACTACACCGCCCGGTTCCGGTTCCCCGGACGCATCGCGTTCCTGTTCCTCGTCCTCATCACCCAGATGTTCTCGCCCACCTCGCTGGTGGTCGGGATCTACCGGGAGATGTTCAGTCTCAACCTGGTCAACACCTATCTCGCGATCATCCTCACCAACGCGGCGTTCAACCTGGCCTTCGCGATCTGGATCCTGCACGGCTTCTTCGCCTCCATCCCCCAGGAGGTCGAGGAGGCCGCCGAGCTCGACGGATGCGGCCCGTTCGCTCGGCTGCGGCTGATCATGCTGCCGCTCACCCTGCCTGGCCTGGTGACTGCCACGATCTTCACCTTCATCGCCGCGTGGAACGAGTACGTCGTGGCGCTGACCCTCATGCTGGACGACGCGAAGAAGCCGCTGACGGTCGGGATCAACTCCTATGTGACCGGTTACGAACAGAACTGGGACCAGCTCTTCGGCGCCTCGATCATCGCGATCATCCCGGTCGTCATCCTGTTCGGGGTGATCGAGAAGCACCTCGTCGGTGGACTGACCGCGGGGTCGGTGAAGTAGGGATCGCGCTCTGACTGCAAAGTCCAGTCGATGCTGCTAGAATGACAGCATGGGAGTGGCCATCACCGTCCGTGACGTGCCGGACAAGACGAGGGACGAACTGGCGGCGCGCGCCGCCCGCGCCGGGATGTCCCTGCAGGAGTACCTGCGCGGGTTGCTCGTCCAGAGCGCTACTCGTCCCACAGCCAGTGATCTCATCGCTCGCGCTCGTTCTCGCGTCGAGGCAACTGGTGTCCGGGTGGACGCCGCATCGATCCTCGCCGCTCGCGATGCCGACCGGCGGTGACTCGGCTCCTCGTCTGCGACGCCTCCGCGGTGGTCGCGGTTCTTCTGGACTCTGGGCCCGACGGGAGCTGGGCCACCAATGCTCTCACTGACGCCGACCTCGCCGCCCCCGGCCTGCTTCCGTTCGAGACCGCCAACATCATTCGGCGGCACGAACTCGCCGGCATCATCAGCTCTGACCAAGCCGCCCAGGCCCACGCCGACGTGATCGATCTGGCCATCGAGACATGGCCCTACGAGCTCCTCGCACCGCGAGCCTGGCAACTTCGCCACAACCTGACGATCTACGACGCCAGCTATGTCGCCCTCGCCGAGCTCCTCGAAACCACGCTTGTCACGCTTGACCTCCGCATCGGCCGCGCACCTGACCTTCGCTGCACGATCGCCACACCGTAGCGTCGGGCTCAGAAAAGCCGAGTGGTCGTGTCGTCGATCCCGCGCAGCGCGTCGTAGTCCAGCGTCACGCACCGGATGCCGCGGTCCTCCGCGAGCGTGCGCGCCTGGGGCTTGATCTCCTGGGCCGCGAAGACGCCCGTGACCGGCTTGAGGTGCGGGTCGCGGTTCATCAGCTCGAGATATCGGGTCAGCTGTTCCACTCCGTCGATGTCGCCGCGTCGCTTGATCTCGACGGCGACCGAGACGCCGGCCGCGTCCTTGCAGAGGATGTCGACCGGCCCGATGGCCGTCATGTACTCGCGGCGCACGAGCGCATACCCGTCGCCCAGGGTGGTGATGTGCTCGGCGAGGAGGCGTTGGAGATGGGCCTCGACACCGTCCTTGACCAGGCCGGGATCGACGCCGAGATCGTGGCTCGAGTCGTGCACCACCTCGTGGATCTGGACGCGAAGCCGGTCCTCGGACTTGGCGTGCTGGACCACCCAGACCGCAGTGGTGCCCTGGGCGGCCTCGTCGTCCTCGGGCTGGACCTCGGCCATCGCGCACGGCGGGGACATCCAGTTCAGCGGCTTGTAGGAGCCACCGTCGCTGTGCACCAGGACCGAGCCGTCGGCCTTGACCACGAGCAGCCGGGTCGCCAGCGGGAGGTGCGCGCTGAGCCGTCCCGAGTAGTCCACCTGGCAGCGCGCCACGACGAGTCTCACGGGGCCGGAGCATACGGGAACCAGCCGGGGACGCGCGCCCACCCCCTCGGGTGGCGACCGTCACCCGCCGGCGGCGTGGTTCCCGCCTGACCCACCTGAGAGGATCGCCGACATGGCTCGTGAATTCAGCACCGTCGGCGTGGTCGGACTCGGAACGATGGGCGCGGGGATCGTGGAGGTCCTGGCGCGCAACGGGGTGCAGGTCGTCGCGGTCGAGGCGAACGACGACGCCTTGGAGCACGGCAAGGGCGTCCTCGCCCACTCCACCGGTCGCGCGGTGGCCCGCGGCAAGCTGAGCGAGGCCGACGAGCAGGAGCTGATCGGCCGGGTGCGCTTCAGCACCGACCTCGCGGCCCTGGCCGGCTGCCAGCTGGTCGTCGAGGCGGTGCCTGAGCGCCTCGACCTCAAGTGCGAGATCTTCAGCACGCTGGACGGCATCGTGGCGCCCGACGCCGTGCTGGCCACCAACACCTCCTCCTTGTCGGTCACCGAGATCTCGGTCGCGACCTCCAACCCCCGTCGCGTGGTCGGCATGCACTACTTCAACCCGGCGCCGGTGCAGAAGTTCGTCGAGGTCATCCGGACCGTGATCACCGAGGACGAGGTCGTCGAGGACGTCAAGGCGCTCGCCGAACGCCTCGGGAAGCAGCCGGTCGTGGTGGGCGACAAGGCCGGGTTCATCGCCAACGCGCTGCTGTTCGGTTACCTCAACCACGCGGTGGCGATGTTCGAGAGCCGGTATGCGAGCCGCGAGGACATCGACGCGGCCATGCAGCTCGGCTGCGGGCTGCCCATGGGTCCGCTGGCCCTGATGGACCTCATCGGCCTGGACACGGCCTATGAGATCCTGGACACGATGTACAAGCAGGGCCGTGACCGCCTGCACGCGCCCAGTCCCATGATCAAGCAGATGGTGACCGCCGGGCTCAAGGGCCGCAAGAGCGGCAAGGGCTTCTACAGCTATGACGAGGCAGGATCCTCGACGGTCGTGGCCGACCACCTCACGCCGGGTCCTGCTGATGAGGGTGGTGTCGAGCTGCGGACGATCAGGTCGATCGGGGTGGTGGGGTCCGGGACGATGGCCACCGGCATCATCGAGGTGTTCGCCAAGGCCGGGTACGACGTCACCTATGTCGCACGCGCCGAGTCCAAGGTCGCAGCAGCCACCGCCGCGGTCACCAAGAGCCTGGAGAAGGCCGTCCAGCGCGGCAAGCTCACCGAGCAGGCCCGCGACGCCGCGCTCGGGCACCTCACCGGCAGCACCAGCCTGGAGTCCCTGTCCGGCGTCGACCTCGTGGTCGAGGCGGTCGTGGAGGATCTCGCGGTCAAGCGGGCGCTGTTCGAGAACCTCGACGAGATCTGCCGGCCGGGCGTGATCCTGGCGACCACCACCTCCTCGCTCCCGGTGGTCGAGTGCGCCGCGGCCACCTCTCGACCCGAGGACGTCGTCGGCATGCACTTCTTCAACCCGGCGCAGATCATGAAGCTCGTCGAGGTGGTCAGCACGGTCTCCACCGGCGAGGACGTCGTCGCCACCGTCCAGGACCTGTGCGCCCGGGTCGGCAAGCACGCCGTGACCTGTGGGGACCGCTCCGGGTTCATCGTGAACGCGCTGCTGTTCCCCTACCTCAACGACGCGGTGCGGATGCTCGAGGCGCACTACGCGAACGCCGACGACATCGACACCGCGATGAAGGCGGGCTGTGGCTATCCGATGGGTCCGTTCGAGCTGCTCGACGTGGTCGGCCTGGACGTGTCACTGGCGATCCAGCGGGAGCTGTACCTCGAGTTCCGCGAGCCGGGGTTCGCCCCCGCGCCGCTGCTCGAGCACCTGGTGACCGCCGGGTACCTCGGTCGCAAGGTCGGGCGTGGGTTCCGCACGTACCCTTGAGCACATGCCCCGAGCCAACCGGAGACGCCGTGACGAGGCTCCGTTGAACGCCGACCGAGCGCTCGGCGGTGCGGTCCGGGAGGAGGCGTACGCCGGTCAGCTCTGGTCGGTCCGGCACGTCACCGGAGCGTCGGGGGCGTCGGCCGAGCGCGCGTACCTCTGTCCCGGGTGCCAGCAACAGATCCCGCCCGGCACGCCGCACGTGGTGGCGTGGCCCGCCGAGGGGATGGGGGGTCTGGAGGACCGGCGCCATTGGCACACCACCTGCTGGACCGCCCGAGGTCGACGACACACCAGCGGCTCGATCCGTTGAGCGACAACGAGATCCGCGCAAGCTCCATCCTGCCGGCGCGGCGGGAGCCGATCGAGCTCCAGACCGCTGACGGGCTGACGCTCGTCGGCGAGCTCGCGCTGCCGTTGGACCGCGACCCTGTCGCGACCCTGGTCACGCTGCACCCGCTGCCGACCCACGGGGGGTTCATGGACAGCCACGTGTACAAGAAGGCGTCGTTCCGCCTCCCGGCGCTCGCAGACGTCGCGGTGCTGCGCTTCAACCTGCGAGGTGTGAGCTCCCCGCGGGGGACGTCCCAGGGGACGTTCGACGGGGCCGACGCAGAACGGTTCGACGTGGCGGCGGCCATCGAGTTCGCCGAGTTCCACGACGACCCCGCGCTGCCCAACCGTTGGCTGGTCGGTTGGTCGTTCGGCACCGACCTGGCCCTGATGTATGGCAACGACCCGTCGATCGAGGGGGCCGTCCTGCTCAGCCCACCACTGCGGTACTCGCGGCCGCAGCACCTCGCGCAGTGGGCCGAGTTCGGGCGACCCGTGGTCGCCCTCGTCCCCGAGCTCGACGACTACCTGCGACCGGAGGAGGCGCGGCAGAGGTTCTCCCCGCTCGCCCAGGCCGAGGTCATCGGCGTCGACGGTGCCAAGCACCTCTGGGTGGGGGAGCCGTACGTCCGTCGCGTGCTGGACGAGATCGTGGCGCGCGTCGCGCCCGGGCGGGAGCCGCTGCCGACGACCTGGGACGGGCCGATGGACAAGGAGCCCAGCCCGCTCGCCCGGCCCTGAGCCGACGTCGTCAGGACCGGCGTTGGCGGGGGAGCAGGACCTCTTCGTACAGCAGCAGCAGGCCGGCCGCGATCGGGATGGCGAGCAGTGCACCGAGCACGCCCAGCAGCGTGCCGCCGGCGAGGGCAGCCACGATCGTGACGGCACCTGGCACCGAGACGGTCCGCTGCATGATCCGCGGCGCGATGACGTAGTTCTCGACCTGCTGGTAGACCAGGTAGTAGATCGCCGCGATGAGTGCCTTCTGCGGCTCGTCGAAGACCGCGATCAGGCACACCAGCGCGGCACCGATCGTGGCGCCCACCATCGGGATCAGGCCGAGCAGGCCCACGACGACGGCGAGGACGGCGGCATAGGGGATGCCGACGATCGACATCATGATCCATGACCCGACCGCGTTGACGGTCGCCACCGCGACCTGCCCGATCGCATAGGACCCGGTCCGCCGCATCATCTCCTCGACCAGTGGTTCCACCCGCGGGCGGCGCGAAGCGGGCACCATCGCGAACGCGGCCTGCTTGACCCGCGGGAAGCCGGCCAGCAGGAACAGGCTGAGGATGAGGATGGTGAAGGTCTGGAAGACTCCGCCGATCACCGCGCGTCCGGCGCCGAAGACGCCGCCCAGGATGGACCCGACGAAGCTGCCGTCGGTGATCCGCTTGTTGAACTCGGCCTCGACCTTGTCGACGACGTCGTAGGACTTGTCGAGGTCCTGGATGATGCTGCTGTTCAGGACCTGGGTGACCCACTCGGGGGCGTTGTTGGCCAGCGCGGTGCTCTGCTCCACGACTGGCGGGACGACCAGCAGCGACAGCATCACGAAGATCAGCACGACGCCGGCGAAGACGGCGCTGACGGCGGCGGACCGGGGCACCCGGTGCCGTTCGAGGAACTCGACCAGGGGGTTGAGCGCCAGCGTCAGGAAGAAGGCCACGACGACCACGGTGATGGTCGTCGTGGTCCGCGCGATCAGCTGCGACAGCGCCAACGCGGCCAGCACGCCCAGCGCGCCGACGAAACCCACATAGAACGGCGACTGCCGGTTGAGCGGCCGCCCCAGCTCGCCGTAGTGGCGGCCGCGGCTCGGCCCCTGAGACGCGGCGGAGTCGTCGAGGTCCTCGGCGTCCTCGAAGTCCTGGGCGTCCTCGAGGTCCTCGGCGTCCTGGAAGCCGTCGAGGTCCTGGGCGTCCTGGAAGCTGTCGAGGTCGACGTCCTCGATGTCCTCCCGACCCGGCTCGTGGCGACCGCGGCCGTGGCGCCCCTGGGCACCGGGTGCGCCGGTCAGCAGGCTCCCGATGATGTCGGGCTGGTTCTGCTCGCCGGCGGCGGCGCGCCCCGGTGGAGCCCGCTCGGTGAGGTACTCGGCCTCGTGGGGGTGGTTGGACGCGCGCAGAGCCTCGCGCTGTCGCGCGCGGAACTCCCGCCACCGCTCGAACACCCGGACACCTCCCTGCAGGAGCCTAGTGCCCACTGTGGTGCCGTCCCATGCACCACCGGTGTCGCGGTCAGGCCGAGCGGAACCGGTTGATCGCGGTCGCGAACTCGGCCCGCTTGTCCGCATCCGTGATGCCCAGGCCCTCCTCCGGTGAGAGCGCGAGGACGCCGACCTTGCCCTGGTGCGCGTTGCGGTGCACGTCCAGGGCGGCCTGGCCGACGTCCCCCAGCGCATAGGTCCGGGACAGGGTGGGATGGATGAGCCCGCGGCTGATCAGCTCGTTGGCCTCCCAGGCCTCGCGGTAGTTCGCGAAGTGGCTGCTGATGATCCGCTTGAGGTTCATCCACAGATAGCGGTTGTCGTACTCGTGCATGAACCCCGAGGTCGAGGCGCAGGTGACGATGGTGCCGCCCTTGCGCGCGACGTACACACTGGCTCCGAAGGTCTCCCGGCCCGGGTGCTCGAACACGATGTCGACGTCGTGACCGCCGGTGAGCTCGCGAATCCTCTTGCCGAGCCGCTGCCACTCACGCGGGTCCTGGGCGGTGTTCTCCTCGTTCCAGAACCGGTAGTCCTCGGCGTCCCGGTCGATGATCAGCTCGGCCCCCATGTCCCGGCAGATCTGCGCCTTCTCCGGAGAGGAGACCACGCAGATCGGGGTCCCCCCGCCGGCCAGCGCCATCTGGGTCGCATACGAGCCGAGGCCGCCGGAGGCGCCCCAGATCAGGACGCGGTCACCGAGCTTCATCGCGGCGCCGTTCTTGGAGATCAGCTGACGGTAGGCCGTGGAGTTCACCAGCCCGGGCGAGGCGGCCTCCTCCCAGGTCAGGTGGGCCGGCTTGGGCATGAGCTGGTTGGACTTGACGATGGCGAGGTCGGCCAGGCCGCCGAAGTTGGTCTCGAAGCCCCAGATCCGCTGCTGGGGGTCGAGCATCGTGTCGTTGTGTCCGTCGGCGTCCTCGAGCTCGACCGAGAGGCAGTGCGCGACGACCTCCTGCCCGGGCTTCCACTTGGTGACCCCCGCGCCGGTGCGCAGCACGACACCGGCCAGGTCGGAGCCGACGACGTGGTAGGGCAGGTCGTGCCGCTGGGCGAACTCCGAGGTCCGGCCGTAGCGCTCGAGGAAGCCGAAGGTCGAGACCGGCTCGAAGATCGAGGTCCAGACGGTGTTGTAGTTGATCGCACTGGCCATCACCGCGACCAGCGCCTCGCCAGGCGCGAGCTCGGGCACCGGGACCTCGTCGAGGTGCAGGGACTTGCGCGGGTCCTTGTCGCGGGTGGCCAATCCCTCGAACATCGCGGTCTCGTCCTTGTGCACCGTGACGGCGCGGTAGGTCTGCGGGACGGACAGCCCGGAGTAGGTCTGCTGGGTCCGGTCACCTGACAGGATGGCGTCGCGGATCTCCTGCATGGGTGGTGGCTCCTCGGCGTGGACGGGCAGGCGGCTCGCTGGCGAAACTACTGGCCCACAGCGGGTGGACACTTCGTATGAGACTCCGGTCACGAGTGACCTGCTTCACAGCAGCGCCCGGGCCCTCAGTGTGGTGCGGCGGCAGGCTCGACCAGCTCGACGAGTACCCCGCCGGCGTCCTTGGGGTGGATGAAGTTGACCCGGCTGCCCGAGGTTCCACGACGGGACTGGTCGTACAGCAGCCGGAGGCCGCGCTCGCGCAGGGTGGCCGACACGGCCTCGAGGTCCTGCACCCGGTAGGCCAGCTGCTGCATACCCGGTCCGTTGCGGTCCAGGAACGTGGCGATCGTCGACTCCGGGGACAGGGGGGCGAGCAGCTGGATGTGCGAGCCGGACGGGCCGACGGCCATCATCGCCTCGCGGACGCCCTGCTCCTCGTTGACCTCCTCGTGCGCCAGCGTCATCCCGTAGGTGTCGCGATAGAACGCGATCGCCTCGTCGAGGTCCGCGACGGCGATGCCCACGTGGTCGATCGCGGTGAACAGGTCTGCGATGGCTCCGGTGCCGGGGGTGCTCATGGGCCGAGCCTAGGCACGGCGCGTGCTCGACGCTCCGGCCTGTGGCGAGGCACACGCACGTCGGGCCCGTCGGGTCGCCGCGAGCCCGGTCTACAGTGGCGAGGTCAACGTCGAAGGCCATGGAGGCAGTGCAATGTCGGACCGTCCCAGCCCCCGCCCCACCTCGGTCATCGTCGCCGGGGCGCGCACCCCGATGGGGCGCCTGCTCGGTTCGCTCAAGGACTTCAGCGGTGCCGACCTCGGTGGCTTCGCGATCAAGGGTGCGCTGGAGAAGGCCGGGGTCGCACCCGACCAGGTCGACTACGTCATCATGGGTCAGGTCCTCACCGCGGGCGCCGGGCAGATCCCCGCTCGTCAGGCCGCAGCCAAGGCCGGCATCCCGATGGACGTCCCCGCGCTGACCATCAACAAGGTCTGCCTCTCGGGGATCGACGCGATCGCCCTCGCGGACCAGCTGATCCGCGCCGGCGAGTTCGAGATCGTCGTGGCCGGCGGCCAGGAGTCGATGACCAACGCCCCCCACCTGCTGGAGAAGAGCCGGGCGGGCTTCAAGTACGGCGACGTGGCGATGCGCGACCACATGGCGTTCGACGGGCTCTGGGACGCCTTCACCGACCAGCCGATGGGGCTGCTGACCGAGAACGCCAACACCGGTGCGGTCGCGTTCACCCGCGAGGAGCAGGACGAGTTCTCGGCGCGGAGCCACCAGCTGGCGGCCCGAGCCTGGAAGGACGGCCTGTTCGACGACGAGGTCGTCGCGATCTCGATCCCCCAGCGCAAGGGCGACCCGCTGGAGTTCAAGACCGACGAGGGTGTGCGGGCCGACACGACCGGCGAGTCACTGTCGAGGCTGCGCCCCGCGTTCTCCAAGGACGGCACCATCACCGCTGGTTCCGCCTCCCAGATCTCCGACGGGGCAGCAGCGGTCGTCGTGATGAGCAAGGCCAAGGCCGAGGAGCTCGGCCTCACCTGGCTCGCCGAGATCGGTGCGCACGCGGTGGTCGCCGGGCCCGACTCGACGCTGCAGTCCCAGCCCGCCCGCGCCATCGCCAAGGCGTGCGAGAAGGAGGGGATCACCCCGGCCGACCTCGACCTGCTGGAGATCAACGAGGCCTTCGCCGCGGTCGGCCTCGCCTCCGCTCGCGAGCTCGGTGTGTCGATCGAGCGGGTGAACGTCAACGGTGGGGCGATCGCGGTGGGTCACCCGATCGGGATGTCCGGTGCCCGCATCGCCCTCCACCTCGCCCTCGAGCTCCAGCGCCGGGGTGGTGGCACCGGCGCCGCGGCTCTGTGCGGCGGTGGCGGTCAGGGCGACGCCCTCATCCTTCGCGTCCCCGCCTGAACCCGAGCGGCGCAGAGTCGTCGTGGCCCGTCGTGAGGTCGAGGTCGATGCCCTCGTCGCCGCGGCCCGGGACGGCTCGGCGCCGGCGGTGGCCCGTCTGGTGTCGCTGGTCGAGGACGGCCACCCGGCGCTGCCCGCGGTCATGGCCGCGCTCGCGCCGCACACCGGTCGCGCCCACCACATCGGCCTGACCGGGCCCCCGGGTGTCGGCAAGTCGACCACGGCGAGCGCGGTGGTCCGCGCCCTCCGCGGGCAGGGCCAGGTGGTCGGCGTCCTCGCCGTCGACCCGACCTCACCCTTCTCCGGGGGAGCGCTCCTCGGTGACCGGATCCGGATGCAGGAGCACGCCCTCGACCGCGGCGTGTACCTCCGGTCGCTCGCCAGCCGGGGACACCTCGGCGGCCTGACCCGCAGCACCGCGCAGGCCGCGCGCATCATGGACGCCGCGGGGTGCGACGTGGTGCTCATCGAGACCGTGGGGGTGGGGCAGTCCGAGGTCGAGGTCGCCGGGTTGGCCGACACCACCGTCGTCCTGCTCGCTCCGGGCATGGGGGACGGCGTGCAGGCGGCCAAGGCGGGCATCCTGGAGGTGGCCGACGTCCTGGCCGTCAACAAGGCGGACCGCGACGGCGCCGACACCGCCGTGCGGGACCTGCGGCACATGGTGCAGATGGGCGCGGCGTCGGCGCCCGGGTCGTGGAGCCGACGGGTGGTGCGCCTGGCCGCCCAGAGCGGAGAGGGCGTCGATGACCTCCTCGAGGCGATCGCGGAGCACCGGGAATGGCTCGACTCCAGCGGAGCCCTTCAGCGGCGGCGCATCGCTCGCGCGGCTCGCGAGATCGAGTCGATCGCCCTGGCTCGCGTCCGCGACACGATGTCCGGGGTCGACCAGGGCGGTCACCTCGAGGGGTTGGCTGCTGCGGTCATGGATGGAACACTCGATCCGTATGCCGCGGCAGGCAGGCTTCTCGCGGCGCTTCGGTGATCAGAAACCCGGTAGCGGGGTCGCCCGTCCGGTGCCTACGGTCAGGGGTATGGAGATTCGCCCGCTCAACGTCGAGGACGACACCGAGTTCACCGCCTATCACGCCATCCGTGACGCCGCCGAGGCGTACGAACGCCCCTGGTATGCACAGCGAACGGTAGAGGAGCTGCGGACCGAGATGCGGGACGAGGACCCGGGCGAGCGGACCGTCGGTGTGGTGGCGGTCGACCAGGGTGAGGTCGTCGGTGCGGGGGTCGCGTTCCTGCCGACGTCGGACAACCTGCACCTCGCGTTCGTGACCCCCTGGGTCGCACCCGACCGCCGTCGCCGCGGTATCGGCACGAAGGTCCTGGACCACCTCGTCGCTCTCGCGGCCGGCGACCAGCGCACCGAGCTCGTCATGGAGACCGGATACCCTTTTGAGCACCGGGAGGACCACGCCTATCGAAAGTTCGCCGAGGCCAACGGATTTAGGCTCGCGAACACCGAGGTGCGCAGGTTGTTGGAACTCCCGGTCGACCTCCGGCTGCTCGACTCTCTGGCCGCTGAGGCGGCACCGCACCACGCCGGATACCGGATCGAGAGCTTCGCCGGTCCGGTGCCCGATGACCTGCTGCCGAGCCTCTGTGACGCGCGCAACCGGCTGGCGACCGACGCCCCCATGGGTGACCTCCTCGTCGAGGCGGAGGCCGAGACGCCCGAGATGCGCCGTGAACGCGAGACGACCTGGCGCGCGATGGGCCGGGAGATGGTCACCACCGTGGCGATCGCGGCGGACGGGGTGGTCGTAGCCTACAACGACCTGATGCTCATGGCTGGCGGCAACCCGTATGTCTCGCAGTGGGGCACGCTCGTCGTGGCATCCCACCGCGGACAACGGTTGGGCATGGCAGTGAAGGTGGCCGGGCTCCGACGCCTCCAGCAGATCGCCGGTCCGGATCGTACGCACGTGCAGACCTGCAACGCCGAACAGAACGCGGAGATGGTCAGGATCAACGAACGCGTGGGCTTCGAGCCGGTCGAGGTTGCGCCGTCGTTCCTGCGGCGGCTGGAGCCCGCCGGCTGAGTCACCGGCGCGCGGCCTACGGTGGGGTCATGCTCGTCGCCTTCTCCGTCTCCCCGTCCATGTCCGCCGATGACACCGGCTCAGTCCACGACGCGGTGGCCGCTGCCGTCGCCGTCGTCCGGGCGTCCGGTCTGCCGCATCACACCGACGCGATGTTCACCACCATCGAGGGGGAGTGGGAGCAGTGCCTGGCGGTGGTCAAGGACGCGGTCGACGCCGTCGCCGCGCACAGCCCGCGCGTGGGGCTGGTGCTGAAGGCGGACATCCGTCCTCTCTTCAGCGGCGAGCTCACCGGCAAGGTCGAGCGGCTCGAGGCGGCCCTCCTGCGCGCGACCGACCCTCCCGCCTGAACCCGGCTGCCGGATCGTCGGCACGGCCACCCGCCACGATCCCCGGGTATGACTCCCGGGCATGATCACTGCGCGCGGGCGGCCGACTGAGACCACATCGTTGCGGTGCAACCCGGCGTCGGTGATGGGTGGTCATTAGGGTGGCTGGTCAACTGCTCGTGGAGAGGACCCCGCATGTGGGCGGCCATTCGCTACCGCCGCGCACAGGCCGTGTCCCTGCTGCTCCTGGCTGCGCTCGTGTCCGCGTGCGCCGCGATCGCGCCGCTGTACACCCGTGCGCTCGAGCAGGCGCAGCTGCGCTCCGCGGTCGACCGGGCTGACCTGAGCGAGACCTTGCTGCAGGTCTCGGTCAACCGCACGTCGCCGCGGTTCTCGACCACGGGCGACGGAACGCTGCAGATGCCCTCCGAGCTGGAGGCAAGAGTGCCCGCTGCGCTCGCCGAGCTCCACGAACCGCCGATCGGCAGCCTCAGCGCCGCGATCCGATACCAGATCTTCCCGGGCATCGGCAGCACCGAGCTGTCGCTCCGCGCTCGGGACGGCATCTGTGACCACGTCACCATCACCGAGGGGCGGTGCCCCACCCGGCCGGGTGAGATCGCGGTCAGCGCCCCTGACGCGGCGCGTTGGAGGTTCCCGATCGGCACGGTGATGCCGACGGCCGAGCGAGGATCCAGTGACTACGGCAACCAGCTCGTCGTCGCCGGTGTGTACGAGCAGAAGCCGGACGACCGGTACTGGCTGCGGGTCGTGCTCGGGGGAAAGTCGGGGGCGACCGCGCCGGACGGCGACGTCCCCGCCCTCGACGACTGGATCACGCCCGAGTCGACCTTCGCGAAGGCCTGGTACAACGCGGCCGTCACGGTCCAGTACATCCTCAAGCGCCCGGCGCTCACGCTCGACACGATGCCGGTCGCACGAGCAGGCATCGCCGCGATCACCGCGGACGACCGGTCGGTGACGGTGTCGAGCCCGCTCGACGACGTGGTCGAGCGGGTCGCGGCGGGCCAGGCGCAGGTCCGCCTGATCGTGCCCCTGCTGATGGCCCAGCTCGGGCTGCTGGCGGTCGTGGTGCTGGCCTCGGTGTGTTCGGCGGCCGTGGACCAGCGCCGGGCCGAGATCGCCCTCGCGCGGCTGCGCGGCCGGGGTCCGCGGGGCGCGCTCTGGTTGGTCGGGGCCGAGCTCGGGCTGGTCGTGCTCGCCGGCGTACCCGTCGGGCTGCTGATCGCCTTCGCCGTCACCGCCAGCGCGCGCTGGCTGGTGCTGCCCCCGGGGGTGCCTTTCGAGCTGCCGGCGCTCGTGTGGGCGGCGGCAGCGCTGGCCGGGCTGGTCTGTCTCGCAACGGTTTTCGGGACGGCTGTTCCCGTGATTCGTCAGCCGATCTCGAGTCTGCTGCGTCGGATCGGGCCGACCCGGCGGGCGGGCGCGCTGCCGTTGCTCGACGTCATCACCATCGCGCTCGCGCTGGCCGGGCTGGTCGGTCTGGCCACCGGGACGGTCACCGGGCCGCTCGCCATCCTCACGCCCACCCTGCTCTCGCTGGCGGTCGGCCTGCTCGCGACCAGGCTCTGGGTGCCCCTGGCCGCCGGTGGGGCGGTGCGCGCCCTGCGACGGGGGTCGGTGACCGGGGCCCTGGCCTCCTGGCAGGTCTCGCGGCGGCCCACGCTGCGCAAGGTCCTCACCATCGTGACCGTCGCGACCGCGCTCGCGGTGTTCGCCGTGAACGCGGACCTCGTGGCCGACCGGAACCGGACCTACCGCGCCGAGCTCGAGGCCGGGGCGCCCGTCGTGCTGACGGTGACCTCGACCGATGCCGTGGGCGTGCGCGCGGCACTGACCACGATCGACCCGAGCGGGACACGGGCGATGCCCGTCGTGGTGGTTCGCCAGCGGGACCCGAGCGCAGTGACCACCCTCGGGGTGGTGCCCAGGCTGTTCCAGCAGGTCGCCTTCGGCCCCCACGACGGGAGCTATGACTGGGCCGCGCTCGCTCCTCCCCGAACGCCGACGCTGCGGATCACCGGCAGGACCGTGTCGGCACGAGTCTCCTCGGACGTGCGGGTGACCCGCGTCGAGGAACCGAGCCGGGACGTGCCAGCCGCCGAGGCCGAGGATGCCGCACTGACGGTGGCCCTGTCGGTGACCTACGCGAACGGTCAGCAGGCGACACGTCCGTTCGGCGCGGTGCCACTCGCCGGAGGGGGCAGCCGTGCCGTGACCACGTCCCTGCTCTGCCCGCAGCCGTGCCGCGTCGACGGGATCCTTGTCCAGGGGACGACTGCTGACCTGCAACGCGACGGGACGATCACCATCACCGACCTGCGCGTCGACGGGGGCAGCCCGCTGCCGATCGGTGACCTCTCCCAGTGGGAGGCACCGCCGCCGGGGGCCGACGGGCGGAGCGAGCTGACGCCGCTGGAGGCGTCGGCCGGGCCGACGCTGCGGCTACAGGCCCGCAACAACGGCGTACGGATGCGTCTGGGCTACGCCGACGTGCCGCGGTCGATTCCCGCCTTCTTGGCCGGCAGCCCGCCACCGGGCGGGACCGTGGGCGGGTTCGAGGCCGTCGGCATCCTCGGACGACCCCTCCGCTTCCGGCGGGTCCAGGCCGTGCCGTCGGTCCCCGTGCTGGGCACCAACGCGGTGGTCGCTGACTATGACGTGATGTCCGCGGCGGGCGGGGCGGTCCAGCCGGGCGGAACCCTCGAGGTCTGGCTGGACACCACCGACCCCGGTGCGGTTGCAGCGGTCCGGGGTGCGCTGGCCGATCGCGGGTTCGCGACGACGACCGGTCGCACCTTTGCCGAGCTCAAGGCACGGTATGACGCCTCTGCGAGCGCGTGGGGGCTCCAGCTCGCGGTGTTCGTGGCGCTGCTCGCGGTGCTCATGGCCGGGCTGGTACTGGTCGTCGTCGCCGTCACCTCGTGGCGGGCCGTCGCCCGTGACTTCGCGGCCCTGGCGATGGCCGGGCTGTCCCGCCAGCGGCTCGCGTCCGCGCTGACCCGCGAGCAGGGGCTGGTGGTCGCGGTCGGGGCGCTGCTGGGGACCGCGTGCGGTGTGGCCGGCTCCTGGCTGGCTATGCCGTTGGTGCCCTTGTTCGACGAGCCCGCCGTCGCGCCTGCGGCCGATCTGGCGCCGGCCGTCCTCGCGGTGGGCGGCACGGCGCTGGTGGTGCTGGTGGGGCTGGGTGTCGTGGCGTTGTTCGTCGCGCGGTCGGTGGCCAGGCGGATCAGCTTCGACCGGATCAGGGAGCAGCTGTGAGCCTGTTGATGGAGGAGGCGGGCGGCCAGCCCTCCGCGCGCCGTCGCGACGGCCTGGAGGTCCGGACCCAGGGGCTCGTGCACATCTACCGCGCCGAGGGGCACGACGTCGCGGCGCTGTCCGGTGTCGACCTGAGGGTGCGCGCGGGGGAGATGGTCGGGCTGCTCGGGCCGTCGGGCGCGGGCAAGTCCACGCTGCTCACCCTGTTCGGGGGGCTGCTGCGGCCCAGCGCGGGGCGGATCCACGTGGGTCCCCACGAGCTGTCGTCGCTGCCCGACCGCGAGCTCGATGTGCTCCGGGCCAGCCAGATCGGGCTGATGCTCCAGGGGGCGGGCCGCAACCTCGTGCCCTATCTCACCCCGGTCGAGAACATCGCCTTCGCCCAACGCGCTGCCCGCCGGCTGGGTGAGCGCGCCCTGCCCTCGGCGCCAGAGATCGTGCACCTGGTCGGTCTGTCGGGGTGGGCGCGCCGCCCCCTGGCCGAGCTCACCCCCGGGCACCTGCAGCTCGCAGCCGTCGGGGTCGCGATCAGCGCCTCGCCCGGCCTGCTGCTCGGCGACGAGCCGACCAGCCAGCTCGACCACGAGGCGCGGGACAACGTGCTGGAGGTCCTTCACCGGGTCAACCGCGACCTGGGCACGACGGTCATCGTGGTCACCCACGATCCGGAGGTGGCCGCTCAGCTGCCCCGCACCGTCACCATCCGCGACGGGCGGGTCGGCGGCGAGGGCCGCAGTGGCGAGGAGTTCGCGGTGGTCTCCGCCGACGGGTCGCTGCCGCTGCCCGCGCACGTGCTCCACGCCTACCCGCCGGGGACGTTGCTCCGCGTGCAGCTGGAGGACGGCCGGGCGGTCCTGCTGCCCGAGACCGCTGGCGAGCCGGGGGGTGCGGCGCGATGACCCTGGCGCAGGCTCCGGTCGGCGGCATCGACGTCCTGGTCGAGGCGGTCCACGTCCGGTACGGCGAGGTCGAGGCGTTGCGCGGCGTCGACCTCACGGTCGAACCCGGTCACCTGGTGGCGGTGCTGGGACCCTCAGGAGCCGGTAAGTCTTCGCTCCTGTGGGCGATCGCCGGCGCGGTCCCGCTGGCTGGCGGGAGGGTCCGGGTGGGCGACACCGTCGTCGGCAGCCGCGAGCAGGCCTTGGCCCGCGGTGTCGTGCTGGTGCCGCAGGGCAACGGTCTCGCGAGCATCATGACCGCGCTGGAGAACGTCCTGCTCCCGCTCGTGGCCCGCGGCATGTCCTTCGAGGAGGCGCAGAGCAGGGCCGAGGAGGCGTTGTCGTCGGTCGGGCTGGAGGAGTCGGGGAGCCACCTCATCGAGGAGCTGTCCGGCGGCCAGCAACAGCGGGTCGCGGTGGCGCGGGCTCTCGCATACCCGGCTGCGGTCGTCCTCGCGGACGAGCCGGCCTCCGACCTGGACGCCACGAACCGCACCCGCGTGAACACGCTGCTGCGGGCGCGGGCGGACGCCGGGGCCGCGGTGCTCATGACGACCCATGATCCCGAAGTGTCCGAGGTCGCGGACGTCGTCCTGCACCTCGACGAGGGCCGGTTCGTGGTGGGCGGCTAGCCTGACGCCGTGCCCCGCGCCGTCCGCCTGCGATTCGACCCGATCGTGCGGGCTGGAGTGCTCTGGCAGCGCCGGTGGGGCGCGGCCGCTCAGCACGGCGCCATGGCCACCGCAACCTCGGTGATGCGTGTCCAGCAGCTGTTGCTCACCGAGTTCGATGCGATCGCCGGGCGTCACGGCCTCAGCTTCGCCCGCTACGAAGCGCTCGTCCTGCTGGCGTTCAGCCGCGAGGAGACGCTCAACATGACCAAGGTCGGCGAACGCCTGATGGTGCACCCGACCAGCGCCACCAACATCATCCAACGGCTGGCGGCGCAGGGCTTCGTGTCGCGGGTGCCCAACCCGCAGGACGGTCGCGGCATGCTCGCCGTGCTCACCGAGGCGGGCCGGTCCGCCATGGAGGCGGCCACGGCCGACCTGGTGACCGCCGGGTTCGGCCTGGAGATGTTGAGCGAGCCCGAGCAGCGCGAGCTCTTCGACCTGCTGCGGCGGGTGCGGGTGGGCGCCGGGGACTTCGAGGTCGGAGACGACGAGGCGGGCGCCGCCGGCTGAGGGCCGCTGAGGTCGACTGGGGCCCGACTGGGGCCCGACTGGGGCCACTCGGGGCCCGCTGGGGCCCGGCTGGGGCCCGACTGGGGCCCGACGGAGGCCGGCTGAGCCCGACCGAGGCCCCGTTGAGGTCCACCTGGTCCTGGCCCCTCACGGTGAGCTCGGGACGGGTGGGTCCGGACGTGACGGACGGGACGGGCGATTTGTGGTCTGCCGCTCGTCTGGTTCATCGTGGAGGGCAGCATCGCCGCGGCCGGCACCGGTCGTGGCCGCCCGACACCCACCCGCTCCGCCCACCAGCGGACCGTCGAACCAGCGAGGATCCCGTGGCGACACCTGTGCCCGACGAGACGTCGACCGACGTCCCCGAGGCGCCGTCGACCGGACCGGCTGCCGGTCAGGCGCCCGTCGTCCGGGGGCCCAGGCCGGCCATGGACCTCGCCACCCTCGGCACCATCCTGCGCTGGACCTGGCGGATCGGCGTCCCGACCGTGCTGGTCCTGCTGGTCGCCGGCGGACTGGTCGCGGCGGTTCTCGGCGGCACCTTCGTCTCCCAGCTGGGACCGTCCGGGTCGGCCCGGTTCACGGCCCGACCCACCTCGCCCACCGTGGTGACCGCCGGGCCGGGCCTCCTGGCTCGCCTGGACATCCCGGTGACCGTGCGCGTGACCGCGTCCCCGGGGACCGAGATCTGGGCTGGGCTCACGCGGCCGTCCGACGCGGCTGCCGCGCTCGGCGACGCACGGCACACCGAGCTCGTCGGGGTGCGGCTGGACGACGAGCTGGCGACGAGCCGTACGGTCGGGACCGAGGAGGTCCAGAACCTCACCGCAGGCGACATCTGGACGCGGACCGTGACCGACACCGACCAGCTCGAGGTCACGGTTGCCCGTTCCCAGGGGGCCCAGACCCTGGTGATCACCGGAGCCGACGGCGCACCGGTCTCCCTGCGCGCCGTGTCGCTCACCTGGGAGCGGGGCAGCTGGTTCTTCCAGGCGCTGCTGTTCGCCGTCGTCGGTGCCGCCGTCGCGCTCGCAGCGCTGAGCATCCTCTACCTCCGCGTTCGGCGTGGGCTGCGGGCCCGTCGTCGTCGGGAGGGCCCCCGTAGCCGATCCTCGGACGGAATCTCGGACGGAATCTCGGATGGACCCTCCAACGCCGGCGCCGTTGACCGCACCGACCGGATCGACCGAACCAACCGCGCCGACCGCACCAACCGCGCCGACCGCACCGACCGCACCGACCGCACCGACCGCACCGACCGCAGCGCGGGTCCCGCCTCGGCGACGAAACCGACGGACTCCCTGGAGGCCCGAGCATGATCCGCCCGACCATCCGGACGATCCCCGTGGTCGCGGCCACCGCCCTGCTCGCCGGGACCCTCACCGCGTGTGGCTCGGTGGACTCGTTCGCCGGCATCGAGCCCGCGCCGGTCGAGGTGACCACCGCCGCTCCGGTCACGGCCGGCAACGCCACCACGATCGCCGCCCGTGTCCTGGCCGAGGCGGCCAAGGCGCGTGCCGCGACCGGCGACGAGGCCGCGGCACTGCGCCGGACCGCCCTCACCGGTCCCGCGCTGGCCGTGGCCGACGCCGCATCCCGAGACGCGTCCGGCACTCCGGATGACGTCGTCGGGCGCCGCGGAGAGCCGCAGGTCGTGGCCATCTCCCGTGGCGTCGGCTGGCCGCGCTACCTGGTGGTGACCACGGTCGAGAAGTCCGTGCCGAGCATCCACCTGCTGGTGGCACCCGATGCCCGGACCCCGTTCAAGGCCGCGGCCAGCGCGACCGTCCGCGCCGGTACCGCTGCGTTCGAGGACCTCGCGAAGGGAGCGCCGGTCCTCACCGACGGCGCCGGGCTGGCGGCCACGCCGCAGTCCCTGCTGACGGCGTACGCGGGCGCGCTCGCCTATCCGAAGCCGGTCACCACTCAGGCGGTCAGCGTGGCCGACCCGTTCGCGGCCCTCATCAGGGCCAAGGTCACCGCGCAGGCCAAGAGCCTCGGCAAGCTCGCCGAGGTCACCGAGAAGCACACGGTGAACCCCAAGCAGACCGTGGCGATCGGCCTGAAGGACGGCGGAGCGCTGGTCTTCGGACTGCTCACCCGCACGGACACGGTGACCAGGACCGCCGACGCTCAGTCCCTGACGTTCACCACCCCGGACGGCAGGAAGCAGACCCTCAAGAAGGGCGCCACGTTGGTGACCTACGAGATCGTCGTGCTCAAGGTGCCGACCTCTGGCGTGGCGACGCTGCTGGCCGCCGACGAGCAGCTCATCTCGACCAAGACGTCCTGAGCCCGCTGCCGCCCACCGATCCCGGGTAAGGGAGAATCATCGCCATGAGCCAGCAGACCCCTTCCGGCGCCGGTATGCGCGGCGCCGTCGACCTGTCTGCGATGCAGGCCCAGCCCGGTCCGGGCGCACCCGCTGGTGGCGGGGCTCCGGCCGGCGCGAGCGGTGGGGCTGGTCCCGGGACCGGCTCGCTCGCCTCACCCGGCGCGGTGGCCGGGCGGCGCGGTCTGGTCGTGGAGGGCAGCGACACCACCTTCACCGAGGTGATGAACGGCTCGGTCAGTGTGCCCATGGTGATGGTGGTCTGGTCGCCACGGCTGCCCGAGTCGCGCGACTATCTCGACACCGTGATCTCGGTCGCCCGCACCCTCGATGGCCGCACGCAGGTCGTGTCGGTCGACATCGACGCCAATCCTGGGCTGCACCGAGCCCTTCAGATCCAGTCGGTCCCGGTGACCCTCGGTCTGGTGCAGGGCCAGCCGGTGCCGCTCTTCGTGGGCGTCCAGGATGCGCCGACCGTGCGCGGCGTCCTGGACCAGCTGCTGACCATGGCCGTGCAGAACGGCCTGAGCGGGCGGGTGGACCTGGCGGGCGAGAGCGAGGGCGCTGCCACCGGTGAGGGCGAGGAGGCCGAGCTTCCTCCACTGCACCAGGAGGCCTACGACGCGATCGACCGGGGCGACCTGGTGGCCGCCGCCGCCGCATACCAGGCGGCGTTGACCCAGAACCCAGCCGACACCGAGGCCAAGCTGGGCCTCGCCCAGGTCGGCCTCATGCAGCGGACCGACGGCGTCGACCTCCAGCAGGCGCGCGACGCCGCAGCCGCGCACCCGCTCGATGTCGCGGCGCAGACGCTGGTCGCCGACCTGGACCTGCTCGGCGGGCACGTGGAGGATGCCTTCACGCGACTGATCGACCTGGTGCGCGAGACGAGCGGCGACGAGCGAGCTGCGGCTCGGGCCCACCTGATCGAGCTGTTCGAAGTCGTCGGCAACCATGACGAGCGTGTGCGCAAGGGACGCACCGCGCTGATGAGTGCGCTCTTCTGAGCTCGCTCACCTCCGTCAGTCCCGGCCAACTCCGGTGAGCCCTCCCAAGCTGCTCGACGACCACGTCCGTTTTCGCCTCGACACGCGCGCGTGGGAGGGCGGGAAGGTCCTCGGGGTCGCACTGGACTGCGACCGTGCCGTTGCGGGCCGCCGCGAGTTCTCGGTCGTTGACGGCGTGTGGGAGCTGCGCCTGCCGCGCCCCGACCTGGCCCGGATGGAGTACCGGTTCGCGGTGCGACGCGACGACGGCGAACCCGAGCTGGTGGGCGACCCCGACAACCCGCTGCGAGTGCCGACGGCGTTCGGGGAGCGTTCGGAGCTGCGACTGCCCGGCTACGCGGAGCCCTGGTGGCTGTCCGCGGATGCAGCGCCCGGTGTCTTCGAGCCCCTGCACGTCAGTGGCGAGACCGCGGACGAGGTGCCAGTGTCGGTGTGGTCCCCTGAGGGCATCGATGCGCGGGATCCGTTGCCCCTCATGCTCGTTCACGACGGCCCGGAGTATGACCTGTATGCGGGGATCACCCAGTTCTGCGGCGCGCACATCGCTGCGGGACTGTTGCCGCCTCACCGTGTCGCGTTGGCCCAACCCGTGCAGCGCGACGCGTGGTACTCGGGGTCGCCGCAGTACCTCCGCACCGAGGTGGGTGACGGGCTCGCTCAGCTGTCCGCCGCGTACGCGGTCGAGGGCCCGGTCGTGGTGGCGGGCGCGAGCCTGGGTGGCCTCACCGCGCTGCTGGCCGGACTGTTGGGCACGCCCGTCATCGGCGGGGTGCTGACGCAGTCGGGATCGTTCTTCCGCCGGCGCCACGACGACGTGGCCTCCGGGTTCCGCTACTTCGACCGGATCTCTCGCACCGTGGAGTCGGTGCTCGACACCCGCTCGGTCGAGCGCCCGATCCGCGTGGCCCTGACCTGCGGGGCGTTGGAGGAGAACCGGGCCAACAACGAGGACATGGCCAGGGCGCTGGAACGGGCCGGACACGACGTCGACTTCCGTCTGGTCCCGGACCTGCACAACTACAGGGCCTGGCGCGACAGTCTGGATCCGTCGCTGACCGACCTGTTGCGCGGGTGCTGGGCCACGGCAGGATGAGGGCATGCCCACCAGAGTCGAGCTGCCGGTTCCTGGCCACGACGCTGCGCTGGGGGTGGTCCGCCACGGGCACTACGGCAGGCCGGTCCTGGTGTTCCCCAGCGAGGCCGGTAGCGCCTGGGACTTCGGCAACAACGGCATGGTCGCGGCTGTGCAGGACCTGGTCGATGCCGGCCGGGTCAGCTTCTTCTGCGTCGACTCCCTCGACGGGTGGTCGTGGTCGGACAACACGGTGCCGATCGAGGAGCGTGCGCGTCGCCACGGGACCTATCACGCGTGGTTGGAGCAGTCGGTCGTGCCGTGGATCTTCGAGCAGCACGGAGGTCCGGCCGAGCTGATCACCCTCGGTTCATCGATGGGCGCCTACCATGCGGTGCACTTCGCGCTGCAGCGAGCTGACCTCGCACCGCTCGCGATCGGGCTGTCCGGCAACTACGACGTGTCCACGTTCCGGTCCTGGGGCGAGCGTGGCGACGCGGCCTATTTCGCGAACCCGGCCGACTACGTCCCCCGCCTGGGGGGCGACCACCTGGACTGGGTACGGTCACGGCTGTCGGTGCTGCTGGTGTGCGGTCAGGGTCCGTTCGAGACCGAGCCGACGAGGTCGCTGCCGATGACGCGGTCGTTCGCGGACCTGCTGTGGTCCAAGGGGATTCGCTGCGAGCTGGACCTGTGGGGCTTCGACGCCGCGCACGACTGGCCCTGGTGGCAACGACAGCTCGCACACCACCTCCCGCGCTTCGTGTAGCGCGTCCTCGAAGCCCGACCGGGCATCACCAGACTGTGACCAGACCCAGACGAACCTGACCGAACCGATGAACGTCACCCCGATGAAGGAGACCCGCAGATGCCCGCTCCACAAGACCACCTGATCGGCCTGTTGCTCGGTGCGGAGGGTGACTGGCCGGTGGCCTTCGAGACCCTGGCCCGGCGGATGGGTGTCATCTCGCACGACGCGGGTGCGGCTGCAGGCGGCGGGAAGCGTGGTCACACGCTCACCACGGAGCGGGTGACCATCGAGCCCTTCAACCTGCGTGACACCCCTCGTCACGAGCTGGTGATCGACCGGCTTGCGTACTGGTACTACCACCCGCGGGAGTGGCTGAAGAAGGTCTCGCTGATGGACGACGTGTACCTGCTCAACAGCCCGTTCACCTTCCAGTCCATGGAGAAGCACTCGGCGTACTGCGCGCTGATGCGTCTGGGCATGAACGTGCCCGACACGGTGCTCGTGCCCTATAAGAACCCCATCGACAACGCCCGGTGGGCGTTCACCTCCGCCCAGTACAACCGCACGTTCGACCTGGACGAGGTAGCGGAGTCGGTCGGGTACCCGATGTTCATGAAACCGTTCGACGGCGGTGCGTGGCGCGGGGTGTCGATGATCAAGGACCGCGCCGACCTGCACCGGGCCTACGACGAGTCGGGCGAGATGCTCATGCACCTCCAGAAGGCGGTGGACGGGTTCGAGGTGTTCGCCCGCGCGCTGACGATCGGTCCCGAGACGATGGTGATGAAGTTCCAGCCCGACGAGCCGATGCACAACCGCTACGCCGTCGAGCACGGCTTCCTCGACGGTCAGACCGGGTCCGAGGCGGTGACGATCGCCCAGACCGTGAACGCGTTCTTCCGCTGGGAGTTCAACTCCTGCGAGATGCTCGTCAAGGACGGGGTGGTGTATCCGATCGACTACGCGAACGCCTGTCCGGACGTCGCCGTGACCTCGCTGCACTACTACTTCCCGTGGGCGATGAAGGCGTTGCTGCGCTGGTCGACGTTCTGCGTGGTGACCGGTCGCAAGGCCAGGACCCAGGTCGAGCCGGCGCCATGGTTCGCGATCGGCGACGACCCGAACCTGTCCTATGAGGCCAAGCTCGAGGCCTACCAAGGGCTTTCCAACGAGCATTTCGACACGGACCGCTATCGGGAGTTCTGCGACACCTCCCTGCCCCATGTCGACGAGATGGTGCTTGAGTGGGTCGACTCCCCGGACTTCCGCTCGCTGCTGACCAACACCATCCGCACGACCTATCCCGAGCGCGAGTGGGACCGCTTCGAGGGCCATTTCGGAGGTCTGACCCGGATGTGGGTGGACGACGAGAGTGCCCGGCTCGCGCCGGGGTCGGACGGCGCAACGCCGGAGGTGGGCGGCCCCGCAGCCGCAGCCTCGGTCACAGAGGTGTAGGTCACGCAGGAGTAGGTCACCGAGGCCCAGGTCACGCAGGAGTAGGTCATGCAGGAGTAGGTCACCGAGATCCAGGTCACCGAGCGCAGCCTCGTAGCGTTCGCCCGATCGCCGAGTCCGCACCGGCTTGCATCGGGCTGGGCACCACGACGGTCGACGTCTGCGGGCAGTGTGCATTGCACCCTCACCGAGGCAGCGGTCTGCACTGCACCCCACCCGGGCCAGCGGTCTGCACTGCACCCCACCCGGGCCGGCGGTGTGCGGTGCACCCGACCCGGGCCGGCGGTGTGCAGTGCACCCGACCCGGGTCAGCCGTGTGCACTGCACCCCATCCGGGTCAGCCGTGTGCACTGCACCCCACCGGAACCAGCTGGATCGCGGCGTGGGGTGTGGGAGGTGGTTCAGCGGGGGTGCAATGCACACTGGCCTCGCAGGGTGGACCACCTGGCCGCGCCTGACCGGCCGCTCGCCGTTGCCGTCCACCATGATGGGTGCCTGGGCCCGGCGACCCGTGGCGTCTATCCATAGGGCCCCGACGTGGAGGCGGTTGTGCACACACCTCGGCGGTGGGATCGACGCCGTCGGCTGCGCCGGGCGAGGCTGGCTCCATGGAGGACGACAAACGCGATCACGAGCTCATCGGGTTGATCGGCGACGCGGTGCGGACCACCCGCTGGCGACGCGGCGTGAGCCAGCGCGAGCTCGCCGACCAGATTGCCGTGTCACGCAGCCGCATTGCCCGGCTCGAGAACGACGCGGGAAGCCAGAACCTTGCAGACGTCCTCGGAGTGCTCGCCGCCTGCGGCTACGACCTCTGGTTGGTCGACCGGAACCCCGAGGATGAGACTCCCAGCCACGTGGTCGACCTCCCGCGGGACTTTGCTGGCCGTCGGTACCCCGCTCACGGCAAGATTGTCCCGTTCACCTTCGAGTCCAGACCCTGGTGGTACCTGCGCCACGGCGGCTGGATCACGCGGGAGCCCAGGCCGGTCTGGGCTTGGGCTCGGGTGCCCGCCGGTCAGCGTGCGCCTGAGCCTGAGCCGCTGGTGCTGATCCAGTCCTTCGACAACGAACAGGACGCGCGCGCGTCCCCGCCGCCACCGGCCGTGGGCCGGCAGCGACCGACGCAGCCGCGACCGGGCGAGCGGAGGTGGGCTCACGATCCCGACACGGCGTGACCGCAGCAGACAGCTCGGACAGTTCGGTTCTCCGCACGCCGGCCGCCGGTGCTCAGGGGCCGTCCTTTCGCCCCTTAACGGGCTGCCGCACGCCCCAGTGGGGTTGCCGCGCGCCCCGCCCTTATCCTCCCAGCGCGGCCGACACGACCTCACGGGCCTCGGACTGCACCTGCGCGAGGTGTTCGGGACCCTTGAACGACTCAGCATAGATCTTGTACACATCCTCGGTGCCCGACGGCCGTGCCGCGAACCATGCCGACTCAGTGGTCACCTTGAGCCCGCCGATCGCGGCGCCGTTGCCGGGCGCCTCGGTGAGCTTGGCCGTGATCGGCTCTCCCGCCAGCGACTCAGCAGTGACGTCGGTGGGGGACAGGGCGGCGAGCTTGGCCTTCTGCTCGCGGTTGGCCGGCGCGTCGATACGGGCGTAGGCCGGGTCTCCGTGGGCCGCGGTCAGCTCGCCGTAGATCTGCGAGGGCGTGCTGCCTGTTGCGGCGAGGATCTCCGAGGCGAGCAGCGCAAGGATGATGCCGTCCTTGTCGGTGGTCCAGACCGTGCCGTCCATCCGCAGGAACGACGCGCCGGCGGACTCCTCGCCGCCGAAGCCGAACGACCCGTCGATCAGCCCGGGGACGAACCACTTGAAACCGACCGGCACCTCCTTGAGGGTCCGGCCTACTTCAGCAGCGACCCGGTCGATCATCGAAGAGGACACCAGCGTCTTGCCGATGTCGGCCGTCGCCGGCCAACCCGGACGGGCGCCGCCGAACAGGTAGCGGATGGCCACGGCCAGGAAGTGGTTGGGGTTCATCAGTCCCGCGTCGGGCGTGACGATGCCGTGCCGGTCGGAGTCCGCGTCGTTGCCGGTCGCGATGTCGTACTCGTCGCGCCGCTGGATCAACGAGGCCATGGCCGACGGGGACGAACAGTCCATCCGGATCTTGCCGTCCCAGTCCAGGGTCATGAACCGCCAGGTCGGGTCGACGAGCGGGTTGACCACCGTGAGGTCCAGACCGTGCCGCTCGCCGATCTCGCCCCAGTACGCCACCGCCGCGCCGCCGAGCGGGTCGGCGCCGATCCGGATCCCGGCAGCCTTGATCTTGGCGAGGTCGATGACGGACGGGAGGTCGTCCACATAGGTGCCCAGGAAGTCGTAGGGCTGGGCCGCGGCCCGCGCGCGCGAGAACGGGATGCGCTTGACGTCGACCAGCCCGGCCCGGATGAGCTCGTTGGCCCGGGCCGCGATGACCTTGGTGGCGTCGGTGTCGGCCGGGCCGCCGTGCGGCGGGTTGTACTTGAACCCGCCGTCGTAGGGCGGGTTGTGCGACGGCGTGACCACGATGCCGTCGGCGAGGCCCCTGCCGGTGGCGAGGTCCTTGCCGCGGTTGGCCCGCAGGATCGCGTGCGAGACCGCCGGGGTGGGCGTGTACCCGTCGCGGTCATCGACCAGGACGGTGACGTCGTTGGCGACCAGCACCTCCAGCGCGGTGGCCCACGCCGGCTCGGACAGGCCGTGGGTGTCGCGACCGATGAACAGCGGCCCGTCGAAGCCCTGCGCCGCGCGGTACTCGCAGATCGCCTGGGTGGTGGCCAGGATGTGCTGTTCGTTGAACGCCGTGCGCAGGCTCGACCCCCGGTGGCCCGACGTGCCGAAGGCCACCTGCTCGTCGAGGTTGTCCGGGTCGGGGACCAGCGTGTAGTAGGCCGTCACCAGGTGCGGGATGTCGACGAGGTCGGAGGGTTGGGCGAGCTGACCGGCTCGGCTGTCGTTCACGGCTTCTCCTTCGGCGCGGCGACTGACTCGGTGGCGACGGACTCAGTGGCGACAGACTCGATGACCGCCGGCTCCTCGGCCGGGGACGCGGGGGCGAGGTAGAGGGTGGCGAGCCGGGGCACGTTGACGACCGCCGAGAACGGCTGACCGTCCCACTGGCGGTCCTCCGCGGTGACCACGACACCCGCCTGGCTGGGCGAGCCCACGTCGTCGTACCCGCTGGTGTCCAGGATGATCTCCCACCCGCCATCGCGGGGGAGCCCGATCCGCATGCCGTCCCGCGCCGAGCCGCCGAAGTTGACCACGACCGCGAGCACGTCGCCGCTGCGGTCCTCGTTCGAGAACCGCGCAAAGGTGAACGTGTTGCCGGCGGCGTCGTTGGCGTTGAGCCACTCGAAGCCGCTCGGCTTGGAGTCCAGCGCCCACAGCGCCGGGTGTGCGCGATAGGTCGTGTTGAGCTGCTTGACCAGGTTGTGCACCCGGTAGTGCGCGGGCTGGTCGAGCAGCCACCAGTCGAGCTCGCGTCCATCGGCCCACTCGGCCTCCTGGGCGAACTCGCAGCCCATGAAGATCAGCTGCTTGCCGGGGTGGGACCAGATGTAGGCCAGGTAGGCGCGCAGGGTGGCGAGCTGTTCGTAGCGGTGCCCGGGGATCTTGCGCAGCAGCGACCCCTTGCCGTGCACGACCTCGTCATGGCTGATCGGCAGCAGGTAGTTCTCGCTGTAGGCGTACATCATCGCGAAGGTCAGCAGGTTGTGGTGGTACTGCCGGTGGATGGGGTCGTGGGCGATGTAGCGCAGCGAGTCGTTCATCCAGCCCATGTTCCACTTCAGCCCGAACCCGAGGCCGCCGCTCTCGGTCGAGGCGGTCACCCCACCCCAGGAGGTCGACTCCTCGGCGATGGTGATGATGCCAGGCACCCGCTTGTACGCGGTGGCGTTCGCCTCCTGCAACAGGCCGATGGCCTCGAGGTTCTCGCGGCCGCCGAACTGGTTCGGGAGCCACTGACCCTCCTCGCGGGAGTAGTCGAGGTAGAGCATCGAGGCGACCGCGTCGACGCGCAGCCCGTCGATGTGGAACTCCTCCAACCAGAACACCGCGTTGGCGACCAGGAAGTTGCGCACCTGGATCCGGCCGAAGTCGAAGATGTGGGTGCCCCAGTCGGGCTGGTCGCCACGGCGCGGGTCGGGGTGCTCGTACAGCGCCTCGCCGTCGAACCGGGCGAGCGACCACGCGTCCTTGGGGAAGTGCGCGGGGACCCAGTCGAGGATGACGCCGATCCCGGCCTGGTGGAGCCGGTCGACGAGGTAGCGGAAGTCGTCGGGCGAGCCGAACCGAGCGGTCGGCGCGTAGTAGCCGCTGACCTGGTAACCCCACGAGGGCCCGTACGGGTGCTCCATCACCGGCAGGAACTCGACGTGGGTGAAGCCGAGGTCGGCGACGTAGTTGACCAGGTGCTCGGCCATGTCGCGGTAGCCCATGCCGGCCCGCCACGACCCGAGGTGCACCTCGTAGGTGCTCATCGGCCCACTGTGCGAGTTGTAGGCGGCGCGGTTCTTCATCCACTCCTCGTCGGCCCACTCGTGCGCCGGACGGTGCACGACCGAGGCGGTGGCCGGTGGTGTCTCGGTGGCCTGGGCCATCGGGTCGGTCTTGGACCGCACCACGTCGTCGCTGCCGCGGATCTCGTACTTGTACTGCGTTCCCTCGCCGACCCCGGGGACGAACAGCTCCCACACGCCGGACCCGCCGAGCAGCCGCATCGGGTGGGCAAGGCCGTCCCAGTGGTTGAAGGCGCCGGTCACGTGGATGGCGCGAGCCCGGGGTGCCCAGACCGCGAACGACGTACCGCGCACGGTGCCGAGCGGTCCGTCGTACTCGCGGATGTGCGCACCGAGCACGGTCCAGAGCTGCTCGTGCCGACCTTCACCGATGAGGTGGATGTCGATCTCGCCGAGGGTCGGTGCAAACCGGTAGGCGTCGTCCTGCTCGTGCGCGACCCCGTCCTCGTAGGCGACCTGGAGCCGGTAGTCCTGGGTCTGGGTGAGGCCCTCGACCAGGCTGGTCCAGACCCCCTGCGCCTCGTGTTCGAGGGTGATGCTCGTGCCGTCGTCGAGCCGGGCCACCACGCTGGAGGCCATCGGACGGAAGGCGCGCAGGCGCAGGCCACCGGGTTCGAGGTGCTGGCCGAGAAGGTCGTGCGGCTGCTGGTGGCGGCCCGCGGCCAGGGCGGAGATCGCCCCCGACACATCTGGGGTCTGCGCGGTCATCGCGTTCTCCTGTATTCATCGAGCATGCGGTCCAGGGCGGTGAGGGGCACCGCCACCCAGGTCGGTCGGTTGCGAACCTCGTAGACCACTTCGTACAACGCCTTGTCGAGGCTGTAGGCAGTGAGGAGCGCAGCGTCGTCGCGGGGGTCGCGCCCGGCGACCGAGGTGTATCCGTCGAGGAACGCGACGCTGACGTCGGCCGCCCACTGGCGGCGCGCGTCGTCGAGCTGGGCGGGGTCGGGCGCTGCAGCGGCATAGTCGAACGACCGCAGCATCCCGGCGACGTCGCGCACCGCGACGTCGGGACGGCTCCGCTCCGACAGCGCCCGAAGCGGTTCGCCCTCGAAGTCCAGCAGCACCCACCCCCGGCCCGGCACCTGGAGCACCTGGCCGAGGTGGTAGTCACCGTGGATCCGTTGCAGTGCAGGCCAGCTCGCGTCGGCGGCCGCCGCAAAGACCTCCTCGACCATGCTCTCGTGCGCGGCCAGCGCGGGCACCTCGCAGACCGCCTGCACCCAGCGTCCCCGCATGGCCGCGACGGCCGAGGCGACCGCCTCCGGGGTCGCCGGTTCGGTGGGGAGCGCGAGGGCCAGTGTCGCGTGCACCTCGGCCGTGGTGGCGCCCAGGTCGCGTGCCGGGCCGGTGAAGTCGGTCAGGTCCCGGACGGCCTCGAGGGCGACCCGCCAGGCGTCGCGGGTGCCGGCGAAGAACTCCTGGGCGAAGGCGAGGTGACCGTGGGCCAGTTCGGCACCTGACCCGGTGGTGGGGTCGGGCCACTGTCCGCTGACGTGACCGACCATGCCGGGGACGCGGGTCGAGCCGGCCTGCGCGAGTGCCCCCTGCACCACGACGTCGGGGTTGTCGCCGGCCTGCAACGTGCGGAAGACCTTGCAGATCAACGGCTCCGGCTCACCGCCGACACCCACCACCTCATAGATGACCGAGGTGTTGGACTGCTCCCCGGTCAGCACCCGGCTGCTCACGACCGAGCCGATCTGCTTGGCCAGCGCCTCCGGGTGACCCGCCACGGTCGGCTCAGCGGTGTCGGACACGCTTCCGGCCTGCGCCTGGGCACCGCCCTCGATGAGCGAGAGCAGCTGTGCCGCGTACACCGGGTCGTGCGGTCCGTCGTAGACCCAGCGGGTCCCGAGAACACTGTGTTCCATCGTGCCCACCAGCGCGGCACCGGCACCCGCGAGGGGTGCGCCACGATAGGTGAGCGGCACCTGGTACACGACCGGCACCGCACCGCCGGTGTCGGCGAGGATGATCGTCTCGACTCCGACCTCACCCGCGGGGTCGTCGAGCCGCCACGAGGTCAGCTTGACCAGGCGCGGTTGTCGGCCCTTGGCGGCATACCAGCGCTGGGAGCCGATCCACGACTCCAGCAGCTCCAGCTTGGTCGGGACGATGGTCGCGTCGTGGACCTCAGCCACGGGACGCCTCCGTCTCCACACCGAGCCAGAAGAAGTCGCGTGACCCCATGGTCAGCGAGACCTGTCCGTCCGCGCCGATCCGGGGGAAGCCCTGCCCGCCGAACAGGTCCCGCAGCTGAGCGCCGGCGAACTCCTCGGGGAGGCTGATCGTGGTCGCCTGCGGTCGAGACGCCAGGTTGTTGACGCAGAGCACCGCCGAGGCGCCATAGCTCTGGACCGAGCTGCCCGGAGCCTGGTTGGGGGGCTGTCCGGAGGCCAGGTCACGGTCCACCCGCAAGAAGGTCAGCACCGCCTCGTTGTCGGCGGCGCACAGCTCGAACGCCCCGCGCCCGAACACCGGGTGTTGCTTGCGCACGGCGATCATGGCCCGGATCCAGTGCAGCAGAGAGGAGCTCGTCGCCATCTGGGCTTCGACGTTGGTCGTGTTGTAGTGGTAGACCAGCGAGGAGATCACCGGAAGATAGAGCTTGCCCGGCTCTGCGGAGGAGAACCCCGCGTTGCGGTCCGGTGTCCACTGCATCGGCGTCCGCACGGCGTCGCGGTCGTTCAGCCAGATGTTGTCCCCCATCCCGATCTCGTCCCCGTAGTACAGGCAGGGGGACCCCGGCAGCGAGAGGAGGAGGGCGTGGATGAGCTCGATCTCTGCCCGGCTGTTGTCCAGCAGGGGCGCCAGCCGCCGGCGGATACCGACGTTGGCCCGCATGCGAGGGTCGGGTGCGTACCACCCGTACATCGCCGCGCGCTCCTCCGGCGTGACCATCTCGAGGGTGAGCTCGTCGTGGTTGCGCAGGAAGGTGCCCCACTGGGTGCCCCTGGGGATCGGAGGCGTGTCCTCCATCGCGGCGATGATCGGCAGCGCCTTCTCCTCGCGCAGCGAGTAGTACAGCTTGGGCATCACCGGGAAGTGGAAGCACATCTGGCACTCGGGAGACTCCTCCGTGCCGTAGTAGTCGACGACCTCCTGCGGGGGCTGGTTGGCCTCGGCGAGCAGGATCCGACCTGGGTACTCGGCGTCGACCATGGCGCGCAGCTTGGAGAGGAACGCGTGGGTCTTCGGGTGGTTCTCCCCGTTGTGCCCCTCCTCCTCGTACAGGTAGGGCACCGCGTCGAGCCGGAACCCGTCGATCCCCAGGTCCATCCAGAACCGCACGACGTCGAACAGCGCGTCGTGGACGGCCTCGTTGTCGAAGTTCAGGTCGGGCTGGTGGGAGAAGAACCGGTGCCAGAAGAACTCGCGTCGCACCGGGTCGAAGGTCCAGTTGGAGACCTCGGTGTCGATGAAGATGATGCGGGCGTCGGTGTACTTCTCGTCGGTGTCCGACCAGACGTAGAAGTCCCCGAACGGGCCCTCGGGGTCGCTGCGTGAGGCCTGGAACCACGGGTGGGCGTCGCTGGTGTGGTTCATGACGAAGTCGGTGACGATGCGGATGCCGCGGGCATGGGCCTGCGACACCAGCTCGATGAACTCC
This sequence comes from uncultured Actinomycetota bacterium, assembly GCA_963750305.1. GTDB lineage: Bacteria > Actinomycetota > Actinomycetes > Actinomycetales > Dermatophilaceae > CAVVPX01. The sequence continues at coordinate 364,124 of CAVVPX010000004.1, forward strand.
GGCAGGGTCCCGAACTCGGGCAGGACCGCGGTGTAGTCGGCGATGTCGTACCCGCCGTCGCGCAGCGGGCTGGCGTAGAACGGCGGCAGCCAGAGGCAGTCGATCCCCAGCCACTGCAGGTAGTCCAGCCGGTTGATCAACCCGGAGAAGTCACCGGCTCCCGACCCGTTGGAGTCGCCGAAGCTGCGGACGAGCACCTCGTAGAAGACCGCCGTGCGGAACCACTCGGGGTCGTGCCGCAGTCCGGGCTGGTTGAGGTTGAGCCCCTGCATCAGAACCTCCGCACGTGCAGCACGTGGACCGGTTCGCCGCCGGGCCCGAGCCGGACGAAGTTGTGCTCGCGCCACTGCCACGACTGGTCGGTGATGAGGTCGTGGGCGACGAACGAGTCGTGCCAGTCCATGCCCAGCGCGGTCATGTTCAGGTGCACCGCGGTCTCCCGGGTCGCGTGCGGGTCGAGGTTGGCCACCACGATCACCTGGTCGACACCCTCGACCGAGCCGTCCGCGGCATACAGCGTGCGGCTCTTGGAGAAGCACATGACGTTCTCGTCGTCGACGCTGTGGAACCGCAGGTTGCGCAGCCAGTGCAGCGCCGGGTGTTCACGACGAATCGTGTTCAGCAGGGTGAGATAGCCGGCCAGCGACTGCCCCTCCTTCGCCCCTCCCGGCTCGTAGTCCTCCCAGTGCCGGTTCTTGTACTGGTACTTCTCGTTGTCGATCTGCTCCTCGGCGCCCGGCCGGGCGACGCTCTCCACCAGCTCGTAGCCCGCATAGATGCCGTAGGTCGGGACCAGGAGAGCGGCGAGGGCCGCCCGGAGCTTCCACGCGACGGGTCCGCCGAACTGCATGTAGGGCGTGAGGATGTCGTGCGTCGTCGGCCAGAACGAGGGACGCATGTAGGCGGCGGCCGGCCCCGCGAGCTCGCGGCAGTACTCCTCGAGCTCCCACTTGGCGTTGCGCCAGGTGTAGTAGGTGTACGACTGCTGGAACCCGGCCTTGGCCAGCGTGTGCATCATCGCTGGCTTGGTGAACGCCTCGGCGAGCCAGATGATCTCCGGGTGGTCGCGCGCCACGTCGGCGATGATCCACTGCCAGAACTCGACCGGCTTGGTGTGGGGGTTGTCGACGCGGAAGAGCTTGACCCCGTGGTCGATCCACACCTGGACCATCCGGCGCATCTCGGCGTAGGACCCTGCCGGGTCGTTGTCGAAGTTCAGCGGGTAGATGTCCTGGTACTTCTTCGGGGGGTTCTCCGCATAGGCGATCGTGCCGTCAGCGCGGGTGGTGAACCACTCCGGGTGCTCGGTGACGTAGGGGTGGTCCGGCGAGCACTGCAGGGCGATGTCCATCGCGACCTCCATCCCGAGCCGAGCCGCCTCGGCGACGAAGGCGTCGAGATCCTCGAAGGTGCCGAGGTCGGGGTGGATGGCGTCGTGACCACCGTCGGGCGAGCCGATGGCGTAGGGGCTTCCGGGGTCCTTCGGCCCTGCGGTGAGCGTGTTGTTCGGGCCCTTGCGGGCGGTCGTCCCGATCGGGTGGATCGGCGTGAGGTAGACGACGTCGAAGCCCATCGCCGAGATCGCGGGCAGGCGCTTCATCGCGGTGCGGAAGGTGCCGGTGGTCCAGTCGCCCGTCACCGGGTCCTGGGTCGCGCCCTCGGACCGGGGGAAGATCTCATACCAGGCGCCGAACAGCGCCAGCTCACGCTCGACGACCAACGGGTAGGCGGGAGAGGCGCTCACCATGTCGCGCAGCGGTCGAGCGGCGAGCTCGGCGACGACCGCAGGGGCGGTACCGGCAGCGAGCCGGGCCTCGCCGGGGCGCGTCGCGTCGCGCAGGCCCAGGATCGCCTCGAGAAGCGGGGCCTGCTCGACCTCGGTGCGCTTGACCTCGGCGACCGCGCGCTCCAGCACCTTGATGCCTTCGGCGAGCATCAGCTCGGTGTCGATGTCGGCAGCGACCTTGATCGTCGCGTCGTGGTCCCAGCTGCCGTACGGGTCGGACCAGCCCTCGACGCGGTAGCCCCACAGCCCCACGCTGTCGGCGCGGGCGGTCACCTCCCAGATGTCCAGTCCAGGGTTGGTGCACGTCATCGTCCGGTGGGTCTCGGTGCCGTCGGGCGCGACCAGGACGAGCGTGGCGTTGACCGCGTCGTGGCCCTCGCGGAACACCGTCGCGGACACCAGGAACTCCTCGTCGACGACCGAGGACGCCGGCCGGCGACCCTCGTCGACCATGGGCGAGACCCCCTGGACGGGGATGCGACCGACCGGTCCCTGCGGGGGAACCGGACGTGGCGCCGTGGACGGGATCGGCGCGGTGGGGGGTGGCGCCGACCGGCTGCCACTGCCGGATCGACCTGAGCTGGTGCGAGGGGTCGCGGTCACAGTGGCGACGCTACCCAACTACGGCCCACTTGCCACGCGGGGGCACGCACCGAGTCTCCGACTGAGCAGTGAGCGAGAACGAGTCGGACGAACGGATGACCACGGGTTGGAATGCGGCTGAAAGTTCTGCAAGAACTCGACAACTGGTCCGGTGCCTGGCCCTAGGATGCCGCTCGTGAAAGCCATTCGTCGTTTCAGCGTCCGTACCGTCCTGCCCGAGCCGATCGCGGCCCTCGGGGAGCTCGCGAGCAACCTGCGCTGGTCGTGGCACCCCGCGACCCGCGACCTCTTCGAGCGGATCGACCCGAAGAAGTGGGTGGCGGTACGCCACGACCCGGTCGCACTGCTCTCGGCACTCGCGCCCAAGGAGCTCGAGGCGCTCGCTGCCGACCGCGAGTTCGTGGCCGCGGTGGACGCTGCGCACGCCGATCTCGAGCGCTACCTCACCGAGCCCCGCTGGTACCAGCGCTGGGCCGGCGAGCAGGAGGCCGAGGGCGGCGCGCCCAAGGCCATCGGCTACTTCAGCCCCGAGTTCGGCATCACCGAGGTGCTGCCGCAGTACTCCGGTGGCTTGGGCATCCTGGCCGGTGACCACCTGAAGTCGGCCTCCGACCTCGGTGTGCCGATCATCGGCGTCGGCCTGTTCTACAAGACCGGCTACTTCAAGCAGAGCCTCAACCACGACGGCTGGCAGCAGGAGACCTACCCCGTCCTGGACCCGGACGGGCTGCCGCTCGCGCTGCTGCGCGAGGACGACGGCACCCCCTCCGTGATCACCCTCGACCTGCCCGGTGGGCGGGTCCTGAACGCCCACGTGTGGAAGGCCCAGGTCGGCCGCGTCCCCCTGCTGCTGCTCGACTCCGACATCGCGAGCAACGACGACGGTGCCCGCAACGTCACCAACCGGCTGTACGGCGGCGGCGGCGAGCAGCGCCTCCAGCAGGAGATGCTGCTCGGCATCGGCGGCATCCGGGCGCTCCGGCTGTGGTCGCGCCTGACCGGCTCGCCCACTCCTGACGTCTACCACTCCAACGAGGGCCACGCAGGGTTCCTCGGGGTCGAGCGGATCCATGAGCTGACCACCTCCGAGACCCTCACCTTCGACGCGGCGCTGCAGGCCGTGCGCGCGGCGACCGTCTTCACCACCCACACCCCGGTCCCGGCCGGCATCGACCGGTTCGAGACCTCGCTGATCGAGCTGCACTTCAGCGGTGAGCGGGCCGTGGCGGGCGTCCCGATCGACCGGCTGCTGGCGCTCGGTGCCGAGGACTATCCCGGCGGCGAGGGCGGGATGTTCAACATGGCCGTCATGGGCCTGCGCCTGGGGCAGCGGGCGAACGGGGTCTCCGAGCTGCATGGTGTCGTCAGTCGCGGGATGTTCGACGGGCTGTGGCCGGGCTTCGACGATGCAGAGGTGCCGATCACCAGCATCACCAACGGAGTCCACGCCCCGACCTGGGTCGACCGGCGCGTGTACGACGTGGCGGCCAAGCACCTGGGCACTGCCGACATCGAGCGGGACGACGCGTGGGACCGCATCGCCGACATCCCGCGCGACGCGATCTGGTCGACCAAGCGCGAGCTGCGTCAGGGGCTGGTCACCGAAGCCCGCCGCCGCACCAAGGCGTCGTGGGCCAAGCGGGGCGCCAGCCCCGCCGAGCTCGGCTGGGTCGAGGACATCCTCGACCCCGACGTGCTGACCATCGGGTTCGCGCGGCGTGTACCGACCTACAAGCGGCTCACCCTGATGCTGCGCGACCCCGCTCGGCTCAAGAAGCTCCTGCTGGACAAGGACCGCCCGATCCAGCTGGTCATCGCGGGCAAGTCGCACCCGGCCGACGAGACCGGCAAGCAGCTCATCCAGCAGATGGTGAAGTTCGCCGACGACCCCGAGGTCCGTCATCGCATCGTGTTCCTGCCCAACTACGACATCGGCATGGCGCAGTACCTCTATCCGGGGTGCGACGTCTGGCTGAACAACCCGCTGCGGCCCTTCGAGGCGTGCGGCACCTCCGGCATGAAGGCTGCGCTGAACGGTGGGCTCAACCTGTCCATCCTCGACGGCTGGTGGGACGAGTGGTTCGACGGCGAGAACGGCTGGGCGATCCCGACCGCGGACGGCGTGGAGGACCCCGAGCGTCGTGACGACCTCGAGGCCGCCGCGCTGTACGACCTCATCGAGCACTCGGTCGCTCCGCGGTTCTACGACGTCGACGACGCCGGGCTGCCGCACAACTGGCTGTCGATGGTCACCCACACCCTGGCCACGCTCGGGCCCAAGGTGCTCGCGTCCCGGATGGTGCGCGACTACACCGAGAAGCTCTACACGCCGGCGGCCCGCGCCGGTTGGGCGCTCAACGGTCCGGGATACGCCGGCGCCAAGGACCTGGCCGGGTACAAGGCCAAGGTGGCTGCCTCCTGGTCCGAGGTGCACGTGGACCACGTCGAGTCCTCGGGCGTCTCGGACAGCCCGCAGATCGGCGACCTCCTGGCCGTGACGGCCTATGTCTCGCTCGGTGAGCTGGACCCTGACGAGGTCGACGTGCAGGTGGTCTTCGGTCTCGCGCACGAGTCCGACGACCTCGACGACGTGCAGGCCCAGTCGCTCTCGCTGGTCGAGAGCTACGAAGCCGGTCGGCACCAGTTCGCCGGATCGCTCGAGCTGGCCCGCACCGGGTCCTTCGGGTACACCGTGCGGATCCTGCCGACCCACCCTGCGCTGGCCCACGCCAGCGAGCTCGGCGTGGTCGCCAACGCCTGAGGAGTGAGCCCGGCTTCGCGGGGACCAGCACCACGTCCCTGCGAAGCCGTGCTCAGCGGCTTGCGGCGGACCGGTAGACGCGGATCGCGCTGGGACCCAACGTGGTCGGACCCGGCTTCACCGCGGGTCCGACCGCGCGCGGTCGCTCGTCGGTGCTGTCCCACAACAGCTCCCACCGCTTGACGCCGGGGGTGGAGGGCAGACCGATCTCCACCTCGCCGACTCCTGCGTGGAACACGAGCAGGACCGACCTCTCGTCGAGGTCGTTGCCGTTCAGGAGCATCTGGAGGGTGCGCGTGTGTCCGTGCTCCCAGGCACCGTTGGACATCGGTGCGCCGGTGGCGTCGAACCACGCGAGGTCGTTCGACCCGTCGTCGTCGGGCATCTCACGACCGGTGAAGAACGACCGCTGACGCACCATCGGGTGGGTGCGTCGCAGCTCGGTGAGGAACCTGGTCGTGGCCAGGAGGTCCTCCTGCCAGGGCGCGAGGTCCCACTGGAACCACGACAGCGCGTTGTCCTGGCAGTAGGTGTTGTTGTTGCCGTTCTGGCTGCGGCCGAACTCGTCGCCGGCATTGAGCATCGGGACACCGGTCGACAGGAGCAGCGTTCCCAGCAGGTTCCGCATGGTCCGCCTCCGGCGCACCTCGAGCGTCTCGTCGTCGGCCCGCCCCTCCGTGCCGTGGTTCCACGACTGGTTGTTGTCGCTCCCGTCACGGTTGCCCTCACCGTTCGCGCCGTTGTGCTTGCTGTTGTAGCGGGTCAGGTCGGCTGTCGTGAACCCGTCGTGGGCGGCCACGAAGTTCACCGAGGCCAGGGGGGTGCGGTCGCCCGGGCCGAACACGTCCTGTGAGCCGGCCAGCCGGGTCGCGAGCTCTCGGACGCCGTGGCCGCTCTCGCCGGCCTCGTCGCTGCCGAGGTCGGGCAGCCAGAACGTCCGCACGGCGTCGCGGAACCGGTCGTTCCACTCGGCGAACGGCGGCGGGAACTGGCCGGTTCGCCAGCCGTGGATGCCGACGTCCCACGGCTCGGCGATGAGCTTGGCCTGGGAGAGAACCGGGTCGGTGCGCAGGGCCACCAGGAACGGGTGGTTGCGGTCGTAGTCGTCGGCCGGCCCCCGGGCGAGGGCGACCGCGAGGTCGAAGCGGAAACCGTCGACGTGGCACTCCTCGACCCAGTAGCGCAGCGAGTCGAGCACCATGCGCGCGACCATCGGCTGCCTCAGGTCCAGGGTGTTGCCACAGCCGGTGACATCGATGTCGAGCCCCCGGTCGTCGACGCGGTAGTAGCACCGGCTGTCCAGCCCGCGCCACGACAGCGTCGCGCCGTCGCACGACTGCTCGGCGGTGTGGTTGTAGACGACGTCGAGGATCACCTCGAGCCCGCGCTCGTGCAACAGGCGCACCATCCCCTTGAACTCGTCCAGTGCGCCCTGCGGGTCCGAGGCCGACGCGTAGGAAGCCTGTGGGGCGAAGAACCCGAGCGTGTTGTAGCCCCAGTGGTTCGCCAGACCGCGCTGGACCACCTGCGGCTCGGAGGTGAACGCGTGCACCGGGAGGAGCTCGACGGCGGTGACGCCGAGGCTGGTCAGGTGGTCCAGCACCGCGGGGTGGGCGAGCCCGGCGTAGGTCCCGCGCAGCTCCTCGGGTACCTCCGGGTGGAGCATGGTGAGGTTCCGGACATGTGCTTCGTACAGCACGGTGTTCGCCAGCGAGGTGCGCAGTGGACGGTCGTTCCCCCAGTCGAAGTCCTCGCGGACCACGACGCTGCGCGGCACCGACGACGCGCTGTCACCACCGCCGATCCGGGTGGTGTCGTCCCCCGCCAGCAGGACGTCGACCTGGTGGCCGTAGACCTCCGGTGCCCAGGTGACCTCACCCTCGATGGCCCGGGCATAGGGGTCGAGCAGCAGCCGGCCGGGGTTGTACCGCACCGCCTCACCCGGACGCCACGGACCGTCGGCGCGCAGTCCGTAGCGCTGTCCCGGCCCCACACCGGGCAGGAAACCGTGCCACACCCCGTAGGTCCGGTGCGGGAGCGGGATCCGACGCTCGGTCTCGCCGGTGGCGTCGCCCTCCTCGAACAGGCACACATCGACCGAGGTGGCCCTGCCCGCGTACACGGCGAACTCGGCCCCACCCTCGACCACGGTGATCCCGAGCCGGGGTGGCAGGTCCCGGTCGGACCGGCCTGGGGCGGCTGCGCGCGACATGGCCCACAGCCTAGGCAGTGGTTACGGTGGACACATGACCACACCCACCTGGTGGCACTCGTGACCGATCCGTCCTCGCTGCCCAACTTCCCGCCCCCGGCCGACGAGCACCCCCTCCGCGGCCGCGTGCTGGACGCGCTCCTCGACCTCGGGCTCGCCCCCGACATCGACAGTGACGGCGACGTGGCCTTCGCGGCGTCCGACCAGCAGCTGTTCGTCCGATGCAGCGAGGGCGAGTTCCAGGTGATGCGGGTCTTCGGCCAGTGGGCGATCAACGACGGCGTGCCGGCCGACCCGCTCACCCAGCTCCAGGCGTGCAACGACCTGGCCCTCCAGCTCAACATCGTCAAGACCGCGATGACCGGTGGGACCCTGGTCGTGACCGGAGAGCACCTGGTCACCCGCCAGACCGACCTCACGGCGCTGCTGCCGGTCACCATCCAGCTCGTGCTGGCCGGGGTCCAGCTGTGGCACGAGAAGGTCATGGGCGAGGACGGCGGACCGGGCTCGGCCCAGCCCGCAACCCCTGAGGGAGATCCCGTATGAGCCAAGCCCTGGCCGTGCAGATCGAGGACGGCATCGCGACCCTCCTCCTCCAGCGACCGCCCATGAACGCACTGGACGCCGAGCTCCAGGACGCACTCGGCGACGCCGCGGCCGAGCTGACCGCGGACCCCACCGTCGCGGCCGTCATCGTGTACGGCGGCGAGAAGGTGTTCGCGGCGGGTGCGGACATCAAGGAGATGGAGCGGATGTCCTACACCGACATGGTCCAGCGCTCCACGGCGCTGCAGGCGGGCTTCACCGCCATCGCGCGGATCCCCAAGCCCACCGTCGCCGCGGTGACCGGGTACGCCCTCGGCGGTGGGTGCGAGCTGGCGCTCGCGTGCGACTTCCGGGTCGCCGGCAGCAACGCCAAGCTCGGCCAGCCCGAGATCCTGCTCGGCATCATCCCCGGCGCGGGCGGGACGCAGCGGCTGGCGCGGCTGGTCGGCCCGGCGCGAGCCAAGGACCTGATCTTCAGCGGCCGGTTCGTCGATGCCCAGGAGGCGCTCGCGATCGGGCTGGTCGACGAGGTCGTCGAGCCCGACCAGGTGTACGCGGCGGCCAAGGCCCGGGTTCAGCGCTTCGTGGGCGGACCGGCCTACGCGCTCCGGGCCGCGAAGGAAGCCATCGACCGCGGCCTGGAGGTCGATCTCGTCAGCGGCCTGGAGATCGAACGGATGCTGTTCGCCGGTCTGTTCGCCACCAAGGACCGCGCTAGCGGGATGGCGTCGTTCATCACCGACGGGCCCGGCAAGGCCACCTTCGAGGGCGCCTGAGCCATGCCCGACGGTGACCTCCGCACCCACGGGACACGGAGGTACGCCATCGCGCGCGCGCTGACGGTCGGGCTCGTTGCGATGTCTGCGGCTGGTTGCTCCTTCGGTGGCGCGGATTTCGCTCCGCAGGGCGCCGACGCCGTGTCCGCTCGCGAGTCGGCGTTCGTGGTGCTCGACGAGGCGCTCGACAGCGCGACCGGAGCCGACCAGACGCTCGGCACCGCTCGGTTCGACCTCTGCTCGCGGGGTCAGAAGAACTGGAAGGTCCAGGACGAGCATGCGTGGGAGTGCGTGGCCGCACGCAGCGCCGTGACCGTCGTCGCCATCGACCGGACCGACGTCGCCCGGGCGCTCACCGACACGCAGGTCCGCGCTTCAGCTCTTGGGTGCTCAGGCACCTACGCGCGCAACGAGATCGGCAGCATCGCCGAGGAATACTGGGCGCCGCAGGCCGACACCCCGACCTATTCCGCGGGGCAGCTCCCCAGCGCGCTCTACCGCTGTCGTGACGACCTGACCCTGGAGGTGCGTCCCACCAGCGCCGAGGACCGCCCGGAGCTCGCGCTGCGCGCCGAGACGGGGCTGACGCGCGGGATCGAGATCCAGACGGTGACGGCCGAGCCGTTCGAGGAGCGCGTGGTCGACGCCGTCTCGGCCGGCACGGCGGCGCTGCTGTTGGTGCTCACCGTCTCGCGGATGTACTACGCCGTTGACTTCTGAGGGCGAGCCACCGCCTCGTCCACGCCGTCGTCGCCGACGCCGGGCCGTCGTGACTGCCGGGTCCGTCCTCCTGCTGGCCGCAGCTGCCGTCCTCCTCGACGTGGTCGCTCTCGCCCACCGGGTCCCGACCACCGAGGTGACGGACACGCGACACGGCGCGGGCACCGCCTACCTCCTCCTGGGTTCGGACTCGCGGGAGCGGCTCACCGGCGAGGACGCCGACCGCTACGCCGACGCCGACCAGGCCTCAGGGGAGCGAGCCGACGTCGTGATGCTCCTGTTGCATCCGGCCGACGAACCGGCGAAGGTGCTGCTCGTCCCTCGCGACCTGTACGTCCGCCCCGCGGTCGGCCCTGCCTATCGCCTCGGCATCAGCCTCGACGAAGGCCCGCAGGCGCTCGTGGACCACCTCTGTGACGACCTCGGGATCGGCGTCGACCACCTTCTCGTGGTCGACTTCCGCGGCCTGATCGACGTCGTCGACACGGTCGGCGGGGTGAGCCTGGACCCTGACCGCCCGACCCGGGACCGCGAGGCTGGTGTCCTGCTCACTCGCGCCGGCGAGCAGGTCGTGGACGGTCGTACCGCGCTGGCGTGGGTGCGTTCTCGCGACGCCGAGGTCCAGGTCGACGGGACGTGGCGCGCCGTGCCGTTCGACCCTCAGGTCCGCACCGCGCACTCGCGCGAGGTCCTGACGCAGGTCGTGGAGGCGGTCGACGACCCGCTCACCGCGCAGCGGGTCGCGTGGGCGGGCGGACCCAGCGTGCGGCGCGATGCACGGCTCGGGCCGGTGGACGCCCTACGCCTGGCGCGCGACCTGCGGAGGGCGCTCGGTGCCGACCGGGTGAGCACCGTCCCGGTCCGCCTGAGCGAGACCGAGGTGCCCGTCGGCTTTCCGACGGAGGGGACCGAGGCGGCGCTCCAGCCGTTCCGCAGCCCGGGTTGCGGGGACGGCTGAGGGCTTGCTCGTCCGTTCGGCCCGACCTCTGCCTGTGGCCTGTGAGACACCTGCCCACCCCGCTACGGTTCACGAGGCAGCACAGAGCCGGTGCCACCAGATCCGCTCTCCCGCCGAAGGATCCGGCGGGCGAGCGCCGAGTGAGGGAGAGCCTCCAGCATGACCATCCGCACCCGTCTGCTGCTCCTGCCGGTCGTGGCCGTCGGAGCATTGGCGCTCAGCGCCGTGCCGTCCTCCGCGACCTCGGCGAGCATCACGCTCGACACCGACATCGCCCTCACCAGCGATCGGGTCACCGCCACCGGGACCTGCGCGGCACCGTCCACCACGGCGGTGGTCTCGGTCTCCCAGGGCAGCACCGCCCTCGACCAGCAGGCGGTCGACGTCGTCGACGGATCGTTCGAGGCCACCCTCTCCCTGGTCGACGGGAAGCTCGGAACGGCGACCGTCACGGTCGAGTGCCTGGCCTACGGCTCGGCCGACCCGGTGGCGACCGCCCGGGCCGACCTGCTGGTCGTGCCCGATGACTTCGCCGGGCTGGAGGAGATCCCGGTGTCGGTCTCGCCCGCCAAGGTCGCGATCGGCTCGACCATGCACGTCACGGCGCAGTGTGCGCCTGGCACCACGACCGCGACCGTCCAGGTCGGCAACACCGACGCCGACCTGCCGTTCCTGGACCGCGTGGTGGTTCCCTCAGCCGCCGGCACCGTCGAGGTGAACGCCGTCGTGAAGGCCGCCGACGGAGTCACGCCACGCGCGGGCGACGCCGTCGCGCTGGTCGTGTGCGGTGACCTCGAGGACGCAGACTCGCTCCCGGGGATCGGCTTCGCCGAGTTCACCCTGACGACGAAGCCGGCCTCTGCCGTGCCGGTCGTCACCGCCCCCGCCACCGACAAGGACCAGGACGCCGAGCTGGCGATGACCGGGTCGCGTATCAGTGGACTGCTCGCCGCGGCACTCTCGCTCCTGGTCGCCGGCGGCGCGGGCATCGCCATCAGCCGGCGGGTCAACCCCTGACCCCACACCGACGCGGACCACGTCGGGACGCCCCTGCCCGCGTCGGGCAGGGGCCGTCCTCACACCACGTTCGAACGGCCCACCTCAGGTGGTGTCAGGCATCACGCGCCCCGAGCGCAGCCCCTACAGCGGCGGGCTGACAGGATGAGAGAGCATCCACCACCCCCAACGAACAGGACGAGAGCGGCATGAACATCGTCGTCTGTGTCAAGTACGTCCCGGACGCCCAGTCCGACCGCACGTTCACCGAGAGCGACAGCACCACCGACCGGGCCGGGGTGGACGGACTCCTCTCCGAGCTCGACGAGTACGCGGTCGAGGAGGCGCTCAAGATCGTCGAGGCCGGTGAGGGTGAGGTCACGGTCGTGACCGTCGGGCCCAGCCAAGCCGCCGACGCCGTGAAGAAGGCGCTGCAGATGGGCGCGCACAAGGGCGTCCACGTCAGCGACGAGGCCATCCACGGCTCGGACGCCGCCGCCACCTCGCTGGTCCTCGCCGAGGCGGTCAAGAAGATCGGCACACCCGACCTGGTGATCACCGGTATGGCCTCCACCGACGGCACGATGAGCGTCGTCCCGGCGATGCTCGCCGAGCGCCTCGGCCTCCCGCAGGTGACCCTGGCGTCCGAGCTCACCGTGGACGGCGGCTCGGTGACCATCCGCCGCGACGGTGACGTCGCCTCGGAGACCATCACCGCGTCGTTGCCGGCCCTCGTCTCGGTCACCGACCAGATCAACGAGCCGCGCTACCCCTCGTTCAAGGGGATCATGGCCGCCAAGAAGAAGCCGGTCGAGACCTGGGCGCTCGCCGACCTGGGTGTCGACGCCTCGCAGGTGGGCCTGGCCGCGGCCTGGACCAAGGTGGAGTCGTTCACCAAGCGACCCCCGCGCTCGCAGGGTGAGATCGTCCCGGACGAGGGTGACGGCGGCAGCCGCCTCGCCGCGTTCCTGTCCGCCCAGAAGTTCGTCTAGCAGATCCTGCCTGCGTCACCAGCCCCAGAGAGGCCCATCCATGGCTGAAGTACTCGTGCTCGTCGACCACGCCGACGGCGAGGTCCGCAAGACCACCTCCGAGCTGCTGACGATCGCCCGCCGCCTCGGCGAGCCCTCCGCCGTGTACATCGGCGAGGGCGCGTCGGGAGCGAACGCCGCTCTGGCGAAGTTCGGCGCCGAGAAGGTCTACGTCGTCGCCGGCGACTTCTCGGACTATCTGGTCGCTCCGCAGGCCGAGGCTCTCGCCCAGCTGGTCGAGAAGACCTCACCGGCGGCGGTGCTCATCCCGAGCAACCCCGGCGGCAAGGAGGTCGCCGCCCGGCTGGCCATCAAGACCGGGTCCGGTCTGATCACCGACGCGGTCGACGTCCAGGCCGGTGAGAACGGCCCCCAGACGACCCAGTCGGTGTTCGCGGGCTCATACACCGTCATCGCGTCGGTCACCCAGGGCACGCCCATCATCACGGTGAAGCCCAACTCGGCCGCCCCCGAGGAGGCTCCAGGCGCCGCCGTCGAGGAGGCCTTCGAACCCAGCATCAGCGACGCGGCGAAGGCGGCGAGGGTGACCGACCGCAAGCCGAAGGCCGCCACCGGTCGCCCCGAGCTGACCGAGGCCGCGATCGTGGTCTCCGGAGGGCGCGGCACCGCCGGTGACTTCTCCAAGGTCGAGGAGTTCGCCGACAGCCTCGGCGCCGCCGTCGGTGCCTCACGGGCCGCCGTCGATGCCGGCTGGTATCCCCACACCTCGCAGGTCGGCCAGACCGGCAAGCAGGTCTCGCCACAGCTCTATGTCGCCTGCGGGATCTCCGGGGCGATCCAGCACCGCGCCGGCATGCAGACCTCCAAGACGATCGTGGCGGTCAACAAGGACGAGGAGGCGCCGATCTTCGAGCTGGTCGACTTCGGCGTCGTCGGTGACCTGTTCGCGGTCCTGCCCCAGGCCACCGAAGCGGTGAAGGCCGCCAAGGGCTGACTTTTTGGCTCGGCCGCTGCCCAGCGCACGAAGCGGCTGCAACCGACCCGTAGTCAGGGCAATCCGACGTAGGGGTCGGCTACGGATCACTAGTACGAAGCTCCAACGCGCGGGGGCCCGCCGTAGGCCCCTGGGCGATCTTCGCCCACGCGTGGCCCGGCCTGGCTGGCATCGGCAACACCTGCCGCTGCAGCACCTGGACCCGGATCCGCGAGGCGATCCGGGAGGGCGCCACCGACAGGTAGTCCAGTCCAACCACGGAGGGGTACTCGGGGCCGGTCCGCACCAGCGGGCCGGCCCCGGGTCGTCGGCAGATGCTGCCCCGCTCAGCGCAGACATGGGAGACCTACGGTCGCCATGACGACGTGGATGTTCCCATGTGTGAGGGGGGACGGGGTCGAGCCGATGTCACCGCAGGGCGGAGGGTCGCACCCCGGCCTCGTAGACTTCGGGGGTGAGTGCCTACCTCGATCACGCAGCCACGACGCCGATGCGTCCGCGCGCGCTCGAGACGATGACATCGCACCTGCGCGACGTCGGCAACGCCTCCTCGCTGCACACGGCGGGCCGATCTGCGCGGCGGGTCGTGGAGGAGTCACGCGAGCGGTTGGCCGTGGCGATCGGATGCCGTCCCTCGGAGGTCGTCTTCACCAGCGGGGGGACCGAGTCCGACAACCTGGCGGTGGTCGGAACCTGCGCCGCCGCTCGCGAGGCCGACCCGGCGCGGGTTCGCCTGGTCGTCAGCGCGATCGAGCACCACGCGGTCCTGGACTGCGTCGAGCACCTCGTGGCCCACGAGGGGGCGAAGGTCACGTGGGTCGACCCCGACCCGAACGGGGTCGTCAACCCGGAGCGGGTCGCCGAGGCGATCGGTCAGGACCCCGGGTCGGTCGCGCTCGTCAGCGTCATGTGGGCGAACAACGAGGTCGGCACGATCCAGCCGGTGGCCGAGATCGCGGCCGTGGCCGACGCCCACGGCATCCCGCTGCACACCGATGCGGTCCAGGCCCTCGGCCACGTCGAAGTCGACTTCGCCGCGTCGGGCGCCGACCTGATGACGATCACCGGGCACAAGCTCGGCGGCCCGGTCGGGGTGGGCGCGCTCGTGGCTCGGCGGGACGCGAGGCTGCTCCCGCTCAGCCACGGCGGGGGACAGGAGCGTCAGCTGCGCAGCGGCACCCTGGACGTCCCGGCGATCGCCGCCTTCGCTGACGCCGTCGAGGAGTCGGTGGGCGAGCTGGTCGTGGAGTCTGCGCGGGTGGCCGCGCTCCGTGACCGGATCATCATCGAGGCGGTCGCGCTCGGTCTCGGGGTCGAGGTGTCGGGGCCGTGGGAGCCGGGCGACGTGGCCCGGCGGTTGCCGGGCAACGCCCACCTGCTCGTGCCCGGCTGCGAGGGCGACTCGTTGCTGTACCTGCTCGACGCGGCGGGCGTGCAGTGCTCGACGGGATCGGCCTGCCAGGCCGGCGTGCCCCGGCCCAGCCACGTGCTGCTCGCGATGGGCCTTTCGGAGGCGAGGGCACGCGGGGCGCTGCGGCTGACCCTGGGCCACACGTCCACCGACGCCGACGTCGATGCGCTTCTGGCCGCCCTGCCCGGGGCGGTCGAGCGCGCGCGTCGGGCCAGCGGGCTGGCCGACTGATGCGCGTCGTCGCGGCGATGAGCGGCGGCGTCGACTCTGCGGTCGCTGCGGCCCGGATGCTCGACGCCGGTCACGAGGTCGTCGGCGTCCACCTCGCGCTGTCGCAGTCGGCCGCCACCCTGCGCGAGAGCGCCCGCGGCTGCTGCACGATCGAGGACGCGGGCGACGCGCGCCGGGTCGCCGATGTCCTGGGCATCCCGTTCTACGTCTGGGACGTTGCGGCCCGGTTCCGGCGGGACGTCGTGGAGGACTTCGTCGCCGAGTACGCCGCCGGTCGGACGCCGAACCCGTGCCTGCGCTGCAACGAGCGGATCAAGTTCTCCGCGCTGCTCGACAAGGCCGTCGCGCTGGGGTTCGACGCCGTGGCGACCGGCCACTACGCCCAGGTCGTGGAGCGGCCCGCCGGGGTCCGTGAGCTGCACCGGGCGGTCGACCAGGCCAAGGACCAGTCCTACGTCCTGGGTGTGCTCACCGGCGACCAGCTCGCCCGTGCGTTCTTCCCGCTGGGCGACACCACCAAGCCCCAGATCCGCGAGGAGGCGCGGGCCCGCGGGTTCGCGGTGGCCAAGAAGCCTGACTCGCACGACATCTGCTTCATCCCCGATGGCGACACCCGCGGGTGGCTGACTGCGCGGCTCGGCGCGCAGCCCGGTGCCGTGGTCGACTCCGGCGGCACGGTCGTGGGGGAGCACCAGGGCGCGTATGCGTTCACGGTCGGCCAGCGACGTGGTCTCGGCCTGTCCCGGGACACCTTGGACGGAGACCCTCGCTTTGTGCTCGAGGTCGACACCGCGCGCAACACCGTGGTGGTGGGGACGGCAGACCTGTTGGGCGTCAACGTGATTCGCGGCGACCACGCCCGCTGGTGCGGCCCCGCGCCCCAGGGCGAAGTCACGGTCGGCGCCCAGGTGCGGGCCCACGGCGAGGAGGTCGCTGCCACGGCCCGCGCCGAGGGCGAGGAGGTCGTCGTGCGCCTGGCCGAACGCATACGCGGTGTCGCGCCCGGGCAGTCGGTGGTGCTGTACGACGGCACCCGCGTGGTCGGGTCGGCGACGATCGTCGCCACGTCCTCCGACCGTGGCCCCGGCGTCTGACCTGACGGCCGGCTCGCGAACGCAACGACGACCATTGGTCGCCTGGCGGGCGTCGGCCGGAGCAGGGGCCGAGCCAGCAGGGGGGACCAATGGTCGTCGGTGCGTCACGACTCCACCGCGTTCAGCTCAATCAGTAGACCGCGAGACCGGACGCGCCGTCCGCGACCGGCAGGCCGCGACCGGTGAGGTCGACCGGCTTCAGCCAGCCGCCGTCCTCGACGCTGAACGAGGCGACCGCGCCGGTGCCGCGGAGCAGCAGATAGACGTAGTGGCTGTCGGCGGTCTGCGCGAGGTCGACCGGCTGGCTGTCGGCCCCGAGGTAGGCGGCCACGCCGCGGGTGAGGGTGACGGTCCCGTTGGCGGCGATGCTGTACTGCGAGATCGTGCCGCTGCCGAAGTTGGCGGTGTAGGCGTACTTGCCGTCGTGCGTCACGATGATCCAGCAGGTGTCGGTCTGGTTGTTCGCCACGGATGTGTTGCGGGCCGTGAGGTCACCGCTGCCGGTCACTGTGTAGGACGACACAGCCGACCGGCCGGCTGCCGCGTCGAACGACTCGGCGACCAGCACCTGCTTGTTGTTCCGGAAGGCCAGGGAGAACGGCCGGATGCCTGCCGATCCGACCCGCATCGCCGCGCCGGCCACCCCGTTGCCGTCGACGGCGAACGAGTCGAGCGCGATCGACGGGGAGAGGGTGAGCGCCGTGGTCTTCTCGGTGACCAGGATGCGCCTGCCGTCGGGACTGAACTCGATGTCGCCCGGCACCGCGATCGGTGAGCTCAACGGTTGGATCGAGCCGCTGATCGCGGTGAGCCGTCCGTCAGCGCCTCGGCGGAACCCGCGAATGCTGTTGGAGGCCACCGACCCGTCGAGCACATAGAGCAGGTTGTCGTGGATCGTCAGGCTGGTCGGCTGGTCGCCGGCATAGACCTTCTCGACCAAGGTCAGCTTGGTTCCGTCGACCGCGAAGACCGAGACGTCGTCCGAGCCGGCGTTCACCGCGTAGAGGAACCGGTTGTCCGCGCTCAGCCGGAGCGGGCCCTGGGTGTCGAGGTCGACACCGATCCCCTTGCCGCCGGTGGACACGCTGCCGGCGTGGGTCAGGGCACCGCTCGCCGCGCGCCGATAGCTGAGGATCCGGTTGTCGCGGGTGGCGTTGGACATCGCGAACGCGGCGCCTTCGCCCGTCGAGAGTGGCGCGGTCGCTGCTGCTGCGGCCGCTGTGGTGGAGGCCGTTGCGGTGGAGGGAGACTCGGCGGCGGGTGCGCCACCGAGGCCGCCCGTGATCGTGCTGCCAGCGACCGTTGCGAACATCAGCGCGGTCGTTCCGAGCGCAGTTCTGAGTTGGGACATGATGCCCTGCCTTCGTCGTTGAAGTCATCAGTTCTGTACTGACGAGTCCAAGACTGTGGGCGCGAGAACTGTACTGTCAATTACACAAACCTTACCGCTCTGTGACGCGAGCGAGCCGGCTCAGTGCGGGGCGAACGACGCAACGTGGGCCAGGGCCATGTCCAGGGCAATCTCCAGACGACGGATGTCCCGAGTGGTCTGGGCGAGGAGCAACCCACCCTGCAGGGCCGCCATGATCGCCATGGCCAACGCGGCCGGATCTGCCTCTGCCACAAGGTCACCCTTGGCCCGCATCCGCTCGAGGCCAGCTTCGAGATAGGACTCCCAGGTGGCGAATCCCGCGGCCAGGACCAGCCGCGCAGGTTCGGACCGGTCGGCGAGCTCGGCGGCCAGCGAGCCGATCGGGCACCCGTAGGCGGCTTTGCGCGTTCGGGTGTCGCCCACCTCCCGGTCCCGCCAGCGCTTGAGACCGCGCTGTGACCGGAATCCACCGAGCAGCTGCAGCTGGGCGGCCAGCAGGTCCGAGACCTGGCGCGCGACGACCTCGCTCACCAGGTCATCCTTGTCGGCGAAGTAGTGGTAGAGCTGGGACCGGCCCGTCCCGCTGGCCGTCAGGACGTCCTCCAGGCTCAGCTCGCCGACACCGCGGGTGTAGATCAGCTCGGCCGCGGCGTCCAGGATCCGGTTGCGCGTCGCGGCCCCCCGGGCGGTCAGTCGGGGGGTGGACTGCACGTGGTCCGACATGCCGCGAATGCTAGCCCGCCTGACCGGCTCAGGTGCCGACCGCTGCGGCCTTCACCGACGCCAGGGCGTCCTTCTCCACTACCTGCACTACGATTCGTCGCGCACGTCCGCCCACAGCCCGAGGAGCGCCCGCCGTATGCACGTCCACCTCTCCACTGCCGACTGTTCGGTCCTGCTCGACCTCACCGACGGCGCCCTCCCGGCGATCGTCCACTGGGGTGCGCCACTGGGAGACCTCGCGGTCGACACCGCGACCGCACTGGTGCTGGCGAACGTGCCCCTGATCGGCATCAACACCGTCGACCAGCCGATCCGGCTCGCGATCCTGCCCGAGCATCACACCGGCTACGTGGGGCGACCCGGCCTGTCCGGGAGCCGCGCGGGGGCGGCGTGGTCGCCGCGCTTCACGGTCACCTCAGCGGCGGTCGATGGTGTGGCGGTCGAGGACCTGCACCAGGGCGGGCCGGGCCGGCTGGTCGTGACCGCGGAGGACGCCGAGTCCGCGCTGTCGCTCACGCTGGACCTCGAGCTCCTGCCCTCGGGGTTGCTGCGCGCGCGGGCGACGCTGGCCAACAACGCGACTGGAGCGGATGCGGCCTACGGGTTGGAGGATCTGGTTCTGGCCTTCCCGGTGCCGGCGCAGGCCACCGAGATCCTGGACTTCGCCGGGCGCTGGGGCAAGGAGCGCGTGCCGCAACGTCGGCCATTCAGCGTCGGCGCCCAGACCCGCGAGGGCCGCAAGGGTCGCACCGGTGCCGACGCGGCGACCGTACTGCACGCCGGCACATCTGGATTCGGCTTCGAGCACGGCGAGATCTGGGCCGTTCACACCGCATGGAGCGGGAACCACACCCACACCGCCGAGCTGACCTTCGACGGCTTCCGGACGATCGGCGGGGGCGAGCTGCTGCTCCCCGGTGAGGTCGTGCTCGGGTCCGGCGAGTCTTACCAGAGCCCGTGGGTCTACGGCTCGTACGCCGTGGGGCTGGACGGGATCGCCCGCCGGTTCCACGCGTTCCTGCGGGCCCGGGACCGCCGTGTCTCGGTCGACCGGCCGGTCACCATCAACGTGTGGGAAGCGGTGTACTTCGACCACGACCTCCCGCCCCTGCTCGACCTGGCCGAGCGGGCCGCGGCCCTCGGTGTCGAACGGTATGTCCTGGACGACGGCTGGTTCGGCTCGCGCCGCGACGACCACTCGGGGCTCGGGGACTGGGTCGTGTCGGCCGCGGCGTGGCCCGACGGTCTGCACCCCCTGGTCGACCGGGTGCACGAGCTCGGGATGGAGTTCGGCCTCTGGTTCGAGCCGGAGATGGTCAACCCCGACTCGGACGTGGCGCGCGCCCACCCGGAGTGGGTGATGTCCGCACGCTCGACCTGGCCGGTGGAGTCGCGGTACCAGCAGGTGCTGAACCTCGGCATGCCCGAGTGCTACGCGCACGTCCGGGACCAGATGATGGCGATCCTGGCTGAGTACGACATCGAGTACATCAAGTGGGACCACAACCGCGACCTGGTCGAGGCGGGGACCCAGACCCGTGGCGGGATCCCGGGGGTGCACGCGCAGACGCTCGGGGTGTACGCGCTGATGGACGAGCTGCGCGCCGCCCACCCGCGGCTGGAGATCGAGAGCTGTTCGTCCGGCGGTTCCCGGGTCGACCTGGGGGTGCTCGAACGCACCGACCGGGTCTGGGTGTCCGACGTCAGCGACCCGCTCGAGCGTCAGTCGATGCTCCGATGGACCGCCCAGCTGCTCCCGCCGGAGTATCTCGGTTCCCACATCGCGGCGAGCCCGTCACACGTCACCGGGAGGCAGCACGACATCGACTTCCGCGGTGCCACAGCGGTCTTCGGCCACTTCGGCATCGAGTGGGACCTCACGCGAGCGACCCCCGAGGAGGCGACCAGCCTCAGCCGGTGGGTGGCCTTCTACCGCGAGTACCGCGGGCTGCTGCTCGACGGAGACCTCGTTCGGCTGGACGACCCCGGCGACGGGGTGATGGCACACGGCGTGGTCGCGCGCGACCGGTCCCGGGCGATCTACTCCTACGCGCTGGTCGCCTACCCGCTGCAGGACCCGACCCCCCGACTGCGGCTGCGCGGGCTGGACCCGGACCGCAGCTATCGGGTCCGCCCCGTGGTGGTGGGTCGTGAACCCACCGGGATGCGTGCGCCGCGTTGGTTCGGGGAGCGCACGCCGACCGGGTACGACGGCACAGTCCTGACGGGCGCGGCGCTGGCTGGGGCTGGCGTGCAGCCTCCGGGCATGGCACCGGACCAGGCGCTGCTCTTCGTCGTCGAGCCCGCCTAGCCCGCCGAGGTCTACGCTCCCGCCATGGATGCACTCCGGGCGGCGCGCACCGCTCAGGTCTGGCACGCGCTCACCGCTGCCGTCGTGCTGCTGGGGCTGCTCGTCCAGCTCGGTCTGGTGGTCGACGGCGCCTCGGTGCTGATCATCGAGGACCCGCCCGGGCTGATCGAGCGCCTGTACCGGTTCTTCGCCTACTTCACGATCCAGAGCAACCTGCTGGTGTTCCTCGGATGCCTTGCGCTTGCGCGAAAGCCGACGGTCGACGTGCCCGGCTGGCGGCTGGTCCGGCTGTCGTCGCTGGTGGGCATCACCGTGACCGGGCTCGTGCACTGGTTCCTGCTGCGACCGCTCCTGAACCTCGAGGGCCTGTCGAGCCTCACCGACACGACGCTGCACCTCGTGGTCCCGCTCATGGCCGTGGGCGGGTGGGTGGTCTTCGGGCCGAGGCCACGCATCCAGCCTCGGCAGGTCGGGCTCTTCCTGCTGTGGCCCGTGCTCTGGCTGGTCGCCACGCTGCTGCAGGCGCGGTTGACCCACTGGTACCCCTACCCGTTCCTGGACGCGGGCAAGGAGGGTGCCGGGACGGTGGTGGTCGCGTGCATCGGGATCACCGTGCTCGTCGTGGTCTTCGCCGCCGCCTACCGCTTCCTCGACCAGCGGCTGCCGCCCGCGCCCCTCCAGGGCCGGCCCCTCCCGGCCTCGGTCCACCAGGACGACCGGAACCGCTGACCGGAGCTCCCTGCGGGACATCGACCCGTCGGGCAGCTGTTTCTCAGACCGTCGCGGGGCAGGGCCACGGCACCCGCACCGGCACCGGGTCCGGCACGGACCCTCCCGCGTCGTAGGGTCGGTGCCGTGACGCGCGCGACGGGAACCGGTTCGTGGCCCGGCACCGACATCCGTGAGGCGCTGCGGACGGTGCGGGACCTGCTCGGCGAGCACGACCTGCCCTATCTGCCCGAGCTGCCCGCCCGCGGACCCGGCGGGGACATCCTCGGCCGAGGAGCCGGCCTGCTCGTCGACCTCGCCGTCGACCTCCAGCCCTCGGGCTGGCGGTTCGTGGACCGGCCGGGACGCGATGCCGCGCGGATCGCGGCGTACTGGCGGGAGGACCTTGACGAGCTGGCCGAGGCCTATGACGGATATGACGGTGAGCTGAAGCTCCAGGTGACCGGCCCGTGGACGCTGGCTGCAGGCCTACGGCTGCATCGGGGTGAGCTGGCCGTCTCCGACCCGGGCGCAGTGCGCGACCTGGCCGGCTCGCTGGCCGAAGGGGTCCGGATCCACCTCGGCGACGTGCAGCGGTTGGTGCCGGGTGCGCGGCTCGTGGTCCAGGTCGACGAGCCGTCGCTGCCCGCGGTGCTGGAAGGCCGGCTACCCACCTCGTCCGGGTTCGGCCGGGTGCGGGCCGTCGACCAGCAGGTCGCCCGTGACGGCCTGCGGACGGTGCTGGACGCGGCGGGGGACCGAGCCACGGTCGTGCACTGCTGCGACCCCGCGATCCCGCTCCCGCTGCTCCGGGAGGCCGGAGCCGGCGCCGTGTCGTTCGACACCACCGCCCTGGGGCCGGCGCGGTGGGAGTCGATCGCTGCGAGCGTGGAGGACGGGCAGGGGCTGTATGCGGGCTGTCTGCCCACCGACGGCACCGGTCGGGCCGACACGGCCTGGCAGTACCTGGTCGAGTCTTGGCAGGGGACCGGGTTGCCGCGTCGTCGTCTCGACGCCATCGTGGTCTCGCCGGCCTGCGGAGTGGTCGGCCTCGGCCCGCAGGGAGCCGTGGCGATCCACCGGCGGGCGGTCGAGGTCGCCCGGGAGCTGACCGAGCAGGCGGCGTCCTAGCCGGTGCCCGACCGAGGACCAGGAGGACCCGTGGCCGCCGCTGCGCCGACGGTGACGACCGGCCGAACCAGCGCCCGGATGCCGTGGCAGGCGAAGTTCGTGATGCTCGCGTTCATCTGGGGCTCGAGCTTCGTGCTGATGAAGATCGGGCTGCGCTCGATGGCGCCGCTGCAGATCTCCGGTCTGCGGATCCTGTCCGGCAGCGTCGTGCTGGTCCTGCTGCTCAGCCGCACGCCGGCCCGACTGCCCCGCGGCCGTGGCACCTGGGGTCACCTGCTGGTCGCCGGGTGCTTCCTCGGACCGCTGCCCTTCACCCTGTTCGCGGCCGGCGAGGAGCGCGTGTCCTCGGCACTGGCGGGCATCGGAAACGCGACCACTCCGCTGGCCACGATCCTGTTCGGGCTGGTCCTGCTGCCGAGCGTCAAGCTCGAGGTCCGCAAGATCGTGGCGGTGCTCATCGGGTTCCTGGGCGTCGTGACGATCATGCAGCCCTGGGAGTCCGCCGGCCGACCCGACCTGGTCGGCTTCGGGATGACGCTGGTCGCCGGGGCGTCGTACGGCCTGGGTTGGACCTACAACCGCCGGTTCCTCGCCGGCGTGGACCTGGGAGGGCTGGCGATGCCGACCGCACAGCTGCTCGCCGGTGCGGTGCTGATGGTTCCGGTCGTGTCGCTGTGGTGGCTCGCCCACCGCGACGCCTATCCGGCACCGTGGTCGGTTCGGCCCGATGCCGTTGCCGGGCAGGGGATGTGGGCGTTGCTCGCGGTACTCGCGCTGGGGGTGGTCGGGACGGGGCTGGCGTTCATGCTCCAGTTCGACGTGATGCGCGCGGCGGGTCCGACCGTCGGCGCGACGGTGACCTATGTGATCCCCGTGGTGTCGGTGCTGCTCGGCGTCCTCCTGCTCGACGAGCACCTGGCCTGGCCGCAGGTCCTCGGCGCGGCCGTGGTCGTGACGTCCGCAGTGGTCGTCGGCTGGACGCGCAGGGCTAGGCCTTCTCCGCCTCGGCCTTGAGCTGGGCCAGCCCCCGCTCCAGGTCCTTGCCGACCAGCTTGTCCATGGGCACGACCTTGCCGAACAGCGCGGCAACTCCCTTCTGGCTGCCCGTCATCCGCCAGGTGACCGACGTTCCCGTGCCGACGGGCGTCAGCTCGAACGCGACGTGGCTGGTCGACGGGAACGGCTTCTCGAAGCTGAGGTCGACCCCGACCCGTTCGGGCGTCGAGGACACGATCTGCATGGTGCCCTTGCCGGCCTTGCGGTTCCCCGACCATGCGTACCGCGAGCCGACTCCGCTGTCCGCGCCGGTGTAGGTCCGCTGCAGCTCCGGGTCCACGCCCTCCCACGGCGACCACGTCACCCAACGGCGGAAGTCCTCGACCAGCGGGTGGACCCGCTCGGGCGGCGCCTCGACCGTCGTGGTGCGGCTGACCTCGTAGTCGCTCATGCGTCGGGCGCCTTGACCTCGCGACGCAGGATCTTGCCGGTGGGGCCCTTGGGCAGCACGTCCAGCCGCCACACCTTGCGGGGGTACTTGTAGGCCGCGATCCGGTCCTTGACGAACTTCTGGATGTCGTCGAGCGAGGCCGTTGCGCCCTCCTTGAGGACCACACCCGCGCCGACCTCCTCACCCATCTTGTCGTCGGGGATGCCGATCACCGCGGCCTCGAGCACGTCGGGGTGCTCGTACAGCACCTCCTCGACCTCGCGCGGGTACACGTTGAGGCCGCCGCGCAGGATCATGTCCTTCTTGCGGTCCACGATGGTGAAGAAGCCCTCGTCGTCGACGGTGGCCAGGTCGCCCGAGCGGAACCAGCCGTCGACGATGGCCTCGGCGGTGGCATCGGGCCGGTTCCAGTAGCCCTTCATGATGTTGTCGCCGCTGATCGCGATCTCGCCGATCTCGCCCGTCGCCGAGTCCTTGCCGTCGGCGTCGATCAGCTTCATCTGGCACCCGGGGATGGCCACCCCGATGGTGCCGGGCTTGCGTTCGAGGTGCGGCATGTTGAAGGAGGCCACGGGCGAGGTCTCGGACAGGCCGTAGCCCTCCAGGATCATGCAGCCGAACTTCTCCTCGAACGCCTTCATCACCTCCACCGGCATCGCCGAGCCGCCCGAGGCGCACACGCGCAGCGACGACGCGTCGGTCGAGCCCGCGTCGTCATGGTGCAGCATCGCCGCATACATCGTCGGCACCCCCTCGAACACGGTGACCTTGTCGCGGGTGATGACCTCCAGCGCCTTGGCCGGGTCGAACCGCGGGATCAGGGTCAGCGTCGCACCCGAGACGACCGCGGCGTTCAGGCCGCAGGTCAGCCCGAACACGTGGAACAGCGGCAGGCACCCCATGATCGTGTCGGACTCGGTGATGGTCAGGATGCTCTCGGCGCTGCGTCGGGCGTTGAGGTTGAGGTTGGTGTGGGTCAGCTCGGCGCCCTTGGGCTTGCCGGTGGTGCCGGAGGTGTACAGGATCACGGCGGTGTCCTCGTCCTCACGGGCCAGCGCGCCGTCGACCGCGTCACCGGTCTCGAACGAGCCCTCGGCCGGACCCATGGGGGAGCACGGCACGACGCGCGTGCCCGGCTTCTCGGCCCCCTTGGTGGCCTCGTCGAGGAAGTCCGGCCAGACGAACGCGATCTTGGCCCCGGCGTCGGTGAAGTAGAACTCGATCTCGCCCGACTTCAGCAGCGGGTTCATCGGCACGACCACCCCGCCGGCCATGAGGACGCCGTAGAACAGCACCGGATAGGCGGGCACGTTGGGCAGGATCAGCGCGACCCGCTCGCCGGGCTGGAGCCCGGCGGCCCGGAGGGCTCCGGCGGCCGAGGCGGCCTGGTCGCGCAGCTGGGACCAGGTCAGCTCGACCGAGTCCAGCCGGATGGCAACATGGTCGGGAAGCTTCTCGGCGGTCGCGAGAAGGTTCTCGGCGAGACTGGTCATGCGGCTCTCCTTCGAGCAGGTGCGGGGTGGAGCTCGGTCCGGCAGTGCGTTCATCCTCCCTGCCGCGCACGACGTTTGGCTACCGGGTCGACGTGCAGCCCCCCGGTGTCGGTGCCGTGCGGCAGGATGTCGCCGTGAGCGAGACGGGAGAGCAGACCACGACCGGGGCCGCCGGGGGCACGCCGGACGTGGCGCCGGAGGAGGCCCGCCACGAGTGGACCGGACTGGCCGAGCAGGCGGCTGCGGCCCAGTTCACCTACCACGTCAAGGACGCACCGACGATCTCCGACGGCGAGTACGACGCCCTGATCCGCCGGCTGGGTGAGCTGGAGGAGCAGTTCCCCGGGCTCCGCACACCGGAGAGCCCGACCCAGCAGGTCGGCGGAGCGGTGTTCTCGACCGACTTCTCGGCAGTGGACCACCTCGAGCGCATGCTCAGCCTCGACAACTGCTTCAGCACCGAGGAGCTGGGGGAGTGGGCGGCGCGGGTGGCGCGCGACAGCAACAGCTCGGCCTACCACTACCTCTGCGAGCTCAAGATCGACGGGCTGGCGGTCAACCTGCTGTACGAGGACGGCCGGCTGACACGCGCGCTCACCCGCGGCGACGGGCGGACGGGGGAGGACGTCACCCTGAACGTCCGCACCATCGAGGGCGTCCCGCAGCGGCTGGCAGGCTCCAACCACCCGCGCCGGGTCGAGATCCGCGGTGAGGTCTACTTCCCGATCGAGGCGTTCGGCGACCTGAACGCCAGCCTGGTCGCGGCGGGCAAGCCTCCCTACGCCAACCCGCGCAACACCGCGGCCGGATCGCTCCGGCAGAAGGACCCCCGCATCACCGCCCAGCGCAGGCTGCGCATGCTGGTCCACGGGATCGGGCTGCGCGAGGGCCTCGACCTGACCCGGCAGTCCCAGGCCTACGACCTGTTCCGCGACTGGGGCCTGCCGATCTCGACGCACTACCAGGTGCTCGACTCGATCGAGGAGGTCGGCGCGTTCATCACCCGCTACGGCGAGCAGCGGCACGCGGTCGAGCACGAGCTCGACGGCATCGTGATCAAGGTCGACGAGATCTCCGTACAACGTCAGCTGGGTTCCACGTCGCGAGCCCCGAGGTGGGCGATCGCCTTCAAGTACCCGCCCGAGGAGGTCAACACCCGTCTGCTCGACATCCAGGTCAACGTCGGCCGCACGGGGCGCGTGACCCCGTTCGGGGTGATGGAGCCGGTGGTCGTCGCCGGGTCCACAGTCGAGCGGGCGACGTTGCACAACGCCGAGGAGGTGAAGCGCAAGGGCGTCCTGATCGGCGACACCGTGGTGCTGCGCAAGGCTGGCGACGTCATTCCGGAGATCCTCGGACCGGTCGTCGACCTTCGCGACGGCACCGAGCGCGAGTTCCTCATGCCGACCGCCTGCCCCTCGTGCGCAACCCCCCTCGCTCCGGCGAAGGAGGGCGACAAGGACATCCGCTGCCCCAACGCGCGAACCTGCCCCTCCCAGCTGCGCGAGCGGCTGGCGGGGATGGCCGGTCGCGGCGCCTTCGACATCGAGGCGCTCGGCTGGGAGGGCGCAGTCGCCCTGATCGACTCCGGCGTGCTGACCGGCCCCGACGGCGAGGACGGCAACGAGGGCGGGCTGTTCGACCTGGCCGGTGAGGCCGGCAGGCTCCGCCTGGCCACCGTCCCCCTGTTCACCCGCGCCGCCAAGAAGACCGACCCGCCCGAGCAGGTGGTGGACGGACGGGTGTTGTCGGCCAACGGGATCCGTCTCTCGGAGAACCTCGACCAGGCCAAGGCCCAGCCCCTGTGGCGGGTCATCGTCGCACTGTCGATACGACACGTGGGACCGACCGCGGCCCGGGCGCTGGCGCAGGAGTTCGGGACCATGGACGCGCTGCGAGCGGCCGCCCAGGACGGGTCCGAGGCGTTGGCCGGGGTGGAGGGTGTCGGCGGGGTCATCGCGGACGCGGTGGGGGCGTGGTTCGAGGTCGACTGGCACCGCGCGATCGTCGACCGCTGGCAGGCCGCCGGCGTCGTCATGGCCGACGAGCGCGACGAGTCGGTGCAGCAGACGCTGGCCGGGCTCACCCTCGTCGTCACCGGGTCGCTCGAGGGGTTCTCCCGCGACGAGGCCAAGGAGGCGATCCTGGCGCGCGGTGGAAAGGCGTCGGGGTCGGTGTCCAAGAAGACCGACTTCGTGGTGGTCGGTGAGAACGCCGGGACCAAGGAGGACAAGGCGCGCGAGCTCGGCCGGCCGATCCTGGACGAGGCAGGGTTCCGGACCCTGCTGGAGTCCGGGCCCGAGGCGGTGGCCGAGCCGGTGCCTGAACCTGCGGTGCCTGGACCTGCCGGTCCCGACGAGGCTGACCCCGACGAGGCTGACCCCGACGAGGCTGACCCCGATAAGGCTGACCCCGACGAGGCTGACCCCGACGAGGCAGACGCGTGATCGACCGGGACCTCTACCTCGCGTTCTGCGACGACGCCTTCGACCAGATGGAGACCGTCCTGCGGTCGCTCGGCGACGACCTGGTCAGCCGGCGACCGGCAGGGGAGCCCACCAATACCGCTTACGGGCTGGTCACCCACTGCATCGGCGTGATGGGCGCGTGGGCTCGCCAGGTGAACCGCGGGATCGAGGTGGCCCGAGACCGGGCGGCCGAGTTCACCGCCACCGGGACCGTGGACGAGCTGCTGGTCCGTCTCGCCGAGGCGCGCACGCGACTGCACGAGGACGTCCGGGCGGGCGACCCGTTCGCACCACCGGTCGCGCCCAAGGACGACCCGACCGCCTACTTCCAGCACACTCAGGGAGGCGTGCTGATGCACGTCTACGAGGAGCTGGCCCAGCACCTCGGCCATCTCGACCTGACCCGCGACGTCCTGCTCGCGGCCGACCGGGATCCGGTCACGACCACCACCGAGCCGTTGAATGCCGAGGACCGGCGCTGGCTGGCGCGGTGCGTCGAGCTCGCGGCAGACGCCCTCGAGGCCGGGGACGAGCCGTTCGGCTCGGTGCTCGTCGACGCGGACGGCACGCTGCGACGCGAGGCGGTCAACCGAGAGATCACCAGTGGCGACGCCACGGCCCACCCCGAGCTCGACCTCGCCCAGTGGGCAGCGCACCATCTGAACGCCGACGAACGAGTGGGCGCCACGGTGTACACCTCCGGCGAGCACTGCGCGATGTGCGCCGCAGCGCACGCCTGGGTGGGTCTGGGCCGCATCGTCTACGTCATGTCCTCGGTCCAGCTCGGCGCCCTGCTGGGTGAGCTCGGCCCGACCGGCCCGGCCGCGGTGACCCCGCTGCCCGTCGCGGCGGTCGCTCCCGGTGTCCGGGTCCAGGGACCGGAGCCGACCCTGGTGCCCCAGATGTCGGAGCTGCACCGACGGTCTCGCTCGTCCGGGATCACCCGGTCCTGAGCGAGCCCTTGCGAGGGCGGGGAGCAGGATGCGGGCCCACCGGACTGGGTTGGCGCTGAGCCTCGGAATGCTTCGGCTCTGAACGATACTGAGCGGGTGGCGCAGTTGAGGGGTGTTCACGGACGAGGCGATCCGTCGACGCTCGCCC
Organism: uncultured Actinomycetota bacterium; assembly: GCA_963750305.1. Taxonomy (GTDB): domain Bacteria; phylum Actinomycetota; class Actinomycetes; order Actinomycetales; family Dermatophilaceae; genus CAVVPX01. The sequence continues at coordinate 392,958 of CAVVPX010000004.1, forward strand.
GCCAGCGGGAGCTCGCCCACGCGACCTCCGAGGAGCTGACTGCGCTCGCCGCGGCGAGCGAACGCCTGGTCCTGGCCGCCGGCCGCGAGCTGTACGCGGTGGGGGATGAGGCGACCCACGTGTACTTCATCGAGAGCGGATATCTCACCAACCAGCTTCCGCGGCCGGGGCGACGCCCGGTCGTCTTTGGGTTCGGCGGTCCGCGACAGGGCAGCTGGGGTGCACGCGACGTCTACGCCGGGTCGCGCCGGATCACCCGCTCGGTCGCCGCGGTGCCCACCACCGTGCTGGCCATCCCGGCCGACGCGCTGGAGGCACACTTCCAAAGCAACCAGCGCTCGCTCCGCGAGGCGGTGGCGTGGTTCGCCCACCTGGTCCGGATCCTCGCGCGGCAGACCGGTGAGATCGGCCCGGTCGAGGTGCGGCGTCGGCTGTGTCACCTCCTCGTCGTCGACTTCACCGACGGCGACAACATCGAGCTGCCGATCTCGATCACCCAGCTGGCCGAGCTGATGGGCGTCAGCCGAGCCACGGTCAGCTCCTCGCTGTCCGCGATGGTGCGGCGCGGGTGGCTGGAACCCCGGGGCGCGAGTCGGTTCCGGTTGGTCGACCGGGCTGCCGTGCTGCGGGCGATCGAGCCGCTCGCGGGGGACGTCTCCGGTGAGCCCGCACTCGTGCGCGGTGTCGCCGACACCGGCCTGAGCTTCGAGCTGGAGCGGGTGCGCCGTGTCCCGCTGCTGTCCGGGGCCTCGGACGCCCATGCAGCCCGGTTCGCCGCCGCCTGCCGGGTCCTCTCCGTGGAGTCGGGCACGTCTCTCGTCAGCCAGGAGGTCCGAGACGACCGGGTGGTCGTCCTGCTCGCCGGCCGCGCGGGCTCGTGGTTGCGGTTCCTCCGGCATCGTGGCCAACGCCTGCGGACGGTCGACCCGCTGGCCGAGGTCCTGGGCGCCGAGCAGCTGTTCAGCCAGACAGCCGCACCGACCGACATCGTGGCCGAGTCGCGGTGCAGCGTGGCTGTCGCGTCGCGGGAAGCGCTGGCTGATCTCGTCGCCGCAGAGGTCCATCTGCCCCGCGAGGTGCTCCGCCAGGTGTCCCGGCAGGTCCAGGCGCTGGCCGAGGTTCGGGCGTCCCTGTCCGAGGGGTCGACGGTCGCCCGGCTGGCGCGCGCGCTGCTCGTCCACGCCGACGGCACGCAGGACGCGGCCCAGCTTCCGAACCAGCAGGAGCTCGCCGATGCTCTCGCGGTCAGCCGGCAGACGGTGAACTCGGCCCTCGGCGAGCTACGCCGGGCCGGACTGGTGGAGACCGCGCGAGGCGCCGGCTCGCGCATCGTCGACCCGGCCGGGTTGGCCGAGCGGGCGGGTCTGGCCTAGCGGTCCCCACCCGTCGGGCCGCTCGTACGCCTGCGCACCAGCGGCGACTGATAGATCGTGTTCACGACGTCGCCGTCCAGGAACGCGGTCAGCCGATCGGACTCGACCTCCAAGGCCGTGGTGGCCGCGCAGGTCAACCGGCCCAGCGGAACCACGACGACGCGGCCGTCGGCGGCTTGGTGCCAGCCGCCAACGACTCGACCGTCCCACCACGCCGTCGGGCCGCCGTTGCCGTTGACGTCGAACAGCTCGGGTCGGTGAGCTGGGTCGAGGTAGTGATCTCTGTCCTTCCACCCCATCAGCGTCGGGTCCAGGGCCGGAAGCAGCGCGGCCCACGGCGCGACCGGGTCGACCGGGCCGAGATCGTCGGGCAACAGGTAGGCCGTGCTGCTGCCGCCGGTGCTCGGTGCGACCTCAACCTCGATCGCCTCGACATCACTCAGCGCCGCCCGCACGGCGCCCTTGGTCGACCCGAGCCACCAGACGATGTCGGCCTCAGTGCCCGGGCCGAAGGCGCGAAGCCACGCTCGGACGAGGGTGGCGTATCCGGCCCTGGGCTCCAGCGCCGATGGCACCTCTCCCAGCCACTGCTCGGTCGCGGTCCACCGGGGCCGGGTGACCTTCCACCCAGCCGCGTTCTCGCCGCGGACGATCTCTCCGCCGGCGGCAGCTGTGGTCAGCAGCCGCGCGGCCACCGGTTGGATGCTTCCCCAGGTCGGTGCCCGGCGCGAAGTCGAGACGCGTGTGCAGCGCGGGCAGCCGCGCCCGCAGCTCGGCGGTGCTGGCCGGGCCATCCGGCGCAGGTGGTCGACGACCGCCGCGAACCTGCTCGTCGACCCATGCCCTGCCCGCTGCCTCGTCGGCGACGACGGTGCCGCGGGCCAGGTCGCGGCCACCACCTGTCGGCTCTGCGCGGCGACCCGAGCCGAGGAGCTGCCCCAGGCCGCGGGAAGCAGCACGCGTGGGAAGGCGAACAGGGTCCGGCGCATGGCGAGCTGTTTGACCAGGCTGCGGCCTGCATACAACGTGGACTCCAGGTCGGCATGGGTGAGCTCAGCGCGGGCGAACGCCGAGAGGTACACCGAGGCCGGCTCGGTCGCGTGCAGAGCGACCACGGCCTCGGCTGCCGCCGTCGCGGTGGTGACGCGGTAGGCGGGGGAGAGGGCCTGCCGTCGAGCGATCCGCGCGCGGCGCTGGTCGTCGGAAACCAAGGGTCGACTCGGCATGGACCGACGGTAACGGTGCGCTCGGACAGCCTCGCGCCGCCCGCTCCAATGCGACCTGGCGCACGTTTTGAATCTCTTGTAGAAAAGACGGGTCCGGGCCTACGCTGGCCCTGGACACCCGACCCGCGGCGACCTCCCAGGAGCGTGAGGACGATGGCCAGCGCAGCCCGACGCAAGATCTACACCGAGGACCACGAGGACTTCCGCCAGCTGGTGGCCAACTTCGTCCAGGCGCACGCCGCGCCCCACGCCGAGCGCTGGGAGCGCGAGGGCAAGGTCGACAAGGACCTGTTCGTCGCGGCGGCCAAGGAGGGCGTCCTGGCCTTTATGGTCGCCGAGGAGTTCGGTGGCGCCGGGATCACCGACTTCAGATACAACGCGATCATGGGCGAGGAGCTCGCGCGCCATCCGGTCAGCGACGGGCTGGCCGGCATCGGGCTCCAGAACGACATCGTCTTCCCCTACTTCACCGGCCTGACCACCGAGGAGCAGAAGCAGCGTTGGCTGCCCGGGATCGCCCGCGGGGAGCTGGTGACCGCCGTCGCGATGACCGAGCCCGGCACCGGCAGCGACCTCGCCGGCATCCGGACCTCGGCGGTACGCGACGGCGACCAGTACGTCGTCAACGGCTCCAAGACCTTCATCTCCAACGGCCAGAACGCCGACCTGGTGGCCACTGCGGTGCGGACCTCGCCCGACCGTCACGGGGGCCTGAGCCTGCTCGTCATCGAGGCGGACATGCCCGGGTTCAGCCGAGGCCGCAACCTGGAGAAGATCGGACTCCACGCACAGGACACCAGCGAGCTGTTCTTCTCCGAGGTCCGCGTCCCGGTCGCCAACCGGCTGGGCGAGGAGGGGAGCGGCTTCCTCGGTCTGCTGCGCAACCTCCCGCAGGAGCGGATCTCGATCGCCATCGCCAGCCTCGCTGCCGCCGAGGGCACCTTCGAGCGCACGCTGGCCTATGTCAAGGAGCGGACCGCGTTCGGGCAGCCGATCGGGAGCTTTCAGAACTCGCGGTTCGTGATGGCCGAGATCGCCACCGAGCTCCAGGTGACCCGGGCCTATGTCGACGACTGCGTCGAGCGGCACTGCGCCGGTGAGCTGACCGCCGAGGACGCCGCAGCGGCGAAGTGGTGGTGTACCGAGCTGCAGCAACGGGTGGTCGGACGGTGCCTGCAGCTGCACGGGGGATACGGCTACATGCGCGAGTACCGCGTGGCGCGCGACTACGAGGACGCCCGGATCTCCACCATCTACGGTGGGACGACCGAGGTCATGAAGGAGATCGTGGGCCGCGGGCTCGGTCTCTGAGCCCCTGCCCTGAGCCCCTGCCCTGAGCCCCCTCACCCCTGAACCCTTCGCCCCTGACCTGCACCGACCTGACCGCAACGGCACCCCTGGATGACACGCACGAGAACCCGAGGAGCACCTGATGGCTGAGGCCTACATCTACGACGCGCTGCGGACGCCGCGCGGCAAGAACCGTGGCGGCGCCCTGCACGGCACCAAGGCGCTCGACCTCGCGGTCGGGCTGATGAAGCAGCTCGCCCCGCGCAACCCGGGGCTGGACCCGGCGCGGATCGACGACGTGGTGATGGGCATCGTCTCCCCGGTCGGTGAGCAGGGTGGGGTGCTCCCACGCACGGCCGCCCTGGTCGCCGGGCTGTCCGAGCACGTACCCGGCGTCCAGCTCAACCGGTTCTGTGCGTCGGGGTTGGAGGCGGTGAACACCGCGGCGGCCAAGGTCGCGTCCGGCTGGGACTCGCTGGTGCTGGCCGGCGGAGTCGAGGCGATGTCCCGCGTGCCGATGGGCTCCGACGGTGGTGCGATCTTCTTCGACCCTTCCACCGCCTACGACCTGTACTCGGTGCCGCAGGGCATCGGTGCCGACCTCATCGCGACGATGGAGGGCTTTGGCCGCGCCGATGTCGACGAGTTCGCCCTGTGGTCCCAGGACAAGGCCGAGAAGGCTTGGGCCAACGGCTATTTCGAGCGCTCCATCGTCCCGGTGAAGGACCAGAACGGCGTCACGCTGCTCGACCACGACGAGCACCGCCGCCCGGAGTCGACGCTGGAGTCACTGGCGTCCCTGCCGCCGGCCTTCGCCAAGCTCGGCGCCACCGCCGGCTTCGACGCCGTGGCGCCTGCAGAAGTACCACTGGGTCGAGCGGATCAACCACGTCCACACCGCGGCCAACTCCTCGGGCATCGTCGACGGCGCCGCCCTCATGCTGATCGGCAGCCAGGAGGCCGGCGCGTCCATGGGACTTCGCCCGCGGGCTCGCGTCGTGGCCACGGCGGCCATCGGGAGTGAGCCGACGATCATGCTGACCGGGCCCACCATGGCCACCCAGAAGGTGCTCGCCAAGGCCGGGCTCGGCGTCCAGGACATCGACCTGTTCGAGCTCAACGAGGCGTTCGCGTCGGTCGTGCTCAAGTGGATGAAGGACCTCGAGCTCCCGCGGGAGAAAGTCAACGTCAACGGTGGCGCGATCGCGATGGGCCATCCGCTCGGCGCGACCGGGGCGATGATCCTGGGCACCGTCCTGGACGAGCTGGAGCGCCGGGAGGCGCGATACGGGCTGGCGACCCTGTGTGTCGGGGGCGGCATGGGCGTGGCGACGATCATCGAGCGTGTCGCATGAGCACTGCGGACAGCACGCTGATCGGCACGTCGATCCACTGGACCAAGGACGCCGAGGGCGTCGTCACGCTGACCATGGACGACCCGGACAGCAGCGTCAACACGATGAACGACCACTACGCGACCTCGATGGCCGCGGCGGTGACCCGGTTGAGGTCCGAGCTCGACTCGGTGACCGGAGTGATCCTGGCCAGCGCCAAGAAGACCTTCTTCGCCGGCGGTGACCTGAACAAGCTCAAGCAGGGATCGCTGGAGACGGCCGGTCCCCAGACCGAGAGCATCAACGCGGTCAAGGCAGACCTCCGGTCGCTAGAGACCCTCGGCAAGCCGGTGGTGGCGGCGATCAACGGTTCGGCCCTCGGCGGCGGCCTCGAGGTCGCACTGGCGGCTCATCATCGAATCGCGTCTGACACCAAGGGAACCCAGATCGGCTTCCCCGAGGTGACGCTCGGCCTGCTCCCCGGCGGTGGCGGCGTCAGCCGCACGGTCCGGATGATCGGGCTGCAGAAGGCCCTCACCGAGGTCATCCTGCCCGGCACGAGGTTCCGGCCCAGTGCGGCGTTGGAGACCGGACTGGTCGACGAGGTCGTCGCGACCACCGACGAGCTCCGGCCGGCGGCGAAGGCCTGGATCACCGCCAACCCGAGCCCGGTCAAGCCCTGGGACGTCAAGGGATTCAGGATCCCGGGTGGTTCGCCGTCCTCACCGGCGATCACCGCCATCCTCCCGGCGATGCCGGCGATGCTGCGCGCCCAGGTGAAGGGCGCGCCGATGCCCGCGCCCCGGGCCGCGCTCGCCGCTGCCGTCGAGGGCGCGCAGGTCGACATCGACACGGCGCTGGCCATCGAGACCCGCTACCTCGTCAGCCTCACCAGCGGACAGGTCGCCAAGAACATGATCAACGCGTTCTTCTTCGACCTCCAGAAGATCAACGCCGGCGCGAGCCGGCCCCAGGGGTACTCGCCGTTCGCGGCAACCAAGGTCGGCGTCCTCGGGGCCGGGATGATGGGCGCCGCGATCGCCTACGTCAGCGCCAAGGCCGGCATCGACGTGGTGCTCAAGGACGTCACGCTCGAGGGCGCGGTCAAGGGCAAGGGGTATGCCGAGGCGTTGGAGGCCAAGGCGTTGAGCCGCGGCAAGACCACCGAGGACAGGTCCGCCGCTCTGCTCGGACGGATCCACCCGACCGCGGACCCGGCCGACTTCGCCGGGGTGGACTTCGTCATCGAGGCGGTCTTCGAGTCGGTGGAGCTGAAGCACAGGGTGTTCGGCGAGATCGAGGCGATCGTGGACCCTCACGCGGTGCTGGGCTCCAACACCTCGACGCTGCCGATCACCGAGCTCGCCACGGGGGTCAACCGGCCCGGCGACTTCATCGGGATCCACTTCTTCTCCCCGGTGGACAAGATGCCGCTGGTCGAGATCATCCGGGGCGAGCAGACCTCGGACGAGGTGCTGGCCAAGGTCTTCGACTATGTCCTGCAGATCCGCAAGACACCGATCGTCGTCAACGACCAGCGAGGCTTCTTCACCTCCCGGGTGATCGGCCGTTTCCTCGACGAGGCCGTCGCCGCGGTCGGTGAGGGTGTCGAGCCGGCGACCATCGAGCAGGCCACCCTCCAGGCGGGCTATCCCGCCGGCGCGCTGCAGCTCATGGACGAGCTCACGCTGACCCTGCCCCGCAAGATCCGCGCCGAGACCAAGGCGGCAGCGATCGCCGCCGGCCAGGAGTGGACCGACCACGCCGCGTCCGCCGTGATCGACCGGATGGTCGAGGAGCTGGACCGCAAGGGCCGTTCCACCGGCGGCGGCTTCTACGACTACGGCGAGGACGGTCGCCGGACGCAGATCTGGCCGGGTCTACGGGACGCGTTCGGGTCCGGCCGCAGCCAGATCTCGCTGGTCGACCTGCAGGACCGGATGCTGTTCGCCGAGGCGCTCGACACCGTGCGCTGCTTCGACGAAGGGGTGCTGACGTCGGTGGCCGACGCGAACATCGGCTCGATCTACGGCATCGGGTTCCCGGCCTGGACCGGCGGCGTCCTCCAGTTCATCAACCAGTACGACGGCGGCCTGCCGGGGTTCGTCGAGCGGGCTCGCGAGCTGGCTGGCGCCTATGGCGCCCAGTTCGAGCCGCCGGAGTCGCTCGTCGCCAAGGCGGCGGCGGGGGAGACCTACATCTGAGGTCGCCCCATGCCGTGCAGCACGATGGCCTGGGTGGCCTTGACGAGGTCGTCCAGGCTCCGCTGTCGGGGGTTCCACCACTCCGCGGCCCAGTTCATCGCGCCGAGCAGCAGGAGCCGGGAGACGTTGATGTCCAGGCCTTCCCGGAGCTGGCCCGCCTGGTTGGCCGAGGCCAGCAGCTCCCGCCACATCTTGCTGTAGGCGGCCTCCTCCGCCCGTGGGCGCTGGCGCAGGTGCTCGGGCACCTGCCCCGCGTTGCGGACCGACGCGGTCGTGTAGTCCGAGATGCTCAGCTCGTAGCGCAGGTGGGCCCCGACCGCCTCAAGGACGCGATCCAGGGGCGAGAGGTCGGCGGGCAGCCCGTCGAGGACCTCCCGCACGTGGGTCCGCACCCGGTTCGCCCCCGCCCACATGACCTCCTCGATGAGGGCGTCGCGCGACTCGAAGTAGTAGTAGATCGCCGGAGCCTGCACGTCGGCCAGGGCGGCGACGTCGGCGAGCCGGGTTCCCGCATACCCACGACGGCTGAGGACGTGTGCGGCGGCGTCCAGGATCCGCTCACGGGTCCGCGCTGACTTCGTCGGACCCTTGGCAGGGCCGGGGGCTGGATCCGTGGTGACGACCATTCTTTTAAAATAGATTCAAAAGGCTCTGGTGTCCACCGTGGGCGGTGTGTCACGCTTTCGCTACTCCGACAACGGTGGTCGGAGGCAGCGCGATCTCGCCCGGGGGCCCGCGCGACCCCGCCCGGAGGCAGCGATGACGGCTACAGACACTCTGGCTCCCGCCTGGACTCGGCGCAACCACTGGATGAGCCAGGTCGCCGGTCACGCCGAGACACGTCCCGAGGGCACGGCGCTGCGTTACCTCGGGACCGGCACGAGCTGGGCCGAGCTGCACGACCGGACGCTCCGCCTGGCTGCGGTGCTGCGCGACCGCGGTGTGGGGCAGGGCGACCGGGTGCTGCTGCTGACGTTGAACCGCCCCGAGTTCGTGGAGACGGTGTTCGCGGTCAACAGCCTGGGCGCCATCGCCGTGCCGGTGAACTTCCGGCTGGCGCCGCCGGAGATCGCCTACATCCTCACCGACAGCGGCGCCACGGTGATCGTGGTCGAGGAGGTGCTGGCCCCTCTGGTCGCAGCGGTGGAACAGCTCACCGACGCCCTCACCACTCGCATCGTGATCGGCGTGGCCGAGGGCATGGAGTCCTTCGACGACCTCATCGCCCGGGCCGAGCCGATGGCGCCCGGTGATGTGCCCGAGGAGAGCACCGCCCTGATCCTGTACACGTCGGGGACCACAGGGCCGCCGAAGGGCGCCATGCTCTCCCACCGCAACATGCAGATGCAGGCGATCACGTTGCTGCGGGCGAACATGGTGTGGGACGAGTCCGACATCTCGTTCCTGACCGCGCCGTTCTTCCACGTTGCCGGGATGGGCTCGCTCGTCGCCAACTTCCTGATCGGCATCCCGACGGTGATCCACCCGCTCGGGGCGTTCGACCCCGCCGCGATCGTCGACGCGTGGGAGCGTGAGCGGGCGACCATCGTGTTCAACGTCCCGCAGCAGTGGCAGGCGATCTGCGCACTGCCCGGGCTGCGCGACCGCGACCTGGCGCTGCGCATCATCAGCTGGGGTGCGGCGCCGGCCTCGGACACGTTGCTGCGGCAGATGGCCGACTGCTTCCCTCGCGCGACCAACGTGGCCGTGTTCGGGCAGACCGAGACGTCTCCGGTCACCTGCGTCCTCAGCGGCCCCGACTCGCTGCGCAAGCTCGGTTCGGTGGGGCGGCCGATCCCCACCCTCCAGTACCGCATCGTCGACGGTTCGATGCAGGACGTGGCGCGAGGAGACGTCGGGGAGATCGTCTACCGCGGCCCGACCGTGATGGTGGGGTACTGGAACAAGCCGGAGGCGACGGCCGAGGCCTTCGCAGGTGGCTGGTTCCATTCCGGGGACCTGGTCCGCCAGGACGACGAGGGCTTCGTCTGGGTGGTCGACCGGCTGAAGGACATGATCATCTCCGGTGGGGAGAACATCTACTGCGCCGAGGTCGAGAACGCCATCGCCTCCCACCCAGCGGTGCTCGAGGTCGCGGTGGTCGGCCGGGCCGACGCGAGGTGGGGTGAGGTCGCGGTGGCCTTCGTGACGCCGGCCCCGGGCCACTCGCTCACGCTGGACTCGCTCAACGACTTCCTCGGCAGCAGCCTCGCGCGGTTCAAGCTTCCCCGCGACCTTGTGCTGGTCGACGCGCTGCCGCGCAACGCCGGTGGCAAGGTGCTCAAGCGCGACCTGCGCGCACGGCTCACCTGACGCGCATACGCCCGCACCGTCGCAACCCTCGCCAGGCTCAGACATGGGAAGACTGTGGTTGCTATGACGACCAGAATCCTCCCATGTCCGAGCCGGGAGGGCTGGGTCCTAGACTCGGGGCCATGTCTGCCCTGACCCGCGACGACGTCGCCCACCTGGCCGGCCTGGCGCGCATCGACCTCACCGACACCGAGCTCGACAAGATGGTCGGAGAGCTGGGGGTCATCCTCGACTCGGTCGCGAGCGTGCAGCAGGCCGGGGCCGAGGACATGGCCCCGATGTCGCACCCGATGCCGCTCACCAACGTCACCCGCCCCGACGTCGTACGCCCGTCGCTGAGCCCGCAGGACGCGCTCTCCGGCGCCCCGGCCTCGGACGTCCAGCGCTTCCAGGTGCCTCGCATCCTGACTGAGGACTGACCCAGCCGCCGAGTGCGGCCCGCTCGTCCTCGCCCACCTGAGAAGACCAGACAAGGACCACCTCGTGACCTCAGACCTCACCCGCACCACCGCAGCGGAGCTTGCGCACCTGCTCCTGACCGGTGAGGCGTCCGCCGTCGAGGCGACCCAGGCCCACCTCGACCGGATCGCTGCTGTGGACGGCGACGTCCACGCCTTCCTTCACGTCGACGGAGAAGGTGCGCTCGCCACCGCCGCCGACATCGACCGTCGTCGCGCCGCGGGGGAGAGCCTGCACGCGCTCGCGGGAGTGCCGATCGCCGTCAAGGACGTGCTGGCCACACGCGGTCTACCCACGACCTGCGGGTCCAAGATCCTGCAGGGCTGGATCCCGCCCTACGACGCGACGCTGGTCACCCGGCTCCGCGAGGCCGGTATGCCGATCCTGGGCAAGACCAACATGGACGAGTTCGCGATGGGGTCCTCGACCGAGCACTCGGCCTATGGCCCGACGCACAACCCGTGGGACCTCGACCGGATCCCGGGTGGGTCCGGTGGTGGATCGGCCGCAGCCGTCGCCTCGTTCCAGGCGCCGCTCGCGATCGGCACCGACACCGGGGGCTCGATCCGTCAACCCGCCGCGGTGACCGGGACGGTCGGGACCAAGCCGACCTATGGCGGTGTCTCCCGCTACGGGCTGGTGGCCCTGGCCTCCAGCCTGGACCAGGCGGGACCGTGCACCCGCACCGTCCTGGACGCAGCCCTCCTGCACGACGTGATCGCCGGGTACGACCCGATGGACTCGACCTCGATCAACGCGCCGGTGCCGCCGGTGCTGGAGGCGGCGCGGCGCGCCGACGTCAGCGGGATGCGGATCGGCATCGTCAAGGAGCTGTCGGGCGAGGGTTTCCAGGCCGGCGTCCGGGCGCGGTTCGAGGAGAGCGTGCAGCTGCTGGTGGACGCGGGGGCCGAGGTCGTCGAGGTCTCGTGCCCGAGCTTCAGCTATGCCCTCGGCGCCTACTACCTGATCCTGCCGAGCGAGGCCTCGAGCAACCTGGCCAAGTTCGACGCCATGCGCTACGGCCTGCGCGTCGGGCCCGAGGGGGTCGACGACCCGAGCGCCGAGCAGGTCATGGCGGCGACGCGAGAGGCCGGCTTCGGCGACGAGGTCAAGCGCCGGATCATCATCGGCACCTATGCCCTGTCGTCGGGCTACTACGACGCCTACTACGGCTCGGCCCAGAAGGTGCGCGCGCTCATCGCCCAGGACTTCGACACTGCGTTCGGCTCGGCGGACGTGCTGCTCAGCCCGACCGCGCCGACCACCGCGTTCAAGCTCGGCGAGAAGCTCGACGACCCGCTCGCGATGTACCTCAACGACATCGCGACGATCCCGGCCAACCTCGCCGGGGTGCCGGGCATGTCGTTGCCGTCCGGTCTGGCCGACGAGGACGGACTGCCCGCGGGCATCCAGATCCTCGCCCCCGCGACCCAGGACGACCGCCTGTATGCCGTCGGCGCAGCGCTCGAGGCGCGCCTGACCCAGAAGTGGGGTGGGCCGCTGCTGAACCAGGCGCCCGTCCTGGCCACCAAGGGAGCCTGAGATGTCCACCGTGACCGACGAGGTGCTCGACTACGACGAGGCGCTCGCGACCTACGACCCCGTGCTCGGGCTCGAGGTGCACGTCGAGCTCAACACCAACACCAAGATGTTCTGCGGCTGCGCCACCGGCTTCGGCGCCGACCCGAACACCCAGACCTGCCCGGTATGCCTCGGCCTGCCCGGCGCGCTCCCCGTGGTGAACGCGGTCGCCGTCGAGTCGGCGATCCGGATCGGGCTCGCGCTGAACTGCGAGATAGCGCAGTGGTGCCGGTTCGCGCGGAAGAACTACTTCTACCCGGACATGCCCAAGAACTTCCAGACCAGCCAGTACGACGAGCCGATCGCGTTCGAGGGGTTCCTGGACATCGAGCTACCGAACCAGCAGGGCGACGGGTCCGGGACCTATCGCGTCGAGATCGAGCGCGCCCACATGGAGGAGGACACCGGCAAGTCGCTGCACGTCGGCGGGTCGACCGGGCGGATCCACGGCGCCGAGTACTCGCTGGTGGACTACAACCGCGCTGGCATCCCGCTCATCGAGATCGTCACCAAGCCGCTGACCGGGGCGGGCGGTCGTGCGCCCGAGGTGGCGCGTGCCTATGTCGCCGCCCTGCGTGACCTGCTCAAGGCGCTCGACGTGTCCGACGTCCGCATGGAGCAGGGTTCGGTGCGCTGCGACGTGAACCTGTCACTGCGGGCGAAGGCCGGCGAGCCGACCAGCGACGAGCAGTCGGCCGTGCCGCTCGGCACTCGCACCGAGACCAAGAACGTCAACTCGCTGCGCTCGGTGGAGCGGGCAGTGCGATACGAGGTGACCCGGCAGGCCGCGTTGCTCCGCGCCGGCGGGTCGATCATCCAGGAGACGCGACACTGGCACGAGGACACCGGGGTCACGACCAGTGGCCGGCCGAAGTCCGACGCCGACGACTACCGCTACTTCCCCGAGCCCGACCTGGTGCCGGTCGCGCCGAGCCGAGAGCTGGTCGAGCAGCTGCGCGGCACCCTTCCGGAGCCGCCGGCCCAGCGTCGCCGCCGACTCCAGACCGACTGGGGATATTCGGATCTGGAGATGCGCGACGTCATCAACGCGGGCGTCATCGAGCTGATCGAGGAGACCGTCGCCGCCGGCGCGAGCCCCGCGGGTGCGCGCAAGTGGTGGATGGGCGAGCCGTCGCGCCGGGCCAACGACGAGGCCCAGGATGTGGTGACCTACGCCTCCGAGCGCGGCATCACCCCCGCGTGGGTCGCCGAGCTCGAGGGGCTGGTGACCAGCGGCCGGCTCAACGACTCGCTGGCCCGTCAGGTGCTCGACGGCGTACTGGCCGGTGAGGGCAGCCCGACCGCCGTCGCCGATGCGCGCGGCCTGGAGCTCTCGCAGGACACCGGCGCGCTCGAGTCCGCCGTTGACAAGGTCATCGCGGCCAACCCCGACATCGCCGACAAGGTCAGGGCCGGCAAGGTCCAGGCCGCCGGCGCGCTCATCGGCCAGGTGATGAAGGAGATGAAAGGCCAGGCCGACGCCGGCGCGGCCCGCGAGATCATCCTCGCCAGGCTCGGCGCCAGCTAGCCGGCGGTGCGCTGGGTTTATCGGGTGACCCGATAAACCGGCCCTTGACCCGAGAACGCTTGTCGGGTCAAGCGCTCCTTTCTCGGGTGACCCGATAAACCGATCCGGGCCGCGTGACGCCGCCCACGACGACCAGCGCGACCACCGTGAGGACCGCGCTGCGAGTGCACGGGCAGGCCCGGGCCATCCCCATCTCGCGGCGCATCGCGTTCTGGGCGCCGTGGGCACCTACCGCCACGGCGAGCCTGGACCGTGCCGCGCACGGGCGAGCGCGACGATGAGCGCCGGCAGCACCAGGAGATGCACCACCCGTCCAGGGCATCGGGACATCGGGGCATTGGGGCATCGGGGCATCGGGCAGCTGGTCGACCGCGGCCTCGACCCCAGCGAGAACCCGACGCCGAGCGCCCAGGCGAGGAACGGCTGCAGCGAGCCTGTCCGACACGAGGTCGTCGACCGCCTGATCGGCTTCGCGCAGACCGTCAAGACGCACGTGAGCAAGGTCTCCGGCAAGCGAGGTGTCCGCGACCGCGCCCAGGCCGTCGTGTACGCCTACGAGCACGGCGTGGTCACCTTGGGGTCGTGAAGCGCTACGAGATAAGGCATTTGCCTGATGTCCGTCGCGCCGCAGGGGAGCAGGCTCGGGTCACCCGAACGAAGGAGATTACCGCCGTGGCCGTCATCGGATCCACCTCCCGCCTCCGTCGCGGCGCTGCCGGCGGTGTGGCCGCCCTCCTTGCGCTGGGGCTGTTCGTCGCGTGCGACGACGACAGAGGGGGTGGCCGGGGTGGAGGCGGAGGCTTGCACGACACTGACCAGAACCAGGAACAGAACCAGGAACAGAACCAGGAACAGAACCACGACCAGGACCAGAACCACAACCAGGACCAGAACCACGACCAGGACCAGAACCACGACCAGGACCAGAACCACGACCAGAACCAGGACCACGACACTCCGCCGGCGCCGGCAGCGCTGAAGGCCACGTTCTACGGCCTGTCCGGTCTCGACGTCGGCATCCCACCCGAGCAGGTCGAGCGGGTCCTGGGCATCGAGTTCGTCGCCGGGGGGATCCAGGCCGAACGGGGCTCGTGCGCCGCGGTCGTCGACGCGACCGGCGACATCGGCGTCGTCGTCGACGCGAAGCGGGTCCAGGCCTACCTCGTCCGCACGCCCGGGATCCCGATGGTGGGGTTCACCGACGTGCCCATCGAGGTGGGGGACCCGATCGACAAGGTCGCCGAGGCCTACCCGCAGTGGTACGCGGGCGAGTACTCGTCGTACCAGAGCCGGTTCCTCGGGCCGCGGATCACCATCACCCCGCCGGAGCTGGCCGGGACCCTGCGCAGCAACGGGTACGCCGCCCTCTTCGAGGCCGACGTCGATGGCGTGATCCGCCAGATCCGGGTCGGGTCCGCGTCGTACGTCGACCATGTGGACTACTGCTCGACCCCTGACTGACCGGCCACGGGCGGCCACGGGCTGCGCCATGATGGCGCATGGTCGGATTCGGGGCGACGATCGAGCTGGTCGGCCGGGAGAACGAGCTCGCGGTCGTCCTGGACGCCGCCCGCCGTGCGCGGCGCAACCGACCGGCGGTCCTGGTGGTCGAGGGTGAGCCGGGCCTCGGCAAGTCGCGTCTGGTCCAGGAGGCGATCGCCATCCTGCGTGGTGAGGAGGGGCCGGGTACCGCACCGGTCCTCGTGGCCGTCGGGCACGGCACCGACGTCGCCGGCGACCGCATCCCGTTCGGCGTCGCTGCGAGCGTCCTGGGCGACCTGCTCGCCCACGCCGGCGCCGACTGGGCCAGCGCCCTCGACCCGCGCGTCCGCTCTGCGCTCGCCGCGCTCCACCCGACGTTGGGAGCGGCACCGGATCCCACCGCGCTCGACCGGCTGGCCCTGCTCGCCGGCTTCCGCGAGGTGCTCGTCCGACTCGGGGCCACCCACCTCGTCTGCCTGGCCGTCGAGGACCTGCACTGGGCCGACGAGAGCTCGCTGGACCTCCTCGCCCTGCTCGCGCGGACCTCGGATGCCGTGCCACTGCTCGTGCTGGCCACGGTCCGTCCGATCGACGGCGAGGGGCGCCGGGTGGTGCGCCACGTCGCCGACCTCGGCCGCGGCCCGCACGGGGCACTGCTCACCCTGCACCGGCTCCCGGACGACGCGGTGCTCCGCTACCTGCGGGCCGCCGACGACGGGTCGTGGCCACCGGGCGCGGCGGACCGGATCTCGCACCTGGCGCAGGGCGTACCCCTGTTCCTGGAGGCGCTGGTCGGTGACGTCCACCGTCTCGACCAGGGGCTGCCCACCACGATCGCCGCCCTGGTCATCGCCCGTCTCCAGGGCCTGACCACCGACACCCGAAGGGTCCTGGAGGCAGCGGCCGTGAGGGGCCATCCGGTGGACCGTCGGGCCTTGACGGGTGTCACCGGTCTCGACGACGAGGCCGTCGGCGCCGCGCTGCAGGAGGCCGGCGAGCACCGACTGCTCGACCCGCTCGGCGGGGGGCGCTACCGGCTGCACCACGCGCTCGAGCGGCGGGCGATCGAGGAGTCGATCGGCGAGTCCGCGGGCGAACGGTGGCACCACCGCTGGGCGACGTGGTTGTCCGCGGGTGGCGTGGCCGACGCCACCCTGACGACCTCCCTGGCCCACCACTGGTACCACTCGGGAGACACGGAGCGGGCCATCACCGCTGCGCTCGATGCCGCCCGGGTCGCGACCGGCCTCGACGCCACGCTGGAGGCGTCGTTGCACTGGACCCGCGTCCTCCAGCTCTGGCCGGTCGTCGCCGACCCGCGCCGGAGCACCGGGATGGATCGCGACGACCTCGTCATGTCGTGCTACTGGGCGCTGCGCGCGTCCGGCGAGGCGGGCGCGGCTCGTGACCTGGTGAGCAGTGAGCTGGCGATGCGGCCGGCGCCGCGAGGCGTGCAGCTGCTGTGGCTGGAGACCCGCCGCTTCCTCGGCTCGGACCCGGACGAGCCGGCGCCGCCCGGTGTCGCGGCCGTGCTCGCGTGGGACCAGCTCATCCGCCTGGCCCGGAGGGTGCTGCGCGACCCCGAGGCGCGGCGGCCGACCCCGATGTTGCTGGGCCTGCTCGCCACGCTGCTGAACCGCGCGCTCCCCCCGGATCTCGCCGCCACCATCGACGACCTGCTCGACGGCCTCGGTGACGAGATCCGCGCCAACCCGTCGTTGCGTGTCCTCGCCCTCCATGCCGAGGGGTATCGGCTGGTCCAGCAGCACCGGCATGAGGACGCCCTGCGTCTTGAGCTGAGTGCGGAGGCCGCCACCGACGACGTCCATCCCCGGGAGCGCCACCGGGCCACCGCGAACGTGGTCGACTCGCTCACCTCGCTCGGACGGTTCGCCGAGGCGGTCGAGCACGGAGAGCGTGCCCTCGCCGGTCTCGGGTCGGTCGACGTCGCCCGCGGTGAGTGGCTGGCCCTCGCGCAGATGGTGACGGTCGCCCATCTCCACGCGGGCGGGTGGGCCCGGGCGCACGAGCTGTTCGCGGTGCACCTGGTCAACCAGGAATGGTTCCCGATCGGTGAGAGCGCCGGTGCGATGGCCGTGGTCGCGGCCCAGCAGGGGCGCCAGGACGACGCACGCGCGTGGACCGAGCTCGCCGTGGTCGACCTGCCCGGACTGGACGAGCCGAGCGAGCTCATCGCGTACGCCTACCAGCCGCACCTCGCGCGGGCCTGCCTGGCCGCCTCCCTCGGAGACGTCCTGACGGCTCGTGGCCACCTTCGCCCGGTCCTGGGGTCCGACCGTCTGCACACCGATGTCGGGGTGCTGTGGCAGGTCGTCGTCGAGGCCGCTCGGCTCGCGGTCCACCCCGGTGACCGCCCGCCGGAGCGGCGGGCATGGACCGACCTCGTCGAGTCCGCGTCCGAGCAGGTCGACCGGGTCGACGGGCTGGGGGAGGCGTGGACGGCGGAGGTGCGGGCCCACCTCGACCTGGCGGTGGGCACCGAGGACCCGGACCAGTGGCTCGAGGTCGCGACGCGTTGGGAGGCGCTCGGGCTGCCCTACCGGGAGGCGGTCTGCCGGACCCGGCGGGCTGCGATCCTGCCCGCGGGTCGGGCCAAGGACGTCCGCGCCGACCTCGAGCGGGCGCGCTCGCTCCTCGTCCCCCTCGGGGCGAAGCCTGCGCTTCTCGACGTGCAGCGCCTGGCCGGCCGGGCCCGCCTGCGTCTGTCCGCCGGGGTGGACGGCGACGCGTTGACCGGACTGCCCGCGCTCACGGTGCGCGAGATGGAGGTGGCGACGCTCATCGCCGACGGCCGCACCAACCAGCAGATCGCTGCGGTGCTGTTCATGTCACCCAAGACGGCCAGCGTGCACGTGTCGCGGATCATCATGAAGCTCGGCGTGCAGAACCGCACCGAGGTGGCCGCGCTGGTGCACCGCAGCGGCGTCGTCGACCGGTGACGACGCCGCTGGAGGAGGTCGAGGTGCCGGGCCGACTAGAAGCGCCTGCCGCCGAGGGCAGGCACGCTCGGGCCGTACTTCTTGCCGGCGACGGTCGACCCGGTCTGCGCGGAGGGGCCGTACTTCTTGCCGGCGTCGTCCGAGTCGCCGCTCGACGCGGAGCCCATCGCGGCCAGACCGGCGGCGAGCAGGAGCGCGGTGATCCCGGCGACGAGGCGGGCGGTCACGGGGGAGGTGGTGGTCTGCGACGTGGCGGTGTGCGACATGGTGCCGTTCCTTTCGTGGGCGTGTGCTTCCTGACACCCCAGAGCCTGTCGGCTGCGCCACCTCACGACATCAGGCGAATTCCTTATCTTGTGAGCCGGGCCGGCGGGACGGCGAGCAGCCGGTCGTCACCGTCGCGACCGCTCCCGCGGCTGGTGTTGTTGGTCAGCACCCAGAGCCGGCCGTCGGGGGCGAGGACGACATCGCGCAGCCGGCCGTACTGGCCCTGCAACAGGCGCTCTGGCTCGCCAGTACGCCCGCCGGACAACGGAACTCGCCACAGTGACTCACCGCGCAGGGCCGCCATGTACAGGTCTCCGTCACGGTCGACCGCGATGCCGCTCGGCGACGCATCGCTGGTCGCCCACTGCCGCAACGGGCGGGTGATCCCGGCGCCGCCCTCGTCACCCTCGAACTCCGGCCAGCCGTAGTTGGCGCCGGGGGTGACCGCGTTCAGCTCGTCCCAGGTGTTCTGGCCGAACTCGCTGGCGAACATCCGACCGTCGGCGTCCCACGCGATGCCCTGCACGTTGCGGTGGCCCAGCGAGTACACCGGTGAGCCGGCGAACGGGTTGCCCGGCGCCGGGTCGCCTTCCGGGGTGATCCGCAGGATCTTGCCGCCGAGCGAGCCACGGTCCTGCGACCGGCTGGTGTCACCGGCGTCGCCGGTGGTGACGTACAGGAACCCGTCCGGACCGAACTTCAGCCGACCACCGTTGTGGTTGCCCGCCCTGGGTATGCCGGTGAGGATCGGCTCCGGCGCACCCAGGCGACCGTTCCTCAGGGTGGCCGTCACGACGCGGTTGTCCTGGTTCGCGGTGGTGTACAGGAAGATTCGACCGTCGCTGGCGAAGTCGGGGGAGACCGCAACCCCGAGCAGACCACCCTCGCCGTTCGGTTGCACGCCGGGGACCTCGCCGAGGTCGACGGGTGCCGCACCCTCCCGGACGCGGAGCAGGCGCGCCTGGTCCCGGAGCGTCACCAGCGCCGAGCCGTCGGGCAGGAACGCGATCGCCCACGGGACGTCCAGGTCGGTGGCGATCGTCGAGGTGCGGTCGGGAACCGGCCCCGAGGGCCCGGACGACGCGGCTGTTGTGGTGGAGTCGCCGGGGCTCGGCGCGGGGGTGCTCGGTGCTGTGGTGTCCGACGGAATGGTCGTCGCGGAGGCGCTGCTCGCGGACGCCGACGGCTCCGCCTCCTGCGAGCACCCGACCAGCGCGACGGCGCAGAGCATGACGAGCAGGGGGGCCGCGGCATACCGGGGTCGCATCACCCATCCTCCCCCGGAACCTCCGCACCCGGTCAAATCCACCCCGTGGTGGTGCGGGAGGACGACTGGATACCGTGAGCGAATGGCGATCGCGACCCTCCCGGACCAGCAGTGGATCGACCAGGTGGGCCCGGTGGAGGGAGTCGACCTGCGGGTCTGGGACCTGACTGGGCCACCGCCCCAGCCCGAGGACGTCCGGTTCGTCGTGCCGCCATACATGCGACCAGCCAGCCAGCTCAGGGCGCTCTCGTCGACACCCGCCCTCGAGGTCGTCCAGCTGCTGACCGCCGGCTTCGACGGGGTCCTGGATCTCGTTCCCTCTGGAGCGACCGTGTGCAACGCCGGCGGCGTCCACGACACGTCGACCGCTGAGCTCGCCCTCGCCCTGACCCTCGCGTCGCTGCGCGGGATCCCGGAGTTCGGCGCCAACCAGGCGACCGGCACGTGGGAACCGCTGGTCGTCCGCCCCTCGCTCGCCGACTCCCGCGTGATGGTGCTGGGCTACGGCTCGATCGGTCGGGCCATCGCGACCCGACTGGCGCCGTTCGAGGTGGAGCTCATGGCGGTGGCGAGCCGACCCCGCGGGGGTGACGACCTCGTCGCCGAGGTGCACGGCGTCGCGGAGCTGCCCGACCTGCTTCCAAACACACACGTGGTCATCGTGATCACCCCCCTTGTCGACGCGACGCGCGGCCTCGTGGGCCGGGGCTTCCTCGCGGCCCTGCCCGACGGTGCGCTCGTGGTGAACGTCGCCCGCGGCGGCGTGGTCGACACCGACGCCCTGGTCGCGGAGACCAGCAGTGGTCGCCTGCGCGCCGCACTCGATGTCACCGAGCCGGAGCCGCTCCCGGCCGACCACCCGCTGTGGCGCACGCCGGGGGTGCTGGTCACCCCCCACGTGGGCGGGGCGACCACCGCGTTCCAACCGCGTGCGGTGCGGCTGGTGCGAGCCCAGCTGTCCGCCTGGGCTACCGCTCGCCCCCTGGCGAACGTGGTGAAGCCCGGTGCGTAGGCCGGCGACCGCGGCTTCGTGACGTCGTCGGGGCGGGACGTCGCCAGGCATCGGCGGCGCGAGCGCCGGGCACCCGACCCCTACGCCCGAATTGTCTGCGCCAGTGGGCCTTCCGACACCGAGAGCGCATCGCTATGGTGGAGAGGCTTCGTTGCCCTCAGCATCGCCGCGCACCAGGTCTGCACCATCGGGCTGTCGCGCCGGCCACGACGGACGACGTGGGATGAGGTCATCCCGAGTCGTCCCAGAAGTCCGAGAAGTAGTCCTCAGCTGTAGTCCGCAAGGACGGGCGTCGATGGCGTGCAACGTGCTGCCGGCGCCGGCTGGTCCCTCGTAGGAGGCCGCGGTCGATGAGCCTGGCCGACGAGGTGCTGCGCGCCGCGCTGGGTTTCGCGCGGGCGCGGCTCGATGAGCTGGTCGACGAGGTCCTGGCCGAGGCGCAGGCCTACGCCGCGGCGCTCGGCGTCAACGGCTTCGCCGATGCCAGCGGGGTCGTCGCCGGACACCTGACCGCCGCGCGAGCCGACCTCGCCCAGGTCCCGGCCGCACTCTCCGGTGCCAATCTGGTCGGGGCGGCGAACCTGCTCGGCTCGTTCCTCACCCACCTGGAGCAGGCAGCGGCTGCGGTGCCCGGTGCCCCCAAGCAGCTCCGCGACGTGCTGCTGGAGACGATCGGCTGGGCGGACGCCACACCGAGCGGGCTGGCCGCACAGCTCGGCCTCCCCGCGGCGGTGCCGGGCCTCGACCTGTCGGGTGGAGCACTCGTGTACTCCCTCGAGGTGCCGGGGACCTCGCTGTTCCCCTCACCGCTGAACTTCGGCTTCGACTCGGGCCGTTTGACCGCGCGGCTGCGCCTCGACGGTGGCGCACCGCTCTTCGCGATCTCCCTGGCCGCCAAGGGGATCGAGGTTGGAGTCGGGGGCGGAGCGATCTCGTCGCTGCTGGGCGGCGCGAGCGGGTCGGTGACCTCCGACGTGACGTTCGGCGTCGACACCGATCGCGGGCTCACCCTGGGCGGCAGCGCCTCGCCGCGAGTGGTGCTGCCCGCTGCTCCCAGGCTCGGGGCGCTGGACATCCGTGAGCTCGCGCTCGAGCTGCCGGCAGGCGTGCCGGACTCGGTCGACCTCGGCAGCGCCTTCACGGTCGACCTCGGCGGGGTCATCACCGGCGCGGTCGAAGGCGCGGGAGTCCGCGCGCACATCAACCCCGGCGCCGTACTCGACGGTGCCAGCCCGTTGTCGCTGAGCGTCAAGGCCCCCACCGGGATCGGCCTGACCCTGGATGCGGGCATCGTCAAGGGCGGCGGGTTCATCGCGCAACGCCCGGGCGGGTATGGCGGCGCGCTCCAGCTCCGGCTCGGGCCGATCGAGGTCAAGGCGGTCGGCCTGCTGACTCTCGACCCGGACTTCGCGCTGGTGGTGGTGCTCTCGGTGGAGTTCACGCCGGCGATCGACCTCAGCTTCGGGTTCACCCTCAACGCGGTCGGCGGCATCCTCGGCATCGAGCACCGCATGGACACCGACGCGCTCCGCGAGAGCCTGGCCAGCGGCGCGCTCGACCACATCCTGTTCCCCGAGGACCCGGTCGCCGCCGCATCGAGCATCCTGGACACGCTGGAGAAGGTGTTCCCGGTCGACCAGGGCTCGATCGTCATCGGGCCGATGGTCGAGGTCGGGTGGGGTCGTCCGGTCAGCTTCCTACGTGCCCAGCTCGGGGTGGTGATCAGCCTTCCGGACCCCAAGGTCGTGATCCTCGGCCGGGTGATCATCGCGCTCCCGGCACCGGAGCTGCCGATCGTCGACCTGCGCGCGACCCTGTACGGCGAGATCACGCCCGACTACCTGCTGATCCTGGTCAGCCTGCGCAACTCCCGGATCGCGGGCTTCTCGCTCAGCGGCGACATCGGGCTGTTCCTGAAATGGGGTGGCGGGGCCGAGTTCGCCATCAGCGCAGGCGGGTTCCACCCCAAGTACCAGCCGCCCAAGCAGCTGCGTGGCATGGATCGCATGCAGATCGACCTGTCACCGCCGGCGGTCCTGACCCTGCGCGCCACCGCCTACTTCGCGGTGACCTCCAACAGCATCCAGCTCGGCGCGCGGGTCGACCTCGGTGCCGACCTCGCGGTCGCCTCGGTCACCGGGTACCTCCAGTTCGACGCGCTGGTCGTGTGGTCGCCACGCTTCCTGTTCCTGATCGACCTCGGCATCGGGCTGACCGTCCGCGCGCTCGGTGTCACGCTCTGCGGTGTCACGGTCGCGCTGCACCTCGAGGGCCCGGCGCCGTGGAAGGCGCAGGGCACTGCCGAGGTCGAGATCCTCTGGTGGACGGTCGCCATCGACGTGGGTCCGTTCACCTGGGGCGACGACGACAACCCGCTGCCGGCGCCCGCCCACCCGCGCAAGCTCGTGCACGAGGCCCTGCACCGCAACCCCGGTTCGTGGCAGTCGATCACCCCGCCGGATGCCGACGAGGTCGCCCGGATGTTGCCGGTCGCGGCCAGCGACACCGACGTGACCGTCCACCCGCTGGGCCTGTTCGAGGTGCGTCAGCACGCCGTGCCCCTGGAGACGGTCCTCGCCCGGGTGGCGGCCAACCCGGTCCCGGAGGGTGAGCGTCGGGTGCACCTGGGGGTGCCGCTGGTCAACGCGACCCCGGCCGGCGCGGTCAGCGCGGTCAGCGAGCAGTTCGCACCCGGCAGCTTCCTGGACCTCACCGACGACCAGAAGCTCTCCCGACCCGGGTTCGAGGCGATGCCCGCGGGCGCCCAGGTCCGACCCCCGGGCGAGACCGCCGAGTGGGCCGCCTCCCGCCAGGCCGAGCTGCGGTACGAGACCTTCGTGGCCGACGACCCCGACATCCGGTTCATCCTGCGATCGGCCGTCCGTGATCCCCTCATCGCGACCTTCGCCTCCACCACGCTGCAGGCCGGCGCCGCCGGACGCACCGGTCTGCGGGACCGGGCCCGGTATGCGACGCAGCCCGATCCGATCGTCCTCGCTGACCCGGGAGAGAGCATGGTCCGCTCCGCAGCCACCCTGGCCGCCGCGGTGGTCACCGACCGCCCGCTGACCTATACCCAGGCCGCGGAGGCAGCGGCCGACCTCGGTGGCGTCGTCGTGACCCGGCTGGGGGTGGGGTGATGGCAGACACCCTGCGATCCCTGGCCGGGGACCGCTTCTACGACCGGGACATCGTCAGGAGCTTCCACGTCCCGATCGAGCCGGAGCAACAGGTCCTGGACCGCTATGTGTTCGTGCCGCACGTGCGCAGCGGGATCGCGGCCGCGCTCGACACCCCGTTCGTCTGGGGGGCTGCCGCCCGCGCCTCGGTCGAGATGGCGGTCCCCGTGGTCGACGACACGGGCACCGACACCGCGAAGATGACGATCCACGTGTTCGGGCCGGGTGACGTCGCCGAGCTGGCCACCCACCAGGTGATCCGCACGTGGCCCCGTCCGGATGCGCACGACACGGAGGTCGACGACCTCGTCCAGGTCGAGTTCGACCGCCCCGAGCTCCCGTGGCTGTTCACGCCGACGGGTCCGAACGGAGGCCGGCTGGTGCCGTGGATCACCCTGGTCATCGCCGAGTCCGGCACGTTCGAGTGGGGCGCGAGTCGCGGCACGCTGCGCACCGTCGGCATCCGCCGGGACCAGCTCCAGCCGCTGGGCGAGGCCTGGGCGTGGGCCCACGCGCAGGTGATGGGTGCCAAGGGCGCGACTGCGGTAGTCAATCCGACTCTGCAACAACGTATCTCGGGCGCCAACGCCGCCCACAACCTCTCCCGGCTCGTGTGCCCTCGACGGCTCGCTCCGCGCACTGCCTACACCGCCTTCGTCGTGCCGACCTTCTCGGCCGGTCGCGCCGCCGGGCTCGGTCTGGGTGCGGTGACGACGCTCGAGCCCTCGTGGGGGACCAGCGGCGACTTCGGCAGCGGTGCCCCCGACAGCATGGTCTCGCTGCCGGCGTACTTCGCCTGGTCCTTCGCCACCGGGGAGAACGGCAACTTCGAGGAGCTCGCCCGGCGGATCCGCCCTGCGGTCGCGCCACCGGGCGTCGGACGCCGCCGGGTCGACGCCACCCGTCCGTGGGACGGTGCCGCGCTCGGCACGGACGACCCGGGGGCCGAGATGGTGGTCGAAGGCCCCGTGGTCTCTCCGCAGGACCCGGAGGACTACCCCGAGCAGCACTGGCCCTCGGAGGCCGAGCAGCAGTGGGACCCGGCGGTGTCCGAGGAGCTGGTGTCCCGTCTCAACCGGGCCGACGAGCAGGCGCACCAGGAGGACCCGGGACCGCCTCTGGTGGGTCCCCCGCTGTACGGCTCCAACCACGCCCGACAGCCGCGCCTGGACACCGGCGCTGCGGGGGCGGCGCAGCCCCTGTGGTTCCGCGAGCTCAACACCGACCCGCGTCACCGCGTGGTCGGCGGGCTGGGCACCCGCGTCGTCCAGCACGACCAGGAGGCCCTGATGGCGTCGGCCTGGAACCAGGTCATCGGGGTGGAGGAGGCCAACCGCCAGCTGCGGCTCGCCCAGCTGGCCAAGTACGTCTCGGGGTCGCTGCACCGGCGGCACCTCGGGCGCCTGGACGACGCAGGCGTCCTCAAGGTCACCAGCCGCGTCCACCAGAAGCTGCTCGACGCGCCGGGAGTGACGATCCACTCCGCCGTCGACACCAGCTCGCTGCCGACCCCCGCCGTGTCCGGCGCCTATCGACGCATGCTCCGACTGCGTGGTCCGGTGGTCCGCGTCGCCCTCACCGACGTCGCGTCGCCGGTGGCCGCCGCCGAGGTGGTGGACCGGCTGACCGTGCAGCACGACGGCCTGACGACCGACTGGGTCCTCGCCTACAGCCCACCGGACGGCATCACCAGCCTGAGCAAGGCGGCGCGCGCACGGATCACTCCCGAGCTGGTCGAGCGGCTCGCGCCCGGCACGAGCGTCGAGGAGTTCGCCGAGCAACTCGAGTCGGGGGTCCGGTCGGCCGGGCTGGACCAGGTGCTGACCACCGAGTTCGTGGACCGGCTCGACCTGGCCCAGGTGAACCCCGCGGCGACGACCTCGGCCGGGGCGATGTCGGCCGTGCTCGCCGGTCTGCCCTCGCCGCAGGAGCTGGAGGAGGACCATCGCCTCGCCCGGTCGGCCGTGTTCGGAGCGCTGCAGGTGCGGGCGCTCGCCGGGGCGGGACGCAGGGCAGACGTGGGCGAGTACGTCGTGCCGGTGGCGTCGGTCCGTCGGCTCGACCTGCCAGCCCGCCCACGCGACCGCGACCGCGACCGCGAGCTCGTCGCGGACGCTGGTGAGCTGGCCGAGTGGACCCGCGGGTACGTCGACTTCGCCGCCCAGTTCGCGGGTCGCCTGGCGTTCGAGGACCTGGAGCGGCAGGCGGAGCAGTTCCAGGAACGACTGACCTCCCACCTGGGCCGCACCCGCGAGCTGTTCCCCGCAGGTCTGAAGGCGGTCGCGGAGACGATCGTGCGCACCGACGAGTTCGCCGAGCCGGTGCGGCAGCGGTTGTCGGTCCCACCCCTGGACCTGGTCACCAGGCTCGACCCCGCAGTCACTGTGCCGGCGCGTATCCACGCCCGGCTCACCGCGGGCACCGGGCGGATGCCGTCGTGGTTGCGGCCGGACTGGTTCGCCGACCAGCGGATCGAGCCGGTGATGGCGTCCCCACGGTTCGACGACGCGATGTACGAGGCGCTCGACCGCTACGACCGCGACTGGATGATCCCCGGACTCGGCCTCATCAAGCGCCCCGACATGGCCACGCTGCTGGAGACCAACAGCCGGTTCGTCGAGGCGTTCATGGTCGGGCTCAACCACGAGATGGGTCGCGAGCTGCTCTGGCGCGAGTACCCAGCCGACCAGCGCGGGACCTACTTCCGGTCGTTCTGGACCGGACGGCCCGAGCTGGGCGCGGACCTGCACGAACCGCTGTGGCGCAGTGGGGGACTCGGCGCACACCTGGACCCCCGGCTCGACGGGCGCATCGTCATGCTCGTGAGGGGCGACCTGGTCAAGCGCTATCCGGGCGTGGTCGCGCACGCCGTGCGCCAGGCGCAGGAGGTGGACGGCGACCTGCTCCACGACCACGAGGTCCCGTTGCTCGAGATGGGTGATGCCGACTCGCCGAGGGAGACCCTGTTCCGGATCCACCTCGCACCGAACATGCTGCTGGTCGGCTTCGACCTCACCGAGGCGGAGATCAAGGCCGACGACTTCGTCTGGTGGTTCACCCTCTCGGAGAACCCGACCGAGCCGCGGTTCGGGCTGGACGAGTCGCGCGAGGGCGGCGGCGCCCCGCAGACCCGTGACGACCTCACCTGGGCCGACTTCGCAGTCGAGCCGGGCGGGTTCCTCCGTCCCGGCGTCCCGGCACCGGTCTCGTTCACCGACGGTCCGCCACCAGGCGGTGGCGGCACCCTGGACACCTCGCAGTGGGCGCGGTCCAGCGCCGAGGCCGCGTGGCTGCTGTTCCAGCTGCCCGCGCGGGCGGCCTACAAGGGCCAGCGCATGCTCGATGCAGAGGAGGCGTGATGCCCGGTCCCGGCGACCTCGACCTGCTGCGCGACCGGCTCACCCGGCTCCCCCCGGCGGCGGACCCCCGGCGGGTCGTGCTCGACCACACCTGGCTCGACCAGCGGCACGAGATCTTCGATGGCATCTTCGGGGCGCGCGTCGACCTCGGCGGCGAGGTGCCGCTGGTGCTGCTGCCCGTGCGGGTCGAGGTGCGGTCGACCCCGGACCAGGCGGCCCTGCGGGTGCGGATCTTCCCCGACGCGGTGCACGTCGAGTCGCTGGCCGATGGGCTGACGCCGGAGGAGACGGTTGCCGGCACGACGTACTGGGAGGCGGTCTGGGCGGGCGCCGACCCGGCCGGCCTGCACACCTGGGAGGTCCTGACCGCTGCCGTCGGGCTCCGTCGGGCGCCCTGGGTGGCCGAGGCGATGCGACCGACCAACCTCGCGGATCGCCATGCTGCAGAACCGATCTTCCCGGTGCCCCGAGGTGTTCAGCGAGGCGCCGAGCGTCGTGCGGACGCTGCCCGACCGGTTCATCGTCCGGATCGAGCAGGACGGCGCCGCGCCACGGACCGTGGTCGGCCGGGTCATTCCCGACGAGGTCCCGGTCGGTCTCACCGCGCTCGACCAGCTCCAGCCCGTGGTGCTCGACGACCAGGACCTGCCGCCGCTGGACGCCGCCCTGCGGTGGCTGGTCGACTACGAGGAGGCGGTGACCCTCGGCCTGGCCGTGACCGTGCCGCTGCCGGTCCCCGGGCAGGACATCGAGCGGGTGGTGGTCTACGGCGTCCGCTCCTCCCTCGACGCGGCGGCGAGCGCTGCGGCCCTGGGGACGCTGTTCCGCGAGCACCGGTTCGGTGACGGCGCGGAGTTCCTCGCCCAGGGCACGCCGACCAACAACACCGACTCGGCGCGCGCCTCGTGGAGCCGGCGTACGCCTCTGGGTGCGCCAGCGGTGGACCCGCTGCCCGAGCCACTGGCGGGGACCAACGCCGCCGTCGCGGCCCGGGCCCTCGGGCCTCCCGGCCTCCGTCCTCGCGCCGCTGGCGGGCGGCACTGTGCCCGAACAGGATCGGGCGCGTGCGTTCAACGAGGCTCTGTGGGAGACGCACCTGGGCCGATGCGCTGGAGGTGGTCACCGAGGCCGGGCGAACGACCCCCAGCACCGGCTCGACTGGCCGATGCTCGACGCGATCCACGACCAGTGGGTGGGCCACGTGCGCGGGCGCGGGCCGGTGCCCGCGCTCCGTCTCGGGCGCCAGCCCTATGGGCTGCTGCCGATCATGTCCACCGACGCCGGGACCTACCGACCGGTGCGGGGCGACCGGGCCGAGACCCAGGTCGTGCCGTTCGTGGTGCGTCAGCGACAGTTCTGGGAGGAGGCCGCCCGCGACGTGCCGACGGTGATGAACCGTGCCCTGGACGACGCGATCCCGCAGATCCTGGGCACCGACGCGGTCCTGCGCGGTCTGCGCGTGCGGACCCAGCTCGACGCCGAGGTGATGAAGTCGGTCGCCGTCGACACACGGAGCTCTTCGGGTCGATCCTCGGCCAGCAGGCCCAGTCCTCGGTGGTCGCCCTGCTGTCCGGGATCCACGACGACCAGCTCGAGGGCGACCGCCTCACCGGCAAGGCGACACGCAGCCTGGCACTGCCGCTGGTCCACCCGAGCGACCCCGGGTTCATCGACAACCTGCTGCAGCCGACCCCCGCGCCGGCCAAGCCGGTGAGCGTCCTGCAGGTCCTGCTCGCCCATGCCGACGCGATGAGCCGCCACACCGTCGACCGGGTGGCCGACCGCGACCTGCGGGACGGGGGGTTGCGGGTGGCGCTCCAGGAGTCCGCCGTCGACATCGACCGCGACCTCGCCCTCACTGCGCTGTCGGCGATCCAGGACGAAGCGTGGGCGGACCCGGTGCTCGCCGACGCCGCTGCCCACCTCGAGCGCGCCGCCGACGGCCGGTTCGACCGGCGGTCCCTCGGTGTCGCGACCCTGATCCCGGCGCTCGCGGCGCCGACCTACGCCCAGCAGCTCGCCGGCGACGAGGCCAGCCTGGAGGTCCTGCGTCAGCCCGAGGGGATGCTCGTGGTCAGCGAGCTGTTCCGGGCGGGTCAGCGGCGGGGGGCGTTCCAGGCTGGCGCTGGGGGTCGTCGCGTCGGTGGTCGACGACGAGGACCGGCGCCTGCTGCTCGCCGAGACCCTCGACTGCTGCTCGCACCGCCTGGACGCCTGGCTCACCTCGGCGGCCTCGCGCCGGCTCGCGGACCTGCGTGCCGCCACGCCGGACGGCTGCCGGATCGGTGCCTACGGGGTGCTGGACCGGGTGCGCCTGCGGGTGGCGGAGCACGGCGGGACCGTCGACGGTCGAAAGGTGCTCCACGACCCCGGCGACGGCGGGTACGTCCACGCGCCCGGGCTCACCCACGCCGCCACGGCGGGGGTGCTGCGCAGCGGCCGGCTGACCCAGCGTCGGGGTGACCCGGACGCCGAGGCCCTGGACATCGACCTGTCCAGCGACCGGGTCCGCGACGCGCTCTCGCTGCTCGAGGGGATGCGGAACGGGCAGAGCCTCGGCGCCCTGCTGGGATATCGGCTCGAGCGGCGTCTGCACGACCGGTCCGGCGGTGACCTCGAGCTGGACCGGTTCATCTACGTCCTGCGCACGCTGGCCCCGCTCCGCGCAGGCAAGCTCACCGAGCCCGAGGAGCCCGCTGAGGAGGCGGTGGCCGCGTCGGACGTGGTCGACGGCCTGCGGCTCCTGGAGGTGCCGACCGCCCGGGTGGGAAGCGCGCTGGTGACGGGACCGTCCGACCAGAGGTACATCGAGGCGTGGGTGCCGCCCCGCCCCGGCGAGGCGGAGGCGGTGCTGGCGGCCATCGCGGAGCTGGACCGGACCCACGACGCCGTGGCGGACCTGCTGCTCGCCGAGTCCGTGCACCAGCTGGTCAGCGGCAACCCTGCGCGGGCCTCGGCCGCCCTGGACGTCCTCGGTGCGGGGGAGTCCGTCCCGCCGGAGCCCGAGGTGGTCCTGCAGCCTCGGTCGGGGGTCTCCCTCCGTCATCGCCTCGGAGCGGTGGTCACCGCGTCCGCCGGAGCCGGCGGAGGGTGGAGCTCCTCCCCTCGCTCGGCCGCCGAGCCCCGCCTCGAGATCTGGGCGCAGGCCGCGCTCGGACCCGCGACCGCGCTGTCCCTGACCGACGGTGGCCCCAGCCTGGCCGGTGCCGGGCTCAGCGCGCTGGACGTCCTGTACGACGCCGACGGCGACACCGCGGTCACCAGCACCCTGGTGGCGCGGGTCACCGCCGCAGTCCCGGACCTGCCCGACGGCGTCCCCGCGCTGGGTCCGTTGTGGCAGCTCGCCGGGATGCTGCGCAGCCTGCTGGTCGGCTCGCGTCCACTGGACACGGCCGACCTCGGCGTGCGACCGACCAGTGAGGCCTCGCCCGACGACGGACGCCGGATGCCGAACGCGCCGGAGATCATCGCTCGGGCGGACGCGGCCCGCGCGGCGCTGCAGGCGGCGGTCACCGTGGGCGATCCGGCTGGGCTGCTGGCCTTCGGCGTCCGCCCCGCACCGGG
This sequence comes from uncultured Actinomycetota bacterium, assembly GCA_963750305.1. Taxonomy (GTDB): domain Bacteria; phylum Actinomycetota; class Actinomycetes; order Actinomycetales; family Dermatophilaceae; genus CAVVPX01. Next base: position 423,356 of record CAVVPX010000004.1, read on the forward strand.
GACCCCAGCGATCCTGACCCCGGACGAGGTCGCGTTCGCGGCCGAGTCCCTCCTTGCCGAGGGCGGTCGGCGGGTCGCTGCTGCAGCTCGGCTGGTCACCCGCGCCCAGGACCCGGCGACCTCGCCGAAGGCAGCGGTCGAGCTCGCGCGCCAGGGCGTCGAGGCCGTGTTCGGGACCGGTTTCCTCGCGGTACCCCTGTTGCCGCCCGTGGCCGCAGACGTGTGGAGCGAGGCGTGCGGACCGGCGGGGGTGACCGCTCGCTCCGGCAGTGACCTGCGCCCGTGGCTGGTCCGGTCGGGCGTGCTGCGGGCAGGGGCCGCCTCCTACGGCGAGGCACTGATGGTGCGAGAGGCGTTCTCGCGCAGCACGACTCGCCTTCGTGTCGTCCAGACCCCGCCGGGTGCATATCCCACCTGGATCGGGCTGCCGTTCCCCGGTGCGGTGGCACCCACCACTCCGGTCGACAGCCTGGTCACCGAGGTCGTCGGCCCGGCGGCCGATCTCGGGGGACCCGTCGCCGGCTTCGTCGTCGACGAGTGGACGGAGGTGGTTCCGCGCCGACTCGAGCGGTCGGACCCCGCTCAGCCCGACCTGCCTCCCCAGCTCGTGGACGTTGCCACCACGGGGATCGCGGTGCACGCCAACGGTCCCGGTGCCAGGCCACCGCAGTCGATCCTGCTCGCGATGACCCCCGACGGGGGTGCGTGGACGGCCGACCGGCTGCTCGAGGTGATCGACGAGGCGTTCGCCCTCGCCCGGCTGCGTGGGGTGACCCTGCCGATGATCCCCTTTGCCGGGCAGTACCTCCCGGCGCTGTACTTCCGGGACTGGTCGTTGCAGGGCGAGCCGGTGATCGACTGGCACCGGCTGGCCCAGTCGGCGTTCCTGCAGTCCGAGGCGCTGAGCTTCCTGAAGGTGCAGCCATGACCATCGAGTTCCTGTCCACGGAGGTACGCGCCGAGATCGTCGCGCTGTCGGTGCGGTTCCCGCCGAGCTGGACCCGGTTGGAGCCGCAGACCACCACCGGCGACCCGCGGCCCGGCCTGGAGGCACGGGTCCACGACCCGCTCTGGATGATGTGCCGGCAGTGGCAGTTCGGGGAGTTCGAGGGTGAGGACGCGGGCACTCCGCTGACCGTGCGGGTGGTCACCCGGTCCACCCCGGTCGACCGGTGGGCCCCGGGCGACGACGGGACCGTGCGAGCGCTCGGTGTCCACGACCTCCTCGAGCCGGCGGTGGAGGCGGAGGGGACGGTGCCACCGGGTGGTCCGGGTCTGCGGGCGCGGGCGGAGGCGGGGACCGCGCTGCTGGCGGCGATGGAGGACAGCGAGCTGCCCGAGCTCCCGGCCCTGAGGGACGCCCTGGTCGCGCACTGCCCGCTCGACCTGGACGCGTCGCACCACCCGGGCGGCGCGAACGCCGATCTCGACCCGACATGGCTGAGGTTGTCGGCCCTGCTGGCCGGTCGTCCCGTGCCCGATGCCGAGCTGGCCGCCACGGCGCTCGAGGCGGCTTTGCCCGATCTCCCGGACTGGCTGCAGCCCGCAGCGCCGGCCGAGGCCGGCCTGTTGCAGGGCATGCTCGGCGAGTGGCTCGGCTGGTACCGCGCCGAGGTGTCGCCGCCGGCGGGACCGGGGGACGACGCCTGGGTCGGCGACCGGCTGGAGTACCGGTTCCGGGTCGGCGCGGGCGACACCGTGCTGGACGCGCCGGCGCACACGGGTGGGGAGATCGGCTGGGCGAGCTTCCAGGCGTCGAGCACCCCGTTGGCGCTGCCGGACGGGGCCGCACCACCGGTGGCCGCCGCGCCCGAGATCCACGCGCTGCTCGCCAGCCCCCTGCGCTACCCGGGAATGCCGGCCGACCGGCTGTGGGAGTTCGAGGACGCCCAGGTGAACCTCGGCGTGGTCGAGGCCGAGCCGTGGGACCTCGCTCGGCTGTTGCTGGCCGAGTTCGCGCTCACCTATGGCAACGACTGGCTGGTGGTGCCGGTCGACGTCCCGGTGGGTTCGCTCACCACCGTCGACTCGGTGCTCTATGTCACGACCTTCGGCGAGCGCTTCGAGGTGCGACCGACCGTCGAGGTCAGCGCCGACGAGCACTGGCGGATGTATCAGATCACTACGGCTGCAGGGGATTCCATCAACGGACTGCTCACCCCGCCTGGCGCGTTGGCGGTGCAGGACGGGCCGGCGGTCGAGGAGGTGCTCTTCCTCCGCGACGAGATGGCCAACCTCGCGTGGGCCGTCGAACGCAGCGTCCAGGGCCCGAGCGGCGTCGCGCGCGACCGGGCCCGCGAGCGCGACGGTTTCACCCCCAACGATCCCGGTCCGGTGCCCACCGCCGAGCTCGACTACCTGCTGCAGACGTCGGTTCCCGCGCGCTGGATCCCCTACCTTCCGCGCTCCTCGGGATACCGGGCGATCGAGCTCGTCCAGGGCGCGATGCCCGATGGTGGCGGCGTGCCGATCCGGCCGCTGGGGGTGCTGCTCAACGAGCCGGCCACGGCCGTGGTCAAGGACGCCGAGATCCCTCGGGAGGGAGTCGTGGTGCGCCGCCAGCCCTCGATGACCCGTCGGGCGGACGGCGAATACGTGCGCTGGACGACCCGCCGGGTTCGCGTCGGCCGCGGGGAGGGCTCGAGCAACCTCGCGTTCGACTCGGCCCGCCCGCGCCGCCCGCGGCCCAACAGCACGCCCTGAGCGGCGCGTACAGGACCCTGGTCCCACCGGACCCCCGGAGACGCGACGGGCCCGTCTGCACTGGCCCTCGGGCACCAACCGAGGCATGCTGTGGAGGGTGACCCGCGCCGCTGAGGACCGCACGCTCGTACTCGTGCGGCATGCCAGGGCGGAGCACGTCCAGGGCAAGGACGACCACGCACGTGAGCTGACCGGTCGAGGTCGCCGCGACGCGGCTGAGGCGGGTCACTGGTTGCGCGAGCACGCCATCGGGTGCGACCTGGTGCTGTGTTCGACGTCGTCGCGCACGCTGCAGACCTGCGAGGCGCTGGCCGCTGCGGGCTGTGTGGAGGCCGAGGTCCGTCACGAGCGAGCCGTGTACAACGCCTCTCCGGAGTCCTTGCTCGCCGTCGTCCAGGAGGCGGACCCTGACGCCGACGTCCTCATGGTCATCGGCCACGCCCCCGGCATACCCGCGCTGGCCAGCATGCTGGCCGATGGGCAGGGCTCGGTCGAGGCCCACCGGGCCATGGGGGAGGGGTTCCCGACCACTGCGCTGGCGGTGCTGTCGTACTCGGGTCACTGGACCGAACTGGGCGAGGGATCGGCTCAGCTCGAGCGTTTCCACGTGGCCCGCGGCTGACCGGAGGCCCGCGCCACGCAGACGGCCATGAGACGGGGCGTGCGCCGCCCGCGGGCGCTCGTAGAATCCGTGGCATGACGACGACGCCAGATGCCAAGCCCCGGAGCCGCGCGGTCACCGACGGTCTGGAGGCCACCGCCTCGCGGGGGATGCTGCGAGCGGTGGGCATGGGCGATGACGACTTCGCCAAGCCGCAGGTCGGGGTGGCGTCGTCGTGGAACGAGATCACGCCCTGCAACCTGTCGCTCGACCGGCTCGCGAAGGCGGTCAAGGACGGCGTGCACGCCGCGGGTGGCTATCCGCTGGAGTTCGGGACGATCTCGGTCAGCGACGGCATCTCGATGGGTCACGAGGGGATGCACTTCTCGCTGGTCAGCCGGGAGGTCATCGCGGACTCGGTGGAGACCGTGATGAATGCCGAGCGGCTCGACGGCTCGGTGCTGTTGGCCGGCTGCGACAAGTCGCTGCCCGGCATGCTGATGGCGGCCGCGCGGCTCGACCTGTCCTCGGTGTTCCTGTATGCCGGGTCGATCCTGCCCGGGATCGCCAAGCTGTCCGACGGCACCGAGAAGACGGTGACCATCATCGACGCGTTCGAGGCGGTCGGCGCCTGCGCGGCCGGTCGGATGTCGCGCGAGGACGTCGACGCCATCGAGCGCGCGATCTGTCCCGGCGAGGGCGCCTGCGGCGGGATGTACACCGCCAACACCATGGCCTCGGTCGCCGAGGCGATCGGTATGTCGCTGCCCGGGTCGGCCGCGCCGCCCGCCACCGACCGGCGTCGCGACGGGTTCGCGCGAAAGTCGGGGGAGGCGGTCGTCGAGCTGCTCCGCCGCGGCATCACCGCGCGCGACATCATGACCAAGGAGGCGTTCGAGAACGCCATCGCCGTCGTCATGGCCTTCGGCGGCTCGACCAACGCGGTGCTGCACCTGCTTGCGATGGCCCATGAGGCCGACGTCGAGCTCAGCATCGACGACTTCGCCCGGGTCGGCGCGAAGGTCCCGCACCTGGCCGACGTCAAGCCGTTCGGCGCCTACGTGATGACCGACATCGACCGCGTCGGCGGCGTGCCCGTGGTGATGCGGGCCCTGCTCGACGCAGGACTGCTCCACGGCGACTGCCTGACGGTGACCGGCAAGACCATGGCCGAGAACCTGTCGGGGATCCACCCGCCGGACCCCGACGGCAAGGTGATCCGCGCGATGACCGAGCCGATCCACCGGACAGGTGGGCTCACCATCCTGCGCGGGTCGCTGGCGCCTGAGGGTGCAGTGGTGAAGTCGGCCGGCTTCGACTCCGACGTGTTCGAAGGCACCGCGCGCGTGTTCGACGGTGAGCGAGCGGCGATGGACGCGGTGGCGGCGGGCAGGCTCGCCGCCGGCGACGTGGTCGTCATCCGCTACGAAGGCCCCAAGGGCGGACCCGGCATGCGCGAGATGCTCGCGGTCACCGGCGCCATCAAGGGCGCCGGGCTCGGCAAGGACGTCCTGCTGCTCACCGACGGTCGGTTCTCCGGGGGGACGACGGGGTTGTGTGTCGGCCACGTGGCGCCGGAGGCGGTGGACGGTGGGCCTATCGCGTATGTCCGGGATGGCGACCAGATCCGGCTCGATGTGGCCGCGGGGGTGCTGGATCTGCTGGTGGACGATGTCGAGATGGCGGCGCGGGTTGAGGGCGGGTTCACCGCGCCCGAGCCCAAGTACACCCGCGGGGTGCTGGCGAAGTACCGCAAGCTCGTCCAGTCGGCGAGCAAGGGTGCGGTGTGCGAGTAGGGCGCTCGGCCTGGTCAATGGGTGAGCACTGGCGCGGCCGATCTGGTCGAACCTTCGGTAAGGGCGAGGCCGGGTGCGCGTCGTAGGCGGAGGAAAGACTCACCTGCTGATGGCGGCAGTTCCGGACGTCGCCGCTCCGTCCTCTTGGCGGTCACTCGGTGTCAAGTTTGGCGAGCAGCTCTGGCGAGATCGCAGGGACACCGCTGGGCATCCTGTCGATCTCGGGAACCATCAACGGCGCGCTACGACGTCTCAACATCCGTTGCGGTTTTGCGGCCAGCAAGGGGCTGTCCGGGTCCTGGTCGTTGCCGTCCTCCCCAACCACCCGCACCAGTTCACGGTCTTGTCCGGTGCTGGACGTCGCCTGTGCCCCGTGCTCAGTGCTTTCCGTTCCCGGCGGGAGCAGGTGTCGACCTGGTCGGTGTCTCGGTCCTGCTCTGTCGTGACGGCGGGGTTGGGGGAGCAGTAGTGCCCGGCTGAGTGCTCGGGGCATGGTCCAGTTGGCTCGCCCGAGAACGCCGACCAGCGCTGGTGCGAGCAGGCCGCGGACGATGACGGCGTCGATGGCGATGCCGAGCGCCAGTGCGGTCGCCAGGACCTTCACCTCTACGGTTGGCACCGTCGACAGCGCGATGAAGGCGAAGAACAGGATCAGGGCTGCCGAGGTCACGAGCCGTCCGGTGTTGGCGATGCCCTCGACGACGGCGCGATCGGTGGCAGTTCGCTCGTCGAGCTGCTCTGCTGCGGCCGGGGAGCTGAGGTTGTCGTACTCCTCGCGCATCCGGGACAGGATGAACACCTCGTAGTCCATGGAAAGGCCGAAGAGGAACGCGAACGCGGCGATCGGGACCCAGATGGTGACGGCCCCGGAAGCGGTCTGGTTGAAGAGCAGCTCGGTGCCGTAGCCCTCCTGCCAGATGAGCACCGTGATCCCGTAGGCCGCGCCGAGAGACAGCGCGTTGAGGGCGAGCGCCTTGATCGGGAGCCACAGGGAGCGCAGGGCGCGGGCAAGGAGCAGGAACGTCACGATGGCGACGCAGAGCACGACCCAGATCACCTTGCCGTAGACCGCGGTGATGAAGTCGGCGTCCTCGGCCGGTGTGCCACCTACCCCGGCGTCCAGGTCGTCGCTGTCGGCGACGGCGCGGACACGGTCGAGGGTCGCGCGGCCGGCATCGCTGGTCGGGTCCGCGTCGGTCCAGACCTGCAGCAGGGCCTGGCGCTGCGACGCCCAGCCGTCGCCACTTGGAGCCACGACGGCTGCGACGCCGTCCACGGCGCCCAATCGGTCAAGCGCGGTGTCGACCTTGTTCTCGGCGACGAGAACCTCGGTGGGGCGCGGTACTCCGGCTGGCAGCCCGTCGTCCACGGCGCCGGTCAGCGCCGTCGAGGCCAGCGAGTTGGACGTGACGCCGTTGAGTTGGGCGGTGCCCAGGGTCAGCGTCAGCACTGGCGCGGCGAGGGCGAGCAGGACGAGAGTCGAGCCGACGACGGTCAACCAGCGACGTCGCAGCACTGCGGTGGCGATCGCGGCCCACAGCCGACTTCGGGTCACGGCCGGCTTGCGCCGGGGCCAGTTCATCCTCGGCCCGAGCTTGCTGAGCAGGGCGGGCACCAGGGTCAACGAGACGGCGACGCTGAACAGCGGGATCAGCAGGCCGCCCAGCCCGATGCTGCGCAGGAACGGGATCGGCACCACGACGAGCGCCGCGAGCGACACCGCGACGGTCACACCGCTGAAGACGACCGAGCGTCCGGCGGTGGCCATGGCCGTGCGCACGGCCTCGTCGTTGTCGACGCCTCGTGCGGTCTCCTCGCGCCACCGGGTGACCACCAGCAGTGAGTAGTCGATGGCCACTCCCAGCCCGATCAGGGCTATCAGGTACTCAACCACCGCCGACACGTCGGTCAGGTAGGTCAGCCCGAACAGAGCCAGGAACGTGCCCAGGATGGACACTGTGGCGACAAGGAGCGGCAGCCCCGCCAGCAAGGACCCGAACACTAGAGCGAGCACGACCAAGGCCCCGATCCCCCCGATCAGGACGTCCACGATCAGGCCGCGGTCGGTGCCCCCACCGGCCTCTAGCACCGTGAACCCAGTCAGGGTCACCTCGACCCCGTCCGCGCTGGCGCTCTCGGCGACCTTCTCGAGAAGCGGCTGGGCGTCCACGTACGGGTCTGGGCCGGGGACGGTCGGCGGGTAGACCAGGACCACCGCAGAGTCCGAGTCGACAGCCAGCACCCCCGCACCGGCATTGCCGGGCGAGACGGTACGACTGCCCGGCACGGCCTCGCCCGCGTCGGCGGCGACCTGCTCGGCACGCTCGGATGCTCCGCGACCGGTGACGACCAGGAGCAACGGGTCGGTGAGTCCACCGCCACCGAACTCCTCGATGATCTTTTGGTTGGTCTCGTACGCCGCTTGGCCTGGCAGGTCGAATTCGAACGATAGGCGATCCACGGTCGTCGAGGCGGTAGCGGCACCCGCGACTGCCACCACAAGCCAGGCCAGGGCAACGATCAGCCGGTGCCGCAGCACCACGTCGGTCAGTCTGTTCATGTGTCGGTCTTCCGCAGTGAGTGTAAGGAACCTGATACCTATCAGGGACCTTACACTAAACGTATGACCACATCGTCACCCCGATGGAGCGGAGGCGACCCTGACCAGCTGACTGCCCTGACCGTGGTCCGCACGGCGCAGGTGCTGGGGCGGGTCTTCACCGCCACCCTCGGCCCCTTCGACCTTGCACCGCACCACTTCAGCGTGCTCCTCCACCTCGTCGAACGCCCCGGCATCAGCCAAGCCGACCTGGCCCGCGTCGTGCTCGCCACGCCGCAATCCGTCGGCGAGCTGGTCCGCGTCATGGAGGACAAAGGACTGATCGAGCGCACCCCACCCACGGGACGCGGGAGGCCCTCTGCCCTCTATGCCTCCACGGCCGGCCGCGCCCTACTGGACGAGGTCACTCCTCACGTGCTCGCAGCCTTCGCTCCCGACGCCCTCGGCCTCGACGCACCGTCCTACGAGCGGCTCAACGCCGACCTGCACGGCGTGATCAACGCTCTTGAGCCCTGAGGCCGGAAACCTGGTCCGGTCGGCGTCGCGCGGGAGTCCCACCATCGTTCTGGGCTTGTCATCTATCCGCACTGTCGGCTCCACCGTGACGAGCATCATCGCCTCAGGACGAAGGCAGGATTCGCGGCGGTATGCCCTACAAGCGGTGACTGGTCTGTGTCTCGTGGGGCAGCAGGGCGGTGATCAGGGCGTTGCTGATGAACTGGCCATACCGTTTGGCCGCCCAGCCTGACTTGAGTACAAGCAGGTCGTAGAGCTCGGCCGAGCTGTAAGTCCACAGGATGTCGGTTGCCTGGGCCAGCCCGATGCCGGGCCGCAGCCAGCCACGTTGCTGGAGGCGGCGGGCGTTGTGGCGCATCCTGGTACGACGCTGAGCCTCGGCCTCGGCGAACAGCGCCGCCATGTCCGCGTCGGTGGCGGCAGCTCCACGGACGAGCAACATGATCGGGGCCACTTCAGGCGCGAGTTCTGTGGTGAGCGTCCCCCACCCTTGAAGCACGCGTACCGGGTCGGTCTGGGCCGAGCTCAGGAGGTCAGAGCGCTCCGGGGCGGGTACGTCGCCTCGGCCGTCCAGTCCGCGCTCCCAGAGCGCCCGTACCAGGCCGGACTTCCCCCCGAAAGCCTTGTAGACGGTCTCGAGAGAAGTCCCTGCCTCAGCGGCAATATGCGCCACTGTGGTCGCGGCGTAGCCGTGCTCGAGAAACTGGCGGCGGGCGATGTCGAGGATCGCGCTCTGCGTGCGCGCAGCTTGGGCGCGGCGGCCGCTGGCGTCGTAGCGGCGTTTGGTCTTGACGTCCAAGGGCATTCCGTTCCATAGTTGTGGATCAAATACTAGTGACTGTATCTGTTAATGGTGAAGCCGATGCCCGACACGCTCGAAGTGGTCGCCCGGCTCGTGAGCGCGACAAACGACCACGACGTCGACGCGCTCGTCGACTGCTTCTCCAAGGAGTACGTCAACGAGTCCCCGGTCCACCCACGGCGCGGCTTCAGCGGGCGTGACCAGGTTCGCCACAACTGGACCTCGATCTTCGCCGTCGTCCCGGACATCACTGCTCGGGTGGTCGCGAGCATCGTCGATGGCGACTCGGCCTGGACCGAGTGGGAGATGACGGGAACCAGGCTCGACGGAACAGCCCATGCAATGGCCGGCGTCATCATCTTCACCGTGTCCGAGGACCAGATCACCTCGGCCCGGTTCTACCTCGAACCGGTCGAGCACACCAGCGGCGACGCGAGCGCGGCGGTCGAGCGAGCCGTGAGAGCGCCATGATCCTCGTTGCGGGCGGCACCGGCACCCTGGGCCGCGAGATCGTCGCCCTGCTGAGCGCTGCCGGCCGAGAGGTGCGGGTGCTGACGCGGAATGGTCTTCATGTGGCGGGTCCTGGCGTCGAGGTCATGACCGGCGATGTTCGGGACCCAGCCACCCTGGCTGAAGCGGTGAAAGGCGTCTCGGCCGTAGTCTCTGCGGTGCATGGCTTCCTGGGGGGCCGCGGTGCTGGTCCTGAGGAGGTCGACCACCAGGGCAACCGCAACCTCATCCGCGCCGCCGCAGAGGCAGGGGTGGAGTACTTTCTGCTTCTCTCGGTGCTCGACGCCCGCCCCGATCACCCGATGTCGCTGCACCGCGCCAAGCACGCCGCCGAGCAACATCTCCAAGCCAGCCCGATGTCGTGGACCGTCCTGCGGCCGTCGTCCTACGTCGAGACCTGGGCGAACATTGTGGGCAGCAAACTCACCTCGGGGGGCCCGGCGATCGTCTTCGGCCGGGCCGACAAACCGATCAACTTCGTCTCCGTCCAAGACGTCGCCACCCTCGTCCAGCGCGCGCTCACCGACTCCGCGCTACACGGCCAGACGATCGACGTCCCAGGTCCAGACAACCTGACCCTGGAGCAGCTGGCGCTCCACCTCGGCGCGAACAAGATCCGCCACATCCCCCGCGGAGCGCTGCGGTTCCTCTCCTTCGCCCTCCCGCCATGGGCACCAGCCTTCGCCCGGCAGACACATGCAGCCCTGGTCATGGACACCACCGACATGACCGCCGACCCGTCCGCGCTCACCTCCCGGTTCCCTGAAATCAACTGGCATCCGGCGACGGACATCGCCAAGCAGTACCAGGCTGCGATGGCAGCGGGGATTGTCCGACGAACGGTGTAACTGGCCCAACGCGCTGACGACGTCAGCAAGAAGGGTCTGATGATGACCGAGATGATGAACACGACCGAGAGCCCCGAGATTGGCGCTCCCGTCGGGACACTGGTGGACGTGAGCCCACTCAAGGATGCGGCGAGGAAGAACACCTCGCCTTCGCAGCAGGAACTGGCCGCCGCCCGCGACCTGGTCAAGGCCGCCCGTGACCGCGGAGTCGCCTTGACCGGCCCTGGCGGGCTGCTCAAGGCCCTGACCAAGACGGTCCTCGAGACGGCCCTGGACGAGGAGATGAACGAGCACCTCGGGTACGACAAGCACGCCGTCGAGGGCCGCAACCACGGCAACTCCCGCAACGGGAAACGCACCAAGACGGTCCTGACCGACGCCGCCGGCGAGGTTCAGGTCGACGTGCCCCGCGACCGCGATGGCACGTTCGAACCGGTCATCGTGGCCAAGCGGCAACGGCGCCTGACCGACGTCGACAAGGTCGTGTTGTCGTTGTACGCCAAGGGATTGACCACCGGCGAGATCAGCGCCCACTTCGCCGAGGTGTACGGGGCGTCGGTCTCCAAGGACACCGTCTCGCGGATCACCGACCGCGTGCTCGAGGACATGCAGTCCTGGTGCTCCAGGCCGCTGCTGCCCGTGTACGCCGCGGTATTCATCGACGCGATCTACGTCAAGGTGCGCGACGGGCAGGTCGGCAACCAGCCGTTCTACGCCGCGATCGGAGTCGACCTCGACGGCAAACGCGACGTCCTGGGGTTGTGGGCCGGGCACGGCGGTGGGGAGTCCGCGAAGTTCTGGATGAGCGTGCTGGCGGACCTGAAGAACCGCGGGGTGCGGGACGTGTTCTTCGTTGTCTGTGACGGCCTGAAGGGGCTGCCCGACTCGGTCAACGCGGTGTTCCCGCAGGCCACCGTCCAGGCGTGCATCATCGACCTCATCCGGGGCACGTTCCGGTACGCCTCGAAGCGGTACTGGCCGCAGCTCGCGATCGACCTCAAGCCGATCTACACCGCGCCCACCGCTGCTGCCGCCGCGGAGGCGTTGGACTACCTCGAGGAGAAGTGGGGCAAGCCCTACCCCGCGATCCCGAAGCTGTGGCGGGCCGCGTGGGAGGAGTTCACCCCGTTCCTGGACTACGACGTCGAGATCCGCAAGGTCCTGTGCTCGACGAAGGCGATCGAGTCGCTCAACGCCCGCTACCGCCGGGCCGTGACGACCAAGGGCCACTTCCCGACCGAGCAGGCGGCGCTGAAGACGCTGTACCTGGTCACCCGTTCCCTCGACCCCAAGGGCACCGGACAGGCACGATGGGGCATGCGGTGGAAGCCAGCCCTGAACGCCTTCGCCGTCACCTTCGCCGACCGCATGCCAGCAGCCGAGAACCTCTAACCATGAACGCCAGTTACACCGTTAATCGGACAGACCCTGGCAGCGCACCCGGGAAGTCATCGACCAACCTAGTGTCGCGCGCTGTAAATCCAAACCGTTCTTCTGATCGCCGCGCGTGGCTTTCTGCGAGATCACGCTGCGTCAATCTGGTGCCGGTATGCAGTACCGGTCGGCCAGCGTGAGGCAGCGGGTTGGACGGTCAGGCGACGCAGGGTGGCGGGTCGCTGCCGATGTCGCTGGGTCTGTCCCGGTCGGCAGCGAGGGCGCGGTCGTAGGAGCCGGGTGTGGTGTCCCAACCAACGGGGGCTCCGCCCCCGTTGCCCCCCGAACCCCCGCCGCTCGAGTCGGGCCGACCTCGGGATCTAGTCAGGGTCGCGGTGAGTCGCCTCTGGTGGACCAGGGTGTGGTGGTGCCCGCAGAGCAGGGCCGCGTTGGAAAGGTCAGTTCGTCCGCCGTCGATCCAGTGGGTGATGTGGTGGGCGTCGCACCAGTGGGCGGGGATGTCGCAGCCGGGGTAGGTGCAGTGCCGGTCCCTGAGCCACAGCGCTTTCAGCTGCGACGAGGAGAACAGGCGTCGGGTACGGCCCAGGTGCAGCAGGTTCCCCTCATCGTCGACCACGACCGGGGTGATCGCCCCGTCGCAAGCCAGTTTGCGCGCGGTCTCCGTCCCCAGGAGCAGGCCGGTGTCCAACGAGCCCAACACCTCGGCGGCGGCGGTGCGCGCGAGCAGGTCAGCGGCGCGGATCGTGAGCAGCAGCTGGGTCTTGGCCACCGACGGGACCTTGTCGCCGGCTTCGGTGGCCCGTTGGAGCATCCCGATCAACGCCTCACCCCGTCGCCTGGCGTCGGTGCGGGTGTCGGGTTCACCGTTCGGCCCAGGAACAGGCGCGGACAGGGGCCCGATCGCTGCCTCGATGACGGCCCTACCCTCGGCGTCAGTCACCAGCTTGTATTCGACCAAACCCGCGCACCCGGACTTCTCGTCCAACGGCCGCGGGTGGGTCAGACCGGTCCTAGCTTTGGCGGTGTCCTGCCGGTCCTGGAACTCACCCTCGCCGCCGTAGTACGCGATCATCAACGGCCGCAACGCGCGGATCAGTCTCAGGTCGCCGGTCTCGGCCAGCATCAGATAGGACTCCCACACCGTCTCCACGACCTGGGCGTTCAGCAGCGGAACCAGCTTGATCATCTCGGCCAACGCCACCTCCGCCGCTGCCAGACAGACCCGACCACTGGTCACCGCTGTCAACACCGGTGCGTGGGTCCGGGTCCGCCCACCCTGCACGACCCGCACCAGACGGATGACCTCACCCACCGGGGTGCCGGGGGTCCGTTCGGTGACCCAGGTTTTCAGGTCCCCACCCAACGACCCGAACGGACCCGTGTTGGTGGGCAGCCCCCGCTCCGCGGCGTCAGCACCGAGGGTGACCCGCGCAGCTTCCATCAACCGCTGCGTGCGACCGCACTGCTCGAACAGACCGCTGACGTCCGGCTCCTGGACCCGCGCCACCCGCCCCGGAAGCTGACCCGCCCAAGCCTGAAGGGTGGCCATCGCGGCCACCGCTTCCTGGTCGAGCACTGCTGCTTCCATGGCTCTAAACCTAGGCCCGGCCACCGACAACGACCGGGCCGAATCCCACTGGTGCACAACGGCTTACGTCACGAACAGGTCACGATCTTGCCGGCTGCCTCACCGCGCTGGTCCTCGCCGTCCGGCCCCCGCCCAACCCGGCGACCTCGTACCCGTAGGGCCGCAATCCCGCGCCTAAAACCGCCCTCCATACGGCCCGAGGGGTGCGAAGTCGAGGGCCACCTACCCCCGCCTCTGTCCGAAAGGGCCGCGCACGCGGGGCCACCGGCGCCCCGTCGGCGGACAAGTTCACCCCACCCCCACCGGGTCCACATCGCGGGACCGGCCGTCTCGCGCGTTGACACGGACCGCACCGCGCGAGCACTCTTGCCCTGTGTCACGAATCCTCGTACTCACCTAGCGCGCCGTCTGACTTCCAGACTGCGCGCCACCCCTTGTGTCCCGGACTCCGGGCGAGGGGTTTTTTTGTGGGCACGACCAGAATGGCACGACAGCATGACCCCAGCAGCACCACCCGAACATGATGAGCAGGACCAGGAAGCGGTGACGACGTGAGCGACACACCACGGGCAGCAGCGAAGCCGTCCGCCCCCTCGACCACTCCGGCGGCCTCGGCCAACCCGGCGAAGGTTGCCGAGCAGGCCAAGGCCAGGGCGCCGCAGCAGGTGACGGGTGCCCAGAGCCTCGTCCTCGCCCTCGAGGCCCAGGGTGTCGACACCGTGTTCGGCATCCCCGGCGGGGCGATCCTGCCGGCCTACGACCCGCTGATGGACTCCAAGACGGTCCGCCACATCCTGGTGCGGCACGAACAGGGCGCCGGGCACGCGGCCGAGGGATACGCCTCGGCCACCGGCAAGGTCGGAGTCTGCATGGCGACGTCCGGTCCGGGGGCCACCAACCTGGTCACCGCCATCGCCGACGCCTACATGGACTCGGTGCCGATCGTGGCGATCACCGGTCAGGTCGCGTCGCGCTCGATCGGCACGGATGCCTTCCAGGAGGCGGACATCCGCGGCATCACCATGCCGATCACCAAGCACAACTACCTGGTGACCAACCCCGACGACATCCCGCGCGTGATCGCCGAGGCGTTCCACATCGCGTCTACCGGCCGCCCCGGTCCGGTGCTGGTCGACATCAGCAAGGACGCCCTGCAGAACCCGACCACGTTCTCCTGGCCGCCCAAGTTCGAGCTGCCCGGATATCGCCCGGTGTCGCGTCCGCACAGCAAGCAGATCCGCGAGGCCGCGCGCCTCATCGCCGAGGCCGAGCGCCCGGTCGTGTACGCCGGTGGTGGTGTGGTGCGCGCCGGCGCGTCCGACCTGCTGACCCAGTTCGTCGACCTCACCCAGATCCCGGTCGTGACCACGCTGATGGCCCGCGGCACCGTCCCGGACAGCCACCCGCTGCACCTGGGCATGCCAGGCATGCACGGCACGGTGGCCGCGGTCACCGCCCTGCAGAAGGCCGACCTGCTCATCACCCTCGGGGCGCGCTTCGATGACCGGGTCACCGGCCAGCTCAGCAGCTTTGCCCCCGGGGCCAAGATCATCCACGCAGACATCGACCCGGCCGAGATCTCCAAGAACCGCACCGCGGACGTGCCCATCGTCGGTGACTGCACCGATGTGATCACCGACCTCATCGAGGCGGTCCGGGCCGACCGCGAGCAGGGCCGGTCCGGTGACTACGGCACGTGGCGCGACCGTGCGCTGGGCTGGAAGGAGACCTTCCCGCTCGGGTACACCGCGCCCGATGCCGTCGAGGGCGAAAGCACGCTGTCCCCGCAGTACGTCATCGAGCGGATCGGTGCGATCAGCGGACCCGAGTCGGTGTTCGCCGCTGGCGTGGGTCAGCACCAGATGTGGGCAGCCCAGTTCATCGGCTACGAGCGCCCGAACGCCTGGCTCAACTCCGGCGGCGCCGGAACGATGGGGTATGCCGTGCCCGCCGCCATGGGTGCGAAGGTGGGCCAGCCCGAGCGGGTCGTCTGGGCCATCGACGGTGACGGCTGCTTCCAGATGACCAACCAGGAGCTGGCGACCTGCGTCATCAACAACATCCCGATCAAGGTCGCGGTGATCAACAACTCCAGCCTCGGCATGGTCCGGCAGTGGCAGTCGCTGTTCTACAACGAGCGTTACTCCAACACCGACCTGCACACCTCGGTCGGCAGCCGGATCCCCGACTTCGTGAAGCTCGCCGACGCCTACGGCTGTGTCGGACTGCGTTGCGAGACAGCCGAAGACGTGGACGCCACGATCCGCAAGGCGATGGAGATCAACGACGTCCCGGTCGTCATCGACTTCGTCGTGCACCGCGATGCCATGGTGTGGCCGATGGTCCCCGCCGGCGTCAGCAACGACCTCATCCAGATCGCTCGGGAGACCACCCCCGAGTGGGACCGCGAGTAGGACCGGAGACCGCCATGTCCAAGCACACCCTGTCCGTCCTGGTCGAGAACAAGCCCGGAGTCCTGGCCCGCATCTCGGGCCTGATCTCGCGGCGCGGGTTCAACATCGACTCGCTCGCGGTCGGCCCCACCGAGCACACCGAGATCTCGCGGATGACCATCGTGGTCGACGTCGACGCGCTCCCGCTGGAGCAGGTCACCAAGCAGCTGAACAAGCTCGTCGAGGTGCTCAAGGTCGTCGAGCTCGAGCAGAACGCGTCGGTCCAGCGCGAGATCCTGCTCGTCAAGGTCCGCGCCGACGTGCAGACCCGCAGCCACGTCCTGGAGGCGGTCCAGCTCTTCCGCGCCAAGGTCGTCGACGTGGCGAGCGACGCCCTCACCATCGAGGCCACCGGCAACGCGGAGAAGCTGGCCGCGCTCCGCGAGATCCTCGAGCCGTTCGGGGTCAAGGAGCTCGTCCAGTCCGGCCTCGTGGCCATCGGCCGGGGATCCCGCTCGATCACCGACCGGGCCCTGCGCAGCGCCTGAGCCTGCCCGGCATACCCTCACTTCCCGAAGTCGCATCACCGAGACCGAACCACCCCCACCGAAGGAGCTGCCCACCGTGGCTGAGATGTTCTACGACGATGACGCCGACCTGTCCGTGATCCAGGGCCGCAAGGTCGCGGTCATCGGATACGGCAGCCAGGGGCACGCGCACGCCCTCAACCTGCGCGACTCGGGCGTGGACGTCCGCGTCGGCCTCGCGGAGGGCAGCAAGAGCCGCGAGAAGGCCGAGAACGAGGGCCTGACCGTGTCCACCGTCGCCGAGGCCGTCAAGGGCGCCGACCTGGTCGTCATCCTGACCCCCGACCAGGTACAGCGCACCGTGTACGCCGACGACATCGCGCCGAACCTCAAGGACGGCGCCGCGCTGCTGTTCGGGCACGGCTTCAACATCCGGTTCGGTTACATCAAGCCCGATGCCGGCTCCGATGTCCTCATGGTCGCGCCCAAGGGTCCCGGCCACCTGGTCCGCCGCGAGTATGTCGACGGCCGCGGCGTCCCCGTGCTGTTGGCCGTCGAGCAGGACCCGTCGGGCACGGCGTGGGCGCTCGCCCAGTCCTACGCCAAGGCCATCGGTGGCCTGCGGGCCGGTGGCATCAAGACCACCTTCACCGAGGAGACCGAGACCGACCTGTTCGGCGAGCAGGCCGTCCTGTGCGGCGGGGCTTCGCAGCTGGTGCAGTACGGCTTCGAGACGCTGATCGAGGCTGGATACCAGCCCGAGGTCGCATACTTCGAGTGCCTGCACGAGCTCAAGCTCATCGTCGACCTGATGATCGAGGGCGGTATCGCCAAGCAGCGCTGGTCGGTCTCGGACACAGCGGAGTACGGCGACTACGTGTCGGGTCCGCGCGTCATCGACCTCCACGTGAAGGAGAACATGCAGGCGGTGCTTGCCGACATCAAGAACGGCGCGTTCGCCCAGCGGTTCATCGACGACCAGGACGCCGGCGCGCCGGAGTTCAAGGCGCTGCGCCAGAAGGGTGCCGAGCACCCGATCGAGGCGACCGGCAAGGAGCTGCGCGGTCTGATGAGCTGGATCAAGGACGCCGACAGCGACTACGTCGAGGGTTCGGCCGCGCGCTAGCCCCGCCTCGACCCTCACCGCTGGATTGGGTGCGTGGACGCTCGGATTTGCGAGCGTTCAGGCACCCAATCCTGCGTCTGCCCGCGGCCTCGCCCCGACCTCGCCTCGACCCCCGCCCCGACCCCCGCCACTTTGGGTGCGTAGACGCTCGGATTTGCGAGCGTTCAGGCACCCAATCTTGCGTCTCGGTCAGTGCCCCGCGGCCGCGCTGATCGCCTCAGCGAGGTCGTCCGGGCGGCTCCACATCGGCCAGTGGCCGGTTGGCAGGTCTACGGTCTCCAGGTCGGTGAGATGGGCGACCTCGGCCATCATGGGGTGACCGTCCTTCGCCAGCTGCAGCATGACCGCTGACGGGATCGAGCAGGCGATGATGGTGGTCGGGACGGCGTGGCGCCGATCGTCGGTGAAGCGGACCTGCTCGCTCAGTACCGGCCCGGGCACCGGGATCGCGCGCTCGCGAAAGGTCGCCAGGGCCACCGCGTCGAGGCCTTCTAGGCTGGCCACCTCGCCGAGCGCCTCGAACGGCGGGAGCGGTCTCGCGACCAGACCCGCAGTGGCTTGAAGGTCCGGCTCGGGGTCCGGCTCGGGCTCGGAATCGGAGCCCGGCTCGGGGCCGGGATCGAGATCGGGATCGGGATCGAACGAGCTGGCGTCGGACACCGGGCCGCTGTCCACCCAGACGACCCGCGACACCAAGGACGGGTCGCGGTCGAGCACGACCGAGATCGGGTAGTTCGCGCCGCTGTGGCCGACCAGAACCACGCTCGACCCGCCGGCGCTCGCGTCGCGCACGACCTGCTCCAGCGCGTCGGCCTGGTCGGTCAGGGTGGTCGCGGCGGCACCGGGCCGGCCGGGCTCATACCCGGGCAGGGTGACCGCGGTGACGGCGTGGCCGCGAGCCCGAAGGATCTTGGCCACCGAGTCCCAGGCCCAGCCTCCGAGCCAGTGACCGGGGACGAGAACGATGCTGGCGGGAGGGTTCGGCGCGGTGTCCATGCGCCCGACGATCCCGCAGACCGACGACAACTGAGTGTCACTATTGGTGGCACGATTCGATGTCGTGCCATCCTGCCCCCATGACCCGCACCGAACGACTCCAGGCGCTCACCGAGGCCCTGCGCCGGGCCGGCCGTCGGGGGAGGACGGCCGGCTCGTTGGCCGCCGAGTTCGAGGTCTCGGTGCGGACGGTGAAGCGCGACCTGGCCGCGCTGGAGTCGGCGGGACTGCCGGTGTGGGGCCGGACCGGCCCGGGCGGCGGATACGGGCTGAGCGAACGTGCCTCGATGCCACCGCTGAACCTCACGGCGGGGCAGGCCTTGGCCCTCGGCGCGGCGGTCGCTGCGACCCCCGGTGCTCCGTTCGCCGATGCCGCCCGTGCCGGCATGCGCAAGGTGCTGGACGTGTTGGACCCCACCACTCGCGAGCGAGCCGCCGCGCTGTCTGGCCGGGTGTGGGTCGACGTCGAACCCTCCGCGCCGCGCCGGACCATGTCGGTGCTCGAGCGGACGATGGTCGACCAGGTCACGGTGCGGATGACCTACACCGACCGTGACGGCGAGCAGACCCGACGTGAGGTCGAGCCGATGATCTTCGCCTTCGGTGGGCGCCGCTGGTATCTCGTGGCCTGGTGCCGGCTGCGGGTCGGCATCCGCTGGTTCGAGCTGGCGCGGATCGACAAGCCGGTGGCCACCCGCCGTCCGTGCGCCGGTCACGACATCGCCGAGATCGGCGCGCCGCCACGCGCTGCGCGGCCCGTCGACCTCTGACCCCTCGGCGCCGTACCATCCCCAGCCCACGTCCAGCCGACCCGCAGCCTCCCGGCCTACAGTCGGCCCATGGCTCTGTCCGTCGTCGCCGACCCCTCTGTGCGACCCGTCGAACCCGAGCGCCGCGGCGGGCTGCAGCGCGAGGTGCTGATCCTGCTCGGCGTCTCGCTCGGATCCAGCGCGATCTATGCGGTCCTGCGCATCGTCGACCGTCTCACCCGGGTCGAGGCGCTGTCCCAGCAGACCTCCGCGCTCAACACGGCGGTCACACCGGACCGCCCGTGGCTCGACGTCGCCTACCAGCTCACCGGGTATGCGCTCGGGCTGGTCCCGGTCGCCGCCGCGCTCTACCTGTTGGCCCGGATCCTCCCGCCCGTGTCTCGGCCGGACTTCTCGGCCAGCCGCTTCCTCGGGTTCGACTGGCGCGCAATAGGATTCGACTCGCTCGGGGGAGTCGCGCTCGCCGCGCTCATCGGCCTCCCCGGGCTCGGTCTGTATGTCCTATCGCGCCAGCTCGGCATCAACACCCAGGTCGCGGCCGCCAACCTCACCGACACCTGGTTCACGATCCCGCTGCTGGTGCTGTCGGCGATCCAGAACGCGGTGCTGGAGGAGGTCATCGTCGTCGGATACCTCGTCACCCGGCTGCGGCAGGTCGACTGGGGGCTGCCAGCGATCATCATCGGGTCGGCAGTGCTGCGCGGGAGCTACCACCTGTACCAAGGCTTCGGCGCCTTCATCGGCAACGCCGTGATGGGCGCCGTCTTCGTCCTCGTCTATCTGAAGTGGCGGCGTGTCGGGCCGTTGGTGGTAGCCCACACGATCCTGGACGTGGTCGCCTTCGTGGGGTACACGCTCGCCAAGGGGCACCTGTCGTTCCTCAGCTGAACCTGTCGTTCCTCAGCTGAACCCCTCACCGCGTCGACGTGACGATGCTCATATGTCGAGAGCCCGTTCCCACATAGTGAGAAGCACCTATGCTGTTCGCGGCACAGCGGCGTGCCCCGACGACTCGTCGGTGCCGGCCAGACCGGACCCACGGCCGGGGGAGCATCCCCAGGACCACCCTTCCTCACCAAAGGACACCACCGTTGAGCAAGCCTGTCGTGCTGATCGCCGAAGAACTCTCGCCTGCCACCCTCGACGCACTGGGCCCCGACTTCGAGATCCGGAACTGCGACGGCTCCTCTCGCGAAGAGCTCCTCCCGGCGCTGGCCGAGGCCGACGCGGTGCTGATCCGCTCCGCCACCAAGATGGACGCCGAGGCGATCGGCGTGGCCAAGAAGCTCAAGGTCATCGCCCGGGCCGGGGTAGGCCTGGACAACGTCGACGTGCCCGCCGCCACCCAGGCCGGCGTCATGGTCGTCAACGCGCCGACGTCCAACATCACCAGCGCCTCCGAGCTCGCGGTCGGGCTGCTGCTGGCCGCTGCCCGCAACATCGCGCCGGCCAACCAGGCCCTCAAGAACGGCGCGTGGAAGCGCAGCAAGTACGGCGGCGTCGAGCTGCTCGAGAAGACCGCGGGCATCGTCGGCCTGGGCCGTATAGGCCAGCTGACCGCCGAGCGTCTCGCCGGGTTCGGCATGGACCTCATTGCCTATGACCCCTATGTCTCGCCGCAGCGCGCAGGCCAGATGGGGGTCCGTCTGGTGACCCTGGACGAGCTGCTCGAGCAGAGCGACTTCATCACCATCCACCTGCCGAAGACCCCCGAGACGGTGGGCCTCATCGGCGAGGAGGCGCTGCGCAAGGTCAAGCCGTCGGTGTTCATCATCAACGCCGCTCGCGGTGGAATCCTGGACGAGACCGCGCTCGCGACCGCCCTCAAGGAGGGTCGCGTCGCGGGAGCCGGCATCGACGTGTTCGCGACGGAGCCGACCACCGAGTCCCCGCTCTTCGAGTTCGAGTCGGTCGTGGTGACGCCGCATCTCGGCGCGTCGACCGAGGAGGCGCAGGAGAAGGCCGGTGTGTCGGTGGCCAGGTCGGTGCGGCTCGCCCTCGGCGGCGAGCTGGTGCCCGACGCGGTCAACGTGTCCGGGGGCGTCATCGCCGAGGAGGTGCGTCCCGGCATCGCCCTGGTCGAGAAGCTCGGCCGCATCTTCACCGCCATCGCCGCCGGCGTGCCCGTGCAGCTCGACGTCGAGGTGTTCGGTGAGATCACCGAGTACGACGTCAGCATCTGGGAGCTCTCGGCCCTCAAGGGCCTGTTCACCGACATCACCGAGGACCCGGTGACCTATGTCAACGCCCCGCTCCTCGCCGAGCAGCGCGGCTGCCAGACCCGCCTGCTGACCGACAGCGCGACCCAAGACTTCCGCAACGTCACGACCCTGCGTGGGACGCTCGCGGACGGCTCGCAGGTCAGCGTGTCGGGCACCCTGACCGGCCCGCGCATGGTCGAGAAGATCGTCGGCATCAACGGCTTCGACCTCGAGATCCCGCTGTCGGACCACATGGCGTTCTTCACCTACATCGACCGGCCCGGGGTCATCGGCGTGGTCGGCCAGCTGCTCGGCGAGGCTGACGTGAACATTGCGGGTATGCAGGTCGCGCGGCGCGCCGAGGGCGGCGAGGCGCTCGTGGCCCTCACCGTCGACAGCGCGATCCCGCCGGGCGTGGTCACCACCATCGGCCAGCAGATCGGCGCAGAGACCATCAAGGTGGCCGACCTCGCCGGCTGACGCACGACGTACTCCGACGCACCTGCCGCGGCCGGGCGCTTCCTGCAGGAGGTGCCCGGCCGCCGCCGTTCCTGCGGTGAGGGCGGCCTGCCGGCGCAGGATCAGCGGCGGATGTCTCACCCCGTGGAAACCGGGTTCCATCTAGTAGGACGTCCTTCTATCGTGGTGGGCATGGCGCGGCAGCTCGTACTCATTCTCTGCCGCGGCGAGCTCAGCTAGTCAGCCCCTCGCCGCGGAGATCCCGCGTGCGTAGCTGACCAGGGCGTCCCGCAAACCGGTCGACGCCCCGAGCGATGCTCTCCAGGAGCCGCCGGCGTGGTGCCGGCGCGAGACAACGAGACCGACGACACCAAGGATGCGATCACGATGAGCGAAGAAGCCGAGAAGGCACGTCAGGCACTGCAGGAGTCGATGGACCTGCGCGAGCAGGGCCACACCGAGGACTGAGCGATGCGGCCGACGACCCTGGGCCACAGCCCAGGGTCGTTCGGCATCCGAGACGTCCATATCAGAATGCAAGACGCCGACCTAGAGTGAGAACCATGGCCACGGAGCAGACCACCGACCGTTCGCTGGACATCGCCGTCATCGGCGGGGACGGCATCGGGCCCGAGGTCGTGGCCGAGGGGCTCAAGATCCTCGGCGCGGTGACCGAGGTCTCCGGCGCCAAGGTGGCCACCACCGAGTACGACCTGGGGGCGCGTCGTTGGCACGCTACCGGTGAGACGCTGCCCGACGCGGTCCTGGAGGAGCTTCGCGGCCACGACGCGATCCTGCTCGGTGCGGTCGGGGACCCCGGTGTGCCGAGCGGCGTCCTCGAGCGCGGGCTGCTCCTGCGGATCCGGTTCGCCTTCGACCACTACGTCAACCTTCGCCCCGCCCGCCTCTATCCCGGCGTGCAGAGCCCGCTGGCGGTCGAGCGGGTCGCACCGCACGGCATCGACTTCGTCGTCGTGCGCGAGGGCACCGAGGGGCCGTACGCCGGCAACGGCGGGCTCCTGCGCGCCGGCACCCCTGACG
Source organism: uncultured Actinomycetota bacterium (assembly GCA_963750305.1). GTDB lineage: Bacteria > Actinomycetota > Actinomycetes > Actinomycetales > Dermatophilaceae > CAVVPX01. The sequence goes on from CAVVPX010000004.1 coordinate 446,188, forward strand.
AGATCGCCACCGAGGTCAGCGTCAATACTCGCTTCGGTGTCGAGCGGGTGGTGCGCGACGCGTTCGCCCGCGCCAGCGAACGGCCGCGCAAGCACCTCACCCTGGTCCACAAGCACAACGTGCTCACCTTCGCCGGGCACCTGTGGCGCCGGACGGTCGAAGAGGTCGGCGCCGAGTTCCCCGACGTCGAGACCGCCTACCTCCACGTCGACGCCGCAACCATCTTCATGACCACCGACCCCGGCCGGTTCGACGTCATCGTCACCGACAACCTCTTCGGTGACATCCTCACCGACATCGCCGCGGCCATCGCCGGTGGCATCGGACTGGCGGCCAGCGGGAACATCAACCCAGGCCGCAGCGCTCCCTCGATGTTCGAGCCGGTGCACGGCTCGGCTCCCGACATCGCCGGCCAGGGCAAGGCCGACCCGACTGCGACGATCCTGTCGGTCGGGATGCTCCTTCACCACCTCGGGCGGTTCGAGGACGCCCGACGAGTAGAACAGGCGGTTGCCGCCGACCTGCTCGAGCGCGGCACCACGCCCCGCAGCACCAGGCCCCGCAGCACCTCCGAGGTCGGCGACGCCGTCCTCGCCCGGCTCTAGCCCGCGCCCCGCACCGAGCGTCGCCGCCGGGCCACTCGCCCCGGACCGGTTGCCTTGGCTGGACCCCCACGAGCCCGGGTAACCTGCCAGCAGGCACTCGCAGTGACGCACTCGCAATGACGCACTCGCAATGACGCACTCGCAATGACGCACTCGCAATGACGCAGTACGGAGGCATTCGATGACCCAGGCACCCGCACGACCCGAGACCGACACTGCAGCAACGCTCTCCTTCGGCGTCACGCAGCGTCCCGACCCCCGTCCGGCGGCCGAGCGCGATGCCGTCCTCGCGGACCCGGGTTTCGGCAAGGTGTTCACCGACCACATGGTGCTGGCCACCTGGCGTGCCGAGCGCGGCTGGGGAGACGCGGTGGTCAAGGCCTACGGACCGATCGCGATGGACCCGTCCGCTGCCGTCCTGCACTACGCGCAGGAGATCTTTGAGGGGATGAAGGCCTATCGTCACGGCGACGGGTCGATCTGGACCTTCCGCCCGGACCAGAACGCGGCCCGGTTCGCGCGCAGCGCCTGCCGGCTGGCGCTGCCGGAGCTACCCGCCGCAGACTTCCTGGAGTCGCTGCGCGCACTGGTCGGGGTCGACAGCGCCTGGGTCCCCGACAGCCGCGACGGCAGCGAGATGAGCCTGTACCTCCGGCCGTTCATGTTCGCCTCCGAGGCCTTCCTCGGGGTGCGCCCGGCAGCCGAGGTGACGTACTGCGTGATCGCCTCGCCGGCCGGTGCCTACTTCGCCGGCGGCGTGAAGCCGGTGTCGATCTGGGTGTCGACCGACTATGTCCGGGCCTCGCCCGGTGGCACCGGCGCGGCCAAGTGCGGCGGGAACTACGCCGCCAGCCTGGCCGCGCAGGTGGAGGCGGCCGAGCACGGTTGCGACCAGTCGGTGTTCCTCGACGGAGCCGAGCACACCTGGGTCGAGGAGCTGGGCGGGATGAACGTCATGCTGGTCCACCGCGACGGCTCGGTGTCGACGCCGGCGCTCACCGGCTCGATCCTGGAGGGAGTCACGCGCTCGTCCATCATCGAGGTGCTGCGCGGCAGTGGACGCTCCGTGACCGAACGGCAGATCTCCTTCCAGGAGTGGACGGACGGGCTGGCCTCGGGGGAGATCGTCGAGAGCTTCGCCTGCGGTACGGCTGCGGTGGTGACCCCGATCGGTCGGCTCGCCTGGAACGGTGGCGAGGCGCACATCAACGGCGGCGAGGTGGGCGAGGTCACGCAGTGGGTGCGCGACACGCTGCTGGACATCCAGTACGGGCGGGTCGAGGACACGCGCGGCTGGATGACCCGTTTGGTCTGATAGCAGGCCAAAGCCTGCGTTTGCCCTCATCACCTTGATCCGCACCTGCACTGCCGGTGCGGATCTGGCGTTCTCGGGTCTGTTCGCGCGGCACGCTCGGCAGTAGCATCGGCTCAATTTCATACCGAAGACGAGGAGCCGGGATGTCCAGTGTGAACGAACTCTCCGACGACGAACGCCGTCTGGCGGAGCTCGGATACAAGCAGGAGCTCGATCGGTCGTGGTCCGGGTTCTCCAACTTCGCGATCTCGTTCTCGATCATCTCGATCCTCGCCGGATGCTTCACCACGTTCGGCCAGGGCTTCAACAACGGTGGACCCGTCGCCATCTCGTGGGGCTGGCCGATCGTCGCAGCCTTCATTCTCATCATCGGTTTCACCATGAGCGAGCTGGTCTCGGCCTACCCGACCTCGGGCGGGATCTACTGGTGGGCGAGCAAGATGGGCGGTGCTCGCGCGGGGTTCTTCACCGGCTGGCTGAACCTGATCGGGCTCGTCGCCGTCACGGCGTCGGTGGCCTACGGGTGCGCGACCTTCATCGACCTCACCCTGAGCACGTTCTCCCAGGGCTACGCGGACGGGTACTCGCTGAGCCGGGTCTTCTGGATCTTCCTGGTCGTCCTGGTCCTCGCCTCGGTGCTCAACATCTTCAGCGGGCACCTGATGGCGGTCATGAACAACGTCTCGGTCTGGTGGCACGTCTTCGGCGCGGCCGTCGTCGTGCTGATCCTCGTCCTGGTGCCCGACCAGCACCAGAGCTTCTCCTACGTCTTCACCGAGCGGTTCAACAACTCCGGCTACGCAGGCGGGTCGAACAGCTCGGCCGAGTACTGGTTCCTGGTGCTCCCGTTCGGCCTGCTGCTCACCCAGTACACGATCACCGGCTTCGACGCCTCGGCCCACCTCTCCGAGGAGACCTCGGCCGCCTCGCAGGCGGCCGCCAAGGGCATCTGGCAGTCGATCTTCTACTCCGCCATCGGTGGCTGGATCCTGTTGCTGTGCTTCCTGTTCGCGGTGCCGAACGGTGCCGACGGGCTCCCGGACAACGCCGGGGTCGGCGGTGGGGGGGTCGCCTACATCTTCGTCAACGCGATGAACAGCGGTTGGGCGACGGTGATCCTGCTGATCTCCGCGGTGGGCCAGTTCTTCTGCTCCACGGCCTGCATGACCAGCGCCTCGCGCATGACCTTCGCGTTCAGCCGCGACGGAGCGATCCCCGGGTCGCACCTCTGGTCCAAGGTGAGCGCCAGCAAGGTCCCGGCCAACGCCGTGCTGCTGGTCGCGGTGGTGAGCGCCATCATCACGGTGCCGGCCCTGGTCGAGGTGAACATCGGCACCGAGGAGGCACCGCTGATCGTGCCGACCGCGTTCTATGCCGTGGTCTCGGTGGCGGTCATCGGGCTCTATCTCGCCTTCCTCATCCCGATCTGGCTGCGCTGGCGGTTGGGTGACGGGTTCGAGCCGGGCAGCTGGAACAACGGGCAGAAGTACAAGTGGATGAACCTGCTCGCGGTGATCGAGATCGTGATCATCTCGGTCTACTTCATCCTCCCGTTCGTGCCGGGCGGCATCCCGTTCACCGACGGCTTCAGCTGGAAGTTCGTCAACTACGCGCCGATCCTCACCATCGGCTCGCTGCTCATCCTCGCGGTCTGGTGGCAGGTGTCGGCCAAGAACTGGTTCACCGGGCCCAAGCACACCATCGACGACGTGGTCGTCGACGCCTTCGGCGAGTGACCGCTGGCCTGTCGATCGGGGAGGCGCTGGCCAGGCTCCCGGCACTGAGCGGACCCCACGAGGTCACTCCGCTGCCGGGTGGCCTGACCAACCACAACTACCGGGTCCGGACGGCAACCCGCGATGTCGTCGTCCGGATCTCCTCGCCCGCAACGGATCTGCTCGCTGTCGACCGGGAGGCCGAGTGGCGCAACACCCGGGCTGCGGCGGCGGCCGGCGTGGCGGCGCCCGTGGTCGGCTATCTCGCCGGCCAGGGAGTGCTCGTGGTCGAGTTCCTGCCTGGGCGCACGTACGCCGCCCGGGACGTCGCGGCCAACCTCCCGCGACTGGCGTCGGCGCTGCGGAGGTTGCACGGCGGTCCTGAGTTCACCTCGCGCTTCGACATGTTCGAGGTGCAGCGCCGCTACCTCGCCGTCGTGCGGGAGCGTGGCTTCCGGCTGCCCGACGGGTACGACGACCTCGCCGAGCAGATGTCGGCGGTCGAAGGCGCACTCGCCCAGCACCCAGAGCCGCTGGTGCCGTGCCACAACGACCTGTTGGCCGCCAACGTCCTGGACGACGGCGGCGAGCTGCGGATCATCGACTACGAGTACTCGGGCATGAACGAGGCTTCGTTCGAGATCGGCAACCTCGTCGCCGAGTCACAGGTCGACGCCGAGGGCCTGGCCGAGCTGGTCAGCGCCTACTACGGCGCGGTCGACGAGCAGCTCCTGGCTCGAGCCGAGCTCTGGGGGCTGGTCGGGCGCTATGGATGGACCCTTTGGGGGGTGATCCAGGCGGGTGTCTCCGATGTCTCCCACGACTTCTGGGACTTCGCCACCGAGCGGTTCGACCTCGCCGCCACGCTGCTCACCAGCCCCCGTCTGGACAGTTTGGTCGAGTCTGCCGCCCGTCAGCCGCGCGGGATGTTGCAGTGACGGCGCTGCCCGCCCGCGCGCGCGTCGTGATCATCGGCGGCGGGGTCATCGGGTGCAGCGTGGCCTACCACCTGGCCCACCTCGGCTGGACCGACGTCCTCCTGCTCGAGCAGGGCACGCTGACCTGCGGCACGACCTGGCACGCCGCCGGGTTGGTCGGTCAGCTCCGTGCGTCGGAGGCCGGCACCCGGCTGGTGCAGTACTCGACCGACCTGTATTCGCGGCTCGAGGCCGAGACGGGGCTGAGCACCGGGTTCCGCGTCTGCGGCGGGCTCACCGTGGCGCGGACCGAGGAGCGGATGGTGGCCCTGCGCCGGACCGTCGCCAGCGCGGCGGCGTACGACCTGGAGTGCGAGCTGCTCACACCGGGGGAGGCGCAGGAGCGATATCCGCTCATCCAGGTCGATGACGTCGTCGGCGCGATCTGGTTGCCCGGGGACGGCAGAGCCGACCCGGCGGACCTCACCCAGTCCCTGGCCAGAGGTGCTCGGGCCCACGGCGTCCAGATCTGCGAGCGCACCCGCGTCACCGGGATCATCGCCGCGGCTGGTCGGGTGACCGGGGTCCGGACCGAGCAGGGCGATGTCGAGGCCGAGGTCGTCGTCAACTGTGCGGGGCAGTGGGCCAAGGCGGTCGGTGACCTCGCGGGCGTGACGGTGCCGCTGCACTCGGCCGAGCACTTCTACGTCGTCACCGAGCCGATCGAGGGAGTGCACCGGGACCTGCCGATCCTGCGCGACCCCGACGGCTACACCTACGTCAAGGAGGAGGTCGGCGGGCTGCTGGTCGGTGGGTTCGAGCCGGTCGCCAAGCCCTGGGTCGCACCCGACCAGATCCCCTACCCGTTCGAGTTCGCGCTCCTCGAGGAGGACTGGGAGCACTTCGAGATCCTGATGGACAGCGCGGTCCACCGGATCCCGGCGCTGGAGCGCGCTGGGATCCGCAAGTTCTACAACGGTCCAGAGAGCTTCACCCCGGACAACCAGTTCATCATCGGGGAGGCGCCGGAGCTCGCGGGGTTCTTCGTCGCCGCGGGGTTCAACTCGGTGGGGATCGCCTCGGCCGGTGGAGCAGGTCGGGCCCTCGCCGAATGGGTGGTCGAGGGCGAGCCCACGATGGACCTCATCAGTGCCGACATCCGCCGCTTCTCGCCGCTCGCCGGCAACACGCAGTGGCTGCGCCAACGGGTCGGCGAGGTCCTGGGGCTGCACTACGCCGTTCCGTGGCCCAACCGCGAGCTCGAGTCCGCGCGACCACTCCGCCGCTCACCGGTCCACGACCTGCTGCTCGAGCAGGGCGCCTGCCTGGGGAGCCGCAACAACTGGGAGCGCGCCAACGTCTTTGCGCCACAGGGGATCGAGCCGGTGCTCGACTACTCGTGGGATCGTCCTACGTGGGTCGACTGGTGCGTCGAGGAGCAGGTCGCCACCCGCGAGGCGGTGGCCGTGTTCGACCAGACGTCGTTCTCCAAGTATGTCGTCCGGGGTCCGGACGCCGAGCGTGCCCTGCAGTGGGTCTGCACCGCCGACGTCGCGGTGCCGGTCGGCCGGACCGTGTACACGGGCATGCTCAACAGCCGCGGGACCTACGAGGCCGACGTCACGCTCACCCGCAGCGGACCCACCGAGTTCCTGGTGGTCAGCAGCGCCGCCACCACCGTGCGGGACATCGACTGGATGCGGCGCCGGTTCCCCGCGGACACCCGAGCCGAGGTCGTGGACGTGAGCGGCCAGTACGCCGTGTTCGGGGTGATGGGGCCGCGGTCGCGGGACCTGCTCCAGTCCTTGTCCCCGGACCCGTTCTCCGACAGCGACTTCCCGTTTGGCCACAGTCGGGAGGTGCGACTCGGGCACGCGACGGTCCGGGCCACCCGGATCACGTATGTCGGTGAGCTGGGCTGGGAGCTCTATGTCCCGACCGAGCTGGCCGTCGGTGTCTATCGCGAGCTCTTCGCCGTGGGGGCGGCCCACGGCGTCCGGGCGGCCGGGTACTCGGCAATCGACGCGATGCGCCTCGAGAAGGGGTACCGCGCGTTCGCGCGGGAGCTGACCACCGACACCGGTCCGGTCGAGGCGGGTCTGACCTTCGCCTGCAAGCTCAAGGGTGGCGTGGACTTCCTGGGCCGGGCCGCAGTCGAGGGTGCACACGTCTCGGGGCCCGCCCGCCGGGTGGTGTCGGTCGTGGTGGACGACCCGACCGCATACCCGTGGGGTGGCGAGCTGGTGCTGCGCGACGGGGTTCCGGTGGGCCAGCTGTCCAGCGCTGCGTGGGGAGCGGCGATCGGCTCCGGTGTCGGGCTCGCGTTGGTGGGCGAGCGGGCATCAGGCACAGCGACCACCGACTGGGTTCGGTCCGGATCCTACGAGATCGACCTCGCTGGCCAGCGGTTCGACGTCTCGGTCGGACTCCGTCCACCGTTCGACCCCGACGGTGTGAAGCTGGGCCGCGAGCGATGACCCGGCAAATGGTACCTTTGCAGACCATTGACGCCGGCCCGCGGCTGGGATTGGATCGGACCGTGAGCGCAGCACCAGCGACGTCGTTGCCGCTGGTCGTGCTGCGCCCCGCGTCCGGCAACGCCTTCGAGGTGACCGTCGAGCAGCTCGCCACCGCGATCCGCCTGGGTGTCTTCACCCACGGCGACCAGCTCCCGCCCGAGCGCGAGCTCGCGGAACGCCTTGGGGTGAGCCGGAACACGCTGCGCGAGGCGATCGGCGCCCTGCGGGACTCCGGGCTGGTCACCACACGCCGTGGGCGCGGCGGCGGCACGGTGGTGACCTACGAGGGCGCCGCTCCGGGGACCGGCGAGCAGCCCGGCCGGACGGGGTCGGCCCTCACCGACGCGCTCGAGTTCCGCAGGGTCGTCGAGCCCGGCGCGGTCGCCCTCGCGGCCCGACGCCCGCTGGCCGCGGCGCAGCGGGCCTGGCTGCACGCGGCGCTGCGCGAGACGGCCGAGGCGACCGACCCCGCCCTCCACCGGGTGGCGGACTCGCGGCTGCACCTGGCGATGGCCACGCTGTCGGGGTCGGCGATGCTGGTCGAGGCGGTCACCCGAGCCCAGGCCGACCTGCACGAGATGCTCCTCGCCATCCCGGTGCTGCCGCGCAACATCGCGCACTCCGACACCCAGCACGACGTCATCGTCCGCGCGATCCTCGGGGGCGACCCCGACGTGGCACGGTCGGCCATGGAGGAGCACTGCGACGCGACCTCCGCCCTGCTGCGCGGGCTGCTCGGATGAGGCCACCCACGTTCGCTTCCGCACCCGAGAGGACACCATGAGCACACCACCGAGGATGGACGTCGAGACGCTGCGCGCCGAGGTCGAGTCGGGCGTCATCGACACGGTGATCGTCGCCTTCACCGACATGCAGGGTCGACTGCAGGGCAAGCGCATCCACGCCCGCTTCTTCCTCGACACCGTGCTCGGTCACGGCACCGAGGGCTGCAACTACCTGCTGGCCGTGGACGTCGACATGAACACCGTCGACGGATACGCCATCTCCTCCTGGGAGACCGGCTACGGCGACATGATGTTCGACCTCGACCTGGACACGCTTCGGCGCACGCCGGGCCAGCCGTACTCCGTCACGATCCAGTGCGACCTGTCCTGGCTCGACGGCAGGGGGCTCGTGCGTCCGTCGCCACGGTCGGTGCTCAAGGGACAGGTCGAGGCTGCCGCAGCCCTGGACACCGTGGCCTACACAGGCACCGAGCTCGAGTTCATCGTGTTCGAGGACACCTATGACCAGGCGTGGGACCGGCGCTACCAGGGCCTGACCCCGGCCAACCGGTACAACGTCGACTACTCGATCCTGGGTGGGACGCGGGTCGAGCCGCTGCTGCGCGAGATCCGCAACGAGATGTACGCCGCCGGCGTGACCGTCGAGAGCGCGAAGGGTGAGTGCAACCTCGGCCAGCACGAGATCGCGTTCCTCTATGACGAGGTGGTTCGCACCTGCGACAACCACAGCATCTACAAGACGGCTGCCAAGGAGATCGCGGCCGTGCACGGTCAGTCGCTGACCTTCATGGCCAAGTACGACGAGCGCGAGGGCAACTCCTGCCACATCCACCTGTCGCTCCGGGGAACCGACGGCACACCCGTGCTCGCCGACGAGTCACGCCCCGGCGGCCGCAGCGTGATGTTCGAGCGGTTCATTGCGGGCATCCTCACGACAATGGAGGAGTTCACTCTGCTCTATGCGCCGAACATCAACTCCTACAAGCGTTTTCAGGCTGGTTCGTTCGCGCCCACTGCGGTGGCCTGGGGCACCGACAACCGTACGTGTGCGTTGCGGGTGGTCGGGCACGGCGCCGGGATGCGGGTGGAGAACCGCCTGCCCGGCGGTGACGTGAACCCCTATCTCGCGGTCGCGGGGATGCTGGCCGGGGGCCTGTACGGCATCCGCGAGGAGCTGGAGCTGGAGCCGGCCTTCGAGGGCAACGCCTATGCCTCCGACAAGCCGCACGTGCCGTCGACCCTCGCCGCGGCCCGGGACAGGTTCGCAGCCTCAACGGTCGCGCGGGCCGCCCTCGGCGACGACGTCGTGGAGCACTACCTCAACGCCGCGGACATCGAGCTGGCTGCGTTCAACGGTGCAGTCACCGACTGGGAGCGGGTCCGGGGGTTCGAGCGGCTGTGACGACGACGCACGAGGTCGTGAACCCGGCGACCGCGCAGATCTTCACCACCGTCGAGCAGGCCGGCGTCGAGGAGACCGACCTCGCCATCGCCGCTGCGGAGTCGGCCGGCCCCGGCTGGCGGGCGGTCAGCCCACCGGACCGAGGACGCCTCCTGCGCCGGTTCTCCGACCTGGTCGGGGACCACGTCGAGGAGCTGGCTCGACTCGAGGTCGCCAACGCCGGTCACACCATCGGCAACGCCCGCTGGGAGGCGGGCAACGTCCGCGACGTCCTCGGGTACTACGCCGCGGCGCCGGAGCGGTTGTTCGGCCGTCAGATCCCGGTCGCCGGCGGGCTCGACGTGACGTTCAAGGAGCCGCTCGGCACCGTCGGGATCATCGTCCCGTGGAACTTCCCGATGCCGATCGCCGGCTGGGGCTTCGCGCCGGCCCTCGCGGCCGGCAACACGGTCGTGCTCAAGCCGGCCGAGCTCACGCCGCTGACCGCGATCCGGCTCGGTGAGCTGGCGCTGGAGGCCGGACTCCCCGAGGGCGTGTTCACCGTGATCCCCGGCAAGGGCTCGGTGGTGGGGGAGCGGTTCGTCACCCACCCCGCGGTGCGCAAGGTCTGTTTCACCGGTTCGACGGCGGTCGGCCAGGGGATCATGCGCGGCGCAGCCGACCAGGTCAAGCGGGTGACCCTGGAGCTCGGGGGCAAGTCCGCGAACATCGTGTTCGCCGATGCCGACCTGGAGAAGGCAGCCGCCTCCGCGCCCTACGGCGTCTTTGACAACGCCGGGCAGGACTGCTGCGCGCGGAGCCGGATCCTGGTGCAGCGGAGCGTGTTCGACCGGTTCATGGAGCTGTTCGAGCCCGCTGTGAAGGGCGTCGTCGTCGCGGACCCGGCTGATGAGTCCACCGAGATGGGGCCGCTCGTGAGCGAGGACCAGCGAGCCCGCGTACGCGCCTACGTCGAGGACGCGACCACACCGGTCGACATCGCGTTCCGGGGCGGGGCACCCACTGGCGACGGCTGGTGGTACCCCGCAACGGTCGTGCTGCCGCGGTCCACGACCGACGCGGTCTGGCAGGAGGAGGTCTTCGGGCCGGTGGTCGCCGTGATGCCGTTCGACGACGAGGCGGACGCGGTGGCCAAGGCCAACGACACGGCCTATGGGCTGTCCGGGTCGATCTGGACCCGCGACGTCGGGCGCGCGCTGCGGGTGGCGCGCGGGGTCGAGGCGGGCAACCTGTCGGTCAACTCGCACAGCAGCGTCAGGTACTCCACGCCGTTCGGGGGCTTCAAGCAGTCGGGCCTGGGCCGCGAGCTGGGACCCGACGCGCTCGACGCGTTCACCGAGGTGAAGAACGTGTTCATCTCGACCGATACCTAGTCCCCGGCCCGGCCCAGCCGACAACGCCACACCAGAGCAAGCGACGACCACACACGATTCGGAGGCACGGCATGACGGGACGGCTGGAGGGACGGGTGGCCGTCGTGACCGGTGGCTGCAGCGGTATCGGGTTGGCGACGGTCCGCCGGTTCGCGGCGGAGGGGGCGACGGTCGTCATCGGCGACCTCGACGAGACCAGCGGGCCGCTGGTCGCCGAGGAGGTCGGCGGCCGGTTCGTGCGGGTCGACGTGACCTCGGCCGAAGACGTCGACCACCTGTTCGCCCAGGCCCAACAGGCCTACGGCAGCGTGGATGTCGCCTTCAACAACGCCGGCATCTCCCCGCCCGACGACGACTCGATCCTGACGACCGGGCTCGAGGCGTGGAAGCGTGTGCAGGAGGTCAACCTGACCAGCGTCTATCTCTGCTGCAAGGCCGCCCTGCCGTACATGCTCGAGCAGAAGCGGGGCTCGATCATCAACACCGCGTCGTTCGTGGCCGTGATGGGTGCTGCGACCTCGCAGATCTCCTACACCGCCAGCAAGGGCGGCGTCCTGTCGATGTCGCGGGAGCTCGGCGTCCAGTTCGCCCGCGAGGGCGTGCGCGTCAACGCGCTCTGCCCCGGGCCGGTGAACACGCCCCTGTTGCAGGAGCTGTTCGCCAAGGACCCCGAGCGGGCGGCGCGCCGGCTCGTGCACATCCCGGCCGGACGCTTCGCCGAGCCGGAGGAGATCGCGGCCGCGGTGCTGTTCCTGGCCAGCGACGACTCGAGCTTCATCACGGCCTCCCAGTTCATGGTCGACGGGGGTATCTCCGGCGCCTACGTCACGCCGCTGTGAGCACCGCGCGCCCGATCATCGGGATCACGACCTACGTCGAACCCGCTCGGTGGGGCGACTGGGTGGACGTCACGGCCGCGCTGGTCCCGCACTCCTACGTCCGCTCGGTCGAGGCGGCAGGGGCCATCGCGCTGCTGGTGCCGCCCCGACTGGACGCCGACGAGGCGTTCGCCCACGAGGTGCTCGACCGGCTCGACGGCCTGATCCTGGCCGGCGGCGCCGACGTGGACCCGGGCCGGTACGGAGCGGCCCGCCATCCCTCGGTGCAGACCTCGCGCGCGGACCGGGACACCCTCGAGCTGTCGCTCGCGCGGGCCACCCGGACCCGCGAGACACCGCTGCTCGGCATCTGTCGCGGCATGCAGCTGATGGCCGTCGAGGCCGGCGGGCAGCTCGAGCAGCATCTGCCCGACCGGGTCGGTCCCGCCGCGCACCACAGCGCGGAGCCGGGCCTGTACGCCCGTCACCACGTCACCACGGTCGGCGGTTCACGGGTGGAGTCCATCCTCGGACCGACGATCGAGATCATGAGCTACCACCACCAGTCCGTGCTGTCCCACCCCGGCTACCGGCCCACGGCCTGGGCCGAGGACGGCACGCTGGAGGCGATGGAGGACGGCGGCCAGCCGTTCCGGATGGCCGTGCAGTGGCACCCCGAGGAGGGGACTGACCCGCGCCTGTTCGACGCCCTCGTCGAGGCGAGCACGCGGGTCGCCGCCGCGCGCTGACCGCCGGGGTTTGACCACGATCCGGACACGACCCTCGCCCATCGGTCCCCGATGTGTCACGATGCGCTCATGACGACTCTGTGTGTGGCCACCGCCACGGTGATTATTTCCTAGCGCGACGAACCCCCGTTCGTCGCGCAGACCTCCCTATCCGGGGGGTCTTTTGCTTTGTCGGGGAGGGTGTTTCGCCGGCAGGGCAGGGCAGCCGGCCACCACCCCCGAGCCGGAGGCAGCAGCGCTGGGACAATCAGGACAGACCGTTGGACACCACGGAACGCACCGGATGAGGCGAGGGCCATGACCGACCTGCACGTGTACGACACCACGCTGCGCGATGGCGCGCAGCAGGAGGGACTCAACCTCTCGGTGTCGGACAAGCTGGCGATCGCGGGTCACCTCGACGAGCTCGGCGTCGGCTTCATCGAAGGCGGTTGGCCCGGCGCCAACCCCAAGGACACTGAGTTCTTCGCGAGGGCGCAGCGCGAGCTGACGCTGCACAACGCGACGCTCGCGGCCTTCGGGGCAACGCGGCGTGCCGGTAGTTCGGCGGCGGACGACCCGCTGGTCCGAGCGCTCGTCGACTCCGGTGCGTCCGTGGTGACCCTGGTGGCCAAGTCCCACCTCGGACACGTGGAGCGCGCCCTGCGCACCACGGGCCTTGAGAACCTCGCGATGATCCGCGACACCGTGAGCTATCTGCGCAGCGAGGGGCGCCGGGTGTTCCTGGACGCCGAGCACTTCTTCGACGGCTACACGCTCGACCGGGCCTATGCGTTGGAGGCAGTGCGCGTGGCCGCTGAGGCCGGTGCCGAGGTGGTTGCCCTGTGCGACACCAACGGCGGCATGCTTCCCTCGCAGGTCGCCGAGGTGGTCGCTGACGTGCTGGCGGCGACCTCTGCGCGGCTGGGGATCCACTGCCACAACGACACCGGGTGCGCGGTGGCCAACTCGATGGCTGCGGTCGACGCGGGGGCCACCCACGTCCAGGGCACCATCAACGGCTACGGCGAGCGCACCGGCAACGCCGACCTGCTCACCGTGGTGAGCAACCTGCAGATCAAGCTCGACCGACCGGTCCTGGAGCCCAGCCGGCTCCGCGAGGCGACCCGGATCGCCCACGCCATCAGCGAGGTCACCAACGTCGCGCCGTACTCGCGCCAGCCGTACGTCGGGGCCAGCGCCTTCGCGCACAAGGCCGGTCTGCACGCGAGCGCGATCAAGATCGACCCCGACCTGTACCAGCACACCGATCCTGGCCTGGTGGGCAACGGCATGCGGATGCTGGTGTCGGACATGGCTGGTCGCGCAAGCATCGAGCTCAAGGGACGTGAGCTCGGGTTCGACATGGAGGGCCGTTCGCAGCTCGTCGTCGAGCTCCTCGCCCGGGTCAAGGGCCTGGAGCTCCAGGGCTACACCTTCGACGCGGCCGACGCGTCGTTCGAGCTGCTGCTGCGCGAGGCCCTGGGCGAGATGCCAGAGTTCTTCGGCGTCGAGTCGTGGCGGGTCATCACCGACGCACGCGGTGGCGAGACCGCGCTGTCTGAGGCGACGGTCAAGGTGGTCGCCGGCGGCGAGCGGGTCGTCGCCACCGGTGAGGGCAACGGGCCGGTCAACGCACTCGACCAGGCGCTGCGCAAGGCACTGTCCCCGGCCTATCCCGAGCTCGACAAGTTCGAGCTCATCGACTTCCGCGTGCGCATCCTGGACGCCGCCCACGGCACGGACGCGATCACCCGCGTCCTGATCGAGACCTCCGACGGCTCGTCCTCCTGGGAGACCATCGGTGTCGCCGGCAACATCGTGGAGGCCTCGTGGCGCGCCCTGGTCGAGGGCGTGACCTATGGCCTGATCCGCGCAGGGGTACCCGCGCGCTGACCCGGCGTCCGGCGCCGGCCCCTACGCTTCTCGGCTCGCCTGCTCGCCGCTGGCAGGCCTGCTGCCCTGCCGTCCCGCCTCCCGGCCGTCATCCCGTTGCCCGGTTTCCCGCCGCAGGCCCACGAGGGTGGTGGGTCGGTGTCGCACCGCGTCGCTGGGTTGACATCGACATATCGATAGCGCCATACTGTCGATATATCGACGGAAGGTCGTCGATAGGCGGGACGATTCGGGCCCGCCTCAGCGAGGCCCAGCCCCGCGGCGCGAAGAGCGGCGACAGCCGCACCGCCGGCCCGGTGAGCAGGCCCCACGACAGCTCAGGAGCACCTCATGAACATCACCACCAGCATCTTTGAACAACCACACCGACGTCAGCGCCATGGCCGGCGCTGGTTCGTCGACCACCCCATGCGGGGGGACTCTCCGCGTGGCGAAGGCGTCCGCGGGCCTCGCGCCGAGGGCGGCCCTCGCGGCGAGCGTGAGCCCGGCGGCGAGCGCGAGCCTCGCGGCGAGCGTGTGAGCGGCGGCCACCGGCACGGCCGGACGGACCAGGACGGCCCGTGGGCCGGCTTCGGCCCAGAGTTCGCCGAGCGCGGCTTCGGCCGGGGCTTCGGTCCCGGCTTCGGCCCCAGCGGACCCGGGGGTCCGGGCTTCGGTCCGGGCCACCGCGGCCACGGTCGCGGCCCACGCCGCGGTCGCCGAGGCGACGTGCGGGGCGCGATCCTCTCCCTGCTCGCCGACGCACCCCAGAACGGCTACCAGGCGATGGCCACGATCGCCGAGCGGTCCGACGGCCTGTGGCGCCCCGGCCCCGGCTCGGTCTATCCCGCCCTGGCCGGCCTGCAGGACGAGGGCCTGATCGCCCCCGACGAGACGGTCACCGGCCGTCGCAAGGTCTACGCGCTGACCACGAAAGGCACGGCGTACGTCGTCGAGCACGCCGAGGAGCTCGCGTCGGCCTGGGAGGAGGCGACCCGCCCGAACCAGGGATACCGTTCGCTCCGCCAGGAGTTCGGTCAGGTCGGGATGGCCCTCCAGCAGGTGCTCGCGACCGGATCGGCCGCTCAGATCGAGGCCGTCGAAAGGGTGCTCGCCGAGGCCCGTCGCGCGATCTACGGTGTACTCGCTCAACCGGACGCGCCCGCATCGACCGAGGACGCGAGCAGGACTGGCGCGACCCCGACAGCGTCCAGCTGAGTCGGTCTGAGACGTAGCACGGCTCACGCCCGGCGGTCGCCCTGAACGGTGGCTGCCGGGTCGCTGTGCTGCCGGAACCCACCGGCCCGAGTCCGATGACCCGGCACAATGACACCGTGCACTACGAGATGGTGAGTGGCTACCCGATGCCCGCGCGCTTCGCCGGACACCCCGCTCTCGAGCTGTGCAACACCTGGTCGGGTTGGGACGAGCCACCGATCCTGGGCCAACCCGTGGACCCACAGCGCGAGTACCTCGCGGACGCGGACCGGCTCGCGGTATGGGGTGGGCACGTCGGACTGGTCACCCCCCCTGAGGTCGCGGGACTGCGCGCCGACGACCTCGACGGGGCAGCTGCGCGCCGGGCGCTGCGAGAGGCGCGGCGCCTCCGTGCGGCGATTCGCGTGGCCGCGTTGGATCCCGCTGCAGCGCAGGGGTTCTCAGTGGTGGCGGTGGCCGCTGACTCCGCCGTGAGAATGAGTCACCTGAGGCGCAGTCACGGTGACGGTGGCGGTGTTGGTGTCGCGCGCCGCGAGGTTCCCATCTCGACCGGCCTGATGGCGGTGGTGCACCGTGCGGCGATGGCGGCTGAGGGGCTGCTGTCCGGCGAGCTGGTCGAGCTGGTCCGGGCCTGCCCCGGAGCGGGCTGCGGCTGGCTGTTCCTGGACCCCACCGGGCGGCGTCGCTGGTGCAGCATGACGAGCTGCGGCAACCGCGCCAAGGTGCGGGCCCACGCCGCTCGCCACCCGTCCTGAGGATCGTTCGAGATGGGCGGAGCCTTGACGATCTCGGATCAGGGGGACATAGTCAAACTAACCAGATAAGTTGACTTAATCGGTTAGGAGCATCACGTGAGGTCTCCTCGTCACGCTGTCCGCATCGTGCTCGCCGCCGGAGCGACCGCCGCCCTGTGCGGTGGTCAAACCGTTCCGGCCCAGGCTGCTGGAATGCCGTCCCCGACTGTCGCGGCCGCTCGCCAGCTCAGCTGGAAGCCATACCGCACGGGCGCATTCGAGTCACCAGCCGGTCAGACCTGCGCCTTCACCCTGCGTGGTGATCCGGTCAAGGACCGCGAGGAGATCGCGACGTGGGCGACCTACGCCGACGGCTCACCGAGACTGCAGACCATTCGCGGTGACCTTCGTGTCCGCTACACCAACGTCGAGTCCGGTGCCACGGTGGAGCGTGACCTGTTCGGGGTCGGCACCATTGCCTACGGCCGCGACGGGTCGACCACGCTGTACCTCGTGGGCCCGGCCGCCGTGGGGTTCAAGCCGACTGATCCCTACCCGGCCGGGTTCTATGCGCTGGACGGGTTCCACGTGGTCTACACAGCGCCGGAGCGGGTGACTCGGCAGATGGTCGTCGACGCCGGCACCGAGCACGACATCTGCGGCGACCTCGACTGAGCTCAGCCCAGCGGTGCTGCTCGCTCACCCGGTGGGCAGGGCCCGCCGGAACAGTGCTTCGAGCTCGGTGAAGTGCCGCTCGGCGGCCTCGGCGACATACATCGACGTGTCCGCCATCGAATACCCGTGGGGCGCAGCTGGATAGATCTCGTTCAGCACCGTGAGCCCGTGCTCGGCCATCGCCGCTCCGAGGGTGGCGACCGCATCGGCCGGCATCGACCGGTCCTGGTCGGCGTGGCCGAACACGAACTCGGCCCGCGCGGTGGCCAGCCCGAGGTGGGGACTGTCGGGCGAGTCGGTCACCAGCCCACCGGCGTGGAACCCGCCCGCGGCGACGACGGTGTCGGGGTGGTTGTTCGCGGCCCGCACCGCGAGTCGCGCGCCCATGCAGTAGCCCGTGGTGCCGACCGGCCCGGGAACCACACCGGCCAGCCCGGCCAGCGCGTCGAGATAGGCCGCGATGTCCGGCTCGGCCAGGTCGGTGGTCAGCCCGCCCACGCGCGGCATGGCCTTGCTGAAGAAGGCGTCTCGTCCCCCGTCCGCCTTCAGGTTCTCCCCAGGACCCGGTGAGGTCTCGGCGGCGGTCCCCTCGCGGTAGAACACGTTGGGAGCCAACACGACGTATCCCCAGCTCGCGATCCGGTCGGCCATCGCCGCGATCTGCGGTCGCAGGCCGATCGCGTCCATGAAGAAGAGCACGCCGGGGCCCGATCCGGAGGGAGGTCGGCTGACGTAGGCCTCGGCGCTGCCGGCGGGGACGGGGATCTCGATGAGGTTCACGGTTCGCACGCTAACCCGCGCGGTTGCAGGGTCGTTCAGCGAGGGCGGCGCAGGAGCGCGCCGGACCACGCCCCGCGCGCCGTCCGTGTCGCCACCGTGACCCACGCGGCGAGGAGGCCGACGTACAGCAGCACGGCCAGCAGCGTGAACAGGTGGGCGCCGGTGGCCAGCGCGAGCCCGGAGGTGCCGGTCACCATGGTGCCGACCGGGAAGGTGAACGACCACCAGCTGAGCGTGAACGGCATACCGGCGCGGGCGGTGCGCGCGGTGATGCTCGCGGCGACGGCTGCCCACAACAGGCCGAACCCGAGCACCGGGACGGCGTAGGCCACGCCCAGCACCTCCACCACCGGTCGGTAGGCGGGGGCCAGCAGGGTCGCGGCTCCGGCGCTGATGGTGTGCGCGGCAGTGGCGGACTGGCCGACCCAGCCCAGGACGATCCACATCGTCGGGACGACTGCTGCAGTGCCGATCCCGTGGTGGGCGAGGCGGTTCCAGATCATCGCGGTGACAAAGAGGCTGGCCAGCAGGGTGAGGCCGAAGAGCAGGCCACAGACGACCAGCAGCGTCACGCGCCACTGTCCGGCGGGGAGGTGGGTGAGCAGCAGGGGTCCGGTCGCGGCGCTCACCATCGGTGGGACCACCGGCATCAACCAGCCGCCGAAGGCCGAGTCCGCCGCATTCTCGTGGGCGACGAACGCGCGGACCGTGACCGCAACGGCGGTCCACACCCCGAGGGCCGTACCCGCTGACCACAGCACGCCGCTGACGAGCACTGCGAGCGACTGACCGAGGACCGGCTGGCCTACGAGCAACGCCCCGGCGCCGACGGTGAGCAGCGCCATCGCGGGTGCCCCGTAGAAGTGGGACATCACCGGGCTGGCCAGGTGCCCGCGCGCGGTGTCGGGATGGTTCAGCCAGTGCACTCCGGTCGCAACGACGAGAGCCAGGAGGAGGGCGGCCGCAGCGACCCAGACGGTGCGCGCAGCGGGGAGCAGACCGGGAACCGACACCGGTAGCGTCGCTGCGGCGTTGGCGACGATCCCGGTGCCCATCACCGCGGCGAACCAGTTGGGCCCGAGGCCACCCAGCGCCGGGTCGCCATCGAGCTCGCGCAGGAAGCCGCCGGCGTGCGGACGATCAGAGGTGGGGTCCACGCGGGTGGAACCCGCGCCACGGGCCGTGAGGGTGCTCATACCTCCAGTCTGTGCGGGGGGATGACGTGCCACTAGAGGGCTGGCACCTGTCGGAGCACAGGAGGCCCCTGTGACTGGACTAAGGTTGAGCCTGTGACAGGACGGGTTCCCGAGCTTGCTGCGCTCCGCCTGCTGGTCGGCGTCGCGCGGCTCGGCAGCATCGGAGCGGCCTCGCGCGCTCAGGGCATCACCCAGCAAGCCGCGTCCGAGCGGTTGCGCGCGGTCGAGACCCAGACGGGGCTGACGCTCCTGCGTCGGGGCGCGCGGGGGTCTCACCTGACCGAGGCTGGCGCTGTCGTGGTCGAGTGGGCAGCGCGGCTGATCGACCTCGCCGACGAGATCGACCACGCCATCGAGGGCCTGCGGGCCGATGACCGTCGCGACCTCGCGGTGTGGTCCAGCATGACCATCGCAGAGAGCCTGCTCCCACGGTGGCTGGTCATGCTTCGGCAACGTCAGGTTGCCGAGGGCGGAACGCCTACCGCCGTGAGCCTGCGGGCGGTGAACAGCAACGAGGTGGTGGCTGCGGTGAGGGACGGACGGGCTGGTCTGGGGTTCGTGGAGGGCGCCGACGCGCCGATCGGGATGCGCTCGCGGGTCGTCTCCCGCGACGAGCTGGTCCTGGTCGCGCTGGCCGGGACGCCACTGTCCAGGCGGCGTACGCCGTTGTCCCCCAGGGAGATCAGCGTCCTCCCTCTCACCGGGCGCGAGCCAGGGTCCGGCACCCGGGAAGTGGTTGCGGCAGCCCTGGGTCGCCACGGCCTGACAGCGTCCGAGCCGCTGGTCGAGCTGACGACCGCGACCGCCATCCGGGAGGCGGTGATTGCCGGCAGCGCCCCGGCGTTCCTCAGCCGCCGGGTCGCCGCGCGCGAGATCGAGTCCGGTCAGCTGGTCGTCCTGCCCACGCCCGCATTGACCCTGACCCGGTCCTTCCGAGCCGTCTGGAGCGGCGGTCGCGAACCGCCGGCGGGTCCCGTGCGAGAGCTGGTCGAGATCGCCCGGTCGACCTCGGCCGCGACCTGACCTCCGCCGACCCACTCACTAACCCACCCAACCAGCCCACCCAACCAGCCCACCCAACTGCCGTCCGCGGCCGGGACGTCGCCCGCCTGTCACCGCCCGCCTGTCACCGCCCGCCAGCGCTACTTCGCGTACCCGCGTGCTGCCTCGGGCAGGGGACTCGTGCGCGAGGTGGGTCAGGCGTACCCGAAGACGGGGTGGGGCGCGTGGCCCACCGTGCGCCACCGCGACTTCGCGCACCTGTCACCCGTGCGCCAGCGCGACCTCGCGCACCTGTCACCCGTGCGCCAGCGCGACCTCGCGCACCTGTCACCGTTCGCCATCGCGGATTCGCGTCCCCGCGTCGATCGCGGCGAGCAGCCGCTGGCGAAGCACCTGCCCACCCGATGCGAACCCTCGCTGCTGCCGCACGTACTCGGCCCGGCCCTCCGGAGTCTCGATGCGCACCGGTTCGTACCCCAGCTCGCGCAGGTCGTAGGGCGCGGCACGCATGTCGAGCTCACGGATGGCGCGAGCGTGGTCGAAACAGTCCATCAGCAGGTCGCTGGAAACGAGGGGCACGAGCTTGTAGCCCCACTTGTACAGGTCCATCCCTGCGTGCAGGCAGCCCGGCTGCTCGAGCTCGACCTGGGTCTCGCGGCGGGGCGAGATCACGTTGAGCGAGCGGGCCGGCGGGGTGTAGAAGCGGTAGGCGTCATAGTGCGTGCAGCGGATCTGCTGGGTCTGCACCACCGTGTCGGTCCCCGCGGTCCCGAGCCGCAGCGGCCAGTCGGCGTGTCTGGTCTCCTCCTCGGACTGGCGGTACACCATGGCCCACTCGTGCAGCCCGAAGCACCCGAGCTGGGCGGGGCGTGAGGCGCTGCGGGACAACAGCTCTCGCACGAATCCGACGGCCTCGCCACGGTCCGCGAGGAAGCCCGGCCCGTCGACCTCAACCCCCTCCGGACCGGTCCGGTAGTGCCGCCAGTCGGCTCGCTCGTGTCCTTGCCCACCCTCCAGCACGACACCAACACCCGGGTGCCACCGTCGCAGCCGGGCCGGGCGGAACGAGTAGTAGGTGAACAGGAAGTCCTCGACCGGGTGCGCGCGATGCTCACTGCGGCGGGACCGGTGCGCTGCGGTTGCGGCGTCGACGCGAGCGTGGTGAGCACGCTCGCGCGCTGCCCACTCCTGCACCGGCAGCACGGTGGAACGGGTCGACGAGGCCACCCGGACAGGCTACGCACCCTGCGCAGTCCGCCTCGTCCTGGCTGCCGTGCGATCACTAGGGTGGCAGCGTGCGCATCGCGAGATTCACGATAGGGGACGACCCGGTCTACGGCCTGGTCGACGGAGCCGGCGAGAAGATCGCCGAGATCACCGGCGACCCGCTGTACACGAAGATCGAGCTGACGGGGGCCACCCACCTCGTCGTCGACGTCCGCCTGCTGGCACCGGTGATCCCGCGTAGCAAGGTCGTCTGCGCCGGCAAGAACTACGCCGACCATGCGAAGGAGATGGGTGGCGAGCCGCCGGAGAGCCCGCTGATCTTCTTCAAGCCCAACACCGCCGTGATCGGCCCGGGGGACCCGGTGATCATCCCGAAGATCACCTCGGAGGTGTCGTACGAGGGTGAGCTGGCGGTCGTCATCGGCCGGGTCTGCAAGGACGTCTCGGTCTCCGACGCCGAGAGCGTGATCTTCGGCTACACGATCGCCAACGACGTCACTGCTCGCGACCTGCAGCGCACCGAGGGGCAGTGGTCGCGCGCGAAGGGGTTCGACACGTCGTGTCCGCTGGGCCCCTGGATCGAGACCGACCTGGACGCGGCGAACACCGCGATCCGCACCTGGCGCGACGAGGAGCTGCGTCAGGACGGCAACACCGGAGACATGATCTTCAGCATCGGGCAGCTGATCGCGCACATCAGCGCGGCCTTCACCCTGTTGCCCGGTGACGTGCTCCTGACCGGTACACCGGCCGGCGTGGGTCTCGTCGAGGCCGGTCAGCGGGTCGACATCGAGATCGAGGGGATCGGGCGGCTGTCCAACCCGTTCGTCCGCGCCGAATAACGAGGGCCCGCCCGAGTCACCGCGGCGCTGAAGAGCGCTGCACCCGGAGTCAGGTGAGCGGCAGGTCCGCGGGGTCGGTGTTGCCGCCGCAGACGATGACCGCGACCCGCTCGTCGGGCTCGGGGACGTATGCGCCGCTGAGCAGCGCGGCCATCGCGGTCGCACCTCCGGTCTCGGTGGCGAGGCGGAGCTCGCGCCAGAGCCAGGCTCGCGCTGCCATGATCTCCGCGTCCTCGACCAGCACCGACGCCGCCTCCGCCGCGACGACCGATGCGAGCCCGATCGACCCGATGCGCGAGGCGCCAAGAGAGTCCATCGCGACCCCGCTCGGTGTCACGTCGACCGGACTCCCCGCGGCGAGGGCGTCGTGCAGGGTGGGACACGTGCGGGGTTCCACGGCAACGATTCTCGCCCGACCCGACCACCAGGCTGCGACCCCTCCGACCAGGCCGCCGCCACCGACCGCGACCAGGATCGTGTCGACTCCCGCCTGCTCGTCGAGCTCGAGGCCGAGCGTGCCCTGACCAGTCACGGTGGGCAGGCTGTCGTAGGCATGGACCGACAGGACCCCAGGACCGGCGGCGAGCTCGGTCGCCAGCGCGGCCGCTTCGGCATAGGTCGTGCCGACCTGGTGCACCGTGGCCCCTCGGCGGCGGATCCCCTCGACCTTGACCGCCGGCGCCGTCGTCGGAACGACGATGTCGGTGGGGATGGCGAGCACGTGGCCGACATGGGCCACGGCGAGCCCGTGGTTGCCCCCGCTGGCCGCGACCAGGCGAGTGGGTGGGGCGGGCGCCCCGAGGACGTTGGTGAACGCGCCACGGGGTTTGAACGAGGCAGCATGCTGCAACAGCTCCAGCTTGAGGCTCGCTCGCCGCCCGGGCGCCCACTCCACACCGACCACGGGCGTACGTCGGACGTGTTCGGCGATGAGCTCGGCGGCGGCGGCGATGTCGTCGCGGCTGGGAACGGTGAGGGTGGGGCGGAGGGTGTCGGGCACCGGGCCAGTCTGGGGCAGGCCGGAAGCGGCAACGACCCCACCCGCGCGGTTCGGACGGCGCTCGGGCCGCCTCATAGACTGCGGGACACCATGAGCGAACCCACCCTTGCGTCCCCCGGCGGCCGCGTCCGCCTCCGCGTCGCGCCGTCGCCCACCGGTGACCCGCACGTCGGCACCGCCTACATGTCGCTGTTCAACCTGGCCTTCGCGCGCCAGCAGGGCGGCCAGTTCGTGCTGCGGATCGAGGACACCGACCGAGCCCGGTTCCGCGAGGACAGCGAGCAGCAGGTCTACGACATGCTGGGCTGGCTGGGGCTGAGGTGGGACGAGGGGCCCGACGTCGGCGGACCGTACGCGCCCTACCGCCAGTCCGAGCGGCTCGAGACCTACCGCCCCTACGTCGACCGGCTGCTCGCCGACGGTCACGCCTATCACTGCTGGTGTTCCTCCGAGCGCCTCGCGCAGATGCGCGACCGGCAGCAGAAGCTCAAGCAGCCGACCGGGTACGACCGGCTGTGCCTCGGCAGGACCCGCGAGGAGCGCGCCGAGCTGCCCGGGTTCAGCGAGGTCCCGGTCGTGCGGATGCTCATCCCCGACGACCCGCCCCTGGTGTTCGAGGACCTGATCCGTGGCAAGGTCAGCGCACCCCGGCCGGACGACCAGGTCGTCCTCAAGGCCGACGGCTTCCCGACCTATCACCTCGCCGTCGTCGTCGACGACCACGAGATGGGGATCACCCACGTGGTGCGCGGAGAGGAGTGGATCAGCTCAACGCCCAAACACGTCCTCCTGTACCAGTGGCTCGGCCTGGAGCCGCCGGCGTTCGCGCACATGCCGTTGCTGCGCAACAACGACAAGTCCAAGATCTCCAAGCGCAAGAACCCCGCGGCCCGTCTGACCTGGTTCGAGGAGGAGGGCTATCTGCCCGAGGCGCTGGTGAACTTCCTTGCGCTGCTGGCCTATCCGCCGGCCACCGACGCCGAGGGCAACGACGTCGAGGTGTTCGGTTTTGCCGACTTCTCGCGCGAGTTCGACTGGGGCAAGGTGAATCCCGTCGGCCCGATCTTCGACCTCAAGAAGCTCGACTGGCTCAACGGCGTGTACATTCGCAGCCTCACCCGCGACGACCTCGCCTCGCGCCTGTTGCCGTTCCTGGCGCGGGCCGAGGTGCTCTCGGGCAGCCCGTCGCTGGGTGAGCTGGGCAGGCTGCAGGCCGTCACCGAGCTGATCCAGACCCGGATGACCCACCTCACGGAGGCGCCGGCGCTGGTCGGCCCGTTCTACCTCCCGGACGACGCGCTGCCGATCGCCGACGACGCTCGAGCCCAGCTCAAGGAGGACTCCGGAGAGGTGCTTGCCCGTGCGATCCAGGTGCTCGGTGACCTGGACGACGCCGCGACCGGGGTGCTCGGCAGCGGGGGCAGCGGGTGGAACACCACGGCCATCGAGGCTGCACTGCGCGAGGCGATCGTGGAGGGCATGGGGATCAAACCGAAGTTCGCCTTCGGACCGCTGCGGACGGCAGTCTCGGGGCAGCGGATCTCGCCGCCGTTGTTCGAGTCGATGGAGATCCTCGGTAAGACCGCGACCCTTGCTCGACTGCAGCGGCTCCACGACGAGCTGGGCGGGCTCGGCGAGGGCGCATCGGTGTGACGTCGCTCGACCGGGTGCTCGCCGACGCGCGCGGCCTGCTCCTGGACGTCGACGACACGCTCGTCGACACTCGCGCGGCCATGCTGGCCGCTGGGTCCGCAGCGGCGGCCGTGCTCTGGCCCGAGCTCGATCCGTCGGTCCGGCTCGGGTTCGCAGCGCGGTACTACGACGACCCCGGCCGGTTCTTCGGCGAGTACGCGGCGGGCCGGCTGCCGTTCGCCGCCATGCGGTCGGCGCGGCTCGCCGAGGCGACCGCGGCCTTCGGGCTCGGCCTGGACGAGGTGACCTACGCGCGGTTCGAGGACGCCTACCTGCCCGCCTTCGCCGACGGCATCGCCTTCCTCCCGGGCGCCGAGGACCTGCTCGAGGCGGCGTGGGCCACCGGTCTCCCGGTCGGGCTGCTGACCAACTCCTCGGGTGCGGCGACGCAGACCAAGCTGGACCGGCTGGGGTTCACCGGCCCGTTGGCCTGTGTGGTCACCGCGGACACGCTCGGGTTCGGCAAGCCGGACCCCCGCGTGTACGCCCACGCGTGCGACCTGCTCGGGACCTCACCGGAGCGGACCGTCGCGATCGGCGACAACCTCGCGTGGGACGTGGTGGGACCGCTGGACGCGGGGTTGCGGGCGGTCTGGCTCGACGTGGCCGGCGCGGGGAGCGGCGATGAGCGTGCGGGCCGGGTGCGGTCCCTGTCCGAGGTCGCCTCGGCGCTGCGTGTCGCGCACCCGACCGATTTGGGGCGGCGGGGCGCGCCCCGGTAGTATCGCTCCTCGGTTCACTGCGGCTGGCGGCGCCTGTCGGCGGTGATACCCCCTTGGGGTATGGTGTAATTGGCAACACGGCTGATTCTGGTTCAGTTGTTCTAGGTTCGAGTCCTGGTACCCCAGCGCATCGTCAGGCACCGGAGAGACTCTGTGTCGGGCGCTGATTCGCGAGGAAGGCTGCCCCTGCGGTAGCGTTCCTCCCGCTGTCTGGAGGCGAGCTCGTCTCCAGCGGCAACCGCTAGGGCCCCGTTGTGTAGCGGCCTAGCACGCCGCCCTCTCAAGGCGGTAGCGCGGGTTCGAATCCCGTCGGGGCTACGCGACAAGGCCCCCGTCCAGCAGGGCGGGGGCCTTCGCGTGTTTTCCGCCCGCGGGGCATGGCGCGTCGAGGTGCGGGTTTATCGGGTCGCCCGATAAACCAGCGCTTCACCCGAGAACGCTTCTCGGGTCAAGCGACCCTTTATCGAGTCACCCGATAAACCGTCACCCGGGCGACCCTGCGGCCCGGGCGCTGAGCGACTCCTGGGCGAGCCGGCGCATCGCGGCGAGCACGACGTCGACGAGTACGGTGCCGGCGGCGACGGTGAGCAGGGCCTGGGCGGGGGTGCGGTCGCGGACCTGGCCGAGGTCGACGGCGGCGACCTGGTCGGAGGCTGCGGCATAGGCCAACAGGCTCTCGGTGCGCAGTGGGATGCCGCTGGCGCGGGCCGCGGCGATGGCGCCGGCGAGCATATGGAGGGCGGGCCCGTCGTCGTACACCGACGTCCACCCGGCCGCGTGGACCAGGTCACGCACCTCGCCGGTGACCTCGGCCTCGGGGTGCTTGGTGGGCAGCAGGTGCTGGGCCACCCCGAGCAGCTCGTGCCGAGAGGTGGGCGGATGCTCGATCGCGGTGACGATGGCGTGCACCGCGGCGATCGACAGCCCGGCGCCGTCGACCAGAGCCCGGACCAGCCGGACCCGGTCGACGTGCGAGCCGTCGTACTCGGCGCGGGTCGCCCCGAGCGCCTCACCGGGCGGGACCAGACCCTCGCGCAGGTAGTACTTCAGCGTCGCGACGGGCACGCCGGTCTGGGTCGACAGCTCAGCCATCTTCATGGACACCCTCCTCCTCCTTGGATAGTATCGCTACCCAATCACCCGGGCGCCGGAGGTCTGGCATGACGCGCACCACGCACGAATACGACCAGGGCATCGTGGTCTTCCTCATCGGGATGCAGTTCACCCAACCCTGGCGGGTGGACCAGTGGGCCCCGGTGTTCCTCGCCATGCCGAAGATGCTGCGGGAGCTGTACGCCGAGAAAGCGGCCTTCGACGAAGGCGCCGGGCCCGACCCCGGGTTCATGGGCCACCGCATGCTGCTGGGCGCCGGCGGGCCGACCCTGATCCAGTACTGGCGCACCGAGTCGCAGCTGATGGGGTACGCCCGCGACGCCGGCCACACCCACCGCCCCGCGTGGAAGGCCTTCAACTCACGGGCGCGCCGCGCGCCGGGGGCCGTCGGCATCTGGCACGAGGTCTATGACGTGCCGGCCGGGTCGCACCACAGCGTGTACGGCGGCAGCATGAAGCCGATCGGCCTCGCCGTCGTCACCGCGGCGACCGACGCCTATCCGGAGTGGCAGGCCTAGCCGGCCTGACCCGGCCCGGCTCAGGCCGAGGCGTTCTGCTGCTGCTGGGCGGCGTGCCGGGCAAGCACCTCGGTGAGCTTGTTGGCGCCGGCGACCACCGTGGCCGCGTGCAGCCGCCCCGGTTGGCGGGACAGCCGCTCGATGGGGCCAGAGATCGAGACCGCGCCGACGACCCGCCCTGAGGGCCCCCGGACCGGGGCCGACACCGAGGCGACACCGGCCTCGCGCTCGCCGACGCTTTGCGCCCAGCCGCGGCGACGCACACCGGACAGCGTCGTGGCTGTGAACTTGGCGCCGTGCAGGCCCCGGTGCAGCCGGTCCGGCTCCTCCCAGGCAAGCAGGACCTGGGCGGCCGACCCCGCCAGCATGGTGAGGGTGGCACCGATGGGGATCGAGTCGCGCAGGCCGATCGGGCGCTCGGCGGCGGAGACGCAGATGCGGTGGTCGCCCTGTCGCCGGAACAGCTGGGCGCTCTCGTTGGTGTGGTCGCGCAGGGCGCCCAGCACCGGTCCGGCCGCTGCGAGCAGACGGTCCTCACCGGCTGCGGCAGCCAGCTCACCGAGCCGGGGTCCGAGGACGAAACGGCCCTGCATGTCGCGCGTCACCAGGCGATGGTGCTCGAGGGCGACCGCCAACCGGTGCGCCGTCGGCCGAGCCAGTCCGGTGGCCGAGACGAGCTGCGCCAACGTCGACGGCCCCGCTTCGAGGGCCCCGAGCACGATGGCCGCCTTGTCGAGAACGCCGACCCCGCTAGAGTTGTCCATGTCTTGATATTGCCGTCTCATTGCCTGAGACGCAAGCCCGCACGCTCGTCACGGGTGCGAATCTGGCTGGAGACGTCGTTGTCGCCCTGCGGCAGCGACCCCCTGGGAGACCCCCGGAGGAGGAGAGGGTGACGTGGCAGGAACACTGGCCGAGAAGGTCTGGAACGCGCACGTGGTGCGACGCACCGAGGGTGAGCCGGACCTGCTGTACATCGACCTGCACCTCCTGCACGAGGTGACGAGCCCGCAGGCGTTCGACGGGCTCCGGCTCGCTGGCCGCCCGGTACGTCGGACCGACCTCACGCTGGCCACCGAGGACCACAACGTGCCCACCACGCCGGGTCCGATCACCGACCTGACCAGCCGCACCCAGGTCGAGACCCTGCGCCGGAACTGCGAGGAGTTCGGTGTCCGCCTGTTCCCGATGGGCGACATCGACCAGGGCATCGTCCACGTGGTCGGTCCCCAGCTCGGGCTCACCCAGCCCGGCCTGACCATCGTCTGCGGTGACAGCCACACCTCGACGCACGGCGCGTTCGGGGCGCTTGCCTTCGGCATCGGCACCTCCGAGGTCGAGCACGTGCTCGCGACCCAGACCCTTCCGCTGAAGCCGTTCAAGACGATGGCGATCACGGTCGACGGCGAGCTGGCCGACGGGGTCACCGCCAAGGACGTCGTCCTCGCGGTGATCGCCAAGATCGGGACCGGTGGCGGCCAGGGATACGTCCTGGAGTACCGCGGCAGCACCATCCGTGCGCTGTCGATGGAAGCCCGGATGACGGTCTGCAACATGTCGATCGAGGCCGGCGCCCGCGCGGGCATGATCGCCCCTGACGAGAAGACCTTCGAGTACCTCAAGGGTCGCACCCACGCGCCGCAGGGCGCCGACTGGGATGCGGCCCTGCAGGACTGGAGCTCGCTCCGGACCGATGACGACGCCGAGTTCGACGCGGAGGTCGTGCTCGATGCCGCCGCCCTCACTCCGTTTGTCACCTGGGGCACCAACCCCGGCCAGGGCGCGCCGCTGGGCGAGGCCGTCCCGGACCCGGAGAGCTATGGCGACGACAACGCCAGGATCGCCGCGCAGCGTGCGCTGGAGTACATGGGTCTGACGGCCGGTACACCGCTGCGCTCGATCGCGGTGGACACCGTCTTCGTCGGGTCGTGCACCAACGGCCGTATCGAGGACCTGCGGGCCGCGGCCGACATCATGAAGGGCCGCCAGGTCGCCGAGAGCGTGCGCATGCTGGTCGTACCCGGGTCCGCCCGCGTCCGCCTCCAGGCGGAGGCCGAGGGCCTCGACCAGGTCTTCGTCGAGTCCGGCGCGGAGTGGCGCCTGGCCGGCTGCTCGATGTGTCTGGGCATGAACCCCGACCAGCTGGCGCCGGGCGAGCGCAGCGCCTCCACGTCCAACCGCAACTTCGAGGGCCGTCAGGGCAAGGGTGGCCGTACCCACCTGGTCAGCCCGCTGGTGGCGGCCGCCACCGCCGTCCGAGGCACCCTGTCCAGCCCGTCCGACCTCGATCCGGTCGAGCCCCGCGAGCCCGTCGCCGAGGGGGCCTTCTGATGGACAGCTTCACCGCGCACACGGGCATCGGCGTGCCGTTGCGCCGCAGCAACGTCGACACCGACCAGATCATCCCGGCCGTCTATCTCAAGCGCGTCACCCGCGACGGGTTCGAGGACGGACTGTTCGCGGCCTGGCGCAAGGACGAGACGTTCGTCCTCAACGACCCGAGCTTCTCGGCCGGTTCGGTCCTGGTCGCCGGCCCGGACTTCGGCACCGGGTCCTCGCGCGAGCACGCGGTCTGGGCGCTGATGAACTACGGCTTCCGGGTCGTCATCTCCTCGCGCTTCGCCGACATCTTCCGTGGCAACAGCGGAAAGCAGGGGCTGTTGACGGCTGCTGCCAGCCAGGACGACGTCGAGCTCCTGTGGAAGTACCTCGAGAACGAGCCGGGCGCCTCGATCACCGTCGACCTCGTCTCCCGGACCATCACGGCCGGGGACATCATTGCGACCTTCGAGGTCGATGAGTACACCCGTTGGCGGCTGCTCGAGGGTCTGGACGACATCGGCCTGACGTTGAGGCACGAGCCGGACGTCACCGCCTTCGAGGCGTCCCGACCGTCGTACAAGCCCGTCACCCTCGGCGCCTGAGGCGCACCTGGGTCACTGGCCCCCTCCGACCCATCCACGAATCCCGCTGCGCTGCAGCGGGATTCGTTGTCTGCCGGTGTCGTCCAGAACGGCGCGAGCGACGCGGCCGGAGCTCGGTGAACCGTCGGAGACCGAGGGCGGGACCTGTGAAAGCCATTGCGACACAACGAGAAACACCGGTGTCAGTGGTGGACTCGCCTTCGGTTGCGGCCTAACGTCGTTCTCGAACCGGGTCAGGTTTGTCCCGGCGCCCAACCCGCCGGCCACCGGCACGCCAACCCTCTGGAGGGGTACGAGTGAACAAGGCAGATCTGATCAAGGAGCTCGAGGGTCGACTTGGCAGCCGCAAGGCCGCCAACGACGCCCTCACGGCGGTCATCGACGTCATCATCCGCGAGGTCGCCAAGGGCGGCAGCGTCGCGATCACTGGATTCGGGACGTTCGAGAAGGCCGCCCGGGCCGCTCGCACCGGCCGCAACCCGCGCACCGGCCAGACCGTGCGCATCCCCAGGATGAACGTGCCGAAGTTCCGCGCCGGAGCGGCGTTCAAGGAGGTCGTCAAGAACCCGCGGAGCCTGCCCAAGACCGCGGTCGCGGGCGCCCGCGCCGCCGCCGGCTCGGCCACCGCCACTGCCAAGAAGGCGGCACCGGCGAAGAAGGCGGCTCCCACCAAGAAGGCGGCACCGGCCAAGAAGGCGGTAGCCACCAAGTCGGCACCGGCCACGAAGGCGGCTCCCGCCAAGAAGGCGGCCCCGGCCAAGAAGGCTGCAGCCACGAAGGCGGCACCGGCCAAGAAGGCGGTGGCCACCAAGTCAGCACCGGCCAAGAAGGCGGTAGCCACCAAGGCGGCTCCCGCCAAGAAGGCTGCAGCCACCAACGCGGCTCCCGCCAAGAAGGCTGCAGCCACCAGGGCCGCGCCGGCCAAGAAGGCAGCATCGGCCAAGAAGGCGGCTCCGGCCAAGAAGACCGTCGCCAAGAAGGCAGCCAAGCGCTAGTCGAGCACCCTCGCGTCGTCACCGCTCATCAGCTGAGGTGGCGCCTCGATGCTGGAGGCCGGTACCCGCACAGGGTGCCGGCCTTCCTGCGCGTCGACCTGCTCCGTCACCGGATCGGCTCACCCTCGCCTATCCCCACGATCCACAGCCGGCCGACGACCCGTTCGCTCGCCAGCTCGACGCTGACCCGCTGACCGGCACGCAGGTGGCGCAACCCGCTGGCCCCGAAGACCCTGCCGTCGAAGGCGACCTCGCGCCCGTCGTCCAACAGAGCCGTCCCGGCACCGGTCCGGTCCTCGAAGGTGTGCACGCTCGCCTGCATGGGTCGCCACGCTAGCGGCCGCTGAAGGCTCCCGACAGCACGGCCCGCGTGCTGGGTCCGACACCGAGCCGCAGGGCGACCTGCAGGCCCGAGTCGTCGTCGACGTCGGTCCGCAGCCGCGGCAGGTCCAGGTCGAGACGTTGGTACCCCGCGCGTTCGTGGGCCGCAGCCGAGTGCGGACCGAAGGCCAGGGGCATACCGAGCGGGTCGGCGCTGCCGAGCAGTGCCGTCCCCGTGCCGGCGTGGTCCGGGACGAACGCGGGGGCGTGCCGGCCGAGCTCCGACAGCGCCTCGACGAGGTCGTCCGACAGGAGTGCGGGGAGGTCCCCGAGCAGGACGGCGACCGGTCCCGCGCCCTGGGCGACGGCCGCCGCGATCCCGGTGCGGGCGGCGGAGTCGAGCCCGTCCTGCGGATCGGCGACGAGCACGGTGCCCAGGGTCGCGGCGAGGTCGGTGACCGCCTCGTCCGAGCTGACCACGACGACCCGGCCGGGGTCGAGCGCCGTCGCGACAGCGCGCAGGCAGTCCTCGGCGATCGCGAAGGCCAGCGACCACCGGGAGACGCCCGACGGTGGGTGCAGCCGCGACTTGGCCGCGGGGCCGCCCTTGACGGGGACGACGACGTGCCACTGCGCGAGGAGCAGCGGCTCGGGCGTCATGGCACAGATCCTCCCAACACGGTGTGTGCACCTCGACACCGACCCGGTGACGGGCGAGGATGGCCCGACCATGGAGGTGGATCACGTGAGGGCAGGCGCGCGCCGGAGGCTGCCGTTCGCCTATCACGTCGCTGCCTGGATCCTGAGGCCGTTGATGTTCGCGACCACCAGGCGGGACTGGTCGGGTGTGGACAACATGCCCGACGGCGGGTTCATCGCCTGTCCCAACCACCTGTCCTACGCCGATCCGGTCACCATCGCCCACTACCTGTACGACACGGGTCACCCGCCGTACTACCTGGCCAAGGAGGCGATGTTCCGGGCGCCGTTCGTCGGGTGGATCTTTCGCGGCGCGGAGCAGATCCCGGTGTACCGCAACACCGGCCACGCCGCCGATGCGTTCCGGGCCGCAGTGGCCGCAGTGCACGAGGGCAAGTGCGTCGCGATCTATCCCGACGGGACGCTCACCCGTGACCCCGACCTGTGGCCGATGCTGGGCAAGACCGGCGCGGCCCGGGTCGCGCTGACCACTCGAGCACCCGTCGTGCCGATCGCCCAGTGGGGTCCCCAGGAGATCCTGGCTCCCTATGGCAAGCGGCCGAAGCTGTTTCCCCGGACCATGATCCACGTGAAGGCAGGAGCTCCGGTGGACCTGAGTGACCTGTACGGCCATCCGCAGGACTCGGCGACTCTGCGCGAGGCGACCGACCGGATCGTCGACGCGATCGTCGTGCAGCTGGAGGACCTCCGCGGCGAGAAGGCACCCGTCGAGCGGTTCGACAGCCGCCGGGAGGGGCTGCCGACGACGGGCAACTTCCGGCGCGCGCGTCGCAGGAACCGGGCATGACCCGGGCGGCCGTGTTCGGCACGGGGAGCTGGGGCACGGCGTACGCAGCCGTGCTGGCCGACGGGGGCACCGACGTTCGCCTGTGGGGACGGCGGGCCGAGGTCGTCGCGCAGATCAACGCCGGGTGCAACGAGGACTACCTGCCGGGCATCCAGCTGCCGAACGGCGTGCGGGCGACGACCGACCCGGCCGAGGCAACCGACCGGGCGGACATCGTCGTCCTCGCGGTGCCGTCGCAGAGCCTGCGGGAGAACCTCGCCGGGTGGGCCGACCTGCTCCCCGCCGGCTCAGCGGTCGTGTCGCTGATGAAGGGTGTCGAGCTCGGCACGACCAAGCGGATGAGCGAGGTGATCGCCGAGGTCGGGCGGGTCCCGGCCGAGCGGATCGTGGTGGTGTCCGGCCCCAACCTGGCCCGCGAGATCGCCGCCAAGCAGCCGGCTGCCTCGGTGGTCGCCTGTGTCGAGGAGTCGATCGCCGAGCGGGTCGCGGCGGCGTGCGCCGCTCCCTACTTCCGTCCGTACACCACCACCGATGTGATCGGCACCGAGCTGGGCGGGGCGGTGAAGAACGTCATCGCGCTCGCGGTCGGCATGGCCGAAGGGCTCGGGATGGGCGACAACTCCAAGGCCTCGATCATCACCCGTGGCCTGGCCGAGACCACGCGGCTGGGGGTCGCCCTCGGCGGGGACGCCATGACGTTCGCCGGGTTGGCCGGTGTCGGCGACCTCATCGCCACCTGCATGTCACCCCTGTCGCGCAACCGCACGTTCGGGGTCAACCTCGGTCAGGGGATGGCGCTCGAGGAGATCATCCGGATCACCCGCCAGACCGCCGAGGGTGTGAAGTCGTGCGAGTCGATCCTCCAGCTCGCCCACGACCACGGTGTCGACGTGCCGATCATCGAGAACGTCGCCGCGGTGGTCCACGACGGCCGCACCCCGCAGGACGTCGTGCAGGCCCTGCTCTCGCGGGCGCGCAAGGCCGAGGTCGACTGAGCGCGGCCTATCCCCGCAGGGCCTGGTCCAGGTCGCGCCACAGGTCCTCGACGTCCTCGATGCCGACCGAGAGCCGCAGCAGGTTCTCGGGGACGACCACGGGCTCGGTGGGGATGCGCCGCCGACGCTCCACCTGTGACTCGACCCCGCCCAGGCTGGTGGAGTCGACCCACAGGCGCGTCGTCGCCGCGACGCGGTCGGCACCCGCCGAGCCGCCGGCCACCTCGATCGAGACGATGCCGCCGAACCCGGGATAGCGAACCCGCTCGACCAAGGGGTGCCCCGCAAGACGACCGGCGAGGTCGGCCGCGTTGGCGGTCGCCCGCTCGACCCGGAGCGCAAGCGTCCGCAGGCCGCGCAGCGCGAGCCAGACCTCGGTCGGTCCGGCGATCGCACCGGCGAGGACGCGGTGTCCGAGGAGGCGTTCGTACAGCGCCCGGCCGGTGTCGGTGGCAGCCGTGACGGTGGCCCCGAGCAGGACGTCGGAGTGTCCGGCGAGGTACTTGGTCACCGAGTGCACGACGACGTCGATGTCGTCCTCGAGCGGACGCTGGACCAAGGGTGTGGCAAAGGTGTTGTCGCACACCGAGATCACCCCTCGCTCGCGGGCAGCCGCGCCCAGTGCGGGCAGGTCGACCACCTCGAGCAGGGGGTTGCTCGGGTTCTCGACCCACAGCAGGTCAGCACCCGCGAGGGCGGCGACGGTGGCCGGGGTGTCGGCGAGGTCGACCCGCCGCACGACCAGCGCACCCTGCGCCTCCCGCTCGGCCAGGGTCGAGGCGACTCCGTTGTAGATCCCGTCCGCGGTCACGACCACGGCACCATGGCGAACCAGCGACAGCGTCGCGGCCACCGCGGCCATGCCGGAGGCGAACACCAGGGCGTTGCCGCCCTCCAGCCCACCGAGCACATCCTCGAACGCCGTCCACGTGGGGTTGCCGACCCGCGCATAGCCGACGTCGCCCCCGGCCACGTAGGTGGAGCTGAGGACCAGGGGGACGTTGAGCGGTGCGCCGGGATCGCGGGGCGGGCGACCCAGCGCCACGGCGCGGGTCGCGGCCGCGTAGGGGCCGTCGGGGTTGGGGGAGTCGGGTGAGCTGGCGTCCGGGGTCACGCGGTCAGCGTAGGCGCGGCGCGGCGGTGGGGCGGCAGCCGTCTGCGGGTAGGTTGGCTCGCGATGACTGACGACCAGACCACCTCGGCGGCCGCGGAGGGCGCCCCTGGACGGACCCGCGTCGCGATCGTCTTCGGCGGGCGGTCCTCCGAGCACGCGGTGTCGTGCGCCACCGCCGCGGGCGTGATGGGCGCCATCGACCGGAATCGCTATGAGGTCATCCCGATCGGGATCGCACCCGATGGTTCGTGGGTGCTGTCCGACGGTGACCGCGGCGCCCTCGAGCTCACGGCCGGCCACACGCCCGAGGTGGCGTCCAGCGCGTCCGGCGTCGTGGTCCCGCTGGGGACGAGCCACCGCGCGCTCACGGTCCAGACCCCCGGCGAGGTGCCCGAGTCGCTGGGCGAGGTCGACGTGGTGTTCCCGTTGCTGCACGGGCCCTATGGCGAGGACGGCACCATCCAGGGCCTGCTCGAGCTCTCCGACATCCGGTACGTCGGCTCGGGGGTCCTCGCCTCCGCGGCAGGCATGGACAAGCACTACATGAAGGTCGTGTTCACCGGGCATGGCCTGCCGGTCGGGGCGTACACGGTCGTGACCGACGCGCAGTGGCGGCACGACCGCGCCGCAGCGCTCACGCGGTGCGAGGCGCTCGGGTTCCCCCAGTTCGTCAAACCCGCCCGGGCCGGGTCGAGCATGGGCATCACCCGGGTCACCGACATCCAGGGCGTCCCTGCAGCCATCGAGGCGGCGCGCGAGCACGACCTCAAGGTCGTGGTCGAGGCAGGCATCATCGGTCGCGAGCTCGAGTGCGCCGTCCTGCAGGGACGAGACGGCCGACCGACCCGGACCTCCGAGGTCGGGGAGGTCGCGGTGGACGCGGGCACCGGTCACGACTTCTACGACTTCGAGAGCAAGTACCTCACCGAGTCCGGTGTGCGGCTCACCTGCCCCGCGGACGTCCCGGACGAGGTCTCCGCAGAGGTGCGCCGGCTGGCGGCGGCGGCGTTCGAGTCGCTCGGGTGCGAGGGGCTGGCGCGGGTCGACTGCTTCTACACCGACGACGGCCTGGTGCTGGTCAACGAGATCAACACGATGCCCGGCTTCACGCCGCACTCGATGTATCCGCGGATGTGGGCGGCGTCGGGCGTGGGATATCCCGAGCTCATCGACGAGCTGATCCAGCTCGCGCTCGCCCGCCC
Organism: uncultured Actinomycetota bacterium; assembly: GCA_963750305.1. Taxonomy (GTDB): domain Bacteria; phylum Actinomycetota; class Actinomycetes; order Actinomycetales; family Dermatophilaceae; genus CAVVPX01. The sequence goes on from CAVVPX010000004.1 coordinate 481,978, forward strand.
TCTCGGCCTGCGCTGACCGCCCGCCCTCTCGGCCTGCGCTGACCACCGCCCGGGTGGACCAGCCGCGGGTTCAGCTGCACCTGCGGCCGTTGCCCGGCAGCTGCTCGGCCGCCGCGCCGAAGGCGGGCAGCAGCAGGCTCTCCGGCGCGTACCGGCCGGGCACCAGCACCTCCATCGCCGGGTCCCGCCCGTAGGTCGTGAAGCGGCGACCGTCGCTCAGCGTCTCGACCACCCAGTCGACGCCACTGACCGCGAGGCACTCCTGCGACGTGGGGGCGGGCGACAGCACCCCGCAGCGGGCGATGACCGCTGGCTCACCCCACGCGGCGACGCCCCTGCCCTGGGGTGCGGTGCGCCGGCGTCCCTGCCCCGCCACCTGCGCGGGCCACAGGGCAGCGGCCGCCGCGCACTGCGGGGAACCGGCCCGGCCGGCCGGGGTCACCTCGATGCTGCGCTGCATCGTGAGCAGGACGCCGCCGCCCAGGACGGCAGTGACGACCACGATGACCAGGGCCCGCCAGCCCCAGGGCGTCGGGCCATGGGGCTGGTCGGTCGCGGGCTGGTCGGTCGCGGGCTGGTCGGTCGCGGGCTGGTCGGTCGCGGGCTGGTCGGCTGCGGGCTGGTCGGCTGCGGGCTGGTCGGCTGCGGGCTGGTCGGACGTCGGACGCGGCCGGGTCAGACGTGGACGACGGTGCAGGTGAGGGTGCGGGTGATCCCGTTCACGTCCTGGATCTTGGCGATGACGAGCTTGCCGAGCTCGTCGACGGTGTTCGCCTCGACCCGGGCGATGACGTCGTAGGGGCCGGTGACGTCCTCGGCCATCGCCACGCCAGAGATACCAGCGATGGCCTCGGCCACGATGGCAGCCTTGCCCACCTCGGTCTGGATCAGGATGTAGGCCTGGACCACCACTTCGCACCTCACAGTCGATGTCGGCCGGGGCAGCACTGCCCCTGAAGGACCGGCGGGGTCGGACCCCGTCTGCGCAGACGCTACCGTCTCCACCGAGGACAGTCTGCCCAGGGAGGGTCAACAGATGGTCACGGAGGGCCCCCGCGCGGGTGGGTCGGGCACGCGGCTGGGCGACCTGTCCGAAGAGGCCCTGCTGAGCCGGATCGTCGGCGCGTTCGCCCCGCACCCGTGGCTGCTGGTCGGCCCCGGCGACGACGCGGCCGTCCTGGCGACCGGTCCGTCCACCGTGGTCACCACGGACTCGATGACTCGCGGGCGCGACTGGCTCGACCACTGGTCGGACGCCGGCGACGTCGCCGTCAAGCTGCTCGCGCAGAACCTGTCCGACCTCGCGGCGATGGGTGCTCGACCTCGCTCGCTCGTCGTCTCCCTCCTCGCCGACCCGAACACCCCGGCGGCGTGGGCGGTCGACTTCTCCGCGGCCCTCGGCCAGGCGGCGGAGGCGGCGGACGTCGCCGTCGCCGGCGGCGACCTGTCGTCCGCGGGCGGCGGCGTGGTCGTCGTGTCGATGACCGCGATGGGCGACCTGGAGGGCCGCAGCCCGGTGCTGCGGTCCGGTGCGCGGGCCGGCGACGTCGTCGCGCTCGCCGGCTCGCTGGGCTGGTCGGCGGCCGGGCTCTGGCTGCTGCAGCAGGGCGAACAGGGCCTCACCGATGAGGCGCGGGCCATGGTCGACCACCACCGGCGGCCCACGGCACGGGTCGCGGCGGGCACTGCCGCGGCGCAGGCCGGGGCGACCGCGATGATCGACCTGTCCGACGGTCTGCTCCGCGATGCCACGCGCCTCGCCCGCGCGAGCGCGGTCGCGCTGGACCTCGACCCCTCGGCCCTCGCCGAGCGGGCCGCACGACTGGAGTCGTGCATCGGCGAGCAGGGCAGCGAGTGCGTGCTGTCCGGAGGGGAGGAGTACAGCCTGCTGGCGACCTTCCCCGCGGGTGCCGACCTGCCGGCGGGCTTCCGCGAGCTGGGCCGGGTCGTCCAGGGAGAGGGCGTCAGCATCGGCGGTGAGCCGCAGGAGCCCCGCGGGTGGGACCACTTCGGCGGCTGACCGGGTCACGCGGTGCAGTCAGGACGACGGACGGCGCGGGCAGCACGAAGGCCGGTCACCCGTCAGGGGTACCGGCCTTGCGTGGGTCGTGCGGGTCTGCATACGGGTCTGGGTGCGCTCAGGCCGCGCGGGTGACCTTGCCGGCCTTGAGGCAGGAGGTGCAGACGTTGAGACGCTTCGGGGTCACGCCCGCCTTGCCGACCACGGCCCTGACGCGCTGGATGTTGGGGTTCCAACGGCGCTTGGTCCGACGGTGCGAGTGGGAGATGCTGTGACCGAAACCCGGTCCCTTGCCGCAGACATCGCAGTTGGCAGCCACGGGTGTACTCCTGAAGTCGATCGAAACGGGTGGGTCCGGCGGGTGCGGCGCAGTGCGCCACGGCCGGGAGTCGGCACCCGATGCAACCGCTTGCGCAGCGCCTCACCGGGAACCGGTCAAGCGTAGCCGAGGCACCGGGCTCCGTCCAAAACGCCCGGGCGGGCGTTAGCCTTCGGGCGTGCTGGAACGTCTCGATGCCGCGGCTGCGCGCCGTTGGGCTGTCGTGACCCGGGCCGCCTTCGCCGCGCGGCGGGCCGAGATCGACGCGCTCAACGTGTTCCCGGTGCCCGACGGCGACACCGGGACCAACCTGTACCTCACCCTGGACGCCGCGCTCGACGCGATGCGGCTGGAACGTGAGCGGCTGGGCACCGACACCCTGACCACCCTGCACGAGGAGACCGCCGGACTGGCGGAGGCGATGCTGCTGACCGCCCGGGGGAACTCCGGAGTCATCCTGAGCCAGCTCGTCCGCGGCTTCTCCGAGAGCCTGACCATGCCGTCTTCGCCGTCCGGGGACCCAGGCGGATCCGGGCCGTCCGGCGGACCAGGCCCCTCCGGGAACAGCGGAGACGCGGGGCCGGTCGAGGTCATCGCCGCGCTGCGCCGGGCGAGCGACCTGGGCCGGGCGAGCGTCACCCGCCCGGTCGAGGGCACCATCCTCACCGTGGCCGAGGCGGCGGCCAGTGGAGCCGAGGCCGCTGCCGGCGGCACCTTGGCCGAGGTGTGCCGAGCCGCCACCGAGGCCGCCCACGCGGCGCTGCTGCGCACTCCGGACCAGCTCGAGGCACTCGGGCGGGCTGGCGTCGTCGACGCGGGCGGCGCCGGCTATCTCCTGCTCATCGAGTCGCTCAACCGGGTCGTCGAGGAGGGCTCCGTCCTGCAGGAGGGCGGCGAGGGGCTGCACCTGCCCCGGCCCTCAGACCTCGCCGCCGGAACGGGACGCCTCGGGCTCACCCGGCGGGCGGGCTGGGGCCCGAGCGAACCCGGGTCGGGCGTGCTCACCGGTGGGCCGCTGGGCGTGACCGGTCCCTCGCACGAGGTGATGTACCTGCTGGACGGCACCGACGAGGACCGCGTCCGCGTGCTGCGCGAGACGCTCGACGGCCTGGGGGACTCGCTGCTGGTGGTCGGGGGCCCGAACCTGTTCAACATCCACGTTCACGTCGACGACATCGGCGCGGCGATCGAGGCAGGGATCGGGGCGGGCCGTCCGCACCGGATCCGCGTCTCCTCGTTGACCGAGAGCCCCCGGGTCGGCGGCCGGTCCGAGGGTTCGGGCGACGACCGACCGGCGCTCGCCGTGGTGGCGTGTGCGGCCGGACCGGGACTGGCCGAGTTGTACGAGGACGCCGGCGCCGTCGCGGTCGCCAGCAGTCGCGGTCACCGCGTCTCGGCCACCGCGCTGCTGGAGGCCGCCCGCGCCACCGGGGCGCCCGAGGTGATCGTGCTCCCGAACAGCGTCGAGACGCGTCAGGCGGCCGCCGCCGCCGCTGACGCCGCCGGCCAGGACGGGCTGGCCCTGCACGTCGTCCGCTCGCGCGCCGCTGTCCAGGTGATCGCCGCGCTCGCGGTGTTCGACCCCGCGCTGCCTGTGGGCAGCAACGTCGCCGCGATGGCCGACGCCGCGGCCGGGACCCGGCACGGTGCCGTCACCGTCGCGACCGGCGAGGGCCTCACCTCCGCCGGCGTCTGCCGCGAGGGAGACGTGCTGGGAGTCGTGCACGGCGACGTCGTCTCGATCGGCACCGACCTGCTCGACGTGGCCGTCGAGGTGACCACCCGGCTGCTCTCCAGCGGTGGGGAGATCCTGACCGTCGTCCGCGGGATGGGTGCGCCCAGCGACCTCGCCGAGCGGCTCGAGAAGGAGGCGCGGCGGCAACAGCGTGACCTCGAGGTCGTCCACGTCGACGGCGGCCAACCCTCCTACGTCGTGCTGCTCGGGGTCGAGTGACCTCGTCTCCGGACCCCCCCGTGCGCCTTGCCAAGGGGGACGCGGGGCGCGTTGCCCGTCGTGGGCCCACCGACGAGGGGACCAGCCTCTCGGCCCTGCTGGGCCCGCGCACCGCCGGCCCACTGGCCAAAGGGCGGGGACTGGAGACGGTCGGCGACCTGTTGGCGTTCTGGCCACGTCGCTACCGGGAGCGGGTCTCGGACCTCAGCAACCTGCACGTCGGCGAGTACGTCGTGGTGGTCGCCGACGTGTTGAGCGCGCAGACCCGCAGCATGAAGGCGCGGCGCGGGGAGATGCTCAACGTCGTCATCACCGACGGTGAGAACGACCTGCTCCTCACCTTCTTCAAGGCCTGGGGGCACCGCGACAAGCTGTTGCCGGGCGTGACGGCGGTGTTCGCGGGGGAGGTGTCGATGTATCGCGGCGACCGCCAGCTCGCGCACCCCGAGTACGACCTGCTGACGGCGCGCGAGGGCCGTGACCTGGACGATGCCGGGCTGATCCCGGTGTACCTGCGGGTCAAGGGTCTGCAGAACTGGGCGCTGTCCGAGTGCGTGCGGATCGTGCTGGACCACCTCGAGGACGCCCCTGACCCGCTGCCGGCGGCGGTGCGCTCCCGCCGCGGCCTCTCCGACCGCCTCACCGCACTGCGCGGCATCCACCAACCCCGGGACCGCGCGGCCGTACGCCGGGCTCAGCACCGGATGCGGTTCGAGGAGGCCTTCGTCCTGCAGACCCAGCTCGCCCAGCGACGGGCCGCGCAGGCGTCCGTGCGCACCCAGCGTCGTGTGCCGCGGGAGGGCGGGCTGCTGGCTGCCTTCGACGAGCGGCTGCCGTTCGAGCTCACCGGCGGCCAGCGCGCGGTGGGGGAGGTGCTCGCCGCGGAGATGGCCCTGGACACCCCGATGCACCGGCTGCTGCAGGGTGAGGTCGGCTCGGGCAAGACCGTGATCGCCCTGCGCGCCATGCTCGCCGCGGTCGACGCCGGGGGACAGGCGGCGATCCTCGCGCCGACCGAGGTGCTCGCCGGGCAGCACCACCGCTCGATCACCGCGATGTTGGGAGACCTCGCCGAGGGCGGGATGCTGGGCGGGTCCGACATCGGCACCCGCGTCGGTCTGCTCACCGGCAGCCAGTCGACCTCGGCCCGACGCAGCAACCTGCTCGACGCGGCGAGCGGTGAAGCGGGCATCGTGATCGGCACCCACGCACTGATCCAGGACAAGGTCCAGTTCCAGGATCTTGCCCTCGTCGTCGTCGACGAGCAGCACCGGTTCGGCGTCGAGCAACGAGATGCCCTGCGCAACAAGGGAGTTCATCCGCCGCACATGCTCGTCATGACTGCGACTCCGATCCCGCGCACGGTCGCGATGACGGTGTTCGGCGACCTCGAGACCTCGACGCTGACCGAGCTGCCGCGTGGTCGGTCGCCGATCACCACCCACGTCGTGCCCGGCGAGGCGCCGTCCTGGGTGCAGCGCACCTGGGAGCGGGTGGCCGAGGAGGCTCGGTCCGGGCGCCAGGCCTACGTCGTCTGCCCGCGCATCGGTGACCCCGACGGCGACAGCGCCGGGCTCGCCGGCGCAGCGTCCTCCACCGACGAGGAGCTGGCGGACGCGCCCCCGCCCGACGGTGAGGGTGGCGTCCCCCGGGAGAGCGCGGGCGTGTATGCCGTCGCTGCCGCACTGCGCGAGAACCCCGCGCTCGACGGGCTGAGGGTGGCCGTCCTGCACGGACGGCTCGCTCCCGAGGACAAGGACGCCGTGATGGCGGCGTTCACCCGCGGCGAGACCGACGTGCTGGTGTCGACCACCGTGATCGAGGTCGGCGTCGACGTCGCCAACGCCACCGTCATGGTCGTGATGGACGCGGACCGGTTCGGCATCTCCCAGCTCCACCAGCTGCGGGGACGCGTCGGGCGGGGCGTCCACGGGGGCCTGTGCCTGTTGATGACGACCACGGAGGCCGAGGGAGCCCGCGAGCGGCTCGACGCCCTCGCCGCGACCACCGACGGGTTCGAGCTGGCCCGGCTCGACCTCCAGCAGCGGCGCGAGGGCGACGTGCTCGGCGCTCGTCAGAGCGGGGGGAGCCAGCTCCGGTTCATCTCCGTGCTCGACGACGAGGAGCTGATCCTGCAGGCGCGCGACGACGCGTCGGCCGTGGTCGCAGAGGACCCGGACCTCGCCCAGCACCCCGACCTCGCGGCGGCGGTGGCGCTGAGGGTGGACGCCGAGCAGGCGGCCTACCTGGAGCGCGGATGACCCGGATCATCGGGGGCACGGCCGGTGGGCGTCCCCTGCAGACGCCCAGGGGGTCGGGCACGCGACCCACCAGCGACCGTGTGCGCGAGGCGCTGTTCTCCCGCCTGGACCACCTGGACCTGCTGGACGGCTGTGCCGTGCTCGACCTGTACGCCGGGTCGGGGGCGCTGGGTCTGGAGGCGGCGAGCCGCGGTGCCGGCCGGGTGCTGCTGGTCGAGTCGGACCGCTCGGCGGTCGCCGTGGCCCGGCGCAACGCCGCGTCCCTCGCGCTGTCGGAGGTCGAGGTGCGGCAGGGAACGGTCGAACGCGTCCTCGCCGGGCCGGGCCGGCTGCACGACCTGGTGCTCCTCGACCCGCCGTACGACCTCCCCGGGCCCGAGCTCGCGACCGTCCTCAGCCTGCTGGTCGACGGCGGCTGGCTCGCCCCGCACGCCGCGGTCGTGGTCGAGCGGTCGAGCCGCACGCCCGAGCCGGGCTGGCCACCCGGGCTCAGGCTCTCCGGCGAGCGGGCCTACGGCGACACCAGGCTGTGGTTCGCGCAGGCCGTTGACGAGGAGCCGGCCGAGGCTTAAGGTTAACCAATCGGTTAACTGTTGAAGCCTTGGAGGTGGTCCGTGCCGATGACAGGCCAGGGCGCCAGCCCCGACCCCGACCCTGACCCTGGCGCGGAACCCGACCGGGACCGGGACGGAAACCAGGACCGGGACCTGGACCCCGACCTGGACCGGGTCCTCGCCGCCCTCGCGCACGCCCACCGGCGGGGGATCGTCCACGTCCTGGGTCTGCAACCCGCCTCGATCAGCCGACTCGCCGAGCACCGCGGACTCAGCCTGCCCGCGATCCACAAGCACGTCACGGTCCTGGAGGACGCGGGCCTGGTCCGCCGCAGGAAGACAGGGCGGACGACCTACCTGACCCTGCAGACCGCCCCGCTCCGGCGCCTGCAGGACTGGCTGGCGCGGCACCACACCTACTGGGCGAGCGACCAGTCGTCGCTGGAGAACTACCACGCACGCCTCGACCGGGCGCCCGCCACGGCCGACCCGACCCCACCCGAGGAGTCCCCGTGAACAAGTACCTCTATCTCTATGTCGGCGCCTGGGAGCACACCCCCGAGGTGATGTCCGGCTGGCAGGCCTGGTTCGAGGTGCTGGGCGACCGGGTCGTCGACGCCGGCAACCCGCTCGGCCCGGGGCGCGAGGTCACCCCGGACGGAGCGGTCGACCTCACGCCCGACCGCCACCCCGCCGTCGGGTACACGATCATCAACGCCGCCAGCCTGCAGGAGGCCGAGGAGCTCCTCTCGCAGTGCCCGATCATCGAGTCGGTGCGCGTCCACGAGTGCATGGTCATGTAACCCCCCCGGGCGGCGCCGCTAGGCTCGCCGGGTGAGCACGCCTACCCGCCGCTGCGTGTGCCCCGGTTCCTACGACCCGATCACCCTGGGTCACGCCGACGTGATCGGCCGTGCCGGTGCGCTGTACGACGAGGTCGTGGTGGCCGTGCTGCACAACCCGGCCAAGCAGGGCACGTTCAGCCCGCAGGAGCGCCGGGACCTCATCGCCGCCGACTGCGCCGAGGTGCCCGGTCTGCGGATCGAGGTGTTCGCCAACCGGCTGCTGGTCGACATCTGCCGTGAGCTCGAGGCCAGCGCCATCGTCAAGGGCCTGCGGGGTGGCACGGACTTCGCCTACGAGCTGCCGATGGCCCTGATGAACCGTCACCTGACCGGCATCGAGACCGTCTTCCTGCCCGGGGACCCGCGGTTCGAGCACATCTCGAGCTCGCTGGTCAAGGAGGTCGCCCGGTTCGGCGGGGACCTGACCGGGCTGGTCAGTGATGCCGTACGCGTCGCGCTGGCCGACCGCCTGGGCTCCGGTCGCGAGGTCTGACGCCGCTGGGGAGCAGCGCCGGATCGGCGCGCATTTGGGTCCAGGGCCGTGCTCCGGTAATCTTGCGCGTCGGCCTACGTCCGCTTGTGGCGCAGGCCGAGTCCCTTGTCTTCTTCTTCCCGTTGTGGAGCCATGAACCGCCCCGATCTCAGATCACCCCTGGTCCTTGACACCAGGACCCTGATCCGGCGCCCGGGGGCCATGTCCACGGTGGAACGAAGCGTCAAGGCACCTGCCGACCTCGGTACGGACGTCATCGCCATCTCGCCGGACCAGCCGCTGGAGCTGGAGCTGCGGCTGGAGTCCGTCATGGAGGGCGTGCTGGTCACGGGCTCGGTCCGCGGCACCGCTGCCGGCGCCTGCGTGCGGTGCCTGGACCCGCTCACCCTCGAGGTGGCGGTCACCTTCCAGGAGCTGTTCGCCTACGCCGATCGCGCGGCACACCACCGGGAGGTGGGTGACGAGGAGGACGGAGCCGAGGAGTACCAGCTCGTCGACGACCTGATCGACCTCGAGCCGGTGGTCCGTGACGCGGTGGTGCCCGCACTGCCGTTCAAACCGGTGTGCCGCGAGGACTGCCCGGGACTGTGCTCCGAGTGTGGAGTGCACCTGGCGGAGGACCCGCAGCACCACCACGACGTGCTCGACCCCCGCTGGTCCGCGCTCCAGGCGCTGACCGGTTCACGAACGAACACCGATGAGAAGAGGAACTGACGTGGCTGTCCCGAAGCGGAAGACGTCGCGCTCCAACACCCGTTCGCGTCGCGCGAACTGGAAGGCGAGCGCCACCACGCTGACGACCTGCCCCCAGTGCAAGTCACCGACGCAGCCGCACATGGCCTGCCGGTCGTGCGGCACGTACAAGGGCCGTCACTACGACGTGGCCGAACGCTCCGAGCACCAGGGCTGACCGCAGTCCCGCGCGTGAGCGCACCCCGGTCCAGTGCGGAGCTCGGTCCGCAGCGGCCCGTCAGCGAGTTCGCCGACCACCTCACCGAGGTGGTCGGTAGCCCCGTCGACGTGTCGATGCTCCAACGCGCCCTGACCCACCGGTCCTACGCCTACGAGAACGGCGGGCTGCCGCACAACGAGCGCCTCGAGTTCCTCGGCGACTCGGTGCTGGGACTGATCGTCACCGACACGCTGTACGCCGCGCACCCCGAGACCCCTGAGGGTCAGCTCGCGAAGCTGCGCGCGGCCGTGGTCAACATGCGGGCGCTCGCCGAGGTCGCCAGCACCCTCGGTCTGGGTGACTACCTCCTGCTCGGGCGGGGCGAGGAGAGCACCGGTGGCCGCCAGAAGGTCTCGATCCTGGCCGACACGATGGAGGCCGTCATCGGCACGGTGTACCTCTCCTGCGGTCTGGTGCCGGCGAGCACGCTGGTCCACCACCTGCTCGACCCGCTGATGAAGGCGAGCGCCTCGATGGGCGCCGGGCTCGACTGGAAGACCAGCCTCCAGGAGCTGGCCGCCGCCGGGTCGATGGGCGTGCCCGAGTACCTCGTCGACGAGGAGGGGCCCGACCACGAGAAGCTGTTCCACGCCCGCGCGCTGGTGGGCGGCACGTCGCACGGCGAGGGCTCTGGCCGCTCGAAGAAGGAAGCCGAGCAGAAGGCCGCCGCGCAGGCGTGGAACGCGCTGAGCGCCGCGCCGCTGTCCGCCCGGGATGCCTGAGCTCCCCGAGGTCGAGGTCGTCCGGCGCGGCCTCGCCGACCACGTCGTCGGTCGCACCATCGCCCGTGCCGAGCTCCGCGGCAGCCGGGTCGCCCGGCGCCACCTGCCCGGGCCGCAGGACCTCGCCGACCAGGTCACCGGTCTGCGGGTCGAGCAGGCTCGCCGCCGGGGCAAGTACCTCTGGCTGGTCCTGCAGGATCCCGGAACCGCTGTCGCTGCTGGCGCTGCCGCCTCGACTGACGTTGCAGCCGCGGTTACCGGACCGCAGACCGGCCTGGGGCTGATCGTCCACCTCGGGATGAGTGGGCAGCTGCTCGTGGAGCAGGCGGACGCGCCGGAGGAGAAGCACCTGCACGCGCGCCTCGTCTTCGCCGACGACGGCCCCGAGCTGCGGTTCGTGGACCAGCGCACGTTCGGTGGGATGGCGCTGGCCGAGCTGGCGCCGGGCGGCGTCCCGGTCTCGATCGCGCACATCGGTCCCGACCCGCTGGAGCCGGTCTTCGACCAGCGGGCGGTGGTCGCCCGGATGAAGGGCCGGGACTCCGCCGTCAAGCGCGTGCTGCTCGACCAGACCCTGGTCTCCGGCATCGGCAACATCTATGCCGACGAGGCGCTCTGGCGGGCGCAGATCCACGGCGAGCGACTGTGCTCGACCCTCACCCGGCCCGCGATGAGCCGGCTCCTCGACCACGCCCGTGAGGTGATGGTGTCGGCGCTCGGGCAGGGCGGAACGTCCTTCGACGCGTTGTACGTCAACGTCAACGGCGCCTCCGGGTACTTCGACCGCTCGCTGCACGCCTACGGGCAGGAGGGCCGTCCCTGCGCTCGCTGTGGCACGCCGATCCGGCGCGAGGCGTTCATGAACCGCTCGTCGTTCAGCTGCCCGCGGTGCCAGCCGCGACCCCGGGTGCGCCGTGGCTGAGTCCGTCCCCGCGTCGGAGGCCGATGCCGCGGGCCCGGCCGAGTACGCCGTCCAGGTGTGGGTCCGGGGCCGCGTCCAGGGCGTCGGGTTCCGTTGGTGGACGCGGTCGCGGGCCCTCGAGCTCGGGCTGACCGGGTATGCCCGCAACACGGCCGACGGTCGGGTCGAGGTGCGGGCCCAGGGGGACGAGGCGGCGGTCCGGCGGCTGGTCGGGCTGCTGCGGGAGGAGCCCACGAGCCGGCGCCGGCCCGGCCAGGTGAGCGGGGTCGTCGTCGACCGGGTCGACCCGCGCGCGGGTCTGGCGGGGTTCGGCGAACGCTGACCGGCGGGACGGCTGGGCTACCGTCGGTCCATGAACGCGTACGAACACATCAGGGTCGAGACCGAGGACGGCGTCGTCCGGGTGACCATGGCCCGCCCCGAGCGACGCAACTCGCTGTCGTTCGCCCACCTGGCCGAGCTGCTCGACGCGTTCACCACCGCGGGGGCCACCGACGCCCTCGGGATCGTGCTCGCGGCGGAGGGCCCGGTGTTCTCGGCGGGTCACGACTTCGCCGACATGGCGGCCCGCGACCTCGACGGAGCTCGCGACCTGCTGGCGCTGTGCACCGAGGTGATGCTGACCATCGGCGAGGTGCCCCAGGTCGTCATCGCCCGCGTGCAGGGACTGGCCACCGCGGCGGGCTGCCAGCTGATGGCCTCGTGCGACCTCGCGGTGGCCGCGGAGGAGTCGGGTTTCGCGCTGCCCGGCGGCAAGGGTGGGCTGTTCTGCCACACGCCGGTCGTGCCGGTGGCCCGGTCGGTCGGGCGGAAGCGGGCGATGGAGATGGCGCTCACCGGAGACGTCGTGGACGCGCGGACGGCCGAGCAGTGGGGGCTGGTCAACCGGGTCGTGCCGCTGGCCGACCTGGACGCCGCGGTGGAGGACCTGATGCGCCGGGCGACCCGGGGGAGCCGCGCGAGCAAGGCCCTGGGCAAGCGGACCCTGCGGGCCCACCTCGACCGGCCGGAGGAGGACGCGTATGCCATCGCGGTGGAGGTCATGGCGGCCGCCACCCAGGCGCCCGCCGCCCGCGAAGGGATGGCCTCGTTCCTGGCCAAGCGCCCCGCGGTCTGGGCCGACTAGGCCGCCGGCAGGTCGACCCGAACCGTGAGGCAGGTTGACCCGGGGCGGAATGGCCTGTCACCCTGAGAGACGGTCGGGGCGCCGTCTGCGCCGGCTGCTCGTGCTCACGTACTTGTCAGGAGTCACCATGGCCAAGGCCCTCCTGGGTCACCACATCTCCACCGACGACCGCCTCCTGATGGAGGCGGCCCGACTGCGGCAGCGCGTCGGCGAGCTGAGCGTTCTGGTGGATCGTCTGCAGCGGGAGAACGACGCCCTGCGCGCCGAGATCCTGTTGTCCAACGTGAGACACCCGGACGTCGTCGACGCCGCCGCGCCTACGATCGCTGGGTGACCGCGACCTCCGCGAACGACCCTGCAGCACCGGGCGTCCCGCCCGAGCTGGTGCGCCTGCGCGCGAGCATCGACAACATCGACGCCGCGCTGGTCCACCTGCTGGCCGAGCGGTTCAAGTGCACCCAGGAGGTCGGGGTGCTCAAGGCGCGGATGAGCCTGCCGCCCTCGGACCCCGCCCGCGAGGAGCGCCAGATCGCGCGGCTGCGGGGCCTGGCGGACGACGCCGGGCTGGACCCGCAGTTCGCCGAGAAGTTCCTGACCTTCATCCTCGCCGAGGTCATCCGCCACCACGAGGACATCGCGGACCGCAGCGCCCAGTCCTAGGCCCGAGCCGTGGACCTGACCCAGGAGCCAGCGTGGCCATCAACCCGACCGGACCCGGCCTCAAGGCCTACCTCGCCGAGGCGGGGGACGAGCCCGTCGTGATGCTCAACCTGCTCCGGTTCCTCCCCGAGGGTGGCGAGACGGGCTACGAGGCCTACCTGCGCCACTTCCGGTCCCACGCCGAGCGGGTGGGCGCGACCGTCCTGTACTACGGGCGTGGCGGCAGCGCGCTGGTGGCCGAGGACGGCCAGGCCTGGGACGCCGTGCTGCTGGTGTCCTACCCCTCCCGCCGGGTGTTCAGCGAGATGGTGCGTGACCCGGAGTACCAGCAGGGGTCGCACCTGCGCACCGAGAGCCTCGTCGAGGCCGTGCTGCAGCCCACCACGCCCGTCGACATCGCCGCGATCTGAACCCGGCGGCGCGCCACCCGCGACCCACTCGTCACACGCGCACCACCTCTCGGTGTGGCGCGCCGCGGGTACCGGACCCGGCCGTGCCCCGCGGGTAGGGTGGCCGCGACCTGACCGGGACCCCTCGGACCCGCAGGTCCCGCCAGTCCCCGTCCCAGGAGCCACCGCCTCGTGTACGTCAAGAGCCTGACCCTGAAGGGCTTCAAGTCCTTCGCCTCGGCCACGACCCTGCGGCTGGAGCCCGGCATCACCTGCATCGTCGGGCCGAACGGCTCGGGCAAGTCTAACGTCGTCGACGCGCTCGCCTGGGTGATGGGGGAGCAGGGCGCCAAGTCCTTGCGCGGCGGCAAGATGGAGGACGTCATCTTCGCCGGCACCGCCGGGCGCGCGCCGCTGGGTCGCGCCGAGGTCGCGCTGACCATCGACAACAGCGACGGGGCGCTGCCGATCGACTACACCGAGGTCACCATCGCGCGGACCATGTTCCGCAACGGAGGGTCCGAGTACGCGATCAACGGCACGGCGTGCCGGCTGCTCGACGTGCAGGAGCTGCTGTCCGACTCCGGCATCGGGCGGGAGATGCACGTCATCGTCGGCCAGGGACAGCTCGACCAGGTCCTGCGCGCGACGCCCGAGGAGCGACGCGGGTTCATCGAGGAGGCGGCGGGCGTCCTCAAGCACCGCAAGCGCAAGGAGCGCGCGCTGCGCAAGCTCGACGCGATGGAGGCCAACCTCACCCGGGTCAACGACCTCACCGGAGAGATCCGTCGTCAGCTCGGGCCGCTCGGTCGCCAGGCCGAGGCCGCGCGGCGGGCCGCCACGATCCAGGCCGACGCCCGCGACGCCCGGCTGCGGTTGCTGGCCGACGACCTCGCCCAGCTCACCTGCACCGTCGAGCAGGAGGTGGCGGACGAGTCCGCGCTCATCGCCCGGCGCACCGAGGTGGAGGATGCGCTGTCGGCGCTGCGGACCAGCCTGCAGGAGCTGGAGCGCGAGGCCAACGAGGCCGCACCCCAGCTCGCTCGTGCCCAGGAACGCTGGTTCACGCTGCAGTCACTGCGCGACCGGCTGGCTGCCACGGCGAGCCAGGCCGGCGACCGCGTACGCCTGCTGAGCCAGGACGACGAGGACGAGACCACGACCGGGCGCGACCCCGAGGAGCTCCGGGCGCAGGCCGCCGAGGCGCGGCGCGCGCAGGAGGAGCTCCAGGGCGAGATCGGCGAGGCCAAGGACGCGCTCGACGCGGCCATCAGGACCCGCACCGATGCCGAGCAGGCGCTGGCCGCCGAGCAGCAGGCCCTCGCCCGTGCCGCCCGGGCCGCCGCCGACCGCCGTGAGGGCCTGGCCACGCTGGCCGGTCAGGTCGGCGCCCGTCGCAGCCGCATCGAGGCCGCCGAGGCCGAGATCGGCCGGCTGCGCGGCATCATCGAGCAGTCCACCGTGCGCGCCGTGGAGGCCGAGCGCGAGTTCGCGTCGCTGGAGGCCTCGATCGCCGTCGAGGAGGAGGGCGAGGTGGGGCTGGACTCCGCCTATGAGGTCGCGGCGGCGGCTCTTGAGGCAGCCGAGGCCGAGGTCGAGCGCTGGCGCGAGGCCGAGCGCGTCGCCGAGCGTGACCGCAACTCGGCCAGCGCCCGCGTCGAGGCCCTGGAGATGAGCCTGCGCCGCAAGGACGGCGCGGCCACGCTGCTCGAGGCGGCCGACGACGCCCACGGCATCATCGGCTCGATCTCCTCCCTGCTCCAGGTCGACGGCGGTCACGAGGCCGCGGTCGCCGCCGCGCTCGGCTGGGCCGCGGACGCCGTCGCCGTGACCTCGGTCGACCATGCCGCCGCGGCCCTCGCGACGCTGCGCGCCGACGACGGTGGCCGCACTACCCTGCTGGTCGGCGCGACCGCGACGCCCGGGGACCGCAGCGCCTGGCCGACCCTGGACGCCCCGGGGGTGTGGGCGAGGGACGTGGTCCAGGCGCCCGACTCCGTACGCCCCGCCCTGGACCAGCTGCTCGACCGGGTCGCCCTGGTCCCCGACAGCGCGCACGCCGCCGCGCTCGCCGCGCGCCGCGAGGGCATCACGGCGGTGACGGCCGACGGCGACGTCTTCGCACCCGGGTACGTCCGCGGTGGCAGCAGTGGCGCGCCCAGCCTGCTGGAGATCCAGGCCGCGGTCGACGATGCACGCGAGAAGCTCGCCGAGGCCACCACACGCGGCGAGCAGGCCCAGTTCGCGCTCGCGGGCGCCCACCACGCGGCGACCGACGCCACCGGCTCGGTCGAGGCCGCGCTCGAACGGCTCCACGACAGCGACGCCAAGATGGCTGCGGTTGCGGAGCGGCTCGGGCACCTCGGCGGGACGGCACGCTCAGCGCGGGCCGAGTCCGACCGCACCGACCGGACCATCGCCGACGCCACGGCGGCGCTCCACCTCGACCAGGCCGAGCTGGCCGAGCTGGCCCTGCGCCTCGAGCAGGCCAGTGCCGAGCCGTTGGAGGCGGGGGAGCCGTCGACCGACGAGCGCGACCGGCTGGAGCTCGAGGCCAGTCGCGCCCGGACCGGCGAGACCGAGCAGCGCCTGACCCTGCGCACCCGCGAGGAGCGCGCGCGGGCCCTGCACGGGCGGGCCGAGTCCCTCGAGGGCGCGGCCCGCAACGAGATCGCCGCGCGCGAGCGGCTGGCCGCTCGTCGCGACCGCCGATGTCGTGAGGCGTCGATCGCCGACGCGGTCCGCAGCGGTGCCGCGTACGCCTCCGGCCGGATGGCCGACGCGCTCCTCGCCGCCACCGCGGCCCGCAGCCGGGCCGAGCAGCTGCGCGGCGAGCGCGACCAGCGGCTCGGCCAGCTGCGGACCCGCACGACCACGCTCCAGGACGACCTGCGCGAGCTGACCGACACGGTGCACCGCGACGAGGTCGCCCGCACCCAGCAGCTGCTGCGGATCGAGCAGATGCAGCAGCGAGCCGTCGAGGAGCTCGGGATGGACCCGGAGACCCTGGTCCAGGAGTTCGGCCCGGACCAGCTCGTACCCCACGTCGCCGGGCCCGACGAGGACTCGGACGAGGTGCACGAGCCGGTCGCGTTCGTCCGCGAGGAGCAGGAGAAGCGGCTGCGCAAGGCTGACCGGGCCCTGGGCGCGCTCGGGCGGGTCAACCCCCTGGCCCTGGAGGAGTATGCCGCGCTGGAGGAGCGCCACCGGTTCCTCACCGAGCAGCTCGAGGACCTCAAGAGCTCCAAGCGTGACCTGCTGGAGGTCGTCCGCGAGGTCGACGAGCGGGTCCAGCAGGTGTTCGCCGACGCGTTCGCCGACACCGCGGCCCAGTTCGAGCGGGTCTTCACCCGGCTGTTCCCCGGCGGCGAGGGCCGGCTGGTGCTGACCGACCCGGACGACATGCTCACCACCGGGATCGAGGTCGAGGCCCGCCCACCCGGCAAGAAGATCAAGCGGCTGTCGCTGCTGTCCGGCGGCGAGCGCTCGCTGACCGCGGTCGCGCTGCTGGTCGCGATCTTCAAGGCTCGGCCCAGCCCGTTCTACATCATGGATGAGGTCGAGGCGGCCCTGGACGACACCAACCTGGGCCGGCTCATCGTGCTGTTCGAGGAACTGCGCGACTCCAGCCAGCTGATCGTGATCACCCACCAGAAGCGGACCATGGAGATCGCCGACGCGCTGTACGGCGTCAGCATGCGCGGAGACGGCGTCACCACGGTGGTCTCCCAGCGGATGCGGGACGTCACGGCCCAGCCCGCCTGAGGCACTCCGCAGGCAGGACGGGTCGGCGGCGCCCGCCCGGCCGAGGCTCCCCGGACGGGTTCCCGGACCCGTCCCGGACCGCCAGCAGGAGCTGCTCGGACGGCCAGTGATGTCGATCCGGTCACAACCGGGTCATATCGGGCCTGTCGATTTGGGTGCGGACCTCCCCACGCCGCACTCTGGAGACATGTTCGCCCTCACGACTGCCCTCCTGCTGTGCACTGCGCTGGCCCTCGCCGTCGTCGCCCTTGTGGCTGTCCCCGCGCGCCGTGAGGGCCGTGACCTGCTCGCCCCGCGTGGCGAGGAGGTCATGGCCAAGGTCCGCGAGCGCACCGAGGCGACCCTCGAGCGCACCGGTGACCTGATCTCGACCTCCCGCGAGCGCGTGCACGCCTCGTCCCACCGCTGAGCCCCGCGCCGCCCGTCCCCACCCTGCACCGGGCGAGGCCTGTATGCCGCGGCGCGGCGAGTGCCGCGCCGCAACCCTCCACTGGACGACATCTGTACGCGGAGCTGCGGCGAGCGCCGCGCGCAACCCTCCACTGGACGACGTCCACACCGCCGCGCTGACCCGGTGGTCAGTCGAGGCGCGCGACGGATGAGAGGATGACCGGCGTGATCGACCAGCTCTGGGAGCAGATTGTCCTTGCCGTCGGCGTCCTGATCGTCCTGGGTGGACTCACCCTCGGTCTGGTCCGAGGACGCCGGAGCGGACGTACCTCGGTACCCCCGCCTCCCCCCACACCACCGGTCGGCCCCACTCGGCCACCGGCCGGGGACACCGAGCTCGACCAGCCCGCGGCTTCGCCATCGGGGACCGTGACGACCAGTCCGTCCACCGACGACCTCGACATCTCCGCAGCGGAGCTGGAGCAGGCGCTGCTCCTCGAGCGACCGGAGTCGGCCACCGGCCGGATGCGGCGGCTGCGAGCCCGGCTGGCCCGGTCGAACACCGCCATCGGCCGCAACCTGCTCAGCCTGCTCTCGCGCGGCGGCCTCGACGAGGCCGCCTGGGAGGAGGTCGAAGACACGCTCATCGCCTCCGACCTCGGTGTCGGGGCCTCCACCGAGCTGGTCGACTCGCTGCGCCGGCGGGTGCTGGTCGAGGGCACCGCCGACGAGGCGACCGTCCGCGGCTGGCTCCGCGCCGACCTGCTGGCCCTGGTCGACCCCTCGATGGACCGGTCGGTCGCCTCGAGCCGGGTGGGCGACCGTCCCGCGGTGATCCTGGTCGTCGGGGTCAACGGCACCGGCAAGACCACCACGGTCGGCAAGCTCGCACGGGTGCTCGTCGCCGAGGACAAGGACGTCGTCCTCGGAGCCGCCGACACCTTCCGCGCCGCTGCTGCTGACCAGCTCGAGACCTGGGGGAGCCGCGTGGGCGTACCCACCGTCCGCTCCGACCGCGAGGGCGCCGACCCCGCCGCCGTGGCGTTCGACGCGGTGAAGGCCGGGGTCGAGCTCGAGGCGGACGTCGTCATCGTCGACACCGCCGGCCGCCTGCACAACAAGGTCGGGCTGATGGACGAGCTGGCCAAGGTCAAGCGGGTCATCGAGAAGCAGTCTCCGATCGACGAGGTGCTGCTGGTGCTCGACGCGACCACCGGCCAGAACGGGCTGCGCCAGGCCGAGGTGTTCTCCCAGGCCGTGACGGTCACGGGCATCGTGCTGAGCAAGCTCGACGGCACGGCCAAGGGCGGCATCGTGGTGGCCGTCCAGCGCCAGCTCGGTGTCCCGGTCAAGCTGGTCGGGCTCGGCGAGGGTCCGGACGACCTCGCGCCGTTCGACCCCGAGGCCTTTGTCGACGCGCTCCTGGACTGACCGGGCCGCGACGGTCCTGGCCGTCGTGGGCCCGCTCCTCGTCCTGACCGCGGGTCCGGGCGTGGCGCGGGACGAGGCCTTCACGATCACCGACCCGCGGGTCACCGAGTCCTCCGGGCTGGCCCGCAGCCGGGCCCACCCGCACGTGGTCTGGACCGTCAACGACTCCGGTGACCGGTCCTTGGTCTATGCCATCGACACCCGGACCGGCGCGACGGTCGGCGTGCACGACTACGACGCGGAGGTCCGCGACGTCGAGGCCGTGGCCGTCGGCGCCGACGGGACGATGTATGTCGCGGACATCGGCGACAACAGGCGCGTGCGCCAGGTGGTGCGGGTGTACTCGTTCCCCGAGCCGGCCCTGGGCGAGACCAGTGGGACGGGTGCCTCGTGGGAGCTCGCCTACCCCGACGGTGCGCATGACGCGGAGACCTTTCTGGTCGACCCCGTCAGCGGGGCGATGGTCGTCCTGGCCAAGGGACAGGACGTGGGTGTGTATGCACTCCCGGCGCGACCGACCCGGCGCGGGGTCAACCAGCTGTCCCGGGTGGGCGATGCCCCTGCGGTGGCCACCGACGGGGTCTGGCGCACTGACGGACAGGTCGTCGTGCGGGGTTACCTGCTGCTGTGGGTGCTCGACCCGGCCACGTGGCAGGTGAGGGCCCAGTCCCTGCTACCACCGCAGCCGCAGGGTGAGTCGATCGCCACCGGTGACCAGGCGGGGACCGTACTGGTCGGGTCCGAAGGTCGACGGTCCCTGGTCCTGCCGGTCGCCGTCCCAGTCGCGGCCAGCGGAACGTCGAGCCCGCCGGCCGCGACGACGCCGTCGGCCCGGACCTCGGACCCGAGCTCGGCCCTGCTCGACCGCGACCGGGTCGCGCAGCCGGCCTGGCCGCTCGTCCCGGTGGCGGCGACGGGTGCGCTGGTCGGGCTCGTCCTGCTCGTCTCCGCCCGGCGCAGGCGGCAGCGAAGCCCACGGTGACCCAGCGCCCGCGCGTTCGAGCGAGCCTGAGACGACTGTCCCAATATGCGAGATGCGTCCGTTTCGGTTACCTGATGCTTACCTGCACGGATTCCGCATAACACGGCCGTAACACGAGACGGCCCGAGGTGAAACGACGGGGGACCACGATCTCTTCTCATGGAGATCGATACCGGCGATACCGCCTGGGTCCTTGCCAGCGCCGCACTGGTGCTGCTGATGACGCCAGGCCTTGCCCTTTTCTACGGCGGCATGGTCAGGTCCAAGAGCGTCCTGAACATGATGATGATGAGCTTCGCGGCGATGGGCACCGTTTCGGTGACCTGGGTCCTCTGGGGCTACAGCGAGGCGTTCGGAGAGTCCTACGGTGGGATCATCGGGAACCCGTTCCAGCACTTCGGCCTCGACGGCCTGCTGGGGGAGCGGGTCTTCGGGACGATCCCGGCCATGGCCTTCGTCGCCTTCCAGTCGGTGTTCGCGATCATCGCCGTGGCGCTGGTCAGCGGCGCGATCGCGGACCGGGCGAAGTTCTCGGCGTGGGTCGTGTTCACCATCGTGTGGGCGACCCTGGTCTACTACCCGGCGGCCCACTGGGTGTTCGCCTTCGACGGCTTCGCGGCCGAGAAGGGAGGGTGGATCGCCAACGGCCTCAAGGCGATCGACTTCGCCGGTGGCACCGCGATCCACATCAACGCGGGTGCGGCCGGTCTGGCCCTCGCGCTGGTCATCGGCAAGCGCATCGGGTTCGCCCGGGACCCCATGCGCCCCCACAACCTGACCCTGGTCATGCTCGGCGCCGGTCTGCTCTGGTTCGGCTGGTTCGGGTTCAACGCCGGGTCGGCCCTCGGGGCGGGTGGTCTCGCGGCCACCGCGTGGGTCAACACCCTCGCCGCCACCGGCGCCGCGATGCTCGGCTGGCTGGTCCTGGAGCGGCTGCGTGACGGCCACGCGACCTCGCTGGGTGCCGCCTCCGGTGTGGTCGCCGGCCTGGTCGCGATCACCCCGGCCTGCTCCTCGCTCACGCCCATCGGCTCGATCCTGCTCGGTCTGGTGGCTGGTGCGGCCTGCGCCTGGGCCGTCGGCCTGAAGTTCAGGTTCGGCTACGACGACAGCCTCGACGTGGTCGGCGTCCACCTGGTGGGTGGCCTCGTCGGCACCCTGGCCATCGGATTCCTGGCCAGTGAATCCGCCCCTGCGGGTGTGTCGGGTCTGTTCTACGGTGGCGGCGTGGACCAGCTGTGGCGTCAGGCCGTCGGGGCCTTCGCGATGGTCGCCTTCTCGTTCATCATGACCTACCTGATCGGGATGGCCATCCACAAGACGATGGGCTTCCGCATCGAGCAGGACCTGGAGGACGAGGGCATCGACCTGCACGAGCACGCTGAGTCGGGCTATGACCTGCTCGGTGCCGCGGCCCGCTTCGGCGGAGGCGGCGCCGTCACCACCTTGGCCGCCACCAAGACCCACGAGGGAGCCTCGGTATGAAGCTCGTCACCGCGATCATCAAGCCCCACCAGCTCGACGAGGTGAAGGACGCCCTTGAGGCCTTCGGGATCTCAGGGATGACCGTCAGCCAGGCGTCCGGATACGGTCGCCAGCGCGGCCACAGCGAGGTCTACCGCGGTGCCGAGTACACCGTCGACTTCGTGCCGAAGGTGCGCGTCGAGATCGTCGTGGACGACATCGACGCAGGCAGTGTCGTGGACGTCATCCTCAAGGCGGCCCAGACGGGGCGCATCGGGGACGGCAAGATCTGGACCGTGCCGGTGGAGGACCTCGCTCGGGTCCGGACCGGGGAGCGTGGCGTCGACGCCATCTAGACCATGGCTGCCCACCCCGTGGACCTGACCGCACAGCGGCTCGACCTGGCCGGCACCCGGAGCTTCGCTGCTCCGGGTGCCGGTGAGGCCCGCCGCGAGACGTTGGCCGACTTCAGCCGCGAGTGGCTGGCCGCCCTGTGGGACGACGCCCTCCAGGGGCGGGCCTCCGAAGGCATCGCCCTGGCGGCCGTCGGCAGCCTGGCCCGAAGGGACTCCGGCCCGCTCAGCGACTTCGACCTGGTGCTGCTGCACTACGGCCGGTCGCTGGGGGGTGCGGACCTCAACGCCCTGGCCGACCGCATCTGGTATCCGATGTGGGACGCCGGCGTGAAGCTCGACCACTCGGTCCGCACCGTCACCCAGTGCCGGACCGTCGCAGCGGCGGACCTGACCGCAGCGGTCGGCCTGCTCGACCTCAGCTGCATCGCGGGTGACGTCGACGTCGTCAGTGCCGCGCGGTCCACCGTCGCCCACGACTGGCGGGGGAACGCCCGCAAACGCCTGCCGCAGCTCGTCGAGAGCCTGCACCAGCGGCACGCCCGCAACGGCGAGCTGGCCCAGTCCATCGAGCCGGACCTCAAGGAGGCGCACGGGGGGCTGCGCGACATGACGGTGCTGCGTGCCCTGGCCGGCGCATGGCTGACCGACCGACCACACGGTGCGGTCGACGACGCCTACGAACGGCTGCTCGACGTGCGGGACGCACTGCACGTCGTCACCGGGCGGGGGCGCGACCGGCTGGCCCGGGAGGAGCACGACGCCGTGGCCGCGCTCCTCGGCCACCACGACCCCGACGAGATGCTCACCATGGTGAGCACCGCGGCCCGCACCATCGCCTACGCGCTGGACGGCACCGTGCGCCGCGCCGGTCAGTCCCAACGCGCTCGCACTCTGCGCGTCGGCCCACGCCGCCCTCAGCTGAACCCGCTCGGGTACGGCCTGTTCGAGCACGACGGCGAGGTGGTCGTGGGGCCACGCGGTGGTGCGGCCAGCGACCCACTGCTGCCGCTGCGCGCGGCTGTCGTCGCGGCCCGGCAGAACCTGCCGATCGCGCCCAAGACCCTGGAGAACCTCGCCGCCGCGCCGCCCCTGCCGGTTCCGTGGCCCGTCGTCGCGCGCGACCTGTTCTGCGACCTGCTAGCGACCGGGCCCGGGATGATCGCGGTCTGGGAGGGGCTGGACCAGGCCGGCATCGTCGAGCAGTGGCTGCCCGAGTGGGTCACCGTCCGCTCGCGGCCCCAGCGCAACGCGGTGCACCGTCACACCGTCGACCGGCACCTCATCGAGACGGTCGTGCACGCGGGATCCCTGGTGCGCCAGGTGCACCGCGCCGACCTGCTGCTGCTGTCCGCGCTGCTGCACGACATCGGGAAGGTCCCGGGCTCGCACGACCACTCGGTGACCGGGGCCCCGATCGCGGCCGCTGCCGCGGCTCGGATGGGCCTCGGCGCGGACGACGCCACGACCATCACCACGCTCGTTCGTGAGCACCTCACCCTGATCGACCTCGCCACGCGGCGCGACTACCAGGACCCGCAGACCGTCGAGCTGGCCCGAGCCGCGGTCGGTCACAGCCGCGAGGTCTTCGAGCTGCTCGTCGTCCTCACCGAGGCCGACGCCGCCGCTGCGGGCTCGGCTGCGTGGACCGACTGGCGCGCCACACTGCTGCACCAGCTCGCCGACGCCGTCCGCAGCGGGTTCGAGCAGGGCGGCACGACGGTGCGCCCGGTGCCCGTGGCGGGCACAGCACTTCCCGACGAGATCATCGTTGCCGTCGCGGCGGGAGACCCGCACGTCGTGGTCCGACCCCAGGGCGGTTCGTACCGCATCGACGTGTTCGACCGCGACCGGTTGGGCCTGTTCGCTGACACCGCAGGGCTGTTCGCCGCCTACGGTCACGTCGTGCGGACGGCGATCCTGCGGACGGTCGACGGCATCGCCGCCAACGAGTGGCACGTGGAGACGCCCAGCGGGGAGGAGCCGGACGCCGAGCGGATCGTCCGCGGGCTGGCCCGTCTCGCCGAGGGCGACCGCGGGCCGCTCAACCTGCTCGACCGTCGGCGCGCCTTCCGCTCCACCCCGTCCTCGCAGACCGGGATCGGCACTCCGGGCCAGGCGCGCGCCCTCGTCGTCCCCCACGCGTCGGAGGACGCCACGGTGATCGAGGTGCGGGCCCACGACCGTCCCGGTCTGCTCCACGAGCTCGGCATGACCTTCGCCAAGGCCGGGCTCTCGGTGCGCTCGGCCCACATCGCGACCTATGCCGGTCAGACCCTGGACACGTTCTACGTCACCGAGTTCGGTGGCCGGCTGCTCGCTCCGTCCAAGGTCGGCCAGATCGTGGCGATGATCATCGACACCTGCGACGGCGTGGAGTCCTCGGGCGCCGGATAGCCTTGCCGGGTGTTCAACAGCCTCTCCGACCGCCTGACTGCCACCTTCAAGAACCTCCGGGGGAAGGGGCGGCTCTCCGAGTCCGACGTCAACAGCACCGTCCGGGACATCCGGCTGGCCCTGCTGGACGCCGACGTCGCCCTGCCGGTGGTCAAGCAGTTCACCGCGCGGGTGCGCGAGCGCGCTCTGGGCGCCGAGGTGTCCGGTGCGCTGAACCCGGGCCAGCAGGTCGTCAAGATCGTCAACGAGGAGCTCGTCGGCATCCTCGGTGGAAAGACCCGCACCCTGCAGCTCGCCAAGAACCCCCCGACCGTCATCATGCTCGCCGGCCTCCAGGGCGCAGGCAAGACCACCCTGGCGGGCAAGCTCGCGACCTGGCTCAAGGGGCAGGGCCACACCCCGATGCTGGTAGCTGCGGACCTGCAGCGGCCCAACGCCGTCACCCAGCTCGAGGTGGTCGGCCAGCGCGCGGGCGTACCCGTGTACGCCCCCGAGCGTGGCAACGTCGGCGGCCACGACGCCGTCGGTCCGACCGGTGAGGGCACCCGCTCGTTCGGGGACCCGGTCATGGTCGCGCGGCAGGGCATCGAGAACGCCCGCAGCCGCCAGCACGACGTCGTCATCGTCGACACCGCCGGCCGGCTCGCGGTCGACACCGACCTCATGGCGCAGGCCGCCGACATCCGCGCAGCGATCAGTCCCGACGAGGTGCTGTTCGTCATCGACGCCATGATCGGCCAGGCCGCGGTCGACACCGCGGTCGCGTTCCAGGAGGGAGTCGACTTCACCGGGGTCGTGCTGACCAAGCTCGACGGTGACGCGCGTGGTGGAGCGGCCCTGTCGGTGGCCTCGATCACGGGGCGGCCGATCATGTATGCCTCCACCGGCGAGGGGATGACCGAGTTCGAGGTCTTCCACCCCGACCGGATGGCCTCGCGCATCCTGGACATGGGCGACGTCCTCACGCTCATCGAGCAGGCCGAGCGCGCCTTCGACGCCGAGCAGGCCGAGGAGATGCAGCGCAAGTTCCTCGCCGAGGAGGACTTCACCTTTGACGACTTCCTCCAGCAGATGGCGGCCATCAAGAAGATGGGCTCGCTGAAGTCGATGCTCGGCATGATGCCGGGCATGGGCCAGATGCGGCAGCAGCTGGAGAGCCTGGACGAGAGTGAGTTCGACCGGGTCGAGGCGATGGTGCGCTCGATGACGCCGTTCGAGCGCAACCACCCCAAGCAGATCAACGGCAGCCGCCGGGCCCGCATCGCCAAGGGGTCCGGCGTCACCGCCTCGGAGGTCAACGGGCTGCTCGAGCGGTTCGGCGAGGCCCAGAAGATGATGAAGCAGCTGGCCCGTGGCGGCGGCATACCGGGCCTGCCGGGATCGGGCGGCGGGCGGAAGGCCCGACAGCAGCCCCCGCAACGCAAGAAGAGCAAGTCGGGCAACCCGGCCAAGCGGGCCGCCGAGGAGAAGGCGGACCGGGACAAGGCCGCCCACCGCGGGAGCGGTGGCAGCGCCTTCGGCGGAGCCGAGCCGGACACCGCCCTCGACCCGGCCAACCTGCCCAAGGGTTTTGGGGAGTTTCTCGGGCGTTGACCTTGGGGGCACCCGCTCGCCGCATTCACCCCCCACGCGCGGCCGCACGTGATGGAATGTCCGGTGGCTCTGCTCACCGGCGGTGCCTCCGGTCATGGGGATGACCGGTACTTCGGGACTGGAAGGAACACCGTGACACCGAGGACAACGAGGACACGAGGGATCCGCACCGCAGGGGCAGGGGTGACCGTCATCGCCATTGCCGCCGCGCTGGCTGCGACCGCTCCGGTCGCCACCGCCACACCAGCAGCCACCGCCACACCAGCCACGCACCGCAGCCACCGCGACACCGGCAGGGTTGCCGACCGCCACCGCGGCCCCGGGCACCCTGCAGGCCGTGCAGACGGTGCGTTCGCTGACCGGCGTGCACCACTGGTACCAGCAGATCTTCCACGGCGTGCCCGTGCTGGACGGGTACTACGTCCAGCACGTCCGCGGCGCGGCCAGCACCGTCGACGACGGTCGGGTGGCGGTGTCCGCCTCGCTCGTGACCACGCCCCGGGTCGCCGCGGGTGCCGCGACCGCGGTGGTGACCAAGGCCCTGGGTGCCCGCGCCGCCGCCGGGCTCGGCGCCGCGAAGGCCAACCAGGGCGTCCCGACCAAGGTCGGGACGGCCACCCTCGCCATCCGTGGTGGCGCCTCGTCCGCGCTGGTCTGGCAGGTCGAGTCGACCTCGGCCGAGGGCCTGACGCGCACGCTGGTCGACGCGTCCACGGGGGCTGTGCGCGAGGTCAAGGTCATGTCCAAGTACGCCAGCGGGACCGCCAAGGTCTTCCGGCCCAACCCCGTGGTCACGCTGAGGAACGAGTCGCTGAAGGACAAGAACGACACCAACCAGACGGTGCTGAACCCGGCCTACCGGACGATCACCCTGAAGGGCCTGAAGGGCAACACCCTGTCCGGCCCGTGGGCCAAGGTCGTCCGCGCCAACATCGCGGTGGCCACCAGTCCCACCCGGACGTTCAGCTACCAGCGGGCCGACGACCGGTTCGAGCAGGTCAACGCCTATGCCGCCGTGGACCTCGTCCAGCGGTACATCCGCGGCCTGGGGTTCACCAACGCGAACAACGAGGCCCAGGACCTGGAGATCAACACCTTCACCGGTGACAACTCGTTCTACAGCCCTGCGGACGACACCATCACCCTCGGGTCCGGCGGCGTCGATGACGCCGAGGACATGGAGGTCGTGTGGCACGAGTACGGCCACGCCCTGCAGGACGCGATCGTCCCGGGCTTCGGCTCCTCGAGCCAGGCCGGCGCGATGGGCGAGGGCTTCGGCGACTACCTGGCCCTGACCATGTCCCAGCCGTACTCGGGCGGCTTCGACCTGCCGTGCATCATGGACTGGGACTCGACGTCGTACACCAGCACCGTGCCGCACTGCCTGCGTCGTACCGACACGGGCAAGACCACCGACGACATCGTCGGTGAGGTTCACGACGACGGTGAGATCTGGTCCGGCGCGCTCTGGGGCATCTACCAGGCCCTCGGCCGCTCCAAGTCCGACAAGGTCATCCTCGAGGCGACCTACGACTACACGCCGGGCACGTCCTTCGCCGCCGCCGCCAACAAGACGGTGGCCGCAGCCAACGCGCTCTACGGCACCACCGAGGCCAACAAGGTGAGGAACGCGTTCAGGGCGCGCAAGATCCTCTGAGCCCAGGTGCGGTCGGCTCGCCTCCGGTGTGCGTCCCACACCGGAGGCGAGCCGTCGTGTCGGCGCTCACCCCCTAGGGTCGGTCCATGGCCGACGTGCTCCATCTGACCGGACCGGTGCTCCTGGGCGCCGAGGACGTCCGCGCGCAGGCGTGGGTGGTGGGGGACCGGCTCACCTTCGAGGAGCCGACCGGGCCGGGCCACGACGTTGCGACGCTGCGCGGATGGGTGGTGCCCGGCTTCGTCGATGCGCACTGCCACGTCGGCCTCGACGCCCACGGCGCGGTGGACGACGCGACCTCCGAGGGCCAGGCCATCGATGACCGAGCGAGCGGGACGCTGCTCATCCGCGACGCCGGGTCCCCGGCCGACACCCGCTGGATCGACGAGCGCGAGGACCTGCCCCGCATCATCCGTGCCGGCCGCCACATCGCCCGCCCGAGACGGTACGTCCGCAACTTCGCCCACGAGGTGGAACCGGACCAGCTGGTCAGCCGGGTCCGGGCCGAGGCGCGGGCGGGCGACGGTTGGGTCAAGCTGGTGGGGGACTGGATCGACCGTGAGGTCGGCGACCTCGCGACCTGCTGGCCGGTCGAGGTGCTGACCGAGGCGATCGCCGCGGCGCACGAGGAGGGCGCCCGGGTGACGGCTCACTGCTTCGGCGAACAGTCGCTGCGCGACTTCGCCGCTGCCGGCACCGACTGCATCGAGCACGCCACCGGTCTGGACGAGCAGACCATCGCGACGTTCGCGGCGCAGGGCATCGCGATCGTCCCGACCCTGGTGAACATCGCGACCTTCCCGCAGATCGCCGAGCCAGCCCGCGAGAGGTTCCCGGACTACCACCGTCACATGCTCGACCTGCATGCCCGTCGCCACGCGACGGTCGCGGACGCCCATGACGCCGGCGTACCGATCTATGTCGGTACCGATGCGGGCGGTGCACTTCCGCACGGGTTGGTCGCGAGCGAGGCCGCTGAGCTGGTGTCCGCTGGCCTGAGCGCCACCGAGGCGGTGGCGGCCACGACCTGGGCGGCACGGGAGTGGCTGCGTCGTCCGGGGCTGGAGGAGGGCGCATCGGCCGACCTCGTCGTCCTGGACGCCGACCCGCGCGAAGGCGTGGAGACCCTCGCGGCCCCGGTGCACATCGTGCTTCGTGGTCGAGAGGTCACCTGACCGGACGGGTGCCAGGCTGTCTCCAGGGGCCGTCGGTGGCGGGCGTCCGGTGGCCGCCTTCCGGCCGCGGTCGCTGCGCAGCAGGGCGCGGGAGCTGGTCAGCGGGCCGAAACGCCACGCGCAGCGGCGTGGTGGGAGAGAATTGCCACCATGGACATCTCCGCGCGGACCGAGTACGCGGTCCGCGCGATGTTGATGCTGGCCGAGGCGTCCACCGAGAACCAGGGTCCGATCAGCGTCGACAGCCTCGCGACCCGGCAGGAGCTGCCGCGCAAGTTCCTCGAGGCGATCGTCTCGGACCTGCGGCGCGGAGGGCTCGTGCGGAGCACCCGCGGTGCCCGGGGCGGGTACACCCTCAGCCGCCCGCCGGAGGAGATCGTCCTCGGCGACGTGTTCCGCGCCGTGGACGGACCGCTGGCCGAGGTGCGGGGGCTGCGCCCCCAGGAGACCGAGTACGCCGGCGTGGCCGAGCACCTGCCCACGGTCTGGGTCGCGGTGCGGGCCGCGCTGCGCGCGGTGCTGGACGACACCTCGCTGGAGCAGGTCCGCACCGGACGGCTCCCCGAGCACGTGGCCGCGATGGCCACGGCCCCGGACGCCTGGTCCAGCCGCTAGCGGACCGGCGGGGACCACGAGGAGCCCGTCCGTTCGGAGCACCGGCCGCCGTCTGGCAGAATGGACGGGCGTACCCGCCGGTCAGGCCCACTGCCTGACGCGGTGCCTACCCCCGAGTCTCGGCCCCCCGCGTGTTGCTCACCCGGTCTTGCCGTGCTCATCACACTGGAACAGGAGACACCACACTCGTGGCCGTCAAGATTCGTCTGAAGCGCATGGGCAAGATCCGTGCACCGTTCTACCGCGTCGTCGTCATGGACGCGCGCGCCAAGCGCGATGGCCGGGCCATCGAGGAGATCGGCAAGTACCACCCCACCGAGGAGCCGTCGTTCATCGACATCGACTCCGGGCGCGCTCAGTACTGGCTCGGCCAGGGCGCCCAGCCCACCGAGGCCGTCGCCGCGCTCCTGAAGATCACCGGCGACTGGCAGACCTACAAGGGCGAGCCCGGCACCGAGGGCACCCTGAAGGTCAAGGCCACCAAGGTCTCCAAGAAGGAGCTGTACGAAGCAGCCATCACGGCCGCCGGCGGGTTCGTCGAGGGCACCGAGGGTGGCGCGACCACCCCGCGCAAGCGCCCGGCGAAGAAGGCCGCGCCGGAGGAGAAGGCTGCTGAGACTCCGGTCGCCGAGGCACCCGCCGAGGACAAGACCGAGGACAAGACCGAGGACGAGGCCACCGAGGCTCCGGCCGCTGACGCCGTCGCCGAGCCGGCGCCCGCCGAGGCTCCGGTCGCCGCTGACACCGACGGTGGCGAGGTCGCTGCCGACAGCACCGACGCCGACGCCGACGCGTCCGCCGACAAGGCCTGAGCATGCTCGAGGATGCTCTGGAGCACCTGGTGAAGGGGATCGTCGACCACACGGACGACGTCGCTGTCCGCCGCAAGGAGCTCCGCCGTGGCGAGGTGCTGGAGGTCCGGGTCCACCCGGAGGACCTCGGGCGCGTCATCGGACGCTCCGGTCGCACGGCCAGCGCGCTCCGCACCGTGATGGGCGCCCTGGCCGGTGGTCAGGGAGTCCGGGTCGACATCGTCGACACCGACCGCGTGCGCTGACCGCCGCACCACGCACACACTGGCGGGGTACACCGGGAGCCCGCTCCCGGTGTACCCCGCTCGTCTGTCCACCGCCTGCCCGCCCCTGCTGCCCGCCCGCTGGCCGCACCGCCTGTCTGGACTCGGCGGCTGCCCTTCCTCCCGCCCGCTCTCCCCACCGACCCGGACAGGATCTCGTCATGGAGCTGCTCGTCGCCCGCATCGGCAAGCCGCACGGCCTGCACGGTGAGGTGACGGTCCAGGTCCACACCGACGAGCCGCAGGAGCGGCTGGTGCCGGGCACGGTGTTCACGACCGAGGCTGCCGCGGGATCCGGTGTCCCGCGCGAGCTCACCCTGAGCAGCGCGCGCCTGCACCGGGCGATCTGGCTGCTCGGCTTCGAGGGGATCCCGGACCGGACCGGGGCGGAGGGCCTGCGCGGCACCCAGCTGCTGCTCGACATCACCGAGGTCCCGGCCGAGGGCGACGACGACGGGTGGTACGAGGACGAGCTCGTCGGGCTGTCCGCGGTCCGTCCCACCGGTGAGCCGATCGGCACGGTGAGCGCCCTGCTGACCGGTGCGGCCCAGGACCTGCTCCAGCTCACCCTGCCCGACGGCAGTGAGGCGCTCGTGCCCTTCGTCGAGGCGATCGTGCCCGAGGTCGACGTCGCCGGCGGCCGCGTGGTCGTGGACCCGCCCCCGGGCCTGCTCGACCTGGCCGCCGGAGGCTGAGGGTGGCCCTGCGCCTCGACGTCCTGACCATCTTCCCGGACTACCTCGCGCCCCTGGACCTCTCGCTGATCGGCAAGGCCCGCGCCGACGGGCTGCTCGACGTCCGCGTCCAGGACCTGCGCGAGTACGCCGCCGGGCGGCACCGCAGCGTGGACGACACGCCGTACGGCGGCGGCGCCGGCATGGTGATGTCCCCCGAGCCCTGGGCGCAGGCGCTGACCGCCCTGGTCGATGGGGCGCCCGAGGGCGCGCGACCCCGCCTGGTCGTGCCCGGCCCGTCCGGCACGCCGTTCACCCAGGACCTCGCTCGCGAGCTGGCGACCGAACCGTGGTTGGCCTTCGCCTGCGGTCGTTACGAGGGCATCGACGAGCGCGTCCACGACTTCGCCCGGGAGGACCTGGGGCTGCAGGTCAGCGTCGTCTCGCTCGGCGACTACGTGCTCAACGGCGGGGAGGTCGCGGTGCTCGCCATCGTCGAAGCCGTCGCGCGGCTGGTGCCCGGCGTGATCGGCAATGCTGCGTCGCTGGTCGAGGAGTCGCACGAGGACGGGCTGCTGGAGTACCCCGTGTACACCAAGCCCGCGACCTGGCGCGGCCGTGAGGTGCCAGCGGTGCTGACCTCAGGCGACCACCGCGCGATCGCTGCCTGGCGCCACAGCCAGCGGCTCGAACGCACCGCTGCGCGCCGACCCGACCTCCTGCACGGCTCGGTGGCGCTCGGGGCGACCGACCTGCCGATCGAGCTTGCCCGACCTGCGGACGTGCCCGAGCTGCTGGTGCTCCAGCGCGCCTGCTGGGTGGTGGAGGCCCAGCGGAACGACGCCCTGGACATCCCGCCGCTGGTGGAGACGCTCGAGCAGGTCGGAGCCGGCCTGACCGACTGGCAGACGTGGGTGGTTCGCAGCGCGGGCCGCCTCGTCGGGTCGGTGCGGGCGCGTCAGCGGCCCGGCGACCCGCAGGTCCTGGAGATCGGCCGGCTGATGGTTGCGCCCGACCTCTCCGGTCGGGGGTTGGGCCGGGCGCTGCTGACCCACGCCGAGGCCGCCGCGTCGCCCGAGGTCCGCACGCTGTGGATCAACACCGGCTCACGCAGCGAGCGCAACCAGCGGATGTACCGCAAGGCCGGATACCGGTTGCAGCCCGGCGAGGGAACCTTCCCCGGCACGGTCGACCTGGTCAAGCGGCGTCGCTGACGTCGGCTGAGCCTCAGACCGGCAGCTGCGCGGCCAGGTCGGCCGGGAGGAGCAGGCCGCGGCTGATGAGGTGCTCGGCGACCACCACGGTGGTGCTCTGCGCGGCCAGGATGCCGACGAGCACCAGGACCTGGGCCGTGGCTGCTTCCACCGGCGAGCCACCGCCGAGCAACACGCCGATGAAGGCACCCGGGAGCGTGACGACACCCGCCGTGCGCACCTGGTCGAGCCCGGGGACCAGCGCCTCGGGAGTGCGCCGCCGCAGGACCTCCCGCATCGCCTCGGGCCGCTCGAGCCCGATCGACAGCCCGGCTTCGAGTGCGCCCCGCTCCTCGCGGAGCGCGGCGAACGCCCGGCGACCCACGAGCGTGTGGGCCGTCATCGTGCCCCCGAGCACGATGCCGACCACCGGGATCAGCGCACTTCCGGTGAGCGGCACCGCTCCGCTGAGCAGGATGAGGCCCGCGACCGGGAGCAGGCCGGACGCCATGGACAGCGCGACCCACGGCCAGCTCGACCCCGCTCCGACCCGCCGGCCGGAGGTGGCGACGGCGACGGCGAACATGGCGGCCAGGAGGGCCACCGACAGGCCGAGATGGCTGACCACGGCCGTGATCAGCAGGGCCGCCACGCCGAGCTGGACGACGGCCCGTCCTGCGGCCGTCAGGGTCAGCGCCGGCCGCGGGAGCCCGCCCACGACGTACGCGGCCAGCACCATGGCCAGCAGCAGCACGACCGCGAGGGCGACCGGCCAGCCCGGGGTGATGCTCACGGCGCCCAACCTACTGACCTCGGATTTCAGCTGACGGGCGAGGCCGTGGCAGAATCGGTTGTTGCGCCCGCTCGACGACCGGCCCCTGCCACAGGGGGAGTGCCCAGCACGCGGCCCGATCCAGCACCCCGGCGCACCCACCGCACCATCACCCGTGGGCGACCTGTGGCGCCGACAAGGAAGTGACTCCCGTCATGCAGCGTTTCGACGAGCTCGACCAGGCCTCCCTGCGCGAGGGCATCCCCGCCTTCCGTGCGGGCGACACGGTCAACGTCCACGTGAAGGTCATCGAGGGCACCCGCGCTCGTGTCCAGGTCTTCAAGGGCGTCGTCATCCGTCGCCACGGGGGTGGCGTGGGCGAGACCTTCACCGTCCGCAAGGTGTCCTTCGGCGTGGGTGTCGAGCGCACCTTCCCGCTCCACACGCCGATCATCGACCACATCGAGGTCGTGACCCGCGGAGACGTCCGCCGCGCGAAGCTCTACTACCTGCGTGACCTGCGCGGCAAGGCCGCCAAGATCAAGGAGAAGCGCGAGACCACCCCGGCCTCCTGAGCGCCGACGTCTCCGCGGTCCGTACCAGCGCGGTCCCTACCAGCGCGGTCCTTACCAGCGCGGTCCCTACCAGCGCGGTCCCTACCAGCGCCGTCCGCATCAGCGCCGTCCGCACCAGTGCATTCCCCACCAGCGCCGTCGGTACGACTGCCATGGGTAGGTCTGCCATCGGTACCACCACCGTCCCGTTCCTCGGGACCGGTCGTGTCTGCGCGCGTGCGGCACAGCGTCGCGGGATAGTCTCCCGCTGATGAGCGTTGCCACCCCCGACCGGTCCCGCCGACGCGTGTCGGCGCGCCGTGGCGACGCCGTCGGGCGCCGGCCGACGGGTCGCGAGGTCGCCCTGCTCGTGCTGGTGGTCCTCCTGGTCACGTTCCTGGTCCGGGCGCTGGTGGTGCAGAGCTTCTACGTCACCTCGGCGTCTATGCGGCCCGGTCTGGAGCAGGGCGACCGGATCACCGTGGACAAGACGCTGACCGAGAGCCGTCTGCGACGCGGCGACGTCGTGGTGTTCGACGCCACCGAGGCGTTCGGCGTGACGTCGTCCGCCGGGGCCGGGCCCGGGGCGGGACTGGTCGACCGTGCCGTCGGGGCAGTGACCGGCGCACTGACCGGAGCGCTCGGCATCGACCTGGCCGAGGAGGACTACGTCAAGCGGGTGGTCGGCCTGCCGGGTGACTCGGTGCGGTGCTGCGACGAGCAGGGGCACCTGGTGGTGAACGACCGTGCGGTCGAGGAGACCTATCTCGCGACGGGCGAGGCGCCCAGCGACGTCGAGTTCGACGTGCTCGTGCCGGCCGGGAGGGTCTGGGTGATGGGCGACCACCGCAGCAGCTCGTCGGACTCCCGCGCCCATCTCGGTGATGCGGGCGGCGGTATGGTCCCCGTCGACGACATCATCGGACGGGCCTCGGCGCGGTACTGGCCGATCTCGCGGATCGGCGGCATCGGCGCGCCGGACGCTCTCACCGCAATCGACAGGCGCGACACCCCATGACCCCACCCGAGGAGCGCGAGCCGCAGGGCGCGGCCCTGGACGAGCCCGACCACCGCGAGCGGCTGCGGCCGGCGGACCGCAGCGCCGAGGCGAGCGTGTGGACCGATGGGTACGACGGGTCGACCGGCGCGGGATCCCCGCCCCACGAGCCGCCCGACGAGTACGACGAAGACGATCCAGGCGAGCCGAGCGAGCGCGAGGGCGGGAGCGCGCTGAGCGGTGTCGTGGCCGCGCTCCGCGAGACGGTCATCGTCGTGGTGCTGGCGCTCGTCCTGTCCTTCATCGTCAAGAGCGTGCTGCTCCAGGCCTTCTACATCCCGTCGGGATCGATGGAGGACACCCTGATCCGCAACGACCGGGTGATCGTGAGCAAGCTGACCCCGGGTCCGCTGACCCTCAAGCGCGGCGACATCGTCGTCTTCGCCGACCCGGGTGACTGGCTGCCGCCGACCGTGCCGACCCCTCGCACCCCGGTGATGAAGGCCCTCCACGAGGGGCTGACCTTTGTCGGCCTGTTGCCGGACGATGCCGAGAACCACCTGATCAAGCGGGTCATCGGGCTGCCGGGTGACCACGTCACCTGCTGCGACGGCAGCGGCCGGATCCAGGTCAACGGCGTCGGCGTCAACGAGCCCTACCTCAAGCCGGGGGTCAGCCCGAGCGACATGGACTTCGACATCACCGTCCCCGCGGGCAAGATCTGGGTGATGGGGGACAACCGGTCCAACTCCTCGGACTCGCGGTTCCACCCGCAGGGCGGCGACGGCACCGAGGGCTCGGTCTCGGAGAACCTCATCGTCGGGCGAGCCGTGACCCTGGTGTGGCCGCTCAGCCGGATCGCCTTGCTGTCCAACCCGTCCGCGACCTTTGAACGCGTCCCGGACCCTGAGGACGCGGACCCGTCGGGTTCGGGTCCGGGTCAGGGCGGTGACGACAGCACCACGGAGCCTCCGTGAGCCCCGCGGGCCGGGCCCGCAGCCGCAAGCCGAACCTGCGGGTCGAGCGCGCGCTCCAGCGCGACGGCCACCAGCTGCTGTGTGGCATGGACGAGGTGGGGCGAGGCGCGCTGGCCGGTCCGGTGTCGGTGGGTGTTGTCCTGATCGGTGCTGAGTGCCGCAGCGCACCGTCCGGGGTCCGGGACTCCAAGCTGCTCACCCCTGCGGCGCGCACCGCGATGGTGCCCCGCATCCGCCGGTGGGCCCTGGAGTACGCCGTCGGGCACGCCTCGCCCGAGGAGATCGACGCGAGTGGGATCATGGTCGGCCTTCGGATGGCCGGCCTCCGCGCGCTGGCCCAGCTCGAGCGGACCCCGGACCTGGTCATCCTGGACGGCAACCATGACTGGCTCACCGCACCGCAGGAGGTAGGGCTGCTCGCCTTCGCCGGCGAGGGCGTCAGGACCCCGCCGGTCACCACCATGGTCAAGGCCGACCTCACCTGCTCCTCCGTCGCTGCCGCCAGCGTGCTCGCCAAGGTGGAGCGGGACACGATGATGGTGGCGCACGCCCCCTCCCACCCGGCCTACGGCTGGCAGGAGAACAAGGGGTACGCGGCGCCGGAGCACCTCGCGGCGCTGGCCGAGCACGGGCCGTGCGCCCTGCACCGCAGGTCGTGGAGGCTGCCCGGTGTGCTGGGGGAGGATGGGCTGGTGCCCTCCACCGAACCTCGGGACGACCGGTCGGCGCAGACGCTCGTCGAGGAGTCGGCGTACGCCGCCGTGAGCCGGAAGGACGCTGGGTAACCATGAGCTCGGAGGACCTGGAGAAGTACGAGAGCGAGATGGAGCTCGAGCTCTATCGCGAGTACCGCGACGTGGTCGGGCTGTTCTCGCACGTGGTGGAGACCGAGCGCCGGTTCTACCTGTGCAACTCGGTCGACGTGCAGGTGCGCAGCGACGGCGGCGAGGTGTACTTCGACGTGACCATGCAGGACGCGTGGGTGTGGGACATCTACCGCCCGGCGCGGTTCGCCAAGCAGGTGCGCGTCGTGACCTTCAAGGACGTCAACGTCGAGGAGCTGGCCAAGGCAGACCTCGAGCTCCCCAAGGACGGCTCGTTCTGAAGGTATCCGCGAATGGTGTTGCCGCTCAACCGCACTGGTCCTGCACCCAGTCCAGCGCAGCGGCCAGCTGGGGCGCCGACTCGGCGACCGTCTCGTCGGGCACGATCGGGCCCCGCGCAACCTCGCCGCTGCGGTCACCCAGCCTCCAACGGCTGACGTAGAGCGTAGCGCCGTCCGAGAGTGTCTCGACCGTGCCGTCGGTGGGGGTGCCGAACGTCGGCTCACCGACGAAGTGGGTCCGGCTCCGGCCACGGAAGGCGAGCACCACGGCCTCGCCGGCACGGGTCGTCCCGCTGTCCTGGAGCACCGCGACCGGTTCGGTCCGCCGGCGGACCGGGTCCAGGCTCAGCACGGCCGACCCGTCCACCACGAACGCGATGTCGGTGAGAGAGACCTCCCGGGTCCGACCGTCACGGTCGACCTCCACAAGGGCGCGCCCCTCCGGAAGCAGCGACGCGACGCTGCCGACGAGCACGGGTAGGTCGGTCGTGGTGTTGCCGCGAACGTCCACCACCCAGCCGCAGGTCGTCTGGCGCGCCGCGTTGGAGACGGCGGCGCTCCCGCCGCGGACGTACGCCTGCTCGGCCTCGGTGACCGCGCCCGACCCGGGCCGGGCGGCCGGGTCGACGAAGCCAGGCAGGGTGAGCACCGTGATCCCGGCGGCGGTCTGGGTGCTGGGCCGGGTCGTGGTCGCGCCGACCATCGCCGCGTCGCCGGGGGAGACCAGGTCGGCACGGTCCTGGTCCACGGCAGCGGCCACGTCGCGGATCGCCGTGTAGGTCTGGCCGGCCGAGGTCGCCTTCTCCACCCGCTGCAGCGCGACCACCCGCAGGTCGGGGAAGTTCGCCTGCACGTCCAACCCGCCGGCCAGTAGGTCGAGTGCGGTGTCGGTGTACTCGCGCGGACTCTGCGGGGGTCCGGACGCGGTTCCCGACGGAAGAGGGCTCACCTGCTCGGGCCGTTCGCACGCGGCCAGCGACCCCAGGGCAAGCAGGGCCACGCAGGCCAGAAATCTGTGCACCGCACCATCATCGCTCGTTGCGGGTGACGGCGGTCGCGCCGTGGGGTGGATGGTCGGACCTGCCGCGCTACGGCTGCCGGGCCGGGCCTGACGGCAGGCTAACCCTGTCGGGCAGGAGCTCATCGCGTCATGTCGACTGTTCGCCAGAACAGTTCGACTAGATCTCAGAGGTGCCAAATGCGCGTTATGGAACCGTTACCCCAGGTGCTTGCCTCGATAGTGCGAAAGCGTTTTTACTGTGACCCGCACCACTCATCGCCGAGGTGCCGCTACGCCCTCGGTGCGACGGATGACGATGGAGTCACACGACATGGGCCGCACGATGCTCCTCTCCCCACCGCGGGAAGCCTCGCACGCGCATCTTGTACTCCTCGGCCGGTCTCCGGTCATTATCCAGCCGGGCATTCGCCCGCGTGGCTCCAAAGGAGAAGCAACGATATGAACAAGCGCAGGACAGTTGTCACCACGACCGTCGGCCTCGTGGTCGCGGGACTCGCCTCAGGGTGTCTCTCGTCCGGGTCGGACAGCGGTGGCGGAGGTGGCGACGGGTCAGCCGCTGAAGGTCCCGGCAAGTCGACCATCGAGGTCATGTACGGGCTCGGTCCGGACGTCGAGCCCTCCTTCAAGGAGGACCTCAACACGTGGTCCAAGGGCGAAGGCATCACCATCAAGTTCACCAAGGCTGCCTCGTGGGACACCGAGATCCGGGCACGGGTCGCTGGTGGCACCGCTCCTGACGTCGGTCTGTTCCCCCAGCCCGGTCTGATGTGCGACCTGGCCAAGCAGAACAAGCTGGTCCCGTTTGACGACGCCACGGTCAAGACCAATGAGGAGACCCTGGTCCCGGGCTTCTCGGCGGCCGGCACCTGTGAGGACGGCAAGGTCTATGGCCTGCCCAACGAGGTCAGCGTCAAGAGCCTGGTGTGGTTCGACCAGGCCGCGATGAGTGACGCTGGGTACACCGCGCCGACGACCTTGGACGAGATGCTGACGCTGACCGACAAGATCCGGTCCGACGGCAAGGTGCCGTGGTGCATCGCCGCTGAGTCCGGCAACGCCACCGGTTGGCCGATCACCGACTGGATCGAGGATCTGGTTCTGCGGATCGCCGGCCCCGAGAACTACGACAAGTGGGTCAAGGGCGAGCTCAAGTTCAACAGCCCCGAGATCAAGCCGGCCTTTGAGTACTTCCAGAAGATCGCCTTCACCAAGGGCAACGTGCGGGGTGGAACCAAGGCCATCATCTCGACCAACTTCCAGACCGGTGGCAACTCGCTGTTCGACAGCCCGCCTGGGTGCTACCTGTTCAAGCAGGCGACGTTCATCGCCGGCGCGGGCGGATTCCCCGACAAGGTGCGCAGCGACCTCGACAAGACCGCTGGCGTCATCGGGTTCCCTGCCCAGGAAGCGGGCAACAACCCGGTGCTGACCGGTGGGGACATCGCGGCAGCCTTCAACAATGATGCCAACACGCTGAAGGTCCGTGACTTCATCGCCAGCAAGGAAAACGGCACGGCGCAGGGGGCGGCTGGCGTCTTCTCTCCGCACAAGTCCGCCGATGTCTCGCTCCTGCCGAGCCAGACCCTGCAGACCATCGCCAAGGACGTGCTCTACGCGTCCACGGCGGCCCGGTTCGACGGGTCCGACCTGATGCCGGCCAAGGTCGGTGCGGGAACGTTCTGGACCGAGCCGACGAAGTGGATCTCTGGCCAGGAAGACCTGGACCAGGCGCTGGACAACATCGACGCAAGCTTCCAGTAACACCCGCCTGTGCCGCGGAGGTGACCGGTCGTCATCTCCGCGGCACAGTTGGGTCTCTCTCCATCTGCACCCCTGCGTCAGAGAGGACACGGGTTCGTGGTCATCAAACTTCTCAACGCCCTGATCGCCATCATCGGCGGCATCGGCGGCGCCATGATTCTCTTCTGGATCCTGAACAAGCTCGCTGAGTCCACGGGCAAGCGGTGGGAGGACAAGATCAAGCCCTGGGCCTTCGCCGGCCCGGCGATCCTGGCCATCGGCGTGTACCTGATCTATCCGGCGATAGTCACGATCCAGTACAGCTTCGCTGACGAGACGTCGTCCGCTTACATCGGTCTCCAGAACTACAAGGAGCTGCTCACCAGCCGCGACTTCCTCGGAGTGCTGTTCAACAACCTGCTGTGGATCGCGATCGTCCCCGCCCTGACCGTCGTCCTCGGTCTGGGCGTCGCGGTGCTCGCCGACCGGCTCCAGCCACGCGGTGAGAAGCTCACCAAGACGCTGATCTTCCTCCCGATGGCGATCAGCATGGTCGGCGCGGCGACGATCTGGAAGGCCGTCTACGACTTCAAGCCCGCGGGCTCGCCCCAGACCGGTCTGTTCAACGCCATCGGCGGACTGTTCGGTGCCAGCCCGGTGGCCTGGTTGCAGACCAGCACGCTCCACCTGAACAGCCTGCTGCTGATGGTGATCCTGGTCTGGACCCAGGTGGGCTACGCCATGGTGCTCTTGTCGGCGGCGATCAAGGCTGTTCCCGAGGACACCGTCGAAGCCGGCCGCATCGACGGCGCGGGCGAGCGCCGGATCTTCTTCAGTATCGTCGTCCCCCAGATCTGGGCGACCGTGGTCACGGTATTCATCACGGTCCTGATCGGCGTGATGAAGGTGTTCGACATCGTCTACGTCCTCACCAACGGTGGGTTCAACACCGACGTGATCGGTAGACGGTTCTACAACGAGCTCTTCACCAACGGCAACAACGGGTACGCGGCGAGCATCGTCGTCATCCTGATGATCGCCATCATCCCGGTCCTGGTGTATCAAGTCCGCCACTTCCGCGCCGAGGAGGCCGCCCGATGAGCACCAGTATCCAGCCGGGAACGGGCACGCCCGATCTCCCCGACACCACGCCGGAGCGATCCAAGCGGGTCAAGGCCGCGCTCTCCGGCCAGGGTGGCGCGAGTCTGCCGGTCAAGATCACCCTGGCGGTGTTGTGCGTCATCTGGCTGATCCCCGTGATCGGGCTGTTCGTCAGCTCGTTCCGCACGCGTGACGCCCAGCTCAGCTCGGGCTGGTGGACCAGCATTGCCAACCCGTTGGACTTCACCCAGTGGACGCTGTCGAACTACTCCCGCGTGTTGAGTGCCGACGAGGGCATCAACATGGCGCAGGCATTCGTCAACAGCTTCATTGTCACCGTGCCGGCGACAGTGATCCCGATCCTCATCGCGGCCTTCGCGGCCTACTCCTTCACCTTCATGCAGTGGAAGGGCCGCGACATCATGTTCGTCGTCATCGTCGGACTCCTCGTCGTGCCGAACCAGGTCGCGTTGGTTCCGCTGCTCAAGCTCTACTCTCAGCTCGGGCTGGGCGGTACGTTCGCCGCCGTCTGGTTCGCGCACATCGGGTTCGGTATGCCGCTCGCGGTATTCATCCTGCGCAACTACATGTCCGGTCTGCCGCGTGCAGTGATCGAGTCGGCGAAGATCGATGGCGCGAGTCACTTCACCACCTTCTGGCGGCTGATCATGCCGATGTCGACCCCGGCGCTCGCGTCGTTCGCCATCTTCCAGTTCCTGTGGGTGTGGAACGACCTGCTGGTCGCACTGCTCTTCCTCGGGCGCGGTGACAACACCATTGCCACGGTTGCCTTGCAGGGTCTACAGGGGCAGACCGGTATTGGCATCGAACTCGTGCCGTCGGCGGCGTTCATCACGATCGTCATCCCGCTGCTGGTGTTCCTCTCGCTCCAGCGGTACTTCATCCGTGGCATGACGTCCGGCGCGGTCAAGGGCTGACGTCCTCGGCGCCCGGCCCGAGGAATCGAGCCGGGCGCCGTTTCGCGTCAACCGACAGAGCGCACCATGACCACGATCCTGGATGTGGCCAGGGCCTCGGGCGTTTCCGTGGCCACGGTTTCGCGAGCGCTGCGCGGTCTGGACCGGGTCAGCGCCCAGACCAGGGCGCGGGTTCTTGCCGTGGCGGGCGAGATGGACTACGTCGCTTCACCCAGCGCTTCCTCGCTGGCGTCAGGACGCACGCAGGTGGTCGGGGTTCTCACCCCGTTCGTCAACCGCTGGTACTTCTCCTCGCTCATCAGCGCCATCGAGAAGACGATTCGCGACCACGCCCACCATGTGTTGCTGCTCGACCTGGAGGACAGCCCGATCCGGAGGCTGCCCCTGACCAGGGACATGGTCCGCAAGCGTGTGGACGGTGTGATCGTGCTGAACGTCGCGCTCGGCGAGACCGAGGAAGCCGTGCTACGCCAGTACGAGATCCCGACGGTGACGGTGGGGAAGCCATACCCGGGGTGGTCCTCGGTCGGCATCAACGACGGGCAGGCGGTGGCCACCGCGATGGACCACCTCGCTGACCTCGGGCACCGCGACATCGCCTACGTCGGAGCGGTGCTCCGTCCGGACGCGTACGGCGACGTGCCACGAGAACGCCGCGACGAGTTCGTCGCCTCCATGGCCCGGCACGAGTTCAAGGTCAGGCGCGGCTGGGTGCGCCTCTCGGACTGGACGGCGCGCGACGCCATGGTCGACTCGGTCTCGCTACTGGGACAACGTCGCCGACCCACCGCCGTGGTCGCGGCCTCCGACGAGATGGCGATCGGCGTGCTGGCCGCAGCGACCCGCGCCGGACTGCGGGTGCCCCACGACCTGTCGATCATCGGCATCGACGACCATCCGTTGGCGATGGTCTTCGGGCTGACCACCGTGCGCCAGGATGTCGCTGCGCTGGGGACTGCCGCAGGCGGACTGTTGCTCGAGGCGCTCGGCTCGGACGACCCTCAGGTCGAGGGTCGGGTGCTGCCCACCGAGCTCGTCGTCCGGGAGTCGACCGGGCCGATCGGGTCGTGACCTGTGGCTGACCCGTCGCCATGGTGGCGCAACAGCGTCGTCTACCAGATCTATCCCCGGAGCTTCGCGGACAGCGACGGTGACGGCGTCGGCGACCTGAGGGGCATCCTGTCCAAGGTCGGCCATCTCGTCGACCTCGGGGTGGATGTCGTATGGCTCTCGCCGATCTACGCCTCCCCCCACGACGACAACGGCTACGACATCAGCGACTACCAGGCCGTCGACCCGTTGTTCGGG
Source organism: uncultured Actinomycetota bacterium (assembly GCA_963750305.1). Classification (GTDB taxonomy): domain Bacteria; phylum Actinomycetota; class Actinomycetes; order Actinomycetales; family Dermatophilaceae; genus CAVVPX01. The sequence continues at coordinate 524,472 of CAVVPX010000004.1, forward strand.
ACCCTGGAGGACCTCGACGAACTGGTGAAGGCGCTGCACGACAGCGGAATTCGGCTGATGATGGATCTTGTGGTCAACCACACGTCCGACGAACATCCCTGGTTCCTCGAGTCCCGTTCGAGCCGCGACAACCCGAAGCGGGACTGGTACTGGTGGCGTCCTCGCCGCGACGCGACCCAGGATGGGGAGGGTGCCGAGCCGACGAACTGGGCGTCGTCCTTCGGCGGGCCGGCGTGGGAGCTCGACGAGGCCACCGCGGAGTACTACCTGCACCTGTTCTCCCGCAAGCAGCCGGACCTCAACTGGGAGAACCCGCAGGTGCGGCACGCGGTGTACGCCATGATGCGCTGGTGGCTGGACCGCGGAGTCGACGGCTTCCGGATGGACGTCATCAACATGATCTCCAAGGTGACCGCCCTGCCCAACGGTGCGCCAAGCACCGCCGGGCGGTCGCAGCCTGCACTCGCCGATGGTGCGCCGTTCTTCTTCAACGGCCCGAGGCTGCACGAGTACCTCCAGGAGATGCACCTCCAAGTTCTCGGCGACCACCCGACCGCGGTTCTCACAGTGGGAGAGACCCCGGCAACGACGGTCGACGCAGCCCGGTTGATGACCGATCCTGCGCGCCACGAGCTGGACATGGTCTTCCAGTTCGAGCACGTCGACCTGGACCACGGCGCGACGAAATGGGACGAGCGCCCCCTCCTGCTCACCGACCTCAAGGCCTCGCTCGATCGCTGGCAGACCGGGCTGGCCGAGGTCGGCTGGAACAGCCTGTACTGGAACAATCACGACCAGCCGCGTGCTGTCTCCCGGTTCGGCGACGACAGCGCTGAACACTGGTTCCACTCGGCGACCACCCTGGCCACCGTGCTCCACCTGCACCGGGGCACGCCGTACGTCTATCAGGGCGAGGAGATCGGCATGACCAACGCCGCCTTCGCGCGGGTCGAGGATTTCCGGGACATCGAGTCGCTGAACCACTACCGAGCCGCCGTCGCGTCGGGGGACGATCCGGATGCGGTGGTCGCGGCGATGGGTCGGGTCAGCCGTGACAACGCGCGTACGCCGGTGCAGTGGGACGCGACGCCCGGTGCTGGGTTCAGCACAGGTGAACCCTGGATCCCGTTGAACCCCAACCATATCGAGATCAACGTTGCGGCCCAGCGCGGCGACGACGGGTCGGTGCTCGCCCACTACCGGCGGCTGATCCGGCTCCGCAAGGACGAACCCGCAATCGTTGACGGGACCTTCTCGATGCTGCTTCCGGACGACCCGCAGCTGTATGTCTTCCTGCGGACCACGCCGTCGACCGAGCTGTTGGTGTTGGCCAGCTTCTCGCGCGAGACGGTGGTGCTCGACCTCGGAGCCGACGTGGGCGACTGGACGGGCGCCGACGTGCTGTTGCCCAACTACCGGTCGGGCGACCAGGAGGCGGACGCAGCGACCGTGGCGACGAGGGGAGCTGCGGGTGCAGGTGAGGTGGCCGGAGCCGCACGTCACGGTGTTCCGAGCGAGCTGCGACCGTGGGAGAGCCTCGTGCTGCGTCGGCGGGTGGTGGGCGGCTAGCCCGCTGTCCACAGCCGTGTCCTGCTGCGCCCGGTTGTCCACAGGGTGTCGCTGATCGCTGGGTCCTGGCGGCCGGGTCGGGTTGGCTGCGGTCAGGAGGTGACCCTGATGGGTGCTGGGCGCAGGGATCGTGGTGTGGTGGTGGGCCGGCGTGAGCTGGGGGTGTACGGCGAGCGGCTCGCCGAGCGCTACCTGCGCGAGCAGGGCATGCGGATCCTGGCTCGCAACTGGCGGGCTGGTCGCGGCGAGATCGACCTGGTCGCGCTCGACGGCGACTGCGCGGTCGTGTGCGAGGTCAAGACGCGGCGCGGAGCCGGGTTCGGCGACCCGGTCGAGGCGGTCTCGTGGAGCAAGCAGGCAGCGCTGCGCCAGCTGGCTGCGCGGTGGGTCGCACAGTGCCCGCTGCGCGTGGGCGAGCTGCGGATCGACGTCGTGGGCGTGCTGGTGCCGGCCTGCGGCCCCGTGCAGGTGCGGCACGTCCGGGGGGTGGGCGGATGAGCTTGGGGAGAACGCGGTCGGTGACGTTGCGGGGGTTGGAGGGGACGGTGGTGACGGTGGAGTGCCAGATCGCAGACGGGTTGCCGCAGTTCACGGTGGTCGGCCTACCGGACGCAGCGTGCCGGCAGTCTCCGGACCGGATCCGGTCGGCGGCCTCGGAGGTGGGGTTCCCGGTGCCTCGACGCAAGGTGACGGTGAACCTGTCGCCGGCCTCGATCCCCAAGAACGGGACAGGCTTCGACCTGCCGATCGCGGTGGCGGTGCTGGCGGCTGCGGGCGTGGTTCCGGAGGGATTGTGTGACGGCGTGGCGCACGTGGGGGAGCTGGGGTTGGACGGGTCGATCCGGCCGGTGGGCGGGGTGTTGCCGGCGGTGCTCGCGGCGTCTCGAGAAGGAGTCGAGCAGGTGGTGGTGGCTCCCCCGAACGCGGCCGAGGCGGGGTTGGTGCCTGGTGTCGAGGTGTTCGCGGTCGCGTCGTTGGGTGAGCTCGTGGCGTTGTATCGCGGCGCACGCAGGAGTGGACGGCTGCCGCAGCCACCGCAGACTTCGGTGGCGCTCGGGGGGCCGGGCCCGGAGAGTCGTGGGGGCCCGGACCTGGCCGAGGTGCTGGGGCAACCGGAGGCGAGGGGGGCGTTGGAGCAGGCGGCGGCGGGTGGCCACCACCTGTTCCTGCTGGGGCCGCCGGGGGCGGGCAAGACGATGCTGGCTGAGCGGTTACCGGGGATCCTGCCACCCTTGTCGGCCGAGCAGGCGTTGGAGGTCACCGCGGTCCGGTCGCTGTTGGGGGAGCTGGTCGGTGGGTGCAGCCTCGACCTGGCGCCACCGTTCGTCGCACCACACCACAGCGCGTCGATGGCCGCGATCGTGGGTGGCGGTGGGCGAGCCGACATCCGACCCGGCGCGATCTCCCAGGCCCATCACGGGGTGCTGTTCCTGGATGAGGCACCCGAGTTCAACCGCGCGGCCCTGCAGGCGCTGCGTCAACCGCTGGAGTCCGGCGACACGACCGTCTGGCGCGCTGGGGCGGCGGTGCGCTACCCCGCGCGGTTCCAGCTGGTCATGGCAGCCAACCCGTGTCCGTGTGGCAAGGGCTTCGGCCGCGGGGTCGACTGCAGCTGCACCTCCCTCCAGCGCCGGAGCTATGCCGCCCGGGTGTCCGGACCGCTGATGGACCGGGTCGACCTCCAGATCGAGGTCGACCGGGTGACCCGTGCTTCGCTGGGTCAACCGCTCGGCGAGAGCAGCGCGGTGGTGGCGGCCCGGGTCGCGGGTGCTCGCGCCGTGCAGGACGAACGGTGGCGCGGACACGCGTGGCGGCTCAACAGCCACGTCCCGGGCACCGCGCTTCGACGGGCGCCGTGGCGGCTGCCGCGGCAGACGACCAGCGACCTGGACCGTGCCCTGGACCGTGGCCTGCTGACGTTGCGGGGATACGACCGGGTGCTCCGGTTGGCCTGGACCACAGCCGATCTCGCTGGACACGGTGTGCCTGACGCCGACGACGTCGGGTTGGCTCTCACCCGGCGCAACCGCGGGCCGGTGGCCGCGTGAGCCCGCGTCGCACCGTCTCGTGGCAGGCCGCCGCGGCCGACGACCGGCTGGCTCGGATGGCATGGAGCCGGCTGGCCGAGCCGGACAGCGTCGGGGTGGCGATGGCCATCGCTGAGGCGGGCGGGCACGGTCCCGCGCTTCGCCAGCTCGGACTAGGACGTTCGCCACTCACCTCGCGGCTTCGGGGCCGGATGGAGGCTCTGGACGTCGGGGCCGACTGCTACCTCGCAGAGCGCGCCGATGCGCGCGTCGTGGTTCCCGGCGACGACGAGTGGCCGACCCGGCTCGACCGGCTCGCCCAACCCCCGCACTGCCTGTGGGTCCGTGGCCCGAACCACTTGGCCGAGGTGACCCGGCGCAGTGTTGCGATCGTGGGCGCACGGGCCTCGACCGCATACGGCGACAATGTCGCCGGTGACATGGCCGTCGGGATGTGTGAGCGGGGTTTCACGGTGGTGTCCGGTGCCGCCTACGGGATCGATGGCGCCGCCCACCGCGGGGCGCTGGCGGTCGACGGGCTGACGGTGGCGGTGCTCGCGACCGGGGTGGACCTCGCCTACCCGAGTGGGCACGATGCGCTCCTCCAGCGGATCGCCCTGACGGGCAACGTGATCAGCGAGGCGGCTCCCATGTCCAAAGCGCTCGGTTCGCGCTTCCTGAAGCGGAACCGGCTCATCGCCGTGCTCTCCTGCGGCACGGTGGTGGTGGAGGCCGGCCTGAGGTCCGGCAGCCTGAACACCGCCAACTGGGCTCAGAAGCACCTCGCACCAGTGGGGGTCGTCCCGGGTCCGGTGAGCTCGATGGTGTCGGCCGGGTGCCACGAGGCGATCCGCGAGGGATACGCGACGCTGGTCACCGACGCGGCCGAGGTCGCGGAGCTCGTGGGCCGGATCGGCCTCGACCTCGCCGAGCCCAAACGCGGACCGGAGTATCCGGAGGACCTGCTGCCCGAGCGGGAGCAGCGGGTCTGGGAGGCGTTGCCCGGACGGGGGACGATGACCGTCGCCGACCTCATCTTCGGGACGACGCTGGAGCCCGGTCAGGTCCAGGCTTCGCTCGGACGTCTCGAGCTGGCGGGCCTGGTCCGGTCCGAGGGTCCCGGACTCTGGAAGCGGGTGCCCCGTCCACGCGACAGGCCAGCGCGGGTGGGTGGGTGAGGGTGCGGACCTCGGTGGGTCGAGTCCGAGTGCCCGCCGTCCGGTTCGCGTCCGGTGCCGACCAGGTCGTGGAACCTGACGTGCACCAGACGTGCACCAGACGTGCAACCAGAGGTGCAACCACCTGGGCCGCAAGGCTCCGTGGTCAACGGCGGAGCCCCCTGCCAGACTCGGTGGGTGCCCAGGGCTCACGCACCATTGGTCGGTCGCCAACCCGAGGTGAGGTGTGTGCGCGCGGCGATCGACCGGGCCCGCGAGGGCGCAGCCGGGGCGGTGTTGCTGGGCGGCGAAGCCGGTATCGGCAAGACCGCGGTCGTCCGCCATGTCCTGGACGCCGTCGCGGCCGAGCCCGGCGGCGGCGGGGACGCGCTGTTGGTCCTGCACGGCAGCTGCCTCCCGCTGACCTCGTTCGCCGTTCCACTGGTCCCGATCCGCGCAGCCCTGGCAACCCTCCCCGCGGGCCTGCCGCCGGCACCCGAGCTCCTCGACCACGATCACCCGGTCACCACCGCTCCGCTGGTCCTGGACGCATGGCTCGACCGGGTCTGCGAGCTGCGCACCGTCGTGCTCTCGGTGGACGATCTGCACTGGGCCGACCAGAGCAGCCTCGACACGTTGCTCTACCTGCTCGCAGGACGGCCCGACCGCCGGCTAGCTGTGCTGTTCACCCTGCGCAGCACCGAGCTCGGCCCGGGCCACCCGGTGCACTCCTGGCTGGCGACCATGCGCCGGTCACCGTCGTTCGAGAGCCTGGCGCTCGCTCCGCTGACGCGGCCCGAGACCCTCGAACAGCTCACTGGGCTGCTGGGCAGTCCGCCGCACGAGACGTTGGTCGGCGACGTGTACGCGCGCTCGCAGGGCAACCCCTACCTGAACCAGCTGCTGGTCACCGACCTGACCGCCTCTGCGCAGCACCTTGCGCCGACCATGTCCGTGGATCTGCAGGGCGCGCTGATGGCGAACTGGCACGGGCTGGACCCGGCGGCACGCGAGCTGACAAGTGTCGTCGCGGTCGCGGGGTTCCGGATGGGGGCCGGGGAGCTGCAGCAGATCGTGGGCCCTCGTGCGGCAGGGGTCGCTACCGCGCTCACCGCGGCAGTCGCCGGACACGTGCTGGACCGGGCGGCCGACGGGTCGTACTGGTTTCCGCACCCTCTGCAGGCCGAGGCTCTCCGCGAGTACCTGCCGTGGGACGAGCGACGAAAGTGGCACGAGATCGTTGCGGCGCACCTCGAGCGCCGGTTGGGCAACGAACCGCCGACGGCGACGCTCGTGCAGATTGCCGACCATCACCACGGTGCCGGACACCGGACGCTCGCCCGGGACAGCGCCATCCGAGCGGCCACGGCGGCTGCAGGTGCTGGCGCCCACCCCGAGGCGATCCGGTTGCTGTGTCGGGCGCTCGATCTTGGACGCGCGGGCGCGAGCACGGGTGGACCTGCCCGAACTACCAGTGGGGGCGCCGGCTGGACCGAGGGGGGTGCCGGCCGGACCGAGAGGAGCGTCGGCTCGGCGGGCGGACCTGCCAGTTCCACCGAGGGGACTACCGGCTCGACCGACGCCGGACGTGCTGACCACCTCCGGGTCCTGCGGTCGCTGCGCCAGCTCGCCGCAGACGCCGGCAACCCACGCACCGAGCTCGCCGCGGTGCAGGAGCTGATGTCGCTGCTCGAGCCGAGCGCCGGCGCCGATCGGAACGACGTCGCAGGGCTCGCCGAGCGGCTGGAGCTCGCCGAGATGACCGTACGTCGGAGCCTGCTTCGGTTGTTGGTGGCCGAGCGCCAGGGCGAGCCGGCCGAGGTGGCCCGCGCCGTCGAGCTCGCCGAGGTGGACCCGGCGTCGTGGCAGTACGCCTACGCGCTGGCTGAACGGGCGCGCGTCGCCGCATGGGAGGGCGACCCGGCGCTCCCCGCGCTCGCGGCGGCGGCGTTGGCCGCCGCTCGACGGTGCGGACACCCCAAGGCACTGTCCTTCGCCCTGACCGCGCAGGCCATGTCGATCTGCCTCCATGAACCTGACCGGCATGCGGAGGCCGCCTCGATCGCCCGAGCCGCGCGGGCGGCTGCGTTGGACGCCCACGACTTCTGGGCCTTCGTCCATGCTGTGGCCTGGGAGGGCAACAGCCAGGCCAACTGCTACTCGCTCCAGACCGTGGCGGCGAGCCGGTCGGCGCGTAGCGAGGCCATCGCTCACGGCGCCCATGGGCTGGCGCTCTCCCTCCTCGGCGCGAACGAGGCCGGAGCGTCGCTGGTCGTGGGCGACTGGACGGCGACCCGAGACGTGCTCCGCACGCTGTTCGGCAGCGGGCTCGAGCCCATCTGCGAGCTCAGGGCGCGCGTCACCGCGGCGCGCCTCAGTGCATTGCAGGGACGGATGACCGAGGCCGTCGCGCACCTGGACCGCTGCGAGGAGCTGTCCAAGGGACTGGACAAGCTGCCGTCACTGGAGAGCGAGACCGTCTGGATCGAGGTGCCGCTCCTGGGGGGCGACGTCGACCTCGCGCTGCGGCGGGCCGAGGGCGTGCTGGACCTCGATCCCGCGCCGCACATGTGCGAGTGGTTGCTGCCGCTCGTCGCGCGAGCCCTGGCCGACCGGGCGTGCGCGGCTCGAGATGGCGGCGCGCCGGACCCTGTGGCCGAGGACACGCTGCGACGGCTCGAGCGCGACCACCCCGAGGTGATCTACAGCGGAACCGTGATGCCGGACTACCAGACGCTGCTGGACGCCTTCGGAGCCTGGTACGCCGCCGAGCTGGCTCGTGGGTTGTCCCGGCCGACCGCAGCGGCGGCGTGGCAGGACGCCGCGCAGCGGCTGGAGGCCGTCAGCCTGCTGTGGGAGGCGACCTACGCGTGGTACCGCGTCGGCGAGGCCGCGCTTCAGGGCGAGCACCCCGATCGGCACGTCGCCGCGCGCGCGCTCCGAACGGCCGCGGGGATGGGGGGTCGGCTCCAGGCTGCGCCCGTGCTCGACAGGGTCGAGCGACTCGCCCGGTCGGCCCGCATCAGTCTGCGCAGTCCAGCGGACCACCCGTCAAGGGGTCTGTCCTCGTTGACCCGACGCGAGAACGAGATCCTCGTCCACCTCGTGGCGGGTCGCACCTACCGCGAGATCGCCGACGCCCTGGTGCTGAGCGAGAAGACCGTCAGCTCGCACATCTCGAACATGCTGCGCAAGACCGGAGCGGCCAACCGCGTCGACCTGGCCCGCCGCGCGGGAGATGCTGCGCCCTGACCCTGCGGCGGGTCGCTTGCCGGTGCCCACGAGTTTTGCGACGGTGGCAGCATGCCTGCTCGCCCGCCGGAGGAGCCAGAGGTCCTGGTCGCCTTCGAACGCCACCTGCGGGCTGAGCGCGGACGGTCTCCGCACACGGTCCGTGCCTATGTCGGTGACGCGCGAGCCCTGCTGACCTACCTCGGCCGCGACGGCGCTCCCGATCCCGACGGCGACCTCGGCGCCGACCGCGAGCGCGACGGCGACCTCGGCCCCGACGGCGACCTCGGCGCCGACCGCGAGCGCGACGGCGACCTCGGCCCCGACGGCGACCTCGACCTGACCACGATCACGCTCCGCGACCTGCGCGCGTGGCTGGGGCACCTCGCGGAGACCGGCGCGGCGAGGTCCAGCATCGGCCGTCGCGCCGCAGCAGCCCGCACGTTCCTGGGCTGGGCTCACCGCAGCGGCCGGATCGCCACCGACCCCTCGGTTCGCCTGACCGCCCCACGCCGAGCCGGGTACCTGCCCGGGGTGCTCAAGCAGGGGGAGGCAGCCGTGCTGCTCGACGTCGCCGCCATCGCGGCCGACGACCGCGACCCGATGGGTCTGCGGGACCGCGCCGCGTTGGAGCTGTTGTACGCCAGCGGGATCCGGGTTGGAGAGCTCACCGGCCTCGACGTCGACGACGTCGACCTCTCGACCCGGACTCTGCGAGTGATGGGCAAGGGGGCCAAGGAGCGGACGGTGCCGTTCGGGGCGCCGGCCGCCGCCGCGGTGACCGACTGGCTGGCGTCGGGACGCCCGGCAGTCAGCACCCCTGAGAGCGGTCCAGCGCTGTTGCTCGGTCGGCGGGGCAGGCGGGTCGACCCCAGGCAGGTCCGCACGGCCGTCCACGACCTGCTGCGGCACGTGCCCGGCGCCCCCGACCTGGGGCCGCACGGGCTGCGTCATTCCGCGGCGACCCATCTGCTCGAGGGTGGCGCCGACCTGCGCATGGTGCAGGAGCTGCTCGGCCACGCCTCGCTGGCGACCACGCAGGTGTATACGCACGTGTCGGTGGATCGGCTGCGCCAGTCCTATCGCCAGGCCCACCCCCGCGCCTGACCGCCCGGTCCGGCAGCCGGCCCCGGGCGAGGCGACCCGCGGCGGGAGCCCGGACCTCGCACCTCCTGTGTTCGTTCTGGGCTGGTGTGGGGTCGCGGCACCGACAGCGCCTACGGCGGGGCGGATAGGCACGGACGGGAGAGCGCGAGATGATGGCGGCGTCCGCCCGTCCCCGCACGAAGGCCGTGCCGCTGTGTCCATTGACCGATCCGGGACGCGCTCGCCCGCCCACCATCGCTCTGCCGGCCCCGGTCGCCGGCGGGGGCCGACCCGGCAGGTGAGGCTTCGCCGGACCTTCGCGATCGGCTTGCTCACGGCGATCGTGATCCTGCTTGCTGCGGCGTTCCATCCGTGGCAGAACGACGACACAGCCACCCAGGCCACGTCCAACCGGACCCCCACCACGGCAGCGACAGCGACCCCCTCCCGGCCCACGGGTTCGGCGACGACCAGCTCGGACGCGGGCACCCAGGACGGCTCCTCCACCCCCGACCCGGCGGGCACCGCGGTGCCCGCGAAGGGCAACGGCAGGCTGACATCGGTCGTCATCCCCGGGGCGGCTTCGACGGCGAGCGGACGCGAGGTGACCTTCTCCGTGGAGATCGAGGGCGGGCTCGGTGTCGACTCGGCCGCGGTGGCCACGACGGTCCGGTCGATCCTGCTCGACGACCAGGGCTGGCAGAAGAAGGACGGTGTGCGGTTGGTCGCGCTGCAGCCGGCCGATCTCAAGGCCGGTCGTCACGTCGACATCCGGGTCACCCTCGCCAGCCCGAGCCTCACCGACAAGCTGTGCGCCCCGCTGCGGACGCTCTCCCAGGTGTCCTGCTGGAACGGCGAGCGGTCGGTGCTCAACCTGCGGCGCTGGATGCTCGGGGATGACTCCTATGGCACTGACATCGCCCGCTACCGGATCTATCAGGTGAACCACGAGTTCGGCCACGGCCTCGGTCACGGGCACGCGTCCTGCCCGGGCGCACGGAAGCGCGCACCGGTGATGATGCAGCAGACGCTCACCCTCGGGTCCTGCAAGCCCTGGCCGTTCCCCATCGGCGCCTGAGCGCGAACTCGCGCGGTCCTCTGCCGCCCGTGTGCTCCGCCGCCACGAGTAGCGTCGTCCGTCACGGGGATCCTCTGCCGCCACGGGTAACCTCCTCCGGCTATCCGGAGCGGAGCGGCAAGAGTACGACTGGACCACCGCGCAGCAGGCGCAGCGGGTCGAGGTAGTCCACCCCCCGCAGGGCACCCAGGTGCAGACAGGCCTCTGGCTGGCAGTGACCGCCCTCCGCGAGGGCGCCGAGCGCGTCACCGGCGACCACCGGCTGGCCCGGCGCGGTCGTCGCCGACACCGGCTCGTAGGTGCTCCGTAGCCCCTCGCGATGGGTGACCGTGACAGTGCCGCGACCAGCAACCACTCCGACATGGGTGACGATCCCGTCCGCGACCGCCCGAACCACGGCGCCTGGCGAACCGCGCAGGTCGACGCCGCGGTGTCCGGCGCCGTACCGCGATCGTGGGCGCACGAACGGCCGGGCGACCTCCGGACGCGGAGCCAGCGGCCACGCCCAGCGGCCGCGGGGCGCGACCTGGTCAGCACTCGGCGACCGAGGGAGGAGTCCGGGGGCTAGCGAGCCATCCACCTCAACCCTCGCCCGGCCCCGCGCGGCCGGGGTGACGACCACCGGAGCGACGACTCCGGCGACGACTTCGCGATCGACGACTCCCCGAGCGACGAGCTTCGGCGACGGCGCAGCTGGCGTGGGCGCAGCGGGCGTGGGCGCGTCCGGGGATGACACGGTCGTCACGGTGAGGACCAGCGCCAGCAGCGGCACGAGTGCAGCGGCAGGAAGGGGCATACCTCCAGCGTTCCCGCGGCAGACATCGGCGACCAGCGCCACTGGTTCATCTGTGGACGGGCCGCTCACCGTGAGTCGACTGTGGACAAGCGCCGCTGCCCGAGATCCAGGACGGCTGGTCCCCGACTTCGCGCACCTGTGGGCCGCCTCGCTTAGCAGCCTGGTGCGCGATGCGGCCCTCGGGTGCGCGAAGTCCCGGCGCCACCGCTCCGTCGTGGCACGGTCAGAGCGCCTGCAGCCGGCGTACCGCCTCGTGGAGGACGTCGTCCCGCTTGCAGAACGCGAAGCGCACTAGGGTTCGGGCGGCCTCCCGGTCGTCGCAGAACACCGAGACAGGCACCCCGACGACGCCGGCCCGGTGGGGCAGCTCGCGGCAGAACTCCAGACCGTCGGTCGCCCCCAGCGGTGCTGCGTCGGCGACCACGAAGTACGTGCCGCTGGGCACCGAGACGTCCAGCCCAGCTCCCCGCAGGCCCGCGACCAGCAGGTCCCGCTTGGCGGCCAGCGTTCGGGCAAGGTCTGCGTACACCTCGTCGCCCAGGCCCAGCGCCACGGCCACCGCCGGCTGGAACGGGCCTGATGCGACATAGGTGAGGAACTGCTTGACCGACCGCGCACCCGCCACCGCCTCGGCCGGGCCGGTCAGCCAGCCGACCTTCCAGCCCGTCGCCGAGAACGTCTTGCCGGCCGAGGAGATGGTGATGGTCCGGTCGGCCATCCCGGGCAGGGTTGCCACGGGCACGTGCTCCGCACCATCGAACGTGAGATGTTCGTACACCTCGTCGGTCACCACCCAGGCGTCGAACTCCCTTGCCAGAGAACAGACCAGCTCGATCTCGGCACGCGTGAAGACCTTGCCGGTCGGGTTGTGTGGGGTGTTCAGCAACACCAGCCGGGTCCGCTCCGAGAACGCCGCACGGAGCGACTGCTCGTCCACGGCGAACTCCGGGAACCGCAGCACCGACGTCCGGCGGGTGGCCCCGGCGAGGGCGATGGTGGCGGCGTACGAGTCGTAGTAGGGCTCAAAGGTGACGACCTCGTCGCCCGGTTCGCAGAGCGCGAGCACCACCGACGCGATCGCCTCGGTCGCACCGGTCGTCACCAGCACCTGCGACGCCGGGTCGACGGAGAGCCCGTAGAACCGCTTCTGGTGTGCCGCCACGGCGGCCAGAAGCTCGGGCACCCCCGGCCCCGGCGGGTACTGGTTGCGGCCACCGTCAATGGCCGCCTTCGCCGCGGCCAGGAGCTCGGGCGGCCCATCGGTGTCCGGGAAGCCCTGTCCCAGGTTGATCGCACCGGTCGCGGTGGCCAGCGCCGACATCTCGGCAAAGATGGTGGTCCCGAACGGGGCGAGACGGCGGTTCGCGGGCGGCCGGGCCATGACCCCACCGTAGGCCGTCACCGATCTCGCGACACCGTGCGGTCACTGAGCTTCGACCGGGCTGGGCGCGGATGACTCGGCCCGAGGATGCAGAACGACGGTCCGGCGGAACCCCGAGGCCGGCAGCCACTAGTTCACGGTGCACTCCTCAGCGACGTCAGTGCGGCATAGGGGCGATCTGGGCCAACCGGCGCCAGACCAGCGCCAAGGTCAGGGCCGAACCTGCGAACGCGAACCAGAACGGGGCGGTCAGGCCCCACTGGTCGGCGATCACACCACCGAGCGCCTGGCCGATGACCAGGCCGAGGAACAACCCAACGACATAGACACTCGCCACCCGACCCTGAAACTCCAGGGGCACCGCGCGCTGGCGCACCGTCTGGGAGACCGTGCCCCAGACGAACGCGTACGCCCCGAACACCACCATGATCAGGATCGCCACCCACCCGGTGGTGGTCATCGCCAAAGCGAGGTGGGTCGTCACCTCCAACAACAGACAACCACGCATTAAGCGCGCCAACGGAACTCGTCGCTCCAGCCAGTCGTAGGCACTGGTGCTGAGCAGCCCGCCCACTGCGGCGGCCGTGGTGAGCAGCCCGAACCCGACCACCCCCATCTGCAGCCGGTCCAAGGAGTACAGGACGAGGACCGACCACGCCGCGCCCCAGGTGACGTTGAACGCGAGGATCACCAGCGCGAGCGTGCGGATCGGGGGATGACCCAGCAGCCACCGCATCCCGTCGGCGATGTCGCGGCGCAGGTGGGTGTCGGTCAGGTCGCGTACGCCGCCCTTGGCCGTCGCGATCCGGGCGATGAGGAACACGCTGAGGACCACGCAGAGCACTTGCACGAGGAACGGCCAGGCCATCCCCGCAGCGAACAAGAAGGCGCCGAGCGGCGGGCCGACGAGCTGGTTGGCGGTCAGGAACCCGGCCTGGAGACGAGCGTTGCCGATCCCGAGGTCGTCGCTGTCCACCAGCATCGGCAGCAACGTTCCGGTGGTGGTGTCGGCGAACACCTCGGCCACGCCGTAGACGAACAGCGCGACCAGGACGGCCGTGATCCCGACGTGCCCGGTGAGGATGGTCAGGCTGAGGACCAGAACCACCACGGCGCGCAGCAGGTCGGCGACGATCACCACCACGCGCCGGTCGAGTCGGTCCGCGAGCGCGCCGGCCCAGAGCCCGAACACGAGCCAAGGCACGCGCTGCAACGCCGCGCCCGACGCGACCAGGATGGGGTTGCGGGTCTGGGAGGCGACGAGGAGCGGGCCGGCGGCGAGCGCGATTCCGTCCCCGAGGTTGCTCACCCAGGACGAGGCCACCAGCCACCGGAAGCTCCGCCCCATCCGCTGGGGTAGCACCGTGTCCATGGCAACATCCAGGAAGCGCCCCACAAGACGGTGAGCCTAGACCGACCCAGATTTCGTGCGCGGGGCTCCCGCGTCGTACGATGGCAGACGGTCCCGTGTGCTTCGGCAGACGCGACCTACTTCGCGCGTCTTTGTCCGTATGACCCGGTCACCGGTGAATACGGGGCGCACCACGGCAGTCCGGCCCAGCACCACTGGCCGGCGAGGTGCGTTCAGGCGCCAGGCAGACGGCCACACCCGTGAGTCGTCGACGAAACTGACCACCTCTGCAAAGGGAGAACACGGCATGGCCGTTGTCACCATGCGCCAGCTCCTCGAGAGCGGCGTCCACTTCGGGCACCAGACCCGTCGCTGGAACCCCAAGATGAAGCGCTTCATCATGACCGAGCGCAATGGCATCTACATCATCGACCTCCAGCAGTCGCTGATCTACATCAACAACGCCTACGAGTTCGTCAAGGAGACCGTCGCGCACGGCGGTTCGATCCTGTTCGTCGGCACCAAGAAGCAGGCGCAGGAGCCCATCGCCGAGCAGGCGACGCGCGTCGGCATGCCCTATGTCAACCACCGCTGGCTCGGCGGCATGCTCACCAACTTCCAGACCATCTCCAAGCGGCTCACCCGCCTCAAGGAGCTCGAGGAGCTCGACTTCGACGATGTGGCCGGTTCGGGTCACACCAAGAAGGAGCTGCTGATCCTCAAGCGCGAGAAGGTCAAGCTGGAGCGGACTCTCGGTGGCATCCGCGACATGGCGCGAGTTCCCTCGGCCGTCTGGATCGTGGACACCAAGAAGGAGCACCTCGCCGTCGACGAGGCTCGCAAGCTCGGCCTGCCGGTCATCGCGATCCTGGACACCAACTGCGACCCGGACGAGGTCGACTACAAGATCCCGGGCAACGACGACGCGATCCGCTCGGTCACCCTGCTCACCCGCGTGATCGCCGACGCCGTCGCCGATGGGTTGATGTCGCGGGCCAGCGGTCGCTCCGGTAGCGGCGCTGATGCCACCGCCGCGGCGGAGCCGCTCGCCGAGTGGGAGCGCGAGCTCCTTGCCGGTGACGCTGAGCAGCCTGCTGCTGAGGCTCCAGTTGCTGAGGCCGACGCCCCCGCCGCTGAGGCTCCGCGCGAGCCTGCTGCTGAGGCTCCTGCCGCTGAGGTCCGCCGCTGAGGCTCCTGCTGCTGAGGCACCGCTGCTGGAGGCCCCTGCTGCTGAGACCGCTGCCGAGGCCCCTGCTGCTGAGACCGCCGCTGAGGCCCCTGCTGCTGAGGCCCCCGCCGCCGAGGCGCCGGTCGAGGCCGACGCGACCGCCTGAGCAGTCCCCCCACCCGACCCCCACGCGAAAGAGGCGAAGAGAACAGAATGGCGAACTACACCGCCGCCGACATCAAGGCGCTGCGCGAGTCCACGGGCGCGGGCATGCTCGACGTCAAGAAGGCCCTCGACGAGGCTGACGGCGACCACGCCAAGGCCACCGAGATCCTGCGCGTCAAGGGTCTGAAGGGCGTCACCAAGCGCGAGGGTCGCACCACCTCCAACGGGCTGGTCATCGCCGCTGCGGACAACGGCGTCGGCACGCTCGTCGAGGTGCTCTGCGAGACCGACTTCGTCGCCAAGGGCGACCGGTTCGTCGCGCTGGCCCAGCAGGTCTTCGACCAGGCCGTCGCCACGGGCGTGTCTGACGCCGATGCCCTGCTCAAGAGCACCCTGCCCAGCGGCCAGACGGTGCAGGAGCTCGTCGACGGGGCCAACGCGACGATCGGCGAGAAGATCGAGGTCAAGCGGGTCGCGCGCCTGGAGGCGCCGACCGTGGCTGCCTACCAGCACAAGACCAGCCCCGACCTGCCGGCGCAGATCGGCGTCCTGGTGGCGGTGGAGGGTGGCGACGAGCAGACCGCTCGGGACGTCGCGATGCACATCGCCGCGTTCAGTCCCACCGTCCTGTCCCGTGCGGACGTCGACGCCACGACCGTGGAGAACGAGCGCCGCGTCGCGGAGGCCACGGCCAAGGAGGAGGGCAAGCCCGAGGCTGCCCTGCCCAAGATCGTCGAAGGCCGCGTCAACGGGTTCTTCAAGGAGAACGTCCTGCTCGAGCAGGCCTTCGCCAAGGACCCGAAGAAGACCGTCGGAAAGATCCTGGAGGAGGCCGGCGCCACCGCGCAGTCCTTCGCCCGGTTCCGCGTCGGCGGCTGAGCCACACCGCACCACACCTCGTATGCCGTCGTGCCCCTGAGCGGGGCGCGGCGGCATACGCGCGTCCGGGGTCAGTCAGGAGTCCAGCGGCAGACGGTAGACAGACACGTGCGAGCCGGACTCGGCGGTGAACGGTGTGCCATCCCAGTCGGCATGCCGGGACTCGAGCGCGAACCCGGCGAGCTGGGCCATGAGGTCGAGTTCGGCCGGCCAGATGTATCGGTGGGCGCTGAGGAAGACGCTGGCCGGCCCGCCGGGTGGAAAGCGCACGTGGTGGGAGACCACACCCTGGTTCAGCACGTCGTAGGTATCCACCACGAGATAGCCGTTCTCCACGCGGTCCACCGTGCCCACCTGTCCGGGCGGCAGCACCCGCAGGTCGGGCACCCACAGCTCGATCACGAACCGCCCACCGGGCCGCAGGTGACCGGCGGCGTTATGGAAGCACCGGACCTGCTCGGCCTGGGAGAGCAGGTTGGAGACGGTGTTGAAGACGAGGTAGACCAGCGTGAAGTCGCCGTCGACGTGGGTCGTGGCCATGTCACCGACGACGACGGGGATGGTGGCCTCGTCGACCTTGGCTCGGAGCTGGTCGACCATCGGCTGTGACAGCTCGATCCCGGTCACTCGAACTCCACTCTCCTGCAACGGGATCGCCACCCGTCCGGTCCCGATCGCGAACTCAAGGACGCTGCCGCCGTCCGCGAGGTCAGTCAGCCGCTGGGTCGTGGACCGTAGCAGAACCGGATCGAACATCCCCGTCCCGGGCGTGTCGTAGCGGGCGGCGACGTCGGCGTCCCAGGTCTGGTCCGGTGGCATCCACCAACCCTCCCAACCGAAAGATCGAGCAGTCCAGGAGTTATCCGCGGTGCCACACCCGAGCGAAGCCCGCGGGAGCCGCGTGGACCGGCCGTTCGGCCAGGGGTTCGGCCCGATGCCCGGCCCGAGTTCGCCCGGCCCGAGCCGCAAGGGGTCTGGAGCGGAGCGGCGCCACGGCGCATACTGGGGGATGGCCACCATCCGTCGTCACCGGGCACCGGCTCCTGCCCCAGCCCGTCGCGCACTGCCGGACTTCAGCCACCTGCCGGTGCGGGTCCGGGCGGAGGAGATGGTGATGACCGAGCCGGTGACGCCGGCCCAGGACCCCGAGGCCGGCCGCGACACCGATCGCGACTTCATGTTCCGCTACGGCGCGGGCTGACCGACTCAGAAGATGTGCACCCGCTCCTCGGGTGCCAGCCACATCCCGTCGCCCTCGGTGACACCGAAGGCCTCGTGGAACTCGTCGCAGTTGCGAACGGCGTTGGCGCGCAGCTCTGTCGGTGAGTGCGGATCGATCGCCAGCAGTCGGCGAGCCTCTTCCGGCCGGGCCTTGCCCGACCACACCTGGGCCCACCCCAGGAAGAAGCGCTGCGCGCCCGTCAGCCCGTCGAGGTCCGGCGCCCCCGCGCCCTCGGTGGCGATGCGATAGGCGCCGTAGCCGATGGCCAGCCCACCCAGGTCGCCGATGTTCTCGCCCACGGTCAGCGCACCGTTGACCGTGGCCTCCGGCGCCGCGAGCGGTGCGTACGCGCTGAACTGGGCGATCAGGGCCTGGGTCCGCTCGTCGAACCTGGCCCGGTCCTCCTCGGTCCACCAGTCGCGCAGCGCACCCGTGGCGTCGTACCGCGAGCCCTGGTCGTCGAACCCGTGCCCGATCTCGTGCCCGATGACCGCGCCGATACCGCCGTAGTTGACGGCGTCGTCCGCCTCGAGGTCGAAGAACGGCGGCTGCAGGATCCCGGCGGGGAAGACGATCTCGTTGAGCAGCGGGTGGTAGTAGGCGTTCACCGTCTGCGGGAGCATCATCCACTCCTCGAGGTCGATCGGGCCGCCCAGCTTGGCCAGCTCGCGCTCGAACTCGAACTCCTCGGCCCGACGTGAGTTGGCCACCAGGTCGTCGTCGATGACCAGCGAGGAGTAGTCGCGCCACCGGTCGGGGTAGCCGACCTTGGGTCGGAACGACGCCAGCTTGTCCAACGCCTGCGCGCGGGTCTCGGGCCCCATCCAGTCCAGGCTCTCGAACGAGCGCCGGAACGCCTCGACCAGGTTGCCGACCAGCTCGAGCATGCGTTCCTTCGCCTGCGGAGGGAAGTACTCGGCGGCATACAGCTGCCCGACCGCCTCGCCGATCGCGCCCTCCACCAGTGAGACTCCGCGCTTCCACCGCTCGCGGTTCTCGGGGAGGCCGGACACGACGCGTCCGGTGAAGTCGAAGTTGGCGTCGACGAACTTCGCGCTCAGCAGCGGAGCGGTGGACCGGACCAGGTGGTAGGACAGCCACGCCTTCCAGTCCTCCAGCGGCACCTCCGCGACGGCCTCGGAGAGCGCCGGCAGGTAGTCGGGCTGGCCGACCACCACCTGTTCGAAGGCCACCTGGGCGCCCAGCCCGTCGACGTAGGCCTCCCACGGCACGTGCGGTCCCTGCTCGGCCAGCTCGGCCCAGGTGAACGGGTTGTAGCTCTTCACCGCGTCGCGGGTCGCCACGTTGTCCCAGTGCGCCGCTGCCAGCCGCGTCTCCAGGGCCACCACCCGGGCCGCAGGTGAC
This sequence comes from uncultured Actinomycetota bacterium, assembly GCA_963750305.1. Taxonomy (GTDB): domain Bacteria; phylum Actinomycetota; class Actinomycetes; order Actinomycetales; family Dermatophilaceae; genus CAVVPX01. Next base: position 542,947 of record CAVVPX010000004.1, read on the forward strand.
GCCTCGTCGGTGGCTCCACCGCCGATGCCGACCAGCTCGAGCATCCGGCCCACGTGCGGCAGGTAGGCCGCGAAGATCGTGGCGTGCCGTTCCTCGCGGTAGTAGGACTCGTCGGGCAGGCCCAGCCCGGCCTGAGCGAGGTACAGCACGTATTCGAGCGGGTTGCGGGCGTCGGGCGCGACGCCCATCCCGAGCGGCCCGGGTACTCCCTGACGCTGGAGCCGGCCCGCGGTGCGGAAGAGCGCGGTCACGTCCGGCGCCTGGCCGATCTCGGCCAGGTCGGCTTCCAGCGGGCCGCCACCCAGCTCCTCCACCCGGTCCGCGTCCATGAACGAGCGGTACAGGTCGCCGACCTGGCGTCCGGGCGAGCCGGCCGGGAGGTCGGTGTCGGCTGCGGCCTGCTCGATCAGCTCGCGCACCCGGTCGTCGGACTGCTCGCGCAGGATGTCGAAGGTGCCGTACCGACCTCGGTCGGCCGGGATCTCGGTCTGGGTGACCCAGGACCCGTTGGCGTAGGCGAACAGGTCGTCCTGGGGGCGGACCGACTCGTCGCGGTACCCGGGGAGGATTCCTGACTTCATGGACATCTCCTGTGCTCAGAACGTGGAAGGACCACCCTGTCAGACCGTCGCCGGAGCCCGGGAACCGGCGGTGACGAAGGTGTGAAAAGATCGGTCGACCGCCCGACGAGCCGCCCGTGGAGGAGACCTGTGAGCGCTGACGCCGTGAGCCCCGAGCCGGAGTCGACGACCCAGCCCTACGACCGCGTACTCCTCAAGCTGTCCGGTGAGGTCTTCGGCGGCGGCACCGTCGGCCTGGACCCGGAGATCGTCCACGGCATCGCCGACCAGATCGCCGAGGCGGTCCGCATGGGCAGCCAGGTGGCCGTGGTGATCGGTGGCGGCAACTTCTTCCGCGGCGCCGAGCTCCAGCAGAAGGGCATCGACCGGACCCGGGCGGACTACATGGGCATGCTCGGCACGGTGATGAACTGCCTTGCCCTGCAGGACTTCCTCGAGAAGGCCGGTATCGACACCCGGGTCCAGACCGCGATCACGATGGGGCAGATCGCCGAGCCGTACATTCCGCGGCGGGCGATGCGCCACCTCCAGAAGGGCCGGGTCGTCATCTTCGGCGCCGGCGCCGGCATGCCGTACTTCTCCACCGACACGGTCTCGGCGCAGCGCGCCCTGGAGATCAAGTGCGACATCGTGCTGTTCAGCAAGAACGGGGTCGACGGGGTCTACACGGCCGACCCGAAGACCGACCCGACCGCCACCCGGCTGGACACGCTGACCTATGCGGACGCGATCTCCCGCGGGCTGCGGGTGCTCGACCAGACCGCGTTCGCGCTGTGTGCGGAGAACAAGCTGCCGATGCTGGTCTTCGGCATGGAGGGCGACCGCACCCTCGTGCGGGCCATCCGCGGTGAGAGGATCGGGACGCTCGTCACGGCATCATGACGGTGGCCAGGGAGCAGCAGCACGACCAGCGGAACGACGCGCACGACGAGCAAGGGAGCCGGACATGATCGAGGAGACCCTCTTCGAGGCCGAGGAGAAGATGGACAAGGCCGTCGAGGTCGCCAAGGACGACTTCGCGGGCATCCGCACCGGTCGGGCGACACCGGGGATGTTCAACAAGCTCCTCGTCGACTACTACGGCGCGCCCACACCGCTGCAGCAGCTGGCCTCGTTCCAGACGCCCGAGGCCCGGACCATCCTGGTCAGCCCCTTCGACAAGTCGGCGATGTCCGAGATCGAGAAGACGCTGCGCGACTCCGACCTCGGCATCAACCCCTCCAACGACGGCAACATCATCCGCTGCGTGCTGCCCTCACTGACCGAGGAGCGGCGCCGCGACTACATCAAGCTCGCGCGCGCCAAGGGTGAGGACGCCAAGGTCTCGATCCGCAACATCCGGCGCAAGGCCAAGGACGAGCTCGACCGGCTCGTCAAGGACGGCGAGGTCGGCGAGGACGACGGGTCCCGCGGTGAGAAGGAGCTCGACGCGACGACCAAGAAGTACGTCGACGCGATCGATGACCTCCTCAAGGTCAAAGAGGCCGAGCTGATCGAGGTCTGAGCCGGTCCGCGGACCAGCAACGAGACCATGACGATGACCAGCGACCCGACCGAGGCCGAGACCGTCCCCGAGGGAGCGGCGCCCTCCAGCCGGGCCGGCCGCAACCTGCCGGCGGCGCTCGCGTCGGGCCTGGGGCTGGGCGCGGTCATCATCGTGACGCTGACCTACCAGCCCGTGCTGTTCGTGGCCCTGGTCGCGGTCGCGATGGTCATCGCGGTCTGGGAGATGCGGGGTGCGCTGGCCACCGCCGGGATACACGTCCCGCTGCTGCCATCGGTGGTGGGCAGCGTCGCGATGGTCGTGGCCGGATACGTCGCCGGGGGCCAGGCTCTCAGCGTCACCCTCGGGCTGACCTGTGTCGCCGTCCTGCTCTGGCGCGTGGCCGACGGTGCCACCGGCGCGCTGCGCGATGTCAGTGGTGGCGTCCTGGTGGCGCTCTATCCGGGTTTCCTCGCCGGGTTCGGCTCGCTCATGCTCAGCCCACCGGACGGGACCAGCCGGATCTACGTGTTCCTCATCGTGACCATCTGCAGCGACATCGGCGGGTACGTCGTCGGTGTGCTGGCGGGACGGCACCCGCTGGCTCCCTCGATCAGCCCCAAGAAGTCGTGGGAGGGCTTCGCCGGATCGGTGCTCGCCTGCGCCATCGGGGGTGCGATCACGGTCCATGTCGCCCTCGGTGCGCCGTGGTGGATCGGTGTGGTGATCGGGCTGGTCGTCGGGCCCGTCGCCACCGCAGGCGACCTGGTGGAGTCGACCCTCAAACGCGACCTGGGGATCAAGGACATGGGCCACGTGATGCCCGGACACGGCGGCCTCATGGACCGGCTCGACTCGCTGGTCGTAGTAGCACCGATCGTCTGGGCCCTGCTGGAGATTCTCGTCCCGGTTCCCTGAGACACTGGACCCGCTATGTCGACCTCTCTGCCTGACCCCACGCTGCCTGACCCCACGCTGCCTGACCCCACCGCGCGGCCGGTCCCCGGACAGCTCACCTTCTCTGCCCCACGCCGCGGGAAGCCCCCACGGCACCTTGCCGACCTCTCGCCGGAGGAGCGCAAGGAGGCGGTGGAAGGTCTGGGCCACAAGGGGTTCCGGGCCAAGCAGCTGTCGACGCACTACTTCGAGCGACTCGTCGACGCACCCGAGGACATGACTGACCTGCCCAAGGCGGTGCGCGACGAGCTGGTCTCCACGCTGCTGCCGCGGCTCCTCACGCCGGTGCGCACCCTGACCGCGGACGACGGCGCGACGCTGAAGTCGGTGTGGCGGCTGCACGACGGTGCCCTGGTCGAGTCGGTGCTGATGCGCTACCCGCAGCGGGTCACCATCTGCATCTCCAGCCAGGCCGGCTGCGGCATGAACTGCCCGTTCTGCGCGACCGGCCAGGAGGGGCTGACCCGCAACATGTCGGCCGCCGAGATCGTCGAGCAGGTCGTCTACGCGGCCCGCATGCTGCGGCGCGGCGAGCTGGCCGGTGGGGGAGCCGAGGACCGCGACACCCCGCTGAGGGTGTCCAACGTGGTCTTCATGGGCATGGGCGAGGCGTTGGCCAACTACCCGGCGGCGATCGGCGCGATCCGCCGGCTCACCGATCCCGCGCCCGACGGGCTCGGTCTCTCGGCCCGTGGGATCACCATGTCGACCGTCGGGCTCGTGCCTGGGATCGACAAGCTCGCTGCGGAGGGGATCCCGGTGACGCTGGCACTCTCGCTGCACGCCCCCGACGACGAGCTGCGCGACGAGCTGGTGCCGATCAACACCCGGTTCAAGGTCGACGAGGCGATCGACGCCGCATACCGCTACTTCCAGACGACCGGGCGGCGCGTGTCCATCGAGTACGCCCTCATCAGGGACATCAACGACCAGGCCTGGCGCGCCGACCTGCTCGGGGACAAGCTCACGGCGCGCGGCAAGGGGTGGGTACACGTCAACCCGATCCCGCTCAACCCCACGCCCGGCTCGAAGTGGACCGCCTCGCGCCCCGGTGTCGAGCAGCAGTTCGTCGAACGGCTCCGCGCCCACGGGATCCCCACCACCGTCCGTGACACCCGGGGCTCGGACATCGACGGCGCGTGCGGGCAGCTCGCCGCAGCCACGGCCTGATGCCCGGCGAGACCACCCCCGGCACCGAGCGCGGGAGGGAGTTCGTCCTGACGGTGTCCTGCCCGGACCGTCAGGGGATCGTCCACGCGGTCACCGGGGTGATGCTGGAGCAGTCCCTGACCATCTCCGACAGCCAGCAGTTCGGCGACCCGACCTCGGGGGAGTTCCACCTGCGGGTGCACCTGGTCCGCGAGGGCGACCCGCTCACCGTCGAGGACCTGCGCGCCGCCATGAGTCCGGTCGCCGATCGGTTCGCGATGGCGTGGGAGCTGCACGACCTCGCCGTTCCCGGCCGCGCCCTGGTGCTGGTGTCCCAGCAGGGCCACTGTCTCAACGACCTGCTGTTCCGGGTCCAGACCGGCTCGCTGCCGATCGTGATCCCCGCGATCGTGTCCAACCACGAGGACTTCCGCGGGCTGGCGGAGTGGCACGGCATCCCGTTCCACCACCTGCCGGTGACGCCCGGGACCAAGCCCGCAGCCGAGGCGTCGCTGCGCGCCCTCATCGCCGACCATCGCGCGGACACCGTGATCCTGGCCCGCTACATGCAGATCCTCTCCGCGGACCTGTGCGCCGACCTGCGGGGGCGGATCATCAACATCCACCACTCGTTGCTCCCCAGCTTCAAGGGGGCGCGGCCCTACACCCAGGCCCACGACCGGGGGGTCAAGGTGATCGGAGCGACCGCGCACTACGTCACGGCCGACCTCGACGAAGGGCCGATCATCGAGCAGGACTTCCGCCGGGTCGACCACCGGATGACTCCCGCCGAGCTCGCCTCGGTGGGTCAGGAGCTCGAGGCGATGGCGCTGGCCCGGGCCGTGCGCTGGCACGCCGAGCACCGCGTCATCCTCCGCGGTCGACGCACCATCGTGTTCGACTGAGGGCGGTCAGCCCACCGTGGCCACCGGGTCGGCCGTGGCCACCGGGTCGGCCGTGACTACGAGGTTCTGGTCATAGCTGCGCTTGACCGGGTCGAAGCTGCCCGTGCACGTGATGAGGACCAGACGGTGCGGACCGCGCTGCTCGAACACACCGCTCCTCGCGACGAGAACGTCCTTGTCGACCTGCTTCACGCTTCTCACCGAGTACGTCGCGCGCTGCCCTGGGGCCTTGCCCGTGACGACGATGGTGGCGCCCTTGCGAGCCTTGAGCAGGCTCGCGAACGCGCCGATGCCCTGCTCGGCGGAGTCCACGTGTCCGGCCAGGACCGTCGACCCGAACGGGTCGTTGATGTAGGCGCCGCCATCCCACCAGCCGGCCTGATGGACGTCCTCGGGCACGGTGAGGATCCCGCGCGCAGTGCGCGCGATGACGATCGGCACCACCACGCCGCCGGGGAGCACCACGGCGGCTGGACGGAACCGGGTGCGGGCGCTGGCTGCGGTGCGCGCGGGCGTCGCGCTGGGTACGGGCGTGGGGCCTGCCGGCGGTCCGCTGGCGGACGATGCGGTGGTCCCCGGGGTGGCGGCCCCGCCCGGTGCGATGGGGTCCACCGCACCGCCGCAGGCGCCCACGAGCAGCGCGAGGACCCACCCTGCCGCGGCAGCGCCCGAGTTCGACCAGCTCCGCGAGCGTCGATGACGGGGGTCAGCCAGGGCCGGGGCGCGGCCCTGGCTGGTCACGCTCACCTGGTCGGCAGGGCCCCGGCGAGCGGCGTGCGCAGCAGCGGGGACACGGTGGCCCCGACGGCCTGCCCGCCGGTACCGGTGTCCACGCGTCCGGGGACCCCAGAGGCCGAGCCGGCGGCGGCAAGGACCTGGACCACGACGCGCATGTCGTCACTGGCGGGGTCGCCGACGGCGAACACCCGGTTGAGCGACGCGCTGGCGACCTTGAGGTCGAGCGGGCCGAGCACCACCGGGGAGGTCTGACCGGCAGGAACGATGTCCACCGAGTAGGTCCCGGCGGGCACCACGAGGTTGAGCGCCTCGCCGTTGGCGATGTTGGCGAAGAGCACCTTGCCGTCCACGCGGATGTCCGCTGGGGCGACGGCTGCGGTGTGGGCCACGGTGACCGAGGCCTTCCCTGCGGGGACCGGGGTCACTTTGTTGTCATACAGCGTGACGACGGGGGCACCGGTCGGGTCCACGGGCAGGTGGAGCACGACGTCGGTGTTGTCGCCGGCCTTGACCGGCATGGTCCGCTCGAGCAAGGTGCTGCCGCCGGACGTGAAGGTGACCTTGTGCGTGCCCGCGGACAGCGTGAACGGTCCCTTGAGGGTCGCGCCGGGCACCGAGCTGGCGATGGTGGAACCATCGACCGCGATGTCCACGGTCTTGTCGGGCAGACCCTGGACGACGTAGAAGACGCCGGTGTCGGCTGCCGTCACGGGGCTGGCACCGAGGGCGACCGTGCCCGCTCCGACGGCGAGGACGGCAGCGCCGAACAGGGCGCGACGTGCGACGCGAAGGTGATCAGGACCCATCAGGGACCCCCTCGGGTGTGGGAAGTGCGCGGATTTTGCCTTATCGTCACGAAATATAGGTCATTCTTTGACTCACTGCTGGCAAACGCCTGACCCGGGTCCCGCCAGCCCTCGACGGGGAACGAACGTGGCACTGGACTATGACGGACGACTGCACCTCCGGCGCGCCTTCGGCGTCGTCGTGCCGCTCGTCCTGCTCGGCTCGGCGCTGGTGCTGGGCACCGGCGATCGCAGCTCGATGCTCTCCGACGCGCTGGGGAACCCTGGGCCCACCGCGACGCCGTCGGTCACGCCCTCGGTGACCCTGTCCCTGGCGCCGTCGGTCACGCCGTCCTTGAGCCCGACGATCGCGACTCCTTCGACCGGACCCACCGTCGCCTTCGGAGCGACCCCGCCACCGTCGCCGTCCTCGACGGCCACCGCGAGCGTCACCAGCTCGGTACCGCTGGTGGGTGTAGGCATCGTCCTGGCCGTCTCACCGACGAGCGGCGGTGCCATCGAGGTGTCCGAGCGGGTGAGGCTCGCGAAGAAGACGCAGGTCATCACGCTGGCGCCCCCCGAGGTCGCGGCCGCGGGCAGCGACTTCGCGGGCCTCGCTCCGCGAGCCGTGATGGTGCAGCTCATGGTCGACGGGCAACCGGTCCCGGTGCCGTCCGCCACGGTCGAGGGCGCCGTGGCGGTGCCGCTCAGCATGCCGACCGACAGCTTCGAGCTGCGCTATGTCCTGGAGAACACCACCGTCCGCAGCATCCCCTCGAGCAGCGGTCGTGCCCTCGCAGCGGTGGCGCCGTTGTCACGCAACTCCGACCCCGAGGACACGGTGGTCCTCGAGGCCGCCACCACAGCGGTGCGCAACCTGAGCTGCCCCGAGGTGGACCAGCTCCGCATGGTCTGCGCGGAGGGTGACCAGGGCCGGCTGCGGACCCGCAGTGGGCTCCGGGCGATCAACGCGCTCGTGGTCCTTCAGACCGATCTGCCGAGGCCGTGAGGTGGGCTGCCCATGGTGACGTTCCGTGTCCTGTCGGTGGTCGGGCTCGTGCTCGCCGGGGGGATTCTGAGCCTGTGGGCCACAGCCTGGCCGGCCGGGCGTCGGCAGCGCCTCCTCGTGCTGACGGCCCAGGGAGGGCTCGCCCTGTTGACCGTGGCCAGTCTCGGCGTGCTGGTCCTGCCCTGGCTGACGGGTGAAGCCAGCCTCGTGGGAGTCCTGCGCAGCGGTGAAGGTGCCGCCGCGATCCTGCGCCTGGCCCTGCTGGCCGCCGTCGCCGGGTTCTTCACCGACCTGGTGAGCCGCGACATCCGCGGCTGGCGCACCGTCTTCGTGGCCGTAGCCGTGCTGCTCTGCACGGCTTCTCTCGTCCTGCCCACGGGATCGGCGGTGGGCGTCGCGGCGCCGGGCGTCGCAGCCCTGGGTCTGTTCCTGCTCGCGCTGGTGCTCTGGGCAGGCAGCCTGGTCGCGTTGCTCCTGACCCTCCGCTCGGGTTCGCCGCGCGAGGTGCGGACCGAGGCCCGTCGCGGCTTCACCGTGACGACCGCTCGGGCGCTGCTGCTGCTCATCGTCGCCCTCGTCTTCTTCGCCCAGCGCCCGGACCTCGCGGACGTGATCCTCGGGGGCATCGACCCGGCCTACGTCCTCGCGATCGCGGTCGGCGTCGCTCTGGTCATGGCAGTGACCCGGGTCGCGCTGCGACGCGAGCCGCCGAAGTCCGCTGCGCTGCCGAAGTCTGCTGGGGGGGCGAAGTCCGCTGCGCTGCCGAAGCTCGCCGGCGCGGCGAAGTCCGCTGGGGCGGCGAAGTCTGCTGGTGTGGTCGCCAGGAGCGCGGCCCCGGTGACCTCACCGGCGCTCGAGCCGGGCGAGGCCGAGGACCCCGATCCGCGGCCGGTCGAGCTGCGCAAACCCACCAGTGCGGTGCGCGAACCCGACGACACGAACGGCCAGAACGGCTCGCACCGCGGCGAGGCGGTGGGCGGCGCTCAGCCCTCGGCCCGCGCCAAGGACCAGCAGGCGATGCGCCGGACGGCTTCCTCCTCCCCCTCGACGAGGTAGGCCGGGCAGCTCCGGTCCTGCCACCCGGACTCCCCGCTCGGTCTCGGGCGGCTGTCAGGGCACCGGGTCACAGGTTTCCGATGACGCGGTCGACGCTGACCACGATGGTGACTCGCTCTGGGTTGGGTCGAGGCACGCGGTACCGGCCTGCGTACCGCTGCTCGGCCTCGCGGACCTCGTGCGCCTCCTCGCGGACGTCGGCAGGACCCTCCAGCGCGAGCCACCGTCGACCGTCCACCTGGCAGAGGACGACGCGCGAGCCAGCACGGACGTTGGCGACCTTGCGCGTTCCCCGCCCGGTGATCACGCGTGCGACCAACGCCTCTGCGTCCCAGGTGAATCCGACCGGAGCGACATGTGGGGACCCGTCGGGTCGAACGGTCGTGACGGTCGCGAGATGACGCTCGCGCAGGAACTCCAACGCCTCGGCCGGCAGCTCCTCGGGCCCCAGGACTACCCGGGTCATCGCCGATCCTCCGGGGTCGGGTTGGTCCGCAGGGTGCTCCCCGTGCCGAGGTCGAGCACCTCGGGCGCCCCGATGTCCCAGTAGACCTGGTTGCCGGGCGAGGTGAGCACGACCGACTCGATGCTGCGCGCGATCACCGTGACCGTCGAGCCATCCACCTCCAGCTTGCCGATCCCTTCGGCCAGCAGAATGATCCCGGGGGCGTCGATAACGACCTTGGCGCAGTCGGCAGGGAGTCGGGCGGTCACCCCGGCCGTCGAGAGCTTCACCGACCCTTCGGCGCAGCTCGGCACCTGCGTGACGCCGTCGGCGAGGGCCGATCGACGCGTCTCGGGCCCCACCGCGGAGGTCTCGGGAGCGCTGGATGTGGGCGGGGGCGGCGCGACGTCCGTCGCGTGCGAGCAGCCGGCCAGCGCCAGCAGCGTGATGGTCGCGGTGGTGGGGAGCCGTCGCATGACGTCGACGCTAGTCCGAGGATGGTCCGGGTGCGCTGAGCGCCGTCGGAACCTGGCGGCGCGCAGGTCGCTCAGTGGCTGGTCAGCCGGCTCAGAAGCCGGCCCAGGCTTGCGGGGCGTCGGGTGAGGCTCTCCTCGCGGTCGGCGAGGGCGGCGACACGAAGGCCGGCATTGACGCCGATCCAGCGCAGGGGCTCCATCTCCCACGCCGGCGGCTGGTGCCCGACCCACGGGAGCCTGGTGCGGATCGTGTTGTCCCCGAGGACGAGCTCGGCCAAGGTGCGCCCGGCGAGGGCGCTGGCGGCCACGCCGTCACCGACGTACCCACCGGCCCAGCCGATCCGCGTCGCAGTGTCGTAGCCGACCCCGGGGTTCCAGTCGCGGTGGATGCCCAGGGGCCCACCCCACGCGTGGGTATAGGTCGCGTCACCGATCTGGGGGAGCATCTCGCGCAGGGCCGCCCTCAGCAGCTGGAAGACCCTGGAGTCCTCGTCGAAGCGGGGGTCGATGGCCGACCGCCAGTGGTACGGCGCTCCGCGCCCGCCGAACGCGATCCGCCCGTCCTCGGTGCGCTGGCCGTAGACGACGACGTGGCGGTGGTCGGTGAACGTCTCGTAGTCCTGCAGGCCGATGCTCTCCCACACGGCGTCCGGCAGCGGCTCGGTGGCGACCATGAGCGAGTACACGGGTGCGACCCGCCGGTGCAGGTTGGTGAACCGCGCCGTCCAGGCCTCGACAGCCCGCAGCGTGTGCCGGGTCCGTACCGTGCGCCCGTCGGACAGCTGGACCACGCCGGTGCCCACGTCCTGGACCGGCGTCCCCTCGATGATCAGACCGCCCCGGGCGCGGACCGCGCGGGCCAGCCCGTCCACGAGCCGACGTGGGTGGACGCGGGCGCAGTGAGGACTGAACGTCGCCCCGTGGACATGGGTCGCGTCCAGACGGGCTCGGGCCTCAGCGGCGTTGAGCCATATCGTGTCCCGACCCCAGGGCTGGTCCGCGGTGACCGCGGCCTGAGCTCGCAGGGCCTGGGCCGTGGAACGGGCCAGGCCCAGGGTCCCGCCGCGGATGAACCCGCAGTCGATGTGCTCCTGCTCGACCACGGCACCGATGTCCAGCACGGTGTCCTGTAGCGCACCGAGCATCGAGCGCGCGGCACTCGCGCCGTGGCGGGCCGCGAGCGCGGAACCACTCACGGGATACAGCGCGGAGACCCACCCGCCGTTGCGGCCGCTGGCGCCGAACCCGATGTGCCGGGCCTCCAGGACCACCACCTCGAGCGAGGGGTTGAGCCCGAGCAGGTGGTAGGCGCTCCACAGCCCCGTGTACCCGGCGCCGACGATGACGACGTCAACGGAGTCGGGCACGGACGCAGGCACGTAGGTGCTCTCAGGCTCACCGGCAGGTGCTGCCCCCTCCGCCCACAGCGGAAGGCTCACGAGGGTCATCTTCCCAGCGAACCGCTAGAGGTGCCTCTCGGCGTCCTTCAGCACGCTCCGCAGCCGTGACTCGATGTCGTCGAACTCGGGCTGGCCGATGATCAGGGGTGGTGCGAGCTGGATGACCGGGTCACCTCGGTCGTCGGCGCGACAGTAGAGGCCGGCGTCGAACAGCGCCTTGGACAGGTAGCCGCGCAACAGCCGCTCCGACTCAGCGTCGTTGAACGTCTCGCGGGTCTGCTTGTCCTTGACCAGCTCGATGCCGTAGAAGTACCCGGCGCCACGCACGTCACCGACGATCGGCAGGTCGAGCAGCTTCTCCAGGGTGGCCCTGAACTTCGGGGCGTTCTCCTTGACGTGGTCGTTGAGGCCCTCGCGCTCGAAGATGTCGAGATTGGCCATCGCGACCGCCGAGCTCACCGGGTGCCCACCGAAGGTGTAGCCGTGCGGGAAGCTGGTCGTGCCGTGCTTGAACGGCTCGAACAGGCGGTCGCTGGCGATCATCGCGCCGATGGGGGAGTACCCGGAGGTCATGCCCTTGGCGCAGGTGATGATGTCGGGCTGGTAGCCGAAGTCGACGGAGGCGAACATCGACCCGATGCGGCCGAACGAGCAGATGACCTCGTCGGACACCAGCAGCACGTCGTACTCGTCGCAGATCTCGCGGACCCGCTCGAAGTAGCCGGGCGGCGGCGGGAAGCAGCCGCCGGAGTTCTGCACGGGCTCCAGGAACACGGCGGCCACGGTGTCCGGTCCCTCGAACTCGATCGCCTCGGCGATGCGGTCAGCGGCCCAGCGACCGAAGGCCTTCTCGTCGTCGCGCAGGTGCTCGGGCGCTCGGTACAGGTTGGTGTTGGGCACCTTGAACGCACCGGGCACCAGCGGCTCGAACATCTCCTTGGCGGCGGGGATGCCGGTGATCGACAGCGCTCCCTGCGGGGTCCCGTGGTAGGCGATGGACCGGCTGATGACCTTGTGCTTGGTGGGCTTGCCGGTGAGCTTGAAGAACTGCTTGGCCAGCTTCCAGGCCGACTCGACGGCCTCTCCGCCACCGGTGGTGAAGAAGACGCGGTTGAGGTCACCCGGCGCGCCAGCCGCGAGGCGCTCGGCCAGCTCGATCGCCCTCGGGTGGGCGTAGGACCACAGCGGGAAGAAGGCGAGCTCCCGCGCCTGCTTGGCCGCGGCCTCGGCCAGCTCCTCGCGTCCATGGCCGACCTGCACGACGAAGAGGCCGGCGAGCCCGTCGATGTACTCGTTGCCGCGGTCGTCCCAGATCTTGTGGCCCTCGCCGCGGACGATCACCGGGACCTTGCCACCCTCCTCATAGACCGAGTGGCGGCTGAAGTGCATCCACAGGTGGTCGCGGGCGGCGTCGGCGTACGCGGTGCCGGCCGGTGTGGTGGCCGGCTGCGTGGTGCTGGTCGGCGTGGTGCTGGTCGGCGTGGTGCTGGTCGACGTGGTGGTGAGCTGTGTGGTGGTGGTCATCGTGTGCCCCAGTTGTAGTGCTGTTTGTTGAGTCTCAGGTAGACGAAGGTCTCCGTCGCCTGGACTCCGGGAAGGGTGCGGATCCGGGTGCTGAGCAGGTCCAGCAGCTGGTCGTCGTCCTCGCAGACCACCTCGACCAACAGGTCGAAGCTGCCGGCGGTGGTGACGACGTAGGAGACCTCGGGCATCCGCGAGAGCGCGTCCCCGACCGGGCTCAGGTCTCCAGCAGCCCGGATGCCGATCATCGCCTGCCGACGGAAGCCGACCTGCAGGGGATCGGTCACGGCGACGATCTGCATCACCTCGGCGTCGAGCAGGCGCTGCACCCGCTGGCGCACGGCCGTCTCGGACAGGCCGACGTGCTTGGCGATCGTCGCATAGGACTGCCGCCCGTCCTCCTGGAGGTGCTCGATGATCGCCTTGGAGACGTCGTCGAGCCGGACCTCCGGATCGCGCATGGATGACGGGCTCACGTGGTCATGGTGGCGCGAAATCCGCCCCGACGCAAGGCGATGGCCACGGATTCCGACCCCAGATCGCTCCTAGACAGCGGAAACAGTCGTGACTGTTAGCGATGGTAGAGTCGAGGTGGTTGGCCCTTGGTGTGCACGACCTCGCGTACTTCGCCCTCCCATGTATCAACGAGCTGCCGCCACTGGTCGGAGGCGAAGAACCTCTTGCGCTTCTCCTCGTCTGTACTGTCGAAGAACATGGGATACGTCGACACCACTCCGTTCTCCAGAGCACCTTCGAGCCGCACACCCTCCTCGACGAACAGCAAAATCGGCAGACCCAGCGCAAAGGCGATCGCGGCCTCGAGGTGGAGGTATGGCGTCGTCAGCCACTGCCCATCCATCCGCTCGTCCCCTTTGGCGTACTGGTTGTCCGTGACGACATTCTTGGGTCGGTCAACGCCCTGCCTGATCTCGAACCGGCGGAACGCAACGCCGATCAGGCCATTGCAGTCCATCATCACGCTCCGGATGTGAGGCATCGGATGTTGCCCGTAGTCCGTGTAACCGATGGTTCGTGGCACCAGCCCGCGCTGTCGAAGGTGCTGTTGAACCTTCTTCAGGAACACCTGTTGTCCTTCTTCGTGCGGGGTCGGACGGCTGAGAAAGACGCTGATCGCCATGGCCTACCTGCCTTGCCCACTGGGGACAGCGCCGTTGAACCTAAACATCGCCATCAGTGAGACGAAAACGAGGGCGAGGTAGAACGCCGGCACGACAAGGCTGACTGCGCCTCGTTTCAGCGCTGCTCCGCGGCTCGGGTCGACTGCCAGCGACCACTCATCCGGGCCCTGGCGGGTCGCTGTCTTGTACAAGTCCCGGTAGAGCCGCTCCAGTCCGAGGTAGTAGACATCGAGCAGCGCGAGCGGGATCAACACCAGCACGACGGGCCAGAGGTGGGGCGGATGCGCCGCAAAACGGACCAGCACGATGACGGCGGCGGTGATGGTGGCCGCATAAGCCTTGAGGTGAGCCGACTCGCCAGCAAGACGGCTGATGATGTCCTGGATCATCTTGAGACGATCGACATTGACTTGCTCAACTTCGCTCATGACATACCCCGTCTCTGCGCAGCAACCAGGTAGACGCTGGTTTGGGGTAACTTTGCCTCAATCCACGGACGATGAGAGCCTTTACGTCGGGGGCGAACTATGCGGAAGCCGTTGTGTTTCGTGGTCATGCCGTTTCATCGCGTGCGGTCAGACCACGACGATGTCGTCATCGACTTCGATGAGGTCTTTGCGCACCTCATCGCTCCCTCCATCGAGAACGCGGGCCTCAAACCACATCGTGCCGACGAAGAGACCCTCGGCGGGATCTTCCACGAAGCGATGTTCGAGCGGCTGGCGCTTTGCGAGTACGCCGTCGTAGACCTGTCCCTCTCCAACCCCAACGTGTTCTACGAGCTCGGAGTCCGCCACGCCATTCGGCCCTGGGCGACCGTCCTGATGCACCGCAAGGGCGCTCCCCTCCCGCTCGACGTCGCGCCCAACACGTCCATGCTGTACTCGCCCTGGTTGTTGACTGACCCCGCAGAGCTCAGACTGGCCCAGGCCCGCCTGACGCGACGGCTGGTCGAGGCGAAAGCGCGACGGACCGACAGTCCAGTCCATACGTTTCTGCACGGTCTTCCAACGTACGAGGTCGATCACCGGCGGGTTGACGCCATGCTGGAGGCGATCGAACGAGACAGCCAGCTCGGCCAGCGGATCGCTGCCGCTGGAGACCAGGGAATTGATGCGGTCCGCGCGATACGACACGAGCTCGGCGAAGTGTCAGAGTTGGAGTCCGAGAGCGTCGTTGCCCTGCTGATGGCGTTTCGGTCCGTGGAGGGGTGGGCCGAGATGGTGGACCTGGTCCCGCAGATGATCCCTGAACTGGCTGAGGTATGGGTGGTCCGCGAGCAGTATGCGGCAGCCCTGGGTCGGTGCGGTCGGTTCGGCGAGGCCCGGCGGATTCTGTCAGAGCTCGTCGAGCTGCGACCCAACGCCGAGACCTACGGACTGTTGGGCGGCGTGCTGAAGCGGGAATGGCGCACTCTCGTCGCAACTGGGTCTACCTCGACGCGTTGGTCGAGACCCTTGACTCTCGCGGCCGACGCCTATCGGCAAGGGTTCGAGATCGACCTTCGTGATCCCTACCCCGGCGTGAACGCCGTTGCTCTGCTGATGCTCGCCGGGCGCACCGACGAGGCAGCCGACCTCGCACCGATGGTGCGCTACTGCATCCGCCGTCGCCTCCGAAGCGGACAGGTCGAGTACTGGGACCACGTCAGCGATCTGGAGCTCTCCATCGTCTTGGGGGACTGGGCATCAGTGACCCTGAGGCTGCCCTCGGTCCTGGACGACCAACGCGAACGGTTTCAGAGCGGCACTCTTCTGGAGACGCTGGAGATGATCAAGCCACTGATGGCGGACGAAGTCGCTAGCACGAACCTGGCTGCGGTCGTCGACGAAGTGCGGCAACGTCGGAAGGAGTTTGACGATGGAAGCTGATCCCGGCGGCGAGCCGACACTGCTCGGCTATCCATGTGACATGACCGAACGTGCCACCGCCCATTTCCTCCGCGACCACCCGGAACCGAAGGACAACGTCTTCCTCGTGATGCGACTAGACCCCAGTCCTCTGCGCACCCGGATGCAGTCGATGGTCCGCGCCGCGGCACAGGACGCCGGATGCACAGCGATCCGAGCCGATGACGCCGATTACTCCGGCGAACTGTGGACCAACGTCAAAGTCTGCATGGACAACTCGTCGCTCGCCGTCGCGATATTCGACGACGAGGACCGTCATGCCGAGAACCTGGCAGTCGAGCTGGGATACCTGTTCGCGCGCGACACGCCATGCCTCATCCTTCGTGAGCAACGACTCGGTCCGCCGGTCGCAATGCTGGCTCATCGGCTGCACACGAGGTTCGACGCACTCGACCTGGAGGGCACGCTCATTCCTGCCCTTCACGACTGGCTCCGCGCTCAGCGAGCCCGGACTGTCGCGTGACCGAGAGCAGTGAAGGGGTTGACCACCACTTCGATGCTGCGATCCTCCTGTTAGAGGGCAGCCGAGCCGACGACGCACTGAGGCTGCGCTCCCATCTCGACGATCGGTGTCCAGCGACACTCTCGATCGACTATGTCGGCAGTATTGGCGAACTTGTTGCGGCTGGCAGGAAGGCTCCGGCCGCACTGGTGGTCTGTGGAGATCCCACCGTCCGCGACGACCAGCTCGTAGCTGAGGCGATGCGATACGCCATCGCGGCGCAGATCCCGGCCTTCTTCGCCTATGACACCTGTGCGCCCTACACCGAGCAGGCTCCCGAGGAGTTCCTCGGCCTGAATGGATTCGAGTGGGCTCGTGGCCACTCGCCCCGGTCGCTGGCAGCCGTGCTCTTGCGCAGGTTGGGGCTTGACGAGAATGAACGCCGCATCTTCCTGTCCTACCGCAGGCAGAGCAGCGAGGCCATGGCGCTGCAGCTACGTCGCCATCTCCAGGACTGCGGCTGGCATGTATTCCTGGACACCTTTGACATCGAGGTCGCCTCGGCCGACTTCCAAGTAGAACTGTTCCGCGACCTCGACAGTCGATCCCTGGTACTCGTGCTGGAATCGGCTGAAACGCGTGGTAGTCCCTGGGTCAACGCCGAGATCTATTTCGCCCAGGCCCGCGGGGTCGGCATCCACGCGCTCGTTCATCCTGAGGCCCGTCACCTAAGACCTCGCTTCCCGGGATCCATCAGCACCGCCCTCGCCGCGGCTGACCTGATTGGTGAGCGCAGCGCTACATTGCTTAGCGCGCAGACGCTCGGCGAGGTCGCCGATACCCTCCAACGCATCCACACCAACGCGCACCGACTCCGCTGGGAGGACATGATGTGGAACGTGCGCCAGACCATGGGCGACTGCGGCCTAAGCGAGGTACTGACTACACCCGCGGGGATGTTGGTGGGTCGTCGCGGTGCGACCACTCATGTCGTTCGCGTGACGTCGAGGCGTCCCCGACTGGCGGATGTGTTCAGCACGGCTCGCGAATCGACCGGACGCCCATGGCCCGTCAAGGGATGGGTGGTCCACCGCTTGATCGAGCCGGACCCGCATGAGATCGAACAGATTCGGTGGCTGTCAGAACGTCATGACATTCAAGTGGTGCCCGTTGTCGAGTTCGGGCGGAGGCTGCGGGGGTGGGACCTTTGACTGCTGCAGTGCTGCTGTCAGCGTCCTATCCGGACGACCTGCGACGCGACGAGTCCGGCGAGTCGAGTCCGCAGGACATCGGTCTCGCTCTCTCTGCGGTGGTCGAGGAGGTGCTGTCGCGAGGTCTGGAACTCGTGTTCGGAGGCCATCCGACAATCACCCCGGTGGTCTATGAGGTGGCGGGACAGGTCACCAAGCGGGACAAGCGACTGAAGCGCGAACCCCGTCTGCGGATCCGGCTGTTCCAGTCCGCGTACTTCTCTGAGTCCTACCCTCCTGAAACACAGTTGCTCGCGGATAGATACGGGGCCGAGGTGATCGTGACCGAGGCCGGTGTGAGCACCGGGGACACATCTGCGCAGCAAGCTAGCGTGGCCATTATGCGGTCTCGGATGTTGGCCACCGAGCCCGTCGCGGCCTTCTTCATCGGAGGCATGAAAGGCATTCATGAGGAGTACGTGCGTCTACGCCAGTGTCAGCCCGCCTGCACAGTTTTTCTCTTTACCCGACCGGGCGGGCGGGCGGCGCTGATCGCTCGGGATGTCTTGGACGGGGTCGAGGCCGACGACCCGACACCGACGATTGTCGTGCCCGATCCTGGTCATCCGGTTCTGGTGCTGACTGGCCGGGGCTACCACTGGCTCACCGCCGCTGCGCTCGATCGTGCGATGGCGGACGCCGCGCCGACCAGGTGACTGTCCACAACGGATTCCGTTGCGGAGAGGTAAAATGCGTTGTTTCCCGCATGACTCGGGTCAACCTGTTGAAATCCGCGCGATCGATGGCTAGCATGCGGAGGGTGACCACCACCGCAGACAACGCCGTCCGCCAGCTCCGGAACTTCGTCGGGGGCGAGTACGTCGATCCTGAGACCGACGCCCGCACGGACATCGTCAGCCCGGTCACGGCTCGGACGGTCGCCTCGGCGCCGGTGTCCAGTGCCGGCGATGTCGACCGCGCCTATGCCTCGGCCGCCAAGGCGTTCAAGACCTGGGGTCAGACCACCCCGAGCGAGCGCCAGCAGGCGCTGCTCAAGTTCGCCGATGCCCTCGAGGCGCGGGCCGAGGACCTCATCCGGCTCGAGAGCGAGAACACCGGCAAGCCGCACGCGCTGACCGCCAGCGAGGAGATCCCTCCGATGGTCGACCAGGTGCGGTTCTTCGCAGGTGCGGCCCGGCTGCTCGAGGGTCGCGCTGCGGGCGAGTACATGAAGGGCCACACGTCGTGGGTCCGGCGGGAGCCCATCGGCGTGGTGGGGCAGGTCACCCCCTGGAACTACCCGATGATGATGGCGATCTGGAAGATCGCTCCGGCGCTGGCCGCCGGCAACACCATCGTGCTCAAGCCCTCGGACACCACGCCCGAAACCACGCTGCTCATGGCTGAGATCGCGGCCGAGTTCCTGCCGCCGGGCACCTTCAACGTGGTCACCGGCGACCGCGACACCGGACGGGCGGTCGTCGAGCACGACACCCCCGCGTTGGTCGCCATCACCGGCTCGGTGCGCGCGGGCATGCAGGTCGCCGAGAGCGCCAGCCGCAAGCTGAAGCGGGTCCACCTCGAGCTCGGCGGCAAGGCCCCGGTCGTCGTGTTCGACGACGCGGACCTCGAGGCGGCCGTGGAGGGCATCGCGATCGCCGGCTACTTCAACGCCGGTCAGGACTGCACCGCGGCGACGCGGGTGCTCGCGGCCCCCGGCATCCACGACGACTTCGTGGCGGCCCTGGGCGAGTACGCCAGGAACGACGCTAAGGTCGGCCTGCCCGACGACGCGGACGCGCTCTTCGGCCCGGTGAACAACGCGACCCAGCTCGAGCGGGTGCAGGGCTTCATCTCCGGTCTGCCCGACCACGCGACGCTGACCGCCGGCGGACACCGCGTCACCGCACTCGGAGACGGCTTCTATCTCGAGCCGACGGTGCTCTCGGGTCTGCGTCAGGACGACGAGGCGATCCAGAACGAGATCTTCGGACCGGTCATCACGGTGCAGCGGTTCACCGACGAGGCGGAGGCGATCGCTTGGGCGAACGGCGTGGACTACGGCCTCGCGTCCAGCGTCTGGACCAGGGACTTCGGCCGGGCGATGCGGATGTCGAAGGCGCTGGACTTCGGGTGCGTGTGGATCAACACCCACATCCCCGTCGTCGCCGAGATGCCCCACGGCGGTTTCAAGAAGAGCGGGTACGGCAAGGACCTGTCGATGTACGGGTTCGAGGACTACACCCGCGTCAAGCACGTGATGGCCAACATCGAGTCGTGACGTCGTCGTCATGACTCTCCACCGCACCCCTCACCTCTCAGGAGAACCCTCGTGGCGGTCGACCCCGAGATCCGGCGACTGACCGGGCTCTCTCGCACAGCGGCGCTCAACCGCCGTCAGATGCTCGGCGGTTCCGGGCTCGGCGCTGCCGCAGCGCTGCTGGCGGCCTGCGCGCCACCCCTTCCACCCGCAACGTCCGGCACCGACGCGCTGAAGCTCCCCACCGACGACTCCACGACCGACCCGGCGCTGCGGTGGGCGAACTGGACTGCGTACCTCGACTACGACGAGGAGACCAAGTCGTATCCGACGCTCAACGCCTTCAAGAAGTCCTCCGGGCTGCAGGTGAGCTACAGCGAGGACATCGAGGACAACGACAGCTACTTCAACAAGATCGCGCCGCAGCTGCGGGCCGGGCAGGACATCAACCGCGACATCTTCGTCTTCACCGACTGGATGGCCAACCGGGTGATCCGCGACCAGCTCTGCCAGCCTCTCGATCTGATCCGGATGCCCCACGCGTCGAACCTGCTGGACTCGCTCAAGGACGTCAGCTTCGATCCCGGTCGAGCGAACTCGCTGACCTGGCAGAGCGGGTTCGCGGGCATCGGGTACGACCGCTCCAAGGTCGGCCGCGACCTCAAGTCGCTCGACGACCTGTGGGCCGACGACCTCAAGGGCAAGGTCGTCGTGCTCAGCGAGTTCCGCGACACCGCAGCACTGCTCATGCAGCAGCAGGGCATCGACATCTCCGGTGACTTCAGTCGGACCCAGGTCGAGGCCGCCTTCGCCGAGGTCACCAAGCGGGTCGACGACGGCAACATCCGCCGGATCAAGGGCAACTCCTATCTGGAGGACCTCAAGAGCGGGAACGCCATCGCCGGCATCGTCTGGAGCGGCGACCTGTTCGTGCTGCGGGCCGAGACCGGCAACGACAACTGGCAGTTCGTCATCCCCGAGTCCGGCGGCACGCTCTGGAGCGACAACCTGATGATCCCGATCACCAGCACGCACCGGCGCAGTGCGATGGCGTTGATGGACTACTACTACCGCCCGGCCGTCGCCGCCCAGGTGGCCGCCTACGTCAACTACATCTGTCCCGTCGAGGGAGCTCAGGCCGAGATGGAGAAGATCGACCCGGACCTCGCCGAGAGCCCGTTCATCTTCCCCTCCGCGGACTACATCAAGGACAACAACATCCAAGGCTTCCGGGCGCTCGGCGCTGAGGAGGAAGCCGAGTACAGCGGTCTCTGGGCAAAGGTGGTGGGCAACTGATGGCACGCCGAAAGAGCGACGAGAGTGGACTGCGTCAGGCCACCGGGGACCTGCGGCTGGAGTCGGTGACCAAGCGGTTCGCCGACTTCACCGCCGTCGACGACCTCGACCTGCTGGTCCCGCGAGGTTCGTTCTTCGCCCT
The DNA here is from genome assembly GCA_963750305.1 of uncultured Actinomycetota bacterium. GTDB lineage: Bacteria > Actinomycetota > Actinomycetes > Actinomycetales > Dermatophilaceae > CAVVPX01. The sequence continues at coordinate 563,831 of CAVVPX010000004.1, forward strand.
CCTCGGACCGTCCGGGTGCGGCAAGACGACCACCTTGCGCATGGTCGCTGGGCTCGAGCAGCCGACCAGCGGTCGGGTTCTGATCGGGGACACCGACCTGACCGGATCCCGCTCCTACGAGCGGCCCGTCAACACGGTGTTCCAGAGCTACGCGCTCTTCCCGCACCTCACCGTCGTGGACAACGTCGCCTTCGGGCCGAAGCGCCGCGGAGTCGCCGACTCCGGCAAGCTCGCCAGCGACGCCCTCGAGCTGGTCCAGATGTCGCACCTCGCCGGTCGCAAGCCGCTCCAGCTCTCCGGCGGCCAGCAACAGCGCGTGGCCCTGGCCAGGGCGATCGTCAACCGACCCGAGGTGCTGCTCCTGGACGAGCCGTTGGGCGCGCTGGACCTCAAGCTGCGACGCCAGATGCAGGTCGAGCTGAAGCGCATCCAGACCGAGGTCGGGCTCACCTTCATCCACGTCACGCACGACCAGGAGGAGGCCATGACCATGGCCGACACCGTCGCGGTGATGAACCGGGGCACCATCGAGCAGATGGGCCCACCCGAGGAGCTGTACGACCTGCCGGAGACCTCGTTCGTCGCCAACTTCCTCGGGCAGGCCAACATGGTCCTGGGCCAGGTCGCCGGTGAGAACGACGACGCGATCGAGGTCGAGGTGGCTGGACAGCGGATCCTCGTGCCGCGGACGCGCGCCCACGACCAGGTCGGCAAGGTCATCGTCGGCGTCCGCCCGGAGAAGGTCCGCCTCGCCAGGCCAGGCAACGGCGGTGGAAACGTCCTGACCCGAGCGGTGATTCGCGACGTGTCGTTCAGCGGGGTGAGCACCCAGTACCTCGTCGAGGTGGCGGGTGTGGGCAGCTGGGTGGTCTTCGAGCAGAACCTCGAGGTGGACCGGTGGGCGAGGACGGGCTCGCAGGTCGACCTGGCCTGGGACCCTCGGCACACGTTCACCCTGCGCGGCGACCAGGACCTGTCGGCGGGCATCGAGGACGCGGTCCTGCCAGGCTCGGGCAGCGCCAGCGCCGCCCCGGAGCCGGTGGCCGCTTCGTGACCACCGGGCGGCTGAGGACCAGGGGGCGGATGACGCCCTACCTGCTGCTCATCCCGGGCATGCTCTGGCTGGCGTTCTTCTTCGTCGTACCGCTGGTTCAGCTCGCGTCGGTGAGCCTGCAGTCAGGGTTCCCGGGCTTCCCCGGCTACTACTACCGCGACGTGAACTTCGGCAACTACGCCACCGCGCTCACCGACTACGCCGGGCACTTCGGCCGGTCGATGCTGTATGCCGGGCTGGCCACCGTGTTCTGCTTCCTGCTCGCCTTCCCGCTGGCCTACGCCATGGCGTTCCGGGCGGGGAGGTGGCGCAACGTCATGCTCATCGCGGTGGTCGCACCGTTCTTCACCTCGTTCATTCTCCGCACGGTCGCGTGGCGGCAGATCCTCTCCGATGACGGGTGGGTCGCGGGCACGTTGAGCTTCTTCCACCTCCTGCCCGGCGGGCACATCACCGAGACGTGGGTCGCGGTCGTGGCGGGACTGACCTACAACTTCCTGCCGTTCATGGTGCTGCCGATCTATGCCAGTCTCGAGCGCGCCGACCCGAGGCTGATCGAGGCCGGCGGCGACCTGTACGCCAACGGCCTCACCACCTTGCGGACGGTCACCATCCCGTTGGCGGCCCCGGGCATCCTGGCCGGCACCCTGCTGACCTTCATCCCGGCCGCGGGGGACTACGTCAACGCCGAGCTGCTCGGGTCGGACACGGGCACCAAGATGGTCGGGAACGTGATCGAGAGCCAGTTCTTCCGCGTACTCGGCGGGTTCCCCACGGCCGCAGCGCTGTCGTTCACCCTGATGGCGGTGATCCTCGTGCTGGTGGTGCTCTATGTCCGGCGCTTCGGGACCGACGAGGTGCTCTGATGGGGGCTCCACAGCGGCTCTGGCGGTGGGTGGGCGACCACGTCGCGATGATCATCGCGCTGCTCGTCCTGCTCTACCTCTTCCTGCCCGTCGCCTACACCTTCGTGTTCTCCTTCAACAACTACACGAAGTCCAACATCGTCTGGAACCCGGTCGGCAGCCCGACGCTCAAGCACTGGGAGAACCCGTGTGGTGCGCCGGGGGTCTGTGACGCGTTGGGCGTCAGCCTCCGGGTCGGCGCACTGGCGACGGTCGTGGCGACCGTCCTCGGCACGCTGATCGCCTTCGCCGTCGTACGGCACCGCTTCAAGGGGCGTGAGGCGACCAACGTGATGATCTTCCTGCCCATGGCCACCCCGGAGATCGTCCTCGGGGCGAGCCTGCTGACGATCTTCGTCCAGGGGTTCAACCGCGCCGGTCTGCGGCTCGGGTTCTGGACCATCGTGATCGCCCACATCATGTTCTGCATCAGCTTCGTGGTGGTCACCGTGAGGGCGCGGCTGCTCAGCCTCGACCCGCGCCTGGAGGAGGCGGCCGGTGACCTGTACGCCGGTCCCGGCAGCACGTTCTGGCGGATCACCTTCCCGCTGGTGCTGCCGGGCATCGTCGCCGCGGCGCTGCTCTCGTTCTCGCTCAGCTTCGACGACTTCATCATCACCAACTTCGTCTCCGGTGACGAGACGACGTTCCCCAAGTTCGTCTACGTGTCCTACCTGCGCGGGATCCCCGCCCAGGCCAACGTCATCGCCTTCAGCATGTTCGTCATCGCGGTGGCGCTGGTCATCGCCGGACAGCTGATCAGCGGCCGGCGCCTTCGAAAGGCCTGAACCCTCTTGAGCGTTGCAAGCACACGGCCCCCGATGAGGATCCTCATGGTCGGTGCCGGCGGTGTCGGCGACGCCGCCGCCCGGATCGCCGTCGAGCGCGACTTCTTCGAGCTGCTGGTCGTCGCCGACTACGACCTCGAGCGCGCCCAACACACGGCGGCCGCGGCCACGGCGCGGCGCGAGGGCGAGTCGCGACTGGTCGCCGCGCAGGTCGACGCCTCCGACGCCGGGGCGGTGGCCGCACTGGCGCTGGCCCACGATGCCACCCACGTCTTCAACGCCGTCGACCCGCGGTTCGTGATGCCGATCTTCCGGGGTGCGTTGGCTGCCGGTGCCGGATATCTCGACATGGCGATGAGCCTGTCCCAGCGCCATCCGGAGGAGCCGTTCGCCAAGGCGCACGTCAAGCTCGGCGACGAGCAGCTCGCGATGGCGGGGGAGTGGGAGTCCGCCGGCCAGCTCGCGCTCGTCGGCATCGGCGTCGAACCCGGGCTGTCCGACGTGTTCGCGCGGTACGCCGCCGACCATCTGTTCTCCGAGATCGACGAGCTCGGGACCCGCGACGGAGCCAACCTGGCCGTGTTCGACGAGGAAGGCAACGAGACCTTCGCCCCAGGGTTCTCGATGTGGACGATCATCGAGGAATGCCTGAATCCCCCTGTGGTGTGGGAGAAGTCGCGGGCAGAGACCGGTGGGGCCGACGGGGGGTATGACCTCGAAGCGGGCTTCTTCACCCTCCCCGCGTTCTCCGAGCCCGAGGACTTCGACTTCCCCGGAGGCATCGGGCCGGTGGAGTGCGTTCACGTCGAGCACGAGGAGGTTCTCCTGATGCCGCGTTGGTTGGACGCCCGGCGGGTCACCTTCAAGTACGGCCTCGGCGAGGAGCTCATCACCATCCTCAAGACGTTGCGCCTGCTGGGTCTGGACCGCACCGACCCGGTGTCGGTCAAGGGAGCTCAGGTCTCACCGCGCGACGTGGTCGCCGCCGTCCTCCCCGACCCCGCCACCATCGGCCCACAGATGAGGGGCTCGACCTGTGCGGGCCTGTACGTCACCGGTACAGGCACCGGCGGCCAGCCGCGCGCCGTGTACCTCTACCACCTGTCCGACAACGAGGAGACGATGCGCGACTACGGCGCTCAGTGCGTCGTCTGGCAGACAGCGGTGAACCCGGTGGTCGCCTTGGAGCTGTTGGCCACCGGCGCGTGGTCGGGGTCCGGGGTCCTCGGACCCGAGGCCTTCGACGCGGTGCCGTTCCTCGACCTGCTCCAGGCCCCCAAGCCCCAGGGGTACGGCTCACCGTGGGGGGTCGAGGAGCGTGACCCGGCCACCTCCGCACCGCTGACGCCACGACCCTAGGATCGGGACCATGGCGACGACGCAGAAGGCACTCCTGGACTCGGTCCCCACCGGCCTGCTCATCGGCGGACGGTGGCGGGAGTCCGCGGACGGTGGGACGATCGCGGTCGAGGACCCGGCGACGGGTGCCACTTTGGCCAGGGTGGCCGATGCGACCGTAGGCGACGGCAGAGCGGCTCTGGATGCAGCCGTTGCGGCACAGGCGGATTGGGCGGCCGTTCCCCCGCGTGACCGCGGTGAGATCCTGCGCGACGCGTTCGAGCGCATCACGGCGCGCGCCGAGGACTTCGCGATGCTCATGACGCTGGAGATGGGCAAGCCGCTGGCGGAGTCGCGCGGTGAGGTGGCCTATGGTGCGGAGTTCTTCCGCTGGTTCTCCGAGGAGTCGGTGCGCATCCACGGCCGGTGGTCGACCGCGCCCAACGGGGCGACCCGGCTGCTGACCATGAAGAAGCCGGTCGGGCCGACGCTGATGATCACGCCGTGGAACTTCCCGCTCGCGATGGGCACGCGCAAGATCGGCCCGGCTGTCGCGGCGGGCTGCACGATGGTGGTCAAGCCCGCGAGCCAGACCCCGCTGACCATGCTCGCGCTCGCTCAGCTGCTCGCCGAGTGCGGCCTGCCCGACGGTGTCCTCAACGTCATCACGACCACCCGCACCGGTGAGGTGATGGAGCCGATCATCCGCGACCCGCGGCTGCGCAAGCTGACCTTCACCGGGTCGACCGCCATCGGCAGACGCCTGATCGAGCAGTCGGCCGAGCAGGTGCTGCGGGTGTCGATGGAGCTCGGCGGCAACGCCCCGTTCATCGTCTTCGAGGACGCCGACATCGACCGCGCCGTCGACGGCGCGATGCTGGCCAAGATGCGCAACATCGGCGAGGCGTGCACCGCGGCCAACCGGTTCTTCGTCCACGCATCGGTCGCCGACGAGTTCGCCAGGAAGTTCGCGAAGCGGATGGGCGCCCTGACCCTGGGCAAGGGCACCAAGAAGGGCGTCGACGTCGGCCCACTGATCGACGCCAAGGCGCGAGCCAGCGTCGCCGACCTGGTCGAGGACGCCAGGGCGCACGGAGGCACGGTCCTGGTCGGTGGCTCGGCTCCGAGCGGCCGCGGCTACTTCTTTGCACCCACGGTGATCACCGACGTGCCGATGGACGCCAGGATGATGAGCGAGGAGATCTTCGGCCCGGTCGCCCCGATCACCACGTTCCGCACCGAGAAGGAGGCGATCACCCAGGCCAACAGCACCGAGTACGGCCTGGCGTCCTATGTCTTCACCCGCGACCTCTCGCGCACCATCCGGGTCGCCGAGGCACTGGAGTTCGGGATGATCGGCATCAACCAGGGCATCATCTCCAACCCTGCTGCGCCGTTCGGGGGGGTCAAGTCCTCCGGCTTCGGCCGCGAGGGCGGGTTCGAGGGGATCGAGGAGTACCTCGAGACGACGTACGTCGGCATCGCCCCCTGAGCCCTGACGCCTGACGCCTGACGCTCCCCGCCGGAGGCTTGACGCCTTGGCCCCGCAGCCCTGGCCCGCATCATGAACCGGTTGACGGCCGGGTCGTTCCGGAACGCCGGCATCACGTCGAGGTCGTCCTCTCGCCTCACGCAGCGGCACCGACCCCGACTGCGACACTGGCCCCGTGACCCGTTCCCTCGCCGTCCTCGGCTCCACCGGCTCGATCGGCACCCAGGCGCTGGACGTGATCGCCGCGAACCCCGGCCGGTTCTCGGTGGTGGCGCTGTCGGCCGGCCGCAACCTCGACCTGCTTGCCGAGCAGGCCGTCGCGACCCGCGCACCCCTCGTCGCGCTGGCCGCGGGCGACGCGGACGCCTTGCGCGCGGCGATCGCGGCTCACGCGTCCCGGTCTGCGGCGTCCACCCTCGCCAACGGCGCTGTCGACCTGGCCACCGCCTACAACCCCGAGATCGTGGTCGGCCCTGACGCCGCCGAGCAGGCCGCGCGGACCGGCGCGGACGTGGTGCTGAACGGCATCACCGGCGCGATCGGCCTCCGCCCCACCCTGGCCGCGCTCGCGGCCGGAAGCACGCTCGCGCTGGCCAACAAGGAGTCCCTCATCATCGGCGGACCGCTCGTCCTGGCCGCGGCGGCCGAGGGTCAGCTCGTCCCCGTCGACTCCGAGCACTCGGCGCTCGCCCAATGCCTGCGCGGTGGCCGAGCCGACGAGGTCGCCAAGCTGGTCGTCACGGCCAGTGGCGGACCCTTCCGAGGCCGCACCCGTGAGCAGATGCGCGACGTGACCCCCGCCGAGGCGCTGGCGCACCCGACGTGGGCCATGGGCCGGATGGTCACGACCAACTCCGCGACCCTGGTCAACAAGGGGCTGGAGGTCATCGAGGCGCACCTGCTGTTCGGCATCGGGTTCGACCGGATCGAGGTGGTCGTCCACCCGCAGTCGGTGGTCCACTCGATGGTCGAGTTCACCGACGGCTCGACCCTGGCCCAGGCCAGCCCTCCGGACATGCGTCTCCCGATCGCGCTGGGTCTCGGCTGGCCCGACCGCGTCCCCGGCGCCGCGCCCGCCTGTGACTGGACGCAGGCCTCGACGTGGGAGTTCCTCCCCCTGGACGACCAGGCGTTCCCGGCCGTCGGACTCGCCCGCCAGGTGGGGGAGGCCGGATCGACGTACCCGGCCGTCTACAACGCCGCGAACGAGGTCGGGGTCGACGCCTTTCATGAGGGGCGCATCGGCTTTCTGGACATCGTCGACACGGTGGAGCGCGTGGTGGGCGAGCACGCGGGGATAGAATCAGGGGCGGGGAGCGTTGAGCAGGTGCTCCAGGCGGATGCCTGGGCCCGTCGCCGTGCCGGGGAACTGCTCGGCCTCTCCTGACACCGTCGAGCATTCTCGCCGGTCCCGAACCGAAAGCGTTCTCTCCCATGACTGAGGTCGGCCTGTACACGCTCGGGGTGCTGTTCGTGGCCCTCGGCATCGGGATCTCGATCGCGCTGCACGAGGTCGGCCACCTCGTCCCCGCCAAGATCTTCGGGGTGCGGGTCACCCAGTACATGGTGGGCTTCGGCCCGACCATCTGGTCGCGGCAGCGGGGCGAGACCGAGTTCGGCCTCAAGGCGATCCCGCTCGGTGGGTTCATCCGGATGATCGGCATGTTCCCCCCGCGCAAGGGTGACGCTCCGGGCATGATCCGGGCCTCCAGCACGGGCCGGTTCTCCCAGCTGATGGACGAGGCGCGCACCGTGAGCATGGAGGAGGTGCGACCCGGCGACGAGGAGCGCGTCTTCTATCGGCTGTCGACCCCCAAGAAGGTCATCATCATGCTCGGCGGCCCGGTGATGAACCTGGTCATCGCGACCGTCCTCCTCGGCGGGATCATCACCATCCACGGTGTGCCCGAGCCCACCTCCGGTGCCCAGATCATCTCGGTCAGCGAGTGCGTCGTCCCGGCAGCGGAAGCCGCCACCAAGACGGCCTGCGCGGCCGGGGACCCCAGGACGCCGGCCTACCAGGCGGGTCTGCTCCCCGGCGACAAGGTCCTGGCGATCGACGGCACGAAGCTGGGTCGCAACACCGACCTCAGCGCAGCCGTGCGGCCGGCCTCCGGGCGTGACCTCGCCTTCCTCGTCGAGCGCGACGGCAGCCGGCTGACGCTGACGGTGCGGCCGGTGCAGAACACCGTCGCGCGGTACGGCGCGGACGGCGAGGCGATCCTCGACGAGGACGGTCAGCCCGTGACCATGACCGCCGGGTTCGTCGGCATCACCAGCTCCACTCCGACGGTCCTGACCCGGCAGTCGGTGACCGCGGTCCCGGCCGTCGTGGGTTCGGGCATCGAACAGACCGCGAGCGTGCTCCTGCGGATCCCGCAGAAGATGGTCGGCGTCGCCCAGGCGGCGTTCGGCTCGGGCGCGCGCGACCCCGAGGGGCCGATCTCGGTCGTCGGAGTCGGTCGCATCGCGGGCGAGGTCACCTCGGGCAAGGTCGACTTCCTCGGCAACGATGCCGGGTCCAAGATCGTGCTGCTGCTCAGCCTCATGGCCTCGCTCAACCTCGCACTGTTCGTCTTCAACCTGATCCCGTTGCTGCCCCTGGACGGTGGCCACGTCGCGGGCGCCCTGTGGGAGGGACTCAAGCGCAGCACGGCCCGCGTGCTGAAGCGCCCCGACCCCGGCCACGTGGACGTGGCCAAGGCGCTGCCGCTGGCCTACGCGGTGTCGATGGCGCTCATCGTGATGTCCGTGCTGCTGATCTATGCCGACCTGGTCAACCCGGTCCGGCTCGGCTGACCGGCGAGGAGATACTGGAACCATGAGCGTCTCGCTGGGTATGCCAGCACTGCCCGCGCCGGTCCTCGCCCCCCGTCGGCAGACCCGCAAGATCCACGTCGGCAAGGTCGAGGTCGGCGGTGACGCACCGGTGTCGGTGCAGTCGATGTGCACCACCCCCACCACCGACATCAACTCGACGCTGCAGCAGATCGCCGAGCTGACCGCGGCCGGGTGCGACATCGTCCGGGTCGCCTGCCCCACCCAGGACGATGCCGACGCGCTGCCCGTCATCGCGACCAAGTCGCAGATCCCGGTCATCGCGGACATCCACTTCCAGCCCAAGTACGTCTTCGCGGCCATCGACGCCGGGTGCGCCGCCGTGCGGGTCAACCCGGGCAACATCCGCAGGTTCGACGACCAGGTCAAGCAGATCGCGCAGGCGGCCAAGGACGCCGGCACGTCGATCCGGATCGGTGTCAACGCGGGGTCGCTCGACCCCCGGCTGCTCGCCAAGTACGGCAAGGCCACGCCCGAGGCGCTCGTCGAGTCGGCCGTCTGGGAGGCGGGCCTGTTCGAGGAGCACGACTTCCACGACTTCAAGATCTCGGTGAAGCACAACGACCCCGTCGTGATGGTTCGCGCTTATGAGCTGCTCTCCGAGCGGGGCGACTGGCCGCTGCACCTCGGCGTGACCGAGGCTGGACCAGCCTTCCAGGGGACGATCAAGTCGGCCACCGCATTCGGGGCGCTGCTGTCCAAGGGAATCGGCGACACCATCCGCGTCTCGCTCTCCGCGCCCCCGGTCGAGGAGGTCAAGGTCGGCATCCAGATCCTTCAGTCGCTGAACCTGCGACCTCGCAAGCTGGAGATCGTGTCGTGCCCGTCCTGCGGGCGCGCCCAGGTCGACGTGTACACCCTCGCCGAGCAGGTGACCGCCGGGCTCGAGGGCATGGAGGTCCCGCTACGCGTCGCGGTCATGGGCTGTGTCGTCAACGGTCCCGGCGAGGCCCGTGAGGCCGACCTCGGCGTCGCCTCGGGCAACGGCAAGGGACAGATCTTCGTCAGGGGCGAGGTCATCAAGACCGTGCCCGAGAGCCAGATCGTCGAGACCCTCATCGAGGAGGCCATGCGCATCGCCGAGACGATGGAGCCGGTCGACGGTGAGGGCTCCGCGCCTGTCGTCAGCGTGAGCTGACGGCCTCTGCCGGTCGGTGCTCAGCCCACCAGTGCTCAGCTGTCGGGCAACCTGCGGTTCAGCGAGAACAGCCGACCGAGCGCGGGCATCAGCACCAGGTTGATGCCGTGCAGCACGCCGATGATGAGCACGATCCCTCCCACGCGGCGCAGCTCCCAGTTGACCAGCTCGCCGTTGGCCATCCCGCTGAACACCTCCCAGCCGTCCTCGGGTGCCGCGTGCGAGGTGAGCAGGATGTAGGCCCCGAAGATCAGGTAGTACACGATGTCCGAGAGCACGATGTAGCTCTTGCCGGTGAGCGGGTTGTCATGGAAGACGTCGGCGGCATAGGCGCGCCCGTACCGCTTGATCAACGGGCCGAGCCAGAGCGCGATGGCGATGAGTCCACCCGTCACCGCGAGTTCCACTGTCCACCAAGGCATGTCCAGTCCTCCTGATGCTGTTCGGGGGGTGAGGGTGAGCACGGTCGCCACGACGCCGACCACGATGAGCAGCCAGGCCGCGATCCAGCGGTGTCGGGTTCGTCGCCGTCGGCGGTCCTCGACGATCCCGCCCGTGACGCGGTCGAAGAGGTCGGGTGACAGGGGTCTGTCGGTCCCGACGAGCGCCCGGTGGAGCCGGTCCTCCAGCGTGGTCATCCACTCGCCTCCAAGGTTGTGGCCAGGGCGTCCAGACCGCGACGCAGGTGGGTCTTCACCGAGTTCGGTGACACGCCCAACGTGCTGGCGATGTCAGGGATCGAGAGCTCGAGGTAGTACCTCAGCGCGACGCACTCTCGTTGTCGACGGGGAAGGGCGCGCAGCGCAGTCACCACGACCCGGGATGACTCGCGGTCGTGTGCACGAGACTCCGCCGATGGCTCGTCGACCACCGCCGGCGGACGATGCCGGAGCGACACCAGTCCGCGGCGGTTGTGGTCCCGGGCCAGGTTGATCACGATCGAGCGCAGGTACTGGGCTGCGCGCGTGGGGTCGTTGATGCGGCCGGCGCTTCGGGCCAGGCGGATGAAGCCCTCCTGGACCAGGTCCTCGGCGGCCGTCCGGTCATCGACGAAGAACCTGGCCAGGGACACCAGTCGCGACGCCTCGGTGCGGAACAGCTCGGCGACCATGACGTCGCTCTCGCTCGTGCTGGTCCAGGGCGTGGCGCCCAGCGCTGCCTGACTCATGGCGTCCATCACCTCCACAGACGAACTGCACCCGGTCAGCGGGTGACACCGGGGTGCGGCGGATTGTCGTCAGGGTGAGCCGTCACCCCGTGTCCGTGACGATCTCGTCTGTCGGGGTATCAGCGCCCTTCGACGAAACGAGAGCACCATGGCTACCCGCGGCACAAGCCCCACCTCACTCGACGGACCCGTGTCACCCGACGGATTCGTGAAACCCGACGGACCCGTGACACCCGACGGACCCGTGCCCGTCCCGTACCCAGGCCCCTCCATGGGCCGACCGCGGTCACGACTGGTCATGAGCACGGTCCTGGTCCTGGTGGGGATCGTGGGTGCCGCGATCCTGCCGGCGGCAGCGGACGCGCCCGCCCGCGAGGACACCGATCGCGGTGTGGTCGGCCCACGGCTGCGCCTGTACTCCGGGCCGCTGCAGGACCTGACCGTGGATCCTTCGGTCCCCAACCCGTTCCGCTCGGCCCACGCCACCGTCGCGATGGCCTGGGTGGACGGGGCGAGCAGCTATGTCCTGCAGATCCGTGGCGCAAGCCGGTCCACGGCCGGCGCAAGCTATGGCGCGCACCTGCACAGCGGTCCGTGCCTGGCGGGAGATCCCGATGCCGCCGGTCTGCACTACAACCTCTCGCGCGAGCGGGGTGAGGACCCGGTGGTGGTCAGCGACCAGACCGAGGTCTGGCTCGACTTCGTCCTCCGTGGTTCGGGGACCGCGCGGTCCGCCGCCTCGGTGCCGTTCGTGCCGACTCGAGGCGACCGGTCGGTCGTGGTTCATGCCGAGCCCACCGACGACACCGGCGCGGCGGGGCCGAGGCTCGCATGCCTGCCCATCGTGCGCTGACCGGCCTACTGCTCTGGCTGGGCGCAGGCCTGGTGACCGGGGTCGGCGCGCGTGTCTTCATGCGGACGGTGACCACCGATCCCGAGTTCTCCTGGTCTGGCACCGCGTTCATCGTCGGAGGCTTCGGCGTCGCGGGCGTCGTGCTTGGAGCGGTCGCATTCGCCCGCGGCCGAGCGGCCTCGCCGTGGTGGCGGCTCTCGAGTGCACCCTGCGTGGTGCTGCTGCTCGGGCCGGGTGTGTTGCTGGTGCCGACGGCGTTGGCCTGTGGCCTGGCCCAGTCGCGGCGCGGCACGCCGGTGGTCCGGCGGATCGCGTCGCTGGCCGCGGTGGGCGCGGCCACGCCGGTCGTGGTGCTCGGCCGGACGCCCGCCGATGTGGTGGACCTGCTTGTGCCGGTACCCTCGCTGGTGTTGGTCGTGATGGCGATGGGGCGAGGCGTCGCCGAGGTGGTCCGCCCCTGGCCCACCCGAGGAGCGCACGCCTGAACCGGTCGTTCGCGGGCCAAGCGGCGTCGCACCACCTAGGCTGAGGCTGTGCTCCGGACCAGGTCTCCGGTCATGGCCCTCACACCGGGCGACCGCGATGAGGCACTCGAGGTGTGTGCACGCGACCTGCCCTCGAACGTGTTCGTGGCCGCGCGTCTGCTCGAAGGCGTCCTCGACGTCCAGCCCGGAGCGCTGCTCGGATATCGCGAGGGGGGCAACCTGACCTCGCTGTGCTGGGCCAGCGCCAACCTGGTGCCGGTCGAGACGACCCCGGACAGCCTGGTCGCCTTTGCCGAGCGAGTGCGGCGGTGGCGGCGCAACTGTGCCTCGGTGCTCGGCCCGCGCCAGCAGGTGATCGACCTGTGGGGCCTGCTCGGACACGCCTGGGGTCCGGCGCGGATGGTGCGCGACCACCAACCGCTGATGGCGACCGCGCGTCGGCCCTCCGAGCTCGGCGTCGCGCAGGACCTCCGCGTTCGGCCGGCGCGGCTCAGCGAGGTCGACCTCGTCCTGCCGGCTGCCGCCCACATGTTCACCGGGGAGATCGGCTACGCGCCCTACACCGGATCGGGCCACGCCTACCGAGCGGCGCTCGCACATTTGGTCGGCCGCGGACATACCTTCGTGGCGATCCAGGACGGCGAGGTCGTCTTCAAGGCCGACGTCGGCTCGGTGGCTCTGGGCACCTGCCAGATCCAGGGCGTCTGGCTCGCGCCCAGACTGCGCGGGCAGGGCCTGGCCGCGCCCGCGATGGCCGCAGTGGTCGAGCAGGTGATGGACACCATCGCCAGCCGGGTGACGCTGTACGTCAACGACTTCAACGAGAGCGCGCGGGCGACCTACCGCGCGGTGGGCTTCGCCGACATCGGTGACTTCAGCACCGTGTTGTTGTGACCGTGTTGTGGTGACTTTGTCGTTGTGACCGTGTTGTCGTGACAGGTCTGTCGTGACGGGCGGGCGCCGGCGACGACGGTCTGTCCCCACCGCCGGTGAGTCTGGGAGCATCGTGGCGTGCCCCCCACCCCGCTGACCCGGTCGATCACCGGCCTCGCGTCCTCGTTCCTGGTCTCCGGGGCGCTCCATCTGCTCCGACCCCAGGTGTTCGAGCCGATCGTCCCGGCCCAGCTCCCCGCGCCCCGCGCACTGGTGTACGCCTCGGGGGTCGCCGAGCTCGCCCTGGGCGCGGGCCTGCTCCACCCACGGACCCGCCGGATCGCCGGTTGGGGCAGTGCTGCGCTGCTGTGCGCGGTGTTCCCCGCGAACGTGCAGATGGCGGTCGACGCCCAGCAACGGGTGGCGACCCGCGGTGCCACGCCGCGCCGCGAGGCGGTCCGTTGGGGGTCGTTCGCCCGACTGCCTCTGCAGATCCCGCTCATCCGCATCGCGATGAGGGCGGCGGGCCGGTAGTTCGTTTGGCCCGGATCTGGGCGAACCGGCCCCTCGGGCCGTGCGGATCTCCTACGGTTGGCTCATCGACCGGGGGGATCGTGAGGAGTCGTGATGGTGCTGGATCAGACGACCAAGCCTGCCCAAACCCGGAGCAAGGGGTCGCCGTGGACGCTGGCGACTGTCGGCGCTCTGGCCATCGTGGTCGCCATCGGCGCCGGACTGGTCGACCTGGACCGCCCGGATGTGCTGGCCTTCTTGGCCGCGGGGATCGGGTCGGTGGCCGGCACGTACGGCGTCATGAACGACCAGCGCCAGGTGTGGCGTCTGGTCGCCGGCGTCGCGGGCCTGTTCAACCTGATCTGGGTGGCGCTGGCGTTGTACCTGCTCTTCGTCGGCCGCAGCATCCTCTAGACCCGACTAGTCCTGATCGGAAGCGTCACTGCCGGCCCAGCGGGGAAACCGCCCGGTCAACCGTGGTGGGGGCACGCGCCCGTCCCGGATATCCTCGCAGGGTTGCCCACTGATCGAGGGAGTCCTGTCGTGCCGCTGCGCATGTCCACGCTGTTCCTGCGAACCCTGCGCGAGGACCCGGCCGACGCGGAGCTCCCCAGCCACCGGCTGCTCGTGCGCGCCGGATACATCCGTCGCGCCGCCCCCGGGATCTACACCTGGCTGCCGCTGGGGATCCGGGTGCTGCGTCGCGTCGAGACCATCGTGCGCGAGGAGATGGACCGGATCGGCGGCCAGGAGCTGCTGTTCCCCGCCCTCCTGCCCAAGGAGCCCTACGAGGCGTCCGGGCGCTGGGAGGAGTACGGCCCCAACATCTTCCGCCTGCAGGACCGCAAGGGCCAGGACTATCTGCTCGGCCCGACCCACGAGGAGATGTTCGCCCTCACGGTCAAGGACATGTTCTCCTCCTACAAGGACCTACCGCTGACGCTGTACCAGATCCAGAACAAGTACCGCGACGAGGCGCGTCCGCGCGCGGGACTGCTCCGAGGCCGCGAGTTCGTCATGAAGGACAGCTACTCCTTCGACCTGGACGACGCCGGGCTGTCCAAGTCCTACGACGCGCACCGCGAGGCCTACATCCGGATCTTCGACCGGCTCGGCTTCCACTACGTCATCGTCGCGGCGATGGCGGGCGCGATGGGCGGCAGCAAGAGCGAGGAGTTCCTCGCCACCGCCGAGAACGGTGAGGACACCTATGTCCGGTGCCCCAACTGCGGGTACGCCGCGAACGTCGAGGCCGTGCGCGTCCCGGTCCCCGACCCCCTGCCGTACGCCGACGTGCCGGCCGCGCACGCGGAGGACACTCCTGCGACCCCCACCATCGAGACCTTGGTCGCGCACCTCAACGACGCCTTCGCGCGCGAGGACCGTCCGTGGACGGCCGGCGACACGCTGAAGAACGTGCTCGTCGTGGTCGTTCACCCCGACGGCACGCGTGAACCGCTGGCGATCGGGGTCCCCGGCGACCGCGACATCGACGAGAAGCGGCTCGGCGCCCAGGTCGATCCCGCCACGATCGAGGCGTTCGAGGAGAAGGACTTCACCGCGAACCCGGCGCTCGTGCGTGGCTACATCGGGCCGGCGGCCCTGGGTTCGGAGAGCACGTCGGGGGTGCGCTACCTCCTGGACCCGCGCGTCGTCGAGGGCACCCGGTGGGTCACCGGCGCCAACGAGCAGGGCCGGCACGTCATCGACCTCGTCGCGGTCCGCGACTTCACCGCCGACGGCACGATCGAGGCGGCCG
The DNA here is from genome assembly GCA_963750305.1 of uncultured Actinomycetota bacterium. Taxonomy (GTDB): domain Bacteria; phylum Actinomycetota; class Actinomycetes; order Actinomycetales; family Dermatophilaceae; genus CAVVPX01. The sequence continues at coordinate 579,035 of CAVVPX010000004.1, forward strand.
AGGTCAAGGTCGGGGACTCCTGCCCGTCGTGCGGCCACGGCCTGGAGTCGGCGCGCGGCATCGAGATGGGTCACATCTTCCAGCTGGGCCGCAAGTATGCCGAGGCCCTCGACCTGCGGGTGCTCGACCAGAACGGCAAGCTCGCCACGGTCACCATGGGGTCCTACGGCGTCGGTGTCTCGCGCGCGGTCGCTGCGGTCGCCGAGGGCAACCACGACGAGCTCGGGCTGATCTGGCCCCGCGAGATCAGCCCGGTCGACGTTCACCTGGTCGCGACGGGCAAGGACGACGAGGTCTTCCTGGCCAGCGAGGACATCGTGAGAGGTCTTGAGGCACAGGGCATCTCCGTGCTCTTCGACGACCGGCGCCAGGTCAGCCCCGGAGTGAAGTTCAAGGACTCCGAGCTGATCGGCGTCCCGACCATCGTCGTGGTGGGCAAGGGCCTGGCGAACGGCGTCGTCGAGATCAAGGAGCGACGCTCGGGCGAGCGGCGCGAGGTCCCGGTCGGCGACGCCGTGGCGGCTATCGCGGCAGAGGTCAGCGCCCCGGCCTGAGACGGGTGGGAGAGGTCTGTCCTCGCCCTCGTCTCCGCGTACCTCACTGACACCCCGCGCACCAGAGTCGCCCGCCCCGCCGTCTCCGCGTACCTCGCTGACACCGCGCGCATCACCATTGCCCGCGTGCCGTCTCCGCGTACCCCAGTGGCACTTCGCGCACGAGCGTCGTGCGCGTAGCGGCGCGGGGGTACGCGAGGACGCCTGGTCGGCCGCGGTGGGGGGCCGCGCTGCGTACCCTCGCCGTCTCCGCGTACCGCGCTGACACCGCGCGCATCACCGTTGCCCGCCTGCCGTCTTCGCGTACCCCAGTGGCACTTCGCGCACGAGCGTCGTGCGCGTAGCGGCGCGGGGGTACGCGAGGACGCCTGGTCCGGTCGCGGTGGGGGGCCGCGCTGCGCACCCTCGTCCGCTCCGCGTACCCCACCGACCCGGCGCCCCCCCACCGCCCCGCCGCCCCGCGCCCCCCGCCCCCCGCCCCCCACGCCCCCCGCGCACCCCGCCGTCTCCGCCCACCTCGCCGTCTCCCCGCGCCACGTGACCACCGGGCGTCGTACCCCGTTGTGAAAGGCTGCCCCGATGACGACGAGTGCGGCCCGCCACCCCGTCGAGGCCGTGATCTTCGACTGGGGTGGCACGCTGACGCCGTGGCACCCCGTGGACCTCGACGAGCAGTGGCGCACCTTTGCCCGTGAGCTGCACGCGCACCCGGACGAGGCCGACGCCTTCGCCCAGCAGGTCTGGAAGGCCGAGGAGGCGGCGTGGAAGCGTGGCCGAGGGACCGACCACGTCAGCGCCCGGCTCGCCGAGATCCTTATGGACGCCGGACACGACGAGACCAACCCGGCCCACGCAGCGGCGCTGACGGCATACCAGCAGTTCTGGGAGCCGCACACCTTCACCGACCCCCAGGTGCGTCCGCTCTGGGAAGCACTGCGGGACAGAGGGATCCGCGTTGGGGTCCTGTCCAACACGATCTGGTCACGCGACTACCACCGGGAGATCTTCCGCCGTGACGGCGTCCTGGACCTGCTCGACGGCGACGTGTACTCCAGCGAGATCCCGTGGGTGAAGCCGCACCCGGAGGCGTTCCGCGCGGCGGCCGCGGCCGTGGAGGTGGCGCCCGAGCGGGCGGTGTACGTCGGTGACCGGCTGTTCGAGGACGTGCACGGGCCGCAGCAGGCCGGGATGCGCGCGATCTGGGTCCCGCACAGCGAGATCCCGACGGCACAGCTGGTCGCCGGGGTCGAGGCGACGCCCGATGCCCAGGCGCACCAGCTGCTCGACGTTCTTGCCATCGTCGACGGTTGGCGAACCGCCTAGTGGGCGACCTCGAGCTGCACGTCATCCTGCTCATGGCGCTGGCCGGGTTCGGTGCCGGGTGGGTCGACGCGGTGGTGGGCGGGGGAGGACTCGTCCAGCTCCCTGCTCTCCTGCTGGGTTTTCCCGGCGCGACGCCCGCCCAGCTGCTGGCGACCAACAAGCTCGCCTCGGTGTTCGGGACGGTGACCAGCTCGATCACCTACTACCGCAGGGTGAAGCCGGACCTCCGCACGGCGTTGCCGATGGCCGGTGTTGCCTTCCTCGGCGCGACCGGCGGTGCGGTCGCGGGGCTGCACATCCCCAAGGCGGCCTTCAACCCGATCATTCTGATGATGCTCGTGGTCGTGGGGATCTACACCGTCGCCAAGCCTTCGCTCGGCCAGGAGACGGCGCTGCGGTTCGACGGCCACCGGCACACGTTCGTCGCGACCGTGGTCGGCTTCGTCATCGGGTTCTACGACGGAGCGCTCGGCCCCGGCACCGGTTCCTTCCTCGTCTTCGCGCTGGTGGGGCTGATGGGGTATGCCTTCCTCGAGGCCAGCGCCAAGGCCAAGATCACCAACCTCGCCACCAACCTCGGTGCGCTCGCGGTGTTCGTTCCCGGCGGTCACGTGATGTGGGGGATCGGCGCCGTGATGGCCGCGGCGAACCTGGCCGGTGGATACCTCGGCGCCCGGACGGCGGTGTCCCTCGGCAGCGGCTTCGTCCGGGCCGTGTTCGTCGTGGTGGTCACGGCCTTCACGGTCAGGATCGGCGGTCAGCTCGCCGGACTCTGGGGCTGAGCCGTGGACGTCTGGTACGCCGCGTACGGCTCCAACCTGGCCCGTGACCGGTTCCTGACCTATCTCGTCGGCGGCTGCCCGCCGGGCGCGACCCGCACCTATCCCGGCGCGCGCGACCCCAGCCCACCACGCGACGACGTGCCGTTCGCCATGGCCGGGGGCCTGTTCTTCGCCTGGGAGTCGCCGACCTGGGGCGGCGGTGTGGCGTTCTTCGACGCGAGGGGGAGCGGTGAGGTACTGGCCCGCGCCTATCGGCTGACCGAGGACCAGTTCGCCGACGTCGCGGCGCAGGAGATGCACCGTGACCCGGGCTCGGGCCTCGACCTGGCCACAGTCGTCCGCGAGCAGGTTCACCAGCACGGCCCCGGACGGTACGAGACGCTGCGGCTGGTGGGCGAGCTCGACGGCGCGCCGGTCCTCACCTTCACTGCACCCGAGGCGCATGCGCTGACCCCGAACCCGCCTGCCGCCGCATACCGCGCCGTCATCGTGCGCGGACTGGCCGAGTGCCACGGGCTCAGCCACCGCGCGGCTGAGGACTACCTGGAGCGATGGGTCACGGGGCTGCGCATCGAACCGCCCGGCTCGACCTAGCGTTCCTGCTCACGGCGCGAGCGCGACCTCGAGCTGGGCGGCGGTGGTGACCGGCGCGTCACAGACGAACCCGCGGCAGACGTACGCCGCCGGGCTGGACCCCGCGAGCGGCCGGTGCTCCAGCAGCGGGACGCCGGGCGTGTCCGGCTCGCCGTGCGCGAGGACCAGACCGGGCGAGGACGAGGCGCGCGCAGCCGCGAGGAGCTCGTCGGCGATCGGGCCGGACCCGACGACGGCGACCTCCAGCGGTCCCGCGGCCCCGGCCTCGGCCACGGCGAGCGCCCAGCCACCGAACCGGGGGTTCTGGGCCGCGACGGCCCCGCACGCGCTGAGGGCACGCTCGGCGGCCTCGCGATGCGCGGCCGAAGCGGTCAGGGCGGCATAGGTCAGGAGGGCCCCGGCGAGGGCGGACTGACCGGACGGCTCGGCGTTGTCACCCTGGCTGCGCGGCCGGTTGACGAGCACCTCGGCGTCGTCGGCGGTGTCGTGGAAGCCCCCGTCGTCGTCGGCGAAGTGCTCCAGCGCGGTGTCCAGGAGCTCACCGGCGGCGACGAGCCAGCGCGGGTCCATGTCGGCCTGGTGCAACGCCAACAGTCCCTCGGCCAGGTTGCCGTAGTCGTCGGCGACTCCGGCCGCGGTCCCGACGACGCCGTCGCGTGAGGCTCGGCGCAGGCGCCCGTCCACCAGGTGGTGGTCCAGCAGGTGGGCCGCCGCGGTGGCGGCTGCCTCCACCAGAGCGGGGTCGCCCAGGATGACGCCGGCGTCGGCCAGCCCGGCGATGGCCAGGCCGTTCCACGAGGTCACCGCCTTGTCGTCCCGTGACGGCTGGGGCCGAAGTGCCCTGGCCGTCGACAGCCGGTCGCGCACGCCGGCCCACCACGTCCGGTCGTCCGGGTCGCGGAGCAGCTGGAGCGTGGAGCTGCCGTGCTCGAAGGTGCCCGGTGCCGTCACGGTCAGCAGCTCCGCGGCCCGCGCTCCGTCCTCGGGGCCGAGGACCGCGGCCAGCTCGGCCGGGGTCCACGCGTAGGTCAGGCCCTCGACGCCGTGGCCGTCGACCACCGTGTCCGCATCGAGCGCGGAGGCCAGGACGCCGTGCTGCGTGCGGAGGTCGCGGAGGATGAAACCTGCTGTCTCCGTGGTGATCCGGCGGGCCAAGGGGCTTCCGGTGAGTCGATGGAGGTGGGCATAGACTCGCAGCAGCTGCGCGTTGTCGTACAGCATCTTCTCGAAGTGGGGCACCACCCACCCGGCGTCGACGGAGTAGCGCGCGAACCCGCCGGAGAGCTGGTCGTAGATCCCGCCACGGGCCATGGCCTCACAGGAGCGTTCGGCCATGTCGAGGGCCTCGGGCGACCCGGTGCGGGCGTGGTGGCGCAGCAGGAACTCGAGCACCATCGACGGTGGGAACTTGGGCGCCTGGCCGAATCCGCCTCGGGCAGAGTCGAACTGGCGAGTGAGGGCCTGGACCGCTTTGTCGAGGGTGAGGCTGTCGAGCTGGTGTGCAGGGGGTGCCGTGCTCATCTCGCGCAGCCGTTCGGCGATGCGACCGCTCGACTCGAGCACCTGGTCGCGCTGCTCGGTCCACGCTTGATGGGCGCCGTCCAGCAGCTGCAGGAACTGGGGGCGGGAGAAGTAGGTGCCGGCGAAGAAGGGCTCACCCTCGGGTGTGAGGAGGCAGGTCATCGGCCACCCGCCCTGCCCGGTGAGCGCCTGGGTCGCCGTCATGTACACCGCGTCGATGTCGGGGCGCTCCTCTCGGTCGACCTTGACCGCAACGAACCGGGTGTTGACCGCCTCACCGACCGTCGGGTCCTCGAACGACTCGTGCGCCATCACGTGGCACCAGTGGCAGGCGGCATAGCCCACCGACAGCAGCACCGGCACGTCGCGCTCGCGTGCCTCGGTGAACGCCACATCGCCCCACTCCTGCCAGTCCACCGGGTTGTCGGCGTGCTGGAGCAGGTAGGGGCTGGTGGAGGCGCTGAGGCGGTTGGCCATGCCACCACCGTAGGCAGTGGACCTCGTCCGTGCGGCGCGACCCCCGTCGTGACAGCGTGGGGCCATGACCTCAGACCAACCCGACGCCCTCGTGGTCGGGGCCGGCCTCGCGGGTCTCATGTGCGCCGCGACCCTGCGCCACCGGGGCTGGCGGGTCCACGTCGTCGAGGCCGGCCCGCAGATCGGTGGACGGGTCCGGACCGAGGAGGTCGACGGACATCTGTGCGACCGTGGCTTCCAGCTGCTCAACCCGGCCTATCCCGCCGTCCGTCGCTACATCGACATCGACCGGCTGGACCTGCGCCCGTTCACCGCGGGGGTGGCGGTGCGCCGCACGGACGGCGTGGCCGTCCTGGCCGACCCCCGTCGTGCACCGCATCTGCTCCTCGCGACGCTGAGCAGCGGCATGCTGGGGTCGGTCGACCTGCTCAGGCTCGCCCGGTGGGCGGCCCCCGCCGTGGGACCAGTACGCCGTCTGCTCGCCGGGCCTGACCAGTCCCTGTCCGCGTCGCTGGACGCGGCAGGTGTTCGCGGGCCGTTGCGCACGGAGGTGCTCGAGCGCTTCCTGTCCGGCGTGCTCGCCGACGACACCGGGGCGACCTCGGCGCAGTTCGCCCGACTGCTGCTGCGTTCGTTCCTCGGCGGAACCCCGTCCCTGCCCGCGAACGGGATGCGCGCCCTGCCCGCGCAGCTCGCCGACCGGCTCGGGGCACCCGTGGAGTGCGGGGTGAGGGCCCTCCGCCTCGCCCCGACCGACCACGGGGTGCGCGTCGACACCGACTCGGGCCCGCGCAGCGCCCGCACCGTCGTGGTAGCCACGGATGCGGTCGACGCGGGCGCGATGGGCGCGACGGGCGCGCGGGGGACCGGGTCGACGGTCATGCGCGGACTACGCACCTGGTGGTTCTCCTCCCCGACCCCGGTCAGCTCGGGCGGACTGCTCCGCGTGGACGGGCGGGGCGGGCCCATCCTGAACAGCGCGGTGGTGAGCGACGTCGCGCCGTCCTACGCACCGGCTGGACGAGCGCTGGTCCAGGCCACGACGCTGTGGCCCACCGACGCACACGAGGCGCGCATCAGGACCGAGCTGACTCGGCTCTGGCGCACCTCGACCTCCACCTGGGACCTGCTCGTGCGCCACGACATCGAGCGCGCCCTCCCCGCCCAGGTGCCACCGCTGGTGGCCCGCCGCCCGGTGTCGCTCGGAGCCGGCCTGTTCGTGGCCGGGGACCATCGCGACACCGCGTCGATCCAGGGTGCGCTCGTCTCGGGACGACGCGCGGCCAACGGAGTCCACGCGTTCCTGCGCGCGGGTCATACCGAGGAGGTCAGCCAACCGTGAGCCCCGACGACCGTCACGGCCCCGCGGGCGTCGCGGCCGACCTGCCGCTGCGGGGGCCCGCGCTCACGGGCCAGTCGATGAGCCAGTGGTGGCGCGACATCGCGTTCCTGCACTGGCGGGTCGACCCGGCACGCGTGGCTCCGCTCCTGCCGGCCGGCACGCGACCGGACGTGTTCGACGGGTCCAGCTGGGTCGGACTGATCCCGTTCCGGATGGTCGACGGCGGACTCGGGCACGGCGCGCCGATCCCTTATGTCGGCTCGTTCCTGGAGATCAACGTCCGGCTGTACTCGGTGGATGCGCAGGGCCGCCGGGGCGTGGTCTTCCGCTCGCTCGAGGCCGAGCGACTGGCGGTGGTGGCCGGCGCCCGCGCCAGTCTGGGTGTGCCGTACCAGTGGGCTCGCATCACGCTCGACGAGTCGGGGCCCGACCCACGCAGCGGGCCCGACCCGCGCAGCGGGCGCGTCCTGACCTATCGGTCCCGGCGGCGACCGTCAGGGTCACCCGTGGCCCGCACCCGGATCGGGGTCGAGGTCGGCGAGGTGGTCGCCGAACCGACGCCGCTGGACCGGTTCCTCACCGCACGGTTCGGCGCGCACACCCGCGCGTGGGGTCGCACCGTGTGGATGCCCAACACGCACGCACCCTGGCCGCTGCGGCGGGCGAGGCTCGTCGAGCTCGACGACACCCTCGTCACCGCGGCAGGTCTGGAGGGAGTGGTCGAGGCGGGCCCACCGGAGAGCGTGCTGTTCTCCTCGGGGGTGCGGACCGCGTTCGGCTGGCCCGCGCAGGTGCGCACCACGGGCACGCCCTAGCGGCAGGCTCAGTGCCCCTTGGTCACCGACTGCGGGTCGGCGACGACGTCAGGCGCCTCGTCGTCATCGACCATGGTGGACTCGTCGAAGGGTCGTTGACCGGCCAGGACCGCGTCGCACTGGTCCTTGTCGATCTCATGGGTCCAGGTGCCGATGATCACCGTGGCGATCGCGTTGCCGGCGAAGTTGGTCAGCGCGCGGGCCTCGCTCATCAGCCGGTCGATGCCGACGATGAACCCGACGCCGTCGACCAGGTCGGGGCGGTGCGACTGGAGCCCGCCGGCCAGAGTGGCCAGACCGGCGCCGGTGACGCCCGCCGCGCCCTTGGAGGCGATGATCATGAAGACCAGCAGGGACACCTGCTCGCCGATGCTGAACGGCTTGTTCAGCGCCTCGGCGATGAACAGCGAGGCCATCGTCAGATAGATCGCGGTGCCGTCCAGGTTGAACGAGTACCCCGTCGGCACGGTGATGCCCACGACCGGACGCGAGACCCCGAGGTGCTCCATCTTGGCGATCAGACGGGGGAGCGCCGACTCCGAGGAGCTGGTCGACAGGATCAGGAGGAACTCACGACCGAGGTACCTCAGCAGCGAGAAGACGTTGACCCCGGCGACCACCCGCAGGATCGTGCCCAGGATGAGGAACACGAAGATGGCGCAGGTCGCATAGAACGAGAGCATGATCAGGCCGAGGCTCTTGAGTGCCTCCAGGCCGGTTGCGCCGACCACGGCGGCCATGGCGCCGAACGCCCCGACGGGCGCGACGTACATGATCATCGCCATCAGCCGGAAGACCAGCTTCTCCAGGTGCTTGATGCCGACCAGGATCGGCTCACCCGCGCGGCCGAGCTTCTGCAGCGCGAACCCGACGAGCAGCGCCACCAGCAGCGTCTGCAGCACCGAGCCGGAGGTGAGCGACGACACCAGGGTGTCAGGGATCAGACCCAGGACGAAGCCGACGGTGCCCTCGGCCTCCTTGGCGACCTGGTCGCGCCCCGTGGTCGCGATGGCGTCGGTGAGGTTCAGGCTGTCGCCGGGGCGCACGATGTTGCCGACCACCAGACCGACGGCCAGGGCGACCGTCGACATGGTCAGGAAGTACCCGAGCGCCAGCCCGCCGACCTTGCCCACCTGAGCGGCCTTGCGCACCGAGCCGACGCCCAGGACGATCGTGCAGAAGATGATCGGGCTGATCATCATCTTGATCAGGTTGACGAACGCGGTGCCCAGCCACTTCAGCGAGACGCCGAACTCGGGCCAGATGGCACCCACGGCGATCCCGAGGATCATCGCCGAGACGACGGCGATATAGAGGTAATGCGTCCGGTCGCGCTTCTTCGCGGGACTCGCGACGGCGGTGTCGGCAGAGCTCACGTCCAACCTCCATGGGTGGCGTTCGGGTCCGGGCCGCGGTCGGCTCGGGACAGGGGTGACACCGGAATACTGCCCAGTGCAGTGGCTAGGGTCACCCTTGTGTTCATTGAGTTCACCGCGGCGCCGTGATGAGGCGCGCTGGCCGACCCTGGAGCCTCGCCGGCCAGGTCTTCGCCCTGCAGGGCGGTGTCGCGCTCGCCGTGGTCGTGCTCGGTGTCCTGGCCGTCCTTCTCCAGGCCCAGCGCACCAGCACCCAGGAGGCCACGCGGGAGGTCTCCGCCGTCGCAGAGACGCTCGCGGCGAGCCCGGCGGTCATCGACGGCGTCCAGGCGGCGGACCCGACTGCGGTGCTGCAGCCGATCGCCGAGGACGTCCGCACGCGGACGGGCACCGACTTCGTGGTCATCATGAGCCCGACCGGCACGAGGTTCGCCCACCCCGACCCCAGCCAGATCGGTGGGCAGTTCCTCGGCCACATCACCGGGGCCGCGGCGGGCGGCAGGGTCGTCGAGGACTACACCGGCACCCTGGGGCCCTCGAGGCGGGTCGTCGTCCCGGTCGAGGACGAGTCGCGGGTCGTCGGGCTGGTGTCGGTCGGCATCGGCAAGGCGAGGGTCACCGACCGCGTCCAGGACCAGCTCCCGCAGGTCATCCTTGCGGCGCTGGTCACGGCCCTGCTCTCCGGCGCCGGTGCGGCCCTGGTCGCGCGTCGGGTCCGCCGCCAGACCCACGGCATGGGAGCCCAGCAGCTCCAGGAGATGTACGAGTACTACGACGCCGTGCTCCACGCGGTGACCGAGGGCCTGATCCTGACCGGACGCGACGGTGAGCTGCGGCTGGTCAACGACGAGGCGGTACGCCTGCTGGGGCTCGGACCTGACGCCGTCGGCCGGCCGATCGGCAAGCTCGGGCTCCCGGCCGGACTGGCCTCCGCGCTCACCGACGAGGAGCCGCGGGAGGACGAGCTGCACGTCACCGAAGCTCGCGTCCTCGTGCTCAACAAGGCCGAGGCGCGTTGGCACGGCAGGTCGCTGGGACACGTCGCCACCCTCAGGGACAGGACCGACCTCGAGGAGCTGACCGGCGAGCTGGACACCGCCCGCGGGCTCACCGAGGCGCTGCGATCCCAGGCCCACGAGGCGGCGAACCGCCTTCACACGGTGGTCTCGCTGATCGAGCTGGGTCAGCCCGAGCGCGCGATGACCTTTGCGACCGAGGAGCTGGCGACCGTGCAGGTACTTGCCGACGAGGTGGTCTCCTCGGTCGAGGAGCCGGTGCTGTCGGCCCTGCTCCTCGGCAAGGCCGCGCAGGCCAGTGAGCGCGGTATCGACCTGGTGATCGAGGAGGGATCGGCCTGGCCCAGCGGAGTCGCGCCCTCACGCGACCTGGTCACCATCGCCGGCAACCTGATCGACAACGCGCTGGAGGCGGTGGCCACCCAGCGCGGTGACCGTACCGTCACCGTCGCAGCCCGGCTGGACGGCGCGTACGCAGTGCTCCGAGTCGCGGACAACGGTCCGGGCCTGCCGGAGGGGCAGGCCGACGAGGCGTTCCGTCGCGGGTACTCGACCAAGGCTGGGGGCAGCTCGGGTCGCCGGGGCATCGGGCTGGCGCTGGTCGCGCAGTCCGTGGACCGGCTCGACGGCGACCTCCGGGTCGAGGGGCCGCCTGGAGCGGTCTTCACGGTGCGGCTGCCCGTCGAGCGCGCGCATATCGGGGCTGGATCGTGACGGCAGCATCCGAGCAGGCTCCGTTCCGGGTGCTCGTGGTCGAGGACGAGCCGGTCGCGCTCGAGGCGCACACGGCCTACGTGCTGCGGGTCGAGGGTTTCGCCGTGGCGGGCAGCGCCCGCACCTGCCAGGCGGCGCTGCAGGTGCTGCGGGCCCAGCCCGTCGACGTGGTGCTGCTCGACATGTTCCTGCCCGATGGCCACGGGCTGGACGTGGTGCGGGCGATGCGGGCCGCCGGTCACCGGGCCGACGTCATTGCCGTGACCTCCGCCCGGGACCTCGACGTCGTCCGTGCCGCGGTGTCCCAGGGGGTGGTGCAGTACGTCCTCAAGCCGTTCGTCTTCGCGACCCTGCGCGACCGGCTCACGGCCTACCGTGCCTACCGCGACCAGCTCGGCGCCGAGCGTGAGGTCGCCACCCAGGCCGAGGTCGACCAGATGCTGGCGGGGCTGCGACCGCCGCAGGAGAGCGCCCTGCCCAAGGGCATGAGCGAGGAGGTGCTCACTCGGGTGTCCCGTGCGCTGCAACGCGATTCGGGACTCTCGGCGAGCGAGCTGGGGGAGCGGGTCGCGGTCAGCCGGGTCACTGCGCGCCGGTATGCCGAGCACCTGCGGTCCTCCGGGATCGTCACGCGGCACTCGCGCCACACCGGCCAGGGCCGACCCGAAGTCGAGTACCGCTGGTCCTGACGCACCCAATCGGCTCAACTCGCGTACAAGCGGGGTTGCGCGGACGTACTGTTCCTCACGTGCAGAAGCGGATGGTGACGGTGGCGGGCGTCGCGGCGTTCATGGGCATCGCCGTCGCCACACCTCCGGTCGTGCTGCAGCTCCAGCACCCCCGCAACGAGGCCGCGTTCCAGGTCGGCGTCCTTCGGTACGGCGTGGCCTCCGCCAGTCTCGGGCGGACCCGTGACGCGCGGGCGTGGGCGACCGCCGACCCGGCCGAGGTGCTCGCCGCGGGCGACCGGGCGTGCGAGTGGCTCCGGAACCAGGCCGATCCCCCGAGCCGGGCGCTCCCCGCCGGCGAGTTCACCTCGGCCGCGCTGAGGCAGCGTTATGTGGCCGGCGGCGGTCGCGTGGCCAGCGGCGGCGCGGACTCGCGTGACGTCCGGATCTACACCGTGGCCAGCGCGTGGCGCAACCTGTGCTGGTTGGACTCCCGGGCCAAGACCGCGCCGGTCCAGGGCAGCGGCGAGGGCGACTGAGCCGAACGGGCGTTGCCCATCCGATCTCGTTCAGCCGATCTCCTTGAGCCGCGAGGCGATCCGCTCGCCGAACTCGGCAACGTGACCAGCGGTGTCCGGCGTGGTCGCACGGAGGTGGATGTGGTCGATCCCGAGCTCGGCGTATGACTCGGCGCGGCGCAGGAAGCCGTCGACGTCGTCGAGCGGGTCGGACATCGGGCCCTGGGTCGTCTTCTCGATCGAGCCGTAGTCGCGTCCCTCGGTGTCGCAGTGCCGTCGCAGCACGTCGAGCTTGTGGGCGAGGGTCTCGGCGTCGGGCGCGAGGATGTTGCACGCGTCGGCGTACTTCGCGACCAGCCGCAGGGTCTTCTTCTCGCCGCTGCCGCCGATCACGATCGGCGGGTGCGGCTGCGTGAGGTTGGCAGGGACGTTGATGGTCTCGGCGAGCTGGTAGTGCCTGCCCGCGTAGGGGCCCTCGTCCGGACCCCACATCTGGTGCAGGATCTGCAGGGCCTCCTCGAGCCGCTCGAAGCGCTCCTTGAGCGGCGGGTACGGCACGCCGAGAGCAAAGTGCTCACGCTCGTACCAGGCCGCGCCGATCCCGAGGAACCCGCGCCCCTCGCTGAGCACGTCCAACGTCGTCCCGATCTTGGCCAGCAGCCCGGGATGGCGGTAGGTCACACCAGTCACCACGGTGCCGAGCTTCATCTGCGAGGTGACGCCGGCCAGGAACCCCAGCGTGGTGTACCCCTCGAGCATCGGGTCGTGCGCGGTCCGGAACTGCTCCATCTGGAAGTAGTGGTCCATCACGGTGAACCAGGAGGCGCCGATCTCCTCGGCGGCCCGTGCCGTGGCACGCAGGGTCGGCGCATAGGAGGCCGGTCCGTCGGGGAGGTTGAAGTCCATGAAGTGGAAGCCGAATCTCATGGTTGCAGTCTGCACCCGTCACGCGCGTCAGGCGTCAGGCGGCGGTGAGGCGGTGAGGCGGGGCAGCGGGAACTCAGGGAGTCGGCTCGCAGTCGTCGGCGGCGCGACGGGTCAGTGGTGCTGACCGGACAGCAGGGCCTCCAGCAGCCGGGGAGCGGAGTCCGGCCCGTCCAGGGCGGCGAACGCGGCGCCGCAGGTGCGGGCCAGCTCCTGGGCCTGGTCGGCGTCGTCGTCGGGGGCAAGCACGATGAGCTCCGGGACGGCTCGGGCGGCGGGGATCGGGTCGTCCTCGTCGGTGGCCCGGCAGTCCGACAGGAGCAGCACCACCCGGCGGGAGGCCCGGGCGGGGGCGAGCTGCCTCGTGGCGGCGCGGAGCGCGGAGGCCACCGCGGTCATCCCGTGCCCGCGCAGGCGCAGCACCTCATCGGCGACGGCGTAGGCCGGGCGCTGCCCACCCAGGTGCGCGAGCACGCGGGTGTCGCGGGCGAAGGCGATGACGGCGAACTCGGCCGGGGCCTGCAGGGCGCAGGCCGCAGCGGTGACGGCCGCCGTCGCCAGGCGGCGTCCCGTCATCGACCCGGAGTGGTCGACGAGCAGGCAGAGCGCCAGGTCGGGCCGTCCCCACTCGCGGGCGCGCAGCTCGGCGAGGGAGACCGGGCGCCGCTCCGCCCGGGCCGCGGTCACCTCGGCCATCGACGCGTCGATGTCGAGGTCTCCGCCGCGGTCGGCGGGCATCTCGATCGGACGCCCGGTGCCGCGCCGCGTCGGTGTGCCGGCCCGCGCGCGTTCGAGGATGAGCCGGGCGGCGACCCGCGATGCGTGGGCACGCAGTCGCTCGTCGGTGGCCGACAACAGGTCGACGACCAGCGCCATCGTGTCGTCGGGGTCCTCGAGGGCCGCGGCCCGCAGGGCGTCCTCGTCGAGCACGCCGACCTCGGGCGAGACCTCCTCGAACCGCGGGTGGCGCGACAGCTGGGACCGTCCGATGGTCTTGCCCTGGGGCCTCCCCGTCTTGCCCCCGGGTCGCTGCTGGGGTTGAGGTGTGCCCGCCGACGGCGGGCTCAGGCTTCCCCCGGGGACCCCTCCTGTCCGTCCTCGGACGGCTTGTTGTCGGTCGGCTCTGGGCCGAAGACACGGATGTACAGCTCGCGGATGATGTCCTCGGGGCGGTGAGACCCGTTGTCGTGCAGGCGGATCCGGCCCGACAACGCGACGAGTGCGGCATCGAGGCCGACGTGCCAGTCGTCGGCCGGGACCCCGCGCCGACGCGCGAGGCTGCTGACCAGGCCGGTCAGGTCGATGGCACCGCGCACCGACGACCCGACCCGCACCTCGGCGTGGTCCCGGGTCGAGCGGACCAACCCCACGACCTTGGCGCGCCAGGCGTCGTCGCAGTCGTGGCCGTGCTGGCGGGTGATCTCCTGCTCCTCGGCGTCGGACTGGTAGCCCATCGCGATCCGGCAGGTGCGGTCATACAGCGCGCTGGAGATGCGGGCGGTGCCGACCGCGTCGAACGGGTTCATCGCGGCCACCAGACGGAAGCCCGCTCCGGCCGCGACCCGGCCCAGCCGAGGAACGCGAAGGTCGCCCTCGGACATCACCGTCAACAGGACGTTGAGCGTCTCCTCGGGAACCCGGTTGAGCTCCTCGACATAGAGCAGCCCCCCGCTGCGCAGCGCCTCGATGAGCGGGCCGTCGACGAATACCTCTGGGACATAACCGCGGTCGAGCACCTGGGCGGGGTCGAAGTGCCCCACCAGTCGGGCCGGAGTGAGCTCTGCGTTGCCCTCGACGAGGACGAACGGCGTCTCCCGGCCGGCCGCGACCTCACGCAACAGGGTGGACTTCCCCGTGCCCGGCGGTCCCTCGAGGACGACGTGGGCACCGCTGTCGAGCGCGGCCGCGAGGAGCTCCTCCTCGCGGCCGCGGCCGACGGCACTCGGGACCGGTCCGGTCATCAGTGCTCGTGGACCATGACGCCCCGGACGTTCTTGCCCGCCAGGAGGTCGTCATAGCCCTCGTTGACCTGGTCGAGCGTGTAGGTCTTGGTGATGATCTCGTCGAGCTTGAGGTCACCGCTCTGGTACAGCCCGAGGATCCGCGGGATGTCCACGGTCGGGTTGCAGTCGCCGAACAGGCTGCCCTTCACGGTCTTGCGATACAGGGTCATGATCGTGCCGGGCAGCTCGATGGTCTGCTCCATGACCTTGTTCAGACCGGTCAGCACCACGGTGCCGCCCTTGCCCACCGCGTGGAAGCCACCGGCGACGATCTCGGAGGTCATGAGCCCGGGGGTGAGGATCGCCGAATCGGCCATCTGGCCACGGGTCATGTCGGTGATGGCCTCCATCGCCTCCTCGGTGCTGGCGAACGCGTGCGTCGCGCCGAGCTCCATGGCCTTCTCGCGCTTGTTCTCCAGCGGGTCGATGGCGATGACGTTCTTGGCCCCGGCATATCGCGCACCCTGGACCGCGTTGATGCCGATGCCGCCGATGCCGACCACGAGCACGGTGTCTCCGGGGCGGACCGCCGCGGTGTTGACGGCTGCGCCCCAGCCGGTGGGGACACCGCAGCCGACGAGGACAGCCTTGTCCAGCGGCAGGTCGTCGTCGACCTTGACGGCCGAGGTCTGGTGGATGACGCCGTACTGGCTGAAGGTGCCGAGCATGCACATCGCGCCGTACTGTCCGAGGGGTCCCGTGATCGGGAAGCGCTCGCCGGGCAGGTAGCCCTCCAGGATGCTGGCGCCCATGTCGCAGATCGACTGGCGACCGGTGGCGCAGTATCGGCAGGACCCGCAGTTGGGGATGAAGGAGCAGACCACGTGGTCGCCCACCTTGACGCGGGTGACGCCGGGGCCGACCGCCTCGATGATGCCGGCGCCTTCGTGCCCGAGAACCATCGGCAACCGCGCTTCGAGGTCACCGTGGGCGACGTGGACGTCGGAGTGGCAGAGCCCGGCGTGGGTGTACCGGATGAGGACCTCGCCCTCCTGGGGGTCATCCAGCTCGAGCTCGTGGATCTCGATCGGCTTGCCAGCCTCGACGACGACCGCGGCCTTGGTTTTCATGCCCATGCCCACTCCTTTGAGGACCCCGGGCGCCACTCGCCCGGCTGGGCTCCGACAGTACGTCGGGTGGCAGGTTGGGGATACCCCTCCGGTCGGACGGGTCCGGTCGCGACCCGCCCTCCGGCGCCGGTCGGCGTGCGCCTGCGGTCTGTCGTCGGTCCTCAGCCGTCCAGGGCCTTGGCCAGGGCGAGGTGCAGGCTCACGGCGTCAGCCGTGCCCTCACGTGCCGCCCAGTTCGCCTCGACGGTGGACAACACGATGGTCCAGTGTCGTGCAGACTCCTCGTCGATTCCCGCTGCGTCACAGACGATCTCGAGCCGGCGGCGCACCGACCAACGGAAGGCCGAGCCGGTGCCGAGCTCCTGGGCCCGGTTGCGCATCACCGGTTGGAGCTCGGCACCCGGGTGGCCGGCGAGGGGCTTGGGGTCGATCGCGAGCCACGGTTCGCGCGACCCGGCCAGGACGTTCTCGAAGTGCAGGTCCATGTGCGTGAGCGTTGCCGTCGCCGACGTCTCGCCGAGGAGGGCGCGCGCGAGCCCCAGCGCCCGATCAACGGCGCGGCGGGGGAGGCGACCACCGGCGCCGGCCAGTCCGTGCTCGCCGTCGAGCCGGTCAGCCATGACGTCGGCCAGCGTGCGGAGGTTCGGCGGGGCCGGCACGTGCAGCCGGGCCAGCAGTGCACCGATGACCTCGCACGCCGTGTCGGTGTCGATGCCGGGATCGGCGAGGGTGCGGCTCGGGTCGAGCCGTTCCAGCAGGAGTGCACCGCGTCCGGGGTCGGCGGCGATGAGGCGTACGGCACCGTTCCCGGCCCAGAGCCGCAGGGCGAGCGGCTCACCGGCAGCGTCCAGGTGGGGCCAGACCACCTTGAGCGCGTAGTCCTGCCCTGCGCGGATCACCGGCAGGACGATCGCGGTCCATCCGGTCATGGCGGGACCGGTCACCTCCAGGCCCCAGTCGGTCGTGAGGTCGGCGAGCCGGTGGTGCAGGTCGGCGACCCAGGTGGCACCGCTCGGCCCGCCCTCGGGCTCCAGGCGCGCCAGCCAGGTCCGCCAGTCGGCCGGCACCAGCGCGTCGGCCTCCGCCACACTCAGCCCGACCCGTCCACGGCCCGCGCTCACGGCGGGCTCACGCCAGACCCGGGAACGGCGTGAGTGGAAGCCCCCATCGAGCCGAGAGCACCTCGGCCTCGGCCAGCGCGGCGAGCGCGCCGGGGAGGCCGCCGGGACGGGACTGCAGCATCGGGAGGACGGCCGCCTCGGCTGCGGCCAGCCGGCGGAGGAGGTGCAGTGCGAGCCGGGTCGAGTCGCCCGCGGTGGTGACCGCGAAGGGCAGGCTGTATCCCGGCGGCGGGGGAGGCGCCGTGTCCCCGAACGTGTCGGTCAGCGACCGGGCCCGGACCCGCAGCGCGTCGAGGCTGGCGTCGGCGAGGTCGCGCCGTCGGGCGCCCGCCTGGGCCGTGACGACCTCGAACCCGTACACTGCCGAGCGCACTGCGGCCAGCAGCGGCAGCCCGTCCTCCGCGTTGTCCCAGCTCGGCTCGGGCCACTCCGGAGCGATCCCGAGGAGGGTGGCGGCGGCACCGCGTTGGGCCAGCAGGCTCGCGCCCGTCGCGAACACCGCGGCAGGCACGCTCGTGACCACTTCGAGCTCGTGCTCCGACGCGGCCGCAGCTTCGAGCCCACCGAGGGCCCGCGCACGCCCACCCGCTGTAGTGGTGGGCGTTGGTGTCGTGCCTGGCGGTGTCGTGGCTGGCGGTCTCGTGGGCGGTGTGGTCGGCGACGGCTGGGTCGGGGTCGGCGTGGTGGTCGGCGTGCTGGTTGCCGCAGCCCTGGCCGCCCGCGCCGCGGTCTGGTCGCGCCGGGACACGTCCGCGCGGTCGAGCAGCCCCTGGAGCACCTGACCCTGCTCGGAGTGCAGGGCGGCGAGCCGAGCGGGCAGCGCCGTGGTGGCGCCACCGGCAGCGACGGCCGCGTCGCGCAGCCCCAGCGTGCCGGCCCAGAGCGCCAGGATGGCCGAGCTCCCGGCGGCGGGCGTCCGCCGTGGCAGCAGGGGCAGGTCAGGCGCATCCGGCTCCAGCTCGACGCCGCAGCCGGACCCGCCGCCCGCCAGGAGGACTGCCCCCACGGCGTACCCGGTGCGGCGCAGCAACGCCCGCCGCGGCAGGCCCTGCGGGCCGCTCCAGAGGGCGGGCCGGTCGGCGGGCATGGCGCCGATCATGGCACGGTGGGCCAGGCCGGTGGCCTGCGGCTGCGATCACCACGGGCCGCCATTAGAGTGAGTCCCGGCGCACCGACGACCGTGCGTCTGTCAAACAAACTTCAGAGAGGACGGTTCGACGTGTCTGTCCCAGACCGGATCCGTCCCGCTCTCGGGGCCCCCCTGCGGGAGCTGGGCCTGCTGGTCGAGGATGTCTCGGTGACCCCCGCCGGCCGGCGTCGGGTCGTGCGCATCGCGGTCGACCGCGACCTCACGGGGCTCAGCAACGACCAGACCGAGCCCGTGGCCTCCCTGACGCTGGACGAGGTGGCCGACGCCGCGCGCGCCATCGGGGACGCCCTCGACCACGACGGCGCGTTGGGGGAGCAGCCGTACACGTTGGAGGTCACCTCGCCGGGCGTGGACCGTCCGCTCACCGAACCACGTCACTTCCGTCGCAACGTGACCCGGCTGGTCGCCCTGACCCCACACCAGGGCGACAAGGTCACCGGCCGGCTGGTGCGGGCCGGGGAGGCCGGAGTGACCGTGGTCGTGCCCGCCGAGCGCAAGACCCCCGAGCGCACCGTCGAGGTGGCCTACGCCGACCTCGCACGCGCGGTGGTGCAGGTGGACTTCTCGCGTTCGTCCGGCCCTGCGGACGAGGCGGACCACGGGGACGACACGGACCACGACGACCACAACGACCACAACGACCAAGACCCCGGAACCGACGCGGAACCTGAGGAGACCTGACGTGGACATCGACCTGGCCGCCCTTCGAGCCCTGGAGCGCGAGCGAGACATCTCCATGGACGTCCTGGTCCCCGCGATCGAGCAGGCGCTGGTGCTGGCCTACCACCGGACCGACGGCGCCCACCGCGAGGCCCGGGCCGAGCTGGACCGCAAGACCGGCCACGTCCTGATCCTGGTCCGCGAGGAGCTGGAGTCCCCGGATCCGGCCGAGGGCGAGGAGCGCGCACCCCGCCAGTACGGTCCGGAGTTCGACGACACCCCGTCCGACTTCGGGCGGGTGGCGGCGTCGACCGCCCGCCAGGTCATCGTCCAGCGGATGCGCGACATCGAGGACGAGGCGATCCTGGGCGACTTCAGGGGTCGCGAGGGTGACGTCGTCGCGGGCGTCATCGCCCAGAGCGCCAGCCCACAGCACGTACTCGTGGACTTCGGCAGCGTCGAGGGCATCCTGCCCGCCGCCGAGCAGGTGCCGGGCGAGACCTACAAGCACGGTGAGCGCATCCGCGTCTTCGTGGTCAGCGTGAAGCGCGGGCCCAAGGGACCGCAGATCGCGCTCTCGCGCACCCACCCCAACCTGGTCCGCAAGCTCTTCGCCCTCGAGGTCCCCGAGATCGCCGACGGGAGCGTCGAGATCGCAGCCCTGGCCCGCGAAGCCGGGCACCGCACCAAGATCGCGGTGCACACCAAGGTCGCGGGACTCAACGCCAAGGGAGCCTGCATCGGTCCGATGGGCGCACGGGTGCGCGCGGTGATGACCGAGCTGCGCGGCGAGAAGATCGACATCGTCGACTACTCCGAGGACCCCGAGGAGTTCGTGGCCTCGGCCCTGTCGCCGTCGCGGGTCAACTCCGTGGAGGTCGTCGACTGGAACCTGCGGTCGGCGCGGGTCGTGGTGCCCGACTACCAGCTCTCGCTCGCCATCGGCAAGGAGGGGCAGAACGCCCGTCTGGCGGCCAAGCTCACCGGCTGGCGCATCGACATCCGCTCCGACACCGCGCCGGCCGACGCCGACACCGCGCCGGCCGACGCCCCGGGCGGTGACCGGACGCCCGCGGCCACCGGTTCGCACGCTCCGACGGGGGCCTCGACCGGGAGCCGGGTGGTCGAGGCATCCGCCGCCTCGGTTGGCACGGCTCCTGACGCTTAGGCGGTACAGTGGTGGGGACCGACCGGACTGGACTCCGGCCGTCGGACCCCCGCACCACCGAACGGGAACCAACCCGGACGTGTGTGGGGTGCCGTCGACCGGATAGCTGGTCGGCACTGCTGCGAGTGGTCGCGGAGACGGACGGCACGAGCGGTGGGACTCCCACCGGACGCGTCGTCCCAGATCCACGGCACGCTCTGCCGGGACGTGGCGCATGGCTGCACCCGACAGGGGAGTGCCTGAGCCAGGCCATCCGTCGCCGGGCCTTCGGGCGTGCGCTTCGTCTCCGCGTCGCGCCCGACCTCGGACCGGTGAAGGAACACCTGACCAGCTCCGGCCAGTTGCAGTGACCGTCCATCCATGGGAACCGAAAGCGGGTTACACGCTATGAGCACCCGATGAGAACTCAGCAATGAGCTCCCCCCTGTACTAGCGGTCCGCGCCTCCTGCTTCGAAGGTTGGACGGACCTGAGAAGGAGAAACGTGGCCAAGGTTCGTGTAAGCGCGCTCGCCAAAGAGCTCGGCACCGACAGCAAGACCCTGATCGCCCATCTGAGCACCATCGGCGAGTACGTCAAGACAGCCAGCTCGACCATCGAGGCTCCGGTCGTCCGCAAGGCGTCCGAGACCTTCCCGCAGGAGCTCCGCAAGGGCGCTGCCAAGCCCGCTGGGCCCGGGGCAGCGACCCCCTCGGCTCCGGCCCCGGCGGCACCCGCCGCGCCGGCGCCTGCCCCCGCTCCGTCGGCTCCGTCGACGTCAGCCGCTCCGGTCGCCCCGTCGCCGGCTCCCGCCGCGCCGGCACCGCAGGTTGCGGCTCCCGCACCGACATCGCCTGCCGCTCCGGTCCCGGCCCGGCAGGCTCCTGCTCCGCTGGCCCCCGCCGCGCAGGCTCCGGCACCGGCCGCCCCTGCGCCGGCTGCTCCCGCTGCTCCGTCACCGCAGGCACCGGCTGCACCCGCCGCCCCCCAGGCACCGGCCGCCCGGCAGGATGCTCCGACCGAGGGTGGGGGCTCCGGCCCGCGTCCAGGTCCGCGACCGGCCAGCGCGCCCCGTCCGGGCAACAACCCGTTCGCGCCCAGCCAAGGCATGGGTCGCGGCGGCCGAGAGGGTCGCGAGCCCCGTGAGGGTCGTGGCGACGCCGCAGGAGGCGCACCCCGTCCCGGCAACAACCCGTTCGCGCCCAGCCAGGGCATGCCCCGTCCGCAGTCGCGTGCCGGCGTGGGCGCCCCGCGTCCCGGTGGCACCGGTGCGGCCGGCCCCCGACCGGGCGGACCGCGTCCCAGCCCCGGCATGATGCCCGACCGCAGTGCGGTCGGGCGACCCGGTGACCGTGCGGCCCGCGGTGGCCCCGGTGCTCGTGGCCCCGGCGGTCCCGGGGGGCCCGGCGGTGCCGGTGGTCGTGGCCCTGGTGGCCCTGGTGGCCCTGGTGGCGGCACGGGCGGCGGCTTCGCCGGTCGTCCCGGCGGCGGTGGCTTCCGTGGCGGTGCTGGTCGTGGATCGACCGCGGGTGCCTTCGGGCGCGGTGGCGGTCGTCCGGTCCGTGGACGCAAGTCCAAGCGGGCCAAGCGCGCCGAGTTCGAGCAGATGCAGGCGCCCTCGATCGGTGGCGTCACCGTCCCCCGCGGCGACGGCACGTCGCTGGTGCGGGTGCGTCGTGGCTCGTCCCTGAGCGACTTCGCCGACAAGATCAACGCCAACCCGGCTTCGCTGGTCACGGTGCTGTTCCACCTCGGTGAGATGGCCACCGCGACCCAGTCGCTGGACGAGGACACCTTCCGGGTGCTGGGGGCCGAGCTCGGCTACAACATCCAGGTCGTCTCCCCCGAGGAGGAGGAGCGCGAGCTGTACGACTCCTTCAACATCGACATCGAGACCGGCATGGAGGGCGACGAGGAGGAGTTCCTCGAGGCCCGCCCGCCGGTGGTCACGGTCATGGGTCACGTCGACCACGGCAAGACCCGCCTGCTCGACGCGATCCGCAACGAGGACGTCGCCGCGGGCGAGGCCGGAGGCATCACCCAGCACATCGGTGCCTACCAGGTGCACCGCCAGCACGAGGGCGTCGACCGTGCGCTGACCTTCATCGACACCCCCGGTCACGAGGCGTTCACCGCCATGCGTGCCCGTGGTGCCAAGGTGACCGACATCGCGATCCTCGTGGTCGCGGCGGACGACGGCGTCATGCCCCAGACGATCGAGGCGCTGAACCACGCCCAGGCGGCCAACGTGCCGATCGTGGTCGCGGTCAACAAGATCGACGTCGAGGGTGCCAACCCGTCCAAGGTGCGCCAGCAGCTGACCGAGTACAACCTGGTCGCTGAGGAGTACGGCGGCGAGACGATGTTCGTGGACGTGTCGGCCAAGGCCGGCCAGAACATCGACGCGCTGCTCGAGGCCGTCCTGCTCACCGCCGACGCGGCGCTCGACCTGCGGGCCAACCCCGACAAGGACGCCCGTGGTACCGCGATCGAGGCCAACCTCGACCGCGGGCGCGGCGCGACCGCGACCGTACTCGTGCAGTCCGGCACCCTGCGGGTCGGCGACTCGATCGTGACCGGCGCGGCCTACGGCCGGGTGCGTGCGCTGCTCGACGAGCACGGCAACAACCTGCAGGAGGCGGGCCCGTCCCGTCCGGTGCAGGTGCTCGGTCTGTCCTCGGTGCCAGGCGCCGGCGACACCTTCGTGGTGGCACCGGACGACCGCACGGCGCGGCAGATCGCCGAGAAGCGTGAAGCTGCCAACCGGCAGGCCTCGCTGGCCAAGGCGCGCAAGCGCATCAGCCTGGAGGACCTCAACGAGGCCCTTGCGGCAGGCCGGGTCGACACCCTCAACCTCATCCTCAAGGGCGACGTGTCGGGTTCGGTCGAGGCTCTGGAGGACGCGCTCCTCCAGATCGATGTGGGCGACGAGGTCGAGCTGAGGATCATCGACCGCGGTGTCGGTGCCATCACGCTCAACAACATCAACCTGGCGATGGCCTCCGAGGCCATCATCATCGGCTTCAACGTCCGCGCCGAGGGCCAGAACGCCGAGGTCGCGGACCGCGAGGGCGTGGAGATCCGGTACTACTCGGTGATCTACCAGGCCATCGAGGAGCTCGAGGCGGCGCTGAAGGGCATGCTCAAGCCGGAGTTCGAGGAGGTCGAGCTCGGCACGGCGGAGATCCGCGAGATCTTCAGATCGTCCAAGTTCGGCAACATCGCCGGTTCGATCGTGCGCAGCGGCGAGATCAAGCGTGGGACCCGCTCGCGGATCACCCGCAACGGTGTCGTGCTCGCCGAGAACATCGAGATCGCCGGCCTGCGGCGCATCAAGGACGACGTCACCGAGGTCCGCGAGGGCTTCGAGTGCGGCATCAACCTCGGGTCGTTCAACGACCTGCAGCTCGGTGACCTCATCGCGACGTACGAGATGCGGGAGAAGCCGCGCGACTGAGTGCTCGCACCGCGGGCCGTCCTCCGGGGCGGCCCGCGGCCGTGTACCTGTGCACCTGAACATCTGTGTGCCCGAGTCGCTCTGTACCCGAGTAGCTGTGCACCCGCACCACCACTGAGGAGGACCCATGGCTGACACCGCCCGCGCCCGCAAGGTCGCCGACCGGATCAAGGTCCTGATCGCGGCGAACCTGGAGAGCACCGTCAAGGACCCCGACCTCGGGTTCGTCACCATCACCGACGTCCGGGTGACCGGCGACCTCCAGCACGCCTCGGTCTTCTACACGGTGCTCGGTGACGACGCCCAGATGGAGGTCACCGCCGCGCTGATGGACAAGGCCAAGGGGCGGCTGCGGTCGCTCGTCGGCAAGCAGCTCGGGATCCGGCTGACGCCGTCGCTGGAGTTCATCGCCGACGCGCTGCCGGAGACCTCCGCCCAGCTCAACGAGGCACTCCGCCTGGCACGGGAGCGCGACCAGGAGCTGGCCGCCGCTCGTGCGGGCGCGCAGTACGCCGGGGACGCAGATCCGTACAAGCACGACGACGACGGCGAGGACGGGTCCGAGACCCAGGACGTCGTCGACCACGGTGACGACGTCACGGCAGACGCCGGCCGCTGATGGCCGCGCCCGACGGCCTGCTCGTCGTGGACAAGCCGGCCGGCTGGACCAGCCACGACGTCGTGGCCCGGTCGCGGCGACTCTGCGCGACCCGCAAGGTCGGTCACGCGGGCACCCTGGACCCCATGGCCACCGGGGTGCTCGTCCTCGGGATCGGCCGGGCGACCCGGCTGCTGACCTTCCTCGTCGGCTGCGACAAGGCGTACACCGCCACCATCCGGCTCGGCCAGTCCACCCTGACCGACGACGCCGAGGGCGAGGTGACCGAGGCGCGGGGAGCCCCGGCTGTCTCCGACGTCGCGCTCGGGGCAGCCGTTGCGGCGCTGACCGGAGCGATCGAGCAGGTGCCCAGCGCGGTGTCCGCGATCAAGGTCAGGGGCGAGCGCGCCTACCACCGGGTCCGGTCGGGCGAGACCGTCGACCTGCCCTCGCGCCCGGTCACCGTCACCCGCTTCGCGGTCCTGGACCGCCGGGTGGGCGACGTCGCCGGAACGGCGGTCGTGGATGTCGACGTCGAGGTCGAGGTGACCTCCGGCACCTATGTCCGCGCCCTCGCGCGCGATCTCGGCGCCGCCCTGGGCACCGGTGGACACCTGACCGCGCTGCGCCGCACCCGCGTCGGATCCTTCACCCTGGACTCCGCTCACCCCTTGGCCGAGCTCGAGGCGATCGCCGACCCCGGCCAGATCCCCGTGCTGCCGCTCGACCACGCCGCCCGCGCCGGGTTCACCGTGCGTGAGCTCACCGACCCCGAGGCCACGGCCGTCGGGTACGGCCAGCGGGTGAGCTCCGCCCAGCCCGGACGGGTCGACCCCGTCGCCGCGTTCGCCCCCGACGGCCGGCTGGTGGCCATGCTGGACGAGTCCGGTCCGCTGGCCCGGGCCCATGTCGTGTTCGCTCCGTCCTGATGTCCGGGCCCGCGGCTGAGCCCGCAGCCGCGATGTCCGCTGCCCGGCGGGTGGCCGACCGCATGCCCCCGGAACCGGACCCCGACGCCGACTTCGGGGGACGGCGCGTGAGCCCGCCGGGCGGTTCGTAGAGTGTCCTACGTGCAGCGGTGGACCGACCCCGAACAGACCCCCGCGGACCTTCGTCCGTGTGTGGCGACCTTCGGCAACTTCGACGGGGTGCACCGTGGGCACACGGCGGTGCTCAGCCAGCTGGTCCGGGTCGCCGCCGAGCGCGGGCTGCCCAGCGTCGCGGTGACCTTCGACCCGCACCCTGCCGCGCTGTTCCACCCCGAGCGGGGCCGGCCGGAGGACCTCATCGCCCCCGACGGGATCCGTGACGTCCTGCTCGCCGAGACCGGGATCGACGGCCTGCTCATCCTCGACTTCACGGCGGAGTTCGCCCAGCAGAGCGCGGAGGAGTTCGTCCGCCGGACGTTCGTCGACACGCTGGGAGCCCGGGTCCTGGTCGTGGGTGCCGACACCCGCGGGTTCGGCCGGGACTACACCGGCGACGTCGACACCCTGCGCGAGCTCGGTGCGGTGATGGGGTTCGAGGTCGTCGTCCAGGACGACCTCGGCGACAGCATCGACCCGCGCTGGTCGAGCTCGGCCGTGCGCACCCACCTCGCGGCGGGCGAGGTCACCGACGCAGCCCGCATCCTCGGCCGCCCGCACCGCGTGGTCGGCACCGTCGTCCACGGTGCGCACCGGGGCCGCGAGCTGGGGTACCCGACCGCGAACCTGTCGGCCGACGCGCTGGGGCTCGTGCCGACCGACGGCGTGTACGCGGGGTGGTTCAACCGGCTCGACCTCCCGGCCGGCGACCCCGAGCGCACGCTCCCCTCCGCGGTGTCGGTGGGGACCAACCCGACCTTCGACGGCACCGAGCGCACCGTCGAGGCCTACGTCCTGGACCGCACCGACCTCGACCTGTACGGCGAGCGGGTCTCGGTGGAGTTCGTCGAGCACATCCGCCCGACCCTGAGGTTCGACTCGGTCGAGGAGCTGCTCACCGCGATGGCAGGTGACGTGGAGCAGTGCCGCCAGGTCCTGACCTCGCTCGTCCCCTCCTGACCTCGACCTGGGCCCGCAGCGACTGGGGCCTCGGGATCGCGGCCCTGGGGCTCTCGCTGATCGGCGCCCTGCTGGTCTGGTCGGCCACGCGCGCGGACGCGGGCTCGGCCTATCTGCTCCGACACCTGCTCAACACCGGGATCGGGGTCGGCCTCGCACTCGCGGTCACCGCGCTCGGACACCAGTGGCTGCGTGCGCTCGCCCCCTGGCTGTACGCCGTGTCGGTCGCCGGGCTCGTCCTGGTGCTGACGCCGGTGGGGTCCACGGTGAACGGGTCCCACTCCTGGATCCTGCTTCCGGGCGGCTTCTCGGTGCAGCCCTCGGAGTTCGCCAAGGTCGCCCTGTGCCTCGGCCTGGCGGTGATCCTCGCCGACCGGCTCGACCGTGATCTCGTGCCCAGCACCGGCGAGGTCATGACCTGCCTCGGCATCGCCGGGCTGCCCGTGGTGTTGATCCTGCTCCAGCCCGACCTCGGGTCGGCGCTCGTGCTGGTCGCGTTGTCCGCTGCCGTCGTCGCGCTCGCGGGAGCACCGAGACGCTGGCTCGTGGCGATGGCCGCCGGAGCGGTGGGCGCGGTGGTCGTGCTGCTGACCAGCCCGGTGCTCAGCGACTACCAGCGCGACCGGCTCACTGCGTTCGTCGACCCGTCCGCGGACCCGGAGGGCATCGGGTACCAGACCCGGCAGGTGCGCATCGCGATCGGCTCGGGCGGGCTGCGGGGCCAGGGCCTGTTCGAGGGCGGGCAGACCCAGGGCGGGTTCATCCCCTACCAGCAGACCGACTTCGTCTTCTCGGTGGCAGGGGAGGAGCTCGGGTTCCTCGGCGCCGCCGGCCTGGTGCTGCTGCTGGGTCTGCTCGTGCTCCGGATGGTGGTCGTCGCGTCCCGAGCCGACGCGTTCGGCCGCCTGGTGTCGCTCGGGGTCGCGACGTGGTTCGCCGTGCAGGCCTTCGAGAACATCGGGATGAACCTCGGTCTCACCCCCGTGACCGGTCTCCCGCTGCCGTTCCTGTCCTACGGCGGGTCGTCGATGTTCGCCTGCTGGATCGCCGTCGGGCTGGTGAACACGGCACACCTGTCCGGTCGCGGACGTTGACCGGCTGTCAGGTCCCGGCGGGCCACCGCAGCCCGCTGGTCCACGTCACGGTCCGGACAGCCCCTCCCGCCGCACCGCCCGGTCGTGACACCATGCGGCAAGCCCGCCGACGAGAACCCAGGAGACGGACCAATGGCAACGGCGCCAGCCACCACCCCCTCAGCGCACACCGAGCAGGTCGACCTGTCGGTGATCGAGAACCGCGCCGCGAGCGTAGGACACCTGTTCCGCCAGCGTGCGACGGCCACTCCCGACCGGGCCGCGTTCCAGTACGCGCAGGGCGACCGGTGGGTGTCGCTCACCTGGGCGCAGGTCCGGGAGACCTGCTACCGGCTCGCGGCCGGGCTGGTCTCCCTCGGGGTCGAGCCCGAGGACCGTGTCGGCATCACGTCGGGGACCCGGGTCGACTGGGCGCTGGCCGACCTCGCGGTGATGTGCGCGGGTGCCGCGACCACCACGATCTATCCGACGACCATCGCCGACGACGTGGCCTTCATCCTCGCTGACTCGGGCTGCCGCGTGGTGTTCGCCGAGGACGAGACCCAGGTGGCCAAGCTCCGCGAGATCCGCGAGCACACTCCCGAGGTGATGCGGGTCGTCTCGATGACGGGTGAGGGCGACGGTGACTGGGTCATCACCATGTCCGACCTCGAGGGCCTCGGCGCGGACCTGCTCGCCACCAACCCGGGTGTGGTCGACGACCGGATCGACGCGCTCACCCCCGACCGCCTCGCCACGATCATCTACACCTCGGGCACGACCGGCCGTCCCAAGGGCGTTCGGCTGCTGCACTCCTCGTGGACCTATGTCGCGGCGGCCAACTCCTCCTCGGGCGACCTCACCGAGGACGACCTGCAGTACCTCTGGCTGCCGCTGGCCCACGTGTTCGGCAAGCTGCTGCTGACCCTGCCGCTCCAGATCGGGTTCACCACCGCCATCGACGGCCGCATCGACCAGATCGTGCCGAACCTCGCGGTGGTCAAGCCGACCTTCATGGGCGCCGCACCCCGCATCTTCGAGAAGGCCTACGCCCGCATCAACGCGATGATGGCGGCCGAGGGCGGGGTCAAGGCCAAGCTGTTCTCCTGGGCCATCGGCGTCGGCCGTCGGGTCGTCGACCTGGAGGCGGAGGGCAAGCCCGTCCCGGCGCTGCTCGCCCGCCAGTACGCCCTGGCCGACAAGCTGGTGCTCGTGAAGGTGCGCGAGCGGTTCGGCGGCCGGATCCGCTTCTTCGTGTCCGGCAGCGCCGCGCTCAACCAGGACATCGCCCGCTGGTTCGGCGCGACCGGGCTGCTGATCGCCGAGGGCTACGGCATGACCGAGACCAGCGCGGCCACGACCGTCAACCGCCTCGGCGCCAACAAGTACGGCACCGTGGGCTGGCCGCTCCCGGGGACCGAGACCAGGATCGCCGAGGACGGCGAGCTGCTGATCCGCGGCGGCGGGGTGATGGACGGCTACCACAACAACCCCGAGGCGACGGCCGAGGCCAAGGACCCCGACGGCTGGCTGCACACCGGGGACATCGCCGAGATCGACGCCCAGGGCTACGTCAAGATCACGGACCGCAAGAAGGACATGTTCAAGACCAGCAACGGCAAGTACGTCGCGCCGGCCGTGATCGAGTCGACCTTCAAGGGCATCTGCCCGCTGGTCGGCCAGTTCATCGTGTACGGCGCCGACCGCAACTTCGTCTCCGCGCTGGTCACCCTCGACCCGGACGCGGTCACCCAGTTCGCGGCCGCCTCCGGCATGGCCGGGAAGCCCTATGCCGAGATCGTCGCGTCCGGGCCGGTCCGCGAGCTGGTCCAACGTGACATCGACAGCCTCAACGCCGGGCTGAACCGGTGGGAGCAGGTCAAGAAGTTCACCATCCTCGACCATGACCTCAGCGTCGAGGGCGGCGAGCTGACCCCCAGCCTGAAGCTGCGCCGCAAGGTCGTCAGCGAGCGGTACAAGGACCTGCTCGACGCTCACTACTCCTGAGCGGCCCGGCTCCCACCCGCGCTCACCGGCGCGCTCGCGCTGCGCCGTAGTCTGCTCACCATGTCCGCAGACCAGGCCCGGTCCTTCTACGTCACGACGCCGATCTACTATCCGTCCGACGTGCCTCACATCGGCCACGGGTACACCACGGTCGCGGCGGACATGTTGGCGCGGTGGCACCGTCAGGCCGGCGACGACACGTGGATGCTGACCGGCACCGACGAGCACGGGCAGAAGATGCTGCGCACCGCGACCGCCCACGGGACCACCCCGCAGCAGTGGGTCGACCGGCTGGTCGAGGAGTCGTGGTACCCCGTGCTCCGCACCCTGGACATCGCCAACGACGACTTCATCCGCACCACCCAGTCCCGTCACGAGGACAACGTCCAGGTCTTCCTGCAGAAGGTCTACGACAACGGCCACATCTACGCCGGTGACTACGAAGCGCTGTACTGCGTCGACTGCGAGGAGTTCAAGCCCGACGGCGAGATCCTCGAGGGCACAGGGGAGTTCGCTGGCCAGAAGGTATGCGCCATCCACGGTCGGCCGCTTGACCTCCTCCAGGAACGCAACTACTTCTTCCGGCTCTCCGACTTCCAGGACCGGTTGCTCGAGCTGTACCGCGACCAGCCCGACTTCGTGCAGCCGTCCTCGGCCCGCAACGAGGTGACCCAGTTCGTGTCCAGCGGGCTGAAGGACCTCTCGATCTCGCGCTCGACCTTCGACTGGGGCATCAAGGTGCCGTGGGACCCGGACCACGTCGTGTACGTCTGGTTCGACGCGCTGCTGAACTACGCGACCGCGGTCGGATACGGCAGCGACCCGGAGCAGTTCGAGCGCCGCTGGCCGGCGACCCACCTCGTGGGCAAGGACATCCTGCGGTTCCACGCGGTGATCTGGCCGGCGATGCTGATGGCCGCGGGCGTGGCGGTGCCCCACCAGGTGTTCGCGCACGGCTGGCTGCTGGTGGGCGGCGAGAAGATGTCCAAGTCCAAGCTGACCGGCATCGAGCCCCGCCAGATCACCGATGTCTTCGGCTCGGACGCCTACCGCTACTACTTCCTCTCCGCGATCACCTTCGGGACCGACGGGTCGTTCTCGTGGGAGGACCTCAGCGCGAGGTACGCCGCCGAGCTGGCCAACGGGTTCGGCAACCTGGCCTCGCGGACCGTCGCGATGATCGGGAGGTACGAGGACGGCGTCCTACCCGCCCCGGCCGACGGCGCGTACGAGGACGGGACCGGGAACCCGGTCGACCTCGCGGTGCGCGACGTGGTGGCGCGGGCAGCAGCCGACTCCGACGCGGCGGTCGACCGGCTCGCGGTGCACGAGGCGGTGCACGCGGTGTGGACGGTGGTCGACGCGCTCAACGCCTACCTGTCCGACCAGCGGCCGTGGACGCTGGCCAAGGACGAGGCGAACCGCGACCGGCTCCGCACCGTGCTCTACACCGCGGCCGAGGGCCTGCGAGCGCTCGCCGTGCTCCTCTCGCCGGTCATGCCCCAGGCCACCGCGACGCTGTGGACCGCGCTCGGGGCCGAGGGGTCGCTCGGCGCCCTGGTCGACCAGCCGATCCGCGACGTCGGCCGCTGGGGCCAGCTGCCGGTGGGGACGACCGTAGGCATCCTGGCCCCGTTGTTCCCCCGCGTCGACGACGCCTAGACCGCTCGCCGCCCCAGACATGGGAAACCTGCTGTTGCCCTGGCAGCCTCAGGTTTCCCATGTCTGGGGCTGGGGGCTTCGGCGGCCCGTCCGCGCGCGGTTACCCTTGTCACATGCCCCCACCCCCCGCTGGTACCTCGGTGTTCAGCGCGCTCGAGCCGTTGCTCGAACGCGTCTCCAAGCCGATCCAGTACGTCGGGGGCGAGCTCAACTCCACCGTCAAGGACTGGGACTGTGGCGGCACCGGTCCAGGCGGTGAGGAGCTCACCACCCGCTGGGCGCTGATGTATCCCGACGCCTACGAGGTCGGCGTGCCCAACCAGGGCGTCATGATCCTGTACGAGGTTCTCAACGAGCGCCCGGACGCGCTGGCCGAGCGCACGTATGCCGTCTGGCCCGACCTCGAGGCCCTGATGCGCGAGCACGACGTGCCACAGTTCACCGTCGACGCGCACCGTCCGGTCCGCGACTTCGACGTGTTGGGGATGTCGTTCTCCACCGAGCTGGGCTACACCAACATGCTCACCGCGCTCGACCTCGGCGGGATCCCGCTGCACGCCGCCGACCGCGGCTGCGACGACCCGCTGGTCATCGCCGGCGGTCACGCCGCGTTCAACCCCGAGCCGATCGCCGACTTCATCGACGCCGCCGTGATCGGGGACGGCGAGGAGGCCGTGCTCGCCATCACCGACCTGGTGCGGGACTGGAAGGCCACCGGTCGTCCCGGGGGCCGTCACGAGCTGCTGCTGCGGCTGGCGCGCACCGGTGGCGTCTATGTCCCCTCGTTCTACGACGTCGACTACCTGCCTGACGGCCGGATCAAGCGCGTGGCGCCGGCTGCGGACCTCAGCGGCGTCCCGTGGCGCGTCTCCAAGCACACTGTCATGGACCTGGACGCCTGGCCCTATCCCAAGCAGCCGCTGGTTCCACTGGCCGAGTCAGTCCACGAGCGGATGTCGGTGGAGATCTTCCGCGGCTGCACCCGCGGCTGCCGGTTCTGTCAGGCCGGGATGATCACCCGCCCGGTGCGCGAGAGGTCGATCACCGGCATCGGCGAGATGGTCGAACGTGGCCTGGCGGCAACGGGGTTCGAGGAGGTCGGTCTGCTCTCGCTGTCCAGCGCCGACCACTCAGAGATCGCTGCGGTCACCAAGGGCCTGGCCGACCGGTACGAAGGGACGCAGACGGGGCTGTCGCTGCCGAGCACCCGCGTCGACGCCTTCAACATCGACCTCGCCAACGAGCTGACCCGCAACGGCCGCCGCTCCGGGCTGACCTTCGCACCCGAGGGCGGTAGCGAGCGGATCCGCAAGGTCATCAACAAGATGGTGACCGAGGAGGACCTCATCAACACCGTCAGCGCGGCGTACGGCGCGGGCTGGCGGCAGGTGAAGCTGTACTTCATGTGCGGCCTCCCGACCGAGACCGACGAGGACGTGCTCCAGATCGCCGAGCTGGCCAAGAAGGTCATCGAGACCGGGCGCCAGGTCAGCGGGCGGCGGGACATCCGCTGCACCGTGTCGATCGGTGGGTTCGTGCCCAAGCCGCACACACCGTTCCAGTGGTGCGCCCAGCTCGGGGTCGAGGAGACCGACGCGCGGCTGGCCAAGCTGCGGGACGCGATCCGGTCGGACCGCCGGTACGGCTCGAGCATCGGGTTCCGCTATCACGACGGCCAGCCCGGCATCGTCGAGGGACTGTTGTCCCGCGGGGACCGTCGGGTCGGCAAGGTCATCGAGGCGGTGTGGCGCAACGGCGGCCGGTTCGACGGCTGGAGCGAACACTTCTCCTACGACCGCTGGATGTCCTGTGCCGGAGCGGCTCTGGCCGAGCACGGGCTCGACCTGGCTTGGTACACCACGCGCGAGCGGGGTGAGACCGAGGTGCTCCCCTGGGACCACCTCGACTCCGGTCTGGACAAGGAGTGGCTCTGGGAGGACTGGCAGGACTCCCTCGACGAGACCGAGGTCGACGACTGCCGCTGGACCCCGTGCTTCGACTGCGGTGTGTGCCCGCAGATGGGGACCGAGATCGAGGTCGGCCCGACCGGCAAGGCCCTGCTCCCGCTCACCGTTCTGGGGTCCCAGCGCGAACAGCTGCTCGCGGACCGATGAGCTCGGGCACGCCCGTGACCGATCCTGAGCCCGAGGGCGAGGACCCGGCTGGTTATGTCGTCGTCGAGGCCGACGACCAGTCGCTGTCCGACCTGACCCGCATGCGCACGGAGTGGTCGGTGGCCCGGGGGTACCTGGAGACCGACGACTTCGCCGACCGGATGCGCGACTGGTGGGACCGACAGGGTGGACACCGGCGCGCCTGGCTGGTCCGGGACGGCCACGGCCGCGCCGTCGCGATGGCCAACGTCGCGGTCTTCGAACGGATGCCGCGGCCCAGCCTCCGTCCCGTCCGGTGGGCTTACATCGGCAACGTCTGGGTCGAGCCGGCGCACCGCCGACGCGGGGTCGCCACGCTGTTGACCGAGCACCTGGTCGCGTGGTGCCGTGAGGAGCGGATGCAACGGATCGTGCTCAGTCCCAGCGAGGAGTCGCAGGCCCTCTATGTCGGGCTGGGGTTCCGGCCCGCTGACGACCTGCTGCGGCTCGACCTGTAGCGGCCCGCGACCCCACCACGCCCCGCTAGCCACGCAGCGCAGCGGCCGCCTCACCGAACAGCTCGGTGTGGCGTGCGACGTCCGCGGCCGAGGTCTCGGGGCACATGAGGGCCATGTTGTGGAACGGCGTCATCAGCACCCCTCGGTTGCACATCCACAGGTGCATCAGCTCGTCCAGCTCGTCGTCCGCCGCGGCCGCCGACTCCTCGCCGCTGACCGGCGCGGGACGGACGAACCGGTACTCCGCGCGGGCTCCGAGCTGGGCGATGGTCCAGGGCAGGTCGCAGGCGTCCAGGGTCGCCTGCACGCCCGTCGTGAAGACGGTGGCCAGCTCGATCATGTGCGCGAACGCCGGCTCGGTGAGCACCTCGCCCAGTGTCGCGCGCATGGCGGCGGTGGACAGTGCGTTGCCGGCCAGGGTGCCGCCGACCCCGCCGACGTCGATGATGTCCGCATCCCCGCGAGTGGTTCGCTCGGTGACCGCGGCCGCCACCTCAGCGGTGAGTCCGTAGGCGCCACAAGGGATTCCGCCTCCGATCGACTTGCCGACCACGACGATGTCGGGCTGCAGCCCCCAGGCTCGGGTGGCGCCACCCCAACCCGCCGACAACGTATGGGTCTCGTCGACCAACAGGAGCGTGCCGTGCGCGGTGGCCAGGTCACGCACGCCTTCCAGGAACCCGTCCTGGGGGAGCACGATGCCGATGTTGGTGAGCGCCGGCTCGGTCAGGATGGCGGCCACATCACCGTGCGCGAGGGCGGCCTCGACGGCGGCGAGGTCGTTCCACGGGACGGCGCGGGTGGTGACGTCGAGCCCGGTCGGTGGGCCGACGTTGCCTGGCCGCATCACGGTCGACCCGTCCGGCCCGGGAAGGGCGAGGGTCTCATCGACCGAACCGTGGTAGCAGTGGCCGAACACCAGGATCTTCGGTCGCCCGGTCACCAGCCGAGCCAGCCGGATCGCCCACCGGTTCGCGTCCGTCGCCGACAGGGTGAACGACCACTGGGGCAGGCCGAACCGGCGCTCGAGCTCGGCCCCGACCCACTGCGCGTCCTCGGTCGGGAGCATGGTCGTGAGCCCGCCCTGCTCGGTCATCCGCCGCTGGACGGCGGCGACCGTCGGTGCGGGGGAGTGGCCGGCCATGGCGCCCGTGTCGCC
Organism: uncultured Actinomycetota bacterium; assembly: GCA_963750305.1. Taxonomy (GTDB): domain Bacteria; phylum Actinomycetota; class Actinomycetes; order Actinomycetales; family Dermatophilaceae; genus CAVVPX01. Next base: position 613,421 of record CAVVPX010000004.1, read on the forward strand.
GAGCGCGAAGTCGATATAGGTGCGGCCGTCGACATCGGTGACCCGGTTGCCCCGAGCCGAGTCGAAGTACAGCGGGAAGCCGCCGGACCACATGTTCATCCAGGTCATGGGGACCTGCCCGAACAGGTTGGTCGCCTGGTCGTACAGCGCCCGGCTGGCCGGGTGCGCAGCGGCATACGCTGCGTGTTCGGTCGCGAGCAAGGAGCGGACGCGGCCGCGGTCGACGGGGGTCACGGGCCAACGATAGGCGTCTGAGCACCCGGTGTATCGCCGCGGAGATGGCGGCTCAACATCAGCGCCAGGGCCGTGCGGTCTCGCTGGTCCAGCTTGCGCAGCAGGCTTGTCACATGGTTCTTGATGGTTCCCTCAGCCAGCGTGAGCCGCGCGGCGATCTCGCTGTTGGTGGCGCCGGTGGCCACCAAGGCGGCAACCGCCAGCTCGGCGCGGGTCAGGATGTCCAGCGCCGAGCTGCGCTCGACGGTCACGTCGTCCTGGTCGGCGTCCGGGTCGGTCCCGGAGCCCTGGGACCGGCGGAGCGCGAGCCGGGCGACCCGCGGGTCGATGACCAGCCCCCCGTCCACGACCGCCCGGATCGCGCCGACCAGCTCGTCGACCGACGCATCCTTGAGCAGGAACCCGGCCGCGCCGGCGTCCAGAGCCCCTCGGACAAGTCCGTTGTCGTCGATCGTCGTGAGCATGACCACCGGTGGCGCGATGGAGGTCGCACCCGCCTGCTCGTTCAGCTCGACGATGAGCTGGACGCCGTCCATCCCTGGCATCCGGGCATCGGTGAGCACCACATCGGGTGTGGTGGGCGACCCGCACCTCGAGCCCGGTGCCTCGAAAGGCGGCGGCGATCGCGTCGAAAGCCGCCGCGCCGCCGACCCCGGGCTCGACGGTGGGCGGGTTCAAGGCCCGCACCCAGCGTCGCATGTCGTTCGGCGCGGCGCGGTTGGTGGTCTCGGCCGCCGTGGCCACTTCCGACCAGGCGCGGTCGGAGTCCTGCTCCCGGGTGCACCGCATACTCCAGGGCCATCGCCACCAGGGTCAGGCGGTGGCCCAACCCGTCGTGCAGCTCGCGGGCCGACCGCGAGCGCTGCTCGTCTCGTGGCTGGTCACCGTGCTCGCCACCGTGCTGCCCAGCCTGCGCGCGCTACGGATGCCGGGACCACGGGTGATCGCGCGCCTGGTGGCCAGCTAGAAGACCCGGGGGCGGAGGAGACCCCGAGGGCCCCGGCCAGCTGGCCGGGGCCTTCGGGTGCCCGCTTCCCAACGGGCGACCTGCCCCCACGACTCTGCCGGGACGCCGCCTAGGCTTGCCGGTCATGGCCCGTCAGCGTGTCCCCGAAGGACCCCCACCCGCACCCGCAGTGCAGAAGCTGCGGATCCGGTACGCCAAGCGAGGGCGGCTGCGGTTCTCCTCGACCCGCGACTTCCAGCGAGCACTGGAACGCGCCGTACGCCGGGCCGGGGTACCGATGGCCTTCTCGGCAGGGTTCCACCCGCACCCCAAGATCTCCTATGCCAACGCCGCGCCGACGGGCACGGCCAGCGAAGCCGAGTACGTCGAGATCTCGGTGACCGAGCGGCTCGATCCCGAGTCCGTGCGGGCCGCGCTCGACGACGCCCTCCCCGACGGGCTCGACGTCCTCGAGGTCGTCGAGGCCCAGCCGGGAGCGCTCGCCGACCGGCTCCAAGGCAGCCACTGGCTGCTCGAGTTCCCCGGGCTCGACGTGCCGACGCTGCAGGGGTATGCGGCGACGTTCCTGGCCCAGGAGCGGATCGAGGTCACGCGCACGTTCAAGACCGGTCCGCGGACGTTCGACGCGCGCGAGGCCGTGCTCGCGCTGGTTGCCGTATCGAGCGAACGGGAGGGCTGTGCGATACTGGACCTGGTCGTACGGCACACCACACCCGCTGTACGCCCCGACGACGTTCTGACCGCGCTGACTACAGTCACCGAGCTCGCACCGCCCCAGTCACCCCTGGTGACCCGGCTGGCGCAGGGCCTGCTGGATCTGGACACGGCGCGGGTGGCTGATCCACTGGCCACCGACCAGAGTGCCGACGGCGACTGACCAGTGCCGCGCGTGGCGCGAGCTGACCAGCCGTAGCAGCCGACTTCCGTGCTGGCCGCCAGCCAGACACGAGCACGACCCGCGCACCACGCGGTGGAGAGGGCGTTCCCGCCCGGGTGTGGTCGCCACTCGTGGGTGACGGAAGGACGCCAGATGGCCTCCGACAACGACCTGTTCACCAGCACCGACTCCAGCACCACCGACAGCACCGACAGCACCTCCGACAGCACCTCCGACAGCACCTCCGACAGCACCGAGGCTCCCGCCCAGGGCTCAGAAGTCTCTGAGGCCCCCGCGGCGAAGAAGAAGCCGGCGCGCAAGCGGACGAGCAAGAAGGCCGCTGCCGCCGGGGCCTCGGACGCCGCCGCTGCCGAGATCGACGGCAGCCCGGACGTCACGGCCGACCCCGCCGCGTCAGGGGAGAAGCCGTCGAAGAAGCGAGCTACCCGCAAGCGCGCCACCGCGAAGGCGTCGGCCCCTGGTGCCGACCCAGCCGCGACGAGCGAGGAGTCCACGACAGCGGACACCCCGTCCGAGGCGCCGGCCGAGGACGGCCCGGCGCCCGTCAAGCGAGTGACGCGCAAGCGCGCCACCAAGAAGGCTTCCGCACCCGCACCCGCACCCGCACCCGCACCCGCACCCGACCCCGAGCCCGAGCCGATGGTCGAGGACGCCGGTCTCATCGACCAGGCCGTGGACACCGAGCCCGACGAGGACCAGGACGAGGCCGCCGAGCAGGCCATCGCGGGCCCGCCCGGCCTCGGTCTGCTGTTCCAGGCTCCCGACCCCACTGCGGCCCAGCCCCGGCGCCGGGCCAGCCGTCGGGCGGGCGCCCCGCAGGGCGAGCCGAGCCGCGACGCCCGTCAGGACCGGCCGGCCCTGGCCTCCGAGCCCGAGGCCGACGACGAGGTGGGCGACGAGGTCGACCAGCCCGCAGAGCAGCGCGATGACTGGAGTGACCGAGACGACCGGGACGACCGGAACGACCGGCGCGGTCAGCCGACGCGTCGGCGGCGCGGCTCCGCGCGCGCCGCCCGCGACGACGCCGATGACCTCGACGAGAACGCTGACGACGCCCGCAACGAGGCTCGCAACGACGCCGACGTCGCCCGTGAAGGCGCCGACGAGGACTCCCGTGACGACGCGGACGACCCGCGCGACGACGCCGAGCAGGACACCAGCGGACGTCGCCGCCGCCGCCGCGGGGGCAAGGGCCGCCGCGGTCGCGGAGGCTCCGACGACGCCACCGACGGCCGCAACGACGGCCGCAACGACGGCCGCAACGACAGCCGCAACGACAGTGCCGACTCCTCCGAGGACGACGACGACACCGACGACACCGACGAGATCGACCAGGACTCCTCGTCCGGTCCCTCCGGTGGCGACGACCAGTCGTCCGAGAGCGGCTCGAGCCGCCGCCGCCGTCGCCGTCGCCGCGGCGGACCCGGTGGAGGCGAGGACAGCGACGACCCGCCCGGCACGACCACGCGGGTCCGCGAGCCGCGGAAGGCTCGCGACGAGGTCACCGGGCTCAAGGGCTCGACCCGCCTGGAGGCCAAGAAGCAGCGCCGCCGCGAGGGGCGCGAGGCCGGCCGCCGCCGGACGATCATCACCGAGGCCGAGTTCCTGGCTCGTCGCGAGAGCGTCGAGCGGACCATGGTCGTGCGCGAGCGCGACGGCAAGACCCAGATCGGCGTGCTCGAGGACGACGTGCTGGTCGAGCACTACGTGTCCAAGGAGGCCAGCGTCTCGATGGCCGGCAACGTCTACCTCGGTCGGGTGCAGAACGTGCTGCCCTCGATGGAGGCGGCGTTCGTCGACATCGGCAAGGGCCGCAACGCGGTGCTGTACGCCGGCGAGGTCAACTGGGACGCCGCCGGTCTCGGTGCCAACCAGGGTCGCCGCATCGAGAACGCGCTGAAGTCCGGCGACAACGTGCTGGTGCAGGTCACCAAGGACCCGATCGGGCACAAGGGCGCGCGACTGACGGCCCAGGTGTCCCTGCCCGGGCGCTACCTCGTGTACGTCCCCGAGGGCAGCATGACCGGGATCAGCCGCAAGCTGCCGGACACCGAGCGGGCCCGGCTCAAGGGCATCCTCAAGGAGGTCGTTCCCGCCCGCGCCGGTGTCATCGTGCGGACCGCCGCGGAGGGCGCCAGCGAGGACGAACTGCGCCACGACGTGGCCCGTCTCACCGCCGCGTGGGAGAAGATCCAGAAGACCTTCGAGTCCAAGTCGGGCAAGAGCGGCTCGGGCGCTGCGCCGCAGCTGCTGCACGGCGAGCCCGACCTCACCGTGCGGGTCATCCGCGACGTGTTCAACGAGGACTTCGCCTCGCTGGTGGTCGGTGGGGAGCAGGCCTGGGGTGAGGTCAACGACTACATCACCGATGTGGCCCCGGACCTCGCGGACCGCCTCAGCCGGTGGACGGGCGAGGGCGACCTGTTCACGCACTACCGCGTGGACGAGCAGATCGCCAAGGCGATGGACCGCAAGGTCTGGCTGCCGTCCGGTGGGTCGCTGGTCATCGACCGCACCGAGGCGATGACCGTCGTCGACGTCAACACCGGCAAGTTCATCGGCTCCGGGGGCAACCTCGAGGAGACCGTCACCAAGAACAACATCGAGGCGGCCGAGGAGATCGTCCGCCAGCTCCGGCTGCGCGACATCGGCGGCATCATCGTCATCGACTTCATCGACATGGTGCTGGAGAGCAACCGGGACCTCGTCGTCCGCCGGCTGATGGAGTGCCTCGGCCGCGACCGGACCAAGCACCAGGTCGCCGAGGTCACCTCGCTCGGGTTGGTCCAGATGACCCGCAAGCGAGTCGGCAGCGGCCTCATCGAGGTGTTCTCCGAGACCTGCGAGCACTGCGCCGGTCGCGGCATCATCGTGCACGTCGACCCGGTCGAGAAGTCCGGCAGTGCCGACTACCACCCAGGTGGCGGCGGGAACAGCGGCGGCGGCAACGGCGGAGGCAACGGTGGCGGGAACGGTGGTGGCAACACGACCGGCGGTGCGTCGTCCCGGTCCGGCCGCAGCCGACGTGGCCGCGGCAAGGCAGGCGCCGAAGCGGGCCCGCCCGCGCCCCCGGTGCACCACGGCGGCCCCACCCCCGCCCAGATCGCCGCAGCCGCTCACGCGGCCGCGGTGAAGAACTCCGGTCCTGACGCGGTGATCGACACCGGGACGAGGACTGATCGACACCGGTACCGAGGACCTGATCGACACCGGTACCGAGGACGAGGTCGACACCGTGACCGAGGACGGGACCGAGCAGACCCTGGCCGTCGACAGCCTCGACCTCAGCCCTGACGTGATGACCGACGCCGGGGCCGACTTCGGGTCCGACGCCGGGGCCGACTTCGGGACCGACGCCGAGACCGACTTCGGGACCGACTCCGAGCACGTGAGCGACGCAGGCGTGGCCGCTGACCAGCTCTCCACGGAGGCCACCTCGGAACCCGTCTCCGAGGACACCGCCGAGAGCCAGCTCGCCGGGGACACCATGGGGGCCGAGGACGGCCACCAGGCCGATCCCACCCCGGAGCCCGAACCCACCACCGAGCCGGAGGCCCCCGCCCCGCGGCGCCGTCGCCGCGGTCGGGTCGTCGCTCCGGCCGGTCCGCCGGGAGGCCACGCGGCCCAGCCGGCGACGTCCGCAGCGTCGGCCGACTGACCCTGGGCCGACTCACCCGAGCCGGGCGGCTGGCCTGACCAGCGCCGGCCGGGGCGACCCCACCGCGGGATCCACCAGATCCCTCGGTTTGGTCGCAGGCCCGGCCAGCCGGTAATCTTGACCCTTGGTGCGCCCACCGCGCCGATGTCCGCATCCGCGGGTAGCTATCGGACGGTCCAGACAGAGAGCGCGTGCCCCCGCAAGACGAAAGAGAGCACCACTGTGTACGCGATTGTTCGCGCTGGAGGACGCCAGGAGAAGGTGTCCGTGGGCGATGTCCTGATCATCGACAAGGTGAGCGGCAAGGCGGGCGACAGCATCGACCTGACCCCGCTGCTCGTGGTCGACGGCACCACGGTGACCAGCGACGCCGGCAAGCTGGCCAAGGTCAAGGTCACCGTCGAGGTCGTCGGCCCCGCCAAGGGCCCCAAGATCACCATCATGAAGTACAAGAACAAGACCGGGTACAAGAAGCGCCAGGGCCACCGTCAGCACCTGACCCAGATCAAGGTCACCGGCATCTCGGCCTGACCGGGATCCCAGGGCACCTCCACAGACACAGAAGGCAGACACTGACATGGCACACAAGAAGGGTGCGTCCTCGACCCGCAACGGTCGCGACTCGAACGCACAGTACCTCGGCGTGAAGCGCTTCGGCGGACAGGTCGTCAAGGCCGGCGAGATCATCGTCCGCCAGCGTGGCACCCACTTCCACCCCGGTGAGGGTGTCGGCCGCGGCAAGGACGACACGCTGTTCGCCCTGGTCGCCGGTGCGGTGAAGTTCGGCGCCAAGCGTGGTCGCAAGACCGTCAACATCATCATCCCGGAGCCCGCCTCCGCCGAGTGACCTCACCGCGCCCAAGCGCGCGGTACGGACTCCCGCGAGGGGGCGGACCACCGGTCCGCCCCCTCGCGCCGTCCACCCGGGCACCTGCCCACCCCTGACACCCGCCGACGGCGGGGAGAGGACCCATCGTGACCACGTTCATCGATCGCGTCGTCCTGCACGTCGCTGCCGGTGCCGGTGGGCACGGTGTGGCCTCGGTGCGCCGCGAGAAGTTCAAGCCGCTCGGCGGCCCGGACGGCGGCAACGGGGGTCGCGGCGGCAGCGTCATCCTGCGGGTCGACCCGCAGGCGACGACGCTGCTCGACTACCACCACCGCCCCCACCGCAGCGCGACCAACGGCAAGCCGGGGGCCGGCGACGAGCGCAACGGCGCGGACGGCGAGGACCTGGTCCTGATGGTGCCCGAGGGCACCGTCGTGAAGGGGTCGGACGGTGAGGTGATCGTCGACCTGGTCGGCCAGCACGCCGAGTACGTCATCGCGGCCGGGGGTCGTGGGGGCCTGGGCAACCGGGCGCTCGCCTCGACCCGTCGCAAGGCGCCGGGGTTCGCCCTCCTGGGTGAGCCGGGTGCGTCGCGCGAGATCGTGCTCGAGCTCAAGTCGCTCGCCGACGTCGCGCTCATCGGGTTCCCGTCGGCGGGCAAGTCCTCGCTGGTCGCGGCGATCTCCGCGGCCCGCCCGAAGATCGCCGACTACCCCTTCACGACGCTCGTGCCCAACCTGGGTGTGGTCACCGCCGGTGACGCGCGCTTCACGGTTGCCGACGTACCCGGGTTGATCCCCGGTGCGGCGCAGGGCCGGGGGCTGGGGCTGGAGTTCCTACGCCACGTCGAGCGCTGCTCGGTGCTGGTCCACGTGGTCGACTGCGCGACGCTCGAGCCCGGACGCGACCCGATGTCCGACCTCGACGTGATCGAGGAGGAGCTCGCCCAGTACGTCCCGGACGCGACCCTCGGCGGCCGCCCGCTCGCCGAGCGCACCCGGATCGTGGTGCTCAACAAGGCTGACGTCCCCGAGGCTCGCGAGCTCGCCGAGCTGGTCCGGCCCGACCTTGAGGCCCGCGGGCTGGAGGTCCACATCGTGTCCGCGGTGGCCCACATCGGCCTGCGCGAGCTGTCCTTCGCGCTCGCGCGCCACGTCGAGCAGGCCCGGGCCGAGGTGCTCGTGCTCGAGCCGCCGCGCGTGGTGCTGCGTCCCAAGGCGGTCGACGACTCCGGGTTCCGGGTGCTCCGGGAGGACACGCCAGACGGTGAGGTGTTCCGCGTCGACGGCGAGCGACCGACCCGCTGGATCCGCCAGACCGACTTCAACAACGACGAGGCGGTCGGCTATCTCGCCGACCGGCTGGGCCGTGCAGGAGTCGAGGCCGCGCTGCTGAAGGCGGGTGCGGTCTCCGGGGCGACGGTGCTGATCGGCCCGGCCGACAGCGCCGTGGTCTTCGACTGGGAACCGACCCTGATCGCCGGAGCCGAGCTGCTCGGCGCCCGGGGCACCGACCTGCGTCTGGAGGACGCTCACCGCCCGACCCGTGATGACAAGCGGGCCGACTACGCCGACCGCCGCGCGGCCAAGACCGCCGCACGTGACCAGCTCGCAGCCGAGCGCAGGGCCGGCCACTGGGCCACGGCCGGCGAGGAGACCGGCGACCAGGCGAGCGAAGCGGCTGGCGCCCCGGCGAGCGAAGGTGCCGGCGCCCCGGCGAGCGAAGGTGCCAGCAAAGAGGCCGAGGACCGGGGCTGATGGCTTCAGCGGATCACCGTGCGGGCGTCGCAGGCGCGCGCCGGGTGGTGGTCAAGGTGGGTTCGTCGTCGCTGACCAGGGTCGAGGGCGGCGGTCTGGACACCGACCGGCTCGACGCGCTGGTCGACGTGCTGGCCGAGCGCCGGCTGGCGGGCTCGGCGCTGGTCCTGGTCTCCAGCGGTGCCATTGCAGCCGGCATCAAGCCGCTCGGGCTGCGGCGGCGTCCGCGCGACCTCGCCACCCAGCAGGCTGCGGCCAGCGTGGGCCAGGGCGCCCTCGTCGCGGCCTACCAGCGCGCGTTCGGGCGACACGGTCTGACCGTCGGTCAGGTGCTGCTGACGGCCGACGACGTGACCCGGCGCTCGCACTACACGAACGCTCGACGCACCCTGGACCGGCTGCTCGAGCTGGGGATCGTCCCGATCGTCAACGAGAACGACACGGTGGCCACCCAGGAGATCCGGTTCGGGGACAACGACCGGCTCGCAGCTCTGGTCAGCCACATCATCGACGCCGACGCGCTGGTGCTGCTCACCGACGTGGACGGGCTCTATGACGGACCCCCGTCGGAGGCCGGCTCGGCGCGGATCCCGCAGGTCGTCGGCGGGCAGGGACTGGACGACGTGCGGATAGGAGGCACCGGGACCGCGATCGGCAGCGGCGGGATGCTGACCAAGGTCGAGGCCGCGTCGATCGCCAACTCGGCCGGCATCCTCACGGTGCTCGCGGCTGCGGCGCAGGTGCGCGACGCGCTCGCCGGTGAGGATGTCGGCACCGTGTTCCTGCCGGTGGGGTCCCGCCGGGCCTCGCGCAAGCTCTGGCTGGCCCACGCGACGACCGCCCGCGGCAGCCTGATCCTCGACGAGGGTGCGGTGAGGGCCGTGGTCGAACGCCGCACCTCGCTGTTGGCCGCCGGGATCACCGCGGTCACCGGCAGCTTCGCCGACGGTGACGCCGTGGACATCTGCGGGCCCGAGGGCCGGCCCATCGCCCGCGGCCTGGTCAACTACACCTCCGCCGAGCTCCCCGCGCTGCTCGGACGCTCGACCCGTGAGCTCGCCGCCGAGCTCGGCCCCGAGTACGAACGCGAGGTCGTGCACCGCGACGACCTCGTGGTGCTCTAGCGCCCCTGCGGGCTGACGGGGCGCCAGCGCGGTCGACTACGCGATCTCGTGCACCCCGAACTGCATCGTGGGGTGCGCGATCGCGTCCTGCGCGGCGACCAGCTGGATCTCGCGCTCGCCGGTTCGAGCCGTCTCCTCGAGCACCCCGAACACGCTGGACGCCGTGCGCGCGAGCGCCTCGGCGGCCGACCCGCCGCGCAGCAGGTGGGCGAGGAACAGCGCGGCGGTCAGGTCGCCGGCGCCGTTGACGCTCAGCGGGAGCAGGGGAGTGCTCACCAGCCACGCGCCCTCGCCCGTCACGGCAAGCATGTCCAGGGTGCCCGGGACCATCGCGTCGTGGACCAGGCTGGTCACCAGGACGGTCTGTGGTCCCTTGGACCGCAGCGCGCCCGCCGCGTCGACGATGGCCGCCAGGCCGGTGGTCCGGCGGCCGGTGAGGAAGTCGAGCTCGAAGTGGTTGGGCGTCGCGATGTCGGCTCGCGGGATGACGTGGTCGCGCATGTACTCGGGGATGCCCGGGCGCACGAAGAACCCGCGGCCGACATCGCCCATCACCGGGTCGCAGCAGTACACGGCAGCCGGGTTCGCGGCCTTGACCCGGTCGACGGCGTCCAGCACGACCCCGCCGACGTCCTCGGCACCCTGATATCCCGAGAGCACCGCCTCGACGCCCCGCAGCGCCCCACGCTCCTCGACCCCGGTCAGCACCTCGCGGAGGTCGTCGGCGGCGAGCAGCGGCCCGCGCCACGCGCCGTACCCGGTGTGGTTGGAGAAGTGCACCGTGCTGATCGGCCAGACCTCGATACCCAGCCGCTGCAACGGGAACACCGCGGCGCTGTTGCCCACGTGGCCATAGGCGACCGACGACTGGATCGACAGGATGCTCACCCGCCGCATCCTCCCACTGGCTCCGAGCCACGGTCGGCGAGGCCTATTCTTGGGGTATGCCTAATGCCCCCGTCGCCGTGGACCGCACCGCCGGCATCGACCCCGCAGCGGTCAGCCGGGTCGCTGAGCTCGCGACCGCGGCCCGGTTCGCCTCGCGGCGCCTCGCCCAGCTGTCGCGCGCCCAGAAGGACGCCGCCCTGCTCGGTCTGGCCGACGCGCTCGATGTCGCCGCGCCGCAGGTGGCGGCGGCCAACGTCGAGGACCTCGACCGCGGCCGGGACAACGGCATGTCCCAGAGCCTGCTGGACCGGCTCACCCTCGACGAGCCGCGCGTGGCGTCCGTGGCCGCCGCGCTGCGCGACATCGCGGGGCTTCCCGATCCGGTGGGGGAGATCGTGCGGGGGAGCACGCTGGCCAACGGCCTCCAGATCCGGCAGGTGCGCGTGCCGATGGGCGTGGTCGGGATGATCTATGAGGCGCGACCGAACGTCACGGTCGACGCCGCCGGTCTGGCGCTCAAGAGCGGCAACGCCGTGATCCTTCGAGGTGGTTCGGCCGCAGCGTCGACCAACCGTGCGCTGGTCGGGGTACTCAGGAAAAGCCTTGCAGCACAAGGGCTTCCGGCAGATGCGGTGGGCCTGCTCGATGGCGACCGCGACGAGGTGCGCGCGCTGATGACCGCGCGGGGACTGGTCGACCTGCTGATCCCCCGCGGTGGCGCCGACCTGATCCAGACCGTGGTGACCCAGTCGACGGTGCCGGTGATCGAGACCGGCATCGGCAACTGCCACGTGTACGTCGATGGCGCAGCCGACCTCGACCAGGCGCTCGCGATCACCCTCAACTCCAAGACCCAGCGCCCCAGCGTCTGCAACGCGGCCGAGTCGCTGCTGGTCCACCAGGCGGTGGCCGCGGACTTCCTGCCCAAGGCGCTGGCCGCCCTGTCCGCGGCGGGCGTCATCCTGCACACCGACGACCTCTCCGCCACGTATGCGGACCAGGCCGGGGTGCCGCACGGGCCGGCGACCGAGGTGGACTACGCCACCGAGTACCACGGGCTGGAGATGAGCGTCCGGGTGGTCCCCGACCTCGACACCGCGCTCGACCACGTGCGCACCTATGGCTCGGGGCACACCGAGGCGATCGTGACCCAGGACCGGGCTGCGGCCCGTCGCTGGACCGCCGAGGTCGACGCGGCGGCCGTTATGGTCAACGCCTCGACACGCTTCACCGATGGCGGCGAGTTCGGATTCGGCGCCGAGATCGGCATCTCCACCCAGAAGCTCCACGCGCGGGGCCCGATGGCGCTTCCCGAGCTCACCACGACCAAGTGGATCGTCGAGGGCGACGGCCAGATCCGGTCCTGATCCGCGCGCGGGCCTTGTCCTTGGCCCATGGCAGGATGACCGCTTGTGGAGGGCACTGAGGTCCGCAAGCTCGCGGCGCTGGAGGACACGCACTGGTGGTACCGCGAGCGCCGGCACCTGCTCGCGCGGTCGATCGCCCCGCTGACCCCCGGCCGGGCGCTGGACATCGGAGCTGCGGGGGGTGGGAACAGCCGGGTGCTGCGCTCGGCGGGCTGGTCGGTGGCGCCGCTGGAGTTCGGCCAGGACGGCGCAGAGGTCGCGCGCGAGCGTGGCCTGCCGGTGCTGCGCGCCGACGCGACCGCGTTGCCCGTCACGGACCGGTCGCTCGACCTCGTCGTCGCGTTCGACGTGCTCGAGCACATCCTGGACGACGGGCTGGCGGTGCGTGAGGTCCACCGGACGCTCCGGGCCGACGGCACGTTCCTCATCGCCGTGCCTGCCGACCCTCGGCTCTGGTCGGCCCACGACGAGGCGGTCGACCACGTCCGTCGCTATACCCGCGAGACCCTGGGCGGGGTGGTCGAGGCCAACGGGTTCACCGTGACCTCGATGCGTTCCTGGAACGTCCTGCTCCGCCCCGCCGCGGCCTGGCGCCGCCGGTCCAGCACGGGCAGCGACCTGGACGACCTGAGCCCCGTGGTCAACCTCGGGCTGCGCGCGATCATCGCCACCGAGCGGTTCCTGCCGGTCAGCGGCCTGCCGGGTGTGTCCCTGCTGGTCTCGGCGCGTCCGGCCCGCTGAGGACCTCCCCCGGTTCGGTGGCCGCCGCCCGCGGCGCGAGCGAGTCATAGGCCACGAAGTAGGTCGGGCGCGCCTGGGCCATGCCGTAGAGCCGGCCGACGTACTCGCCGAGGATGCCCAGGCAGAGCAGCTGCACCGCCCCTACGCCGGCGACGGCGACGACGGTCGAGGTCCAGCCGGGCAGGGTGTGGCCGGTCACCTGGGCGACCAACGCGTAGGCCAGCAGCAGCAGCGCGGCGATGCCGCCGGTGAGGCCCAGCCAGGTCGCGGCGCGCAGGGGGGCGACCGAGAACCCGGTGACGCTGTCGACGGACAGCCGCAGCATCCGGGCGAGCGGGTACTTCGAGGTGCCAGCGGCACGCTCGCCACGGGTGTAGGTCACCGACGCGCACGGGAACCCGAGTGCCGGCACGATCAGCCGCAGCACGCGGTTCTGCTCGGGCAGGGCGATCACCGCGTCGACGGTCGCGCGGGACATCAGCCGGTAGTCGCCCGCATCGCTGAGCACGCCGCTGCCGGCCAGCCTGCGCATGACGCGGTAGAACGCGCGGGCCGAGTTGCGCTTGAAGGAGGAGTCGCTCGACCGGTCGCCGCGAACCCCGTAGACCACGTCGACGCCCGACGTGCGCGCCACCGACAACATCTCCGCCACGACCTCCGGCGGGTCCTGCAGGTCGGCGTCGAGCGTGACGACGTAGGCGCCGCGGGCCGCCGCCAGGCCCGCCGAGATCGCGGCCTGGTGGCCCGCGTTGGCCCGCAGCCGCAGGACCCGCAGCTCGGGCCAGGTGCGGCGGGCGGCCTGCAGGCCCACCGGGGTGCCATCGGTGCTGCCGTCGTCGACGGCGATGACCTCATAGGTCGTGTCGAGGCGGTCGGCCACCGGACGGAGCCGGTGCAGCAGCAGCGGGAGCACGTCCTGCTCGTTGAACATCGGGATGACGATGCTCACCTCGAGGCCGGCGGCGGGGCTCATGATGCAAGGGTACGGGTGTGCCCCCGTGGAGTCCGCGGGCCTACGGCCGTGACCAGACGCGGGCACGTGAGTGAGGGCCGGCTCTCGGTATGAGCGAGAGCCGGCCCTCCGCGTGTCCCGAGGGTCACGGTGACCCGAAGGTCACGGCGTGTCCCGAGGGTCACGGGTGGCCCGTGCCCGTCCGCCGGAGCGGGTGGGTCGGTGCCGGGGTGCGGATCCTCGGGTCCGCCGAAGCGGGCCTCTGTCACCACGGGTGGCCGGCTGCTCGGCCGAAGCCTCGTGCCCTGCCAGGTGCGGCCTGATCCTTCGCCGAAGCGACGACCTGGTCCACGGGGTGGGTCCCGTCACCGGGGCCGGCCGAAGCCGGTCCGATCGGGTCCCAGACCGCCCATCTCGCGTCCGGCGAACCGGACGCGCATGGCCACTGCGACGGTGGTGCCTGCTCTCCGGGCGAACCCGGCCAGCCGGCCGTTGCGGTCTTGGCCAGCGGTCTCAGCAGAGCCTCCGCGACGTCGCTCGCGGCCGTGGACCGAGGCCCACGGAACCCGCTGGACCGAAGCCGAGCGGGTGGCTCGCCGTTATCCGGCTGGCCGGCCCTCCTCGTGCGCTGTCCGGGTCTCCCCGGCCCCGCTTCCTTGGAGGACGTGAACAGATTTCTACGCCCGGTTGCCGTTGTGCCGCAAGCGCTTTGGCAAACATTCTTTTGTCCACCCCTACCCCACAGCCTCGTCCACAGCACGACCCGCGTCCAGGCTCGGTTGTGCACAGGCCTGTGCACAGAACTGGTGGACAACGCCGCGGGCGCCGCGGGCGTTGCGGACGTCGGTTCGTCGCGGAGGTCGCTCGAGCCTCGATCCGCTCGCCGTCGTCGGCCACCCCATCCGGCTGGGCCCGGCGTGGACAGCGGCCCGGTAGGCTGTGCCCATGTCCCTGTCTCTGGCCTCCGTCCTCACCGCCGCCGCTGAGGAGACCCACCGCGAGCTGCCGATGCCGCCCACCGCCTACGGCATCCTCGCGCTGGTGGCGTTCGGGCTGCTGCTGGGCGTCCTGTGGACCTTCCGCGGCACCGCGCAGAAGGTGCGCTCCCCGCAGTCGGGGCACGGCGGGTCGGGCCACGGCGCCTCCGGCCACGGTCACTGAACCTCCCCAGGTGACAGGGGCCGGTTGACCCATGCGGCTCGGCGTCATGGGCGGCACCTTCGACCCCATCCACCACGGTCACCTCGTCGCTGCCAGCGAGGTGCAGGCTCGCTTCGCCCTCGACGAGGTCGTGTTCGTCCCGACGGGCGAGCCGTGGCAGAAGTCCGGCCGTGAGGTCGCACCCGCGGAGCACCGCTATCTCATGACGGTGGTCGCGACCGCCTCCAACCCCCGGTTCACGGTGAGCCGGGTCGATGTCGACCGCAGCGGACCGACCTACACGATCGACACCCTGCGCGACCTGCACGCCGCCCGCCCCCACGACGAGCTGTTCTTCATCACCGGCGCCGATGCCCTCGCACAGATCCTGTCCTGGAAGGACCACGACGAGCTGTTCGACCTCGCCCACTTCGTCGGGGTGACCCGACCGGGATACACCCTGACCGAGACCGGCCTCCCTGAGGACAAGGTGACGTTGCAGGAGGTTCCGGCCATGGCGATCAGCTCGACCGACTGCCGCGCGCGTGTCGAGCGTGCCGAACCGGTGTGGTACCTCGTGCCCGATGGGGTCGTGCAGTACATCAGCAAGTACCGTCTGTATGCCGGGGGCACACCCGCACCCGCGCACACCTGACCGACCGACCTCTGGAGCTTCGTGGCTGCGACCGACCGCGCACTCGAGCTGGCCCGGGCTGCCGCCGTGGCGGCCGAGGACAAGCTCGCCAGCACCATCACCGCCATCGACGTCAGCAAGCAGCTGGCGCTGACCGACATCTTCGTCATCGTCTCGGCGAGCAACGAGCGACAGGTCGGCGCGATCGTCGACGCCGTCGAGGACCGCCTGCGGGAGATGGGCAGCAAACCCGTGCGCCGCGAGGGGCAGCGCGAGGGCCGGTGGGTGCTGATCGACTTCGGCGACATCGTCGTGCACGTCCAGCACGAGGAGGAGCGCGAGTTCTACGAGCTCGAGCGGCTCTGGCGCGACTGCCCTGCGCTCGACCTCGGTGTCCGCGGGCGCGACCAGACGTGAGCGGGCGGCGCCGCATCATCGTGCTGCGGCACGGTGAGACGACGTACAACGCCCAGCGCCGCTGGCAAGGCCAGCTCGACGTCCCGCTGTCCGACCGCGGGCTCGAGCAGGCGGCGGGCGCGGGGGTCGCGCTGAAGGCCTACGGGCCGTCGCGGGTGGTCGCCTCCGACCTGTCCCGCGCCGCACTCACCGGCGAGCGGGTGGCCGAGTCGTGTGGGGTCGAGATCGCCTATGACCCGCGGTGGCGCGAGATCGACGCCGGTGCCTGGCAGGGGCTGGTGCACGCCGAGGTCGTGGAGCAGTTCGGCGAGGCGTATGCGGCGCTGGAGCGGGGCGAGGACGTCCGCCGCGGGGGCACGGGGGAGACCCTGGCCGACGTCGGAGCCCGCGTAGCGGCGGCCGGGCGCGAGCTGGCCGATGGCATGGCCGAGGGCGAGTGCGTCGTCGTCGCCTCCCACGGCGTCGCCGGCCGGGCCGGCGTCGCGGCTCTCCTCGGGCTGGACCAGCGGGTGGCCTGGGACCTGCTCGGCGGGCTCGGCAACTGCCACTGGGGCGAGCTGGAGCAGGCGCGTACGGGCTGGCGCCTGGTCCGCTGGAACGCTGTCTCGGCCGACTGACCGACTCCGCGCACCGAGGTGCCACTCCGCGCAGGAGGATCGTGGCCGAGGTGGCGCGCAGGTGCGCGAAGTGGCTCCGGGGCGCTGTCGGGACACCGCTGGACGGACGCGCCGAGCGTGGTGCGGGCCTTCGGTCGACCGCCGCGCCGATTTGGTGTCGGGGTGGGGTTGCTGGGTACACTCGGGCGTCCCTTCGGGGGCACCCACGCAGGAACCACGCCTGCTCGGGGCTGTGGCGCAGCTGGTAGCGCACCTCCATGGCATGGAGGGGGTCAGGGGTTCGAGTCCCCTCAGCTCCACCAGGTATGCAGGCAGGCCCGGACACGCTCTGTGTCCGGGCCTGCCGCTTCCTGTGCGCCTGCCGACCGCGGGCTGGCCGCGCCAGCTGACCCCGCGGGCCGACCCCACGGTCCGACTCCACGGTCCGACTCCACGGTCCGACCCCGCCATCCGACCCCGCCATCCGACTCCACGGTCCGACCCCACTGCAGACCCCGCCAGCCAGGCCCGCGGTAGCGGCTCCGGGCGTGACGGAGAAGGATCACGGGATGACCCACGCGAGCAACCCCACGTTTCCCGTCGTCGGCCGGCCAGTGCGGCGGATCGGCTTCGGTGCCATGCAGCTGCCGGGGCCGGGGGTGTTCGGACCGCCCCGCGATCGCGACGAGGTGATCGCGGTGCTGCGCCGGGCGGTCGAGCTCGGGGTCAACCACATCGACACGGCCCAGTACTACGGGCCGGACGTCAGCAACGAGCTGATCCACGAGGCGCTGCACCCGTACGCAGACGACCTGGTCCTGGTGAGCAAGGTCGGGGCGGTTCGCGACGACAAGGGCACCTGGGTGCCCGCGCTCGAGCCCGCCGACCTCCGCGCTGGGGTCGAGGCGAACCTGCGCTCCCTGGAGGTCGAGAGGGTCGACGCGGTGAACCTGCGGCTCAGCGACCCCGGCCACGGTCCCGAGGTGAAGGTCGACTTCGACGCCCAGCTCGAGGAGATGGCCACCCTGCGCGACGAGGGCAAGATCGGCGGTGTCGGCCTCAGCAACATCACCGCCGACCAGCTCGGGCACGCGCTCGAGCGGACGGAGGTCGCCTGCGTGCAGAATCCCTACAACCTGCTCTTCCGGGAGGGTCAGGTGGTGCTCGACCTCTGCACCGAGCACGGCATCCCGTTCGTGCCGTTCTTCCCGCTGGGCTCGGCGTTCGGCGACGCGCCGATGCCGGGCGTCGTCCGAGTGCCCGAGCACCCCGAGGTCGTCGCCGCGGCCCAGCGGCTCGGCGTCTCGCCCAGCCAGGTCGGACTGGCCTGGCTGCTCGGTCACGCCGAGAACATCCTGCTCATCCCGGGCACCTCCCGAGTCGCCCACCTCGAGCAGAACCTCGCGGTCGCCGACATCGTGCTCGACGACCAGACCGTGGCCATCCTCGACGGGCTCGTCTGAGCCGCACCACGGTTCGCGAGGGTGCGCGGCCATGGTCAGCCTTCGGGTGGTTTGGCGCGCACGTGCATCCGCTCGCCCTGCGGTCCGAACAGCGTGAGCATCTCGGCCTCGCCCGGGCCGGGGTTGCCGATCGCGTGCGGCACCCGGGTGTCGAACTCGGCGGCCTCTCCCGGCCCGACGACGAGGTCGTGACCACCGAGCAGGAGCCGGACCTGCCCGGACAGGACGTAGAGCCACTCATACCCCTCGTGCGTCCCGAGCTTCATCGACCGGCCGCTCGGGTCCGGCGGGATGACGATCTTGAACGCCTGGAGCCCGCCGGGCCGCCGGGTCAGTGGCTGGAACGTGCGGCCGTGCCGGGTGAACGGCCGCCCGTGGACCCGCGGGTCGCCGGGCTCGGGAGGCCCCACCAGCTCGTCGATCGGTACCTGGTGGGCGCGCGCCAGGGGGAGGAGCAGCTCCAGGGTCGGTCTGCGCTTGCCCGCCTCCAGTCGCGACAGCGTGCTGACCGAGATGCCGGTGAGCGTGGACAGCTCAGCCAAGGTGTCGCCCCGCTGCTCGCGCAGCGCTCGCAGGCGTGGTCCGACCGCGTCGAGGACAGCCTCGGCCGACGGCGGGGGAGGGGTCAGAAACCCGGGCGTGTGCTCGACCATGACGCCAGTTTGCCAGTTCAGCAACAGAGATTGCCACTTGGGAGTTTGGGGCCCACCATGGGCGGCATGGAGAACTCAGCGTATGACGTCATCGTCGTCGGTGGAGGGGCAGCCGGCCTGAGCGGCGCCATCGCCCTCGCCCGCTTCCGCCGCTCGGTCCTGGTCCTGGACACCGGCGACCCCCGCAACACGTCGGCGGCGGGCGTGCACAACCTGCTCGGCCACGACGGCAAACCGCCGCTGGAGCTGTTGGCCCGGGGCCGCGCCGAGCTCGCGTCCTACGGCGGCGAGGTGGAGAACGCCGAAGCCGTGTCCGCCCGCCTCCTGACCGACGAACGGCACGGCTTCGAGGTGACGCTGGCCGACGGCCGGACGGTGCGTTCGCGCCGCCTGCTGGTCACCACCGGCGTACACGACGAGCTGCCTGAGATCGAGGGCGTGCGGGAGCGGTGGGGTCACGACGTGCTGCACTGCCCGTACTGCCACGGGTGGGAGGTGCGCGACCAGGCGGTCGGCATCATAGCCACCGCGTCGATGGCCGGGCACATGGCCAAAATGTTCCGTCAGCTCACCGACGACGTGGTGCTGTTCCGCCACACCGGCCCGGACCTGGGCGAGGAGGAGTGGGAGGCGCTGGCGGCGCTCGGCGTGCAGGTGGTCGACGGCGAGGTGAAGCGCCTCGTCATCGAGGACAATCTCATCACCGGCGTGGAACTTGCTGGGGGACAGGTGATCCCACGCCAGGCGGTGGTCGTCACAGCGCTCAGCACGGCGCGGTCCAGCGTGCTGGAGTCGCTCGGTCTGAAGCCGGTCGAGCAGGCCATGAACGGCTTTGTCGCCGGCACCGTCATCGAGGCGGGGCCGACCGGAGCGACGAGCGTGCCCGGTCTGTTCGTCGCTGGCAACCTGGTCAACGTCTCCGCCCAGGTGGGTGCCTCCGCGAGTGGCGGCATGATGGCCGGAGCGATGCTCAACATGACCCTCATCGAGGAGGACGCATTGGCACTGGTGGCTGCCCGATGAGCGGGCACGGGCAGGGGCAGGGGCAGGAGTCCGAGCCGGGGCACGGTCACCGGGAGGGTCAGGAGTCCGAGCCGGGGCACGGTCACGGGCACGGTCACGGGCACGGGCGCAACGCGCCGGAGCTGTCCGAGGAGGACCTGCGGGCGGCCTTCGAGCGGCCGTCCTGGGAGGAGCGGTACGCCGGTGAGCGCACCTGGAGCGGTGACCCCAACCCCCAGCTGGTCACCGAGGCCGACCGGTTGACCGCGGGTACGGCGCTGGACATCGGCTGCGGGGAGGGCGGCGACGCCACCTGGCTCGCCGAGCACGGGTGGGCCGTGACAGCGACCGACATCGCCCAAGGAGCCCTCGACCACACGCTCGCTACCGCCACCGAGCGTGGGGTCCAGGATCGAATCACGCTGGAGCGCAGCGACATTCGATCGTGGAGCGCGGGCGGGCGCACCTGGGACCTGGTGTCGTCCCAGTACATGCACCTCCTCGACGACGGCATGGTGCCTCTGGTGCGCGAGCTCGCGGCGGCCGTCGCACCGGGTGGCACGCTGCTGGTCGTCGGTCACCACCCGTTCGACCTCGACACCGGTCTGCGATGGGGCGGCCTGGGGCGGGCGATGTTCGAGGCCGACGAGCTGCTTCCCGCGCTGGATGCGTCGGAGTGGGCGGACGTCCGCACCGAGCGACGGGACCGCGCGACCCGGGGGCTCGAGGGCGAGACAGTGACGGTCCACGACACCGTCCTGGTGGCCCGCCGACGCTGACCCCGCCCCGCCCCGCCCCACCCCGAGTCTTTGCAGCCGGTTCCACGCCATCACGTGGACCAGGCTGCAAAATCTGGCGCACGACGGGCCGGCTCAGCCGAACGCGGCCGCCGGCAGGTCGCGCTCGCCGTCGATGATCGCCGCCACGACCCGGTCAGCGACGTCGCTCGGGGCCAGGCCCGTGGGCATCGCCGGCGCGGTCCCTGCCACCGGGCGGCCGGCCAGGCCGGTCTCGGTATGCGGCGGGCGGGCGTCGATGATCCGGACCCCCGCACGCCGTGCTTCCCGTCCGAAGGCGGCATCGAACGCGGTGAGGGCTGCCTTGGAAGCCGAGTAGACCGCCATGCCCGGCAGGGGCTGCTCGGCGACGACCGCGGAGATCACCGCTGCGAACGGCCCGGGCGCCCGACGGTCGGCCGCGGCGGCGCGCAGGTGGGGCAGCGCGGCGCGCAACAGACGGATCGGCCCGATCGTGTTCGTCAGGAAGACCTCGTCGAGCAGGTCGTCGTCGGCATCCTCGACGGGCCCGAACGCCACGACTCCGGCGGCATGCACCAGCCCGTCGAGGCGCCCCAGATGCTCCACCGCCGCGTCGACCACGCGTTGCGGCTCCCCGGGGAGTCGCAGGTCTGCGGTGATCGGGAAGGCCCGCGAAGGGTCGAGGTCGAGCCGGCTCCCGTCCCGGCCACTGACCACCAGCCGGGCGCCCGCCGTGAGGAGCCGAGCCACGATGGGGGAGCCGAGTCCGCCGGCGGCGCCGGTCACCAGGATCGCCAGGTCGGCCAGGGGCCCGTTGCTGGGTTCGGTCATCTCCCGAGGCTGACACGCGCTGAGCGCTGCCGCATCTCTCGCGCGGCGCAGGAGCGCTCCCGCGCGCGCCCCATACGCCGCTCACTCTCGCGCGCCGCGCGAGCAGGTCGGACGCCTGAGACGATGGGGCAGTGAGCGTCTGGTTCGAGTACTCCAACGCGCCGGCCCGACCGACCGGGCCGGTGCTTCGCGTGCTGGGCACTCTGGTTCCCCCGATCGCGCGGGTTCGCGCGCAGGCGGAGCCGTATGCAGTCGACTGGCAGTCAGCCAACGCCCGCGCGCTGGCCCAGGACGGACCGGTGTGGATCTCGCTGGGTGACTCGATGGCCCAGGGCGTCGGGGGCAGCAGCTATGACCAGAGCTTCATCAGCCAGCTCAGCCGCCGACTCCAGCCCGAGTGGCCGCACCGGCTGGTCAACCTGTCCGTGTTCGGCGCTCGGGTCGAGGACGCCCTCGACACCCAGATCCCGGCCATGGAACACCTTGCAGCACAGGGGATCAAGCCCGACCTGGTGACGGCCGTCATCGGTTCGAACAACATCGTCTCCCGGAGACATCGGCGCGGGCTGGTGGAGAAGTTCACGACGTTCCTCGACCTGCTCCCGGCTGGCGCGGTCATCGGCAACTTCCCGAACCCGCACCGGGAGTCGCGCCAGATCGACGCGCTCCTGAGGCAGCGCCAGTCGTCGGGTCAGCTCCACCTCGCCGACATGCGCCGCGACGGGCCGCGCAGCTGGCGGGGGTTGCTGGCCGACGACTCGTTCCACCCCAACGACCGGGGATACGCCGCGATGGCCGACGTGATGGAGCGTCCGGTACGCGCGACACTGGGGCTGTCCGGCTAGCGTGGCTGCCCGGCTGGCGTCCGCGGCCTCGTGAGGTCCGGCAGGCTCACGGGCCGGTGACCGAACATCGCGCCCGAATCTGAGGGCTGGTCCCTGATGTGACCGGGGCGACGCGGGAGGACCGTGGATGGGGCTGGCCGCCCGCCGGTGGTCGGTGAAGCCCCGTCCGAGGAGATCACGTGAAACCGCTTCGTCGCTTCCTTGTGCCCGCGATCGGATCCACCGCAGCCGTCGCCCTTCTGTTGCCCACCGGGGCAGCCGAGGCGGCCCATCCACCGGGCGTCGACGGGTCGTCCTCGGCCGGCACCGTCGTCCTGCACTGGAACGAGACGATGGGGCGGGCCGCCATCGCCGCGTGCATCGCCCCGCTGGACAACCCGCTCCAGGAGTCGCGGATGTACGCCATGGCCCAGCTGGCCATCCACGACGCACTGAACGCGATCGACCGCCGCGCACGGTCCTACGCCGAACCGTTCCGCGCGCGGCGTGGCGCCGACCCGCGTGCCGCCGTCGCTGCCGCCGCCCGCGACACGCTCACCTCTGCCATCGCCGAGATTCCTCCGCCCTTCGACGGGTGCCGTCCCGCCGCGACGGCCGTGGTCGAGGAGTTCTACGAGCAGGAGCTCACGGCCATACCTACGGGTCCTTCGAAGGCGCGCGGCGTGGCCGCCGGGCAGCGCGCCGCAGCTCAGCTCATCGCCCTGCGCGCGCACGACGGGTCGGACACACCCTTGGTGGTGGAGGACTACCCGCAGGGCACTGCACCCGGTGCTTGGCGGTTCACCCCGGGGGTGCCGTTCGCGTTCGCGCCGGGCTGGGGAGGGGTCACCCCGTTCGCGATCACCAGTGCTGACCAGTTCCCGGCGGCGGGACCCATGGACCTCACCAGCGCCCAGTACGTGCGAAACCTGTCGGAGGTCAAGCGGCTGGGGGGCGACGACGTGACCACGCCATCGGCACGGACCCCGGAGCAGACCGAGATCGCACTGTTCTGGAGGCAGAGCTCACCGCTGATGTGGAACCAGGTCGGCCGGAGCCTGGCCCGGTCGCACCACCTGGACGCGTGGGACCAGGCTCGGATGTTCGGGCTGCTCAACGCGGCACTGGCCGACGCATACATCGCCTCGTTCGCCAAGAAGTACGACGACCCGTTCTGGCGGCCCATCACGGCGATCCGCGAGGCAGCGAACGACTCCAACCCGCGGACCCATCCGGACCCGACCTGGACTCCGCTGCGTCCGACGCCTCCCATCCCGGACCACGACTCGGCGCATGCCGCCGAGGGCGGTGCCGCGGCGGGTGTCCTGACGGCCTTCTTCGGCACGGACAGGCTCTCGTTCTCGTTGTGCAGTGAGTCGATTCCCGACCACGGCTGCAGCTCGGCCACCCCGACCCTGCGCGGCTTCCGCTCGATCTCGGCGGCCGCGTCGGAGAACGCGGTGTCTAGGGTGCTGATCGGATTCCACTTCCGGCACGCGAGCGAGGTCGGCAATCGCCACGGCTACAAGGTCGGCCGCTGGACGGCGAACCACATCATCGCGCCGACCCACGCCTCCTGACGGATCGGAGGCTCGCCGCGTCCTGACCCGCTGCTCAGCGGGTCAGGACGCGATGCCCCCACGCGGGGATGTCCACCGACCAGTCGGCATCGACCGATACCGCTGAGCCCGAGGCGAAGTCGGTCCACTCGCCATGGTGCGGGCCGTCACCAAAGGTGATCGTGCGGGCCTCGTCCGAGAGGTTGAACACCCCGAACACGGCACTGGCCTTGTCGGAGCGAGTGAACGAGATCACCTGACTCTCAGCGCTGTTCGTCACATTGACCATCCGGGCGCCCCAGCCTGCGTTCCAGAGGCATGAGGTGTCGGTCTTGAGCTCGACCAGCCGGCGGTACCGCTCGTTCATCGGGTGCTCCTGCCACGTGATCGGGTCACGCTCGAAGAACGCGAGCTGGCGTTCGTTGCCTGCCTCCTGCCCGTTGTAGATCAGCGGCATCCCCTCACCCACGAACGAGAGCACTGTCGCCGACTCCAGCATCTCGCCGAACCGCGCATATTCGGTGCCCTCCCACGAGTTGTGGTCGTGGTTGGTGGTGAACATCATCCGCATGATGTCCCACGGCCAGGAGCGGTCGTTCCAGGCGTAGAACACGCGCAGGGCGTTGGCGTCCTTGCGGCCCATCGCGACGTCGTGCATCGCCTCGTTCCACGACCACGCATAGGTCGCGTCGAACGCGCGGGTGTGCAGGTCGCGCTGCTCCCACTCGGCCAGCAGGAACACCGCCTTGATCTCCTCGAGCTCCTGTCGCACCGCCTCCCAGAAGTCGGTGGGCACGTGCCCGGCCACGTCGCAGCGGAAGCCGTCGAGGTCGGCCTCGCGCACCCAGTGCGCCATCGCGGCGCCCATGTACTCGCGCAGACCCTGGTGGGAGTAGTCCAGGTCGATGATGTCGTCCCAGTCCCACCACGGGGTCGGGCAGAAGTCGCCCTTCCAGTCGCGGGCGTACCACTCGGGGTGCCGACGAACCAGCTCGTTGTCCCAGGCGGTGTGGTTGGCGACCCAGTCGAGGATGACCTTCAGACCGAGGCCGTGAGCCGCGTCGACGAAGTGCCGGAAGTCGGCCATCGTCCCGAACTCGGGGTTGACCTCGTAGTAGTCGCGCACGGCATACGGGCTGCCGAGGCTGCCCTTGCGGTTCACCTCACCGATGGTCTGCACCGGCATCACCCAGAGGATCGAGACACCGAGCTCGGCGAGACGAGGCAGGTGCGCCTCGGCTGCGGCAAAGGTGCCTTCGGGGGTGAACTGCCGGGTGTTGATCTGATAGAGCGTCGCCGCGCGCGTCCACTCGGGGTGGGTCAGCTGGACTTGGGGCACAGGGCGGAAGCGGTCGGATCCCATGGGTCAAGTCAACCAGTCCCCGGCGGCTTGGTGCGCCGAGGGTGGCACCCAGATGGTCGAGCAAACCACCGGTGGGCAGGCATCGCCGATACCGACTCGACCCCGTGGCTGGGGTGCCCACGACGGAAGCGACGTGAGCGGTCAGGGCTGGCGCAACGTCCCGTCGACGCGCTGGGCGACCCCCCACGGGTTCTCGTCAGTGACCGGCGGGGGCAACAGCCCGGCGGGCACGTCCTGATAGGACACGGGCCGTTGGAAGCGGTAGATCGCCAGGGTCCCCACCGAGGTGGTCCGCGGATCCGACGTTGCGGGAAACGGCCCCCCGTGCACCACCGCGTCCCCCACCTCGACGCCGGTCGGCCAGCCGTTGAACAGTATTCGGCCCACCTTGCGCTCGAGCGCCGGGATCAGGGCGCGCGCCTGGTCCTCGTCGCCCGCGGCGTACTGGATGGTCGCAGTCAGCTGGCCGTCCAGCTGGTCCGCGACCCGAAGGAGCTCCTCGGCAGTGTCGTACCGGACGACCAGCGAGACCGGGCCGAACACCTCGTCCTGCAGTGCCGGCGAGGACTCGAAGACCTCCACCGTCGTGGCGACCAGACCCGGAGCCGGCGCGTGGGGGCCGGCGCCGGCCGCGCCCTCGGCCGCCACCGTCACGCCGGTGGTGCTCCGCAGCCGCTCCACCCCGGCGGCATACGCATCGGAGATTCCCGGGGTCAGCATGGTCTGGCCACTCGCCTCCGCCACCGCCGCGGTCGCCGACGTCAAAAAGGCGTCGCCGTCGGGACCGGTGGGGAGCAGGACGAGGCCGGGGTTGGTGCAGAACTGCCCGGAGCCCAAGGTGAGCGACCCTGCGTACGCCGTGCCCAGCGCAGCCGCCTGCTCCGCGAGCGCCGCGGGCAGGACGAACACGGGGTTCACCGACGACATCTCGGCGAACACCGGGATCGGGACCGGACGTGCAGCGGCGGTGCGCATCAACGCCAGCCCGCCCGCGCGCGAACCGGTGAAGCCGACCGCCGCGATGTGGGGGTCGGCGACCAGGGCCTGACCGACCTCGGTACCCGCGCCGTAGACCACGGAGAACACGCCGCCGGGCAGGCCTGCCCTGGACACGGCCGCGGCGACGGCCTCGGCCACCAGGGCGGTGACGCCGGGGTGGGCGGTGTGCGCCTTGTAGACCACCGGGCACCCGGCGGCGAGGGCGGAGGCAGTGTCGCCGCCCGCGGTGGAGAAGGCGAGCGGGAAGTTGCTGGCGCCGAAGACCGCGACCGGGCCGACCGGGATCTGGCGCTGGCGGATGTCCGGGCGGGGGAGTGGCTGCCGCGCGGGCTGCGCCGGGTCGATCCGCGCCTCGAGGTGGTCGCCCTGCCGGACGACCCGGGCGAACAGGCGCAGCTGGCTGGTCGTGCGCGCGAACTCGCCGGTCTCCCGGCCCACGGGCAGCCCGCTCTCCAGGACGGCGCGCGCGATGATCGCCTCCCGGTTGGCTTCCATCGCCTCGGCGATGCTCTCGAGGAACTCACCCCGTTCCTGCGGCGTGGTCGCCCGGTAGGCGTCGAACGCCTCAGCCGCCGCCTGGCAGGCCTGGGCGACCTCCGCCGGTCCGACGAGGCTGAACTCGGGCTCCACCTCCTGCCCGGTGCGCGGGTCGATCGCGCGCAGGGTCCCGGCCCGGCCGACGACGGGCAGACCGGCGATGACGGAGTGTGCCTGGATGGTCATGGCTGTGCTCTCCTCGGGGTCGCGGCCTTCGCCCGGGTCTGCGGGCGCGGATCGTCGACCCATCCTCGCGCAGGTCGCGACCCGGGGGTCACCTGCAGCGGCCGTGTCTCCTCCGTCAGCACGTGCGCCGCCGGCACCGGCGGACACGGCGGGCCGCCCGGCTGCGCTAACCTGTTTCCCATGGCCCGGCAGCTGCTCCTTCGCTAGCCGCGCTGGCTCACCGGGTGAGACCGAACCACCCGGGCCATCGCGGCTGACCCCTCCTGCGTGAGGGGTTTTTTCATGCGTTCGCAGCACACCCAGCCGAGACCGACGACACGAGGACGAGATGAGCGAGACGCCGCAGCGCTACACCGCCGAGCTGGCTGGCCGGATCGAGGTCGCCTGGCAGGACCGTTGGGAGGAACAGGGCACCTTCCACGCGCCGAACCCGAGTGGTCAGCTGAGCGAGCCCGGGCGGATGGCCGACTTCACTGGCGGCCACCTGGTCGTCCTCGACATGTTCCCGTACCCCAGTGGTGCCGGTCTGCACGTCGGCCACCCGCTCGGGTACATCGCCACCGACGTGTACTCCCGGTTCCACCGGATGCTCGGCAAGAACGTGCTGCACGCGTTGGGGTACGACGCGTTCGGTCTGCCGGCCGAGCAGTACGCCGTCCGTACCGGGCAGCACCCGCGCAAGACGACCGAGGACAACATGGTCGTGATGCGGCGCCAGCTGAGGCGACTGGGCCTGGGGCTGGACGACCGCCGGTCGATCGAGACGATCGATCCCGGCTACTACCGCTGGACCCAGTGGATCTTCCGGCTGATCTTCGAGAGCTGGTACGACCCGGAGGCGATCAGACCGGACGGGAGCGTCGGTCGCGCCCGACCCATCAGCGAGCTGGTCGCCCAGTACTCCGAGGGCGGCCGTTCCACCCCGGACGGCCGACCCTGGGCCGAGCTGTCCGCGGTCGAGCAGGCTGACGTGGTCGACGGCCACCGGCTGGCCTACGTCTCCGAGGCGCCGGTCAACTGGTGCCCCGGGCTGGGCACCGTGCTGTCCAACGAGGAGGTCACCAACGAGGGCCGGTCCGAGCGTGGCAACTTCCCCGTGTACCGGCGCAACCTGCGTCAGTGGATGATGCGGATCACCGCGTACGCCGACCGGCTGGCCGACGACCTGGACCGCGTCGCGTGGCCCGACAAGGTCAAGGCCATGCAGCGCAACTGGATCGGCCGCAGCCAGGGGGCGCGCGTGTCGTTCCCCGTGGTCGGGACGAGCGAGTCGATCGAGGTCTTCACCACCCGCCCGGACACACTGTTCGGCGCCACCTTCATGGTCTTGGCGCCCGAGCATCCCTTGCTGGAAACCATTGTCCCGCAGGGAGACTGGCCCGTGGGATCGAAGTCTGCCTGGACGCGTGGCGGAAGCACACCGGGCGAGGCGGTGTCGGCGTACCGGCTGGCGGCCTCGCGTCGCAGCGAGGTCGAGCGACAGATCGAGGGCAAGGACAAGACCGGCGTCTTCACCGGTGCCTACGCGACCAACCCGGTCACCGGGACCGAGGTGCCCGTGTTCGTCGCGGACTATGTGCTGATGGGCTACGGCACGGGCGCGATCATGGCGGTGCCGGGTCAGGACCAACGCGACTGGGACTTCGCCGCGGCCTTCGAGCTGCCGGTCGTCCGCACCGTCCGACCCAGCGAGGGGCACCCGCAGGACCAGGCGTTCACCGGGGAGGGCCCGGCGATCAACTCCGCCAACGACGAGATCTCGCTGGACGACCTGGCCATCCCCGAGGCGAAGGCACGGATCATCGCCTGGCTGGAGGACAAGGAGGCCGGCCACGGGACGGTCAACTACAAGCTGCGGGACTGGTTGTTCAGCCGTCAGCGATACTGGGGTGAGCCGTTCCCGATCGTCTTCGACGAGGACGGCGTGGCGCACTCGGTGCCCGAGTCGATGCTTCCGGTCACGCTGCCTGATGTCCCCGACTACTCGCCCAAGACGTTCGAGCCGGACGACAACACCAGCGCGCCGGAGCCGCCGCTGTCGAGGGTTCCGGAATGGGTCGAGGTCGAGCTGGACCTGGGCAACGGTCGTGGCCCGCAGACGTATCGCCGCGAGACCAACACCATGCCCAACTGGGCCGGATCCTGTTGGTACTACCTGCGATACCTGGACCCCACGAACAACGATGCGTTCCTCGACCCGGACAACGAGGGGTACTGGATCGGCCCCCGCTCGGAGACCGTCGCCGGCGCTCCCGCGGGTCTGGCCGACCCCGGCGGCGTGGACCTGTACATCGGCGGGGTCGAGCACGCCGTGCTGCACCTGCTGTATGCGCGCTTCTGGCACAAGGTCCTGTTCGACCTGGGCCACGTCAGCAGCGAGGAGCCGTTCCGCACCTACTTCTCGCAGGGCTATATCCAGGCGTTCGCCTACAAGGACGCCCGCGGTCAGTACGTCGAGGCCACGGAGGTCCAGGAGGTCGAGGGCGGCGACCCGCACCACCCGACATTCACCTGGCAGGGAGCAACCGGTGACGAGGGAGTACGGGAAGATCGGGAAGTCGCTGCGCAACGCGGTGAGCCCGGACGAGATGTACGACACCTATGGTGCCGACACCCTGCGGGTCTACGAGATGTCGATGGGTCCGCTGGAGCTGTCGAAACCGTGGGAGACCCGCGCGGTCGTCGGTGCGCAGCGCTTCCTGCAACGGTTGTGGCGCAACGTGATCGACGAGGAGACCGGTCAGGTACTGGTGGTGGACGCCGCGCCGGACGAGGCGACCGCGCGCGTCGTGGCACACACTGTCGCCACCGTGCGGACCGACTACGACAACCTGCGCTTCAACACGGCCATTGCCCGGATGATCGAGCTGAACAACGTCCTGACCAAGCTGGACCCTGTACCGGTCGCGGCAGCGGAGGCCCTGGTCCTGATGGTCGCTCCGCTGGCACCACACATCGCCGAGGAGCTCTGGGCGCGACTGGGTCACGCAGAGTCCCTGTCCGAGCACCCGTTCCCGGTGGCGGACCCGGCGCTGCTGGTCGAGGCCACCGTCACGTGTGTGGTGCAGATCAAGGGCAAGGTCCGCGACCGTCTCGAGGTCGCTGCCGACATCAGCGAGGACGCGCTGCGCGAGCAGGTGCTCGCCCTGCCCAAGGTAGCCGCGGCGACGGCGGGCGGCATCCGCACCGTGGTCGTGCGCGCACCCAAGCTGGTGAACGTGGTCCCGCTCTGAGTCCGGCTGTCAGTCCGGCTGTGCGCGCGGTCCGGACGCTAGCGTGGGCGAGGTGAGCATCGCGATCGTCACCGACTCCACGGCCTACCTGCCGCAGGACCTCATCGACGACCACGGGATCCGCGTGGTCCCACTGCACGTCGTCATCGCCGGCGTCGAGCACAGCGAGGGCGTCGACGTCACCACTGCCGAGGTTGCGAACGCACTGCGCAGCTTCAGACCGGTGAGCACCTCGAGGCCCACCCCTCAGGCGTTCCTCGCGACCTATGAGGCGGCGGCGACGGCGGGAGCCACGGCCGTCGTCTCGGTCCACATCTCCTCGGACATGTCGAGCACCCTGGAGTCGGCGCACCTCGCCGGCCAGCAGTCGCCGATCCCGGTGACGGTCGTCGACTCGCGTTCGCTGGGGATGGCCATGGGATATGCAGTGCTGACCGCGGCGGAGGCGTCGAACGGCGGGGCAGGCGTGGATGACATTGCGGCACAGGCACTCTCACGTTGCCAGGCTGCCTCGGTGGCGTTCTACGTCGACACGCTCGAGCACCTGCGTCGCGGCGGGCGGATCGGAGCCGCATCGGCACTGCTCGGGTCGGCGTTGGCGATCAAGCCGATCCTCACCCTGGCGAACGGCTCGATCTCGCCGCTGGAACGGGTCCGCACCTCCACCCGTGCGCTCGCCCGGTTGCTCGACCTGGCCGGGGTGGCCATCGAGTCCGCGGGTGAGACCGGGGCAGATGTCGCGGTTCACCACCTCGACTCCAGAGTGCGCGCGGAGGAGCTGGTCGAACGGCTCAGGGAACGGCTGGGCGAACGACCGGGAGAGGTCCGGCTGGTCGAGCTCGGCGCCGTGGTCGGTGCCCACGTCGGACCGGGCACGCTGGCCACGGTCGTGTCGCCCCGGCCGGTGGGCTGAGGTCGACGACGTGGATCTCGGGGGAGCGATGGTCGGGCTGACCGTGCTGATGGTGCTGCTGTTCGTCCTGGGTTTCCTGGTCGGGTCGGTCAACCCCGCCACGATCATCGCCCGCGTCCTGGGCAAGGACCTCAGCTCGGGTTCGGGCAACCCGGGGGCGACCAACGCGGGCCGGGTGCTCGGAGTGCAGTGGGGGGTGGTGGTCGGGATCGCCGACGTGCTCAAGGGCCTGGTGCCGGTGCTCCTCACCCAGCGGTTCGCGGGCACCTATGGCGCGCTGGTCGTCGGTCTCGCGGTGATCCTGGGTCACATCTGGTCGCCCTTCCTCAAGGGCCGCGGCGGCAAGGGTGTCGCGACGTCGCTCGGTGCGATCCTCGCGATCCAGCCATGGTCGGGGCTGGCCATCGCGGTGCTGTTCCTCGTGGTCGTGCTGGTGACGCGGTGGGTGGCCGCTGGGTCCATCGCCGCCTGTACGGCGCTGCTGCTGCTCGGGGTCGCCCGCTGGCTCGGGTGGGGACTTCAGGCGGTTCCCGCCGAGGGGATCTGGTGCGTCGGTGTCGCCGCGATCGTGTTGTACCGGCACCGGGCCAACATCAAGGGGTTCCTGGCGGCTCGACGGGTGGCCCGCGAGGGTCCGTAGGCCCCAGCCCCAGCCCCAGCCCCAGCCCCAGCCCAGCCCGCCCCGGCCCCCGGCCCCCGCGCCCCCGGCCCCCGGCCCAGCCCCGGCCCCCGGCCCCCGGCCCCCGGCCCCCGCCCCCCGGCCCGACCGTCCACAGGGATCTCCGATGGGCACCGGTTGTCCACAGCCGGTGCTCGCGGGCTGGGTCGGGAGCCCGGCGGTTCCTAGGTTCGACCCATGCCGCTGCGCCGTCGACCCGAGGAGCCGTCGCCGCGCCTGCGCGCGCTCCTGACGGTGAGGCCCGACCCGCCTCCCGAGGGCGCAGCGGCGCCGATGTCGGCGCTGAGCGCCCGTGGGCAAGCGGGGCGACCAGCCGAGGACGATGTGAACGGTCGGCCTGAGGACGACGCGTACTGGACTCCGACCCGCACCTGGCTGGCGGCCGAGCTCATCCCGCTGGACGGCGACGCGATGGACGGCGACGCGCTGGTCGGCGACCTGCCGGACGGCGACCCGCTGCACGGCGACCCGCTGTACGGCGACCCGCTGGACCGCGATGCGCTGGACGACCACTCGCTCGCCCGCCACCCAGGCGAGCGCAGCTCACGTCCGGGTCGCGGGCTCGACCGTGCCCGGCTGGATCGTGTCCGGCTCTCGCCGCGCGACGCTGTGCTCGGCCACCCACCGGCTCACGTGACCCATCCTCGCGGCGGCCGGCACCGCCGCTCCGTCCCTCGCCTGCTCACGATGCCTGCCGCGCTCACCGGCGCACGGGTGCGCGTGCCGAGGGCGGCCGTGGTCGGACTGCTGGTGGTCGTGCTCGCGGCGGTGGGGATCTTCGGCGTCCGCGTGGCGATGGCGCGAGCGGAGGCACGCCCGCAGGCGGTCGGTCCGACCACCCTGGGTGGCTCCACCCCGGCTGCCCTCACCGGCCGCAGCGGTGTCCCGGCGGGCTTCTCGACGGCTCCGGCCGGGCCAAGCGGTCCTCCCTCCGGTGGTCCGGTGGGGGGCGAGCCCTCCGGTGCGGGCGCGCTGGGCGGTGGCGTCCCGACCGGTGCGCCGGGGTCGGGTGCGCTACGGGCCGCCTGGGTGGTGGTTCACGTCGTGGGCCAGGTCGCCCGTCCGGGGGTCGTACAGCTCCCGGCGGGCTCGCGGGTGACCGACGCGATCACCCGGGCCGGTGGTCCGACGCGCACCGCGGACCTGGCGGCCGTCAACCTGGCACGACTGGTCGTCGATGGTGAGCAGATCCGGGTTCCGAAGCCCGGCGAACAGCTCGGCTCCCTCCCCGGTGGTGCCGGGGCAGGCGGAGCAGGGGGAGGCGGAGCAGGGGGAACCGGTGGGTCGGCCGCTGGTGGCGGCACCGCGGTCGTCAACCTCAACACCGCCGACCTCGCCGCACTCGACACCCTTCCCGGCGTGGGGCCGGTGCTGGCTCAGCGCATCCTCGACTGGCGCAGCGAGCACGGGAGCTTCACCAGCGTCGACGAGCTCGCTGAGGTGAGCGGGATCGGTGAGAAGATCTTCGCCCAGCTCCAGACCCTGGTCGCGGTCTGACGTGACGCGAGCTCCCGAGCCAGGCGGCGGTGCTGTCAGCGCGCCTCCACCGGTCGGCGCCCACGCAGACGGATCGGGTCAGGGTCCTGATCTGCGGCTACTGGTCCCGGCCCTGGTTGCGTGGGCGGCCGGGGCGTTGATGCTCGCGCTGCCCGCCGGCCTCCGCGCGGTGGCCGGGGCCGGTGTCGCGGCGGTGACCGCGCTGGTGCTGGTCCGGCAGCGGCGACCGACACGAGTCCTCCTGGCGACCGCGGCCACCGCCCTGGTGCTCGCAGCGTCGGGGGGCCAGGGGCTCGTGCGCGAGTCGGGTCCGCTCGGTGGGCTGGTGGAGGATGGCGCCGTGGTCACACTGGTCGGCCGGGTGGTCACCGAGCCGCTCGCCCGCCCGTCGCGGTCGGGGGAGCAGGTGTCGTTCCGGCTCGCGGTGCGGCAGGTTCGGGCCCGGGGTGAGTTTGCCCGCGTACGCACCACGGTGCTCCTCCTCGGCGACACGCGGTGGCGGGACGTGGCGTGGCAGTCCGAGCTGAGGGTGCAGGGCCGCCTTGGCCCGGCCGACGCGGCCGACCCGTTCGTCGCGGTGGTGCGGGCCCGCGGTTCGCCGTGGGTGACCTCGCGGCCCGGCATCGTTGCTCGCGCGGCCGAGCACCTTCGGGCAGGCCTGCGGGACGCCGCGAGCCCGTTGCCCGACGACGCTCGGGGGCTGTTGCCGGCGTTGGTGATCGGCGACACGAGCCGGACACCCGCCGATCTCACCGACGCCATGCTCGCGACCGGCATGACGCACCTCTCGGCGGTGTCGGGATCCAACGTCGCCATCGTGCTCGCGGCAGCACTGGGATGCGCTGCGCTGCTCGGACTGCACCGGAGGCTGCGACCCGCGGCGGCGCTGGGTGTCCTGGCCGGGTTCGTCATCCTGGCCAGGCCCGAACCGAGCGTGCTGCGCGCGGCCGTGATGGGCGCGATCGGGCTCATCGGCCTCAGCGCCTCTCGACGAGCGGCCGGCATACCGGTGCTCTCCAGCGCCGTGATCGTCCTGCTCACTGTCGACCCCTGGCTGGCCCGGTCCTTCGGGTTCGCGCTCTCCACCCTCGCCACGCTCGGGCTGCTTCTGTTCGTGCGCGACTGGGGCGGCGCGATCGGACGAGCCCTGCCGCCGCGGCTGGCGAAGGCGGGGCCGGCGCTGGCCATCCCGGTGGCGGCACAGGCCATGTGCGCGCCGGTGGTCGTCCTGCTCCAGGGGTCGGTGAGCCTGGTCGGGCTGCCGGCCAACCTGCTCGCCGCACCGTTGGTGGCCCCGGCGACGGTGGCGGGCATCTCGGCCGCGCTCGCTGCGGTGGTGTGGGACCCGCTCGCGCAGGTGCTGTGCTGGCTCGGGGCGCTGCCCGCGCTGGGGATCGCGCAGATCGCGCGGCGCCTCGCGACGGTGCCAGGTGGGACGGTGGCCTGGCCCGACGGACCTGCCGGTGCGCTGCTGCTCGCAGGCCTGAGCGTCCTCCTCCTGCTGACCTGGAGGTGGTGGTCCCACCAGGTGCACCGACGACCTCTCGCCGTCCTCGCGGCCGGTGCCCTCGCGGTGGGAGCTGCGGCACCCACCGCGGCCACGACCTGGCCTCCGGCGAACTGGCGGCTGGTGGCCTGTGACGTCGGCCAGGGCGATGGGCTGGTACTGGCGACGACACCCGGTCACGCCGTCGTCGTTGATGTCGGCCCCGACCCGGCGACGATGGACCGGTGCCTGGACCGGCTCCACGTGGACGTCCTCGATGCTGTGGTCCTCACGCACTTCCACGCTGACCACGTCGAGGGTCTGCCCGGTGCCCTGGCCGGCCGGAGGGTCGCCGAGATCCTCGTATCGCCGATCCTCGACCCCGACTACGAGGTGCGCCGGGTCCGAGGATGGGCCGAGCGCGCGGGGGTCAGGGTGCGCGAGGTCTACGCCGGTGACACGCTGGGCTGGGCGGGCCTGTCGGGTCGGGTGTGGTGGCCGGCACGCCGGATCACCTCCGGCTCGATCGCCAACAACGGGTCCGTGGTGCTCGAGGTCCACAGCGGTCCGGTCGACGCGCTGCTCCTCGGTGACGTCGAGCACGAGGCCGCGCACGCCATGCTCCTCGAGGTGCGACGGGACCCCTTGCTCGCCGCGGCGGCTCGTGGCTTCGACGTGGTCAAGACGCCGCACCACGGCTCGGCCAACCTCGACGAAGATTTCATCGCCGCCGTCCGGGCCCCGCTGGCGATCATCAGTGTCGGTCGCGACAACGACTACGGCCACCCCACTGCCGGACACCTCGCCGAGCTCCGCCGCGACGGGTACGCCGTGCTGCGCACCGACCAGCGGGGGGACATCGCGATCCTCGCCGAGGGGGAGGGAGTCGCCGTGACCTGGCGAGGTTCCTAGTCAGTGCCCGGTGCCCGGTGCCCGGTGCCCGGTGCCCGGTGCCCGGGGCTCGGTGCCCGGTGCCCGGGGCTCGGTACTCAGCGCCCGTCACACTCGCCCGTGACTCCCACTGACGCGGCCGCTCTCGCCAGGACCGGCACCGCAGACGCAGGCGGGTAGAACGCGCATGTCGTCGAGATCGCGCGTCAGCTCCGCTGTGCGACCCGCAGTCATCCCGTCATACGGGCCAGGAACCGGCGGGTGCGCTCCTGCTGCGGTGCGCCGAGCACCTGCTCTGGCGGGCCCTGCTCGTGGATGCGGCCATCGTGCAGGAAGCAGACGGCGTCGGCCGCCTGGCGGGCGAAGCCCATCTCGTGCGTGCTCAAAATCATCGTCATGCCCTCGTCCCGCAGCGAGCGCAGCAGGTCGAGCACCTCACCGACCAGCTCGGGGTCCAGGGCCGAGGTCACCTCGTCGAGCAGCATCAAGGAGGGGGAGGTGACCAGCGAGCGCGCGATGGCGACCCGCTGCTGCTGACCGCCGGACAGGTCGTCGGGGCGCGCGGAGGCCTTGTCCTGCAGGCCGACTCGCTCCAACATCGCCATGGCCCGCTCGCGAGCCTCGGCCCGGGGGACCCGGTGTACCCGCACGGGCGCCAGCGTGATGTTGTCCAGGACCGACAGGTGGGGGAACAGGTTGTAGGCCTGGAACACGATCCCCATCCGGGACCGGACCCGGTCGCTGTCGACCCTGGGGTCGGTGATGTCCTCGCCCAGCAGCTCGATGACGCCGTCGTCGACCACCTCGAGCAGGTTCACGCACCGCAGCAGGGTCGACTTCCCCGAGCCGGAGGCGCCGATGAGCACGACGCACTCGCCCGCACCGACCTCGAGCGACAGGTCGTCGAGCACGACGTTCGACCCGAACGCCTTGCGCACTCCGTGCAGCGACAGGAGCGGAGTGCTCACACGATCCCTCCGGCCCCGTGGAACCCCTGGCGGCGGGCGAACCAGTCGGTGAGCCGCACCATCGGGATGGTGAGGCTGACGAACAGCAGCCCGGCGACCACGTACGGCGTGTAGTTGAAGTCGCTGGCCGTCTCGATCTGGGCGGCTCGGATCGCGTCGACGACGCCGAGCACGGCGATGAGCCCGGAGTCCTTCTGGAGCGACACCAGGTCGTTCATCAGCGGTGGCATCACCCGGCGCACCGCCTGGGGCAGGACGACGAACCGCAGCGACTGCGCGTTGCTGAGGCCCAGCGACCGGGCCGCGGCCCGCTGCGAGGGGTGGACCGACTCGATCCCGGCCCGGAAGACCTCGGCGACGTACGCCGAGTACGACAGGACCAGCGCTGCGCCACCCCAGAACAGGGCGTCCTTGGGGACGCCCTGCAGCCGCAGCGCGGGAACCCCGAACCCGAGCAGGAAGATCACCAGGAGCAACGGCAACCCGCGGAACAGGTCGGTGTAGGCGGCCGAGAAGAGGCGCAATGGGAAGAAGACCGGCCCACGCAGCGTGCGCATCACCGCCAGGGCCATCCCGATCAGGGCGATGAGCACGGCACACACGAGGAGCACGCGCACGTTGAGCCAGAGTCCCTGGGCCACTGCGGGGAGTGAGTCCCAGGCCTTCGACGGGCTGAAGAAGGTGCGCTGGACCCGGGGCCACCCCGGAGAGGTGGTGAGGGCGGTGATCGCCACGGACAGGAGCGCCACGGTGCTCACGGTCGCGATCAGCCCGGACCGCTGCGCCTGCCGCCGCCGATAGGCGTCCCGCTCGACCTGTCGGGTCGAGGGAGACCAGGTGGTCACTCCCGGAGCTCGGGTGCGCCGGCGGCCGTGAGGTACCTGGCGGCGAGGTCGTCCAGGGTGCCGTCGGAGCGCAGCGTGTCGACGGCGAGGCTCACGCACGCGGTGAGCGCCGAGCCCTTGTCCAGCACCATCCCGAACTGCTCCTGGGCTCCCGCGGCGGGCAGCTGGCCGACGATCACCCCGTCGTCGAGCTGCGCGCCCGTCATGTAGAACGCCGTGGGAAGGTCGGCGACGATGCCGTCGATCTGGCCGTTCTGCAGCGCCTGCACCGCCTGGTCGTTGGTGTCGTAGGGCGCTGCCTTCTGGCTCGGCTTGATCTGGTCGGTGATCGCGGTCAGCGAGGTGGTGCCGACCTGCGCGCCGAGCTTGGCCGAGGCCAGGTCGGCGACGGTGGTCTTTCCGTCGATCGCGCTGCCCTTGGTGGTGATCACGGCCTGGCGCACGTCGTAGTACCCGCTGGAGAAGTCGACTGCCTGCTTGCGTGCCTCGCTGATCGACACCTGGTTGATGTCGACGTCGAAGTCCTTCTCACCGGGGACCACGACCTTGTTGAACGGCACCGTCACCCACGTGACGTCGATCTCGGCGAACCCCATCTGCTTGGCCACCGCGTACGCGACCGCCGACTCGTATCCCTCACCGTTGGTCGGGTCGTCGTCCACGAACCACGGCGGGTACGCCGGCTTGTCGGTGCCGACGGTGAAAGAGCCCGGAGTCAGCAGCTCGAGGTTCTCCTTCTGACACGCCCCGGAGGACAGCTTGGCGGTGGCAACCGCGTCGCCCGAGGGCGCGTCCTCGGGGGCCGCGCAGGCCGCCAGCACCAACGCCACCGCCGTGGACGAGACGAGTGCTGCGACCGTGAGACGGGACGGGGTCATGGGGCGCCTCCTGGAACCGGCTGGTGCGGCCACCTGCTGGCCGGCACCGCTGCCCCGAGGGTAGTGGCGTTGCGCGGTGCTGAGGTCGCGATCTCAGCGATCGGTCGGGTCAGACCGGGGCGAGCGCGGCGGCGCGAGCGTTCGCGCTCTCGCACAACGCGTCCAGGGTGGCCTGCACCGCGGGGACGCGCTGGAGGTCGGCAGTGGTGACCGCGTGGATCTGTCGCCGGGACGCCGGCTTGATCCGCACGGTCGCGACGTCGGTGTTGCGGGCCGTGGTGAGGATGAGGTCCGGGACCAGGGCGACGCCGAGGCCCTCGGCGACCAGGCCGAGTACCGCGACGTAGTCCTCGGTCTCGTAGGACACCTGGGGGGTGAATCCCGCCGTGGCGCAGAGCTGGAGCAGGTGTCCCCGACATCGGGGGCAGCCCGCGATCCAGCTCTCGTCCGACAGGTCGGCTAGCGAGATCTCGTCGGCGTCGGCGAGTGGGTGGGTCTTCGGCAGTGCCAGACGCACCTCGTCCTCCAGCAGCGGGATGGTGACGAACAGGTCGAGGTCCTCCTCCCCGCGCGACAGGTCGGTGCCCTCATAGGCGAAGGCGACCGCCAGGTCGCACTCACCGGCCCGCAGCGCGGCCAGCGACTGGGGCGGCTCGGCCTCGGTGAAGCTCACCTGGACGTCGGGGAAGCGCTGCTTGACCAAGGCCAGAGCACGGGGCACCAGGGTCGCCGAGGACGAGGGGAACGCCATCAACCGGACCCGTCCGGCTCGCAGCCCGGCAATCGCGGCGATCTCCTCCTCGGCGGCGTCGAGCGCCGCGAGCACGCCGGTAGCATGTCGAGCGAGGACCTGGCCTGCTTCGGTGAGACGCACGATGCGGCCCACGCGCTCGACCAGTGCGGTCCCGGTGCGCTGCTCGAGCCGCCGCACCATCTGGGAGATGGCCGGCTGGGAGTATCCGAGTGCGGTGGCCGCCCCGGTGAAGCTTCCCTCGTCGGCGATGGCGCGCATCACGCGGAGGCCGGCTGCATCGATCATGGTCGATGATAACGCAGTGTTATCCAATCTCCGAAGTCTTGGCACTTGGCTAATAGCTGGTCCGGACGCCAGGGCACCACGCAGGTCGCCGGCGACTCAGGCGCTGGTCGGGCTTCCCGGCGATACTGGTCCGGTGACGGGCGAGCAGGAGCGGGCTGCGGCGGTGACGGACCGCGGGCTCCTCGACAGGATGCCCCTCGACGCGATCGCCGACCTCCTGGGTGGCGGAGGCGTGACCGTCCTGTCCGGAGCGGGGATCAGCACCGAGTCGGGCATCCCCGACTACCGCGGACCGGACGGCGAACGTCGCGTGACGCCCATGCAGTTCAGCGAGTTCACCGGCACCAGCGAGGCCCGACGCCGGTACTGGGCGCGCAGCTATGTGGGCTGGCAGCGGTTCACTGCAGCACGGCCCAACGACGGGCACCGCGCGGTCACGGCGCTGCAGCGGGCCGGGCTCGTCGGGCCGGTCATCACCCAGAACGTCGACGGGCTGCACCAGGCGGCGGGGACGACCGAGGTCCTGGAGCTCCACGGTGCGCTGGCCCGGGTGGCCTGCCTGACCTGCGGCGACCTGACCACCCGGGTCGACCTCGACACCCGGATGCGCGAGGCGAACCCCGGGTTCACGGTCACCAGCGAGGAGATCCGGCCCGATGGTGACGTCGTCCTGAACGAGCTCGACGTCGCCGGGTTCGTCACCCCACGCTGCCTGGTCTGCGACCACGACACCCTCAAGCCCGACGTCGTGTTCTTCGGGGAGTCGGTGCCCAAGCCGCTGGTCGAGCGGTCCTTCGAGATCACCGAGCAGTCCCGTGCGCTCCTGGTGCTGGGGTCCTCGCTCAAGGTGATGTCCGGATACCGCTTCGTCCGCCGCGCGCACGCCCACCACATCCCGGTCGCGATCATCACCCGGGGCCCGACCCGCGGGGACGCCGAGGCGACGCTCCAGCTCGACGCCCCGCTGGGGCCCACCCTGACATCGCTCGCGCAGCGCCTCGGCGCCCTCGCATGAGCGACCCCCGAGCCCCCGCTGCCGGCTCCCCCAGCCCCGCCCCGGCCAACTGTGAGATTGGGTGCGTAGACGCTTTGATTCGCGAGCGTTCACGCACCCAAAGCTGCCGGGGCGGGGAAAGGGGGGACAGCGAACGAGGCAAGACCGATGAGTTCCGGACCGATGCGTAGTCTCACCTATACCACCACGACCTCGGAGGACCCCGTGACCGAGACCAGCCAGCCCAGCGCCGCGCCGACGAACGAGGACGCGGTGATCGCGACCCACACCCTCGACGCTCCCGGCGCCACCGTCACCTATGACGTCCATGGCGACCTGGACGCAGCCACTCCCGAACGCCCGGTCCTGCTCATGGTCGGATCACCCATGAGCGCAGCGGGGTTCGGCACGCTTGCCTCGTACTTCACCGATCGACCGGTCGTGACCTACGACCCCCGCGGCACCAGCCGCAGCACGCTCACCGCGCCGGTGTCCGACACCACACCCGCGGACCACGGTGGCGACATCGCGCGGGTGATCGAGGCCGTGAGCAACGGTCCGGTCGATGTCTTCGCCAGCAGCGGGGGTGCGATCAACTGCCTCGCGCTGGTCGCGTCCCACCCGCACCTCGTGCGCACGCTGGTCGCGCACGAGCCCCCACTGGCCGAGTACCTGCCGGACCGCGACCAGGTTCTCGCGGTCAACGAGGACATCGGCCAGACCTACCAGCGGTCGGGTCAGGGCGTGGCGATGGCGAAGTTCATTGCCTTCGTGATGGTCAAGGGTCCGGTGCCGGCGGACTACCTCGACCGGCCCGCACCCGACCCTGCGATGTTCGGGATGTCGAGCGAGGACGACGGTTCACGTGGCGATGCTCTGCTGGGGCTCAACAGCCGCACCTGCGTGTCGTTCCAGCCTGACCTCACGGCCCTGAACGCTGCCGACACCCGCGTCGTGGTCGCCGCCGGCGAGGAGTCGGAGCACGAGATGACCGGCCGGGCCTCAGCCGCGCTCGCGGCGGTCCTCGGTCAGGACGTGACCGTCTTCCCGAGCCACCACGGCGGCTTCCTCGGCGACGAGTACGGCCAGGCCGGGCAGCCGGAGGCGTTCGCCGCGCGGCTGCACGAGGTGCTCGACCAGGCGTGAGCGCCGGACCCCGATCCGGCACCGTTCATCTGGTGACCCCGACCCAGCCCGGCCTCACGCGCGACCGGCCGGTCAGGTGCCCAGCCGCTGTTTGATCTCGCTCTTGAGGACCTTGCCGACCTTGGACCGTGGCAGGTCGGGCCAGACCACGAACTGCTTGGGCGTCTTCACCCCGCCGAGCCGCGCGCGGGCGAGCGCGCGCACCGACTCCAGGTCGACCGTCGCGCCGCGAGGCTGCAGCACGGCGACCACCCGTTCGCCCCACTTCTCGTCCGGCAGCCCGATCACGGCGCAGTCCTGGACCTCGGGGTGGGCAAGCAGGGCCTGCTCCACCTCGGTGGAGTACACGTTGAAGCCGCCGGTGATGATCATGTCCTTGGCCCGGTCGACGATGAACAGGAAGTCGTCCTCGTCGAGCAGGCCGATGTCGCCGGTGTGGTGCCATCCGTGGGCGGAGGCCTCAGCCGTGGCTTCGGGGTTGCGGTAGTAGCCGGCCATGACCAGCGAGCTGCGCACCACGATCTCGCCGCGTTCGCCCCGGGGGAGCAGGCGACCCTCGGGATCCATGATCGCGACGGTGACCAGCGGGCTGGGCCGCCCGGCCGAGCTGAGCCGAGCCGTTGCGACCGTCCCGTCCGGGAGGTAGTGGTCGGCCGGTGCCATGGTCGAGATCATCATCGGCGCCTCGGTCTGCCCGAACAGCTGGGCCATCGGTCCGATCCGCGTCAGCGCCTCCTCCAGCCGCGCCGCGGACATCGGCGCCGCGCCGTACCAGAAGCACTGCAGCGAGCCGAGATCCGTCGTGTCCAGAGCCTCCTTGGCCAGCAGCATGTAGATCAGGGTGGGCGGCAGGAAGGTATGCGTCACCCGGTGCTGGGGGATCAGGTCCACAAACGCGGCGAGGTCCGGAGACCGCATGATCACGACCTCGCCACCCCGGGTCATCACCGGGAAGCAGAGGACGCCGGCGGCATGGGTGAGCGGAGCCAGGGCGAGGTACACGGGACGCCCCTTCCACGGGTACGCCATCAGGGTGATCGCTGACATGGTCTCGAGGTTGGTGCCCGTCAGCTGGACACCCTTGGGTCGTCCTGTCGTGCCGCCGGTGCCCACGATCATCGCGACGCCGTTGGGTCCGTCGACCGGATCGCGTTGGTGCTCAGGCTGATCGGTGCCCAGAGCAAGGAACTGTTCCCAGCTGAGCACACCCGGCACCTGGCCGGAGACCTCGCCGTCGAGGCACACCAGGGTCGCGACCTGGGGCAGGTCGGGCACGATCTGGGCGACCAGCGGAGCGAACGCCTGCTGGAAGATGACCGCCACGCAGTCGAACAGGTCGAGCAGCTCGCGGTTCTCGGCGGCCTCGTTGCGCGGGTTGATCGGGCACCACACCGCGCCCGAGCGGCTGATCCCGAACACGCAGCTGAACGCATCGGGGTCGTTCGACGAGAGGATGGCGACGCTCTGTCCGGGCGCGACCCCGCGGGCCGCCAAGGACGCGGAGACGTTGTGCGACAACGCCTGCACCTCGGCATAGGTGCGGGTCACGCCCTCAGTGGTCAGACAAGGAGCGTCCGCGTCCACGGACGCCCCCTTGTCCAGATAGTCGACCAGGCGCACGTCAGCGCTCCACGGTGAGCACCGGCTCCATCACCAGCCCGAAGCTGCGCAGCACGCCAAGCAGCTCACGGTGCCCGAAGGCCTGGCAGCCCGACGCGAATCCCGTTCGCAGCGGCGGCTGCTGGAGCAGGGAGTACGCGGCGTACGCCTGGAGCAGACCGGTCTGCTTGTAGTTGGAGTTGCCGTGGATCACGCAGTGCGCGCGTCCCAGCGGGCCGGACGCGTGCACCGAGTCGAGCGACTTGTTGACCCTCGGGTTCTCCCGGGGCGGCATGGAGCTCATGACCTGCGAGGCGGAGGCGGTCAGGGCCGCGTCCCGGTCCTGGGCGTTCATGTCCTTGGTCGCCTCGATCGCCCCGGCCACGATCTGCGGGACGGCGTGCATGAGGGCGGCGTTGAACACCCCGCCCTGCGCCTTGCAGTTCGCGACGCGGGGGTCGTTCCTGAACCACACGGGGTGCGACGTGCCACCCCACGGCAGCGCGAGCGCGAGCTCGTGCTGGCCCGGGATCGACAGTGAGACCAGGCCGGAGTCGGCCGGCCAGGCGACGTAGGCGTTCTGCTCGAGGTAGTGCGCGGCCGTGGTGGCGGCGTTGACCAGGATGGTCCGGGTCGAGGCGATGGTGGGGCTCCCACCCCAGAAGACCGCGATGTCCAGGGTGTCCAGGCCGGGTTGCTCGAGGCAGATCTGGGCGGCGATCTCGCCCGTGGTGTACATCTGCGCGATTCCGGGTGCGAGCAGTAGGCCCTTGGCGGCGAAGTCGGCGCCGTACTCCTCGTCGCAGGTGATCAACCAGTCCTGCTCGCCGGTGGTGTCGGTGTAGTGCGCACCTGCAGCAAGGCAGGCCTGCACGACCTCAGGCCCGAAGCTGGTGAACGGACCGACGGTATTGAGGACCACGGCGGCGCCGGCGAACAGCTCGGTGAGCGCCTCGACCGTGTGCTCGACCTGGACCACGTCGTAGTCCGCGGTCTCGATCCCGGCGACGTTCTTGTCCATCGACTCCTGGAGCTTGGACTTGTCGCGGCCGGCCGCGATGAACGCGACGTTGTACTCCCGCAGGTACTCGCAGATCAGGCGACCGGTGTAGCCCGATGCGCCGTAGACGACGACCTTCTTGTCGGCCACCGGGCTCACATCCCCATTCCGCCGTCGACGGCCAGGCCGGCGCCGGTGACGAACCGGGCGGCGTCGGACGCCAGGAAGACGACCGCGTCGGCCATGTCCTCCACGGCGCCGAGGCGACCGGCCGGGGTGAGCTCGATGACGGCCCCGACCGCCTCCTCTGCGGAGGGGAACAGCCCGATGGCCGCGACGTCGTTCGCCAGACCGGCACCCATGGCCGTGGGGACGAGGCCCGGATAGATGCAGTTCACCCGAACCCCGTAGCCGAGCTTGCCGGACTCCATCGCCGCGACTCGCGTGAGGCGGTCGACGGCGGACTTGGTGGCCGAGTACACGGAGATGCCGGGGAACGCGATCGTGGCGGCGACCGAGGAGACGTTGATGATGGCGCCGCCCTGACCTGCGGGCCCGCCGGGGCGCATGGCCCGGAGCCCGTGCTTGAGCCCCAGCGTCGTGCCGAGGATGTTGACCTCGAGCATGGTGCGGATGTCCGTGGCCTGGACCTCGGTGATCAGGCTGGTGATCTCCACCCCGGCGTTGTTGACCAGGATGTCGAGCCCGCCGAGCGTGTCGACGGTGCTGGTGATGGCGCGC
Source organism: uncultured Actinomycetota bacterium (assembly GCA_963750305.1). GTDB lineage: Bacteria > Actinomycetota > Actinomycetes > Actinomycetales > Dermatophilaceae > CAVVPX01. Next base: position 657,707 of record CAVVPX010000004.1, read on the forward strand.
TCCCACGCGTCGTCGTCGGTCACGTCCAGGGCGACGAACCCGTGTCCGTCACCGAGTCCGCCCGCGACAGTCTTGCCTGCCGCCTCCTGCAGGTCGGCGATCATCACGCTCGCACCGGCCGCAGCCAGCGCCTTGGCCATGCCCTCACCGAGGCCTTGCGCGCCTCCGGTGACCAGGGCTCGACGGCCCTGCAGGTCGAACACACTCACGGGAACTCCTTTGTCCATCGGGGTGGGTGGGATCACCGTCGCCCTTCCCTGGACGTCCGTCAAGACTTCTCTGGACAATTGACCAAATAATTCTGGACGATCGCCCAGATCCCGGGATGGTCGGTTTACGATGGAGGTATGACTCCGGGGACGATCGCGACTCGCAGTGGTCCTCGCCGCCCCGTCGACAAGTACGACGCGCGGCGTGACGAGCTCGCGATGTCTGCTCTGGCCACGCTGGGCGACCGCGGCTATGCGAACACCTCGCTGCGCGATATCGCGCAGAACTCGGACTTCTCGCACGGCGTGCTCCACTACTACTTCGCCGACAAGACCGAGCTGATCATCCACGGGGTCCGGCTCTACAAGGCGACCTGCGTGACCCGCTACGACGAGGTCGTCAATCAGTCCGTCACCGGGCTCGACCTCGTCGAACGCTTCACCGCCAAGCTGAGCGAGACGCTGGTGCAGGACGCCGCGATGCACAGCCTCTGGTACGACCTGCGCAACCAGGCGACGTTCGAGCCGGACTTCCGCGACGCGGTGAAGGTCATCGACGACACCCTCGAGCAGATGATCTGGCGAGTGGTCGAGCGGTATGCCGAGCTCACCGGGCGCCCACTCGTGATGTGCTCGACGATGACCTACGGGCTGATGGACGGTCTCTTCGAGCAGGCTCTGCGCGGCTACGTCGCCGGCGACGCCGACGCCCCTGCCCACCTCAGCGAGCGGGCCGCGGCACTGCTGCCACTCTGTCTGGGCTGACCCGCCGTGGTGACCGATGTCGTTCTCGGGTATGCCAGCTCGAGCCAGTTCCGCCCGCGGCCGGTCTATGTGGGCACCCGGGAGACATCCGTGCAGGTCGATGGAGCATCGATGGCGCGGCGACGGGGCGCGGAGTGGGGCGGGCACTGATGACCGGCCTGCTCTCACGGCTCGACGCCGAAGGCGTGGACACCACCATGGCCGTCATCGCCCTGCCGAACGAGCCGAGCGAGCGGCTACACCGCGCGCTGGGCTATGAGCATGTCGGCACGCTCGCGGAGGTCGGTCGCAAGTTCGACCGATACATCGATACCGCCTGGTACCAACGGATGTCGCCACTGCGCCGGGACCGCTGACCGGACCAGTGGGATACGGGCCCGGGTGGCCGCGGGTCGCGTCAGATGCGGCGCAGGACGGCGGTGACCTTGCCGAGGATGGTGGCCTCGTCGCCGTCGATCGGCTCGAACGCCGAGTTGTGCGGCATCAACCAGACCTTGCCGTCGCGGCGCTTGAAGGTCTTGACGGTCGCCTCGTGGTCCAGCATCGCCGCGACGATGTCGCCGTTCTCCGCCGTCGCCTGTTGGTGGACCACGACCCAGTCCCCGTCGCAGATCGCGGCGTCGACCATCGAGTCACCGACGACCTTGAGCAGGAACAGGGTGCCCTCACCGACCAGCTGCTTGGGCAGCGGGAAGACGTCCTCCACGCTCTCCTCGGCCATGATCGGCACGCCGGCGGCGATCCGGCCGACGACGGGGACATAGGACGCCTCGGGGCGGGTGTCGCCGATCCCGGTCTCGTCGAAACTCGGCTCAGCGTCATCGGGGCTGGCACCGCCGCGATAGCCGCGCATGTCGGCCGGCACGTCCGGCGAGACGACCTCGATGGCGCGCGGGCGGTTGGGGTCACGCCGGAGATAGCCCTTGCGCTCCAGGGTGGCCAGCTGGTGGGCGACCGAGGAGGGCGACGTCAAGCCGACGGCCTCACCGATCTCACGCAGGCTCGGCGGATACCCGCGGCGGTCGACCGAGCTGCGGATGACCTCCAGGACCCGGCGCTGGCGCACGGTGAGCCCGTCGCCGCGGTCGCGTTCGGGCATCTCGTGGACGGTGCCGTCACTCATCTGGTTCTCCATCTCCGCAGGTCAGGTGCTGCGCTATGCCGTGCCGCGTAGCTCTGTCGGTGGCCTCTGGTTCGCTTCAGGACATGTCCACAGCGTATGGCGATCGAACACAGTTTCCAAACAGGTGTTCGAGGCGTGTCTTGAATTCGTCGAACACGTGTGCGACCCTTCGTACAGACGTTCTAACCGCGCCCGAGGTGGTCTTCGCTCGTCGGCCGGAGGCGGAACCACGTGAACCGTTCCCCTGGGAGGACATCATGAGTGCAGCAGTGTGGGATCCGGCCGGCCTGAGCCTCGTGCCGCAACCCAGACACCTCACGCTCGTCCCGACCAGGACGACGGTCGGGGGTCGCGCTGGCCTCCGGCTGACGCGCTGGGGTCGGCTCGCGATCACGCTGACGCTGCTCGTCGTGGTTCTCAGCGTCGCGGCGACGGCGGTGGTCCGCGTGGGTGCGCTGGGGAGCTCAGCCGGCGCCACCTCCATCCAGTCGATCCAGACGGTGCGGCCCGGTCAGACCCTCTCCGAGATCGCCGCTCGGGAGCTGCCGGCCATGACGGTGCGTGAGGGCGTGGCGCGGATCCTGCTGGCGAACAACCTGTCGAGCTCGGAGATCCACGCCGGCCAGACCTTGGCGATCCCGGCCGGCTGAGCCGTGCGACGGAGACGGGTGTCTGCACCGGGGGCACGTCGACTCCTCAGCCGAAATGGCCTCTGCCGTCCGGCGGCGGTGGCGAAGGCATGGTGTCCAGGTCGGTGAAGGGTGCCCCGCCGCCCAGTGTGCTGGCGGTCTGGGCGTCGTCCAGGACGCGGTACGGCACCGGTGAGGCGGCCACGCGTCGGCGGAGGTCCTCCAGCGGCAGACCGCGGCTCGAGGCCACGACGACCAGGTTGCCGTGTCGGCGCCCCTTCAGGACCGAGGTCTCTGCGCTGACGGTCAGAGCGGGGAACGACTGGCGGACAGCGGCAATGGCCCGCCGCGCCCACGCGAAGGGCGCGAGGTCGACCAGGTTGAACAGGAGGACCCCGTCCGGCGTGAGGACCCGACGCACGGTGCGGGCGAGCTCGGTGGTGACCAGCTCGCCCGGGACGAGCGGTCCGTCGAACGCGTCGATGACCACGACATCTGCGTACCCGTCGCGCAGCGACTGGAGCCCGGTGCGACCGTCGACCGGCCGGACCTTGATGCCGCTGCGAGCGGGCAGCGGCAGCTCGGCCCGCACCTGGGCGGTGACGTCCTCGGCGGGTTCGAAGACGACCTGGGCCGAGGTGGGACGGGTGGCGGTGACGTACCGGGGCAGGGTCATGGCGGCGCCACCGACGTGGACGAACCGGATCGGCCGGCCGGGTGGGGCGATGACGTCGATCACCTCGGCCATCCGCTGGAGGTAGCCGAACTCCAGCCACATCGGGTCGAACAGGTCGACGTGTGACTGGTCGGTGCCGCCGACGCGCAGCAGGTAGGAGCCCGGCCGCCCGTCGGGGACGACGTTGGCGGTCGAGTCGTCGGCGCCCGGGCGGCTGTCGCTCATCGACCCATGATCTCTGGTCAACGGCTCGTCACCGACCCGGCGGGTGACGGCGGGAAGCCGAACGCGGGCGGGTCATCCGGGCCGACCATCGGTCGAAGCCCGGGCGACCAGCTCGGGGACGGAGAGCATCTGCTCGTGGACACGGTCTGGGTTGTTGTCCTCGTCGAACAGTATGGCGGCCAGCGCGATGCACCGCGTCGGGGTCGATCGACTCAGAGCGCCCGCGCGGCGACCAGCTCGATGGGACAGTGCTTGATACCGGTGTGGGTGGTCGCCTGCCTTCTCGTCCAGCGGAATGAAGCGGTTCAATCGGGCCGCAGCCTATGTCCGGATCGTTCGTCCGTGGTCGATCCCTCTTGTGCGTTATACCTAGCCCTTGGTGGGCTTCGAGCCCGCTGATGGTATGGACTGGGGTCGGGCCGAGGCTCGCGTCACCGGCCACCTTCCCCGGCCGGCCGTCGCCATGGTCCCGCCCGCCCGCACGTTCACACGAACTCTGACCCCGCCCCTGACTCCGAACCACACACCGACTCCCACCCGCACCCTGACCCTCACTCGAACCCCCATCCCGGCCCGCACCCGCCCGCCCCGACGCCTCTCCCACGCCCCGAAGGTCCCTCATGAAGCGCCAGCTGCCCCGTCCGCACGACCTCGCGCCGTTGCTGCAGTTCAAGAAGCCGGTGCTCTCGGCGACCGAGCGCCGCCTCGCTGGTGCTCTGACGATCGAGGACCTGCGGCGGATCGCGCGGCGCCGGACCCCCAAGCCGGCGTTCGACTACACCGACGGTGCTGCCGACGGTGAGGTCTCGCTGGCCCGGGCGCGGCAGGGCTTCTCCGACGTGGAGTTCCACCCGGCGGTCCTGCGCGACGTGTCCCGGGTCGACACCAGCCGCGAGGTCCTCGGTGGGCCGACTGCCCTGCCGTTCGGGATCGCGCCGACCGGGTTCACCCGGATGATGCAGGCCGAGGGCGAGCGTGCGGGCGCCGGAGCGGCGGGCGCCGCCGGCATACCGTTCACCTTGTCGACCATGGGCACGACGTCGATCGAGGAGGTGGCGCAGGCGAACCCGCACGGGCGCAACTGGTTCCAGCTGTACATGTGGAAGGACAGGGACCGGTCGATGGCTCTGGTCGACCGAGCCGCAGCGGCGGGGTACGACACGCTCGTGGTCACGGTCGACGTCCCGGTGGCGGGGGCCCGGCTGCGCGACGTCCGCAACGGTATGACGATCCCGCCCACGCTGACACCGGGCACGGTGCTGAACGCGATCCCGCGGCCGGCGTGGTGGATCAACTTCCTGACGACTGAGCCGTTGGCGTTCGCTTCGCTCGACGCCTGGTCCGGGACTGTCGCCGATCTGCTGGACACGATGTTCGACCCGACCGTGACGTATGCGGACCTGGCCTGGATCCGGGAGCAGTGGCCGGGGAAGGTGTCGGTGAAGGGGGTCCAGACCGTGGCCGATGCCCGCCGGCTCGCGGACGTCGGCGTCGACGCGATCGTGCTGTCCAACCACGGGGGGCGTCAGCTCGACCGAGCGCCGGTGCCGTTCCATCTGCTGCCGGAGGTGGTGCGTGAGGTCGGCGCTGATCTCGAGGTCCACCTGGACACAGGGATCATGTCGGGCCAGGACATCGTGGCCGCGCTGGCTCACGGGGCCCGGTTCACGCTGATCGGGCGGGCCTACCTGTACGGGCTGATGGCCGGTGGGCGCGACGGGGTGGACCGCAGCATCGAGATCCTGCGTGGACAGATCGAACGCACCATGCGCCTGCTGGGAGTCGCCACGCTCGACGAGCTCGAGCCTGCCCACGTCACCATGCTGCGGCGGCTCGGCCCGCTCTGAGCCAGCACTCGGCTGTGAGTCTGCGGCCCGCCACGAGTCAGCGGTCCGCTACGAGTCTGCGGTCCGCTAGGAGTCTGCAGTCCGCATTGAGTCAGCGGGCGGTGCGGCCGGCTCGTCGGGGGCGACGGGCTGGATGGCCCTGCTCGCCGCCCCACAGGTGTGGCGTGCCCTCGCCCTCGACGTAGTCCAGCTCGAGCTCGAGGAAGTCGGCCAGTCCCTGAGCCGCTCGCGCGACCTCGCGGCGGCTGGCCCTGTCCACAGTGGGGGCAAGCCGCGTCTCGACCCGGACGGTCGACCCGCTCACCGCGCGTTTCCAGAGGCCGACGTTGACCTGTCCGCACACGACCTGCGCCCAGAACGGGTCGTCGCTCGCGGCGTACGGATGGTCGGGGATGGTGGTGAACCGAACCTGGGGATAGCTGAGCACGATTTCGTCGTACGTCGGAAACAGGAATGCCCCTACCCGCCGGGTGGTCCGCGCCGTCACCGACGGGTCCCAGTAGTGCGGCTCGCCGTCGACGTCGACCGACTCCAGCGTCCCTGGCCGGTCGGCCTCGATGACCGCCACCGCGGCCCGGCAGTCGCCGAGGGTCAGGGTCGCCCACCGCGCCAGGTCCCGGATCGAGGCCGGACCGTGGCCGGCGAAGAACCGGTGCGCCAGCCGGGCCAGAGCCGCTTCCCGGGTGAGCTCCTCGGATACGGCCGGAACCAGCTCCTCGACCAAGCCGTAGGAGTGGTGCACGCCACGCATCGGCCCGGAGCAGATGACCGACCGCAGCTCGGCCAACATCAACAGGTGGGCCCAGGCCATCCCGGTCGTAGGAAAGCTGTTGTGCTGCGCGAGTGCGGTGGTGATCTCGTTGCGGGACAGCGTGTTATGGTCCGCAAGCAGCTCAGTGAGGGCGTCGAGGAAGGCGCCCTGGACGGCTGGGTCGGCGACGCCGAGCCGCCGGTTGGTGCCGGCCATCTGCTGCTCCACCCGTGGACCAGTCAGCCGTTGGATCCAGCGCAGGTCCTCGGGCGCGACGAAGTGCCACGTCGGCCGCAGGATGTGGGTGCGCAGGAACCGCCCGTCGTCGTGCTCGGCCTGCACCGCCGCATACGTGCGGGCGCGGCTCCGCAGGGCGAGGGAGAAGAATGCGTGGTCCCGCTCCTGGCTCTGCGCGCAGGTGAGCAGCCGTACGGCACCGCTGGCCGTGCTCAGTCGGCCGGCGGTCAGCCGTTGGGTCGCCAGTCGCTGCCGGCGGATGCGCGTGGCGGGGTCGATCACCTGGCCATCGTGTCAGCCGGTGCGGTCGGCCCGAGCTGACCGGTGGCGGGGGGAGCGGACTCTGGGCAGAGATCGCGCCGCATGATCAGCCTGGGCATCTTGCTCGCCACAGCGTCGGTGGTCCCGATCATCGCGAAGCCCGCCTTCTCGAACATCGCCCGGGTGCCGACGAACGCCATGGTCAGGTCCATCCGGCCGCCCTTGGTGTCGACGGGGTGCGCCTCGACGGCGGGCGCTCCACTGCGCCTCGCGTAGTCCACCGCACCCTCGAGCAGGTGTCCGGTGACGCCCTTCCGGCGGTGCCCGGGTCGGACGATGACGCAGACGATGCTCCACACCGGGACGTCGTCGACCGGCCGCATCAGCTTCGACCCGGCGAGCCGTGGGATCTCCGAACGCGGTCCGATGTTGCACCAGCCGACCGGCTCACCGTCAAGATAGGTGACCACACCCGGCGGGTACTCGCGCTCGCACAGCGTGCGCATCGCCTTCTCGCGGGCCGTCTTCCCGGTGCCGCCCAGCTCCTGAATGTCTTTGGCCCCGAGGCGGTGCGACACACACCAGCAGTGGGTAGCGCGTCGGGTCGTGTTGATGACGTCCGCGAAGTCCTCGAAACGGTCCGGCGTGACCGGATGCGTCTCCCAGATGGCCATGGTCCAGCCAACCACGTGACCACGCGGCCGGTCGGTGTAGACGCCGCGTGGTGGGTGGCCGGCGTGGGCGGGCAGCGCCGTAGGACGATGGACTGGGCGGCGCTGCAGGGCGGCACATCACGCCGCGCGGGTAGGCGGCGCGGTCGGGCGGGGCCGTAGGACGATGTGCTGGCCGGCGCAGTCGGACGATCGAGTGGTCGACAAGGGGGCGGCGGCGCAGTCGAGCGATGGGATGGCCGGCCGGGCGAGCGGCGCGGGTAACCCAGTGATGGGTCGTCCACCGCCCGCCCGGCCCAGGACGGCGCCGGCGCGATGTCGGTGATGGTGGGCTGGGCCGGGCTACGCCGCGCACGGTGGGCTGGGATCCCCGTGCCGGCGCCGTTCGCGCAGGGCGCGGTCGTACGACCCGGGGCGGAGGTCCCAGGTGACGCCTACGTCGTCCTCGACGACTGCCGCGAGCCGCCGTCGGTGCACCAGGGAGTGGTGGAACCCGCAGAGCAGGGCGGCGTTGGTCAGGTCGGTAGGTCCGCCGTCGGCCCAGTGCTGCAGGTGGTGCGCATCGCACCAGTGCGCGGCGGCGTGGCAGCCCGGATAGGTGCAGTGCAGGTCGCGGACCCACAGCGCCTTGGTCTGGGCCGAGCTGAACAACCGGCGCGTCCGGCCCAGGTGCAGGATCTCGCCAAGCTCGCCCAGGACGACGGGGGTGACCTCCCCGTCGCAGGCGAGGCGACGGACCGTCTCGAGCCCGAGCAGCGCGCCGAAGTCCAGCCCACCCAGGGTCCATCCAGCACCTGTCGTCGAGCCGGGGGCGGGGCACGAACCGGCGGAGGCGCGCGCGGCGTCAGGGCTGCTCGAAGGGTCGGCGCCACCGCGCCGGAACCAGAACGACCGGTCCCGTCCGGCCTCGCTGAGGTCGGCCGCCTCGACCTGGACGATCACCTGAGCCTTCGCGTGGGCCGGGACCCGCTCACCCGCAGCGACGGCCCGTGACAACATGGCCACCAGCGACTCTGCTCGCCGCTGCTCCGCCGGCCGCGGGTCGGGCGTGCCGTCCTCGCTGGGGACCGGCTTGGAGAGCGGGCCGATCGCGGCCTCGATCACTGCGCGACCGGCAAGGTCGGTGATCAGCCGGTACGCGACGGTGCCGTCGCCGGTCTCGCACGGCCGGGACAGGCCTACGCGGTCTGAGGCCTTGTCCTGCAGCTTCTGGAGTGCGTCGGGCTCGCCGTAGCGCGCGATCATCGCCGGCCGAACCGATCGGATCCCCCGCAGGTCCCCGTCCTCCGACACCTGGACCATGCCTTCCCAGACCGCGTCCAACGCCTCGGGCCGGACCAACGGCTGGATCTGGCGCATCTCCGACAAGCAGGTGTCGGCGGCCCGCAGGTCCAGCCGGCCGGACGTCAGCGCGGCCAAGAGCGGGGCGTGGACCCGCTCGGTAGTGGCTGCTCGGGTCAGCCGGACCAGCCGGTTCGCGTCTCCGACCGGCAGCCCGGGGGACAGCTCACACACCCACGCCAGCGTCGACCCGCCCGCCGAGCCGCTCCACGACGACCCCGACGTGCCGGCCCCCACCGCGGCGTCAGAGTCGTTCGCGCCCTCATCGTCGACGGGGCCGGTCCGCTTGGCTTGGCCGGGCAGCCCTCGACCCGTCGCCTCGGCGAGCACCGCGACGCGAGCCGCGTCGACGCTCCGCCCGAGCTCGTGCAGCTGGGCGAACAGCGGCGCCACATCAGGCTCCTGCACCAGCGAAGTGTGCGCCGGCAACGTGCGGAGGAACCGGACGGCGGCTGTGATCGCAGCCCGTCCTTCGTCCACGCTCGTGGTCGCGGTGCCCGACTGGTCCATACCGACGAACCTATCGGCGACCACTGACAACGGGGACCGTCGAATACGGCTGGGGGACAGGGGTTTACGTCACGAACAGATCACGATCCGAGCGAGACCGCTGCTCACGGCGCGGGTATACCCACTCCTCGCCAGACTCCAGTTCTCGAGGCTGGTCCATCGGCAGGTGCTCGGCGCGACACAGCACCTGAATGCGTGGCGGCAGGTCAGCGATGACGTAGGTCTCGACCTCGGACACGACCTCCAGGTCGTAGACGGTCGGAACTCGCTCGAAGGTCAACCGAGATGTGACGTCATTGTCGCCGATTCGCACCGACACACCACGAAGCTCGGGTGTCACTTCGTCCCACAGTGCGCACTGAAGCGACAGGAGGACCTCGATACGCATGCCGTACCTGAACTCTGTCATTGCGGCCTCCCCGGACGAAGTGGGGTGGTGGTTTCTACACCTCCCGCGTTGAGCTGGGCTCGAGGCTGCTCGTCCGGCTCGGCCCCAACTGGAATCGTCGCCGATGGCAACTCGACCCGCGGTCGCCGGGTGCGCGGTAGGTGCTTGTTGGTTCGGGAACGACGAGGCGGGCTAGCCAGATGACGAGCCCTCTTGGGTGAACACGCGACGACGGGCGTTCTCGACGCGGGCTCGCCATCGGCGGCCGTGCCTGACTGTGTCGTCGACTGCGACCTCGACACCATCGGCGTCTGCCACGCCGTACAGAGCGGAGGCAACGTCGGCTGTGAGGAGGTGTTCACCGCTGAACGTTCCTTCGAACGCGAACCACGCTACGGCGGCGCCGCTGCTCAAGGAGGCCGACAGCCACGCGCGCAGCACGTTCTCGATGTCGGCGGGTAGGTCGTCGTAGGCAAGGTCGAACTCGACCACCTCGCCGGACGGCAGCACCGAGTCGAGATCCTCGAGCACGTATCGCTTGACCGAGCGTGGTTGAGCATCCGGCGAGACGCGAGGCTCTCCGGAGGGCAGGTTTGGCCAGATCCCGAACAGCGACAGCGTTGCACCCGAACCACTCCACGCCACGGCCTGCTGAAATGCACTCATAGGATCCCCCACATCGCTGCCCGCGCCGCGTCGGGCGCCACCGCGGTCATGATTGTGCCCCGATAGATGCCTTCTTTCGCAACGAAGAGGACGACTGACCGACCGTTGACCTGCCCGACATAGCCGCGGCACGCGATTTCACCGACTTTCCAGTCGAACGCAGCCGTCGGTGCTCGCAGAATGCTCTCGGTCACTCGTCGAAACTCCTCCACCTGCGAGATCAATGACCCTCGGTTGACGATAAGGCCATCGTCCCGGAGGTGGCGGATTGCGTGTCCGCCGCCGGCCTCATCATGCCGTATGCACCGCTGATGGCGTCGTCGGACAGGTGGTCCCAGTCGTCGACTGCCTCACGCGGACCGCCCCGCCCGACACTCCCCCTCTCCGGGTGGCCGTACACCCGCCTCCATCCCACCGGGTCCCGGCGGAGCAGACGGGCGCTGTCGACCACTTCCTGTCCCGCACGGCCGACCAGTCGCCCGCCGCCGCCCAGCCCCGGGACGAACGTCAGCATCGCAAGCCCCGCATCCACCAGGACGTCGGCGGGCGTGCGCGAGGTCAGGTAGCCCAGAGTCGCTCCCCGCGGGTCGCGGACCAGCTGCCCCGCGTCGTCGGCGTGGTCCAACGACCACCAGACGGCGCCCACGGCGTTGAGGGCCGGCACTGCGGCGAACCCGGAGCCGAAGATCATCACTGCCGCGCCCACGAGTACGGCCGCCTTCACGTATCCCGGCTGCGCGTCCCACCAGTGCCCCAACGACGACAGCGCGCCCGCGATGTTCACGGTGGTCTCGGCGCCGGCGGACCCCAGCGATCGGAGCCGAACCGCGCGAGCGCTCTCGAGCCGGGCGTCGATCCCGAACGCGACCCATGGCGTGAGGACCAGAGCGATGGCGAACAACCCGAGCCCACCAGCCAGACCTACCCAGCGGGTCACGCGGCGCGCCGTCACCACCCGGTCGTAGGCCTCGCCCATGGCGACCTCGCGTGCCTACCGCTGGGCGACCGTCACCGCGCGCCCGTCCGACACGCCTGCCAGCCGAGTGGCGGACCGGGTCGCTCGTAGGACGTCCGTGACATCGCGAATCGTCAGGTGGGACAACGCAGTTGTGCCTCCAACAACCACGCCCGTCAGCGCCCGACTGCGGGTCGCCGCTCTCGACGCGGCGCGCTGCAGGCCCTCGACGACCGATACTCGCGCCGCACCCGGTGCCAGGTCCGACCCGCGACGCGCGAGCTCGCGGGAATCGACCAGCACCAGCAGCAGGGTGCCGGCGAGCAGCAGCCATGGCCGGCCGCGGCCCGACCCGGTGGCGGCGTACAGCAGGGGCAGCCACCCGGGCTCGTGGCCGACCAGCCTTGTGAACCCCGACGCGCCGCCGGCGTTCAAGCCGATGTGGTCGACCACCGTCACCACGAAGAGCAGCGCCATCGCGCCGAGCGACAGGGCAACCACCCACCGGCCGGGACCGGCGCGCGCCGCCCACACCACCATCGCGACCCCCAGCGCGAGAAGTTCGGTGACGATCGGATGACCGGCGAAGCTGTTGGCGCCTGTGAAGCTGGCCCCGTCCAAGAACGAGCCGGACAATCGCGGTCCGCCCTGGAACTCCACCCGAGCCATGACGTTTCCCGATCCCCTCGCTGCGATCCCCGTCCGCCGCAGTCCCTCCTCGGTCGCCGTGAACCCGGCGCCCAGGGCAACACCGATCAGCGGCCAGTCCACCAGCGCGAACCGACGTACTCGCCCAGGAGCGAGCAGCGCCAGGAACGCCAAAGGTGCCAGTTTGAGCGACTCCTCCACGAGCGGAGCGATGACGGCCGCCGGGACGATCGCCCGGTGCAGCTGGCGACCGGCGTCGTCGAGGGCCAGGCCTCGGCTCACCAGCGCGATCACCATCGCCCAGAGCATCGCGGCGGCGAACATCCGGGCCACCAGACCCCACGAGACCGTCCGGGTCCACGCGAGCAGGAACCAGCAGTACACCAGCCACAGCGAGCCGGCCCATGCCGGCACCGCCCAGCGCACCTCCGGCACCACCACGACGACCACGACCAGGACGGGCGCGACCAGCCACGCGAGCCCGACGCCTACGCGGTGCATCCGCTCGCACAGACCCCGGTGACGGTGCAGCATGCGCCCTCGCAGCAGTGCGATCTGCTCCCACCACTCCGGCTCCACGAGCCGCGCATCGAGCTGTTGTCCCCCTTCCATGGCCCGACCGTAGCCAGATCCCGGACCGGTCTGCTGCCCCCGCTTGCTCACCTGTGGATAACCCTGCCCGCCCCGGTCCAGCGGCCGGACCAGACCGATTCCAGACCGTCTCCGGACCAGGTCCAGACCTCGCAGCCGGCTCGCCCAGCGCGCCGGCGCACCGGCCTACGCCCCGCCGTATGCCTCTCACCTGCACCTTTGCGCCGGTCGAGACCGCGACGCGCCGTGGGCACGGTCTGGGCTTGCGTCCTGGGTCACATCGGGCTTGAATGGCACTACATCTAGTAGTCACACGGATGTTATTCGCCCACATGTAGTCCACAGGGGAAGACCAGTTCTCCACTGGTTGTTCACATGATGTGAACACTTCCGTCCACAGGCAGCACCCCAGGCCGACCCAGATCCGCGAGAGGAGCCGACCGTGCACTGTCCGTTCTGCCGCCACACCGACTCCCGCGTGATCGACTCGCGGACCACCGACGACGGCAGCTCGATCCGCCGCCGCCGGCAGTGTCCCGAGTGCGGGCGCCGCTTCAGCACGGTCGAGACCGCGAGCCTGTCGGTGACCAAGCGCTCGGGCGTGACCGAGCCGTTCAGCCGGGTCAAGGTCCTCTCCGGCGTCCGCAAGGCGTGCCAGGGCCGGCCGGTGACCGAGGACGACCTGGCCCTGCTGGCTCAGCGGGTCGAGGAGACGATCCGCGCATCCGGACAGGCCGAGATCGAGGCGCACGAGGTGGGTCTGGCCGTGCTCGGCCCGCTGCGCGAGCTGGACGAGGTCGCCTACCTGCGCTTCGCCAGCGTCTACCAGGCCTTCGAGTCCCTCGAGGACTTCGAGGGCGCGATCACCCTGTTGCGCGCCGAGCGTGACGCGACGGGGGAGGAGCCGCTGACCCGGGCACGGACCGGGCCGAGCGGCAACCGAGTCCGTCCGCCGGGCTGAGCACCGTCGGCGGTAGGCGTGGCGCACGACGTGCGCCCGCGGACCGCCCCACGAACGAGCGGGCACTGTCAGTGCCCACTGATGGAATGAGATACAGGGTCACAAACCCCCGGGGGACCGGGTGAGAGGGAGCAGGACGATGACGGAAACTGCAGGACGCACGGGCACGCGCAAGGGCACCAAGGACAAGGGCGTCGTGGTCGAGCGCATCTACACCACAGCCGGCGTGCACCCCTATGACGAGGTGACCTGGGAGAAGCGCGACGTCGTCCAGCAGAACTGGAAGACCGGCGCGACGATCTTCGAGCAGCGCGGCGTGGAGTTCCCCGACTTCTGGTCGGTCAACGCCTCCACCATCGTCACCACCAAGTACTTCCGCGGCGCGCTGGGCACGCAGGCGCGCGAGACCGGGCTCAAGCAGCTCATCGACCGGGTCGTGCTGACCTACACCAAGGCCGGCAAGGACCACGGCTACTTCGCGACTCCGGAGGACGCCGAGCTCTTCGAGCACGAGCTGACCTATGCCCTTCTGCACCAGGTCTTCTCGTTCAACAGCCCCGTCTGGTTCAACGTCGGCACGGCCAGCCCGCAGCAGGTCAGCGCCTGCTTCATCCTGGCGGTCGACGACTCGATGGACTCGATCCTCAACTGGTACAAGGAGGAGGGCTTCATCTTCAAGGGCGGCTCCGGTGCCGGCCTGAACCTCTCGCGCATCCGCTCCTCCAAGGAGCTGCTGTCCTCCGGCGGCACCGCCTCCGGCCCGGTCTCCTTCATGCGCGGCGCTGACGCGTCGGCGGGGACGATCAAGTCCGGTGGGGCGACCCGTCGCGCGGCCAAGATGGTCGTGCTCGATGTGGACCACCCCGACATCGAGGAGTTCGTCCAGACCAAGGCGCGCGAGGAGAACAAGATCCGCGCGCTGCGTGACGCCGGGTTCGACATGGACCTCGGCGGTGTGGACATCACCTCGGTGCAGTACCAGAACGCCAACAACTCGGTCCGGGTCAACGACGAGTTCATGCGCGCGGTCGAGGACGGCACCGAGTTCGGCCTGCGCGGCCGGATGACCGGTGAGGTCATCGAGACCGTCGACGCCCGTGAGCTGTTCACCAAGATCAGCAAGGCCGCATGGGAGTGCGCCGACCCGGGTCTGCAGTACGACGACACGATCAACGACTGGCACACCAACCCCGAGACCGGCCGGATCACCGCATCCAACCCCTGCTCGGAATACATGTCGCTGGACAACTCCTCGTGCAACTTGGCCAGCCTCAACCTGCTCAAGTTCCTGCGCGACGACGACACCTTTGACGCCGCGACCTTCCAGAAGGTCTCCGAGCTGGTCATCACGGCGATGGACATCTCGATCTGCTTCGCCGACTTCCCGACCACGGCGATCGGTGACACCACGCGCGACTACCGCCAGCTCGGCATCGGCTATGCCAACCTCGGCGCGCTGCTGATGGCCACCGGCCACGGGTATGACTCCGACGGCGGCCGCGCGCTCGCCGCGACGATCACCAGCCTGCTCACCGGTGCCGCCTACAAGCGGTCCGCCGAGATCGCCGGTGTGGTCGGCCCGTACGCCGGGTATGCCCGCAACGCCGATGCTCACAAGCGAGTCATGCGCAAGCACCAGGCCGCCAACGACGCGGTGCGCACGCTCGGCACCATGGACCAGGACATCCACCGCGTGGCCACCGCCACCTGGGACGCCGTGGTCAAGCTGGGCGAGAAGAACGGGTTCCGCAACGCCCAGGCGTCGGTGCTGGCCCCGACCGGGACCATCGGCTTCATGATGGACTGCGACACCACCGGCATCGAGCCCGACTTCTCGCTGGTCAAGTTCAAGAAGCTCGTCGGCGGCGGGTCGATGCAGATCGTCAACCTGACCATCCCGCGCGCGCTGAAGAAGCTGGGCTACACCCAGGAGACCATCGAGGCGATCGTCGAGTTCATCGCCGACAAGGGCCACGTCATCGACGCCCCCGGCCTGAAGCCCGAGCACTACGACATCTTCGACACCGCCATGGGCGCCCGCTCGATCGCCCCGATGGGCCACGTCCGGATGATGGCCGCGGTCCAGCCGTTCCTGTCCGGTGCGATCTCCAAGACGGTCAACCTGCCCGAGGACGCGACCGTCGAGGAGATCGAGGAGGTCTACCTGCAGGGCTGGAAGTACGGCCTGAAGGCGCTCGCGGTCTATCGCGACAACTGCAAGGTCGGTCAGCCGCTCTCCGACGGCGGTTCGACCGCCAAGGACGCAGCGGCGGACAAGGCAGCGGGCGAGGCCAAGGTCGAGAAGGTGATCGAGTACCGCCCCGTCCGCAAGCGCCTGCCCAAGCGTCGGACCAGCCAGACCACGTCGTTCGCGGTCGGCGGGGCCGAGGGCTACCTCACGGCCGGTGCATATGACGACGGCGAGCTCGGCGAGATCTTCCTCAAGTTCGGCAAGCAGGGCTCGACCCTAGCCGGCGTGATGGACGCCTTCTCGATCGCAATCTCCATCGCCCTGCAGTACGGCGTGCCGCTGGATACCTATGTCGAGAAGTTCACCAACATGCGCTTCGAGCCCGCTGGTCTGACCGACGACCCCGACGTCCGCATGGCGCAGTCGATCATGGACTACGTCTTCCGCCGCCTGGCCCTGGACCACATGGACCCCGAGACCCGCGGGTTCATGGGCATCCACACCGCGGCCGAGCGGGCCCGCCAGCTCGACACCGGCTCGTATGCCGAGCCCGCGGCCGAGGAGTCCGACGAGGACCTGGAGGGCGAGCTCGAGTCCTACAGCCAGTCCGCCCCGGTCTCCAAGAAGCCCGAGGCGAAAAGCGCTGAGGCGGTTGAGGTCTCGGCTCCGGCCGAGGTCCAGTCGGGTGCCGGTGCTGCCTCTGCTCGCGAGGTGACGGACGTGCACAGCTCTGCTGATCTGCTGGAGAAGTTCCAGGGCAAGTCGGCTGATGCTCCGATGTGCATGACGTGCGGGACGAAGATGCGGCCGGCGGGGAGCTGCTACGTGTGCGAGGGGTGCGGTAGTACCTCGGGCTGTAGCTGACAAAGTCGGGCGGGCGTGGCCGGACGCAGAATTGGTCCGGCCCGCTCGGTCCGCCGCGAGCAGCGCAGAAGTGGAGGCCAGCCGCCTCCTCGAGGCTGTCCTCGTGAAGGACTACGAAAAGTTTCTGGGCCAGAAGCCGGTTCGTAAGAAGTACGTCGTTGCAGCCACCGGCGAGAATCTGATCAGTGCTGCCTTCGACACGAAGGAGTCTGAGCTGCTGGCCGCGAAGCCGTCGTCCGCCCGAATGCATGTGCGTCTAGCCTTGGGCAATTGCTCGACTATCGGCGGCATCACCGATCGACGCCACGATTGGCCGTGCTTCTGCCAGATGAGCCCAACTCGGATCTCGTGAGCCTTTTGCACGATTCGAAATATCCGTGATCTTCCGCCACGGCGAGGGATTCAGTCGAATGGACCCGGCTGAGAACCTTGATCTGCCGTGGTGATGCGGACATCAAAAGAGCAGCGGGGCGGCGTCGATCAACCACGGGCACAGCGCGTTGTGCCGCTTCAACTTGTCCCGTGCCGGCGCGAGATTGGGGGGTGGCACGAGTTTGAGCGGCGATCCGTCGAGTGCGGCGTACGGCGTATCACGTAATGTCGGAGCCGTGCGAACAGCGTGGTCGGGCGTGACGGTCAGAAGGTAGCGGTCAAACAAGGTGTGGATGTCCGCGCGGAGCAGGAGACCATTGGTGACCGAGTTCGTGTGCTGGCCCCTGTACGGCGAGATGTGGGCGGCCTCGAGGACATCGACCGTCGGATATCCGGTGATCGCACATCGGCGGTTGTAGACCTTCATCAGCTGACGTCGGAACTCAGGCTGCCCCTGACGAATGGCGATCTCACACCGGATGCGTTCGCGCAGGTCGACGTCACCGAGATCGTCGAGGTGCACTCGAATCGGCTCGGGAATCGTGAGCTCGTCGTCACCGAGGAAGATCTG
The DNA here is from genome assembly GCA_963750305.1 of uncultured Actinomycetota bacterium. Lineage (GTDB taxonomy): Bacteria > Actinomycetota > Actinomycetes > Actinomycetales > Dermatophilaceae > CAVVPX01. The sequence continues at coordinate 675,159 of CAVVPX010000004.1, forward strand.
TTTGAGCCGTCCCTGTGCGTTCGGGTTGTCGGTCGAAGCCCAGCCGCCGATCGGTGCACCGCGAAACGTCCCCCACGCCTTCACCGCCGCCCATCGAACCTGCACGAGCGGTGGGGCGGCAACGAGTTCGAGGCGAAACCGGCGTGAGTACAGTCCTTGGCCGGCGTCGTCCCAGGGTCCATTGTCTTCGACAAGCGTGCTCGAGTCGGTCAGTGCGACGGTTCGGCCCAACAGGCCTCCGCCCGAGAGCCAGAAATACACATCGTCGCCTTGCTTGATGTCCAACGGCTTGACGGTGTCCCACAGCCCGTGTTCAAGGGCGAGGTCCCAGTGATGCGGATATGGCTTGGCTATCCAGAGGATCCAGCTGGTCATGGAGGCAGGGGTCTTCCCGTGTGGTCACGGGTGGTGGCATGTCCTGGGTGGAAGCCGGTCGGGCCGTGTGCTGCTGAACTGGCGCCGGCTCATCGCCGGGGTCGTGCGATCAGGGAGTGAGCGCCTCCAGGTGCACTTGGGTCTTGGGGTCGGTGGAGTAGATGGCGACGCCGCGCATGCCGCGGGTTAGCAGCACCTTGTAGACGTTGCGCACCAGCCGGTCGAAGTCGGCGTCGCTGACCTTGGTGCGGTTCTTGAAGTCCGGGTCCTTGTTCGCAGCTCGCACTGCGACCCACCGGTCGTCGCGCCAGACGAGGTCGGGGCCGAAGATGACTCCCGCGTAGTCGTACTCGAAGCCCTGGGCGGTGTACACGCAGCCGACCTGGCCGAAGCCTGCGGGATCCGTAGCCCAGAGCGCGGCGGCAGGTGCGCCGCCAACTGAGCGGTCTCCCTTGAGGTTCCATGGCTTCGACCAGTCGTCGACGCGGACGTCCGGCACCAAGGATCCATCCTCGCGTGGATCGCTCCATGGCCAGCAGTACCCAGCGGCGATGCGGGCTGAGTATCCGTTTTCGAGCTTGTTCGCGAGGTAGGCCTCCATCTCGTGCGGGCTGTCCACCACCGTGACGTCGAAGTGCGGGTCCTCTGTCCAGGCAGTGGCTTCCGCCTCACCCAAGTCGAGCAGCCGCTTGACCCAGAAGACGTACTCCTGCGAGCCACCGCAACGAAACTGGGCGTCGAGGTCGATCTTGACCACGTCGATGCCCTGAGCGCTTGCATGGACTTCGATGTCGGCGACCGTGCCTTGTTCACCAGGGCGAACCACCTGAAACTCGTCGAGGAGGAAGACGGGGACGCGGGCGGCCGCAAGCAGCTCCTCGATCTGGGGCTTGCCGGTCCGGTATTCGGCGCGCGTCCATCGCGATGCTGAGGAATCGCGGATCCGGTGAGCCTCGTCTAGGACCAAGGCATCCAAGTCATTGGGCGCTGAAGCCGCGAACGAGTTGAAGTACTGGAACATCTTCTGGACCTTCGGCGCCCGCCTGCCGGCGACCTTGCGCAGCGTCTGGGTGAAAGAGCGCGAGCCGGTCGCGTGGAGCACCGACCTCCCCTGACGCGACAGCTCGCCGAGCAGTGAGAGCGCGATGACGCTCTTCCCGCTCCCGGGCCCGCCGGACACGATGACGGCCGTCTTGGTGTTGGAGCGCCGTGCCGCCTCAACGGCGTGCAACACATAGTTGTACGCGTCGCGCTGCTCATCGAGCAGAACGAACATTTCGCGGTGTTGGACCTCCTCAGCTGCAACTGCCAGGAGCTGTCGAGATGGTGCGATGCGACTGGCGAGGAGGCGATCGGCATACGCCGCCCCACTCCGCCCGGGGGCGAGGCGCGACCGCAGGAACTCCTGGAACTCGCTCCGACGCTGACCGGTGAACACTGATCCGTGTTGGTCCCCGGGGAGAGCGAGAAGGTCCTCGACCCCAGAGTCGGTGGCGTTATGCAGGTAGGCGACGCCAGCGAGAGCGCTGGGTTCGTCGGCGAGTACAGAGGTGAAGCCGATCAGGTAGTCGCAGTAGTCACGAACCTGCAGCGCGGGATGGGTGACCGGGCGACGCCCGTACTGCTCGATGCGGATCAGCGAGTCGCTATCCTCAAAGCGCTCAGCGTGACTCCACTGCTTCAGCTCGACGACGAGGTATGACGGACCACCCGTAGAGGGATGTTGGCCCACCAGAACGACATCCGCGCGCTTGCTGGTGAGGGGGAGCTGGTACTCCACCAACATCTCCACCTCGCCGAGGCCCGCAGCGATCAGATCTGCCCTCAGAGCGGGGATACTCCGCTCCCACGAGCGGCGCTCGCTTGGCGATGGCCGCTGTCCGGTGCGCACAGTCAATTGTTCGGCGATGAGGTCGGCGAAGTGGCGCTCGACGGCAGAGAAGCCGTTGACCGACTGTCGATAGAGCGTCACGAGAGATGTCCCCAGGCAGCACGAACTGATTCGTGCGGGTGGGGGCATGTCCTGAAGCGGAAGCCTGTCGGGCCGCGATTACGTCGCCGACTCTAATCGCTCCGTAGCCTCAACTGGCGGCAGCGGGCATACTCGCTCGCGTGTCTGACCTCGATGCCATCAGGGACGCCCAGCGGGCGTTCGTCGCCGAGCGGGAGTGGGAGCAGTTCCAAGACCCGAAGTCCGTGATGTTGGCGCTGGTCTCTGAGGTGGGCGAGCTGGCCGAGCTGTTCCAGTGGTTGCCTGCCGACCAGGCTCGAGAGCTCGCCGCGGGGGAGCCGATGCACGCCAGGCTGGGGGAGGAGATGGCCGACGTACTGGTGTATCTCGTAGGGCTCGCTGACCAGTGCGGGGTTGACCTCGGCGTGGCCGCGCTGGCGAAGATCCAGAAATCCGCGGTCAAGCACCCTGCTGAGCTGACCCGTGGGGTGGCTCCCGGAGTTTGAGCTTTGCCTACTCCGCCTCGATCGCTGCCGCCTGATCCTTGCCCGGCATCCACGCGATCACGTCGAAGACCCGCAGCACCGAGATGTCGTCGCCGACACCCGACTCACTCCGAAGTCTCACCAGTCGGTCGTGAAGGCTTCGGCCGTCACGCCGGAGCTCCTCCGCGAGATCCGACCAGAAGGCGTCAGAGCCACCCGTGCGCTCACGGACGACGCGGTCGTACACCGGGATCAGTCGGGGGCGCTTGCGCGCCAGCAGTTTTGACGTCGTGACATAGCCGATGCCGTGCTGCTCTCGCAGCAGCAGTGGCCAGAGCCTCCAGGCTGCCCACTCCGGTCGTCGCCGTGAAGGGGGTCTAGGTCTTGGGGCGGCTGCCGCCACCCGCGTATCGCTCGAAGTAGGCGCCGGTGTACGGCCCCAGGCCGAGTAGACCGAAGTAGGTGCACAGTTGCTCCAGCGCGAGGGTGTCGTCATCGGTCACCAGTGCGGGCGGCAGGTGGAAGGCCATGGCCGAGCCGTAGGCCAGCGGCGGCTTCCCGGGGCCGAACCCGTAGCGTTGTCAGACCCTTCCTCTACGTTCTCCATCAGCAGGAACGAGGGGGTTGCGCCATCCGGCGCAGCGGGGTCGAACAGCAGGACAGCCCACAGCGGGCCATGTCGTGATGCCCTCCTTCGCCTTGCCTGACAGAGGGAGGAACAGCGATGAGTCAGTCGCCGGCGGGTTGGTTCCCGCAGGATGACGGCCGTCTCCGCTATTGGGACGGCTCAGCATGGACGGAGCACTTTGCTCCAAGTCAGGGGCAGCAGCAGGCTGGCCCCATGACGACGAGTCCGAGGGGCGGTCAGCCGTACGCCGCACCGGACGCGGGGGCCGCGCCGTTGCAGGCCAGGGCCGTTCGGCCGTGGTTCCGCAAGAAGCGCGTGCTGATCCCGGTGGGTCTGCTCGTGTTGATTCTGGCTGTCGGCGCGATCGGGGACGGCGGGGAGAGCCCGCTGCGGCTGCCCCGTCGCCGACTGCGAGCGCGATCGTCGAGCGCCCAGCGGCGGACGACAAGGCTGCTGCCGCGGCAACGGACAAGGCGCGGACCGAGGCGCAGCGACGCAGCGGCTGCGGCGAAGGCCAAGGAGGCCGCCGACGCCGAAACTGCGCGCCGCCGCGGCAGCCGACGGAGAAGGCCGCCTCAGGCTGCCAAGTTCCGCCCGAAGTCGTATCGGGCCATCGCGGCGCGCGACGATCCGCCAGCCGGAAGGCTCCCGACGACCGCGCGGGGGAGAAGTACGTCATCATATGGACGCGTCACCCAGTTCGACAGCGTCACTGGACGCCAGTATGCCGGGCCGACACCGCCGGCCAGAAGTCCTCGGAGTGGTACGACTATGACGTCAACACCATCGTGACGGCCGAGGACCCAGCAATTCTCGCCGACGTCGTCCAGGACGACCTGGTCACGATGTACGTCGAAGTCGCGGGCTCGATGTCGTATGAGACAACCCTGGGTGGCGAGACCACGGTCCCGACCATGACCGTGCACATCATCAAGGTCACCGGCTCCAGCCAGTGATGCCGGCGGTATGCCACGGGGCCGGCCCCGTGGCATACCCGCTGAGTTTGAGGTCGGCAGGCCGGTGGGCTGCGGATCGATCCCGTCATCCTGCGCGACGCGCGCTTCTCGTGCGAGCATCGGGCGACATCGTCGTCGAGGGGGCACCATGAGCGCGCGAGCAGTTCCGGAGCGACCGAAGCTCGCGACGGAGTCCGAGCGCGAGGTGTGGGACCGGTTGGTCCACCAGCTGCCGAACCGGTCGGTGGTGTTGTCGAACCTTCGCCTCAAGGACGCCAAGAAGGACCACGAGCTCGACTTCGTCGCCCTTGTCCCGGGCGCCGGGGTGGTCGTCCTGGAGGTGAAGGGAGGCAGCGTCTGGGCGCAGTACGGTCAGCTGGCACCAGTCGCGGGGGTCCGGCACCCACATCATCGATCCGGTCGACCAGGCTCGGTCGAGCCTCTATGCACTGCGCGCCTATGTCGAGCGCGACCCCCGCTGGCGGGACTCGTCCCGGACTCGCATCCGCTGGGCATGGAGCGTCGTCTTCCCCTACTCCTCCATCGACGAGGACTTCGAGATTCCACAGTGTCCCCGGTCGGACGTGCACGGCCGGGACGACCAACAACGGCTCGGGGCAAGGGTGGTCGACGTCGCGAACCGGCAGGAGACCCACAACCGGGCGCCCGACGAGGACGACGTCGACCTCATCCTGGACATCCTGCGCGGGCGCAAGCTCCCTTCCTACGATCCGAACGCGGAGGCGACCGACCGCGCGGCGGAGGCCGACCGCCTGACGCTCGAGCAGGCGACGCTGCTGAAGGTGACCCGCCTGCTCAACCGGGTCGAGGTGCGCGGGGGAGCCGGAAGTGGCAAGACGGTGATGGCCTTGGCGCAGGCCAAGGAGCGCACGCGGGGCACGCACGGTATGCCGGCCGAGCGGGTCGCGCTGGTGTGTTATTCGATCGGGCTCGCTGAGTATCTCAAGCGCGAGGTGGCCGCGGCGGATCGCAAGCACCGCCCCGCGTTCGTCGGGACGTTCGCCGAGCTCGGAGCGAAGTGGGGGTCGCCATCAGGGTCGCGCGAGGACAGCGCGTTCTGGGAGGAGAATCTGCCGGCGGACATGGCCGAACGGGCGCTGAATCTGCCTGGGGGACAACGGTTCGACTCCATCGTGGTCGATGAGGCCCAGGACTTCGCCGACACCTGGTGGACGCCGCTGATGCGATCACTGCGTGATGAGGAGAGCGGAGGACTGTTCGTCTACAGCGACGAGAACCAGCGGATCTTCCCGCGGTTCGGCCAGCCACCGGTCCCGCTGGTGCCGTTGGTCCTGGACCACAACCTGCGCAACACCAAGCAGATCGCGCAGTCTTTCGGCCCGTTGGCGCCGATGCGGATGACGCTGCGCGGGGGCGACGGGCCAGCGGTGCGGTTCGTGGCGGCGCGGGAGCGGGGGCATGCGGTGGACATCGCCGACGGCGAGGTCGTGACGCTGCTGGAGGCCGGGTGGGACCACCGGCACATCGCGTTGATCACCACCGGAAGCCGTCATCCCGAGCAGATCCGCCAAGCCGCCGACACCGACCAGCGCGACTACTGGCGGGCGTTCTGGGAGGGCACCGACGTCTTCTACGGGCACGTGCTCGGGTGCAAAGGACTCGAGCGCCGTGTGGTGGTGCTGTGCGTCAACCAGGACGAGGTCACCGACCGGTCTCGCGAGCGGCTGTACGTCGGGATGTCCCGTGCCACCGATGTGCTGGTGGTCGTCGGAGTGCCGGAGGTGGTTCGTGAGATGGGCGGACCCGAGGTGGCTCATCAGCTCGGGATCGGGGTGGCGGGAGGAGCGTGACCTCCTCCGACGACCAACCCGGAGTCCGGCCCGATCCAAATGCGCCAAATGCTCGAGCATCGAAAGCCGTTCGGGAGGCTCAGGCTCAGGCGCACCCAACCAGCCGCGGACCGCCTCGCCGCCGACTACGCACGCGTGGGCCAGTTCGCAGGAGACCTCTGAGGAACGGTGGCCTGTCGACCAATACACGGAACCCCGCTGAGAGACGATACCCGTCCGAAGGACAGTCAGGTGCGTTGCAGACCAGCCACACCCCTGGCCGTCTGCCTCCGGCGCGGGAGACGTCGTAGGCGGCTTCTGGCCAAACGGTCGATCCGCTCCCTCGCGTGATCGTCGAGCATGGTTGGGCGCCCGGTGGGATGGCGCGGAATCGGCACGGCAGGAGGATCGATGGCGTACGGGGGTGGCAGCGCGGACGAGCGCGCTCGGGAACTGGGGGACGACGGGGACCCGTCCGCGGGGGCGTGGGCCGCCGGGGCCGAGGGCGAGCGTCGGGTGGCCGCTGCGCTGGCGGCAGTCGGTGAGCCGTGGACGGTCCTGCACGACCGGCTGTTGCGCCCAGGACTGTCTGAGGCAAACCTCGACCACGTCGTCGTCGGACCCGCCGGATTGTTGTTCCTCGATGCGAAGAACTGGTCTGGGCGGGTCGTCGAGTGGAACGGCACGTTGTACCAGCACACCCGCGACCCCTCGGGGGCCAAGCGCCACCAGAGCCTGGCCCGCGAACTGGCCAAGGTGAACGGCATGGCCGCGGCGATGGCGACCACGATGGGTGTGCCGGTTCTGCCCGCCATCGTCCTGGCGGGCGCGCAAGCAGCTGGGTTCGGAGAGCCGCAGCTGGTGCGAGGAGTGTGGGTGGTGCCCGTCGACCGAGTGGTCGGGTGGCTCCTCGCTCGGCCCGTCGTCTTCGCCTACGAGGCCATCGGACCCCTGGTGACCCGCACCATGACCGAGTTCCCGTCGACCACGACCCACCCTGAACTTCTCGCCGCGATGGGGGCGGCCAGCAGACCGGCCCGGACTCCCAGAGGCAGGGGTAGGCCGGCACGGACAACCGTGCCGTCAGCTGCGTCATCGCGACCCCAGAGCCGTCGCACGCCGAAGCCCCGTGTCCGCAAGAAGGGCAGGGCCGGGAACCTGGTGCGCGCCATATCGTTGCTGGCGGTTGGGTGGTTTTTCCTCACCCATGTCGCCGATGTGTCCGGGCTCGCCTCGGATGTGGCTGTGAAGGTGAGGTCATCCACGTTGCCCACGGTGGCGCCCCCTGCTGTTTCCGGTCCGGCTCGGTGTGCCGGCCTGACCGACGCGCGGGTCACGGCGATTCTCAAAGTCAAGCGGGTGCAGCCGATCTCGTCCACCGTGGGATGTGTGTGGGGAACCCGTATCGATGATGAGAAGACAACCCTTCTGGAAGTCCGAGCTGTCGAGGAGATCGGACTGCGCGATCCCGCCATTGCGGCCAGCAGAGAAGCTGGCCGCGCCGTGTACTCCGACGAGCCGGTCTATCGCGGGGCGCTCGTGCAGATGACGATTCTCGATGCCGCGGCTGGCGTCCCGTTCCTGCCGGGCGGCACGAGGAAGGCGCCGACCAACGTGTCTGTGCGCGTCGCCCGAGAACGTCTGCATCTGACGGACGGCGAGGCCCGCGCCGTGGCTCGGTCGGTCGCTGCTGCGAGCCGGCTCTGAGCAGTGCTCTCACGTATGACGGCGCCGCTCGCGCGCCCACCTCGCGGTGCGCTCACGCAGGCGCAGATCCCAGGCTGCCGTGATGACGGGGTAGTCTGCGCCAGCCCCCGCCAGCTGGCGTCGTCCAGCCCCACGCGCGCAGCACCGGCCGCAGCCGGTCCTTGGCGATCGTGGGAAGGACCAACGCCGCCGGAAGGCCGAGAGCCGCGGGCGCTTCCAGGGTCGTGCCCCTCGAGGACCGGTGCGGTGCGCAACAGCCCTGCGCAGCGACACGCCGTCGCGCTCTCGCCGAGCGTCATGAGAGTGGCCGGGACCTGGACGGCCGGACGCGGCTGCGTGAGTAGGGCGGCGGCGATCGACTCGGGCTGGCTCAACCGTGCAGCCAGCCCGGCCAGGTCATCCGGCGGGCGGCTCAGGATCACGTCAGGTCGGTTGGCCAGCAGCTGCTCGAGGCCGTCCCGGGGGAGGGTGGACAACCAGTCGGCGAGTTCCGCCGGCCGTGCCCTCGGCATCGACGTCGGGCTGGTGTCGTCCAGGACCAACCTCGTACTCAGGCACGGCGCGCCGGAGTCGGCGGTCTGGGCCGACCCGCCGCGGGGTTTCCACGGTCAGGGGACACCGTGCTCGTGCGTTCCCGAGTCTGCTCAGCTCGCCGGGCCGGCCACCACCAGCACCGGCGTCCGGTCCACTCCCACCGCCACCCGGTCACCCACCCCGAGGCTCATCGCCAGCGGACTGGGCACCGCGGCCATCACGAGCTCGGCGCCGTCGACCTGCAGGTACACCCGCGTGATCGGGCCGAGGAAGTTGATCGAGGCGACCGTCGCGTTGGCGGTGCCCGAGGCATCCACCGTCACCGACTCGGGACGCACCAGGGCCAAGCCGGCTCCGGCGTCGAGCGACCCGGCGATCGTCGGCAAGTCCACCCCGAGCACGGTGGCCCGACCACTGGACACCGTCGCCGCGATCTTGTTGTTCAGCCCCACGAACTCGGCGACGAACGTGGTCGCCGGGTTGGCATACAGCTCGGCCGGCGGGGCGAGCTGGTCGAGCCTGCCCTTGTTCATCACCCCGACGCGGTCGGCGATCGCCAGGGCCTCCTCCTGGTCATGGGTGACGAAAAGCGTTGTCGTGCCTACCTCGAGCTGGACGCGGCGGATCTCGTCGCGGAGCTGCGTGCGGACCTTCGCGTCCAGCGCCGACAGTGGCTCGTCGAGCAGGAGGACCGCGGGCTCGATGGCCAGCGCTCGGGCCAGCGCCACTCGCTGCTGCTGACCACCGGACAGCTGGGCGGCGTACCGGTGGGTGAACTCGCCCAGCCCGACAAGGTCGAGCATGTCCGCCGCACGCTGACGCCGGTCGGCCTTGTCGCGGCCGCGGAGCTTGAGGCCGAACGCGACGTTGTCCAGGACGGTGAGGTGGGGAAACAGGCTGTAGGCCTGGAAGACCATCCCCATGTCGCGCTTGTTGGCGGGCACGCGGGTGAGGTCCTTGCCGCCGACGCGGATGACTCCGGTGGTCGGGTGGTCGAGTCCAGCGAGGATCCGCAGGGCCGTCGTCTTGCCGCAGCCCGAGGGGCCGAGCAGTGCGACCATCTCACCGGGCTCCATGTGCAGGTCGAACCCGTCGAGCGCGCGGAAGGAGCCGAAGTCGCGGGTCAGCTCGTCGAGCTCGACCGACACCCCGGCTGCGCCCGATCTCGTTGCGGCCGTGGAGGTTTGGGTCACGACGTGGTCCTCTCGGTTGTACGTCGGTCGCGGCCGACCAGCCCGATGGCCAGCAGCAGCACGACCACGAAGATGATGGAGGCGAGCGATGCGGCCACTGCGGTCGACGCGTCACTCTGGCCCAGCAGGTTGATCACGACCGGCAGCGTTTCGAAGTTGAGCAGCGACGCAAAGGTGAACTCGCCCAGGACCAGCGCCACCGACACGAATGCCGCCGACAGCACGCCGGGGACGATGTTGGGCAGCACCACGCGCGCGATCACGATGAACCAGCTGCCGCCGAGTGACCGCGCGGCCTCCGACAGGGTGGCCACGTCGATCGAGGAGAGCGCCGCGTCGATCGAGCGGTAGGCGAACGGCAGCACCAGCACGACGTAGGCGAAGGTGAGGGTCAGGGCGGAGTCTCCGAGCAGATAGGTGACCCACGCATACACATTGGAGATGCCGACCACGATCACCAGCGCGGGAATCGTCAACGGCAGCAAGCACAGCAGCTCGATGAGGCGTGATGCCCTTGGAACCCGCAACCGCACCCACACCATGGTCGGAACCAGCAGGACGATCATCAGCACCACGGTGAACAGGGCGAGCAACAAGGACGTGATGATCGCCGTCCGCAGCTGGTCGTCCTCGAACAGGTTGCGCCAGGCTTGGCCGGTCCGCCCCGGCGCGTCACCGGGCACGGCGGTGCTGAAGTCCAGCATCGAGAGCAGCGGGACCGCGAAGTACACCGCGAACAGCGCGAGCAGCACCCCGCGGACGACCCGCCAGGTTCGGCCGCCGGTCACCGCAACCACCTCGACGTCCGCCGCAGCAGCAACGCATACGCGCCCATCACCAGCGACACCACGATGACCATCTCCAGGGCCAGCGCGAAGCCGAAGTTGGCCTGCCCCAACAGGTTCTCGCTCGTCAACGCGGCCCGGACCAGCAGCGGCGTGATCGGACTTCCTTGGCTCACCAAGGCGGCGGCCGTCGCATAAGCGGCGAATGCATTGGCGAACAACAGCAGTGCGGACCCGAGGAACGCCGGCGTGAGCAGCGGGATCGCGACCTGGGTCCAGTACTGCCGGGTGGTCGCGCCGAGGTTGACCGCAGCCTCGCGCCACTGCGGTCGCAGCCCCTGCAGCGCGGGCATGAACACGATGACCATCAACGGGATCTGGAAGTAGCTGTAGACCACGATCAGTCCTGGCAGCCCGAACAGCCAGCCGGACCCGAAGACGTCGATGCCCGGCCACGAACGCAGTGCCTCGGTCAGCACCCCGGAGAACCCGAGCGTGGCGATGAACGCGAAGGCCAAGGTGACTCCGCCGAACTGCGCCAGTACGCCACAGATCGCCAGCGTCACCCGCCGGACGATGCTGTTGGGCGGGCCGGTGACGACCAGGTAGGCGAGCAGGGCACCCAGCGACGAACCGATGACCGCCGTCGCGGCAGAGAGGATCACGCTGTTGCTCAACGAGCTTCGCGCTGCCTCGCTGCCGAGGGCGCGGAGGTTCTCCAGCGAGAAGGCGCCGTCGTTTCCCTGGAACGCGCCCACCAGCACCGTGATGGTGGGGACGACCATGAAGATCAGCAGGTAGACCAGGAACGGCACCAAAGCGAGCGATGGTCCGAACGCGAACCGGCGGTCAGGCCTACGTGGGCGGCGTGCAGTGACTGCACCCACGGGAGCAACGGCCTGGACGTCTGCCACGTCAGCTGATGACCTTGGACCAGTTCTTGCCGGCGTACTCGGACAGCTTGGTGGCCTGGTCGTTGGTCGGAACCACCGGAGTTCCCTCGACGGGCGGCAGCTTGGCGAACAGAGCCTGGTCGATGGTGCCGGCCTTCTCCATCGCGTCGGCGCGCACCGGACGCGCGCCACCCTTGAGCCAGATGTTCTGACCGGCGTCGCTGTAGAGGTACTCCTGCCACAGGCGGGCGGCGGCGGGGTGCGGCGCGTCGGTGTTGACGGCCTGGAAGTAGTAGCCCGCGACCACGGCCTCCTTGGGCACGACGGTCTTCCACGTGCTGAGCTTGGCGCCCGCGGCCTGGCCGAGGTAGTCCCAGTCGATGACGACCGGGGTCTGTCCGGACTCGATGGTGGCCGGCGTGGGGTTCACGGGCAGGAAGTTGCCGGCCGCCTTGAGCCTGCCGAAGAAGTCCACCCCCGGGGCGAGGTCGTCAGCGGACCCGCCGTTGGCGATCGAGGCCATCAGCACGCCGTTGAGCGCGGCGCCGGCGGTCGTCGGGTCACCGTTGAGCGCGACCTTGCCCTTGAACTCGGGCTTGAGGAGATCGGCGACCGATGTCACGTCGGGGACCTTCGCCGAGTCGTACCCGATCGCCATGTAGCCGCCGTAGTCGTTGACCCACAGGCCGGTGCCGTCCTTGAAGTCCGCGGGGACGTCGTCCCAGGTCGCCACCTTGTAGGGCGCGAACATGGCGGTGTTGGCCAGCGCCACCGCCTGGCCGAGGTCGAAGACGTCAGGGGCCCGGTCGGTGCCCTTGAGCTGCTTCGCTGCGTTGATCTCGTCCTGGCTGTTGGCGTCGGGCTGGGCGGAGTTGACCTTGATGCCGTACTTCGCCGCGAAGGTGTCGATCATCTCCTGGTAGTTGGCCCAGCCCGGCGGGAGCGCGATGACGTTGAGCTGGCCCTCCTTCTTGGCCGCGGCGACGAGCTCGTCCATCCCACCGAACTCCTCGGCCGAGGTTGCCGATGCGGCGGCGACGCCACCCGAGCCGGCGGTGGGAGTGTTGTTGGTGTCCTCCGGTGGTGGGGAGCATGCGCCGAGCGCGAGGGCCGAGAGTGCGGCGGTGAGGACGATGGCGCGAGACGACTTCATGGCGAACCTCTTCGTCGAGGACATGGGGTGTCCTGACCCTCGACGCCGCCCGGCGAACCGGAGCGTCCTTGGCACGGTAGCAGGGGATTCGCCGGGGCTGTCCGATGCGAACCGTGGGTCATTCGTGCGGCGTCGACGCTCGGTGGGTGAACCCGCGTGCTGCCGCGCGCGGGGCGTGAGCGTTCGGTCGGTCAGCGACCCAGCGTGGCCGCATCGACTTCGCGCACCCCAGTGCCACCTCGCGTGCCAGCGTCGTGCGCGAGGTGGCGCGGGGGTACGCGAGGTGGGGCGGTGGGCACGTGGGCGACCGAGTATGAGGCCGGCGCGGTGGCTGGCGGACGGCACCATAGCCAGCGTGTGTCGGGGCGGGCCGCCACGTCATCGTGCTGAGGCCGGACCGAGGCCGATCGGGGCCAGGCTGCCGAGTTATCCACAGGCCGGGTCGTGAGGGAGGCTGTGGACAGGGGCGTGCCAGATCGCAGCGAGTTCCCTATGATCCCCGAATCAGATGGGTGCCACTGGCGGGGGAGTCGATGCGAACGTCACGAGGTGCGGCGGTGGTCGCCGCGGGGGCACTGGCGCTCGCGGGGTGTACGGGTGAGCCTGAGGTCCAGCCGACGACGCCCGGGGTGTCGACCAGCTGCCTCGTCTACCTCAGCGCCGACGTCGTCCACGCGCTTCCGCATCGACTGATAGTGGTTCGACGATTCCGGTAGGCGCAAAGGTACGATCCGAGGCCGGCGCCGGACTGTTCGTGCGGTACTACCTGACGCAGGTGAACCTTGCGTGGACGAGCCTGTCCACTGAGGTACTTCCTCCGTTAGGCGATCGAGCGGTGCCTCTCCTGCGCGTCCCTGCAGTCGACCGCTGCAGACTTGTGAAGGACGGACATCGATACCGAAGCGATCCGCTAAAGGTCCTGTCAGCGACTGCGGTCGACGGTGCGACCGGGATGGGCCAACAGCTGGTTCGAGTTCGGATGACGCAGAACCGAGTCGAGATAGTTGACACCTCCGGGTCAATCGTCAGCAGCGACGAGCGAAAAGATCTCGCGCGGACCGTATCCGTTGTTTGGAAGGAGGGTCGATGGCTGCTGTTCAATATTGCTTGAGCTTGGTGGCGGTGCTATCCCATTCTCCTGGCTGGGGCAGGTTCTGCCTCAGCCGAGGTCAATGATGTCCAGTACTACTCGCGGGCGGAGTCGAATTACATCGTCAGCCGGTGCAGCTGAACTCCAGAATCTGCCGACGGACGAACGCTGACAGGCGAACGCCGGATCCAAACTCCTACGAGTACAGCCTCGACGTCACTCTGCGGTGGGGAGCCGGGAGGCGCGACCGGGGACATATTCTCGCCTACGAGCCGTCCTTGCGTGCGAGGGCAACACCCACAGCAGGGGGAGGGTCCCGCACTGGTCATCTGGCGCAGGATCGTCAACGACGCGCCAGCCGCTCCCGGACCGTGGCTGCAGATCGGAATGACTTGTCTGCCGGAGCTGGTGCCGGGCGAGCCGACGTTGGGGATGGCGCGGATCATCGAGGCGTTCCGGGACACCGACTTCGCGGTACCAGGGCTGGTCATCCAGCCGAAGGGCAACGTGACACTGGTGACGCTGCCCACCTATTTCGAGGTTCGCTGGCCCACCGCGGGCTTCGAGCCCGACGAGGTCGACCGTCCGGACCCGGCGACGATGCTCGGCTACACGGTGGAGATCCGGCCGACGCTGGAGTCGATCACCTATGTGTTCGGGGACGGGCAGAAGTCCGAGCCGACGACGTCACTGGGCGGGCCGTATCCGACTGGCGACGTGACGACGACGTACTCCCGCGCGGGTACCTTCGCGACGAGGGCGGATGTCACCTACGCCGGACAGTTCCGGGTCAACGGCGGGGCCTGGATCGACATTCCCGACACCGTGACCGTCCAGGGCACCCCACAGAACCTGCAGGTCCGCACCGCGACGAACCGGTTGGTGAGCAACTGACGACAGCGACCGACGGGTCTACGACAGCGGCAGAGGGGTCTGACGACAGTCGCACAGAGGTGTGACCACAGCGGCAGAGAGGGGTCCTACGGGCGCACGGGCACTGCTGGCCACTTCCCGTTCAGCGCCTGCGTGACCAGCTCCGTCAGCTCGGCGAGCTCAGCCCGTTCGGCGTCGTCGTAGCCCTGTGCGGCCATGAAGTCGCGCTGACGATCCAGCTGGGCACGAACGGCACGTCGCTGGTCTGCATCAACGGTCACCCAGGCCAGTTCGCGCAGCAGTCCGAGGATCCGTGCCATCACGTCTGGCTCGGCAATGCCGTATCGGCGGGGTTGGTCGACGACCACCGCGAGCATCTCGGCCAGGTCGGGACGGGCCATCACCACTCTCGGCGTCCCCTGGTCGTCGGCCACCACACGGTTACCGAGGCCACACGTGGCCAGTCGCACGAGCAGGGCCGAGCTGTGACCGAGGGCGGTGATGGCGGTCGTAGGGTCGTTGATCCCTGGCGACAGCGCTTTGGTTGCGACGTCGGCAAGCTGGCGAAGGCCAAAACCGATGTCCTGCACCGCAGTGCGCTCTGCCGCAACCGTCAGTGCGTCGTTGACGGCAGCGCCGACCCGATCCAGGGCGTCGCCGCCGAGTCGCGCACCGTCGCGACGCCAGGTGACCGCGACTGGGGTTCCTTCGATGCATGACGCCCCGGGTTGCGCGGTGATGAAGACGACCAGGTCGAGCTCGGCCCCCAGCCGGCACAGCGCTGCTTCGTCGACGTTGACGAGCACCCCGGACTCCCGGCCGAGCAGCAGGTGCGCGTCGCTCGGTGGGCTGGGCGCTACCAGATGGCTCGGTCCGGTCCTGTCGTCGCTCTGTATCGCGGCGTCGATGCTCTGGCTCGCGTCGCGGTGCACGTTGCGCAACATGGTCTCGACCCGGATCTCGGTCGCGAGGTGGGCGAGGAACAGCACCAGCGCGATGACACTCGCGACGCCCATCACGAACGCGAACGTGACCGAGATCTGCGGCACGAACTCCGAGGCGTCGGCGCTGGCGGTACGTACCGACCGCAGGACGGTGAGGGCATAGGTGAAGGTCGCGAGAAACAGGCCGAGGGTGACGTGCACGAACCGGTCGCGGGTGAAGGTGCGCAACAGGCGCGGCGAGAACTGGCTGCTCGCCAGCTGCAGGGTCACGACGGTGAGCGAGAAGGTCAGGGACGTCACCGTGATCAGCGAGCTCGACACCGCGCTGAGCACCGTGCGCGCCGAGTCCGGACCACCGCCGAAGAGATATCCGACCACCCACCCGGGCAGATATCGGTCGACGTGACCGTCGACCTGGGGCACTGCGACACCCAGCGCGAGGCCGAGCACGACGAAGAGCGTGGGCAGCGGCCAGAGCTGGGTGCGGAACCCGTCCCGGATCACCCCCAGGCGTCCCCGCAGTATCGAAAGTCCCACGCGTTGTCTCTCTCTCCTTGGCCGACCGACCACCGGGCGGGATGGCACGTCACTCCGCCGCCGAGGCAGGGACGTGTTCGCGAGTATGCCGGGCAGCCCGTCCGTGTGCTGGTCTGGGCCTCGCCAGCCTGGCTCGGTGCGACACCCAGCGCGAAGGACGAGACCGACCCGCTGCCGGGCCACCGCGGTCAGCGGAAGTCGCGTGAGCGCACCGAAGCGTTGAGCCGTAGTCGCTCCACATGGTCGGCCTGCACGTTGACGACGCCCTCCTCGCTGACCTGGAGGACGCCACGGACGATGAGAGCCGGAGCGTTGCGCAGGATGCGGCGGTACCGCGTCCACAGGCCTGGGGTGCAGACGATGTTGGCCAGGCCGGTCTCGTCCTCGAGGTTGAGGAAGGTGATGCCGCTGGCGGTCGCGGGACGCTGGCGGTGGGTGACGACGCCCGCGACCCGGATGCGCTGGTCGGCGTACTCGGGGCCGAGGGCACGGACCGGTAGGATCCCAGCGGCGGCGAGGACGGGGCGGACGTGTTCCATTGGGCTGGTGGTGGGGGAGATCCCCGTCGCAGCAAGATCGGCGGCAGTGACCTCGGTCGGGCTCATGCCCGGCAGGGTGGGGGCAGCCGTCGGGCCGGACACCCCGGGCAGCGTCGAAGGGGACTCGTTCGCAGCGATACCGCTGGCCCACAACGCCTCTCGCACGGACAGGCCGAAGCTCTCGAACGCCCCCGCGGTGGCCAGCGCCTCCCACTGGGTGACCGACAGCTTCACCCGGCGCGACAGGTCGGCGAGGTCGGCGAAACCCCCGGCCGGCCGGGCGGCCACGACCTGTTCGGCGGTCGTGTCATCGACCCCGTTCACCGCGGTCAGGCCGAGGCGAACGGCCCAGTGTCCGTCCCGCCGGTGGGTGTCGGAGTCGAAGCCGTCGGTTGCCGGAGAGAACTCCCCGGTCGGTGGCTGCTTAGCCTCCAGGCACTCCGGGGACCCCGTCGGCCCGAGATCCGGCGAGACATGGGAAACCTGTGGGTGTTGGGACACCCACAGGTTTCCCATATCTGGGGTGGGGGGCGGATCTGGGGTGGGGGGCGGGTCCGGGGTGGGGGGCGGGTCCGGCCGCTGCCTCACCCGCGCCCACCGGCTCCAGGCCCGCTGCAGCCGCCGACCGCTGGATGCACGGCCGCCGCACCTCGACGCCGTGCCGGCGGGCGTCACCGACCAGCGTCTGGGGGGAGTAGAAGCCCATGGGCTGGGTCCGCAGCAGCCCGCACAGGAACGCGCCCGGATAGTGCAGGCGCAGCCAGGTGCTGGAGTACACCAGCAGCCCGAAGCTCAGCGAGTGGCTCTCGGCGAACCCGAAGTGCGCAAAGGCCTCGATCTTGGCGTAGATCACGCCCGCCTCCTCCGGCGTCAAGCCGTTGGCCAGCATCCCGGTGTACAGCTTCTCCCGCAGTGCGCCGATCTTCTCCAGCCCCCGCTTGGAGCCCATCGCCCGGCGCAGCAGGTCCGCGTCGTCACCGGACAACCCGCCGATCGCCATGGCCATCTGCATCAGCTGCTCCTGGAACAGCGGTATGCCGAGGGTGCGCTCGAGCACCGGGACCAGCTTGGGGTGGGGATAGGTGATCTCCTCCTTGCCCGTCTTGCGCCGGATGAACGGGTGGACCGACTCACCCTGGATCGGGCCCGGACGGATCAGCGCGATCTCGCAGACCAGGTCATAGAAACGCCGCGGTTGCAGCCGGGGGAGGGTGCCGATCTGGGCGCGGCTCTCGACCTGGAACACCCCGATCGAGTCGGCGCGGCACAACATGTCATAGACCCCGCGCTCCTCCTTGGGGATGCTCGCCAGGGTCCATGTCTCGCCCACCGTCTCGGCCGCGATGTCGAACGTGTGCTGGATCGCGCCGAGCATCCCCAGCCCGAGCAGGTCGAACTTCACCAGTCCCATCCAGGCGCAGTCGTCCTTGTCCCACTGCACGACGGTGCGGTTCTCCATCCGGGCCGGTTCGATCGGCACGACCTCGGCCACCGGGCGCTCGGTCAGCACCATCCCGCCGCTGTGGATGCCGAGGTGCCGTGGTGCGTTGAGCAGCACCGACGCCAGCTCGAGCACCGGACGCGGCACCTCCTCGGGGATCGTCGACGCCCACCCGTCGACCAGCTT
This sequence comes from uncultured Actinomycetota bacterium, assembly GCA_963750305.1. Lineage (GTDB taxonomy): Bacteria > Actinomycetota > Actinomycetes > Actinomycetales > Dermatophilaceae > CAVVPX01. The sequence goes on from CAVVPX010000004.1 coordinate 693,240, forward strand.
GGACCACGCGTCCTGCTGACCAGTGCTGTGCCCTAACGCTTTTGCCATGTCGCGAACCGCAGCCTTCGGCCGGTAGGTGATGACGTTCGCCACCTGTGCGGCGTTGCGACGGCCGTACTTGCGGTAGACGTACTGGATGACCTCCTCGCGCCGGTTGGAGTCGAAGTCCACGTCGATGTCGGGCTCCTCGTCACGGGTCGTGGCGAGGAACCGCTCGAACGGCAGGCCGTAACCGATCGAGTCGACCGCGGTGATCCCCAGCACGTAGCAGACGGCCGAGTTCGCCGCGGATCCCCGCCCCTGGCAGAGGATCCCGCGGTCCTTGGCGTAGTGGACCAGGTCGCGAACGATCAAAAAGTATCCCGGGAAGTCCTTGGCCTCGATGACGTCGAGCTCTCGCGCCAGGCGGGAGCGGACCTCCTCGGTGTCGGGGTACACCTCGCGCGCTCCCCGCCAGGTCAGCTCGCGCAGCCACGTCATCGGCGTGTGGCCCTCGGGCACCTCCTGCTTCGGCAGCCTGGGGGTGGCCGAGCGCAGCGCGAACACACAGTCCTCGGCCAGCTCCACCGACCGCTCCACCGCCCCCGGGTATCGGGCGAACCGCTCGACCATCTCCACCCCCGACCGCAGGTGCGCCAGTCCCGCGGCGGGCAGCCACGGGTCGAGGTCGTCCAGCGACCCACGGGCCCGCACCGCCGCCACCGCCGCGGCCAGCCGGCGCTCCTTCGGAGTGGCGTAGTGCACGTTGTTGGTCGCCACCACCGGCAGCCCGCGCTCCACCGCCAGAGCCGCGAGCAGGTCGTTGTCGGTGCTGTCGGTGGCGTGGCCGTGGTCGGTCAGCTCGACGGTGACCCGATCGGTGCCGAACCGGTCGACCAGTCGGTCGATGGCGAAACCCGCTGCGGCACAACGCTCCTCCTCGCTCAGACCCAAAAGTCGACCATCGCTGCCCAGACCGGCCAGCGCCCGGCGTACGCCGCCCTTGCGGCACCCGGTCAGCACGTGCCAGTGCCCGCCGGCCTGGGCGGCGAGGTCGTCCAGCTGATAGCGCGGTCGACCCTTCTCCCCGCCGGCGAGGTGTCCCTCGGTCAGTGCGCGCGACAGCCGGTGGTATCCCTCCTTGCCCCGGGCCAGGACCAGCAGGTGGTCACCCTCGGGGTCGGCGACGCCGTTCTGGGGGGCGGTCAGCCCCAGCGAGAGCTCGGCGCCGAACACCGTCGGCAGCGCGAACGCCTCGGCCGCCTCGGCGAACCGCACGACGCCGTAGAACCCGTCGTGGTCGGTGAGCGCCAGTGCGGACAGCCCCAGCCGCGCCGCCTCGGCCGCCAGCGCCTCGGGCCCGCTGGCACCGTCGAGGAAGCTGAACGAGGAGTGGCAGTGCAGCTCGGCGTACGGCACCACCTCACCCTCGGGAGCGACCTGCCTGGGCGGTGGTTGGTATCGCTCGCGCTTGCGGCTCCATGCCGGTCCGTCACCACCGTCGGGTCGCCGGTGCCCCGAGAGGATCCCCTCGAGCTGGGTCCAGGGGATCGGGGGGTTGTGGTATCCCATCCCCACCCCTAGTCGTACGTCGCCTCGAGGAACCAGTCACCGTCGCGGACCAGCACCAGCCAGGCGCTGCCGTCGAGGCCGACGACCTGCAACCGCGCCACGCGCTGGGCCCGGGCCGGGTCCCACCAGCGTTCGTCCAGCGGCCACGGCCCCGCCCAGGAGTCGATCGTGACCACCTGCGTCGTCGGAGTCTCACGCTCGTGAGGGATGGCACCGGAGGCTGAAGGGGGGATGGTGAGGGTGGCCGGCGGCGAGCTCAGCACCCCGCGCTCGGACACCGCCACCGGCTTGCCGTGGACGTCCAGGACCGCGGTGGGGAGCGGCTCGGGGTACAAGGTGGTGGGGGCGGGGTCGGGCACCTGGCCGGGCCACGGGCGGGTGGCGGCCAGGACACCGACCGGCTGGTCGCCCCAGGCGACCGTGGTCTGCCGGGCGGCCGGGCTGCGACCGCCGCTGGGCACGACGGTCTGGACGCCCTCGTGCCCGAGCAGGCCCTGGACCCGGGCCATCGCCCGCTGCACGCGCTCGTCCGGTGCCCCGCCCCAGAGGAACCCGTGGTGGGAGGACGCGGGGTCGATGATCATCGGCTCGAGCCGGACGCTGGCCACCGGGCCGTCGAGGGTGGCCCCGCCGAGCTGCCAGCGGACCCGGTCGACGATGTCGTTCGCCGTGAACCAGCGGGGGTGGACCCACAGGCGTTCGTGCAGCTCGTCACGGTCGGTGCGCACGTCGACCAGCACGCTGGTGGCCACCAGGTGGTGGGCGGTCAGGGTGGTCACCAGCAGCTCGGCGGTCTGCCGCACGCTGAAGGCGACCTGCTCGACGCGGCGCAGGGGTGGCTCGAGGTCGAGCTGGAACACCAGCTCCGGCGGTGGCCGCCGGGCGACCACCGCGCTGGTGTCGAGCCCGCGCGCCAGCCGGTGGGCGTGCAGCCCGTCGCTGCCGAAGCGGGTGAGGATGTCGGGGGCGGGGAGGGCGGCAAAGGCGCCGAGGGTGGTCAGGCCGAGCCGGCGCAGGAGGGTGGCGAGCTCGGGCCGGCCCAGCACCGACACCGGGAGCTCGCTGAGGAACGCGGCCGACGCACCCGGGTCGACGATGCGGGAGTCCTGCGGATCAGCCTGTCGCGCAGCCTGTTCGGCGGTGAACGACCCGTCGGCCACCCCGATCCTGCAGTCCACCACCCCAGCCGCGACCGCCTCCTGGGCGAGCACCGCCGCCGCGTTCACCTCACCCTGGTGATAGCTGCTGGGCCCACCCGCCTTGACCAGGCACATGCCCGGTCGGCTGACCTGGACCCCTGGGCTGAACGCCTCCATCCGCTCCAGGACCGGCTCGAACAGGCGTTGGGCCAGGCCGTCGTCGCGGGCACCCACCACGAGGCCGGGGCACCGGGACTGGGCGTCGCGCAGCCGCATGCCCCGGCGCACCCCCTCGACCCGGGCAGGGCGGTTGGCGCAGTAGACCATCCCCTTGTCGATGACGATCATCGGCGCAGCCATCGGCACCGACAGCTCGACGGCCGCGGCCCTGGCCGGCCAGTCGGGACACCAGAGCAGCATGGTGCGCTCCACCGGACGGGCGGAGGCGCGTTGGTCGACGGAGGTCGCCGGGGTCATCAGCTCGCCACCTCGACCGGTCGCAACCCGATCCCACCGTCGTAGGTCGGGTCGAGCGTCCCTGTGCCGTGGGCGAGCTCGACCCGCTCGGCGAGGTCGACCGACCGGGCACCGAGCCGGAGCCGAGCCTGTCGGGTGGTGCCGATGCGGTCGACCGCGGACGCGGTGACGACCCGGGACCGAAGGTAGCCGTGGCCCTGCCCGATGCCCTCCCACCTGCTCTCGTCCACCCGCAGCCGCACCTCGCTCCGGGGCCACGCACCCAGCACGACGAGTACGGCGCCGGTGGAACGCAGCCGGGCACCCAGCCGTGCCGCGACCCCCGCCGGGACGTGACCACGGGGGGCGAACACCACGACCCCGAGCGCGTCGATGCAGGCCGTCAGCACCTGCAGCCAGTCCTCTCCGGCGTCGGGGATGAGCACGGTGCGCTCCGGGTCGAGCCCCCAGCCGGTCGCCGCCGCCACCCCGAACGACGGGACGTCGACCACCCCGCACCATGCACCTGCCGTCGCCGGTCCCGCCATCAGCGCCATGGCCAGCGCGGTGGAGCCCTGGACGGCGTATGCGCAGCCCGCCTTCAGCGCGCCACCGGGCAGCAGAGTGGTCAGGGCGGGCGCCGTGGCGACCCGGGTGTCGACCTCGCTGGAGGTGAGCTCCTGGACCCGGGCGACGTCCTGGCGCAGCGCACGCACCTGCTCCAGCCGGTCGGCCGGCTCGATGCGCGCAGGGGAAGCCATACGCCATGATCGAACACATGTTCGAACGATGTCAAAGGGTGTCTCAGGGAGCAACCAAGTGCATTGCATGAAGCAACCCACTGTCTCCCAAGGGAGTCCGAGCGAAGGTGCCCTCTGCGGCTGGGCACGAAAAGGACAAGTTGTTACCGGAATCGCCTTGGTAAGCGCCTGCTTAGTGGTTACTCTGCCGCAAACGCTGCAACGCGGCAGTGGAGGAGGCAGCGTGCTCTCGATCGAAGGGGTGTCCGTTCGATACGGGCGCTCGGTACAAGCACTGCATGGCGTCAGCTTCGAGGTCGGTGACGGGGAGGTCGTCGCCGTGCTCGGCAGCAACGGCGCGGGCAAATCCACTCTGCTGCGGGCGATCTCAGCCACGCTTGGCCTGCACGGCGGCGCGCTCACCAGCGGCAGCATCACCTATGACGGACAGCGGATCGACCGGCTCGACCCCGCTGCCATCGTGCGTCGACGACTCATGCAGGTGCCCGAGGGGCGCCAGATCTTTGGCCGGATGAGCGTGGAGGAGAACCTTCGCGCCGGTGGCCTGGCCGCCGACCCCAAGCGACGCGCCGCAGCCCGCGAACGCGTCTTCTCCCTGTTCCCGCGTCTGAAGGACCGCACCGCCCAGCCGGGCGGGCTGCTGTCCGGTGGCGAGCAGCAGATGCTGGCGATCGGCCGCGCGCTGATGTGCGACCCCAAGGTGCTCCTGCTCGACGAGCCATCACTGGGGCTGGCTCCCCAGATGATCCAGCGGATCGGGTCGATCGTCACCGAGATCAACGCGGGAGGTACGGCGGTGGTCCTGGTCGAGCAGAACGCCACCATGGCGCTGCGGGTCGCCCACCGCGCCGTGGTCCTCGAGGTCGGCGAGCTCGCGCTCAGCGGCACCGCGGAGGAGCTGAGCGCCTCTGAGGACGTGCAACGGCTGTACCTCGGTGGCCACGCGGCCAGCGAGAAGTCCGCCGAGCGTGAGCTCGAGCTGGCCAAGGAACAGGCCCAGCGACGCACCCTGTCGGTCTGGAGGGGCTGATGGCCGCCACCGCCACCGACGGCGCAGCGACGCGGAGCACCCAGCCGCCCGACGACCTCGAACGCGACGTCCAGCCCCTCGTCGTCGACGACCTCACCATCCGCTTCGGCGGCATCGTCGCGCTGGACGACGTCTCGTTCACTGTTCAGCCCCGGACCATCCACGCGCTCATCGGTCCCAATGGAGCCGGCAAGTCCACCTGCTTCAACGCGATCACCGGCCTGTACCCGCCGACCGAGGGCCGGATCACGTTGGGGGACCACGTCCTCACCGACACCCCGGCGCACCGCATCGCCTCGTTCGGGATCGGTCGCGCGTTCCAGAACCTGGCCCTGGTCGGCACCGCCAGCGTGCTCGACAACGTGATGCTGGGCCGGTACGCCCTCACCTCCGGCGGTTTCCTGGCCTACGGTCTGCGGCTGCCCCGCACCATGAGGGCCGAACGTCGCCACCAGGAGCGCGCGGCCGAGATCTGCGACTTCCTCGGGATCGCCGCTCACCTGCGCTCGCCGGCGGGTGCCCTGTCCTACGGCGACCAGAAGCGCGTGGACATCGCCCGCGCCCTGGCCGTCGAGCCCACCGTCCTGTTGCTCGACGAGCCCGCTGCCGGGATGAACTCCTCCGAGACGGCCCAGATGGCGGCGCTGATCCGCGAGATCCGCGCCGGTCTCGGCATCTCGATCCTGCTGGTGGAGCACGACATGAGCCTCGTCATGGGCATCGCCGACCGCGTCACCGTGCTCGACTTCGGCAAGCTCATCGCCGACGACATACCGGCGGTCGTCCAACAGGACCCCGCCGTCATCGCCGCCTACCTCGGCGCAGAGGAGGAGCAGGAATGACCACCCTCGTCCAGGTGCTGCTGAACGGCACCGGCCGGGGCGCGATCTTCGCGTTGCTGGCTCTCGGTTTCGTGATCATCTACAAGGCGACCGAGGTCGTCAACTTCGCCCACGGGTCGCTGGCCCTGTTCGGCGGCTACCTCGTCTTCGTCCTCAAGCCGACCCTCGGGTGGTTCGGGGCGGCCCTGTGCGGTGTGCTCGCAGCCGCCGCCCTGGGCCTGGCGATCGAGCGAATCCTGTTGTCCCGAGCCAGACTTGCGTCTCAGGACTCGCTGGCCATCCTCACCATCGGCATCGACGTCGTCATCCTCACCGAGATCACCCGCCGGCTCGGCACCGCAGCCGCCCCGTTCCTCGGCGATCCCTATCAGACCCTGCGGCTCGACATCCTGGGCGCCAACGTCGACGGACCCCAGATCATCGCGCTGATCGCCGCCGTGGTGCTCATCACCGCCTTCTTCCTCGCCTTCCGCTTCTCCTCGTGGGGCCTGTCGATGCGTGCCCAGTCCGAGAACAAGGAGGCGGCGGCGCTGATGGGGATCAGGAGCTGGCGCGTGACGGCAAGCGCCTGGGCGGTCGGAGGAGCGTTGGGCGGCATCGCCATCCTGTTCATCGCGACCCTGCCCGTGGCCGGAGGTGCCGGACTCACCGCGGCCCACACCATCGCCTTCGCGGCGTTCCCCGCTGCGATCCTGGGCGGACTGACCTCGCCGGGCGGGGCCGTCGTGGGCGGCCTCACCGTGGGTCTGACGGAATCCTTCGCGGCGCAGTACATCGACAACGACTTCTCCAAGGTCGCCGTGTACCTCGTCATGCTCGTGGTCCTCGTTGCCAGACCATCAGGGCTCTTCGGCAGAGTGGAGCAGGTTCGTGTCTGACACGGCGACCAGCACGGCACGAGCCGACGAGCCGACCCCCGACGAGCCGGTCGACACCTCGGGTCCGGCACCCACGGCTCGCCGCGGCCTCGGCCGGTTCAGCTGGGTGGCCTGGCTCCTGTTCGCGATCCTGATGTTCCTCGTCCCCATCTATCTCGACGGGTCGTACCTCATCGTCGGCACCTGGGTGATGACCGGGGCCGTCGGGGCCATGGGCCTCACCATGCTGATCGGGCAAGCGGGCCAGCTCTCGCTCGCGCACTCGTTCTTCCTGCTGGTCGGGGGAGTCAGCTACACCGTGTTCGCCGCGGACGGCGAGGACGGGTTCATCGGGCTGGGCCTGCCCTCAGCGGTGTCGCTCGTGCTGGCCGTCGCGGTCAGCGGGGTGGTCGGTGCGGCCTTCGCGCCGGTCTCGGGACGACTGCGCGGCATCTACCTGGGTGTGGCCTCGCTGAGCCTGGTCTTCCTCGGCTGGTGGCTGGCCCGCTCGGTCCCGAGCCTGGCCGGCACGACGTCCAGCGGACGGTACGCCCCCGACCTCAACCTGTTCGGCTTCGACTTCGGGGTGAAGTTCCCGACGTTGAACATCCTCGGTGTGCCGATCGGTCAGAACGAGCGCCTGTGGTGGCTGTACGCAGCCCTCACCGCGATCGCATACACGGTGGCACGTGGCGCGATCCGTGGCCGATCGGGACGTGCGTGGCGAGCGGTCCGCGACAACGAGGCAGCGGCCACGGTCATGGGGGTCTCCATCGTGCGGCAGAAGGCGACCGCCTTCGCGGTCTCCTCCGCCTATGCCGGGTTGGCCGGAGTCATGGTGGTCTGGTGGTACGACGGGCTGCTCAAGCCCGACGAGGCGGTCGACTCCGGGACCTACAGCACGACGGTCGCGATCGCCTACCTCGCCATGGTCGTCATCGGTGGCATGGGGTCCCTGGGCGGTGCGATCCTCGGGTCGGCCATCGTGTTCGGGATACCGCTGCTCATCCCGCTGCTGACCCAGTCGGGCGGCTCGGTCACCGCGATCAGCGGGACCGCGTTCTCACCGGTCGTCATCACGAACCTCCTGTACGGGGGGCTCATCGTGCTCATCGTCCTCTTCCAGCCGGGCGGCTTCGCAGCGCTCGGCCGAAAGCTGGTGGCGCGCCTCCGGCGAACCTGACCAGCACCTGCGTCATCGGGTAGGCGACGACACCGTCGACCGGTCCGACCACCGCCGTTTCTCGGACACCGGCGTCCGACGGCATCCTGAAAGGAACACAGATGGGCACCAGCAAACTCGGCAAGGGCGCGATCGTCTCCTCGATCGCCCTCTCGCTCGTCCTCGCGGGCTGCAGCAACAAGGCAGCGGACACCGGAGGGGGTGGAGGCGGCGGTGGCGACAACGCCGTCAAGACCGACTTCGGGGTGACCGACACCGAGATCACCCTGGGCAACCTCACCGACCTGTCCGGGGTGTTCAAGATCCTGGGTCTCGGCATCACCCAGGGCACCCAGATGTGGGCCGAGGACGTGAACGCCGACGGCGGCATCTGTGGCCGCCAGATCAAGGTGACCTCCTCCGACCACGGGTACTCGGCCGAGAAGGCGGTGCCGCTGTACAACCAGTCCAAGGCCGACGTGCTCGGGTACGTCCAGCTGCTGGGTTCGCCGATCCTCGCCGCGCTGAAGAAGCCCATCACCGACGACAAGATCGCCGCGGTGCCGTCCTCGTGGGCGTCGACCAACCTCGACATCCCCGAGGTGGTCATGGTCGGCACGACCTATGACGTCGAGATGGTCAACGGCATGTCCTACCTGATGGAGAAGGGCAAGATCAAGGACGGCGACACGGTCGGCCACATCTATGTCGACTCCGAGTACGGCAAGAACGGCCTGCTGGGTTCGACCTACTTCGCCGGCAAGCACAACATGAAGATCGTCGAGGGCACGGTCACCTCCACCGACGCCGACCTGACCAGCACCATCACCAAGATGAAGAGCTCCGGGGTCAAGGCGATCCTGCTGACGACCACCCCGGCCCAGACGGCCTCGGCCGTCGGCCAGGCCGCAGCCCAGGGCCTGATGGTGCCGATCTTCGGCAGCAACCCGACCTACGCCCCGCAGCTGCTCGACACCCCCGCGGCCCCGGCGCTGACGAGCGGCCAGTTCATCACCGCGGCCGGCATCCAGCCGTTCAGCTCCGAAGACCCCAAGGTCAAGGAGCTCGCGACGGCGTACAAGGCGAAGTACAAGGACACCCCGACCTTCGGTCCGCTGGTCGGCTACACCTTCGGACAGACCTGGGGCACGATCCTCAAGGGTGCCTGCGACGCTGGTGACCTGACGCGGCAGGGCGTGCTCGACTCGATCGCCAAGACCAAGGTCGACACCGAGGGACTGGCACCGAGCGAGCTCGACTTCACCCAACCCGGTTCGCCGTCGACGCGTGCGGTCTTCCTCATGAAGCCCGACAAGGTCGAGGGCGGGCTGAGCCTGGTCGAGACCGAGCCGTACGAGTCGCCGGAGGCGGACGACTACAAGACGCCGTTCCAGAAGTAGGCACCTCGGCTCCTCTCTGTCAGTGCCCGGCCGCTCGCGTGACGAGCGGCCGGGCACCGTCGCGTGCGGCGGCGTCGGACCGCCTCGAGGAGCCCCGGGACCCCCGCTCGTCGCGGACCCTGTGGATAACCTCGCGGCGCGATCGGCGATCTGCGCCACCATCGGGGAATGAGCTTCCAGGACCTGCCCCCCAACATCCGTGCCTTGCCCCTCACCGACGCGCAGCTGGCTGCCGATGTGGTCGACCTGATGATCGGAGAACGCGACCGGTCACGCGGCTGCATCGGGATCATGCTGTGTGACAGCGCCTTTCGTGGACTGCAACCGGTGGTCGTCAACGACATCCCCGAGGACACCCCGCTGGAGGGCCTCCAGAACCTCCTCGGTCTGCTGCTCCCGATCATCGAGCCGGGGGGAGGGGTGCTCGTCGGTCGGGGACGGCCTCACGGTGCGGTCCCCACCGATACCGACCGCGCCTGGCACCAGGCCACCATCGACGCGTGCGCGGCGGCCGGGGTGCGGCTCCTCGGGTACCACCTGGTGACCCTGGAGGAGGTCAACGCGCTGCCAGCCTCGATGCCGGCGAGGTGAGCGGGAAGAACTCCGGTGCGTCGAGCCCGAGACGGGCGGCGGCAGCCATCCACGACGGTCGGTCCGCGGGTCATCCTCCCCCCGGGGCATCGCCGGATGACGTCCGGGGCGGGACGCGGAGCCGTTCCCTCCGCCCGCGGGTCGTGTGCCCAGAAGATCTCTGTGGACCTCGCCGTCCAGGCCCTACTATCAATGCCAATCGCGGACCTCCGCGGGGGGGTCGCACAGCGAGGGACACGACATGGCCGATTCAGCTCCGGGCTGGTACCCGCAGTCCGACGGGACCGATCGCTACTGGGACGGCTTCGCGTGGTCCCAGCACACCGCACCGGGCCGGAGCCCGCGAGAGGCGCCGCGCCCTCCCGCCGCTCCCGGGACGCCGTCGCCGCAGCCGGCTACCACCGCCCAGCCCCAGCCCCAGCCCCAGGCGCAGGTCCCGGCGCGGCCGCAGGCCCAGACGCGGCCCGCTGCCACGCCATCTCAGGGCCAGCGCGGGCCGGTGCTGCCGCACCAGCCGCAGACTTATCCGCCGCAGACCCACCAGCCCCACCAGCCGCAGGCCCACCAGCCCCAGGCGTACCCGCCGCAGGCCCACCAGCCCCAGGCGTACCCGCCGCAGTCAGGGACTGCCCTCCCGATGCAGGGCCAAGTGAGTCCCGCGACGACTCCCTACCCAGGGCCGCCGTCGGCGGTGGCGCCCTATCTGCAGGCCGGCGACAGTGGTTCGCCCTACGGGCAGCCCGGCACCGCAGTCCCGCCGTATGCGGGCAGCGACCCGCGCATGATGGCGCCGCCGGTGTACGTCGTGGCAGCCAAGAGCCCCGGCCTCAGCCTGATCGCCGCGTTCTTCATCCCGGGCCTGGGGTCGATGATCAACGGGGCCGTCGCCAAGGGCGTGCTGATCCTGATCGGCTGGGTGGTCTCGCTGTTGCTCAGCTCGGTGATCATCGGTATACCCGGACTCATCGGGTTCTGGATCTGGGGGATGGTCGACGGGTACTCCGGTGCCCGGCGCTGGAACGCCGCGCACGGCATCCTCAGCTGACCACGGCATCCTCAGCTGACCCCACACCCACCGCGCGGATCGGCCAGACCGGCGTCAACGAGCTGTCGCGCTCGGCCTCGAACCATGCCATCGCGCGAAGGACGCCGACATCGTCGAACCGGCGTCCGGAGACCTGGACTCCGATCGTCCGTCCGTCAGACGTGAAGCCTGCGTTCACCGTCCCCGCGGGCTGGCCCGACATGTTGTAGGGCGCGGTGAAGCCGATGTGGTTCATGCCTCCGTCGTGGTCACCGAACGGCATCGGCCACTCGGCGGGGAAGGCCGCCATCGGGGCCACCGGCGACAGCACGAGGTCGTAGGGCAGGGTCGCGGCGACCGTCGCGTGCTGCAACGCCATGATCGAGCCGTAGCACCGCAGCACCTCCGTGCCGGTGACCTGCGAGGCCGCGCGAACCCATCGCTGGATGAACGGCAGCACCAGCCCCTGTCGGTCGCGGGGGAGGGCCTCGAAGTCCGCCAGCGACCGGACCCGCCAGAACCGGTCGAGGTCATCCAGCCAGCCCTGGTTCAGGAACGGCACCAACGGCTCGACGGCGGCGCCGCCTCGCGCGAAGACCTCACCCGCGTTCTCGACGGCCACTCGTACCTCGTGGTCGACCGGGATGCCGCAGCCGGCCTCGAGCTGGAGACCGACCCGCAAGCCGCGCACGCCCGGCGCTGGGGCGGACAGCGCACCGGCGGCCACGGCGGCATACGACGTGGTGTCGTTCGGCAGCGCGCTCCAGTCCCGGTCGTCCGGGCCGCAGAGGACCGAGAGCAGGAGCGCGGCGTCACCGGCGGAGCGCGTCAGCGGTCCGGCGACGCGGCCGAGGTAGGGGTTGTCCAGCGGCACCCGACCACCGCTCGGCTTCAGGGTGGTCAGGCCGAGCCAGGTGCCGGGCAGCCGGATCGAGCCGCCGATGTCCGTGCCCACGTGCAGCGGTCCGAAGCCGGCCGCCGCCGCGGCCCCGGCGCCCGAGCTCGACCCACCCGTCGTCAGCGAGGGGTCCCACGGGGAGCGGGTGCAGCCGTGCAGGCTCGACGCGCCGCTGGACAGCATCCCCCAGTCCGGCATGACCGTGGAGCCCAGCAGCACCGCACCGGCCTCGTGCAGGCGCGCGACCACGGGGGAGTCCGTCGTCGGTGTCACGGGCACCACGCCCGCGCACCCCGCCGGCATCGGCACACCCACCCGGGCGAGGTTCTCCTTGACCGTCGTCGGCACACCGTCCAGCGGCCCTCGCGGGGTTCCCTTCGCCCACCGGGCGGCGCTCGCCTCCGCCTCGGTCCGGGCGGTGTCCAGCGCCAGGTCCCAGAACGCGTTGAGCTCGGGCTCGCGCGCGGCGATCAGCGCGGCCACGTCGTCCAGCACCTGCACGGGGGAGAGCGAGCCGCCGCGGAAGCCCTCGAGCAGCTCGGTGGCGGTCCGGGCCGCACCACGGGGTTGGTCCCGGTCGGGCACGATGGCCCACCTCCTCGTCGTCGTCCTCGGTATGCCTGCCGGCACGGTCGGCACGGTATGCCTGCCGGCACGGTCGGCACGGTATGCCTGCCGGCCCGGTCGGCACGGTCGTCGTCACCGCGGGACAGCACGCCCCGGACGAACGGTAGCGCTGCTCCGTGCCAGCCGGTCACGAGGCCGCCGACCAGACCGGTCGCACGGCATTCGCCTGAGTGACTCGTGCGGCCGCGGGGTGTCCGGCTCGGGAGGCCGCGGCGGAGGGAGGCGGATCTCGGCGGGTTCGTCACGGTTTGGTCGCCATGCGTGCGCATCCTTGACATTGCAGGCCCTGACAGAAACGGTAACGAGCATCCGCAGTCGTGCCGACCCAGGGAGCGCCGTGAAGCCTGTCCGCTTCGTCCTCGCCGCAGTGTGCGCTGCGGTGCTGGCCGCCTCAGCCTGCTCCGCCGGCTCCACCGCACAAGGTGGGGGTTCGGGCACCGGGGGCGCGGCTGACACCACGCTCACCCTCGGGCTGGTCGCCGAGCCGGCCAGCCTCGACTTCACGACCGCCGACGGCGCGGCCATCCCCCAGGCGCTGCTGTACAACGTCTACGAGACCCTCGTGAAGCTCGACCAGAACGGCGAGATCGTCCCGGCGCTGGCGTCGAAGTGGACCGTCTCGCAGGACAAGCTGACCTACACCTTCGACCTGGTCGACTCCGCGAAGTTCACCAACGGCCAGACCTTCACGGCGAAGGACGCGGTGTTCTCGATCGAGCGGGTGAAGACCGGCTGGACGACCTCGCTGAAGGCCGCCATGGACGTCGTCGACACGGCCGTCGCCACGACCGACGCCCAGCTCACGGTCACTCTGAAGAAGCCGAGCAACAGCTGGCTGTACGCGATGACCACCCGCATCGGCGCGATGATGACCAAGTCCGGTATCCCCGACCTGGCGACCGCTCCCGTGGGCACCGGCCCCTACGCGCTCGGGACCTGGAACCGTGGCGACTCGATCGTGCTGAAGGCCAACACCGGGTACTGGGGCACCAAGCCGTTCTTCGCCGACGTCACCCTGAAGTACTTCAAGGACGCGACCGCGCTCAACAACGCCCTGCTCACCGGCACGATCGACGTGGTCGGCACCGTGCAGGCGCCCGAGTCGCTCGCGCAGTTCGAGAACAACGACAAGTTCAAGATCATCGAGGGCACGACCAACGGTGAGGTCGTGCTGTCGTTCAACAACGGCAAGGCGCCGATGAACGACCTGATGGTCCGTCAGGCGGTCCGTCACGCGATCGACCACCAGGCACTCATGGACACCTGCTGGGCCGGTCGCGGCGAGCTGATCGGCAGCATGGTGCCGCCGACCGACCCGTGGTACGAGGACCTGACCGGCCTGTACCCGTACGACGTGGCCAAGGCCAAGTCCCTGCTGCAAGAGTCCGGCAAGGCGGGCACCACCCTGCGGCTGCGGATCCCGACGCTGCCCTATGCCGTCTCCTGTGGCCAGGTCGTCAAGAGCCAGCTCGAGCAGGCCGGCTTCAAGGTCGCGCTGGACCAGCTCGAGTTCCCAGCGGCCTGGTTGCAGACGGTGTTCACCGACGCCGACTACGACATGTCGATCGTGGCGCACGTCGAGCCTCGCGACCTAGGAGCGGTGTTCGGCAACCCGGCGTACTACACCCGGTACGACAACTCCCAGTTCCAGGCGGACCTTGCCGCCGCCGACACCGGGACCGAAGAGGAGCAGACCAAGCTCCTGAGGAAGGCGGCCCGTGAGCTCTCGCAGGACGCTGCAGCCGACTGGCTGTTCCTGCTGCCCAACCTCATCGTGACCGAGAAGGGCATCACGGGTCTCCCTGAGAACGCGATCGCCGAGTCGTTCGACCTGTCCACGCTCGCCCGCGGCTGAGCGGGAGCGCCGCTCAGCCATGGTCCTGCGCATGCTCCAGCGCACCGGTGTCCTGCTGGCCAGCCTGCTGGCCAGCTCGGTGCTGGTGTTCGCGTTCATGGCCGTCCTCCCGGGCGATCCTGCGCGAGTTGCGTTGGGGGTCAATGCCTCCGACGCGGCGGTGGCCACGCTTCGAGCGCAGTTCGGGCTGGATCGACCGGTCGTGACGCAGTACCTCGACTGGGTCGGGGGGTTGGTGAGCTTCGACCCCGGCCTGTCCTACGTCTCCAAGGTCGCCATCGGACCGCAGATCGCCGACCGGTTGCAGGTCAGCCTCTGGCTGGTGGCGACCTCGATGGTGATCGCGGTGGTCATCGCCGTACCCCTGGGGACGCTGATCGCGGTGCGGCACCGCCGGCCGAGCGGCCTGGTGCTCTCGGCGGTCTCGCAGGTCGGCGTGGCGATCCCGGCCTTCCTCGCCGGCATCCTGCTGATCACCGTCTTCGCCGTCCGGCTGGGTTGGCTCCCCGCGAACGGGTGGACCCCACCGGCGCAGGACCCGGGCCAGTTCGTCCGCCAGCTCGTCCTGCCGGCGCTGTCGCTCGGCCTGGTCCAGGGCGCCGTGCTCACGCGATACGTCCGCAGCTCGGTCCTGGACGTGCAGCGCGAGGACTACATCAGGACGGCGCGCGCCAAGGGGCTGCGGCCGATGCAGGCGCTGACCGCCCACGGCCTGCGCAACGCCGCCGTCCCCGTCGTCACCGTGCTCGCGCTCCAGCTGGCGACCCTGCTGATCGGCGCGGTCGTGGTCGAGCGGGTCTTCGTCATCCCGGGACTGGGGAGCCTGCTCCTGGACGCGGTCTCCAACCGCGACCTCATCATCGTGCAGGACGTCGTGATGGTGCTGGTCGCGGCGGTCCTGCTGGTCAACTTCCTGGTCGATCTGCTCTATGTCACGATCGACCCTCGGCTCCGGGCGGGCGCGCGATGAGCGCGGCCGAGGCCGGGCTGCCCGTGGGTGACCCCCAGGTGCCGGACCCGGACGCGACGCTCGCCCCGGCTCGTGGGCTGCGGCGGCGTCCCGGTGCCACCCTCGTCGTCGGTGGCGGCCTGGTCGGGCTGGTCGTGCTGATGGCGCTGGTCTCCTTCCTCTGGACTCCGTATGACCCCACCCTGGTCAACCCGGCGGACCGGCTCGCCGCGCCGCTCACCGAGCACCTGCTGGGCACCGACAAGTTCGGGCGAGACGTCTTCAGCCAGATCCTGGTCGGCGCCCGCACGGCCCTGTTCGTGGGCGTGGTGGCGGTCGGGGTCGCGGCCGTGGTCGGGGTCCCGCTGGGGATCCTCACGGCCATGGCCCCCGGGTGGCTCGGTGAGGTGCTGATGCGCGCCACCGACCTGCTGCTGGCCTTCCCCGCGCTGCTGCTGGCGATCATGTTCAGCGCGGTGTACGGCGGGAGCACCCTGGTCGCGATGGTGGCCATCGGCATCGCGTCGGTGCCGAGCTTCGTCCGGCTGATCCGCAGCGGCGCGCTCCAGGTGATGCGGACCGAGTATGTCCTCGCCGCTCGGGCGGCCGGCCGGCGCCCGTGGGCGATCGGGCTGCGCCACGTGCTGCCCAACGTCGCAAGCCTGGTCATCGTGCAGGCGTCGGTGTCCTTTGCGATCGCGGTGCTGGCCGAGGCAGCCCTGTCCTTCCTCGGATACGGCACGCCGCCGCCGACGCCGTCGTGGGGACGGATGCTGCAGGAGAGCCAGGAGCTGCTCTTCGTCGCTCCGCGGCTCGCCGTGATCCCGGGCATCGCCATCGCTGTCGCCGTCCTCGGGTTCAACCTGCTCGGCGACGGCCTGCGCGACCGCTACGACCCGAGGCTGGAGGGTCAGCGATGACAGCGCCCGCACGCCACCCCGCCCCTGACGAGCGCGCTGCCGAAGTGCTGCGGGTCGCCGACCTCTGCGTGAGGACGACGCACACTCCGCTGGTCCACGACGTCGACCTGGTGATCGGCCCGGGAGAGCGCGTCGGCCTGATCGGTGAGTCCGGGTCGGGCAAGTCGCTGACGGCGCTGGCGATCATGGGTCTGCTCCCGGACGACCTGGCCTGCACGGGGTCGGTGCGACTCATCGGCGTCGACCACGACCTGGTGGGAGCCGACGAGCGCTCGATGTCCCGCGTCCGCGGACAGGAGGTGGCGATGGTCTTCCAGGAGCCGATGACCGCGCTCAACCCGACCATGCGCGTCGGTGACCAGGTCGCCGAGGCGATGCTCGTCCACCGCACCCGTGCGGACCGGAGCGGCGCCCGCGCGGAGGCGGTGGCCCTCCTGGACCAGGTCGGTCTGCCCGATCCAGCGGTGGCTGCCCGCGCCTACCCGCACCAGCTGTCGGGTGGACAGCGCCAACGGGTGGTGCTCGCGATCGCGTTGGCGAACGACCCCCGGCTCCTGGTGTGCGACGAGCCGACGACCGCGCTCGATGTCACCGTCCAGGCGCGGGTCCTGGATCTCATCGTCACCGGGGTGGAGGCGCGGGATGCGGCGCTGCTGTTCATCACCCACGACCTGGCCGTCGTCGCGACGGTGTGCGAGCGCGTCCTGGTGATGCTCGACGGGCGGATCGTGGAGACCGGCCGGGTCAGCGAGGTCTTCACCCGTCCGCAGCACCGGTACACCCGTGGCCTGCTGGCCGCGTCCGACCTCGATGCGGTCGACGAGCGTGGTCGTCTCGGGACGGTCGAGTCCTCGCTGCAGGCCGAGGACGAACGGGGCGGCCGGTGACCACGCCCGCGTCCACGCCCGCGTCCACGTCCACGCCCGCCATCAGCGTCCAGGACGTCCGCCGTGACTACAGGAGGTCGCGAACCTCGCTGCGCCACCCCGCCCCGGTGGTGCACGCGGTGCGCGGGGTGTCCTTCGACATCGCCCGGGGGGAGCGGTTCGGCATCGTCGGGGAGTCCGGGAGCGGCAAGTCGACGCTGTTGCGGATCATCGCAGCCCTCGACCAGCCGACCGGTGGCCGGGTACAGGTGGACGGTGCGGACGTGAGCGGGCTGCCCGAGCGCCGGCTGCGACCCTTGCGCAGGCAGCTCCAGGTGGTCTTCCAGGACCCGATGGGTTCGCTCGACCCGAGGATGCGGGTCCGCGACATCGTGGCCGAGCCGCTGGTCGCCCAGGGGCTGCCCGGCCGCAGCGACCGGGTGGCCGAGCTGCTCGGGTCCGTCGGCCTGCCGGCCGACGCCGCCGACCGCTATCCCCACCAGTTCTCCGGCGGCCAGCGGCAGCGCATCTCGATCGCTCGAGCCCTGGCCCCGAGCCCCACCATCCTGCTCGCCGACGAACCGGTCAGCGCGCTGGACGTCTCGGTGCGCGCCCAGGTGCTCAACCTCATCGCCGACCTCGTCGAGGAGCTCGACCTGACGCTGATCTTCGTCTCCCACGACCTGTCGGTCGTGCGCCACGTCTGCGACCGCGTCGCGGTGATGAAGGACGGTGAGGTCCTCGAGATCGGTCCGACGGCCCAGGTCTACGACGACCCCCAGCACCCCTACACGCGCCAGCTGCTCCGGGCGGTCCCGAACCTGCGGCGTGCCCTGGCCGGCGCCGGCACGGGCCAGCTGCTCACACCTGCCGAGGAGCCACCGTCATGATCAGCCCGCCGCTGTACACCGCCGGTCACCCCGCCGGGCTGCCGGTGGATGAGGGGTGGGCGGACGTCGAGGCCACCACCCCGATCCGCTTTCCGTATGACGGTGCCCACGTCGCGTCGGCCCCGTGGGGCACGGTCGAGATCGCCGAGCGGGCCGTAGAGGTGGCGAGCGCCCTGCGGAGCGAGGTCGGGCGCCTGCCCTCGCACGTCCGCCGCGCGGCCCTGCGCGGCGCCACCGAGGCCGTGGCCGCCTCCCGTGGCGAGCTCGAGCGGCTGCTGGTGCTCGAGACCGGCAAACCGCTCGTCGACTGCCGGGTGGAGCTGGACCGGACACTGCTCACGCTGGAGACCTCGGCCGAGGAGGTGGCTCGGCTGCACGGTGAGACCGTGCCGATGGACCTGCTTCCCAGCGGTGAGGGCATGATCGGCTTCTGGACCCGTCGTCCGCTCGGGGTAGTGGTGGGGATCACCGGGTACAACTACCCGCTGCTGCTCGCGGCGCACAAGCTCGCGCCGGCTCTTGCCGCCGGGTGCCCCGTGATCCTCAAACCGGCCCCGCAGACGCCGCTGGCGACCCTCTGGCTGGTGCACCTGGTGCGGGAGGCGCTGGCCGCTGCCGGTGGTCGACGGGGTGCGGTGCAGCTGGTCACCGGCGGTGCCGACGTGGGGGAGGCGCTCACGACCGACCCGCGAGTGGCGGCCGTGTCGTTCACGGGCTCCGCCGAGGTCGGTCACCGGATCGCTCGTGCCGCCGCACCGACCAAGGTGCTGCTCGAGCTCGGGTCGAACTCCGCGCTGGTCGTCGCGGCGGACGCCGACCTCGCGGCGGCGGCTGACGCCGTGGTCCGTGGCGGGTACTACGCGTCGGGGCAGGCCTGCATCAGCGTGCAGCGGGTCGTGGTGGTCGAGGCGGTGCGCGAGGCGTTCCTCGCCGAGCTGGCCCCCCGGGTCAGCGAGGTCGTGGTGGGTGACCCGCTCGACCCCGCCACGCGCGTGTCGGCCCTCATCGACGAGCGCTCGACCGAGCGGGTCGCCGGGTGGGTCGCCGCGGCGGTGCGGGCCGGTGCGACCGTGGTCAGCGGCGGTGCGCTGGTGGACGGGGTCCTGCCCCCGACGGTGCTGCTCGACGTCCCGGAGAGCGAGCTGGTCTGGGACGAGGAGATCTTCGGCCCGGTGGTCGCGGTCCGCTCGGTCGGCTCCGTGCAGGAGGCCTTCGACGTGGTGAACACCTCCCGCTACGGGCTGCACGCCAGCGTCTTCACCGGCTCGCTCGCCACCGCGTTCGCGGCGGTCGACCAGCTGGAGGTGGGCGGCGTCGTGGTCAACGAGGTCCCCGGCTTCCGCTCGGACGTGATGCCCTATGGCGGGGTGAAGGACTCCGGGGTCGGGCGCGAAGGACCGCGGTTCGCGATCGAGGAGCTGACCGTGACCCGGATGGCCGTGATCCGCCCAGAGACCGGAGGTGGGTCGTGAGCGCAGAGCAGGAACCTGCATGGCAGGCGAAGGACTACACCGGTCTGTTCCGGCTCGACGGGCGTCGCGCGGTGGTGGTCGGCGCCGGGAGCGGCATCGGTCGCGAGTGCGCGCTCGGCCTGGCCGCCCACGGGGCCGAAGTGGTCTGTGCTGACCGCGACCTGGCTGCTGCCGAGGTGACGGCTCGTGCGGCCGAGGGTCTGAGCGCCTACCGGCTGGACGTGCTGGACTCCCGAGCGGTGCAGGCGGCTGCGGTCGAGCTCGACCCGGTCGACGTCCTGGTCTTCACCGCCGCCACCAACGTGCGCAAACGGCTGCTCGACTACACCGGAGAGGAGTTCGACACGGTGGTCCGGCTCAACCTGCGCGCGGCCTTCGACCTGGTCCGTGCCTTCGGGCCGGGCATGGCCGCCCGCGGGCGGGGCAGCATCATCGGGTTCAGCTCGATCCGCGCGGTGAGCGTCGAGCCCGGACAGGGTGTGTATGCAGCCACCAAGGCAGGCCTGGTCCAGCTGCTGCGCACGGCAGCGGCTGAGCTCGGGCCGCAGGGGGTCCGCGTCAACGCCGTCGCGCCGGGGGTCGTCGACACGCCGCTGACCGACCAGATCCGCGCAGATGACGCGTGGTCGCAGGCGTATGCCGACAAGAGCGCCCTGGGGCGCTGGTCCCACGCCGACGAGCTCGTCGGAGCGGTGGTGTACCTCGCCTCGGACGCGTCGAGCTTCGTCACGGGCAGCCAGGTGTTCGTCGACGGCGGGTGGACCGCGATCGACGGACGATTCACCCCGCCGACCTAGTCGTGCCCCCGGTAGGGGGAGGGCACGACCAGGCGGCGGTAGCGGCGTTCGGGGTCGGACCGGGTCAGCCCGGGTCAGCTGGGACGGGGCTGGCTACTGCCATCCCCACTGGTTGTTCGGGAGGCTGCTCGGGGCGGACACGCTGTTGGTGGCCAGGTCGGTCGCGCCGGGAGCGGTCCAGCCCCAGTTGCTGAGGTTGGGTCCGGAGGTGCTGGCTACGACGGCAGCCCGGGGAGCGGCCTCCGCGGCCGTGACCGTCGCGACATTGATGCCGACGATCGTGGTCAGTGCAAGGGTGAGGGAAAGGAGAGTACGACGCATGATGTGATTCCTGGGGAGGGAGGGGTGAACGCGTCCGGTCGACGCGCCCTGGGGTATCGCTTATCATCCCACGGATGCCACGCGGCTTCGGTGTTCAGAGGGCGGGCACTCGCCCAAAAAAGCACAGAACAAGGGCGAAACTTGGTCCTTCAGAACAGAAGTGCGCAACTACTGGTGTTCACCTGCATCATTCTTGGACAAAAGTCCAGAGAATGCATACCACCTCATGTGGCACAAACCAGCAGAGGTGTTCCCGGGCCGCAGCCGGGGATTCCACGGCCCGGGAAGTAGGGGGTCGTCCGGGACGATCAGGCCGTCCCGAGACCGGTGGGGGCGGCCAGCACGGGGCGGCCGCGGTGGGCCCCGACGAGGCGGGCCAACAGGCCGCTCACCGCGCCGCGACGGGCCTCTTCGCGGGCCTGGGTGAGGCCCCTGCGGTCGGCGACGATCTGGACGCACCGCGCGCGGAGCTGGACCTGGTCCAGGACGGGAGAGGGCGTCGACCACGTCGTCCCCTCCAGGATCATGGGGCCCTCGAGCTCGGCGCGCAGCGACAGCGCGGCCCGCTCTGCGCGGCCGAGGCCGGCGGTGCAGCCGGCGCAGCGGACGGTCGAGGAGGCGACCTCATAACCGACCCGAGCACCCTCGGCCAGCTGCACACCGCAGGAGCAGGTGGAGCCGGCGGTGAGCCGGAGGACGGTCACTCCGTCAAGGGGAGCGCGAACGATCGAGGTCATGGCTCAAGAGTGGGGTCTGCCCAGGCGGCTGGCGACCACGCAGCACGCCTTCAGCCCGATCGGCGGGGCCGGCATGACCGAAAGTCACGTCAGCATCAACCGAACGGATGAGCAGGCAACCGTTAGCGTTCACACATGAGCGAGCACACGGCACTGCGGGGATGGCAGACGGGCCAGCACACCGCCGACGGGGTCACCCACGCGACGTTCCGCAAGGATCCCGGGTCGGGCCCTGCCGCCGGAGTCATCGTGATCCACGAGGTCCCCGGCATCACCCCTGAGGTGGCCGGGTTCGGTGAGGAGCTGGTCGCGGCCGGGCACACGGTCGTCATGCCGCACCTGTTCGGCGCGCCGGGCGCCCCGGTGTCGGTCCTGGGCCTGGCCAGGGTCATGCCGCGAGTCTGCGTCAGCCGGGAGTTCACGGCCTTCGCCCTGGGGCGCACGCCGCCCGTCGCCACGTGGCTGCGCAGCCTCGCGCGCGAGCTGCATGCCGAGCTCGGCGGCCCCGGCGTGGGGGCGTTGGGCATGTGCTTCACCGGCGGGTTCGCCCTGGCGATGATGGTCGACCCGGCCGTGGCCGCCCCCGTGGTGGCCCAGCCGTCGTTGCCCTTCGCCCTCGGCAGGCGGCGCGCGGCCGACCTGAACCTCAGCCCGACCGACCTCCAGGCGGTGAAGGAGCGCGCGGCCGCGGGCTGTGCGGTGCTGGGCGTGCGGTATGCCGGGGACCGGGCCACCGGCACCCGCTTCGCGACCCTCGAGCGCCTGCTCGGCGACGCCTTCACGCCGATCGAGCTGCCGGGCAGCAAGCACTCGACCCTGACGGCGCACCGCAGCCAGCGCGCGGTGGACGAGGTGGTGGCCTTCTTCGGGGATCGGCTCCTCGTCCGCTCCTGACCACCGGCGGCGGCGCCTGCAGGTCCTCGCGCCACTCGGGTATCAACAACCCTCCGCAGCGCTCCTCCGGAGGACGGCCCCACCCTGGAGGAGAGCCCATGTCTGCCCTCGACGCCCTGCCGATGCTGCGCGTGCCCGCGAGCTGGCCGAACCCGCTCGTCGCCGCGCTGGCCATGGTGGTCCTCGCCGCTCTGGACCTGGTCGGCGCGATCGCTGCCAAGGAGTGGGCCGAGCAGCGTGGCCTGGCCCACCTCGCCCTCGGGCTGGTGAGCTTCGTGGTCCTGTGGTGGGTGTACGCGTCCTCGCTCCAGTACGCCGAGCTCGCGGTGGTCACCCTGGGCTGGATCGTCATCCTGCAGGTGTCGCTGCTGGTGCTGGACCGGGTGAGGTACGGCGTGCAGCTGCCGCCGGGTTCCTGGGTGGCGATCGTGCTCGTCCTCGCCGGCCAGGCCTACCTCGTCCTGGCACCGACCGCTGCCCACGCCACCTGAGCTGCCCGACTACGCTGGGCGCGTGCTCGCCTGGCTCACCGTCGTCGTGCTCGCCGCGGCCGGCGTGCTGGCGCTGCTGTCCTTGGCCTACCTCGTGGTCGGCCGGCTGGTCGACGACTGGCTGCTGCTGTCCGCAGCCCTGCTCGAGATCGCGCTCCTGGTCCAGGCCGGGGTCGTCCTCGCCCACGTCGGACGGGTGGGCGGCGGCTCGGCCGAGCAGGCGACCTTCGTCGCCTACGCCGTCACGTTGCCGTTCGTCCCACCGGCGATCGCGCTCCTCGCGATCAAGGAGAAGACCCGATGGGCGATGGGCGTCATCGTCGCCGGCGCGTTCTCGATCGCCGTCATGACCGGCCGCCTCGACCAGATCTGGAGGATCCATGGCTGAGCACCCGTCCGCGCCCCCGACCGCCCCGGTTCCGCGGCCCACCCGGTCCGGCCCGGGAACGGTGCTGGTGGCGGTGTACGCGGTGCTCGCGCTCGCCGCCACCGGGCGGTCGGTGCTCCAGGTCTCCGAGTACTTCGACCGGGCACCGCTGGCCTATGTCCTGTCGGCAGCGGCAGCGGCCATCTACATCGTCGCCACGGTCGCCCTTGCTCGGGGAGGGCGGACCTCGCGCCGGGTCGCGCTCGTCGCGATCAGCGTCGAGCTGCTCGGCGTGCTCGTCGTCGGTGCCGCGTCGTACGTCGCACCGGACGCCTTCCCCGACAAGACCGTCTGGTCACACTTCGGGTCGGGGTACGGCTTCGTTCCCCTGGTGCTGCCGGTGCTCGGTCTGCTGTGGCTGCGCCGGACCGCTCCGCACCAGGCGAGGCCGCTCGCCCGACCCTGATGTCGCTCAGAGGATCTCGGCGTCATGAACAAGGATCGCGATCTGAACCCTGTTCTCCCGGTCGAGCTTGGCGAACAACCGGGACACGTGCGCCTTCACCGTCGGCACGCTCATGAACAGCTCCTGAGCCACCTCCGCGTTCGACAGTCCCCGCCCCACCGCGATGGCGACCTCCCGCTCGCGGTCGGTGAGCACCGCGAGCCGCTGCTCCGCTTCGGTGCGCCGGGTGCTGTCGCCGGCCGACACCGTGGCCATCAGCTGGGCAGTCACGCTCGGGGAGAGGATCGGCTCGCCCGCAGCCACGGCCAGGACCGCCGCGACCAGGCGCTCCGGTGGCGTGTCCTTGAGCAGGAACCCGCTCGCGCCGACGCGCAGGGCCTCCAGCACCATCGCGTCGGTGTCGAAGGTCGTCAGCACGATGACGCGCGGGCGTCCCTCCTCGCCGCCCGTCCGACCCCGGGCGGCGACGATCCGCCGGGTGGCCTCCAGTCCGTCGCGCTGCGGCATCCTGATGTCCATCAGCACCACGTCGGGCGCGGTCTGCGCGACGACGCGGGTGGCCGCGACCCCGTCACCGGCCTCGCCGACGATCTCGATCGAGGTGTCGCCGCCGAGGATCAGGCGCAGCCCCGAGCGCACCAGCGCGTCGTCGTCGACGATCACCACGCGGACCGTCGTCCCGGTCATGCCGGCCACGGGAGCCAGGCGGCGAGGACGAAGTCGCCCCGGCGGTCGACGCCGTACTCCAGGCTGCCGCCGGAGAGCACCGCGCGCTCGGTCACTCCCATCAGCCCGAGGCCCGAGGGAGGCAGGTCGGGGGCCACGGCCGCGCTGCGCGGTATGCCGTTGCGAACGGTGATGGTGAGCCGGTCGCCGCGGGTGCCGCCGACAGCCAGGGTGACGGCGCTTCCGGCGGCATGCTTGCGGGCATTGGTCAGCGCCTCCTGGATGATGCGGTATGCGTTGCGGGACAACGTGTCCGGGACGTCTGCCGTCTGCAGCCGGCTCACCACGTCGACCTCGAGTCCGGCGAGCCGGGTCTCGCTGACCAGGTCGTCGAGATCGGCCAACGTGGGCTGGGGCAGCTCGGGGCGGGCGCCAGCCGCGATCGGGTGCTGCGCGCGCAGCACGCCGAGTACCCCCCGCAGCTCCTCCAGAGCCTGGTGCGAGGTGTCCCGGATCAGTGCCGCGGACTCCGCGGTCTCGGCGGGCGTGAGGTCGCGTCGGTAGGCGAGGGCGCCCGAGTGCATGGCGATCAACGAGATCCGGTGGGCGAGCACGTCGTGCATCTCCCGGGCGATCCGGTGGCGTTCGGCGATGCGGGCCTGCGCGACTCGCAGGCCCTGCTGCTGTTCGGCGGTCTCGGCTCGCTCACGCAGGCTCTGCATCAGCTCGCGTCGGGTGCCGATGTAGTAGCCGATCGCGACACACAGCGCATAGACCATCGACCCGAAACCGAGCACCAGGAGCATGTTCGGGTCCGCGCCCGGATACACCCACTGCTCGTAGACCACACCGGCGAGGGTCCACGGCACGGCCACCAGGACCAGTGATCGCCACCGCCGGTGGGTGGCCAGGGAGATGACCGAGATCCCGGCGGCCCCCACCGCGAAGCTGCTCACGGCGCCGGTGCAGGCCAGCGCGAAGGCCACGGCCAGGGGCCATCGTCGCCGCAGCGGGAAGATGGCCAGGGCGGCCAACCCGATCAGCGCGTCCAGCGCGATCAGGGGGTCGGCGTCGGCCATCGACCCTGCGTTCTCGGCGTCGGTGATCGTGACGCCGAGCAGGACGGCGCCGACCGCGGCCGAGACCAGGATCCGCCAGGCCTCGCTCCAGACCCGGCGGGCCGAGCTCCGCGGTGTGGAGGGGTCGATCGTCACGCGGACAGCCTAGGTCGGTGGCGACCCTGACCGCGCCCGACCCACGTCGTCCCCCGTGCGACTTTGGTAGGGGGTGGCCGCCGCGCGGCCCCGCCCGACGACCGATGTGCTGAACCGGAGCGACCGGCAGGGTTGCACCATGATCACTGCAGACCGCATCACTCGGACCTATGGCGACTTCACCGCCGTCGACGACGTGTCCTTCACCGCCGAGCCGGGCCGGGTCACCGGCTTCCTCGGCCCGAACGGCGCGGGCAAGTCGACGGCCATGCGCATCATCTGCGGCCTCACGCCGGCCACCTCGGGCTCGGCCACGGTCCTCGGCCAGCCCTATGCCACCTTGCCCAACCCGGGCCGCCACGTCGGCGTCCTGCTCGACGCGTCGGCGCAGCACGCCGGTCGCACCGGCCGCGAGGTGCTCACCCTCAGCGCGATGCTGATGGGCATCCCCCGAAGCCGCGTCGACGACATGCTCCGGCTGGTGGGCCTGACCGACAAGGAGGCATCTCGCCGGATCCGGAACTACTCGCTGGGCATGCGCCAGCGGCTCGGCATCGCCAACGCGCTGATCGGCGACCCGCAGGTCCTGATCCTGGACGAGCCGGCCAACGGGCTCGACCCGGCGGGCATCCGGTGGATGCGCGACCTGCTGAAGGGCTTCGCCGGAGACGGCGGCACGGTGCTGCTCTCCTCCCACCTGCTCCACGAGATCGAACGGGTGGCCGACCAGCTGATCGTCATCGGCCGCGGGCGGATCGTGGCCAGCGGCACCCAGGAGGAGCTGCTGCGCGGAGCCGGCACCTTCGCCCGGGCAGCCGACCAGCCCGGCCTGGTCGCGGCACTGCGCTCCGACGGCGTCGAGGTGACCGAGCTCGCCAGTGGTGGCCTGACGGCCGGAGCGGATCCGGCGACGGTCGGCCAGGTGGCCGCCCGTCACGCTGTCGCCCTGGTCGAGCTGCGCGAGAGTGACTCGCGCGGCCTGGAGGACATGTTCCTGGAACTGACGGCGGCTGACGCCCGCGAGGAGGTCATGGCATGAGCGCCCACACCACCGACACGACGTCCACCGACATCACGTCCACCGACATCACGAGCACCGACATCACGACCGGCCCGACCACGGGCGACGCCCCGAGGTCCTCGGTCGAGCAGGCCCTGCGGGGCGCCCGACTCCAGGGGCCCCGGCCCAGCACCGGCGTGCCGTTCGCACGGCTGACCCTGGTCGAGCTCCGCAAGCAGCTCGACACCCGCGCCGGGCGGTGGCTGCTCATCGTGATCGCTGTGGTCGCCCTCGCCGCCGTGACGATCCTGTTCTTCGTCGAGGGGGGCAACCACGCGTTCGGTGACTACCTCGGGTTCACTGCATACCCGATCGGCCTGCTGGTGCCGATCATCGGCATCCTTGCCGCGACCTCGGAGTGGTCCCAGCGCACGGCGCTGGTCACCTTCACCCTCGAGCCGCGCCGCGTCCGTGTGGCGTTGGCCAAGATGGTCAGCTCGGTCGGGACCGGCCTGGCTTCGGTCGTGGTCTCGGTCGCCCTCGCTGCTGCGGTGACGGCGCTCGCGGTCGCGGTTCGCGGTGCGGACAGCGACTGGTCGGTGCCCGGAGCGGTGTGGGCCGGGTTGGTGCTGTTCATGGTGCTGGGCATCCTGCAGGGTGTCGCGTTCGGGCTGGTGCTGCTCAACACGCCGGCCGCGATCGTGGCCTACTTCGTGTTGCCGACCGTGTGGACGATCCTCTGGGCGACGGTCTCCGCGCTCCGCGACGCGGCGGGTTGGCTGGACCTCGGTGCCACCATGGAGCCGCTGATGTCCGGTGACTGGCTCTCCGGTGACCAGTGGGCCCGACTGGCCACCTCGGTGGCCGTGTGGGTGGTGTTGCCGCTGCTGGCCGGCATCTGGCGCATCACCCGGTCGGAGGTGAAGTCGGCCTAGCGACAGGGGATCTCGATCGACCCCGCTTCAGGGCGCGGGGCGCCGGGCGCGGGCACAGGGGTCGTGCGCCCGGCCACCAGCGGGACCGGCGAAGCTCGGACCGTTGGGCACCACGCAGGGCACCATCTCTCGCCACAGGGGGGTGGTGCCCTCGCGTCACCCGAGCTGGTCGAGGATCTCCAGGGTGCGGGCCCAGGCCGGTGACTGTGGGTCGATCAGCACGAAGTGGTCGCCGTCGACCTCGACCAGCTCGGCCCGTGCTCCCCTGGCCGTGGCGGCCGCGACGTAGTCGGTGGACTGGCTGAGCGGCACGATGGCGTCCTGTCGCCCGTGGACGCACCAGGTCGGCACCTCCGAGGGGACCTGCTGCGCCGGGTCGTAGGCGACGTCCTGCTCGGTCGGCTCGTGCCCGAGCAGCGCCTGGGCGGCGTCGGCCCCGAGGTGAGCCCGGGCCGAGGCGCGCAGGTCCAGCACGCCGGCCTGGGAGATGACGTGGGTGACGGCGACGCCCCCCGGCCACTGCGGGAAGCGCAGCCGGTTGGCGGCCCACGCGGCGAGGTGACCACCGGCCGAGTGACCCAGCGTGACGACCGGGACGGCCCCGAGCTCGACGCCGAGGTCGAGCGTGTCGAGGTGGTCGATGCCGGAGGCCACGTCGTCGAAGGTCGCGGGCGTCCCGCCGCCGTTGCCGACCCGGCGGTACTCCAGGTTCCAGGCCAGCCATCCCTGCGCCGCCAGGCTGACCGCGAGCGGGGTCCCGAGGCTGAGGTCGTACTGCGCCTTCCAGAACCCGCCGTGGATCACCACCACGACGCCGCGCGGCGTCCCCTGGGGTCGGTGCAGCTCACCGAACTGGCTGGCGTCGGAACCGTAGGTCGAGCGGGTCGGGCCGGCTGCTGAGGGCACCGGCGCCTCCTTGCTGCAGGCGGTGAGGGCGGTGAGGGCGAGCGGAGTGAGCGTGAGGGCAGCGGCCGGCACGCCGAGTACGACCCGGCGGCTCACCTGGGTCACGCCGCGGCGCCCGGATCCGTTCGGGCTCAGGAGCGTTCGAGCACGAAGACCGGGATCAGCCGCTCGGTCCTGACCTGGTAGTCCGCATACGGCGGGAAGGCCTCGACGCAGCGGTCCCACCACTGCGCGCGCTCCTCGCCGGCGATCTCACGAGCCGTCGCGGGCCAGGAGTCCACGCCGTCCTGGAGGGTGATCGCGGGGTTCTTGAGCAGGTTGGCATACCACTTCGGGTGCTCGGGGTCGCCGCCCTTGCTGGCCACCGCCGCGTACACGCCGTCGTGCTCCACCCGCATGAGGGGCACCTTGCGCACCTTGCCCGAGGCGGCGCCCACCATCGTCAACAGGACCACCGGACGGTTCATGACCTCGACCGAACCGGTGTCACCGCTCTCCTCGATCGTCTCGACCTGCTTGCGCACCCATGGCGTCGGACTCGGCTCGTACGTGGCTGGCTGGCTCATGACCGACAGCCAACCACGAGCCCGTCGCGTTCGTCGCCTGTGGTCGCGCGACTCGACGTCCGTGCCTGCTCAGCCCGTCATGGCCTGCTCAGGATGAGAGACAGCACTCTCGACATCTGAGAGCGTCGGGGTACTGTGACGCCAGGTCACGAGTGCCAGCAGACAGCCCCGGCTTGCTGGCCGGCAACCCTCCAACCGCGGTGGGGTGCCCCGGGTGAAGACCTGGCGCCGGCACCCGCCTGCGCAAGCGCGGGCACGATCTCCATCGTCCCGCCACACGGACGAGCCGAAAGAGAAGTCATCGTGAGCGACGCCCCCCACTGGTCCTTCGAGACACGTCAGATCCACGCGGGCCAGGCCCCGGACCCGACCACCGGCGCTCGCGCGCTGCCGATCTACCAGACGACGTCCTATCAGTTCAAGGACACCCAGCACGCGGCAAACCTGTTCGCGCTCAGCGAGTTCGGCAACATCTACACCCGCATCATGAACCCGACCCAGGACGCGATCGAGCAGAAGATCGCCTCGCTCGAAGGTGGTGTGGGGGCGCTGATGACCGCGTCGGGCCAGGCCGCGGCAACACTGGCGATCACCACCATCGCCCAGGCCGGTGACCACGTCGTGGCCAGCCCGTCGCTGTACGGCGGCACCACCAACCTGCTCAAGTACACGCTGCCCCGACTGGGCATCTCGGTGACGTTCGTGGAGGACCCGACCAGCCTGGACTCGTGGCGCGCGGCGGTCCAGGACAAGACCACGTTGTTCTTCGCCGAGACCATCGCGAACCCGAAGTCGGAGGTGCTCGACATCGAGGCAGTCGCCGGTGTGGCCCACGAGGCCGGGGTGCCGCTGGTGGTCGACAACACCATCGCGACCCCCTTCCTCATCCGGCCCCTGGAGTGGGGCGCCGACATCGTGCTGCACTCCGCGACCAAGTACCTCGGTGGCCACGGCACCACGGTCGCCGGCGTGATCGTGGACGGCGGCACCTTCGACTACGCGCAGAACCCGGGACGGTACCCGGACTGGAACACCCCGGACGAGAGCTACCACGGCCTGGTGTACGCACGGGACCTCGGTGTGGGCAGTGCGCTCGGGGCGAACCTGTCGTTCATCCTCAAGGCGCGGGTGCAGGGACTGCGCGACACCGGTGCCGCCATCTCACCGTTCAACGCCTTCCTCATCGGCCAGGGCATCGAGACCCTGAGCCTGCGCATCGAGCGCCACCTGGAGAACACCCACCAGGTGGCAGCCCACCTCCAGGGCCACCCGCAGGTCGAGAAGGTCGTGTGGGCGTCGTTGGAGGACAGCCCGAGCTATGAGCTGGCCCAGAAGTACACCCCCCGGGGCGCGGGCGCGGTGCTCGCCTTCGAGATCAGCGGTGGGCTGGAGGCCGGGAAGAAGTTCGTCGAGGGGCTCACCCTGCACAGCCACGTCGCCAACATCGGTGACGTGCGCTCGCTGGCCATCCATCCCGCGTCGACCACCCACTCCCAGGGCAGCGACGAGGACCGCCTGACCGCGGGGGTCACCCCCGGGCTGGTGCGTCTCGCCGTCGGGATCGAGCACATCGACGACATCATCGCCGACCTCGAGCAGGGCTTCACCGCAGCCAAGGTCTGACACCGGCACCGTCAGACCCGACCCATCGTGCTGGACGCGCGGGAACCGCTCAGGCGGTCCCGCGCGTCTGCAGGTCGGCGTACGCCGCGCGGTCCCACGTGTGGGTGAAGTGCGGGTCCGACACGTTCCACGTCGAGCCGTACACGCGCTCGAGGTAGGTCTCGGGCTCGCGGGGGAGCGGCACCCTCACACCGAGCAGCTCGCCCTCGGAGACCGGAAACATGATCTCCCGGCACAGCGACCCACGGGTGCCCGGATACCAGGAGATCGTGTCGCCCTCGAAGAGCCCGGCGAAGACGTCGATGTGCTTGCGACCGCCGCGGCTGACGTGACGATGCGCGGCGAAGTTGCCCGCGACCGTGTACCCGAGTCCGCGCAGGTGGTCGGTGACGAGCTGCAGCGCCTCCGGCAGGTTCTGGGCGAGGTCGGGGTCGAACCCCATGATGAGGTCGAGGTCGTCGTCGTGCGGGATGAGCTCGTGGTCGCGGACGACGGCCAGTGCCGCGCCGAACCCGAAGCACACGTCGGGCGACAGCGTGGCCAGGTCCCGGGCCACCTGGGCGGTGAACTCGACGTAGGACGTCTTCTCCTTGGTTGACCAGTGTCGGAACGAGCGGGTCGGTCCGTGGATGGTCCACTCGAGCCTGCGCCGGTGCAGGATCTGCTCGGTGATGGTGGTGCGGAACCGCTTCTTCTCCGCCTCGCTGAGCCCCTGGACCGCGTCGAACGCCGTGCGCGCGGTCGGGTAGTCACCGGTCGCGGCGGGCGCAAGCACCGTGCGGATCCAGTCCGTGCTCGTGTCGCCGGCCGGGTGCTCGCGCACGGCCTCGGCGAGGGCGTTGTCGACCCGGGCCGCGTCGATGGCGAGGTCCTGCACGGTGCTCCAGCGGCCCCCGGACCGCACCAGCACCCGCAACCGGCGGGCCCGGACGCAGTTCGCCGGCGAGGCCACGTTGCGCAGCTCGATGCCCCCCAGGTCGACCGGTGCGGGTAGCGCGATCTCGACCCAGGCCGGCGCGTCGGCCAAGGTGTGCACGGCCGCGCCGGTCGGGTGGGCGAGGTCCTGCAACCGCGCCGGCGTGAACTTCGCGAGGACCTGCGGGCGCCAGCTGCTCGCGGTGACGACTGCGCCGTCGGCGGCGCTCTCACCGGCCGGGGTCAGCAGCGCGATGGTCTGCAGCGAGAGCATCTCGCCCGGGGGCAGCTCCACGCGGACCACGTCCACGTGGGACCAGCGGCCGGTCACGCTGAGCCGTCCGGAGGGAGCGACGAGGTCGAACACGCCGGCCTCACGAGCGGCGAGGCGGACGAGGTCCCCCATCACGTCGCCGGAGACGACCAGTGGTGGCGGACCCACCGCCGGGCGGCCGAGCAGCCTCCGCACGATGCGTTTGGCCGGCGGCGGGAGGTGCCGCGCCAGACGCATCCGCTCAGACCCTCGCGAACAGGGTGCGGGCCACGAAGGCGTCGTCCTGCTTGTACTTGGCGAACCCGAAGCCCTCGACCGCGTAGGTGACGTCGAACCCGTTGCCCAGCGCACGGGCCTGGACGTGGGCCGGGTTCACGAACCGGCGGTAGTGCTTCTCGGTCACCTTCGAACCGCTCGAGTCCCGCACCGTGCGGTACTCGACCGCCAGCAGGTCGCCGGGGACGGTCAGCGCCGCCGCGAGGTCGAGGAAGGCGCGCTCCTCCTCGTCGGTGATCGCGTGCAGGAAGAAGCGGGCATACACCACCCGGGGACCCTCTGCCGGCCCGACCCTGTCGACCAGGTCCGGGTCGTCGATCGAGGCCGAGAGGAAGGTGACCTGCTCACCCAGGGCCGCGGCCAGGGCGGTGCACGACTCCACCGCCTGCACCGAGCCGTCGACGCCGGTGACCTGGTGGCCGTAGGCCGCGAAGAAGATCGAGTCGCGCCCGGCCCCGCACCCGAGCTCCACGACGTGGTGGGGACGGTCGAGCTCGCCGGCGACGAAGGTGGCGAACTGCGAGGGGAGCGGACGGCGGGTCGTGCGGCGCTCCGCGTAGTAGCCGTCCCAGTAGCCCGTACGTTCCACGGTCGTGGGCGAGCTGTGCGACGACGTCATCCGTTGTTCACCAGGTCTTCCTCCAGTGGGCGCCGCATGGCTGCAACGCCCGGTCCGCGAGCCACTGTAAGGGGTGACCTCCAGCAGGACGGGTAGACACGATGGAAGGTCGCGACCAAGCCGGCCGTATCCGGTCGGCGAACCGGGAGCAAACGGTCACGCGCCCCGATCTGCTCCAGGACGGGCCCCACAACGTGGCAACCCGGTGGGGTGAGCCCGTCGGCCGGCTCGGCGGCAAGCGGTCCCGGTCCGCAGGCGCGCGCCACCTATCCTGAGGAGCATGTCCGCCCGGCGATCGACCGCGTCGAGTGCCGGGGACGGGGGAACGGGCAGGGCAGGGGAACGGGCAGGGGAACGGGCAGGGGAACGGGCACTGCCACGGGTACGGGTCGGGATCCGGGCGCAGGCCCGAGCGCGAGCAAAGGCGCGAGCGCGAGCAAAGGCGCGAGCAAAGGCGCGAGCACCGACCTCGGCGAGGACGCGACCTCCTCTGGCACGCCGCGCCGGTCGCGTGGGCGGGGCCGGAAGCGGGCCGCCGCCCGGTCCGCGGCGACGGGAGCCACCAGGACCACGGGCACCACCGCAGCCAGCGCCGCCGGGTCGCCCTCGCCGGACGGTCCGGCGCGCCAGTCCCGCGGCCGCCGCCCGGCACGCGTACCCGCGCCGGTGCCCGACCTGCACTACCCGCCGGAGCTTCCGGTCGTCGAGCGGCGAGCGGACATCGCCGCGGCGATCCGCGACCACCAGGTCGTCGTGGTCGCGGGGGAGACGGGGTCGGGCAAGACCACCCAGCTCCCCAAGATCTGCCTCGAGCTCGGCCGCGGCCAGGCCGGCATGATCGGGCACACCCAACCGCGTCGGATCGCGGCTCGGTCGGTGGCCGAGCGGATCGCCGAGGAGCTCCAGGTCGAGCTCGGCGGCGCGATCGGATACCAGGTGCGGTTCACCGACCAGTCCAGCCCGAGCTCCTTGGTCAAGGTCATGACCGACGGCATCCTGCTGAACGAGATGCAGCACGACCGTGACCTCCGGCGCTACGACACCCTGATCATCGACGAGGCGCACGAGCGCAGCCTGACCATCGACTTCATCCTGGGATACCTGCGCCAGCTCCTCCCGCGCCGTCCGGACCTCAAGGTGATCATCACCTCGGCGACCATCGACCCGGGGCGGTTCGCCGCCCACTTCGCCACCCCGGAGTCGCCGGTGCCGGTGGTGGAGGTGTCGGGACGCACCTACCCGGTGGAGCTGCGGTACCGCCCGCTGGTGGACGACGTCGACCCGGACGACCGCACCACGAGCCCGCGCGAGGAGCGCGACCAGGTGACGGGCATCTGCGAGGCCGTCGAGGAGCTGTGGACCGAGCGGGAGGACGGCGGGGCGCAGGACATCCTGGTCTTCCTCTCCGGTGAGCGCGAGATCCGGGACGCCGCCGACGCGCTCGAGGGGATGCGGCTGCCGGGGACCGAGGTGGTGCCGCTCTATGCGCGACTGTCCTCCGCCGAGCAGCACCGGGTCTTCAGCCGCCACTCGGGGCGGCGGATCGTCCTGGCCACCAACGTCGCCGAGACGTCGCTGACCGTCCCGGGCATTCGCTACGTCATCGACACGGGTACGGCACGCATCTCGCGGTACAGCCAGCGGACCAAGGTGCAACGGTTGCCGATCGAGCCGGTCAGCCAGGCCAGCGCGCGGCAGCGGTCGGGTCGCTGCGGACGCATCGCGCCGGGCATCTGCATCAGGCTGTACTCGGAGTCCGACTTCGAGGCGCGACCGGAGTTCACCGACCCCGAGATCCTGCGCACCGGGCTCGCCGCCGTCATTCTCCAGATGACCTCACTGCGCCTCGGCGAGGTCGCCGGGTTCCCGTTCATCGACCCACCGGACTCGCGGCAGATCACCGACGGCGTGAGGCTGCTCGAGGAGCTGGGGGCCTTCGAGACAGGGCGCACCGGTCTGACGCCGACGGGTCGCACCCTGGCCCGACTGCCCGTCGACCCCCGACTCGGACGGATGCTCATCGAGGCCGACCGCCTCGGCTGCCTGCGCGAGGTCCTCGTCATCGTCAGTGCCCTGTCGATCCAGGACCCCCGCGAGCGGCCGGCCGACCGGCAGGAGCAGGCTGACCAGTCGCACGCGCGGTTCCGCGACAAGACGTCGGACTTCGTCGGGCTGGTCATCCTGTGGGAGTACCTTC
This sequence comes from uncultured Actinomycetota bacterium, assembly GCA_963750305.1. Lineage (GTDB taxonomy): Bacteria > Actinomycetota > Actinomycetes > Actinomycetales > Dermatophilaceae > CAVVPX01. The sequence goes on from CAVVPX010000004.1 coordinate 727,794, forward strand.
GGGCACAGCAGAAGGCCCTGAGCGGCAGCGCCTTCCGCCGGCTGTGCAAGACGGAGTACCTGCACTACCTGCGGGTCCGTGAGTGGCAGGACCTGCACACCCAGCTCCGTCGGGCCTGCGAGCGGCACGGCATGGACCCCCGCCGGGGCAGTGCCGCAGAGGGCGCCGAGCTCGACGCCGACACGGTCCACCGGGCCATCGTCGCGGGACTGCTGTCGCAGGTCGGGCTGCGCGACGAGGCCAAACGCGACTACCTGGGAGCCCGGGGTGCCCGCTTCGGGATCTCGCCGGGCTCGGCCCTCTTCCGGGCGCAGCCGGCCTACGTGATGTCCGCCGAGCTGGTCGAGACCAGCCGGCTCTGGGCCCGGACCAACGCGCGCCTCGACCCGCTGTGGGCCGAGCAGGCCGGCGAGCACCTCGTCAAGCGCACCTACAGCGAGCCCCGCTGGTCACGGAGGCAGGGTAGTGCGCTCGCCACGGAGCGGGTGACGCTGTTCGGTGTCCCGCTGGTGGTCGGCCGGAGCGTGCAGTACGGGCGGATCGACGCCGAGGCATCTCGCGACCTGTTCATCCGGCACGCCCTCGTCGAGGGTGACTGGGACACCCACCACGCCTTCTACCAGGCGAACACTGCTCTGCTGGAACGACTTTCCGAGCTCGAGGACCGCGCGCGCCGCCGTGACCTGCTCGTCGACGAGGAGGTCCTCGTCGCGTTCTACGACGCGAGGGTGCCCGCCGATGTCGTCTCCGTGCGGCACTTCGACCGCTGGTGGAGAGGGGCGGTCCGCGACACGCCGCACCTGCTGGACTTCACCGAGGAGCTGCTCACCCGTGACGCGGTCGACGGGATCTCCCTGCAGGACTATCCGCCGTCCTGGCGACAGGGCGGTCTGGAGCTGACGCTCACCTATCAGTTCGCCCCGGGTGCTGCGGCCGACGGCGTCACCGTCCACATCCCGGTGGCCGTGCTCAACCAGGTGTCGACCGAGGGGTTCGACTGGCAGGTCGCGGGGATCCGCGAGGACCTGATCACCGCGATGATCCGCTCGCTGCCCAAGGACGTCCGCCGCGTCCTGGTGCCGGCTCCGGACCGGGCTCGCGCGGCGCTGCGCGACCTCCGACCCGGAGCGGGCAGCCTGGCGACCGAGCTGGCCCGGGTGCTCCGCGAGCAGACCGGCGTCCGGGTGGACCCGGTGCAGTTCGCGCCCGACCGGGTCCCGCCCCACCTGCGGGTGACCTTCAGCGTCGAGGACGGGCGGGGAGGCGTCCTGGCGACGGGCAAGGACCTGGAGGAGCTGCGGGCGGCGATGGCCGGTCAGGTCCGCCAGGGGATGGCTCGGGCCGGCGCCGCCATCGAACGCACCGGCCTGACGACCTGGGACCTCGGCGGCGACGGGCGGCTCCCTGCGACCTTCGAGGCGACGACCGCCGGTCAGCGGGTGCACGGGTTCCCGGCGCTGGTCGACCGTCGCGCCCACGTCGACCTCGCGGTCCTCGCGTCGCGGGACGAGGCGGACTCAGCCACCCGCGAGGGTGTGCGCCGGCTGCTCCTGCTCAACACGACTGCGCCCTGGAAGCGGGTTCTGGCTCGGCTGGACAACCCCCAGAAGCTCGCGCTGGGGGCGAACCCGCACGGCAGCATCCCCGCGCTGCTCGAGGACTGTCTCGCCGCCGCGGTCGACGACCTCGTCGCCGAGCACGCGCACGGCGCTGCGGTGCGGGACCGCGAGGGGTTCGAGACGGTGCTGGCCGCGGTCCGCACCCACGTCGCTGCCCGCGTCCTGGTCGTGGTGTCGGCCGTCGAGCCCGTGCTCGCCCACCGGACGGAGGTGCAGCGCGCCGTCGCCACGCTGACCGCGCCGGCCCTGGCCTCGACCCGCGCCGACCTGGAGGCGCAGCTGGCGAGCCTGCTGTACCCGGGGTTCGTCGCGGACACGGGGCTGGCGCGCCTGCCCGACCTGGACCGGTACCTCCGGGCGATGCTCCAGCGCATCGCCAAGGCCGGTTCCTCGCCCGGCTGGGACGCGGTCCGCCTCGCGGAGGTCGAGGAGGTGGAGGTCGCCTATGCGGACCTGCTCGCCTCCCTGCCCCCCACCGCCGCGCGCTCACGCGCGGTCCGCGACGTCGGCTGGATGGTCGAGGAGCTCCGGGTCGGGCTCTTCGCCCAGGGCCTCGGGACGGCCTATCCGGTGAGCACCAAGCGGGTGCTCAAGGCCATGGTCGCCCTCGAGCCGGTGTCGTGAGGCCTTTTGGGCGCGCTGACCGACTGGTTCGGTGGGTGGGCACGACGTGGAATCACGCCCGGCGTCGCCGCGTTGACACCACCGTAGACACGCCGAGACGGCCCGACCCCCGGGCCGCGACGAGAGGCCACGCCGTGCAGGACCCGACCGCGCTCTTCCGATTCGAGACCGACACCGACCTCGCTGACCTGAGGGCCACCGTCCTGGTGGTGTCCGTCGGCGCGCTCATCGACGCCGGCCACACGCTGCGCTTGATGACCGACCACCTGCTCGACACCACCGACCACACCGTGGTCGCCTCCTTCGACGTCGACCAACTGATCGACTACCGCAGCCGCCGCCCGGCGATGGTCTTCGACCACAACCAATGGCAGGGCTATGACGACCCCTCGCTCGCGCTGCACCGTCTGGTGGACCGCGACGGGACGCCGTTCCTGCTGCTGACCGGGCCCGAGCCCGACTTCCAGTGGGAGCGGATGGCCGAGGCGGTCCGCATCCTGGTCGAGCAGCTCGGGGTCACGCTCACGGTGAGCACCCACGGCATACCGATGGCGGTTCCGCACACCCGCCCGATCGGGCTCACCGCGCACGCCACCGACCCGCGCCTGGTCGCCGACCACGAGAGCCCGTTCGGCCGGGTCCAGGTGCCGGGCAGCTTCCCCTCCCTGCTCGAGCTGCGGCTCGGCGAGGCCGGCCACGACGCGATGGGTTTCGCGATCCACGTCCCGCACTATCTGGCGCAGGCGGAGTTCGGTGATGCCGCCGTGACCGCGCTGCGGGCCATCGTGGGCGCCACCGGGCTGAGTGTGTCCACCGACGACCTGGTCGCCGCCGCCGGGCTCAACCGGGCCGAGATCGCCCGGGAGATCCAGGGGTCGGAGGAGGTCACCCAGGTGGTCACCGCCCTCGAGCGCCAGTACGACTCCTACCTCGAGGGCCGGCAGAAGCCCAACCTGCTGGCCACCGATGCCAACGCCCTGCCGTCGGCCGACGAGATCGGCGCCGAGTTCGAGGCGTTCCTGCGCGACGTGGCCGAAGAGGACACCGGGGACCGCTGAGAGTCAGACCTTGGCGTACTTCGCGCGGCTGAACGAGTACAGCCCGTAGGCCGCGAGGCCGAGCGCGACCGCGGCGAGCAGCCACGTGCCGAAGGCTGCGTCACGGAGGGTCTTGAGCGCCCCGTCGAGGCCAGTGGCCTTCTGGGAGCTGCCGTGGACGCCGGCCAGGACGAACAGCCCGCCGACGACCGCGAGGGCGACACCCTTGGCGATGTACCCGACCCGCCCGGCCCGCCGGGGCCAGGTGCCCGGGCTTCCCTGCAGGTCCTCCAGGAACTTCTCGGTCCAGCCCTTCCACACGTGGTACCCCGCCACGCCGATGACGACCAGGCCCACCAGGACGACCACGACCCGACCGAAGGGCGCGTCCAGCAGCTTGGCGGTGAAACCCTGGCTCTGGTTGCTGCTGCTCTGGCCGGCACCACGCAGGAACGACAGCGTGCTCCACGCCAGCGCGAGGTACAGCACCGCCTTGGACGCGGCCTTCCCGCGGTCGGTGGCCTCCTGCTCGCCCACGGCCGCCTCGGAGATCTGCCACACCCCCAGACCCACGAAGCCGACCAGGACCAGCCACAGCAGGGCCTTGCCGAGCCCGTTGCTCGCCAGGGCCGCCAGGGCACCACTCTGGTCGGCGCTCCCGCCACCTCCACCGAAGGCGACCTGCAGCGCGATCCAGGCGATGAGCAGGTGGATGAGCCCGCTGGCTGCATAACCGAGGCGGGCGGCGCGCTCCAGCCACGGGTGGTCGGCTGCGCGGCGGGCCAGGTTCTCGGCGCGGTCGCTCGTGGACCCGGAGGACGTGTTCATGGCCTCACCCTGCCCGATCCGGGGTGGTGCCATGCGCAGTTGGCGTGCGCGTGTCGCGACCGGCGGCTGCCCGCCGCTGCCTCGGCTACCCCTTGGCCTCCGACCAGCGCCGGATGACCGACGTGTCGGCGACGAAGCGCACGGCTGCGGACCCGGTCCAACGACGGGCGCTGTCCTCGAGCGCGCGGACGACGCGCACCCGCGTCTCCTCGGCGGCCGCCTCGGGGACGTGGACGAGCAGCTCGTCGTGCAGGCACAGCACGATCCGGGCGTCGAGGTCCCAGGTGGTGGCGCGGACCGTCGCCGACCAGGCCTTGAACAGCTCGGCGGCGGCCCCCTGGACCAGCGCGTTGCGGGCGAACCGGCCGCGCGCGCTGTCGCTTGCCTCTGCGGTGCCGGGGTCACCCTCACGCAGGATCCGGTCGAGCCCGATCCGCCGCCCGCCGTAGGTCCGCAGCGGCCGGGCCGCCACACCCGCGGCGTAGGCCTGGTCCAGGAACGTCATCGCCGTGGGGTAGGCGCGCTCCAGCCCCTTGAGCGCCTCACCGGCCGCGCCGCTGCGCTGGCCGTACATCGCGGCCAGCACGGCCACCTTGGCGATCGACCGGTCGACCCCCAACCGGGACGCCACCGGCGCGTACAGGTCGTCGGCGCGGGCGGCAGCCGCGAACGCCACGTCGCCGGACACCGCGGCGAGCACTCGGGGCTCGATCTGACCGAGGTCGGCCCGGACGAAGACGTGGCCGGGTTCGGCAGCGACCGCAGGACGGAGCGGAGCGGGCAGGTTGTGCAGGCCGTTCTGGGCGGTCATCCGTCCAGCCGCCCCGTCGCACGCGGTCCAGCCCCCCCGCAGTCGGCCGTCGACACCGACGTGGGTGTCCAGCCACGAGTATCCGTAGGTCGTCGCGATCCGCTCCGCCTTGCGCCACCGGAGCAGGGCCCCGACCAGGGGGTGGGCGTGGCGGAACGGCTCGAGGGAGTGGGCGCGGGTGTTGTCGACCACGACGCCGACGGCGGTGAGCAGCTCACGGACCTGCGTCGGGTTGCGGAGGTCGGTGTGCTCCCGCCCCGGGGACAGCCGCAGCACGACCGCGTCGCGCTCGCGGCGGATGCGGCGGGCGTCCGTGTCGTCGACCGGTCGGGGGCCGACCGACTCCGCGATCAGGCGCTCGGCCTCCGCTCGGTCGACGGGCAGGCCGTCCCGGGCGAGCTCGGCACAGAGCAGTGCGGCCGCCGACTCCGCGTGCGCAGTGCTGACCGCGCGCGGTCCCAGCTCCGCCAGCGCAGCCTCCTGTCGTCGCCCGAGCTCGGCCAGCACCGAGGTGAGGCTGGCCAGGCGGGAGTCGGTGTGAGCCCACCGGAGGTCGAAGGCGTCGACCCGCAGGTGACCGTCGGCGCGGACCGGTGACTCGGGATCGGCGGGGCGGTCCGCGGGCTCGGACGCGAAGTCGAACAGGTCCCCGCTCGGCCCCGTCGGCACGCCCGCGGCGTCCAGCCCGTGTGCCCCCGCCCAGACCTGTCCGAGCGGGGCGTCCCAGCCTCCGTGCAGCAACCGGTGCACCTCGGTGACGTCCCAGCACCGGTCGACCCGCAGCCCCCGGTCAGCCAGGAGCGCGGCCGCGGTCGCCGAGACACTGCTCACCACCCACCGCGGCCGGTCGAGGCCCTGGCGCCGTCGGACCTCCTCCAGGACCGCGTCCACCGGTCCGGTGAGGCAGTCCGCGCCCACCCCGAGGGCAGCGCGGTCACCGACGACGACCAGGGGCAGCACCGCACCAGTCAACCCGACGCCGCCGACGCGTGGTGCGCACACCGGGGTGGCGGAGCCTACGGTGGCAGCAGACGACGAGGAGAACCGATGACCGACGACACCCGGCAGCTGCTGCCCGGCGACCTGTACGCCTATCAGGACATGCTCACCGACGAGGAGTGGGAGGTGGTGCTCCGGCTGCGCGCGTTCCTCGCCGACCAGGTCGCACCGCATGCCGACGACTGGTGGTCCGAGGCCCGGTTCCCGCACGAGATCGTGCCGGAGCTCGCCAAGGTCGGGATCATCGGGCTGACCCTGCCCGGCGGTGACGAGGCGCCCGCACGCCCGCTGCTGGCCGGCTTCATCGGCCTGGAGCTGTCCCGGGTCGACGCCTCGATCGCGACCTTCTTCGGCGTCCACAACAGCCTGGCCATGGGGACCATCGCGATGTGCGGCTCGCAGGAACAGCAGGACCGGTGGTTGCCCCCGATGCGCTCGCTGGAGCTGATCGGGGCGTTCGGGCTGACCGAGCCCGAGCACGGGTCCGACGTCGCCGGTGGGCTCTCGACCACCGCGCGCCGCGACGGCGACGAGTGGGTCCTCAACGGGGCCAAGCGCTGGATCGGCAACGCGACCTTCGCCGACCTCATCGTGATCTGGGCCCGTGACCAGGACGACGGCCAGGTCAAGGGCTTCGTGGTCGAGAAGGACACACCCGGGTTCACTGCCACCAAGATCGAGCGCAAGCTGGCCCTGCGCGCCGTGCAGAACGCGGACATCGTGCTGACCGACTGCCGGGTGCCGCACGCCAACCAGCTCGAGCGCGCGCAGACCTTCAAGGACACCGCCCGGGTGCTGCGCCAGACCCGCGGCGGTGTGGCGTGGTCAGCGGTGGGTGCCCAGATCGGCGCCTACGACCTGGCGGTGGCCTACGCCAAGGAGCGCCAGCAGTTCGGGAAGTCGCTCGGGGAGTTCCAGCTCGTCCAGGACCTGCTGGCGCGGATGCTCGGCAACATCACGGCGTCACTCGGCATGACCGTGCGGGTCGCCCAGCTCCAGCAGCAGGGAGTGTTCCGCGACGAGCAGGCGGCGCTGGCCAAGTCATACACGACGAGCCGGCTGCGCGAGACCGTCGCCTGGGGTCGAGAGCTGTTCGGCGGCAACGGGATCGTGCTGGACTACAGCATCGCCCGCTTCTTCAACGACGCCGAGGCGCTCTACTCCTACGAGGGCACGCGCGAGGTCAACGCGCTCATCGTGGGGCGCTCGATCACGGGGTCGTCGGCGTTCGTGTGACGCGGTAGCGCACGAAGCTCGGGGCGAGCAGGGCCGCCGCGACGACGCCGACGACCACGAGTACGCCGCCGCCGGCTGCCGCGGTCGCCGTGCCCACCAGCGCCGCCGAGGCACCGTGAACGGTGTCGGCGATCCGCGGGCCACCGGCGACGACGACGATGAACACCCCCTGCAGCCGGCCCCGCATCGCGTCGTCGGCCGCGGTCTGCAGCATCGAGCTGCGGAAGGCGGCCGACGCCATGTCGGCGGCCCCACCCACCATGAGCATGACCAGAGCGATGACCAGCATGATCGCGGCACCGTGGGACGCGAGGGCGACGGCGACACCGAACCCGACCATCGACAGCCCCCACACCACGATGCAGATCACCACGGCCCGACCTTGCCGCCGGACGCGCGACACCCAGCCACCGAGGACACCGCCGAGGACGGCGCCGGCGGGGATGGCCGCGAACAGCAGCGCGAACGCCAGCCCGCCACTGTCCGGACCGCCGAACTCGAGGTGGGCGATCTCGGGGAACAGCGCGCGGGGCATCCCGAACACCATCGCGATGATGTCCACCACGAACGACATCAGCAGGACCGGCTTGTCCTTGAGGTAGGCGAACCCGTCGAGGACCGCCTGGACACCCGGCGCAGCGAGGGCCGAACCCTCGACGGGCAGCGGCGGCAGGCGCAGGACCGCGCCGAGGGTGATCGCCAGGGTGAGCGTGTCGACGAGGTACAACCACTGGAACCCGACGATCGGGATGAACACACCGGCCACCAGCGGGCCGGCGATCGCACCCGCCTGGAACACGGTCATGTTCAGTGAGTTGGCCGCCGGGAGCAGCTCGGGCTCGAGCAGCCGGGGGAGCAGCGCGCTGCGCGTCGGCTGGTTCACCGCGAAGAACGCCTGCTGGACCGAGAACAGGCACAGGAGCAGCCACACGTCGGTGTTGCCCAGGAACGCCTGCAGCCAGAACAGTCCGCTGGTCACGATGAGGCCGACGGTGGTGATCACCAGCATGGTCCGGCGGTCGAACACGTCGGCCAGCGCCCCGCCGTACAGGCCGAACACCACCAGCGGCACGAGGCCGAACACGCCGGTGAGCCCCACGAACGCCGACGACCCGGTGCTGGCGTAGATCTGGGCGGGCACGGCCACGACGGTCAGCTGCGCACCGATGACGGTGATGATGTTGGCGACCCACAGCCGACGGAAGTGGTCGTTGGTCAGCGGCCGGGTGTCCGCAGTGAGTCCGCGCAGGGTGTCGGTGAGTCGGGCCACGTGGGTCGATCGTAGGCGACCGCTGGGCCCGCCGGCTGCCGGGCCGCGAGCGGCGGGGGGGCGGTGCGGGTGGGTTCAGGCGATGGCGCGGGAGCGACGCCGCCTGGCCAGGATGGTCAGCCAGACCACCAGCGCAAGAACGAACAACAGGACCGACCCCCCACCGAGCAGGACTGCCTCGATCAGGTTGGTCCGGCGACCGGCATACAGGCCGCCGGGTTCGCCTGAGCAGACGAGCGTGTAGGTGCCGGCCTCGACCCGGCGTGGGGTGTGCCCGACCACCTCCAGCTCGAGCCCGCTCGTGGAGACGATCCCGGACCCACCCGCCAGGTCGACGACGGTTCCGCCGCGCTCGAGGCGGCAGGTCGCGTCGTCGCCCCGGTCGACGGTGTCCTGGAACACGGTCATGCCGGCGCCGCTGATGCGAACCCGGTCGCCGGGGTCGATCGGCTGCGGGTCGGGGACCAGACTGCGGTACACGACCAGGACCGCCAGGGCCAGCACGAGCAAAGAGGCCACCCACAGCGCGAGCGGGACGACGTGCCACGCCGCTGACGGTCGCCGCGGGACAGCGCGCTCCGCCGGGAGTGCCCAGGAAGGTTCCGGGGGCGGTGGGCCGGTGGGTGCTGCGGAGGTCACCGGGCGAGACTACCGACGCGCCGGTCAGCGCGTGGCGAGGCCCGACTTCAGCGCGGCCTGGCGCTTGATCCGGCCGAGCATCCCGACCATCCCGCGCAGTCGCAGCGGTGACACCGCCTCGGCCAGAGACATCCGGTAGGGCGCGTCGTCTGGCACGTCGAGGACCTGCTGCACGCTGAGCCCGTCGAGTCCCTCGGCGAGGATCCCGGCGAACCCCCGGGTGGTCGGGGCCTCCGGTGGCGCCTGGAAGTACAGGTGGACCGACCGCGCGCCGGGATCGTCGGCGGCCTCGCCGAGCTCGACGGCGAGGAAGATCGGTGACTGGCACTCGTGGACCTGCTCCAACAGGTCCGGCTGGTCCGCATAGCGCGGCGGCAGCGGCGGCAGCTCCTTGCTGAACTCCAGCAGGAGCTGGAGACGTTCTGGCACAGCGAGATCCGCGAAGTCCTGGGCGATCTCGTCCAGGGCCGGGGGCAGCGGCCGCCGGTCCTCGCTCACGCGCCCGCGCTCCCCTTCTCGACCGGTACACGGACGGCGTTGCCCCACTCGGTCCACGAGCCGTCATAGTTGCGGACGTTCTCGAAGCCGAGCAGGTGGGTCAGCACGAACCAGGTGTGCGAGGACCGCTCACCGATGCGGCAGTACGCGACGGTGTCGGTGTGCGGGTCGAGCCCCTGCTCGTCCAGGTAGATCGCCTCGAGGTCGGCGCGGGACCGGAAGGTGCCGTCCTCGTTGGCGGCGCGGGCCCACGGCACCGACCTCGCCCCCGGGATGTGGCCGCCGCGCATCGCGCCCTCCTGCGGGTAGTCGGGCATGTGCAGCAGCTCACCGGAGTACTCCCCGGGAGAGCGCACGTCGACCAACGGCTGCCCCAGGTGTGCCAGGACGTCGTCCTTGAACGCGCGGATCGGGGCGTCGTCGCGTTCGACGACGGGATACTCCGCAACGCTCGCGAGCGTCGGGTCGGTGGTCATCTCGCGACCCTCGGCCATCCACATGGCCCGGCCGCCGTCGAGCAGACGGACGTCCTCGTGCCCGAACAGCGACATCACCCACAGGGCGTACGCCGCCCACCAGTTGGACTTGTCGCCGTAGACCACGACGGTGGTGTCCCGGCCGATTCCCCGGGCGGACATCACCTCGGCGAAGCGGGCGCCGTCGACGTAGTCACGGGTGACCGGGTCGTTGAGGTCCTGGTGCCAGTCGAGCTTGAGCGAGCCTGGGATGTGGCCGGTCTCGTACAGCAGGACGTCCTCGTCGGACTCGAGGATGGCGATGGAGGTGCCCGGCCCCGCTGCCCCCGCGGCGATCTGGTCTGCGAGCCACGCGGTGGAGACGAGCCGCTCGGGGTGCGCGTAGGCGTCGAAGGTGTCCTCAGTCATGTCCCCGACTCTAATCCGGGACCGCGAGGGCTCGGAGGTGCCGGGGGGGTTCGGGGTGTGGCAGGGGGCGACGGGCGGCCGCCGGGGGACCTCTGACGGAACCGGGTGCCGGACCGCGCGATCCGCGGCGTCGTGGCAGGATGCGGAACAGGCGAACAGGAGGCGACGCGTGGGCGTGCTGGGATGGGGCAGGAACAACGCTGCCGACAAGGGCGGGTCGGCGCTGGAGCAGGCGGCCAAGCCGCAGGACCAGGGAGCCGTGGGCAACGCGGCCGTCCGGATGATCGAGAACCTGCTCGACGCCGGCATCGACGGCAAGGGCCCGTTCGACTCCGCGGAGAAGGTCGCGCACACCGCGCGCTCGGACAAGCCCGACGCCGAGCAGGCAGTCGACCACATCGTGCGCAGCCACCTGCGGATGGCCGCGGCCGGTGGCTTCCTGACCGGCCTGGGTGGGTTCGTGACGCTGCCGGTCGCGTTGCCCGCCAACGTCCTGGAGTTCTACCTCGTCGCGACCCGGATGGTCGCCTCGGTCGCGGTCGTCCGCGGGTATGACGTCCGCCAGCAGGAGATCCGCTCTGCCGTCCTCCTCACCTTGGTCGGGGCCGACGCCGACGACCTGCTGAAGAAGGCCGGTGTGATGTCGACCGGGCGGCTGTCGAACCTCGCGGCGCAGCGGCTGCCCGGCCCGGCGCTGATGGTCCTCAACAAGGCCGTCGGGTTCCGGCTGCTGTCCCAGGCCGGCAAGGCGACGCTCGCGCGGTTCGGCAAGGCGGTGCCGGTGGTCGGCGGCGCGGTGGGCGCCGGTCTGGACGCATACCTGCTCAAGCGGATCGCCGACCACGCCCGGCACGAGTTCCCGCCGAGGGTCGTCGGGCACTAGCTAGCCAGCCCAGTCCAGCCCAGCACCAGCACCGACCCGGCCCGCCGACCGGCGGGTGACCCGGGCGTCCGCCGCGCGGATACTGGGTTGCAGCCTGACCCCCAGCCCCGTGAGGTGAAGCCCGTGTTCTACCCCCTGACCGTCCGCGACTTCCTGGACCGTGCCACGACGGTGTACCCCGACCGCGTCGCGATCGTCGACGAGCCGGACCAGCCGGCCGACTCGTGGGGCGAGATCACCTACGCCGAGATGGGCCGCCGCGCCCGACGGCAGGCCGCGACGCTCGACGAGCTCGGCGTACCGGTGGGCGGTCGGGTCGCGATCGTGTCGCACAACTCGGCGCGGCTGCTCACCTCGTTCTACGGCGTCAGCGGGTGGGGACGGGTGCTGGTGCCGGTCAACTTCCGGCTCGCCCCGGCCGAGGTCGCCTACATCGTCGAGCACTCCGGCGCCGAGGTGCTGCTGCTCGACCCGGAGCTGCGGTCGCTGGCCGACAGCATCCCCTGCCAGCACACCTTCATCCTCGGTGAGGACGACGACAAGATCTGGGGCTCGACAGCCGAGCCGGCGGACTGGGAGGGCGACGAGAGCGCGACCGCGACGATCAACTACACCTCGGGCACCACGGCCCGGCCCAAGGGTGTCCAGATGACCCACCGCAGCCTCTGGACCAACGCGGCGATCTTCGGGTGGCAGGCGACGGTCAGCGACCGCGACGTCTACCTGCACACCCTGCCGATGTTCCACTGCAACGGCTGGGGGCACCCCTTCACGGCGACCGGGGTCGGTGCTCGGCACATCGTGCTGCGCAAGATCGACGGCGCCGAGATCCTCCGGCGCATCGAACGCCACGGGGTCACCTACCTGTGCGCCGCGCCCGCCGTGGTCGCCGCAGCGCTGGAGGCCGCGAAGACCTGGGAGGGTGAGATCCCGGGCCGCGACCGCGTGCGGATCATCGTGGCCGGCGCGCCACCCCCGACCCGCACCATCGAGCGGGTCCGCGAGGAGCTCGGCTGGGAGTTCATCCAGATCTACGGCCTCACCGAGACGGCGCCCCTGCTCACGATGAGCCGGATGCGGCAGGAGTGGGACGACCTCGAGCCCGGGGAGCAGGCCCGCCTGCTCGGCCGGGCCGGTGCGCCGGCCGTCGGCGTACGGATCTCGATCGACCCCGACGGAGAGGTGCTGGCCCAGGCCAACCACAACCTCGAGGCGTACTGGGAGAACCCGGAGGCCACGGCGAACGCCCAGGCCGACAACTGGTTCCACACCGGTGACGGCGGGACCTTCGAGGACGGCTACCTGACCATCGCCGACCGCAAGAAGGACGTCATCATCACCGGCGGGGAGAACGTCTCCTCGATCGAGGTCGAGGACGCGTTCATGTCCCATCCCTCGGTCGCCGAGGTCGCGGTCATCGGCATCCCCGACGAGAAGTGGGGGGAGCTGGTCACCGCGCTCGTCGTGCTGGATCCCGGCGCCGACCCGGTCACCGAGGCTGACCTCATCGCGCACTGTCGCCAGCACCTTGCGGGATACAAGTGCCCCAAGCGGGTCGAGTTCCGCGAGGAGCTGGTGCGCACCGCGACCGGCAAGCTGCAGAAGTTCAAGCTGCGTGAGGAGTTCTGGAAGGGGCGCGACCGACAGGTCAACTGACCGGGGGCCGGAGCAGCTGCTGCCCTCACCGCGCAACGACCGCTGCCGTCGCCGCGGAACGCCGGGGAGCGGTCGCGCGTCAGAGCCTGCGGGAATCGCCCGGGAACCCCGGTCGTTCCGACCACAGAGCGGACGACCGTCCGCGAGGAGGAGACCTTCATGGCCGTCAACGCACGCTGGGGCGCACTGCGCTCCTTCGCCACTGCCCTACGCACCGCCGCTCGTCCCGGCTCGGCGGGTCTGGGCACCCGGCTGGCTGCCCTGCCTCGACTGGTGCGCGCCACCCTGCGCGGTGAGTACACCGGGACGGCCAGGAGCACGCTGTTCATGATGGCGGCCGGCGTCGCCTATGTGGTCTCGCCGTTCGACCTCGTCCCGGAGGCGTTCCTCGCCCTCGTCGGTCTGGGTGACGACGCCGTCGTCCTCGCCTGGCTGGCATCGGCGGTCGTCAACGAGACCGAGACCTTCCTCGCGTGGGAGAAGATGCGCCCGAAGAAATCGCGGGAGGACACCGCGCGCGGGGAGACCGTGGAGAGCACCGTCGTCGGCTGACCCAGGCCGTTCACCTGCGGAGCGAGACGACCCCTGCCACCAGTCGGTCGACGTCCTCGGCCGACGTGTACGGCGCGAGCCCGGCGCGGACGCCGCCGGCCTCGCCCAGCCCCATCCACCGAGCAGCCTCGATCGCATAGAACGTGCCCGCCGGGGCGTTCACTCCCTCGACGGCCAGCCGCTCGTGCACCTGCCGCGGGGTCAGCCCCTCGACGGTGAACAGGACGGTCGGTGTGTGGTGGGCCGCGGCGCCGTGCAGGGTCACGTGGGGCAGCTCCGACAGCTCTGCCCGGAGCCGCTCGACCAGGGCGTCCTCGTGCTCCTCGGCCCGGGCCATCGAGGCGAGCAGCCGCTCGCGGCGTGTGCCGCTGGCGTCACCGTCCAGGCCCGCCATGAAGTCGACGGCCGCGGTGGTGCCGGCGAGCAGCTCGTACGGCAGGGTGCCCAGCTCGAAGCGCTCCGGCACGGTGTCGGAGGACGGCAGCAGCTTGGCCGGGTGGAGGCTCTCCAGCAGGTCGGGCGCGGCGACGACGCAGCCCAGGTGCGGACCGAAGAACTTGTACGGGGAGCAGGCCAAGAAGTCCGCCCCGAGCGCGGTGAGGTCGACGCCGGCGTGGGGGACCAGGTGGACGGCATCGAGGTAGACGAGGGCGCCGGCCGCGTGGGTGGCCGCAGCGATGGCGGGGATGTCGGGGCGGGTCCCGAGCAGGTTCGACGCGCCGGTGACGGCGACCAGCCTCGTCCGCTCCGACAGCAGTGAGGTGACCGCCTCGGGTGCGAGCTCGCCTGTGTCACGGTCGAACTCGGCCCAGCGGACCGTTGCTCCCGTGGCCTCGGCGGCGACGACCCACGGACGGATGTTGGCGTCGTGGTCCAGGCGAGTGACCACGACCTCGTCGCCCGGGCGCCAGGTCGAGGCAAAGGTGCGGGCGAGGTCGAAGGTCAGCTGGGTCATCGAGCGCCCGAACACCACGCCACCGGGCGTCCCGCCGACCAGGTCGGCCACTGCAGCGCGCGCGGCCACCACCACGTCCTCGGCCCGGCGCTCGGCGTCGGTGACCGCGCCGCGGTTGGCGAGCCCGGCGGTCATCGTGCCGGCCACCGCTTCGGCCACCGAGCTCGGGGTCTGGGAACCACCCGGCCCGTCGAAGTGGGCGACGCCGAGCTGCAGGGACGGGAAGCTCGCGCGGACGGCTGCGACATCGAAGGCCATGGCGGCATCCTGCCCCACGGCCGTGATGGGGACCGCCTCCGCCCCGACATCGTCGTCGTCCACAGGCACCCCCCGACAGGCACGTCCGTCCACAGGCAGGCCGATCGAGCTGTCCCGGCCGACCAGTCGGGCCGAGGCTCCGCTCATGACATCGACGCGATCACCCATCCGCCTGCGCGGCGCCCGGGACGTGCTGGCCGTCCTGCCCTACCAGCTCGGCTACCACCCCAGCGACTGTCTGGTCGCCGTCGTACTGCGCGACGGCGGCGTCGGCATGGTGTCCCGGCTGGACCTCCCGCCGGCGGACCACGTCGAGGACGCGGTGGCCGCACTGCTCGGGCCGATCCTGCGCGACGACCCCGACGCGGTGCTCCTGGTGGGCTACGAACCACCGTGCGCGGCAGGCGCCGCGCGCCCGGTCATGGACGCGATGGCCGCCGCGCTGTCCGGCCACGGTGTCGAGGTGCAGGAGCGGCTGGTGGTCCGAGACGGCCGGTGGTTCGCGCCCGACTGCGGTCAAGGGTGCTGCCCGGACGAGGGTGAGCCCGTCCCCGACCCGGCCGAGGTGCCGGCGGTGGCCGACTTCGTCGCGATGGGCCGGTCTCCGCTCACCGACCGTGCCGGGATCGAGGCCCGGCTGCTCCCGGACCCGGGCGAGGACCGCGAGCTGGTCAGCCGGGCTGTGGCCCGCCGTCGGCGCGGCGCCGAGTCGACGGGGTCAGCGGGCGCCCTGTTGCCGTCAGCGCTGGCTGTGTGGGCGCGCGTGCTGGCGACGGTCGACGGGAGGTCGCCGGCGGCAGCGGACGCCACCTGGGCTGCCGGGCTCGGTGCCGACGACCTTGCCCTGCTGGCGTGCTCCCTGCGCGACTTGGACGTCCGCGACGGCATCATCGCGCGGCTGTGTCCCGGCGCGCTGCCCGCGGGCGCCCTCGACGCCGGGCTGGACGCGGCCCTCGACGAGGCGCTCCCCGTGCCCGTCTGGTCGACCCTCGACGGGCCTGAGGCGGGTCAGGTCCTGGACGCCTGTCTCGACCGGCTCATCGCGGTCACACGCCGGCTGCCCGACGCCGAGGCACCCCCGCTGCTCTGCGTGGTGGCGAGCCTCGCCTGGTGGCAGGGTGACGGCACGCTGACCCGCGCCGCGCTGGAGCGGGTGTTCGCGCTCGACGAGAAGTACCGGCTGGCGCGGCTGCTGGCGCGGATGGTCGACCTCGCGATCCGCCCGCCGGGCCGTGACAGACCAGCGCGTCCGGGTCGACCCACCGCGCGTTCCAGACGACGGACAAAGCCCCCTGGCTGGGGTGGAGTCTCCGTATAGTGGGCAGAGGTCATGAGTCCCAGCACCAAGCCCCGGCTTGCTGGGCGGCAACCCTCCTCGCGGTGGGGTGCCCCGGGTGAGGACCTGGCCCACCGGACCCGGTGAGGCAAGCCGCGGACCAGGAGCACAGCATGACCCTCACCTCAGGAACCAGGACCACGCGAGGGGCCTGGCGTGAGGGCGATCCCGTCGGCGCCCGTCAGTTCGCGCGAGTGGGCGCCCTTGAGCTCGAGGCCGGCGGACGGCTGCCCGAGGTGGTGGTGGCCTACCAGACCTGGGGCACGCTCAACGCCGCCGCAGACAACGCGATCCTCGTCGAGCACGCGCTCACCGGAGACAGTCATGTCGAGGGTCCCGTCGGTCCCGGTCACCCGTCCCCGGGCTGGTGGGACGGGCTCATCGGACCGGGCCGACCGCTGGACACCGATGTGCACTTCGTCCTCGCCGCCAACGTCCTCGGCGGCTGCCAGGGCACCACCGGACCGGCCAGTACCGCTCCGGACGGGCGCCCCTGGGGCGGCCGGTTCCCGTTCGTGACGGTCCGCGACCAGGTGGAGACCGAGGTCCGGTTGGCCGACGCGCTGGGCATCCCTTCGTGGAAGGCGGTGCTCGGCGGGTCGATGGGCGGCATGCGCGCGCTGGAGTGGGCCGTGAGCCATCCCGAACGCGTCCGAACCTGTGTCGCGCTGGCCACCACGCCCTACACCACGGCCGAGCAGATCGCCTGGTGCGCGCCCCAGCTCCACGCCATCCGCAGCGACGCACGGTTCAACGGAGGCGACTACTACGACCAGCAGGAGGGGCCTGAGGCTGGCCTGGGCATCGCTCGCCGGATCGCGCACGTGACCTACCGGTCCGAGCTGGAGCTGCACGAGCGGTTCGGTCATGCGGCGCAGCCGGGCGAGGAGCCGCTCGGTGGAGGCGGCCGTTATGCGGTCGAGAGCTATCTGGACCACCACGCGGGCAAGATCGTGAACCGGTTCGACGCCAACTCCTACCTCGTGCTCACCGAGGCGATGAACTCCCACGACATCGGGCGCGGGCGGGGCGGGCTGACCGCCGCGCTGAGCCGGTTGCAGGGTCGGCTGGTGGTGGCGTGCGTGGACAGCGACCGGCTGTACCCTCCGCGGCTCTCCCACGAGCTCGCAGCTGCCGCTGGCGGTGCCGCCGTGCACACCGTCGTCTCGGAGTTCGGTCACGACGGGTTCCTCATCGAGATCGAGCAGGTCGGGGCGCTTCTGCGCGCGGCGCTCGCCGCTGACGACGGTGGGAGCGACGGCGACGGCAACGGCGACGGCAACCCACCGCAGGTCAGGTAGCCTCACCGACACGAGTGCACTCGGGTCGCCAGAGCGCCCGCGCGCCGAAACAAGGAGGTCTGTGGTGTCGATCGTCGTCGGTTACCTGCCCAGCAAGGAGGGGCGCGCGGCGCTCCGTCGTGCGGCCAGCGAGAGCGTCCTGCGTCGCAGCAAGCTGATCGTGATCAGCTCCAGCCGCGGCGGGCGCGACCACGATGCCGAGGGCGCCGCTCGCTTCGAGCAGGAGCTCAAGTCGGTGCAGCGCGACCTCGACGAGGCTGGCGTGGAGCACGAGGTGCGTCAGCTCATCCGGGGCAACGAGCCGGCCGAGGACCTCATTGCCGTCGCCGAGGAGTCGGACGCGGAGCTGATCGTGATCGGCCTGCGCCGCCGCACCCCGGTGGGCAAGCTGATCCTCGGGTCCAACGCCCAGCGGATCCTGCTCGACGCGCCCTGCGCGGTGCTCGCGGTCAAGGCCGACGCCTGAGACTCTCGTCGCCCAGTAGCGAATTCAGACGCGAGCCGGAGCGGCGGTCCGGCGCGGTGATCGGGCGCGGTACTTCGCGAATGATCCGCCGGTCGATGCCGCGATCCGGGCCTCGGCGTTTTACAATGTCTATCAGCAGGACCGGCCGCCTGGCCCGCGGCCCGTTCCGGAAGAACCTCCATCCCCTTTGTCGTTGATCCAGGCATATCCGTGTGCCCTGATCCGCTCGCACGTCACGCGTGCACGAAAGGTCGTCTGTGTCGCCCGTGTCCAGGTCAGCTTCCGCCCCGTCGCCCGCTCCCCGTCCGCTCCCCGCCGAGTACTCCCACCCGGCCCTGCAGACCCTGCTCCGCCAGGGCAGTGCCACTGCGTCGGTGGGCAGCTCGCAGCTGCGAACCGCACTGCTGGAGGCTGACATCCCGGCCAGGCGGATGAAGGCGGTGCTGCGCGCTCTGGACGAACAGGGCATCTCGGTGACCCTCGACGAGGGGACTGCGGCTCGGGCCGTGGCAGCCACCTCGGCCAAGACCGCGACCGCCAGCGCTACCGCCAAGAAGGCCCCGGCCAAGAAGGCCGCAGCGACCAAGGCCGCCGTGAAGGCCGTGCCGGCCAAGCCCGCCGCGAGGGCGGCCGCGACGAAGAAGGCGGCCGCCGGACCCGCGGCGAAGAAGGCAGTGGTCGGCGACGCCGCCGACGGCGACGAGCAGGCGCCGGAGCCGACGGACGTCGACCCCGCCGACCTCGAGGACGTCGAGGTCGAGGTCGAGGCTGTGGCCGCCGACCCCGAGGCCACGACCGCTTCCAAGGTCACCGCGACCGACGCCGACGACACCGACGAGGACGGCGAGACCAAGCCCGCCAAGCCCGGCGAGGAGACCGAGGCAGCCGGTGGCTTCGTGCTGCGTGACGACGACGAGGACGACGCCCCCGTCCAGCAGGTCGTCACTGCCGGCGCGACCGCTGACCCGGTCAAGGACTACCTCAAGCAGATCGGCAAGGTCGCGCTGCTCAACGCCGAGCAGGAGGTCGAGCTGGCCAAGCGCATCGAGGCAGGCCTGTTCGGCGAGGAGCGACTGAACTCCGGCGACAAGATCGAGATGAAGCTCAAGCGCGAGCTGTGGTGGATCGCCCAGGACGGCAAGAAGGCCAAGAACCACCTGCTCGAGGCCAACCTGCGTCTGGTCGTCTCGCTGGCCAAGCGGTACACCGGGCGCGGCATGCTGTTCCTGGACCTGATCCAGGAAGGCAACCTGGGTCTGATCCGGGCGGTCGAGAAGTTCGACTACACCAAGGGCTACAAGTTCTCGACCTATGCCACCTGGTGGATCCGGCAGGCGATCACCCGCGCCATGGCCGACCAGGCCCGCACGATCCGCATCCCGGTCCACATGGTCGAGGTCATCAACAAGCTGGCCCGCGTGCAGCGGCAGATGCTCCAGGACCTGGGCCGCGAGCCCACCCCGGAGGAGCTCGCCAAGGAGCTCGACATGACCCCCGAGAAGGTCGTCGAGGTGCAGAAGTACGGCCGCGAGCCGATCTCCCTGCACACCCCCCTCGGTGAGGACGGTGACTCGGAGTTCGGTGACCTCATCGAGGACTCCGAGGCAGTCGTCCCGGCCGACGCGGTGTCGTTCACGCTCCTGCAGGAGCAGCTGCACTCCGTGCTGGACACGCTGTCCGAGCGCGAGGCCGGTGTGGTCTCGATGCGGTTCGGCCTGACCGACGGCCAGCCCAAGACGCTGGACGAGATCGGCAAGGTCTATGGCGTCACCCGCGAGCGGATACGCCAGATCGAGTCCAAGACCATGAGCAAGCTGCGCCACCCGAGCCGCTCGCAGGTCCTGCGCGACTACCTCGACTGAGTCGGACCCCACCAGACACCGGACACAGGACACCGCCCAGCCGCACGGCCCGGGCGGTGTCCTGCTGTGTTCGGGGTAGGTATGCGCCGGACGGCAGCTCGCCGGTGGACGGCGCGGATCGGGTGGGGCCGTGGCGTGCCGAGCGCGAGCGCAGGCCTCAGGTCCGGGCGAGTCGCCGGCGGAGCGGGGCGACCGAGCCCCGGGCGGTGTCGCGGACGCCCTCGGACCACGCGCGCCACTGGTCCACCCCCTCGTAGGGGCGCCAGCTGGCTCGGAGCCGGTCGCGTCGGCGCCGGGTGGCGCGGACCTGGTGGACCACGGCGTCGATGTCGCCGGTGACGTCCGCGAGCTTCTGGCTGGGACGGGCGTAGCGAGCCTGCTCCACGGTCAGCACCACCCGCTGCAGGAACTGCGCCGACGTCGCGTCGAGATAGGCCTCTCGCACGATGAAGCGCCCGGCCTGTCGGGGGGTGGCACCGGTGGGGATCACCAGCCCGAGGTCGCGCAGGTGGTCGACCAGGGTCTCCCAGCGCACCTCGATCCGGCTGGCGTCGTCGACGGCCCCGGCAAGGCGACGTCGGCGCCGCCACCAGGCCGCGAGAGGGGTGGCCAGCGCCACCAGCATGACACCCAGCAGGGCCAGCAGCACCCAGCCGGCAGCCTTCGCCCGGTCGACGGTCATCCAGCCCGGCAGGACCCCGCCCCCACCGCCGGCACCGACCGGAGCGGCCGTGGCGCCGGGGTCGTTCGACCCGTCCGGGCGGGTCGGGACCGCCGTCGAGGTGGACGTCGGGCCCGTCGTGGGATCGGTCTCGGGGTTGGACGACCGCGGCCGGGCGTAGGCCGGCGGGGTCCCGCTCTGGGTGGCCGGCGTCGGCTCGAAGCGGAGCCATCCGGCGCCCTCGAAGTACAGCTCGGGCCAGGCGTGCGCCTGGGCGGCGCGCACCGTGTACACGCCCTCACGCGGCGATCCCGGCAGGAACCCGATCGCCATGCGGGCCGGGATCCCCGCCTGACGCGCCATCATGACCATCGTGGTCGCGAACTGCACGCAGTATCCGGTCCTGGTGCGCAGGAAGTTCGAGATCGGGTCCAGCGGCTCGCCGTCGGGCCCGTCCTGGGTGGGTTGAAGCTCCAGGTTGTAGGCGAACTGCGTCGAGCGGAGGTAGTTCTGGATGGCGACCGCCGTCTGCAGGCGGTTGGTCGGCTGGGGCACCACCTCAGCCAGGGTGACGGCGATCGCCTGCTGCGCGGCCGCGTCGACCTCGAGCTCACGCGCGAACTCGAAACGAGCGCCCGCGTCGTCGGTCGGCTGCTCGAGCAGGGTCCGCGCCGGTTCGAGCGAGAGGTACTCCATCTCGTAGTCGCCGACCGACTGGCTGACCCGGGCGACGAGCGTGTCGTTGTCCAGACCCCACGCCCGGCCACCGAGGTCGCCGCCGACGACGGGGTACGGGGTGGCGATCTGGGGTGCCCCGAGGCGGGAGTTGTCCACGGTCACGACGTAGCGCGTGCGTTTCACCGAGGAGTCGATCCCAGGTGCGGAGGACAACCGCGGCTCCACGCTGAGCGCGACGCTCGTCCGGTCGGGCCGCCACCGTTGGCCGCGGTACTGGGTCAGCACACCCACCCGCAGCGGCTGGGCGGCAGGAGCGTTGGTGGTGAACTCGAGCACCGGGTCGGTGGACGGGCTCTGCAGGTTGCGAGCGAGGTCGAGCGTGGTGTTCAGCCCGATCTGGCCGTTGCTGAACCCGGTGGCGTTCACCGACCGACCGAGCCCGTCCACGAGGTACCGGGTGGGCAGGTGCGGGATGACCGCGGGCACCACCACGGCCGCGGCGAGACCCGCCGCGCCCAGCACGCGGCCGACTCCAGCGAACGACAGCGTGCTGTCGCCGTCGTCGCGCGCCGTGGCGCCCATGGTCGTCACGGTGCTCCAACGCCGCATCGTCGACACGCCCTGGCGCCCGACCATGACCAGCCAGACCGCGCCGGCTGCGGCGAAGTAGGCGGGGTTGAGGGCGCTGCCCGAGTTCGACGCGCTGATCAAGAAGGCGGTCAGCAGGGGGAGGCCCGCCAGGGCGGGCGACCGTCGCGTGACGGCCAGCGCATCGATGAGGAGCGCGAAAAGTCCTGCCACGAGGGTGATCCCGAGGATCACCCCGTCATTGGTCGGTGCCGGGGCGGCGTAGTTGGCGATCGTCACGCGGGCGAGGTAGAGCAGGTCGTTGAAATGCAGCACGAGGTCGGCCCAGGGCAGCACCCCCCAGGTCAGGTGGTCGCGCCCGAAGGTCCAGGACGCCGCGAGGACGAAGGCCACGAGCTGTCCGCTGATCACCGGAAGGGCGCGGGTGGTCAGCATTCGCAGCCCCATGCCGACCACGGCGACCAGGGCGACCATGAAGATCGACGGGCGCAGCCAGGTGGCCGGCTGGAACAGGGTGGTCAGCGGCCAGAGCACGACCAGGGTCGCGAGTGCTGCGACGGCCGTGTCGACTCCACGAGACCGGTTCACCGAGACATCCCCACTCCGGCACCGGTGGCCACGCTCCAGGCGGCGGGCACGGTGTCCTCGGGGCCGACCACGACGGTCGACCAGCCGGCGGTGCGCAGCACGGCCGCGCAGACCGGTTCTGCGCCGCGTCCCCGCCCGCCGAACTGTGCGGCGTCGACCACCAGCGCGACGCCGACGCTGCCGGGCTGTCGTAGGGCGGCCACCGAGCGCGCCGCGTCCTCGTCGAGCTCGCCGAGCACGGCGAGGACCAGACCACCGCTTCCTGCGAGTGGCTGGGCTGCGTGGAGCACCTCGACCAGGTTCTCGTCGCGGCCGGTCTCCGCCACGGCGAGCACGTCGAGCGCCTCGTCGAGGTCGATCGCCGAGGTCGACGTGCCGTCCGCAGCCGTCTGGGTGCTCAGCAGGTGCACGGCGTAGGCCTGTCCGAGCAGGTAGGCGACGGTCGACGCACACGCGGTGACCGCCCATTCGAAGGAGCTGGCCGACCCGGAGCCGCGGTGGGCGCTCGCGCGGGAGTCCAGCAGCACGAGCGCTCGCCGCCGCGCGGGACGGTCCTCCTGCCGGACCATCAGGTCGCCGGTGCGCGCGGTGGCCGGCCAGTGGATGCGGCGCAGGTCGTCACCGTCGCGGTACGCGCGGATCGACACGTCGTCCTCACCGTGCAGCGCCACCATGTGGGGGATCGAGCCCTCGGCGCCGATGCCGACGCCCGGTGCCGCACCTGAGCCCAGCGGCAGGACCCGCGGCAGCACGATCAGCTCGCCGGTGCCGCTGATCGCGGCCACGCGGGTGCTGAGGCCGAAGGGGTCACGCAGGCGCACACCGAGCGGCCCGAGACGGTGACGGCCACGCACGTGCGAGCGGACGGTGTAGTGGATCTCGCGTCGCTCACCCCGCCGCATGCGCGGGACGATGAACCGGGGCCGGTCACCCAGCGCGTAGTCGAGCTGCTCCTCGCCCATCAGCAGGGGAGAGGTCGCCGGGCCGACGTTCTCCATCGAGACCGTGATGATGGCTGCTTCATCCACCTGCACCCGGCTCGGGCGAACGGTCCGTGAGAGGGCATAACGCAGCTCGCGGGAGCGCATCACCGCGGCGCTGATGAGCGGCAGACCCACGAGCAGCACGCCGATCCGGGTCAGGTCGGAGAAGCCGAGCCCGATGCCGCAGACCACGAGGGTCAGTCCGGCCGCGGTGAACGCCCGGCCGCGAGTGGTGAGGAGGTCCTGGAGGCGCCGCATCACGGCCCTCAGCGGGCCGAGGAGGGCACCGGCACGCGCTGCATCAGGTCGGCCAGCACGTCCGCAGGTGTACGCCGCGCCAGCTGGGTCTCCCCGGTGGGGATCAGGCGGTGGGCCAGCACCGGGATGGCGATGGTCTGCACGTCGTCGGGCAGGACGTGGTCGCGGCCGAGCAGCGCAGCGTGCGCACGCGCCGCGCGGAGCAGGTGAAGGGTCGCTCGGGGCGAGGCGCCCAGACGCAACGCCGTGCTCGACCGAGTGGAGGTGGCCAGGTCGACGACGTACTGCTTGATCGCCACGCTCGTGTAGACCTGACGGACGCCGTGGATCATCCGGGCGATCGTCGCGGCGTCGGTGACCGGCGCGAGGGCGGCGAGCGGCGACTCCTGACCGTGCACGTCGAGCATCGCGAGCTCGGCCTGGGGGGAGGGGTAGCCCATCGAGATCCGCGCCATGAACCGGTCGCGCTGCGCCTCGGGGAGGGGATAGGTCCCCTCCATCTCGATGGGGTTCTGGGTCGCCATGACGATGAACGGCTTGGGCAGGTGGTAGGTCGTCCCGTCGACGGTGACCTGGCCCTCCTCCATGCTCTCCAGGAGCGCCGACTGGGTCTTGGGAGAGGCGCGGTTGATCTCGTCACCCACCACGACGTTGGCGAAGATCGCTCCGGGGCGGAACTCGAAGTCGCGCACGTCCTGGTTGAAGACGCTCACTCCCGTGATGTCGCTCGGGAGCAGGTCGGGGGTGAACTGCACCCGTCGGACCGAGCAGTCGATCGAGCGAGCCAGGGTCTTGGCGAGCAAGGTCTTGCCGACGCCCGGGACGTCCTCCAGCAGCAGGTGGCCCTCAGCCAGCAGCACCGTGATCGCGGTGCGCACGACGTCGGACTTGCCCTCGATGACCGAGTTCATGGCACCGCTCAGCGCAGCGACGACGGCACCGATCTCGTCGAGGGGGGCGGCCAGGGAGGTAGCCGTGAATTCGCTCGTCATGCGTCCATTCTCACCGGTGCCCGAACCGCTCGCCTGCGCGGTGTCACCCTGCGTCGCCTGCCAGGTGCTCATGTGGTGCGTCCTCCCTGTCGATCTCGCCCGATCTTCCTCCACCTTGCTCCACCGGAACAGGGGTCGTGGCCGACCCGTGACCCCTGCGCGCCGGTCAGGAGCGCACCGGTGGTGCCCCGAGACCAGCCCAGGGGGGCAGGCAGGTGCCGGCACCGCTCAGAGGCGCCCACCATCCCACCGAACGGGTGACGCGCGGGTGAGGTTCCTCCACCCCGCTCCACCTCGCTCCGGTGTCAGTGGCGACCCGCTGACCTGCGGTGATGGCGGCCGTCGCGAGGGTGAAGATCGTCCGAACGGCCAGTTCTCGGGTCTGGTGCACGTGAAAGTGGTGGATGGTGGAGTAATGTGGAGCACATCAGAGGACTCTGGGTCGACAGAGGGAAGGAGGGTCATGTTTCTGGGGACGCACACACCGCGCCTGGACGAGAAGGGACGGCTCTTCCTGCCGGCCAAGTTCCGTGACCGCTTCGCCCCGGGGCTGGTCATGACGCGGGGGCAGGAGCGCTGCCTCTATGTCTTCCCCACCGACACGTTCGCCGGGGTGGCCGAGCAGATGCAGGCGGCGCCGACGACGAGCAAGGCCGTCCGCGACTACCTGCGCGTGTTCCTCTCCGGCGCCTACGACGAGATCCCCGACAAGCAGGGCCGGGTCACCATCCCCGCCACGCTGCGCGAGTACGCCGGCCTGACCCGGGACTGCACCGTGATCGGCACGGGCTCGCGCGTCGAGGTCTGGGACAGCGCGGCGTGGACGAGCTATCTGCAGGCGACCGAGCAGACCTTCGCCGACCAGTCCGAGGAGGTCATCCCCGGGATCCTCTGACGCTGCCTCCGCTCCGCACCGCCGGTCCAGCACCAGCCCAGCAGCCCAGCAGCCCACAAGCCCACCAGCCCACCAGCCCACCAGCCCACCAGCCCACCAGCCAGACCCCGCCGCCAGGCCTCCAGCCGCTCCACTCCCGGGACGACTTCCCCCGTACCGGGCCGGAGCGGATGGGGACCTGACCGCAGGGCCTCACCGCACGATCGCCACCCATCACCTCAACACCCAGCACTGCACACCCACCACATGCACACCCACCACATGCACACCCACCACATGCACACCCACCACATGCACACCCACCACATGCACACCCAGCACTGCACACCCCGGACACCATTGCCCACCCCAGCCGTCAACGGAGGACGAGGACACCGATGAGCGCACGAGGAATGGCCGAAAAGCGCCACGTCCCCGTCATGCGCGACCGGATCCTGGACCTGCTCGCGCCGGCGCTGGAGCGGTCCGGTGCGGTCATGCTCGACGCCACGCTCGGCATGGGGGGGCACGCTGCCGGCGTACTCGAGCGGTTCCCGTCTGCTCACGTCGTCGGGATCGACCGCGACCCCGAGGCGCTGGCGCTGGCCGGTGAGCGGCTGGCCTCCCACGCCGACCGGCTCACGCTGGTGCACGCGGTGTACGACCAGGTCGCGTTCGCGCTCGCCGAGGCGGGCGCGACCCGGGCCGACGCCGTGCTGTTCGACCTCGGGGTCTCCTCGCTGCAGCTCGACGAGGCCGACCGGGGTTTCGCCTATGCCCAGGACGCGCCGCTGGACATGCGGATGGACCAGGGCGACGGCCTCACCGCAGCCGAGATCCTCAACACCTACGACCGGGGCGAGCTCGTGCGGATCCTGCGCGAGTACGGCGAGGAGCGGTTCGCCGGCCGGGTCGCGTCCGCGATCGTCCGCGAGCGCGAGCGGGCGCCGTTCGACCGCTCCGCCCGACTCGTCGAGGTGTTGCGGGCGGCCATCCCCGCGGCATCCCAACGCACGGGTGGCCATCCCGGCAAACGGACCTTCCAGGCGTTGCGCATCGAGGTGAACAGCGAGCTGGCGGTCTGGGAGACCGCGCTGCCGGCCGCCATCGACGTGCTCAACGTGGGCGGTCGGGTCGCGGTCCTGAGCTATCACTCACTCGAGGACCGGATCGCCAAGCGCGCCCTGGTCGCCGGCGCCCGCAGCAGTGCACCGGTGGGCCTCCCCGTTGAGCTGCCCGAGCACGCACCATACCTGCGTCTCGTCACCCGCGGAGCCGAAGAGCCGAGTTCTGTTGAGCTGCAGTCCAACCCACGATCGGCATCGGCACGCCTCCGCGTCGCCGAGCGGATCCGCGCCACCGGAGGTGCCGCCGCATGAGCCAGTCCAGTGCCCTCCCGCGTACACGGGGAGCGGCCCGTCCGTCCGCCCGCCGGACCCCGCGGGTCGCCCCCCTCCGGGTGGTTCCCGCCGCCGGTGCGCGACCGGGCACCGCCGCGTTCGCGAGCCTCTGCCTGGCGTTGCTGGTGGGCGGGCTGGTCGGTCTGCTCATGCTGAACACGGCGATGGCGGAGGGTTCCTACCGGCTCCACGCGCTGGAGGCCACCTCCGGTGAGCTGGCCGACACCCAGGAGGCCCTGTCCCAGGCGATCGACGCCCAGAGCGCACCTGCGTCGCTCGCCGAGCGGGCCCGCGGCATGGGGATGCTGCCCGCCGAGTCGACGGCCTATCTGCGCCTGTCGGACGGCAAGGTGCTCGGCGTCGCCAAACCGGCACCCAAGACCTCGCCGTTCAAGGTCGTGACCGCACCGGTCCCCCTCACCCGCGGCAGCAAGGCCCTCACCGGGGGACCCAGGACCACCGTGACGACCAGTGGTACGGCGACCACGACCACGGTGACCACGGCCGAGCCCGACGGGGGCACAGCGACCACCACGACCACGGTCGACGCGGCCACCGGTGAGACCACGACCCAGACCACCACCACGCCGGCACGGAGCGCCGCCGCTCCTGC
This sequence comes from uncultured Actinomycetota bacterium, assembly GCA_963750305.1. Lineage (GTDB taxonomy): Bacteria > Actinomycetota > Actinomycetes > Actinomycetales > Dermatophilaceae > CAVVPX01. Next base: position 755,143 of record CAVVPX010000004.1, read on the forward strand.
GGTGGCCGACTGAGGGATGCTGACCCGGTGACGACGCGCAGCACCACCAGCACCACTGGCACCAGGGGCGAGGGCGGGGGCCCGGCAAGGGCTCCGGCAAGGGCTCCGGCAAGGGCCCGGGCTCCGGATCCGGAGCACCGTCGGGGCGCGCGGCCGCCGGTCAGGGGCGTGCGTCGAGCACGCCGAGGGCGGCCAGCGTCGGGCGAGCCGCACCAACGCGTCCCGGTCCGCGCAGTGCCGGCGCGTCCGGGCGCACCGCTACGCCGACACGTCGAGCCACGACGGCCAAGAGCGGCCGGTCACGTCGGCCGGTGAGCTCTCCGGCGTCCCCAACCGCGAAGCGGGCACCCGCAAGGCCGGCCACCCGCCCCCCGCGCTCGCGGTCCACCGGAAACCCGCCCCGGCCGCCGCGGCGGCCCCGCCGTCCGCTGCGGATCGGCACGGCCAGTCCACGCCGGCGGATGCGCGCCATGCTCGTCCTCTCGCTGTTCGTGTTCAGCCTGTTCGCCGCCCAGCTGCTGAGGTTGCAGGGCTTCGACGCGGCGACGGTGTCCGAGGCGGCAGCCAGGTCCCGGACCCAGACCGAGGTCATCCCGGCGATGCGCGGTTCGATCCTTGACACCCATGGCGAGGTCCTCGCCCAGAGCATCGAGCGCCGGACCGTCACCGTCGACCAGCAGGCCGTCAGCCAGTACGCCAAGGTCGTCGACGGGACATCGGTCAAGGTCGGCGTCGCCGGCGCGACGGCCGACCTCGCACCACTGCTGGGCATCTCGGCAGCGACGCTCGGGCCCCAACTCACCGGAAGCGCGCGATACCGGATCATCGCCAAGGACGTCACCCCGCTCACCTGGCGCAAGGTCCAGGCGCTCGGCGTCCCCGGCGTCCTCTCCGAGCGGACGACCGAGCGGGTCTACCCCACGTCGACGACCGCGGCCTCGCTCGTCGGGTTCGTGCTCGACGACGGGCGTCCCGGCAACGGCATCGAGTGGCTGGGCGACGCGAGCCTGAGGGGCAAGGCCGGCACCACCGCCTACGAGACGGGCCAGGACGGACGGGTCATCCCCAACGGCCGACAGGTCACCAAGAATGCGGTCGCGGGCTCTGACGTGACCCTCACCATCGACGCCGACCTCCAGTGGTATGCCCAGAACGCGTTGGCGCAGAAGGTGAACGAGACCAACGCGATCTCCGGGACGGTCGTCGTGCAGAACGTCAGGACCGGCGAGCTGCTGGCGGTCGCGTCGTACCCGACCTATGACCCCAACAACGCCGGCCAGGCCCGCGGCATCCTGCAGAACCTGGCGTTCAACGACGTCTACGAGCCCGGGTCGACCGGCAAGGTGATCACTGCGGCGGCAGCGCTGCAGGAGGGCGTCGTGACCCCGAGCACCCCCGTGGTGGTGCCCAACCGCCTGCCCCGTTCCGACCAGTCCTTCCGCGACAGCCACGACCACGCGACCGAGTACCTCACCTTCACCGGCGTCCTCGCGCAGTCCAGCAACATCGGGACGGTGCTGGCCGGAGAGCAGGTCCCGCCGGCGACGATGGAGTCCTACATGCGCAAGTTCGGCCTGGGCGCCAAGACCGGCACGTCGTTCCCGGGGGAGAGCCCCGGACTGCTCGCCGCCTCCAAGGACTGGAGCGGGAGCCAGCGGTACACCGTGCTGTACGGGCAGGGTCTGTCGGTCACCGCCATCCAGGCGGCGGGGGTCTACCAGACCATCGCGAACGACGGCCTGCGCCTGCCGCCGAGGATCGTGAAGGCGACCACCAACGGGTCCGGCACGAGCACCCCCGGCGCCCAGGGCAAGCCGGTCCGGGTCGTCTCGGCCGAGGTCGCCGCGCAGCTGCGGGACATGCTGGAGGGTGTGGTCGGCACGGAGGGCACCGCGCCCGAGGCCAGGATCCCGGGCTACCGCGTCGCCGGCAAGACCGGCACGGCGGACCGCTACGACGACCGGCTCCACAAGTACTCGGGGAAGACCGCGAGCTTCATCGGCTTCGCGCCGGCCGACGACCCCGAGCTGGTCGTCGCCGTGACGCTGCAGCGGCCGATCAAGGGGTACTTCGGCGGCATCGTCGCAGCGCCGGTCTTCCGCGACGTGATGTCGTACGCCCTGCGTGAGATGGCCATCCCACCCACCGGGACGAAAGCGCCCAAGGTCACGATCAAGAGCACCCCCGAGCTGGCCGCGTCCGACCCCGACACGCTCCGCGACCGCGGCAAGAACAGCAGCGCCCGGTAATCTCAGCGCCCGTGGCCAGTCCCCGACCCGCGGCACCCCGCCGTACACCGCTCTCCGCGGTCGCCCAGGCCATCCAGGCGCGGGTCGACACCGTCACCTCCGTGACCGACGTGACCGGCGCGACCGACGCGACCGACGCGACCGACGCGGCGTCCGACGGCGTCGAGGTGCTCGGCGTGACGATGGACTCCCGTGACGTCGTCGCGGGTGACCTGTACGCCGCCCTGCCCGGGTCGAGCGCGCACGGTGCGTCGTTCGCCACCCAAGCCGTCGCCGCCGGCGCGGTGGCGGTGCTGACCGACGACGCTGGAGCCCGGTCGGTCCGCGACCGCGGTCTGGACCTGCCGGTGGTCATCTGCCGCGAGCCGCGCGCGGTCCTCGGACAGGTGGCTTCGCTGGTGTACGGCACCGAGACCCTCCCGCTGCGGATGCTGGGGGTGACCGGGACCAACGGCAAGACGACCACGGCGTATCTGCTGTGCTCGGCGCTGGAGGCGCTGGGTCAGCAGACGGGGCTGATCGGGACGGTGGAGACCCGGATCGGGTCCGAGCGGATCCGGTCGGTCCGGACCACGCCGGAGACCACGGTCCTGCACGCCCTGCTCGCGGTCATGGCCGAGCGGCGGCTCGGTACCTGTGCGATGGAGGTGTCGAGCCACGCGCTCGTGCAGCACCGCGTCGACGGGCTCCTGTTCGACCTGGCGCTGTTCACCAACCTGAGCCGTGACCACCTGGAGTTCCACCCGACCATGCGCGACTACTTCGAGGCGAAGGCGTCGCTGTTCACCCCCGAGCGCGCCCGCGCCGGCATCGTCTGCGTCGACGACGTGTGGGGCCGTGAGCTCGCGGCCACCACGAGCATCCCGGTCACCACGATGACCACGGTCGCCGGGGCCGACGCGCACTGGCACGTCGAGGCCGATGACCCCGACCCGCAGGCGTTCGTCCTGCGCGGGCCGGGCGGAGCCCTGCGGCTGCGCTCCGCACTGCCCGGCGAGTTCAACCGCGCCAACACCGCGATGGCCGCCCTCACGCTGCTGGGTCTGGGATTCGCCCACGACGACGTCGAGCGGGCGCTGGCGGCCGACCCACACGTCCCCGGACGGATGGAGCGCGTCGAGGTGTCGCCCGACCAGCCGCTGGCCGTGGTGGACTATGCCCACACGCCTGATGCCGTCGCCGCGGCGCTGCAGGCGCTGCGCCCGCAGACCGCGGGGCGACTGGTCGTCGTCCTCGGGGCCGGTGGGGACCGTGATCCCGGCAAGCGTGAGGCGATGGGCGAGGCCGCTGCGCAGTATGCCGACGTCGTCGTCGTCACCGACGACAACCCGCGCTCGGAGGACCCCGCTGCGATCCGGTCGAGCATCCTGGCCGGTACCCGTGCGGTGGACCACCGAGCCGAGGTGGTCGAGGTCGCGGGCCGAGGTGCCGCGATCCGACGCGGCGTCGCCGAGGCGTGCGCCGCACCCGGCAGCACCCTCGCCGTCGTCGGCAAGGGCCACGAGACCGGGCAGGACGTCGCGGGGGAGGTGCACCCGTTCGACGACCGTGACGAGGTGCGTGCGGCGTTGCTCGACGAGCTCGGCGCCGGGCCGGTGACCGCGTGATTCCCCTGTCGCTGAGGGAGATTGCCGAGATCACCGGGGCGCAGGTCGTCGGGCTCGACGCGGACCCGGATCTCGTGCTGGTGGACGGCCCGGTGGTCACCGACTCCCGCGAGGCGGGCTCGGGTGGCCTCTACGTCGCCCGGATCGGGGAGCATCTCGACGGGCACGACTTCGTCCCGCAGGCAGCCGCGGCCGGCTCGGTCGCGAGCCTGACCTCCCTGGTGGTGCAAGGGTTTCCGTGCCTGGTCGTACCCGACGTGCAGGAGGCCTTCGCCGCCCTCGCCCGCGCTGTCGTCGACCGCAGCCCGCAGCTGGTGGTGGTCGGCGTCACCGGGTCGTCCGGCAAGACCGGCACCAAGGACCTGCTGGGCGAGGTGCTCGGCCGGCATGCGCCGACCGTGGTGCCCGAGGGCTCGCTCAACTCCGAGGTGGGGGTCCCGCTCACCGTCTGTCGGGTGCGGCCCGAGACCCGGTTCCTGGTCGTGGAGATGGGGGCGCGCGGCATCGGTCACCTCGCCTACCTGGCGCGGATGGCACCACCGCGGATCGGCATCGTCCTGAACGTCGGGTCCGCACACGTCGGGGAGTTCGGCTCCCGCGAGGCGATCGCGGTGGCCAAGTCCGAGCTGCCCGCAGCGCTCCCCGCCGACGGGGTCGCAGTCCTCAACGCCGACGACCCTGCGGTCCGCGCGATGGCCGGCGTGACCGCAGCCCGTGTGGTGCTCGTCGGCCGCGCGCCCGACGCGCAGGTCCGTGCCACCGACGTCGTCCTGGACGGGCAGGGCCGCGCGTCGTTCACCGTCACCGTGGACCGGCGCACCGCGCGCGCGACGCTCCCGCTGCACGGCGAGCACCACGTCGCCAACAGCCTCGCCGTGATCGCCGCTGCGCTGGAGTGCGGGCTCGACCTGCAGGCCGTGGTGGGCGCGCTGGCCTCCGCCCGACCAGCGAGCCGTTGGCGGATGGAGGTGTCGACGCGCGCCGACGGGGTCACCGTCGTCAACGACGCCTACAACGCCAACCCCGACTCGATGGCCGCCGCCCTGCGCGCCGTCGCGGCAATGGCCCCGGCCGGGGGGTCGGGGCGGACCTGGGCCGTGCTCGGGTCGATGCTCGAGCTGGGCGAGGAGTCCGGCTCCGGTCACGCCGGGGTAGGACGGCTCGCTCGCGAGCTCGGGACCCACCGGCTGCTGGTGGTGGGGGAGACGGCCCGGCCGATGCTCGAGGGCTGGGCCGCAGCCGACCCCCGGCGCGCGTCATCCGGAGGCGGTCAGGCAGGGTGGGTCCCCGACGCGGACGCTGCCTACGCGCTGCTCCAGGAAGAGCTCGCGCCCGGTGACGTCGTGTTGCTCAAGTCCAGCCGCGATGCCGGGCTACGGTGGCTCGGGGACCGGCTGGCCGAGCCTGTTGTCCCACCCGGTGTCTTGACCGATGACTCGACCGATGACTCACCCGACCACTCGCCCGAACCGCAGACGGAGGTTTCGCCGTGAAGGCCGTGCTGCTCGCCGCGGTGCTGTCCCTGGTCTTCTCGCTCCTCGGCACCCCCATGTTCATCAAGGTGCTGGTCAGGCGGGGCTACGGACAGTTCATCCGCGATGACGGTCCGACCTCGCACCACACCAAGCGCGGCACGCCCACGATGGGGGGTGCCGTCATCATCGCCAGCTCGCTGGCGGCGTACGGGGTGGCGCACCTGGTCACGTTCCAGGCGCCCACCACGAGCGCGGTCCTGGTGCTCTTCCTCATGGCCGGGCTCGGGCTGGTGGGGTTCCTCGACGACTACATCAAGATCACCAAACAGCGGAGCCTCGGGCTGCGGTCCGGGGAGAAGCTCGCCGGTCAGACGCTGGTCGCCGTCGTCTTCGCGGTCCTGGCCCTGCAGTTCCCCAACGCCCAGTGGCGGACCCCCGCCTCGACGCGGATCTCGTTCGTGCGCGACACCCAGATCGACCTCGCCTTCGCCGGGACGCTGATCGGCCTGGTGCTGTTCGTCCTGTGGGCCAACCTGATGATCGCGGGCACCTCCAACGGCGTGAACCTCACCGACGGCCTCGACGGTCTCGCGACCGGTGCCGCGACGATGGTGTTCGCCGCGTACGTGCTCATCGGGATCTGGCAGTTCAACCAGAACTGCCAGGTGACGCCCGGGCTGAAGTGTTACGAGGTGCGCGACGCGCACGACCTGGCGGTGGTCGCGGCCTGCGGGATGGGCGCCTGCTTCGGGTTCCTCTGGTGGAACGCCTCGCCCGCCAAGATCTTCATGGGCGACACCGGTTCGCTGGCGTTGGGCGGCGTGCTTGCCGGGCTGGCCATCACGACCCGCACCGAGCTGCTCGTCGTCATCCTCGGCGGCCTGTTCGTGGCGATCACCCTCTCGGTGATCATCCAGGTCGCGTCGTTCAAGAGCACGGGTAGACGGGTGTTCCGAATGGCACCGCTCCAGCACCACTTCGAGCTGGTCGGCTGGAACGAGGTCACGATCGTGATCCGGTTCTGGATCATCGCCGGCCTCTGCGTCGCACTGGGTCTGGGCCTGTTCTATGCGGAGTGGGTGGTGGGCGCCGGATGACGACGCCGACCGGTGGCGCGCCCGGGGGGCGGCTGGACGGCCTCACCAGTGCGACCGCGGACTGGCGCGGGTTGCGGGTGGTGGTGGCCGGGTTGGGCGTCAGTGGCTTCGCTGCGGCGGACGCCCTGATCGAGCGCGGATGCGACGTGGTCGTGGTCGACGGGGCCACGGCCGAACAGTCGGCAACGCTGGGCGAACGAGCCAAGATCCTCGACATCCTCGGTGGTCGGATCCTCCTGGGGGAGAGCCACACCAGAGCACTTCCCGACCTCATGCCCGACCCGGACCTGGTGGTCACCTCACCGGGCTGGGCGCCGACGCAGCCACTGCTCGGGCAGGCACACGCCGCCGGGGTGCCGGTGTGGGGTGAGGTCGAGCTGGCCTGGCGGATGCGGCAGGCGGTGGGGCCGGCCGCATGGCTGACCATCACCGGCACCAACGGCAAGACGACGACGGTGAACATGCTCGCGTCGATGCTCCGGGCCGCCGGCCTGCGGGCGACCAGTGCGGGCAATGTCGGCACGCCGATCCTCGAGGCGGTGCTCCATCCGGAGCCGTACGACGTCATCGCCGTCGAGCTCTCGAGCTATCAGCTGCACTGGTCGCACTCGCTCGCGCCGTTCGCCTCGGCCTGCCTCAACGTCGCCCCCGACCACGTCGACTGGCACGGCTCGTTCGAGGAGTACCAGCGGGTCAAGGGGCTGGTCTATGCGAACACCAGGATCGCCTGCGTGTACAACGTCGATGACCCCGCCACCGAACAGCTGGTCCGCGACGCGGACGTCCAGGAGGGCTGCCGCGCCATCGGTTTCACGCTCGGCACGCCCGGGCTGTCGATGGTCGGTGTCGTGGAGGATGTCATCGCCGACCGCGCCTTCGTCGAGCAGCGCAAGACCTCGGCTGCCGAGCTCGGCACGCTCACCGACGTCCAGGGTGACGCGGCGACCCTCGCGCCGCACCAGGTGGCGAACGCACTGGCCGCTGCGGCTTTGGCGCGCGCCTACGGCGTGACCCCGCTCGCGGTCCGCGACGGGCTGCGGGCCTTCACACCCGACCCCCACCGCATCGCCGAGGTCGCCGTGGTCGCGGGGGTCCAGTACGTCGACGACTCCAAGGCCACCAACCCCCACGCAGCACTGGCCTCGCTCCGTTCCTTCGAGCACGTCGTCTGGGTGGCGGGCGGGCTGCTCAAGGGGGCCGACGTCGACGACCTCGTCCGCGAAGCGGCGCCCCGGCTGCGTGGGGTGGTCCTCCTCGGCGTCGACCGGGCCCGGATCGCCGAGGCTCTGCGGCGACACGCGCCGGATGTGCCGGTCCACGAAGTGTCCAGCACCGACACTGGAGCCATGGAGAGTGTCGTCGCGGCCGCTGCGTCGCTGGCCCACGTCGGAGACGTGGTGCTGCTGGCACCCGCGGCCGCCTCGATGGACATGTTCGCGAACTACGGTGAACGGGGCGATGCCTTCGCCCGAGCCGTGGCCCGGTTCGCCGCCTCCACGGACTAGCCGTGGCCACCACCACTGCGGCGCGTGAGTCGACCGCGAGCCAGCCACGCGTCCCGGTCTGGGTGCGCCGGCTCGACTCGCCCCTGACGACGTACTACCTGCTGGTCGCCGTCACCGTGCTGCTCGTGGTCATCGGCCTGGTGATGGTCATGTCGGCGTCCTCGGTCACCTCGATCGTCGAGACCGACAACCGCACGGCCTATGCGATCTTCATCAAGCAGGCCGAGTTCGCGGCGATCGGTGCGGTGGCGATGTTCGTCGCCTCACGGATCGGCGTGGCCTGGTGGAAGCGTCTCGCCATCCCGATCCTGCTGTGCGCCATGGGTTTGCAGGCCCTCGCCTTCGTGCCCGGGATCGGCATCGAGTTCCAGGGGAACACCAACTGGATCGGGATCGGCCCGTTCACCATGCAGCCTTCGGAGATCGCCAAGATCGCGCTGGTCCTGTTCGGTGCCCTCGTGCTGGCGACCAAGCAGCAGCGGTTGCAGCAGGTGCGCCACGTCGTCTTCCCGTTCGTCATGCCGGTCGCCGCTGCGGTGATCGGTCTGGTGCTGCTGGGCCACGACCTCGGCACCGCCCTGGTGCTGGGTGCGATCGTGGCGGGCGTGGTCTTCGCGGCCGGCGTGCCGGTGCGCTGGTTCGCGCTGGTCGGCGTCGCGTTCGCCGCAGCAGCAACCTTGCTCGTCGTCCAGAGCCCCAACCGGCTCGGACGGTTCGACGTCTGGCTCGGCCGCGACACCGACGTGAACGGCGCGGCGCGGCAGACGACCCACGGCCGGTACGCCCTGGCCGACGGAGGGGTGTTCGGGCTCGGCCTCGGGGGCAGCCGGGAGAAGTGGCAGTGGCTGCCCGAGTCGCACAACGACTTCATCTTCGCAGTGATCGGCGAGGAGCTGGGCCTCCCGGGAACCCTCGCGATCATCGTGCTGTTCGCCGCGCTGGCCGTGGCCTGCTACCGGCTGGTGCTGCGCACCGACGACCTGTTCGTCCGGCTGGCGACTGCGGGCGTGATGACCTGGGTCCTGGTGCAGGCCATGATCAACATCGGCTCGGTCATCGGCATGCTGCCGGTGATCGGCCTCCCGCTGCCACTCGTGTCCTCGGGGGGGTCCTCGCTCGTGACCACGATGTTCGCGCTCGGGATGCTGGTCTCCTTCGCGCGGGCGGACCCCGACTGCCGGGCGGCACTCACGGCGCGGCCCTCGGCGCTGCGGCGCAGTCTCGCCGTGCTGCCCCGGCGGGTGGGGCGTCGCTGATGTCCGACGCGCTCCCGGCCTCGGTGCTGCTGGCCGGCGGTGGCTCCGCCGGTCACGTGTCGCCGTTGTTGGCTCTCGCCGACTGCCTTCGGCGCCGGGGTGACATCACCGTCACCGCACTCGGGACCGACGAGGGTCTGGAGTCCCGGCTGGTGCCCCAGCGCGGCTACGCGCTGCGCACGATCCCCAAGGTGCCGCTGCCGCGCCGGCCGTCCATGGACCTCGCCCGGCTCCCCGTCGCACTGCGGGGAGCCATCGCCCGCGCAGGCGAGGCGATCGACGACGCGGGGGCCGAGGTCGTCGTCGGGTTCGGCGGCTATGTCTCCACGCCGGCCTACCTCGCCGCCCGTCAGCGCCGCGTGCCCATCGTGGTCCACGAGCAGAACGCCCGCCCCGGGATCGCCAACCGCATCGGCGCCCGGATGACGCCGTACGTCGCCACCACCTTCCGGTCCACCCGCCTGGCCCACGCGACGCTCGTCGGCATGCCGCTGCGTCCGGAGATCACCACGTTGGACCGGCAGGCCAGTCGGGTCGAGGGACTCGCGCACTTCGGCCTCGATGACGGGTGGCCGACGATCCTGGTGACCGGGGGATCGCTGGGCGCCCAACGCCTCAACCACGCGTTCGAGGCCAAGGTGGCCGCTCTGCAGGCGGCCGGGCTGCAGGTGCTCCACCTGACCGGCGGCGGCAAGGACTTCGTCCCTCGCACCAGCCAGGTGTCCGCGCGCCCGCCGTACGTCGTCCGCGCCTATGCCGACCGCATGGAGCTGGCTTATGCCGCAGTGGATCTGGTGGTTTGCCGGGCCGGCGCCAACACGGTCTGCGAGCTCACTGCGGTGGGCCTGCCGGCCGTGTACGTGCCGCTGCCCATCGGCAACGGCGAGCAGCGGCTGAACGCCACCGACGTCGTGGCTGCGGGTGGGGGCGTCCTGGTGGACGACGACGCGCTCACTCCTGAGTGGGTGGGCTCGGACCTGGTGCGGCTGGCCACCGACCGTGACGCCGTGGACGCGATGGCCAGGGCGGCGGCGGGTGCTGGGGAGCGGGGGGCCGACGAGCTGCTCGCCGACCTCGTCATCCGCGCACACCGCGAGGCCGGCGAGACCCGCGACACCCGCGACACCCGCGAGAGTCCGGACGACGCAGCCGGCCCGGGGACCCCTTGATGGCCTCCGCTGCCCGGTTCGACTTCCGGGCACCGGTGCCCTCCCTCGACGACCTCGGCCACCTGCACTTCATCAGCATCGGGGGCGCGGGGATGTCCGGGGTGGCCCGGGTCGTCCTGGCTCGCGGCCACAAGGTCAGTGGTTGTGACGTCAAGCCGGTGCCGGTGCTGGACGCGCTCGCCGCCGAGGGTGCCACCGTGCGCGTCGGCCATGACCCCGAGCACCTGAACAGCGTGGACACCGTGGTGATCTCGTCGGCGGTGCGCGAGTCGAACCCCGAGCTCACTGCGGCTCGGGCGGCGAATCTGACTGTCCTGCACCGGTCGCAGGCCCTGGCCAGCACGATGCAGGAGTCGCGCCGGGTGGCCGTCGCCGGGGCGAACGGCAAGACCACGACGACCTCGATGCTCACCGTCGCACTCCTCGCCGTCGGGGCCGACCCGTCGTTCGCCATCGGCGGGGAGCTCACCGGTCGGGGGACCAACGCGCACTGGGGCAGCGGCGGGGTGTTCGTCGCCGAGGCCGACGAGAGCGACGGCTCGTTCCTGGTCTACCGTCCCGAGGTCGCGGTCGTCACTAACGTGCAGCCGGACCACCTCGACTTCTACGGCACCTTCGAGGCGGTGGAGTCGGCCTACGCCGAGTTCGCCGAGTCCGTCACCGCCGGTGGTGTGCTGGTCGCCTGCTGGGACGATGCCGGGTCGCGCCGCCTGGCTGAGGCGTTCCGTTCCTCCGGGCACCGGGTGGTGACCTACGGCTTCGAAGAAGGTGCCGACGTGCAGCTCTCGGACCTCGTCCGGTCGGGCCTGGCCACCGCCGCCGCGGTTCGCCTGCCCGACGGCTCGGTGCACCGCCTCCGCCTGGCCATCCCCGGGCGCCACAACCTGCTCAACGCCGCAGCTGCCCTCGCTGCGGCCACCGAGGGCCTCGGCCACGACGTCACCGAGATCCTCACCGGGCTCGCGGGGTTCCTCGGGACACGCCGGAGGTTCGAGCTGCGTGGGCACGCCGGGGACGTGACAGTGGTCGACGACTACGCACACAACCCGGGCAAGGTGTCGGCGGTGGTGTCCATGGCGGCCGAGCTCGTGTCCGAGGGTCGGCTGGTCGTGGTCTTCCAGCCCCACCTGTACTCGCGCACCCGCGACTTCGCGGCCGAGTTCGCCCGGGGGCTCGCGCCGGCGGACGTCGTGGTCCTCATGGAGGTCTTCGGGGCCCGGGAGGATCCGGTCCCAGGGGTGTCCAGCAAGCTGATCGGCGAACCGCTGGCGCAGATCGAGGGCGGACCCGAGGTGGTCGGCGTGTCGTCGTGGTCAGCGGTCGCCCCGACGGTGGCGGCGCTGCTCCGGCCGGGAGACCTGGTCCTGACCGTGGGTGCCGGTGACGTGACGATGGTGGGTCCGGAGATCCTTCGAGAGCTGGAGTCAAGGTCATGAGTGTGCAGACGCGCACCGGGCTGGGGTCCTCGGCCGGACGGTTCGACGAGCGGGCCGCGGTGGTCCGGCGCGGTCCCTGGCGGCGGATCGCAGGGGCGGTCCTGGTGCTGTCCGTCCTGGCCGGTCTGGTCTGGCTGGTCGGGTACAGCTCGGTGCTGGTGGTCCGGTCGGTGGACGTGAGTGGGGTCAAGGGCGCGGAGGCCGCGGCGGTCGAGCGGCTCGCGGCGGTCCCCGTCGGCCAGCCGCTGGCCCGCCTGGACACCGGCGCCGTGGTCGACCGCGTCGCGAAGCGCCCCACGGTCTCGGACGTCTCGGTGGAGCGGTCGTGGCCGAGCACCGTGGTCATCCACGTCGTTCCGCGGACCCCGGTCCTCGTTGCGCGGCTCGACGGGTCCACCGGATCCGCCGGCGCGCTGCGGCTGGTCGACCGGGAGGGCGTGGCCTACTCCACCGTGGCGACGGCACCCCGCGGACTGCCCGTGGTGGCCGCGGAGGGTCGTCGTGCAGTGACACCCGAGGCGCTGCGGGCCGCGCTCGGGGTGATCGACGCGATGCCCCCGGGACTGTTGCGCCGGGTGACCGGGCTGACCGTGAGCAGTGCCGACATGGTGACCCTCAAGGTCGGGTCGACGACCGTGGTCTGGGGCGGGACCGACCGCCCTGACCTCAAGGTCGCCGTGCTGACCGCACTGCTGCCCCAGAAGCCGTCGACGATCGACGTGAGCGTCCCGGACCACCCCGTCACCCGCTGAAGCGCGCCCGTCGTCACTGCGCTTTTCTCAACCTGAAGTAGAGGGTTAGTTCCGCCTGTGGGACGGGTGCGGCTGAAGTGACTGGTGTGACTAGAGTGGTCGTTGCCGGCGCGCCTGAGAGAAACAGCCGCGCGACACACCCCCTGGTCCGTTGAACGCGATGGGGGATCCACCTAGCGTCAAGGGCGACAGATCTTCATCGCCGGCGGACGCCGGACAACGCTCACCCTCACGTCGAGAGTGAGCCGCGAATCCCGTTCCCGGTGACTCTGATCCGTCTTCCCCCACGACCCAACGCACCATTTCAGGAAGGCCCACTGCCGTGGCAGCTCCCCAGAACTACCTGGCCGTCATCAAGGTCGTCGGCATCGGCGGCGGCGGCGTCAACGCCATCAACCGGATGATCGAGGTCGGCCTCAAGGGCGTGGAGTTCATCGCCGTGAACACCGACGCCCAGGCGCTGCTGATGAGCGACGCCGACGTCAAGCTCGACGTGGGCCGTGAGCTCACCCGTGGGCTCGGTGCCGGAGCCGACCCCGAGGTGGGTCGCCGCGCAGCCGACGACCACGCCGAGGACATCGAGGAGGCCCTCAAGGGTGCCGACATGGTCTTCGTGACCGCCGGTGAGGGCGGCGGAACCGGCACCGGTGGCGCGCCCGTGGTCGCCAAGATCGCCAAGGCGATGGGCGCCCTCACCATCGGTGTGGTCACCCGCCCCTTCACCTTCGAGGGACGCCGCCGCGCCAACCAGGCCGAGGCCGGCATCGCGGCGTTGCGCGAGGAGGTCGACACCCTCATCGTGATCCCCAACGACCGGCTGCTGTCGATCGGCGACCGCTCGGTCAGCATGCTCGACGCCTTCCGCAGCGCCGACCAGGTGCTGCTGTCCGGTGTCCAGGGCATCACCGACCTCATCACGACCCCGGGTCTGATCAACCTCGACTTCGCGGACGTGAAGGCGGTCATGCAGGGTGCCGGCTCGGCACTCATGGGCATCGGCTCGGCCCGCGGCGAGGACCGCGCCCTCCAGGCCGCCGAGCTCGCGATCTCCTCCCCGCTGCTCGAGGCGAGCATCGACGGTGCCCACGGTGTGCTGCTCTCGATCCAGGGTGGCAGCGACCTCGGCCTCTTCGAGATCACCGAGGCAGCGCGTCTGGTGCAGGAGGCTGCGCACCCGGAGGCCAACATCATCTTCGGTGCGGTGATCGACGATGCGCTCGGCGACGAGGTCCGCGTCACGGTCATCGCGGCCGGGTTCGACGGCGGCGCACCGACCCGACGGGCCGACGAGCGGGCGCTCGGCACCATCCAGGGGTCCGCCGTCCGGACCGCGGAGACGGCCGGCACCCCTCAGCCCTCGGCGCCGGCGACGACCCCGTCGGCGCCGTCGCCGGCGGTGGCCCCCCGCCGAGAGGCCGACGCGGTGTTCGCGACCAGTGACGGCACCGCCCCGGTGACGCCGGTGCAACGTCCGCCCCGCACCGTGACCTTCGATGACAGCGACGACCTCGACGTGCCGGACTTCCTGAAGTAGCCACGCCCCGGTCCCACTCCGAGCCGGTCGGATGCCGAGTGCATCCGGCCGGTTCTGGTGTCCTACGGTGGGAACGTGACCTTCTGGCGTGGCGCAGCCGGCCCGGTGCGCTGGGGATTCACCTCTCGTGCCGGGGGCCACAGCGCCGCGCCGTACGCCGGGCTGAACCTGGGCGGGCACGTGGGCGACGACCCTGCGGCGGTCGAGGCCAACCGCCAGGACGTGGCCAGGACGTGGGCGGTGGGGCGGGCCGACCTGTTGTTCATGGAGCAGTGCCACGGGGTGGAGGTCGCGGTCGTCGACGCGCCCTGGCGGGGGCCGCCCGCCCAGGTCGACGCGCTGGTCACCACCACCGCGGGGCTGGCGCTGGCCGCACTGGTCGCCGACTGCGTACCGGTGCTGCTGGCCGACCCCGACCGCGGGGTCGTCGCCGCAGTCCATGCCGGTCGTCCGGGGATGGTCGCGGGCGTCGTTGCTGCCGCGGTCACTCGGATGCGTGAGCTGGGTGCGGTCCGGGTCGAGGCGGTGGTCGGACCCTCGGTGTGTGGCCGCTGCTACGAGGTGCCCGCCGAGATGCGCGACCAGGCCGCGGCGGTCACGCCCGAGAGTGCGACGCGGTCGTGGACGGGGACCCCCGCGATCGACGTCGGTGCCGGCGTCGTCGCCCAGCTCGCGGCCCTCGACGTCAGCGTGCAGTGGGTCCCGGGGTGCACCCGTGAGTCACCAGACCTCTACTCCTACCGCGGCGAGGGCACGACCGGGCGTTTCGCCGGTGTGGTGGTGCTCGGGTGAGCCGCCGGGAGGAGCTCGAGCACGGTCTGCGCACGGTGCGGGAGCGGATCGACGCCGCCTGCGGGGACGCCGGTCGTGACCGGGACGAGCTGACGCTGGTGGTCGTGACCAAGTTCTTCCCGGCCTCCGACGTCGACCACCTCCTGGATCTGGGTGTGCACGCGATCGGGGAGAGCCGGGACCAGGAAGCCTCGGCCAAGCTGACCGAGCTCGGGGTCCGCGAGGACCTCGAGGTCCATTTCATCGGCCAGCTCCAGCGCAACAAGGCCCGGTCGGTGACGGCGTACGCCGATGTGGTCCAGTCGGTGGACCGCGTGCGACTGGTGGCGGCGCTCGGCGCGGCGGCGCGTGACCGCCTGTCCTCCGCTCCGGGGAGTGCGACTCCGCTGGCCGTGCTGCTCCAGGTCGACCTCGACGAGGCTGCACCCGACCGCGGTCGCGGCGGAGCCAGGCCCGAGGAGCTGGCGGACCTGGCTGGCGCGGTGTCCGGTGAGCCCGAGCTGAGCCTGCGGGGGGTCATGGCCGTGGCGCCCCCCGATGCCGACCCGCTGGCTGCCTTCGTCCGGCTGCGCACCGCCGCCGAACGCCTGCGGGAACGGTGGCCCGAGGCCGGCTGGATCTCTGCCGGCATGAGCGGCGACCTCGAGGCAGCCATCGCTGCTGGGGCGACACACCTGCGTGTCGGCAGCGCAATCCTCGGTTCTCGTCCACCCCTTCGGTAACTTCGGTCACCAGAGCATCAGCACTGCGACACCTGCACGAGAGCGCAGCACAGCGACACCAGCACGAACCAGCACCACACCGGTAGGACGACCAGAGCACGACCAGACGCATACAGGGAGCAACGATGGCTGGGGCACTGCGCAAGACGATGGTGTACCTCGGTCTTGCCGAGGACGACGACCGTTTCGACGCCTACGAGGAGTACGACGAGAGCCCGGCGGATGCGCCGGACGAGCGCGAGCGGCCTTCGGCCGCGGTGACCCCGCTCCCGCAGCGCACTCCCGTCGCTCGCGTGGTCCGCGACCACGAGGTGGGCCCGCTCAACCGGATCACCACGATCCACCCGCGCACCTACAACGATGCCAAGAGCATCGGCGAGAGCTTTCGCGACGGTACGCCGGTCATCATGAACCTCACGGACATGAACGATGCCGACGCCAAGCGACTGGTCGACTTCGCCGCCGGCCTCGTCTTCGGCATGCACGGGCAGATCGAACGCGTGACCGCCAAGGTCTTCCTGCTGTCGCCCTCGCACATCGAGATCGCCACGACCGACGAGGCCGTCGCGCCCGAGCCGGCCCGGCTGTTCAACCAGTCCTGACGCGCGACCAGTCCTGACGCGCGACCAGTACTGATACGCGGCAACCAGTAGCGACGGGCGCCCTACACGCCAGTACTGGTCGTCCCGACCGGTCGTCCCACCCCCTGAACCCAGCCCCGGCACGGCGTACTCCCAGCCGGGTGAGGCAGGCTGTCCCCATGGATCTCGGTGTCGTCGGCAATGTGCTCGGGCTGTTCGTCTTCCTCTTCCTCATTCTGCTGCTCGGACGGTTCGCCCTGGACTGGATCCAGGTCTTCGCCCGCGACTGGCAGCCACGTGGACCGATGCTCGTCGTGGCCGAGACCGTGTACTCGGCGACCGACCCACCGCTGAAGGCGCTGCGCAAGGTGTTGCCGCCGCTGACGATCGGCGCCGTGCGGATCGACCTCGCCTTCCTCGTCCTGATGCTCGGTGTCCTGATTCTCCTGCGCATCCTCTAGGGTTGACCACGGCTTCTCCGCGGACCCCCTGGGTCGCCCCGAGAACTCACGTGAACCACGCAACGACCCACACCACGGGCGCCCCAGGCGTCGACCGCTCGCGACATGAGGTGATGACATGGCACTCACGCCAGAAGACGTCCTCAACAAGAACTTCACGCCCACCCAGTTCCGCCGTGGCTATGACGAGCGCGAGGTCGACGACTTCCTCGACGAGGTCGTAGCCGAGATGCGCCGCATCTCCAAGGAGTCCGAGGACTTCCAGACCGCGCTCGAGGAGTGCCGCCGCAGCAAGGGCATGCCGACCAGTGGCAAGAAGGCTCCGGTCGCGGGGCCCGTCTCGGGCACAAGTGACGCAGACGTGCAGGCCAAGCAGGCCGAGCTCGAGCGACTCACGGCCGAGGTCGAGGTGGCTCAGGGCAACCTGGCCGAGGCCCGGAGCGCCGAGGAGGAGGCCCAGAACTCGTTCGTCCTCGAGCAGGAGCGTCGCACCAGCGAGATCGGCGCCCTGGAGACCAAGCTGAGCGACCTGCAGGGCGAGCACGACCAGGCTCACCTCAGCTCACAGGATCGCGCCAAGGCCATGGGCGGGCAGGCGACCGAGGCCGAGCAGGCCGCGCGGGAGCGGATCAGCACCGCGCGTGCCCAGGCCGACGAGGCCGAGGCCGAGGCCAAGGCCCGCGTCGAGACCGCCCACCAGCAGGTGAAGGAGGCCGACGAGCAGGCAGCCGCAGCCGCGGCAGCCCAGCACGACGCCGAGCAGGCAGCGGAGTCCGCCCAGCAGGCTGCGGCCGAGGCCCAGCAGCTCGCCGAGCAGCATTCTGCCGACGCCGCCCAGGCCCAGGAGGCCGCGAACGCGGCGCAGGTCGACGCCGGACAGCAGGGGTCGGCCGGAGAGTCCGCCAACGCCGAGGACGCCGCGTCCGCGGTGGCGTTCGCTGCTCCGGCAGCAACCGGAGCCGTCACGGGCACCAGCGCCGCCAGCGTCATCGAGCTGGCCCAGCGACTGCACGACGAGCATGTCGCCGAGGGCCAGAGCACTCGTGAGCGCCTGATCACCGAAGGCCAGCAACGGCACGACGAGCTGGTGAGCGAGGGTCAGCAGCGTCACGACCAGCTGATCAGCGAGGGCCAGAGCCAGCACGACACGCTGGTCACCGACGCGACGACCCAGCACGAGCAGATGATCACCGAGGCCCGCGAGCGCTCGACCGGCATGGTGGCCGAGGCACAGAACCGCAAGCAGACCATCCTGGGTGAGCTCAGCGAGGAGCGCGCGCTCCTCGAGCGCAAGATCCAAGAGCTCCGCGAGTACGAGCGCGACTATCGGTCGCGGCTGAAGTCGTTCATCGAGGAACGGCTCGCCGACCTGGATGCGACCGGTCAGGACCCGCACCCCGACCCCGAGCCCGCCGAGGCGGCCGCCCAGAGCTGATCCGCCCAGCTACCCCCCAGCTGACCCACCCAGAGCTGACCCACCCAGCCGGTTCCCGCCCTCGCGGGGACCGGCTTTGTGCTGCGTGGCGTGTGTTTGT
Organism: uncultured Actinomycetota bacterium; assembly: GCA_963750305.1. GTDB lineage: Bacteria > Actinomycetota > Actinomycetes > Actinomycetales > Dermatophilaceae > CAVVPX01. The sequence continues at coordinate 773,314 of CAVVPX010000004.1, forward strand.
CGTTGTGAGCCGCTGGTCGAAGGCTTAGGCTCACCTGACCCGACCGTGCCCCCACCGGGCACGGTCTCCTGCGATCGAAGGGGCCAGCCATGGCTTCACGCACCACCGCTTCGACGAAGAAGTCGGCACCGGCCACGAAGGCCGCCGTGAAGAAGCCCGCGCCCGCCACGAAGTCAGCGCCCGCGACGCCGGCCAAGAAGGCCGCCCCGGCCACGAAGGCCGCCCCCGCAAAGAAGGCCGCCCCGGCGAAGAAGTCAGCGCCCGCCACGAAGTCAGCGCCCGCGACGCCGACCAAGAAAACCGCCCCGGCCACAAAGGCCGCCCCAGCAAAGAAGGCCGCCCCCGCAAAGAAGGCGGCCCCGGCCAAGAAGGCGGCCCCGGCCAAGAAGGCGGCCCCGGCAAAGAAGGCGGCACCCGCCAAGAAGGCCGCTTCGGCAAAGAAGGCGGCACCCGCCAAGAAGGCCGCTTCGGCAAAGAAGGCGGCACCCGCCAAGAAGGCCGCGCCTGCCAAGAAGGCCGCGCCTGCCAAGAAGGCCGCCTCGGCCACAAAGGCCGCCTCGGCCAAGAAGGCCGTGCCCGCCACGAGGGCAGCCCCGGCAAAAAAGGTAGCCCCCGCCAAGAAGGCCGCCCCTGCCACAAAGGCAGCCTCGGCAAAGAAGTCGGGACCAGCCACAAAGGCCGCGCCCGCCAAGAAGACCGCACCGCTCACGCGTGGGCCGGGCACGACGGCGCGGACCCTGCGGGTGCGCGACGACGAGTCGCCCTGGACCGCCAAGGAGCTGCGGTCGGTGCGGGCCGCGATCGAGGCCGACGCCACGCACCTGCGCGAGGAGATCGCGACGGCGGAGCGCGAGATCGCGTCGCTGATGCGCGACTCCGGCGACGGGGCCGGGGACGACCAGGCCGATGCCGGGGCCAAGACCTTCGAGCGCGAGCAGGAGATCTCGCTGGCGAACAACGCCCGGGAGATGCTCGAACAGGCCGAGCACGCCCTGGAGCGGATCGCCGACGGGACCTACGGGATCTGCGAGTCCTGCGGCCACCCGATCGGCAAACTTCGTCTCCAGGCGGCTCCCCGTGCGACCCTGTGCGTGGCATGCAAGACGAAACAGGAGCGCCGCTGATCGAGGCGCCAGACATCCAGACCCCTCCCACCTCGGCAGGGCGTGCTCGACGACCGCTGTTCGTCGTGCTCGTGGCCACGGCCGTCGTCGTGTACGTCGTCGACCAGCTCACCAAGGTCTGGGCGCTCCGGGCGCTGGTTCCCGGCGAGCCTGTCGATGTCATCGGGACGGCGATCCGGCTGCAGCTCATCCGCAACCCGGGTGCGGCCTTCTCGCTGGGCGACGGTTCGACCTGGGTGCTGACCCTCATCGCCCTCGGTGTTCTGGTCTTCATCGTCATCACCGCGCGCCGGCTCGGCAGCCGGGGCTGGGCCTGGGCCTTGGGGCTGCTGCTGGGCGGCTCGCTGGGCAACCTCACCGACCGGATGGCCCGCGAACCGGGCCCAGGACGGGGACACGTCGTGGACTTCATCGACTACTTCGGCTGGTTCATCGGCAACGTGGCGGACATCGGGATCGTCGCCGCGGCCGCCCTGATCGCCCTCCTGGCCCTGCGCGGGGTCGGGGTCGACGGCTCGCGGGCCAATGCCGGCCGTCACGAGGCCACCGATGTCTGACGCCGCCGCCCCGACGACCGACCAGCGCACCGTGTACGTCCCCGAGGGCCTGGAGGGGGAGCGGGTCGATGCGGCCATCGCGCGTCTGTTCGGCCTGTCCCGCACCAAGGCGGCGGACCTGGCGGCCTCTGGTCAGGTCGACCTCAACCACCGCAGCGCCGGCAAGTCCGACCGGGTCAGCGCGGGCGACGTGCTCGAGGTCGCGCTCCCCGTGGCGGCGGACAGCACCGCCCTGCGGGTCGTCGCCGAACCAGTGGCGGGTATGACGATCGTCCATGACGACGACCACATCGTGGTGGTGGACAAACCGGTCGGCGTCGCTGCCCACGCGAGCGTCGGCTGGACCGGACCGACCGTCCTGGGCGGTCTGGCAGCAGCGGGGTACCGCATCTCCACCTCCGGCGCGAGCGAGCGTCAGGGCATCGTGTCTCGGCTCGACGTGGGCACCTCGGGCCTGATGGTGGTCGCCAAGAGCGAGCGCGCGTACACCCTCCTGAAGCGGGCCTTCCGCGACCGCACGGTGGACAAGAACTACCACGCGCTGGTCCAGGGCCTTCCCGACCCGGTCGTGGGCACCATCGACGCCCCGATCGGCCGCCACCCGGGCCACGACTACAAGTTCGCGGTGCTGGAGTCAGGGCGTGCCAGCATCACCCACTACGAGGTCCTCGAGGCGTTCCGCGCGGTCACGCTGATGGACGTCCACCTCGAGACCGGGCGCACCCACCAGATCCGGGTGCACTTCGCCGCCCTGCACCACCCGTTGGCAGGCGACCTGACCTATGGTGCGGACCCTCGCCTCGCGGCCCGGCTCGGACTGGAGCGCCAGTGGCTGCACGCCGTCGGCCTGGGCTTCGAGCACCCCGGATCGGGGGACCAGGTGAGGTTCGAGAGCCCGTACCCGGCCGACCTGCAGGACGCGCTCGACCGGGTATGAGGACTCCCGCCGGCCCCCGGTCGCCGCGCCGTGAGGTGGGCCTGGACGACACGGCCCGCGACACGCCGAGCGGTGTCGCCGGGCCGAACTAGGATCGGTCCGATGTCTGGTCAGCCCGCCCCCGCCTCCGCCCAGGACAGCTTCGTCCACCTCCACGTCCACACCGAGTACTCCATGCTCGACGGCGCCGCGCGGATCGACGACCTGTTCGCCACCGCGGCGCAGATGGGGATGCCGGCGATCGCGACGACCGACCACGGCTACGTCTTCGGTGCGTACGAGTTCTGGTCCAAGGCCCGCAAGCACGGTGTGAAGCCGATCATCGGGGTCGAGGCCTACCTCACGCCGGGGACCCACCGCACCGACAAGACCCGGGTGAGGTTCGGCGACGGCGGCCGCGACGACGTGTCCGGGTCCGGTGCCTACACCCACATGACGATGCTGGCCCGCAACAACACCGGCATGCACAACTTGTTCCGGATGTCCTCGCTGGCCAGTTTGGAGGGCTACTACTTCAAGCCGCGGATGGACCTGGACCTGCTGCAGACCTACGGTCAGGGCCTGATCGCCACGACCGGGTGCCCCTCGGGCGAGGTCCAGACCCGGCTCCGGCTCGGGCAGTACCAGCAGGCGGTGCAGGCCGCCTCGGACTTCCGCGACATCTTCGGCGCCGAGAACTTCTTCTGCGAGCTCATGGACCACGGGCTGACCATCGAGCGGCAGGTGCAGCAGGACCTGCTGCGGCTGGCCCGCGAGCTCGGCCTGCCGCTGGTCGCCACCAACGACCTGCACTACACCACCCGCGAGGACGCCGGGGCCCACGCGGCCCTGCTGTGCGTGCAGTCCGGGTCGACCATGATGGATCCGGGCCGGTTCAAGTTCGACGCCGACGACTTCTATCTCAAGAGCCCCGCCGAGATGCGTCACGTCTGGCGTGAGCTGCCCGAGGCCTGCGACAACACGCTGCTCATCGCCGACATGTGCGAGGTGTCCTTCACCGAGGGCGAGGGGCGCTACATGCCTCGCTTCCCGGTGCCCGAGGGCGAGAGCGAGACCAGCTGGTTCATCAAGGAGGTCGAGAAGGGGCTCACCGAGCGCTTTCCCGGCGGCGTGCCCGACTACGCCCGTGCCCAGGCGAAGTTCGAGACCGAGGTCATCCTCGGCAAGGGCTATCCCGGATACTTCCTCGTGGTCGCCGACTTCATCAACTGGGCCAAGGACAACAAGATCCGGGTCGGGCCCGGTCGTGGTTCCGGCGCCGGCTCCATGTGTGCCTACGCCATGAAGATCACCGACCTGGACCCCATCCCGCACGGGCTGATCTTCGAGCGCTTCCTGAACCCCGAGCGCCCCTCGATGCCCGACTTCGACGTCGACTTCGACGAGCGCCGTCGGGGCGAGGTCATCCGCTACGTCACCGAGAAGTACGGCTCGGACCGCGTCGCCCAGATCGTCACCTACGGCACCATCAAGGCCAAGCAGGCCGTCAAGGACGCCGGCCGGGTCCTGGGCCACCCGTTCGCGATGGGGGACAAGCTCACCAAGGCCCTGCCCGCCGACGTCATGGGCAAGAGCGTCGCGCTGGCCGGGATGTACGACCCGCAGTACCCCAGGTACGGCGAGGGCCAGGAGTTCCGCGCGCTCGTCGACGTCGAGCCCGGCGCCAAGGAGGTCGTGGAGACCGCCCGCGGCCTGGAGGGTCTGAAGCGCCAGTGGGGCGTGCACGCTGCCGGCGTCATCATGTCCAGCGAGCCCCTGGTCGACGTCATCCCGATCATGAAGCGTGAGGCCGACGGCCAGATCATCACCCAGTTCGACTACCCGAGCTGCGAGGCGCTCGGGCTGGTCAAGATGGACTTCCTCGGGCTGCGCAACCTCACCATCCTCGACGACGCGATCGAGAACATCGCGGCCAACCGCGGCGAGGACATCGACCTCGACGCGCTCTCCAAGGACATGAGCGACCCACCGACCTATGCGCTGCTGTCGCGCGGGGACACCCTGGGTGTCTTCCAGCTCGACGGCGGCGGGATGCGCACCCTGCTCAAGCTGATGCAGCCGGACAGCTTCGAGGACATCTCGGCCGCGCTCGCGCTCTATCGTCCGGGTCCGATGGGCGTGAACGCGCACACCAACTTCGCGCTGCGCAAGAACGGCAAGCAGGAGCTCATCCCGCTCGACCCGCAGCTGGCGGGCAAGCTCCAGCCCGAGATGGTCGAGGCGCTCGAGCCGATCCTCGGCACGACCTACGGCCTGGTGATCTACCAGGAGCAGGTCATGGAGATCGCTCAGAAGCTCGCGGGGTACTCCCTGGGCACGGCGGACCTGCTGCGCCGGGCGATGGGCAAGAAGAAGAAGGAGGTGCTCGACGCCGAGTTCGTCAACTTCGAGGCCGGCATGCAGGCCAAGGGGTTCAACCCCGCGTCGATCGCCGCGCTCTGGGGGGTCCTGGTCCCGTTCTCGGACTACGCCTTCAACAAGGCGCACACCGCCGCCTACGGGCTGGTGTCGTACTGGACCGCCTACCTCAAGGCGAACTACCCCGCGGAGTACATGGCGGCGTTGCTCACCAGCGTCCGCGACGACAAGGACAAGTCGGCGCTGTACCTCAACGAGTGCCGCCGGATGGGCATCAAGGTGCTCCCGCCGGACGTCAACGAGTCGGTCGCCAACTTCGCCGCGGTCGGCACCGACATCCGGTTCGGGATGGAGGCGATCCGCAACGTCGGGCGCAACGTGGTCGAGGCGGTCGTCGCCACCCGGGCGGCCAAGGGTCGGTTCGCCTCGTTCGAGGACTTCCTGCGCAAGTGCCCGGCAGTGGTCTGCAACAAGCGGACCATCGAGTCGCTGGTGAAGTCGGGCGCGTTCGACGACCTCCAGCACGCCCGGATGGGGCTGGTCGCGATCCACGACCAGTACGTCGACGCACTGGTGGAGGAGAAGCGGCAGGAGGCGATCGGGCAGGACAGCCTGTTCGCCGGCTTCGGGGACGCGGGACAGGCCATGGGACTGGTCACGCTGCCGCCCGTGCCCACCAGCGAGTGGGACAAGAAGACCCTGCTGGGCTTCGAGCGGGAGATGCTCGGCCTGTATGTCTCCGACCACCCGTTGTTCGGGATCGAGCGCGTCCTGTCCCAGCATGCCGACACCTCGATCGCGTCGTTGACCAGCGAGGACGGCAAGCCCGACGGCATGACGGTGACCGTGGCCGGCCTGATCACGGGGCTGCAGATCAAGCGCACCAAGAAGGGCGACCTGTGGGCGATCGTGACGGTCGAGGACCTCGACGGCGCGATCGACTGCCTGTTCTTCCCCTCGTCCTACCTCACCGTCTCCACGATGCTGGCCCACGACCTGGTCGTGGCCGTGCGGGGTCGGGTCAACCGCCGCGACGACGAGGTCTCGCTCTATGCCCAGGACCTCACCCTCCCCGACATCACCGACGGTCCCCGGGGGCCGGTGGTGGTGATGATGGAGGAGGCCCGAGCGACGGCCGGCAAGGTGGAGGAGCTCCGTCAGGTGCTCACCAGCCATCCGGGCAGCACGCCGTTCCAGGTGCGGCTGGTCAAGCCGGGTCGGTCGGTCACCATGGAGCTGGACGTGCGGGTCAACGCCACCGAGGCCCTGTTCGGTGACCTCAAGGTCATCCTCGGGCCCCGGTGCCTGGTCGGCTGAGCCCCCGCATACAGTGCGCCTGTGAGCAGCTCGGAGACCGCTTCCCCCACGCCCCCGGTGGCGCCCCGCCGCCCGTACACGCGCGAGCACCACGGTGACGTCGTCCAGGACCCCTACGAATGGCTCAGGGACGGCAAGGACCCGCAGGTGATCGCCCTGCTGGAGGCGGAGAACCGCTATGCCGACGCGCGGACCGCGCACCTGGCACCGCTGCGCGACGCGATCTTCTCCGAGATCAAGGGACGGGTGAAGGAGACCGACCTCTCGGTCCCGGTGTCCTCCGGCGGCTGGTGGTACTACTCGCGCACGCAGGAAGGCGCGCAGTATGCGTCGCACTGGCGCTCGCCGGTCACCGACCCCGCGGTCCGGCCCTCACCCGAGCACCCGGTCGTGGGCGAGCACCTCCTGGTCGACGGCAACCGGGAGGCGGGGGACCACGAGTTCTTCTCCCTCGGCGCGATGACCGTCAGCCCGGACCACACCCGGTTGGCCTATGCCGTCGACCTCGAGGGCGACGAGCGGTTCCAGCTGACGGTGAAGGACATCGCCACCGGCGAGGTGCTCGACCAGGTGGTCTCCGGGATCGGCTACGGCGTGGAGTTCTCGGCCGACGGGACCCAGGTCTTCTACCTGCGCGTCGACGAGGCCTGGCGCCCTCACCAGGTCTGGCGCCACGAGGTCGGGACGCCCGCGAGCCAGGACGTGCTGGTCTACCAGGAGCACGACGAGCGGTTCTGGATGTCGGTCGGGTCCTCCCGCGACGACCGCTGGCTGATGATCGGCATCGGGTCCAAGACAACCACCGAGGTCAGGATGCTGTCGGCCGCCGACCCGACCGGGGAGTTCCGGGTGGTCGCGCCACGCCGGGAGGGCGTCGAGTACGACGTGGAACCCGCCGCGGAGCGGCTGCTCATCGTCCACAACACCGACCAGCCCGACGCCGACCTTGCCTGGGCTCCGCTCGACGCGACGTCGGCCGAGCAGTGGGTGCCGCTCCTGCGGTCGGCAGCGGGAGAGCGCTTCGTCGGTATCGACGCCTTCGACGACTTCGCCGTGCTGTCGCTGCGGTGCGACGGGCTCACGGCGGTGCGGGTGCTGCCGGTCGACCCCACGTCGTCGACGGGCTACGGGCCGCACCACGACCTCGCGGTCGAGCAGACGGTGTATGCGGTCGGGGTGGGCGACAACCCGCAGTCGGCGCAGACCTCGATCCAGGTCGTGGTCGAGTCGCTGCTGACCCCGCGGACCATCTCGGACTACGACCCCGCCACCCGCGAGCTGACGGTGCTCAAGCAGCAGCCGGTGCTCGGCGGTTTCGACCCGAGCCACTACGAGCAGCGACGTGAGTGGGCGACTGCGCAGGACGGGACCCAGGTCCCGGTGTCGATGGTCTACCGCGCCGGCACCGTCCCCGACGGGACCGCCCCCGGCCTCCTCACCGGTTACGGCTCCTACGAGACCTCCAGCGACCCCTACTTCTCGGTGGCCCGGCTGTCGCTGCTCGACCGGGGTGTCGTGTATGCCATCGCGCACGTCCGGGGCGGTGGTGAGATGGGTCGGGCGTGGTACGACCAGGGCAAGCTGCTGGACAAGCAGAACACCTTCACCGACTTCGTCGACGTCGGTCGCCACCTCGTGTCGACCGGATGGGTGCATCCGGATCGCCTTGCCGCAGAAGGCGGTTCGGCCGGTGGACTGTTGATGGGCGCGGTCGCGAACCTGGCGCCGGAGCTGTGGCGGGTGGTGCACGCGAGCGTGCCGTTCGTCGATGCGCTGACCACGATCCTCGACCCGTCGCTGCCACTGACCGTGGTCGAGTGGGAGGAGTGGGGCAACCCGCTCGAGGACCCGGCGGTCTATGCCTACATGAAGTCGTACACGCCGTACGAGAACGTCGGCACCGGCCGGTACCCCGCGATCCTGGCGACCACCTCGCTGAACGACACCCGGGTGTTCTTCACCGAGCCGGCCAAGTGGGTGGCCCGGCTGCGCGAGCGGGTGCAGGTCGACGAGGACGCTCGGCCCATCCTGCTGCGCACCGAGATGATCGCTGGGCACGGCGGTCGCAGCGGGCGGTACGACTCGTGGCGCCAGGTCGCGTGGGAGTGGGCGTTCGTCCTCGACCAGCTGGGCGCTGGCACCGTCTGAGGCCGCTCAGTGGCTGCGGGGCGGCGAGGCGTGGTGCGGCCCCGCGGCGGGGCGGCGGCGCTACGAACAGGCAGTCGGCAGGTGTACCCGGCGTGTCGGGTGCGACGCGCCGGTGCTCACCCGGTCATTGCCTGTCGGTGGCGGCAGTCGGTCGTCAAGCCGTGGCGCGAGGTCGTCCGACCAGGGCGACGACCAGCGCGCCGACCAGGCTCACTGCTGCGCTGACCAGGACTGCGACGTTCCATCCGGCGGAGACGTCCGCCGGGCTGGTGGTCGGCCCGGTCCGGGCCAGCACCGTGAACATGGTGATGCCGATGGCCGCGCCGAGATAGCGCGCCGTGTTGTTCGAGCCGCTGCCCATCGCCGCGCGGTCCGCCGGCACCGAGGCGACGGCCTCGCGGCCCAGCACCGCGTTGAGCACCCCGCTGGCCAACCCGGCGACGAGCAGCGCCGGCCCCAACCGCCACTCCGAGCCGGCCTGGGCTGCGCCGAGGGCGAGCAGCTGACCGCCACCGACGACGGCCAGCGCTGCCGCCAGGGTGGTGTGTCCCGACCAGGGGATCGGGGTGCGCCGGACCACCAGCGAGGTGGCGACACCGGCGAGGGACCAGACCAGCACCGTCCCGGTGGCCTGCCACAGCGGGTGCCCCAGACCGACCTGTAGGACCGAGGGGACGTTGGACGTCATCCCGATGATGCCCACGCCGGTGGTGAGCGCGCCGAGCGTCGCGGCCGCGAAGCCGGGTGAGCGCAGCAGGTGCAGGTCGACCAGGGGCTGGGCGGTGTGGGTCTCGACCACGCCGAACGCCGCAGTCAGCAGGAGTGCTGCGAGGAGCAACGCGATGGCGAGCGGGCTGACGCCGGAACGAGCTTCGGTCAGCCCGCTCACGAGCGCAGCCATCGCGGCGCACAGGGTCAGGACGCCGGGCAGGTCGATGCGTCGAGCGGTCACGGCGGCCGACTCGGGAACGAGTCGGATCGTGGGGAGCGTCAAGGCCAGCGAGAGCACGCCCACCACGACGTAGGTCTCACGCCAACCCGACCCGAACTCCAGCACCGCGGGGACCACCGCGCCGAGGCTGATGCCGATCCCGACGCTCGCACCCCAGACGGCGGTGGCGTGACCACGCGCGGGTCCGTCGTGGGTGGCCGAGAGCATGGCGAGCCCGCAGGCCAGCACTGCGCCACCGCCGATGCCCTCGAGCACGCGTGCGGCGACGAACAGCCCCGTCGTGGTCGAGGCAGCGCACGCGAGAGCACCGACGCCCAGGGCTGCCAGCCCCAGCACATACACCCGTCGGCGTCCAAGAGCGTCGCCGAGGGCTCCGCTCAACAGCAGTGCCCCCGCCAGACCGACACTCATCGAGCTGAGGATCCAGGCTCGTCCTCCCGGCCCGGCGTCCAGGGCCGCTGAGGTCGTCGGGATCGAGGCCATCGGGGTCACATAGGTCACCAGGACCAGCGCGGTGCCCAGTGCCACCATCAGGAGCGGGCGCTGTCGGCGTCGGTCCGAGGCGTCGATGACCGGCGGCGGGTGGAAGGCGGTCGGCGACGCAGAGGGTTTGACTTTAGGACTCACTCTGGGACCATAGCAGGACCAGACCCATTAACGGAGGCTCGATGTGATCGCCCTCACCGACCTGCCCGGCCGGCCGTGCCCGGTCGCCGCTGCCCTCGAGGTCGTGGGTGAACGCTGGGCCCTTCTCGTGGTTCGCGAGCTGACGCTCGACGTCCACCGGTTCGAGGGGATCGTCGCCGGCACCGGCGCGTCGCGGGACCGGGTCGCCGCCCGGCTCCGGACGCTGGTCGAGCACGGCATCGTGGAACGCCGCCTGTACCAGTCGAGTCCGGACCGCTACGAGTACCACCTCACCGCGGCGGGCGAGGGTTTGGCGCCGGTGGTCACCGCCCTGCGCCGCTGGGGGAGCACCTGGGCGGTCGCGCCGGACGACCCGCTGCGCGACAGTCACCACACGGCACCGCGCGGCGCCTACGCCCCGAAGGGATAGTCGGCGCACGACGGGTGGTCGGCTCGGCCGGGGCGCCGGACCTCACCGCGAGTCCCGGGCCAGCGCTCTCCGTAGTGCTGGGTTGAAGTGGCGGCGAGGTCCGGTGGTGGGGTCAGGCGGTGAGGTCCGGCGGTGGGTCAGGCGGTGGGTCAGGCGGCCAGGTGCGCCGCTTGACCGATCAGCTCCGCAAAGGCGGCCAGGGCCCGGTCGACGGCAGCTCTCGCCTCCGGCACCTGCGGCGCCATCTGCCAGAACGCATGCAGCAGAGCTGGATTGGTCAGGTGGGTGATCGGCACTCCGGCTGACGCGAGCTGCGTGGCATATCCGTCACCGTCATCGCGGAGCGGGTCATAGCCGGCGGTGACGACTACGGCGGGGGCGACTCCGCGCAACGAGCCGGCCGCCGACGGGGCGGCGTACGCCTCGCGGCGGCGGATCGGGTCGGGCACGTAGCTGGCCCAGGCCGAACGGATCGACTCGTTGGTCAGGAGGTATCCCGTCGCGAGCTCGGTGAACGAGGCGCCGCTCATCGACGGGTCGATGGCGGGGTAGATCAGCAGCTGCGCCGCGAGCGGGATCTGCTGGTCGCGGGCGGCGATAGCCACCGCGGCCGCGAGGTTCCCCCCGGCACTGTCGCCCGCGACGGACAGGGTGCGGGGTGCAGACTGGTGCGCCCAGTGCAGCACGCTGAAGCAGTCCTGGAACGGGGCGGGGTAGGGGTGCTCGGGCGCCAGGCGGTAGTCCACCGAGACGACCCGCGCACCCGTACCCAGACACAGGGTGCGGGCCTCGTAGTCGTAGCTGTCGAGCCCACCGGCCAGCCAGGAGCCGCCGTGGCTGAACACGACGACGTCCTGGGCGGTCTGTCCGGCCACCGGCTCGTAGACCCGAACCCGAACCGGCGCCACGCCTCGGATCACCTCCTCGTGGACCTCACCCACCTCCGGGGCGGGGAGGGACCCGCCATGGAGGTAGGTGACCAGTCCGGCGAACCCGTCCCGAGCGGCCTGGACCGCGGCGAGCCCGGTGGGGGCGGGGCCGGCGGCGACCGACAGAGCGTTCAGCTCGTCACAGATCTGTTGCGCCCGTGGTGCCAGCGGCTGGAGAGGGTCTGCCGGTGAGCTGGTGTCGATCGCACGTGCTCGAGCTGGAGGTCGTCGCCGGCACCGGCGACATCGTCCGGGTCGGGCGTCGCACCGCGAAAGGCGTTGCCGGGTATGACCTGCGGGGCTTGATCGTTGGTGCTGAGGGCACCTTGGGCATCGTCACCGAGGCTGTGCTGCGCCTGCGGCCGCTCCCTGCACCGGCGCGTACGGTCGTGGGGTTCTTCGGCTCGGTCGTCGACGCCGGTCGCGCGGTGAGCCTGGTCGCAGCGTCGACCGCGATGCCGTCGGCGCTGGAGCTCGTCGACCAGCACTGCCTGAAGGCGGTCGACGACTGGAAGCACCTCGGCGTGGCCACCGACGCCGACGTCGTGCTCATCGGTCGGGTCGACACGGCTGGATCGGCCGGGGACGCGGAGGCCGCGGTCCTGGTGCGGTGCTTCGAGGAGGGCGGTGCGACGTTTGCCGCGCAGTCCTCCGACCCACAGGAGGCGGAGGCGCTCTTCGCAGCCCGGCGGCTGGCCTACCCCGCGTTGGAACGGCTCGGGCCGGTCCTCACCGAGGACGTCTGTGTTCCGGTGTCGCTCGTGCCCGAGATGCTGCAGCGGATCGAGAAGACGGCCAGGGCCCACGACGTGCTGATCGCCAACATCGCCCACGCCGGGGACGGCAACCTGCACCCCCTGCTGATCACCCCTCCCGGCGACGAGGCGGCCAAGGAGCGGGCGAAGGCAGCCTTCGAGGTGATCATCAAGGATGCTCTCGAGCTCGGAGGCACGGTGTCCGGTGAGCACGACATCGGTCTGCTCAAGCTGGACGGGCTGGGTCAGGAGCTCTCCGACCCCGTGATCCGGATGCACCACGCCGTCAAGAACGCGCTGGACCCGCACGGGATCCTCAACCCGGGCGAGGCCATTCCGCTGCTCCCCGGCCCGGCGGCGGGCTGATCAGGGCTACGGGGCAGGTGGGGTCGGCTCGGACCACGTGGACTCACGCGGCTGCCAGCCGCTGATCCGTTCGAGCAGGGCCACGGGCTCGCGCTCGACCAGGATCGCGTCGCGGTACCGAGCGGCGAGGAACCCCGCGCCGGCCATCTGCTCGATCGCCGTGAGCAGCGGCTGCCAGTAGCCGTCGGTGTCGTAGAGGCATACCGGCTTGTGGTGGATCCCGAGCTGCTGCCAGGTCCAGACCTCGAACAGCTCCTCCAGGGTGCCCGCCCCGCCGGGCAGGGCGACGAAGGCGTCGGCCAGCTCGGCCATCCGGGCCTTGCGCTCGTGCATCGTGGCCACGACGTCGAGGCTGGTCAGCCCGTGGTGGGCCAGCTCCCGGTCCATCAGTCCCTGCGGGATGACGCCGTACACCTCACCGCCGCGTGCCAGCGCGCTGTCCGCGACGACCCCCATCAGCCCGACCGTCGCCCCTCCGTAGACGATCCCGATGCCCTGGTCGGCCAGGTGCTCGGCCAGCGCCCGCGCAGCGTCGGCATAGACCGGTGAGTTGCCGGGGGAGGATCCGGTGAAGAGGGCGATGCGCACGGTCGACAATCCTAGGGCCGGTCGCTCCTCAGCCCAGACATGGGAAGGCTGTGGTTGCCCTGACAACCACAGCCCTCCCATATCTGAGGGCCGGGGCTGCAGTGCGCAAGGGTGATCAAGCCCGGACGTCGGCACCGGGTGCACAGTGATGCCATGCCCAGCATGACCCGCACCACTGCCCGGACGAGCCGGCCGGACCGCCTTGGAGCGATCCTCGACCTCGCGCAGGCCGTCCTGGACGACCCGGCGGTGAGCGCCGAGGAGCTCGCGGGACGGGCGTACCTGTCTCGTTTCCACTTCGACCGGATCGTCACCGCCGCTGGTGGTGAGCCTCCAGGGGCGATGCGCCGACGGCTGTTGCTCGAGCGGTCGGCGTACCGGCTCGTGCGGCCGGTCCGGGACGACCAGACCATCCTGGACGTCGCCGTCGAGGCCGGGTACTCCTCGCACGAGGCTTTCACCCGAGCGTTCATCCGCGCCTACGGCAGCACGCCGACCTCGGTCCGCGCCCATCCGCCCCTCACTTTTCGACAGCTCGAGCTGCCGGGCGCAAGCGGTGTTCATTTCCAACCACCGGGGAGTCTTCGGATCCCCGCCCACCACCAGGAGACCAGCATGGACGTCCTTCAGCACCTCGTCGACCACCACGTCAGCACGCTCGGCGACATCATCGACCGCGCAGGCCGACTGCCGAATGACGTTCTGGATCAACAGATCTCGATCTCCGTCGAGTCAGTTGACGACGCGCCGACGCTGCGTTCGTTGATCAACGCGATGGTGACCCAGGAGGAGCACTGGCTGTCCGCCCTCCGCGGCGGCAGCTGGCCGGACGAGAGTGACCAGAGCGTCACCGGTCTCGCCGCGCGGCACGAGGTGGCCGGGAGCGACTACCGCGAGTTCGTCGCGACCACGATCGCCGAAGGGACGCTGTCCGACACCGTGATCGACACGACCTGCGAGCCACCGCGGACCCACACCCTCGGCGGGGTCATCGGCCACGTCATCACCTTTGCTGCTGTGCGCCGGACCCTCGCCGCGGGCGCCCTCATCACCGCCGGGATCGACGACCTCGGCGCGGCCGACCCACGCCCGTACCTCGACGCGAGGGCCGGCACGGCCAGCACCGACTCCGGCTTCGAGCCACCCGCTACCCCCGTCTGAGCCCCGCGTAGGCTCAGCCGGCGAAGCCCGCCTCGCTCGCCCTGCTCGATGGCGGTCCCTCGACCCCGCCCGTCATGCGACGCTGCACCCGCGAGCTCGCGTTGGCTGTGGGACCTCCTTTCGCCCTAGCCACAGAGGTAGCCGAGTGCCGGTCCTGCTCCTGGTCGGCGCCGGGCACGCCCACCTGTACGTCGTGAAGCACGCGGCCGAGCTGGTCGCCGCGGGGTACCAGGTTCGGCTGCTGGCTCCGCGGTACTTCGACTACAGCGGCGTCGCATCAGCGAGGGCCGCCGGTGCGCTGCCCGGCGACGTCGGACGGGTCGACGTGCGGGCCCTGGCCGGTGCCTGCGGGGTGGAGCTCCACGAGGGCATCTTGGAGTCGCTCGACCTGGAGGGGCGGACTGCCCTGACCTCAGACGGTGCTCGCGTGTCCTACGACGTGCTCTCGCTCAACATCGGCAGTGTGGTGGCGCCGGCTGGGATGGTGGTCCATCGGAGTGTGCTGAGGGTGAAACCGTTGAGCGGTCTCGCCGATCTGGATGGGCGACTGCGAGACCTGGGTCGACCAGGCGCCACGGTCACGGTCGTGGGCGGGGGTGCCTCCGGCGCGGAGCTGGCGGCTCACCTGGCTGTCCGCCCGGACGTCGTACAGGTGCGGTTGGTGGAGTCCCGGCCGGTCATCGGCGCTGACCTTCCCGAGCGCGCGCGCAAGCGGATCGGACGGCTCCTGGCAGCGCGTGGTGTGGACGTGCATACCGGGCAGGTCGTCGAGCAGGTCGGTGAGCGCCATCTGGCCTGTGCCGACGGCACCGAGCTGCCCCACGATGTCGCGCTCCTCGCCACCGGGCTCACCGCACCGCCACTGCTCGCCGCCCTCGGACTCGGGGACCGTGACGGAGTGCCGGTGCGGGCAACCCTCCAGCACGCGGACCGGGACGACGTATATGCGGTCGGGGACTGCGCGTGTTTCCTTCCGAATCCGCTGCCCCGCATCGGAGTTCACGGGGTGAGGCAAGGGCCGGTGCTGCACCGCAGCCTGCTCGCGCGGGTTCGGGCAGAGCCGCTGCCGACCTACGAACCCCAACGCCGGGCCCTGTCGATCCTCGACCTCGGCGACGGTGTCGGGCTGGCGGTCCGAGGGCGCTGGTGGTGGTACGGCGCTGGACCGCTGCGGCTCAAGCGCTGGATCGATCGACGCTGGTTGAGGATCTACCAGGTGGGTGGCTCCTGATCTGTGCGCGGGTGGAGCTCGTGCCGATCCTCACCGCCCATCTAGGCAGGCGGACGAAGGACCTGGTGCGCGGGGCACGAGTCAGGTGCAGCGAAAGACCGAACGCCCTTGGGAGCCGGCGGCGGCCTGGACGGCGACGACATCTCGGACCACGTCGAGTACGTGCTCGAGCGGTAGCGGGGCGTCGGCCACCCGCAGGTGGCGGTTGGTGACACCGACGGGGTGCCACCAGGCGCCGTCCGCGGTCAGGGTTGGCTCGGGCTCGACGGAGTCGAGGGTGATCTCCACGCCGTCCTGCGCATAGCCCTCCTGGGCGACCGGTCGGATCAGGCGGTCCTCCTCCGCGACCCCGAGCGCGGCCAGGGTGCCGTGGAGATCTCCGGCAGCGGGAGCGTCCTTCGGCAGGTACGTCGTCGCCACTCGGACGCGGAAGTCCAGCTCCCGGGCCAGCTGGATGCCCTCGAGGGCGCGCGCGTGCGACCCCGCGCCACGCTGCCGGTCGTGCAGCTCCGGGCCGGCTGAGTCCAGGCTGATCTGGAGCGTCACCCGGTCGCGGTCGAAGGACTCCAGGGTCTCCCGACGCCGGCCCCTCCCATAGACCATCGCATTGGTCAGCAGCGTCACCGGGACGTACTCCGCGGTCCGGGCCACGAGCTCGCCGAGGTCGGGGTGGAGGAACGGCTCACCGCCGGTGACGAGCAGCTCCCGTCCGCCGAGCTGGGCGAACTGCTCGGCGGCGCTCGCCGCAGTCCGGACCGACATCAGCCGAGGCTCGGCGCGGGGCGAGGAGGCGGCGCAGCAGTAGGTGCAGGCCAGGTTGCAGTGGAAGTTGGAGTACAGCCAGAGCCGGGTTCCCACGGGCGCGGCTGCCCCCGAGGAGTATTCGACGTCAGCCGCGACGGTGGGTGCGGGCGCGTGAGTGACCGCGCGGCCCCGCTCGATCCACAGCCGCCAGGGACCGGGTGCGGTGCCGGCTGCGTCGTCGACGACCGCGAGGAGGTGGTGGCCCGCCAGGCGTGCCCACGCGGGCAGGTCGGCGAGCACGGATCGCTCGTGGGTGTGCAGGAGCAGCACCGCGCCCTCGTCGATCCGCCGCATGCGCGAGGTGATCGCTAGCAGCAGACCACTCCCGCAGTCCATGTCGCCGCCGTCGTACTCCAGGGCGACCGGCGCTGTGGGCGCGTCCTGGGGCGGGAGCTCGGTGAGCTCCGGCATCCGGTGCCGGTCCTAGAAGGACAACGACGAGGCGCCGTCGGCCAGCAGTGCCACCAGCGTGGCGCCACCGACGATGGTGGCACCCTCGATCAGGTCGTCCTCGCCGATCCCACGCTTCTTGGCGCACGGGCTGCAGACCAGGAACGTGCCACCCGCCTCGACATAGCTGGAGACCAGCTCCGACATCGGGGCGAAGCCTTCCTCGTGCAGCGTGTCGGCGACCCCCTTGGCCGCGAGTCGGGTGCCCTCGGAGGACAGGAAGACCGTCGTCGTCTGCGCGGAGGCGACGGAGGCACCGGCGACGACGATGGCGACGCTGGTGCGGTCGACGTCGTCGATCGAGTGGGTGAGGTTGATGACGAGCCCGTTCATGGGGTTTCCTCTCGGGGGTGGTTCCTGGATGGATCCGGATCGAGCCGGCCAGGCTCTGCGGTCGGGCTGCCGGGCGACCCGCCCGCGAGCTGGAGGTCGAAGTAGGGACGGCCCTCGGCAGTCCGACCTGGGCCGAGATAGGCGTGACCGGTGAGACGGCACCAGGCCGGCAGGTCGATGGGGGCGGCTGGATCCGTGGCCAGCAGACGGACCGTGCTGCCGGGGTCGAGGGTCCGGCTCCGTGCCGCCAGGACCATCAGGAGCTCCCCGCAGCCGCGGTCCCCGCCGTCGACCACCTCGATGCTCATCCTGCCGCCGACGGTGACGCCGCCCGCTGGCTCCCGGCTGTCGGCGAGGCCGAGGTCCGCCGGCCGACCGCGAGCGCCACGACGGCCAGGCAGAGCAGGTAGGCCGCTGAGGTGGCCGTACCGCCGAGCACCGCGTCACTGAACCCCAGCTGGACGCACAGCGACAGCGCTGCCACCGATGCCAGGACCGCTGCCGCCATGGGCGCGCGAGCGGCGCCGCCGCCAGCTCGTGAGGTCGCGATCAGGAGTGCGCCGACGAGCAGGAGGACCACGCCGCCGAGAAGGTTGTATGACCCCACGCTGACCGACAGGTCGCCGGAGCCGATGCCGAACCCCCGTGCCGCGAGCGGGTCGGAGAGGGACCCCACGACCGCGAGCAGGCCGACAAGCACCGTCAGCCCACCCCACGCGCGCAGGTAGGAGGCTCCCGAGGACAGGCCCGCGCGGACGGCTTCCACGGAGAACACCCGGCCAGCCGAGCTGAACAGGATCATCACGTGGGCGCCGATCATCAACCAGTACGACCACGGCCACTCGGCGGGCGCGTAGGCCACCGAGAGCGCGATCGCCACCGACTGGGCGATCCCGACCGCCGCTGCGGCTCGAACCCAGGTGCCCGTCAGGAGCAGGACCGCCAGGGCGGTCTCCGCGGCGAGCACGACCCAGCCGAAGGCCTGGAACTGGGGAAGGACGGCGTGCTCGACCACCCAGCTGAACGGCGGCAGGACGGGGTGGCTGACGGCATAGCTGGTGAACTTGAACAGTCCGTTGCCCCCGTCCTGGCCGAAGTCAGGGGGCGCTTCCAGGAGACGTTGTACAACCACATCAGGCCGAGCAGCACCCGCAGCCCAGCGGCTGCCCGCGCGTTCCCGACGGGCACCGCCTCGATCGCGGGGCTCCTCAGCCACTGGAGTCCCGTTTGCGCCGCCATCGTCAGCATCGACCTGTCTGTGCGTCCTTCGCGAGGGCCCCGGACCTCGCGACCGTCACCCCACGCTATAGGTGACGACGCCCGGGTGCTGGTTGCCCTCGCGAGTCCCCACGGCCGGACGCAGGCGAGTCCGCCTCGCTGCCGTCGAGGTGGAGCATGGCAGCGAGGCGGACTCGCGGGCGGACCCTGGCTTGCGACCCTCAGATGTCGTAGTACATCTCGAACTCGTGGGGGTGCGGACGGAACCGGATCGGGTCCACCTCGTTCTTGCGCTTGTACTCGATCCAGGTCTGGATGACGTCCTCGGTGAACACGTCGCCCTCGGTGAGGTAGCCGTGGTCGGCCTCGAGCGCGTCCAGCACCTCCGGCAGCGAGCCGGGGACCTGGGCGATCGCGGCGTGCTCCTCCGGGGGCAGCTCGTAGAGGTCCTTGTCCACCGGCTCCGGGGGCTCGATCCGGTTCTTGATGCCGTCCAGGCCCGCCATCAGCTGCGCCGCGAAGCACAGGTAGGGGTTGGAGGACGGGTCCGGGATGCGGAACTCGAGCCGCTTGGCCTTGGGGGAGTTGCCGGCGAGCGGGATCCGGACGCAGGCGGAGCGGTTGCGCGCCGAGTAGACCAGGTTGACCGGAGCCTCGTAGCCCGGGACGAGGCGGTGGTAGGAGTTCATCGTCGGGTTGGTGAAGGCCAGCAGCGAGGGCGCGTGCTTGAGCAGGCCACCGATGTACCACCGGGCCAGGTCGGAGAGGCCGCCGTAGCCGCGCTCGTCGTAGAAGAGCGGCTCGCCGTCCTTCCACAGGGACTGGTGGGTGTGCATGCCGGACCCGTTGTCACCGAACAGCGGCTTGGGCATGAACGTGGCGGTCTTGCCCATGTCGAACACGATATTCTTGACGACGTACTTGAACTTCATCATGTCGTCGCCGGACCCGAGCAGGGTGTTGAACCGGTAGTTGATCTCCTGCTGGCCGGCGGTGCCGACCTCGTGGTGCGAGCGCTCGACGTTGAGGCCGACCTCGTCCAGGGTCAGGCAGATCTTGTCGCGGGTGTCGGCGAAGTGGTCCACCGGCGGCACGGGGAAGTATCCGCCCTTGTAGCGGGTCTTGTAGCCCTGGTTGCCTCCCTCCTCGACGCGCCCGGTGTTCCAGGCGGCCTCGACGGAGTCGATGAAGTAGTAGCCGGCGTTCTGCTTGGTCTCGAACCGCACGTCGTCGAAGATGTAGAACTCGGCCTCGGCGCCGAAGTATGCGGTGTCGGCGATGCCGGTCGACTTCAGATAGGCCTCCGCCTTGGCCGCGATGTTGCGCGGGTCGCGGCTGTAGGCGTCACCGGTGAAGGGGTCGACGATGGAGAAGTTGAGGATCAGGGTCTTCTCGGCGCGGAACGGGTCGAGGAACGCGCTCTTCACATCGGGGACGAGCTTCATGTCCGACTCGTGGATGGCCTGGAAACCGCGGATCGAGGAGCCGTCGAACATCTGGCCCTCGGTGAAGAAGTCGATGTCCACGGACTTCGCTGGCACGTTGAAGTGCTGCATGACGCCGGGGAGGTCGCAGAACCTCACATCGATGAACTTGATGTCCTCCTTCTTGATGAAGTCGAGGACCTCTTCCGCCGTGCTGAACATCCAACCTCCTGTGGTGGCTCGAGCACGCGGAGCTGTCCGGTGCCGCGCACGACCCTACCGAGAAGGCATTACCCGGCAGTGACTCTCATGTTTCGCCCGTGTTACCTGTCCACATTCTGGGACGGCTGTCCCATGACGGGGGTATTTCGAGGGGACACCCGGCGCCGCCTAGGCTGGAACCGTGGTCGACCGGAGAGATGTGGCGTCGTGGCTCGAGGGTCCGGGCTCCCGCGCCGGCGACGCCGGGTCGGGCGGTTCGTACCCGGGCCAGCGGTGGGGCTGTCCCCCATCTGGTCCGGGCTCGATGGGGCGGTTCGGTCGGCGGCTGGTCGGAGCGGTCGTGGACTGGACCCTGTGCCAGGTGATCGCGTATGCCGTGTTCAGCGTCTCGCTTCCCTTCACTGCCGCCGCGGCATCCGGAAGCTCGTCGCAGGTGTTCATCCCGCTCGGGGTGTTCGCGGTGGAGAACCTGCTCCTGGTGGGCACGCTCGGCGCGACGGTCGGCCACCGCGTGGTCGGGCTGCAGGTGCGGGCCCTTCGGGGCGGGCCGCCCCGACCGCTGCAGTCGGTCGCCCGGACCGTGCTGCTCTGCCTCTTCCTGCCGGCGATGTTCTGGGACCGCGACGGTCGGGGGCTGCACGACCGCGCCGCGGGAACCCTGATCGTGCGGTCGGGTCGGCGCATCCCGACTCCTTGACGTTGCGGGAGGGGAGGTGGCTCGTGGGAGCGTGCCCACGCTGCGTAGACTCTCGTCCCATGAGCACTGACCAGGCGCGACCCGAGGCGCCGACGCTGGAGGTCGTCGCCGACCGGGCGGGCGTGTCGCGCTCCACGGCGAGCCGGGTGCTGACTGGCGCCACCAACGTGAGCCCCGCCGCGCGTGAGGCCGTGCTGCGGGCGGCAGCCGAGCTGGGCTACCTGCCCAACCGCGCTGCACGGTCGCTGGTGACGCGTCGCAGTGACAGCGTGGCGTTCGTGGTGTCCGAGACCGAGGAGCGGTTCTTCAGCGACCCGTTCTTCGGGGCTGTACTGCGTGGCGCGCACGCCGAGATCTCCCGAGCCGGCCTCCAGCTGCTCTTCGTCATCACCGGGTCGGACGACGAACGTCGCAAGTTCCACTCCTTCGCCGGATCCGGTCACGTGGACGGCGTCGTCCTGATCTCGATGCACGACGACGACCCGACTCCGGCGAGGCTCCGGGCGGCCGGTATACCAGTGGTCCTGGTCGGGCGTCCGACGTCGCACGACGGTGCGATCAACTTCGTTGACACAGACAACGTTTCGGGCGGACGCATCGCCGTCAACCATCTGCTCCAGCGTGGGTGTGAGCGCATCGTGACCATCTCCGGACCACCCGACATGGCGGCCAGCCGGGACCGCCTGGATGGCTTCGCGCTGGGCCTGTCTGCTGCCGACCGACCTCGGCTCGACGGTGACGTGGTCGCCGGCGACTACACAGCCCTCGGGGGCGCCACCGCGATGCGTCGACTCCTGGAGGCCGTCCCGGACCTCGACGGGGTGTTCGCCGCCAACGACCTCATGGCCATCGGGGCCCTCGGTGAGCTCAAGGCCGCCGGTCGAGGAGTGCCCGAGGACGTGGCCGTGGTCGGGTTCGACGACGTGGCCATCGGCGCCGTCGCCCAGCCGCCGCTGACGACCGTCGCCCAACCGATCGAGGCGATGGGCCGGGCCACGGCGCGGATGCTCGTGGACCTGATCCAGGGGATCCCGGTCACGACCTCGGTGGTGCTGCCGACGCACCTGGTCGTCCGCGGCAGCGCCTGAGCGGCGCGGTAGCACCCCACTACTACAACCGCGCGCTCATCCAGGTGGTTGACACCGGCAGGTTGGTGCGGCACGCTGATGCGCAGATGGGAGCGCTCCCATACATCTCATCGAGGAGACAACATGCGAGTCAGACGTTCACGCACCATCGCCCGGGTCATGCTCGCCACGAGCGTGGTGGCCGGCCTGATGGCCCTCACCGCCTGTGGTGGCGACAGCACCGGAGACACGACGGCCGACGGCGGCAAGGTGACCCTGACGGTCGGCACCTTCGGCACCTTCGGCTTCAAGGAGGCCGGGCTGTACGACGCGTACACCAAGGCCAACCCCGACGTCACCATCAAGGAACAGGCGGTCGAGCAGGAGCAGACCTACTACCAGGCGCTCCAGACCCGCCTCGCCGCCGGCAGCGGCCTGGCCGATGTGCAGGCGATCGAGGTCGCCCGCATCGCCGACGTCACCGCCAACCAGAGTGACAAGTGGGTGGACTTCAACACCGAGGGCGGCGCCGAGCTGAAGCCGACGTTCTACGACTGGAAGTGGGACATGGCCACCACCAAGGACGGCAGGACCCTGGGGCTGGGCACCGACATCGGTCCGCAGGCGATCTGTTATCGCACAGACCTGTTCAAGGCCGCCGGTCTGCCGACCGACCGCGCCGAGCTCGCGCAGAAGTGGTCGACCTGGCAGGGCTTCATCGACCTGGGCAAGCAGTACCAGGCCAAGGCGCCGGCGAAGTCCGCCTTCATCGACAGCGCCGCCAGCATCTACTCCGCCTCGATGGGCCAGTACGACCAGCAGTACTACGCCGCCGACGGAAAGCTGATCTACGACAGCAACCCCGACGTGCAGACGTCCTGGGGGCTGGCGATGTCCGCAGCCTCAGCCGGGATCACGGCCAAGCTCAAGCAGTTCGACCCCGCCTGGAACCAGGGCTTCTCCAACGGAGCGTTCGCGACGGTCGCCTGCCCCGCCTGGATGATGGGGTACATCAAGGGCCAGGCCGGTGACGCCGGCAAGGGCAAGTGGGACATCGCCAGTCTGCCCGGGGAGTCCGGCAACTGGGGCGGCAGCTATCTGGGTGTGCCCAAGGCGGGCAAGCACCAGGCCGAGGCGATCAAGCTGGCCAAGTGGCTCACCGCGCCCGAGCAGCAGGTGACCATGTGGACCGCCGGGCAGCACTTCCCGTCCTCCAAGACCGCAGCCGATGACGCCAAGGTCAAGACGGCGACCGAGCCGTACTTCAGCGACGCCCCCGTAGGCGAGATCTTCAGCGCCTCGGCGGCCAACCTCCCGGTCGCCCCGACCGGACCCAAGGCGGGCGCCATCGGCAACGCGGTCGGCAACGGCATCGTGCTCGTCGAGCAGCAGGGCAAGAGCGCGAACGACGCCTGGCAGACCACCCTGAAGAACATCAAGAACGACGTCGGCTGACCCGTGGCCGCACACTCCCGTGGGGGCACCAGCGCGGCCTACGTGCTGGTGTCCCCGTTCTTCCTCCTCTTCGCGGCGTTCGGGCTCTATCCGCTCATCTATACGGCGTGGGTGTCGCTGCACGAGGTGCAGCTCTCCGCGCCCGACACCCGCACCTGGGTCGGGCTGGACAACTACACCTTCCTGTTCACCAGCGACTTCTTCTGGAACGCGCTGTTCAACACCTTCACCATCGGCGTCATCTCGACCGTCCCCCAGCTGTGCATCGCCCTCGGCCTGGCCCACCTGCTCAACTACAAGCTGCGGGGCTCGACCTTCTGGCGGGTCACGATGCTGATGCCGTATGCGACGTCGGTCGCCGCGGCGACACTGGTCTTCGCCCAGCTGTTCGGGCGCGACTACGGACTGATCAACTGGGCGCTCGGACTGGTCGGCGTCGACCCGGTCGCCTGGGAGGCCGGCAACTGGACCTCCCAGATCGCGCTCTCGACGATCATCACCTGGCGGTGGACGGGGTACAACACGCTGATCTATCTCGCGGCGATGCAGAGCATCTCGGCCGACCTCTACGAGGCGGCGGCCATGGACGGCGCGACGCGCTGGCAACAGTTCCGCCACGTGACCGTCCCCGCCCTGCGACCCACCATCTTGTTCACCGTCGTCGTCTCGACCATCGGTGCCTCGCAGATCTTCGGGGAACCGTTGCTGTTCGGAGGGATCAGCGGACACCTCGGGGGAGCCGACCGCCAGTACCAGACGCTGGGTCTCCTGCTGTACGACCAGGGCTGGTTCAACGGCCAGCTCGGCCGAGCCTCGGCCACCGCGTGGACGATGTTCGTCCTGATCGTCATCGCCGTGCTCGTCAACGCCCGGCTGGCCCGGGGACGTCGCGTGGGGTCACCGGTATGACTGCCCCCGCCACCGTGCGCACCACGCCGCCCGCGGCGCCGGTGGTCCTGACCGACACCGTCCCCCCACCCACCCGCCGGATCGGCGGTCGCCGACGCATCGGCGGCGGTGCCGGGCGCCACCACACGGCCGGCCCGTGGAGCTACGCCGTCCTGATCGTGGTCGCGCTCGCGTCGGTGCTGCCGTTGTACTGGACGGTGGTCGCTGCCTCGCGCTCCAACGTCGAGGTGTCCAGCACTCCGCCGCCGTTCCTGCCGGGTGCGAGCCTGGTCGAGAACCTCCGGCACGCCATGGAGACCGTGAACATGGTCAAGGCGCTGGGCAACTCGATGCTCGTCTCGGGCAGCATCGCGGTCGGCACGGTGCTGTTCTGCACGATGGCCGGGTTCGCGTTCGCCAAGCTGCGGTTCAAGGGCAGCAAGGCGCTGCTCGGGCTGACCATCGGCACCATGATGATCCCCGCGCAGCTCGGCGTGATCCCGCTGTTCATGCTGATCGCCCAGCTGCACTGGGTGAACCACCTGCAGGCGGTCATCCTGCCGACGCTCGTCAGCGCGTTCGGTGTGTTCTTCATGCGGCAGTATCTCTCCGAGGCGTTGCCCGACGAGCTGCTCGAGGCAGCCTGGGTCGATGGCGCCGGGACCTTCCGGATCTTCTTCTCGATCGTGCTGCCCATCGCGCGGCCGGGGATGGCGGTGCTCGGGATGCTCACCTTCCTCACCGCCTGGAACGACTTCTTCTGGCCGATCGTCGCCCTCACCAGCGACAACCCGACCGTTCAGGTCGCGCTCAACAACCTCGGGGGCGGCTATGTCCCCGACCAGTCCGTGATCATGGCCGGCACCCTCGTGGGGACACTGCCGGTCCTGGTCGTCTTCGCCGTCCTCGGTCGGCAGATCGTCGGCGGCATCATGACAGGAGCAGTGAAGGGATGACCCACCCATGACCCCGGACGTTCTTGCTGAGGCTGACGTCTTGCGCCAAACCCGCACGCAGACAGCGGATCTGACGCGCGCCTTCCCGCCCGGGTTTCGCTGGGGCGCGGCCACCGCTGCCTACCAGATCGAGGGAGCGGCAGCCGAAGACGGTCGCGGGCCCTCGATCTGGGACACCTTCAGCCACACGCCGGGGAAGGTGTCCGGCGGCGACACGGGTGACGTTGCGGTGGACCACTACCACCGCTACGTCGATGACGTGGCGCTGATGGCGGACCTCGGGCTGCAGACCTATCGGTTCTCGGTGTCCTGGCCACGCGTGCAACCCGACGGCGCCGGCGCGCCCAACCCGGCCGGACTCGACTTCTACTCCCGGCTGGTCGACGAGCTGCTCGGTCGCGGGATCGACCCGATGCTCACGCTGTACCACTGGGACCTGCCGCAGAGGCTGGAGGACCGGGGCGGCTGGCGGGCGCGAGCCACCGCTGAGCGGTTCGCCGAGTACGCCGCGATCCTGGCGGGTGCGCTGGGCGACCGGGTCAGCCGCTGGACGACGCTCAACGAGCCCTGGTGCTCGGCGTTCCTCGGACACAGCTCCGGTGTTCATGCGCCCGGGACGACCGACGCCGCTGCCTCGCTCGCCGCGCACCACCACCTGCTGCTCGGTCACGGGCTGGCCGCTCAGGCTCTCCGTGCCGGGCTGCCGGCCGCGGCGGAGCTCTCGATCACGTTGAACCTGGCCGATGTCAGCTCCGCCGGTCCCGGAGAGCAGGCTGACGCGGTACGCCGGATCGACGGGCTCGCCAACCGGATCTTCCTCGACCCCCTGTTCCGGGCCACCTATCCGCAGGACGTACTCGATGACACCTCGCACCTCACCGACTGGTCGTTCGTGCGCGACGGCGACCTGGCCACGATCTCCACACCGATCGAGGTGCTCGGCGTCAACTTCTATGCGCCGACGTTGGTGCGCCTGCACGAAGGGCCGGGCGAGCCGGAGCGCGACGACGGGCACGGCGCGGGCCTGAACGCGTGGCCGGGCTCGGACCGCGTGGAGTTCCCACACCTGGAGGGCTTCGAGCGGACCGCGATGGGTTGGCCGGTGCAGGCCGCGGCGTTCCGCAGGATCCTCACCCGGGTGCACCGCGACTACGGCATCCCGATGGTGGTCACCGAGAACGGTGCGGCCTACGCAGACCTGGTCAGCCCCGACGGAGCGATCCATGACACCGACCGGATCGATTATCTGAGAGGGCATCTCGGCGCGGTCCTGGATGCGATCGAGGCCGGCGCCGACATCCGGGGCTACTGCGTCTGGTCGCTCATGGACAACTTCGAGTGGTCCTACGGATACTCCAAGCGGTTCGGGATCATCTGGGTCGACTACGACACCCAGGTGCGGACCTTGAAGGACAGCGCGCACTGGTACGCCGCCGCCATCCGGGGGCACGCCGTCTCCGGGCCGGGCGCCGGTTCGAGGTGATGACGCGGGGATCCACCCGCGCGTCCGCCTCGGACCGGTCGGGGCGCAGACTGGTCCGGTGAGCTCCCCTGGACCCGGCCGGCACGTCCTCGACCAGCTCGTGCGGACCGCCCTCGACGGCCCGCACGGGCACCTCGCCGAGCGCCACGGGTCGGCGGTGCGGTACCCGCCGGACGTGGCGCCGTTCGGAGCCCTCGGCGGCGAGGGCGCGCAGACGGACTGGGCTGACCTCGCGTCGCTCGTGGGACCGCGGGGCGTAGTCGCCCTGTTCGACCCACCGACCCCGCCCGCCGGGTGGACCACGGCGCGGTCGTTCGACGCCGTGCAGATGGTGAGGGAGTCCGCACCCACGGCACCCAGCGCCGTCGACGAGGACCTGGTCACCCTCACCGACGCCGACCTGCCGGCGATGCTGGACCTCGTCGCCCGCACCGAGCCCGGACCGTTCGGGCCGCGGACGATCGAGCTGGGTCGCTATCTCGGGGTGCGCGACGGCGATGCGCTCGCAGCGCTGACGGGGGAGCGGATGCGCCTGCCGGGCTGGACCGAGGTGAGCGCGGTGTGCACCGACCCTGCCCACCGCGGACGCGGCCTGGCCCGCCGGCTGGTCGAGGCGGTCTGCGCCGGCATCGAGGCGCGGGGGCAGCGGCCGCTCCTGCACGTGATGGCCGCCAACACCGGCGCCCGGGCCCTGTATGTGTCGCTGGGTTTCGAGGTGCGCCGTCCGGTCCACATCGCGGCGGTGCAGGCACCCGGCTGACCGTCCCATCGGCCGGCTGGGAGACTCGGGCCGTGAGCCGCATCGCCCTGGTGACCAGTGACGTCCCGCTGCTGCGTGACGAGGAGGTCCACTGGATCGCCCAGGCCCTCACCCGTCGCGGCGAGGACGCCGAGGTGCTGCCGTGGGATGCCGGCGACCACTGGGCGCGGTTCGACCTGGTCGTGGTCCGCACGCCGTGGGACTACTTCGGCCGGCTCGATCAGTTCCTGGCCTGGACCCGTGACGTCGCGGAGGTGACTCGCCTGGTCAACCCGCCCGAGGTGATCGCGTGGAACTCGCACAAGGGGTACCTCGCCGACCTCCAGGAGCGTGGCCTGCCGGTCCTCCCGAGCCTGCGGGTGGACCGCGGCTCAGCGGACGTCCCGGCGGCGGTGCGCGACTGCGGGTGGGACCTGGTGGTGGTCAAGGCCGCCGTCGACGGCGGCGGCTTCAAGATCAGGCGCGGGCTCTCCACGGCGCCCGATCTCCAGGCCTTCGCGGCGGGTCTGGCAGCCGACGAGGACGTCATCGTGCAGCCATACGCCTCGGGCATCGAAGCAGGCGAGCGGTCGCTGGTGTTCTTCGGTGGCGAGCTGTCGCACGCCGTGCGCAAGGTGCCGTCGCGGGGGGAGTACCGCTCACAGCGGCACCACGGAGGAGCCGAGCTGGTGCACAGCCCTAGCGACGCCGAGCTGGCGCTCGCGGTCGCCGCCATGGCGGCGGCTCCCGGCGAGCTCGCCTATGCCCGTGCCGACCTCATCGAGCAGGACGGCCAGCCCGTGCTGATGGAGCTCGAGGTCATCGAGCCCGACCTGTTCCTGCGCAGCGCGCCCGGTGCGACCGAGCGGTTCGCGTCGGTGCTCAGCGCCTGCGCGTGATCCGGTGCGTCACTTGGGCGGCAGGGTGCGGACATAGCGGACGCCGTGGTCGGCCCAGTTGGCGATCTCGTCGTCGGACGCCGTGGGTCCGAGGTCCACGTGCAGCCACCCCCGCATCTCGCGGCCGCGCATCTCGAACGGGCTGGCGCCGTCCTGCTGGACCAGCGCCTCGTACTCCTCCGGATCGACCCGCAGCATCATCGCGCTGCGGCTGCTCGCTGCCACGGCCATGTGCCCGTCGAGGAGGAAGGCGTGGCCACCGAACATCTTCTTCTCGGTGAGCCCGGCCTCGCCCGCGAGAAGGGCGCGCAGCCGGTCGGCCAGCTCGCTGTCGTACGCCATCGGGCCTCCTCGCCGGCTCAGCGGCCGCGCATCGACTTGCGGTCGACGCGAGCGCGTTGCGGATCCATGCCGGCCGGGATCGGGGGCCGCATCCCGCCCAGCGACTTGAGCCGCTTGTTGACCGCGGAGGCCTCCTCCTTGGTCAGCACCGGCTTCATCCGGGTGAGCTTGCTCGCGACCTTGCGGATCGGGATGTCCCCCTCACCCTCGCCGGTGTGCAGCAGCGTGATCGGCACCCCGGGCGCGACTCGCTCGATCCGCTTGCGCTCGGCGGCCAGCAGCTTGGCCGCGCGGGGGCGCGGACCCTCGGCGAGCAGGACCACCCCGGGACGGCCGATCGCGCGGAAGACCACAGCGGCGTTGGCCAGGTCGCCGGCTCGGGAGGCGTCCGCCGCGACCGGCTCCTGTGTGTAGTACCAGTTGCGGCGCAGGCCGCTCAGCGCGGCACCGGTCGCGCCCGGCTGCCCCGCGATGCCCTGGAAGGCGGCGCGCTCGGCGCGGCGGCTGAAGACGATGGTGCCGGCCATGAAGGCGAGCGGGATCGACAGGATCAGGGCATAGATCCAGTATCCGAGCAGCGCGCCACCCCCGGTGACGACGGCGATCGTTCCCACGACGGTGAGCAGGATCCACCAGGGGAGCAGCCGGTCGACCTGGCGGGCAGCCTTGTACACCTGACGGATCTGGGCGAGCCGGCCCTGCTTCTTCGGTGCAGCGATGTCGTCCTTGGAGCGGGGCATGCGGGTCAGGATACGTCGGACAGTGCCGAGCGGACCAGCGAGGCCGCCTCCTGGCGGGCCGGCGAGGTCGCGGCCTGCGCGAGGTGGGACAGGTGAGCCGGGATCGGCCGTCCCCAGTGGTTCATGGCGGTCGCCCACAGACGACCAGCGCGATAGGAGGAGCGCACCAGCGGGCCGGACATGACTCCCTTGAAACCGATCTCGGTGGCCAGGTCCGACCAGTGCACGAACTCCTCAGGCTTGGCCCACCGGTCGACCGGGTGATGACGTGGGGAGGGGCGGAGGTACTGGGTGATGGTGATGATGTCGGTGCCCGCCTCGTGCAGGTCGCGCAGCGCCTGCTCGATCTCGTGCTCCTCCTCGCCCATCCCCAGGATCAGGTTGGACTTGGTGACCAGACCGGCGTCGCGGCCCATCGTGATGACGGCGAGCGAGCGCTCGTAGGTGAAGGCCGGGCGGATCCGCCTGAAGATGCGCGGCACGGTCTCGACGTTGTGGGCGAACACCTCGGGCGCGGCCTCGATCACCGCGCCGACCTGGTCGGGCACCCCGTTGAAGTCGGGGATCAGGATCTCGACCCCGGTGCCGGGGTTCAGCGCATGGATCTGGCGGATCGTCTCCGCGTACAGCCAGGCACCGCCGTCCGCCAGGTCGTCGCGGGCGACGCCGGTGACCGTGGAGTACCGAAGCCCCATCTGACGCACCGACTCGGCGACCCGTCGCGGTTCGTCGCGGTCCAGGTCGGCCGGGCGGCCGGTGTCGATCTGGCAGAAGTCGCAGCGGCGCGTGCACTGCTCGCCGCCGATGAGGAAGGTGGCCTCGCGGTCCTCCCAGCACTCGAAGATGTTGGGGCAGCCCGCCTCCTGGCACACCGTGTGCAGACCCTCGCTCTTGACCATCGAGTGGAGCCGGGTGTACTCCGGGCCCATCCGCGCCGTGGTGCGGATCCACTCGGGTTTGCGCTCGATCGGTGTCTCGGCGTTGCGCGCCTCGACGCGCAGCATCCGGCGGCCCTCAGGTGCGACAGTCACCAACATCTCCTCGGCGTCAGGCGTGCCGCCGCGAAGTGGTTGACCCGGGGGCACGAACACGCCCGGAGGTCACCGGGCGCCACGTCAGACTACGCCCGAACCGGTCGCGGTATTCCGGTGGACCGGTGGTGCAGGTCAGGCCAGCGTGCCGAACTGGAGGAAGGCGATCGCCGCGACCGCGCCGAGGCTGGCGCCTCCGATCACGCGGAACCACACGACGGCGGCCCAGGCATCACCGGCCGGGCGGACGATGCCGAAGACGAGACCGAAGAGAGCGCCACCGAGTACGCCCCAGAGGGCGGGGTGCTGCGCCATGACGGCGGCGAACTGGTCGAACGAGGCGGAAAGGTCCATGGGTTGATCGTATGGCGATTGCCAGTGAATGGTAAGCAAATGGTCAAGTTCAGAGGCATCCACCGTTAAGTCCACGGTGTTACCAGTTAACTGTCGCTCTCTGGAGCACGCGATCGGGAGCAGGCGCCGGGACCGCCACCGGTGTCGCCGGTCAGCGAGGACCGGCGACGTCGCAGATGGGCCCGGACGGCCTCGTTCTCCGTCTGGGCGATCGCTGCATCATAGGCCGACCGGGCCTCCTCGCTGCGGCCGAGCCGGCGGAGCAGGTCCGCACGCGCCGCGTGCCAGGCGTGGTAGGTCATCAGGTCGAGGCGGTCGAGCTCGGCGAGAGCGACCGCCGGTCCGTCGAGCTCGGCGATGGCGACGGCGCGGTTCAGCGCCACCACCGGGCTGGGCGCGATCGCCTGAAGGTGGGTGTAGAGGGTGGCGATCTGCGCCCAGTCGGTGTCAGCAGCCGTCGGCGCGTCGGTGTGGACCGCGTTCACCGCAGCCATCAGCTGGTACGGTCCCGGCTCGTTGCGGGCCAAGCACTGTCGCACCAGCGCGTGGCCCTCGGCGATCATCGCTGGGTCCCAGCCCGCGCGGTCCTGCTCGGTGAGTGGGACCAGCTCCTCGCCGGCGAGACGGGCGGTGTGCCGTGACTCGGTGAGCAGCATCAGGGCGAGCAGCCCCAGCACCTCCGGGGTCTCCGGCAGGAGCGACCGCACGATGCGCGTCAGCCGGATGGCCTCGGTCGTCAGCTCCTGCCGGGCCGCCTCGCCGGAGGACGTCGAGAGGTATCCCTCGTTGTACACGAGGTAGAGCACCGCGAGCACGGCCGACAGCCGCGCCGGCAGGTCCTGTGGCGAGGGCACGCGGAACGGGATGCGCGCGCTGCCGATCTTCTTCTTGGCCCGGGTGATCCGCTGGGCCATGGTCGTCTCGGGGACGAGGAACGCCTGGGCGATCTCGGCGACGGTGAGACCGCCCAGCAGTCGCAGGGTGAGGGCCACCCGGGCCTCGGGGGCCAGGGCGGGGTGACAGCAGGTGAAGATGAGCCGGAGCCGGTCGTCGCTGATGGCCCCGGTGGGCTCGTGCGGGGTGTCGTCGTGCATCATGGCGGCCGCCTGGTGCAAGGCATCGCGGTGGGACTCCCGCCGCAGCCGGTCGATGGCCCGGTGGGCGGCGGTGGTCGTGAGCCAGGCCCCCGGGTTGGGGGGCGCACCGGCCACCGGCCACTTCTCGAGAGCGGTCAGGAGGGCATCGCCGGCAGCGTCCTCGGCGAGGTCGAGGTCACCGAAGCGTCGCACCAGCGAGGCCACGACCCGGCCGTACTCCTCACGGAAGATCCGCTCGGTCGCCGCAGCGGAGTCGGTCACACGGGCTGGAAGGGCCGGACCTCGACCTTGCCGACGCAGGCCCGGGAGCCCTCCTCGGCATACCTCAGGGCGGTGTCGAGGTCGGGGACGTCGATGATCCAGAACCCACCGAGCCACTCCTTGGCCTCGGTGTAGGGCCCGTCGGTCGTCAGGACCTCGGGGCCTCGGGCGTCGACGGTGGTGGCGGTCTCGATCGGCTCGAGCCCACCTCCGAAGACCCAGACCCCCTCGGCCTGGATCCTGCGGTTGAAGACCTCCGTCGTGGCGAAGGCGGCCTGCATCGCCTCCTCGGTGGGGTAGGCCGGCTCGGCCGAGCCGCTGACCGAGAGCATGTACTGCGTCATGGTGGTGTCCTCCTGTGCGGGCGGCCCGGGTGGCTGCCTCTCACTGTGGCTACGAACGGGGCATCACGGATACGACAGGTGGTCGAGAGCTTTCTCGCGCAGTCCTTAAGGCGTCGAGGTCGAGCACGTCGGCGAGGTGCTTCTCGGCGTACGGCAGGACGTCCTGGACGGTGATGGTCCGCCCGGCCTCGATGCTCAGCGAGCCCACGGACGCGTCGTCGATCCCGCACGGCACGATCACCGAGCCCCAACCGAGGTCCGCGTCGCAGTTGAGGGCGAACCCGTGCATCGTCACCTGGCGGCTGACACGGACGCCGATGGCGCCGAGCTTGCGGTCGCCACCGCGGGCGTCGGCGGTCACCCAGACCCCGCTGCGACCCTCGACCCGGGTCGCGTCGACGCCGAACTCGGCACAGGTCCGGATCATGACCTCCTCGAGCCGGCGCACGTGGGCGACCACGTCGATCGGAGCCGGGAGCCGCACGATGGGGTAGGCCACGAGCTGGCCGGGTCCGTGCCAGGTGATCTTGCCGCCGCGGTCGACGTCGATGACCGGGGTGCCGTCCAGCGGACGCTCGTGGGCCTCGGTCCGCTTGCCGGCGGTGTACACGGCCGCGTGCTCGAGCAGGATCACGGTGTCGGGCTCGCGGCCCTGGACGACTTCGGCATGGATCTCGCGCTGGAGGTCCCACGCCTGGTGGTAGTCCACGAGCTCGGGGTCGAAGCCGGCATGCAGGAAACGCATGGGACCAGCCTACGGGCTCGGCAGGCGGCGGGTCGCGATCGGCTCCTCGACCGCGGCGTCGCCCACCGAAGTGACGACGTAGGCGCCCGCGCCGTCGCGTTCGCTGACCGCCTCGACCAGCTCGGTGCCGCGGTAGACGAGCCCGACGCCGTCGTCGGTGCAGTGGGTCTGGGGGAGCGTGCCGTCGGCCACGAGCCGGTGCACCAGCGGGCGGCGGCGCTCCTCGCTGTCATAGTGCACACCGTTGGCGTAGGGCAGCAGGCCCAGGCCGTTGGTGACCGGCGCCAGCTCGACCCCGAACGAGTCGGTGGTGCCGCCGACGAACCAGCAGATGGAGCCGGCCGACACCCCGGCCAGGACGACACCGGCCTGCCACACCTCGCGGAGGATCACGTCGAGCCCGTGGACCCGCCAGACGGCGAGCAGGTTGGCGACCGAGCCGCCGTTGACCCACACGACGTCCTGGTCGAGCAGGTAGGCCTGCACGTCGGCCACGGTCGGCATGGGAAACAGGTGGAGGTGGGTGAGGTCGAACCCAGCCAGGTTCGCCGCCTCGGACAGGTCCGCGGCGAACCCTCGCTGGTCGCCGCTCGCGGTGCCGAGCGCTGCGACCCGAGGACGCCGGGTGGTCCCGGACAGCTCGACCGCGTGGTGGAAGAGGCTGTTGAGCTCGAGGCGGGTCCGCTCGCCCGTCCGGTACCCACCGGAGGTCGCGAGGATGGTCGGCTGGTCGGCAGGCATGACGGGCAGCCTACGGAACCGGGCCTGTGGACAACTCGACGGCCAGATCGGCCGATCACGGCAGACTCCGTGGATGGACGAGCGCGGTGGGTCGTGGGTGGGTGTGGAGGTGCCCGAGGTCCCCGGCTACCGCGTCACCGGTCGCCTCGGCGCGGGGGCGAGCGGCGTGGTGTGGAGCGCGGTGCGGATGCCCGACGGATGGCCGGTAGCGCTCAAGGTGGTGCTGGCCGGGGGATCGGGCGGCGCGGTCCCGGAGTTCCTGCTCGCCCAGCGGCTCACCGACCACGGGTTGGTCCCCTGCCACGAGGTGGTGCCGCTCCCGCACGACCGGGTGGCGCTGGTGCTCGAGCCGGTCACCGGTGGGACGCTGGCGTCGGTGCTCGCTGCCCGGGGTACCCTCAGCCCGGGTGAGACCGTCACCATCGCCTCGCCGATCGCGCGGACCCTCGCCGCGGTCCACGCGGCCGGGGTGGTTCACGCCGACGTGACTCCCACCAATGTGCTGCTCGACGTTCGAGGCCGTCCCCTGCTGGCCGATCTCGGGGTGGCCCGGCTGGCCGGTGAGGCCGGCGCACCTTCCCACGGCACCCGCGGGTTCACCCCACCCGAGACGTTCTTCGGTGCCTCCCCGGCGCCGAGCGCGGACGTGTACGCCGTCGGGGCCCTGGCCTGGTACTGCCTCACGGGCGCACCCGCCGAGGAGCTCGGGATGCGCCAGCCGCTGCTCGACCTCGCCCCCGGGCTGCCGCCCGCGATGCTCGAGGCGGTCGCCGTGTGCATGGACCCCGACCCCACGGCGCGGCCCACAGCGCACGAGGCCGCCCTCCTGTTCTTCGACGCCGCCTCGCCCGAGCCGATCCGTCTGCGGGTCGGCGACGACGACACGTCGCTGTTGACCCGTCGGCTGCGGGTGGCGGTGTCGGCGGACCCCGGTTCGCGGTGGGATCGTGAAAAAGCGGACCACCGAGCCGGGGTCTCGACGCGGACCGCCCGTGCCGCGGTGCGCAGGGTCGACCTGGCGATGGCACCGGTCAACGCCGCACTGCGGGCCCTGGTGCGGCAGGCGCGCACCCATCGCTGGCGGTGGCCGCCGTGGGTGGGTCGCATCGCCACCGGGCTGGGCGTGGTCGCCGTCCTGGGGCTGACGCTCAGCGGTCAGGGAGGCCCGACGCCGGCCGCTCCCGAACAGCGTCCGGCCGGCGTGCAGCAGACCCCACGGCGCGACCTGTCCGAGCCGCTGCGGGTGGCGCAGGGGCTCGCCGACGCGCGCGCGACCGCGCTGGAGCGCGCGCAGGAGCCGGCGCTCGCAGCGGCCGATGCCCGGGGCTCGCCTGCCTGGGCGGCCGACGCGGCGGTCCTGGACCACCTGGCGGCGACGGCGAGCCGCTATCAGGGCCTGCGCTTCACAGTGCGAAGCGCCGTCCTCCAGCCGGCTGGCGGAGCCGGCGCCGATACGTCTGCCGTGGGCGGCCCTCCGGCGACCGGCACTCCCGTCGGCGACGCGCCCGCGGCCGTGGCTCGCGACCACCCGGTCCTGCGGGTCGTCGTCGACACGAGCGCCTACGCGACGCGGTCCGGCTCGGTGGTGGCCCGGTTCCCGCCGAGGTCGGCGCCGGCCGTCGACCTGGTCCTGCAGTGGACCGAGGCGGGTTGGAGGGTTGCCCAGGTCCGGCCGGTCACCGTGAGCGGGTCGCCCACTCCAGCACCGACTCCAGGCTCGGGTGGGTGAACTCGAAGCCTTCGGCCAGCAGTCGCACCGGCAGCGCCTTGGCCCCGCCGAGGATGGCTCCGGCGAACTCTCCCAGCACGAGATGCAGGGCTGCCGAGGGCGCGGGGACGATCGAGGGGCGGCCCAGCTGACGACCGAGCTCGGCG
Source organism: uncultured Actinomycetota bacterium (assembly GCA_963750305.1). Taxonomy (GTDB): domain Bacteria; phylum Actinomycetota; class Actinomycetes; order Actinomycetales; family Dermatophilaceae; genus CAVVPX01. The sequence goes on from CAVVPX010000004.1 coordinate 808,959, forward strand.
GCGAACTCCTTCTGCCGGCTGGGCGCCGGCGCCGTGAGGTTCACCGGCCCCTGCAGGTGGGGTCGCTCCAGCAGGAACGCGATCGCGTTGACCTCGTCGGTCAGGGAGATCCACGACCAGTACTGCTTGCCGCCGCCGAGGGGGCCGCCGATCCCGAGCATGGTGAGCTTCTTCAGGCGGGGGAACGGGCCTGCGTCCGGGGCAAGCACCATGGTCCCGGTCCGGATCAGCGCGACCGGGATGCCCGCTGCGCTCGCCGGCTCGGTCGCGCGCTCCCACGCGTCGGCGAGCTGGGCGAGGAAGTCCGTGGCGCCGCCGCTGTCCTCGCTCAGGTCCTCCTCGCCCCTGTTCTGGCCGTAGTAGCCGACCGCGGACGCGCTGACCAGCGGAATCGTGTGACCGGTCCGTTCGAGCACCTCGACCAGGGCGTTGGTCACCGTCGTGGTGACGTCGACGCGCGAGGTCAGGAGCACGCGTTTGTACTCCGGAGTCCACCGGTGGTCACCGACGCCTGCCCCGGCAAGGTTGACGACCGCATCGACGTCGTCCAGTGCGGTGGGGTCGAGGCGACGCCGGGTCGGGTCGTACTCGATCTCGTGAGCGGCCCGCGGAGGGCGGCGGACCAGGTGTAGCGGCGTGTCACCGCGCTCGGCCAGGAACGCCGACAGCGCACTGCCGACCAGACCGGAGGACCCGGTGATGGCAATGCGCTGCGGCACGGTTGCTCCTCAGAAGAGACGCGGCATGAAGGACCGATGGGAAGGATCGCGGTGCGGTCGAGGGGAACCTACCCAGGGGTCACACCTCGAACGCGCCTTCCTCCAGACGGGTCTTCATCGCCGTGAGGAAGCGCGCCGCGTCCGCTCCGTCGACGATGCGGTGGTCATAGGACAGCGCGAGGTAGACCATCGACCGGATCGCGATCGTCTCGCCGCCGTCGCCGTCGATGACGACGATCGGACGCTTCACGACGGCCCCGGTGCCCAGGATCGCGACCTGCGGCTGGTTGATGATCGGGGTGTCGAACAGGGCGCCGCGGCTGCCGGTGTTGGTGAGCGTGAAGGTCCCGCCGGCGAGGTCGTCCGGCATGATCTTGTTGCTGCGCGTGCGGTCGGCGACGTCCGCGATCCCTCGGGCGAGCCCGGCGATGTTGAGGTCGCCGGCGTTCCTCAGGACCGGGACGAGCAGGCCCTTCTCGGTGTCCACCGCGATGCCGAGGTTCTCGCTGCCGTGGTAGGTCACCTGGTCGCCGTCGATGCTGGCGTTGACCGACGGGTACACCTTGAGCGCCTCGACCGCTGCCAGCGCGAAGAACGGCAGGAAGCTGAGCTTGGTGCCCTCCCGCGCCTCGAAGTCGGACTTCGCGCGGGTGCGCAGCCGGGCCACCTTGGTGACGTCGACCTCGACCACCGTGGTCAGCTGGGCCGACACCTGCAGCGACTCGACCATCCGCCGGGCGATGGTCTGGCGGAGCCGCGACATCTTCTCGGTGGTCCCGCGCTTGGCCGATGCCTCGGCGGACGGGCGGGCCGGCGCCGAGCCCGCAGCGGCAGGGGCGGTCGCCTTGGCCGCCGGCGCCGCCGGAGGGGGTGCGGCTGCCGCGGCAGCCGCCTGCTTGGCCTTCTCGGCGGCCTCGAGGACATCCTGCTTGCGGATCCGGCCCCCGACACCGGTGCCGGTCAGCGCCGCCAGGTCGACGCCGTGGTCGGCGGCCAGCTTGCGGACCAACGGGGTGACATAGGTGGACGCATCCCCCGAGCCACCCGAAGCGGCGGGTGCCGGCTCGGTGGGCGCGTTCTGCGCGGCGACCTCGGCCTTCGCTGGGGCGGAGGACTGCTCGGCAGCCGGGGCGTCGGCGGGAGGCTGCTCGGTGGGCGCGGCCGGCTCGGTGGGCGCGGCCGGCTCGGCGGTCTTCGCGCTCGATCCGCTGTCCTCGGACGGCGCGGGCTCCTTGACGTCAGCGTTCTCCTCGACCTTGTCCTGGTCGGGAGTGGCCGTCGCCGGGGCGTCACCCGAGCCACCGATGACGGCAAGGTCGCCGCCGACCGGGACGGTGTCATCCTCCTGCACGAGGATCTTGGTGAGCTTGCCGGCCACGGGCGAGGGGATCTCGGTGTCGACCTTGTCCGTCGAGACCTCGAGCAGCGGTTCGTCGACCTCGACGTCGTCGCCCTCGTTCTTGAGCCAGCGGGTGACCGTTCCTTCGGTGACCGACTCGCCGAGGGCGGGCATCTGGACGGTCGTGCCGCTGCCGCCTCCGTTGCCGCTCTGCCGCTTTCGTTGCCGTCGTCTACGGACTCGCTCGACGCGTGCTCGGGCTCGGAGGTCTCCGGTTGTTCGGGCTGCTCGGTCGAGGGTGCCTCGGCGGCCGGCTCCTGGCCTCTCTCCTGCTCACCAGAGCCACCGGACTCATCTGAGGACTCAGCGGACTCACCTGAGGACTCAGCGGCAGCGGACTGGCCGTCGTCGTCCTGCGAGGACGATCCGGACCCGTCGCCGATCACGGCGAGATCGGCGCCCACAGGCACCGTGTCGTCCTCCTGGACGAGGATCTCCTCCAGGGTGCCCGCGATGGGCGAGGGGATCTCGGTGTCGACCTTGTCGGTCGAGACCTCGAGCAGCGGCTCGTCGACCTCGACGCTGTCACCGACGTTCTTCAGCCACCGGGTCACGGTGCCTTCGGTGACGGACTCGCCCAGAGCCGGCATGGTCACGCGTTCGGACATGTGAGTGATCTCCTTGATCCGGTGGGTCAGGCGTGCGCGTGCAGCGGCTTGCCGGCCAGTGCGAGGTGCGCTTCGCCGAGGGCTTCGTTCTGGGTGGGGTGGGCATGGATCAGGCTCGCCACGTCGGAGGGCAGGGCCTCCCAGTTGTAGATGAGCTGCGCCTCGCCGACCTGCTCGCCCATCCGGGCGCCGATCATGTGGACGCCGACGACCGGCCCGTCCTTCTCGCGGACCAGCTTGATGAAGCCCTGGGTCTGCAGGATCTGGGACTTGCCGTTGCCGCCGAGGTTGTACTCGTAGGTCTCGATCTCGCCGTACTTCTCCTTGGCCTGGGCCTCGGTGAGCCCGACCGAGGCGATCTCGGGTTCGCAGTAGGTGACCCGCGGGATCCCGAGCTCGTCGATGGCCGGCGGGTTGAGGCCGGCCACGTCCTCGGCGACGAAGATGCCCTGGGCGAAGCCGCGGTGGGCCAGCTGCAGACCAGGCACGATGTCACCGACGGCATAGATGCCCTCGACGTTGGTCCGGCAGCGCTCGTCGGCCAGCACGAAGCCGCGATCCATGGCCACGCCCGCTTCCTCGTATCCGAGTCCCGTCGCGACGGGGCCACGCCCGACCGCGACCAGCAGCAGGTCGGCCTCGATGGTCTGTCCGCCCTCGAGCGACACCGTGACGACATCGCCGTTCTGCTCCGCGCCGGAGAACCGCACCCCGGTCTTGAAGCTGATCTTGCGCTTGCGGAAGCTGCGCTCGAGCTGCTTGCTCACGGCCTCGTCCTCGGCGGCCACCAACCGGGGCAGCGCCTCGACGATGGTGACCTCGGAGCCGAAGGACCTGAAGACGGAGGCGAACTCGACGCCGATGACTCCGCCACCGAGCACCACGACGCGTGGCGGAACGAAGTCCAGGTGCAGGGCCTGCTCGCTGGTCATCACCCGACCGGCGATCTCCAGACCCGGCAGGCTCTTGGCGTAGGACCCGGTGGCCAGCACCACGTGCCGGCCGGTGAGCCGGCGACCGCCGACCTCGACGGTGTCCTTGGCCACGAGGCGACCCTCGCCCTCGACGTACTCGATGCTCTTGGACTTCACCAGCCCCTGAAGGCCCTTGTAGAGCCGGCCGATGACGCCGTCCTTGTAGGCGTTGACCCCAGCCATGTCGACCGACTCGAAGGTGGTCCTGACCCCGAAGCTCGATCCTTCGCGGGCCGAGTCGGCCACTTCAGCGGCGTGCAGCAGCGCCTTGGTGGGGATGCAGCCGACGTGCAGGCAGGTACCCCCCAGCTTGCCCTTCTCGACCAGGGCCACGCTCAGCCCCAGCTCGGCCGCACGCAGTGCGCAGGCATACCCGCCACTGCCGCCGCCAAGGATGACCAGGTCAAAGGACTTCTCGGCGTCAGCCGACATCGTGCCGCTCCCTTGCGTGTATGCGCGCGTTCTCGGGTCGTGAGCCCGGCGCGGCTGGGTGCGCAGCGCCAAGGTCGTGCCGGTCATCTTGTCATTGTTTGGAGGGGCGGGCGCAAGCGGTGCCGCTCCAACCGACCAGGCGCCGGACCGGTGCTCCAGACGTGGGCGCGGCATTCGGCTCGCGCACAGCGGCAAACCCTAGAGTGTTCCCATGGCTTGGTGGAGACGGCGCTCCTCGGGGACGGCGGCGCGTGGCCCGAAGGACGGCCCGGGCATGGCGGTGGACCAGCACGCGGTGCGGGAGCACTTCGCCGCGTTCATCGCCTCGCGTCGCGGTGTGGAGGCCTATGTCGAGCCTCCGACCAACGTCACGGCGACGACGGTGATCCTGATCGCGCACGACGGCGAATGGACCCGTCGGGCGGCCGGCACGCGCGAGACCGCCTTCACCCTGGCCCGAGCCCTGGAGGTCCCGGTGTACGACGTCAACCAGACCGGATACCCGAACCGGATGCGGGAGTGGAACTCCCGCCAGCGCAGGCGCTGACCTCACCACCGCCACGTCACCGGCGTCGGGGCCGCAACGTGGTCGTGGGCAGGAGGGGAGCGGGCAGCCAGCTCGGTTCGCCCGCGTAGCCCGGCACCACACCGAACCGCTCGCCGCGCTGCTGCCATTCCTGCCGGAACTCGGCGATCTCCTCGTGGCTGCGCCCCACGAAGTTCCACCACATGAGGATGTCCTCCTCCAGCGGCGCGCCCCCGATGAGCAGGATCCGCGCGGCGCCACGGCTGTCGACTCGGAGCCGGTCGCGACCGGTCGGGAGGTAGCCGAGCGCGCCGGTCCCGACCGGAGCGCCCTCCACAGCTACCTCGCCGCGGTCGACGAGGACAGCGTGCTCGTGGGTGGGGTCGACCTGGAGGTCCACGTGGCCGCCGGCGAGCTCGATCTCGGCTCCCAACAGCGGCGTGTGGGTCGCCACGGGAGAGGTGCTCCCGGCCAACGTCCCCAGGAAGACCCGCGCCGTCGCCGTTCCGACCGAGACCGATGGCGGCGCGTAGTGGACGAAGTCGCGCGGGGCGTTGCGGGTCGCCTCCGGCAGCGCGACCCAGAGCTGGACGCCGTGGAGCACGTCCGTGCCGGGCGTCGAGACCTCGGAGTGGGCGACCCCGCTACCGCCGGTCATCAGATTCAGCTCGCCCGGGCGGACCATCGCGTGGTGTCCGCCGCTGTCGCGGTGCTCGATCACCCCGGTGAACAGCCAGCTCACGGTCTGCAGGCCGGTGTGGGGGTGCGGGGGCACCACCATGCCTCCGGTCTCGGCGACCGCGTCGGGACCGTAGTGGTCTGCGAAGCACCACGCCCCGACCAGCGACCGGTGCCGCTGGGGCAACGTCCGACGTACCGTCATCGCGCGGGCCCCGCCCAGCGGTACGTCGCGGGGCAGAAGAACCGTCACTGCCTGGGCGGTGCGGTCCTCACCCGAGCCGCACTCGACCTCCTCGGGCGCGGTTTCCGGATTGCTCACCCGGTCAGCGTGCCACGCCACGGGGTGGATATCGGTGGTGGCGAGTCTGGTTCGATGCGAGGGTGGGGTCACGAGCAGTGGCCCGACGGGCTGGGGTGCTTGTGCCCCGCCCACGATCGAAGGAGAACTCCATGTCGAAGTCGAGCGGTGGCTCTGGCCCCGAACCGGTGCCCGAGGACGTGAAGGCCAAGTTCCGGGCGGCGTTGGACCGCAAGCACGCTCATGGCGGGCGCGACGTGTCGGCCGACGGCGAGAAGTCCAAGGTGCATGGCACCCACGGACCGGAGACCTCCGGCGCCCAGCAGATGTTCCGTCGCAAGAGCGGCGGCTGACCCCAAGCCCCAGCCCCAGCAGCGAGGCCCCGGACCGACTGGTCCGGGGCCTCGCGGCGTCTTCGCGCACCGTGGGGACGGTTCGCGCAGGACTCTCGTGCGCGGGGTGGTAGCCCTGTACCCGCAGTGCCCGGGCCCGGTACCCGCAGTGCCCGGGCCCTGTACCCGCAGTGCCCGGGCCCTGTACCCGCAGTGCCCGGCCCGGTACCCGCGGTGCCCGGCCGGTACCCGCAGTGCCCGGGCCTGGGGTCGGCGGCGTCAGCCGGCGGCGAGGGTCTCGACGAGCCGAACCAGGGTGGCCACGCCGAAGCCGGTGCCGCCCTTGGGGGTGTGGCCATAGGCGGCTGCGTCGTTGAACGCGGGGCCGGCGATGTCGATGTGGGCCCACGGGATGGCGGCGTCCTCGGTCGAGCCGACGAACTCCTGCAGGAAGATCGCCGCGGTGAGCATGCCACCCCACCGGTCACCCTTGTGGGCGAGGTCGGCGACCGGGCTGTCGAGCTTGGACCGCATCTCGGCGGGCAGCGGCATCGGCCAGACCGCCTCGCCGGCCGCCCCCGCGGCGTCGCAGACCTGCGCGCGCAGGGCGTCGTCGTTGCCCATGACCCCGGCCACCCGGGTGCCGAGCGCGACGACCTGAGCCCCGGTCAGGGTGGCGATGTCGATGATCGCGTCGGGGGTCGACTCGCTGGCCAGGCAGATCCCGTCGGCCAGGACCATCCGACCTTCGGCATCGGTGTCGAGGATCTCCACCGTGGTGCCGTTGCGCATCGTGACCACGTCGCTGGGACGTTGGGCAGTGCCGCTGGGCAGGTTCTCGGCCAGGCAGAGATATCCGGTGACGGCGTACGGCACCCCGACCTCTGCAGCGGCGAGCACCGCACCGGCCACCGCCGCGGCCCCGGCCATGTCGCACTTCATCGTGAGCATGCCTGCTGCCGGCTTGAGGTTCAGCCCGCCGGAGTCAAAGGTGATTCCCTTGCCCACCAACGCGATCGAGCCCCTGGGTCGGGCCGGCGCATAGCTCATGGTGACGATCCTGGGCGGGTTGACCGATCCCTGACCGACGCCGACGATCCCACCGAACCCGCCCTTGGCGAGCGCCTTCTCGTCGAGCACCTTGACGGTCACCTTGGCTCCGCTGTCGGCGACGCGCTCGCGCACCGCCGCGGCGAAGGTCTCGGGATACAGCATGTTGGGCGGGGTGTTGACGAGGTCGCGGGTCCACGCGGTCGCGGCGGCGAGGATCCCTGCCCGCTTCACGGCGCCGGAGTTCTCACGGGTGCGCGGGGCGCAGACCGAGATCGCGGTTCCCTTGGTGGTCTTGGACGCCGACCCGGACCTGACCGCGCGGGTCCGGGTGGTGCGGGCGCTCGGGTTGATCGGCGCGTACTCGTACGAGCCGAGGGCAGCTCCCTCGGCGACTGCGGCGACGGCCTCCGCGGTGGCGACCGGGAGAGCAAGGCTGACCCTGGCGGCGCCGGGAACGGCCCGCAGCGCCGCACCGGCCGCGCGGCGCAACGTCTCGGTGGGGAACGACGTGGTCCGGGCACCGGCTGCTCCGAGCCCGGTCAGCGCGACCAGCCCAGCCGTCGTGCCGGGGACCGGGGTGACCCGGTGGACCTCGTCCAGCGCGCCGGTGGTGCCGAGGGCAGCCATTGCCGTCACGAGGTGGCTGGCCGCAGCGCGAGGCAGCCCGTGACCGGCTGCCAGAGCCGGCCCGTCGTCGGTCTTCACCACGCCGATGACCAGTGCGTCGGTCTTGATCGTGTGAACGGCGCGGTCGGAGATGGTCAGGGTCACGGTGAGCAGCGTCTTCCTGTGGCGGGTGGTGGGTGGCCGCGCCGGTGGTCAGCACGTCGGGCCCCGGCGAGCATATCCGCCGAACCTCGGGCGGTACGGTTCACCGCATGACCGACGGCACCCTCCTGACCTCGCCCCTGCACGACCGACACGTCGCTCTGGGCGCGAAGATGGCCGACTTCGGGGGCTGGGAGATGCCCATCGAGTACCCCGGCGGCGGGGTCGTCGCCGAGCACACCGCGGTGCGTTCGTCGGTCGGGGTCTTCGACGTCTCCCACCTCGGCAAGGCGCGGGTGAGCGGGCCGGGCGCGGCGGCCTACGTCAACCGGTGCCTGACCAACGACCTCGCTCGGATCGAGCCGGGCAGGGCGCAGTACACGATGTGCTGCAACGCCGAGGGTGGCGTCGTCGATGACCTCATCGCCTACCTGCGCAGCGAGGAGGACGTGTTCCTGATCCCGAACGCAGCCAACACCGCCGCCGTCGTCGATCTGCTGGCTGCGGGGGCGCCAGCCGGGGTCACGGTTGAGAACCTGCACCAGGACTACGGCGTGATCGCGGTGCAGGGCTCGTGCAGTGATGATGTGCTGGACGCGCTGGGGCTGCCCACCGGGCATGGGTACATGTCGTTCGTCGAGACCCAGTGGAGCGGGCTGCCGGTCATCGTCTGCCGCACCGGGTACACCGGCGAGCGGGGATATGAGCTGGTCCCCGCGTGGGACGTGAGCGGTGACCTCTGGGATGCCCTCGTCACCGCGATGAGGCCGTATGCCGGACTGCCGTGCGGACTCGGCGCGCGCGACACGTTGCGCACTGAGATGGGATATCCGTTGCACGGCAACGACCTCAGCGCGACGATCACGCCGGTCCAGGCGCGGGCCGGCTGGGCCGTCGGCTGGAAGAAGGACGCGTTCTGGGGCAAGGACGCACTGGTCGCCGAGAAGGCTGCCGGACCGGAGCGGGTGTCGTGGGGGCTGCTGGCGACCGGCCGGGGCATCCCGCGCCCGCACTGCGTGGTCAAGGCGGCTGACGGCCGCGAGGTGGGGGAGGTCACCTCCGGGACCTTCTCGCCGACCCTCAAGCAGGGGATCGCGTTGGCCCTGCTGTCGCCGTCGGTCGCCGTCGGCGACGAGGTGGTCGTCGACGTCCGCGGTCGCGACGTCACCGCGCAGGTGGTCAAGCCGCCGTTCGTCGAGGTGTCGGTGCGGGAGGCCTGAGCGCCCGGTGACCGCACGATGTGGCTGCGTGGATCGCGCTGCTGTCGTCCTGGCGGTGGCCCTCCTCGGGTTCACAGCCTGAGTCGGCGCCGCGAGACGGTGACCACGACGGCGCTCACGAGCGCGAGGACGGCGGCGACGAGCATCGCAGCGCGATCACCCAGGCCGGTCTGGGAGAGCCAACCCAGGGCGTACGGCGCCGCGAACCCGAGGTAGGTCAGCACGTAGTAGACGGCCACGGTCGCGCCGCGCTCGTCCGGCGACGCGAGCCGCTCGGTGTCGCGGAGACCGGAAACGAGGCACATCCCGTATGCGGCGCCCAGGACGAAGCCGGCAACCAGCAGGACGAGGTGGCTGTCCAGGGTCAGGGACAGGACCCCGAGCAGGCTGCCGAGGATCGCGGCCGCCAGGCCCACCCGCCCGGCCCGCCCGGGCCAGCGCGCCTCGATGGCCCGGGCCGTCGGCTGGATGAATACCCCGGTCCCCAGCGTCAGCCCGGCGAGGACGGCGGCGAACGCCACCGCGTAGGTCTGGTCCCCGCCGAGCTCGCCGGGCAGGAAGGCGATCGCGATCGCTGCCGAGCCGAACACCCACGGAGCGACCGGGGCGACGGTGAGCAGGAAGGTGGCCGAGCGGGTGACCCGCGGGATCCGCAGGATCGCGCGAGGTGCCGCCAGCCCGCGGTGAACCGTCTCGGGGGCCGGCAGGACCAGCAGCAGGGCGAGGGTGCCGAGTACGAGGTGGGGGAGGTAGGGAACCCAGAGCGGGTGGGGGGCGAACTGCGCGACCAACCCTGCGACGAGCGGCCCGGTGCCGAACCCGGCCGAGAGCGCGATTGCCGCCCGGCGTGCCCCGGCACCCTCCGAGTGGGACGCGGACAGCTCGGCGACCCACGCGCTCGTGGCGCTGAACACCACGCCCGAGCAGAGACCGGCGAGCAGGCGGCCGGCGGCAAGGCCCCACACCTCCTCACGGCCGAGCACCAGGATCAGGGTCGCGACGGGGGAGAGCGCGACGAACGGGACGGACACGGCGCGGCGCCCCCACCGGTCGGAGGCACCACCACCGGCGAGGAGCCCCGGGACCAGCCCGACCGCATACACCCCGAACAGCGCTGCGCGCGTCTGGGAGGAGAGCCCGAGCTCGTCGCGGTACACCACGAGCAGGGAGGAGAACTGGTTGGCACCCCAGCCCACCGCGAACATGGAGAGGGCGACCCGCTGCCAGGGTGAGATCCGCACCGCGCCACCGTAACCGCCGATCCGTCAACCGGTTGGTCGCACTGCCCATCGGTCGCACTGGCCCATCGGTCGCACTGCCCATCGGGTCGCACGGCCGGTGGGTCGCACGGCCGTCAGGCGTACCGACGACCGTTGGTCCGCTCGGCGCTGTTGCGTCGTGCTCCTCACCCGCCCGCCCACCGGACCAACGGTCGTCACTGCGCGGGTGTCGCGGCGCGGTCCGGGTCAGCGGCGGGCGACTGGGTGGCCCACGACAAGGCGCCCACGACGGAGGCAGCGCACACAGGTGGGGCAGACTGACCGCGTGACGACACTCTCAGCGAGCACGTGGTGAGCCGGCGCGGTCTGGTCCTGGGCGGTGGCGGGATCACCGGGATCGCCTGGGAGACCGGGCTGCTCTGGGGGCTCGCCCGGGCCGGTGTCGACCTGACCACCGCCGACCGAGTGGTCGGGACCTCGGCCGGCGCGATCGTCGGAGCCCAGGTCACCAGCGACATCGGGCTGGAGGAGCTGTACCGCCGGCAGCTGCTGCCGCCGGCCGAGCTGGGCGACGGCACGGCGCCGCTCGCCTCGATCGGTGCCGGCGTCCTCGTGGAGTTCGGGCTGGCGGTGCTGCGGGCGGGTGGTGACGCGGAGCGGTTCGGCCGCGTGCTCGGTCGTCGGGCCGTGCGCGTCGCTGCACGGGGTCGCACGCCGACGGTGGACGAGCGGTATGAGCAGGTGGGCCTGCGCATCGGCGGCCTGACGTGGCCCGACCGGGACCTGGTGGTGACCGCGGTCGACACCCGGACCGGGGCGCTGGCGCGGTTCGGCCCCCGCGGCCCGCGGCCTGACGTGAGCCTGGAGGACGCGGTGAACGCGAGCTGTGCGGTGCCATGCGTGTATCCCCCGATCCCGATCAACGGCCGCAGCTATGTGGACGGTGGGATGCGGTCGGGGGCGAACGCCGACCTGGTCGCCGGCTGTGACCCGGTGGTCGCCCTGACACCGGTGGATCGAGCGATCGGGCCGCTGCGCAGCGCCACGCAGCAGCTGGCCGACCTCGGCGTCATGCACCTGGTGATCTCCCCGGACGCGGCCTCGGTCGCCGCGATCGGGAAGAACGTGCTGGATCCCGAGTCGCGGCCAGCGTCCGCGCGCGCCGGTCTCGCCCAGGCCGCCGCCGAGGTCGACCGGGTTCGCGACCTCTGGGCGTCAGCGGCCTAGGGTGGCGCCATGGCTGACGCGTGGACCTGGACCTACCTGGACGCCGAGGGGCTCGAGATGACCGGTGACGGGCTGGTCACCACGGCCTTCCCGACGCAGTCGGACGCCGAGAACTGGTTCGGCGAGGTGTGGCACGACCTGGGTGCGGCCGGTGTCGACGCGGTCGTGCTTCACCTCGACGGCGGCAAGGTCTATGGCCCGATGAGCCTGCAGCCCCCGCAGTAGCCCACTCGATCCGGGCGCACAGTGGCGTGCGTCCGGCTGCTCAGCGGGTCAGGACGGGTACTGGCCGCGCTGGTTGAGCGACTTGGGCATGCGGGAGCGGCGCAGCTGGAACGCGCGCATGACGGCATACGCCGACAGCCCGCGGGTCGCGGTGTCCGCGCCGAACTTCGCCAGCAGCAGCTTCTTCAGGCGGCGCCACATCAGGGCGGAGTCGACGATCGCGAGCAGCAGCAGCCCGTAGACGAGGAACACCGTCAGGTTGATGGCCCACGACTTCCCGACGAACGAGAGCAGCAGCACGATGAGCATCACCGGCAGGAGGAACTCGCCCAGGTTCCAGCGGGCGTCGATGTAGTCGCGGATGTAACGGCGCACCGGACCCTTGTCGCGCGCGGGCAGGTAGGTGTCGTCGCCGGTCGCCATCGCCGACCGCACCTTGAGCTGGTACTCCTTGCGCTTCACCTTGTCGGTGCCACGTGCCGCCTTGCGGTCGGTCTGCACGAGCGGGCGCTTGCGTGCCGCCTCCTGCTCGCGGCGCTTGGGCGTGGGGCGGTTCTTGGCCCCCTCGCGCGGCGAGGAGGTCTCAGCGGCCTTGCCCGTGGGCGTCTCTGCCGTCTTGCTGCGTCCGAACACCCCCCAACCCTACGGGGTCGCCGCCGGGGCCCGGACCGGTACGGCGTGGGGATCGCGGAACGGTGCTGGCTAGAGTCGAGCAGATGACCGACGTGCTCAGCCCGGACCAGATCGACCACCTCCGCGGCCGCGTGGCCGACCTGATGCCCGCCGTCCGCGCGGACCTCGAGGCGCTCACCCGCATCCCCAGCGTGTCTCTGGACGCGTTCGACCAGGCCCACGTGGAGGCCAGCGCGGAGGCGACGGCGGCCCTGCTTCGCGCGGAGGGGCTCGAGGTCGAGGTCGTCCGCGAGGGTGGCCGCCCCGCGGTGATCGGGCACCGCGACGGGCCGCCCGGATCGCCCACCGTGATGCTGTACGCCCACCACGACGTCCAGCCGCCCGGCCGTGACGCGGACTGGGACTCACCGCCCTTCGAGCCCACCGAGCGGGACGGCCGGCTGTACGGGCGTGGCGCCGCTGACGACAAGGCCGGGATCATGGCGCACGTCGCAGCCCTGCGCGCGCACGGCCGTGACCTCCCGGTCGGCGTCACCGTGTTCGTCGAGGGCGAGGAGGAGATCGGCTCGGACTCCCTCGCCACGATCCTGCAGCGGCACGGTGAGCGGCTGCGCGCCGACGCGATCGTGCTGGCCGACTCGACCAACTGGGCGATCGGGGAGCCGGCGCTGACGACGACCCTGCGTGGAATGGTCCGCGTCGTGGTGACGGTTCGGACCCTTGACCACGGCGTCCACTCGGGGATGTTCGGCGGCGCCGTTCCCGATGCGATCACCGCGCTCATCCGCCTGCTGGCGACCCTGCACGACAACGCCGGAGACGTGACGGTGGCGGGGCTGGTCGCGACGGAGGCCAGCGACCTGGACTATCCCGAGTCACGGTTGCGCGAGGAGTCCGGCCTGCTCGACGGGGTTCAGACCATCGGCACCGGGTCACTGCTGACGCGGATCTGGGGCAAGCCCTCGGTCACCGTCATCGGTATCGACGCACCGACGGTCGCCACCTCGTCGAACACCCTGGTGCCGCAGGCGGCCGCCAAGATCTCGATGCGGATCGCGCCTTCGGAGGACCCGATGACGGCGTACGCCGCTCTGGAGCGTCACCTGCTCGAGAACGTCCCGTGGGGCGCGCAGGTGCAGATCCACCTGGACGACCAGGGGGCGGGGTTCGCCGCCGACGCACAGGGTCCGGTGTACGAGCAGGCGCGTGCCGCGTTCGCCGACGCCTGGGGGCACCCGCCCGTCGACATCGGCGTGGGTGGGTCGATCCCGTTCGTGGCGGCCTTCGCCGAGAGGTTCCCCGACGCTGCCATCCTCGTGACTGGTGTGGAGGACCCGGACTCCCGCGCCCACGGCGCCAACGAGTCGCTGCACCTCGGTGAGTTCGAGCGGGTCTGTGTGGCCGAGGCGCTCCTGCTGGCGCGGGTGGGAGCGATGGGGGCGGGGTAGGGCACCTCCATGACCGAGGCCGAGTACGTCGAGGACGACTTCGAACGCGACACCGACTACATCCAGGACCGCATCACCCGGGCGGGGACGGGTCCGCGCGAGTGGCCTGTCGAGGCGGGGCGCTACCGCCTCGTCGCCGCCCGCGCGTGCCCGTGGGCGAACCGCGCGGTCATCGTGCGCCGGTTGCTGGGTCTGGAGGACGCGATCTCGATGGGACTGTGCGGTCCCACCCACGACGCCGACAGCTGGACGTTCGACCTCGACCCGGGCGGGGTCGACCCCGTTCTGGGGATCCCCCGGCTGAAGGACGCCTACCTCGCCCGCTACCCGGAATACTCCAAGGGCATCACCGTCCCGGCGATCGTGGACGTCCGGTCGGGTCAGGTCGTCACCAACGACTTCGCCCAGATGACCCTCGACCTGTCGACCGAGTGGACCGACCACCATCGGGCCGGCGCGCCGGACCTGTATCCGGAGGCGCTGCGCGAGGAGATCGACCGAGTCGCCGACCTGGTGTACGACGACGTCAACAACGGCGTGTACCGCTGCGGCTTCGCCGGTCACCAGGCGTCGTACGAGCGTGCGTACTCCAGGCTGTTCACGCGGCTGGACTGGCTCACCGAGCGTCTCACCGACCGTCGATATCTGGTGGGAGACACCATCACCGAGGCGGATGTCCGGCTGTTCCCGACCCTGGCGCGCTTCGACGCGGTGTACCACGGGCACTTCAAGTGCAACCGCCAGAAGCTGACCGAGATGCCGGTGCTGTGGGCCTATGCCCGCGACCTCTTCCAGACCCCCGGCTTCGGCGACACGATCGACTTCGCCCAGGTCAAGCGGCACTACTACGTCGTGCATCGCGACGTGAACCCCACGGGTATCGTGCCGGTGGGCCCGAACCTCTCGGGCTGGCTGACTCCCCACGGTCGCGAAGCCCTCGGCGGTCGACCGTTCGGTGACGGCACGCCGCCCGGACCGCCGCTGGTGGCCGAGCGAGTCGTGGAAGGACACCAGCCGTGAGTGCAGGCGAACGCGAGTACGACCTGATCGTCTATGGCGCAACGGGATTCGTGGGAAAGCTGCTCGCCGAGTACTTGGCGGGGCACGCCCCGGACGGCCTGCGGGTCGCGCTCGCTGGACGTTCCCAGTCGCGACTGGAGCAGGTTCGGTCCGGCCTCCCCGTCCCGGCCCGCAGCTGGCCGATCGTGGTCGCCGACGCGACGGACCACGACGCCATGCAGTCCCTCGCCGCGTCCACCCGCGTCGTGGCCACGACCGTCGGCCCCTACCACCGCTACGGGCTGCCGCTCGTCCTGGCCTGCGCGGCGGCCGGGACCCACTACGCCGACCTGACCGGCGAGGTCCTGTTCGTGCGGGGCGCGATCGAGGCGGCGCACACCGAGGCCGTGCGCACGGGCGCGCGCCTCGTCGTGTCGTGCGGGTTCGACTCCGTGCCTTCTGATCTCGGCGTCCACCTGCTCCACCAGCAGGCGCAGGCCGACGGTGCCGGCGAGCTGGGCGACACCACGCTGCTGGTCACCCGGCTCCGTGGCGGGCTGAGCGGCGGGACGCTGGACTCGATGCGTTCGCAGCTGGACGCGGTCGGTGACGACCGCAGCCGGGCCGCGGTGGTGTTCGACCCGTTCGCGCTCACCTCCGACCGTAGGGCTGAGCCCCGGGCGAAGCCGCACCGCGACATCCTCGGCGTCTATCGGGACCAGACCACCGGGCAGTGGACGGCCCCGTTCGTCATGGCGCCGTACAACACCCGGGTGGTGCGGCGCAGCAACTCGCTGCGGGGGCAGGCCTACGGGCCGTCGTTCCGCTATCGCGAGGCGATGGCGTTCGGCGTCGGCATGAAGGCCAAGGCCACAGCGATCGGGCTGGCCGCGGCGCTGGGTGGTGCGATGAGGTTGATGGCGAACCCGAGGACCCGCACCGTGGTCGACCAGGCCCTGCCCGCGCCCGGCGAAGGACCGTCGGAGGAGGCGCGAACCAACGGGCGCTTCCGGATGGAGCTGCGGACGACGACCACGTCCGGTCAGCGCTATCTCGCTGTCGTGGCGGCCAAGGGCGACCCGGGCTACGCCGCGACCGCGGTCATGCTGGGGGAGTCGGCGCTGTGCCTGGCGCTCGACGAGGACCGGCTGAGTGCGTCCGGCGGCGTCCTGACACCCGCCGTCGCCATGGGTGACGCGCTGGTGGAGCGACTGCGCCACCAAGGTTTTACGCTCACTGCCCAACCCGAGATCCCCTGAGGCCGTGCGCATCTCGCTCAGCGGCTGGGTTGGCTCGTACACGTCGCGCGGTAGCGGCGACCCTGCGGCGGGATCGGTCGGTGGGTCCGGGACGGCGGCGGCCAGCTGGCCGCTGCAAACTGCGTGCTGCTCGACGTCCGAGGAGGCAGGGACGGACCTGCCGCGGGCTGGTCCGTCCCCCTCCTCGCGTTTCGCGCAGCTCGGTGCCGGCTGCGGGTCTCAGCCCAGCGGGTACCGCCAGACCTCGCCACCGCCGGCGCAGACCGAGCACGTGCTGACGTAGGCCGCGCCACCACGGGTGGCCAGGCCGTATGGCGCGAACAGGTTGTCGGCCACCGTCACGACCTTGCCGCCTTTCTGGATCCGCACGAGCGACCCGCTGGGTCCGTTGAGCAGCCCGTCGTCGGCGAGCTGGACGGCGTACAGGCCGTGTCGGGCCCAGGCGAGGCTGGTGACGTTGGTGAGACCGCTGGCGTAGACAGTCGGCTCCTCACCGGGTACCACCCGATAGATCTTCGCCAGCCCCTTCTCGAACGGGAACCCGGTCAGCTGGCTGACGTAGTACGCGCGGTCGTCACCGCGGACGACCTGGGTCGGGACGGCCTGCGCGGGGATCGGCGGTTCGGTGGCCATCTGGTTGGGGAAGACGGCGATGGTCTTGGTGCCACCACCGGGCCACACCCGCACCAGGGTGTTCCCTCCGGCGTCGGTGACCAGGGCGCCGCCGCCGCCGAGACCCACCACCCCGCTGGGATTGGAGTCGGGGTCGGCAATGGGGTTGGTCCGACCCTCGTGGGCAGCAAGATCCGCCATGACCGTCGTCGCGTTGGAACCGACGGTGGCTCTCAGCAGGGTGCCGAGCTTCGCGCCGCCGGGGATCTCGTCGCGGGTGTTCGGCGGGGCGCCGAGGCCCGTCGCGACCAGCAGGACGCCCTCTCCCGTGGCGTCGATCCCCGCGGGGCCGATCGCGCCGGAGCCGTCCTCCGGGGAGGCGAGCGAGGGCAGCCCGGTCAGCACGCGCTTGGTCGCGCCGCCGGCGCGGATGCGCGTGACCGCACCCGAGGTCCCGAAGCACACCTCACCCTCGGCTCCTCCGAAGCATGGACCCTCGCCACCGCGGCCGGACTCAGCGACGAACAGGTCGCCGTTCGGGGCGAACGAGAGCTGACGCGGGTTGTCCAGTCCCGCCGCGACACGGCTGGGTCCGTCGGCGGCGGCATAGGACGTCCCTGGAGCCACCAGTGCAGCGAGCACCCCAGCGGTGGCGGCGGCGGACAACACCCGACGGCGTCTCAGCTGGTGGGTTCGGCTGGCGGAGTTGGATGGTCGAGCGTTGACATGGAACAACATGCGAATCTCCCGATGGGTTCTGGTGGACGACCCCCCGCAACACGCAGCAGTGTGCTCTCGCGATGACCAGCGCGCCATGACCCAAAATGACTACGCCAGGATGGTCATTTCGGACTAGGAGTTCGCCTGCGGTTGTTGCTGTTTCGCCTCAGTCGCGGTGTGTCTCGCCGGGCAGCGCCAGCATCTGGTCCAGGGCGACCCGAGCCCAGTGGGCGACGTCAGGGTCGACGCGGATCGGGTTGACCACCCGGCCGTCGACCAGGGACTCCAACGTCCAGACGAGGTGCGGCAGGTCGATCCGGTTCATCGTCGAGCAGTAACAGACGTTCTTCTCCAGGAACGCGATCCGCTGCTCGGGGAACTGCCGGGAGAGCCGCCGCACCAGGTTGAGCTCGGTGCCGACCACCCATGAGGTCCCGGCCGGAGCTGCGGCGATGGTCTTGATGATCCGCTCCGTCGAGCCGACCTCGTCGGCCAGCTCCACGACCTCATACCTGCACTCGGGGTGCACGATGACCTTCACGCCGGGGATCTGGCGGCGGGCCGCCTCGACGGCCTCGGTGGAGAAGCGCCCGTGCACCGAGCAGTGCCCGCGCCACAGGATCATCCGTGCGTTCTGCAGCTCCGCCACGGTGAGGCCACCCATCGGGCGGTGTGGGTCGAACACCACGCAGTCGCCCAGCGAGCCGCCGAGGTCACGCACGTAGGTGTTACGGCCGAGGTGCTGGTCAGGGAGGAACAGGACCTTGCCGGTCCCCGCTTGCACCTGGCCGTCGCCGCCCTGCCGCAGGGCCCATTCCACCGCGGTCCTGGCGTTGGAGGACGTGCAGATCGTCCCTGCGTGCCGGCCGGTGAACGCCTTGATCGCAGCGGAGGAGTTCATGTAGGTCACCGGCACCACGTCATCGGCGACCCCGGCCTCGACGAGGTCGGCCCAGCAGTCCTCGACCTGGGCGATCGCCGCCATGTCGGCCATCGAGCACCCGGCGGCCAGGTCGGGGAGGATCACGGTCTGGTCGTCGCTGGTCAGGATGTCGGCGGACTCGGCCATGAAGTGCACGCCGCAGAACACGATGTGCGGCGCGTCCGGTCGTGCAGCGGCGTCCTTGGCCAGCTTGAACGAGTCACCCATGACGTCGGCGAACTCGATGACCTCGTCGCGCTGGTAGTGGTGACCCAGCACGAAGACCTGGTCACCGAGCGCGGCCTTCGCGGCACGAGCGCGGGCGACCAGGGTGGGGTCCGAGGCAGGCGGCAGGTCGCCCGGACACTCGACGCCGCGCTCGGACGCCAGGTCCCGTCCCTTTCCGAGGACCAGGAGCGGGAGGGGAGCGGGCGGGGTCGTCGTGCTCACGCGACGATCGTCGCACACGGTGACACGACTCCCGGTGGCCGGCGGCTGGATCCCCGGTGGCTGAGTCGCGGAGTACAACCAGGCGTTGAAGAGCTGCCCAGTCGTCGTTGACCGCAGACGTCCTCGGCAAGGGCGACGAACTGTGCCGTCCGAAGCCTTCACTCTCCCTCCGGAGCCACTCGGCGTAGGACGCGAAGCCTTCGTTGAGCAAGATGTCGCGCCAACGGTGCAGGGCACGACTGTCGCCGAACCACTGGTGCGCCAGCACGTGGACGATCACCGCGTCGTCTGCGACTGGCAAGGCCAGTGCCGCAGCGGTTTTGGCGTCGGTAGCCTGCGGTCATGGACCACGAGCGCTGACCGTTGAGGGGGACCTGGACGTGGCGGCACGGTTCCTCGCCGCGCCGTTGACACCATGACGCTGCTGACCGCGAGACAGAGCGCGTTTCAGCCGATCCAAGGCCGAATCGCTTAGTGCGAGAAGAGCAGAGCGTCGATGGTGATCTGGCTCGTGGCCCGGTTCGTGACGGTCACTGCACCGGTGAGGGCGCTGGCCTGCGCCGGCAGCCAGAACACCTGACGGGTGCGGCTGGTGGAGGACCTCAGGTTCACCGTGCCGAGGGTCCGCC
The DNA here is from genome assembly GCA_963750305.1 of uncultured Actinomycetota bacterium. Lineage (GTDB taxonomy): Bacteria > Actinomycetota > Actinomycetes > Actinomycetales > Dermatophilaceae > CAVVPX01. Next base: position 828,313 of record CAVVPX010000004.1, read on the forward strand.
CCGCGTGCACCACGGTCACCGAGCCGCAGGTCGGACAGGTGGTGGCGACGACCGCGATGCGGCGTGCCTTGACCGTCCTGCTGGTGAGTCGGGCCCCCTTCTGGACCGACCTCGACCACGTGCCGGCGACGTAGGCCGAGCTCGTCCCCGTCGTCCAGCCGCCCGACCGTGTCAGGGCACGCTCGTCGTAGGCCACCCAGGTGCAGCGCTCGGCGCTCCAGGGCCCGAGGTTTCCTGCGCGGTCACTCGCCCGGACCGAGAAGCAGTACTGGTAGCCGGCCACGAGCCGGGCGGTCAGGGACCGCGCGGCCAGCCGCTGCCACGCGGCAGGCTGGACGTAGGAGCCGACCGAGCCAGCCGGCGCGGTGGCCCGGTAGCGGATGTCGTGAGTGGTGACGCCGGACCCTCCCTGGTCGGTGGCGCTCCAGGTGAGCGTCGCGGACCCCGACAGCACGGGGGTGGTGACGGCGGCGAGGCTCGCGGTGGGTGGGGTGGGGTCGACGTGCCAGGTGGCGGTGACGACCGGTGAGACCTGACCGGCCGGGTCCGTCACCCGTGCCTCCGCGCGGTGTGCGCCGGCGGCAAGTGCAGCCGTCGTCCAGGTCGGTCCGCAGCTCGACCACGTGCCGTCATCGAGACGACACTCGCGGCGCAGGCCGCCGGGGTGGTCGTCGGCGTCGGCGGCCCCCACCTGCAGCGTGGTGCGGGACGGGCTCCACGCCGGCACCGACAACGACACGACCGGGACGGATCGAACAGGGTCGAGCCAGGCGATTCCGCTGCCACCGCCGGGAATCCGGACCGGAGCCGTGGCCGGGGACGCCGTGTCGAAGACGGTGGTCGTCGGCTGCTCGCGGTACGGCTCGGCCGTCACCGCCAGCCAGCGACCGGTCGGGTCGAACGCGAGGTCGCTGGCCAGGGCGTGCACACCGACCAGCCGGCCGGCCCCGCCGGCAAGCGTGGTGAGGCGCACCTCGCCGGACCCACCCCACCGGGACTTCACCATGGCGAGAGCGCCGGTCCGCGAGACGGCGACGGAGCTCGTCTGGGACGTGCCCGGCAGGACGGTCCGCGCGCCGGTGGTCGGGTTGACGCGGACCACCGAGCCGTCGGACGCGTCGGCGCCGAGCACGGCGAGCAGCGCGGTGCCGTCCGGGGTCCAGACCGGGCTGGCCAGGTCGGCCGAGGACGGGACCGCCAGCGCGACGTGGTTGATGATCGACACGACCACCAGCGACGCGGGTTGCGCCCCCTCGCCTCCCGGTCCGGGGCGGTGCACGACGACCCGGCTGCCGTCTGGGCTCACATCCGGGGTGAGGTCGGGGTTGTAGGCGCTTGCGGTGGTCAGAGTCTGCGAGGCGCCCAGGACGGCGTTGGTGCGGACCATCCAGCTGCCGGTCGGCGAGTTCTGGCTGAGGACGAACCCGTCGCGCCCGGGCAGGGCGGCGATGCCCGAGCTGCCGTGGCGCGCGGCGTCGCTCGCGCTGGACCCGTAGAGGCCTCCTCCGGTGTCGGTCCCCGCCGGGTCGAGCGAGCGGACCCCCTCCTCGCTCGCGGCCAGGAGCCACCGAGCAGGGACAGTGAGGGTCACCGGCTGGGTGGGGAGCTCGCGGCCGTCGTCGGTGAGCAGGACGACGCGTACGCGGTGAGGTCCGGTCTCGGTCAGCGGCACCGAGAATTTCTGGGTCGTCCACGACCCCGCCTCGTACCACTGCTGACCAGTGAACCGCCACGACCGGCCCGTGGTCAGGTCGTCGACGCGCCAGCCCGCGGTCGCGAAGTAGGAGATCGTGCGGGGGTTGGTGAAGGACAGGTCGAGTCGCCCGGGTGAGAGGCGCGGCCGAAGGTCCTGAGCACCGGATATCGACGGCGGCAGGGCGCCGGCGACCCGGGCTGCGGTCCACTCGCCGTCCTCGGACCCGACCACGACGTCGGCCACGGCGTCCGGTGAGGTCGCGTCGGAAGCGGTGTGGCGCACGACGACCGAACAGCTCGCACCTGCGGCCAGCACGGTGTCGCGGCAACCGTCGGACTCCAGGGTGAGGCCGGTGAGCACGCGGGGGTAGGCCGTCGTGAGGCGTGCCCCGGTCAGGTGCAGGGGTGCGTCGCCGGTGTTGGACACCGGGACTGCGACGGTGGACGAGGAACCCTGTTCGGTCGTGGTCGTGGTGGTCGCGGCAAAGGTCAGCGCCGCGGCGGGGTCGGGGGTGTCCCACCGCAGATGCACTCTCAACGCCCCTCCCTCGGCACAGGCCAGGGTGCCGTCTGCAGTGAGGGAGGCATACGTGCCCAGGAACTGGTGTGCGCTGCGCGACAGGGTGATCGAGCCCGTCGGGCTCCCGCAGACGGCGCCGGCGGTGGCCTCGACGTGCAGCGGCTGGTCCGGACCCAGCTCATAGGTGCCGTCCGCGAGCCGGGACGGTAGCACGAGCTCGCCGCCGGACACCCGGAAGGTGCCGGTGCCGATCGGTTGGGACACCGACGAGCCGGAGCCGGTCGTGGTCGCCGTGGTGCCGCGGTTGGTGGCCACGCCCTGGGTCTGCCACACCAGCGACAGCGAGCGCTGAGCGGGGGAATACGGTCCCTCCCACGCCGGGACGGTCGCGACGACCGGGACCGACGACGCGCTCGAGCCGAAGCCGTTCACCGCTCGAACCGTGTAGGTGGCCTCGACCCCCGGCAGGAGGCTGCCGTCGTCGAACACACCGGAGGTCGCCCACGGCGTGGTGGCGATCGGCGTGTCGACCACCTCCGTGGTGGCGATCGGTGAGGTGTGATCGAGCGCCTCGGTCCGGCGCTCGAGGACATAGCTGGACGTGAGGTTGGGGGAGGTGGTGTCGCGGTCGCCCCGCCACCACGTCAGCTGCACCCCGTCCACACCCGTGCTGGCTCGCACCTGCAGCGGGATCGCCGGGGGAGCCGTGGGCGTCGCGGTGGCGGCCGCGGCGGGTGAGCCGGCCGCAGCCGCGCCGACCAGCACGGCGCAGGCGACCACGCGAGCGAGCCGGGTGCGATGGCGCGTCCAGTGACCCCGCCCATCCCAGCGCTGCCCCACGTCGGTCCCCTGTCGTGCTCGATCCGGCACACGGAGCATCCGTAGCCGGTCGAACCGTAGCCCGGTGCAGGACGCCGGGCAGGACTTCTGGCCGAGTCTGGTCCGAAGGGATGAGGGCACGGTCGGGCCTACTCAGGAGGAGCACGAGTGGGTCGCCGTTTCCCACCCGGCTAGGCTCGCCCGGTGCACGTGCTGATCGCCCCGGACTGCTTCACCGGCACGCTGACCTCCACGCAGGCGGCGGAGGCGATGGCGCAAGGGTGGCGGCGCAGTGCGCCGGATGATCTGCTGACGCTGGTGCCGCTCTCCGACGGTGGCCCGGGTTTCGTCGACGTGCTCGCCCGGGCGCTGGACGGCAGCACGACCGTGGCCGTCACGGTCACCGACCCGCTCGGCCGCGAGGTACCGGCGGCGCTGCTGATCGCCGACCGCGACGGTCGGCGGACGGCCTACCTCGAGTCGGCACAGGCCGCGGGGCTGCACCTGCTCGCCGCCGACGAGCGGAACCCGGGGCTCACCAGCACCTATGGCGTGGGTCTGCTGATCGAGGCAGCGCTGGCCGAGGGGGCCCAGCGGATCGTCGTCGGCCTGGGGGGGAGCGGGACCAACGACGCGGGAGCCGGGATGCTCGCGGCGCTCGGAGTCGGTCGGTCGCAGGCCCTGGCGACCGGCGGGCTGGCGCTCGGCGACCTCACGGACGACGCGCTCTCGGGTCTGCGGCAGGCTCGCGAGCGGCTGGCCGCGGTCGACCTGGTCCTGGCCAGCGACGTCGACTCCCCGCTGCTCGGCTTCCACGGAGCCTCGGCGGTCCACGCGCCTCAGAAGGGAGCCTCACCTGCGCTCGCCCAGGCGCTGGAGGCGTCGCTCGGGCGGTTCACCGAGGTCGTGGAACGGAACCTCCCGCCGGTGGCCGACCTGTTGTCGGGCTCGTCGCGCCGGCTCGACCGGGAGGCGGGCGCCGGTGCGGCCGGGGGGCTGGGCTACGGCCTCATGCTCCTGGGCGCGCACCGGGTGAGCGGCGTCGAGGAGGTCCTGCGCGCGGTCGAGTTCGCGACGTTGGTGGCCTCGGCCGACCTCGTGGTGACGGGGGAGGGGTCCTTCGACTGGCAGAGCCTGCGCGGCAAGGTGGTCGCAGGTGTCGCGCAGGCGGCTGAGGCCGCCGCCACGCCGAGCGTGGTCATCGCGGGACAGGTGCTGGTGGGGCGGCGTGAGGCGATGGGGCTGGGGATCAGCGGCACGTACGCCGTCGCCGAGACCCGAACGCAGGTGGAGGCCGCGATGGCCGACCCGGTCGGCACCCTCGCGGCCCGCACCGCCAGGGTGGCGGCCACCTGGTCACCCCACCGGACCTGAGGGACGTACTCTGGTGGCGGCGGGAACATCCGCCGCCGAGCGTGGGTTGGCACGACTGCAGGCCCACACCATCGACATGAAGGACAGCCACATGAGTGTTCAGGACCAGACCGAGGCGACGCAGGCAACTGCCGAGGCTCCGGCGCACGGAGTTCTCCTGACCGATGTCGCCGCCGTCAAGGTCAAGTCCCTGCTCGAGCAGGAGGGCCGTGACGACCTGCGCCTGCGCGTGGGCGTGCAGCCCGGCGGGTGCTCCGGCCTCATCTACCAACTCTACTTCGACGAGCGCACCCTCGACGGCGACCTCACCCGCGACTTCGGTGGCGTGGAGGTCGTGGTCGACCGGATGAGCGCGCCGTACCTCCAGGACGCGACCATCGACTTCGCCGACACCATCGAGAAGCAGGGCTTCACCATCGACAACCCCAACGCGGGCAGCTCCTGTGCCTGCGGTGACAGCTTCGGCTGACCCAGCCCTCAGCTCACGGCCGCGGCCGGCACACCTCACGGTGTGCCGGCCGCAGCTTCGTGTCGGGGGCTCCTTGTCAGGGGTTCTGTCAGGGGCAACTTGTCGGGGGCTCGCCGGTCAGATGCTCTGCGGCACAATGCGATCCGCACGTCGATGAGTCAGCGGCCGCCACGGTTGGGCGGTCACGACGAAGACGACCAGGGCGATCACCGCGATGCTCAGCGGCATCACCGCGGAGATCTGGATGCTCTCGCCGCCTGCGCCGAAGGCTGCGGTCGCCTCACCGCCCCAGGGTGAGGGCGAGCCGGTCACGGCGCGGCCACGCACCCCGCTGGCCTCGACCCCGTCGAGGAAGCCGATCACACTGAACACCCAGCTCAGCTGGAGCAGGACGAAGGTCGCGAGCGCGGTGTACGCGCCGAAGGCCCACCGGACTGCGTGAGCGTGGGCCTCGGCGACGCTGTGCGCCATGGTGCGCGGAGAGCCGAGCGCGAGGATCGCGGACCGCGCCCCGTGGCTGGCAGCCGCGTCCTGCAGGTTGGCCGAGAGCTCGCGGCGCAGGTCCTTGCGGGTCCGGCCGGGAACGCCCCGCACGTCCATCCAGAAGTCGTAGCGGGCGACGGCCCAGCTGATCCGGGCGCGGTCGAGGATGTTCATGGAGCAACCCCCTGTGAGGTGACGGTGTCGACGGCCGCGACGAGCGACCGCCAGGACTGGGTGCGGACGGCCAGCTCGGCTCGCCCTGAGGTGGTGGTGCGGTAGTACTTGCGCGCCGGCCCGGACTCCGACCTGAGCAGGTAGGACTCGAGGTGGCCGGCGGCTTCGAGGCGGGTGAGCGCTGGGTACACCGTGCCCTCGGCGAGCCCGGAGAACCCGCTGTCCTGAAGTCGCGTCACGATGGCGTACCCATAGCCGTCCTCCTCCTGCAGAACGCTCAGCAGCAGGACGGACAGCACACCCTTGAGCATCTGCGGGTCGTGGGTCACGAGTGAACAGTATGCCTAGTACCAAAGTATGTCTAGTAGTTGGCCAACACGAGTTCTGGTGCGCGGCCTCACCATCGACCCGCCCGCGCGCGTGTAGGTTGCCCGGGTGCGCATCGCGATCACCGGCTCCATCGCCACCGACCACCTGATGACCTTCGCAGGTCGGTTCGCCGACTCGCTGGTGGTCGAGCAGCTCGACAAGATCTCGCTGTCCTTCCTGGCCGAGGACCTGCAGATCCGCCGGGGTGGAGTGGCGGCGAACATCGCCTTCGGCATGGCCAACCTCGGTCAGCACCCGGTCCTGGTCGGCGCGGTGGGTGAGGACTTCGCCGACTACCGCTCGTGGCTCGAGCGTCATGGCGTCGACTGCGAGTCCGTCCACGTCTCGCAGTCGCGGCACACGGCCCGGTTCGTCTGCACCACCGACGACGACATGGCCCAGATCGCCACGTTCTATGCCGGTGCGATGTCCGAGGCCCGCCAGATCGAGCTCAAGCCGGTCGCCGACCGCATCGGAGGGCTCGACCTCGTCCTCATCGGCGCCAACGACCCGATGGGCATGCTGCGCCACACCCAGGAATGCCGCACGCGCGGGATCGACTTCGTGGCCGACCCCTCCCAGCAGCTCGCCTTCGCCGACGGCGACACGATCCGCCAGCTGGTGGACGGCGCGACCTACCTCATCACCAACGAGTACGAAGCGGCGCTCACCGAACAGAAGACCGGGTGGACCGACGCGGAGATCCTGGATCGGGTCGGCACCCGGGTCACCACGCTGGGCAAGGAAGGCGTCCGCATCCAGAGCCGTGGCCAGGAGCCGCTGCACGTCCCGGTGGCGGGGGAGGTCGTGCGCAGGGACCCGACCGGTGTCGGCGACGCGTTCCGCGCGGGTCTGCTCACCGGGCTCTCCTCGGGGCTGAGCCTGGAGCGTTCTGCGCAGCTGGGCTCGATGCTCGCGACCTATGTCATCGAGACGGTCGGGACCCAGGAGTACAGCCTGTCGACCGCGCGCCTCGTCAGGCGGCTCGGTGAGGCCTACGGCAGCGAGGCGGCCGAGGAGATCCGCCCGCACGTTCGCTGCCTGCGCCCCTAGCTTGTCCCCAGCGTGAGCCACCGCAAGGATGCGGCCGTGGGAGGTGAACAGCCCGTCGAGCCGGCGCCCAGCCACTACACCTTCGACCTCGAGGAGGTCGACGACGGTGAGGACCTGGCCGGCGTCGGGGGTGACCTGCGCGCCGGAACCCTGCTCGCGGCCTACCGCGCCGGGCTGTTTCCGATGGGACTGGGCGAGATGGGTGACCGCCCGATGGGCTGGTGGTCACCGGACCCGCGGGGCGTGCTGCTCGCCGACGGCCTGGTGCTCAGCCGTTCCCTGCGCCGCACCCGTCGTCGCTTCGAGATCCGGGTCGACACCGCTTTCGAGGAGGTCGTCGCGGCGTGTGCCGACCCGGGCCGCGACGGCCGGTGGATCACCCCCGAGATCGCCCACTCCTACGTCGAGATGCACCGGCTCGGCTGGGCCCACAGCATCGAGGCCTGGCGCGACGACCGGCTCGTCGGTGGCCTGTACGGCCTGGCGATCGGCGGGCTGTTCGCCGGGGAGTCGATGTTCCACCACGAGACGGACGCCTCCAAGGCCGCGGTGGTGGCGATGCACGACCTCGTCTATGCCGATGTGCCCGAGCGGGCACAGCGCCTGGTCGACGTGCAGTGGAGCACGGCCCACCTCGCCAGCCTGGGCGTCGTGGAGACCTCCCGCGACGCCTACCTGCACCGGATGGCCGCCGCGGTGCGCCTTCCCCAGATCACCTTCGTTCAGGGGCCGAGCAGCCTGACCCGGTAGGCGGTGTAGGGCCCGTCAGAGGCGGTGCGGTCCGTGACGCCCACCAGCTCGTGGCGGCGCATCCGGCACCACGCGGGGACGTCCGCGCGGGCCGCGGGGTCGGTGGCCCACACCTCGACCACGGCTCCGACCGGGGTGGTGCGCGCCACCTCGGCGAGCCGGATGACCGGCAGGGGGCAGCGCAGACCGCGGGCGTCGACCACGAGCGCGACCGACGGCTCCTCCGGTGGTGGCGCAGTCACAGGTCGCTCGCCCCGAGCTGGGCCCGGACGGCCGCCACGGCCGCCGGGAGCTCTTGCAGGAGCAGCGCGACGTCCTGGCCCCGACGCGGGGCCACCGAGCGCAGCGGCAGGGTGACGCGGATGTTTCCGTGGGTCAGCGCGCCCATCGCGGCCAGGACGTGGCTTGGCTCCACGGTGCTGGCCGTGCACGCCGAGCCGGACGCGACCGCGACCCCGCGCCGGTCGAGCTCGGTGACCAGCGCCTCGCCATCGGCGTACAGGGCGGACATCGTCACGATGTGGGGAAGCCGGTCCTCCGGGTCACCGACGACGTCCATGTCGGTGATCTGGGCGCCGGCCGTCCGGATCCTGTCGACCAGCTCGCGGGCCTCCGCGGCATCGCTCGCGAGGTCGGATGCGGTCTGCTGCCAGGCCTCGGCTGCGGCCAGCGCGAGCGGCACCCAGGGCGCGGTCGGGAGGCGGCCGTGCTCGACCTCGCTACGGGGGCCCGGGGACGCCCACCGGGCGCCCGGACGGACCACGAGCAGGCCGAGGCCCCCCGGCCCACCCCACGACGTCGCCTCGCCGACCAGCACGTCACCGTCGACGGGGACGGGGTCGCGGCCGAGGGACGCCATGGCGTCCACGACCAGCGGGACGGCCTCGCGCCGGGCCAGCTCGTGGGCCTGCGCCAAGGGCTGGCGGGTGCCGACCTCGAGGTTGGCGTGCTGTACGGCGGCGCACACGGTTCCGTGCACAGCCAGCGCGCGCGCGAGAGCCTCGAGGTCGACCCGACCCATCGCGTCGACACCCACCTCCTCGAACAGCCCCTCGTCGCCCCCGCGGGCTGCGAGGTGTCGACCCACCAGTAGGACCGCGGAGTGCTCCACGGCGGTGGCCACCCACCGCCCGCCTCGCCGGCGACCGGCGTGCGCGCAGCCGCCCAGAGCCGCGCGGAGCGCGTCAGGCCCGGACGGCGCGAAGGACAGGGTCTCCGGGGCGGTGTCCAGTCCTGCTGCGATGACCTCTCGCGCCTGGTCCAGGAGCTGTCGTGCAGTGCGTGCCTCGCGATAGAGCCGGCGGGGGTCCGCCCAGCCCGCGTCGATCGCAGCCAGCAGCGTCTCGAGGGCGCGCGGGTGCAGCGGACCGGGTGCCGCGTCGAGCAGCGCTCGCCCGGCCGGATCCGGCACGCGAGCCTCGTCGGCGGCCCTGGCGGCTGCCTCTGGAGGGGGATTCGCCACGCGCCGACGCTATCCCCACCCTGCCCGGTGGCAACCCCCGCATCGCGGTACTGTGTGAACCAGACGGACCCCTCCGAGAAAAAGGTGCCCAGGTGCAGTCTGAGCAGAACCCGACGCGTCACCTGCGTCGGCGCAGAGCAGGAGCCGCGCTGGCGGTGGTACTGGGCACCCTGACCCTTACGGGGTGCGCGGGGTCCTTCGAGAACGGCTACCTGCCCCACGGCATCACCGAGGGCGCAGACCGGGTCACCAGCCTGTGGGTCGGTGCGTGGATCGCGGCGCTGGCCGTGGGCGTTCTCGTGTGGGGTCTCATCCTGTGGTGTGTCGTCGCGTTCCGCCGCAAGAAGGACGACACGACCCTGCCGGACCAGCTCCGCTACAACGTGCCGATCGAGATCCTGTACACCGTCGTGCCGATGTTCATGGTCGCGGTGCTCTTCTACTACACCGCGCGTGACGAGTCCGCGCTGCTGGACACCTCCAAGACCCCCGACGTCGTGGTCAACGTGGTCGGCAAGCAGTGGAGCTGGGACTTCAACTACGTCAACGAGGACACCTATGAGTCCGGCACGCAGGCCGAGCTGACCGGTCAGCCGGGTGTCGAGGAGACGCTGCCGACCCTGTACCTCCCGGTCGGCGAGCGGGTCGAGTTCGTGCTGACCGCCCGCGACGTCATCCACTCGTTCTGGGTCCCGGTGTTCCTGCAGAAGCTCGACATGCTCCCGGGCAAGGTCAACAAGTTCCAGGTCGTGACCACCGAGACCGGCACGTTCGCCGGCAAGTGCGCCGAGCTCTGCGGTGCCTACCACTCGCAGATGCTGTTCAACGTCAAGGTCGTCGAGCGCCCCGAGTACGACGCGCACCTCGCCGACCTGAAGGCACAGGGCAACACCGGCCAGCTCGACAACGACCTCAGCCGCGAGAAGGTCCAGAACATGGACGCTGACCTCCTGCCGACAGGGAGCAACTGATGACGACGGCCAGCCAGGGCGCAGGCGTCTATGCGCGTTCTGCGGAGACCAGCTCGACGCGACGGGTCGCCAAGGGCGCCACGGTGGTCAAGTGGGCGACCACGACCGACCACAAGGTCATCGGCAACCTGTACTTCATCACCTCGTTCGTCTTCTTCATCTTCGGCGGCATCCTCGCGCTGCTCATCCGCGCCGAGCTGCTCCAGCCGGGGCTGCAGGTCGTGGACAACCCTGAGCAGTACAACCAGCTGTTCACCATGCACGGCACGATCATGCTGCTGCTGTTCGCGACGCCGCTGTTCGCCGGCTTCGCCAACGCGCTCATGCCGCTGCAGATCGGCGCCCCCGATGTCGCGTTCCCGCGGCTGAACATGTTGGCCTACTGGATGTACCTCTTCGGTGGGCTGATCGCATCCGCGGGCTTCCTCACCCCCAGCGGCGCCGCCTCGTTCGGCTGGTTCGCGTACTCCCCACTCTCGGACACCGCCTACAGCCCCGGCGTGGGTGGTGACCTGTGGGTCTTCGGCCTCGCGCTCGGTGGTTTCGGCACCATCCTGGGTGCGGTCAACTTCATCACCACGATCATCTGCATGCGCGCGCCCGGCATGACGATGTTCCGGATGCCGATCTTCACCTGGACGATCCTGATCACCTCGCTGCTGGTGCTCATCGCCTTCCCGGTGCTCGCGTCGGCACTGCTCGCGCTGGGTGCGGACCGCAAGTTCGGCGCCCACGTCTTCGACCCCGAGAACGGCGGGGCGTTGTTGTGGCAACACCTGTTCTGGTTCTTCGGGCATCCAGAGGTCTACATCATCGCCTTGCCCTTCTTCGGGATCATCTCCGAGATCCTGCCGGTGTTCTCGCGCAAGCCGATCTTCGGATACAAGACGCTGGTCTTCGCGACGATCGCGATCGCGGCCCTGTCGGTCGCGGTCTGGGCCCACCACATGTACGCGACCGGGCAGGTGATGCTGCCCTTCTTCGCGGTGATGACGATGCTCATCGCGGTGCCGACCGGGGTGAAGTTCTTCAACTGGATCGGCACGATGTGGGGTGGCAAGCTCAGCTTCGAGACCCCGATGCTCTGGGCGGTCGGCTTCCTGGTGACGTTCCTGTTCGGTGGTCTGACCGGGATCATCCTGTCCAGCCCGGCGCTGGACTTCCACCTGTCGGACTCCTACTTCGTGGTGGCCCACTTCCACTACGTGGTCTTCGGCACCGTGGTCTTCGCGATGTTCGCCGGCTTCTACTTCTGGTGGCCCAAGCTGACGGGCCGGATGCTCGACGAGACGCTCGGCAAGATCCACTTCTGGATGCTGTTCATCGGCTTCCACACGACCTTCCTGATCCAGCACTGGCTGGGCGTGGACGGCATGCCGAGGCGTTATGCCGACTACCTGCCCGAGGACGGCTTCACCACCGCCAACCAGGTCTCCAGCGCAGGTGCGTTCCTGCTCGGTGCCTCGACGCTGCCGTTCCTCTACAACGTGTGGAAGACCTGGCGCACCGCCCCCCTGGTGGAGACCGACGACCCGTGGGGGTACGGCGCCTCGCTGGAGTGGGCCACCTCCTGCCCACCGCCGCGGCACAACTTCGACTCGATCCCCCGGATCCGCTCCGAGCGGCCCGCGTTCGACCTGCACCACCCCGAGGCCGCACCACCCCTCGGCCCGCAGGCCGACCCAGCCACCCTGGTCAAGATCCTGGGTCCGGCCCAGTCGGGGCAGCGCCACGGCGACAGCGCCGACAGCCACACCGGCAAGGAGAACTGACCCATGGGCGTCGAGGTCAAGCTCTTCTGGATGCTTGCGGCCTTCTTCCTGCCGGTCGGCATCATCTATGGGTTCGCGACCGGCTGGTCCGAGCCGGTGGGGATCACCGGGCTGTTCCTGTGCACGTTGTTGGGCTCGATGATCTCCTACTACCTCTGGTTCACCGCTCGCAGGCTGGAGCGTCGTCCGGAGGACAACCCGGGCGCCCTGATCGAGGAGCAGGAGGGCGACTACGGCTTCTTCAGCCCCCACAGCTGGTGGCCCCTGCCGCTGGCCGGCGCCGCCGCGATCTGCTTCCTCGGCCTTGCGGTGGGGTGGTGGCTGTTCATCATCGGGGCCTCCGCGGGAGTTGTCGCGCTCATCGGCTGGACCTTCGAGTACTACAAGGGAGAGCACGCCGTCTGACCGCTGGTCGGTCAGGTCGTCCTGGCTGGCTGTTCGGTCCCGTCGTCTGGACGGTGGTCAGTCGTCTGGCCTCGCGCAGCGGTTCCGTCGTCATCGGCTCGCCAGCCCGCGCCGGTCGCGGTCGCGTCATGGTCCTCCCTGGTTCCTGGTCCCTGATTCCTGGTCCCTGGTCCCTGGTCCCTGGTCCCTGGTCCCTGGTCCCTGGTCCCTGGTCCCTGGTCTCTGGTCCCTGATCCCTGATCCCTGACCCCTGACCCCTCACCCTGGCCTCGCGTGGGTGTCCCGTGATGCGCGTGACGCGTGATGGTGCTCCAGTGCACGCCTGACGGGGCTATCACCGGCAAGCAGGTAGACTTGGGGCGCGCGATGACGTGATCGAGTGGGGACTCGCCGAAGGTGCGTTGACCTCCATCCAAGCAGCGAGGTGTCAGTGCAGGGATTCACCACGAGGACGCGCCGTTCGGTCGTCGGCCTCACCATGGTCGCCGCAGTGCTCAGCGTCTCTGCCTGTGGCCTGGTCAGCCTTCACAAAAACACCACTTCGCCGGTTGCCGGCGAGGCGACCCGTGCGCCCGGCACCTCCACGTCGGCCTCCGCCGCGCCGGCCGTCCTCTCGGTGACCCCGGCCGACCAGGCGAAGGCCGTGGTCCCCTCGACGATGGTCAAGGTGGCGGTCTCCGGCGGCTCGATCGACACGGTCACGGTCAAGGACGGCAAGGGTGCCGTCGTCAAGGGTGCGGTCGCCGACAACGGCTCCTGGGTCGCCGCGCAGCGGCTCCGGCCGAGCGCGACCTACACGTTGACGGCCTCGGCCACCAACGCCGACGGCAAGGCCACGACGACCACGACGTCGTTCAGCACGCTCAAGCCCAGGATCACGGCTACCTACGGCATCCTGTATTCAGGTCAGACCGTCGGGGTGGGCGCTCCGGCCAGCATCCAGTTCGACTCCGTGGTCACCACGGCAGCCCAGCGGGCGCAGGTCGAGAAGGCGATCAGGATCACCACCAAGCCGGCCGTCGACGGCTCCTGGGGCTGGCTGGACGACCGCCAGCTGATGTGGCGGCCCAAGGCGTACTGGAAACCCGGCACCGAGGTCACGGTGTCCGCGCCGCTGGCCGGTCTCCAGACCGGTCCTGACAAGTGGGTCGGCAACGACGACTCGGCCAGCTTCACCGTCGGGGACTCGATGATCAGCACGGTGAACATCAAGACTCACCAGATGACCGTCAAGCGCAACGGCAGACTCATCAACACCGTTCCGGTGAGCACCGGCCGCCCCGGCCCGTCCACCGAGACCCGCTCCGGCATCAAGGTGATCATCGCCAAGGAGGGCACCGTGGTGATGGACTCCGCCACCATCGGTATCCCCAAGGGAGACCCGGGCTACTACCGGACCATCGCCGACGACAGCCTGCGCGTGACGTGGACCGGGGAGTACCTGCACTCCGCTCCGTGGTCGGTGGGCTCGCAGGGTTTCGCCAACGTGTCCCACGGGTGCGTGAACCTCTCGCCGTCCAACGCGGGCTGGATGTACGACCGGTCCAAGGTCGGCGACGTCGTGGTCTTCACCGGGTCGGACCGCAGGTTCCTGCCGACCGAGGGCATCGGCATCTGGCAGTACTCCTACGCCGCGTGGCAGAAGCAGAGCGCGCTCACCTGAGCCCGACCCGCCCCGCCTCCAGACCGTTCATCCGGACCTGAGGTGGCGGCGCCCGGGTGGTCGGCAGCCAGGCTTCATCCCCACCCGAGCTCGTGAAGCCGGTCCTCCTCGATCCCGAAGTGGTGGGCGATCTCGTGCACCACAGTGACGGCGATCTCCTCCAGCAGCTCCTCGCGCGACGGGCACATGCGGATCAGCGGTCCGCGGAACAGCGTGATCCGGTCGGGGAGCGAGCCGGCGGCCCACCAGCCGTCGCGCTCGGTCAGCGGTGTGCCGTCATAGACCCCGAGCAGGTCGGGATCGTCGGCCGGCGGCTCGTCCTCGACGAGGAACACGACGTTGTCCAGGAGCCGCATGAGCTCGGGCGGGACCTCGTCGAGCGCGTCGCCGACGGCCTCGTCGAACTCGGCCTCGCTCAGCGGGATCATCCGGGACTCCACCGTCGTGGTCGAGGGCGACACCCCGGTCCTCGCTCGGGGCCAGCGCCAGGTCCGACGGCGATGCCGCACAGCTCAGGAGAGCGGTGCGGCATCGGCTCTGGCACTCGAACTGCGCAGCAGGTCAGGGCGTCTCCGGCGGCTGCCGGCGGCTGCTCTCCAGACCCGGACGCTCGCGCACATCGTCCTCGGTGGACCGGCTGTCGACCTCGCCCTCGATCTCCGCGGCGGCGCCGGCCGAGGCCGACAGCGCCTCGTGCCCCTGGCCGTCGTAGTGCGCGGCTGCGAGCTCGGCCGGCGTGACGGGCTCGATCTGGTCGGAGAAGTAGAACCGCGAGAGCCGAGCTCGGACGCGGTCCTTGGCCGCCGAGGGCGACGCAACGCCATGGGCGTCTGTGCCGGAGGTCAGCTGGAGCACCTGGTAGTTCTCGTGCTGCACGAGGTTCCACCGCGAGAACTCGTCGAGCTCCTCGTGACGCTCGTAGAACTGGCCATCGGCGGTGCGCATGATGGTGCCGGTCTCACGACCGTGCAGCACCAGCTCGCGATCGCGACGCTGCATGCTCAGACAGATCCGCTTGGTCACCCAGAAGGCGATCACCGGGAACAGGAACACGCCGACCCTGAAGACATGCGTCAGGTCGTTGATCGACATGTGCAGCTTGATGGCTATGAGGTCGTTGGACGAGGCGAACATCAGCACGCCGTACCACGTGAGGGCGCCCACGCCGAGCCCGGTGCGGGTCGGGTTGTTGCGCGGGCGGTCCAGCAGGTGGTGCTCGCGCTTGTCGCCGGTCACCCACGCCTCGAGGAAGGGATATGCAGCCATCAGGCCGTACATCACCGGGATCAGCAGGATCGCGCCGATCATCACGTTGAAGCTCCACGTGAAGCCCAGGGCCTGGAACTCCAACCATCCCGGCAGCAGACGCAGCGCTCCGTCGGCGAACCCCATGTACCAGTCGGGCTGGGCGCCGGCGGTGATCGGCGTCGGGTCATACGGACCGTAGGCCCAGATCGGGTTGATGGTGACCAGTGCCGAGATCAGCGCGATGATGCCGAACACGATGAAGAAGAAGCCACCGGCCTTTGCGGCATACACCGGCATGACGGGGTATCCGACGACGTTGTCGTTGGTGCGGCCGGGCCCGGGGAACTGGGTGTGCTTCTGCAGGGCCACCAGGACGATGTGGGCGGTGAACAGCCCCACCAGGACGGCCGGCAGCAGCAGCACGTGCACGGAGTACAGGCGAGGGATGATCGACTCACCGGGGAAGGGACCGTTGAACACGAAGTAGCTGAGGTAGGAGCCGAGCACCGGCACCGACCGCATGAAGCCCTCGGCGGCCCGTAGCCCCGTCCCGGAGAGCAGGTCGTCGGGCAGGGAGTATCCGGCGAAGCCCTCGATCAGGGCCAGCATCGACAGGATCGACCCGATCACCCAGTTGATCTCCCGGGGCTTGCGGAACGCACCGGTGAAGAAGACGCGGAGCATGTGCACCGAGATCGCCACGATGAACAGTAGTGCTGCCCAGTGGTGGATCTGGCGGATGATGAGGCCGCCGCGGATGTCGAAGGAGATGTCGACCGTCGAGCGGTAGGCCTCCGACATGGTCACGCCGTTGAGCGGAATGTAGGAGCCGTCGTAGACCACCTGTCCGGCGCTGGGCACGAACCAGAAGGTCAGAAAGGCCCCGGAGAGCAGGCAGACGATCATCGAGTACATCGCGATCTCGCCCAGCATGAACGACCAGTGGTCGGGGAAGACCTTCTTCAGCAGGTAGCCGACGCCCTTGGCGGAGCCGGTGCGGTCATCGACCCAGCCAGCGACCCCGCCCACGGCCTTGAGCGGGGCAGCCACGGGCTCGCGGACCGGGCTGTCGCCATCACGCAGTCGGCCAGCCCCCGACCTGTCGTATGTCGTGCTCATCCGCGCTCCCAGAAACTTGGGCCGACGGCCTCGCGGAACGGGGCGTCGGCGACGAGGTAGCCCTCGTCGTCCACTGTAATCTTCAACTGCGGCAGCGGCCTCTTGGCCGGACCGAAGATCACCTTGCAGTCCTGCGTCACGTCGAAGGTCGACTGGTGACACGGGCACAGCAGGTGGTGGGTCTGCTGCTCGTAGAGTCCGACGGCGCAGCCGACGTGCGTGCAGATCTTGGAGTAGGCCACGATCCCCTGGTGACCCCAGTCGCGTTCCTTGGCGTTCTGGATCAGCCCGGGTTCCAGGCGCATGACCAGGACCGCGGCCTTGGCCTTGTCCTCCAGCGGGTGCTCGGACTCCTTCATCGACTCAGGGAGGATGTGGAACACCGACCCGATGGTGACGTCGTCGGCCCGCACCGGAGTGAGCTCAGGGTCGCGGACCAGCCGGTCACCCTTCTTCCACATGGTGCGTGAGAGCTCGTCCTTGGGCAGCGGCCCGAGCGACCCCGCGACCTGGACGACGAGCGGGAGCGCGAACAGACCGAGCGCGCCACCCAGGGTGTACTTGATGATCGGGCGCCGGGGCAGCTGAGCCTGCTCGCCACTGTCGAGGATGGTGTCCACGAACCCGTCGCGGGACGCCTGCTCCGAACGCAGGGGATGGCGCTCCTCGACCACTTCGACATCGGGCATGAGGGTCTTGGCCCAGTGCACCGCGCCGAGGCCGATGCCGAGCAGCCCCAGTGCCATCGACACACCGAGGACCAGGTTCGACAGGTTCGCCCGCCCGATGCCCGGGACGAAGACCGTCGTCGACATGTCGACCGCGAAGTAGGCCACGACGAACACCAGCGTGCCGACGATCGACAGCCCGAACAGCGCAGCGACCTGGGTCTCGGCGCGCTTGGCGGCCTTCTCCTCCAGATCGGCCGCACGGGCCACGTGGACCGGAAGGCCAGGGTTGTCAAAACGGGCCGGCAGGCCGCCGGAGCCCTCGACATGGCCCTGGTCGAGCCGGACCGCCGTGCTCCCGTAGCCCTCGTCGCGCGGAGTGAGAGCGCCGTGCGCCCCGCCCTGCTCGTTGCCGTGCTCGCTCATCATGTGGCCCATCGTGGTGCGTGGACGGTCGGGACTGTGGTCGAACTGTTTGCCGTGACTCTCAGGATCTCACGAAGCACCGACATCGGCTCGGACCGTGGGCGGGCGACGGCTCGCATCAGGCCGCCTTGGACCCGAGCCAGACAGCGGCACCGACGCAGATCGCCAGGCCGAAGATCCAGATGAACAAGCCCTCCGACACCGGTCCGAGGTTGCCCAGCGCCATACCGCCGGGGTTCTCCTGGTTGTCGATCGCGTGCAGGAACCCGACGATGTCGTTCTTGTTCTCGGGGGTCAGGTTGGCGTCGTTGAACACCGGCATCGACTGCGGGCCGCTGACCATGGCCTCGTAGATGTGCACACCCTCGACGTCGCGCAGCGAGGGCGCGTACTTGCCGCGGGTCAGCGCACCACCGGACCCCGCGAAGTTGTGGCACATGGCGCAGTTCACCCGGAAGAGCTCACCACCCTTGGCGATGTCGGCGCCCTTGCCCTCGGTGTACTCCGCATCCGGGATGGCCGGACCGGGAGCCAGTGAGGCGACGTAGGCGGCCATGTCAGCGATCTCCTCCTCACTGAACTTGACCGTGTCGGTGCGCGGGGCCTGGACGTTGGGGCCAGCCAGCGGCATCCGGCCGGTGCTCACCTGGAAGTCGACCGCGGCGGCGCCGACCCCGGCCAGGGCCGGCCCGAACGACTGCCCGGCGTCGCCCTTGCCCTCGGCGTTCAGGCCGTGGCACGTGGCGCAGTTGGCCTTGAACAGCTTGTGGCCCTGTTCGACCTGCGCGGAGCTGGCGCCGGTCGCGGCCTGCGCGGGCCGGGGCGCG
The DNA here is from genome assembly GCA_963750305.1 of uncultured Actinomycetota bacterium. Taxonomy (GTDB): domain Bacteria; phylum Actinomycetota; class Actinomycetes; order Actinomycetales; family Dermatophilaceae; genus CAVVPX01. The sequence goes on from CAVVPX010000004.1 coordinate 846,580, forward strand.
AGCGCGGAGTACGCGGCGCCCACGACGACGAGCCCCGCCAACAGGAGGAGCACGATCGCCGCGGGGTGTCGGCGGCGGGCAGCCAGTGCGTTCACGGTGCTGGTTCCTGTCGTCTGTCTGTCGAGGCGTGTCGGATGACGTTGGAGGAGAGGCTATTTCAGCAGGTAGATGGTCGCGAAGAGCGCGATCCACACCACGTCGACGAAGTGCCAGTAGTAGGACGTGACGACCGCGCCGGCCGCTTGGCTGTGGCTGTAGTGCCGGGTCGTGAAGGTCCGACCGATGATGAGCAGGAAGGCGAGCAGCCCACCGGTCACGTGCAGGCCGTGGAACCCGGTCGTGAGGTAGAACACCGAGCCGTAGGGGTCGGAGGACAACGTGACACCCTCAGACACCAGCGTGGCGTACTCGAGCACCTGACCGGCGATGAACACCGCACCGAAGGCGTAGGTCACGACGTACCACTCCCGCATGCCCCAGGTCGTGACCTCCCAGAGCCGACCGGTGCGGGTGGCCTGACCGTGCTCGGCGCGCCACACACCGAGCTGACACCACACCGAGGAGATCACGAGGATCAGGGTGTTGGCAGCAGCGAACGGCACGTTGAGCAGGTCGGTGCGCTGGCTCCACAGGTCCGGCTCGACCGAGCGGATCGTGAAGTACATGGCGAAGAGACCGGCAAAGAACATCAGCTCGCTGGACAGCCACACGATGGTGCCGACCGCGACCATGTTCGGTCGCGTCGCGGGACCGTGGCCGGGGATCGAGCCCGACGGCGCGGGAAGGTCCGCTTGCAAGGATGCTGGAGTCGCCACGGGCCCATTATTGCCACATTCGGTCGCCGGCGTGCCGCCGACCCCCCGTGTCCTCCTGGACCGGCGGGTGCGCACCGGTAGCATCGCTGCCATGAGCGCCCCGCACGCCACTGACACCCCCTCCACGGCTGCTTCGGCAGGGGGTGGCGCGGTCCACCAGATCTCGGTCCTGCTGTACAGCGACGACCGCAGCGTGCGCGACACCGTGCGCGTGCAGGTGGGACGCCGTCCGGCCAAGGACGTGGAGGTCGTCTCGTGGCGTGAGTGCGCCACCGCGGACGCGGTCATCGAGGCGGTCGACCACGAACGCTTCGACGTCGTGGTCCTGGACGGCGAGGCGACCCCGATGGGCGGCCTGGGGCTGTGCCGCCAGCTCAAGAGCGAGATCTTCGACTGCCCGCCGGTGCTCGTGCTGACCGGTCGTCCGCAGGACGGGTGGCTGGCCACCTGGTCGCTGGCCGACCAGGCCGTGCCGCACCCGCTGGACCCGCACGCCCTGGCGCAGGCGGTTGCCGCGCTGGGTCGCGGTGTCCGCAGCTGAGCACGTTCGCCGCGCGATGACCTCTGCACCGCCCGCCGACGCGGACGGCAGCTCGCCCGTGTTCACCTGGCCCGACCTGCTCAGCTCGCTGCTCGAGGGTCAGGACCTCGCCGTCGACCAGGCTTCCTGGGCGATGGACCAGGTGATGCAAGGAGAGGCCAGCGACGTGCAGCTCGCGGGCTTCCTGGTGGCATTGCGAGCCAAGGGCGAGTCCGTCGACGAGCTGCGTGGGCTGGCCGACATGATGCTCGCCCACGCCTATCGGATCGAGGTCCCCGGCCCGAGCATCGACGTGGTCGGCACGGGGGGCGACCGGGCCCATACGGTCAACATCTCGACCATGACCGCGATGGTGGTAGCGTCCACGGGCCTCCGGGTGGTCAAGCACGGCAACCGGGCCGCGTCCTCGTCCTCGGGCTCGGCCGATGTGCTGGAGGCTCTGGGGGTCAACCTCACGCTGACCCCGGCGCGGGTTGCCGCGGTCGCGATGGAGGCGGGGATCACGTTCTGCTTCGCCAACGCCTTCCACCCCTCGATGCGTTTCGCCGCAGCCGCGCGGGGCGGGCTGGGCATCGGCACGGCGTTCAACGCGCTCGGCCCGTTGACGAACCCCGGGCAGCCCACCTATGCCGCCGTCGGCGTCGCCGACAGCCGGCTCGCGCCGCTGATGGCCGGTGTCTTCGCCGGGCGGGGCAAGGACGCGTCGGTGTTCCGCGGCGACGACGGCCTCGACGAGCTGACACTGAGCACCACCTCGACCGTCTGGTGGGTGCGTGGTGGCACGGTGCACCCGATGAGCCTGGACCCGCTCGAGCTCGGTCTGGAGCGCAGCCCGCTGGAGGCGCTGCGCGGTGCCGACGCCGCGCACAATGCCCAGGTCGCGCGGCGCCTCGTCGCCGGAGACCGCTCGCCGGTGCGCGACGCGGTCGTGCTCAACGCCGGTATGGCCCTGGCTGTCGCACACGCCGGGAACGCGACGGCAGGCCCCGACGTGCTGGCGGCCGTGGCGACCGGGATGAAGCGGGCCGAGCGGGCCCTGGACTCCGGCGAGGCCGCCGCGCTGCTCGAGCGCTGGGTCGCAGCGACCCAGCGGCCGTAGGCGCGCTCGGCTGCCTCCCGGGCCGCGGACCGTCGCGGGTCGTCGCCGTCGGGTCAGCCGTCGTCGGGTCAGCCGCCGTCGGGATCGGGAGGGTCGAGGGTCAGCCGCCGTCGAGCCCGAGGCTGAACGCGGCCTCGAGGTCGTGCCGGCTGTAGGTGCGGAACGCGATGTGGGTCGCCGTCCCGAGCACGCCGTCGACCTTGTTGAGGCGGTCGGCGATCACGTCGTTGAGCTCTTCGTGCCGGCGCACCCGCACCATGGCGATGAGGTCCGCGTCGCCGGCGACCGAGTACACCTCGCTCACGCCGTCGAGCTCGGCGATCTCCTGGGCGACCTCGGGGATGCGGTCGACCTCGGCGTTGATCAGGACGATGGCAGTGATCACCGGCTCAGGTTAGCGGGCCCGCACAGGTGTCGGGACGGGGTGGTCCGGGCAGGATGGGGCCATGGCGAGCTATGACGTCAACCCTGTCGCCGTGCGTCGCTGCGAGGAGCTGATCGACGCCCGGCAGTATGTGCTGGACAGCGAGTGGGGCGAGGTCCAGCCGGACGCCGACGCGCAGAACGCCTACCTGGACAAGCACGGCTGGGCGGCCTACGGCGCCTGGCACCTCGGACTGACCGACGGCGCGAACGAGGACACCAAGGCCCGGCATGCGTTCGGGTTCGGCGACTTCCGGCGAGTGCACCGGTCGGCGCTGATCGCCTGCGTGTTCCGGGCGTCGCAGTGGCGGCACAAGGAGGTCGAGCTGGCTGCGCACGAACTGCTCCAGCGGCTCGATGCCGCGACGGGTCTCACGCCGAGCTCGTAGGCTCGCGCGCTGGGCGGTCCGGCACGCTCAGCCGGCGGCGATGAACCCCGACACGCTTCGGCGTGAGTCCTCCAGAGGCTCGAGGGTGGCCCGTGCCCAGCCGGCGCCGCCCACCGGACACGTCCACTCACCGTCCAGGCTCACGATCCGGGTGCCCGTGGTCTCGAGCCAGCGCAGGACCTTCTCGGTCTCCTCGGCGGTTGCCGCGGGGGCGGGCGCGATCGGTGCGAGCACCATCTCCGCGCTGGCCCGCAGCGCATCGACATAAGGCATCGGGTCGGCGCCTCGGGGCGACTGGCTGGACCCGGCGAGTCGTCCGAACCGGACGCATACGAGCTCCCAGCCGCCGGTCGCGGACCGGCGAGCCGCCACGATCTCCGGGGAGGTGGCGAGGGGTGCGATCCGCTGGGTTCGAGCTGTGCCGCGCACCAGGTTCATCAGCCGGTCGCGCAGGCGCGCCCGCGTCCTCGAACCGCTCCTGCGCGGAGAGCTCGGTCATCCGGGCGTGCAGGTTGCCCACGACGGTGCGGCCGTCACCGTGCAGCACGCGGACGGCATCCTGGACGACCACGGCATAGGACGCCACCGACTGCGCACCGGTGCACGGAGCACCACAGCGCCCCACCTCGGCCAGCAGGCAGGCCGATGATCGGGTGCGTTCGGAGAGTCGCTGGGAGCACTGGCGCAGCGGGACGACCTCGTGCACGGCGGCGATCGCGGACTCGGCCGAGCGGCGGGTGCGGAACGGACCGATGTACTGCGCGCCGTCGGCCCGGACCCCGCGCACGATGCTCAGCCGGGGGAACACCTCGGCCGTGAGCTTCACCCAGACAGCGCGTTCAGGGAAGCGCGAGCGCCGGTTGTACGGCGGCTTGTGCTCGGCGATCAGCCGAAGCTCGCGGACCTCGGCCTCCAGCGCCGTGCTGCAGACGATCGGGGTCACCCCGGCAGCCAGCCTCACCATGTCGGTCATCCGGGTGCGCGTCTCGGCGGCGGTGAAGTAGGACCGGACGCGGGTGCGGATGTCGACCGACGTGCCGACATAGAGCACCTTGCCCGCTGAGTCCTTGAACAGGTAGACCCCGGGCGCGCTCGGCAGCCCCTCGGCGAGGAAGCGTTTGCGGCGGCGTTCCGGGGCCACCCGCGAGGTGTAGCTGGTGAGCTCCTCGAGGGTGCGAACCCCCAGGTTGCCGACCCGCTCGATCAGCCCGTGCAGGACGTCGACGGTCGCGCGGGCGTCGTGCAGTGCGCGGTGGTCGGGCGTCGTCGCGGAGTGGAACAGCACCGCCAGCGAGGACAGCTTGTGGTTGCGTGCCTCGTCGCGGCGCACGAGCTGGCGAGCCAGGTGGACCGTGTCCAGGACCGGGAACCCCGGCCATGGATGCCCGGTGAGCCGGGCAGCGTTCTTGAGGAAGCTGATGTCGAAACCCGCGTTGTGGGCCACCAGGACGCTGCCTCGGGCGAACTCCAGGAACGCGGGGAGCACGCTGTCGATGCGTGGTGCGCTCGCGACCATGGCATCGGTGATGCCGGTCAGGGTGGAGATGAAGACCGGGATCGGCACGTGCGGGTTGACCAGGGTCTGGAACTCGCCGAGCACCTCACCGCCGCGCACCTTCACCGCGCCGACCTCGGTGATGTGGCAGTCGACCGGGCTGCCACCGGTGGTCTCCAGGTCGACGACGACGAAGGTGACATCGGCCAGCGCCGTGCCGAGATCGTCGAGCGTGCCCTGCACCATCTGCATGTCCGTGACCGTAGGCGGGGGGTGTGACAGCGACCGGGAGGCGCGCGGCCGGGGCGGGGGCCTGGGACGGCACTGCGGAACGGCTGTCGGTGGCCGCTCCTACCGTGGTGGTCAGTCGAGAAGGAAGGCGGTGATCGCGGTGATCATCGAATGCGCTACGTGCCCGGTGAGGGAGCAGCGGTGTGGTGACTGCATGGTGACGGCGCTGCTGTCGCCCGGTGCGGGGCTGCCCCTGGACGACCAGGAGCAGCAAGCCGTCGGGCTGTTCGTCGAGGCTGGTCTGATCGGCCTCGAGCGAGCTACGGGTCTGCGGGCCCGGACCGAGCCCTGGGCTGCGCACCGTGCCGTGGGGTGACGGGGCAGGGACAGCGAGCGTCTCCGCACTCGATGAGGCGGGGGTGCTGGTTGTCTCTGATGTCCATGACGTGCCTGACGTGCCTGACGTGCCTGACGTGCCTGACGTCCCTGACGAGCGCGGACCGGCCTGATGTGCGAGGACCGGCCTGACGAGCACGGACCGGCCTGATGAGTGCAGACCGGCCTGATGAGTGCAGACCGGCCTGAGGTGCGGAGACCTACCATGAGCGGGTGAACCTTCAGCCCGGGCGCTGGTCGCGGCGGGTGGTGGTGCTCCTCGCCGGCGTAGTGCTGTCCGGTGTGGTGCTGTCCGGAGCCGTGCTGGGCGGTTGCTCGGACCCGGGGTCGACCGAAGCGCTGGGCGGCCGCTCCACGACCGCGGGAAGCCAGCAGAGTGCGGCGGACCCGATCCTGGAGCGCGATGGCGCGCTGAGCGCAGTCCTGCGTGAGCGGGCCACCGCGATCAGAGCCCGAGATCGCCGGCGGTTCGTCTCGACCCTCGACACTACGACGTCAGGCTTCGGGGCGCGCCAGCTCGAGGTGTTCGCGTCGATGTCGGTGCTGGGCTTCGGCTCATTCGCCTATGGCCCTCCCGAGCCGGCCCCGGCGCTCAGCGACGACCGGGCCGCAGCGGTCGGTCCGGACGCGGTCGTCGTCCGGGTCCGGGGCCGTTACACCCTGGCCGGGTACGACCGCAGCGACCGGGAGTTCGAGACCTACCTGACCTTCGTCCATCGAGCCGGCGGCTGGCGCATCGCCGATGACACCGACGGCGACACGCAACCCCAGCTGTGGGACCTGCCGGGCCTGCGGGCGGTGCGGAGCACGACCACGCTGGTCGCCGGCAACGCGCCGGAGACCACGATGCGCGCCTATCTCGCGCTGGGGGAGAAGGCCGTGCGCCGGGTCGGCCGGGTCTGGCCCCGGCCGTGGGGTGACCGGCTGGTCCTGGTCGCACCGGCGACCCGCGCCCAGATGGCAGTCCAGCTCGGGCAGGAGGCCGACACCGTCGGGCAGGTCGCCGCGGTCACCGACGGATCCGCAGGGGTCGATGGCCAGATGGGTTCGGACCGGATCGTGGTCAACCCCGAAGCCTTCGGGCGGTTGCGAACCGAGGGTCGCCAGGTCGTCATCGCCCACGAGGCGACCCATGTCGCAGTGCGGCGCACGACGAGTGCGCCGGTGCCGACGTGGCTGTCCGAGGGCTTGGCCGACTACGTCGGATATGGGGCCGTCGACGTCTCGCGGTCGGTGGTCGCCCGTCAGCTGCTCAGTCGGGTCCGCCGGGGGCAGGGGCCGACCGAGCTGCCTGGTGCTGCCGCGTTCGACCCGGGCCAGAGCACCATCGCACCGAGCTACAACGCCGCCTACCTCGCCGTCGGGCGGCTCGTCGACCGGTTCGGCGAGGCGAGGGTCGCTGCGCTCTATGTCTCAGCGGCCACCCGACGCCGACCTGCGCTGGAGGAGGATGTCCAGCTCGCCCGTGCGTTCCGGACGGTCCTGGGCACGACGGTCAGCGCGGTGACGGCGGACTGGCTGGCCTACCTCGAGCGGCTGGCCGGCTGACGGCCTCCCGTGGCTGCCGTTCCTGTGTGCCCTCGTCGCTCGCCGAGGTCGTCGCGCGCTGGGGTGGCGGCTGCGCGGCACTGAGCGCCGCGTCCTGGGGCCAGGTCACCCCGCCCGGGTTCGCCCGGGCACCGTGAGCGGGTCAGGTCCCCGATCCGCGCTCGCGCCTCGCTCGTGGTCGCCCACCGCCACGCTGGGGCCGCCGAGCGCGCCGCGGTCCGCCACGAGGGAGAGGGCGACGAGGGCGCCGGCCAGCCAGTACTGGTTGTAGAACCCGTGCCGGTTGACCAAGGTCAGGAGCAGCAGGACCAGGGCCAGCCAACGGACCACCTCACCCAGCCCGGGCTGCCGGTGCCACACCAGTGCGGCGACGCCGACGGTCAGCGCCAGGGTCGCGGCAGTCGGTATCCAACCAGGCACCGTCACGCCAAAGGTGTTGAGCGCCAACAGGACCAGGGTGTTTGCGAATCGCAAGGGAGCGCCACCGCTGATGAACCCGAGAGTGTCGGACGCAAAGTCCCCGACGCTGGGCAAGGCGAAGGGGAGCATCAGCGCGACGGCGAGGACGCCGGTCGACACTGCCCGCCGGAACCCGAACGGTCGCCACAGCATGCAGACCAGCAGGAGTGGAGGGAGGTGCTGCTTGGACGCACAGGCGAGGGCAAGGGGCAGGACCGCCCACCAGGCGTGACCCCGGTCCACGAGCACCACCCACCAGACCAGGAGAGCGAAGAGCAGCGGCTCGGTCCACACCTGGTCGATCTGGGTCAGGCCGCCGGGCACGCAGACCAGCAGGGCGATCGCTGCCCCGGCTGCCCAGCGGGCCGAGGGACCGCGACGCGAGGCGAGCGTCCACAGCCCGGACAGGCCCGCCAGGGTCCAGACGAGCATCGCCCACCGCACGTCGCCGGCCACCCACCGTCCGGGCGCCAGCAACACCGCCGAGTACGGCAGATAGCTGAAGGCGTCCTGGACGCCGGGGGAGCCGACCCAGCTCGCGGTGTAGATGTTGCCGCCGTCGCCGAGCACGTCGCTCGCCTGCTGGAGCATGTACCAGACGTCGATGCGCGGGGCGGGGTCGTTGATGATCGCCAGGGTGGACGTGGCTGCGTGGGTGAGGCCGGCGAGGACCGCGGCCGCTCCGGGGCGGCCTGCCCACAGGAGCGCCGCGCAGCCGAGAGCAACGGCTGCGAGTGCCGCCCGGGCGGTCAGCTCCGCCGTAGCGGTGAGATAGCTGAACAGGGGCACGGTCATCAGGACGACTGCGGATCCCCCAGGGCCACTGCGGTCGAGCTCCTGTCGAGCTCGACCCGAGAGCGCCACCACAGCCAGTGTGCGAGCGCCAGCGCGGCGCCGAGCAGTACCAGGACGATGGCCGCGCGGTAGCGGACCACGCTCCACTGGAGCACACCGAAGTACGCCGTCCAGGTGACCGCGAACCCGACCGCGGCGACGCTCAGGCGTGGGGGCATGCCGCCCACCGTAGGACTGTGCAACCTCACCCCTTGGAGTACAGCCCCTCCACGTCGTCCTCGAAGTCGCGCATGATCAGGTTGCGCTTGAGCTTGAGCGACGGGGTCAGGTATCCGTTCTCCTCGGTGAAGTCACCGGACAGGACATGGAACTTGCGGATCGACTCGGCCTTGGACACCTGGGTGTTGGCCTGGTCGACTGCGCTCTGCAGCGCGGCGAGCACCGTGGGGTCGGTGCGGGCCCTGTCGGCGCTGATGCCTCCGACTCCGTTGTTCTCGGCCCACAGCGGAAGCATCTCCGCGTCGATCGTGATGAGTGCGGCAATGAACGGCTTCTGGTCACCGACCACGATGCACTGGCTGATCAGCGGATGGGCACGCATGGCGTCCTCGAGCGCGGCGGGTGCGACGTTCTTGCCGCCGGCGGTCACCAGGATCTCCTTCTTGCGTCCGGTGATCCGGAGGTATCCGTCAGTGTCGAGCTCGCCCACGTCGCCCGTGCGGAACCACTCGTCCTCGAACGCGGCCGCGCTGGCCTCCTCGTTGCCGCGGTACCGCGCGAAGACGTTCACACCCTGGATCAGGACCTCACCGTCGTCCGCGATCCGCAGGCCGACGCCGGGCAGTGGCGGCCCGACAGTGCCGATCTTCATCTTCTCGGGGAGGTTCACCGTGGCCGGCGCCGTGGTCTCGGTGAGACCGTAGCCCTCCAGGACGCTGACCCCGACGCCTCGGAAGAAGTGGCCCAGGCGGGTGCCGAGCGGTGCTCCGCCAGAGACGGCGTACTGGACCTGGCCACCCATGGCGGCCCGGATCTTGCCGTACACGAGTGCGTCGAACAGCCGATGCCTGGCCGACAGCACCAGACCGGCGCGGCCCCGGTCCTGGGCCTCCGACCACTGGATGGCGGTCTGCGCCGCGACGCCGAAGATCTTGCCCTTGCCGTCGGCGGTCGCGCTGGCCTCGGCACTGTTGTAGACCTTCTCGAACACCCGCGGGACCGCGAGGATGAAGGTCGGCTTGAACGCGGCGAAGTCGGGGAGCAGGTTGGCGATGTCGGCGCTGTGGCCCATGCGCGCCTCGCCGGCGACGCAGAGTACCTCGATGAACCGTGCGAACACGTGGGCCAGGGGCAGGAAGAGCAGCGTGGACGCACCGTCGCGACGGACCACGGAGTCGAGCCTGCGGACGGCGTTCTCGGCCAGGCCCATGAAGTTGCCGTGGGTCAGCTCGCACCCCTTGGGTCGCCCGGTCGTGCCCGAGGTGTAGATGATCGTCGCGAGCGAGGAGCGGTCCAGACCGGCGCGGGCGGCGGCGAGGTCCGCATCCGACAGCGACGCACCCTCGGCGACCAGGGTGTCGACGGCGCCGGCGTCGATCTGCCAGACGTGCTGCAGACCCGGCAACCCACTGGTGACCTGCCCGACGGTGGCGGCGTGGGCGGGTGTCTCGACGATGATTCCGAGGCACGCCGAGTCCTGCAGGATCCAGGCCACCTGGTCCGCGGAGGAGGTCTCGTAGATCGGGACGGGCACCGCGCCCGCCGTCCACACCGCGAAGTCGGCAACGGTCCACTCGTAGCGGGTCTTGCTCATGATCGCGACCCGGTCGCCGGGCTGGACGCCGGCCGCGACCAGCCCCTTGGCAACCCCCTCGACGGTCTTCTGGAAGGCGCCGGCGGTGACGTCGGACCAGGCACCACCGCTTCCGCTGCGGCGCGTGAACGCGACGCGGGACGGGTCGGCGGTGGCCGTGCGCGCGGACAGGTCAGCGAGCGTGCCGTCGGTGGTGGTGGGCACCAGCGCGGGGGTGACGTGTTCCTGCACGACATCTCCTTCGGTCCTCGGGCCCTCGGCGAGGAGGGACGCCACGATTCTACCGGTCGGTACAGCTCCCTCCCGTGTCACCCGGGCCGCGGCGCGGCCACCCACGCGCGGTTTTAGTAACCTCGGCGCATGGCCGACCGCACCGAGTCAAGTATCGGGATCGACGCACCACCCGGGGACGTCCTTGACGTCATCGCCGACTTCTCGAGCTATCCCCAGTGGGCCACCGAGATGAAGTCGGTCGAGGTGCGCTCCGAGGACGGTGACGGCTGGGCCGACCAGGTCGAGTTCACCGTCGACGCGGGAGCGATCAAGGACACCTACGTCCTGGACTACGAGTGGGACGTGACCGAGGACGGTACGGGCGTCGTCTCGTGGTCTCTGGTCCAGGCCGGGGTGCTGAAGGCGATGAACGGGTCGTACACGCTGGTGTCCCACGACAAGGGCACCACCGTGACCTACCGCCTGGCCGTGGACGTGAAGATCCCGATGCTGGGCATGCTCAAGCGCAAGGCGGAGAAGGTCATCATCGACACGGCGCTCACCGAGCTGAAGAAGCGCGTAGAGGGCTGAGCCGGAAACCGGCCCGATCCTCCACCGCGCCAGCGAGCCCCACGTGACCCGCATCGTGCTGTTCACCGGCAAGGGGGGCGTCGGCAAGACGACCACGGCCGCGGCCACCGCCGTCCGCTCTGCGCGGGACGGCCACCGCACGTTGGTGATGTCCACCGACGCCGCACACTCCCTCGGCGACACCCTCGACAGGGATCTGGGCAGGGGCCGGGACCTCGAGGTCGAGCCCGGACTGCACGCGCTGCAGGTGGCCCCACCGGCCGGTGACTCGTCGTGGCGGGTGGTCCGTGGCTATCTCCTCGACGTGCTCTCCACGCTGGGCGTGGACCCTGTCGTCGGCGAGGAGCTGACCTCGCTGCCGGGGGCCGAGGAGGTCGCCGCCCTGCTCGCCCTGCGTGCCCAGGCGGCATCCGGGCGGTGGGACACCATCGTGGTGGACTGCGCTCCCACGGCCGAGACGTTGCGCCTGCTCGCTCTGCCAGAGGCGCTTGCCTGGCATCTGGACCGGCTCATGCCAGGCCAACGCGGGCTCCTGCGGACGCTGCGCCCAGCGGCCGCCGCCGCGAGCGGACTCCCCATGCCCGGGCCAGAGTTCGCGGCGACGCTCAGCCGGTGGCGGCACCAGCTGCGCGAGGTGCACCGGCTCCTCACCGGGCCAGATGCTGCCGTCCACCTGGTTCTGACCCCCGAACGGGTCGTCATCGCCGAGTCCAGACGAACGTGGACCTCTCTGGGGCTCTACGGGTTTCGAGTCGAGGAGGTCGTGGTCAACCGGGTTCTCGATCCCCCGCCCGCCGGACCGGCAGATCCGCTTCGCGCGGCATGGTTCGCCGCCCAGCAGCGAGGGCTGGCCGAGGTTCGGCAGTCCTTCGCTGGGCTGTCGTTGCTCTCCTCTCCCTTCCTCCCCGGCGAGCCCGTCGGTGCGGACGCCCTGGCCGAGCTGGCCGGGCAGTGGCGGCGCGAGGAGGGCTCCACCGCCGGGTCGACCGGTGGGATGGAGGTGGAGCCGGTCCGCGACGGGTTCGAGCTCACCCTGCCCCTGCCGCTGGCGCGCGCCGACGACGTGGGACTGCAGCGGCGCGGCGACGAGCTGGTGATCTCGGTCGGTGGGCACCGCCGGGTCCTCACGCTGCCCGCGGCCCTGCAACGATGCGTAGTCTCAGGGGCGGTCGTTCGTCGCGGCCTGCTGCGCATCCACTTCACACCCGACGAGGAGGTCTGGCCCCGTGGCTGAGCAGGACACCGGCGGTCCCGGGATCGGGACGGTGGCGCAGGAGGCGGCTCGTCTGCTGGATGCGCTGGGCAGCTGGGCGAGCACCGACCAGGGGCGTGCGCCTGCCGCCCAGGACTCGCCCTCGGCCGACTCGGGTCACCCCCCACGCGGCCCCGCCGTCGATGAGGTCCCGGTGGACGCCGGGGAAGTCCCGGTCGACCTCGGGGACACCGGCTCAGGCGAGGACGAGTGGCCCGCGACGCCCACGGCGCGCTGCGGCTCGTGTGGCGCGGCCGCCGGCGTGGGCCGGGCCACGTCCTGCCAGGTCTGCCCGGTCTGTCAGGGGATCGCCCTGCTCCGATCAGTCCGGCCAGAGACGGTCGAGCGGATCGCCGACCTCGCCAGCACGGTCGCCGCCGCCCTGCGCGACCTCGCCACCCAACGGCGCGCTGACGCAGGCGGTGGGCCGGACACCGCGGCCGACGAGCAGCAGGACGATCGGGCTGGCCACCGGCGGACGACACCTGTCGAGGACATCCGGGTCAGCGACGGAACCGCGGACGACGAGAGCCTGAACCACGACAGACCGACCACGACCACATGAGTCACACCGAACCGGTGCACGACCCGAAGGAGCGAGCGACATGAAGGCGACGGTGGGGCTGGACATCGGTGGCACCAAGATCGCGGGCGGGGTCGTCGACCCGACCGACGGCAGGATCATTGCCGAGGGTCGGCGGGAGACTCCCGCCCAGCAGCCGGACGAGATCGCCCACGCCGCGGCCGAGCTCGTCGCCGAGCTGGACGCGGCCACCGACGCGACGATCGTGGGGGTCGGTGTCGCGTGCGCCGGGTTCGTCGACGCGACCGGGTCGAACGTCCTCTTCGCGCCGAACCTCGCCTGGCGCGAGGAACCGCTCAAGCAGCGGATGGAGTCGCTCGTCGACTATCCGGTGGTGATCGAGAACGACGCCAACGCGGCCGCCTGGGGTGAGTTCAGGCACGGCGCTGCCCGTGAGGCCGACGACATGGTCCTGATCACGATCGGCACCGGTGTCGGTGGCGGGATCGTGGTCGACTCGCGGATGCTGCGCGGCGCCTACGGCATCGCTGGGGAGATCGGGCACCTGCGGGTGGTCCCGGACGGCCTGCGGTGCGGGTGCGGCAACCGCGGCTGTTGGGAGCAGTACGCCTCGGGGAGCGCACTGCTCCGTGAGGCGCGCGAGCTGGTCACCTCGGGCTCCCCGCTCGCGGGCGCACTGTCGGACCTGTGCGAGGGCGACCCGGCGAAGCTCAAGGGACAGCACGTCACCCAAGCGGCGCAGACCGGTGATCCGGCCGCCGTCGAGCTGTTGACCGACCTCGGCACGTGGATCGGCGAGGGCGCCGCGTCCGTGTCGGCGATCCTGGATCCCGAGCTCATCGTGATCGGGGGTGGAGTCGCCGAGTCCGGTGACCTGCTCCTTGAACCTGTGCGCGCCGGGTACGCGCGGCAGCTCACCGGTCGTGGCCACCGGCCGATGGCCAAGATCGTCGCTGCCCACCTCGGCAACGACGCGGGGATGATCGGGGCTGCAGCGCTCGCGGCTGAGGCGGTGGGCGCATGAGCGGCGGGCTGGCGATCGGCGTGGACATCGGCGGCACCAAGGTGGCGGCCGGAGCCGTCGACGAGTCGGGACACGTCGTCGCCCGGGCGCGGCGCAACACCCCGCACCGCTCCAAGAGCCCGCGTGTGGTCGAGGACACCCTGATCGACGCGGTGGACGAGCTGATCGCCCAGGTGGGCGTCGACGCCGTCGAGGCCGTCGGGATCGGCGCGGCCGGGTTCGTCGCCGCGGACCGCGCGACCGTCGTCTTCGCGCCGCACCTGTCGTGGCGTCACGAGCCGCTCCGCGACGAGCTGCGCAAGCGCGTTCCCGTGCCGGTCTTCGTCGACAACGACGCGAACGCCGCGGTCTGGGCCGAGTGGAAGTTCGGTTCGGCCCAGGGTGAGGAACACCTGATGATGGTCAACCTCGGCACGGGCATCGGGGGCGGCATCCTCATGGACGGGCGGGTCGTCCGTGGCCAGTTCGGCATCGCCGGCGAGTTCGGTCACATGCAGGTCGTGCCCGGCGGCCACCGCTGCGAGTGCGGCAACCGCGGCTGCTGGGAGCAGTACGCCTCGGGCAACGCTCTTGTCCGAGAGGCCCGTTCGCTGATCCTCGCTAACAGCCCGATGGCCTCGGACCTCAGCGACCGGGTGGACGGGGATCCTCGCGAGCTCACCGGGCCGCTCATCACCCTCGCCGCCCAGGAGGGGGACCAGACCGCGGTCGAGCTGCTGGCCGAGATCGGGCAGTGGCTGGGGGTCGGGATCGCCAACCTGGCGGCGGCGTTCGACCCAGGCACGTTCGTCATCGGCGGCGGCGTGAGCGCGGCCGGCGAGCTGTTGCTCGAGCCGGCCAGGGACATGTTCCGCCGGCAGCTGACCGGCCGCGGGTACCGGCCCGAGGCGCGGATCATCGCCGCCCTGCTCGGCAACGAGGCCGGACTGATCGGCGCAGCAGACCTGGCCCGTGATGGCGCCCGGACCGGAGCCGCAAGCCGGTGAGGCCACCGGGCACGGTGCGGGTCGCGTCGTTCAACATCCGCGACCTCCTTGACGACCGCGACGCCGCGGCGCGCGTGGTCCGCGCCATCGACCCGGACGTGCTGTGCCTGCAGGAGGTCCCTCGGCGGCTGCTCGGCAGCGAACGGGTCAGTGACTTCGCGCGGCGCTGCGGCCTGTACTGGTCGGGCCACCACCGCGGAAGCGGCGGCACGACGATCTTCACCTCGCTGCGGGTCGTCGCCGACGAGTTCCGGCACACCCGGCTGCCGGTGCCGGTCCTGGTCCGCACGCGCGGGTACGCCGTCGTGCGGGTCCGGGTGCCCGGTCACCTGCCGCTCACCGCGGTCAGCGTCCACCTCAGCCTCGACCCGGCCGAGCGGGAGCGGCACGCGTCGACCATCCTGGCCGACGTCGCCGGGCTCACGCCGCTGGTGATCTGCGGGGACCTCAACGAGGGCGAGGAGGGCAGCGCCTGGCGCCAGGTCGCGACCGGGTTGCGCCTGGTCTCCCCGACCTCGCCGACCTTCCCCGCCGCGCGGCCGCGACGGCTCCTGGACGTCGTCTTCGCCTCGACCGACGCGGACGTGCTGGCCCACCCCGCGGTGGAGGTGGCCGAGGCGGACCTGGTCGCGGGCAGTGACCACCGACCGGTCTGGGCGGATCTGCGGCTGCCTCCCGGCTAGACCACCGCTCCGTCGTCCGGGTCGTTCTCGTCCCGGCTGTGCGGCTGGCGCATCACCAGCAGCACGAACCCCCCGGCGGTCAGGAGGAGCGCGCCGATGGTCCACCAGTCGCTGACGTGGGGCCGGAACAGGACGAGCCAGAGCAGGAGCAGCGGGCCGCCGACCAGGCCCAGGATGATCCCCCAGAACTGGATGTCCTCCTGCGGAGGCAGGGGCGCGGTCGGCGCTGGGGTGAAGTGCTCGTGGTCCTGAGCCGCCCAGATCTGCTCGGCCGGGAGCTGCGCGCCGCGCCAGACCGGGATGCCGCCGAGCGCGGGAGCCCCGTCCGGTTGGTCGCCCGGTGGCCTGCTTGGAGCGGGTGCGCCCGGGAGCGGATCGGCGTCGACGGCGCGTCGCCCCGCTCGGGGTGGTTCGTTATCGGGGTCGTGACCGGCCGGGTTCGACGCGGTCGCGGGGTCAGCCGGCTCGGTCGCCGGCTCCCGCGCGCGCCGGGCCTTCTCCTCCGACCCGTCCTCCGGTCCGAGCCCATGGCGTACCCGCTGGGCTGGGTCGGGCTTCCCTCCGCCTGGACCCGAGGCTGACTCGCCGTCCTCGTCGCGGTTCTGGGGGTCGCGGTTCTGGGGGTCGCGGTTCTGGGGGTCGCGGCTCTGGGTGTCGCGGCCAGCGGGCTCGTCGGGGTCGGGCCGAAGCGGATCGTCCCAGCGCGCGACGATGGCCGCGAACTCGGCGTCCACGTCCCGATCAGCAGCCATGCCGCGCCCTCTTCTGGTGCCGCTCAGCTCGCGGAGGGTGCGAGCCGCTGGATGAACGCCACCGACTCCTCAAAGATACGTGGCGCATCGTGGTCGAGGGTAGCCACGTGGAAACTGTCCTGGAGGACGATCTCGGTGACGTCCTGGCTGGAGACGCCCGAGAGGAGGGTGGTGGAGCTCGAGGCGGGGACGACGTGGTCGACCGACGAGCGCAGCAGGAGGATCGGCTGGGTGACCTCCGAGCAGGTCCCGGACCACCCTGGACCAGAACTGGGTCTGGGAGTACAGCGCCTTGAGCGGGATCCGGTCGTAGGCCCCCTCCAGCACCCCCGGCATCTTGATGTCGTTCCCGATCCCCGGTAGCGACGGGAGGACTCGCTGCAAGACCGGCAGAGCTCGCATGCGCGGGTCGTCCACGCGGTAGGCGGGGTTGACCAGGATGAGGCCGGCCACGCGTGGACCGTGGTCCTGGGCCAACATCGTGACCAGCGCGCCGCCCATCGACAGCCCCGCGACGAACACGGTCTGGCACCGGTCCCGCAGATCGGTGAACGCTTCCTCCACCGCGGCGTACCACTGGGGCCAGCGCGTGGTGTTGAGGTCCTGCCAGGTGGTCCCGTGCCCGGGCAGCAGGGGCGCGCGGACGGTGTACCCGGCGGCGGCCAGGTGCTCGGCCCACGGGCGGATCCCGTGCACGCTGCCGGTGAAGCCGTGGCTGACCACGACGCCGATCGGACCGCCGTCGTGGACGTACGGCTCGGCGCGTGGCGTGGTACTCACTGCGGCTCCTCGGGGTAGGCCGGTCGGCCCGAATCCTCGCACGCACGGACGATCTCGGGGTAGTGGGTAGAGTTCGGGTGGCAGACAAGGAGGTGGGCTGGCGTTGTTCTACTGGGTGCTCAAGACGATCGTGCTCGGACCGATTCTGAGGTTGTTCTTCCGCCCGTGGATCGACGGCGAGGAGAACATTCCCGCCGAGGGCGCGGCGATCCTGGCCAGCAACCACCTCTCGTTCTCCGACTCGATCTTCCTGCCGCTGCTCACCGCACGCCGGATCACCTTCCTCGCCAAGTCCGACTACTTCACCGGGCGCGGAGTCAAGGGGCGGCTCACCGCAGCGTTCTTCAAGGGGGTCGGCCAGCTGCCCGTCGACCGCACCGGTGGACGCGCCGGCGAGGCGGCGCTGCGCTCCGGTCTGCGTGTGCTGCGCCGGGGGGAGCTGCTCGGGATCTACCCCGAGGGCACGCGCTCGCCCGACGGTCGCCTGTACCGCGGCCGCACCGGTGTCGCCCGCATGGCGCTCGAGGCTGGGTGCGTCGTCCTGCCGGTCGCCATGATCGGCACCGACAAGGCCCAGCCGACCGGCAAGAAGGTCCCCAAGATCATGCGGATCGGCGTCAAGATCGGCAAGCCGCTCGACTTCTCGCGCTATGAGGGCATGGAGGACGACCGGTTCGTCCTGCGGTCGATCACCGACGAGATCATGTACGAGCTGATGCTGCTCTCCCAGCAGGAGTACGTCGACATGTACGCCACCTCGATGAAGGACCGCATCCTCGCCGCCGCCCGGTCCAAGGCGCGTGAGCTCCAGGAGGCCGCGAAGCCCGGGACGGCCGCCCGGGAGCTCGAGGACGCGCTGGACGCGGGGGAGGGCAAGCACCCCCGCCACCGGCCGAGCATCGACGACGGCGCGGCCGACATCGACGAGAACACCCTGTCACTGGGCGAGGACGAGGATGAGGACGAGGCCGAGGACCAGCCCGACGGGCAGGACGGTCCCGCTCGCGCGGCCAGCTGACCCTCGCGGCCCGCTGACCCGCTGACCCGCGGCCCGCTGACCCGCGTGCCCGCTGAGCTGGGTGCCCGCTGACCCGACGACCGCTGACCCGACGACCGCTGACCCGACGACCGCCGGGGGGTCAGGGCCGGTCGGTGAGGTCGAGGCGTTGGCTCAGCTGGCTCAGGGCGCGCGTCGCGGCTGTCCGCACCACAGCTTGCGCGTCGTCCTGGGCGGACAGGAGAACCCGCAGGTGTTCGTGCTCGCCTACCGCCCCCACCACGCGTACCCCAGCGGCCCGCACCCGGGGGACCTCGTCGCCGGCCAGCCGCGCCGCGGCATCGGCTGCCTCGCCGACCTCCCACCGCGCCGCGACCTTCGCGCACATCTCACGCACCCGCCACGCCTCGTCGCCCAGCCCGAGAACCACCGCCGGTGCGCACTCGTCGTCCCAGACGTGCAGCAGCGTACGAGCGGCCCAGACGCGTACCCAGTAGGCGTGCTCCGCACCGTCCAGCCGCCCGGGTGAACCCCACCCGTCCACCAGGGGGCCTGCGAGCCAGTGCGGATCGGGGTCGCCGGTGGCCCCGTACGCCGCAGCGCCCGTGAGCAGGTCCGCGCACCACCGGGTGAGCACCTTGCCCCCGAGTGCTGCGGCGGCGGCCTCGGCCCGATCCCGGGGGGAGCCTCGGGCACCCTCCGGCGACATCGGGGCCTCGTGCTCGGCCATCCACCGACGCTACCGGACGTCCTCGCGTACCCCCGTGTCGCTGCGCGCACGACTCTGGTGCGCGGGGTGGTCGTGGGGTACGCGGAGACGGGGGGTGCGCGGTGGGGTCCCCACCGCGCTGGCACCGGACGTCTTCGCGTACCCCCGTGTCGCTGCGCGCACGACTCTGGTGCGCGGGGTGGTCGTGGGGTACGCGGAGACGGGGGGTGCGCGGTGGGGTCCCCACCGGGCTGGCACCTGACGTCCTCGCGTACCCCCGTGTCGCTGCGCGCACGACTCTGGTGCGCGGGGTGGTCGTGGGGTACGCGGAGACGGGGGCGTCAGGCAGTGGCGTGCCCGGCATCCGGGCTGGCACACTGGCCCGCTCAGCGGGGCGCCTATCCTTAGCCGGTGACCAGCACCGTCGTCCCGCCGCTTCATCCCAGCCTCGTCGCTGGCCTCGACCTCCCGGCTGCCCAGCAGCCGCAGTGGCCCGATGCCGACGCGAGCGCAGAGGCCGTGCGGACGCTGGCTACCTATCCGCCGCTGGTCTTCGCCGGCGAGTGCGACGTGCTGAGGACCCGGATGGCCTCGGCCGCCCGCGGTGAGGCCTTCGTGCTCCAGGGGGGCGACTGTGCCGAGACGTTCAGCTCGGCCACGGCCGACAACATTCGCGACCGGGTCAAGACGATCCTGCAGATGGCAGCGGTGCTGACCTACGGCGCGTCGGTGCCGGTGGTCAAGGTGGGCCGGATCGCGGGGCAGTACGCCAAGCCGCGCTCGAGCGGCGACGAGACCCGCGAGGGCGTCACCCTGCCCGCCTACCGCGGCGACATGGTCAACGACTTCGACTTCACGCCTGCGTCGCGCGAGCCCGACCCCCAGCGGCTGGTGCAGGCCTACCACGCCAGCACCGCGACGCTGAACCTCGTCCGCGCGTTCACCACCGGTGGGTTCGCCGACCTGCGACACGTGCACGACTGGAACCGCGGCTTCGTCGCCAACGCGGCCAACTCGCGCTACGAACGGCTCGCGCACGACATCGACAAGGCGATGAAGTTCATGGTGGCCTGCGGTGCTGACTTCGAGGCCATGAAGACCACCGAGTTCTTCGCCTCGCACGAGGCCCTGCTGCTGGACTACGAGCGCCCACTCACCCGGGTCGACAGCCGCACGGGTGACCTCTATGACACCTCGGGGCACTTCGTCTGGGTCGGCGAGCGCACCCGCGACCTCGACGGCGCGCACATCGACTTCGTCTCCAAGATCCGCAACCCGATCGGGGTCAAGCTGTCACCCAAGGCCGACGCCGACGACGCGCTGCGGCTCATCGACAAGCTCGACCCGGACCGCGAGCCGGGCCGTCTCACCTTCATCACCCGGATGGGCGCGGGCACGGTCCGCGACGCACTGCCGGGCCTGGTCGAGAAGGTCACTGCCTCGGGGGCGACCGTCACCTGGATCTGTGATCCCATGCACGGCAACACCTTCGAGTCCGCGAGCGGGTACAAGACGCGTGACTTCGAGGACATCATCGAGGAGGTCCGCGGTTTCTTCGAGGTTCACCAGAGCCTCGGGACCGTGCCCGGCGGCATCCACGTCGAGCTCACCGGCAACGACGTCACCGAGTGCATCGGCGGGGCCGAGAAGATCCTGGACGCCGACCTCAACAAGCGCTACGAGAGCGTCTGCGACCCGCGGCTGAACCATCAGCAGAGCCTCGAGCTGGCGTTCCTGGTCGCCGAGATGCTGGGCCGCGACTGAGGTGGTCGATCCCCGCCCCACGACCCCCGTCGCGGTCGACCTCCTGTCCGACACCGTGACCCGCCCGACCGACGCGATGCGCCAGGCGATGGCCCGCGCCGAGGTCGGCGACGACGTGTTCGGCGAGGACCCGACCGTGCGGGCTCTGGAGGAGCGGGTAGCCGGCCTGCTCGGCCACGAGGACGGGCTGTTCACCCCGAGCGGTTCGATGGCCAACCAGCTGGGCATCCGGATGCACGTACCACCTGGTGGTGAGCTGATCGCCGACACGCTCGCTCACGTGGTCCGCGCCGAGATGGGTGCGGCTGCGGTGCTCTCGGGCATCACCTCGCGCACGTGGCTCGCGCCAGGTGGACGGTTGGAGGCCGCCCAGCCGCTGGCCCTCATGACCACCGGTGCCGGGGCATACCAGGTCAACACGCACCTGGTGGTCGTGGAGAACACGCACAACTTCGGCGGTGGCACCGTGCAACCCCTCGAGCAGATCCGGGCGCTCCGTCACGCATCACGGCCTCGCGGTGTCGCGATGCACCTCGACGGCGCGCGTCTGTGGAACGCACACGTCGCCACGGGTGTCGCGCTGGCCGACTACGGCAGCCAGTTCGACACCGTCAGCGTCTGCCTCAGCAAGGGACTCGGTGCGCCGGTGGGCTCGGTGCTCGTCGGCTCCACCGACGCGATGCAGGAGGCTCGGATCTGGCGCAAGCGGTTCGGTGGGGGTATGCGTCAGGTCGGGATCCTCGCTGCCGCAGGCCTGTTCGCGCTCGACCACCATGTGCAGCGACTGGCCGACGACCACGCTCGGGCCCGTCGGCTCGCCGAGTCCGCAGCGCAGTCCTCGCCGGGTGTGGTCGACCCCACGAGCGTGCAGACCAACATCGTGGTCCTCGACGTCGCGGTGGCCGGATGGACGGCGCCGGACTTCGTCCTCGCGGCGGCCGGCCTAGGCATTCGCATGTATGCCGTCGCGCCGACGCTGGTCCGGCTGGTCTGGCACCTCGGTGTCGACGACGCCGCCACCGATCGCGCGGTCGACGCGGTCACCGCCATCCTGGCCGGCGGGCCGCCCCCCGCCTGAGTCGCTCCGGCGACGCGTCTCACACCTCGTGGTGCAGTGCCTCCGCGGGTGGTTCCTCGCTCGCGGTGACGTCGGGGTCGCGTCCTCCCCGCAGCTCGACCAGGTACATCGCCGCCAGCACCATCGCGCCGCCCACCACCATCCGGGTCGTGAGCGACTCGTCACCGAGCGTCACCGCGAACCCCGCGGCGAACACCGGCTCGGACGCCATCACGATCGCGGCCCGGGTCGCCGGCAGGTATGACTGTGCCCAGGTCTGGGCCCACAGCGCGAAGGCCCCCGCGACCAGGGCCATGTACAGCAGCGAGGCCCACTGGCCGCCGTTGGTCGGCAGCGTCAGCCCGCCGGGTGCTGCTGCCACGGCGGTGACCGCGGCCACGGCAGCGGCCTGGACGGTGGCCAGCCCGGTCGCCGTCGACGGCGAGCTGAACCGCCCCAGACCGATGATGTGCAGGGCGTAGATCACTGCGGCGAGCAGCGTCACCGCCTCCCCGAACCCGACCGACAGGCCGCGTAGCGAGAGCACCGCCAACCCGGCCGTTGCGATGAGTACCGCGATCCACGAGGTGGCCGGGAGGTGCTCGCGGAGCAGGAGCGCACCGAGCAGCGGGGTGAGGACGACGTAGGTGCCGGTGACGAAGCCCGAGACCGAGGCATCGGTGTGCGCCAGGCCGACCGTCTGGGCGAGCTGGGCTACGCCGTAAAGCACGCCCAGCCCGACTCCGAGACGGACCTGTCGGCGGTTCAGCGCCCGGACCTGTCGACGGAAGAGCACGGCCATGACGACGGCCGCCACGGTGAAGCGCACGGCGAGGAAGTCAGCCGGCGGGACGTGGGCGACGAGGTCGCGGATGAGGAAGAAGGTGGACCCCCACACCGCCGTGACGCCCAGGAGCAGGAGGGTCGCCGCGCGGGCCGGGGTCATGGCGCTCCAGCTCTCAGGGGGTAGGTCTGTCGTGCGAGTGCGGCGTGCGGCGTGCAACGTGCGACGGGCGACGTGGCGGGTCGGGCGCGGCTTCGTCAGCCGAAGACGAGGAGGCGGACCAGCGAGCCCTTGACCACCGACGTGCCTGCGCCCGGGTTCATCTGGCGCACGGTGGAGCCCCCGACGAACCGCTGCACGTCGACCTTGAGGCCGAGGCCCTCGAGCGTGGCCTGCGCCTGCGACACCGGTTTGCCGGTGACGTCGGGCAAGGTGACCATCTCCGGGCCCTTGGACACCACGAGCTTCACCGTGTCGCCCTTGAAGAGCGTCCCGTCGCGTGGCGACTGGGAGATGACGCTGCCCTTGGGCACGTCGGTGGAGAACTCCTGCTTGGTCGCGTCGACCTTGAGCCCGAGGTCGGTGAGCCCGGCCACGGCCTCCTCCGAGGGTTGACCGGTGACGTCGGGAACCTCGATCGGCTCCTTGCCCTTGCTGACCACGATGTTCACCCCGGTCCCACGCTTGAGTGGCTCGCCCGCTGCTGGGCTGCTCGAGATGATCTGTCCCGCAGGGACTTTCGAACTGAACGACTGGGTCTGGTTGCCGAGGCTGAGCTTGTTCTCGGTCAGCCGAGCCTCGGCCTCGGTCGGCGTGCTACCGACGAGCTTGGGCACTTCGTATCGTTCGGGCCCCTTGGACACGGTGACCGCGACCTCGCTGCCCCGGTCACGGCTCAGCCCGGGGCCCGGGTCGGTCGAGATGACGATCTCCGCGGGCACCGTCTCGCTGAAGGCGTCCACCCGCGCGATGTCGAGGTGCGCGAGGTCCATCGCCGCCTGCGCCTGTTCGTAGGTCTGACCCACCACCCGGGGCACGGTCGTCGGGGCGCCCGGCCCGCCCAAGAAGTACCAGATTCCCGCGGTGATCGCGGCGGCGGCGAGGAGGAGCCCGAGCAGGACCGGCCAGCGGCGTCGCCGGCCGTACTCGATCGGTGGCAGGGGCGGACCGTCGGGGGAGCCGAGGTTGGTGTGGACCACGGCCGTGGGGTCGCCGCCAAGGGGCACCATGGTCCGGCCCAACGGGAGGATCTCGTCACCAGGGCGCAGGTTCTCCAGCAGCGGTGCGTCATGGGCCCGGGGGGAGGTCTGCCAGGGCATGGCGGTGGTCGGTGCCACACCGACGGTCATCGCCTGGGCGGCTCCGTCTGCCGTCCCGTCGGGCCGGAGGTCGAGCTCGCCCGGGCTCAGACCGGCCCGGGTCCGACGCACCTCCCCCAGCAGCGCCCCGGCATCAGCCGGACGGGCCTGTGGGTCACGCGCTGAGGCGTGGGCCACCAGCCGGTCGAGCGCGACAGGAAGGCTCGGGATGCGGGTGGACGGCAGTGGCACAGTGCCGTGGACGTGCTGGTAGGCGACGTGGATGGGCGTGTCTCCGGTGAACGCCTTGGCGCCGGTGAGCATCTCGAACAGGATCAGGCCGGCGGCGTACACGTCGCTGCGCACGTCGGCGGTCCCGCGCTCGACCTGCTCGGGAGAGAGATAGGCGACAGTGCCGAGCAGCACACCGGTCTGCGCCGACGTCGTCTCGTTGGTGACGGCTCGGGCCAGCCCGAAGTCGGCGACCTTGATGACGCCGTCCTCACGAAGGATGACGTTCTCGGGCTTGACGTCCCGGTGGATGATCCCGGCGGCATGAGCCGCGCCCAGGGCCTGCAGCACGGGGTCGAGGATGTCCAGCGCGGCCCGCGGCGTGAGTGGTCCCTCGTCCTGGATGACCTCCCGCAGCGTCTTGCCGGGCACCAGCTCCATCGCCAGGAACATCCGGCCGTCGTCCTCGCCCTGGTCGAAGACGGCGACGATGTTCGGGTGGGACAGGCGGGCTGCGGACCGTGCCTCCCGGCGGAACCTGCTGACGAACTGCTCGTCGGCGGCCAGTCCCGCGCGCATGACCTTCAGCGCGATCTCCCGCTCGAGGCGGGTGTCCAGGGCGCGATACACCGTGGCCATCCCACCGTCGGCGATCCGCGCGAGCACGCGATATCGCCCGTCGAGGAACGACCCGACGAGAGACTCGGTGAGGTTGGAGGACACCAGAGGATTCTACGGTCGTCGGCGGTGTGGAGCGGTCAGGCGCAGCCCTGGGGCGGGTCCCGCCCCGCGCGGCTGACCTCCCGACGACTCCTAGAACCGCTTCATGTGCGCCTTGATCGCGGCCACGTAGGCCTTGGTGTCGCTGTACATCCCCTTGTTCTGCACCGAGTACAGACCCTGGTAGTAGCCCGCGATGGCCTGGTCCTGGCTGCTGGCGCTGCGCGACAGCGCGCGCAGGATGACCACGCCGGCTTCGATGTTGTCGCGCGTGTTGAGCAGGTTGACCTTGCGGCCCAGCAGCTCGGAGGCCCACTGGCCGGAGATCGGGATGACCTGCATGACGCCGATGGCGTTCGCGGGGGAGACGGCACGCTGGTTCCAGCCGGACTCCTGCCAGGCGATCGAGAGCGCGAGGGTGGGGCTGACGCCGTGCCGCCGGGCGGTGGCGACGATCAGGTCCCGCGTCTGGCTGCGACTGGGCACCGACTGACGGCTGAGGTAGTCGCGGTTCCGGTCGGCCGCACCGGTCACGGTGCGGGGATAGGTCACGCCGCCGAACGAGGTCGGACCCGGGGTGGGAGCCGACGACCGGGCCGGGACCTTGATCCGCTGGCCGGGATGGATCAGCGTGCTCGCGCTGAGCCGGTTGAGCTTGAGGACGGTGGCCAGGCTGGTTCGGGCGCGCGCGGCGATCTGGGACAGCGTGTCGCCGGGGCGCACCGTGTACGTGCTGGTGCTCGCGGCACCGGAACGGGCCGCGGGGGTGGCCTGGCCGCCGGAGCCGCCCGGCACCCGGACCACCTGGCCCGGATAGATGATCGTGCGCGTGCTCATCCGGTTGAGCTTGAGAAGGGTGGACAGCGAGGTCCGGTGCCGGCCCGCGATGCCCGAGAGCGTGTCGCCGCTGACCACGCGGTAGCCCGAGGTCGCAGGCCGCGGGGTTGCAGCCTTGGCGGCAGCGTGGGCCGCGGCCGCCGACCGCGGCACCTGCAGGCGCTGGCCGGGGTAGATCAGGTGGCCGCCGGCGGTGAGGTGGTTACGGGTGACCAGGCTGGCGACGGAGGCTCGATAACGCAGGGCGAGGTCGTGGACGGTGTCGCCCGGGCGGACGGTGTGAACCGTCCAGCCGTGCGGCGCCGCTGCGGCTGCTGGTGCGCTGGGGACCACGGCGGGAGGGGGGCTGGCCGGCAGTGCTGCGGGCACGGGGGTCATTCCGGCGTCCTTTCAGGGGAGTCGTCGGTCATCCACGTGTAGTTGGTGTCACCACTGTGATTTGGAGTGACCACTGTGACACAGGGGGTCGGATGTGATCTCTGGGGTTCGAGTGACGCTACACCAGTTGTGGGAGTAGCGGATTCAGTTACATCGCTGTAATTCGTCCAGTGGCGCCCACTTGATTGAAGATGATCGCCGGACGGGCACTTGTCCACCGCTCGCCCGTGGCTGCTGCGTCGAGGAACCGTCCCAGGAGGTGGGAGGCTGATCCCGTGAACGCTGACTTGTCCTCCTCTGCTGCCGTCCCGACCCCAGGGGCCCCCGAGACACCGTCGACCCCCGAGACAACGTCCACCCCCGAATCGCCCGAGACACCCGACACGCCCCCGCCGACCCCAGGTCCCGACGAACCGACCGCCGCTGCCGTGGAGGCGCTGGTGGCCGAGCGGTCGCAGTGGCTGCCCCTGCCCGACGTCGCCGAACGCCTCAACGTCTCGGTGACGGCTGTGCGCCGTCTGGTCGAGGACCGCGAGCTGCTCGGACAGCGCGTGGGGGAGCGGCGCATCCTGTCGGTCCCCGCGGCCTTCATCGGTGAGGGTGAGCTGGCTCATCACCTCAAGGGCACGTTCGTGGTCCTGACGGACGGCGGCATGAACGACGTGGAGGTCCTGCACTGGCTGTTCACGCCGGACCTGTCGCTGCCAGTGGCAGGTGCGCCGATCGACGCGCTCCTGGCCGGACACAAGACCGAGGTGCGGCGGCGGGCGATGGAAACCGCCTGGTGAGCCGCGCCAACTGGTGCAGCGGGCCGGAGAGTCAGGCTGAGCGGGCTGTGGTGGTGTCGATCAGCTGGTCGAGGACGGCCGCCGCGGTCCCGTCGAGGTCCTGAGCGGACTTCAGGGCGTGCCGGGCGGCATCGGCGAGGCGGGCGATCTCGGCCTCGACGGCATCGACCGCCCCGGACCCGGCGATCGCCTCGCGCAGCCGCGCCACCTCGGTGTCACCGAGGTCGGGATCACCCAGCGACCGCTCCAGCAGGTCGGCACCACCGGCGTCGGCTCCGGCCAGTGCGTGCGCGATCAGCACGGTGTGCTTGCCCTCGCGCAGGTCGTCGCCGGCCGGTTTCCCCGTACTCTCCGGGTCGCCGAACACGCCCAGCAGGTCGTCGCGGAGCTGGAAGGCGACGCCGAGGTCGAGGCCATACCTGGACAGCGCGGCGAGGTCCGCCGGGACGACCCCGCCGGCCATCGCGCCGATCAGCAGTGGCTGCTCCACCGAGTACTTCGCGCTCTTGTAGCGGATCACCTGGGTCGCTCGGTCCAGGCGGGTACGGGTGTCCAGGCCGTCCCACGACCGGGCCGCCTCCACCACGTCGAGGAACTGTCCGCCCATCAGCTGGGTCCGCATGCCGTCGAAGGCCGGTCGTGCGCGGGCGATCTCCTCGGTGGGGAGGCCGCAGCTGGCGAAGAGGGCGTCGGCCCAGGTCAGGCACAGGTTGCCGGCCAGGATCGCCCCTGCGGCTCCGAAGCGGTCCGGGTCACCCGACCAGGCCTGGTCGGTGTGGTGGGCCGCCAGCGCCCGATGGGCCGCGGGCCGGCCCCTGCGCACGTCGCTGTCATCCATGACGTCGTCGTGGATGAGCGCGGCCGCCTGGAAGAACTCCATCGCGCTGCCCAGCCGAACGACGGCGTCAGAGCCTGTAGTTCCGGCCGCCCGATACCCCCAGTACGCGAATGCCGCGCGCAGCCGCTTGCCGCCGCCGATCAGGCTGCACACCGCGTCGAACAGCCCGACGGCCTCCGGCCCGACCTCCTCGAGCAGGGGTCGGTGAGCGTTGAGCTCGCCGTCGAGGCAGGCCTGGACGCGGGCCAGCAGGCCGTCCGCATCGAGGGGGCTGTCCACCGGTCTCCTCCAGGTGCGCGTCTCACATCGGGTGTGCCACGAGCCTACGGCGTGCCCGCTCGTCTACGCTTCGCGGCATGGCTTCGGGACAGTTCTCGCTCCTCGGCCGCCCGGAGAACCAGACCCGCTCCATTCCCGACCTGCTCTCCAGCCCGGCGCCCGCGATCAGCTTCGAGTTCATGCCGCCCAAGGACGACGCAGGGGAGGCGCAGCTCTGGGACGCGATCCGCCGACTGGAGAAGGTCCAGCCGGCGTTCGTGTCCGTGACCTACGGTGCCGGCGGCTCGACCCAGGACCGAACCGTCCGGGTCACCGAGCGGATCGCCCGCGAGACCACGCTCACCCCGCTCGGCCACCTGACGTGCGTCAACGCCTCGGTGAGCGCACTCCGCACGGTGGTCGGCCAGTACGCTGCCGCCGGGGTCCGCAACATCCTGGCCCTGCGTGGTGACCCGCCCGGCAACCTGGGCGGCGAGTGGGTGCCCCATCCCGAGGGGCTCAACTACGCCAGCGATCTGGTCGCGCTGGTCCGGTCGCTCGGTGACTTCACCATCGGGGTCGCCGCCTTCCCCGACATCCACCCGGCCAGCACCGGGCTGGAGCATGATGTCGAGGTCATGGTCGCCAAGGCCGACGCCGGGGCCTCCTTCGCCGTGACCCAGATGGTGTTCGACGCCGAGACCTACCTGCGACTCCGCGACCGCGTGGCCCAGCGGGTCGACCTTCCCATCACGCCCGGACTGATGCCGGTGACCAACGTCAAGCAGATCGCCCGGATGTCCGTGCTGATGGGCACCCCGCTCCCGCCGGCTGTGCTCGCGCGGCTCCAGGATGCGGGGGAGGCGCCGGGCGCGGTGCGTGAGGTCGGAGTTCAGATCGCTACCGAGCTCGGCCAGCGGATGCTGGACGAGGGTGCTCCGGGGATCCACTTCATCACCATGAACCGCTCGACCGCGGCGCTGGAGGTCCACCAGAACCTGGGGCTCAGCGCACCGCGCGCGTAGTACCGGACACGCAGACCTGCTCACGGCGCCATCAGGATGTAGATCACGGTGGTATCTCGGTGCCGATTGGACAGGCATTCTTCACGGCTCGAATGCGGTGTCGCAGAGTTGGTTCGCGAAATGGTGATCCAATTCGCGTTCGGCTCGTTCGCCAGGAGACAAGAGCCGTTCGGAGGATGCCCCCACCGGCGCGATTCACGGGCCTCGTCCGTTCGGTTGAGCCCTGCACGGGCCGATCAGGCCTAGATGCGCACACCACGCGACTTGACCATCCGTCCAAAAGTTGACGCCACGTGAGAGAGCCGTTGACGCCGGACGCCGTGCGAGTCCCCGGATTCCAGCGGATGTCAGCAGTGCGGCGAATACCACTGTCCGACAGGGCAGTTCGGGCTGGACGCGCAAACCCTCCTACGCGTGACGCGACCGCTGCCCGGCCGTGGGCGCTCGTCGGCTTCCTCTGCACCAGGTTGCCGTTCGGCGACCCTTTCTTGGTCAAGTCTTGAAGGTCCGTTGAACCGAGGCCGTTGTGAACGCGAACATGGGGCTCTCCTCCGGCCGGATTTCCTGGGGTACGTTTCCGTCTTGTTGGACTGAAACCAGGTCCAGTCAGAGGGTCCAGGAAATGGTCGCCCTCGATCCTCCTGTCCTCCTCCCCGAAGGTTTACTCCCATGTCGAACAGCATTTGTCGCCAGGTCAGAACTCCTCAGCGCAACCCGCGCTCTTTGCGTGTCGCAGCGAGCCTCGCGGTCGCCGCCGGTGTCGTGGCCAGCGTGGTCGCCGGCGCCTCCAGCGTGAGTGCAGTGCCGCTGGCGCCGGGCAGTGCCCGCACCGCTCCGGTCTCCTCCGCCCCGTCCCGTACCGCGCCGACCGTGGTCCAGGAGGCACCGACCGAGGGTTGCACCGTCTCCGAGCTGCTCGTGCCCTCCTGTGGCGCCTGGTGGGGCGTCTCGCCCGGTGGAGCCACCGACGAGGCCGCCAAGATCGCGGACTTCGAGACCCTGACCAACAAGCGCACCGACATGTACCGCGCCTACCACCGCACCGGCGACATGTTCCCCACCCTCAACGAGCGCAACATCGCCCGGGACCCCAGCGGTCACCGCATCCTGCTGGAGAGCCTGCGCCCCACCGCCAACGGGGACACCTGGGCGCAGGTCGCCCAGGGCTCCCAGGACGCCTACCTCAAACAGCTCGCGGCCTACATCAAGGCGAACTACTCCGAGAAGTTCCTGTTCGTGATCCACCACGAGCCCGAGAACGACGTCATCAACCGTGTCGGGTCCGGCATGAACGGCACGGACTACAAGGACATGTACCGCCACACCGTCGCCGTGCTGCGCGGTGAGGGTCTGACCAACGCCCTGTTCACCCCCATCTTCCAGGGCACCCAGAAGTTCAAGACCGAGTCCTGGTGGAGCCAGATGTACCCGGGCGACGACGTGGTCGACTGGCTCGGCTGGGACAGCTACACCTGTGTAGACCCCAAGCCCGGCAAGGCCTGCAACGACTTCCACGGCATGATCAACCGTCGCTTCTCCGACCGCACCCCGTGGCAGGGCATGTATCACTGGGCCACCACCAACCACCCGAGCAAGCCGATCGTGGTTGCCGAGATGGGCGCCTACAACACCGGCGACCTGCGCAAGGCGAACTTCTTCAACGCCGCCGCCACCCAGGTCTCGGACTACCCGGCCATCAAGGCGATCTCGTACTGGAACTCCGGCAGCTCGACCCGCGACACCCGGATCACGTCCGGCCCCGGTGCGGTCCTCGCCGCGGCTACCTTCGCGAACTCCCCGTTCTTCGACGGAGCGATCGCCCCGTAACCCCCACAGCACGACAGGCACTTCGCCAGTACGACAGGGCAGCCCATGAAGGTCAGATGACCTCCATGGGCTGCCCTGCTGTCACCCGCAGGAGCTCCTCGTAGGTCGTCTGGAACACCGTGTGGCTGTGTCCCGCAGCGGCCCACACATGGTCGTACCGGCTGAGCGAGACGTCAACGATCGTGCGGATCGGTGCCAGGTGGCCGACCGGTGCGACACCGCCGATCGCAAAACCAGTGCGCTCGCGGACGAAGTCCGCGTCGGCGCGCTCGATGAACGGGATGCCGGTCAGCTCGGACACCTTCACCGTGTCGACCCGGTGCGCGCCCGAGGTCATCACCAGCAGGGGAGTCACGTCGTCGTTCTCGTCGCGAGCGACGAAGACGACCGAGTTGGCGATCTCGGCCGGGCTGACCCTCAGAGCCTCGGCGGCGGCAGCGGCAGTGCGGACGGCACCGGGAAGGCTGACCACCCGCGGGTGGAGCCCGTGCGCAGCCAGGACCTCGATGACCCGCTGGACCGCCGGGTGGCCGGTGTGGTCCGGCGCGTCCGTGCCGGGCGCCTGCGAGCGCGACGGATCGGGGGGCACCGGCGGGGTCTCCCTCGCCGCGCCGGTCGGCTCCAGCGTGCTCATCCACGGAGGATAGTGACGCCGTCACCGGCGCGGTGGGAGATGAGACGGACCTCGCGTCGTGTCGGGCTCGGGCACCAGACTTCGGCCATGGAGCCCTGGGACCTGATCCGCGAACACCGCCTCGCCCTGGCCGACCGACTCGACACGTTGACCGCTGCGCAGTGGGCGACCGCCAGCCTGTGCAAGGGGTGGACCGTCAAGGACGTGGTCGCCCACCTCATGGTCGGGCCGACCAGCTCGGGGGTGGAGTTCGCGCGGGCGATGCTCGCGGCGCGCGGCAGCTTTCACCGGGCGAACCAGATCCTGGTCGCCCGACGGGCCGACCAGTCGGCGGCCGACCTGACCGGCCAGCTGCGGGCGCAGGCGGGGAGTCGGTTCACCCCGCCGATGCTCGACTGGCACGCACCCCTCACCGACCTCCTCGTCCACCGGGAGGACATCGGGCTACCCCTCGGTTGGCCACCGCAGGGAGTCGGCGCCGCCGCCGTTGGAGACGCCGCGCCGGAGGAGGACCGGTCGGGCCGTTCGTGGGCGCACGCCCTGGAGTTCCTGGCCGAGCCGCGAGGGCGGGTCGGGTTCGTCCCCCGACCGCTGCCCGCCGTCCGCCTGATGGCCACCGACCTGGGCTGGTCGCACGGCTCCGGTCCCGAGGTGCGGGGCCCAGCCGTCGCGCTGGGACTGGCGATGGTCGCGCGTCCGGTCCTGCTGCACGAGCTGGCTGGACCCGGCGCGGCGGGACTGAGGGCCTGGGTCGAGGCATGACCCGGCGGGAGCTGGGAAGGCTGAGGTCGTCAGGGCGACGTCAGGTTTCCCCTGTCTGGACCGGGGGAGCCGATCGGCGGAAGGCCCTTGACGGCGGTGGGACGGACCGGTGTACAGTCGAGTCATTCGAACACATGTTCGATCCTGGATCGGGTCCTTCGCACTCCACCGAGTGACGCTGACCTGGTCCACCGGCTCTGGCCGCGGCGGTGCCTCGACCCCACCGCCGCGGCCAGGACCGTGGACCTGCGCCACCTGAGGGGAAGAGTGCTGCCGTGCTGCGTCGAGACGACATATCGATCCAGACCCGGCGCGGGTCTGGTGGAGAGGCGAGCGGGTTTCGGGCCGGCCGCCGGGGTGGCAGCACGGAGCGCGGAGCCAGCGCATGAGCGATGCCACCGCCCGTGCGCTGGCGCGACCCTCGGCCGCCATCGCCCTCGACCTGCTCGACCGGGCCCAGGAGACCCTGCTGGAGGCGTGTCGCACGACCGTTGCTGCCTCCAGATACCTCCAGGCCCAGCTCGCTGCGCTGCGGGCCGCTGCCGCCATGGTGGCGGCGCGCAGCCTGCCCGACAGCCAGGCCGGACC
The DNA here is from genome assembly GCA_963750305.1 of uncultured Actinomycetota bacterium. Lineage (GTDB taxonomy): Bacteria > Actinomycetota > Actinomycetes > Actinomycetales > Dermatophilaceae > CAVVPX01. Next base: position 878,904 of record CAVVPX010000004.1, read on the forward strand.
ACGCAGCCTGTGGGACCTGTTGCCGGTCGTCGCGCCCGAGCTCACCGAGTGGGCCGAGTTCTTCGCCGTGCCGACGGGTCAGCGCACCGGCATCGAGCGCGGGCAGGTGCGGGTGAGCGCTCGCGCCGCCGATGACCTGCTGCGGCAGGCCGAGACCTTCGTGGCCCTGGTCGCGCGGGCGCTGGGCCTGCCGTCGGGAGCGAGCCGGGCCGACCTGCTGTTCCCGCTCGCGCGCGGGTGACCGAGCTGGCGGAGGGGGGAGAGCGGCGAGCGGAGGGCGGAGGTCGAGCTCTTCGGGAGAGCGGAGTCAGACGTCGCGGCGTCCGCGTGCCGGGCGGGGTCAGCGCCCTCGGTCAAGGGGGTGCGGTCCCCGGCGTCCGCCTGTCGGGCGGGGTCGGCGGGCTCGGTCAAGGTGGTGCGGTCAAGGTGGTGCGGTCAAGGTGGTGCGGTCAAGGTGGTGCGGTCAAGGTGGTGCGGTCAAGGTGGTGCGGTCAAGGTGGTGCGGTCAAGGGGGTGCGGCCAGGAGCTGGTACAGGACGTGGTCCTGCCACTGACCGGCGATCCGCAGGTAGTCCGCAGCCACCCCGAACGCGACGAAACCGTTGCGCTCGAGGACTCGTTGCGACCCCAGGTTGTGACGCAGCGTCCCGGCCTGGAGGCGGTGCAGGCCGAGCGTTCCGAAGGCGAGGGTGAGCACCTCTGCGACCGCCGAGCTGGCGACGCCGCGCCCGTTCGCGTCCTCGCTGACCCAGTACCCGAGGTGTCCGCTCTGGAAGGCGCCACGGACGATGTCGTTGATGTTGATCCGGCCCACCAGCTGACCCTCCTGGTCGGCGATGCCCCACGGCACGTGACGGCCCGCTGCGTACTCGGTCAGCGCCTGCTCCAGCCCGGCCCGCTGGGCTGCCTCGGTGAAGTAGCCCTCGTTGCGCTCGGGCTCCCACGGCGCGAGGAACCGCCGGTTGCGGCGCACCAGGTCGGTCAGCTCGGCCGCGTCGTCCACGTACAGTGGACGGATCACAGCGGACGGATCACAGCGGACGGATCACAGCGGACGGGTCGAGGTCATGGCGGCAGCCTGCCATGCGGAGCAGGCGGCTGATCCGACAGTCGCCGGATCGGGCGCGGGCGGTGTCCCCCTAGGCTGGCCGTGAACCAGGGCACGCGCCGTGCTCGCCGTCGGACGCCGGCCATCGCCGGACGGAGGAGGACCCGTGCCGCAGGACCAGCGACGCAGCCGACGCGGCGGCGTCGAGAGCGGTCTGCGCACCTCCGCGGTGTGGGCCGCGATCCAGCAGGTCGTGCAGTCGCGGGAGTCCGAGCTGGGTCGTCCGTTGCGGGTCCTCGACCTCGGTGGGGGCACCGGCGGGGTCGCCGTGCCGCTGGCTGAGGGAGGTCACACGGTCACCGTCGTCGACCCGAGCCCGGATGCGCTCGCCTCCCTGGCCCGCCGGGCGGCCGAGACCGGCGTCACCAGCCGGATCACCGCGCTGCAGGGTGACGCCGACACCTTGGAGGCCCTCGGCGTCACGGAGGCCGACCTGGTCTGCTGCCACGGCACGCTGGAGGTCGTCGACGACCCGGCGGCCACGATCGGTGCGCTGGCCGATGTGCTCGCCCCGGGCGGACACCTCAGCCTGGTCACCGCCCAACGGCTGGCTGCCGTGCTCGCCCGCGCGCTCGCCGGCCAGTTCCAGCAGGCCCACCACGCGCTGCTGTCCGGAGACGGTCGGTGGGGGCCCGCCGACCCCCTGCCCCGCCGGTTCGACGCGACCTGGATCGCCTCGACGGTCGAGGCCGCCGGGCTCGAGGTGACCATGTCCCACGGCGTGCGCCTGTTCAGCGACCTCGTGCCGTCCGCATACGTCGACTCCGATGCCGACCGCCTCGCCCTTCTCGCTCTGGAGCTCGCCGCGTCCACGCACCCGGAGTTCGCGCTGCTCGGCCAGCTCGGCACCGCCCTGCACGTCCTCGCGCGCCGCGGCTGACCGGGCCGGACGGGGGCGCACACTGGAGGGGAGATGAGCCGCCGCCAGTACGCCCTGCCGCCACGCGCCGACGACCAGCCGCCGGACGACACCGGCTGCACGGTGCTGCACGTGGACATGGACGCGTTCTATGCCTCCGCGTCCCTGCTGTCCCGGCCCGAGCTGGTCGGCACCCCGGTCATCATCGGGGGCGGCCACCGCGGCGTGGTGCTGTCCGCGACCTACGAGGCCCGCCGCTTCGGGGTCACCTCGGCGATGCCGATGTCGCGAGCGATCCGGCTCTGCCCGACGGCGACCGTGCTCCCGCCGGACCATCAGCTGTATGCGGAGATCTCGCGTGCGGTGATGGCGACCTTCGCCTCGATCACGCCCGTCGTCGAGCCGCTGTCGCTCGACGAGGCGTTCCTCGACATCGCGGGGGCGCTGCGGCGGCTGGGAACGCCCACCCAGATCGGGCAGTCACTCCGCGCCACCATCGCCGCCGAGCAGGGCATCACCGCCTCGGTGGGTGTCGCTCCGACCAAGTTCGTCGCGAAGCTCGCGTCGGGTCTGGCCAAGCCCGACGGCATGGTCGTCGTGCCGCGGGAGGAGGTGGTCCGGTTCGTCCAGCAGCTCCCGGTCGGTGCGCTCTGGGGTGTGGGGGACAAGACCGAGGAGAACCTGCTGCGCCTGGGTCTGCGCACGGTGGCTGACATCGCCCACACGCCCGTGGACACGCTCCGGCGGGTGCTCGGGGAGGCCGCGGGTCGCCACCTCCACGAGCTGTCCTGGGGACGGGACCCGCGGTTCGTGGAGCCGGTCAGCCGCGAGCGCAGCATCGGGGCCGACGAGACCTTCGAGCAGGACCTCGACGACCCGGCCCTCCTCCACCGCGAGCTGCTGAGGCTGGCCGACCGGACCGCTGCGCGGGTGCGAGCCGCCGAGATGATGGGCCGCACCGTCTCGATCAAGGTCCGCTTCGCCGACTTCACCACCATCACGCGCAGCCGGACCCTTCGCGAGCCCACCGACGTGTCTCGCGAGATCCACGACGTCGCTCGCTCGCTGTTCGACGCGCTGGGGCTCCGGGGGGAGCGGATCCGCTTGGTGGGGGTGCGTCTGGAGCAGCTCGTGGAGCGTGACGGAGCACCCCTCCAGGGGATGCTCGACGAGCCCGACTCGGGGTGGCGCGAGGCCGATCGGGCGGTCGACCGGGCCAGCGCGAGGTTCGGCCCCGGCAGCGTTCAACCGGCCACGTTGATCCGAGGTGGGCGACCGGGTAGTAGAACTCCGTCCGGGGACCTATCCTGATACCAGAAGGCCGCGTTGACGGGGTCCAGGCAACGATGTGCGGGGCCGGGGCGTTGTGACAGAACGAGGGCCACGCGGACGTAGGGAGGTCAACCGTGCCGTTGTCGGAGCACGAACAGGAACTGCTCGAGCAGATGGAGCAGGCCCTGTACGCCGAGGACCCCAAGTTCGCCTCGCAGATGCAGGGGGCGGGCGCCCGCAGTGCGCGCCGGCGTTACATCATCGGCGGCCTGGGCGTGCTGGTGGGGCTCGGACTCGTGCTCACCGGCATCAGCACCACGATGTGGATCGGCGCCGGTGGGTTCGTGGTGATGGTGGCCGCGATCACCTACGCCGCAACCCCTCCGCGACGGCGCAAGACCCCGCTCGGCACGGTGCAGACCGACGGCAGCATCCGTCAGGCGGCCAAGCCCGCCGGCGCGAGCCGGATGCCACGGGCCGCCCAGGCATCCCGGCCGGCGAAGTCTCGGCAGGGCACCTTCATGCAGCGCCTCGAGCAGCGCTGGGAGCGCCGCCGCAACAACCCGTACTAGCCGTCACGGCCGGCCCCGACCCGAACCTCACGAAGCGGGTCAGTCCCGACCGTGGTGAACCGGCTCAGGCGAGCGTCAGGACGGACACGACCCACAGCGCGGCGATGGCCAGACCGGCGGTCAGCTCGATGCCCACGCTGAGGAGCACCGCTGACAGGGCGGCGCGCGTGGATGCCCACGCCGTCCGCGCGTCATGACTGCGGCTCTGCTCGACCAGGAAGATCCCGAGCACGAACCCGATCGGTGCGCCGAGGACCGGGATCACGAACAACCCCACAATAGCGAGCAGCACCGCCAGCACCAGGGTGCTGGTCCGCACCCCCGCCTCGCGCAGTCGCTTGCCGGGGATGAGGTACTGCAGCAGCACGCCCGCCCCGTAGACGGCCACGGTGACCCCGAAGACGACCCACGGGGCACGCCCTGGCACGTCGAAGGCCCAGACGAACACACCGAACACCGTCAGCAGCAGACCCGGTAGCACCGGCACGACGATGCCGACCAGCCCGACGAAGATCAGAACGGCGGGCACCCAGATGGAAGAGTCCACGGCGCGACTCTAGGTCACGTGCCGTGGACTCCGATGTCCTCGGTGGAGGTGGTGGTTACCGCTCGTCGACGGGCGCGTTGGCCGGCGTCTCGTGGAGACGGTCGGTCTGGTCGTCGATCTGCGCGTGCTCGCGCAGCTTCGGCAGGTGTTCACGACCGTGGTGGGCGCAGAACAACAGCTCGCCGCCGGCGTTCAGGCGGGCACGGACGTAGGCCTGGGCGCCGCAGCGGTCGCAGCGGTCAGCCGCGGACAGGGAGGGTGCCAGTGCAGTGGTCACGTCAACCTCATCTCTCATCATTGGTGTGCGCCGGTTGCAACAGTCAAGCACGCCACTTCGTTCCCGGGTGGCATTGGCCCGTCATGTGGGCCACGTCATGTAGACGTCTGGGGACGCCGTCCAGTTGACGTTTTCGCTGTGCAAGGAGTTCGTCACCACCGGCTCCCCGGTTTGGCTTCTGGACGCGCCGTCTGCCGCGTGCCTGAACCCTGCTTGGAACACCTCCGACTAGCCTGCTGGGAACGCCGGAGAACGTCCATCCTCCGTGCAGACGGCTGTCTCGACCCGAAGGAACCATGAGCACCACCGCGACCCGATCGGCGAGCAAGGCGAGCAACGACTACACCGCGCACCACCTGCAGGTCCTGGAGGGTCTGGAGGCGGTGCGCAAGCGTCCGGGAATGTACATCGGTTCGACCGACAGCCGCGGCCTCATGCACTGCCTCTGGGAGATCATCGACAACGCGGTGGACGAGGCGCTCGGCGGTCATGGGGACCGCATCGAGGTCCTCCTGCTCCCTGACGGTTCGGTCGAGGTCCGCGACAGCGCTCGGGGCATCCCCGTGGACGTCGAGCCGCGGACGGGTCTGACCGGTGTCGAGGTGGTCTTCACCAAGCTGCACGCGGGTGGCAAGTTCGGCGGGGGGTCCTACACCGCGACCGGTGGCCTGCACGGGGTCGGCGCGTCCGTCGTCAACGCCCTGTCCTCCCGTCTCGACGTCGAGGTGGACCGGGCCGGCAGGACCTATGCGATGAGCTTCCGCCGGGGCGAGCCCGGCGTGTTCGCCGACGGCAAGGACGGGCGCGACCCCGACTCGCCGTTCGAGGCCTACGTCAAGGGCAGCGAGCTGCGCGTCCTCGGGAAGGCAGCGCGGGGCCGGACCGGCACCCGGATCCGGTACTGGGCCGACAGCCAGATCTTCATCAAGGGCGCGTCGTTCGACTACGACGGCCTCATCGCCCGGGCCCGGCAGACGTCCTACCTCATCCCCGGGCTGACGCTGGTCATCCGCGACGAGCGCGCGCTCCCGGGCACCCCGGGGCAGGACGGCCCCCACGAGGAGGTGTTCGTCCACGACGGCGGCATCAGCGAGTTCGCCGAGTTCCTCGCCCCCGACCCGGGGGTGACCGACGTCTGGCGGGTCCAGGGCACGGGCACCTTCCACGAGACCGTGCCGATGCTCGACGGCTCGGGGCACATGATCTCCACCGAGGTCGAGCGCGAGTGCGCGGTGGACATCGCGCTGCGGTGGGGGATCGGCTACGACACGACCGTCCAGTCCTACGTCAACATCATCTCCACGCCCAAGGGCGGCACCCACATGGCCGGCTTCGACGCCGCGCTGCTCAAGGTGTTCCGCCGTCAGCTCGAGCTCAACGCGCGCCGGCTCAAGGTCGGCAGCGACAAGGTGGACAAGGACGACGTCACCGCAGGGCTGACCGCCGTCGTCACGGTCCGGCTGGCCGAGCCACAGTTCGAGGGCCAGACCAAGGAGGTACTCGGCACGTCGGCTGTGCGCGGCATCGTCGCCAAGGTCCTGGAGACCGAGCTGACCGCACTGCTCACCTCCACCAGGCGTGGGGAGAAGCAGCAGGCGGCCCAGCTGCTGGAGAAGGTCGTCGCCGAGATGAAGACGCGCATCAGCGCGCGGCTGCACAAGGAGACCCAGCGCCGCAAGAACGCCCTGGAGACCTCCTCGCTGCCGGCCAAGCTGCGCGACTGTCGCTCCAGTGACGTCGAGCGGTCCGAGCTCTTCATCGTCGAGGGCGACTCGGCGATGGGGACCGCCAAGGAGGCGCGCGACTCCGAGGTGCAGGCGCTGCTGCCGATCCGCGGCAAGATCCTCAACGTCCAGAAGGCCTCGGTCTCGGACATGCTCAAGAACACCGAGTGCGCGTCGATCATCCAGGTGATCGGCGCCGGTTCGGGTCGGACGTTCGACCTCGAGGCTGCTCGCTACGGCAAGGTCATCATCATGACCGACGCCGACGTCGACGGCGCCCACATCCGGACGCTGCTGCTCACGTTGTTCTTCCGCTACATGCGCCCGCTGGTCGACGCCGGACGCGTGTATGCCGCCGTGCCGCCGCTGCACCGGATCGAGGTGGTGAACCATGGCTCGAAGAAGAACGAGCTGATCTACACCTACTCCGAGAACGAGATGCGCAAGACGCTGGCCAACCTGAACCGGCGCGAGAAGAACATCAAGCAGCCGATCCAGCGCTACAAGGGCCTGGGTGAAATGGATGCTGACCAGCTGTCGGAGACGACGATGGACCGCCGCCACCGGACCCTGCGCAAGGTGACGCTACGCGACGCCGAGGCCGCAGAGCGGGTCTTCGAGCTGCTGATGGGCAACGACGTCGCGCCGCGCCGCGACTTCATCATCGAGTCGGCCGACAGCATCGACCGCGAGCGGATCGACGCCTGACACCAGCGGTTTGTCGTTGCCGCAGAAGGGCAGGTGCGCGAGTGTGGGTTCACACGGCGGCGGTGAACCTCCGCCCTTGACGCGGAGGTGGGTCATGAGCCAGACAGCGGAAGCGCCAGAGGCAGTGGGCTCGGAACCCACCGAGCTCAAGCGGGTGATGGGCCCCAAGCTGCTCCTGCTGTTCATCGTCGGCGACATTCTCGGCACCGGGGTCTACGCGCTGACCGGCCAGGTGGCCGGCGAGGTCGGCGGGGCCGCGTGGGCGCCGTTCCTGGCGGCCTTCGTGGTCGCGACGATCACCGCGTTCTCCTACCTCGAGCTGGTCACCAGCTTCCCGCAGGCGGCGGGGGCGGCGCTCTACACGCACAAGGCCTTTGGCATTCACTTCGTGACCTTCCTCGTCGCGTTCACCGTGATGTGCTCCGGCATCACCTCTGCCTCCACCGCGTCCAACGCCTTCGCCGGGTTCCTCCGTGACGGTCTCGGCGCCGACTGGGCCGCCGGCTCGACGCCCCTGCTGCTCATCGCGCTCGGGTTCATGGCCCTGGTGGCCGCGATCAACTTCCGCGGCGTCGGGGAGAGCGTCAAGGCCAACGTGGTCCTGACACTGGTGGAGCTCTCGGGCCTGCTGCTCGTCATCTTCATCGGCCTGTACGCCATGACCGGCGGCAAGGCCGACTTCTCCCGGGTCGTCGTCTTCGACAGCCCGAGCGACAAGTCGACCTTCTTCGCCATCACCGCCGCCACATCGCTCGCGTTCTTCGCGATGGTCGGGTTCGAGGACTCGGTCAACATGGCCGAGGAGTGCCAGGACCCGATCCGAGACTTCCCCAAGATGATGCTCACCGCCCTGGGCGTCACCGGCCTGATCTATGTGCTGGTCTCGATCACCGCGGTCGCCCTCGTGCCCATCGGCAGCCTGACCAACCCCGACGAGGGGTCAGCCCTCACCCAGGTCGTCGCGGCTGGCGCACCCAACTTCCCGTTCGACAAGGTGTTCCCGTTCATCGGCATGTTCGCCGTGGCGAACTCCGCGCTGATCAACATGCTGATGGCCAGCCGGCTGCTGTACGGCATGGCCAAGCAGGAGGTGCTCCCGCCGATCCTCGGCAAGGTGCACCGCTCCCGTCAGACACCCTGGGTCGCGATCGTCTTCACCACCGCGATCTCGTTCGGGCTGATCATCTACGTCGTGCGAGCCAGCGCCAGCTCCGAGGGTGCGGGGACGGTCGCCCTGCTCGGTGGCACCACGGCGCTGCTGCTGCTCTGCGTCTTCACGGTGGTCAACATCGCGCTGCTCGTGCTGCGGCGCCGGCCGGTCGACCACGACCACTTCACGGCACCGAGCTTCCTGCCCTGGGTGGGTGCGGCCACCTGCTTCTTCCTCGCCGGCCCGTGGGCCCGCAGCGAGGAACAGCTGGAGCAGTACCAGATCGCTGGCGGGCTGCTGGGCGTCGGCGTCGTGCTCTGGGCCATCACCTGGGGCGTCAACCGTGCGGTGCGGGGCAAGAAGACCTATCTGCGCGACCCGGAGGAACTGTCCGGGTGAGGGTCCTGCTCGACTGACCGGGTCGGACCGCCCCCGACCACGTCGGGCGCCGTCGGGTTCGGTGGGACGCCGTCGAGCGTGTCGGCCGGCCGGTCAGCGACTGGTCAGTGACCCGAGGCCACCGGACCCGCGATGCGCGCGATCGGTGCTCCCGCCGGGACGCCGGACCCGTCGCGCCGGCTGGTGGCGGGCGGGAGCTCGATCGCGACCCCGTTGGCGCCCGATGCCCGCGCCGGTGTCGTGCCGGCCCACGCGAGGACCAGCGTGTCCTCGCCACGGAGGAAGCGGTGGCAGCGGACGCCGCCCGTGCCGCGACCCTTGGGTGGGTACTCGGTGTACGGAGTGACCTTGAGCGAGCCGGGCTCGGTCCCGGGCAAGGCGCTGCTGGACCCGCTGGAGGTGACCACCACGGCGTCGGCGCCCAGTGCCACCGCGCCGAAGAACACGACGCGATGCTGGGGGGTGAGCCGGACTCCCGCCATGCCACCGGCGGCGCGACCCTGCGGGCGCACCGCGTCGGCGCCGAAGCGCAGGAGCTGGGCGTCGCTGGTGATGAACACCAGATCCTCTGTCCCCGTGGCGAGCTCGGCCACACCAACCACCACGTCGCCGTCCTTGAGGCCGATGGCCTCCCAGTCCGGGCGGGTCGGGTAGTCGGTGGTGACCCGCTTGACGACACCCTCGGCGGTGCCGAGCGCCAGCCCGGGGGACGCGGGGTCCAGCGAGACGATGGTCAGTGGCTCCTCGCCGCGCGGCAGGTCGACGTAGGCGGCCAGCGGGGCACCACCAGACAGGCTCGGCGGGCCGCTGGTCGGGGGAAGGGTCGGCAGCTCGAGCGCGGACAGGCGGATCATCCGGCCGCGGGAGGTGACCAGGGCGACCTCGCCACGGGTGGTCGTGCGCACCGCGCCGATGACGGCGTCGTGCTTGGCCCGGCTCCCCTCGGTCGGGATCGGGTCGGCCGTCGTGGTGCGGGCCAGCAGGCCGGTCGAGGACAGCAGCACCCAGCACGGGTCGTCGGTGACCTCCAGCGGGGTAGCCGAGGTCGCCGGCGCACCGGCGGACTCCAGGAGCACGGTTCGGCGCGAGGTGCCGTGGGCCTTGGCGACGTCGGCCAGCTCGGTGGACACCATCTTCAGGAGCAGCTTGTCGTCGGCGAGGATCGCCTGCAGCTCCTCGATCGCCTGCTCGAGCTCGGTCTTCTCGTTCTCCAGCTCGATGCGGGAGAACCTGGTGAGCCGGCGCAGCTGGAGCTCGAGGATGTAGTTGGCCTGGAGCTCGGAGAGGTCGAACACCTCGATGAGCCGCGCCCGGGCCGCCGCGGTGTCGTCCGAGCCACGGATCAGCTGGATCACCTCGTCGATGTCCAGGATCGCGACCAGCAGGCCCTCGACCAGGTGCAGACGCTCCTGCCGCCGGCGCAGCCGGTACTCGGTGCGCCGGCGCACGACGTCGGTGCGGAACTCGACGTAGACCGCCAACAGCTCCTTGAGCCCGAGCGTGCGCGGCTGCCCCTCGACCAGCGCGACGCTGTTGATCGAGAACGAGTCCTCCATCGGCGTGAGCCGATAGAGCTGTTCGAGAACGGCCTCGGGGTTGAACCCGCTCTTGATCTCGATGACCAGCCGCAACCCGTGCCGGTGGTCCCCGAGGTCCTTGACGTCGGCGATGCCCTGCAGTCGCTTGGCGTGTACGGCGTCCTTGATCTTCTCGATGATCTTCTCGGGCCCGACGAGGTAGGGCAGCTCGGTGACCACGATCCCCTGACGGCGGGCCGAGACCTTCTCGATCCGGGTCGTCGCCCGGGTCCGGAAGCTGCCCCGGCCGGTGAGGTAGGCGTCACGGATGCCGTCCAGGCCCACGATCATGCCGCCGCCCGGCAGGTCGGGTCCGGGGACGAACCGCATCAGGTCGTCCAGCGAGCACGAGGGGTGGGTGATCAGGTGGCGCGCAGCGGCGATGACCTCGACCAGGTTGTGTGGCGCCATGTTGGTGGCCATGCCGACCGCGATGCCGCTGGCCCCGTTCATGAGCAGGTTGGGATAGGCGGCAGGCAGCACGGCAGGCTGCATCAGCTGGTCGTCGTAGTTCGGGACCAGGTCGACGGTCTCCTCGTCCAACCCGGTCACCATCAGCATCGCCGCCGCCGACAGCCGCGCCTCGGTGTACCGGGACGCGGCCGGACCGTCGTCCAGCGACCCGAAGTTGCCGTGTCCGTCCACCAGCGGCAGCCGCATCGTGAACGGCTGCGCCATCCGCACCAGCGCGTCATAGATCGCGGTGTCGCTGTGCGGGTGGTACTTGCCCATCACGTCGCCGATGACCCGCTGGGACTTCACGTGACCCCGGTCAGGCCGCAGCCCCATCTCGTTCATCGAGAACAGGATTCGCCGCTGTACCGGCTTGAGCCCGTCCCGGGCGTCCGGCAGCGCGCGGGAGTAGATCACCGAGTACGCATACTCCAGGAACGCCCCCTGCATCTCCTCCTCGACGTCGATGTCGATGATGCGCTCGGGGGTCTCGGGCTCGGGGGGCTCGGTGGTTCGACGGGCCATGCGGCGGGGCTTCTCCTGGGAGGTCGCAGCGCCTCGGGTGAGGGCGCCAGGGTGAACACCCCATCCTCCCCCGCTCCGTGGCGGTCAGGGCCCCGACGCGCCGAAACGTCCCCAGTGGGCGACCTGCCCCACCTCGCGTCGCCCGCGGCGCAGGCTCGGACTGTCCCACCGCTCCTGTTCGTGGCCCAGGGCGACCACCCCCACCAGCCGCCGCTCCTGCGGGATCCCGAACGCCGCGCGCACGGCCTGGTGACGAGGGCCGGGCACGCCGAAGAACAGCGACCCCAGACCCTGGTCGGTGGCCGAGAGGAGGACCAGCAGCGCGGCCATGCCCGTGTCCACGTCCCAGTACGGGATCGGCCAGCGGTCGCGGTCGCGGTCGGGGAACCCCTTGTCCGGCTCGGCGTACCGGTCCAGGTAGGCGTCCGGGCTGGCGCAGCACACCACGAGCACCGGCGCTGCGGACACTCCGGTCAGCCACGAGTCCGGCTCGCCCTCCCCGGTGGTGGCGCGCCAGTACGCAGCCCGGTCGTCGGGGGAGGTCAGCACCACGAAGTCCCACCCCTGGCTGAACCCGGCACTGGGAGCCCGCACGGCCGCCTGCAGACAGCGGGTGACCGCCTCGGCGGGCACTGCGCGGTCGGGGTCGAAGCGTCGGACCATCCGTCGTCGTCGCACCACGTCCTGGAACTCCATGCCGCCATCCTGCCCCGCGGCGAGCGGTACGCCGGTCCCGACCGCCGGCGTGGCAGGCTGAGAGCCAGCTGGAGCCAACCGGAGCGGCGGGTGCGGCGTCCCAGATGGCATGACGACCATGACCGCGCAGTGGACGGGAGGCGTGGCTGTCGTGGCCCCTGACCTCCACGTTGGGCGCGGCCGTGCGGGGGTCGAGCAGGCGGTCCAGGAGATCTACCGGGCGCACTACGGGCGGCTTGCGGGGTGGACGGCGCGACTGGTGGGCGACCCGGACCTCGCGCACGACATCGCCACCGAGGCGTTCCTGCGACTGCTGCGCGACTTCGGGTCGGTCGAGGAGCCCCGCCCCTGGCTGTACACCGTCTGCGCCAACCTGGTGCGCGACCACTGGCGCAAGACCAGCCGCGAGTCCGCGGCCTACCGCCGGCATGCGGCCGGCACGGTCGAGGAGCTGCGCGGACCCGACCAGGCGGCTGCTCTCTCGGTCCGGGACGCGGTGGGGCACCTGCCCGACCGCTATCGCATGGTCGTCCTGCTGCACTACTTCGCCGACCTACCCGTCGCCGTGGTGGCCCGCCAGCTCGGCAAGTCCGAGGGTGCGGTCAAACGCGACCTGTTCGACGCCCGACACCGGATGGCCGACCTGCTGGGGGACGTGCGATGAGCGACGACCAGGGCCAGGGCCCGCTGGAGCCGCGGCCGGGTGAGGACCGGATCGCCGACTTCTTCGCGCGCGAGCGAGCCGCGATCACCGACCTCCCGGTCGACGATGAGCACTGGCGGGCGCTCGTGGCCCGCTCGCGGCGCCCGCGCCACTGGCCCGCGTACCTCGGGGGCGCCGCCGCGGCCGCTGCCGCAGCCGTGATCGCGACGACCGTGCTCACCGCGCCGGAAGACCCACCTGCCGACTCGGCCACCAGCGCCTCGTCGCCGACGGTGAGCCGGCAGACGACCCCGTCGACCGTGTCGACCGCGACGCCGACGACCGATGCCACGACCGAGAAGCGCTTCCCCGTGCCCCGCACCTTCGTGCTGAGCTCGCTCAGCAACGCCGGCGGCGGCCGGGTCTACGGGCTGGGTGAGGCCCGGTGCTCGGGCAGTCCGTGCGCGGCCGTCATCGGCTCGACCGACAACGGCCTGACCTGGTTCACCCAGGCAACCTTCACCGACCTCCCGTTGGTCCGGGACACCTCTTCGTCCGCGACGCCGGCGCTGCAGGGCATCCGGTTCGCCAGCCCGGAGGTCGGGTTTGTCTACGGAACGGTCATGCGCCGCACCACCGACGGCGGACGGACCTGGCAGAGCTACGAGTACGGCGGCGGGCGCGTGCTCAGTGTCGAGACCGACCGTGCGTCCGTATGGATCACGGCCGCCGAGGGGTGCACCCTGCAGGCGTGCGCCGGTCCGGTCCGCGTGCTCCGGTCGGCGGTGTCGCAGGCCGGCGCCGATGCCGTGGCCCTGACGGTGCCAGGCCATGGCGCGGAGGACCTCAGCACGTCCTGGGTCTCGCTGGACGGGAGCACGGCCTATCTCAACACCTTTGCCGAGGATGAGGGTCCGCAGCGGGTGTCCGGCACGCCGGGGGAGCTGCCACGCCCGGACGGCTGCCCGGCCGGCCGTCCGATGTCGGTGGTGCCCACGGCGGATGCGCACGCGACCTTGTTCGCGATCTGTGCCACCGCGCCCCGCGACAGCGACGCCGACGGTTATCTCGTGGCCAGCTCGGCCGACGGTGGTCAGACGTGGACCACCCGCGCGTCGCAGGCCGCCGAGCTCGGACCGGTGCGCCACAACGGCCCGTGGGTCGCGGCGACCGACTCCACCCACCTGGTCGCGGCGACCGGCGGCGCGGTGAACGCGAGCGGTGACGTGAACGAGCCGTCGTCGCTGGTGTACAGCGACGACGGGGGCCGCACCTGGCAGCCCTCACGGGAGGCCTCCGGGGGTCAGCTGGTCGGCGGCTCATGGGGATGGCTGGGCACGCCCGGCGGCTCCACGGTGTACGCCCTGGGTCCGGGCGGTGGATATCTCAGCAACGACCACGGTGCGACCTTCTCGCCGATCGACCTGCGCTGAGGCGCCGTCGGCCCGACGTGCCATCCTTGGCGCATGACCGAAGCGGCGGCTGACCCGCCCGGCTATCCAGCCCGCTGGGAGGCCGATGTTGCGCTGCGCGACGGGTCCGTCGCCCACCTGCGGCCGATCCGCCCGTCGGACTTCGAGGGTGTCCACCGGTTCCACTCCCGGCAGTCCGAAGAGTCGATCTACATGCGGTTCTTCGCGCCGCTGCGGCGGCTCAGCGACCGCGACGTCACCCGGTTCACGACGGTGGACTACGTCGACCGGATCGCGCTCGTGGCCACGGTGCGCGGGGAGATCATCGGGATCGGCAGATACGACCGGGTCGGTCCGCGTTCGGCCGAGGTCGCGTTCAACATCTCCGACCACTACCAGGGTCGGGGCATCGGCTCGGTCATGCTCGAGCACCTGGCCGCGATCGCCTACGAGGGTGGCATCAGCCAGTTCGTCGCCGAGGTCCTCCCGCAGAACCGCAAGATGCTCTCGGTGTTCAGCGACGCCGGGTATGAGGTTTCGCGCAGCATCGAGGACGGCGTGGTGTCGCTGTCCTTCGACATCGCACCCACGGCGCAGTCCGAGGCGGTCCGGGAGTCCAGGGAGCACCGCGCGGAGGCCGTCAGCCTGCACAGCCTGTTGTTCCCGTCCTCGATCGCCGTGGTGGGGGCCAGCCGGCGCCCCGACTCCATCGGGCACCGGATCCTGCAGGACATCCTCGCCGAGCCCTTTCAGGGGCCGGTGTACGCCGTGAACCACGAGGCGATGGAGGTGCAGGGGCTCGAGGCCTACCCCCGGGTGAGCGACATCGGCGACCCGGTGGACCTCGCGGTCGTCGCCGTCCCCGCGGACCAGGTCATCGACGTGGTCGTCGACTGTGCGGACGCCGGGGTGAAGTCGCTGCTGGTCATGTCGGCAGGGTTCGGGGAGTCCGGTGAGGAGGGGGTCCGCCTGCAGGGCGAGCTGCTGCGGACAGCCCGGGACGCCGGCATGCGCATCATCGGGCCCAACTCCTTCGGTGTCATCAACACCAGCCCGTCAGTGCGGCTCAACGCCACGCTCGCCCCCCAGATGCCGCCCGCCGGGTCGATGGGCCTGTTCGCCCAGAGCGGTGCGCTGGGCATCGCCGTGCTCGCGTCGGCCGCCCGCCGCAACCTCGGCGTGTCCGTGTTCGCCTCGGCCGGCAACCGCGTCGACGTGTCCGGCAACGACTTCATGCAGTACTGGATCGACGACGAGCGGACCACCGTGGTCGGCCTGTACCTCGAGTCGATGGGCAACCCGCGCAAGTTCTCTCGGATCGCGCGCCGGCTGGCCTCGATCAAGCCGGTGATCGTGGTGAAGTCCGACGTGTCGTCCTACGGCTCGCCGCCGGGACACCGAGCGCGGCGCACGCGGGTGCGACCGGAGGCGTTCGAGGCGATGCTCCGCCAGGCCGGAGTGATCCGCGTCGAGAACGTCCACCAGATGTTCGACGTGGCCCAGCTGCTCGCCTCCCAGCCGCTGCCCCGCGGGTCGCGCGTCGCCGTCGTGGGCAACTCCGACGCACTCGGGGCGCTCACCGCCGACGCCTGCCTGAGCGCCGGCCTCGACGTCGCGCACGGGCCGGTGTCGCTGCGCTCCGAGGCGACGGCCGAGGAGTTCACCGCTGCGCTCAACGCCGCGTTCGCCGACCCCCGGGTCGACAGCGTCCTCGCCGGCTTCATCCCGCCGCTCGCGGCCCATGACGACGAGGTCGTCGTGGCCGTGCGCGAGGCCGCCGGTGCCAGCGACAAGCCTGCCGTGGCGACCTTTCTCGGCATGGGCGGGGTGCAGGAGGCGCTCACCGGAGCGGGCACCCGTGAGCGGGCCGTGCCGACGTACTCGATGCCGGAGGACGCGGTCCGCGCGCTGGCGGCGGCGACGCGGTACGGCGAGTGGCGCGCCCGCGACAAGGGCACCGTCGTGGACCCGCCCGGCATCGACCGCGAGGCGGCGGACGCCCTGGTCGAACGAATCCTCACCGAGAGCCCGCAGGGAAGGGCGCTCACCTCCGAGGAGACGCGAGAGCTGCTCGCGGCCTATGGCATCGAGGTGTGGGTGGACGTGCCCGTGAGCACCGTGGAGGAGGCCATCGCGGCCGCGGACGACCTCGGGTGGCCCGTCGTGCTCAAGTCGACCACGCTCGCGCTGCGGCACCAACCGGGGATGAGCGGGATCCGGGTCGACCTGTCCACCCCCTCGCTGTTGATCCAGGCGTTCACCAGCCTGACCAGCCGGATCGCCACCACCGGCACGGTCGAGCTCACCGTCCAGCGGATGGCCGACCCGGGGGTGTCCTGCGTCGTCTCCAGCACGGAGGACCCGCTCTTCGGTCCCGTGGTGAACTTCTCGGTGGCCGGGCCGCCGACCGAGCTGCTCGGGGACATCGGCCACCGGATCCCTCCGCTGACCGACGTGGACGTCTCGGACCTGATCTCCTCGGTGCGCGCCGCGCCCATGCTGCACGGGCACCGCGGTGCGGTCCCGGTGTACCGCGCGGCGCTCGCCGACCTCATCGCCCGGATCTCGGTGCTGGCCGACCGGCACCCGGAGGTCGACACGCTCGCGCTGAACCCCGTCAACGCCCATCCGGGCGGGGTCGACGTCCTCGGCGCGGAGGCGGCGCTCGCCCCACCGACGCAGCGCAAGGACACCGGTCGGCGGTCCCTGACCTGACTGACCGCCGCTCCCGGGACACGGTCGGGCGGTAGGGGTGAGATGGCCGATCCGGGGTGCTAGGGCAAGATTGGGCCATGACCTCGACCTCGTCCGGTGCCGCCAGCGCCCCGGTGGCGCCGTTGCCGGCCGACCTGACCCGCTCGATCCAGCGTGCCGGGTACTACCCCGCGCTCGTGGCGGACATCGTGCACGCCGCGCTGGCCGGGGACGGTGTGGTGTCCCATCTGGTGCACCAGGAGACGACGTTCGACCACGACGTGGTGCGGCGGCACGTCACCGTGCTGGCGCTGACCGCTCACCGCCTGGTGATCGCCCACGCCGACGACCACACCGACGAGCACGAACCCGAGCCGGGTCAGGCCGCTCGTCTGGACGTTGCGACGGCGACCACCGAGAGCGTGCCGCTGCACGCCGTGCGGGGGGTGATGATCACCCATGTGGTGAGCGACCCGGCGACCTATGTGGCCGGATCCCTCGGCCGGGAGATCACGCTGACGCTCGGGTGGGGCGCGGTGGCCCGTGTGGACCTCCTGCCGGCCACCTGTGGGGACCCCAGCTGCGACGCCGACCATGGCTTCGAGGGCACCATCTCCTCCGATGACATCAGCCTGCGGATCTCGGCGGCGGCCGACGGAGACGCCGCACTGACCCAGGCGATGACGTTCGCCCGCAAGCTCTCCGCCGCGATTGGACGATAGCCCTCGCGCCTCGTCGGCGCTCGAACCCGAGATCCGCTACGACAGTGGGGGGCTCGCGGGTGTGCTCCCTGCGGTGGCGAACAGCCTGGGTGTCCGCGTGGGAGGGCCGGAGCCCCTACCGCTGCGGGAGGCGCGACGGGCAGTCGTGGTGCTGGTGGACGGGCTCGGGTATGAGCTGCTCCGGCGCCGCGGCGGGCACGCGCCGTTCCTGCGTACGTTGCTGCCGTCGGCCTACCGGCTGACCGCGGGTTTTCCCACCACGACGGCGACCTCGATGGGTACGTTCGGCACCGGCCTACCCCCGGGGGCGCACGGCCTGCTCGGGTACGAGGTCCTCGTGCCCGGAGCCGACCGGCTGCTCAACGAGCTGTCCTGGGAGGACGGACCGCACCCCGAGACGTGGCAGCCCCACCAGACCGTGCTGGAGACCGCCGCGGCGGACGGCGTCGGGGTCACCCGGGTGGGGCCGGGGTTCTTCGACGGCTCGGGCCTGACCCGGGCGACCACCCGCGGCGGGCGGTTCCGCGCGGCGGCGAGCCTCGGAGCCCGCGTGGACGCCAGCCTGGCCGCGCTGCGGGAGACGACCCGCGCGCTGGTGTACCTGTACTGGGGCGACCTGGACAAGGTCGGGCACGTGCACGGGTGTGCGTCGTGGGAGTGGGGCGAGGAGCTGGAGGCGATCGACGGTGAGCTGCGCCGGCTGGTGGAGAGCGTCCCGTCGGACACGGCGGTCTATGTCACCGCCGACCACGGCATGGTCGACGCGCCCCACGCACTGCGTATCGACCTGGCCCACGACGACGAGCTCGCAGCGGGCATCCGCCACGTCGGTGGGGAGCCGCGAGCGCTACAGCTCTACTGCGAGAAGGGATCTGGCGATGCGGTGCTGCAGACCTGGCGCGAGCGCGTGGGGGAGCGCAGCCGGATCGTGACCCGCGAGGAGCTGCTGGACCTGGGCTGGGTCGGACCGGTCGACGCCGCCAACGCACCCAGGATCGGGGACCTGGTCGTGGTCATGCGGGACAACTTCGCCATCGTCGACTCACGGCGGGCCCGGCCGGCGTTGCTGGCGCTGTTGGGTCTGCACGGCGCCCTCACGGCTGACGAGCTGGCCGTGCCCCTCCTGTATGTCGCCGCGCGGGACTCGGCGTAGGGGTCCCCTCCGGGCCGCGTCTAGGCTGTTGATCCATGGCCGAGCTGGTGTTCTTCTCCGGGACGATGGACTGTGGGAAGTCCACGCTGGCCCTGCAGATGGACCACAACCACGGGGCTCGGGGTCGGCACGGACTGATCTACACCAAGATGGATCGGGCCGGCACGGAGGTGCTGTCCTCCAGGTTGGGGCTGTCGACCGGCGCCCGTGAGGTGGGCGACGACCTCGACTTCTGGGACGAGGTCGTCGCCGCGGCGACCAGCGGCCGCGCGGTCGACTACCTCATCTGTGACGAGGCGCAGTTCTACACCCCCGCCCAGGTCGAGCAGCTGGCCCGGCTGGTCGACGAGATGGGGGTGGACGTCTTCGCGTTCGGCATCACGGCCGACTTCCGCACCCAGCTGTTCCCCGGGTCCAGGCGACTGATCGAGCTGGCGGACAAGGTGCAGGTGCTCCAGGTCGAGGCGCTGTGCTGGTGCGGCGCCCGGGCGACCCACAACGCCCGCATCGTCGACGGACTGATGGTCGTCGAGGGGGAGCAGGTCGTCGTGGGCGACACGGGCGGCGCGAGCCAGGGAGTGGTCGAGTACGAGGTGTTGTGCCGTCGCCACTTCATGCGCCGGATGAACTCGCGCGCGGCGCGTTCCGCCGCGATCTCGCCCGAGGCGCTTCCGTTCGATCTCGATCTCTGCCCGGTCCCGCCCGCACAGGTCTGAGCCCGCGGCGGCCCGACCTGCGCAGTCTGACCGGACCGCGGGACGTCGCTCAGTCGCTCAGCCGCTCAGTCGCCCAGTCGCCCAGTCGCTCAGTCCCGCGCCGCGCCGAACATCACGTCGTCCCAGCTCGGCACGCTCGGGCGGCCTCGGCGTCGCGCACTCGACCCGGCCGGGTGGCGCTGACGGGCAGCAGCCTCCTCGGCCTCCTCGGCACGGTCCGCCCCGGTCTTCGCGCGCTCGGTCCTGGCGCGGGCGACGGCCGCGAGGTCGGTCTCGGGGCGCTGTTCCTCCGGCTCGCCGCGGAGCGCCGGAGGAGGGTCGAGCAGGGTCAGCTCCTCGTGCTCAGCCAGCCGACCAGGTGCAGTCGGGCGCGCGCCTGTCCCGGCGTCGACGGTGGTGTCGTCGGTGGCGTCGACGCTGACCGGCGTCTCCGCGGCCCCTGAGCTGCTCGAGTCTGATCGGTCATGAGGGTCTGGCGAACCCTCCGGAGCCTGGAGATGGTCCGCAGCCGCCTGCTCGTCCAGGACAGGGGACGAAGCGGTGAGGACGACGTCGTCGGGGTGGGCGCCGCGACCTGCCGGCGGCAATCCCATGACCGACGGGTCGTAGGAGATCTGCTCCAGCGGCAGCGCGTCCTCACGCGTCTGGGCGTCGACGTGGGCCGGCTCACGCCGCCCGCGACGGGTCCGCGCCGTGGACCGGGCGCGCATCGCGCTCATGAGGTCCAGCGGTGCCTCAGAAGCAGCGCCCTGCCCTCCACCGGCGTTCGCCGTGCCGGGGCCGTTGGCGCCGGCCTTCGCCGCGTCGCCGTGACCAGCGCTGCGGCGCTTGGCGGCGTGGATGCCACCCTCGGCTTCGACGTCATACACGTGCGGGGTGTCCTCGCTGGACGAGGCGACCAGGTGCGGCGCCGGCAGCGGGCTACCACCCTCGACGTCCTCACCGAGCCACAGTGCCTCGTCATCGGTCGCGACCACGGTGCGAGCGGACACGTCGAACGCCCAGTGCGCCGTACGCTGCCGTCCACCCGCGGGGAACGTGACGCTGACCGTCCAGCCCGCGTCGGGCAGCCGTGAGGCGTCCCACGAGACCTTCTCGGAGGCCACGCCGCGGCTGCCGAGGCGTTCGGCCACCCGGGCAGCAAGGGTCGGTGCGCCACCAGAGCCGCCGCGGCCGGGCATGCGCACCTTCTGAGCCAGCCCGGCGACGTGCTCGCGCTCGGCGACTATCGGACCCTCGTAGCGGCGGACCTTCTCGACCGCCCAACCGGCACGGTCAGCGACCTCCTCGGCCGTGGACCCGGCACGGATCAGGGCCTGGACGTCGCGCGGAGTCAGCCCGCCACCGATCTCGATCTGGAGCTGGCCCAGCCGTGGACGGTCTCGTCGCGCGGCAGCACGCAACGACTCGTCGAGCGGCACCGTGTACCGCTCGTCATCCGGGCCGGCCAGCAGCAGGTGCTGCCCGTCCTCGTGTACCCCGATCAGTCGCAGATCGCGCATCGTTCTCTCCCAGTCAGCTGCGGTCGACAGCTGACCCTGACTGTGCCATCCGGACCGCACCCGAACCTGACACCACGCCGCACGACTCGCCGGTTCGCTGCTGGCACCGAACACCTCATCGCGAGCCGGCCAGTAGCGTGAGCGAGCCATGATCGACCACGACACCGCCATACCGGCCGGACTCCAGCTGGCCCTGGACCTGTCCGGGGTCTTCGTGTTCGCGCTGTCCGGGGGACTGGCCGCGGTGCGGAGGCGGCTGGACCTGTTCGGCGTACTGGTGCTGGCTGGTGCGGCCGCGCTGGGGGGCGGAGTCCTCCGAGACGTGCTGATCGGCTCGCTCCCGCCGGTCGGGATCTCGGACTGGCGGCTGGTGGGTACCGCGTTGCTGGCCGGGCTGGTCACGTTCTTCTTCCACCCCCGGATCACCCGGATCTCGCGCGTGGTGCGCGTGCTCGACGCCGTCGGGCTCGCCGTGTTCGCGGTGTCGGGCTCGGTCACGGCGCTGTCCGCCGGAGCCGGACCGTTGGCTGCGGTCCTGGTCGGTGGGGTGACCGCGGTCGGTGGTGGGGTCATCCGCGACCTGCTGGCCGGGCAGGTGCCCGAGGTGCTGCTACGCGAGCTGTATGCGCTGCCTGCGCTTCTGGGCGCCGCCGGCATCGTCGCAGCGGAGCACTGGGGGATCCTGACGCCAGTGGTCCTGTGGTGCTGCGTGGCCCTGGTGTTCGGTATCAGGATGGTGGCTGTCATCCTCGACCTGAACGCTCCCCAGCCGCTACGCACCGGAGACCCCACGTGAGCTCGCCCGCACCCACCCCGGCGCCCCGCCCCGAAGCCGCCCTGGACCTCGGTCCCTACGACGGCATCCTGCTGCTGTCCTTCGGCGGCCCGGAGTCGCCCGAGGAGGTCCTGCCGTTCCTTCGCCGGGTCACCGCGGGTCGGGGGATCCCCGACGAGCGGCTGGCCGAGGTGGGGGAGCACTACCACCGGTTCGGCGGCCGCAGCCCGATCAACGACCAGAACCGTGCGCTCCTGATCGCGCTGCGAGCCGAGCTCGACCGTCGCGGGTGCGACCTCCCGCTGCTGTGGGGCAACCGCAACGCCGCGCCGTTCACCGCCGACGCTTTGCGCGATGCCACCGACCGCGGCCTGCGCCACCTGGTCACCGTGGTCACCAGCGCCTACTCGTCGTACTCCTCCTGCCGCCAGTACCGCGAGGACCTTGCCGCAGCCGCGGGCGAGCTGGCCGACGAGCTCGAGGGCACCGGCGCCACGGTGCCGGCCATCGACAAGGTCCGGCCGTACGCCCAGCACCCCGCCTTCGGAGCGGTGAACACCCGCCTGGTCACCGACGCCGTCCGTCCGCTGCGCTCGACGGCCGACACGACCCGCCTGCTGTTCGTGACCCACTCGATCCCCTCCGCGATGGATGACACCTCAGGACCCGGCGACGGCGAGGGCAGCCTGTACCAGCACCAGCACCTCGCGGTGGCCCACGCCGTCACTGCCGAGGTCAACGCGACCCTCGACCTCGACCTCGAGGCCGACCTCGTGTACTGCTCCCGCTCCGGTCCGCCGAGCCAGCCCTGGCTCGAGCCGGACGTCAACGACCGCATCGAGGAGCTGACCGGCGAGGGGGCGACGGCGTTCGTCGTCGTGCCGATCGGTTTCGTCTCCGACCACATGGAGGTCATCTATGACCTCGACACCGAGGCAGCGGAGACGGCCGAGCGACTGGGCGTGCAGATGGTGCGCGTGCCCACGGTCGGCACCGACGGCGAGTTCGTCAGCGGCCTGGTGGACCTGCTCGGTGAGCGGGCCGCTCAGGCACGCGGCGAGGCCGTGACCGTGCCCGCCTGGCCGGCTCAGCCGCCGCCCCGCCCGTCGGTGTGCGCACCCGGCTGCTGCCCCAACCTGCGCGATGCGCGGCCGGCGCTGTGCGGGTCCGACTGATGGCCGACGCGCCCGACCTCGCTGCGCTCGAGCAGCTCGCCGTCGACCTCGTCCTGGAGGCCGGTGCGCTGATCGTCGACGAGCGACCGGCGGACCTCGGCGTCTCCAAGACCAAGAGCACGGTGACCGACGTGGTCACGGTGATGGACCAGCGGGCCCAGGACCTCCTGCTGCGCCGTGTGCGCGACCAGCGTCCCGAGGACGCCTTCCTCGGCGAGGAGGAGGGTGGGCTCGGCGGCTCGACCGGGATCACCTGGGTGGTCGACCCGATCGACGGCACGGTCAACTACCTCTACGGCATCCCGTCCTACGCCGTGTCCGTCGCCGCGGTGACCGGCGACCCGACCACGCCGGGGGCGTGGCGGCCGATCGCCGGCGCTGTGTACAACCCGATCTCGCGCGAGCTGTACCGCGCCCACGAGGGCGGAGGCAGCTGGCGGGTCGTCGACGGTGCGGCTGCGGAGCGGCTGGTCGCGGGCGACGGAGCCGACCTGGGAACGGCGTTGGTCGGAACCGGGTTCGGCTATGACGCGGACGTGCGTGCCTGGCAGGCCAGGGTGCTGCTGGAGGTGGTGCCGCGGGTCCGTGACATCAGGCGCATCGGCAGTGCGGCGCTGGACATCTGCCACGTGGCTGACGGGCGCTTGGACGGGTACTACGAGCGCGGGCTGAACGCGTGGGACATGGCTGCGGCCTGGCTGGTGCTGGCCGAGGCCGGCGGCCGCTTCGAGGGATCGGACGGTCCGGCGACGCCCGACCTCGCGATCGGTGCCGGTGCAGCGCTGATGCCCGCCCTGCGTGAGGTCGTGACCGGCGCTATCGAGCGGGTCGGTCGACTCACCTGAAGCATGGAGCGCTGGTGGGCCTGCCGTGCTCGGTGGCCTCGGTGGCTCTGGTGGCTCGGTGGTCCCGGTGGCGGTCGGACTCAGGCGGCGGAGTAGGACGCCAGCTCGGGGATGCGCAGCCCGTGTTCGGTGGCGACGCGGGCCAGGTTGGACAGCTCGGCCTCGCTCACCTCGGCCAGGTAGTCGTCCCCGGTCGCTGCGGCTTCTCGCAGGGTCTGCGCCGCGCGGGCGGCCTGGGTGCGGATCTCGGCGTGGAACTCGGTCATGGGGCACCTCGTCTCGTCGGCCGGTGACCTCGGCGGTCATCGGTGGTCAGGGCACGGTGGTCTGTGCCGAGACTCTAGGTTCTCTGACCCCTGCGTGGCGGGTTCGGTGGGCGAACATTCGGTGCCCGCCGGGTCAAAGTTTGGTCAGGAGCGCGGGGACGACGGTCACATGACGGCGACGGCCCATACGTGGACGCCCACATGATGGACAGCCGGCCCCTGAGAATCGGCCGAACGGCCACGGAATCGACCTGGGTGGGTGGACATTTGCCGACATCGTCGCCCCGGGTGATGACGCGGGGTGGCGGATAGGGCACACTTCCGCCGCACCCACATGTCATTCCCGCACCGGTGCGGGGTCCCGCGGGCACAAAACGGGGCTCTTCTGCGTTGACGATCCAGCACAGGGTCTTGGCTGTGCACCGAGGATGAGAGACGAGAGCGAAAGACCCACATGGCAACTGATTACGACGCACCGCGCAAGACCGACGACGACCTGTCCGAAGACTCCATCGAGGAGCTGAAGTCACGTCGCGTGGACAAGGGCGCGTCCGCAGTGGATGTCGACGAGACCGAGCAGGCCGAGGGCTTCGAGCTCCCCGGCGCTGACCTGTCCGGCGAAGAGCTGTCGGTGACGGTCCTCCCGCGTCAGGCCGACGAGTTCACCTGCACGCGCTGCTTCCTGGTCCACCACCGCAGCCAGCTCTTCAGCGAGTCGGCAGGCCAGATGGTGTGCCGGGACTGCGCTGCCTGAGCACCGTCCAGGCGCCACGAGTGCCCGGACGTTCCAAACCCGTTCCGCGGGCGCCGAGACAGGGTCAGTCCAGGTGACTGGCCCGTTTCGTGTGCGGATCCCGATCCGTCGCATCGACCCTGACCTGCCGCTCCCGGCCTATGCCCATCCCGGTGATGCCGGCGCCGACCTGTACGCCGCCCAGGACGTCGAGCTCGCTCCGAGCCAGCGCTCGCTGGTGCGGACGGGGGTGGCCGTCGCGATCCCGACCGGGTATGTCGGGCTGGTGCACCCGCGTTCTGGGCTGGCAGCTCGGCACGGGGTCACCGTCCTGAACGCTCCCGGCACCGTGGACGCGGGCTACCGCGGAGAGATCATGGTGAACCTGCTCAACCTCGACCCGACCGAGTCCTTCACGGTGCGCCGGGGTGACCGGATCGCCCAGCTGGTGGTGCAGGAGGTGCAGACGGCCGACTTCGCGGTGGTCGATTCGCTCGAGGACACCCCCAGGGGGGACACTGGGCATGGTGCCAGCGGCGGGTTCGGCATACCGACAGACGGCCCCCACCTGGATGCCGCGACCGGCGAGCGCGCCGGCTCGCCGGGCGCGACCGCGACAGGTGCGACCCCGACCAGCACCATCCCGACCAGCGCCATCCCGACCAGCGCCATCCCGACCAGCACCATCCCGACCAGCGCCATCCCGACCAGCACCATCGACCAGCACGGAGTGAGTACCCAGTGAGGATCTTCGGACGGGGCCGCAACAGCCCGCAGGAGACCGACGAGACGCCGGACGAGGCGCTCGAGGGTTCCACGAGCACGATCGCCGACCAGACCGACCACGCCGATGGTGCCGATCACGCCGACCGCGACCCAGTGGGCGACGACCCGGACACCCTGGACCGGTCGGGACAGACCGAGGCGACCGATGGCGAGCCAGCCGTGGTGGACCCCGATCCCGCGGTCGACCGCTCGAGCGGCCCCTTCGACGTCACCGAGGTCGACGACGGGCGGGACCGCCTCGACCTGGGCGCCCTGCGCGTCGCGCCCGAGCCGGGCACCGAGCTGCGTCTGGAGGTCGAGCAGGAGTCCCAGCAGCTCATCTCGGTGACAGCCGTGGTCGCCAGCTCGCAGGTGCAGCTGAGCGCGTTTGCCGCGCCGCGCACCGCCGGCATCTGGAGCGAGATCCGCAGTGAGATCACCAGCTCGGTGCTGGAGGGTGGCGGCACGGCCGAGCATCGTTCCGGCCCGCTCGGGGTGGAGCTGCAGGCCCGGATCCCCTCACAGGCACCCGACGGGCGCACCGTGTTCGCGCCCGCGCGCTTCATCGGGGTCGACGGACCCCGCTGGTTCCTGCGGGCGGTGCTGTACGGTCCCGCCGCGGTCGACGACGCCGCGGCCGAGCCGCTCTTCGACCTGATCCGTGGCGTGGTGGTGGTCCGTGGCGAGCAGGCCATGGCCCCGCGTGAGCTGCTGCCGCTTCGCCTGCCGGAGGACCCCGCCATCTCGGGGGCCGATGACGCCGACGCTGCGGCAGCGGACGACGAACGCGACGCCGACGACCTCAAACCGTTCGAGCGTGGCCCAGAGATCACCGAGGTCCACTGAGATGCCGACAGGTCAGCAGGCGTCCTCGACCGACGGGCGACCCGAGCGCGGCGGGATCTGGAGCCGCTTCGGCAGGTTCGCCCGCTCCGCAGAGGAGGTCGAGGCCGAGGAGCTGCAGGCCGAGGCGATGAGCCACGGCAGCAGCCGGATGTGTGACATCAAGGACCGGGAGGTGGCGACCGTCTGTGGCACGGTCCGCTCGGTCACCCTCCCACCGCGGGTCAACGTCCCCGCGCTGGTCGTGGACCTGTACGACGGCAGCCAGACCGTCCACCTGGTCTGGCTGGGCCGGCGGACCATCCCCGGCATCGAGCCCGGGTCCTCGCTCAAGGCGACCGGTCGGGTCACCCATCGGCGCGGGGCGCCGACGATCTTCAACCCTGCCTACGAGATCCTGCCGGCGCATGGGCACTGAACCCGCGATGACCGGGGTCCATGCTCCGACCGCCGAGGAGGTCATCCGGCAACGCCTCTCGACTGCGCTGGGTGGCTGGCGGGGTTCGCTGGAGGCTGCCCTGCCGACGGTCGCGTTCGTGCTCCTGTGGTCACTTCGCCAGGACCTGACCGCAGCCATCGTCGCCGCCGTCGCGATCACCATCGTCCTCGGCGGCCTCCGGCTGCTCCAGCGACAGACCATCCGCTTCGTGGCCAACTCCCTGCTCGCGACCGGGATCGCAGCGTTCTTCGCGCTGCGCAGCGGACGGGCCGAGGACGCCTTCCTCCCCGGCATCATCGGCAGCGGCGTCTGGGGCACCGTGGCGTTGCTCTCGGTGGTGACGCGCTGGCCCTTCATCGGCTTCCTGGTGGGCGCCGCCGACCCGCTCGCGACCGAGGACCCGTTCGCCTGGCGACGGGACCGAGCGCTCGTGCGGGTCTGTCAGCGGCTGACGCTGGTGCTGGTCGCGCTGTTCGCGCTGCGCGTCGCCATCATGCTGCCGCTGTACTTCGCCAGCCAGATCGAGCTGCTCGGCGTGGCCAAGATCGTGCTCGGTTGGCCCGCCTACCTCCTCGCCATCGCGATCATGGGCTGGCTGCTGGTCCGAGGCGAGACCGAGGAGGCCGCGAACGCCCCTGCGGCCCGGGAGGTCACCGAGGCGCCCGCCGACGGCGTCATCGACCCGAGCGCCTGACCGCACTCACGCCACCGGGCAGAGCGCAGCGAGATCAGGACATCCGGCCGCGCGGCACACGTCGTCCCGGGCTGAGCATCGACTCGAGCTCATCCTCGTTGTCGGGCGTCGTGAGGAACAGCAGCTCGTCGTTGGGCTCGAGCGAGTCGTCGCGGGACGGAGCGATCGGATGGTCCTCGCGGATGATCCCGACCAGCACGGTGTCGCCCGGCAGCGAGAGGTCCCCTACGCGCTTGCCGGCGTAGGGGCTGTCCGAGGGCAGGGTCAGCTCGACCATCGTGGCGTGACCCTGCTGGAACTCGAAGATCCGCACCAGGTCACCCACGCTCACGGCCTCCTCGACGAGCGCGGTCATCAGTCGTGGCGTCGAGACCGCGACGTCGACACCCCACGCCTCGTCGAACATCCACTCGTTGCGCGGGTTGTTGACCCGGGCCACGGTGCGGGGCACCCCGAACTCGGTCTTGGCCAGCAGCGAGACGACGAGGTTGACCTTGTCGTCACCGGTGGCGGCCACCACGACGTCGCAGTCGGCGAGGCCGGCCTCGTGCAGGGCGGTCACCTCACACGCGTCGGCCAACAGCCAGTTCGCCTCCGGGACACGGCTCGCCTGGACGTCCTTGGGCTCGCGGTCCATCAGCAGGATCTGGTGTCCGTTGTGCAGGAGCTCGCGGGCGATGGAGCGCCCGACGCTTCCGGCTCCGGCGATGACGACGCGCATGGCGGGGGGTCCTTCGGTGGTCTCAGGCGGCGGGTGGCGGCGCGTCGAGGGTGCGCTCGACCGCAGTGAGGGAGTCGGTGCGGGTGGCGATGTGGAGTAGGTCGCCGTCCTGGAAGACGGTGTCGGCCAACGGAAGCATCCCCGCGCCGAGCCGGGTGAGGAAGGCGACGCGCGCGCCGCTGACCTCCTCGATGCGGGTGAGGCGCTGGCCGACCCACGCCGGGTTGACCGGGACGTCGGCGATGACGATGGCACCGGACGGATCGGTCATCTCCGGGACATGCCCCTGAGGGAGCAACCGGCGCAGCATCTGGTCGGAGGTCCACCGCACCGTGGCGACGGTGGGGATGCCGAGCCGTTGGTACACCTCGGCGCGACCGGGGTCATAGATGCGGGCCACCACGTGCTCGACCCCGAACGTCTCGCGGGCCACGCGCGCGGCAAGGATGTTGGAGTTGTCGCCGCTGGAGACTGCCGCGAAGGCGTAGGCGTCAGTGATGCCCGCCTCGTCCAGGGTGTCCCGGTCGAAGCCCAGTCCGGTGACCCGACGACCCTCGAACGAGCTGCCGAGGCGGCGGAAGGCCGCCTCGTCCTGGTCGATGACGGAGACGTCGTGGCCCAGCCGTTCGAGGCTGAGCGCCACGCTGGAACCGACACGGCCGCACCCCATGATCACGAAATGCACATCGCCGACGCTACACGTCGTCGGGCGGCGTGCGCAGGCGGTCCGGCCCAGCCCTAGAGTGTGCTGCGTGGCGACACCCGGCCGAGTTCTGAAGCGTGCACTGCTCGGGCAGGCGATGCGCAGCGACCGGTTGGGGGAGACGCTGCTGCCCAAGCGGCTCGCGCTGCCGATCTTTGCCAGCGATGCGCTGTCCTCGGTCGCCTACGCGCCGGACGAGATCTTCCTGACCCTCGGACTGGCCGGTGGAGCTCTCGCGCTCACCCACTCCTGGGAGATCGCGCTCGTGGTCGTGGTCGTCATGGTCGTCGTGGTCGCGTCCTACCGCCAGAACGTGCACGCCTATCCCTCCGGCGGCGGCGACTACGAGGTCGCCAGCACCAACCTCGGACCGCGCGCCGGCCTCACCGTCGCCAGCGCACTGCTGGTCGACTACGTGCTGACCGTGGCGGTCTCGATCTCCTCGGGCGTGCAGAACGCCGCTGCCGCGCTGCCGTTCATCCGAGGCCACGAAGCGCTGACCGCGGTCGCCCTGGTCGTGCTGTTGACCGCGATGAACCTGCGCGGCGTCCGTGAGTCAGGCCGCGCGTTCGCGGTGCCCGTCTATCTGTTCATGGTCAGCGTGATCGGCATGGCGCTGTTCGGGTTCGCCCGCGAGGTGCTCGGGACCCTGCCCCTGGCCGAGAGTGCCGGGCTGGAGCTCGCGCCGGAGTCGGGCTATGAGTCGCTCGGCGGCCTCGCCATGGCCTTCCTCCTGCTGCGGGCGTTCTCCTCGGGGTGCGCCGCGCTGACCGGTGTCGAGGCGATCTCCAACGGCGTGCCCGCGTTCCAGAAGCCCAAGAGCCGCAACGCCGCGACGACCCTGCTCCTGATGGGCACCATCTCGATCACGATGATGCTCTCGATGATCGCTCTGGCGGGCTTCACGGGCATCAAGTATGCGGAGGATCCGTCGAGCCAGCTGATGCGCGACGGCGTCCCGGTCGGACCCGACTATGTCCAGGACACGATCATGGGACAGGTCGCCAAGGCCGTGTTCAGCGGCTTCGCCCCCGGCGTGGTGCTGGTCTCGATCGCCACGGGGATCATCTTGATCCTGGCCGCCAACACCGCCTTCAACGGCTTTCCGGTGCTGGCCTCGATCCTGGCCAAGGACGGATACCTGCCACGGCAGCTGCACACCCGCGGCGACCGGTTGGCGTTCTCCAACGGCATCCTCATCCTCGCCGGTGTGGCGGTCGCACTGATCGTGATCTATGACGCCGAGGTCACCAAGCTCATCCAGCTGTACATCGTCGGGGTGTTCGTGTCCTTCACGGTGAGCCAGATCGGCATGATCCGGCACTGGAACCGCAACCTGCGGCTGAACCGCGACCCGGCCGAGCGGCGCCGGATGAGACGCAGCCGGGTGATCAACGCGGTCGGAGCGACCATGTCCGGCACGGTGCTGATCGTCGTCCTGGTCACCAAGTTCCTGCGTGGCGCCGGCTTCGCGATCGCGGCCATGGTGATCCTCTTCTTCCTGATGGTGGCCATCAAACGCCACTACGACCGGGTCCGTGAGGAGCTGCGGCTGGGCGAGCAGGACCCGGACGTGCAGATGCTGCCCTCCCGTGTGCACGCGATCGTCCTGGTCTCCAAGATCCACAAACCGACGCTGCGCGCACTGGCCTACGCGAGGGCGACCCGGCCATCGCGGCTCGAGGCGATCACCGTCAACGTGGAACCGGACGAGACCAAGGCGCTGCAGGAGGAGTGGGACCGCCGTGACATCCCGATCCCGCTCAAGGCGCTGGACTCTCCGTACCGCGAGATCACCGGTCCGGTCGTCTCCTACGTCAAGTCGATCCGGCGCGAGAGCCCGCGCGACGTTGTCATGGTCTATATCCCCGAGTACGTCCTCGGCCGTTGGTACGAGCAGGTTCTGCACAACCAGAGTGCGCTGCGGCTCAAGGGTCGGCTGCTGTTCACCCCCGGTGTCATGGTGGCCAGCGTCCCGTGGCAGCTGCACTCCTCCGAGGGCCAGGAGGACCGTCTCGACGGTCCCAGTGCAGGCGCGGTGCGCCGGGGCCAGTAGGTCCTGGCGCGCTCCACCTGGGCCGACCGGCCGGTTCACCGGTGCTCGCCACTGCTCGGCACTGCACGAATGGTCGTCGCGTGAAAGAACGTTCGTGTGCAGATACCTTGCCGCGCACCGACGACCGCACTAGTGTCCTCGCCACCGCGTACCACTGTGGAAGTACCACTGTCGCGACCAGGGACGGTCGCCGAGGGGAGCTTGATGAGCCGGCTGAGTGTGCGATCGACGTCCATGGTCCTGACGGGGTTCTTCTCCGTGGCTGCGCTCATCGGGTCGGCGGTGGCGCCGGCGCAGGCATCAGCGCAGCAGGCGACCGTCGCTTCGGTAGCCGCGTCGGACTCCGGAGGAACGGGGACGGCCGCGGTACCGCGGCTGGGCTGGAGCGAGTGCGGGCCGGACTTCGGCGAGTCGCGGGGACCGCGTTGGGTCAGGTTCGACTGCACGCGCGCCACGGTGCCGCTCGACTACGACAGCCCTCGCGGTCCGCAGATCCAGGTCGCGCTGAAGCGGGTCAGGACGGTCGAGGAGACCGCCAAGATCGGCACCCTGTTCATCAACCCCGGCGGCCCCGGAGGCTCGGGCGTCGACTTCGCGTCGTTCGCGTGGGCGCTCTTCCCCAAGTCGATCCTCAACCGCTTCGACATCGTCGGGTTCGACCCGCGCGGCGTCGCCCGGAGCAACGCCCTCGTCTGCTTCAGCTCCTTCCAGGAGCTGGACACGGTGTTCGCCGGCACGGAGCCGTTCCCGGTCACCACCGCCCAGTACCGCAAGCTCGGCAGGGCCTTCTCGGTGTACGGCTCGAAGTGCGACCGCACCGGCTCCTCGATCATCGACCACATGTCGACCGCTGACACGGCTCGCGACATGGACCTGCTGCGCCGCGCCGTCGGTGATGACAAGCTCACCTACGCCGGATACTCCTATGGCAGCCAGCTCGGAACCACCTATGCCAACCTGTTCCCCGGCAAGGTGCGCGCGCTGGTCGTGGACGGTGTGCTGGACCCGATCGCGTGGACGACGGGCGCAGCGGGCGACCAGGCCCTCCCGTACTCGGCCAGACTTCGCAGCGACGCCGGAGCGAGCAAGGCGCTGGGCAAGTTCTTCTCGCTGTGCGGCGAGGTGGGCCCGGACCGTTGTCTGCTGGACCGGTTCGGCGACGCCCAGGACATCACCACCCGCACCCTGGCCGAGCTCAAAAAGGCGCCGGTGCGGGTCGACTTCGGTGATGGGTTCGTCCTGGAGTTCACCTACCAGTCGATGGTCACCGAGATGCTCGGCATCCTCTACGGTTCGTACTTCTGGGACTTCCTCGCTCAGGACCTCAGCCTGGTCGCGGATGCCGCGGGCGTGATCGAGCTCCCGAAGGCGACGCGAGCCCGGCTGGCGAACCCCGCTGCCGCACAGCGGCTTCAAGCGGCCGCGACGCCGAGCGCGAAGGGCGGTTCTCCGATGCCCCAGACGCTCGAGGGCTTCGACGGGGTCGCCTGCTCGGACTCCGACAACCCGTCCGGCAGCGCCGCCTGGTGGGCGGCCGGCAAGGCACGCGACCGCGTCGCCCCGTACTTCGGGTCGCTGTGGACGTGGGCCTCAGGAGCGTGCGCGAACTGGCCCGGCGCCGCGAAGGACCGGTACACCGGCCCGTGGACCAAGCGGACCGCCGGCCCCGTCCTGGTCGTCGGCAACACCTATGACCCGGCGACCGCCTACACCGGCGCACAGAAGGTCGCCAGCCTCCTGCCGAACTCGACCCTGCTCACTCTCGACGGGTACGGTCACACGTCGCTCGGGGCGAGCCGCTGCACGGAGACCTTCGTGACCCGGTTCCTGGTCAACGCGTCGTTGCCGCCGGCCGGCATCCGATGTGCACCCGACACAGGCCCGTTCGACAATGCGTTCTTCCCCTCCGGTGCTGGCAAGTCCTCCGAAGCGGCGCAGCGGGCCACCGCCGTCTCCGGGGCTCGCGCGGTCATCACCTCCGGGTTGCCGGGGGGTGGGGTGACTGGCGTGCGCTGAGCGCGCTGGCACACTGACGGCGTGGCACACACCAGCACACCTCCGGTCGGCCTGGAGGTCGATGACGTCGTTGAGGTGGACGTGGGCCCGGTCGCGCACGGCGGGCACTGCGTGGCCCGGTACCAGGGCCAGGTGCTGTTCGTCCGGCACACCCTGCCGGGGGAGCGGGTCCGGGCCCGGGTGACCGACCGCGGTCCGAAGGGACGGTTCCTGCGGGCCGACGCCGTCGAGGTGCTCACTGCCAGCCCCGACCGGGTCACGCCCCCGTGTCGGTACGCCGGGACGTGCGGCGGCTGCGACCTGCAGCACGTCGCGCTCCCGGCCCAGCGCCGGCTGAAGGAGAGCGTGGTCCGCGAACAGTTCCGACGGTTGGCCGGCCTGGACGTGGAGGTCGAGGTGGAGGCGCTCCCCGGCCACCCGGACGGGCTCGGTTGGCGCACCCGGGTCGAGTTCGCGGTGGACGGCGACGGCCGGCCGGGACTGCATCGGCACCGCTCGCACGAAGTGGTCACCGTCGACGACTGCCTGATCGCCGACGAGCGGATCCGCGCCTCCGGTGTCCTCTCGCAGCTGTGGCCGGGCCAGCGGGCGGTCGACGTGGTCGCACCGAGCACGCTGCCCGGAGCGGTCGTCATCGAAGTTCCCGCTGGTGAGAGGTCTACACCTGATGTGCGCGAGGACGTCGCCGTGCCGGACTGGACCGCGGTCTTCGAGGTCGGTGCGCGCGGGTTCTGGCAGGTGCACCCCTCGGCACCGAGCACCTTCGTCGCGGGCGTGCTGGAGGCGCTCGACCCGCAGCCTGGGGAGCACGCGCTCGACCTGTACGCCGGTGTCGGGCTGTTCGCCGTCGCCCTGGCCGACGCCGTGGGCGCGGACGGCGCCGTCCTCGCCATCGAGTCCGACCGGTCGGCGATGGCGCACGCCCGCGTCAACGCGCGGGGTCGTGACTGGCTGACCACCCGTCCGGGCAAGGTCGAGCGCGAGGTCGCGGGCCTGGTGCGACAAGGGATCAGCACCGACCTCGTGGTGCTCGACCCACCGCGTGCCGGAGCCGGCAAGCAGGTCTGCGGCGACCTCGCGGCGATGCGGCCAAGGGCGATCGCCTATGTCGCGTGCGACCCGGCCGCGCTGGCCCGCGACACCGCCTACCTGGCCGACGCCGGCTACGTCCTGGCCTCGCTGCGCGCCTTCGACGCGTTCCCGATGACCCACCACGTCGAGTGCCTCGCCACCTTCACCCCGGAGAGCTGAGGGTGTCAGGATGGGGGCTGCGGTCAAGCGTGGACTGTGGTTAAATTATCTTGACGTCAAGATAAATCTGGGTCGGAGATCAGGGTTCTGGAAGGAGCCAGCGTGGTCAGCACGAACAGTTTCGGCGCTCACGGCGAGCTGACGGTCGGTGATCAGTCGTTCGAGGTCTACCGCATCGGCTCGGTCGACGGCAGCCAGACGCTGCCGTACAGCCTCAAGGTGTTGCTGGAGAACCTGCTTCGCACCGAGGACGGTGCCAACATCACCGCCGACCAGATCCGGGCCCTCGGCGGCTGGGACGAGAACGCCGACCCCGATACCGAGATCCAGTTCACGCCCGCTCGGGTGATCATGCAGGACTTCACCGGCGTGCCGTGCGTGGTCGACCTGGCCACCATGCGCGAGGCCGTGGCCGACCTCGGCGGTGACGCGACCAGGATCAACCCGCTGGCGCCCGCCGAGCTGGTGATCGACCACTCCGTGATCATCGACGTGTTCGGGCGTGCGGACGCCTTCGAGCGCAACGTCGAGATCGAGTACGAACGCAACCGCGAGCGGTACCAGTTCCTGCGGTGGGGCCAGACCGCGTTCGACGACTTCAAGGTCGTGCCGCCGGGCACCGGCATCGTGCACCAGGTCAACATCGAGCACCTCGCCCGCACCGTCATGGTCCGCGACGGCGTGGCCTACCCCGACACCTGCGTCGGCACCGACAGCCACACCACGATGGTCAACGGCATGGGTGTGCTCGGCTGGGGCGTCGGCGGCATCGAGGCGGAGGCGGCGATGCTGGGCCAGCCGGTGTCGATGCTCATCCCGCGTGTGGTCGGCTTCAAGCTGTCCGGGGCGATCCCGGCCGGAGCCACCGCGACCGATGTCGTGCTGACGATCACCGAGATGCTCCGGGAGCACGGCGTGGTCGGCAAGTTCGTCGAGTTCTACGGCGAGGGCGTCTCCGGCGTGCCGCTGGCCAACCGAGCCACCATCGGCAACATGAGCCCGGAGTTCGGCTCCACCTGCGCGATCTTCCCGATCGACGACGTGACGCTGGACTACCTTCGCCTGACCGGCCGCTCGGCGGACTCGGTCGCGCTGGTCGAGGCCTACGCCAAGGAGCAGGGCATGTGGCTGCAGTCCGGCCCGGACCAGCCCGAGGCGAGGTACTCCGAGTATCTCGAGCTCGACCTGTCCACGGTGGTCCCGTCGATCGCCGGCCCGAAGCGACCCCAGGACCGGATCGCGGTGACCCAGTCCAAGGAGCAGTTCCGCAACGACCTCAAGAACTACGTCGTCAACGGCAAAGGCATCGAGAAGAGCTCGGTCGACCAGGAGCTGGACGCCACCTTCCCCGCCTCCGACCCGCCGTCGCACGACGCCCTGGAGCCGTCCGAGAGCGCCGGTCGTCCCTCCCACTCAGGGGCGGCGCCCGCGGGCACCGTCCGCGCGAGCAACCCGGTCACCGTCTCCATCGACGGCGCCGAGGTGCAGATCGACCACGGCCACGTGGCGATCGCCTCGATCACCAGCTGCACCAACACCTCCAACCCCTCGGTGATGATGGCGGCGGCGATGCTGGCCAAGAACGCCGTCGAGCGCGGGCTGACCGTCGCGCCCTGGGTGAAGACGTCGATGGCCCCCGGCTCCAAGGTGGTCACGGGCTACTACGACAAGGCCGGCATGTGGCCCTATCTGGAGAAGCTCGGCTTCTTCCTCGTGGGCTATGGCTGCACCACCTGCATCGGCAACTCCGGGCCGATCATCGAGGAGGTGTCCCAGGCGGTCAACGACGGCGACCTCGCGGTGGTGTCGGTGCTCTCGGGCAACCGCAACTTCGAGGGCCGGATCAACCCCGACGTCAAGATGAACTACCTGGCCTCGCCGCCCCTGGTGATCGCCTATGCGCTCGCGGGCACCATGGACTTCGACTTCGAGTCCGAGCCCCTGGGACAGGACCCCGAGGGCAACGACGTCTTCCTCAAGGACATCTGGCCGGTCGCCGAGGACGTCGAGCGCACCATCGCGACCTCGATCAGCCAGGAGATGTTCACCGAGGACTACGCCGACGTGTTCGCCGGTGACGAGCGCTGGCGCGCGTTGCCCACCCCGGAGGGCAAGACCTTCGAGTGGGACGCCGAGTCGACCTATGTCCGCAAGCCTCCGTACTTCGACGGCATGACCATGCAGACCACCCCGGTCTCCGACATCGAGGGCGCGCGGGTGCTGGCCAAGCTGGGTGACTCGGTGACCACCGACCACATCAGCCCGGCCGGCTCGATCCGGGCCGACAGCCCCGCCGGCACCTACCTCTCCGACCACGGCGTGGACCGCAAGGACTTCAACTCCTATGGGTCGCGGCGCGGCAACCACGAGGTCATGATCCGTGGGACCTTCGCGAACATCCGGCTGAGGAACCTGCTGCTGGACGGTGTCGAGGGCGGGTTCACCCGCAACTTCCTCGACGGTGGCGAGCAGTCCACGATCTTCGACGCGTCCGCTGCCTACCAGGAGGCGGGCATCCCACTCGTGATCCTGGCCGGCAAGGAGTACGGCTCGGGGTCCTCGCGTGACTGGGCGGCCAAGGGCACCAGCCTGCTCGGCGTGCGCGCGGTCGTCGCCGAGTCCTACGAGCGCATCCACCGCTCCAACCTGATCGGGATGGGCGTGCTGCCGCTGCAGTACCCCGCCGGTGAGAACGCGGACAGCCTGGGCCTGGACGGCACCGAGACCTTCTCGGTCGCTGGCGTGACCGGGCTCAACGACGGGTCGACCCCCCGGACGCTGAAGGTCACCGCGACCAAGGACGGCGGCGACGCAGTGGAGTTCGACGCGGTGCTGCGCATCGACACCCCGGGTGAGGCGGACTACTACCGCAACGGCGGGATCCTGCAGTACGTCCTTCGCTCGCTCGTCTCGGGCTGACAAGCAGACCTCGTCCTCATCACCGGGTTCACTGGGCTCGCTCGCCGAGCTCGACGACCCGGTGATGAGGCGGTCAGCCCGCCCAGAACCCGCGTCCGCCGCCGAACATGTCGCCGAAGTGCTCCCGGTAGGACGCGCCCGGTCCGCGTGAGCCCAGATAGCTGTCCACCACCGCCGCACCCAGGTCGTCCAGCTCGGGGGCGACGACGCGACCATCGACCCGACGCGCCAGCTGCTCGATGAACTGGGCCAGTCCGGGGTCCTCGCCGAGGCGGAAGAACGTCGCCTGGGCACCGAGCCGTGCGACGTTGTCGAGCTCGCGGACGGTGTAGGCGATGGTCAGCGGGTGCGGGGGATAGGAGAAGTACACCTCGCCGTCGGGTTCGAGGTGCGAGGTCGGCTCGCCGTCGGTGACGATCAGCAGGACCGGCTGTGCGGTCGGGAACCTGCGGAAGTGGCGCGCGGCGAGCAGCAGCCCGTGATGCAGGTTGGTTCCCTTGTCCCACATGGCATCCAGGGCAGTGAGCTCATCGATGTCCATCACCTGCGCGTGCCGGCCGAAGCCGATCAGCTGGAGCTGGTCGCCGCGGAACCGGCTCTGGATCAGCTGGTGCAGGGCCAGGGCGGTCCGCTTCATCGGCACCCAGCGACCGTCCATCGCCATCGAGAACGAGGTGTCCACGAGCAGCGCGACGGCCGCCTGGGTGCGGGCCTCGGTCTCGGTCACCTCCACGTCGCGGATGTCCAGGCGTACGCCTCGGGCCGGGTCGCCGCCCTCGCCGGCCACGCGCAGGACCGCGTTGGTGACTGTGCGGGTGACGTCCCAGGGCTCGGTGTCGCCGAACGCCCACTCGCGGGTCGCGCCGCTTCGCTCTCCTGCTGCCCCGGCCTGACGGAGGTCACGTTGACCCTGGCGGCCCGACATCCGGCCCGCGACATCGCGCAGCAGAGCCTTGCCGAGCTGGCGCATCGCCTTGGGGGACAGTCGGAGCGTGCCGTCCGAGGAACGGTTGAGCATGCCGGAGTCACGCAGGGTCCGCTCGAGCTCGGTCAGCGTGCGAGCCTCGACGGCGGCGTCGTCACCGACCAGCCGGGCCAGCTCCTCCAGGTCGATGTCGCCCATGCTGGCGCCGGGATAGGCCTGCGACAGCTGCTCGGACAACGAGTCGAGGTCGGCCACCTCCTGGAGAGCCCCGGTGCCGTCGCCCAGACCGAGTCCCTGTGATCCCTCGAACTGCTCCGAGCCGCCCCAGTCCTCCCCAGGTCGCATCGCTTGGAGGTTGGCGTCGAGCTGGGACAGCGACTCCATCAGCTCCGGCGAGCCGAAGGCCTGCTGGCTGAGCTCCATCAGCTCGGCTCGCTGCTCGGGCGTCATTGAGTTGAGCATCCGCTGGGCGGCCGCGGCCCGCTGGGCGAGGGCGTCGACGAGCTCCTCGACCGACTCAGGTTTCTCGGGGAAGAAGTCGCCGTGCTGGGCCATGAACTCGGCGAACTGCTCGGTCGTGTCCTCACCGGCCCGGTGGGCGGTGAGCAGGTCGTTGAGGTCGGAGAGCATCTGGTTGATCTGCGCGCGGTCCTGCTCGGTGGCGCCCTCGAGCGCCTGCTTCATCCCGGCGAACCGCTGGTCGAGCGCCTCGCGCCCGAGCAGGTCCTTGATCCGTTCGTAGTCGGCGCGGGCCGAGCTGCTCTGCCAGTCGTAGTCGCTCAGCTCGGTCACTGCTGCGGCCGTGCTGCTGGGCAGGTTCTCGAGCTGCATCTCGGCCAGCGACCGGGCGTCGTCGTCGAGGTCGACGTCACGGGCCAGCTGTTTGCGCTCCTCCAGCACGGCGCGGTCGAGCAGCTCGCGGACCTCCTGCAGGGTGCCGTCGAGCGAGTGCTTCTGCAGCAGCTCGCGGCGTCGCTCGGCAACCCGGCGGGCCAGCTCGTCCAGGCCCTGTCGGTCGCGGCCGCCCCGGCGGAGGAACTCACGCATGGCTCGCTCGGCCGAGTATCCGGCCATGACGTCCTGGCCGATGGCCTCCAGCGCCTCGGCGACGTCGACCGGCGGAGCCAGCGGGTCCGGCCCACCGGAGTACCGGCCGTAGCGCGCCTGGTGCGCGCTGGTGTGGAAGCTCCGACTCATCCGTACACCGTCTCCCCGTCCGCACTGTCCTTGTCCAGCCGCCGGTTGAGGTACAGGGCCTCCAGGGCGAGCTCGATCGCTCCGGCGCGAGCACCGTCGGTGGTGGCCCCGAGCCGGTCGCACACCTCGTCATAGAGGTCGGACTCGCCGAGCACCGGCAGTCCGGAGAGGAAGTCGATGCCCGAGACCTGTTCGCCGGTGGTGACGGTCGCGCCGTTCCCGACCGCCTCGACCAGCAGGGCGAAGTCAAGGCCGCGGAAGTGCTCTCGCGCCGTGTCCGCGGTGGCGGTGCGGAGCAGGTGCTCCAGGATCGCCCGCTCGCGGCCCTCCTCGCCGGTCTCGAACTCGATCTTGCCGCCGAGGACGTCGACGGCGGTCTCGAGGTCGACGACGCGGGCGACGGCGTGGTCCTCGCCCTGTCGGGTGGCCCGGTGCAGGGCCGCGGCAGCGATGGTCTCGGCGCCGGCGATCGCGAACCGCGCTGACACACCGGACCGTTGGTCCACCGAGCTCGACTCGCGCAGCCCGCGGGTGAAGCGGGCGAGGATCTCGACCAGGTGGTCGGGAACCTCGGCGACCATGTCGGCCTCCTGGCGGATCACCGCGATCTCGTCGACCAGCTCACGGGGATAGTGCGTGCGGATCTCGGCACCGAACCGGTCCTGCAACGGGGTGATGATCCGGCCGCGGTTGGTGTAGTCCTCGGGGTTGGCGCTGGCCACGACGAGCACGTCGAGGTTGAGGCGCAGGACGTACCCGCGGATCTGGATGTCCCTCTCCTCCATGACATTCAGCATCGCGACCTGGATCCGCTCGGCCAGGTCGGGCAGCTCGTTGATCGCGACGATGCCGCGGTGGCTGCGGGGGATCAGGCCGAAGTGGATCGTCTCGGGGTCACCCAGCGAGCGGCCCTCGGCGACCTTCATCGGGTCGACGTCACCGATCAGGTCGGCGACCGAGGTGTCCGGGGTGGCCAGCTTCTCGGCGTACCGCTCGTCGCGGTGCCGCCACGCGACGGGCAGGGCGTCACCGAGCTCGGCGGCGCGCCGCACGGACGCCGGGATGACCGGCGCGTAGGGGTGCTCGCCCAGCTCGGACCCGGCGATGACCGGCGTCCACTCGTCGAGGAGGCCGACCAGGCTGCGCAGCAGGCGCGTCTTGCCCTGCCCGCGCTCACCGAGCAGGACGATGTCGTGGCCGGCGAGCAACGCGCGCTCCACCTGGGGGATGACGGTGGTCGCGAAGCCGTGCATACCGGGCCAGGGGTGGCGTCCGTCGGCCAGGGCGGCCAGCAGGTTGCCGCGGATCTCCTCGCGCAGCGTTCGGAGCTCGTGTCCGGTCGCGCGCAGCTCGCCGACGGTGCTGGTCGAGGGGGCGGGGGAAGCAGCAGGGGCAGCAGCAGGGGCAGCAGAAGGGTGCGTCACCTCCTCACGCTAACTCCGCTGAGTTGCCGGCGGGTTGCCGGGAGGTACCCGATGGCCCTGATTCGCTGTGAGCGCACCGGGGAATACGGGCAGGTCTGGTCTGCCCCTCAACGCCGACGCCGCATCGCGGGTCGTCGGCTGGCCGGCGAGCTGTCAGGACCCGTCCTCGTCGTCGCCAGCGTCCTCGTCGTCGTCCAGCAGCGCCATCGCGGCGGTTCGTGACCCGGTGCGGAGCCCGCCGTGGCAGCCGCTGGTGGGGGAGACCGCGACCATGAGGCAGAGGACGATGACGCCGAGCACGCGGACCAGGCCGTCGAGCCCCCAGCCCAGTCGTCGGTCGAACGTCACAGGATGTCCATCTTCCCGTCGGCGTACCAGCGGCGGATGACCTTCTTGTCGAACTTGCCCACCGACGTGCGGGGCACCTCGTCGATGAACGCCCAGGCGTCAGGAAGCTGCCACTTGGCGAAGTCCTTGGCGAGGTACTCGCGCAGCTCCTCGATCGTGACCTCCTTGCCCTCGCGCAGCACCACCGAGGCCAGCGGCCGCTCGTCCCACTTCTCGTCGGGGATCCCCACGACCGCTGCCTCCAGGACGGCCGGGTGGCCCATCAGCGCGTTCTCGAGGTCGACCGAGGAGATCCACTCACCTCCGGACTTGATGACGTCCTTGGCCCGGTCGGTGAGGGTGATGTAACCG
Source organism: uncultured Actinomycetota bacterium (assembly GCA_963750305.1). Classification (GTDB taxonomy): domain Bacteria; phylum Actinomycetota; class Actinomycetes; order Actinomycetales; family Dermatophilaceae; genus CAVVPX01. Next base: position 920,059 of record CAVVPX010000004.1, read on the forward strand.
AGGCCGTCCAGCATGCCGACGTCTCCGGTCCGCAGCCACCCGTCGTGGAACTTCTGGCCCACGTCGGGGTCGTCGGAGTTGTAGTAGCCGGCCGTGACCCACGGGCCGCGGACCTCGACCTCGCCCACCGCCTCGCCGTCCGCCGGCAGCACCTCGCCGGCGTCGTCGGTGATCCGTCCCTCGACCCCGCAGACCAGCCGGCCCTGGCCACCGCGATACTTCCACTGGTCCTCACCCTCGACCCCGAGCGGGATGCCCGCCGCGGTGGCGACCGGGGAGGTCTCGGTCATGCCCCAGGCCTGCAGGATCGTCAAACCGTGGCGATCCTGCAGCGCCCGCTGGAGAGCCACCGGGACCGCCGAGCCCCCACACAGGATCCTGCGGATGGAGTCGAGCGTGACGTCCTCGTGCGCGTCGAGATAGCTGAGCACGTCGTTCCACACGGTCGGGACCGCGCCGGAGAGCGTCGGTCGTGAGTGGACCATGAACCGCACGAGCGGCTCGGCCTGGAGCCAGCGATCGGGCATGCACAGCGAGGCACCGCTCATCAGCGCGGCGTAGGCCAGGCCCCAGGCGTTGGCGTGGAACATCGGCACGATCGGCAGGACGCGGTCGGTGAACGACATCCCGGCGACGTTGCCGGTGGTGACCATCTGGGAGTGCAGCCAGGCCGAGCGGTGGCTGTACACCACGCCCTTCGGGTTGCCGGTGGTGCCGCTGGTGTAGCACATCGCCGCCGCGTCGCGTTCGTCCACGTCCGGCCAGGGGAACGACTTCTCCTGGGCGCCGAGCACCTCGTCGTACAGATGCACCTCCTTGCCCGAACTCCGCAGCGAGTCGAGGTCCGCGGCCGCCGCGTCGGGCCCGGCGACCAGGACGTGCTTGACGGTCCCCATCTTGGGAAGCTGCTTGGCGAAGAGGCCGACCAGCGAGTCGTCGACGATGACCACCTGGTCCTCGGCGTGGTTGGCGATGTACACGAGCTGCTCGGGGAACAGCCGGATGTTCAGCGTGTGCAGCACGGCGCCCATCGAAGGGACTGCGAGGTAGGCCTCGAGGTGCTCGGTGTTGTTCCACTGGAAGGTCCCCACCCGCTGGTCACCCTTGACGCCCAGCTCGCGCAGCGCGTTCGCGAGCTGCGCCGCCCGGGTACCGATGTCGGCGTAGGAGGTCCGACGCGAGCCCTCCGGGGTCGCGGTGACCACCTCGGAGTCTGGGTGGACCGTCGTACCGTGCCGCATCAGCGAGCCGATGGTGAGTGGGGCGTCCAGCATGGTGCTGCGCATCGAGACCTCCGTTGGTCGGGTATGCGCATCCTCGCTGTTGGATCTCGTGGTCACAAGCGCGGCGGCACGGATCGGGCGGGAGCAGCGTGGCGCGCGCTGGTCAGCCCATCGTCTTCTGGCCGTCAAGGGCCTCGCGGATGATGTCGGCGTGTCCGGCGTGCTGGCTCGTCTCGGCGATGATGTGCAAGAAGGTCCGGCGCGCCGAGCGCACGGCGCCCGGCGCGAACCACGGCGCCGGTGGCAGCGGCTGGGACGCGTCGAGGTCGGGCAGCGTGGCGACGAGGTCGTCGGTCGCGGCCGCGATCGCCGCGTACCCCGCCAGCAGGTCGGTCAGCGTCTCCGTCTCGGTCATCCGGTGGCCGTCCATGAACGCGGCGACCTCGGCGGGCGGGTTCGACCAGTCGATCTGCTCGAAGTCGACGTCCGGGCCCGGCGCGGGTCCGTCGACGATGAAGGCCGCCCAGTGCTCCTCGGTCTGGGCGACGTGCTTGATCAGCCCGCCCAGCGTCAGCTCGCTGACGGTCGTCCGCTCCCGCGCCTGCTCGTCGGTCAGACCCTGCACCGTGTGGCGCAGGAAGGCCCGGTGCGCTCGTAGGGTCTGAAGAAGGTCCGCGCGCTCGCCGGTGTCCGGGGTGGGCGTGCTCAATGCGGGGGTGTCCGGGGTGGGCGTGCCTGTGGCAGGGGTGTCCGGGGCGGGCGTGCTTGAGGCGGGGGTGTCCGGGGCGGGGGTGCCCGGGGTGGGCGTGCCCGGGGTGGGCCCGCCTGTGGCAGGGGTGTCCGGGGCGGGTGTGGAACCAGGGGGCGTGGGCTCTGGGAGGTCATGCGACCAGCCTACGAACCTCGGCGAGCAGGTCGGGGTCTCATGGCTCGACGGATGCGCCGAGGCCTACCTCTCGGGCCCCGGGCACCGTCCCCGCAGTCTTTGAAGCCGGGTCCACGCCAGGGCGCGGACCCGGCTTCAAAGAGTGACGCCCGGGCTGGCATTTGGCCAGGGCCAGCGCGTGACGACCACGTGTTTGGCATCGCCGGTGACCCGGTGGTCTGGATCGGCCCGGCAGGTTCCACGGACCCCACGGATCCCACCGACCCTGCGGGTCCCACCGACTCTGCGGGTCCCACCGACCCTGCGGGTCCCACCGACCCTGCGGGTCCCACCGACCCTGCGGGATCCCACCGACCCTGCGGGTCCCACCGACCCTGCGGATCCCACCGACCTGGTCGGCCGGACCGGCACGGTGATCCCGACGGGCCCGGTTGTCCAGACCCACTCGGTCGACCCGACCGGCCCGGTCAACCCCACTGACCCCACTGACCCCACTGACCCCAGCTGACCCCACTGACCCCACTGACCCCACTGACCCCACTGTCCCGGGTACCGGCCCGGTCACCGAGGACGGCGCCCTCCCGGGTGCGCAGCCGGGTACCGACGCCGGTCCGGTGGCGAGCGCCTCGGAGGGGTCGGTACCCAGCAGTCCCGCCTCGGCCATCCCCGCCCTCGCGGCCGCGGCCGCGTCGCTGGCCTACACCGGCAGCGACCTCGGTTATCTGTGGACCAGCCTGCTGTGCCTGCTGATGGGGATGCTGATGATGCGCCTGGCGAGGAGCACCGAGCCCCAGTCGTCGTGATCACGGCGTTCGGGCCGTGGCCGGCGACGGTGCAGTCGCCGGTCACGGTGAGCGGTGTCAGTCGGGTGCGGGACGCTGGTGGCATGACCACCGCCACCCCGCCCGGCTGGCCCGTGGACGTGCCCCCACCTGGCGTCGAGGGCTGGGCGGAGCGCGCCGTTGACTGGCTGCTCGACCACTGCCCCCCGGACTACCGGGGATACGACGCGTTTCGTCGACATCCCGTCGCCCTGGCTTGGATCACAGGTCGCCACATCGACGGGCAGGTGACCGCCATGCGCGAGGCCTACCGGCAGGTCAGGGTCGAGCTCGGCGCCGCGGTCACGAGCGAGGCGCTCTCCGACATCATGGGGTCGCTCGAGGCCGAGGGAGCGCGCCTGGTCGCGGCGCGGCGCTCGACAGGGTTGGTCGAGGGCGCGTTGCGGGGCAAGCCCTATGTACCTCGGATGTGAGCCCGCCCGTCGCGTCGTCCCCCGCGACGCCCAGCTCCTGCGGGCTCACGGCGTGGTCACCGTGGGGCCGTCCGACTCCACGTCCTAGACTCGGAGGGCTCCGAGGAAGGGAGGGCGCCCGGTGGGTCTGCTCCAGTCGATCACTGGTCCGCGGGACCTCGACACGCTGAGCCCTGCCCAGCTCGACCAGCTGGCCGCCGAGATCCGCACCTTCCTCGTCGCCGAGGTCTCCCGCACCGGTGGCCACCTCGGTCCCAACCTCGGCGTGGTCGAGCTCACCATCGCGATGCACAGGGTCTTCAACAGCCCGCTCGACACCTTCGTGTTCGACACCGGGCACCAGTCCTACGTGCACAAGCTCCTCACCGGCCGGCAGGACTTCTCCGGCCTGCGTACCCGTGGCGGCCTTTCGGGATATCCCAGCCGGGGTGAGTCGGACCATGACGTGGTCGAGAACAGCCACGCCTCGACCTCGCTGTCGTGGGCCGATGGCATCGCCAAGGCCCGACGGCTGGCGAGGGAGACTCACCGGCACACCGTCGCCGTGATCGGCGACGGTGCACTGACCGGCGGGATGGCCTGGGAGGCGATCAACAACATCGCCGCCGACAAGGACCTGCCGCTGGTCATCGTGGTCAACGACAACGAGCGGTCCTACGCGCCGACCATCGGCGGACTGGCCGAGCACCTGGCGACGCTGCGCACCACCCAGGGCTACGAGCGGTTCCTCGACTGGGGCAAGAACACCCTGGCGCGTACGCCGGTGTTCGGCAACGCGATGTACGGCACGCTGCACGGGGTCAAGAAGGGCCTCAAGGACATGGTCGCCCCGCAGGGGATGTTCGAGGATCTCGGGCTGAAGTACCTCGGACCCGTGGACGGGCACGACGAGGCCGCGATCGAGACCGCCCTGCGGCGGGCGCGGGCGTACGCCGGTCCCGTGCTGGTCCACGTGATCACCCAGAAGGGTCGGGGATATGAACCTGCGGCTCTCGATGAGGCCGACCAGTTCCACGCCGTCGGGGTGATCAACCCCGAGACCGGGCTGCCGCTGGAGATCGCCGGCCGGGGCTGGACCGACGAGTTCAGCGACGAGATGGTCGCCCTCGGCGCCGAACGCGAGGACCTCGTCGCCATCACCGCGGCCATGATGATCCCGGTGGGGCTCAAGGCCTTTGCCGACGCATACCCCACCCGGACCTTCGACGTCGGCATCGCCGAGCAGCACGCGGTGACGATGGCTTCCGGGCTTGCCTTCGGGGGCTTGCACCCCGTCGTGGCGATCTATGCGACGTTCCTGAACCGCGCCTTCGACCAGCTGCTGATGGACTGTGCGATGCACCGGGCCGGGATCACCTTCGTCCTGGACCGCTCCGGCATCACCGGGCCCGACGGCGCATCGCACCACGGCATGTGGGACCTGGCGCTCACCTCGATCGTCCCGGGTCTGCACCTCGCCGCTCCGCGGGACGGCGAACAGGTCAGGGCCGCGCTGCGCGAGGCGGTCGCGATCGACGACGGGCCGTCGGTCCTGCGCTTCCCCAAGGGCACCGCACCCGAACCGATTCCCGCGGTCGACCGCCTCGGCGACCTCGATGTGCTGGCCCGGCTCGGCGAGTCCGAGCGCCCGGATGTCCTCCTCGCCGGGATCGGCTCGATGGCGAGCGTGGCTCTCCAGGTTGCCGACAAGCTCCACGCCCAGGGCCTGTCGGTCACGGTGGTCGACCCGAGATGGGCGCTGCCGGTGAGCCCGCACCTGGTGGACGCCAGCCGCGCCGCGGGGGCCGTTGCGGTGATCGAGGACGGTCTGGTCGCCGGGGGGATCGGGACCCAGGTCGGCCTCGCACTGCTCGACGCGGGCGTGCGAACTCCCTTGCACCAGTTCGGGATTCCTCGCGCCTTCCTCGACCACGGCTCCCGCGGGCAGGTGCTCGAGCAGATCGGTCTGACGCCTGACGCGATCACGACCGCGCTGATGAGCCGGCTGGGCTGAGTCCCGTCGACGAACGCTCGACGTGTCCTCGACCGGTGAGTCGTGGACTCGCAGCCGGTCAGCACCGATGAGGGTCTCTTCCAGGGAGCGGAGCGCGAGATGAGCCGGGTCATCATGACGGCAGCGGTATCCCTCGACGGCTACATCGCCCATGACGACCACACCGTCGGCCCGCTGTTCGACTTCTATGGCAACGGCACCGTGCCGATGAGCTTCAGTGACAAGGACCGGGTCTTCCACGTCACCCAGCCCACGGCGCACTTCCTGAGCGCGGCCAGTGACGGTGTCGGCGCGAGCGTGATCGGGCGGACGCTGTTCAACCTCACCAACGGGTGGGGCGGGGTCCCGGCGGACGGCGACCACGTGTTCGTCGTGACCCACCAGCCACCTGTGGACTGGGAGTTCGCCGGCTCAGCGCCGTTCACCTTCGTCACCGGCGGTGTCGAGGAGGCTGTCGTCCGGGCCAAGGCGTTTTGCGGCGACCGGAATATCGTCGTGACCGCCGGTGACATCGGAGGCCAGGCGCTGCGGGCCGGTCTGGTCGACCGCATCGTCCTCAACCTCGTACCGGTGGTGTTGGGGCGCGGTCGGCCGTTCTTCGGGACGGCGGGGCTGGTCGACGCCGCGCTGGTCGACACCGTGCTGCTTGACACCGTGCTGCTCGAGAACCCGACCGTGGTCCAGGGCGACCGGGTCACGCACCTGGCCTACGACGTACGCCACTGACCTTTCGCGCCCTGGTGCAACCACTGCGCGCCCCAGCCTCAGCCCGAGTGGCTGGCCCCCCTCCCAGACATGGGAAGAACAGTGTCGCCATGACGACGACGGTCTTCCCATATCTGGGCGCGGGGGGCGCCGGGCGCGGGGGCGCCGGGGCGGACCCAGGGGCGGGGGGCGAGAAGGTCAGGAGGTCAGATGTCGCGGAACGTCTCGATGGTGGCGCCGAGCGCGTTGAGCCGGTCGGCGAGGTCCTCATAGCCGCGGTTGATGACGTACACGTTGCGCAGCACGGAGGTGCCGGGCGCGGCGAGCATCGCGAGCAGGACGACGACGCCCGGACGCAGCGCGGGCGGGCAGATGACCTCGGCGGAGCGCCAGCGGGTGGGGCCCTCGATCATCACGCGGTGTGGGTCGAGCAGCTGCACCTTGGCGCCGACCTTGGTCAGCTCGGTGAGATAGATCGCGCGGTTCTCATAGACCCAGTCGTGGATCATCGTGGTGCCCTCGGCGCACGCAGCGATGATCGCGAAGAACGGCAGGTTGTCGATGTTGAGCCCGGGGAAGGGCATCGGGTGGATCTTGTCCGCGGAGGCGGTGAGGGGGCCGGGCACCGTGGTGATGTCGACCAGCCGGGTGCGGCCGTTGGCCGAGAAGTACTCCTCGGAGAGGCGGCACTTCATGCCCATGCCCTCCAGCGTCGCGAGCTCGATCTCGAGGAACTCGATCGGGGAGCGGCGGATGGTGATCTCCGACCCGGTCACGACGGCGGCCGCGATCAGGCTCATCGCCTCGATCGGGTCCTCGGACGGGGAGTACTCGACGTCGCGGTCGATCTCGGCGATGCCCCGCACGACCAGGGTGGTGGTGCCGATGCCCTCGATCTCGACGCCGAGCTCCTGCAGGAAGAAGCAGAGGTCCTGGACCATGTAGTTCGGGCTGGCGTTGCGGATCACCGTCTCACCCTCGTATCGAGCGGCGGCGAGCAACACGTTCTCGGTGACGGTGTCGCCCCGCTCGGTGAGGATGATCGGTCGGCTGGGCTTGATCGACCGGCTCACGCTGGCCTCGTAGAAGCCGTGGGTGGCCGTCACGCCGAGCCCGAAGGCACGCAGTGCGAACAGGTGCGGTTCCACGGTGCGGGTGCCGAGGTCGCAGCCACCGGCATAGGGCAGCTGGAAGTGGTCGGTCTCGTGCAGCAGCGGGCCCAGGAACAGGATGACCGTGCGGGTGCGCCGCGCCGCCTCGATGTCGATGCTGTCCAGGTCGAGCTGGGCGGGCGGGATGATCTCGAGGTCGTTGCTGTCCGGGAGCCATCGCGTCTTGACACCGATCGAGGAGAGCACCTCCAGGATCCGGTTGACCTCCTCGATGCGCGCGAGCGAGCGCAGCGTCGTGCGCCCCTTGTTGAGCAGCGACGCGCACAGCAGCGCGACGGCAGCGTTCTTGGAGGTCTTCACGTCGATCGCGCCGGAGAGCTGGGTGCCACCGTCGATCCGCAGGTGCTGCGGCTGGCTGTGGCCCAGCGAGACGAACTCGGAGTCCAGGCTCTCGCCGATGCGGGCGAGCATCTCCAGGCTGAGGTTCTGGCGACCCTGCTCGATCCGGGCGACAGCGCTCTGGCTGGTGCCGAGGGACTCGGCCAGCTCGCTCTGGGTGAGGCCCTGGTGGCGGCGGGCGTCGCGGATCAGGGTGCCGATGCGGGTCAGGTAGGTCTGGGTCACGGGTGCCACCATAACTCACATGTGAGATGTGGCAAGTCAACCGCACGCGTATGGGGTGGTTGGGGCGCCCGGTGCCTACGTGGCTAGTCGCCCTGGGGTATGAGGCTGAGCTCAGTCTTGAAGGTTGGGGACGAGGCTGACCCGGATGTCCGCTTCGCCCGGCCGTGCTCAGCCCGCGTGGTCCGCGCCGGCCTCGGCTGCCTCGGAGGGAGCGGTGTCGGGCTCGGCCGCGTCGGGATGGCCCGCGTCGGGGTCGCCCGCGTCGGGATGGTCGGCGAAGGCGGCCTCGAGCAGCGGAGCGACGATGTCACGCTGCCACCTGCGGACCCCCTGCGCTGCCAGGGCCGTCTCGAACCCAGCGGCGGTGCGCTCGGCCGGTGGCGTCCAGATCACCCGGCGCAGCGGCTCAGGTGAGATGACGTTCTCGATCGGGATGTCGTGCTCCCCGGCGAACACGGTCAGCTGCTCACGGGTCTGCATGAGTCGCTCGGCCGCGACCGGGTCGCGCTCGGCCCAGGCGCGCGCGGGCGGGGGACCGTCGGAGCGGATGGTCAGGGCGGGGAGGTCGGCCTCGGGCGCGGCGTTCGCTCGGCGTACGGCCTCCACCCACTGGCGCTGGTAGCGCCGGATCGCGCGGTGCCCGCTGGGCAGGTCCTCGGGCGTCTTCGGCGTCGCCGCTGCGATGTCGAGCAGTGCGGCATCGGGCAGGACCCGGCCCGGAGACACGTCGCGGTCCTGGGCGATCTCGTCGCGCATGAGCCAGAGCTCGCGCACGACCGTGATGCCCCGTCGGGACCGGATCCGGTGCATGCCGGACGTACGCCGCCACGGGTCGGTGCGGGGTGCCGGCCCGGTGAAGTCGAGCAACGCGGCGAACTCCTGACGCGCCCACTCGGCCTTCCTGGACGTCGCGAGATCGACACCCATGAGGTTACGCACCTCGACCAGCACCTCGACATCGAGGGCGGCGTAGCGCAGCCACGGCTCGGGCAGTGGCCGGGTCGACCAGTCGACTGCGGAGTGCTCCTTGGCGAGCGAGAGCCCGAGGTAGTGCTCGACCACCGCGGCGAGACCGACGCGCGGCAGCCCGAGCATCCGCGCCGCCAGCTCGGTGTCGAAGAGCTGTCGGGGCCGCAGCCCGACCTCCGCCAGGCACGGCAGGTCCTGGGTGGCCGCGTGCAGCACCCACTCCGCGCCGGCGATGGCGTCGTCGATCGGGGAGAGGTCGGGGCAGGCCATGGGGTCGATGAGGAACGTCCCGGAACCCTCACGGCGGATCTGCACCAGGTAGGCCCGCTGGCCGTACCGGTAGCCGCTCGCGCGCTCGGCGTCCAGGGCGACCGAGCCCGTACCCGCGGCGATGGCGTCGGCGGCACGCGTCAGGGCGCGTTCGTCCACGATGACCGGAGGTACGCCCTCGGCGGGGTAGGCGAGCGGGTGCAGGACCGGGGCGGGTGGCGCGTCGGGCTCGACCTCGCCTGGGTCGGCGGGCTGCGCCTCGGACGGCCCCTCGGGCAGCGGCTCCGGTGGCGCCTCGGCCGCGCTCGGGTGGCTCTCGGTGGGCCGGTCGGGGCTGGTCGGTGTCATCGTGGCGTCGGTGTCATCGTGGCGTCGTTGTCATGGCGGCGTCCGTGTCATGGTGGCGCGGCCTCAGCGGCGCTGACCGGGTAGGGCGACGACACCCTCCGGCAGCGGCGGCAGCCCGGCCACGGTGCACAGGAGGTCGGACCAGGCGAGCAGGTGTATCCCCATGTCGCCGCCGAGCGGGCTCCACGAGGCGCGCACCTCCATCTCGACCGTCGCAGGTCGGTCGGCCAGCCCGGCGAAGCTCTCCGAGACGACCCTGGTCACCGTGCCGGCCTCGGCGGTGAACCGCGCGTCATGGCCGGCCAGCGCGTCGGTCAGCCAGCTCCAGCCCACCGCGCCCAGCATCGGGTCGGTGGCGAGCTCGGGCTCCATCTCGGCCCGCGCGAACGTCACGGCCCGCCACGGACCGGCCCACGGGTCGGGGCACGAGGGGTCGTGGAGCAGCACGAACCGCCCGGAGGCGAGCTCCTCCTCCGAGCGGGCGCCGACGACCTCGGCGGTGAGGGCCACGGCGTACGGCGCGATCCGCTGAGGCGCGGGAACCTCGGTCAGACGCACCTCCGGGCGCACCCGCGCACGCTGCAGCGCCTTGAGGGCTGCAGTGAAGTCCGGGGACTGCTCCCCGGTGAGCGTGCGTGATGCCACCCCTGCAGCGTAGGTCGGGCGTGCTCGTTTGGGGAGGAACGGCGCGCCGGGGCCGCCGCAGGGCCCAGTCGACGCCGGGGTGCCGCCGTCCCCTGCGCCCGGCGTGAGCGCTAGCGTGCGCTGGTGTTCACCGCCCTCGCCCTGGCCTCCAGCGTGGTGTGGGGGACCTCGGACTTCATCGCCGGGCTCAAGGCTCGGACCCTGCCCTCGGCGGCCGTCGTCGGGTCGTCACAGGCGATCGGGCTGTTGGTGCTCAGCGTGCTCCTCCCGTTCCAGGGTGGTCTCGCGCCCTACGGCTGGGTGCCGTGGGCGGTCCTCGCCGGGCTGACCGGGTCGGGTGCGCTCGTCTGCTTCTATGCGGCGCTGGCCACCGGGACGATGGGTGTGGTGGCCCCGGTGGCCTCGCTGGGCGTCGTCGTCCCGGTGATGCTCGGTGTCCTCTCGGGGGAGTCGCCCCCGACGCTGGCCTGGGTAGGCATGGCTGTCGCGGTGGTCGGGATCCTGCTCGCGTCCGGGCCAGAGCTGTCGGGCGCGGTCTCCGCGCGGCCGATCGTGCTCGCGCTTCTCGCCGCACTCGGGTTCGGTCTGGCGCTGTTCGCCATCGACCGGGGCGCGCGGGTGTCGCTGCTGCACCACCTGTGGGGGATGCGCCTGACCTCGGTGGTCCTGTTCGCCGCGGCTGCCGCGGTGCTCCGCCGCGTCGGCGGGGTCCGTCGCGGCGACCTGCCGGTGCTGGCGGTCGTCGGGGTCGCGGACCTGGGCGCCAACGCCCTGTACGCGCTCGCCTCCACCCGGGGCCTGGTGAGCGTGGCCAGCGTGCTGGCCTCGCTCTATCCGCTGGCGACCGTGCTGCTCGCCCGGTTCGTTCTGCACGAGCGACTCCGCCGGATCCAGACCATCGGTGTCGTGGTGAGTCTCGCGGGCGTCGTCCTCATCGCCGCCTGAACCCGTTGCCGGGCACCGTGAAAGACTCCCGCCGTGCCCACCACCCCCCTGACCGAGAGCCCGCTGCTCCGAGCCGCTCGCGGCGAGACCGTGCCGCACACGCCCGTGTGGTTCATGCGCCAGGCCGGCCGATCGCTGCCGGAGTACCGCTCGCTGCGTGAGGGCATCCCGATGCTCGAATCGTGCCGCCGACCCGACCTGGTCACCGAGATCACCCTCCAGCCGGTCCGGCGCCACGGCGTCGACGCGGCGATCTTCTTCTCCGACATCGTGGTTCCGCTCGCGGCGGTCGGCGTGGACCTCGACATCGTCCCGGGCACCGGACCCGTGGTCGCCGAGCCCATCCGCACGCGGGCCGACCTCGACCGGCTGCCTGAGCTGACCGCGGAGCACGTGCCGGACATCGCCGAGTCGGTGCGGCTGCTGACCGCCGAGCTGGGTGACGTGCCGCTGATCGGGTTCGCCGGCGCGCCGTTCACCCTCGCGTCCTACCTCGTCGAGGGAGGACCGAGCCGCAACCACGAGCGGACCAAGGCGCTCATGCACGGCGACCCCGACCTCTGGCACGACCTCTGCGCACGTCTCGCACAGATCTCCGCCACCTTCCTCGGCGTGCAGATCGAGGCGGGCGCTTCGGCGGTCCAGCTCTTCGACTCCTGGGCCGGCGCGCTCTCGCGGGCCGACTACGAGCGGCTGGTCCAGCCGCACTCCGTGCAGGTCCTCGCCGCCGTCGGTGACCGCGTCCCCCGGATCCACTTCGGCGTGGGAACCGGTGAGCTGTTGCCCTCGATGGGCGCGGCGGGCGCGGACGTGGTCGGGGTGGACTACCGGGTCGCGCTCCCGGACGCGATCGACCGGCTGGGCCCGGCGTACTCGGTCCAGGGCAACCTCGACCCGGCCCTCCTGTTCGCGCCGTGGGAGGCCGTCGAGGCCGCAGTGCGCCGGATCCTGGCCGAGGGTGCCGCTGCCCGCGGCCACATCTTCAACCTCGGCCACGGTGTCCTCCCCGGGACCGATCCCGACGTGCTGACCCGGGTCACCGCACTGGTGCACGAGGTGTCCGCCCGCTGACCCCGCCGGGGGGTGGCCGGCGTGGTCGGGCGGCCGGCGCGCTCGGACGGCGGGCGCGTCCGAGGCGGCGGGCGTACTCGTACGGCCGGCGTACTCAGAGGGGGAAACGGCGGGCGCCTCGGGTGACGTCGGACCCATCGGCGGCTCAGGCGAGTACGGCGTGGTGGTCCCCGAACGGCGGCGACGCACGACCAGCCACACGGGCGCGAGCACCAGGGCTAGTACCATCAGGAACGGGAGCAGCGCGCCCAGCACGGTGAGGAGTACGACCACCGAGCCGGTGAAGGCCGCCCACCCGGCGGCCAGGCCCGACAGGAACCCCGTGCCGGGGTCCTTCTCGATGACCCCGGTGTCGGTGGTCAGGCTGACCCGGATGGGCGAGCGCGAGACGCTGTTCCGCAGCGACGCGAGCTGGCTCTTCAGCGACTCGAGATCCGCTGTGCGAGAGGACAGCTCGGACTCCAGCAGGACGATCTGGGTGATGTCCTTGGTCTGGGACATCAGCGCCCGGATGCGGTCGACGCTGGCCTGCATGGTCTTGAGGCGTGCGTCGGTGTCGATGACCTGCTGGGAGACGTTGTCCGTCGAGGCGTCGCGTCGGATGAGCGTGCCGAGGCGGGCGAGCTGGTCGAGGGTCTGGTCGAGCCGGGCCGCGGGCACCGAGATAGCGATCTCGCCATAGGTCGTGGCGTTGATCCGGTCCTGCTCGACTCCGGGCTGGTCAGTGGACCCGCCGATGTTCTCGCTGAGGATGAGGCCTTCGGACGTGGCGGCGATGCTGCGCACCTTGGCCGCGGCCTCGGCAATGCTCTTGACCTTCAACGCCATTGAGGCGCGGCGGGCGAGCTGCTCGGCCGACAGGTCGACCTGACCGATCTGGGTCGATACAGGCCTGCCGGCCGAGGAGGTGACGCCCTCGCCCTTGGCGGCGGCACCATCGGTGGCGTCGGACAGACTGCCGCCCCCGGAGTCGCCGCTGGCCGCGCGCGGCGCGACGGCGGCACTGGACGACTCGCCCGATGCGCCGCCGGAGCACCCGGCAAGGAGGAGGGTGGCGACGGCGGCGAGGGCTGCGGCGCCGCGCAGTGCCGGGCGGGTGCGGTGGGCTGGACGGTAGGACATGGCGTGCCTCGGTCTCTGGGTTCGTGGGCGTCGGTTCGCTGGCTAGGAGGGGCCAGGGCAGCGAATGGTTCCCGACCCTCGGTGTCGATCCCGTCACGGCGGGCCGCGACAATGGACCGGTGACCCTCGACCCGGCCGGGAACGGCGCGCGCGCCCCTCAGCCCGGCCCTGCGCTCGTGCGCTGGCCTGGTGGGAGACCGAGATCGGGGTCGACCAGCCTGGGCACAAGCGGACCACGCATGCCCCGGGTGGTGGTGGTCGGCGGTGGTGTCGCCGGCCTGGTCGCCGCGCGGGAGCTCGCCATCGGCCTGCCTCCGGTCGAGGTCGTGCTGCTGGAGGCGAGCGACCGGCTCGGCGGCAAGCTCCGTCGCGAGGACGTCGCCGGGCTGCCGATCGACGTCGGCGCTGAGTCGATGCTGGCCCGACGACCGGAAGCGCTCGACCTCATCGCCGCCCTGGGGGAAGGGGACCGCGTCGAACATCCCGCGACCACCCGTGCCTCGATCTGGTCACGTGGCGCGCTGAGCGCGATGCCGTCGGGCACCCTCATGGGGGTCCCGGGTCAGCCGGAGAACGCGGTGGGCCCGTTGACGCCGGAGGAGGCGCGCCGCGCGAGCGACGAACAGCCCTGGCCCGGTGACCCCGTGGAGAGCGACGTCGCCGTGGGCGAGTACATCGCGGCCCGGCTCGGCCGCGCGGTCGTCGACCGGCTGGTCGAGCCGCTGCTCGGTGGCGTGTATGCCGGGCACGCCGACCTGCTCTCGCTGCAGGCGTGCATCCCTGCTCTGTGGGACGCGGCCACAGCCGGACGAAGCCTGCTCGGGACGGCCGCTTCGGCGGCGTCACCCCTGTCCTCCGGACCCACCGCGGCGACGGCACCGGCGCCGGTGTTCGCCGGGCTCCGGGGCGGGGTCGGGCTGCTGGCCGACCTGCTGCTCGCCGACCTGCGCGAGCGCGGGGTGGTCGTCCGGACCCGGACGATCGCCCGGTCCCTGCGCCGGACCGCGCAGGGGTGGGAGGTGGTCACCGGCCCGGTGCCCAGCCCGACGGCGCTCGACGCCGACGCCGTCGTACTGGCGACGCCGGCCGGTGCGACGGCTCGGCTGGTGGGGGACCACGCACCGGCTGCGGCCCGCGAGCTCGGCGGGATCGACTACGCGTCGATGGCGATCGTGACGCTCGCGGTCCGCCGCGACGCCGGCTGGTGGGCTGGTCTCCCCGGCTCGGGGTTCCTCGTCCCGCCCGCGGACGGGCGCACCATCAAGGCCGCGACCTTCAGCTCGGCGAAATGGGGATGGGTCGCCGAACGGTCGCCAGGCGCCGTGTACCTGCGCGCGTCGATCGGGCGGGCGGGCGAGAGCGCCGAGCTCCAGCGCGAGGACGAGGAGCTGGTGGCGGTGGCCGCCGCCGACCTGTCCGAGGCGCTGCGCGGTCCGCTGCCGGAGGTCCTGGACTGGCACGTCCAGCGCTGGGGTGGCGCACTGCCCCAGTACGCGGTGGGTCACGTCGGTCGCGTCGCCCGAGCCCGGTCCGCGCTCGCCGACCTGCCCGGCGTGGAGGTCGCCGGCGCGGCCTACGACGGCGTGGGCATCCCCGCGTGCATCGGGTCCGGCCGGGCAGCTGCGGCCGCAGTGACGACCCACCTCCTGCAGCGGGCGTCGCGCGGGGGAGAATGAGCCCATGAGCACCCGACCCACACCCAGCAAGGTGCGCGAGATCAACGACAGCCTCCGGTACGCCATGTGGTCGGTCTTCGCCACGGCCGCCCCCCTGGAGGGTGACCGTGACGTCGTCGCCAAGGAGGTCGCGGCCCTGTTCGAGGAGCTCGAGGGCGAGGGTGTCGTGGTCCGCGGGGTGTACGACGTCGCCGGGCTGCGCGCCGACGCCGACGTCATGATCTGGTGGCACGCCGAGCAGATCGAGGCGCTCCAGTCCGCCTACCACCGGTTCCTGCGCACCGAGCTCGGCCGGACGCTCGAGCCGGTCTGGTCGGCCGCCGCCCTGCACCGCCCCGCCGAGTTCAACAAGAGCCACATCCCGGCGTTCATGGCCGGTGAGGACCCCCGGCGCTACGTCTGCGTGTACCCGTTCGTCCGCAGCTACGACTGGTACCTCCTGGAGGACAAGGAGCGGCGCGACATGCTGGTCGAGCACGGCCAGCTGGCCCGCGGGTATCCCGACGTCCGCGCCAACACCATCGCCTCGTTCGCCCTGAACGACTACGAGTGGGTGCTGGCCTTCGAGGCCGACGAGCTGCACCGCATCGTCGACCTCATGCGCGACCTGCGGGCCTCCAAGGCGCGGCTGCACGTCCGCGAGGAGGTCCCGTTCTACACCGGGCCTCGGGTCGAGGTCGCAGACCTGGTCGCCAACCTGCGGTGACCGGGCGGGCGGTTTATCGGGTCACCCGATAAACCCGCGCTTCACCCGAGAAGGCTTCTCGAGTCAAGCGCGGGGTAGTCGAGTGAAGCCACGCCCACTGCTGCCGGCCGCGATATCCACAGGCGCGTCCGCGTACCCTCAGCCGTCCACAGGACATAGCGTCGACCATCAGCGCCGCGTACTGCGGGCCAAGGCTGTATGCATGGTGACCCAACTGGCCGAGCTCCGCTCCGCGTTGTCGGACGGGCTGTTCACCACAGCCGACGCTCGGCAGCTCGGTATCGGCGATCGGGCACTCCGGCGGATGGTTCGCGAGCAAGGCTGCTGGCACCTCGCTCGCGGGCTCTACGATCTGGCTCCGCCTCGGGAGACGCGGAGCGACCAGCATCTCCGCCTGGCGCAGGGAGGGCTGCTGCTCTATCCCGATGCAGCCCTGAGCCACGTCACCGCGCTGCTGGCTCACGGGGTCCAGGTCTGGGGCGCCGACCTGCGTCGAGCTCGTCTCGCGCGCCCCGTGGAGTGCGAGGTCCTCACGGCCCGCTTCGCGATCTGGCCGCGCCGCTCTTCCGTCGTGGAGGCGTCGATCGGCCCGGCCGTGGCTGTCAGCGACGCACTCGTGCAGAACGCGCTCGAGTCCGGCGCCGTCTCGGGCATCGTGTCTGCCGATCACGCTCTCCACGTCGGGCTGACCTCGACCCAAGAGCTCGAAGCATCTGCCGCGGGGGTAGCGGGATGGCCGCGCTCGGGACGGGTGTCGACCATGATGACGCTGCTCGACGCGAGGTCAGAGTCACCCGGGGAGTCGCGACTGCGGGTGCACTGTCACATGGCCCAGATCCCGGTGACCCCCCAGGTGGTGATTCGAGACCAGCGCGGGACGGTCGTGGCCAGAGTCGACCTCGCTGTCGATGGCACCAGGGTGCTGATCGAGTTCGACGGGCTGGTCAAGTACCGCGAGGGCGGCGTGGAGGCGCTGGTGGCCGAGAAGCGGCGTGAGGACTCGCTGCGCGCCCTGGGCTACATCGTGGTGCGGGTGACCTGGGCGGACCTGGCGGCACCGGCGGCACTGATCCGGAGAATCCGCGCGGTCATCGCCTCCGCCTGACTCGACAAGACAGCGCCTGACCCGAGAAGCGTTCTTGGGTCAGGCGCTGGTTTATCGGGTCACCCGATAAACCGACCTACTCCGCCGGCCGCAGGGTCATGCTGATCGAGTTGATGCAGAACCGCTGGTCGGTCGGGGTGCCGTAGCCCTCACCCTCGAAGACGTGGCCGAGGTGGGAGCCGCAGGAGGCGCAGCGGACCTCGATGCGCTTCGTGAACATGGTGCGGTCCTCGATGTACTCCACCGAGTCGCCGGCCAGCGGGGCGTAGAAGCTCGGCCAGCCGCAGTGGCTGTCGAACTTGGTGCTCGAGGTGAACAGCTCGGCGCTGCAGGCGCGGCAGGCATACACACCCTCGGTCTTGGTGTCGGTGTACTCCCCGACCCCGGCGCGCTCGGTGCCGGCCTTGCGCAGCACCTGGTACTCGGCGGGGGTGAGCTGCTCGCGCCACTCGTCCTCGGACTTGGTGACGGCGTACGTGCGGTCGGTGGCCTTCATGTTCACAGTCTGCTCCTTCGGTTCCCACCCTGCGCGGGGCGGCATCACGCACAACCGAGCGGTGCTGAGGTTCGTTCCCGCCCGCGGGCGGTCGGGGGATGACGAGATTCTTACGGCGCGCACCCCGCGCGGCGGCGCGGGCTGCGGTCCGTGACCTGGCCTTGTCGTCGGCGCCGACTAGGCTGCCGCGCATGGCGAGATCCGCTGCGATCGTGGAGGCACCAGGCCCGGACGGGGCCCGCGAGATCAGGGTGTCCAGCCCCGACCGGGTGCTCTGGCCCGACGCCGGGATCACCAAGCTCGAGCTGGCCGAGTACCTCGTGGCGGTCGCCGACCCCTTCCTGGCCGCGGTCGGCCGCCGGCCGGTCACCCTGCAGCGGTTCCCCGAGGGCATCGAGGGGGAGGAGTTCTACTCCAAGAACCCGCCCAAGGGTGTCCCCGACTTCACCCGGACCGTCATGTGCACCTATCCCTCAGGTCGCCAGCACCCCCAGCTGGTCATCGACGAGATCGCGACTGCGGTCTGGGCCGCCCAGATGAACACCATCACGTTCCACCCGTGGCCGGTGCTGACCGACGACGTCGACCGCCCCGACGAGCTGCGGATCGACCTCGACCCGCAGCCCGGTCGCGGGTTCGCCGATGCAGTGGAGGCGGCCCAGGCCCTGCGGGAGGTACTCGCCGAGATCGGCCTGACCGCGTGGGCCAAGACCTCAGGCAACCGCGGCGTACACGTGTTCGCCCGCATCCGCCCGACCCACGAGTTCCTCGACGTGCGTCACGGTGTCATCGGCATCGCCCGCGAGCTCGAGCGCCGGCTGCCCGACCTGGTCACCACGAGCTGGTGGAAGGAGGAGCGCGGCGAGCGGGTGTTCGTCGACTTCAACCAGGCGTGCCGCGACCGCACGATCGCCTCCGCCTACAGTCCACGTCCGCTGCCTGGAGCGCCGGTGTCCACACCGCTGACGTGGGACGAGCTGGGCGACGCCGACCCGACCCGGCTGACCGTCCGGACCGTTCCCGGCCTGCTCGCCCAGCGGGACGCGTGGGCTGGCATGAACGAGGCTGTCGGTGACGTGGCTGCGGCGATCGCGTTGTGGGACAAGGATGTCCAGGAGCGTGGACTGGGTGAGCTGAACTTCCCGCCCGACTACCCGAAGATGCCGGGTGAGCCGCCCCGGGTCCAGCCGAGCAAGCGCCGCAAGGACCGCGACGACGAGGACTACCTGGCTCCTAAGGCCGAGCGCGACGCCGACACGCGCGAGCAGTGGGGTCTGGCCGTGGTCCCCCCGGTGCCACCCATGTTGGCCAAGCCCGTCAAGTCGATGCCCAGGACCGACGTCCTGTTCGAGCCGAAGTGGGACGGGTTCCGCTCGATCATCTTCCGGTCCGGTGACCGGGTCGAGATCGGCAGCCGCAACGAGAAGCCGATGACCCGGTACTTCCCCGAGGTGGTCGCGGCGGTGCTCCAGAGCTTTCCCGACAAGGCGGTGGTCGACGGCGAGATCATCGTCATCGACCCGAGCGGGGACCGGCTCGACTTCGAGGCGCTCCAGCAGCGCATCCACCCCGCGGCAAGCCGGGTCACCAGGCTCTCGGTCGAGACTCCGGCGCACTTCGTCGGGTTCGACATCCTCGCCCTGGGGGAGGAGGACCTGACCGGCCGGCCGTTCCGCGAGCGGCGAGCTGCGCTCGAGACGGCCCTGCGGGGTGCGACGGCGCCTATCCACCTGACCCCGGCCACCGCGGACCGCGACATCGCTCAGTCGTGGTTCACCCAGTTCGAGGGCGCCGGCCTGGACGGCGTCATCGCCAAGCCGATGGACGGGCTGTACGAACCCGACAAGCGGACCATGTTCAAGATCAAGCACGAGCGCACCGCCGACTGCGTCGTCGCCGGATACCGCGTCCACAAGAGCGGGCCCGGCGTCATCGGATCGCTGCTCCTGGGGCTCTACTCCGCGGACGGTGACCTCGCGAGCGTCGGTGTCATCGGCGCGTTCCCGATGGCTCGCCGTCTCGAGCTGTTCGAGGAGCTCCAGCCGCTGGTCACCGACTTCGACCACCACCCGTGGGCCTGGGCCAGGCAGGAGGAGGGCACCCGTACCCCGCGGGCGTCCGAGCGGAGCCGCTGGAACGCCAGCAAGGACCTCTCGTTCACCCCGCTGCGTCCCGAACGCGTCGTCGAGGTGCGGTACGACCACATGGAGGGCGCGCGGTTCCGCCACACCGCGCAGTTCGTCCGGTGGCGTGAGGACCGGGAGCCCCGGTCCTGCACCTACGAGCAGCTCGAGGAGCCGGTCTCCTACGACCTGGCCGATGTCCTGTCCGCAGGAACGAGGGAGTGAGGTCGTCCAGTCCGAGCCTTCGGCCGGGTCGCCGGGCCCGCCGCGCGGCGATCGTGGGGGCGGTCGCCTCGGGCTCGGTCGCCGCCGCCGGGGCCGCGTCGTCGATGGCGGCTGCGGCCTACTTCGCCCGACGGGTGCTCACGCCCGAACGCTTCCGCCCCGACGACGTCGAGGTCCTGGCGGTGGTCGGGGACACGCTCACCCTCACCCTGGGGCCGGAGAGCGCGGTGCCCGGGCGGTACGGCCTCTGGCTCGAGCGGGGCGCCGGGCACGCTCGGATCGGTGAGATCCGCGCGATCGACGAGGACAAGGGCATCGTGGCTCGCGAGCTGCTCGGCATCGACTTCGGCACGCTCGCCCTCGGTCCCGCTCGCTGGAACCCCTACTACTACGGCTCGGCCCCCGATCGCTCGCTCGGGCTGCGCACCGACCACGTCGACGTCCCGACCGACCTGGGTCCGATGCCGGCCTGGGTCGTCCCGGCCCGCTCACCGAGCGACCGATGGGCGGTCCTCGTCCACGGCCGGGGCGCACCACGGGAGGAGTGCCTGCGCGCGGTGCCACCGCTGCGGGAACGCGGGCTGACCTGCCTGGTGCCGACCTACCGCAACGACGACGGTGCCCCGCCCGGACCCGACGGGCGATACAGCCTCGGGCTCTCGGAGTGGAAGGACATCGAGTGCGCGATCGCCTATGCTCTCGACCACAGCGCTCGGGAGGTCGTCCTGGTCGGGTGGTCGATGGGTGGGGCGATCGTGCTGCAGACGCTGGCCCAGAGCCACCTGGCCGACAAGGTCACCCATGTAGTGCTGGACGCGCCGGTGATCGACTGGCACGACGTGCTGGACCACCATGGCCGCGCCAACCGCGTTCCCGCCCCGGTGGGCCGGCTGAGCCAGACGATGATGGGTCGCCGGTGGGCGCGCCGGCTCGTCGGCGTACACGACCCGTTGGATGTCGCCCAGACCGACTGGGTGCGCCGGGCCGCCGAGCTGCGCCATCCCATCCTGCTGATCCACTGCGTCGACGACGAGTTCGTCCCCGTCGGCCCGTCCGAGCGGTTGGCCGCGGCACGTCCTGACCTGGTCCAGCTCGAGCTGTGGGGTCAAGCCCGGCACTGCAAGGAGTGGAACCTCGACCCCGTCCGGTGGGAGTCCGTGGTGTCGAGGTTCGTGGGCTGAAACCAGCACGGCCCAGGTGAGTCAGCGCACCAGCCAGCGACCCATGACGGTGCCGTCCTCCTCGACCAGCAGGAGAGGCGTGGCCGACAGGTCCACCCCCGGACCCACGGCGATCCGTCCGGCCGCGCCGGAGACCAGACGCGGCGCCAGGGTGAGGTCGAGCTCGTCCACCTCGCCGACCTCGAGCAGGCTGCCGAGCAGGCGGGGTCCGCCCTCGCAGAGCAGCCGGCGCAGCCCGCGTTCGACCAGTTCAGCCCGAGCTGCGGTCAGGTCGACCGAGTCCGTCCCGCAGGTGATCACCGCGTCGGCCCCGAGCGTTCGGCGGGCGGTCGCCACGGCAGCGGCCGGCGCGGCATCGCACGTGACCAGGAGCACCGCTCCGCCGCCGGCGCGGGGAGCGGCGACGCGATCGGGCACCCGCGCCCGGCTGCTGACCAGGACCAGAGCCGGCGGTTCCCCGGTGTCGGAGACCAGTCGCCGGTAGCCCTCGGCCTCAGCGGTGCCGGCGCCGACGAGTACGGCATCGCTCAGCCGGCGGAGGAGGTTGAACACGACCCCGTCGGCGTCGGTGTTCAGCGATCCGGACAGGCCGTCCGCCCCCGTGACCGCGCCGTCCAGTGACGAGACGAAGTTGACCCGCAGCCAGCTGTCCGCCTCGACGGGAACGGCGTACAGGTCGGACAGCTGTTGGTCGGTGAGGTCACTGCCCGGGGGGAGGACGCTCTCGTCGGCTCGAAGCAGGCGCATGACTCCAGTCTGAGGGGTGGGTGAGGCCGGCGCCTCTGACGGGGCGCGACGACCCGCGTCCACCTCCGGCATCGACGACGCCGACTCGACCCGGACACCCGACCGTCGCCGGCCGAGCCCACCACAGGCGGTGCTCGCACCGGACGGGTGCACCTGACACGATGCGGTCATGACGACAAAGACGACGTCCCAGGGCAAGGGCAAGCGATCGGGGAAGGGGCGGACCAAGGTCGAGAAGGCCAGGTCGGCGAGCCGCACGTCCTCGGGTTCCGAGGGCGACTTCGCCTCGTCGCTGCGGGCCGCGCCCGGGTTTCGTCTGGCCGACCTGTCGCCATCGTCCAAGCCGGGGTTCTCGGGCAAGAAGGCCAAGGGTCGCAAGCTGCTGGCGTCGATGGCCGAGCAGGTCGGCGAGCTCCAGGAGCGGCTCTATGCGGAGTCCAAGGGCGACGGGACCCGACGGCTGCTGCTGGTGGTGCAGGGCATGGACACGTCGGGCAAGGGTGGGATCATGCGCCATGTCGTGGGGGCGATGGACCCGCAGGGCGTCGACCTCACGTCGTTCAAGGCCCCGACCGACGAGGAGCGCGCTCACCCGTTCCTGTGGCGGATCCGCAACGCGGTGCCCGGCCCCGGCCAGATCGGCGTGTTCGACCGCTCCCACTACGAGGACGTGCTGATCGTCCGCGTTCACGACCTGGTGCCGCGCGAGCAGCTGGAGCTGAGGTATGCCGAGATCAACGCCTTCGAGCAGGAGCTCGCCGCGCAGGGAACCACCATCGTCAAGGTGATGCTGCACCTCTCGGCCGACGAGCAGAAGGCCCGGCTGGAGGAGCGTCTGGACCGCCCCGACAAGCACTGGAAGTTCAACCCCGCCGACATCGACGAACGCGAGCACTGGCCCGCCTACCAGCAGGCCTACCAGGTGGCGATCGACAAGTGCTCGACCGAGGCCGCACCGTGGTTCGTGGTCCCCGCTGACCGCAAGTGGTATGCGCGGATGGCCGTGCAGGGGCTGGTCCTGGAGCACCTGCGCGCCATGGACCCGCAGTGGCCGGTCGCCGACTTCGACGTCGAGGAGCAGAAGGCCCGGCTCGCGGCGACCTGACGCCCGGGGGTTGCCCGGGGGGGTCGGTCCGGGTCGCCCGCAGGGCACAGGGCACCGCTCAGGGTTGCTGGGCACAGCGCAGCGGGGACGGCGCAGCGGGGACAGCCGCAGCCGCGGCTCAGCCCGGGAGCACGCGCTGCAGGATCGCCTCGCCTGCCCCGAGTACCACCTCGGGCGCCAGCGTGCCGAAGGCGAGCCCGCGGCGCGCGCCGAGCCGGGAGGTGATGAACGCGTCGGCGACGGGGCCGGGGGAGTACTGGGCCATGAGCGCAGCCTGGAGGGTGAGGGCGAGCTGCTCGACCACCACCCGGGCCGAGACCGGTGCGGTGGCCGGATCCGCGCCGTCGGCGCCGACGCGGACGCCGCGGGCGGTGGCGACGGCGGCCTGGATGGCGTGGTCGAGGACGACGCTGTGGCCACGCGCACGACCGAGCTCCTCGGCGTACGCCTGCGCGGTCGCCGGCTCGCGCCCGAGGGCACGCAGGACGTCCAGCGCGTTGACGTTGCCCGAGCCCTCCCAGATCGAGTTGAGCGGCGCCTCGCGATACAGCCGCGCCAACCCGTTCTCCTCGACGTATCCGTTGCCGCCCAAGCACTCCAGGGCCTCGGCGACCATCTGCGGGGTGCGCTTGCAGACCCAGAACTTGCCCAGGGCCACGCCGAGCCGGCTGAACGCGACGTCGCCGGTGTCGACGGCGTGGGCCAGCCGCAGACCCAGCAGGGTGGCCGCCTCGGACTCGAGGGCGAGGTCGGCGAGGACGTTGCGCATCAGCGGCTGGTCGACCAGCAGGTCCCCGAAGACGCGGCGGTGGCGCGTGTGGTGCAGTGCCCGGACCACCGCCTGACGCATGGTGGCCGCAGACCCCAGCACGCAGTCGAGCCGGGTCGCCGCGACCATGTCCAGGATGGTGCGGATGCCCCGGCCTTCCTCGCCGACCAGGTGTCCGACGGTGCCGTCGAGCTCGACCTCGCTGGAGGCGTTCGAGCGGTTGCCCAGCTTGTCCTTGAGACGTTGCAGCGCAAAGGGATTGCGGCTGCCGTCGGCGAGTACGCGTGGCACGAGGAAGCAGGTGACCGAACCGTCGGTCACACCGGCCTGGGCGAGCACGAGGAACCCGTCGCTCATCGGTGCCGAGCAGAACCACTTGTGCCCGGTCAGGCGGTAGGTTCCCTCCTCACCTGTCGGCACGGCCCGGGTGGTGGTGGCGCGGACGTCCGAGCCGCCCTGCTTCTCGGTCATGCCCATCCCGACGAGCGCGCCGGGCTTGGACTCGACCGGGAGCCAGGGCGGGCTGGTAGCAGCGCGAGGCGAGCCGCGGTTCCCAGACCGCGGCGAGCGCGGGGCTGGCCCGCAGCGCGGGCACGGCGGCGTACGTCATCGAGACCGGGCAGAGGTGTCCGGCCTCGACCTGCGACCAGACGTAGAAGCCGGCGGCCCGCCGCAGGTGGGACCCGCTGTTCCCGGGCTGGGTCCAGGGCTCCGCGGTCAGCCCGGCGCCGACGGCGACGTCGAGCAGCCGGTGCCACGCGGGGTGGAACTCGACCTCGTCCAGGCGTTCGCCCCGTGGCGTGTGGGTCCGCAGGACCGGCGGGTGACGGTCGGCCTGGTCAGCGACGTCCCGCCACTCATCGGTCCCCGCCAGGCCCGCGAGCTGACCCACCTCGTCCGCCGAACCCGCCGTGGTCCACCTCGCCAGCGCATCCCCCAGTCCCGGATCGGTCTCCAGCAGGTTCCACTCGGGCAGTGGCGGGACCTGATTCGTGACCGAGTGCGTCGCCATGTCGGCAGCCTAAGCCGGTGGCCGACGACTACCGTGGCAGGTGTGGGAGTCAAGCAGCTGCTGAAGCGCGAGCTGTCGCGCGTCCCCGGCGCGCTTGTCGTGGCTCGCCTCGCCATGGAGACGATCCGCGTGTGCCTGCGGTACCGCGTGACCGGGCTGGCCTCGGAGACCGGCTTCTTCGCGCTGTTGTCCCTGCCGCCCCTGGTCCTCGGACTGTTCGGCGGGGTCGGTTATATCGGCACCTGGATCGGGGCGGACCAGGTCGGCGCGATGCGGACCGCGATCATCGACTATGCGGGCCGGTTCGTCACTCCCGACGTGATCTCGGGCACGCTCGAGCCGACGATCGA